>CAWEPO010000001.1:0-115861 GCA_963811035.1 uncultured Verrucomicrobiae bacterium
GAGTTGATGGTGCAAAGTTTCAGAGGGATAGGGAAGCGGGCGCTTCGCGCGAGGATGCGCGGACGAAGCCAAGCTTCGAAGACAAGGGCGCTGCCAAGTGCCTGGGGAACGAGGGGGTAAAGCGCTTGGCGCCCGAACGGACGCGAACGTTTCCTGAAAGCGGCGCAGCGGTCTCGAGCCGGCATCGGCGCCGGGGGAGGCGAAGGGAGCCGGCATAGAGGCGGAAAGAATGCGGCGCCCAGATGCCGACCGACGCGGCTTCCCAACCAGTTCGAACTTAATGCGCTTGCCTCGCCCCAGGCGGAAGGATTGCCTGAGCGAGACACCATGCGCGAAATCCCGCATGAACGTTTTCGACGCGCTTGGTCACGCCCGGCGCCGGCGGCGACCGAGCGCGAGGCCGACAGCGCTCGCGAGCAGCGACCAGGATCCCGGCTCGGGAATCGCGGTGAGCGTCACCTGGATGTCGTTGTTGACCCCGATTCCATCGACGTTGGCGGCATAATTGACGCTAAACTCGTGGCCATCGCTCGTGCTGACGAGGCCGGTCCCCGTCGCTTGGCTGGCATCATTGGAGAAGCGGCCGCTCGTTGGGAAGGCGCTTGAGTTGAAGAGGATGTTGTAGGTCACGCCCAAGGTGTCGACGAATCCCATGGAGAGCGTGAGGCGCAGGTCGCCCGCGAGCGTTACGCCGGTCGTCATCTGAGAGGTGCCGGCGATCAGCGCATCGTAGCCGTTCACGCCGCCCGGTCCGCCGCCGTCGTCGTACGTGTTCCGCCCGAGCTCGAGGTCGAGATGCGCGCCAAGGCTCAAGTTGAGATCGCCCGTCCGAAAGAGGCCAGGGCCGTTGCCCGGGGCGAGGCTCCCGCCGCTGTGCGCCGTCACGGCGCCGACGGCCCCGTCGCCGGCGAGTTGCCCGCCATTCTCCACGACCACTGCCGCGTCCGAGGCGCCGGTGAGGAAGGTATTCACCAAGAGGCGGCCGGCATTCACGGTGATCGTCCCGCTATAGCTGTTGCCCGTGCCATTGAAGATGAGCGTGCCAGCGCCCTGCTTGGTGAGGGCCGCGGAGCCGCTGATCGAGCCGCCGATCACGATGTCACTGCCGTTGGTGTCGATCTGGCCACCGCCGGTATTCACGAGCAGATTCCGGCTTGCGGCGGTGATCGGCCCGGCGGCTTGCAGCGTCGCGTTGTTGCCGATCGTGACGGTGCCGGAAGCAACTCCGAGCGCGCTGTCGGAATTGATGTTGAGCGCACCGCCAGAGATGATGGTGCCGCCCGCGTAGCTGTTCACGCCAGTGAGGGTGAGCGTGTCCGTGCTGAGGCTTCCGAGCGTGAGCGAACCCGTCCCCGCAATCCCTCCGGCGTAGGTCCCGGCCGCCGTTTGGTTGACGGTGAAAGCCTGGCCGCCATTGTTGATCGTCGCCGTGTTCGAGCCGGTCGTGGCGGTGGAAATTGCGCCGCTCAGCGAGCCCGTCGTAGTGGCCGCGGTGGTCGACAAATTGAGCACGACGGCCGTGCCCGCTCCCGTGTTCGGATTATGCACGGTGAGGCTGCCCGTGCTGGCGCCCAAAATCCCGCCGGTGCCAACAGTGAGCGTGCCGCCGTCGATGGTGGTGCCGCCTGCGAAGGTATTCGCACCGGAGAGCGTTTGCGTGCCGGGGCCGGTCTTGAGGAGGGCGAGCCTCGCCGGGACGGTGGCGGTGAGAGTGCCGGAGAAGTTTGCGTCTGTGGTCGCCGGGGCGATGCTCAAGGTGGAGACAGTGGCGCCTGTGTTCGTCACCGCGCCCGCTCCGGTGAGCGATTCCACCGTGTCGGAAAACGCGCTCAAGTTGACGGTGCCGCCGCTGTTCACCGTGAGCCGGGTGGCGTCGGGAATCTGGTCGGCCGCGCCGGTCTGCAGGGTGGCTCCGCTGAGCACGGAGATAACACTGCCGGCACTGCCGGTGTTCGAGCCGGCGAGGGAGTTGAGGTTCACCGTCCGAGTTTGACGTGGCCGTTGTAGGATTGGCTGGAGCCGATGAGCAGCGTGTTCGCGCCGAGGGCGAAGTCTTCGCTCAGGTTCATGACGGTGCCGGTCGTCGCCGCAAAGGCGCCCCCGCCCGCGCCGATCGCGATCCGGCCCGTGGTGGCGACCAGGGTCCTTTGCACGGCATCGTTGGTCAGCACGCCGCCGAGGCCGCCGCTGGCGCTCAGGGTGAAGAGCGAGTCCGTGGCGGCGGCGGCCGCGCCAATCGTCACGCTCGGGACGATACGTTGCCGGTGAGCTCATACACCGCGGCATCGTGCAAGCGGCTGTCGAGTTGCGTCACCCCGGCCGTGCTGGTGCCCGGCAGCAACCCATCGACTCCCAACCGCACGATGGTGCCGGGCACTGTACCGAGCGCTTGCGTAGCGCCGCTGACCGCCGCGGTTGAGGTCGCGAGGTTAAGGATCGAGCCGTTCGAGTGGGTGAAGGCGCCCGTGCCAGTCAGCGTGGACAGGCTCTGCGTGAAGATGCCGCCGGGCAGGATGGCGACATTGCCGTTGAGGCCGGCGGGGTCGCCGACGGCCAGGGTGCCGCCATTCTGCACCACGATGCTGGCGGCTCCGCTCGCCGACGCCCATCGCCGTCGCGGTATTCGCGGTGAGCGTGGCGCCGGAGGTGACCTGGAAGATCACGGAGTTGCCGCCGGAGCCATATTGGCTGTTGTCGTTGTTCAGGCTCACCCGGCCGACGATGTTGGCGTTCACACTGCCATTAGGAGTCGTGATTTTGATGATGTTGGCCGCACTCGCACCATTGCCGAGGCTCAACGTGTTGGCGCCGGGGGCTCCCGCGCCCGCGGGCGTCTTCCCTTGAAGGATGAAATCACTGTTCGCCGTGATCGTATTATTTGTCGTCGTCGTGCCCGCGTAGGTGCGGCTGTTCGTATGGTCGGTGCTGAGGCCGAGCCAGGGAGTGCCGGCTCCCACGGCGACGTTTTCGGAGAGGCTGATTCCCAAGCCGAAGTAATAGGCCGGCGTGGTCAGCGAGCTGATGAGACCCGCGCCGTTCTTGATCGCGATGTTCGCCCCCGCCACCTGTTCCGCGAGCACCGCGCCGGCCGCCACCTCGAAGTTCCTGCTCGGTCCGGAAAGATTGAAGCCCGCGGCGGCGGCGACCTGCGTGAGGTTGAACACCGCTCCGGCCTCGACCTTGAAGAATTCATTCGTTGCGGGGAGGGAAGTGTTGTTCCAGTTCAACTGGCCGCCGGACCGCACGGTATAAGCAGGCGCTGCGAGACTGCCGGCAAAAGACGTCGCGCCGCCCGCAAAGAGATTCATCAACCCTCCGCCATTGATCACCGCGGCCCCTGTCCCAAGATAGCGGCGGCCAGTCGCGCCGCCGGTGTTGAGTTGCCCTTCATTGACGAAGGTGCCACCGGAATAGGTGTTGTCCGTGGTATTTGCCAAGACCAGAACGCCGGCGCCGTTTTTCACCAGCGCAATGACCACGGGGCCATTGTTCGTAATGTTGGCGCCGATGGTCACGGTATTCAGCAGGATCGAGAGATCGAGGTCACTCGTGGCGGCGGTCAGCGCGCCGGAGCTGATGTTGAGCGAATTGTTCGGCGTGTGAATGAATTGGCCGCTGGTGAGCGTGAGCGTATTTCCCATGCCCCACGCCGCGTTTACCGCGGCTGAGTTCACGAGGGCGTTCACGATTTTCGGCGCGGCAAGGGCCGTGAAAGCCGGGGTCGTAGCATCGGATATTTTGACATTCTCCCCCGGCCCCGCGCCATTGAGGTCATTCCCTGCGACCGCATGGTATTCCGCGGCGGCCAGCGCCCGCATGCCATTCGCGCCGTAAGTGGCGAGTTCGTTGTTCGACCGGGTGCCGGGAACGATGCTGATCGCCGGGCTATTCACCGCTCCGCCGGCGCCGATCATCGTCGGCGCGGTGGTGAAGAGAATCTGGGGTACGTTGAGCGCCGCCGTGCCCAGCGCGATGGCGACGCCATTGCCGGTGAAATTGCCAAAGGCGCCGGGCGTCTTGCTCAGGCTGGAGAAGACCAACTCCGGCGTGCCGTTTCCCACCTGGTTGACATTGATCGTGGAAGCCCCCGACGACAGCGACAAGGCGCCGAGCGTCTGTGTCATCACGGCGCTGAGGTTGGCCGCGTTCAGGAAGAAGGTGCCGCCATTCATCGACACGGCCGGGCGGTTCCCCGCGGACCCGAGGCGGTCGGCAATGACGCCGTCCACGCGGCTGGCCAGTTGGTTCTGATTCTCGTCGATCAGGAAACTGGCGCCGCGATTAACCGTGATGGTGTTCGCCGCCGTGAGGCCGGAAAGCGTCGCCCCGCCGAGCGGACTGCTCGCGACCGAGCTGCCGATCTTAAACGTGCCGCCGTTCACCGCGAGCGTGAGGTCGCCGCTGAAGGTATTGCCCGAGCCGGCCCCAAGGAAGTAGGTGCCGCCGCCGGTTTTGGTCAGGGTGCCGGACCCGCTGAGCGCGGCATTCTGAAGCGTGGCGAAACCAACGGCGACGTCGAGCGTGCTGGCACTGGTGATCGCGTGTGGGTGCGAAGAATAGGTGGAGGATGACTGGAGTGTGCCGCCCGTGAGCGTGACCCCGCTCCCCGCGGCGCCCAGGTTCGCGTCGTGATAGAAACTCAGCGTCCCCCCATTCACGGTCGTTCCCCCGGAATGCGTATTCGTGCCCGAGAGGGCCCACGCGCCGGGGCCCGTCTTGAGGAGCGCCAGACTGGTGGCCGCACCGTCCGCGATGACGCCATCGATCGCATTTCGGCTGGTGTTGCCGCCGCTGAGGATCAGGACCGTGGGCCCAGGCGCGCCCCCAGTGATGCCCCCGCCGAACTTCAAGGTGCCGCCGCCGGCGCTCGTGCCGTTCCCGCTGTCGTTGGCGAAAGTGTAGGTTCCACCAGCGCCGCGGATGACGAGCGGCGCATTGAGCGTCTCAATCGCATTGGTCGCGGTGAGGCTGCTGAAAAGCTGGATCGTGCCACCGCTGCTCAGGTTCAGGGCCGGGCCGCTCGTGGAACCGATGAAGTAGCTCCCGGGAGCGCCGTCGAAGCTTATCCCGCCGAGGTTGCGGCCGGAGTCGATGAGGATGGGATTCGCCGCGGAATCGCCCCAAGTATTGGCGATGGAGGTATTAAAGAGCGCAACGTCGGTGTTCGTCGTGCCGGTGTTCGCCCCCGGCGCGGCCGTATTGCCAACCCAATTGGCAACATCCGGCCACATTCCGGAGGTGGAGCCGCCGTCCCAGGTCTGATTGGCGGCGTGCGCGGAACTGTCGCTGAGCAACGCGATAATGGAAGTGGCAAGAATCCCGCGGCTGCGGGAAGTGCGCCGCAAAACGGCGAGAAGAGGTCGCATGGATTTCATAGAATTGAAGTGGGGAAACCAGCACCCGGTGAAAGGTGCGGAGCCGGGCAGCCCGAAGAGACCGCGGCAGGAGAAAACGCGAACCGGATGCCGCACCCGCCGCGACGGGGGGGAATCACCACTGAAGGCTGAGAAGTGCGAAGGTTTCAAAAGGAGTCACGAACCCGGGATGGCGCTGGCACCGTCGCGCACCGGGCCTCGGGGCCAATGCGCAACGATGATCCAAGAAAAACGCCGCCGTGGTGACTCACCGAAAGCCGCGCGACCACCACCGAAAGGGAGTGAAGTCCTCCGCGCGAGCCCAGGCCAGGAGCCAAAGAGATGGTTTCCGAAAGGACGAGCAGACTAAACTCGTCTCGCCCCTTAGCAAGGGAATAGGGCGAGAACCCCTAAATTGGTACGCGCCTGCCCCACCAACGGCACCTAAACCGCCGGCCTCCACGACCCCTCAGAACACCCACCCAGTTTGATCGCTCCCCCGCTGCGCGCGGGCTAGAAGACTTCGGCTTCGTCGGGGAAGCCCGAGTCGGCGCGGATTGTGTCGAGACGCTTGCGGGCGCCGCGCTCGGAGCCGGGGCGGTTGAGGGCGCGCAGGATGAAGAGGACGACGGCGGGGATGGCGAGGAGGAAGCCGACGGAGAAGAGGGAGGCGGCGGTGACCTTTTGCGTGGGGCGCCGCAGCTTGCCGGCGATGAGCAGGCCGATGCCGCAGCCGACGGCGGTCTGAGTGACGGCGAGCAACCCGGTGACAAGCGGTTCTGTGGACTTCGAGGGCATGGAGATTACCGGTGAATATGGAACGGGCCGCCGAAAAGAAACAGGGGAAATCGTGGGATTTAGGATTTGGCGCGGGGCAGCGGTGGCATAACGCTTCCGGAGATGTCCCTCTACGTTCTCATCCTGGCCGGCGGAAGCGGCGAGCGCTTTTGGCCGCTTTCGCGCCGGAACCGGCCGAAGCAGCTTCTTTCCCTCTTCGCGCAGGAGACCTTGCTGGAAGCCACCTTGCGCCGGCTGGAAGGCCTGACGCCGCCGGAGCGGATTCTGATTCTCACGAATGCCGACCAGGAGGCCGGGGTGCGCGCGCTCGCCAAGGCGTTGCCGGCGGAGAACATCATCGCGGAGCCGGCGAAGCGCGACACCGCGGCGGCGATCGCGCTGGGGGTGGCGTGGGTGAGCCAGCGTGATAATACCGCGACCATGGCGGTGCTGCCGGCGGATCACCTGATCACCGACGCGGAAGGTTTTCGCAAGACGGTGCGCACGGCGGCGGCGGCGGCGGAAGCATCTGGCGAGCTGGTGACGATCGGCATCGCGCCGACGTGGGCGTGCCCGGGCTTTGGGTACATCGAACTCGGTCAGCGTTCCGTGGTGCCGAGCGCGGAGGGCGGCCCCGAGGTGTACGAGGTGAAGCGCTTCCGGGAGAAACCGAACGCCGAGCTGGCGGAGACGTTTCTCCGGCAGGGGAATTTCCGCTGGAACGCGGGGATGTTCGTGTGGACGGTGCCGGCGATCGTGAGCGCGTTTCATCGGCACGTGCCCGCGCTCTCGAAGTTCATCGATCGCTACCATGGCGCGGCCGATGGCGCCGCGCTCTTGCGCGAGGTTTTTCCCACGCTGCCCAAGATCTCGATCGATTACGCCATCATGGAGAAGGCGTCGCGGGTGCTGGTGGTGGAGGCGGGCTTCGATTGGGACGACGTCGGGAGCTGGACCGCCGTGGCCAAGTATCTTAAGGGCGACGCGGCCGGCAACCTGGGCAACACGCAACTGCAAGCGATCGATTCCTCCGGCAATATCGTCTTCTCCGATCAGCCGACCTTCGTGGGCCTGCTCGGGGTGCGCGATATGATCGTGGTGCGGACCGGCGACGCGCTGCTGGTCTGCCGGCGGCAGGAGGCGGAGAAGATCAAGGAGCTGGTGGCGCGGGTGCCCGAGGAACTGCAGTGAAAGCGCTGGGGATCGATCACGGCGAGGCGCGCATCGGCGTGGCGGTCTCGGATGAGCTGGGGATGATGGCGCATCCGCTGGAGACGATTGTGGTGAAGGAAACGCGCGACCCGCTTGGCCGCATCGCGGAGCTTGTGACGCGGGAAAAAGCGAGCGCGGTGATCGTGGGCCTGCCGCGCAACATGGATGGCAGCTATGGACCCGCCGCGGCGAAAGTGCGCGCTTTCGCTGACAAACTGCGCGCGAAGATTCCGTGCGAAGTCAGCCTGTGGGACGAGCGGCTCACCTCGGTGGCCGCGCAGCGCGCGCTGCACGAGACCGGCAAGAACGTGAAGCAAAGCCGCGCGGTGATCGATCAGGTCGCCGCGCAGATGATCCTTCAAGGCTGGCTCGATTCACAAAGCTTCCGGCTCTGACGAGTGGTCGCGACGGCGGATTTCCTCCACGCGCGCGGCGGCTTCGCCATCGCTCAGTTGGAGCGTCAGCTTATCGCCCGGCTCGAGCTGTTGCGCGGAGCGGACGAGGGAGCCGTCGCCGGCGAAGGCGAGGGCGTAGCCGCGCTGGAGGGTGGATTGCGGGGAGAGGAGACGGAGGGAGCTTTGCAGCGATTTCAGTTTTTGGGCACAGCCGGCGAGGCTGAGGCGCGCGGCGTGGCGAAGCTGAGGGGCGAGGCTGGTTAGGCGCTGGCGCTTGATTTGCAGGAGCTGATCGGGGCGGTGCTGGCGCAGGAAGGCGGCGGCGGCGGCGAGCTGTTCGCGGCGGGTGGAGAGGAGATCGCGCGTGGCGCGGCGGAGGCCGTCGTGCGCGAGATCGATGCGCTGCGCGGCTTCATCGAGTCGCAGGCGCGGCTCGCGGAAGAGGGCGCTGCGCGCGAGGCTGAGGAGGTGCTGGCGCTGGCGCTGCAGGCCGGCATGCGCGCAGCGGGCAAGGCGCGTGCCGCGATCGGCCAGGCGGCGCAGGAGCTCGGTGCGATCGGGCGCGACGAGCTCGGCGGCGGCGCTGGGCGTGGGGGCGCGCAGGTCGGCGACGAAATCGGCGATGGTGAAATCGGTTTCATGGCCAACGGCGGAGATGACTGGGATGGTGGACGCGGCGATGGCGCGGGCGACGACCTCCTCGTTGAATTCCCAGAGGTCTTCGACGCTGCCGCCGCCGCGGGCGACGACGATGGCGTCGACCGGTGGCAGGCCGTCCTCGGTGAGACGGTTGAGGTCTTCGATGCCAGCGGCGATTTCCAAGGCGGCGCCTTCGCCCTGGACGCGGGCGGGGCGGATGAGCACTTGCAGCCAGGGGGAGCGGCGCTCGAGGACGTTGAGCATATCGCGCAGGGCGGCGCCGCTGGGCGAGGTGACGATGCCGACGCGCGACGGGAAGGGTGGGAGAGGGCGTTTGCGATCGGGCGCGAAGAGGCCTTCGGCTTCGAGCTTGCGCTTGAGCGCCTCGAATTTCGCCTGGAGCAGGCCGGCGCCAGAGGCCTGCACGAGTTGGACATTGAGCTGATATTGCCCGCGCGCTTCGTAGACGCTCAGCAAGCCGCGGACGGTCACTTGCAGGCCATCGGCGAGCGGGGCAGTTTTTTTCCAGAGGCCCGGGCGCGCGAAGAGGACGCATTGCAATTGGGCCTGGCCATCCTTGAGGGTGAAGTACTGGTGGCCGGAGGCCTGGCGGCGGTAGTTGCTGATTTCGCCTTCCACCCAAACGTGGCCGAGGGCTTCCTCGAGCAGGCGGCGGACGACCTGCGTGAGCTCGGTGACGGAGAAGACGCGGGGGGTGGTGGGGGCGGGGGTGGGTTCTGGGAAGAGGCTCATGGGAGAGGGCGCGCGTGGGGGAGTGGGAGCGCGCTGGGTGCGGGCGACGGGGAATCCCGTAACACGGTGCGCGCGGCGGCGAAGCAGGATGCTTCGCCGAGCAGGCTGGAAGCCTGCGCTCCCCAAGGCACGTCGTTGGGGCGATTCACCGGGGACGGATTTGCCATGCGCATCAACGCAGTGCGGAGGGCGCTGGGTGCGGGCGACGGGGAATCCCGTAACACGGTGCGCGCGGCGGCGAAGCAGGATGCTTCGCCGAGCAGGCTGGAAGCCTGCGCTCCCCAAGGCACGCGGTTCGTGCGATTGACCGATGCGGGACGTGCCGCGCGCATCAACGTAGTGCGGAACTCACGGCGGCGGGGAGGGGGTGGGCTTCGCGGGCGCCGAGGTCGCGGCTGAGATCTTCGAGGCGGTGGATGAGATCGGCCACTTCGCGGCGGGCGTAGGGGCCGCCGGCGGCGGGGCAGAAATGGGTGCGGCAGCCGAAGGGGCGATCGGCGTAGATGAGGCATTTGCCGGTGTGGGGATCGAGCATCGGGCAGGCGCCATCGGGGGTGGCGCGCAGCGCTTTGCGGCCGGTGGCGCGATAGGCGCGGGCGGCGACGAGGGCTTCGGCCTTGGTGAGGAAGGGGGTGCGGCCGGTGAGCTTGAATTGGCAACACTCGGTGAGCCGGGTGCAGGCGCGCTCGATGGGGCGCGTGGCGAGCTCGGCGTAGATTTCGCGGACGCGGGTGACCACTTCGGATGGAGAGATCGCGGTGGTCACGTCTTTACGGGCTTGGAAGCTGGATCAGCACCGAAGCGCAAGGGAAACCGCAGGCTGGGAAGCCTGCGGACCGCACAGGCTGGAAGCCTGTGTTCCGAGGCGCGGTGCGCCGTATCGTCGTCTGGTCGCACGATGGCGGTTAGTTCGTCTTCAGCACCTCGATGAAGGCTTCTTGCGGGATGTTCACGCGGCCGATGGACTTCATGCGCTTTTTGCCTTCCTTCTGCTTTTCGAGGAGCTTGCGTTTGCGGCTGATGTCGCCGCCGTAGCACTTGGCGGTCACGTCTTTGCGCATGGCGCTGACGCTTTCGCGGGCGATGATCTTGCCGCCGATCGCGGCCTGGATGGCGACCTGGTAGAGCTGCGTGGGGATGACTTCCTTGAGCTTCGCGGCGAGGGCGCGGCCGCGGGCTTCGGCTTTGTCGCGGTGCACGATGCTGGAGAAGGCGTCGACGGGCTCGCCGTTCACGAGCATGTCGAGCTTCACGAGCTTGTCGGCGCGGTAGCCGGCGTGCTCGTAATCCATCGAGCCGTAGCCGCGGGTGATGCTCTTGATCTTGTCGTCGAAATCGACGAGGATTTCGTTGAGCGGCAGCTCGGCAGGTGAGCATCACGCGGCGTGGTGTCGAGCGTCTCGGTGTGCTCCACCTCGCCGCGCTTGTCCATGATGAGCTGCATGATGCGGCGAGATGTATTCGTTCGGCACCATGATGAAGCAGCGGCACGATCGGCTCGCGGATTTCCTGCGATGACGCTGGCGTCGGGCAGATGCTCGGGGTTATCGACCATGCAGCGATCTCGCCGTTCGTCTTCGCCACCTCGTAGATGACCGAGGGATAGGTGGCGATGATGTCCATGTCGTACTCGCGCCGCAGCCGCTCCTGGATGATCTCCATGTGCAGCAGCCCGAGGAAGCCGCAGCGGAAGCCGAAGCCGAGCGCGACGCTGGACTCCGCCATGTAAGTCGAACGCGGAGTCGTTGAGCTGCAGCTTGCCCATGGCCGCCTTGAGGTGCTCGAAGTCGGCGGTGTTGATCGGGTAAATGCCGCTGAAGACCATCGGCTGGATTTCCTGGAAGCCGGGGAGCGGCTTCGGTCGGCGGGCTGCGCGCGTTGGTGATGGTGTCGCCGACTTTCACCTCGGCCGCGGTCTTGATGTTGGCGATGACGTAGCCGACGTCGCCGGCGCCGAGGTGGTCCTGCGGCGATGAACTTCGGCAGCTGCCGGGCCGGAAGATGCCGACTTCCTTCACCTCGTAGGTCCGGTTGGTGGCCATCAGTCTTCACGAGGTCGCCGGCCTTGAGCTGGCCATCGACGACGCGCACGTAGACGATGACGCCGCGGTAGGTGTCGAAGGTGGAATCGAAGACGAGCGCGCGCAGCTTGTCGGTGTTGTTGCCGGCGGGGCAGGGGATGCGCGCGACGACGGCTTCGAGGATGTCCTCGATGCCGATGCCGGCTTTGGCGCTGGCGAGGATCGCTTCCTCCGCGGGGATCGCGAGGATGTCCTCGAGCTGGCGTTTCACCGATGGGGATGTCGGCGTTCGGCAGGTCGATCTTGTTGATGACCGGGATGAGCTTGAGGCCCTGCTTCTCGGCGAGGTGGACGTTGGCCACCGTCTGCGCCTCGACGCCCTGCGCGGCATCGACGATGAGCAGCGCGCCTTCGCACGCGGCCAGCGAGCGCGAGACTTCGTAGGCGAAGTCCACGTGGCCCGGGCGTGTCCATGAGGTTGAGCTTGTAGGTCGTGGCCGTCCTTCGCCTTGTAGCGCATCGTGACCGGGTGCGCCTTGATGGTGATGCCGCGCTCGCGCTCCAGGTCCATGGAATCGAGGAGCTGGTCCTGCGATTCGCGCATCTGGATCGTGCCGGTGAACTCGAGCAGGCGGTCGGAAAGCGTGGTCTTCCCGTGGTCGATGTGGGCGATGATGCAGAAGTTGCGGGTCCGAGTATGCGGCATGTGGCGAGCCGGGCACTATAAGGGGGGGAAGGGGTTGGTCAACCGGGCAGGCGGGCGCAGGTGAACTCCGCGCTGAGCGTATTGCAGCGACGGTACGGGGCCGTTGTCACGGCTCTGGGCGACGAGGCCGTCGCCCCTCCTTGGGGCCGGTCGAGAGTAGTGGGCCCTACTTCTGCACTTGGAGGGCGATGATGATCTGGCCGCGGGCGTGCATGGGGCCGCGGATGAAGAGGGGCATGTCGGGGGCGAGCCTGGCTTCGGTTTCGACGAGGGGGCGGCGATCGTGGAAGAGGGAGATCTTCAGGAGGTAGCTCGGCGCGTTGCCGGGGGCGCGCCTGGCTTTGACGCAGAGCCAGAAGTGCTGGCTGGGGACGAGCCACTTCTCGAATTGCTCGTCGATTTCCTTGTTGGCGGAGCCGATGAGCTCGAGCTGATTGTAGCCAAAGAAGCGCTCGATCTTTTTGGCCACGCGCTGGAGCTCGGCGGGAGGCTCCTTGGGCTGGGCGGTCTCAGAGGCGAGGACGATGGCCGACCAAATGCGATCCTCGGCGCGGGCTTCCGGCGCAAGCAACCAAAGCGCGGCCAGGGCGGCGCAGAGGGAAAGAAGCTTGGGGCCGGGGCAGCGGATCACTGGAGGCTACTGGAGTTGGTAGCTGGCGGGGAGGTAATCGAGCCCGTCGAGCCAGACGACGGTGATGCCGTCTTTTTGGGAGTGGACCGGGGTGGCGTAGATGGTGGGATCGTCGGTGCGGGTTTCGAGGATGCCCATGTCGTCGGTGGGGGGTGGGGTGGACTCGATGGAGGGAATAGACTGGATGGACGGGGCGGTGGCGGCGATGACGGGGGGCTGGCTTACGTGAGCGCCACGGTAGATCGTGTAGGAGAGCAGGAGGCAGAAGGCGGCGGCCCAGGCGAGGTGCGGGAGCGTGAAGAGGGAGAAGCGTCCGCCGCCGGTCGCGGGCGTGAGGGCGCGCTCTTCGGCGCTGACGCGCTCCAGGAGCTGGTGGTTGAAGAATTCGCCTCCGGTGAGGGGCGGGACGATGGCGTGTTTGCGCAGGAGGCGGCCGAGCTGGCGGGCCTCTTCGCGGTCGGTCTCGGCAGCGGGGCGGTTTTCGAGCTCGCGCTCGAAGGCGGCGAGCTCTTCGCCGGCGAGTTGGCCGTCGATCCAGGCGGTGTAGCGCTCCTCAAAGGTTGGCATAAACGTCTTTCAACATGCTTTGGAGCTTCTTGCGGGCATAAAAGAGGCGCGACATGACGGTGCCGAGCGAGCAGCCGGTGGCATCGGCGATTTCCTGGTACTCGAGGCCCTCGATTTCGCGCAAAACGATCGCGGTGCGGTGCTCGGGGGAGAGGCGCTCGATGGCGGCATCGATGCGGGCGCGGATTTCCTTGTCGGAAAGCGTGGCGGCGGGGGCGGGCTCCTCGCGCGGGGCGGTGACGGCGCCGGGCTCGACCCCGCGAAGGGCGATGGAGTCGTCGAACTCGGTGCCGCCTTCGATCTGGCTGCGGCGCAGCCAGTCGATCGTCACGTTCATGAGGATGCGGTAGAGCCAGGTGAAAAAGGACGATTGCCCGCGAAAACGGCCGATCGATTTCCACGCCTTGAGGAAACCGTCCTGCGTCAGGTCCCAGGCATCCTGTTCGTTGCGGACCATGTGGTAAATCATGGCGAAAGCGCGCTGGCGGTAGCGGGTGACGAGTTCATTAAAAGCCGCGGTGTCGCCGTTTTGGCAACGGGCGACCATTTTGAGCTCGTCTTCCGGCGGTTCGCCCGCCGGCTCGGCTTCCGCGGGCATGAGTTTAGACGGAGCGGCGGCGAATCCATTCACGCGATTTGATCTTCCCCACGGGACTTAGTTTCTAGCGCTGGAAACGACGGCGCCATTCGGCCCGGAAATCGCCCATGAGCGTGATGATGCCGTCGCGCACGTGGAAAAGCTGCTGGTTGAGCGCGCCGAAATGCTCGCCGTCGATCACGTTCTCCTTCGGAGCTGCGCGGCGCTTTCGAGCCCGGAGGTGACGCCCTCAGGGCGCGCTTCAGGTAGGCGATGGTCATGCCGATTTCGTCGATGTCGTCGTCGCTCAGGGCGGCGGCGAGCTTGGCGCTGGCGAGGGCGGCTTGGGTGGAAAGGTTCACCGCGGCGGGGTGGTTCTCCACCTTTACGTCGCACTCCTCGAACATCTGATCGATCCAGGCGGCGAGCGTGAAGGCGGCTTGATAGAGCGGATGCACCTCGAAACCGAAGGCGGCGTGTTCCTTCCCGCCTTCCTCCTCTTTTTCCTCCTCGTCCAAGCCTTCCGCGGAGAACTGCGAGTCCACGTGATCGGCCCAGTCGCGGCCCTCTTTGTTCAGCAGATGGTTCCAGCCCATCTCGCGGGCGATGATCTGGTCGCGGTTCGGATCGTCGATATAGCGCTCGAGCAGCTCCATGTACTTTTCGGTTTTGCGATCCTGCTGCTGGAGGAAGCGTTCCCAGTCGTATTCGTCCCACACTTTCTCGGGCTGGTCGTCTTCGGGCATGCTTGAGGATGCGATTGTTGCAGACGCAGCGCAATCAGGAAACGGCAGATGGGAGCAGGCGTGAGCGGCAAATGTTGCCGAGGTTGCGCGAGGGGGTGGAAGCGCTGTCCTCTCAATAATGAGTGTCGTTTTCGCACGGGTGGGATCTGCATATCCGCAGTGAACGCGGCGAATTTGGGAGCTTTCCCCGGTGGGTGACCCGGTTGTCACGAAAGCGGCCAAGGGCGGGGCATCGCTCCTGCCTCCTGGCAGCGCGCGGTTTCGTCTTACTTCCCGGCAGGGGCTCCCACCTCCTGGTGATGCCCACGAAAATCTGGCGCGAAGCCCCCACCCAGACTGTGGCGTGCCCGAAAATCTGGCGCGGAGCCTGAAACCAGACTGTGGTGTGCCGGAAAATCTGGCGCGGAGCCTGACACCAGACTGTGGTGCGCTTGAAAATCTGGCGCGAAGCCCAAGACCAGACTGTGGAGTACCCAAAATTCTGGCGCGAAGCCCAACACCAGACTGTCGCATGCCCGAAATTCTGGCGCGGAGCCGAAAACCAGATGGTGGCGTGCCCAAAAATCTGGCGCGCATGGGCACTACCACCTTGTAGTGACGGCACTACAAGCAGCTCATACTCCTCTAATCGCCTCATTAGGTGCGTGCGCAGCCGCGCCACCGAGCAGGGGACCGTTTCTATCCGCGGGGCCAGGCGCCCGGCGAGGGCGCCTCTGCTCCATGGCCTACACCCTCCGCAGCGAGGATCAGCTCATCGATCTTGTTGGCGAGAAGCTGCATCGCCGCCTGTGTCGGCGGATCGCTGACGGTGAGGCTCAAGGTGGCGACCGCGTTCGTGTTGGCGGAAGTCGTGGCGATCGCGCTCGGGAGCTGCCCCGTCGTCACCTCTCCGGGAACGCCCGCCGGACCTTGCGGCCCATACGAGTAGTTCTTCTGGGGGTTGGGATTGGTAAATCCGGCAAGCCGTCGCTGTAGAAGAACCCTCCATCATAGGTCACACCAACTTCGTCGTAATGTGGATGCAGGGGGGAAGGCATCTGCAAGCGCCGGCCGCGCCGTGCAAAAGCACCGCTACACAAATCGTCGCGCGTGATGCCAGAACATTCTGCTCTGGCGATGCCCGCGTGCCGGGTTTCTTCGTATTTAAGGCTGGAGCAGGCGTTTTTTTCCGGCCTGCAGCAACTCACCGAACGGCTGTGAAGATCCATGAGCGGCTACGACGTGCCAGTCGTCGTCCGATTTCACTACCACTGCCAGAAGTCTTTTGTACGCGGGGTCATGCGCCCGGCGTCCGACAGCCTTAATCACGTCGGGTAGGGAAAGGGGTCGAAGAAATACGACTCCCCATTGACCTACAGGTAGTTGGTCATTCGCCTCGTTGAGGACTTTCCCGGTATCCGTCGGGATTGATCGCTGGTCGTAGATCAAGAGAGGCGAGTCTTGATGGCGAACGCTCGTGGGTGGTTCTGAGGTTCCAAATGAGGATATTACTATCCCTCCAAGCGGACGGGGAGGGTCTTCCTTGTTTGCTAACCGTGCGCTAATACGTTCCTCAGTTCCCGGAACAAAGCGTTCTTCGCACGTCGCATCATTGCTTCCAACAAAATCGAGAATCATTCGGGCAAGTTGCGCGCGCTCCACGTTTGGCATCGACCGGAGTGAAACTTCTACGCGAAAGCGAGGAGATATCATTCTCGTCTCGAGCTCTTTCATTAAAACGGACCGGAAAACGCCGCCCAATGAATCTGCTGCCCGGTTGACACTGTGCATGTCTTTGCACTCACACACGATACTTCCGTAACCCGCTTCCGTGATCGAGAAATCGGGCACCTTGCCGGGACTGCGGGTCTTGATTGCCGGCTCGAATTCCAAATCGTAAATCAAAGAATTGCTGATACAAAGGTTCGCAGACTCTAACTCAAAGAGAGTCGAAAGAAACTGAGTCGGAATATTTAGATGAACTGCCGTTGCGGAGAAGTTTTTAGACCTTTCTAGCTTCGCCATCCATATCCCCGCCTGCAGGACATAGCTCAAACTAATCACCTGCCGTCCTCCTTCGGAGAGAGGAATCCGGAGCATTCCAAATTCATCAATTACTGGGTTCCACGCTTGGGGAACGTGTCGGCCCCAAGCGTCAAGCGAACGCGTAATTCCTGCTGGAAGCCAGCGCGTAAACTCGGGATGTTCAGAGATTGCCGCCTTCAGGCGCTCTCGATCCTGTGCGACCTGAAGTGAGAGCGGCGCCGCGATATTTAGTCGGTTATCGAGTGGATATGGACGAGACATTATTTGAATCGTTAGTTTGAAATGGTGCCACGACTCTTGCCGCGGGCGGGGTGCGGTTGGTGGCGCGGTTCAAATCCAGCACGCGGAGGGGATATTTGCCGTCGTTGAGGGTGTTGCTGAGGTAGGGGCGGATGCCTTCGACGGCGGCTTCGATGGCGGCGAGGCGTTCCCATGGTTCGGTGAGGGCGCGTTGCAGGGCGGCGCGGAGGAGGGCTCCTTCGACGGCGAAGTTGGCCGGCTTGGGAGGGGGCGGGAGATCGTCGACCACGAGGGCGAGCAGTTTGCGGATGGCTTGCAGTTCCCGCCAGGCGCGCTGGCGGGCATCGTTCGCTTTCTCCAGAGTGGGGCAGACGCTCGGCATGATGTGTTCGAGCGAACACTTCGCCCCGTTTTTGTCTCTGTGACAACCCTCTTTCGGTCCGTTCATCCAAAAAACGGTGCAAGCCTCACGGTTTCAGCCACTTCCGCACGCAACAAAGCCTCCATGTTGTCCCACAAAGCGTCCATGTTGCCCGACAAAGGCTCTATGTCGCCAACAAAGCGTCCGCTTTCCCCAACAAGCCCGCCATGTTGGCCAACAAAGCCGCTCTGTTCCCCAACAAAGCGCCCGTTTTCCGGAACATGGCGGCCTTGTTCCCCAACAAAGCGCGCGTTTTCCGGAACACGGCCGCTTCGTTCCCCCACAAAGCGGACGTTGTCGGGAACACGGTCGCCTTCTTCCCCAACAAAGCGCCTGCTTTCCGGAACATGGCCGAGGCGTTTCCCAGCAGAGGGCGAGGGGAGGCCGACTCGACTGCGCGTTTCCACAGATAACCCCTGCTGCACCCGGCTTCGATGATGCCGACGGTATCGAGCGGCGCGCTGCCGATGCCGCCGGAGGTGCGGGGGAGAAGCGCGGCAGCCGCGCAGTGCGGGTTTCATTTATGCGCCCGGCGCGCCAGCCGGTGGCGCTGTTTTCCATGGACGCCGCGCTACGTTGATGTTTAGTGCGCCGCCTACCCCCTCCCAAGATGCCGCTGGAACTGCTCGAATCGCGCCTTGCGCCCGCGTCGGTGTTTGCCTGGACCGATGTCGACGGCGACGAGGTCCGCTGGTCCTCCCGCGGCACTTCCTTTCTCCCGGAAGGCGAGCCGGAGGGCCTCGGCCTGCGGGTCGATACGCTCCATGTGATGGCCGGCGGCGACGGGAGTTTCTCACTCACCGTAAAGAAGGCCTTTGGCGGCGACGGGCTGGTCCATATCGGGACGCTCGACGCGGAGGGGCAGCGTCTCGGCCGCGTCTTCATTGAGGGCAACGTGGGCGCAATCCAGGCGGGCGACGGCCTGGCCGGCTTCGCCATCCGGTCGCTCGAGCTGCAAAATCTCGGCCCGGAGTCGATCCGGCAATCGAGCTCGTCGATTACGGGCGCCATCGGCACGCTCCTGGTGCACGGCGACGTGCGCGACCTTTACATGGAGGTAGGCGGCCGCGGCAACGTGCACAATCCCAGCATCGGCCGCATCCTCGTGGGCGGCGATATCTCACATTGGCTGTTGGATGCCAACCAGGGCATCGGCCGCATCTTTGCCGGCGGCTCTGTCGAGGAGACAATTCTCGATGCGAAAGTCATTCGCATCGGCGGCACCGTCACCGGTGGCTTGATCTCCGGCACCGTGGCCGGGATCGCCGGCGACCTTTTGCGGGCAAACCTCTTCGTCCACTCCGGGGTGATTGGCGGCGATCTCGTGGGTGGTGACGGCGTGGACGGCTTTCCGATTCCGGTCGAAGCGACGGCGCTGCTGCGGGTCGGAGGCGACATGATCGACGCCACGGTCTTTCACGCGGGAACCGTCTCGGTGGGCGGCTCGTTGATCCGCACCGCGATCGAGCGCGCCGATAGCGTGCACGTTCATGGCTCGATGCGCGGCGGCTCCATCGGCGGTCTTCCCACGTCGTTCGTCGTTTTGCCGGAGTTGCCGCCCGGCGTCCCCCCTCTGGTTACTTATATCACGCGGCTCGGCTCCGTCGTGATCGAGGGCTCGATGAGCGACGGCGCGGCGATCATTGGCGAATCCATCGGCAGCGTGCGCCTCGGCGGCGACCTTCGTGACGCGACGATCCTAAGCAGGACCAGCATTGGCGCCATTGTCGTGAACGGCTCGGTCTATGGCAGGATCGCGGCGGGCGATGAGGCGCAGGGCGGGCGCGGGACGATTGGGGTGATTTGGATCGCCGGCGATCTCGGCCGCGCCACGGCCGCCTCATCGCTCGCCGGGAGCATCATCGCGCGCGACGGGACCATCGGCACGCTCATGGTCGGCGGCGATATCGCGGGCGGGCTCGCGGCGCGCACCGGCTGGGTGAACGCCCCACGGGGCATCGGCGCGTTGTGGGTGGGTGGCGATATCCTCGGCGGCGCCGGCGTTTTCTCGGGGACGATCCAGGCGGATCGCGGCGCAATCGCGAACCGCTTTGTGGGCGGCGACCTTGTTCCCAGCGGCTCCATCGGCTCCGGTCTCGTCGTCTCTGCCGGCGTGCCGGTAGTTTCGACCTGATGAAATGTGGCTCGTCGATGCTCGACTGGATGACGCTAGCGGCGAGGCTCCAGCTCAATGGGCGCGGCGGGGTCAGCGCTAGAAACACGCTTTTCAAAAATTCCCGGACCAAGCGGCGGGGGCGCTGCGGATTTGCGAGAAGGTGGGCGAATGCACTTCGCAGAGATCGAGATGGAGCCTCAACGACGAGATCGCCCTTGCCGCGATGGCGGGTGTCCCCTACTCAGCAGAATGCCTTCCGACCCACCTCCGGACGCTCCGAAGGAAAGCGCGTACCTCCTCCGCCTTTTGCTCGTTTTGCATTGGGAAGGAGTCGCGGTGCTCATGCTAGGTCTCGTTTTAGGGGGGCTGGCGGCCGGGCTGGCTGCCGGACGCGTGTTCGACGAGGTTGAGCCCATCGCTCCGTGGTTGTTCACCGGGATTCGGCCTTCTCTGCATCTCTGGCTCGTGGATCTGGCGAAAGAAGATCGCGGCGGAAAAGGCCCGGCGATCCGGGCAGTAGGCGTCGCGCCGGCGGTAGCGGCGGGGGGCCAGCGGCGAGGGCGGCGGTTCGGAAAACGCGCGGGTGCGGGGTCAGTTCACGCTGGCGGCGGCTTTTTTTTCCCGATCCGTACGCGTGTGACGCTGGATGAGGGTGTGACCGGCGATCTGGTGAAAGATTCGCTGGTTAGCTTCGTTCGTATGGAGGATTCATCGCAAAGCCGGCAAACTCCACCTGCCCCGTGAGAATCCACGAGGCCGCTTTCTGAAGATCACGCGGTAGGCCGGCTCAGCAGGCATCTCGAATTGAAGCTGGAGCAGATGGGCGCGGCCGATGGTGAGCGCGACTGGCGAGGAGCCGGTTTCCTAACTAGAGTAGTGCGTCGCAATCAGCATAACGAACGGTCTCCGACGCCCCTCCGGGGCGGCACGGTTTTTTGCGCGAAACCGGTGGCTGACGCCACCGGCTAATCTTAAAACGGCCCTCCGGGCCTGTGGGCGAAATGTGCGCCAATTGCGAAGCACTACACTAGAGAATAGTTAGGAAGAAGAAGAGGAGTTTGCTATACACCAAAGACTATCTCGGCCAGCCAGAGTAGACTTGCCATGAGAGTGGTGGCGGCGCAGAGGAGGAGGCGATCTTTCCAGTCGTTCATTGGCGGGTCATCGTTCCAGGATGGCAAGGTGGCCGTTCGGCGCACTCGGTTTTTCCCTCGGCGAAGGGCGAGGCTTTCCACGAGGAAAAATTTGCCGGGCGTTTGGCGGATATTTCCCTTGCTCGAGTCTCCGGGTCCTCGCAATGGTGCATGCCAATCTGCCGCTCCGGGTCCGGGGCCGGCGCTTCCGCGAAATTTCATGAGCGAACTCCACTTGCCCCGCCGTTCCGGCCGCTTCTCGCGGCGCCAATTTCTCCAGCTTTCCGGCGCTTCGGCGGGCGCGCTGGTGCTGGGTTTTCCGGCGATCGTCGGCGCGGCGGCGCGCCCTGGCGTTTTCCTGCATGGGATCGCGGCGGGCGACCCGCTGCCGGACCGCGCGATCCTCTGGACGCGGGTGACGCCCGAGCCGGAGGCAACGCCTGGCTCAGGGCGCGGAAAGGCGGTGACCGTGCAATGGGAAGTATCCGCCGATCTGACGTTTCGCAAGCCGCTTGCGCGGGGAGAGGTGAAGACCGGGCCCGAGCAGGATTTCACGGTGAAAGTGGACGTGGGTGGGCTGCGGCCTTCGACGCTGTATTACTATCGGTTTCTTTTTAAGAACGCGATTTCCGGGACCGGGCGGTTCCGCACCGCGCCACCTATTTCGGCCACGTTGAGCTCGCTCCGGTTTGGGCTCGCTTCGTGCGCAAATTTCGAGGGGGGGTATTTTTCGGCGTATCGGCATCTCGCCGAGCGGACGGATCTCGATTTCATCCTGCACGTGGGCGATTACATTTACGAGTATGAGCCCGGCGGCTACGGGCCGGGGCCGGCGATCGGCCGGACGCACGATCCGATGAAGGAGATCGTGACGCTGCAGGATTACCGCCGCCGGCACGCGCAGTACAAGACGGACCCGCACTTGCAGGCGCTGCACGCGACGTATCCGTTCATCTGCACGTGGGACGATCACGAACTGGCGGACGATGCCTGGAAAGCGGGTGCGGCGAATCATCAGCCGGCGACGGAGGGGAGCTTCTTGCAGCGGCGCGACAATGCATTGCGCGCGTATTTCGAGTGGATGCCGATCCGGCCGCCGTCGCGTTCGACGCGGCTGTACCGCAATTTTCAATACGGGGGGCTGGCGGACTTGAGCATGCTCGACTTGCGCCAGTATCGCGACCAACAGCCGGCGAGCCCGCTCGACCCCGCGAAGGACGACCCAAATCGCGTGATCCTCGGTGGCGAGCAGATGACGTGGCTGAAGGGCAATCTCGGCAGCTCGCGAGCGCAGTGGAAACTGGTGGGCAACCCGGTGATGATCACGCCGGTGGACTTTCGCCAGCCGCTCGCGCCGGAAGTGCTGGAGAAGCTCGGCGCGCTGACCGGCGTTCCTTTCAACGTGGACGCATGGGACGGCTACCGGGACGACCGGCGCGAGCTGCTGGAGCACATCGCCTCGCGCTCGATCTCGAATGTGGCATTCCTGACGGGGGATATTCATTCCTCATGGGCGTGCGACGTGCCGCTGGGCGCGGGCAGCACGCCCTCGGTGGCGGTGGAGCTGGTCGGCACCTCGATCACTTCCGATAACCTGAACGATCAGCTCGGCCTCCCGGAGCGCAACCCCGTGAGCCTCGAGACGGAGGCGATCTTCCAAGCGGGCAACCCGCACGTGAAATACCTGCAGCTCGATTCGCATGGGTACTCGATCGTCGATGTCACGGCGGCGCGGCTGCAGATGGATTGGCACTACGTTTCCGAGAGGACGGATCCGAATGCGTCGCAGCGACTGGGCGCCTCGTGGCAGGTGCGCTCGGGGACGAGCTCGGTGACGCCGGCGGCGGGGCCGCTGCCGGCGCGGGTGTAATAGTTGCGGGAGTTTCGTAGGAGCGAAGGTGAGAGATCCGTAGGGCTGAATTGCGAATCGTGCTCACTCCAGAGGGAGGTGACGTGACGTAAGTGCCTCTCCACGAGGGGGTACGAAGTTGGAGGCAGGTGCTGGCATGAGATTCGCTAATCGCATGTTCGCCCATGTCTGCCCCCCCATCCCATCTACGATTACCTCCCTGGCTCCAGGCAGGAGCGCTCGCGGCTATCCTGCTCAGCCCGCCGCGCGTGCCGGCGGAGCCGGTGGCCGCTGTGCCGCTGGAACGCCGGATCGAGCCGGCGAAGGTGGACTGGCAGGCAACCATCGAAGGCGAGGGGCAGTTTCGCTCGGAGGGAAGCAATTTCGTGACGCGGCTGGCGCTGCCGGTGTTGCATCAGCGGACGGCGAGCACGGTGGTGCAGGTTGCTGCAGCGAAGGGCGAGGAATCGTTTGGCACGGTGAGCGCGGGGGCGATCCAGCGTTTCCGGCCGGAAGGCGGGAATTGGGTGTTCGGATTTTACGGGTTTTACGAGGCGAAGCAGACGGCAGACGAGTTTGGATTTCAGCAGGCGGCGATGGGCGTGGAGGTGTCGCGCGGGCGGCACATCGTGCGCGCAAACGGATGGGCGCCTTTCACGGGCGGCGAGAGCTGGAAGGGGCGCAATGGCGACCGGATGACGATCAGCCCCACGGCGGGCTTCGATGTCGAGTACGAGGTGGAGCTGCCTTCGCCCGGACTGGGCCTGCAACCCCGGCTTGCGGCGGGCTATTACTATTTCACGGCGACCGATGGGGTGAGCGCGAAGGAATCGGGCGTGAAGCTGCGCGGCGAGCTGCAGTACCGCTGGGTGACCGCGGGGGTGGAATGGCGCGACGACGATCGCGGCCACGGCGGCAACTGGCTGGGGTTGGTGCGCGTGTCGGTGCCGCTCGGCGGGACCGCGGAGGCGAAAGACAAGCCGGCGGAGCGGATGACGGCGCCGATCCGGCGCGACCAGTGGCCGAGCACGCTCGAGACGCACAAGATGGCGCCGGCCCGCAAGATTCAGAAGGACCGCTGGAGCGCTCCCTATCATCACACACCGACGCACGAGGAGAACTGCTGCGACGGCGCACCGGAAGTCATCATCTATGACTAGCCAAAGGACGCACCTGGTTAGCCAACACGCCACCCCAACTTTATCTCACCCCGTGATCGTCAAAACGATAACTTTCCTTCACAAGCTCCTCTTGGTAGCTGCCGCTTTGCTCCCAGCCGTGGCCGCCTGGGCGGGCCCAGTGCCGATCGATAACAGCACCGGCTCCTTTGCCGCCACGCAGGACAACCGGCTTTATGCCGTCAACTTCGACACGGGCAAAGCGGTGCTGATGTACACGGATGCGGCGTTTGCGGGGATCAACTCACTGGGGTTCGACCCGGTGCTGGGCATCTACTACTACACAAATAATAATAATGCGTCGTCGAACCGCTCGATCTATGGCTACGACGCGCGCACGGGCGAGCGTTTCACGGTAGTCGCGGATGTTACGACCATGGGCGTGACGCTCCCCGGGGATGGACTCGGCTCGGCGGGCGGTGAGTTTGCGAACAGCTCGTACTACTTCAGCACGGAAGGCGGCGGCACCGGCGGACGCGACCAGTTCTACCGGCTGACCTTTGTGGCGGGAAGCAACGGCCGCACGGCGCAAGCCATTACGTTCGTCGGGCTCGATAACTTCAACGGCAACACGGAATTCGGCGACTTTCTCGTCGATGAGACGACCCAGCGGCTTTACGTGTTCAATTCCAGCACGGGGGTCGATTCTTACCAGATCGGCGCCGGTTCGCTGACTTATATCACGCGGGTGGCGAATACCACCGTGCGGCAAGCCGCGCGTGACCGGAACAATGTGCTCTATAACGCGGGTGCTTCCTTCCGGACGTTTTCGCCGTCGACGGGAACGTTTGGCACGACGCGGACGATCACGACCAATGGCACCACGGGACTTGGCGACTTGTTCGATGGCGGCGCGTATCTGCCGGCGGAAGGATCGATCGGCAACCGGGTCTTTTTCGATACCAATGCGAACGGTGTCGATAGCGGCGAAGACGGCGTGCCCGGACTAACCGTGGAGCTGTATGATGACCTGGATAACGACGGCGTGGTGGACGCCGGCGAAATCCTGCTGGCCACGCGGACGACGGATGCGACGGGCGCGTACCTCTTCGAGCAGCTCCTGCCTGGCGACTACATCATCCGCGTCGTCGATCCGACGAACATTCTGAACAGCGGCGCCTCGACTACTGGCGGCTTCATTCAGCGCCGGGCGATGCGACTGCTCGGCAGTGCCTATCTGGACCACGACTTCGGCTTCCAGGATAACCGGCCGGCGCTCACGCTGAGCTCCGTCTCCGCTACGGAGGCCCCAAGCACGTACGCGGTTTTCACGCTCGGGCTTTCCCGCACCTATACCGCGGCGATCTCGGTTTCGCTCGCGCTGGCGAACGGCACGGCCGTCGCGGCCGATTACGGTCCGGGCTTGGAAACCTCCACCAGCGCCGGCGGCCCGTGGGCGGCCGCCACGACGGCAAGCTTCGCCGCCGGGACGACCAGCATTTTCGTGCGGACGCCCATCATCGACGATGCGATCGATGAGAACTCGGAGACGTTCACGCTCACGGCGACCCGCACGGCCGGGCTGGCCAGCAACGCGAGCGTCGCCGGGACCGGCACGATCGACGACAACGACGCGGCGCCGTCGGTTTCGATCAACGACGTGAGCCGCAATGAGAACGCGGGGACGGCGACTTTCACGGTCACGCTTTCCGCGGCGAGCGGGCTGACGGTCACGGTGAACTACGCGACGGCCAACGGGAGCGCGGTGTCGGGCGCCGATTACACGGCGGCCTCGGGCACGCTCACGTTCACGCCGGGGGTGACGACGCAGAACATCATCGTGGCGCTGCTGGACGATACGACTTACGAGGGGAATGAGAACTTCACGGTGCAGCTCACGGCTCCGGGGAATGCCACGATCGGCGATGGCAACGGACTCGGGACGATCGTGGAGAATGACAACGCGGTGCCGGTCGCGGTGGCCGATACGGCGACGACCCCGGAGGAGGTGGCGGTGAACATCCCCGTGCTGGCTAACGATACCGACGCGAACGGCGACGTGCTGAACGTGACGACGGCGACGGTGCCGGCGGCGCAGGGGACGGTGACGATCAATGCGGACAAGACGCTTCGCTTCACGCCGGCGACGAATTTCAACGGGACGGCGACGATTTCCTACAGCATCAGCGACGGGAACGGCGGCACCGCTTCGAGCACGGCGACCGTGACGGTGACGCCGGTGAACGACGCGCCGGTGGCGGTGAACGATACCGCGACGACCGCGGAGGATACGGCGGCGACGATCAATGTCCTGGCGAACGACACCGACGTGGATGGCAACACGCTGAACGTGGCGACGGCGACGGTGCCGGCGGCGCAGGGCACGGTGACAATCAACGCGGACAAGACCCTGCGCTTTACGCCGGCGACGAACTTCAACGGGACGGCGACGATTTCCTACAGCATCAACGATGGCAACGGCGGCACGGCTTCGGCGACGGTGACCGTGACGGTGACGCCCGCGAACGATCCGCCCGTAGCGGTGAATGACACCGCGACGACCGCGGAAGATACGGTGGCGACGATCAACGTCCTGACGAACGACACTGACGTGGACGGGAACACGCTCAATGTGGCGACGGCGACGGTGCCGGCCGCGCAGGGCACGGTGACGATCAATGCCGACAAAACGCTGCGCTTCACGCCGGCGCTGAACTTCAATGGGACGGCGACGATTTCCTACAGTATCAACGATGGGAATGGCGGCACGGCTTCAGCGCAGGTGACCGTGACGGTCACGCCGGTGAACGATGCGCCGGTCGCGAACAACGATACGGCCACGACGCCGGAAGACACCGTGGTGAACTTTGCGGTGCTGGGGAACGATTCCGATGTGGACGGCGACACGCTTTCGGTGACGACGGCGACGGTGCCGGCGGCGCAGGGCACGGTGGCGATCAATGCGGACAAGACGCTGCGGTTTACGCCGGCGTTGAATTTCAATGGGCCGGCGACGATCTCGTACTCGATCAGCGACGGAAACGGCGGCACGGCGAGCGCGCAGGCGGTGGTGACGGTCAGCGGCGTGAACGACGCGCCGGTGGCGAACAACGACACCGCGACCACGCCGGAAGATACGGCTGCGACGATCACCGTGCTGACTAACGACACGGATGCCGACGGCAACCCGCTGAGCGTGACGACGGCGACGGTGCCGGCGGCGCAAGGGACCGTGACGATCAATGCCAATGGGACGCTGCTCTTTACCCCCGCGGCGAACTTCAACGGGACGGCGACGATTTCCTACACGATCAGCGACGGGAATGGCGGCAGCGCCTCCGCGCAGGTGACGGTGACGGTGACGCCGGTGAACGATGCGCCGGTGGCGCTGAACGACCTGGCTTCGACGCCGGAAGAGACGGCGAAAGTGATCGCGGTGCTGGCGAATGATAGCGACGTGGACGGCGACACCCTCACGGTGACGGTGGCGACGGTGCCGGCGGCGCAGGGCACGGTGGTGATCAATCCGGACAAGACGCTGACCTTAACGCCGGCGTTGAATTTCAATGGCGCGGCGACGATCAACTACTCGATCAGCGACGGGAACGGCGGTATCGCCGCGGCCCAGGTGACGGTGACGGTCGACAGCGACAACGACGCGCCGGTGGCGGTGAACGACACGGCCACGACCGCGGAAGACACGGCGAAGGACATCAACGTGCTGGCCAACGACAGCGATGCCGACGGCGACACGCTTTCGGTGCAGAGCGCGACGGTGCCGGCGGCGCAGGGGACGGTGACGATCAACCCCGACAAGACGGTGCGCTTCGTGCCGGCACTCAATTTCAACGGGACGGCCACGATCGCTTACACGGTGACCGATGGGAACGGCGGCAGCGCCTCAGCCTCGGTGACAGTGACGGTGACGCCCGTGAACGATGCGCCGGTCGCGGTGAACGATGTCTCTTCGACGCCGGAGGATACCGCGCGGAATATCGACGTGCTGGCGAACGATACCGACGTGGACGGCGACACGCTCAGTGTGACGACGGCGACGGTGCCGGCGGCGCAAGGCACGGTGACCATCAACGCGAACGGCACGCTGCGCTACACGCCAGCTTCGAATTTCAACGGCACCGCGACGATCAGCTACACGATCAGCGACGGGAACGGCGGCTCGGCTTCGGCCACGGTGACGGTCTCGGTGGCGCCGGTGAACGACGCGCCGGTGGCGAACAACGACACGGCCACGACGCCCGAGGACACCGCGCGGACCATCGCGGTGCTGGCGAATGATTCCGATCCGGAAAACGACACGCTGACGGTGACGGCGGCGAGCGTCCTGGCCACGCAAGGCACGGTCGCGATCAATCCGGACAAGACGCTGCTCTTTACGCCCGCGACGAATTTCAACGGCACGGCGACGATATCGTACAGCATCAGCGACGGCAACGGCGGCACCTCGAGCGCCACGGCGACCGTGACGGTGACCGCGGTGAACGATGGGCCAGTGGCGGTGAACGACACGGCTTCGACGCCGGAAGAGACCGCGGTGAATATTTCGGTCTTGGCCAATGACAGCGATCTCGATGGGGACACGCTGAGCGTGACGACGTCGACGGTGCCGGCGGCGCAGGGCACGGTGACGATCAATGCGAACAACACGCTGCGCTTCACCCCGGCGACGAATTTCAACGGCACGGCGACGATCTCGTACAGCATCAGCGACGGCAACGGCGGCAGCGCTTCGGCGACCGTGACCGTGACGGTCACGGCGGTGAACGATGCGCCGGTGGCGGCGGACGACGCGACTTCGACGCCCGAGGACACGGCGAAGACGGTCGACGTGCTCGCGAACGATACCGACGTGGACGGCAACCCGCTGACGGTGACGAGCGCGAACGTGCCGGCAGCGCAGGGCACGGTGGTGATCAATGCGAACGGCACGATGACCTTCACCCCCGCGACGAATCTCAACGGCACGGCGACGATTACGTATGGCGTGAGCGATGGCCAGGGCGGCAGCGACACGGCCGTGGTGATCGTGACGGTGACGCCGGTGAACGACGCGCCGACGGCCGGCAACGATGACGCCACGACGGCAGAAGATACGGCCGCCGACATCACGGTGCTGTCCAACGACAGCGATCTCGATGGCGACACGCTGACGGTGACGAGCGCGAGCGTGCCGGCGGCGCAAGGCACGGTGACGATCAACGCGAACGGCACGCTGCATTTCGTGCCCGCCCTGAACTTCAACGGGCCGGCGACAATTTCTTACACGATCGGCGATGGCAACGGCGGGTTCGCCTCTGCCACGGTGACGGTGACGGTGGCGCCGGTGAACGATGCGCCGATGGCGATCGACGATTCCTCGACCACGCCGGAAGACACGGCGGTGACGATCGGCGTGCTGGCAAACGACAGCGACCTCGACGGCGACACGCTGTCGGTTTCGCTCGCGAGCGTGCTGGCCACGCAGGGGACGGTAACGATCAACGCCGATGGGACGCTGCGCTTCACGCCGGCGACGAACTTCAACGGGACGGCGACGATCTCGTACTCGATCAGCGATGGCAACGGCGGAAGCGCGAACGCGTTCGCGGTGGTGACCGTGACGAGCGTGAACGACGCGCCGACGGCCAACGACGACGCGACCACGACGCCCGAGGACACGGCGGAGACGGTCGTCGTGCTGGCGAATGACAGCGATCTCGACGGCGACAGCCTGACGGTGACGACGGCGACGGTGCCGGCGGCGCAAGGGGCCGTCTCGATCAACGCGAACGGCACGCTGCTCTTTACGCCCGCGACGAATTTCAACGGCCCGGCGACCATTTCGTACAGCATCAGCGACGGCAAGGGCGGCAGCGCCTCTGCGCTGGCGGTGGTGACGGTGACGCCGGTGAACGATGCGCCGGTGGCAGTGAACGACCTGGCCTCGACGGCCGAGGAGACGCCGAAGGTGATCGCGGTGCTGGCCAACGACAGCGACGTGGACGGCGACACGCTTACGGTGACGGCGGCGACGGTGCCGGCGGCGCAGGGCACCGTGGCGATCAATGCCGCCGGCACGATGACCTTCACGCCCGCGACGGACTTCAACGGCACGGCGATGATTTCGTACAGCATCAACGACGGGAACGGCGGGACCGCGACCGCGCAGGTGACCGTGACGGTGACCAGCGAGAACGACGCGCCGGTGGCGGTGAACGATGCCGCGACCACGCCGGAGGACACGGCGATCGACATCGCGGTGCTGGCCAACGACAGCGACCTGGACGGCGACACGCTTTCCGTGGTGACCGCGACGGTGCCGGCCGCGCAAGGGACGGTGACGATCAATGCCAATGGCACGCTGCACTTCGTGCCGGCGCTGAATTTCAACGGGACGGCGACGTTCACCTATACGATCGGCGACGGCAACGGCGGCAGCGCATCGGCCGTGGCGGTGGTGACGGTGACGCCGGTGAACGACGCGCCCGTGGCGGTGAACGATCTCTCTTCGGCCGCCGAGGATACGCCCCGCACCATCGCGGTGCTCGCGAACGACAGCGACGTGGACGGCGACACGCTCACGGTCACGGCGGCGACGGTGCCGGCCGCGCAGGGGATGGTGGCGATCAATCCGGACGGGACGCTGCTGTTCACGCCGGCCACGAACTTCACGGGCACGGCGACGATTAACTACACGATCTGCGACGGCAACGGCGGCACCGCTTCGGCCCAGGTGATCGTGACGGTGACGCCGGTGAACGACGCGCCCACGGCGGTCGATGACGCGACGACGACGCCGGAGGACACGGCGAAGACGGTGGCGGTGCTCGGCAACGACACCGATCCGGAGGACGACGCGCTGTCCGTCACGGCGGCGAGCGTGGCGCCGGCGCAGGGCACGGCGGCGATCAATCCCGACGGTACGCTACTCTTCACCCCGGCGCTGAATTTCAACGGCGCGGCGGTTCACCTACACGATCTCGGACGGCAACGGCGGCACGGCTTCGGCGCAGGTGGTCGTGACCGTGACGCCGGTGAATGACGCGCCGGTGGCGATGGACGACGCGGCTTCGACTTCGGAAGATACGGCGACGACGATCGGCGTGCTGAGCAACGACAGCGACCTGGACGGCGACACGCTGACGGTGACCGGCGCCACGGTGCCGGCCGCGCACGGCACGGTGACGGTGAATGCGGACGGGACGCTGAGCTTCACGCCTGCGAGCAATTTCAACGGCACGGCGACGATCAGCTACACGATCAGCGACGGCCAGGGCGGCAGCGACACCGCCGTGGTGGTGGTGACGGTGACCGCGGTGAACGACGCGCCGGTGGCGGTGAACGACGCGGCGACGACGCCGGAAGACACGGCGGCGACGATCACGGTGCTCGGCAACGACACCGATCCGGAGAGCAATCCGCTCGCGGTAACCAGCGCGACCGTGGCGCCCGCGCACGGCACCGTGGTGGTCAATGCGAACGGCACGCTCGGCTTCACGCCGGCGCTGAACTTCAACGGCCTCGACAGCTTCAGCTACACGATCAGCGACGGCAAGGGCGGCTTCGCCTCCGCGCAGGTGGCGGTGACCGTGACGCCGGTGAACGACGCGCCGGTGGCGGTCAACGACGCGGCGACGACCGACGAGGAAATCGCGGTGAACATCGCCGTGCTCTCGAACGACAGCGACGTGGACGGCGACACGCTCACGGTGACCGGCGCGACGATGCCCGCCGCGCACGGCACGGTGGCGGTGAATGCGAACGGCACGCTTCGCTATCAGCCCGCGCCGAACTTCAACGGCGCCGACAGATTACGCTACACGATCAGCGACGGCAACGGCGGCACGGCTTCCGCGCAGGTCGTGGTGACGGTGACGCCGGTGAACGACGCGCCGGTGGCGGTCAACGACGCGGCGACGACGGCGGAGGATACGGCGGTGAACATCACCGTGCTGGCCAACGACACCGATCTCGATGGCGACACGCTCTCCGTGACGCTGGCAACGGTGCCGCCGGAGCAGGGGACCGTGACGGTCAATGCCACGGCACGCTGCGCTTCACACCGGCGCTGAACTTCAACGGCATCGCGCTCATTTCCTACAGCATCAGCGACGGGCTCGACGGCACGGCGCAGGCCGACGGTCACGGTGACGGTGACGCCGGTGAACGACGCGCCAGTGGCGGTCGACGACAGCACTTCGACGGCCGAGGACACGGCGGAGACGATTACGGTGCTCGCCAACGACACCGACGTGGATGGCGACACGCTGAGCGTCACGGGCGCGAGCGTGCCCGCCGCGCACGGCACGGTGGCGGTGAATGCCAACGGCACGCTGCTCTTCACGCCGGCCGCGAATTTCAACGGCACGGACACGTTCAGCTACACGATCACCGACGGCAACGGCGGCACGGCTTCGGCCACGGTGACGGTGGCGGTCACGCCGGTGAACGACGCGCCGGTGGCGGTGAACGACGCGACCAGCACGCCGGAAGACACGGCGAAATCGATCGCGGTGCTGGCGAACGACACCGATCCCGAGAGCGACACGCTCTCGGTTACCGCGGCGACGGTGGCGCCGGCGCACGGCACGGCGACGATCAGCGGCACCAACGTGATCTTTACGCCCGCGGCGAACTTCAATGGCACGGCGCTGATTTCCTACACGATCAGCGACGGCAACGGCGGCAGCGCTTCGGCGCAGGTGACCGTGACGGTGACGCCGGTGAACGATCCGCCGGTGGCGGTGAACGACTCGCCTCGACACCCGAAGACACGGCGCGCGACATCGCCGTGCTGTCGAACGACAGCGACGTGGAGGGCGACACGCTGACGGTGACGGCGGCTTCGGTGCCGGCCGCACAGGGCACGGTGTCGGTGAACGCGGACGGCACGCTGCACTTCACGCCGGCCGCGAATTTTACGGGCACGGCGACGATCAGCTACACGATCAGCGACGGCAATGGCGGCACCGCGACCGCTCAGGTCACCGTGACGGTGACGCCGGTGAACGACGCGCCGGTGGCGGTCGACGATGCGGCGACGACGCCGGAAGACACGGCGAAGACGATCGCCGTGCTGACGAACGACACCGACACCGAGAGCTCGCCGCTGACGGTGGTGAGCGCGACGGTGCCCGCGGCCGAAGGGACCGTGACGATCAACGCGGACGGCACGCTCCTCTTCACGCCCGCGCTGAACTTCAATGGCGTGGCGACGATTGCCTACACGATCACCGATGGCGAAGGCGGCAACGCTTCCGCGGTGGCCGTGGTGACCGTGACGCCGGTGAACGACGCGCCGACGGCGGTGAACGACCTGGCCTTCACGCCGGAGAATACGCCGAAGACGATCGCGGTGCTCGCGAACGACAGCGACCTGGACGGCGACACGCTTACCGTGACGGCGGCGACGGTCCCGGCCGCCCAGGGCGCGGTGACGATCAACGCGGACGGGACGCTGAGCTTTACGCCCGCCACGTTCTACAACGGATTTGCGACGATCAATTACACCATCAGCGACGGCAACGGCGGCACGGCCGCGGCCGTGGTGACGGTGAACATCGATGCGGTGAACGACGCGCCGGTGGCGGTGAACGATGCCGCGACGACTCCCGAAGACACCGCGGTGACGATCAACGTGCTCGGCAACGACAGCGATCCGGACGGCAATCCGCTCACGGTGGCGACCGCGACAGTGCCCGCCGCGCAGGGCACGGTGACGATCAATGCCGACGGCACTCTGCGCTTCACGCCGGCGACGAACTTCAACGGCCTCGCAGCATCTCGTACACGGCGATTGACGGCTTCGGCGGCAATGCCTCGGCCCAGGTGCTCGTGACGGTGACGCCGGTGAACGACGCGCCGGTGGCGGTGAACGATCTCGCTGCGACCCCGGAAGACACCGCGACCACGGTCAACGTGCTGGCCAACGACAGCGACCTCGACGGCGACACGCTCACCGTGACGGGCGCGACCGTTCCGGCGGCGCAGGGCACCGTGGCAGTGAACCCCGACGGCACGCTGCTCTACACGCCGGCGACGAACTTCAACGGCACGGCCACGATCACCTACACGATCTCCGACGGCAACGGCGGCAGCGCCACGGCCACGGTGACCGTGACGGTGACCGCGGTGAACGACGCGCCGGTGGCCGTCGACGACGCCACGACCACGCCGGAAGACACGGCGAAGACGGTTAACGTTCTCGGCAACGACAGCGATCCGGAGAACGATCCGCTCACCGTCACCGTGGCGACGGTGCCCGCGGCGCAGGGCACGGTGTCGATCAATGCCGACGGCACGCTGCTCTACACGCCGGCGGCGAACTTCAATGGCACGGCGACGATCTCGTACACGATTAGCGACGGCCAGGGCGGCAACGCCTCGGCGCAGGCCATCGTGACGGTGACGCCGGTGAACGACGCGCCGGTGGCCGTCAACAATCTCGGCTCCACGACGGAAAATGTCGCGGTGACGATCAACGTGCTGGGCAACGACAGCGACGTGGACGGCGACACGCTCACCGTGACCGCGGCGACCGTCCCGGCCGCGCAGGGCACGGTGGCAATCAACCCCGACGGCACGCTGCTCTTCACGCCGGCCACGAGCTTTAACGGCACGGCGACGATCTCGTACACGATCAGCGACGGCCAGGGCGGCACGGCGACGGCGCAGGCGATTGTGCAGATCGGCGCGCAAAACGATGCGCCGGTGGCGGTGGACGATGCGGCCACGACGCCGGAAGACGTTTCGCGCACGATCACCGTGCTCGGCAACGACAGCGACATCGATGGCGACACGCTGACCGTGACCTCCGCGACCGTCCCGGCCGCGCAAGGCTCGGTGATCGTGAATGCCGACGGGACGCTGCTTTACACGCCCGCGCCTGATTTCAACGGGCTCGCGATGATTTCCTACTCCATCGCCGACGGCAACGGCGGAACCGCGCTGGCGCAGGTCGCCGTGACGGTGTCGCCGGCGAATGACGCGCCGGGGGCGGCCGACGATATCGCCAGCACGCCGGAAGAGACGGCCGCGACGATCGCGGTGCTCGCGAACGATAGCGATGTGGACGGCGACACGCTCACCGTGACTACGGCGACGGTGGATCCCGCGCAGGGCACGGTGACGATCAATGCCGACCAGACACTGCTCTTCACCCCGGCGGCGAATTTCAATGGCACGGCGACGATCTCGTACACGATCACCGATGGCCAGGAGACGGCCGCCGCGCAGGTGGTGGTGACGGTCGGCGGCGTGAACGATGCGCCGGTGGCCGTGGACGACCTCGCTTCCACGACTGGCGAAACCCCGATCGAGATCGATGTGCTGGCCAACGACACCGATCCGGAAGGCGATGCGCTCACGCTGGAAAGCGTCACCCTGCGCTCGGGCCGCGGCACCGTTTCGATCACAGCGGCGGGCGAGCTCGCGTTCACGGCGGCGACCGGCTTCCATGGCGTGGCGATTGTCGAGTACGTCGTCCGCGATGCGGGCGGCGCGGAGGCCGCGGCCTTCTGCTTCATCACGGTGAATGGCCCGCCGGTCGCGCTGCCGGATAGCGCGAATGTGCTGAAGAGCAGTCTGGCGAACACCCTCGCCGTGCTTGGCAACGACGGCGATCCCGATGCGGGCGACACGATCACGATCGTGAAGGCGCAGCTCGATCCGCTCCTCGGCACGGCCGCCCCGAGCGCCGACCGCCAGAGCATCGTCTTCACGCCGCAGCCCGGCGTCACGGGCAGCGTGCAGTTCAGCTACAGCATCACCGACGGCCGCGGCGGCTTCGCCGAGTCCACGGTGACGGTGACGATCACCGAGACGCCGGCCAATCGCGCGCCGGTGGCGGTGACCGACAAGACCACGACCACCCCCGGCGTGGCGGTGGATACCGCGGTGCTCACGAACGACACCGATCCGGAGAACGATCCGCTCACGCTCACCGCGGCGGTGGGGAATGCGGCTCAGGGCACGGCCACGGTGGTCGGCCAGAACGTCTCGTTCCAGCCGGCGGCGGGCTTCGAAGGCTCGGCCACGATCCGCTACACCATCACGGACGGCCAAGGCAACGCCGCCGAAGGGACGCTCATCGTCGAGGTGCTCTCGCCGAATCTGCCGCCGATCGCCCGCGATGACGTGGCGAAGGCCGCCTCCGGGACGCCGAGCATCTTCACCGTGCTGAGCAACGATCTCGATCCCGAAGGCGGCGTGCTTCAGCTCACGGGTGTGACGCCGGTGAACCCCGCCGCGGGCACCGCGGTCGCGAACCCCGATGGCACGATCACCTTCACCCCGGCGGCCGGCTTCACCGGCGTGGCCGACCTGGTCTACACCATCACTGATCCCGCGGGCGCCACGGCGCAGGCGACGCTGAGTGTGACCGTGAGCGCCACGCTCACCAACACCGCCCCGGTCACCAAGAACGACACGGCGACCACGCAGCCCGGCCAGCCCGTGACGGTCCTTCCGCTCACGAACGACACCGATCCCGAGGGCGACGTGCTCACGGTGACCGGCGTAACGGTCGATCCGGCGCAGGGCACGGTGACGGTTGATCCCGCCGGCAAGCTGATCTTCACGCCGGCGCCCGGCTTCACCGGCATCGTGACCATCACCTACACGGTGATCGATCCGAGCGGCGCCGAAGGCACCGGCACCATCACGGTGCTCGTGAATAATCTCCCGGTCGCCGGGCCCGACCTCGTCGATACGAAGGCGGGCCAGCCGGTGACCGTGAACGTAATGCCGAACGATTCGGATCCCGATGGCCACGTGATCAGCGTGATCGGTTTCACGACCGATCCGAGCGTCGGGACGCTGGTCTTCAACGGCACGAGCTCGTTCACCTTCACGCCCGCGGCGAGCTTCTCCGGCCGCGCGGTGCTCACCTATACGCTGCAGGATGAGCTGGGCGGCCAGGCCGAAGGGCAGATCGTCATCACGGTGAACGATCCGCCGGTGGTCACGGACGATCAGGCCGAGACGGAAATCGGCACGCCGATCACGCTCAACGTGCTCGGCAGTGCCACCGATCCGAACGGCGACCCGCTCCGCGTGATCGGGGCCACCGTCGATCTGGCGCAGGGCACCGTCCTCATTCAGCCCGATGGCACGCTGCTCTTCACCCCGGCGCCCACGTTCACCGGGCCGGCGAATATCACCTACCTCGTGGCAGATCGCTGGAACGCCGTGTCGAGCGCTACCTTCACCATCGGGCGCCGCAACGCGCTGCCGACGACGCAGGACCGCCTAGTCTATTGCTTCTGCAACGTGCCGCTGCAAATCAATGCGCTGCGCGGCGCGAGCGACCCGGATAACGATGCGCTCACCGTAGTTTCCGTGAGCAAGCCGAAGTTCGGCCGCGTGGTGATCATGGCGAATGGCTATGTAAAATACGTCGCGGGCCTGAGCTTCAACAATCCGACTACCACCGACTCCTTCACGGTGACGGTGCGGGATGCGCGCGGCGGGCTCTCGACCATGGTGGTGCGCGTGGCGTCGTTCAATTCGCTCAATGGCACCTACCAGGGCCTGGTTTCCTCCAGCGCGCCGTCGGCGGCCGCGGCGCCGATCGACGGGCGGCTCACTGTCACGCTCAATAATGCGGCCAGCTTCTCCGGCGTGCTGCAGCTCGGCACGACGCGGCTGCCGTTCACGGGGCGGCTCGAGTCGCGCCTCGATTACCTGAAGAAGCTGAAGGTGGCGGGCTACCCGAACGCGAAGCTGCACGTGGCATACCTGGTCGAGACCAAGACCTTCGCGGCCGAAGTGACCGGCCTCGATCACCCGATGCAGGCGCCCGATGGCCTGCGCGTGGTCTCGAAACGGCACGCCGTGAGCGGGCTCGCCTATGCCGGCAACTACCGCGCCGACGTGCTGCTCCGCGGCGCCGATCCATCGATGCCGGCCGGTGACCTGACCGTGAAAGTGAACGCCTCCGGCATGGCCACCCTGCGCGGGTTCCTGCCCGATGGGCGCGCGTTCGTCACGTCTGCGGGAGTCTTCGCCTCCGGCGCGATGCCAATCTACACGCCGTACAAGGCGACGGCGGCGCTGCCCGGCGGCCACGTCGCGGGCGTGCCGTTCCTCAATCCCACCACGCCGCCGCAGCAGCTCACCGGCAGCCTGGAGCAGGATTTTGGCGCGAGCGAGCAGTTGGATTTGGCGCCGTCGAGCCACTGATTTCCGCCGCCTCAGCGCCCCTGCCGCTCCGCCGCCACTTGCCTCACCCACTTGGCCAGCTCCGGCACCTTCGCGAAAATCTCTTCGATCGCCAGGTCGCAAATTCGAGAGGCGCCGGCCGCGTTCAAATGCGTGCCGTCCCGGAAACCATCCGGGTACTTTCCATATTCGCCGGGCTCGACATTGTTGAAGAGGAGCTTCGAGCGATCCGGGCCGAGCTTTATCAGCAGATCGCCCGTCTTCCGATTAAGATCGAGCAGCGGTAAGGACTGCTCCTCCGCGACCTTGCGCGTGGCGACCAGATAGTCTCCGTGCGTGTCGCGCAAAGAGGTTCCGTCGGCGTTGAAGATATTCCGAACGATCGAGGTGGCCAGAATCGGCGTGGCCTGGCGCGCGCGCACTTCGCGCACGAAACGCTCGAGGTTTTCCTTGAACGAACCGAATGGCTCGGTGTGCCGCTCCGCGTCGGGCTTGGCGTCATTGTGGCCGAACTGGATGATCACGAAGTCGCCGGCCTGGAGACGATCGAGGATCAGTTGCCAGCGTCCCTTGTCGCGGAAGCTCCTGGTGCTTTGGCCGGACGAAGCAAGATTCTCCACGCGCACATTGTCGTGGAAATACGGCTGCAGCATTTGCCCCCAGCCTCGCGCCGGCGTGGCAGGCACGAGGGCTTGAGCGGCCATCGTGGAGTCGCCCGCCATGAAAAGCGTGATCGGCTTTTCCAGTTTCGGGAGATCGTCTGCGCCATACGCGAAAACTGCGGTGCAAATCAGCAGCGCCACGAGAACGGCGGGCATGGTTGGGGTTTTGGGTTTCAGCTTTGGCGGTTGAGTTTCGGGTCTATGCAAGTTTGCGCGACCAACAAAACTCGAAACCCGCAACCCTTTCAAAGTCCGCGTTTGCCTGTGCTCAACTCCTGCACCAGCCCGTCCGCGCGGTAAACTTTCTTCAGCGCTTCCACGATGCCGCGGGAGTCGACGGAGACGGCTCGCGCGATGACATCAGTGTAGACGAAATCCAGGACCAGCGACTGGATGTTGCCGTCGAAAATGATGCCGACGAATTCGCCTTGGCGATCGACGACGGGGCTGCCGGAGTTGCCGCCGATGATGTCGGCGGTGGAGACGAAGTTGAACGGCGTGTCGAGGTCGAGCTTCGCTTTGCTGTCGAGCCAGCTCTTGGGCAGATCGAAGGGCGGGCGATTTTCCTGCTCCTGCGCGCGCTCGTAGAGGCCGGCGATGGTCGTGTGCGGGGGAATTTGCTTGCCGCCTTCCTCGTAGCCTTTGACGGTGCCGAAGGCGAGGCGCAGCGTGAAGGTGGCGTCGGGATAGGTGCTCGTGCCTTCCAGCGCGAAGCGGGCCTTGGCGATCTTGGCGTGCGCCTGCTGCTTGGCCTCGCCTTGGGTCTCGATGACTTTGCGGAGGGCGCGCGCCTCGTCGTCGATCGATTTGGCCAGCGCGATCATCGGGTCATTCGCCGCATCTACAGCGGCCTGGCCGCCTTCGTAGAGCTTCTTGCGGAAGGCCACGTCCAGCACCTTGGTGCCCTTGATCAGCTCCACGGCGCGCGCGTTGGGCGATTTGCCGGCGAGCACTTTTTGCACGAGCGGCGAGCCGGCGCCCAATTCCTCGGCAAGATAGGTGAGCGAATCGGTCAGTTGCAGCTCCTCGAGATCGGGGTAGATCGGCTTGTCGGAAAACAGCGCCAGCTCGAGCGATTCGCGCCCGGCCTCGTTGAATTCGCGCAGCCGCTCGCCGTTCGGCTTGGGCCGTTCTTCGCCGGCGCGCAGCAAGGTGCGCGCGATGCCGAAAAGCTCCGAGTTGAACGCGCTGCCGCCTTCGAGCAGGTTGTAAGAGCGCGCGCTCTCCGCAATGACCTTCTGCGCCGCGGCGATCCGGTCATAGGCAGCGAGTGCCTCCTTGAGCTCCGGGCGCGTGGCGATCTTCTCCCGCAGCGCCTTTTCATCGGCGGCTTTCTTTCCCATCAGGGCCGGATCGAGCAGGCCGGCGAGCCCGCCCTTGCGCGCCTTGCGGCTGTTCTGCACGCCGAAGAGGTCGTCCTTCGCGCGGCGCGCATTTTCCTGGCTGCGCTCGCTGTAGGAGCCGAGCACCACTTCCATGCGGAAGAGGCGCTGGAGCAGGCGCGGGAACTGAACGTCGCGCAGGTATTCCAGCTCCGCCATGGTGAACAGCCGGCTGGTGCGGCCCGGATGGCCGGAGACGAAAACGAGATCGCCATCCTTCGTCCCGGCCTGGCTCCACTTGAGATAGTGCTGAATCTTCGCGGGCTTGCCGTCCTCGTAGGCGCGGAAGAAACAGACATCCAGGTCGATAGCGCGGATACTCGAAGTTGTCCGGGTCGCCGCCGAAGAAGGCGATCTGCTGCTCGGGCGCGAAAACCAGGCGCACGTCGGTGTAGCGCTTGAAGCGGTAAAGGTGATAGCGCCCGCCCTGGTACAGCGTGACCACGTCGCTGCGCATCCCGGTCTTGTCCTTCGATTCCTTCTCGATCGCCGCCATCACGGCGCGCCGCTGCTTGAAGGACTCCTCGTCGGAAGCGCCGGGCTTCACGGCGGCGTTCACCCGCGCGGTCACGTCCTCGATGGTCATGAGCACGTTCAGCTCGAGGTCGGGCGCCTTGATTTCGTCTGCCAGCGTCGTGGCGTAGAAGCCCTTCTTTAGGTAGTCGTTTTCCTTCGTGCTGACCTTCTGCAGCGTGTCGGCGCCGACGTGGTGATTCGAGAGGATCAGCCCGTCCGCGGAGATGAACTCGCCGGAGCCGCCGCTGTTGAAGCGCACGGAAGACTTCTGCAAATGCTCCAGCCATTCGGGCGTGGCGTCGAAGTTATAGCGCTCCTTCAGCAGGGCGCGCGGCGGATCGTTGTACAGCCACATCCCTTCGTCGGCGCAGGTGGGCGGAGTGGCGGCGTTAAGGAAAATTCCCATGGCCATGAGGAGTGAATAGTGAAGTTTCATAGGAACGAAGAGTGTGAGTCTGTGCCGGGGCCTCCGAGACGGAGGATCCGGCCGGTAACTTTTCCGGCGGGTGTTGCGAGACTACGACTACGACTAAGACTAAGACGGATCTTAGACTGGCTGGTATTTGCCGGGCACGGGCAGGGGATAGGCGCCGGTCTCGTCGGGTTTCACCGGGGGCTCGTCCTGGAGCGACTTGATCTCGGGCGCGAAGAGTTTCTCGGATTTGAGGGCATCGTCCCAGAGGATGAGCTGGCCCGAATAGCCGGCCATGCGGCCCATGATGGCCGTCATGGTCGACATGGCGCCGCGCTCCGCTTCGTTGTAATCGTGGTTCCAGGAGATGGCCGCGAAGAGGTCGTCGTGCTCCTTTTGGTAGGGATCGATGATCGGCTCCTCCTTGGGATAGGTCCAGATGCTGTTCCCCTTCTTGTCCGTGATATTGAAAATAGTCCGGTCGTTGATCATCTCCACGGAGCCTTTGGTGCCGTGGGCGTTTTCGGTCACGTTGTTCCAGCAGCCGGGGATCTGACGGTTTTGCGCGAAAAGGCGCGTGCCGTCCGCGTACTCATATTCGATGGAAAAGTGATCGAAGAGCGCGCCGGCGCCGGGCCCGCGGCGGACTTCCGCGCCTGCCACGCCCTTCGCGCTGATCGGGTAGATGCCTTTGACCCAGTTGATCACGTCGATATTGTGCAGCCCCTGGTCCACGTGGATATCGGCGCATTGCCAGGCGAAGTAGAATTGGTTGTGGAGCTGGAATTCGAGCTCATTCCACTCCGGCTTGCGCGGCACCATCGCGCGGGCCGTGCCCATATCCCAGAAGGTGCGGCAATATTGGATTTCGCCGATGGCGCCATCCTGCACGCGCTTCACTGTCTCCAGATACCCAGGCTTGTGCCGCCGCTGCAGCCCGACGCCGACCTTCAGATTCTTCTCCTTCGCCTTGGCCGCCGCCGCCAGCACCCGGCGCACGCCGGTGGAATCGACGGCCACCGGTTTTTCCAGGAAGACATGTTTGCCCTGGCGCACCGCTTCCTCGAACATCATGGGGCGGTAGCAGCAGGGCGTGGCGAGGATGACCACATCGGCGGCGGCGATGGCCTGCTTGTACGCCTCGAAGCCGAGGAAAATGCGGTCCGGCGGCACGTCGACCTTTCCGGGATTCTGCGTGCCGAGCACGTTGATCGCCTTTTCCGCGATGTCCTTGAAGAGCTCGGCGATGGCCACCAGCTTCACGTTCGGGTAGCCGGAATTGTGCAGCGCCTGGTTGGCCGCGCCGGTGCCCCGCCCGCCGCCGCCGACCATCGCGATTTTCAGCTCGCCGCCGGCCGCGCCGTGCGCCATGCGCTCGACGGGCAGGGCGCTGAGCAGCACGCCTCCGGCAAGGGTGCCGCCGCTTTGGCGAAGAAAACCGCGCCGCGTGAGGGGGGAGGGGAGACCGGGGGAAGAAGGTGTGTCCATGGGCATAGGGGAAGCCCAAAAAATGGAGAAGCAAAGGAAAATCCGGCATTGAACGCGCCCGCGGTTTGGCGACGTTACCGGCCCGCCTATGTACCAACGCCCCGTCCCTCGCCCGGCGACCGCCAACATCGCGGCCTATCTCATGGTGGGCGTCTCGTTCCTCGGCTTCGTGCGCGGGACGTACGTGGTGAACCTGTTTCTCCATGAGCAGCCGCCCGCGGAGATCCTGCCGTATATTTTTCTCGTGCCGTTTTTCGCGGGCCTGTGCGCCTATTTCATTTTTCGCGGGGCGAATTGGGCGCGCATTTTCTTTTGGCTCGTGGTGGGGCCGCTCGCCGTGGCGGCGGTCATCAAGCGTGGCGACAATCTGAGTTACCTCTACGTCGCCGTCTATCTCGCGGCCGGCATCCTCCTCGCCCTGCCCAACTCGCACTGGTTTTTCATGGGGCGCGATTACCGCCGCCGGCCGGGATATCGGGCCGATTTCGACCGCCAGGAAAACGACCCGCGCAGCCAGAAGGAGCGGAAGCGCTTCGAGTACTGACGCATGCGCATCGTTTATCTCGGCACCGGCGATATCGGCCTTCCGGCGCTCCGCTGGCTGCTCGACTCCCCCGAGCACGAAGTGGCCGCGGTGGTGACCCAGCCCGATCGCCCCGCGGGCCGGCGGCAGGAGCTGCTCGCCTCGCCGATCAAACTGCTCGCCCTCGAGCGCGGCGTCCCGGTCCTACAGCCGCCGAAGGTCCGCGCGCCGGAGGCGGTTGCCGCCCTGCGCGAGCTCGCTCCGGAAGTGATCGTCGTCATGGCGTACGGGCAGATTTTGCCCGGCGACCTGCTGCGCCTTCCGCGGCTGGCGTGCCTGAATCTCCATGCCTCGCTCCTCCCCCGCCATCGTGGCGCGGCGCCGATCCAGGCCGCCATCGTTGCCGGCGAGGCCATGACCGGCCTCACCGTGATATATATGGATGAAGGCCTCGATACCGGCCCGGTGATGCTGGAGCGCGCGATACCCATCCGACGGCGTGAGACCGGCGGCGCCCTGCACGATCGCCTGGCCCAGCTTGGCCCCGGCGCGCTCGCCGAGGCGCTTCCCCTCCTTGCCCGCGGCCAGGCCCCTTGCGTGCCACAGAATGATATCCTCGCAACCTACGCGCCGAAGCTCACCCGTGAGCACGGCGAAGTGAATTGGCAAATGCCGGCGTGTGAAATCGAGCGCCGCCTCCGCGCTTACGATCCGTGGCCTGGCGCCTACACGTGGGTCCCGGCCGGCGGCGCCGCCAGGAAGCTCAAGCTCTTCTCGGCGATCGTGCACCGGCGCGAGAGCGGCCCGCCGGGCACCGTGCTGCGTGCCGACCGGCATGGCCTTCTGGTCGCCTCCGGGGAAGCGGCGCTGCTGCTGCGCCAGGTGCAGCCGGAAGGGAAACGCCGGATGGGGGCGGGGGAGTGGCTGTTGGGGAATGCGGTGCGGGTGGGTGCGGGGCTCGGCGGAGTAAGCCAGTAAGGCAGTAAGTCAGTAAGTCAGTAAGTCAGTAAGCCAGTGCTTGAAACGAGCTATTGGCGTTGCTAATGCTCCGATATCGATGCGCTGGATATCTAATGCTACATTTTGTTGACGCGGTAGCAATGCGCGGTAGCTTCCGCGCCTCTGATGTCCAAGCCTGTTTACGTATCCCTTATTTTAGTTGCAATGATCGTTCATTGCTTCGCCCTGCGAAGCGATGCCCGGGAAGCAACCCCTGCCCGCAATGCGGCGCCGCAGACAGGTGTCGCTTCGTGGTACGGCGGCAAATGGATTGGGCGGCAGACCGCCAATGGAGAGCGCTACCGGGCGGCCGATGTGACGGCGGCTCACCGGCGGCTGCCGTTCGGGACGATGGTGCTGGTGACCAATCTCAAGAACCGCAAAAGCACGATTGTGCGAATCAATAATCGCGGGCCTTTTGCGAAAGGCCGAATCATCGACCTGAGCAAGCGCGCGGCTGCCGATTTGGCGATGCTGGATGCCGGAACCACGCGGGTGCGCCTGGAGGTGCTCTCCGGAGCCGAGCTCGCTGTGGCGAAAGCGTTTGTGGAGCTGCCCGTCGGCGGCTAGCGCCTGCCGCGGCGCTACAGCAATTCCGCAATCGGCTGCCCGCCCTCGGTAACGATCGGCCGCGGGCGCCCTTGCGCGTCGATCCAGTGCGAGTTTTGCTCGATCCCGAGATGATGGAAGACGGTCGCGGCCAAGTCGGACGGCCCCACGCGCCGGCTTTCGATATCGTACCCCGTGCGGTCGGTGCTGCCGATCACCTGCCCGTGGCGCAGGCCGCCGCCAGCGACCACCATGGACATCACGCGCTGCCAATGATCGCGTCCGGCTTGCGCATTGATGGTCGGGCTGCGGCCGAATTCGCCCATCATGAGAATGAGCGTGGTCTCCAGCAAACCACGCGCCTCCAGGTCCGTGACGATGGCGTGCAAAGTGCGATCGACGACGGGCAGGAGCGGCCGGAGGCCTTTCTCGATCCCGCCCCACTGCACGTTATCGCCGTGATGATCGAAGTAGCCCCACGCTCCGCTCACCGTGACAAAGGTGACGCCCGCCTCGACGAGACGCCGCGCGAGCAGGGCCTTTTCTCCCAAGCTATCGCGGCCATACAGGTCCCGCAGCGCCGGCTTTTCCTCATCGAGATTGAAGGCGCGCTGCGCCCTCCCGCTCAAGAGGACGTCATAGGCTTGCTGGGTGTATTGATCGGCGGCGGCGATGTTTGGGTCGGTACTGAGATGGCGTCTCCACTGATCCAGTTGGTTGGACAGGGCTCGCCGCTCGCCCAGGCGCTCGATCGTCAGTCCGTCCGCCAGCGCCAGCCGCCCGGCGAGTTCCTTGCCATCGACCGGCTCGTAAGCGCTCCCCATCTGGCCGGCGCCCCAGATATCCGATTTCAAAGAGGGCGCCAGCGCGATGAACCCCGGCAGCCCAGGCTCGTTCGCGCCGCGGAATTTCGCCGCCACCGATCCCATGGAAGGATAGCCGCCGCCGTCCCGGCCATCGTTCGTGCGCCGCGCCAGCGGGTTCCCGGCTTGCATCGTGATCGGCGTATGATCGCTGGCGCTGCAATCGACCGAGCGGATCAGCGTCAGCTTATCCATCAGGCGCGCCGTCAAAGGAAGATGCTCGCATACGCGGACGCCGGGCAGCTTCGTGGGGATGGAGCCAAACGGGCCGCGAATCTCCCGCGGCGCCTCCGGCTTCGGGTCCCACATATCGAGATGGCTCGGCCCTCCCGAGAGCCAGAAAAGAATCACGTTCGTCTTGCTCTTCGCCGCGCCCGCCGCCGCCGCGGCCGCCTGGCGCCGTAAGAGCGCCGGCACCGAGAGCCCCGCGAGCCCGGCCAAACCCGCCTGCAAAAACCCGCGCCGCGTCGAGCCCACGCGCAGCACATCGCCCGCGGCCGGGCTGAAGCCTCGGAGCGAAGCCGGCAAGCTCACGCGGAGCGATTCACCGCGATTCATGGCTCGGGGGGATCATGTGAGGGCGAGTCTCCGCCCGGCGATTTCTTAGAGCACATCACGAACAAAACCCCGTCGGCCCCGTTTTGCGCTCCGTTCGGAGTTTCTTTCCCCTTTGCCGCGCACCGGCCCCGCTCGTTACATCTCTTCGCCCGATTCTTCCCACGATGACCCAGCTCGCCTCCACTCCGGCCCTCACTTCCGCCGAGGTGGATCGTTCGCTGCGGCGGAATATGATGGCGGGATTCTTCGGGATGATCTGGGTGACGGCCGCCCTCGGGATGCCGCTGCCGCTGCTGATGAGCGCCGTGGGCGCCAGCGGCTTTCAGCTGGGGCTCCTCTCCGCCGCGTGGCAATTCGCCATGCTGGCGCAGATTTTCTCCGCCCTCGCCGTCGAGCTCCTGCCGCGGCGGAAGCCCTTCTGGGCCATCGTCTCGATGACCCACCGGCTGCTCTGGATCGTTCCGGCGCTGCTGCCGATCGTCCTGCCGGAACGCCGCGATCTCTGGCCCACGTTGATTATCATTGCGCTGGCCACCAGCAATCTCCTGGGCCAGGCCGGCACCGCGCCGTGGCTTAGCTGGATGGCCGATCTGCTGCCGCCCGCGCGCGCCGGGCGCTTCTGGGGCGAGCGCCACCGGGTGCTTTCGTGCGGGCTCGCGGTGGGGGCGATCATCTACGGCTACACGCTCGATCGCGCGCCGGCGGGACAGCCCTTCCTCGGTTTCCAGATCGTCTTCGCGATCGCGACCGTCGCCGGGGTGGCCGATATCCTCATCCACCTCACGGTGCACGAGCCGGCGCCGCACCCCGTCCATCCCGAGACGACGCTCCGCCAGCGCCTGGCGGCTCCGCTGCGGCAGCCCAGCTTCCTCCGGTTCAGCCTCGCCATGGGAGTCTGGGTGGGAGCGCAGGCGATGCTCGGGTACAATATGGGCCTGCCCGGCTTCTTCAGCATGGTCTACCTGAAGGAGAGCTTCGGCGTCACCTATGGCCAGACCGCCCTCGTCTTCCTCGCCTCCGCGATCGGCGCCGCGCTCTGGACGCCCTCCGTCGGCAAGCTCATCGATCGCTGGGGCGGCCGGCGCGTGATGCTGGTGCTCCTGCTCCTCTCCCCGCTGGCCATGCTCGCCTGGCTCCCGCTGGCCCGCGAGGCGATGAGCCTCCCGTTCCGCGATACACCGCTGCCGCAACCGATCGTGATCCTCAGCCTCGCCTCGCTCGTCCTCGGAGGCCTCTATTCCGGGAGCTGGGTCTGCCAGGTGCGCCTTTCTCAAATGCTCACTATTCCCGCCGGGCGCACCGTCTCCATGGGCATGCACTGGACCATCGTCGGCCTCACCGCCTCCCTCGGCCCGTTGATCGCCGGCTTGGTGAAAGACCATTTCCACTCCGCGCACCTGAGCTATTACCAGCTCCTGGTGCTGCTCCACATCCTGCTCACTTGGGCCGTGGTGGTGCCGCTGGTCAAAGGCATCCGCGATCCCCGCCCGCTCACCACCGAAACCAATGCCGCCTAGCGCGCCGGCACCGGCGTCGAGGCCACCGGCGCGGTGCCGGAAAACTCAAGCTTCAGTTGCGCGATCACGTCCCGGACCAGGGGCGCCCGCTTCTCATCGTTTTCCTTGCGGAGCTTCTCCTCGATCCGGCGCCGCTCCTCGGCGTAGCGCTTCGCGAATTTCGCCCGCTGGTGGGGCTCCAGCGCCAGGCCGGCCTCCTGAATGGCCGCCTCGGTTTCCTCCACCATCCGCTTTTTACGGCCTTCCTCGCGCTCGCGGAGCGCGCGCTTTTCATCGGGCGAGAGATTGATCCAGCGAATGAAATTGTCTTTGAACTTGAGCCGCTGCTCCGGCGTGAGCGCCTCCAGCGCCTTGCGCACGTTTTCCACTTCGGGTCCGGCTTGGGCGGCCTCCTGTTTGGCCTTCGGGCCGAGCCGATACGGACGCGGGCTGGCCGCCGGAGTCGCGGGGGTTTCGCCGGCGCCGGACGCATCGGTGGCGAATCCGGAGCCGGAAAGGAGAAGCAGGGCGGTTAGTAAGCGTCGGCGGAGAGCCATACGGAATTCTGCTCGGAATCGAGCAGCTCGTCCAGATTCCCGATCACGTGATAATCCGGGCTGGCATACACGGTCTCAGCCATCGACGTGAGCAGGCCATCCTCCGGCGAGTCGCTCTGCTGGTGGAGAACCGACATGCTCGCGGCCAACATGACCACGCAGGTGGCCAGCACGGGCCCTTTCCAGTGGCGCATCAGCCAGCCGAGGCCCCCCGCGCGTTCCTGCCCGTGGGCGCGGACCTCGCGCACCACGTTTCGGGCGAAGAAAGGCGTGACGGCGGGCTTCCTGGCGCGTCCGAGCAAGTGCCAGAGTTCGTCGTGGTCTTCGGTATTCATGTCTGATGGAGAAACCCGGCGCCCCCGAGGAAGTTGCGGGAATTTTCGTTTGTCGCGAGTTGATCTCGCGGCGCTCGGATCTTCTTTTGGGGAAAGATCGAGCAGCGCCAGGGGGAGGACGGGTGTCCTCGCGAGCGGGCGGGACGGTGGCTGGGGCTGGATGGCCCGCCGCTAGCGTCCTGCCGGAGCGATCTTCGCCTTTACGCTCTTCACCTCATCCGCCGTCGGAGCGCGCTTCTTCCCGGCGTAGCTCAGCGAGAGGCGGAGGGTGACTTGCCGCTTGACGACGGCGTCCGCGGGTACAGGCAGAAGGTAAATTCCCGACGCTTCGCCGGTGCGTATCCCGTGAGGTGAAATAACGCCCAGGGAGCGGCCTGAAGGAGTCGCGACTTCGATCTGCTGGCCGCGCGGGAGCACGCCGAGCTGCACCTCGAGGAACACCTTTTCCCCTGCTTGCAAGGCCCGCGGAAGCGGCACGATGAGGTCGTGCTCCTCTGCGGCGGCCATCTGCTGCACCAGGAGCCCGAGGCAAACGAACGTGGCGGCGAGCGCGCGCATCGCGCTAGAGCGCGTGCATCGAAACGGATTTGAGCGCGCTCGATTTTTCGCCGCGGCCGTGGGAGGGCACGAGCCGGACGCTGACCGGCGCGGGCGCGGCGTCGTTGTTTGCGACGGCCAGCGCTTGCGTGAAGGCGGCCTGCGACTTGGGCATCGGCACCACGAAGGTCGCGTCCATCGCATGCCCTTCCATATTGGCCATGTGGCCGAAAAAGGCGATGGTCCCCGCGTAGAACGGACTGTCCGCGCCGCCTTCCTGCATCTCCTCGGGCGCGCCGACGAGCACATCGAATTGGCGGTTCGCGCCGGAGCTGGTGTCCGGGTGTGCGAGGGTGATCAGGGCCATCAGCCGTCCCTCCCTCTTCGCGGCGAGGTGGGTTTTGATCGCCGCCGCGGGCACGGGCACCATGGCCATATTGCCTTTCATCGTGCCCGTGAGCGGTCCCGACGGGGGCGAGGTGAGCGGGGGGCCGCCTGGCTGCACGACTTCCTCGCCGGAGCCGGGCTCGTACGCATAGCCGAACCGCTCGGTGCTCAAATAGTCGCCAGCCTTGCCGTCGAGAATATGCTTTCCGGCGCCATCGACGAAAAAGAGGAAGGGATCGTCGGAGAGCGCCTTGAGCTCGGCGCCCTTGGGCAGGTAGGGCAGCTTGAGGGCGATCTGTTTGCGCGTCCAGACGTCCCAGAGCCGGTCGATGTTCGAGTGATGCAGGTAGAAAATAGGATCCACCGGCGACAGAAAATTCGTCATGCTGCCGTACGGGCCGGGGTCCAGCGGGCCGACCCCGCCGAGGTAGTTGTGCACCAGATTGTGCGGCATGCCTTCCAGCGTGGAGAAGACGGTGCCGGCGCCCGGCGTCGCATTGTGCGAGTCGGTCTTCGAGCTGGCAAACCTGAGCTCGGGCTTGGCGTTGTAAAAATACTTGGGCGCCAGCCCGGAAAGAATCACGTCCAGCGACACGTTCTTGGCGGTGTTCTTGTCGAGCTTCGGGTTGTCGCGCGACAGGTAGCGCGACCCGCAGGTGATCGCATAGCTAATGTTGGCAGAGAGGCCCGCCTTCTGGGCCGGATTGAAACCGGTCACATCATTCCACAGAAGATCGAATGCGGTGTAGCCGCGCAGCTTGAGCTGCGCGAGCTGCGCGGGGTTGAGCGTACCCCAGTAGGCGCTCAACGCCGGCTGGATGAAGGCGGTGAACCGGGCCAGGTTGCCCGTGAAAGGCGCGAAGGCCGCGTCGGTGGGCGTGAGCACGCCGTTGAAAAGGTCATCGGGAATCTGCGGGAGGGCGGTCCAATCCCAGTACGGGATCGCGAAATCCGGATCGCCGCTGAGCTGCCGGATGGTCTCCTCGAAAAAGCCCACGTAGCCGCGATGCCAGAGATAAAACCACCAGTTGCCGTGCGGGCAGTCCATGAGATGGATGAAAGCATTGCGAAACCAGTTCTGCGGGTTATCCGCCGGCAGGCTCAGCATCGCCTGCACACCCTTGGCGTAGCTCGCCAGCGCCTTTTTCCCGCCGGCGCTCGTCGCGTTGTAGCGCGTGTATTTCGCCTTGGCCTGCCCCAGGGCGCTGCTCAATGGGAGCACCGCGGCCCCCGCCGCCAGCGCCGTCGCCTCAATAAACCGCCTGCGCGTGAAGGTGGTGTTTCGCATAATTCTTTCTCCGGTAATTAACGATCTCGCAAAACGAGCGTGAACATTATCAGATAGGGAGGGCAAACAAAAAAAAGTCTAAAACGGCGCAGACCTTTACTGTCTGCCCACTCGCCAACCAGCTCCTTCCGTCGATCCAATCTCATGAGCACCGAAACCGACTGCACAGGCGCCTCGGCGAGCCGCCCGCTGACTCTCACCGGCAAGCGCTTGTCGGAAGACGCACTCCCCCGGAAGCTCCTGTTTGTCTGCAGCCAGAACAAGCTGCGCAGCCTCACCGCGGAGAATCTGTTTGCCGGATTCCCGGCGTACCAGGTTCGCTCCGCCGGCACTCAGCCGGGCGCGCGCATCGTTGTCACCGAGGGACACCTCGGCTGGGCCGACCTGATCTTCGTGATGGAGAAATCGCACCTGAACCGGCTTCGCCGAAAGTTCCCGGAGGCGCTCCGGGGCAAGCGCGTCATCACGCTGCACATCCCCGACGAGTACGCATTCATGCAGCCGGAGCTGCTGGAGGAGCTCAGGGGCAAGCTCGGCCCGTATGTCAGCCTACCCGAGGAGGCGCGCCGGAGTTGAGCCTTTCATCCATGGCCGGAAAAGTCCCTATCTGCCTCCTGATCGCCGCCGCCGTGGCGGGTTCGACTGCTGCCGCCGTTGCGGCGACGAAACTGAAGGTCCAGGTCGAGGAGCCCGTCGTGCCGGAGTTGATGGGCGGCTGCTCGCTCAAGTGCGCCTTCCGCTGGACGGCCGAGCTGCTCCCGCGGGCCGGAGGCAAAGCGCAGCCCGTGCGGCAACTCAATGACGAATCCGCCGAGACCGCCTGGATAGCCGAGGCGCCCGGCGGGAAAGGCGTCCCCAGAGTCAAGCTGCGGCTTGCTTTCCCGAAAAAGCTGCCCGCGGGCATGGAGAGCCAAATCCCCATCTACGGGCTCGACCTCATCAATGGCCATTGGCAAAGCGAGGAGCTCTGGGCGCAGCACGGCCGCGTCAAAAAGGCGCGGCTCATCTACAACGCCAAAGCCCTCGGCGAGGTCGTGTTCGCCGACAGCCGGCGCTGGCAGCGCGTGATCTTTGACGACATCATGATCCGCTCCGGCGACTCACTCACCTTGGAGATCCTGGAAATCTATCCCGGCAACAAGACGGGTGTCGCAATCAGCGAGATTGTCTTGCAAGGCGGGCACTGAGCGCGGGGGCGGCGCGTGAGGAGTTCCGGGCGGCCAAGTCTTTGATTGAAGTGACGCCGGGGTTGGCGAGGATTTGGCGCACTTCTTCGGCGACGGCGTTGAAAAGTTCACGACCATCTCGGCCGTGCATTTGCATTTGCCGCGGCGCGCGTGACCCGGCGCTCAAATTAGCGCATTGTACTCTTCGTGCGTGCCGATCCAGACCCATTCCACGGCGTCTGCCACCAAGTGTCCGATCGCCCGATAATGATCGCCTACTCGCACCGAAAACCGATCGCCGCCGCCTTTCAACTTCTTGAACTCCAGCGATGGGTGGTGGTGATCCCGCCGCCAAAGTTCATAGTTCTTTTTGGCCAGCGCTCGCACATGCGCGGGTAGAGCGCCGTGCAGTTTCCAGAACGCTGCGTGCACCGGGAATTCACTCGCCCGGCCAATCGTGGAGTTGGCCCGCCGCGCGCTCACGGGTCGCTTCCTCGAAGAGAAAATCAAGCCGCCCCGAGGCCGCGTCCTCATCCATCTGGGTACTCCAGGCGGCTTGGTCCTGCCGCAGGACGAAGCTTGCCAATTCAGCGAGTTCCTTCGGGGAAAGCTCGCTCACCGCACTCTTGATCTCGCTGAGGCTCATGGCGTGAACTTTATGCCTTGGCCGGCGGGAAGGCAATGTTGCGATCTCCGCTCGCAGAACTGCGCCCACGGAATAATAACCTCGACCGGCTGGCCGCGCTCATCGACGACGATTTCCTTTCCCCTCGTGCTTGCCAGAGGTCACTTCGGAACGGAGTAGCCGTCCGCTACTCTCAAGGTGGTTCCAGCAGCTGCGGCTGTGGCAGCCTCTCAGAAGTCCACAAAGGCGTGAGGCCATGACGTTCGGCGCCCGCTGCGCTTGCCAGACCGGGGGGGAGCGCATTTCCTGCGGACACCGATGCTCGATCCGCGAACTTCTTCGAAGCCCACCCGCTCCACGCGCGGCAGCGTGGCGGCGCTGGTGGGGGGGGCGATCGCGATCGGGTTTGCGCCAATCTTCGTGCGCCTCAGCGAAGTGGGGCCGAGCGCCACGGCGTTTTGGCGCGTCCTCCTGGCGCTGCCGGTGATGACGGCTTGGGCGGCCATGACCCCGCGGGATTCAGCGGCCTCGCCCAGCGCGGTGAGCGGGTGGCGCACGCTGGGGTTCGCCGGATTCTGCTTCGCCGCCGACCTAGCCTTTTGGCACTGGTCGATCAAGCTCACCTCGGTGGCAAATGCGACCCTCGAGGCCAATCTCGCGGCGATTTTCGTGACGCTCTTCGGCTGGCTGCTGCTCGGGCAAAAGGTTACCCGGCAATTCCTTACGGCGATGGTGGTGGCGCTGGTCGGCACGGCCCTTTTGGTGGGAAAAAACGTGCGTCTTTCGCCAGAGACTTTGCGGGGTGATGGGCTGGGCGTGCTCACGGCGATCTTCTACTCCGGCTATCTGCTCAGCGTGAAAGCGGCGCGCGACCGCGGCTACAGCACGGCGGCGATCATGGCGGCGAGCGGGTTGATCACCGTGATGGTGCTGCTCCCGGTGGCGATCCTCTCCGGCGAGACGCTCTGGCCGGCTACGCTGCACGGTTGGGCGCTGCTGGCCGGCCTGGCGATGATTTCCCACCTGGGCGGCCAGAGCCTGATCGCGTATGCCCTCGCGGGGCTGCCCGCGTCTTTCGCCTCGGTCGGTCTGCTGGTCCAGCCGGCGACGGCGGCGGTGGCCGCCTGGATGATCCTGGGGGAAGCCCTTGCGCCGGGGCAGATGCTGGGCGGAACTTTGTTACTGCTAGGTATTTGGCTGGCGAGGAGGAACTCGGGGTAAGCTTCCTTCTTAATCTTAATCTTAATCTTAATCGAAACGGTTAGATTAAGATTAAGATTAAGATTAAGATTAAGAATTAGGTTTACAGTCTAATGCGCGCGCTGCCACTCGAGGCCCATCCGATCCACCCTGAATTTGACCAGCCGCCGTGCCTTGGCTTCGGTGACGATGGCGGTGCGGCCATCGGGGCCGGCGAAGCAGATGTTCGTGGGGTGCGGGCCGAGCACGTCGATCTCGCGCAGGATTTCGCCTTCGGGCGTCATCTTTACGACGGTCCCTTTGCCGTGGCGGGTGATGTATAGGTTGCCATCGATATCGCAGCGCATCCCATCGAAGCCGAAATCGTCGAACTTCTTTACGAGGCGCTTGGCGCCCAGCGAGCCATCCGCCGCGACGGGGAAGGCCCAGACGTTCCGCTGCTCGCTTTCGTTGACATAGAGCGTGCGTCCATCGGGGCTGAGCTCGATGCCGTTGGTGGTTCCCATGCCGGTTGCCTCCAAGTGCGTTTTGCCCGAAAGATCGATGCGCCAAAGCTGGCCGGTTTTCATCTTCCAGTTGGGATCGCTGGCGTAGAGCGTGCCGTCGCGCGCCATCGTGAGATCGTTCGGCTGATTGAAGCGGTCGTCGTGCGCGTAGACGGAGATCGCCTTGGTTTTCAGATCCACCCTCAGCACATTGTGCCCGACGTAATCGGCGATGAACATCTGTCCCGCCTGGTTGAAGCGAATGCCATTGCCGGTGCTCACGCCGGGCAGCGTCACGAAAATCTCCGCCTCTCCATCGGGCGTCACTTTGCCGATCGTTTGTTGCTTCGCGAAATTGACGGCGTAGATATTGCCCGCCGCATCGCTTGCCGGCCCCTCGACACCTTCGGTGAAGCTATTCTCGGCTGTTAGCGGGGTGGCTTGAAAGAGCGGCTCCGCCGGCGGCTGGGCGGCGGCGGTCAGGAGCATACTGAATAGGGTGAGGATACCGTGGGGACGCGGCGACATGTGGGCAGAGGTTTAAGGTTTCGCGGTGCTGCTCTCCGATTGGTCGGTGATGTGCATCCCGATCTCGTATTGCGCGGCGCAGATGCAGCCGCCGAAGATGATCGCCGAGCCGGTGAGATAGATCCACATCAGCAGCACCACCACGCTGGCGAGCGTGCCATAGAGTCGATTGAAATCGGTGATGCTCGTAGCGTAGACAACGAAGCCGGCTTGCAACGCGAGCAGGCCGAACGTCACGAGCACCGAGGCCACCCAGACCTCGCGAAATTTCGTCCGCCGGCGCGGTGCGAATTTGTAAAACATCGCGAACCCGTAAAAGAGCACCACGGTCGGCACGATCTGCTTGCTGTACCAGAAGATGGTCCGGAGCGCTTGGAAATCCGGGCCCGGCGCGGACCAGTATTTCGCCGTCTCGCCGGTGAGATAGAGGGCGAAGTAGTACTCCACCAGGTCGATCGTCGGCGGGGCGAACACGCCGAGGAAAAGCGCGCTGGCGAGGATTGCCGCCATGAAGAGGTTTTTGATCGGGAGCCGCCACCACGAGTACTCCTTGGTGCCCCACGCCTTGTTGACGCCGTGGACCAGCGCCTGGAAAAAGCGGACCGCGCTCCAGGCGAGCAGCGTGATCGCCACCAGGTTCGCGTTATTGCGCGAGCGGAGGATGCCCTCGACCATTTTCACGAACCAATTCGCCTGCCCCTCCGCGACCGGGATGAATTTTCCAACCAGGTCCATGATGGCCTGAGCTGCTTTTTCCTGGTCGGTCTCATGCCCGCCCATGACCTGCGTGCCGATCGTCACGAAGAGCAGGAGCAGCGGGAAAAGCGCGAAGAAGGCGTAGTAGGCGAACGAGGCGGCGCGCTGCTCGCCGTCCGTTTCGGTGTACTTCACGATCGCGCGCCAGAGCACGTCCCACGCATAGCGCAGGCCACGGAGAATCTTCGGCCACATGCGGGCGAAGGTGTCTCTCATGGGGTGGAAAAAATCATGATGGTGCGCGCTGTGGGAGCCGGCGTGGGGTGAGCCGTGCAATTAGCACAGGATCGGGCGAAAGGGGCAGGGGAAAGTTTTGGAGGCTGGGGCGGCGGACGTGGGTCAGCCATAGTCGTAGTCTTAATCGTAGTCGTAGTCCCCGCCGTTTGCCGGGACGACTACGACTACGATTACGACTACGACTATGAGCCACCGCCCCGGCAATCCTCCCCGCGCCACCCCTCGTTCGCCGCTTGGCAACTTCGGCTCCCTCGCTACGCTCCCGCCTTTCCCTATGCAAACCTTCAAGATCGCAGTCCTCCCGGGCGATGGCATCGGCCCCGAAGTGATGGCCGAGGCGCGCCGCGTGCTCGCCGCCGTCGAAGCCAAGTTTTCCCTGCAGTTCCACTTCACGGAGGCCTTGGTGGGCGGCATTGCCATCGATACGCACGGCAACGCGCTCCCGCAGGAGACGCTCGACCTGTGCGCGGGCGCGGACGCGATACTCTTCGGCTCGGTGGGCGGGCCGAAGTGGGAGAAGCTGCCGCCGAAAGATCAGCCGGAGCGCGCCGCGCTGCTGCCCCTGCGCAAGCATTTCGAGCTTTTCGCAAACCTGCGCCCGGCGGTCTGCCACGCCCAGCTCACGCACGCCTCGCCCGTGAAGGAAGACCTCATCGCCGGCGGCTTCGACGTCCTCTGCGTGCGCGAGCTCACCGGCGGCCTCTATTTCGGCCAGCCGAAAGGCACCGAGCTCCGCGGCGAAGAGATCACCGCGATCGACACCATGGTCTATCGCCGCAGCGAGATCGAGCGCATCGCCCACGTCGCGTTCCAAGCGGCGCAGTGGCCGGAAGAGAAAGCTCACCTCGATCGACAAGGCAAACGTGCTCGAAAACGGCGTGCTCTGGCGCAAAACCGTGACCGAGCTCGCCGCGCAATACCCCGACGTGCAGCTCAGCCATCTCTACGTGGACAACGCCGCGATGCAGCTCATCAAGAACCCGCGCAGCTTCGACGTGATCCTCGCGGAAAATCTTTTCGGCGACATCCTCTCCGACGAAATGGCGATGATCGCCGGCTCGCTCGGCATGCTTCCCAGCGCCTCGCTCGGCACCCGCGAAACGGCGACCGGGCGCTTCGGCCTGTTCGAGCCCAGCGGCGGCACCGCGCCGGACATCGCGGGGAAGGGGATCGCGAATCCGATCGCCCAGATCCTCTCCGCAGCCATGATGCTCCGCTACTCCCTCGGCCAGCCGGCCGCGGCCGATGCCATCGAAAACGCCGTACGCACGGTTATCGAAGCCGGGCTGCGCACCGGCGACATCTGGAGCGAAGGCGCCACCCGGGTGCGCACCGCGGAGATGGGGGCGGCGATTGCCGCGGCGATTTGACCGCGATTGCGTGGATAGGCGCCTTGTAAATCTTGCTGGCGATATGTTTCCCCCCGTCCGAGTCGTTACGTTGGCCGTCCTCGTCGCCGTGGGGAGTGCAGGCGCGGCCCACGCCCGAGGCCTGCTGATGTTCACCGAAACGCCTTTCACCGCGGATGTATTTTCACAGGCTGTTGAGTACCGGGAGCTGGAGGCCTTTCCCGCAGCCAATAAAATCACGCTCCCGGGCGGGGCCGTGCGCTCCGTGCCGACCAATATCTCCCGGGCCATCATCGATCTCGATGAGCTTTCGCCGGGCGCGTTTCCGGAGATTCTCCAGGACGGCGACCTGGCCCGGCTCGATAGCGCGCTCCAGCGGATCAGCGACCTTTCCAGCCGCTTTCCCGCCTCGAAAAAATATCTCGATCCGGTGGCCACCAGCCTGAAGCTGGAAAAGGAACGCTTTCGGCGCGGTGAGGCCAAATGGGCCAATAATTGGTACCCCAGCCGCGCGGCGGCCCTCGAAGATCGTGATCGCCCGGCGAGAATGCTACAAGAGGCGCGCGCCCGGGAAGCCGCGATGGCGCAGGCGCAAGCCGAGCAGATGGCCGCCGCGGCGAAGGCGCGGGCCCTCGAGGAAGAGGCCGCCCGCAAGACGGAGAGTGAGCAACTGGCGGCTTTTCACGCTCGCGCGGCGGCGCTCCTTCAGCGCGCCTCGGCCGACAAGGCATGGACACAGCCCCTCACCGATTTTGCGCGGATCGTCGCTCCGCTGGAGGCGGTTTCCCAGGATTTGGACAAGCTGGCCGAAGAGGGGGCGGTGCTCGCGCAACGGATAAAGAGCGCCGAGGTGAAAGCCGCGCTCCAAAGGGATTTGATGAATTTGGCGGCAGCGCGGGCCTGGGTGCGAACCAGCCAGTCATTCGCGGCAGGGCAGGTCCCGGCCGCCGCCGCCATGGTGCGGGAATTCCTAGGGGCGTACCAGGACTCCATCCCGCCGAGCAAAGACGCGATCTGGGGCCAGATAAATGCCGCGGCACAAATTTGTGCCGCGAAGCAGAACGAAGCCCGTCTCCACCTCGAGAAAGCGGAGGAGCTCGCACGCGCCGGCCGGAACACGCAGGCCGTCATCGAATACTCCGCGGCGCAAGCGCTTTTTCCCGATCCGGACGTGACCGCGAAGATTCAGAAACTCCGCAAGACCAGCCTCGGACTATGAAAAACTACGTCTTCGGATATCTCTTTGTCCGCATCGCGAAGGTTTTCGCGATCATTCTCCTGCTGTGCGGGATGGGAGTGGCCGTGGCCACCTATGTGCAAGCCTCGCTTGGCGCGCGCAGTCTGCGGTACGAGCCGAGCAATGGTCTCGGACGGAAAATTCTGACCCTCTCGCGGGAGTGGACGCACACGCTCAACCTGGTGACCGGGCTGCTGGGCGGCACACCCTCGAGCACGATTTCGCTGGAGGATCTCAGCCGGCCGTCGACGAGCGCGCAATTCGAGGCGGTTGCGAAGCAATTCGCCACGATCGATGCGGGCCGGCGCGACTTGAAAAAGGCGCTGGTGAGCGAATTCGAGTCGGCGGTGCTCCAAATCGAGGAGAAGCTGCGCGCGCATGCGGCGTCGCTCGCCGGCGAGGACGCGCCCGCGAAGCCGCGGCGCGCACCCTCCCCCGCGAAGGCGGCCCCGCCGGAAACGCCGGCGCCGCCCACCGTTTTCTCACCGCTCGGCCGTTCGCAAGTCGCCGGCCGCCGGCATTCGATCACAGAGGCGCGCAATTTTCTCTGGGAGCTGAAATCGAAAGCGGAAAATCCCGAGAATGGACAAATCCTCGCCCAAGCGGTGAGCGAGCTTGCCAAACTGGAGCGGCTCATCCCCGCGGATCTCGCCGCATCCCCGAACAAAACGCCCGAGGCCGCACCAACCGATTCCGCCACCCCGGCGCGCGAGAAACTCGTCGCCGAGCGAGTCGCGGATCAGTTGGCCCAAGTGCGCGCGCTGATCCAGGAAGCGCTGCTGACCGAGTGGTCCATCGACGACGCCCTCGCGCAAGCGAACGCGGAGCTCGAAACGGAGCGGAAAAAGTGCATGGACGCGGAATGGGAGCTGAAGCGGATGTGGCTCAGCGCGTGGGTCAACATCGGCCTGATCCTCGCCGGCAGTCTCGCGGCGGCCTTTCTGATCCTGGTCCTTTCCGACGTGACGCGGAGTTTTCTCGATACCGCCACCTACAGCGCGATCGCCGCCTCCGCTTACCAGCAGCATCAGGGCACGGGAGAGTAGATCAACCGGATAGCCGCCCGAGCTCCTGCAGGAGATAGCGGGCGGCGGTCTGTGCGACGTCCTCGATGGCTGGCGCGCCCTTCGCGGTCTCTTTCTCGATGCTGGTCATCTCGACGCCGGCAATACCGCAAGGGGTGATGCTCTGGAATGGCGTGAGATCGCCGCTGACGTTCAGCGCGAAACCGTGCATGGCGATCCAGCGGCGGACGCCGACGCCGATGGAGGCGATTTTGCGAGGGCCTACCCAAACGCCGGTGAGGCCTTCGCGGCGCTGCGCGGAGATGCCGTAGTCGCGCAGCGTGAGGATGAGGGACTCCTCGAGCGCGCGCAGGTATTTGTGCAGATCCTGGCCGCGGGCGCGCAGATCGATGACCGGATAACCGACGAGCTGGCCGGGCCCGTGAAACGTGGCCTGCCCGCCGCGATTGATCTTCACGAGCGGATGCGGAAGCGCGGCGACATCGCGTAGGCTCGTCTGATCCGGCGTGCGGCCGATCGTGTAAACGGGGTCGTGCTCGAGGAGCAGGATTTCATCGGGCAGCGTGGGATCGTCGGCTTTGCGCGCGACGAGCGACTCCTGCATGGCCAGCGCCTCGGCGTAGCCGAGCCGGCCGAGCCAGCGCTGGATTACCGTCTGTTCAGTGGCGGAGCTCATTTTAGATACGCGCCAACTGCGTGGCGCCGCGGAGGGAGGCATTTTCGCTTTGGAAATGGGTCATGCCGATCGCCAGGGCATCCGCGGCGTCGGCGCCCGGCACTTCGCCGAGGCCATCGACGAGCGCGCGCACCATGTAGCCGACCTGCGCTTTTTCCGCGCCGCCCCGGCCGACGATCGCCTGTTTCACCCGGCGCGGCGCGTATTCATAGATGGGCAGCCCTTTCTCGGCGGCGGCAAGAAGCGCGGCGCCGCGGGCGGCGCCCATGGTGATCGCCGTTCGGAAACTTTGCACATAGATGATGCCCTCGACCGCCGCGCAATCCGGCTGATGCTGCGCAATGAGCTCGGCCACCCGCTCGCGGATCGCGACCAGGCAGCCGGAGTGCAGGAGCTTATCGGGATTCTTCACGATGCCATAGGCCAGCGCGCGAAAACGGCCCGCGGGGGCACGCTCCAGCACGGCGTAGCCGGAGCAGCGCAGCGAGGGATCGATCGCGATCACGCGGGTGGAGGCGGGCATGAGCTTTGGGAGCGGGCGCGACCTATCCGCCGAACTTTCCAACGGCCGGCGGCAGCTCGCGCTCGATCTCATCTCCGCGGTAGCCGAAGCCCGGGCCGCGGAGCGTCGAGAGATCGAGCACCCCGCCGCTCCGCCGGTAGAGGCCGGGATGGACTTCGCGCCTCGGGCGCGGAAGCCTCGGGATAAAACTGCATCGCGTTGCTCTCGACGCCCATGATCGTGCCGGCGTGCGCGGCGAGGAGCACGTGCGGGATCTGCGCGAGCATCGGGTTTGATAGGTCCTGCACCATCAGCGTCATGCCGTGCGCCCGCGCCCAGCAGAGGCTGAGCAGCGCGCCGGTGAGCGTCTTGCAGGTCTTCAGCGCCACGCCGCTCCAGCCGAGCTCGCGCCCGAGCCGCACGAAATGCCAGTCGTGCGCGCTTTCATCGAGGAAGAGCGGCTTGCGCGCGGTGACGCTGTGGACGTCGATGCGGTTGCGCTCGAGGTCGTAGGGAAACGGCTGCTCGATGTAGAGCAGCATGCCGTAAATGCGCGGCTCCTCCGCGAGCAGGCGGTCGAGAATGTCGGTGACGTAGGCGGGATCGGTGACCGTGCAGTTGAAGTCGGCGGTCAGCCACGTCACGCCTTCCTCGATGGCGATGTGGCCGACTTGCACGATGCGGTCGTAGTCCCACGCGGCATCGTTGCCGCGCAGCTTGATCTTCAGGCATTGCAGGCCGTCGGCGCGGATCCAGTCGCGGAGCAGGATCGGGTAGCCGTCGTTCGGCTCCTTGCCGGTGAGCTCTTCCGGCGAGATCGGATCGAGCCCGCCGATCGAGATGCCAGACCGGCAGCTGTCTCGAGGCGTGGCCGCAGAAAATCTGGCGGGCCGCAGGCCGGCGAAGCGCTCCTGCGGCTCCAGGAAATCGCCGAGGTCGCTCGTGAGCAAATCCTCGCCGAGCGTCTCGAAAACCGGCCGGCCCATGCAGCGTTCCGAAGGCGTCGAAGATGGCGAGGTCGAACAGCGAATGGCAGACCAGCGCCGCGAGGTGCGGCATGTGCGCCTCCTCCGCGCGCCCGCGGTTTTCCTCCTCCAGCAGCGCATGCAGCCGCTGCTGCTGGAAACGATCGCCTAGCTCCATCGGATGGCCGTTTTCGCCGAAGGCGACGAGCTCTGCGCGAGCGCGTGGCAGAAATCGATCATCCGCTGCTCGCGCTCCTCCCACGTCAGAGTGGACGGCCACACCCACGCCACGCTCAGCGGCGTCTCGCCCCAGCCTTCCGCGGTCCTGCCCTCGCGGTCTTCCACCCGCACCCGCACCCGCGCGCAGGCTGCCCGCTCGACCACCTGTGCGCCAAATTTCAGCGGCACTCGATTGTAGACCGGGATGATGAAGAGCTCCGTCTCGCGGACGCGGATATCGGTGGATTTTGACACGAGAGAAAAGTGGCGAGCCGCACGGGGTGCGCGCAAGCACGCAAACGCTTTGGACTGCGGTGGCAAGCGTAAGCGCAACACCGCTTTCGGACGGATGGCGGGTGCGGAGCCCCGGGGGCCACGATTTCCCCACCGGGGGACACTCCGAAAGCGGCGTGGGCGCTGACGCTTCCCGCCGCACTCCAGGGCGCGTGTCCTTATTCCGGCTTCAGCCGCACTTCGTCCAAATCGAAGGTTTCCTGCGCGCCCGTTTGCGCGGGCATGACGACGATCTTCCCGGCGTGGCGGATCGTTTCACGCCAGGGAAAGGCTTGCGGCGAGGGCAACCAGCCGGCTGCTCTTGCCTCCGCATCGGTCCAATCGTAGCGGATGGTGGCGCGGATGGTTTGCCAATCGGCCGTGAACGCAGGGAGCCTTTCAAACGTCCACTGCGCGATGTCGCGGGCGAAGATTTCGAGGCGCGCGGCGCCGCCTGGCTTGGGAGCGCGGATACGCGCGGAAAGGGTAAGCTGGTCGCCGCCGAGCAAAGTGGGCCAGTCGCCCTCGAGAGGAACGCCGTGGGCGATGGGCCGAAGGTTTTTTGCGCGCGAAATGCTGACGTAGCCCTCCGGGTGATGCGTGATCGCCTCGACGCCCTTCCAGTTTTCCGTATCGCGATCAAAGCTGACCACGACCGGATCTTGGCGCGGCGGCACCCGCGGGAGTGGCAAAATCTTTGGCGCGGGAAGCGCGGTGCTGACGAGCGTGGCGCCTTCGATCGCGTAAAGCCTGGCGCCGGGCTGGAGCGTAATTTTGAGGCGGAAGGTCTTCTCGCTCTCCGGATTCACTTCCACTTTCGCATCGCCCTCGGCGATCAGGCGCGGCGGGCTAGCGGCGGCTTGGAGCAGCGCGGTCGTGAGGATGGCCGGTTTCGTCTGATCCACCGGCTCATAGGCGGAGAACCCGTCTTCGCGAAGCCGCGCCAGACAGAGGCTGGCGGAGCGTTTCCAGCCCAGGTGTACCGTGGGGCTGCCCCCATAATAGATCAGCAGCTTTCCATCCTGCACCACGGGGGGGCCGGCTTGGGCATAGATGCAGCCGCTGTCGTAGCTCCCCTTTTCGCCCAGCGGAAGAAAGGGCGTGCCGGGCTGTACGCGCTCCCAGTGGATCGAATCCGGGCTCCACGCCAGCTCGCAATCGACCGTCCGGCCGCTGCCCACGTGGTACATCATCACGTACCCGAGATAGATGCCCGCGTAGGGGAAGACGGTGAGCGCGTACGTCTGCGTGGCGCGGCCTTCCTCCAGCGTGCTGCGCAACACCATGCCGCTGCTGCGCCAGTGCTGGAAATCGTCGCTCTCCAGGCGCGTGACGAGCCGCTCGCCGAGGTAGAGCTTCGTGAACCAAAGGTATTTGCCGGTGCGCGGGTCGAAAAAGGCGTTGTTGTGGGTGTCGCCTTGCTGCGCGCCGAAGCCGCTCATCTCCACCGCCTCGCTCCAGTGGAGACCGTCGGGGCTGAAGCGGGCGCGCGGTTTCCCGAGGCCGACGTCGTAGACCATCTTGTAGCGCCGCGCGGGGTCGGGGTCGTGCGCGTCCTTGAAGACGCCGACGTTCGGGCAATCGCGGGCGACGATATTGTTGTCGGAGCGGCCGGCGTATTTGTGAAGGCCCAGCGCGGGCTGCTGCCAGGCGAGGCGGTCCTTCGAGGTCGCGTAGAGCAGGTACCAGCCCACGTCGTGCACGGTGCTGGGGCCGTCCATCTGGGCGATGGCCTCTTTGTCGGCCAGCACGTCCTTGTACCAGAGCTTCCAAAGGCGCTCCCCGGCGTCCCAGAGCACGTTCGGGTAGTAGTTGTTCGTGGCGTTTTCCCACGGCTGGCCGGAGGTGAGGAGCGGATTGCGCTCGTCCTTCACAGGTCGGCCGATCACCAGCCGGGCGTTCACGGCTTGCTCGATCACGCGGCGGTCGAGCACGAGGAGTTTTGTGGCATCGGGCGGCACGAGGGTCGGCTCACTGGCGCAGAGGAGGGCCGCGGGTGCGAGGGCGAGGAAAAAGAGGCGCAAAACGGCGGAAAAAAGAAGCCCGCCAGAGAGCTACGACAAGGAAGGTCAAACTGCCGTTGCTACCTTCCGGTCCTGGCGGGGTTCGCTTGCCTTCAATCCATAGTCCCTGACGGGCCTTATATATTGATCCACGAAATTTGGAAAACAATGGCAAATTTGTGGTAACTTATGCACATTCTCCCTTGCCTTTCCCGGTGGAAGTAGCTTTAAGCTCCCCCCGCTGACTCCGGGCATGCCCTGACTCATCACCAAAATCCCCTGAAGCGCACCTCCAGTTTCCATCCCCTCCTATATGGCGAAAATCTTTCTCGTAATCGCGATCATCGTCTCAGCGCTGACGGCGGCGCTTGGCTTTATGACGAAGGCGAGGGTCGATAAGCTGAAGAACACGATTACGATCACGCAAAACGACCTGACGAAATCGAAGGCCGAAACGGCCAAGACGCAGGCCGAGCTGAAAACGACCTCCGAGAACCTGACCGCGGCCAATAAGACCGTCGAGGAGCAGAAAACGAAGCTCACCGGGATGGAAACCGAGGTCGCAACGGCGAAGGCGGACGCGGAGAAGGCGGCGGCGGAGGTGACGGCGAAGCAGACGCTGATCGCCGACCTTGAAAAGAAGCTGGCGGCGGTCCCCACGACCGGAACGAAGACGGTGCCGGATATGGAAGGCCCGGAAATGGTGGCCTTGCGGGCCGAAGTGGCGAAAGCCAAGCAGGAGCTCGCCGAAGCGCAGCAGGTGCAGGATACGCTGCGCACCCGTGAGAAGGAGTCGGCTGAGCGGCTCGCGGAGGCGAATCGCACGGTGCAGCAGTACCGCCAGCCGATCGATCGCGCCGGCCTCACGGGCAAGGTGGTCGCGGTGAATCCGGGCTGGAATTTCGTGGTGCTCGACGTAGGCGACCGCAAGGGCGCCACGGTGAACGCGCCGGTGCTGGTGACCCGCGGCGGCCAGGTGGTGGCCCGCCTGAAAATCACCTCGGTCGAGCCTTCGACCTCGATCGCCGATGTGATTCCCGGGACGATCCAGCGCGGCCAGGCCGTTCAGCCCGGCGATCGCATCGTTTTCGCCGGACGCCAGGCGGCCCCGGCGGCCGCTGATCCGGGTCCCGCCGGTCCTGCCGGCCCCGCGGCCCCGCCGCCTGCCAATCCGCAGGCTCAAGCCGTTCAGTAAGCCATCCGGCTGGCGCTTCCTGCATGCGACGTTTGCTCCTCTTGCTGCTGCTGGCCTCCGCTGGGCTGCTGACCGGTTGCGCCTCCAATCAACCGGAAGATCCCAACCGCGTGAGCACGATTCCGTGGAATCGCCCCGAGCGCTGGGAAGGGCAGGGGGGCTTGGGCGGCTTCATGCCCGGAACGCGCTGAGTCGATTCGCCGCGAAGCTTTTGTGAGGCCGCGGATCCTGGTCATTCGCGGCGGCGCGCTCGGGGATTTCATTCTCACGCTGCCCGCCATCCGGCTCCTGCGCGAAAACTTTCCCGCCGCGCGCCTGGAGATCATCGGGTACAAGCACATCGTGGCGCTGGCGGAAGGGCGCTTCTACGCCGACGCCACCCGCTCGATCGAGTACGCCCCGCTCGCCGCCTTTTTCTCAAAATCGTCCACCCTTTCGCTGGAGCTTGCCGAATACTTCGCCGGCTTTCAGCAGATCGTCTCGTACCTCTACGATCCCGACGCCATCTTCGAGGGGAACCTCAAGCGTGCGGGGGTGAAGAATTTCCTCGCCTGCTTCCGCAAGCTGGACGATTCGGATCACGCCGCCCGCCAGCTCGCCCAGCCCCTTGAGCAACTCGCGCTCTATCTGGAGGAGGCCGGCGCTCGCGTTTACCCTACCGCGCCGGATCGCGCCGAGGCCAAGGCGTTTCTATCGCCGGCCACCGGCGCACCGCTGATGGCGATTCATCCCGGAAGCGGGAGCCCGCGCAAGAATTGGCCGCTCGCGCGCTGGGCGGAACTGGGGCGATCGCTCGCCACTGGGCGCCCCGGAGCGCGGCTCCTTCTGGTCGGCGGAGAGGCGGATCACGCGAGTCTCGATGCCCTCGCCGCGGCGTGGAAGGACCTCCCCGTCACCGTTGCGCGCGATCTCCCGCTGCCCCGTCTGGCGGCGGTGCTCGAGCAGTGCACCTTTTTTCTGGGCCACGACAGCGGGGTTTCGCATTTGGCGGCGGCGGTCGAGCGCCCTTGCCTGCTGCTGTTTGGGCACACCGATCCGGAAATCTGGGCGCCGGCAAATGAGGGAGTGCAAGTGCTGCGCGCGCCAGGGGGTGATTTGGAGCGGCTGGAGGTGAAGGAAGTTTGGCGCAGTGTGGAAGCGCGCGGGTTTTCCAACGCCTAAAGCATCACCCCGATCACCGCCGCGGTGAGATAGCAGGCGATCAGGCCTCCGAGCATCGAGCGGAGGCCGAGCCGGGCGAGATCGGCGCGGCGATCTGGGGCGAGGGCGCCGATGCCGCCGATGGTAATGGCCACGGAGCCGAAGTTGGCGAAGCCGCAGAGCGCATAGGAGGCCAGCACAAAGGAGCGCTCCTGCAGGGCGCCGGCCTGGTATTGCTGGGTGAGCGACAGGTAGCCGATGAATTCGTTCAGCACGACGCGCTCGCCGAGCGCCTGCCCCACGATGGCGCAATCGCCCGCGGGAATGCCCATCAGCCAGGCCAGCGGCGCATTAGCCCAGCCAAGCACGTGCTGCAGCGTGATCGGCTCCGTCACGCCGAAGAGGCTTTGCGCCCACGCGAAGAGCGCGTTCGCCATGGCCACGACGGCCACGAAGGCGATCAGCATCGCCATCACGCCGAGCGCGAGCATCACCCCTTCGCCGGCGCCGCGGCAGAGTGCGTCGATCGAGTTCACGGTCGGCTCCTTGACCGGGAGAGTCGCCTCGGCTGCGGTCTCGCTCACCGAGTCCTCCGGGTGCATGATCTTGGCCACGAGCAGGCCGGCCGGCGCGCAGAGCACGGAGGCGGTAAGGAGATGGCCCGCCGGCACGCCCAATTGCGCGTAAACGGCCATCACGCCGCTGGCGATGGTCGCCATGCCGGTGACCATTAGCGCCATCAGCTCGCTCATGGTGAGGCCGGCGAGGTACGGTTTGATGAGGAGCGCGGCCTCGGTGGGGCCCAGGAAGATGTTGCTTGCGGCGGCGAGGCTTTCGCTGCCGCTGGTGCGCATCGCGCGACGCATTACCCAGGCCATGCCGTGCACCACGCGCTGGAGAATGCCCCAGTGATAGAGCAGCGACGAAAGGGCTGAGACGAAGATAATCGTCGCCGAGATCGAGATTGCGAAAACGTACGAGCCCGGGCCAAATCCCTTTTCGAGCGCCGCGCCATCCGCGAGCGGGCCGAAGACCATTTTGGCGCCCGCGGCGGCATGGTGATTCAACTCATCCACCACTCGCTGCGCGCCCGCGAAAAGGGCGTGCCCCGCCCCGGTTTGCAAAATGAGCAACGCAAAGGCGAACATCAGCCCGAGGCCCCACAAAACGGTGCGCCACGGAAAACGCGCGCGGTCGCGGGAAAGGAGCCAGGCCGCCAGGAGAAAGACCGCGATTCCCAGCAAGCTCGTGAGGCGAAGCATGGGCGTTGACCAAACAGCGCCCGCTCGCCGCAAGGAAGCCGAAAAGTTGGCCGCAACGAACCCCGCGCCCTCTTGGAATGCGAGCCTGTGAGCAATCAACGATCTTCGTCAGACCCGACTTGAAACTCTGCCTGAGGGAATGCACTGTGCAAGCAGGCTGCGTCGAGAGCGGGCCTGAGAAAGAAACCGATGAGTGCAAACCTTGAAGAACGCGTGGCGCAACTCGAAGCTCAGGTTGCCGACTTGCAGGCTGTTGCCCATCCGGCTGACCACGTCTCGTCGAAACAGGCGTTGATGGCGACTTTCGGCCTGCACGAAGGGGATCCGCATTTCGAAAACGCCGCCCGGCTCGGCGAAGAGTGGCGCGGCCGCCAAACTTGGGAAAAGGAGAATGCTGGTTCTTGATACGAACCACTTCTCGGAGTTCCAGCGCGCCACGAAGGCCAGCCGCCTCCTGCGGGAGCGTATCGCCGCCTCCACTGAAGAGTTTGTGCTCACGGTCGTGACGCCGCAGGAGGTGATGCGTGGCTGGCTGGAGGAGATCCAGCGCCACCGCGAAGGCCATAGACTGGTCGAAACGTACCGGCAGTTTCAGATCAGCCTGCAAAGCCTGAGCCGGCTGCTGCTCTTGCCATGGACGGACGCGAGCGCTGGCGTTTTCCGGGACCTGCGCGCGCAAGGCATTCGTATCGGCACCCTGGACTTGCGCATTGCCAGTATCGTCCTGGCAAACCAAGCGACGCTTTTGACCCGCAATCTCCGCGACTTCCGCCAAGTGCCCGGCTTGCGCCTTGAGAACTGGTTAGACTAAAGGGTTCAGCGGTTGGCCTATACGGGGAGAGTCGGTGATGCCGCCGAGTAAGAAGCTCTTCAGGTTGCCGTTGACTTTGACGTGGCTCACATGCACATACACCGATCTTGACGCGGAAGACTGGGCTTGCGTTTAGTAGGGCCGCGATCTCCCCACGTGCGCAGGACAAGCGCCAAGACGATCCGGACGACCTCTTGAACTTTGCGAAAGCATTCACTCCTATGAAACAAAGCCTTCCTTCCTTTCTGCTCTGTGCGGCAGCGATGGCGGCGCTTTTCGCCGGATGCCAATCAGGAACTGAGAGCACGGGCGGGCAGCCGCCGCTGGTCGACCAGACGGTGCGCTTGAGCGCTCAGCTTCCGAGCGTGCGGATGCAAATCGTGCCGCGAAAGACGAGCACGGATGGGCGGCAAGGGAGCATCACGGGAACGTTCGATTTGGTGGTGAAGCCCGCGGGAAAGGCGGAGCAGCGCGTGGACCTCGGCGCGTTGATCGGGAAAGGCGGGAGCAATCGGCTGACGTTTGCCACGCGCAAATCCGCGCTGGTTTTCCAGGATCTCAATCACGATGGCACGCTCGACACGGATATCCTGCATGGGAGCGATGGATACGCGCTCGTTTCGTTCGATGCCAGGCCGTCCGATCCGCCTGGGTTTCGGGACGCCAGGAGGCGGGTATGCCGATCCCTCAGGCACGCAGCGGCTGGGACCGATTTCGAATAAGTTCGAGCTGACGCAAAGTGGCTTTCGCTTCGTAAGCGAGGGTGGCGGGAGGATCGATGCGAGTTGGAATGCCGCGGAGCAGGTTTTCGACTTGGATATCTAACTACGGTGCGCTGATTTCAGGATCGCGGCGCCTTGGGTGTAGATAGTGTAGTTTTCTCCTTCGATCATCTCCTGGCCGCTCGTCGTCCAGCCGGCGCCCATATTCACGAGGTCGGTGGCATCTTTGCGGACGAGGAGGGTGTTGGAGTCGCCGGAGAGGTTGAGGACTTCGCGGGCGTTGAGGGTGAGGGTGTGGCTGGCGGCGCCGGTGAGATCGATGCGCTCGAAGCCGCGAAGGCGGGGACCGGCGATTTTGGTGAGGTCGAGGGTGAGGGCGGCGTCCGCGTCGAGGCGGAGGGTGTCGGCGCCGCGGCCGGCGTGGAGGTGCTTGAATTGCAGGTCGGCGATGGCGAGGAGGTCGTCGCCCTGGCCGCCGCGGAGGACGTCGGCCCCGCCGTTGCCGATGAGCTGATCGTTGCCCTGGCGGCCGAGCAGGAGATTTGCGCCCGCGTCGCCGGTGAGGGTGTTGGCGGAGGCGTCGCCGAGGTGCGTGGCGGCGGGGGAGGGGATGCCGAAGTAGACGAAGGCGCGGTTGCCCGGGCCCAAAAGGATATCGTCGAGGCCGTCGCCGTTCACATCGACGAAAGCGGCCGTTCCTTGGAAAACGCCTTTGTAAGCGAAGCCGTCCTCGGCGCGCAGCTTCGCCAGCGAGACGACGGCTGGGAAGGCGGCCCGGCCATGGACGAGCGCGCCACTCATCGCGGGGTCGGAGGCGAAGGGGCTGCCGCCGACGATGAGATCCGCGAGGCCGTCGCCATTGAAGTCGCCGCCGAGGGAAACGGCGCCGTTATGGTTGGGGAAGGTTCCCTCCGCTTGCAGGCGGAAGCCGGTTTTTCCGTTGAGGGCGCCGACGTTCACCGAGGGGGCGAACGGGGCGCGTTTGCCAAGAACGACGTAGCTGGTGAGGTGGCCGCCGATCGCGAGATCGTCGAAGCCGTCGCCATTGACATCGCCGCCGCCGGCGACGGTCACGCCGAGGTAATTGAAGGGAACGCCGCCGGCGATCTTAAAGCCGTTGCGGCCATTGAGGCTACCAACGCCGAAGGCGGCGGGGAAGCCGCCCGCTTTGCCGAAGACGGCCCAGGCGCCGCTGGGAGCAGCCCTGCTATAGCCCACGCCGCCGCTCCCGCCGATGGCGAAGTCGCCGAAGCCGTCGCCGTTCAAGTCGCCCGCGCTGGAAAGGCTGAAACCGAAGCATTCGTTGAGGGCGCTGGGGCCGATTACGCGAAAGCCGTTCGCGCCATTTCGCGCGGAGAGCGGCTGCTCGGCGGTGAAGCCACCGGCGGCGCCGAAAACCGCGTAGACCTCCCCGCGGCCACCGGCGCCCAGCGGGTTGGAGATGAGGATGTCGTCGTAGCCGTCCGCATTCAGGTCGCCCGCGCCGCTGACGGCGTGTCCGACGTCGTTGAGGGTGCTGGGGCCGGCGAGCTTGAAGCCGTTTTGGCCAGTGAGCCCCGCGACGGAAAAACTCGGCGGGAAGGGCGCGGCATGGCCGAAGACCAGATACGCATCGCCGCGTTGCGGCGGACCGTTGAAGTTTCCAGCGTCGCCGAAGAGGACAGAGCTGAGCAGCAGATCGCCGAAGCCGTCGCCATTGAAATCGCCGGCGGCGCTGAGCGAAAAGCCGAAGACTTCGTGCGCGGCAAGCGCCGCGGGCGTAATCACAAAGCCGTTGGTTCCGTTGAGGGTGGCGAGATCGAGCTCGGCCGGGAAGCCGGAGGCCTGGCCGAAGACGACGTGCACCTTGTCTCCATTGCTCAGCATGAAGTCATCGAAGCCGTCGCCATTCATGTCGCCGGCGGGGGCAGCGCGACCGTCGGACCGGCTGGTCTGGAAACCGTCGGCGCCGTCTAGCTCCGTCAGCAAAACCGCGGCGCCGGGGGTGACGCGCACGCCGGCGGCAATCTTGAGCGTCGCCATCTCTCTCCCATTCGGAGGAGAAACGACGATACCGTAGGTATAGACGACATACTCGGCGCCATCGATGGTTTCCGTGCCGGCGCGCGTCCAGCCGAAGCCGATGTCCACGGAGTCGCCGGCATTGCCATCGATGGTGAGGGCATTGGATTCGCCAGAGCGTTTGATGACATCGCGAGGGCCCAGGAGGAGCGAATTCGCGCCGGCGCCGGTGAGATCAATGCGCTCGATGCCGTGCAGGCGCGAGGCCGTGATCTTCGTGAGATCGAGGGTGAGGCCGGCACCATCGAGGCGCAGCGTGTCGGCACCCGCGCCGCCGAGGATGCGTCGGAAGCTGACATCGCTGACGGCGAGCACGTCGTCGCCTTCGCCACCGAGAAGCACATCGGCGCCGCCCGCGCCGTTCACCTCGTCGTCCCCGGCGCCGGCGACGATGATGTCGATGCCGGAAGTGCCGGTGAGCGTGTTCGCCCCGCCATCGCCCGTCAGCGTAACCGCAGGGCTGGCGCTGCCAAAAACCACGTGCGCGCCGGTGTTCAGGTTGCTGAGGATGGCGTCGCCGAGGCCGTCGCCGTTGACGTCGCCGAAGTCGACGGAGTCGCCGAGGGAGAATTGGGTGAGCACGGCGCCGTTCGCGCCATTCAGGCCGCCGAGGGGGAATACCGCGGAGAAGGTGGGCTGGCCGTAGACGAGGTAAGCGCGGTCCCCGGCGGGGTCGACCTGATTGAACGCGCCGAGGAGCAGATCGTCGAAGCCGTCGCCATTGAAGTCGCCCGCGCCGGCGACGCAGGACCCGGCCTGCCCGGAGGAAAGCTCGCCGCGGATGCGAAAGCCGTTGGCGCCATTGAGCTTCGCCACGTCGACTGTCGTGGTGACGGGGCTCTTCCTGCCGAAGATCACGTAGGCCGCGCCTTGCTCGAGATCGCCCACCCCGGGAGCGCCGACGACCACGTCCGCGTACCCGTCGCCATTCAGGTCGCCCGCGCCGCTCACGGAGTGGCCGAGATTGGCGCCGAAATCCGCGCCGCCAATCCGGAAGCCAGCCGCCGGGGTGATGTTCGCCACCCGGTAGGAGAGCCCCGAGCTACCGGGACCGGGACCGTACAGTACGTAGGCCCGTCCGGCGGCGCCGTTGAATCCTTCCGAGCCGAGGATGATATCGCCGGAGCCATCGCCGTTCACGTCGCCCGCGGCGGCGACGCTGGAGCCGAGGAAGCCGCTCCCCGTGGTGCCGTAAAACTCCCGGCCGAGGGAGCTGTAAAGGTCCACGGTGCCGGGACGGCCGGCGGGGCTCCCGAAAACGACGTACGCCGTGCCGGCATCCGGGAGCCCGTTGAAGGAGACTCCCGGCGCCCCGACGATAAAATCGGCATAACCGTCGGCGTTAAAATCGCCCGCGGAGGAAACATGCGCGCCGGCCTGGCCGCCCGTGTGCACGCCCCGGAATTTCGTGGCCTGCGCGGCACTCAGCGTGGCGACATCCTGGCTGGCCGCGAAAGTCCCGCCATGACCATAGATGAGGAACACCGACCCGCGGCCGGCGCTGTCGGCTTCGGCGCCGACCAGGAAATCGGCAAAGCCGTCGCCATTCACGTCTCCGGCGCCGGCGACCGCGCTGCCAAACGAAGCGCCGGGCGCCTTGGTGAGCGCGAAACCGTTCGTGCCGTCGAGCAGACCGAGATCGAGATCGGGCGGGAAGCCGGCCGCGCTGCCGAAAAGGATATAGGCCGCGTCTTCACCGCCGAGGATCAGATCGCCTAAGCCATCGCCATTCACGTCGCCCGCCGCCGCGGTGACCCTGCCCGCCACCTCGCCAACCGGCGGGGAGATGTGAAAGCCGTTCGTTCCATTCACCGCACCGACGTTGAACGGGGAGGCCAGCGCCGGCGCGATGCGGGCCTCGAGAATTTCCGCCGCGACGCGGAAAGGCCGACGTGGGCGCGCGAAAGCCAGGCGGGGCGGGATTTTCACCCGGCTCTTTAGCATAGCCGCGCCCGGGGGCAACCGGGGAATCGAACTGCGGGAGCACCGGGCAAGCGGGATGGCGGGAGCCACCGGCCACGAATAAATGCGCATTGCAAGGGCATGCGGCCGGCGGCAAACGATAACCGGCTCGGCGGACAAGACGCTGATCCTCATTGTTCATCTCCGTCGAACCGCCATCTTCACGCGAGTGCAATATTAGAGCACGGCGGCAGGCTTGGGCTGCTGGAAGGGCGCACGGACTAGTATCACTCGTAAACGTAACGCTTGCACTCCGGGCTTTCGGCGGTTACATGTGCAGACCTTCTACGCTCCGTGGCGTGCTGAAACCGGGCTGTTTCCAGCTCCGCGTGTTGCGCGCTCGATTCGCCATCCCAGTCCAGCATGAACCTATCCCACCTCCGCACCCTCGCGCCCGCTTGCGGCGCGCTTTTCTTCACGCTCACGCCAGCTTCGGCGGTCGACCGCATCGCGCCCCAGCCAGTGACCGATATTCATCCGACGGGCGACGCGAACCCGGCCAACATCACCTACGCCGAGGACAAGCTGTACTTCACGGCGACGGACGCGAGGGGACGCAGCGGACTGTATGTGAAGACGCTGGTGATCGGCCGCAACAAGGTGGCAAATCCGGCGCTGAGCAAGCCGCCGCTGAAGATCAAGGCGCTGCACCTGCCGGACGGCACGAACCGCGAGGTGGATAATTTCGTGGTCTCGCGCAACGAGATCACGCAGAAGGACACGCTCTATTTCCACGTGAAGGGCGACGGGCTCTATCTCACCCGCGGCAGCGCCATGACCACGCCGCGCCTGCTGAAATGGAACGACGTGAGCGGCGGTTTTTACATCAACCCGCAGGTGACGGCCTTCCAGGGGAGCGGCGCCAGCCGCAGGGCCGGCGTGGTTTTCACCGGCTTCAAGCCGACGACGGGCTTCGAGCCGTTTTTCACCACGGGCGGCGCGGCCAAGCCGTTCGCCGACATCAATCCCGGGGCGAATAGCTCGTTCCCATACGACTATTGCGCGCGCCCCTCGGGCATTTACCAGGACCAGATCTTCTTTGGCGCGTTCGACCCGGAGGACCAGTACCAGCTCCACTATTACAAAATGAACACCGACGAGCGCACCTTTACGCTCGCTCATTACAACACGGCCCGCACCGCCACCCCGAACGACAATTTCGCGACGTTCCCCCGCGGCATGACTTTGGCCGGCAACGACATCGCCTTTTCGGGCGGCAATCATCCCGCCGATAACCTGCGCGATCTGGGCTTGGTGGATACGCAGAACGAGCTCTCCTCGTATCTCACCACCAGCAGCATTGATCCGCAGAATTTCGGCGAAGGGTTCGGCAGCACCGTCTATTTTGCGGGGAGCAATGTGGCGCGCACGAAGTACGTGCTGTGGCAGGGGATCGGCGGGGTGCTCTCCGGCGCGCAAATCTACGACGAGACCGTCGTCGGCTCGAGCCCGCGCAACATCAAAACCTACGGCGCGCGCACCTATGTGGTGGCCGACGAAGCCACCGGCACGCACCTCTACCGGATTTTCAGCAAAGATTTTTCGACCCGCATCAAAACCAATACGAATGCGGATTTGATCGTCACGGGCGAATACACCGGCGTGGTCGATCCGGACGGGAACGGGCACATCTTCCTGGTCGGCCACGTGGCCGGCGGGCAAAACCAGCTCTGGATCGTGGACAATAGCCAAGGCGGCGGCACCGAGGACGAGACCGCCGCGCCGATCCTCACCCCCGGGGGATTCCCGCTTCTCGATCCCACCGGCCTGGCCAACGCGACGCATCTCGTCGGCGCCACGGCTTATTCGCGGCTCTATTTCTCCTGCAGCGGCACGGGCACCGAGTTCGAGTTCAAGAAGGACCGTTTCGGCAATCCCACCAGCACGCCGCGCGGCCGGGAGCTGTGGGTGTTTCAGCCGGCGGATAACGAGGGGCAGTAGCGCGGGTGGCGGGATGAGACTGACTCCCTCGGAGTCGCCCTTCCGGGCTGTTCAAGCACCACGAATTCGGTACGGTGGAGGCCGATGTCCCCTGACTCGTCCCCCCTCTGCCGGCGTGTGCCTCGGCGCCAGTTTCTCGCCGATGTCGGGCTCGGCTTCACCGGGCTCACGTTGGGCGCGATGCTTTTCCGCGATGGCGTGGCGCGGGCCGCGAAGGCTGCCGCGAGCCCGGCCGGCGCGGCGCCGAGCGGGGCGCGGGCGAAGTCGGTGATCTGGATTTTTCTCTCCGGCGGCTACAGCCACATGGAGACGTTCGATCCCAAGCCGGCGCTGACGAAGTACGCCGGGATGACCTTCGACAAGACGCCGTTCGAGAACCCGCTCACTTCGCCGAAGCACCACGCGCGTTTTCGCTCGGCCACTTCGCAGGAGGTGAACGTGCGGCCGGTCTACCCGAGCATTTACCCGATGCAGGTGGGCTTTTCCAAGCGGGGCCAGGCGGGCGTGGAGATCACCGATTGGTGGCCGCACCTTGCCGAGTGCGTGGATGAACTGGCGTTCGTCCGCAACATGTGGACGACCGATAACGATCATTTTGCCGAGAACCAGATTCACACCGGGCGGCATCGGCTCGAGGAGCAGCAGCCCTCCATCGGCGCATGGGTGCATTACGGCCTCGGCGCGCTCAACGAGAACCTGCCGAAGTTCGTGGTGCTCGGCGGGCCGACGAATCCCACGACGCGCCATTCCATCGATTCGCTCTACCTCGGCCCGCAGCACGCGGGCGTGCCGCTGGCGATCGATCCCGCGAATCCGCTGCCCTTCGGGCGCCGCGGCGCCGGGCAGTCGGAGCTGGAGCAGCGCCAGGAGTACGAGTTGATCGGCCGGCTCAACAGCCTCGCTGCGGTCGAGTACCCGGACGACGCCAGAATGCGGGCGCGCATCCGCAGTTACGAGCTGGCGTATCGTATGCAGGCCGCGGTGCCGGAGGCACTCGATTTCAAGCCCGAGCCGGACTCGATCCAAAAACTCTACGGGCTCGATACCGACGCCACGCGCACTGCCGGCCAGCGCCTGCTCGCCGCGCGGCGGCTGATCGAGCGCGGCGTCCGCTTCGTGCAAGTCTACCCGAGCGCCTACGGCACGTGGGATTCGCACCAGAAGCTGAAAGAGAAGCATGCGCAGATGTGCGGCGGCATCGACAAGCCGGTCGCCGGCCTGCTGCGCGACCTGAAACAGCGCGGCCTGCTCGAGGAAACCGTCGTCGTCTTTTGCACGGAGTTCGGCCGCACCCCCGGGCTGGAGCAGCGCGGCGGCGGCAAGGACGGGCGCGACCATCATCCGCACGGTTTTACCGTCTGGTTTGCCGGCGCGGGCATCAAGCGCGGCATCGTCCACGGCGCCACCGACGAGCTTGGCTACCACGCGCTCGGCCAGGGCCATTACGTCACGGATATCCACGCCACCGTGCTACACTTGCTCGGGCTCGACCCGCGGCAGCTTGCCGTCCCCGGCCGGCGGCGGCTCGAGATGGATTTCGGGCATCCGATTACGGAGATCCTGGCGTAGCTAGTGTACTGCGGCAGAATTGGTGTAACATACGATTTTCCGAAGCCCCTCCGGGGCGGACGCTATTTTTGGTTTTTCCGGGGGTATTCGCCGGCGCCTTGCGGACAAGTCGCCGGCGAAAACCCCCGGCGTACCGGTGATAGCCCAGCCCAACGGGCGGGGCGATGCCTTGGGCTATCGCCTTTTGGCGCCTTTGGCGCGGGGACCACTCGGCGCTGAGAGGCTAACCACGCACTTCCGGGGGGGCTTCGCCGCCGGCGTGCTTTTGGGGCTGCCCGTCGCCGCCGTCTCCGCGCGGGCGCGCCTGCCGCGGTGGGCGCAATGGGCGGCCGGCGTCGCCGCGCTGGCGCTGGTCACCCTGGCTTGGCTGCGAGCGTGGCCGTGAGGCGAAGGAGCCGCGGCGCCCTGCTCCTTGGTCTACACCCGCCGCAGCTTACCGGCCTTCGCCTACATGAACTCCAAACTCCGCATAGAAGAGGCGCGTTCCGCGATCGGCCAACTCGCCTAAGCGCTTGAAATCGTCGTTCGTCAAAGGCTCACGTGAGATGAAGAGGAACGTGAGTTCCCGCCCCGCCAACGGTGCCACGTAAACTTGCATGCCTAGAGCTTTCGGGTAATCGGAGAATCCCAACTCCGTCAGCCCGTCATCGAGCACCCTTTGAACTTTCAAGACGGTCTCAATCGTTGCAGGCAGAGGCGGAGGTGGGTGGAGCACCGGAAGTGTACAACCACTCTTCCAGATGAAGCGACAGTCGCCCGGAGCTTCACGAACCACCTGCCGCTCGCAAGCAGCGCAAGCCATCAACAGCGCCACCACGGCAGTAATTAATCCAGGCTTCATCGTACGGCGCGGGCTACCGAGTGTCCATCGCGCTCACACCCGCCGCAGCGCGAGGATCAGCTCATTCAGCTTATCGGCAATCAGCTGCACATCCGCCTGCGTCGGCGGATCGCTGACGGCGAGGCTCAAGGTGCCGACCGCGTTCGTGTTGGCCGAAGTCGTCGCGATTGCGGAAGCGAGCTGCCCGTTCGTCACCTCTCCGGGAGCGCCCGCCGGACCTTGCGGACCCTGCGGCCCCGCGGGACCGTCCGCGCCGGTGGCGCCTGCGGGACCCTGCGGACCATCAGCGCCTTGCGGCCCCGCCGGACCCTGCGGCCCATCGGCGCCCGCGGGTCCCTGGCTGCCGCCCGGACCTTGCGGCCCCTGTGCCCCGGTCGCGCCGTCCGGCCCCGGAGGCCCCGCCGGCCCTGGCGGGCCGACGGGGATGCTCGTGATCAGGCCATGCAACCCTTGCAGTTGGCTCCGCATCTCGGCGGAGGAATTCGGCGAGCCGTTCGCCGGCAGGTTCGGATCGTAGGCCATGGCGCGTGCTGGGCTTAGGGCGAGACGGTCACCTTCTGCACATCGGTCCAGTCGCCATTCGGCGTCCCCTTGTCCCAATAGCGCATGCGGTACTCGCGCACCTCGGGCTGGCCCGCGGCGAGCAGCGGGCGCTCGTCGGTGTACGGGCTCTCGGTATCGATCGCCAGGAACTCCCACGCCGCCGAGCCCGCGCGCCGGCCCTCGAGGTAGACGCCCTGGTGGCCATACTTGAAGAACTTCATGTTCACCGTCTGGCTGCTGGGGCCTTGCAACAGCTCCAGGGTGAATTTCGGCGTCGGGATGACGGTGGTGTCCTGCGGCCCGATCACGCGCAGGTCCTGTCCGATCTCGTCGTTGAAGCCGGAGTTGGTCTTCATGAGGGCGATGAGCTTGAAGAGGCGGTTCAGCGCGCCCGGCGGCACGGGGGTGACGGGCGGCTCGGGGGGCGTGGCGGTCGGATCGCCGGCGGGCAGGTCCGGCGCGGTGAAGGTGGGCAGTGCGACGTCGACGCTGCCCGTGCCGTACATGGCGATATCGACCGCTTCCGTGGTGGAGGGCGCAAAGGCGCGCACCGCGGTGAGCCACGTGCCCATCACATAGTGCGCCCAGAGCGCGTCGTTCTTAGCGGCGGCCACCGTCGGCGCATCGAGGCCCGCCTGTGGGCCGCGCTGCTCGATCTTGTTGCCGAAGTTATCGCACCAGTTGACCTGTTCGGCGATGCGGGAGGGGAAGTAATCCTGTCGTTTCATATGTCTGCGGGGGTTGGTTGGTGGTTGCTGAAAATATTCGAGCGCCGGCGGGCTCGGCGCGGAGTCCCAATGGCCCGCGTCCCACGCGGAAGAGTCCCACGTCATGGCGGGGGAGCGAAGGCGGAGGCCGCGCCGGGAGAAGTGCGAACGCCAGCGCTTTCCGGGCGGTTGAAGGCGACTGCACCTCGGGTCCGGGAGGCTCCCCCGCGTCTCGCGGGGGCTCCGGTGCGCGTCGCGGCGGTTCCGCTGCGCGAAATGGGGGCTCCGCTGGAGCTTCCGGGGGCTCCGCTCTGCGAAATGGGGGCGCCCCCGGACGAAAAGGGGGCGGCACCGGCACGCCGCGCCGGCTCCCCCGCGCGCCGCAACTCCGCCCCCGCGCCGCGCCACTCCGCCCCCGGATGGCCCAGCGGAACCCCCGCGCGCCATGGGGGCGCCCCCAAACGGCGCAGCGGAGCCCCCGCGGCGTCCGGGGGAGCCCCCGCAACGCACAGGTCCGCCCCCGGAAGAAATGGGGGCGCCGCCGGAAAGCCCGGTTTACTCTGGGAAAGGCCCAATTCCGCCCCGCGAAGCCCCCACTCTCCCGCTTCAAAGCACGGCACAGCCGCATCGGGGTTCAAACCACAGGCACGCATAGGGGGGTGCCACGGTCATAGATAAATTTCCCGACATGTGCCAAGGGGAATCTTCCGGCGCCGTCACGATAGGAAACCCCGCGCCAACGGCGCGCAAGGCGATAGCCCAGCGCATCGGGCTGGGGTTTCCATGCCCCTTACGCCAGCCCTGAAAGGGCGAGACTCGCCCCCGCCAACAGACCGCTTTCCCGAAGGTCATGGTGGTTTGAGGTTGGGAATCCTCCTTTCACTTTCGCTCTCGCACCGGTCGGCGTATGATCCATTGGTCATCCCAATGCCATATGCCGACTGAACCACAGCTTCCTTCGCGGCCGCTGCCGATAAACGCGCGAGATGCCGATCAGCAACTCCCTGCCCCGGCGGCTCGATAAAATGTGAGAGAACTTCGCGCGTCATGTGGCCAAAGCATTGGATTTCAGACTTAGCGGATGTGCAGACGGAGTTGCGCCGGTGGGAGCGCGCGGAATCGGTCGCACAGGGTTGGTCATATTCGGTAAGCCATTCCCAGTTGCTTGTCCGGATTTACCATCAGCACGGAAGCGGCAGTCCCAGTCCCACCAGTTTATGGCTTTACCTGACGGATTGTGACCGGATTTCTTTCCATGACATTTGGCGTGATGTCCATGTTCGGATTGAGGAGCAGCCCGGCAGGTTTGGCCCGGAGTTTACTGTCACAGATGGCGACAGGTTATTCGTGCATTGCGGAGTTCGTCCATTGGCGGCAGAGTCACGGGAATTCCTGAGATTTGAGATAGGGTTATGACCCTGGCGCCTAACGAAGAAGGCTTAGCTTCGCCCGGAGGCGGCAAGTCACCCTGTCCCTGCGCCTGCGGCTCAATAGAATGTTAGGCGCATAGGCCCATCTCCTCCGCATGCGTTTATCATTCTTCCTGTTTGCGGCAGGCCTTAGCTTCACCGCCGCACCGGTCGCGTACCTGTGGTTCAACTATCACTCCCTGTTCGCCGAGAACGAGCCAACAATGCCAAGCGTGTATCGGATTACTTTGGCCGGCTTGCTGTTTGTCTTTGGTCTCGGTGTGCTTCTTTCTGCTGCCGTCCGGCATCAGACTCATCGCAGAGCCGCTCCGCGACAACAATGAATACCAAGTCGAATGCGCCTAATGAAGATGGCTTAGCTTCGGCCGGAGAAGCCGATCTGCCCTCCCTGTGCCTGCGGCTCAATAGGATGTTAGGCGATTCCTCGCGTTTCCTGTGAAACCAAGCACAAAGATACTAATTGGAGCATCGGCGAGCCTTCTCATGCTGGGCGTCGGCGCTTATCTCTACATCGACAACTCCGCACGGCAGGCAGCACGCGGCACCGCTGCCGTTGTCGAGTTCGGGTTGCAGCGCATCACAGACGCGATGCGTCCGTTCACCGAGGCTGATTACGTCGGGCGTTACGACGCAGCCCACTCATCATTCACCTTTCGTTCGGGTCACCAGCGCGACACGACTTCCACGGTCGCAGAGCCAGACCTTCCTTCGTTCATCCGCTCAGCTACTCCCGCCGCCCCGAAGCTCGTCATCATCTACGAGGCTGCCGACTTCCCCGTGCCAGCCGACAAGGCAGCTTTCGAGTCTCGTGTCCGCTCAACGCTTGAGTCCGCCGGTGCGAGCGTCACATTCGCGGCGACCAGCCCCGCTCAATCTCAATCACTTTTCCCATGAGCCCGGAATCGCCGAACGAAGAACGCTCAGCTTCGACCGGAGGCGGCCAGGCGGGCGGAGCGTCGAAGCTAAGCGTGGTTGAACAAGCCTGGGCTCAGCGCCTCCCTGCGCCGGCGGGTCAATAGGATGTTAAGCGACTCCGCACGTCTCCCGTGAAATGAAGGTTTTCAAGCTCCACTACGCCGAGCCTCTTATCCGCAGCGCCGTGTGGGCTTTCTGGCGGCGCGTTACTGGCTGGCGCTACTTCGTCGCCATCGCGCTGGTTCTCGGGTCGTTCATCTACTCTATCGCATCACGCGACCGGTCATGGCGGGTGGGCGTGTCCGCTTCCATGCTTTGTCTTGCGGTCATTTTCGCTGTCGCGCTCTACGTCATTCACTACCGCGGTGCCATCACCAGATTCCGACGCATGCAGTCGCCCGAGGCTACCTTCGAGGCGGGCGACGACCGCTTTCGCATCACGTCCGACGTCGGTTCGTCTGAACTCTCTTGGAGCACCATCACCGAGGTTTGGCAGTTTCCCGAGTTCTGGCTGCTCTTCCTCTCGCGTGCCCAGTTCATCACGCTTCCACTCGCAGACCTCGACAGCGAGGCCCGTGAGCTTATCCTCAGCCGCGCCAAATCATATGGAGCCAAAGTCTCCTAACGAAGAAGGCTTAGCTTCGGCCGGAGGCGGCAGGTCACCCTGTCCCTGCGCCTGCGGCTCAATAGGATGTTCGGCGACTTAGCCCGCGTGCGCTGTGAACAAGGCAACAAATGACTCCGGTGGACGTTGGCTCCGTCTCGTTGGCGTCGCGGTCTGTATCGCGACCTTACTCATCGGCGGCTTTGTTTTCTGGCAATACCGCCAGCGAGCAACTAATCGGCTGACTTTAGCTGAAGCGCTGTGGGTGACCGACCGGGACTTCTCACGCTACTACGGTCCAGGCACCCCAGAATCACGTTTGGTCGTGGACGCGCTTGTCCGACAGAGTCCCCCTCTCTCCGGCCCGTCTTTCGATTCCTTTGTCTTGTGGCGCCGGGGCATCGCCTTCACCGATGCCCCATCCCACGAGCCGCTTCTTATCTTCGGATTTGATCCGGCTGCAATCCCACCCGAACGGAAGAAGCTGGCCCAATGATCGCCGCCGCAAGTAACCCCGAGTCGCCGAACACGCCTGATACTGCCGATTAACCACCCTACGCGTGCGGCTCAGTAAGACGTCAGAAGTTTCTTCGCGCCTACCGTGAACCGAAGTCAGCTAGCCCGGATCGCTTGGTGCCTTGCCCCACTGGCAGCGGCGTTTCTGTTGCCGCCAGCACTCTCGTTTTGGGTGAATTCCCATCGCCTCCGTCTCCCGTTTTCCGACGCTCTTCACTCGGTCATCAGCGACTACTCGCGGCCGCTCGGCGACAGTCTTTGGTTACGACGTTCTATCAGCTTCCACCCTTTCTGCTGCTCGCGGTCGCCTTGGCATTCTTAGCGAGGCGGCTCTCAGCCGGGCGCATCGCGCTCGTCTGTCTTCTCGGTCTTGCACTTATCTTTCTCGTCCAGATTCCCATGACTATCCGTATACTGAAGCGCATTCCAGAAGGAGAGGCAAAGTTCGTCGAGCTCCTCTACATAGGGGTTTCGCTCATCAGCGGCGCACTTGTCGGCTTTGGTCTTCTCTTCACACGACGCCTTCATTCCAAGGCGAGCGGAAACGTCTAACCAGGCGCAGCATGCCGAGGAGATGGCCGCGCATGTGCCAGGCCAGCTGAGAGGCTAAACACGCGCCACTCACCACGGCGTGAACCGCACGCCGAAGAGCGCGGCGAGGGTGAGGCCGAGGAGGGTGAGGGCGGCGGGGAAGAAGGGGTCGTAGTGATCGGCGACCTGCGGCTGCTTTTCGCAGGACGACGACTTTTTTCATCTCGTCGATGCGCTGGAAGACGGTCGGCGAGGGCTTCGGGGGTGACGGCGTTGAAGACTTCGCCGCCGGTGGCGCGGGTGATGCCGATGAGCGGCCGGCTCGATCGGGTCGTCGGTGAGCAGGATGCTGAAGACGGTGATGTTTTCGGCGCGCAAGGCGGGCGATGATCTGCGGCATCGAGCGGCGGCTTGATGTCGCTGCTTTCGCCATCGGTCATGAGGATGATCATGCGGTCGCCGGTGGGGCGCTGCGGCGAGGAGATCGGCGGCGCCGAGGAGGGCTTTGCCGATGAAGGTGTTGCCCCAGAGCTCGTCGGGCAGGCCGTGGCGGCCCATGCCGGGCGGATCGAGCTTGGGGTTGTTCGGCTCGATGAAGCGCTTGGAGAGGGCGATGGATTGGGTATCGAGCGTGAGCGGCAGCCAGTGGATGAAGTCGCGCGAGAAGATGGTGAGGCCGAAGGCGTCGCCCTTGCGGTAGTTGATGAACTGCTCGATGGCCTCCATCGCCGAATCGAAGCGGCGATGGCGGCCCTCGGCTTGCGAGCCGTGGTCTTCCGCCATGCTGCCGGAGGTATCGAGGACGAACTGGACGTTGTTGAGCTTCCGCTCGACCTCGGGCGGCGTGAAGGTGACCGGATGCGCGAGGAAAAGGATGGCGATGGCGAGCAGCGCGGCGGGCAGGCAGTTGGCGCAGCAGCACGAGGAACCGCAGCACGAGGCCGCGCCGCTGGCGGCCGTGATCGAAGGGCAGCGCAATGGGCTGGCCGCGCCGGACCCATTCCCAAAAGGCGAGGATGACCGGGAGCGCGAGCAGGCCGAGCAGCTGGGGATGCAGGAAGATCATGACGCTGGTTCCTGCGGTCAGTGGCCTGCCTGGTCCGGCTTCGGGTCGGCGTTCGATGGTGTAGGGCGCGATGAGCGCGGCGATTTCCTCGCGCTGCACGGGCGAGCGCGGGATGATGCAGCCAGTGCTGCAGCTTGCGAAGGGGTTCGCCGGTCTTGTCGCTGCGGCTGATGGCGTCGAGGGCGGCGCTCATCGGCACGTCGCGCGAGCGGCGAGTTCTTCGCGCCAGCGGCGGAGCAGGAGCATTTCCATCTTCGCCTTTCGCGGCGGCGTCGAGGGTGCCGGCTTCGAGCTGCGCGAGAAAGGCGCGCAGCATTCGGCGAGCGTGGGCTCGGCGGGCGGCGGCGGCAGCGGGCTGCGGCGCGCTGCGGGCGCTTGTAGAAGATGAGCAGGAGCAGCCAGACGATCCAGAAGCACGGCCAGCGCGGCGAGCGTCGCGTAGTAGTGCCCGCCGACATCCACGCGGATTTCCTCGGTCTCCTGGATGCGCGTATCGAGGTTCTTGGAGAGCTTCGGGTCGCCGGTGAACTTGAACGAGGGCAGGCCGTCGAGCGCGGCTGCCGTCCTCGGCGGTGAGGTAATCCTTCAGGTCGAAAGTGCCGGCGCGATTGACGATGTAGCGCACGTCGTAGATGCGCGCGCCGGGCTGCTCGGTCACCTCGGCGATGCGCACATTCACCGCCACGCCCCACTTGTACGGCGCCACCGCGACGGCGGGCCGCTGTAGGTGACGATCGCCGCCTGCTCGACGCCGAGCGGCACATTGAGCGAGTCGGCCTCCTTTCTCCGGGCGAAAGTGAAGAGCAGCCACCGCCAGCGACCACGATCACGAGTCGCAGCGGCCCAACAGAGCCGCTGGCTTGATCGCTGATTGAAGCCGTGGCGCGCTCATGCTATCTCCCGGCGCTGCCGCCCGAAGCCGCGGCGTTTCAGGAAGTGGCGCAGCTTGCCGAGGATCGGCTGGTCGGTGCGGCAGGTGCAGGTAGTCGATGCCGAAGCGCGTGAGCTCGCTCTTCCAGTCCTTCCGCATCGACCCACGCGCGCCGTCCGTGGCCGACGAAGGCGCGGCCCGGACTCGGCCTCGACGCCGCGGAAAAGGCCCGCGCCCTTCACGCTTCAGCTCCGCGGGATCCTGGAGGTGCAGCACGATGCAGTCGTGCTCCTGCGCCGAGGACCTGCAAGCGCGGAGAAGGCGTCGGGATCGTGCAGATCGCTGAGCACGATGACCATGGTGCGGCGCTTGAGCGACGGCGCGACTTCGCGGGCGCGGTGCGGCGAGCGAAGTCTCTTCGAGGAAGTCGTGGTGCCGAAGCTGGTGCGACCATTCCATCACGACGTTGCGCGAGAGCGTGGGGCGCACGTGCAGCTCGCGCGCGCCGCAGCCGAGCAGGCCGACGGGCGTCATGTTCGCCTGCGCCGCGAGCGCGATGCCCGGTGGCGATGCGCACGGCCCAGGCGTATTTGCTCAGCGGCTGCGAGCTGACGCACATCGAAGCCGACGTATCGAGCAGCAGGTAGAGCGGGATCTGCTTCGGCTCCTGGAATTCCTTGATGAAGAGCTTCCCCACGCGCGCGGAGACTTTCCAATCGATGAACTTCACCGGATCGCCCGCGCACATAGAGCCGCGACTGCGCATACTCCAGCCCGGCGCCGTGGAAGACGGACTCCTCCTGGCCGAAGTTCAGGCTGTTGGCGAGATGCTTGACCGTGACCTCGAACTGCCGCGCATCCACCGGGTCCTGGGTAAGCTTAACCTGGCGTCGCATGGTCGTTATCGGAGAATCTCATTCAGCGCGGAAAGAGTAGAGGTCGGCTTGCTTGGAGAAATAGAATTCGAGCCGGAGGTTTTGGCCCTTCAGCTCGTCGAGCCGATGGCCATTCCACTCCACGCGCTGCGCGACGCTGTCGCCGGTGAAGGGAAGGCAATCGGCGTAGTTGAAGCCATCGAAGGCGTGCCGGCCGGCATCCGAGACGCGCACGCGCATCTCGCCTCGCGAGGCGTCGCAATTCACGAGCAGATCGCCACCGGGCCACTTCAAGAGCCTCGTGATGATCACTCCGCCGACCTTCGGCGTGGACATCGATACGAACCCTTCCTTGCGAAGCTTCGCGAGGCCGATGCCCCACGTGGTGTCCTTGGGAATCGCCACGTTCGGCGGCGAATTTGCCCCGTGATAGGTGATCCACCATTCGTCGCGGACTTCCACCCAGTCGGGAGCCGCCCACGCCTGCCCGCTATCCCAGGCGCCCGGCGCGCCTGTCGGCATGAAGGGCTGGTGCGTGCGCTCGAATGATTTTCCATCGCGGCTGAGGATCAGCTCAGTCCACAGCATTTCCTTCGGCACGTAGGGAATGAGAAAGCCGAAATAGACCCCGCCGTAGATCCTGGCCTTCATGCTCATGTGCGAGGTGATCCCGTGCTGGTGATCGATTTCGTCGGGGAGAAAGACCGTGCGCGACCACGCTTCCTCCTGCGTCCATAATGCCTCGCGCTCCATCATCCCGATGCGCCGCACCACGCCGGCGTAGATGCTGTGCTTGGTCTCGACGGGCGGAAAATCCGCGTCGCGCGGGGACTTGTAGGGACCTCCCTCGTAGCGGTCGCGCGGCCGGCAGTGGCTCACATATTTCTTCCGCTGCGGGTCGTAGATCATGCCCATCCAGCCATCGCTGATCTCGCCGGAGAGGATGGACATCTGGTGCTCGCGATCCCAGTGGAGGCCGTCCTTCGAGCCGATGAGATAGACCTGCGTTTTGTCCGACTCTTCCTTGCCGCCGCCGCGCACCGTGTAAGTCATGAGGTATTTGTAGCCGCGGCGGTCCGCCTCTGGCATCTCCTCCTCGTTCAGGAAACGCATGCTGGAAATGCCCGAGCCCGGCGTGCGGATCAGGCGCGGCTCGGTGAACTGCCCCGGGCGCGCGAAGCAGATATTGTTGTGCGTGTTCCCGCGATACTCGACGATCCCGAGGTCGGGCAGCGTCCAGTGCAGGCCATCCTTCGACTCCGCGTAGCGGATGTGACGGTAGGCCGGCCAGGCGCCCGGCTTTCGATCTTCACGGCCTTTCATCGGGAATTGCGCCTGGTACCAAATTCGAAAAAGCTTCGCCTCGCGATCGTAGCGAAAGGCGTGCTGGGAAGGAACCGTCTCGGGATCGATGAGCACCGCCCGATCGCCGTATTTGCTGGGCGCGTGAAATTTGCGCAGCACCATTTCCTTGCCCGATCCTTTCGCCGCGAAACGGTTGTCCACGAGGTAATCATCCGCGAAGAGCTGCGGCCGCTTGTCGATCTCGATCGGTTCATCCGGGATCGGCGCGGCCTGCATCGAGACTGTGGCGCAGAAGGCAACGCCGATTGTCAGGGCTGCTCGGCGGAGCAACACCTGCGCGACGGACCTGAGGGTTTTCATTTTGCGGATGATGACAAAGCCGGCCTTTTCCAAAGCCCGCACCGCATCGCGCTGGCCGAGACCAGGGAGCTTCGGCATGGCGTCACAAAGTTACTTCTTCGTGCACGACGTGGATGCCGAAATGCGCCTCGATCTCCTCCTGGGCGTCGAGGTATTCGCGAATGGCCGCGCGGATATTTTCGAGCGCCTCGATCCGCGTCGCTCCGTGCGAGCTGCAACCCGGAAGGTTGTCGCACCACACCGCCCAGCCCTCCTCGGAATCGACGAGAGTGACTCGATATTTCATCGGTGGGAGAGACTAATGCAGGGCACGGGCAAGCACCAGATGCGATTCGCGCCGCGCAACGGCTGCGGCGAGAGCCGTATACGGCGGAATTAAATGGCGGCGCGGCAGTCCGCTTGGTTAGAGCGGGAGTTACTTGAAGACGCGCCGTCGTAGAGTGAACGTGATCGATGGGTCTTGGACGTGCACGAAGCTCATGGAGAAAAGGGCTGAACGAACGAGAATATCTTCCGCCACGACCTTCTTCCTGACGCTATAACGACGATGCCAGACCCAAGTGCCATCTGCCAGGCGTGAATAGGTGCCGCAAGGCGAGTCGCCACAGCAGGTCTGCAACGTGACGGTCCCCCGAGAGAATTTAAGCACGTCGCGGGGGTCGTGCGGATAGATGGCATACGCGGCCACATAACCGGATGGCTCGGAGCGAAGGCCGATGAGTGCGACGAGGTAAGCTGCCAAAATGGCGAGCGGCGTAATCCAAAGAATTCGTTTTGTACAAGTTTTCACCTGGCGCGAGAAACACCTCGCAGCAATGAGACCGATTCGACGGGCGAGGCTAATGCCCTCATATTCCGTCCCGACGCATTACTCAAGGGTTTGGCGGCCGCCTGTGCTCTAACGCTGAAGGTAATTCCGGCGGGGACAGGTACCCTCGTTCAAGCGGAGCTTGGGTACGAGACTACTTGCGCGCGACGTCAAGGAGGGGCGACGGCCTCGTCGCTCACGCGGCGACAGCCGCGCTCCCGCGTGGGATACTCACGGCGCGCGGACTTTATAGCCACGGTTGCCAAGCCGTTGCCACGGCTTGGGGCGACGAGGCCGTCGCCCCTACTTGAGAAGCCCACCGCCGCTCACACCGGCCGGTGGAGCCGCGCGATCTCAGCTTGAGACCGAGCCGGCGGTGCGGCACGCTGCGGCGATGATTTCCACGCATGGAACCTATCGCGATGGCGCCGTGGTGCTCGACGCGCCGGAGCCTGCCGGATGGCGTGCAGGTGCGAGTGACGCTGGACGCCGACCAAGGCGGCGCCCGCGTGGAGCCGGCGTGGAGCCGGCGGAGGTTTGCTGCGATTGTTCGGCGTGGGACGATTCGCCGGAGGGAGCGCGGGCCTGGATCGAGTGGTTCGATGCGCTCGAGCCGGCCCTGAGCAATTCGACATCGCCATCGCGGCCATCGCGCTGAATCTCGGCGACTGCATCGTAGTCTCCAAAGACGTGACCTCCGCGCGGTGCCAGGGCTGACGGTGGAAGATTGGTCGCAACTTTCGTAGCGACGCAGGATGACCGCGTGATGCCGAATTTGGTGTTGGCCGAGCGCGACTCCGCACGCTGATACTCTTCATGTTGCGTGCGCAGTACAGCTCTGCGCCGTCGAATTTCTCACGTTTAATCGTCGGCAACGTGCCTTGGCAGAGCGGATTGGGTTGCCGGTGCGACTTTGATGTGGCGTGCCCGGCGCAGGCGTTTACGGCTTGCTCCCCACGCTGCGGAGGTACTGCCAAATCGCCTCATTCTGCGCGCGCGCGTCGCCGCCGAGGATTTCGGTGAGCGGCGTTTTGCCGTCGTCGTCGGCGAATTTGGGCATCTTAGTGTCGGGGTCGAGGCGCAACGGGAAGTAGACCCAGCGGTGGTAGTAGAATTTGCGCAGGCGCTCGTGGGTCCAGCCGAGGTTGATCCCGGGCGCCTCGAAGACGGCCGTGGCGGGGCGCTCGCCGACCGCATGGCAGGTGGTGCAGTTGAAGCCGCCGTTTTCGCCGAGCAAGGTTTCGCCGGCTTTGAGGATGTCGTCGGGCGCGGGGTCTTCCGCTTTTTCTTCCAGCGGGAAGCCGTGCTCGAGCGCGAGGCCTTGCGCGAGCAGGTCGGAGCGGACGCCGAAGCCGGGCATGCGCGCGATCAGCCATGGGCGCGGCTTCTCCTTCACGAGGCCGGCGATGAATTGCGCCGACCATTTGGTGCGCAGCTTTTCGCCGAAATACGTGAAGACCGGCGCGGTCGCGCCGGCGAGCGGCTGCCCTTCTCCTTCCGGCGCGGGCGCTCCGGCCTGAAGTGGCGCCATGTCGTTTTCGAGCTGCGACCACGTGCTCGCATGGCCATCCGAGGAATGGCAGGCGAGGCAACGCAGATTCTTCACCTGGCGCTGCGCAAACTCGGCGGTCGAATCGTGCTTCAGCGAGTCGAAGCCCGCGGTGGCCAGCGCGCGCAGCGATTTGCGTTCGGCCTGGGTGAAAGAGAAGTCCGGCGCCGGCCCGCGCTCGGCGGGAGTGTCGGCCACGCAGCCGCGGGTCCAGCCTTTCTTCAGCGTATCTGCGAGCTTCGGCGCGGTGGTGGGCGGCACGCCGGCGTGGCAATTCAGGCAGCCGCTGTTCGCGGTAAGCTGCGCCCCTTTCCCGGGATCGCCTTTCGGCCCGGCCGCGAATTCCTGCTGCGTGCCGGCGAGCAGGAATGCGGTGAGCAGATCGGCCTCCCCGGTGGTGAGCCGGAAGTTCGGCATGCGCGTCCAGCGGTAGAGTTTCTGCGGATCGAGCAGGTATTCTTTCAGCGCGGGCGCCTGCCATTTCGCGCGCAGGTGCCGCAGGGGCACGCGCTGAAATTCGTCATCGCCCTGATGCTCCGGCGTGGTGTGGCAGGCGATGCAACCGAGATTGGCAAACAGCGCGCCGCCCGCGGGCGCCTGGTCTTCGGCGGGCTTGGGGTCGTTCGGCTGGCCGAGCGTGGCGAGATACGCCGCAATATCGGCGGCCCGCTGATCGATCTTTCCGGGAGGGCCGGTAAAAACCCGCGGCATCGGCGAATGCGGGCGGATCGCGTGCGGATCATTGATCCAATGCGCCAGCCACGCCTCTCGATAGCGCGCGCCGAAATCCGCGAAGACCGGCGCATCCTGCGCGAGCTCGGGCATGCCTTCGCCCTTCGGCGGCACGAGGTCGGCGCCATCGTGGCAGGCGTTGCAGCGGCGCTCCGCAAAGATGAGCCGCCCTTCGCGCCAGCGCTCGCCCAGCACCACCGGCGGCGCGGATAGATCGCTGGTGAAGGCAGTCGGCGGCACCGGCTCGGCCGGGAATTCCTTCGAGGCCCAGAGCAGACGCAAGAGCGCCTCGCCTTCCTCCGGGCTCTTGTATTCCACGCGCAGCTCGTTTGCCCCCTTCTTGAGCTGGAACGGCTCGCCCGCCACGTGCTGGTCCGCGCCACCCCCGGCGAGCACCGGTTGCCCGTTGATCGTCATTTTCACCTCGCCGACCACGTCGGCGGAAAATGTGTACGTCGCCCGCAGCGGCGAAAGGATCGAGCCGGTCCAGACAGCGGTGAACGGGCCGACGGGCAGCGAAGGCGTCGGCGGCGGCTGGCCCGCGGGGAGATAGAGCGCCACCAGGCGCGCGGGCCTCGTGTCCTGTTTGTCGCCCGCCGTAAAAGTGAGCGTGAGCCCCCGCCGGGGCCCTTCCTGCGCTTGCGCTGCAAAGGCTATCAGCCACGCCGCACCGGCCAGGAGAAACGCTTTCATCATGCCGCTATTGCCAGCCGGAATAAGAGACCCTGTAAATCCTTTGATTCTCCTCTTCGGTGAAAAGCAGGCTCCCATCCGGCGCCACCAGCACGCTCACCGGCCGGCCCCAGGTGTCCGGTTTCTCGGGATCGGTGAGGAAGCCGGTCACAAAATCTTCGTAGTACCCCTTGGGCCGGTGATCGTCGCCGAACGGAATGAAGATGATCTTGTAGCCGGTGCCCTCCGAGCGGTTCCAGCTTCCGCGGCAGGCCGCGAAGGCGCCCTTCCGATACTTCTCCGGAAACTGCTTTCCCGTGGAAAACGCCAGCCCCAGGCAGGCCGAATGCGCCTGGATCAGCACATCGGGAGTCTTCGTTTTCGCGCTCAGCTCGGGGTTTTTGCTCTTTCCGTTTTCGATCATCTCCGGATCGAGCAGCGCGGGCGAAAGATACGCATAAGGCCAGCCGAAAAATTCGCCCTCCTGCACGCGCGTCACGTAATCCGGCACCACGTCGTCGCCGAGTTTGTCGCGCTCGTTCACCGTCACGTAGACCTCCTTGCTCGCGGGATGAAAATCCATGCCCACGGGATTGCGCAGTCCATGCCCGAAAGTCTTCAGCTCCGAGCCATCCAGCTTGCAGCGCTGCACCGAAGCGCGCGGCAGCGGTTCTTCCGCCACGTTCGCCTTCGAGCCGACGGTGATGAAGAGATGCTGCCGGTCCGGGCTCACGAGCACATTGCGGGTCCAGTGCTGATTGTAGCCGCCGCCCGGCAGCTCCACGATCTTCTCGCCCTGGCCTTCCAGCCGCGCCTGCCCGCGGGCGAAAGGAAAGCGAAGGATTCCATCCGTGTTCCCGAGGAAAAAGTGCGTGTCGGAAAACGTCATTCCGAACGGCTGATTCAGGCCGTTTTCCTTGGTGGCAAATTCGACCTTCTCGTCGGCCACGCCATCCTTGTTCGCATCGCGCAGGAGGCGAATGCGGTTGAGGCGAGACTCGGTCACGAGCACATCGCCCGCCGGCGTGAGCGCCAGCCACCGCGGCTTTTGCAGGTCCTCCGCGAAGACGTTCACCTTGAAGCCCGCGGGCGCCTTGAGCGCCGCATTCTCGGGCGGCGGCGAGACCCTCGATTGCTTGCTCACCGCCTTGGCCTGCGGCTCCGACTTCGGCAGGGTTTCCACGGTGATCCGGATCGGCTCCGGCTTCAACTCCTCCATCTTGATCGGGGCGCTTTGGAGCGGCGCCGCAAAGAGCGCCAGGGAGACGAGGAGGAGGGGAGTTTTCATGGCAATGCTCTCAGAGTTCGCCGGTCTGTGGGCGTTTGGCCGGGTGCTGGGCGGCAGTGTTCAGTATTCAGTTTTCAGAAGTTGGGCGCACGCGCACCCAGCGCTGGAAATTCTGCTCCACGAGCTCGGCCAGCTTCTTCACCGAGATTCCGCGCACTTGCGCCAAGCCGGCATACGACACCTCGAGATTGGCGGGATGGTTCAGCATTTTGCCTTCGCGCTCCAGCGGGTGCGGATTGCGCTCGGGCGGCGGGTACATGTCGGGCGCATCGGTTTCCACGAGGAGCCGTTCGGCGGGGATTTCGCGAAAGACCTCGCGTTGCGCCGCCTTGCGCGGGTGGAGGAAATAGGGGGAGAAGGAGAAGTAGGCGCCAAGCTTGGCGAGCCCCGGCGCCATCTCGGCTGGGCCGCCGTACGAGTGCAGGAGGAATCCGCGCGCCGGACGCGGTCCGTGGCGAAGCTGCTCCTCCAGCGCGCCCCAGGCTTTGAGGCAGTGAATGGCGACCGGCAGATCTCGCCTGGCCGCGAGCGACATCTGCGCTTGGAAGACTTCGATTTGCGCCGGCAGGTCGTACCCTTCCACCCAGCGGTCCAGCCCGATCTCGCCCATCACCGCGCCGGGAGTTTCGTCCAAAAGCCTCTCCAGCGTAGCCAGCCATTTTGGGGAGCGCTCCCGCGCATGCCACGGGTGCAAGCCGAACGCGGGGATCACCCACGAAAAACGTTCCGCACAGGCGCGCACCGACGGCCAATCCTCCTCGCGCGTGCCGTTCACCACCGCGGCCACCACCGGCAGCCGCTCCAATTCCTTCACCGCCTCGTCGAGATATGGCGCCAACCGCTCGTCGTGCAGATGACTGTGCGCGTCGAAAAATTTCACGCCATCGCCGGGTGCGCCGCCTCCCGCGCAAACTCGCGGATCACTCGGCGCACTTGCTGCAAGCCATGGCGCCGGGTGGGCGAGAGATGATCGGCGAGATGCAGTGTCTCGAGCAGCGAAGGTTCGAACTCGAGCACGTCGCCCGGCTCCGCGCCCTGGTAGATTTCGCAGAGGAACGCGGCCAGCCCCTTTACCAGCGCGGAGTCCGCATCGATCCGGAAATAGCAGCGCCCATCGCGCAATTCCGGCACGAGCCAGACGCGCGAAGTGCACCCCTGCACGCGCCGCTCTTCCGTGCGTTCCGCCTCGCGCAAAGGCGCCGATTTGCGCGCGCGACCCACCACCGCGGCGAGGCGCTCCTGCACGTCCTCGATCACCTGAAAGCGGGAAATCAGCTCCGCCTGGGCTTGGGCCGGAGTGGAGGGAACGGAGTCCACGAAGCGGAGCTGCCAGCCTACGTTTTTTTTGCGGGCGGCGTTGCGGCGGCCGCGGGAGCAGGCGTGCTGGGCGAGGGTGAAGCTGCCGGGGCCGGCGCAGGCGTCGCCGGCCTCCCGCCGGGCACCGGCGTCGGTTTCGGCGGTTTAGGTGGTGGCGATCCGGGCGCGGGCGTGGCTGGGGCTTTCGGTGCGCTGGCGGGCACCTCGCCGGTGCGGAACGCCGGCCGGCCGGTCTCGACCGATCGCCCCGAAGCCTTCGCCGCAAACTGCAGCCGGCTCTTGGCCGCGGGAAGCATCTGCTCGGCGAGCCGCTTGATATCCGGGTCGCCGGAACGCAGCGCCGATTCGTACCCCTCCACCGATTGCTGCGCGGCGGAGACGATGTGCTCGATGAGCGCTTTTTCGAGTTTTGGGCCGGAGAGAACTTCGAGCTGATCGGCCACTCTCTTCTGCGCGGGCGGCGTGACGGAGGCGCTGAGATTGATCCCCTTGGCGGCGGCGAGCCGCGCGACGAAATTGTTCTCCTGCGCCTGAATTTCCACCAGTGCCCCGCCGATGGCGCGCAGCTCCGGCGTCTCCGTCTTCTCCTGCGCCATTTTCACGAGAAAGGATTGCAGCCGGCCAAGCTCGATCGCACTGGTCAGGAATTCCAGGTCACGGCCGGAAAGCTCCGAGGTGATCAGCCCCGCGCGCAGATCGGCGTCACCCTCGGCCGCCGGCTGGATGAGACCGCCAAATTTCGGGGGCAGCGCTTTGCTGCTTTTCTTTTTGGCCAGCCCGGCTGCCGGCACGGCGGCGAGGAGCGCGAGCGTGAGGAGGAGGCGGGTGTGCATAGGGAAAAAAATCAGCCGAGCAATTTCACAAGGAGATCACCTACCAGAGCGGGGTTCGCTTTGCCCTGCGAAAGTTTCATCACCTGGCCCTTGAGAGAATTGATCGAGGCGGCCTTTCCCGCGCGGTATTCCGCCACCGGCTTTGGATTGGCGTCGATCGCCTGCCGGCAGAGCGCCTCGAGCGCGCCGATGTCGCTCTCCTGCTTGAGCCCTTTTTCCTCCACGATCGATGCCGCCGCCTTTGCCGGTGGCAAACATCTCCGCGAAGACTTCCTTCCCCTGTTTGCCGGTGATCGCGCCGGCATCGATCAGGTTCACGAGCTCATCGAGCGCCTGCGGCGGGATGGGGCACTCGGCGATCGTCTGGCCCGCGGCGCTGAGCGCGCTGAGCAGGTCGTTGAGGATCCAGTTCGCCACGTTCTTCGGCTTCTTCGCCGCCTTTCGCCGCCGTTTCGAAATAATCCGCCAGCGCCTGCTCGCTCGCCAGCACGCTCGCATCGTAAGGCGTCACGCCGAAGTCGCGCACGAAACGCTCGCGCTTTTCCGCCGGCAGCTCGGGCCGGCGCGCGCGCACTTCGTCCATGAAGACGCCGGTATCCACCGGCAGCAGATCGGGATCGGGGAAATAGCGGTAGTCGTGCGCGTCTTCCTTGGTGCGCATGTGGAAAGTCTGGCCCGCGTCGTCGTCCCAGCGGCGGGTCTACTGCATCAGCTTCTCGCCGCGCTGGAGCGCCTCGGTCTGCCGCTCGATCTCGTAGGCCACCGCGCGGCGCACGCCGCGAGATCGAGTTCATGTTCTTGATCTCGATCTTCGTGCCGAGCTCCGCCTGCCCCTCCGGCCGCACGGAGACGTTGCAGTCGCAGCGCATCTGCCCCTTCTCCATGTCGGCATCGCTCACGCCGCCGTAGACGAGGATCTGCTGGAGCGAAGTGAGATACGCGAACGCCTCCTCCGGCGTACTCGATGTCCGGCTCGCTCACGATCTCCATGAGCGGCGTGCCGGCGCGGTTGAAATCGATGCCGGTGCTCGTCTCGAAGTGCGATGCGACTTCGCCACGTCTTCCTCGAGGTGGATGCGCGTGAGCCGCACCACTCTTGCCCGGATGCGCGATGCTCTTCTGCGCGTCCTTGGGATAGCGCGAACTCGTGCAGCGGCACGCCGCCGCCGCAGGCAGATCGGCTGGTCGAATTGCGTGATCTGGTAGTTCTTCGGCATGTCCGGATAGAAGTAATTCTTCCGGTCGAACTTGCAGACCTCGGCGACTTCGCAGCCGAGCATCAGGCCCGTGAGCGCGGTCATCTTCAGCGCCTCCTCGTTCATCACCGGCAGCGCGCCGGGATAGCCGAGGCAGACGGGGCAGGTGTGCGTGTTCGGCTCCGCGCCAAACTCCACCGGGCAGCCGCAGAACATCTTGCTGCGCGTCTTGAGCTGCACGTGGACTTCGAGGCCGATGGTGGGGATGTAGGGGCGTGCCATGGGCGAAAATCAGCGTCCGTTCTGCGCGGGCGCGAGCGCGTAATCCAGCGCTTTCTCGAAATCGAGCCGCTGGGCGAGGCGGACGATCTCCGGATCGTTCGCGGCTGCGACCAGCCGCGGGTTGCGCAACAGCGCCAGGTAATTCGAGCTCTGCGCGGCCCGCAGAAGCTCCACGTCCTCCCGCAGCGCGACGATTTTCGGGTTCTCCGCCAACGGTCGCACGCCGGGAAATTTGAGAAACCGCTCCATGCTCCGCTGCGTAGCCAGCACCGAGCCCATCTTCTCCATCACCGAGTAAGTTTTCGCCGGGACCGGGTCCACCTTCCGCACCATCGGCCCGGTGTTCCCATTTTCCAGCGTGTGCTTGAGCTTCACCACCGTCTCCGCCCACGGCGGGATCGCCGGCCCGCGCTGCGGGGCGGCGGCGGAGTGCGCCACCTTCGGCTCCACCAGCGTGCCCGAGACCCGGATCACCACCACCGCCACCCACACTGCGAGCAGCCCGGTGAAAATCCCCAGCGCCGCGCCGCCAAGGCCGAATACCCAGCGCACCGGCCCGAACTCCTGCTGGGCCGTTTTCTTGAAAAGCACCGCCGCGCTCAGCGTCACCGCGCCATAAACCAACAGCCCCACGATCGCGCCGCCGACCACCCTCAGCACCGGCGCGGGAAATCCAAGCATCCCGAGCATCGGGGCGAGATACGGCCCCGCCACATAGCCGCCGAGGTACGCCCCGATAATGGCCACCAGCTCCGCGGCCTGCCGCGCCACGCCTTTGCGCCAGCCCCGCCACGTCTGCAGCGCCACCAGCACCGCCGCGCCCCCCCACAGCAGGACGGGCGAAATTTCGGCGAGCGGGGCGGGCATGGGTGGATTGAGGCGCACCATTCCATTTCTCCGCCGTCGCCGCAAGAAGCGCGGTGCCCGATGTTCCCGGCGGCCGGCTCACTTGTAAATGTCGTGAGTCCCAATATCGAAAGAAATGACGGTACTTCCCTCGATGTAAAAAACCGCGCGCAGGTTTCCCAGGATGTCCACAGCGTAGACGGTGCATTTCAGGCGGGACGATAGCTTGTTAATCTTATGCGCTCGGAGCTGCGGATCGAACGGTTTCTTCTTGAAAACTTTTGCCGCCTTTCTCGCGGCATTCTGCTGATCCGGAGTGAGTTTGCCGAAAGCTTTCCGGAACTCTGGTGTAGTCAGAAACTGCGCGTACTGGCCCACCTTACGCCTCTCGATTTAGCCCTCAAGCTCCTCGAGGCCGATGCCGTTCCGCGCTTCGAAAAATCCTTGCCGGCAGGACTGCGGCAGCGCGGGATCGTCGGCCGGGCCGTGCCATTCGCGCAGCACCGCACGCAGCGCCTCGAGTTTCTCATCGATCAACTCAACGTACTTTGGGGCGCCCGCGGATTCCCCCAGCGTCTCGAAATCGACCGCGAGTGCTTCGCCACGTGCCAGCGAGGCATAGAGGCATTGGCGATGCTGGCGGAAATCAAGCTGGGTCGCGTCGTCGTTCCTGTATACGTGTTTCGCGAAAAGCGCTTCCATTTTCCCGAGGGCCTTCAGCCAGTCTTGGAACTGTGCCTCAGCCTCCTGAAATCTGTCCGCCACTTCCTCGTTTATCCACAGACGCAGGTCCGGAGGCAAGGTCTCGCGGCGGGGAGTGTCGGAAATCACGGCGGGCGAAGGCATTTTCTTGAAGAGCTATGCTTGAGCGCTTGTTACTACTCCCACCGCCTCTGCCGGAGTCAATGGGCTTTCGCTTGGAGGCTGCAAGACCGGATCGCCCTACTCAACTCTTGCCCGCGCCTTTCGAGAAATCGCTGACAGGCCTCGCCGCACGTTCTAGCCTGCGCGCGCCCGATGCTCCCGCCCGCCGAAACGCCCGCAGCTGAAACCGCCGTCCGCCCGCCCGTGCGCTGGCATCTAAAGCCGTACCTGCACCTGGCCCTGAGCATCATCCTCTCCGCGGCGTCGCAGCCGTTGCTCAAGCTGGGCGCCGACCAGGTGCACGCGGCCGCGAGCCACTGGCCGGAGTGGCTGCTGCCGCTGCGCTGGCTCGCTTCCGGCTGGGTGTGGCTGGGCATCCTGGCCATCATCGCGAGCCTGCTCAGCTGGCTGCATTCGCTGCGCACCATCCCGCTGACCATCGCGGCTAGTTTGACCGGGTTTCAGCATGTGTTGGTGCCACTCGCCTCGTGGGCCTGGCTTGGCGAAACGATCGGACCGCTGCGCTCCACGGGCATTGTCCTCGTGCTGCTGGGAGTGCTCATCACCGCGCGCGAGGCCGCGCGGCTGGAGGAGAAGCTGTGACGGTGCTCAGCTTTCTGCTGGTCCTCCTCACGGAAGCCTGCGCCGTCGCCGGGCAGATCCTCCTCAAGCACGTGATGATTACTGCATACCCGGGCCGCGCCGCGTTTGCCAAAGCCTTCGCGGCCCCCATCTTTCTCAAGGCGCTCGCCTTTTTCTTGTGGCTCGGGCTGCTTTCGAAGTTCGAGCTGAGCTATCTCTATCCCTTCGAAGGCCTGAACCTGCTGATGCTCGTCATCGGTTCGATCATCTTCCTCAAAGAGAAAATGACGCTGCCGCTTTGGCTCGGCGTGATCCTGATCAGCGTCGGGATTTCGTTAGTCGCGGCCAGTTAGCGCCGGCCAGATTATCCTCAGCGCCCGCAGGTTTTTCGCCAGCGCTTCCTCGCGGGTTGGCTCAGGCAATTTCGGCCGATCCATCCGCCCCGCGACGCCCTGCCAAAAACGCGCGTACCGCGGCACCGAATACGCCCCGCATACATCGCCGCGTGCGAGCGCCGCGTGCTTCCGAATTTCCCACAGCCCCCACGCGACCTCCTCCGCCGTGAATAGCCCGTTCTCCCAGTTGGTCGCCGATTCCTCCGGCCGCAGGCAATCCAGGTCGACCGTCACGTACACCTGCTCACCGGCGAGGCCCTCGGCAAAAGCGCTCATCTCCGCGCGCCAGGCCTCGCGCGTTAGGCTTGGCCAGCGCCCGCGCGTCCTCTCCTTCAATCGCTCCGCCCACGGCCGCGCGGCCAGCCTGCCCGCGCGCAAGGCCCCATGATTCAGGAAAAAGCTCGACGGCCGCTCCAGCTCGAAGTTTCCGCAACCCCACACTACCACGCGCTGCAGCAGCGGGGTTTCCAGCGCGCGATTGATCCATGTCCCGCAACACCAGTGCGGCGGGCGTGTATCCCAATCCGGATGGTTATCGAAAGAGACCAGCGTGAACGGCGCCGTCATGCGCCTCACCCAGAGGGCCGAAAGGTGATGATAATCCCCCGAGCCAAGCAACAAAAACGGCTCCGGCCCCGCCCGCGCGAACTCCTCGAACTCCCGCATCCCCTCGCGCGTCGCGGAATACCGCAACGTCGCCCCCCACTCCCGCGCCTCCACATAGTGAGCTTCAGGCAAACAATCCCGCGGCCAAGCCCCGTCCAGATCGAGGTGGGCCTGCTCGTTCGATGGCATTCTGGGAGAAACGGGTTCCGTGCGGGCGTTTTAACAGCGGCGGCGGCAAAAGCGAACGCTAAGTAGCGGCGACGTGCTGGAGCGGCCATGGGGCGTCTTACTCCTGCTCCTACTCTTACTCAGCTCCCGTGCGCTAGCAACGGAGTAAGAGTAGGAGTAGGAAATCTTCCCCCCGGCGCCCCCCGAAAAGGCCCCAGTTTTCACTTGCGCAGGTATGTATGTTATAAATACATTGAGGCGCTCCATAAAACCTCCTCCCGGTATGCGTTTTTCCCCTTCCCGCCCCCTCCGCAGCGCGTTTTCGCTCGTCGAGCTGATCATCGTGATCGCCATCATCGGCATCATCGCCCTCTTCGTGGTGCCGGCGGCGAACACGATCATCATGGGCTCGGATATCACCCGTTCGGCCCAAGCGCTCACCGGCCAGCTCGCGCTCGCGCGCCAGACCGCCGTTACCCGCAATCATCCGGTCGAAGTCCGTTTCCTTCGCTTTGCCGATCCCGAAATCCCCGGCGAGAGCCCGAGTTCGCCGGGCACTTGGAAGTTTCGCGCCGTCCAGCTCATGGAGGTGTTCGATAATGGCACCATGGCGCTGGTGGGGAAGGTGGAGCGGATGCCGGGCAACGTGATCATGGACCCGTCGGTATTTTCCTCGCTGCTGGATACCTCGAACACGTCGGAGCCGAACCAGAAGGCGGCGGTCATCTTGAAAGCGAGCGAGCGCACGGATTCGCCTCCGCTCCCGCGCCTCCCTCAAGCAGATGCGACCAAATACGAATATGTGGCGTTCCGCTTCCTGCCGGACGGCTCCACCAACCTCGAGCCCTCTGGGAATTGGTACGTCACGCTCTACTCCGCAGTCGATGTGCCTAAAGTCCCGACCACGTCCGGTCCGCTCGGCATCAACTACTTTACGGCCCAAGTCGAGCCGGCTAGCGGCGGCGTGCGCACCTATCGGCCGACCGCCGGCGCGGCCAATGCGGGCGGCACGGCCGGCGGCGGCGGCAAAGGGACCTAAGCTTTCCCCGGCGGCGTCTTCGGGCTGGCTTGGGTGAGGAGCGCCTTCACTTCTTTCGGGCTGAGCCGGCGCCATTCCCCGGGGCGCAGCCGGCCGAGAAAGAGCGGGCCGACGCGAATGCGCACAAGCTGCTCCACTTCGTAACCGAGCGAATACAACATCAGGCGGATCTGGCGTTTGATCCCTTGTTTCAGAACCACGCGCAAGTGGCGCGCGCCCGTCTGGCGAAGCTCTTCCATCTTGGCCCGCCCGCCGATGATGTGGAAACCCTTGAGAAGCTTTTCGCGATGCGAAGGGTCGAACGGTTTATCGAGGGTCACCTCGTATTCCTTCTCCACCTTGTAGCGCGGGTGCGTGATGGCCAGGGAGAAATCGCCGTCGTTGGTGACGATCAGGAGCCCCTCGCTATCCTTGTCGAGGCGGCCGGCGGAAAAGACGCGCGGCCAATCGTCCGGGAGCAACTCGTAGATGGTCTTGCGGTCGCGCTCGTCGCTGGCGGTGACCACGTAGCCGCGCGGCTTGTGGAGCACCGCGTGGATCGGCGCCTCGGCCTTTAGCACACGCGAGCCGACTTTGACCACATCGGTCGGGCCGACCTGCGTGGCGAGGTCTTCCACCACCCGCCCATTGATGCGGACGCGCCCGGCCAGGATGAGTTCTTCGACCCCGCGGCGGGAGCCGAGGCCGGAAGCGGCAAGGAAGCGGTTGAGGCGCATGGGGGCGGAAGGTAAGCGCAATCGCTTCAGCTCAAAACCCTAAATGACGCCTCGGGCAATCTGATTGCGGGGCGCTTGGTTTCGCATTATTCGAGCTATCCAAGTTTTTCCATGCAACCCCTGCCCGCCGCTCCTCGCCAGTTTCCGCCGTTCAGCCTCAGCCGGCTTTTGCGCACCGTCTTCCAGCCGACAGCCGGCGAGCGCGTGGCGATCCTCATCGATCTGCCAGCCCCCGCGGGCATCAAGGACTTCGGCTTTCTGAGCGACCCGAAGTTCACCATCCAGCGGTACGCGCACGATGTTTTTTTGAAAGGCCTGCGCGATGGCGTGCTCGCGGAACTGGGACTGAAGGGCGGCGAGATGTTCGCCTACCAAGCCACCGGCGGGAGCAACCTCGACCTGCCGGAGAGCGCCTGGACCGCCGATGGCCGCGAGGTGAGCCTCGTGGACGACGTGCTGCGGAATTTCGACATCATCCTCTGCGTCTCGACGTACTCGGCCACCGCGCCGCTTACCGCGCTCGCCAAGCAGATCGGCTTCCGGGGGGCCACGTTGCACGGGGTGAACGAAATCATCCTGCGCTCGGGTCTTGCGGTGGATTACCTCGAGGTGAGCCGGGAGGCGGAGAAGCTCCGCCGCGGCATGACCCAGGCCGATTGGGTGGAGATCGATTATGCGTTCGGCGGGCGCCGTTTCACGCTGCGACTGGAGCTCGCCGGGCAGGAGGCGCAAAAGAGCCACGGCCTTTGCACACCGGGTCTGCCGGATGTGGCCAATCTACCCGCTGGCGAAATCTACTATGTGCCCGCTGGAGCCGAGGGCGAGTTCCCCATGCAATACGAGGACGGCACCATCGGCCTGATGGAAGTCGCCGCCGGCCGCGTTCGCCGGGCCACGCTGCTGCGCGGGAGCGCCGCCACCATCAGCGAGCACAATGCGAAGCTCGCTAGCGACCCGGTCACCGGCGAGCTTGGCGAGCTCGGCTTCGGCACGCAGGAGTTGCCGGTCTCCGGACGCGACATCCAGGACGAAAAAATCCTCGGCACGCTGCACGTGGCCACCGGCCGCAGCGATCATCTCGGCGGCTCGCTCACTCCCGATCGCTTCGCGGAAAAGAAGCACGCCACGCACGACGACATCCTCTTCTCGCCCAGCAAGACGCCCGACATCGATGTGCCGCAGGTGCGGATGCACCGCCACGGCAAGACCGAAGTGCTCATCGAGCACTTCGTGCCCGCCGCATACATGCGCGGCCTGCTCGCGCCATGAACCCGGGCGCGGGCGCGGCGGCCGCGGCCGGCTACGAATCGGACCGGCTGCTCTCCGAATACCTCCTTTTTCACTACGGCACGGCGGAGGAAATCCTGCCGTACGATTTCGGACCCCGCGAGGCGCTCGCGTACCCCGTGCGCTGCGTGAGCGAATGCCTCGGCCTGGTCCCGCCCGGCGCGCGTGCGCTCGACCTCGGCTGCGCCGTCGGCCGATCGAGTTTCGAGCTGGCGCGGCACTGCGCGTCTGTGCTGGGCATCGATCTCTCGCGGCGCTTCATCGCCGCGGCGGAAGCGCTGCAACGAACCGGCGAGCTTCCCTATGAGCGCGCGGATGAGGGCGACCTGTGCACCCCGCTGATCGCCGGCGTGCCTAAGGACCTTGCGCGGGAAAAGGTTCGCTTTGAAGTGGGCGACGCCACCGCGCTCCGATCGGGCCTCGGCTCCTTCGACGTAGTGCTCATGGCCAACCTGATCGATCGCCTCGGCGATCCCGCGCGCTGCCTGGCACGTCTCCCGGAGTTGGTGGCGCCAGCCGGACAACTGATCATCAGCTCGCCCTACACGTGGCTCACTGAGTTTACTCCGCGCGAGCGCTGGCTCGGTGGATTCCACGACGGCGCACGCCGGGTTACCACGCGGGAAACGCTGCAAGCTCTCCTCGCCCCAGCTTTCGAGCTCACCGCCACGAAAAATCTGCCATTCCTCATCCGCGAGCACGTCCGCAAATTCCAATGGAGCGTAGCCCAGGCGACGGTCTGGCGCCGGCGGTAATTGCGCGCGCGGCCTGATCTTCGGCTGCGCTCAAGGAAGACAAGGGAACGAAGGCCCGCCTCGCGCGAGCGGCCCCTGGCGCGCAGCTAGCGTGATCGCGATCACTAGTGAGCGGCTAGCGTTTTTTCGCTTTCGTCGTCTTCGTGGGAGAGGGCTTCCGCAGCGGTGGCTGCGGCGTGCTCGGCGCAGCCCATGGCGGCGATGAAGGCTTTTTGGGCGGGGGAGCGGGGGCGGCTGCGGCGGGAGATGATGCCGAGGGGGCGGACCATGCGCGGCTCGCTGATGGGGATGGCGCAGAGGACGCCGCTTTCGACTTCCTGCCGCACGGTGTTGCTCGGAACGATGGAGACGCCGCTCTCGATTTCGACGGCGCGTTTGACGGTCTCGATGTTGTCAAACTCCATCGTGTGCTCGATCTGCACGTTGTATTCGCGGAGGTGGCGATCGATCACTTTGCGGGTGGGGAGATCCGGCTCGAAGGCGATGAGTTTTTCGCCGCTGAGATCGTTGAGCTTCACGCCGCGGCGGCGGGCGAGCGGGTGCGCGGGATGGCAGATGAGGACAAGATCGTCTTCGCTGAAAATTTCGATGATGAGGCCGGCGCGGCGGGTGGGATACGCGACGAGGCCGAGATCGACTTCGCCAGCCATGACCTCGGCGTAGACCTGGATGGAGCGGCGGTATTCGACGTGGACTTCAACGTCGGCGTAGCTTTGGCGGAAGAGCTTGAGGACGGGCGGGAGCTCGTGGAGGCCGATGGAGTAGATCGAGGCGATTTTCAGCTCGCCGGCGACTACGTGGCGGAGCTCGTGCAGGCGCTCGCCGAGGTGATTGTAGACGTCGAGGATTTCCTTGCTGGCGTCGAGGAAGACCGTGCCCTCGGCGGTGAGGGCGAGATTGCGGCGGCCACGCTCGACGAGAACGACCTTGAAGCGATTTTCGAGCGAGCGAATTTGCTGGCTGACCGCACTCTGGGTTATCGAATTGAGGGCGGCGGCTTTCGAAAAGCTGCCGGTTTCCGCCAAATCACAGAAGACTTTGAGCGTCTCGATATACATAATGGGCCGGTCCGCCATATAAGGGTCTCTAATCGGCAGCGTCAAGCAATTATCCATTCACTTATGCAAGAAATCTCCGAGCGATTGGCGGCGGTGCAGGGCGAAATCGAGGCGGCGGCGGCGTGCGCCGGGCGGTCGGCGGGCGAGGTGGAACTGGTGGCGGTCTCGAAAACGCACCCGCCGGCGACGGTGACGGAGGCGCTGAACGCGGGTCAGATGATCTTCGGGGAAAGCCGGGTGCAGGAAGCGCGGGCGAAGGCGCCGGAGGTCTCGAGCCGCGCGCGGTGGCATTTCATCGGGCACTTGCAGAAGAACAAGGTGCGGCACGCGCTGCCGCTGTTCGAGGTGTTGCACAGCGTGGATTCGGCGGAGCTGGCGCGGGAGATCGACCGCGTGGCGGCGGAGGTGGGGCTGCACCCGCGGATTTTGCTGGAGGTGAATCTCGCCGGCGAGGCAACGAAGTTCGGCTTCCAGCCGGCGGCGTTGCGCGCGGAGATGGAGGGGCTGCTGAGCCTGGAGCGGGTGAGCGTCGAAGGGCTGATGACGATCCCGCCGCCGGCGCCGGAGGCGGAGGATTCGCGCGGTTTTTTTGCGGGTCTGCGGGAGTTGCGCGATGAGCTGGAGAAGGAATTCGCGGTGCGGCTGCCGAGCCTTTCGATGGGGATGAGCGGGGATTTCGAAGTGGCGATCGAGGAAGGCGCAACGCTCGTGAGGGTGGGGACGGCGATTTTTGGGAGCAGAAAGGGGAAGACTTGGAGGCCGGAGGGGGGAGGGGAGTGAGTTCGAGAGAGCGCCGCCAAAAGGATTGCAGCGGGGTGGGAGAAATGGTCTAATAAAAGGTACGCCGATGAGTTCACGTCTCCTTCCCAGCACCATTCAGAACATTGGGGATGAGCTGGCCATTGCCTGGAGCGATGGGACGGAATCGTTTTTGCCGCTGGAATATCTGCGGCGGGCTTGCCCGTGCGCGGCGTGCGGCGGGGAGCCGGATGTGCTGGGATATGTGATCCGGCCGGAGGTGCAGTATTCGGCGGGGAGCTTTGAGCTGCGCGGCTGGCAGATGGTGGGCGGTTATGCGCTGCAGCCTTTCTGGGCGGATGGGCACGGGTCGGGACTCTTCACTTTTCCACTGCTGCAGCGGCTGGGGCTGGCGGCGCAGACGGCACCGGGCGCTCCTTCTTCCGCCTTATGAGCCGGCACCTGAAAATCCTGGCGATGGTGATGCTGCTGGCGGTCTGCGCGGCGTCGGCGATCGTGCAGGGGTATCGGCAAAGGCAGCGCGAGCTCATCAAGCCGACGGAGCTTTTCAATGTGATCTGGCATCAGGTGGAGGCGTTCCGGGCGGAGGATTTTGCGGGCGCTTACCGGCAGGTTTCGCTGAGTTTCCAGGAGCGGTTCGATATCGATGCTTTCACGGATTTGGTGCACTCGGATTACCCGCCCTTGCGGCTGGCGGAGCGCGTGGAGTTTGGCGCCGTGCGCTGGGATGGGCGTCGGGCGATCGTGCCGGCGTACTTTTTCATGCCGGACCGGGAGGTGATCCCGTGCTTCTACAGCCTGGTGCAGGAGGACGGGATTTGGAAAATCGACGGCGTGCGGGTGCTGAAGAGATGGCGGCCAGGGCAGCGGCTGGGTGGACTGCGGACGTAAGGCAATCTTCAGCGTTTACCCTGAATGAGGTCTAGGGGGCGAATCTCCCCTCGCGCGGTCTGGGTGCAGAACGGACTGTGCGCGACCCCAAAATGGTCGATTACACCCCTACCAGTGCCGGCACCGCCACGGCACCCGCTTCGGCAAAGAAAAAGCAGCAGATCTTCCTAGTGGAGGATCATCCGATTTTTCGCCGTGGGCTGAGGCAACTGATCAGTGACGAGGGCGATCTGGAGGTGTGCGCCGAGGCGGACTCGGCGCCGCATGCGGTGTCCGGGCTGCGGGAGCGCGCGGCCGATGCGGCGGTGCTGGATATTTCGTTGCAGGGAGCGAACGGGCTGGAGCTGATCAAGCAAATCCGCGCGGAGCATCCCACGCTGCCGATCCTGGTGCTCTCGATGCACGATGAGACGGTGTATGCGCTGCGGGCGCTGCGGGCCGGGGCCAATGGTTACCTCATGAAAGGCGAGGAGCCGGACAAGGTGATCGATGGGCTGCGCAAAGTGCTTTCGGGCGAGGTGGCGGTGAGCGCGCAGTTTGGCGAGCAACTGATTTACCGGGTGGTGCAAAGCGGCGGCTCGGGCGAGCCGAGCCCGATCGATGCCCTGACCGACCGGGAGCTGGAGATCCTCGACTTGGTGGGGAATGGGCGGAGCAGCCGGCAGATTGCGGCCGATTTGCATCTGAGCACGAAAACGGTGGAAAGCCACCGGCTGCACATCAAGGACAAGCTCGGCCTGAAAAGCGCGTCGGAATTGGTGAGGTTCGGCGTGGAGTGGGTGAACCGGGAGAAGACGGTCGCGTAGCGCTACTTTTTCGGCACGCGGTGGATGGTGCTGTAGATCTCCTGGTCGAGCGGCTGGCCGCTCGCGGTCGCGAGTTGGTACTTGAATCTCACCTGCATGGCGGGCTGCCAATCGGCGATGGTGAGGGCGACGGTTTTTTTGTCGGGGGCGAGCGTGGCCTTTTCGATGGCGAGCTGATCGCGGCCGCGGCGCTCGGGCTCCCGCACGGAGAAATCGGGCGAGCCGTAGGCGCCGCTCCAGAGGTAGTTCCAGGCCTCGACGTTGTAGTTATCGGGATCGCCGGCGAGCGCCCGATCGAGCTCCTGGGCGAAGGCGATCTCGGCGCCGGTGGCGGTGGTGCGGAGCGCGACCGGAAGGGTGAGCGGTTTGCGCGTGTAACGCACCCGGGCGAAGCAGCCGTCTTTCGCGCCATCGGTCTGCCAGACGCGGAGGCCGCTGAGGTAGAGCTGGCCGTCTTTCGGGTGGAAACGGCCGCGCATGACGCCGCTGGAGAATTTCATGGGGAACTTCACGAGGCCGGCTTGGGGAATGCCGTCGACGGTTTCCTGCAAGACCTGGAAGAGCGTGCATTTGCCGTAGCTGAGCTGGAGCAGGCGGCCGGCGAGCGGGCCCCAGCGGAGACCTTCGGGCACCCAAACTTCGCCGCCGGAGGAGTTGTCGATGGCCATCGGAATCCAGCAGAGCGGGAGATCGCAGCCTTCCTCCGGACGAGGCGTTTGTGCGCTGCCCCAGAATTTCTCGTTGCGCGCGGTTTGGTCGTCGGGGCTGCTCGGGTTGGCGCGGAATTCGCCCGCGGCGGTGCGAAAGGTGAGGACCCGATGCGCGGCGGGGAGCATGCCGTAGAAGCCGCCGGGCCGGATGAGGTTGAGGCGGTTCGCGGGCATCCAGTGGCCCTGGTTATCGGAGACGGTGATCTCGCCTTTCGGGCCGACGCCGACGCCGTTCGGAGCGCGCAGGCCGGTGGCGACGACATCGAGTTTGGAGCCGTCTTTGCTGATGCGGAGGAGGCAGCCCTGGTGCGGGGTGACGACGTTCGGCTGCCAGGGCGAGCCTTTCGCAAAGAGGAAATTGCCGGCGGCATCGGTCTGCAAATCGAGCGCGAACTCGTGGTAGTTTTCGGTGACGACGCAGTCGTTGTTGAAGCACTCGTAGAAGTCGGCTTCGCCGTCGCGGTTGAGGTCGCGGAGGCGCGTGAGCTGGTCGCGGCCGAGCACGAAAATTTCCGTGCCGACGACGCGGACGCCGAGCGGCTGGAAGAGACCGGTGGCGAAGCGCTTCCAGCGGACCCGCTCGAGCTTTTCATCGAGGCCGGAAACGAGCCAGACGTCGCCGCTCAGCGAGGCGAGCACGGCGGAGCCATCGGGGAGGAAGTCGTGGCCGCTGGGGCGGAACCAGGAGCCGTAGGGGTTCTCTTCGGGAAGAGCGATTTCATCGGAGACGTAGGCGTCTTCGGCGGTACCGAGCGTGCCTTTGGTTTCGAGGATTTCGGTCCAGCGCGGCGGTCCGCCTTTGGTCATCGTGCGCAAATCCGGGATCGCGCTGTCGTCCGGCTTCACGCTCCTCGGCACTGGCGAAAGCGCCGCGAAAACGATCTCGATGGTCGCGGGCGCGGGCCGCGCGGGGATTTCGAGTACGGTGCGCGCCCCCGCACTGCGAAGCTTGCCCTTCCCTGCGTCCGGGCCGTGCAGGCGGATGTTGTGGCGCGGCGGGCGTGTCGCCTGCGCAGTATCCGGAGGCGCTGCAGCCGCAGGTTCCGCGGCGTTCGGTGCAGCCGCGGGAGCCGCTTCCGCCGGCGCATCGCACACCAGCATCGTCAGGCTGGTCTGGCTCGGGCCGACCGTCACCGTGCGAACGAAAGCCGGATAACCGTCGCGGATCTGATACGAAGGCATCTCCAGCACCTCGGTTTTGCCGACGGTGTAAGAGAAGATTGTGCGGCCCTGGTGGAGGTAGAGGCCGCGCCACTTCGCGACTTCGGCGGGAAGATGGCCGCGATGATTTTCGCGCGGATCTTCGCCGGGGGTTCCGGAGACGCTCCAGCCGGGGGCGTATTCGGTGGAAAGGACGACCTCGCCGGCGGGGACGATCTGGCCCTCGACGCCGCCGCGGGCGCGGGGGAAGGTGATGAAGCCGCCGGTCCAGGCGGCGCTCCAGCGGAGAAGCTCCGTATCGAAGAGGACGGTGGCGGGGAGCTCCGCGGAGCCGGCTTTGATGGCCACTCCCTTGGCGGTAATTTGGTCGCGGACCTTGTAGGTGCCCGCTTGATAGGGGCCGAGGTCCATGCGGTCCCATTTGAGGTCGATGGCCGGCGGCTGGGCGTGGAGTGGGGAGGCCAGGAGGAGGAGCGTGAGCAGAAAGGGGGTGCGCCGCATACGAGGTGGGCTCTTACTCTTAATTGCTGACAGGTGGCCATTGCGATTAAGAACAGACCACCACCCCGTTTCGGTTTTCCCACCTCCTCCGCGTCTTTCTCTCCCAATGCGCCTGCTCGTTCTCCTCGCCCTCCTCCTCTTCCTCCAAATCCCCGCCCGCGCCGACATGGTCATCGAGCAGCGCATGGAGCTCGATGCCACCAGCGGGCCGGTGATCCTGAAATTCCGCGGCAACCTGGGCCGCATCGACCGCCCCGGCCAGGATGGCACCACCACGATCATCATGAATCTCGGGACCGACGAGGTGCTCAACCTCTTGCACGCCAAGAAAGTCGCCTACATGGGCAAGCTCTCCGCGCACCGGCTGCGCTCGGAGAATGCGATGAAGCAGGCCGGGTTCGACGTGGCCTCGCTGAAGCCGGAGCCGACCGGCAAGAAGGAGAAGATCGGCGAGTGGGACGCCGAGGAATACGTGCTCACGGTGCAGGGGCTCACCTTCCGCATGTGGGTGGCGCCAAATTTCCCGAATGGGGCGGCGTTCAAGGCCCAGATGGCGCGCTTCAGCAAGGCGAACACCGGCGGCGCGCTCAACCCGGACGCGATGGATCTGCCGGGCATCGTCGTGAAATCCGAAGGCCTCACGCCGATGGGCCGGATGGTGACCACGCTGGTGAGCGCCAGGGAGCAGCCGGTGCCCGACAGCGAATTCGGCGTGCCGGAGGATTACGAGCTGAAGGCGATGGGGACGCCGATGCAACGCAAGTAGCGCCGATGCCTGAAGAGCCGATCCCAGGCGAGGACTCGCCGTTCGTGGCGGTGCGGCTTTTTCCGAAGCTGGCGCAGGCGCGCGAGGCCGCGCTGGCGCTGCTGGCCAAGGAGATCGTACACAAGATCGATCGCCAGGGCGATCTGTGGGTGCTCTCCGTCGAGGCGCCGGCGGAGCCAACGGCGGAGGAAGAGCTCACCGCCTTCGAGGCCGAGCAGCGGGAGCAGACCGGCGCCCCGGCGGCGCGGGAATTCGGCCAGGGCGATCCGTGGTCGCTGCTGCTGGTGGGCACGCTGCTCGGCTGCGCGTTCATCGTGCAGGAGCGGCTCGGGCGCCCGGTGCTCGATGCCGGCACGGCGGAAAGCGCGGCCATCCTCGGGCGCGGCGAATGGTGGCGCTGCTTCACCGCGCTCTTCCTGCACGGCGACCTCGGGCACCTCGCGGCGAATCTTGGCTTCGGGCTCCTCTTCATCGCCTTTCTCCTGCCGCAACTCGGCGTCGGCCTCACCTGGCTATCCATCGTGCTCGCCGGCGCGCTCGGCAATTTCATCAACGCGTGGGGCTACCGCGGCGAAGTGCACCGCTCGATCGGCGCCTCCACCGCCGTCTTCGCCGCGCTGGGGCTCCTCGTCGCGGGAGAGCTCTATTACCGCTGGGCCCTGCCGGCCACGCGCACGCGGCGGCACCTCCTCGCCCCGCTCGGGGGCGGCCTCGCGCTGCTCGCGTACCTCGGGGTGGGGGAGCAGCACGAGCAGATCGATTTCATGGCGCACTGCTGGGGCTTCGTGGCCGGCGTCCTTTTGGGGCTGCCCGTCGCGGCCGTCTCCGCGCGGGCGCGCCTGCCGCGGTGGGCGCAATGGGCGGCCGGGGTCGCGGCATTGGGAATGGTCACCCTAGCTTGGCTGCGGGCGTGGCGGTGAGGCCAGCGAGAAAGGGGCGCGCTCGCCACCGCGCGCCGGCCCTGAAGGGCGAAGCCGCACCCGCGCGCGGGCGATTTTAGGCCAACTGTAGAAGCTCGATGGGCTCGTCGGCGCTGGCGCGAACGTGCGCTTGCTCGCCTGCCTCGAGGAAACCGCCGGCGCCGAACAACGCGATCGTGAGAATGGCTCGGAGTTGCACGGCGAGCTATTTCGCCGGCTTGATGGAAACGTCGCAGATCTCGCATTCGCCATCGTACTGCGAAAGGAACGCCTTGAACTCGAGGATGGCAAAGGTCGGGGCCTCGAGCGTCTTTACGTCCTTCTCCTTGAAGGCGAAAGTGAATGGCTTGTTGACGACCTGCCAGGCGGTACCTTGCTGCAGATCCTGGGTGATGAAGATCTCCTCCGTTCGCTCGTTGCGAATCGCGTTGACGCCGCGCCCGCTCGCCTTTTTCTCGAACTTAGGCGGGGTCACCTCCTTGTGGCCAAAGAGCGCGATGGTGGCGAGACCCTCGGTCATGCGTTTCGCGCGGACTTTGTAGCTCAATATATAGTTTTGTCCCACCTTCAGCCCCTTGAGGTTCTGGCGAATGGTGAAGGCATTCGTCTGCTTATAGTACGAGCCTGAGGAAGCATCCAGCGGGTACCAAATGCCTGTACTGTTCGCCCAAAACAGTTGGGTATTGCGGCCAAATACCGTCGGATGGATCAACTTAATGATCTTGTTGGGAGATGGCCAATAGCCCATTTTGAGCACCTTCCCGGCAGCGGGACCCGCTTGATCCGTGACGGTCACATAACCATAGATATTGCCGCGCGAGTTGCCATTGTCCGTGGTCCAGCCCGTGGGCAGCAGGATGTTTTTAGCCCAGATATCCTTGCCGGCCACATCCACCGGTTTCTCGAATTTTGGCTGTCCTTTGCTGCCCTTATTCAGGGCGATCTGGATGCGCCCATCGTTTCGCCCGATGAGCAAATCGAAGAGGCCGTCGGCGTTGCAATCGGCCGCGTAGGGCGCCGCCGAGGCGTTGAGCCAATCCACGCCTCCGAAGTCTATGAAGTGCGAGAACTTGATCTCCTCGCCGGGCTTCCACTTCCCGCTGTTGAGGTGAACGGCCACGCCGCCTCCTCGGTCGCCCACGAGCACATCCGGCAGATCGTCGCCGTTCCAATCCGCCACGGTGGGCACGAGGTGCTCCCGGCCATCGCCGTAGCAGAGAAAATAGCGCGATTCATCGGAGAATTTGCCGCCGGTGGCCGCGCCTTGGTTCAAGAGCAGGTGGACCGCATTGGCCGAGTAGGAGCCTTCGCCGACGAGGATATCCGGCTTGCCGTCTTTGTTCCAATCGGAGACGCAGGGCGCGAACAGGTTGCCCCAGAGTTGTCCCTTGAGCGAGGTGGGGATGGTCGCCTTGGCATAACTGGCCGGCTGCGGAAAGTAGGGGCTGCCGGCGTTCCCGGCATTGGGGATGAAGACGATCTCGCCCGCATAGTTGCCAAAGAGCAGATCGAACGATCCGCTGCGGTTCCAATCGAACATGGAAATCTTCGCCATGCCGTGGCCCCAAGTATTGTCATATTCTTCGTCCTTCGCCGGGCGGGAAAGGAAGAGCGGCACGGTCTCGGCATGGGTGAAGAGGGGCGCGGTCTTGGAGCCGCTATTGAAGTAGACCCGCATCGTCCCCGCCGGGTCGGCGCTGACAATATCGGAAAGCCCGTCGCCGTTCATATCGGCGAAATTCACCGAAATGGGCAGGGCAATGGCGCCGGGCGGACCCTGCGCGGTCACCGCATAGGCCGAGCGCACTTCGCCGGCAAGGGCGCCCGTGGCGTTCACGCCATCCCATAGGTTGTCGACGGGAACGGTTTTCGAAAAGTCACCATTGACCACGTAACCGCCAGGAGTGCTGGCGGGGTCAACGGCGACGGGGGCGGGCGTGGCGGTTTTTCGCACCGCCGCCGGCTTTGGCGTGGCTTGGGCCAGTGCGAGGGAGGTGGACGCCAACAGGCAAATGAGGATGCGCATGGGGGGAATGCGAGAGCGCAGGCAGCTTGCGCGGCCACGCGCGCCATAGCAAGAAAACAGGGGCTGGCCACGGCGAGGCGGAGCGACGCACACTGCGCGCATGCACCCCCTGTTTCCCTCCCCGACTCCGGAATCCGCGGCGCCTTTCGTGGGCGCGACGCGGCGCGATCTTCTGAAAGGCAGCCTCGCCGTGCTCGGCTCGGCGCTCGCCGGCGGGGCGGCGCCGGCCCTGGCCGCCCCGGCAGAGGAGCCGGCGCCGGCCGACGATCGGCGGGCTTCGCCCAAGCAGTACCAGATGAAGAAGTCGATCAATCTCTGGGCCTTTCCGTATCCGCAGCGGATGAACCTGGAAGAGTGCCTGCGCCTCGCCAAGCGCGCGGGCTTCGATGGGATCGAGCTAAACTACGATCTCGAAAACGATCTCTCGCCGAAGGCCGGGACGAAGGAATTCACCGAGATCCGGAAACTCGCCGATCAAGTGGGCATCGCTATCTCCGGCCTGTGTTCCTTTCTCTTTTGGCCGTATCCGCTCACCAGCAACGATCCCGCCAAACGGGAGCGCGGCTTGGAGCTGGCCGGCCTGATCGGGAAGGCCGCGCACGACCTTGGCGTGGAAAATGTCCTGGTGGTGCCCGGCGCGGTGCACATTCCCTGGCGCACCGACCATGAGCCGGTGCGGAATGATATTTGCGATCAAAGAGCGCGCGAGGCGGTGGGTAAACTCGCGCGGCAGGCGGAAAAACTGAAGGTCTGCCTGAACATCGAGAACATCTTCTTCAACGGCTACCTCATGACACCGATGGAGATGAACCAGTTCGTCGATTCCTTCCAGAGTCCCCATGTGCGGGTGCATTTCGATACGGGCAATATCTCCATGTTTCAAAATGCGGAGCACTGGGTGACGATCCTCGGCTCGCGCATCAAAAACATCCATTTCAAGGAGTTCACCAAAAAGGGGACCGACTACTCGCTGGAGACGTTTCGGCCGCTGCTCGATGGGACCACGAACTGGCCCGCGGTCATGGAAGCCCTGGAGGCCATCGGCTACCGGGAGTACCTGACTTTCGAGTATTTTCACCCGTACCTGCACTACCCCGAGGCGCTGGTCTATCAGACCTCCGACTCGCTCGAGCGCATGCTGGGGCGCGCGCCGGTGGGCCAGCGGGCGTGAAGAGCGTAAGATTCCTCTTGATAAAAATCTTTTTCCGGAGAATATGCGGTTCCACCCACTGCTTTATGGTTCGTTCACCCCTGGTTCTTCTCGTTGCGGCATGTTTTTTATCTGTTCTTTGCCCGCTGAGCGCGCATGCGCGTACGGTGCCAGCCCCCTCTGCGGCCAAAACTACTACCCCGGCGCCGGCGCCGTTTTCCGGCACTGAGCCGGAAATTCGCTCGGTAAAGGGCCGCGTGGTGATGGTGGCGGTACCCGAGGGCTTCGATAGCGTGAATCTGCAGGTGCTCACCTCGCCGGTGAAAGGCGCCGCGGCGCCGGGGGCCGCGACCATGCCGGCGTGGAACACCGTCGCCTCGAAGCGGATGAACGGCGCGCGCGGCGCCGTGCGTTTCGTACTGCCGAAGCTCACGCCGCGCCGGAATCTGCGCGTCTACGGGCTGCGTCCGATCTCCATCTCCGACACGCTCCTCGAAGGGCCCTCGTCTTTCCCGCCGGAAAGCGGCGAGGCGGAAAGTGCCACCACTACTTCCGATTCCGTAACGCTCTCGCTCAGCGGCAGCACGACGAGCCTGGCGAGCAACAACCTTAGCGCCGCCTCCCCTGTCCGCACGGTCGAGGAGAGTGATATTTGGAAAAAGGACGGCGACCGCCTCTATTTCTATAATAGCCTGCGCGGTCTGCAGAGCTTCGATATCTCCCATCCCGACGAGCCCGTGCTGCTCGGGACCTTGCGGCTGCCCGGGGCGGGAGAGCAAATGTATCTCCTCGATGCCGCGCACGTGGTGCTGCTGAAGAATAACTCTTATTCAGGCTGGTGGTGGACCGATTGGTACGAGTACAATTACGGCTACCCCGGCCTCATTTTCCTGGCGCGCCCCCAACTTTTCATCGTCAATAGCATCGCGGCGGGCAGTATGACGACCTTCTCCTCGGCCTCGAACGCTTTCGCCTCGAGCTCCAGCCTGACTCTCGCGGCCGACCCGGTGGTGGTGCAGAACGCGGTGAGCACGGCTTCCTACACCGCCGGCGGTTCGCAGCCGCACGAGATCGTCATCGCCGACGTCAGGGCCGGCGCGCCCAAGGAGTTGGCGCACGTCGCGTTCGAGGGCTATCTCCAGGAAAGCCGCTTGGTAGGCAACGTCCTCTACGTCGCTAGCAACACCTATACCGAGCACAATAAGGAGGGCACGGCGGAATGGGGCCTGCAGCTCACCTCCTTCGATCTCGCGGACCCGGCGCATCCCGTCGAGCGTGCCAAAATCTTCATCGGCGGCTGGGCCACCGCGGTGCAGGCGAGTGACCGCTATTTCTTTTCGGTCACCTACGGCCGGATGGGCCGGAGCGAGAGCCTGGTGCGCCTGGTGGATATTTCGGACCCGACCGGACTCATGAAGCGCGTCGGCGAGATTGAGCTGCGTGGTTATGTCGCGGACAAATTCAAGATGCACCAAAGCGGCGAGACCTTCGCCGTGGTTTCAAGCGCATGGAACCAGCTAACCCCGTCGGGCACCTGGACCACCGCCAATATCATCTCCACTTTCTCTCTCGCCGATCCGCTCAAGCCCGCGGCGCTCGGTTCACTCGAGGTTGCGCCGGGGGAAAGCCTGTACGCCACCCGCTTCGATGGCGACCGCGTCTATGTCGTGACCGCGGTGCGCGTCGATCCGCTGCATATCATCGATCTCTCCGATCCGTCGGCGCCGAAGCAGTTGGGCGAGCTCACCGTGCCGGGGTTCTCCACCTACATCGAGCCGCTGGGCGATCGCCTCGTGACGATCGGGTACGTCGGCTGGCGCCCGAGCGTTGCGCTGTACGATGTCAGCAATCCCGCGGCCCCGAAGCAGCTCTCGGCGATCACCCTGGGCGACGACAGCTGGACCTACAGCGAAGCGCTCTACAACGAAAAGGCCTTCAGCGTGCTGCCGGAGGAAAACCTCATCATGATCCCGATTTCTGGCTACTACGGCGGCGCCACCTCCGCCGGCGTGCAGATGATCGACCTGAAGCGCGACAAGTTGGTGAAGCGCGGATTGATCAAGGGCGACCTGGCGCCGCGCCGCGCCACGGTTCACAAGAACCGAATTCTCTCCATCTCCTCCAGCCGGTTGATGGTGGTGGATGCCAGCGATCGCGATCAGCCGGTGATCACCGCCGAGCTGCGGACGACCTGGCCGGTGCAACAAGTCGTCCTCGCGGGAGAACACCTGGTGCAGATCACGCAGGGAGGAAGTGGATTGAACCAGCAGCCGCTGGTGATCGTGACGGGTCCCACGACCCCGGACGCACCGCTGGATTCACTGGAGCTTCCGCCGCTTCAGGTCCTCGCTGCTACCAGCCGCCACGGAGTGCTTTATGTCCTGCAGGCCCTGACCAGCAACGGATACCTCAGTCTTAGCTCAAATGCCCCTCTGAAGGTCTCCAGCATCGACGTGGCCCACCTGCCGAAGCTGAAACTGCTGGCCACCACCGAGGTGAAGGTGAAAGCGATGAGCTCGACCTATACCGCGAAGCCGGTCTGGGTGAACGACCGCACTCTCGTCTTCGCGACGCAGGGCTCTGCCTGGTATCAGCCCAGGATCACGACCAGCACTCCCGTGGAAAAGGTGGAGAACAACTCCGCGGCCACCGCGACCGTTACGCTCTCCGGCTCGCTTCTTTATTGGCCCCGCTACTACCCAACCCTCCGGACCCA
>CAWEPO010000002.1:0-1995924 GCA_963811035.1 uncultured Verrucomicrobiae bacterium
CCGCTTTATCCTACCCGAAAATAGAAATACAAAAAAGTGCTCAATCGAGATTGGGAAAGTGCTCGCCTCCTGATACTCTCGGTCCCATCATGCAACCGGTCTTCCCGCCCCCGCCGCCCGCGGACTGCGCCTCCGGATCGGACGCCTTCGGCGCCCTTTCCTGCACGCTCCCGATTCGCCTGAATCCTGCGAATCCCCCCGCGCCGCCGGCGCCCTCCCTCCCCAGATCCTCCGGCGCCGCCAGCACGTCGAACGCCGCAAACGCCTCCGCTTCTTCTCCGAGCAACGCTTCCCCGTTCCAAAATGTGCCACATTCCCGGCCCGCCCTCAAAATGACGCACAATCTGAAACTTTTCAGTTCCAGAATGTGCAACATTTCTGCCGCAACCCTGAAAATGACGCACAATCTGGGAATTTTCAGTCCCAGAATGTGCAACATTTCCCCGCGGTACTTAGCCGCGCCGTCGGCGCCCCTCCATCATTTGGAGCCGGCTGGTTTTTCCCCGCGTGCCGCTTTCCCGCTTCCCATCCCGCGCCGCTTCCGTTTCATTCCCCGTTCGATGGCCGCTACCGCCGAAAATCTCCAGCCGCCCCCGGACGAAGCCAAGCCGCGCTTTCGCCGGATCGTCTTGAAACTGAGCGGCGAGGCGCTGAAAGCGCCGGGCAGCTCCGACAACATTTCGCCCGGAGATCGTGCAGCGGATCGCGTTGCAGATCAAGGAGGTGCATGACATGGGCGTGGAGATCGCCATCGTCATCGGCGGCGGCAATATCTGGCGCGGGCTCTGCGCCAGCCATCGCGGCATGGAGCGCACCACGGCGGATTACATGGGCATGCTGGCCACGGTCATCAATGGCCTGGCCCTGCAGAGCGCCCTGGAGCAGATGGGCCTGCCGACCCGCGTGCAGACGGCCATCCAGATGGAGAACGTCGCCGAGCCGTTCATCCGCCGCCGCGCGATGCGCCACCTCGAGCACGGGCGCGTCGTCATTTTCGTCGCCGGCACGGGCAACCCCTTTTTCTCCACCGACACCACCGCCGCCCTGCGCGCCAACGAGATCGGCGCCGAGGTCATCCTGAAGGCGACCAAGGTCGATGGCATCTACACCGCCGACCCGATGAAGGATCCCAAGGCCACGCGATACGACCGCATCACCTACACCGAGGCGCTCGCCAAGCGCCTCACGGTCATGGATTCCACCGCCTTCAGCCTTTGCATGGACAACAAGATGCCGATCATCGTGTTCGACATGATGACGCCCGACAACATCAAGAACGCGCGTGCTCGGCCAGCGCGGTCGGCACGCTCGTCTGCTCCGAATGACCTCCTCACCCCCACCTGTTATGGACCCCGATGAAATCCTCCTCGAAACCGAGGCCGCGATGGAAAAGGCCTTCGATTACATCGCGCACGAATTCTCCGCCGTGCGCACCGGCAAGGCCTCGCCCGCGCTCGTGGAAAACATCGACGTCGAAGCCTACGGCTCGCCGATGAAGCTCAAGCAGCTCGCCGCTGATCACCACGCCCGAGCCGCGCCTGCTCGTCATCCAGCCCTTCGACGCCAGCACCGACGAAGGACATCGAGAAGGCGATCAAGGAATCGAAGATCGGCATCAATCCCGATCGTCGATGGGAAGATCATCCGCCTGCCCATCCCGCCGCTCACCGAAGAGCGCCGCAAGGACCTCGTGAAGGGCATCAAGCAAATGGCCGAGGAGGCGCGCGTGCGCGTCCGCTCCGCGCGCCGCGAGGGCATCGATGGCTCAAGAAAGCGCAGAAAGACGGCAAAATCACCGAGGACGAGCTCGAGACCTACGAAAGGAAATCCAAAAACTCACCGATGCGGCTTCGCAAGAAAATCGATGACGCCTTCGCCGCCAAGGAAGCCGACATCATGAAGGTATGATCATGCGCACCGCTCTCCTTTTCACCCTCCTGGCGCTCGCGGCCGCCGAGGCCGCCGCCGCTCCCAAAAAGAAGGCCGCCGCCACCGAGCGCACGCCACAGATCGTCCGCCTCGCGCCGGATTTCTCCTTTCCCGGCGCGGGCAACAAAGCGCGCTCCCTGCGCAGCCTCCGCGGCCAGCCCGTGGTGCTCCTCCTCGCCGAGTCGCCCCGCACCGGCGCTTTCCGCAAACAGCTCGAGCGCCTCCGCAACAGCTACTCCCGCTTCGCCAGCCGCCAGACTATCTTCGTCGCCGCCTTCCGCCAGGGCGAAGGCCCGGTGAAATCCGATCTCCCCTTCGTCGTCGCCAACAACGGCGCCGCGGTGGCCGGCGCCTACGCCGCGCAGGACGACTTCAACATCGCGATCATCGGCAAAGACGGAAACGTCGATTACCAAACGGGCAAAGTGCTCCCCGCCGAGCGGATCGCCGACATCATCCAGAACTCCTTCGTGGTGCAGCACGAAGTGCGAAAATAGACGGCTTTGCAAAAACAAGCGGCCAGGGCGTTGCCGCCCTGGCCGCTGCAAATCAACTTTGGCTCTACGCGGAGACTAGGAGCCTTTCTCCGTCTTCTCGCCGCTCTTCTTCCAGCCGGCGATGCCCTTGGAGTAATGCTTCACGTTGGTGTAGCCGAGCTCCTTGGCCTTCTTGGCGCCGGCCTGGTAGGCGCCGCACTTTTCGTTGCCGCAGTAGGCGACCACGAGCGCGTCTTTGTCCGAGGGGAGGGCCGAGGCGAGCTCGCCCTTCTTGGTCTCGAAGTCGATGGCGCCGGGGATGTGGCCGGCCTTGTAGCTCTCCGAGCCGTTCACGTCGATCAGGACCACCTTCTTATCTTCGATCGCCTTCTTCAGCTCGTCATGGCTGATGTCCGGGAACTTGTCCGCGCCGAAGGACGCGAGGGTGGTGATGGCGAGGGCGCAGAGGAATGTTGCGAGTTTTTTCATGAGGTTGGGGTTTTTGGTATTGATATTCCCCTATCGCGTTTCGCGCGGTTTTTGCGCGCTCGCGGTGAGGGGAGAGGTACACAGACGCAAGAACCCGGAATTTATTCAATCGTCGCGGAAAATTTTGGCCCGGAGCGTTGTGGTGCGGGCTTCCAGCCTGCGGAGCGGGGGAGGGCAGGCCGGATGCCCGCACCACAAAAAGCTCGCCATCGGGACCGTCGGAGTTGACGAGCGCTTTTTAGAAGCCAAGCTTATCGGTTGCCTTCCTCCTCCAAACCTTTTTCCAGCAAGGTGCAAGCTCCAGCCTCTCTTCCCAAGCCGCCCGCCCCGCTCAAACCGGGGGCCAAGCCGAAGCCCCCTGAGCCTGAGGCGGCCGCCGCCGCGCCGGCCACGGAGATCAAGTTTCGCTGCCCCGAGTGCCAGCAGAAGATCGCCGTGGAGCCGACGGCGGTGGGGGAGAAGATCGATTGCCCCCATTGCCGGAGCACTCTGGAGGTGCCGTCCCTGCCCACCGGGCCGGTGAAGGTGGAGGTGCGCCGCCGGCTCTGGGCGCTCGCTGGACAGCACACGGATCTTTACAAGGCGTTGGAGGAGCGCGGGCAGGACATCAAGTCGCTGGAGGCGCAGTTGGCCGCGGGCCGGGAGTCGCTGGGCGCTGCCGAGCGTGAGCGCAATCAGTTTCGCGAGGAGGTCGAGAAATTGCGCTCGGCCCAAGCCGCCGCTGGCACGAACGGCGCGGTGGCGGAGAAGGCGAATTCGGAGCTGAAGTCGCGGCTGGCCGAGCTGGAGCAGCAGACCGAGCAGGCTGCCCGCGAGCGGGAAGAGCTGCAGAAACTTCAGGCGGCGGTCGCGAAAGCGCAGGAGCAGGTGGCGCAGATCGCCGCCGACCGCGACAAACTGAAGGGGGACCTTGCGCACGCCGAATCCGCGGTCGCCGAGCTGCGACGCGAACACGCGGCGGCGACGCAGGAGGTGGCGCAGCTCCAAGCCAGCGCCACCGCGCTCACCGAAGCGGACGATCGCCGCACGGCCGAGCTGGAGAAGGCGCAGGCAACGCTGGCACAGACGGAGGCGCTCCTCGCCGCGGCAGTGGCCGCCGGCGCAAAGGCGAGCGCGGAGACTTCCGACGAGCAGCAGGTGCGCACTGCGCTCGAAAAACAAATCGGCGAGCTCAGCGCGAAGCTGCAGGGGCTGGAGCACGCGCACGCGGAGGCCAAGGCCGCGCTTTTGGCCAGCCAGCAGGCGGCGGAGACTCAGCAGGGGGAGCTTCGTGCGGAGCTGCAGGCGCGCGAGCAGGCTCTGGAACAGGCGAAGCAGGCCGTGGCGGCCGCGGACGGGGAACGCGACGGCGCACGCGCGCGAGTCGGGGAGGTCGAACGCACGAATCACGACCTGGACGAGCAGTTGCAGGCCGCGCGCGCATCTCTCAGCGCGGCGGAGCAGGAATTGGAGAAGGCGAAGACGGCCCTCGGCGCGGTGACGGGCGAGCGGGATGCGGCGCTCGGGAAGGTGTCGCAGACGGAGCAGGCCTTGACCGAACTGCAGGCGCGCCTGACCGATACGCAACAGCAACTCGAAGCCCGCGGCCGTGAGCTGGAGCAGGCCGCGGCAGCGCTTGCCGCCGCGAACACGGAGCGGGAAACGGCGCGTGAAAGACTGGCGGCGACGGAGCAAAAGCAGCACGAGCTGGAGAGCACACTGGCGGAGGCTCGGCGCGATCTCGAGTCGCGCGGGCGCGCCGTCGAGGAGGCGCAGTTTTCGGTTCTGTCGATCACCGAGGAGCGCGATGTCTCGCGTTCCGAGGCTGCGAAAGTGGAGCAAGCACGCCAGGAAATGGAAGGCCAGCTTGGCGCCGCGCGCACGCAAATCGCGGCGCTGGAGCGCGAGCTCCAGGAAGGCAAAGCGGCGCTGGCCGAGGCGGTGTCGGCGCGCGATTCCGCGCGCGGCGATTTTGCCAAGGCGGAACAACGCGCCGTGGAGCTCCAGAAAAAATTTGAGGAGGCCGAGGCGCAACTGCGGGCTCGTACCGACGAGTTGGAACAAGCCAAGGCAGCCATGGCCGCGGCATCGGCGGAGCGCGATGGAGCTCGCGCTGAGCTTGCCAAGGCCGAGCAGGGCCGCACGGAGCAGCAGGGGCAACTGACCGAGCTGCGCAAAAATCTGGAAGCCCGCGACGGCGAGCTCGAGGCCGCGAAATCCGCGGCCGCGGCAGTCGCGGCGGAACGCGAAAGTGCCAGGGCCGAGGCCGCCAGGCTGGAGCAAGAGCGCTCCACCGCGCTGGGCCAGCTCGAGGAGGCGCGCGGGCAGTTGCAAGCACGGCAGAGCGAGCTGGAAGAGGCGAAAGCCGGCTTGGCGAATATCTCCTCCGAGCGCGATGCGGCACGCGCCGACGCAGCGAAGGCCGAGCAAGAGCGCGCGCGACTGCAGCAGGAAATCGAGGCCGCCCGGCAGAAGCTCAACGATCGCGAGCGCGAGTTTACGGAGGCCCGCACCGTCCTGGCCAGCGCTTCCACCGATCGCGATAGCGCGCGCGAGAGCGCCGCGAAGCTGGAGCAGGGCCGCCGCGACCTCCAGGCGCAGCTCGACCGCGCCCGCCAAAACCTGCAAGTGCGCGAGATCGAGTTCGACGAAACCAAGACCGGCCTCGACAGCGTGGTAGCCGATCGCGACACCGCCCGCGCCGACCTCGATCGCAACAAGGCCGCGCTCGATAAAGCGATCAAGGTGGCCGAGGCGTTGCGGATGGAAAATGAGCGGCTGCAAAAGGCGGTCATGTCGGCCACGGAGGAGCACAAGCGCGCTTGGGCGGAGATGACCACCGCGCGCAATCGCGCCAGCACCCTCGAGCTCGAGCGCACCTCGGGGGAGAACGCACTGCAGCGCGCCCGCGCCGCCGCCGAGCAGGCGCACGCCCGCGCCGCCGCCGCCGAGACGGAGATCGCCGAGCTCAAAAAGAAGGTCGCGGCGGCGGAGGACTCGGACCGCGTCTTCAAGAATCTCGCCGAGGAATCCGAGCGCGCCCTGAACGAGGAACAGCGCAAAGCCCGCGCCGCCCTGGAAGAGCGCGACCGCGTGGCCGCCGAGCTTGCCGCACTCGGTGGCGGCGCCAATGACAATCCGCAGACCAAAACCGAGCGCAGCTCGCTGAAGGTAATCCTCACCAAGGCGGAGGTTCAGCTCGAAGAAAGCGCCGACCGCGTGCAGGGGCTGGAAACGGAGCGCGACCAGCTCAAGGCCGAGGTCGATTCCCTCCAGGCCGCGCTCGAGCGCGCGAAGCAGCACGTCGGCATTTTGCAGACGCGCCGCGATCAGATGCGCGATGAGATTTCGAAGCTGAAAGTGGCGCTCGGGCGGGCGGAGTAAAGGGTGCGCGGCTGCAGATTGCGATGTTCCTCCGAAGCCTTGTCGTCGTCGCCTGCCTCCTGGCGCCGCTGCTGGCGCAGGCGCAAGTGCGCCGCGGGCAAGCCATGGCGATTGCCGAGACCTACCTCAAGGTGGCTTGGAAGCCCTCCCCGAAAAACGCCTTTCACGGGCGCGATGCGCAGGGCATTCGCGTCGATACGCCGGATCTCGGCTTTCACCGCCCGGACATCCGCCGCGGCTGGTGGCGCCCCGGCGAGGTGAATCACGGGATGCCGTACATGTGGGGTGGGTTCGATACGCCGGCGGAGTTTGCGCGCGGCGTGCGGCGTGGCGCTTATGCCGGCGATGTCTGCACGGCGGAAAAGCGCCGCCTCGGCGATGCCGCCGTGAGCCGGCACGCGGTGGGAATCGATTGCTCGGGGCTGGTCTCGCGCTGCTGGAAACTGGAACGTGCCTATTCCACACGCGAGCTGCCGCGCCTCTGCCAGCCGCTCCGCTCCTATCGCGAGCTCAAGGCGGGCGATATCCTCAACGCCCCGGACAAACACGTGCTCATCTTCCGCGAGTTCAGCGACGAAAGCCGAACCCGCATCCGCGCCTACGAAGCCGGGTCGCCACCCACGTGGAAAGTGCTGCTCAACGAAGTGCCGGTCTCCTTCCTGGAAAAGCAAGGGTACGCGCCGCTGCGATATGCGAGGATCAAGGACTAGGACTCCGGCCGAGAGGCGGAAGTTGCCGTTTTGAGTGCATACCTCGCACACCAGAAATATTCGAAAAAGGCAAGCTCCACCGCCACGGAATATGGCTGCAGGACGTCGATAAGTTCCTGGGCAGAGGGGAAGTTCTTGAGCACCTCGTGCGAGGTTCCATCGTCGAGCCGGCGGAGCTGATACGTATTGCCAGCTTCGTCACGGCGACAGATAGGCGTGCTGCTGCCGGTGACGAAGCGGTTGTCCGCGAAGATGACTCTTGCTCCAGGCAGCAGCGCGGAATGAAATCGTACGAGGAAGGCGGGGAGCTTGGCCCGTGGAATGTGTGACCACCAAAAACCGGCGAAACCGGCCGTGAAATCGCCGGGGACTCGAATCCCATAGGCGTCCGCCAAGGCGAAAGAAACTCGCACTGGGTCGAGACACTTCGACCGCGCGACCTCCAGTACCTCATCGCTGGCGTCGGTAGCCAAAACCGTTTCGGCAGCTTCCGCGATCGCCTCCGTCCAGTAACCGGTGCCGCACGCCAGCTCGAGCACGCGATGTCCCTTCACGGCGAGGCATAAGTATTCTCGCAGGCGAGTGAGGTCTTCCTGGCGCTCCCGCTTGTGGTAAATGCGCTCATATTCCCGTGCGCGTTTGCTGTAGTAGTAATCAACCAGGGTGCCTTCCTTCATAGCGTTAGTGGCGAGCGGCTGGAGGGTTGGGCCAAAAGGCACGAAGGCCATGCTGGAGGTATCGCTGCAGAAACTCATGAAAGCTCCCAGCGATGCGGCCAGTTTCAGCACCGTCGTAAAAGTAAATCTCTGCCGTGTTGGCGGCCGCCGGCGTGATGCGGGCTCCCTCAGAGCGCCACTTTTCGAGCGTTGCTTCAATGGCTTCGGGAAGGGTCATGGCGCCGGGAGTGTTTCGTGCCCAAGTGATGCGGCAGTGCTGCATGGTTGGCTAAACGTGGCGGGCGGCAGCGTCCCTGCCGCGACGCGACTTTGTTGCAGCGCATGCTCAGACATCTAAGGGTTGGGTTCACGGCGAATGACCTCCATGCCTTTATGTGTGATGCGAAGGGCGATGCGGTGGCTCAGAGGATCGGCGCCAACGGAGGACGCAGCTGGCGAATAATGTATGCTGTAAATCAGGTGCCCTTCACGCGTCCACTCGTGCGCACGGGTGAAACCCCGCGCGCGCAACTGCTCAGAGTTCGGAGGTGAGAACCCCGTCAGAGTCTTGTAAGCCGGAAACGGCACCTGAACGAATTTTCCCGTGTCTGGCTCGAGGGCGAGAACGGAAGAATACGAATGAAGGCGTTCATTCGTGTTGATAGCTACTGCCTCCCCCGTTGGACTCCACAGAACCTCGGTGTGCGCGCGCAGCGGCTGCGAGTCGCCTCCGGATGGGTCGCCCGGCCACGACAGACGACCCACAATGCGTTGACCCGAAATCTCCCGGACGAGAATGGCTGGGAACTCGCTGGCCTCGCCCTTGAGTTCATAGCGCTGGAATCCCGGAGTGTCCTTATCGGCCTCCAGCACGACTTCGTAGCGCGTGGTTGGGGCTACACCCTGGCTAAGGGACACCGGTTCAGAGGGCGCCGCGATAAGTGTCGAGCCAGAGATGAGCAGCGTTACTATCAAGACGCGCATAAGAAGACGTTAAGAACCAAGCTGCCCGAGGGTGGAGCACGGCGCAAGCTGCGCTAGCCCGGATATTTCATCGCAGTTTTGAGAAGCCGTTTTCCGCGAGTTTCCGGCGTGTTTGGAGCGGCGGCCGCGGCCTTCCGGCGGTTTGTGGACGATCCCGGCGGTGCGAGGACGCAAGGCCCCCAACCCCCATCGAACCTTCGGCGCCGGGGCAGCGCGGTTTTTCGTCACGTGCGGCGCAGCGCCGCGCAGGCGCCGGCGAAGATTTCCTGGTAGGGATAAGCACTGCTCAAGAGCAGCCGAATGCGGCGGGTATTGCGCAGGATGACGGCGCCGATTTTCAGCAGCTTGAGCCGGATGGTGCCCACCTGTGCCCGCGCCAGCTCCGTGCCGTGCAGCCCGACGCGCCGGATGGTTTCCACCAGCACGTAAGCCGCGGCGGAGAGCAGCACGCGAAACTGATTGGCCCACCAGTGGTGGCAGGAGGTGCGGTCGCTAAAGAGCCCGAGTTGCTGTTCCTTGATCCGGTTTTCCATCTCGCCACGCGCGCAATACACCTCGTCGTAAAGCTGCCGCGCGTCGCCCTCCAGGCTGGTCACGACAAAGCGCGGGTTCTTGCCTTGGTCGCCGTGCTCGGCCTTGGCGATGACCTGCCGTTTCCGATCCCAGGTGGCCGCCCCGTACTCTACCCAGCCAAAGAGGCGCTGCTTTTTCCCCGTGGCCGCAAAGGCCTGTTGCGCTTGCGTCATCAGCGCGGCGCCGAGCGCTTCCAGCCGCGGGTTCTTCGCCAGGCCCACGAGGTAGTCCACGCCGGCCCAGTCGCACCAATGCAGCATTTTCCAGCGGCAAAAACCGGAGTCGGCGCGCAGGATCAGGCGCACCTCGGGCCAGGCTTCGCGCAGCCGCAAGGTGAGCAGCTTCAGGATGGCCCAGGCGTGCCGGGCGCCGTCGATGTTGCTCGGCCGCAGATAGGAAACCAGCAGCTGCTCGCCGCAAAAAACGTAGAGTGGGAGAAAGCAATAGTGGCCGTAGTAGCCGTGAAAATGCCGGCCTTCCTGCTGGCCATGCACGCGGTCATCGGTGGCATCGAAGTCGAGGATCAGCTCGGTGGGGGCTTCCTTGAAGGAGGCGATGAATTGATCCAGCAGCACTTTATGAAAGGCCAGCGCCGCCTTGCGATCGACGCGCTGCTCCAGGCGGCAGAGCGTGGAGTCGCTGGCCAGCTCGTCGCTGCGCTCCAGGGCGGTTTGCCAGGCGAGATCGCGCCGCAGCGTGTCGTGATCATTGAGATCCTCGTACCCCTGCGCCAGCCCGTAGATGCGCTGCCGGAGCAGATCCACCTGGCGATGGGTGATCTGCGCCGGATCACGGGGGTCGGGCAGTACGGCATTGAGCGCTTGCACCAAGCCCAGGCGGCGATCGGCTTCGCGCAGCAGCAGGAGGCCGCCATCGCTGGTGACATCCCCACCGCTGAAGGAGGCCTCGATTTTGCGGCGATCAAAGCTTGGAAAGTCGAGCTCGGGCGTGGTACAGTTTGGCATTAGCGAAGTCCTTTTGGTTTGAGTGCTTGAACACCCTCAGCCGTAGCGGTTTACCGCGGGGACTTCGCTAATTTTTTGCTCTCACGATGAAATATCCGGGCTAGGCCGCACATCGGAGACGCCGCGGCGACGGGGTATCCCAAGTGCGAGCACCGGTGGACGGCTACAATCCAAGTTCCCGCAGGCCGGCCGCGGCGATAACACGAAAGTGTTACTGGAGAATGATCCTTCTTCCTGCGTGCAGATCGATTGATTTAGCGGCAGATTCGGCCTTGTGCGCAAGCTCCCCCTCTTTCTCGTCACGTTGCTGTTGAGTCCGTTCGCGAAGGCGGACGACGCGGCGCTGATCCCGGTCATTTCGCGCGAGGAGCTGCCGCCGGGCAAGGTGCGGGTGGAGATCTTGGAGTTTGCGAAGCCGGCGCCGGTGGTGGCGGCGAAGACCGCGCCGGTGGCGGCGAAACCGGATGCGGGCACTGGCGACCTGAAGGTTTCGAAGGAGAAGGAAGATGGGCAGGAGTCCACCTTTGCGAAGCTGCCGGAGCTGAAGACGGAGGAGTACGAGGAGAGTGCGTTCGCTTTCGCTTCGCTGGTGGGAAAATTCGATGAGCGCGGGGTGCGGGTGGATCGCTCGAAGCCGTACCTCGTGCGCGCGGCGGCGGTGGTGACGTTGCCGGCGGGTGAGAATCAGTTGGTGCTGCGCGCGCTCACCGGGGCGCGGCTGGCGGTGGATGGGCGCGAGATCGCGAAGACGGAGCATCTCCGCCGGAAGGGTGGCGACGCGGAGCCGGTGCCGGACCAGGCGGAGAAACAGCTCATCAAGAACATGCCGCTGCTCCCGCCGGGGCATAAGGAGTCGCTGGCCACCATCGAAGGCGATGGCCAGCCGCACGTGATCACCCTGGAGACTTTCGTGGGCGGCAAAGGTCTGCGCCCGGAGATTGGCGAGCTTTCGGTTTCTCTCGGCACGGCGGGCGGCGAGTTTCGTTTGCTCACGCCGGGGAAGCCGGCGGCCGAGCTCACGGATCGCTCCTGGCGCAACTTTATGGCGGAACAGCGCGAGCGCGTAGCGGCGATGGATACGGCACGCCGTCGCAATGCCGGCGAGGAGGCTTACTGGAAGAAGCGCCATGCACTCGCCCGCGAAATGGCCAAGCCAGCGCCCGGTGAGAGCATCGACAAGCTGGTCTCCGCGGGCTGGGAGAAGCGCGGCGTGAAGCCGGCGGCGCTCAGCGACGACGCCTCGTTCGTGCGCCGCGTTTACCTCGATACGGTGGGCCTGCTGCCGACCGCGCAGGAAGCATCCGGATTCCTCGCCGACACTTCCGCCGGCAAGCGCGCAAAGCTCATCGATCGCCTGCTGCGCGACGCCCGCTGGGCCGATCACTGGACGCCGTATTGGCAGGACGTGCTCGCGGAAAACCCCGCGATGCTCAAGGCCACGCTGAACAACACGGGGCCCTTCCGCTGGTGGATTCACGACGCGCTGCTGGACAACAAGCCGATGGATCGTTTCGCCACCGAGCTGATCCTGATGGAAGGCAGCGCGCAATATGGCGGGCCGGCAGGCTTCGCGGTGTCGTCGCAAAACGATCTGCCGATGGCGGCGAAGGCGCAGATCGTTTCCTCCGCGTTTCTCGGGATGGAGATGAAGTGCGCGCGCTGCCACGACGCGCCGAATCATCCGTTCAACCAGGAAGACCTTTTCAGCCTCGCCGCCATGCTCCAGCGCGCGCCGGTGGAAGTGCCGGAATCGAGCCTCACCAAGGGGCTGAGCGAGAACAGCCACGTGGTCGTTTCGCTCAAGGCCGGGCAGACGATCGAGGCGCATTATCCTTTCGCCGATGCGCCGAAGCAGCCGCTGGACGGAGTGCTGCGCAAGGCCGGCGATAGCCGCGAAATGCTCGCCGCGATGCTCACCGATCCGCGCAACGACCGTTTCGCGCAGGTGATCGTGAACCGTCTTTGGAAAGCAGCTGCTCGGCTTCGGCATCGTCGAGCCGGTGGAGGATTGGGAAGCTCTTCGCCCTCGCACCCGGAGCTGCTCGCCTGGCTCGGGCGCGAGCTGATCACGCACGATTACGACCTGAAGCACGTCGCGCGGCTCATCTTCAATTCCGAGACGTACCAGCGCGTGCCGACTGCCGCGGGCACGACGGCGGCGAAAGCAGAGGAGCGCACCTTTGCGTCCCCGCGCGCCGCCGGATGAGCGCGGAGCAGCTCGTCGATACGCTCTTCCAGGTCGCCGGCAAAGAGATCGATTGCGAGCCGCTCAACATGGACCCGGAGAATCGGCAGCCGGCCAACGATCACACCAATCTCGGCGTGCCGCACCGCGCGTGGGAATTCATCGGGCTCAGCAACGAGCGCGACCGCCCCGCGCTGGCCAAGCCGCGCGCGCAGGTGGTCACCGATGTGCTCGCCACCTTCGGCTGGCGCGAATCGCGCGCCGAGCCCCGCACCGCGCGCGATCACGATCCGAACGTGCTGCAGCCCGCGCTGCTCGCGAACGGCGACCTGGGCGGCCGCATCATGCGGCTGAGCGACGACACGCCTTCACCGCTCTGGCGCTGCGCGAACAGCCAGTGGAGGCGCTCGTGGAGCAGGTTTTCCTGCGGCTCCTCTCGCGCCAACCTTCCGAGCAGGAGCGCGGCGCGTTTCGTCGGGCTCCTCATTCCCGGCTACGAGCAGCGGCGCGACGGGCTCCGCGCCGCTGCCGCCAAAGCGTGGCAACACCAAGGCGCGTTTCGTGGGCGAACCATCTCCACCCCGACGCCACGAAGGTGATCCTCGCCATCGAAAAGGAAGTCCACGCGGGCGATCCGGCCACGCCCCTCCTCCGCGCCGACTGGCGCGAGCGCATGGAAGACGCGTCTGGGCGCTCATGATCTCACCGGAATTCATCTACCTCCCATGACCCACGTCCCCGCATCTCTCGCCGCGATTTCCTCACCCGCGCTTCCCTCGCCGCCGGTGCGCTCGCCTTCGATCCGCAAGCGCTCGTCGCCGCGGCCGCGCCCAAAATCCCGCTCGGCAAGGCGGAGCATTGCATCTTCATCTGGCTCGGCGGCGGCATGTCGCACATCGACACCTTCGACTCCAAGCCAACCAACGGCGATCGGCACGAAAGACGCCGGCTGCTATTACGACATCATCGACACGGCCATTCCCGGCGTGAAAGTTGTGCGAGCATCTGCCGCGCTCGCGAAGATGGCCGACCGCTTCGTGCCCGTGCGCACCGTGAATCACAACGTCATCGACGAGCACGCCGCCGCGATGAATCGCATGCACACCGGCCGCCTGGTGAGCGGCAGCGTGGTCTATCCGTCAGCATCGGCTCGATCGTCGCGCACCAGCGCAAAGCGGCCGCGCGAGGGCGTGCCGCCGTACGTGGTCATCGGCTACCCGAGCGCCACGCGCGGGCCCGGCTTCCTCGGGCCGAAAGCCGGCTACGTCTATCTCACCGACACCGCGAGCGGCCCCGCCGGCCTCACCCGGCCGCCAGGAGATCACCGCCGAGCGCGCGGCGCGCCGCGAAGCGCTGCTCTCCGGCCTGCGCAACGATTACCTCGACACGCATTCCGACGAGCGCCCGATCCGCGATTACGACGATGCGATCGACGAAGGCTTCCGCCTGCAGGGCGGCGACTTCATGCGCGCCTTCGAGCTCGGCGAAGAGCCCGGCTCGCTGCGCGCAGAGTACGGCGATGAGTTTGGCCAGCGCTGCCTGCTCGCGCCGGCGGCTCATCCAGCGCGGCGTGCGCTTCGTCGAAGTCGGCTTCAACCTGAACTTCGTCAACGGCGCCGGCTGGGACACGCACAACGCCGCGCAGAAAGAGCAGCACGGGCTCATCCGCCGGCTCGACCAGGGCGTGGCCGCTCTCGTCACGGATCTCGAGCGCCAGCGGCTGCTCGACAAGACGCTCATCGTCATCGCCACCGAATTCGGGCGGCCGGCGCAATTTCGACGCCGGCGGCGGGCGCGGCCATTACGGCAAATGCTTCACCTGCGTGCTCGCCGGCGGCGGCCTCCGCACCGGCCAGGCTGTCGGCACGACCGACGACCTCGCGATGAACATCGTCGCGCGAGCCCGTGGGCGTGCCGGATCTCTTCGCCACGATCTTCGCCACGCTCGGCATCAACCCGCTCAAGAACCTCATGGACGGCGAGCGCCCCGTGCCGATCACGGATGGCGGGAAGCCGATCGCGCAGCTTTTCGGGTAGGCTCGCGATTCTTTGAGCTTTCGGCTCACGGGTGGCTTGCGCCATCCTCGGGCGCCATGGCCTACAACATCGACCTGCACTGCCATTCCTTCTTCTCGGGGGATGGAGTCAGCAGCCCGGAATCGTTGATCGCCAGCGCCCGCAAGAAGGGGCTGCACGGCTTTGCCCTCACCGATCACAACACTTCCGATGGGTGCCGCTACCTTTTGGATAAAGGCCTCCTGCGCGAAGACGGCCAGCCGGTCGACGGCTTCGTCATCATCCCCGGCGTGGAGGTCACCACCGATGAGGGCCACCTCCTCTGCCTCGGCGTGATCCTGCCAAACTTGAAAGGCACGCCGGCGCTCGAGGTCTGCGAAATCGTGCACCGGATGGGCGGCCTGGCGATCCCGCCGCACCCGTACGATCTCTTCCGCGCCGGCATCCGCGAATCGGTGCTCGATTCGCTGAAGATCGATGCGCTCGAGGTCTTCAACGCCGCCACCACCCTCAAGCGCTACAATCGCAAAGCCTACGATTACGCGCAAAAGCGCGGCTTGCCGATGACCGCCGGCAGCGACGCGCATCACGAGGCGGCGATCGGCACCGCGTACACGATCCTGCGCACGGATGATTTTTCCACGAAAGGCCTGCTCGCGCAGATCGTGAAAGGCACCGAGCTGAATCAGAGGTATCTCTCGCGGCGCGATGCGCTGCGGAAGACGTGGAATAACTGGCTGCGCCTGCGGCGGAAGCGAGTGCACGCGCCGAAGGAGTGAGGTGCTACGCTGCGCTTACGGAGCCGAGTCAGGCAGCCGCCCGCAGCGCTGCTTCATAGATCGCCCTTAGCGGCTGCCCGGATTTTTCGCTCAGCGCCCGGCACGATTCGAACTCCGGCGCGCGCTGGAGGACTCGGCCCTCGCGCAGGCCTTCCTTGATCGTCACTTCGCCGAATTCGGTTTCCACATGGCGAAAACGGCGCTCGAGCTTGAGGCGCGTGATGGTTTCCACGCGCAGGCCGAAGGTGGTGGTTTCGGCAAAGATGAGGTCCGTGAGCCGCTCCAGGGCGTCTGCCTCGCACAACACCGAGAGGAGCACGCCGGGGCGGCTCTTTTTCATCTGGATGGGCGTGAGCCACACATCCAGCGCGCCGGCGCGGAGCAGCTTCTCCATGGTGGCGCCAGTGATCTCCGGCGAGAGATCGTCGAGGTTCGTCTCCAGCCGAGTCACCTCGTCGGTCTCGTAGCCGGGCGGGAGCTTCATGGAGAAGGCAGCTGCTTACTCCGAGGCGGCGAGGTCGCCGAGAATCGCGCGGAGCACGTTCGGGCGGGTGGGGAGCTTTCGCTTCCCGATGCCGTAGCCGATCTTCTCCACGGTGAGGCTCGGCATGAGTCCGAATTGCTCGCCAAATTCCGCGACGATCGCGGCGCCGGTGGGCGTGATCAGCTCGTGCGGCTCATCGATCTGGCCCACGCGGATGCCGGTGAGAATCTCCAGCGTGGCAGGCGCCGGCAGCGGAAACCGGCCGTGCGCGCAGTCCACCCAGCCACGCCCATCGTGCAGCGCGGAGACGAACACCTTCTCCACGCCGAGCGCTTCCAGGCCGACGCAGGCGCAGATGATATCCGCGATGGAATCGAGCGCGCCGACTTCGTGGAAGCCGACGTCCTCGGGCGGTTGGCCGTGGATTTTACCCTCCGCCACCGCGATCCGCTGAAAGATCGAGAGCGCGTGCTTTTTCACGAATGGCGAGAGCTCGCTCTTCTCGATCAGCTCGCGAATCTCGCGATGGTTGCGCCCATGCACGTGATCGTGCTCGTGGTGGTGATGATCATCGTGCGCGTGCCCGTGTTCATGTCCGTGCTCATGTCCGTGCTCATGCTCATGCTCCTCCTCGTGATGATGCGCGCCGACCTCATCGCCATGCTCGTGATCGTGCGGCGGGAGCAGTCCTGCACCTGCCTTGGGCTGCTCGGGCGCATGCCCATGCTCATGGTGATGATGCTCCTCGTGCCCGTGCGCATGCTCACCTTCGTGTTCGTGGTGATGCTCGTGCCCATGCTCGCGGCCGCGTGCTCATGCTCGTGGTGATGATGTTCATGCTCATGCCCATGCTCGTGATCATCCTGCTCGTGGGTGTGCGTGGCGCCTTCGTGGATGCCGAACTTGACGCCCTCCACGTTCTGCCGCTGCTGCCGCTCGAAGTGCATGTGAAAGTCGCCGATCTCCAGCTTCGACAGCTCCCATTCCAGCGTGGATGGCTTCACGCCGAGATCGCACAGCGCGCCGACGGTCATGTCGCCGCTGATGCCGGAAAAACAGTCGAGAAAGAGAACTTTCATGGGAGAGCAGCGAAGGCTCTACGAAATGCGCGAAACCGAAAAGCCCCAAAAAACGCGGGGTCAGTTTCGAGTTTCGGGTTTCGGGTCTTGCGTTTCCACGACTTCCTCCAGCCGCATCGCTCCGTCGTAAAGCGCTTTGCCGATAATGCAGCCGTACAGCCCCGGCATTTCGCGGAGGCGGCGCACATCGTCCGCGCTAGAGACGCCGCCGCTGGCGATCAGCTGGCAATCGAGGGCCGCGAGCATTTTTTCCAGCTCCGCGAAATTCGGGCCCTGAAGCATCCCGTCGGTGGCGATGTCGGTGTAGATGATCGTGCCGGCGCCGGCGTCCTCCGCGGAGCGCGCGAGATCGAGGGCGGTCAGCTTGGAAAGCTCCGTCCAGCCTTTCGCCGAGACCAGCCCATTGCTCGCATCGATGCCCACGGCGATGCGATCGCCGCCAAACTCGCGCGCCATTTCGCGCACGAACTCGAGCGATTCCGCCGCGCGCGTGCCGATGACCACGCGCGCCACGCCCGCTTCCAGCGCGCGCGCAATCGCCTCGCGGCTGCGCATGCCGCCGCCAAGCTCGCAGGGAATCGTGATCGCGGAAATGATGGCGCGTACTGAGTCGAGATTGCGATGCTCGCCGGAGAACGCAGCATCGAGATCGACGATGTGCAGGTAATCGCCCCCCTCCGCTTCCCATCGCCGCGCAAAGGCGGCGGGGTCGCTCGAATAGACGGTCTTTTGCTCCGCTTTGCCCTGCCTGAGACGGACGACTTCGCCGGCCATGAGATCGATGGCCGGAAGGAGGATCATCACGAAGCGGACGCGGCAAAATTCCGCAGAATCCCCAGCCCGACCGCCTGGCTCTTCTCGGGGTGAAACTGCACCGCTGCGACATTTTCCCGCGCGGCACTGGCCGCGAAGCGCTCGCCGTAGGTGCAGCGCGCGGTCACGATCGAGTCCTCTTCCGGCTCTGGGTAGTACGAGTGGACAAAATAGACGTGGGGATCTTCCGGCAGGCCGGCCCACAGGCGGTGCGCGGGCGCGGTCAGCTCCAAATTGTTCCAGCCGATTTGCGGCACTTTCAAGCCGGGCGTGGCGAACTTTTTCACCTTCCCCTTGAAGAATCCAAACCCGCGCGCGCCGGGAGTTTCCTCGCTCTCCTCGAAGAGCAGTTGGTATCCCACGCAGATGCCGAGGAAAGGCTTGCCGGAGCCGAGCCATTCCTCCAGCGGCGCCCAGAGGCCGCGCTGGCGCAGCCCGTTCACGCAATCGCCAAACGCGCCCACGCCCGGCAGCACCACCGCATCCGCCGAGCGCAGCTTGGCGGCGTCGGAAACCAGCGCCACCTCGGCGCCCTCGTGAAGGAGGGCGTTGTGCACGCTGCGAATGTTTCCGCTGCCGTAATCGATCAAGGCGATCATCCCTACTCGATAACCGCGTCCGCCTTTGATTTCACCTTTTTGTACGCGGTGTAGGCCCCGAAAATAAGTCCCAGCAGCACGATCACCGTCACCCCGCCCGCGGGGGTGAGGAAAAAATTCGGCGCCTCCTCGGCCACCGGCGCGACTGTCGGCTGGGCGGCGTTTGGCGTCGGGCGCGGGGTGGCCGCGACGAGGGGCGTGGCAGACGTCGCGGGCGCTGGAGTCGCGACCGGCGTGGCGGCGGGCGTCGCCTCCGGCATCGGCGTCGCCTTCGGCGCATTGGCCTGATCGGCGAGAGTCTTGCTCAGCCGCGTCGCCACTTCGTTTTGCGGCCACTGCGCGATGGCATCGCGCACTGCTGCCAGCGCCACCGCAGGGTCCGCCTTCTCCTCCTTCTCGAGCTCCTCCTTCGCGGTGGCCACCGTCGCGATGGATTGCCGCATCTTCGCTACCGGCAATGTCTCCAGCCGCCGCTGCTCGTTCACGGCCGCCGTGGAGAGCACGGTGAGGCTCTTCTCACTCGTCGCCAGGAAGGGCGCCCATTTCACGCGCCCTTTGTCCGCGGCCTCGAGCGCGGCGTCGTTTGCCTGCTGCTCGCGTTTTTGGGCGGCGAGAAGCTCCTCCTTTTCGGTCGGGGAGCTGAGCTGCGTGCCTTTGTCGCGCTCCACTTTTTTCACCTTCCAGTTGTCCAGCGTGCGATCCGCGGTCGTCTTGAGGTTCGGGAGAATCTGCCGCGCCAGGTCGATCGCGTCCGGGAAGCTGTGCGAGCCGGGATAGTTTTTCTCCAGTTGATCGAACACGTTCATCGCCCCCACGTAATCGCCGCGCTGCGCCGCCTCCTGCATCTGGCTCAAGAGGACTTTTCCCGAAAGCTGATAGCGCTCCTTCTGCGCCTCCTCCTTGGTGAGCCATTCGCCGCCGAATTTCAGCTCGCCGGCCGCGATGCGTTTCTTCTCCTCGGTGAAGGCCTCCAACTGCTTCCGGATTTCCTCCACGTGCGCGCTCTTCGGGTATTGGTCGATGAAGCCCTGCAGCGCTTTGAGAATCCGGTCGTAGGTCTCGGCAGGATACCCATTCGGCCCCGGCTTGAGCTGCTTGAGCTGCGCGAACGCCACCAAATCCGGCGCCTCTTTCTCCACCTTCTCCACCTCGGCCTTCGGCACCGTGCGCGTATCTTTGATGGTGGCCGTCACGTTGTACTCGATCAGCAGCTCCTGGTCGGTCTCCTGCACCACCTTCCCCTCGATCTTCTCGCCGGTCTTCAGCACGATGGTATCGGCGTGGGCGAGCGGGGCGAGCGCGAGCGCGCAGAGGATCGAGGCGAAGCCGCGGGGGAAACGGAGAGTGCGCATAAAGGAAGAGGGTTTTGAAGGAAGGTGACGTGCGGAGGGGCCGCTTGGCAAGCGGGGGCGCGGAGGTCTTAGTCTTAGTCGTAGTCGTAATCGTAGTCTTAATCGAAAGCGGGAGCGGGTCGGCGGGTCTTTCGAACGACTACGACTACGAGCGGACCCCCAGCCCGCCGTCACCCCCTCACTGCGCCCGCCGATACTCCGCCAGCACCTTCGGCGCGTGCTTTTTCTCCGCCAGCTCCTTGTAGCTCTCCACCCCAGTCACGATCGATTCCGCCACCTTCTGGCGCCACGCCGGCGCGCCGATGAGCCTGCTCTCGGCGGCATTCGAGACGAACCCGCACTCCACCAGCACCGCCGGCTGCGTGCAGAGCCGCAGCACCGCAAAGCGCGCGTGCTTGAGCCCGCGATCCTGCATCGGCACATTGCCGAGCATCGAGTGGAAGACCGTGCCGGCGAGCACGGTGCTCTGCGTATCGACCACGTTGCCCGGCTCCTCGCGCATATCGCGGGCGGTCACCAGCGCGTCGTTGGTGGCCGGCGCGCCGCGCGGGGCGATGGAGTAGATCTCGAAACCGCGCGCGTCGGGATTCGAGCCGGTGGCGTTGAAGTGGATCGAGACGAAGATGGAATCGGCGATCCGGTTGGCCACCGCCGGACGCTGGTGCAGCGGCACGAAGATATCGGCGCTGCGGGTCATCACCACCTTGAGCCCCATTTTTTCCAGGAGCGGCTTGGCGCGGACGGCCACATCGAGGGCGAAATTCTTCTCGAAGCCGAAGCGTGACGGCGCCCCTTTGTCGTGGCCGCCGTGGCCGGGATCGAGCACCACGGTGGTCACCGGCTTCAGGCCGGTCACCTTTTCCGGGCGCAGCCGCGGCTCGATCGTCTTCGCGAGGTCCAGGCGCGAGATCATCAGGTTGCCGTCCTGCACGTGGGCCGGAAAAGCGAGCCACTGTTTCACCCCGTTGATTTGCGCCTCGCGGCTGTTCAGCGTCACCGCGAGCTGCAGCTTGCCGTTGTCGAGGGTGATCACTTTGCCGCCAGTCGGCTGGAACGCCGCCGGCATGATCTCCGCCTCCCCCTCGGAAGGAGCGGCCACGGGCGGCAACGGAACGGGCGCCGCGGCGCTGGGGATGATGAGATCGGCCGGGTCGATGGTCGGCGGCTTGGGCAGCCCGTAGAAGTTGGCCACGTTATCGAGCGTGACGTAGTCGCGCCCTTCAAAGCGGACGATCGTCCAATCCTCGGCCCACGCCGCGCTGCCTCCGGCCAGTACACAAAATAACGCCAGCGCGCGCCGGGACCATCGACCGAAGCCGCACTTCGCCGGCCGGAGTGCAGAAATTTGCGCAAGCGGATTCACCAGGGTGGATAATGACATGAGATGGGTCCCGAATGCAAATCGTCCCGCGCGGCGGCAGTGCGCGGCTAAAGGATGGCGGGCTTCTGAACGGTGCTTCAGCTAGTCCCGCGCCGACCCAGGTTTTTTCTTCGCGAGCGCGGCCCGGCGTGTGCTTAGATCAAAAGGCATGGACCACCCCACCGCCACGCTCCTCCGTTACCACGAAGAAGACCGCGAACTGCGCGAGATCGAGAATCTCAGCCGGCATGCGCGCATCAGCCAGGGCTTCATCCGGCTGTGTCTCGCCACGGGCTGCCCGGACGAAGCGGGGCGCCTCAGCCTGGCCATGATGCTAGAGTGGCTGTTTGAAAACTACGAGTCCGTCCGCCGCCTCGCCGGGCTCGCGGCGCTGCCGGAGGTGGAAGGCGTCGTCGGCGGAGCGCTGCTGAAACTGAAGCTTGGGTACGCGATGATCACCCTCCTGGATTACGCGGAATCCCGGTCCACCAGCCTCGCGGAGAAAGTGCATCTCGCCGGCACGCGCCGCTGCATTGAGCGCACGCTGGGTTAGCCGGATCAGTAGTTCGCGCTTGCCTTCCCTTCCGCCGCATTCAGCCTGCGGCGGTCATGATTGCTGATCTTCTGCGGAAAGACGATGTAGGGAGCCTCACCGCTTCGTGGGCCAAGCTCATTGGCGACGTGCGGCAGGCGCTGGCGCAAAACGATCCCCGGGCGGTCGCGCTCGCGCAGGAAAACGGCTGGACCGACGAAAGCCTCGCCGAATTGGAGAAACTGTTCACGGAGGCCCAGGAGGGCCTGGACGAGGAGGAAAAAGGCGCTTTTATCGCGCGCCACGAGGAGCTGAGCTTCGCGCAGACCGTCATGGATCATAGCTATGCCAAGGCCGGCATGGTCGATGAATCGGCGGGGCAAGGTCTCGCCTCGGGCGTGCCGGCCGTGACCGATCGCTCGCTCAAGGCGGAAGCGAAACCCACGCTGGGCCAGGCGCTCTTTAGCAGCATCTTCGATGACCCGAACCCGCTCTATATCACCGAGGGGATCAAGGCGGTGGCCTCGCGGAAAATCCGCGGCTCTCATGCGTGGTCGGATGCTGCCCCGACCTTCACGATGGCCAAGCGGTCGCGCCTGGTGATCGTCGGCGACTGGGGCACCGGCATCAAGCGGGCGGATGTGATCGCCGGCCTCATGCGGCAGGCGATGGAGGAGACGCCCGATCGCGAGCTTCACGCCGTCCACTTGGGCGATATCTATTTCTGCGGCTGGCCCAAAGAATCGCAGGAGCGTTTCCTCGATCATTGGCCGGTGAAGGCGGGCGAAACCTTCGCGCATTCATGGTGCCTCAATGGCAACCACGACATGTATTGCGGCGGCTACGGGCTGTACGATGTGGTGCTCAAGGACCCGCGCTTCAAGGAGCAGGGCGGCTGCACCTATTTCGCGCTGGAAAACGATAGCTGGCAAATCCTCGGCCTCGATACGTCGTACACGGAATGGGCCTATCAGGGGAACCAGATCCCCTGGGCCGCCGCGAAGCGTGCGCAGGCGCCGGCGAAAAAGGGGCTGCTGCTCACGCACCATCAGCCCTTCAGCGATTACGAAAAAGACGACGGCATGGCGAAGCTCGCCGCGCAGTCTGCGCCGCTGCTCAAGCCCGGCGTCCTGACGGGCTGGATTTGGGGGCATGAGCATCGCTGCACCGTCTACAAGCCCAAGGATTTCACGTTCCCGGATGGAACCGCGGGCCGGCTGCCGCTCGGCTCGTGCCTGGGCCACGGCGGCGTCCCCGCGCATCCGACCAAGACTGCTGGCGCCAATACCCTTTATGTCCTCACGGCTTCCATCCGGAGCGGCTTCGAGAAGTTCGGACTCTTCGGGTTCGGCATCCTGGACATTGATGGCGCCGACGCCACGCTCACGCTCGTGGATGAGCAGGGCAATCGCACCCAGCCTTTCAAGCTGGACGCAGTCTAGCCGCCCGTCTTCCATCGAGCCGTGGCTGCCACCCCTCAGGATGAATGGGCGCAGCGCCGCGAGACCGAATTCCGGCGCTGCCTGACCAGCTTTTCCGGGCAATTCCGGGAATGGAAAGAGCGCACCGAGACGCCGATCTGGGCGAATCATTACAGCCAGGTGCGGGCAATCGAGGCGCTGCTGATCGGCGTCTCAAAAAAGGCGAGCGAGATGGCGGATCAGTCCAAAGGGGACGACGATTACACCTCCGCGCTGCCCGAGTTTCAAAAAGTGGTGCTCTCCGGCTGGCGCGTCTGGGAATTCTTCCGCGCCAAGCTCGCGCAGCGGCAGGAGGAGCAATTCCAGCCCGGCCTGCGCGCGGCCGATGAGCTCGCCTGGGCCTGCCGCAAGCCGCTCGCGGATGCCGCGCCCGGCGCGCCGCCAAAGGAGCCGGCGCTCGTGTACCTCAACGGCAACGCCAGCCCGATCGCCCTCGCCCGCGGCCGCAATTTCTGGGGCGAAGGTGAGCCCGGCCTCGGCCAGCTTGATGCCTATTGCGCCAAGCTGCTCGAGCACGTGCCCGTGCCGCTGATCAGCCTGCCGTGGCACGAGATCTGGCACGCTCCCAGCCTCACCGCCGTCACGCACGAGGCCGGCCACGTGGTCGAGGCGGATTTCGCGCTCACCGCCGATCTCGATGCCGCGCTCAAGCAGGCGATGAAAGACGCCGCCACCCCGGCGTTGGAAAAAGACTGGGTGGGCACGCCCGGCTCGCCGGGCTGGCGCGCGGAAGTCTTCGCGGATTTTTTCGCGGTGCGCCAGTGCGGCCCCGGCTACGTCGGCATGCTCGGCGATGTGCTCGCCACCGCGACCACCGATCGCAAGCTCTACCCGCCGAATGATGTGCGCATGGAGCTTTGCTTTTTGGGCCTCGAGGAAATGGGACTTGCCGACGAAGCCAAGAAGCGTCGCGAGGCGTGGAACGCGATCGCCCCCAGCGCCGCGCCTTCGCCGGCCATGGCATCGGCGGCCGCGGTCGTGAAAAATCTCGCAGGCGCGAAATTTACAAACCTTGGCGGGAAGAAGATCAGCGAGTTGATCACCTTCGACGCGGCGCGCCTGGAAGCGGCCCAGCAAATCGCGAAATCGATCAAGCGGGCGGAGCGCCCCGGCGGCCTGCTCGATCCGCGCCTCGTCGCCACGGCGGCGCGGCTGCTCTACGAAGAAGAGCCGGAGCTGTTCAAGGAAGACGCCGCCTCACTCGATGTTTGCGGGCTGATGGGCGCGCCCGGTTTCGGCCAGCGGCGCGGGGTAATGCGCCGCGACACGGTGGGCAAGCCGCTCACGCGCGACCATCTCAAGACGGTGGTGGATGACGCCTTCGCCGCGCTGGTGGCCACCGCGCCGAAAAAGCCAGGGCGCGCGAAAACCGGGAAAGGGAAAAAGGCGAAGGGATGAGCGCACGGTCGAAAACCAAGGCGGCCGCGGGCGGCCTTACGCTCTCGTGGTTGAACCGCGATGGGCGGCCTCCGAAGAGCATGCCGCTGAACCCGGTCGATCTTCGCCCGCACGCAATGAAATGGAGCTATCTCGCCGGCAATCGGGCGAAGTGGAGCGATGTGCCCGAGGAGTGCCAGAACGTGGATGAAGATGCGCTGGAGTTGCTGGAGCAGCTTGGGCTGGATGAGCAGCGGCGCTCCTTTCTGGCGCATGCGCGCCTGGTCGAAATCGCGATCCCGTGGATCGACGACGACCACGGCTGGGAGCACCGCATCCTCCCGTGGGAGTTTCTGTTCATCCGCGGATTGCGCGGGCACCTGAGCGGTTCGCATAGCCCGCTCGTCGTGCGGCGCCTGGAGCGCCCCGGCACCCCGCCCCCGCTCAAGGCAAAGGTGCGGCGCGTGCTCGGCGTGCTCAGCTTCCCGCGCGGGCAGGAGCGCGTCCGCCTCGCCAATGAACGGGAGTTGGAATTGGTGGAGGGCAGCATGTCCGCCACGGAGGGCGCGCCGATTCTCCAGCATTTGCACGATCCCACGTTTCCGCAGTTGAAGGAAACGGTGGAGCGGGAGGGGGGCTGCGATGCCATCCACTTCCTCAGCGTGGAGACCACGGGACCGGAGTCCAAGTATTCGTACCTCTACCTTCCCGACCCCGGCCAAAACCGCGTCGAATGCCGTTTTCTCGACCTGGCCACGCTGCTGGGCGGGGGTGGAAAGCACCCGCGCCTCGTTTCCTACAGCTTCAGCGCCAGCGGACCGCGCCTCGCCGCGTATACGGTGGGAGAGGGCGCCCATGCGTCGATCGGCTTTCAGGATCACGTTACGGATGAGCAGTGTGAGAGCTTCTTCGCCTCGTTTTACCGGCTCTGGCCGGAGCTGCAGTGGAACGTGCTCGCGGCCTTTGAGAAAGCCTTGCGCGAGGTCGCCCCCCTCCTGCGCGGCACCGGGATCATCCTCTGGCTCGATCGCCCGCTCCTTGCCACCGTCCAGCAGAAGCCGGGCGCGAAGCCGGTTTCGGCGAAACGCACAGCTCTGCGCCGCGTGGCCATCGAGCCGCGCGACCAGCTCGAGGTCAGCGTCAAAGCTTACCGGGACATCAATTATTCCGTGCTGCACAATCAGCAGATCGCCGATGGGCGGGAGGCGCGCCGCACCCTATTCGAATCCTTTTACCTGCGCCGCCTGCCGCCCTTCCACGGCGCGCTCGACGTCGATGTGGAGGTGAGCCTTTACGCGGGCGATCACATCGGCGGCCCCTGGCGGCGCCGGCTCTCGCTCCTGCAGGCGACCAGCGACATCTCCGCGGACATCCACGTGCCGCTCACCTCGGTGCTCGCCCGTTCGCTGAGGGAAAGCCTGCGCACCACCATCGAAACCATTGTGCGGGTCGGCGGCACCATCGTGCACCAGGACACGCACCCGGCCTCGCTCCTCGCGATCGAGGAGTGGAGGGACGATGGGATCAGCCACGTCTGGCTGCCGTCCTTCGTCCTGCCGCGCGATGCCATCATCAGCGAAATCGTGCAGCGCTCCCGCCGCTGCCTGTGCGCGCTCGTCGATAATTTTTCCGCCGGATTCGATGGCTACCAGCTTGGCCAGCCCGAGCGCGTGGATCGCCAGGCGCAGGCGCTCTGGAGCACGCTTTCGCTCGATTGGCAGCTCGGCTACATCAATCCGCCGCCCACCTTCACCGCGCAATCGCAGCGGCTCCGCCGGCCTAGCGATGTCATCACCGGCTGCAGCGGCACCTGCCTCGATCTCGCGCTCCTCTTCGCCGCCTGTCTCGAGTTCGTCGGCATCCGGCCGGTGATCATCCTCGCGCCGGGGCACGCTTTCCCGGGCTGGTGGCGCAACGAAACCGCACAACTCTCTTTCACGGAGGATGTCGCGCCCGATGCCTGTGCCAACATCAGCCATCGCACCGGCCCGCTCGCCGCCGCCGCGGGGGCGATCATTCTCGGCGCCGCAACCGCGTTCGAGCATCGCCGCATTCCCGCCACCTGGACCAAAGGCAAAGAAGCGCACGCCAGCATCCTCGAAGCGCTGGAGGACGGTGACCTCAACGTCATCGAGACCACCGGCCTGACCCGCGGCGCCTCCTTCCAGCGCGGCATGGAGGAAGGCCGCCTCAGCCTCCGCAGCCGCCTCGATTTCGAGTGCCTGATCGACGTCGAGCTGGCGCGAAAGTACGGCGTCACCCCGCTGCCGATGGCTATTGTCTAAGGCGCTACCGCGCATCGCCGCCGTCTGCCCGGTGGTCTGGCGCAGGTCCAAAGCGGGGCGTTTTCCGCTAAGGAACGCCCGGCTCGGGCGTTTCATCTCAGATCACCCAGAGATGGCCGTTCGTTTTCTCCCCGTTTTCTCCCTTTTTGCGCTGCTGCTGGCGGCCGGTGGAATCGCGTCTGCGGGGGTGCCGGAGGGGCTGGAGCCGGCGGTAGCGACGTATTTGGAGCAGCACTGCGTGAGCTGTCACGGGGCGGAGAAGCAGAAGGGCGAATTCCGGATCGATACGCTTTCGGGGAAGGTGGGGCTGGAGAACACCCCGCAGTGGCTGGAGATCCTGGAGCGGATCAGCTCGGGCGAGATGCCGCCGAAGAAGGAGAAGGTGCGGCCCAGCGCCGAGGCGAACACGCGCGTGGTGGAATGGCTCGCGGCCCGCATGAAGGAAGGCGAATCCGCGCGCATGGCGGCGCGCGGGCGGGTGACCTACAATCGGCTGACGCGGGAGGAGTACGTGAACACGATCCGCGATCTGCTTGGCGTGCAATTTGACGCCAACGATCCGGGCGCGCTGCTCGAGGATCCGGAATGGCACGGGTTCGAGCGGCTGGGCTCGGTGATGACGCTGTCGCCCTCGAACATCGAAAAGTATCTCGCGGCGGCGGAGGTGATCCTGGCGGAGGCGTACCCGGAGAAACAGCCCAAGCCGCTCGAAGGGACGAAGCGCGCGGTGATGGAGAACCAGGTGCCCGAGCGGCATCGGGAGTTGCTCCGCGAGCGCGGGCTGCTGGAGAAGGTGCGCTTCGAGATGTGGCCGGGCGATATTTTCCGGTATTCGGCGCTGCCGGAGCCGCTGCCGGAGGCGGGCATCTACGAGATCAGCTACACGCTGAGCGGGCTGAAGCCGGATAAGGGGCGCGCGCCTCGCCTGAAAGTGTACGAGTCGAAGCTGGACCGAGTGCTCTTCGAGCAAGACGTCGTCGCGCCCGAGGACCAGCCGGTGACAATCACTTTTCGGGCGCATTTGCCGAAGGGCCGGCCGAACATCGACGTCTACAACGAGGTGCTTGGGCCATCCAATCTGCCGCGCTCGGGACGGCACGGCGATACTCCCTTCCTCAGCATCAAGGACGGGCGCATCCCGTGGCAGATGAAACTCACGGACGAGCAGGGCCGGGCGCGCTACCCGTTCCTGATCATGGACTCGGTCTCCTGGCGCGGGCCGATCGTCACGGACGAGGAGCTGAAACGGCGGCAGGAGTACCTGGCGCAGGACGAGGGGAATCTGGAGCAGGTCCGCGCGGGCTTCGCGAAGCTGGCGTCGCGGGCGTTTCGGCGCCCGGTGGCCGCGGAGGACCTGGATGACTTTGTCGGCATCGTGAAAGCGGAGATGGCGGCGGGCGAAAAATTCCGCTCCGCGGAAAAGGCGGGGTTGCTGGCGATTCTTTGCTCGAAGAGTTTCCTCTTCCTGACGGAGGGCGATCCCAAGGCGGAGCGCGCGACGCTGAACGACTGGGAGATCGCCTCGCGCCTTTCCTATTTGCTCTGGAGCACGATGCCGGACGCGGAGCTCCTCGCCCTGGCGCAGCAAGGCCGGCTGCGCGACAAAGCGGAGCTCTCCCGGCAGGCCGCCCGCATGCTCGCCGATCCGCGCGCCGAGCGCTTCACCGAATCTTTCGCCACGCAGTGGCTGCGCCTGCGCAAGGTGGGCATGTTCCCGCCGGACAAGAAGCTCTACCCCGATTACGACAAGCATCTCGAGGCCAGCATGGTCGGCGAGTCGACGGCGTTCTTCCGCGAAGTGCTGCGGAACAATCTTTCGCTGCGCGAGTTTTTGAGCTCCGACTGGAGCATGATGAACGCGCGCCTCGCGCAGTTCTACGGGCTGCCGGACGCGGCCGTTCCGCGCGATGAGTTCCAGCGCGTATCGCTCCCGCAAGATGGCCAGCGCGGCGGCCTGCTCACCCAAGCGGCCATCCTTTCACTCACCTCGGATGGCACGCGGCATCGGCCGGTGCACCGCGGCGTGTGGGTTTCCGAGACGATCTTCGGCAAGACCCCGCCGCCGCCGCCGGCCAATGTGGAGCCGATCATGCCGAACCCGGTCGATGCGCCCAAGGCGACCCTGCGCATGAAATTGGAGGCGCATATCCAGGATTCCCGATGCGCCTCCTGCCATGCGCGGATCGATCCGCTCGGGCTGGCGTTTGAAAACTACGATGCCCTCGGCCGCTGGCGCACGGAGGAGGTCACGGAAGGCGCCGGCGCGAATCCGAAAGTGAATCCGGCGGGCCAGCTTCCCGATGGCCGCGCGTATGCAACCGCGCAAGAATTCAAGCAACTGCTGCTCGAAAACGTTGACGCATTCGGCACCACCTTCATCGAAAAGCTCGCCACCTACGGCCTGCGCCGCGCCGTCTCCTTCGACGACCGGGATGCCATCAAGGCCATCGCCGCCGCGAGCAAAGCGAAGGAATACCGCGTCCGCGACATCGTCGAAGCATTCGTCGTTTCAGACCTTTTCCAAAAGCGGTAACAACAATTAATGAGCAACCTGAATCTTAATCGCTGGCAAATGAGCCGCCGCCAAGTGCTACGCGGACTCGGCGCTACCATCGCCCTCCCGTTGCTCAACTGCATGGCGTCGCTGCCGGCGCGCGCGAAGCCGAAGCGCAGCGTGTTTCTGTACATCCCGAACGGCGTCAACACGCTCACCTGGCAGATCGAGAAGGCCGGGCCGGGTTATGAGTTCACCGCGCCGATGAAGTCGCTGGAGAAGCATCGGGCGGACATCACACCGATCAGCGGCCTGCATCATCCGATGGTGATCGGCAAGCATCACAATTGCGAGAAGGTGTGGCTCACCGGCGCGAACGTGCCCGGCGATGGCGGCGCTTTCCGCAATACCGTGTCCGCCGATCAGCTCATGGCCGACGTGCAGGGCGCCGCCACGCGGTTTTCGTCGCTGGAGATCGCCATCGAGGGCGTATCGCTCGCGTGGTCGAAGGACGGCATCCAGATTCCCGCCGAGCGGAACACGCAGCAGATTTTCAACGCGCTTTTCGGAGTGGAAAAGGACAGCAAGGAAACCATCCGGCGCCGCTTGAGCCGCCGTGGGAGCATCCTCGACCTCGTGGCCGCGGACGCCAGGCGAGTGAATGGCAAACTTGGCAGCGAAGACCGCTCGAAGCTCGACGAATACCTCACCGCCGTGCGCCAGGTGGAGGAGCGCACGCGCCGCGCCGACGAGTGGCTGAACGTGCCGAAGCCGCTCGTGCCGGCCAGCGAAGCCGCCCGCCTCCAGCGCAAGCTCAGCATGGCTGAGGCCGGCGAATATTACCGCTTGTTCTACGATCTCATGGTCATGGCCCTGCGCACGGATTCGACGCGCGTCATTACCTGCGGCATCGGGAGTGAAGGGAATGCCAGCGGCATCCCGGAGATCGGCATCCTGCAAACGCGCCACGGCCTCTCGCATCACAACGGCGATCCCGAGCAATTGCGCCGCCTCACGCAGACGGACACTTTCCTCATCGACCAATTCAGTTACTTCCTCGATCTGCTCAAGTCCCAGCAGGAGGAAGGCCAGACGCTGCTCGACAGCACGCAAGTCCTCTGGGGCAGCGGCATGGCCTATGGCCACAGTCACGGCAATGCGAACCTGCCCACCATCCTCGCGGGCGGCCGCGCGCTCGGCTACAAGCACGGCGCGCATGTCGACTTCAACCTGCCGAAGATCGGCCAATACAACGTCGCTGACTCCATGGGGCACTACAAGATTTGCTCCAAACCGGTCGACGACAACGCGCGGCTGAGCAACCTGCTCCTCACCATGCTGCAGCGCGCGGATGTGCAGGCCGAGAAGTTCCAGGACAGCGTGGCGCCGATCTCGCAAATCGTCGCGTGAGCTGGCGGCGTTGCAGAGTTTTGAGATTTGGGTTTCGGGTTGTTTAGCATGCGCCTAGTCATCGCCATTTGCTTGCTCGCTTCGTTTGCGCTGTTGCAGGCGGAGCCGGCGAAATTTCGCACGGACGGGGATGGGCCGTTCGATCCGAAGCAGCTTAGGAAGCCGGATGGCAAACCCGGCGAAAAGAGCAATGGGCTGGAATGGTATCAGCTCGTCGAGGGGCAGTTCCCGCCGGAAGAATTCGGCCCACGCCATTTCCGGCGAGCTGATTTCCATGGACCACCTGGAGCGCCATTTCCAAATCCGCGTGGATCGCAACGACACCCAGGATCGCGGCATCTGGGATTTGCCGCTCGATGCCACCATGCTCCCGTACGGCGCGATCTGGTACCGCGGCGCGCCTGCCGCGCTGCAGGACATACCGCTCGGCACTCACCTGCGCGGTCTGTTTTACCTGAAGGACCCGAACGACAAGACGCCCCTGCCGCCCGGCCCCTACAATAACCGGCACACGCCCGAAGCCGATTTTCGCCGGTGCTTCCGGCTCGAGGACGACTTCACTTTTTACGCCCGCCAAAAACAGCTCTGGAAGATCACCGCCGTCGATCTGGCGGCAAACAAACTGACCGCCGTGCTCGAGCAAAACGGCCAGCCGAGCGGCGAGCCGAAAATCTTCGATCTGCTCACCAGCACGCGCGTGCTGCGCGGCGATGGTTTCGCCGATCTCAAGGCGCTGCAACCCGGCCAGGGCGTCCTTTTCAATCTCACCTGGGTCACGCTTTACGGCCCCGGCCGCGTCACCGATCTCTGGCTCGACGAGCCGAGCCGCACCCTCACCACCGCGCAGCAACTCGAAGCTCATCGCAACCACATCCGAGACCGCGGCCTGCCCGGCTGGGTCACCGCCGTCGACGACGAAACTCAGGTTGTCACCATCGCCTTTTTCGGAGGCATCGAGGAAAAGTTTTTCGATGAGCTAGGCCGCCTCAACAAAGACGTCCCCGGTGCGCCGCCTCTCAAGGAAGGCGAAGATCCCGCGATGTCCAAAGCCGGCATCGCCGTCGCGCGCGAGAGCCTGATGACCTACGATCCCGTGAACGATCGCAAGAGCGGCCCCATTCTCCATCGGCGCAAAATCCCCGCCGAGCCCGGCAGCAGCGGCCACCAGATCGAAGTGAAGTGCGACCTATTGCTTGAAGGCTTCAGACCGAAGCGTATCGTGCGTGTCTATCCGGGTACGTGGAAAGTGATCCAGTTGCCCAAGGAGGAGCAGTTCTTCGGGCGGGAGTGAGAGATTCTCGCACTGGGCCTGGCTGCGCGTTACGGAATGAAGGGAAGAGCTACGATTATCGCCCCTCCGGGGTTGTTTCGTGCGTACGCGATGAAGCTGTTTGCCCCCCTTTGCTGTTTTTCCCTGCTGCTCCTGGCCGGTCCGTGCCTGGCTGCTCCGGCTGCGGAGGAGGCCAAGGGCGTGGAGTTTTTCGAGACGAAAATTCGGCCGGTGCTGGTGGAGCAATTGCTACAAGTGCCATTCCATCGAGGCGGGCAAAAGCAAGGGCGGGCTGTTGCTGGATAGCCGCGAGGGATCGCGGACGGGAGGCGACACGGGGCCGGCGGTGGTGCCGGGCGACGTGGAAAAGAGCCTGCTGCAGCACGCGATCCGCTGGGCGGATGAGGATCTGCGGATGCCGCCGAAGGAGCAACTGCCGGCGGAGGTGGTCGGCCGATTTCGAGCGGTGGATCGCGATGGGCGCGCCGGACCCGCGCGATGGGAAGGTTGCGGCAACCACGATCAACATCGAGGAAGGGCGCAAGCATTGGGCGTTTCAGCCGATCCGGAATCCGCCGGTGCCGGCGGTGCAGGACGTGGCATGGCCGCGGACGGACATCGATCGTTTTATCCTCGCGGCGCTGGAGGCGAAGGGGATCAAGCCGGTGGCCGATGCGCGGCCGGACGATTTGCGGCGGCGCATGGCTTACGATCTCACGGGGCTGCCGCCGAGGGACGAGGCGACCGCGACCCAGCCGGCGCGGGAGCAAATCGATGCGCTCCTCAAGAGCCCGCACTTTGGCGAGCGCTGGGGGCGCCATTGGCTGGATATCGCGGGGTACAGCGAATCGAGCGGCGGCGGACAGAACGTGATGCTGCCGGTGAATTTCCGCTATCGCGATTACGTGATCGCCGCGCTAAATCGGGACAAGCCGTACGATCAGTTTCTGCGCGAGCAGATCGCCGGCGATCTGCTGCCCGGCGAAAGACGACGCGCAACGCAACGAGCAGCTCATCGCGACCGGCTTCCTCAGCATCGGCACGAAGAACACGCTGGACGACAAAGACGAGCGCTACGTGATGACGATCGTCGATGAGATGATCGATAGCGTGGGGCGCTCGCTCATGGGGCTCACGCTCGCCTGCGCGAAATGCCACGATCACAAGTTCGATCCCGTCTCGGCGCACGACTATTACGCGTTGGCGGGCATCTTCCGCAGCTCGGAGCCGCTGGCGGGCGCGTGGCGGCGGTATCAAGGCAAATGGACCGCCGGCCTGCAGCCGCTCGCCGGGCAGCCGGTGCTGTTCAGCGACACGGACCTGGAAGCGATGCTGCAATCCGAGAAAGACCGCAACAGCCGCTGGAGCACGCTGCTGAAGGCGCGCCGCGCGGCGATCATGGAGGCCGGCGTGCAAAAGATGAAGGAGCCCGAGCTGGAGGCCTTCTATAAAACGCGGCCCGAGCTCACGGAGAAACAGGCGGCGATGGACGAAGCCACCGAGCGCCGCGCGCGCTACGATGCGATGTTCAACACGCAGCTCCCCTACGCCACCACGGCAATGCGCGACGTGCCGAATCCCGCCGATTGCGAGTTCCGCATCCGCGGGGATTTCGAGCAGAAGGGCGAGCCGATTCCGCGCGGCTTTCCCGCGGTGCTCACGACGCCTTCCACGCCCAAGGTGAACCCGAAGCAGAGCGGGCGGCTCGAGCTCGCGGAGTGGCTCGTCGGCCCCGAGCACCCGCTGACGGCGCGCGTGATGGTGAACCGCATCTGGCAGCATCTCTTCGGCGAAGGATTGGTTTTGACGCCGGATGATTTTGGCAAAAACGGGCAGGCGCCGAGCAATGCCGCGCTGCTCGATTACCTCGCGCATCGGTTCCGGACGAATGGGTGGTCGGTGAAACAGCTTATCGCCGAGATCATGAACAGCCGCGTCTATCAGCTGAGCGCCGCGCACGACGCCGCCGCGTATGAGGCCGATCCGGCGAACCGCTTGCATTGGCGCATGAACCGCCGCCGGCTCGATGCGGACGCCATCCGCGATTCGCTGCAATTCATCAGCGGCGAGCTCATCCTCACGCCGCCGAAGCTGGCCCCGCGCGAGCGGCTGAAAGATCCGCGGATCAAGACCGCGAAGCCGGCGGAAATCCTCCAGCCCACGGAAAAGTATCGCTCGGTCTATCGCGCGATCATGCACGAGATCGTGCCGGACGATCTGGTGGTGTTTGATTTTCCCGAGCCCGAGCTGCTCACCGGTCGGCGCGGCATCACCACGGTGCCGACGCAGGCGCTCTTTATGATGAACAGCAAGCTGGTGGTGGAGCAGGCGCGCAAGACCGCCGAGCGTCTGCTCACGCCGCCGGGCGACGAGGCGGAGCGGGTAAAATCCGCGTACCGCCGCATCCTCGCCCGCGCCGCCACCGCGGAGGAGATCGCGGAAGGCGTCGCCTTCATCGCTGCCTATCCCGCCTCAGAAAAAGAGCCGCCTGCCGCGCCGCTCGCCGCGTGGTCGGCCTTTTGCCAGACGCTCTTTGGCTCCGGAGAGTTTCGCTACCTCTATTAGATATGATCGCCTCCCCGTTTTTTTCCCGGCGCGAGATGCTGCGCCGCACCTTGCAAGGTTTCGGGTACCTGGCCTTCGCTGGGCTCAGCAGCCAGGCCGCGGCGGCCACCGCGCGGCGCCCGATGTTCCCGGCCAAGGCGAAGCGGGTCATCATGCTTTTCATGCAGGGCGGCGTGTCGCACGTGGATACGTTCGACTACAAGCCCGAGCTGAATCAAGAACCATGGCCAGGCGTACAGCACGAAGGGCAAGGCGAAGCTGTTCGGGAGCCCGTGGAAATTTGCGCAACATGGGCAGAGCGGCCAATGGGTGAGCGAGCTTTTCCCGCACATGGCCGGCCGCGCCGATGAGCTCTGCGTGCTCACCGCGATGCACACCGATCAGCAGGCGCACGAGACCGCGGTGCCGATGTTTCACACGGGCAACCCCACCCAGGCGCGCCCGTCCGTCGGCGCGTGGACGCTCTACGGGCTGGGCAGCGAGACTTCCGGATCTGCCCGGCTACATCGCGATGAATTCGCTGCGCAGCCTCGGCGCGCAAAGCCACGGCAGCGCCTTTTTGCCCGCGGAATACCAGGCCACCATCGTGAGCGAAGGCTCCAAGCAGGACAAAGCCGGCACGCCGCCGGTGCCGAATCTTTTGCCCGCGCACCTGAGCCCCGCGCAACAGCGCGCGCAGCTCGATCTGCTCGCCAAAATCAATCGCCGCCGCCTCGCGCAGGATGCCGTGAACCCGGAGCTCGAAGGCGTGATTCACTCGTACGAAATGGCTTTCCGCATGCAGACCGCGATGCCGGAGCTGATGAAGCTGGAGAACGAATCCGCCGCCACGCTGAAGAGCTACGGCATCGGCGAGGGCAGCACCGATCGGTTCGGCCGGCAGTGCCTCTTCGCGCGCAAATTTGCCGAGGCCGGGGTGCGCTACATCGAGATCGGCACCGGCGGCTGGGACCACCATTTCGACATCAAGCTCAACCTGCCCGTGAGCTGTGCCGCCGTGGATAAGCCCGTCGCCGCCCTGCTCGCCGACCTGCGCCAGCGCGGCCTGCTCGACGACACCCTCGTCGTCTTCGCCGGCGAATTCGGCCGCACCCCGTTCGGCGAGGGCGCCGATGGCCGCGATCATAACAACCGCGCCTTCACCATCTGGATGGCCGGCGGCGGCGTGAAAGCCGGCCATCGCCACGGCGTCACCGATCAATACGGCGCCGAGGGCGTGGAGGGCAAAGTGCACATCCACGATCTGCACGCCACCATGCTGCACCTCCTCGGCCTCGACCACGACAAGCTCACCTACCGCTACAGCGGCCGCGATTGGACGCTCACGGATCTAAAAGGCAAAGTGGTGCGGGAGATCATGGCGGCCTGACCATGCGCCGGAACGAACCGGTTTCCTGTGAAAACCTCGACTGCATCGCTCATTGCCATCGCGCTTGTTTCGTTTGCCTTGAGTCCTTCTGCAGATGCTTTACAGCCGGGAGAACATGATGAAGTAGCGTTGCGGCTCCTTCGCGCCATGTCTCGCGCGATCCCACTACGAACAACCTCACTCGAGAAGATCGCCCCCGAGTTCGTGGTGGAGAAGCAAGTTGGATTATCCTGGAGCGAAGCCGTAGCGGCGGCGGACTTGCGATTTGGTCAACGCCAACCTGAGCGAGCGGCCTTCCTGCGCAAATATCTCGGGAAGGATTCATCCGAGGCTCAGCTTGCTGAATTGCAATTGCCAGGCTCGGGGATGTCCATCGGCACGGGGAGCGGCACCTCAAGTGGATTCGTCTTTGGCCCGGTCGATAAGCCAACGGCCACGATCACAGTTTGGCTCGCAAAGGTCGCAAAGGGCAAACTCATGGATGATCCAACCTTGAGCCTCACCACGGCCACGATAGAGGGAGTAGTCTACAGCAATCTCCTCTTCGACTTGAACGACCGCCTGATTTCCGCCAACGTGGAATTGCCCAAAAATTCCGAGGGAGAGACTGTCAACGTGGGGCAGAACACGACAGGCCTTGGGGGCGTGAATCATTTCTGGATGCGGATAACGGCGCCGGGAGGCGTATCGGAGTCGATCCACTTCACGCCTGAATTGGTGATCAAAGAGCGCTGGGTGACCATTCCAAAGCAGCACCACTATCGGGAGATCTACGAAAACGGAAGCCTGCGGAGGAGAGACCACTACAAGGAACGGCAAGTCGAAGGAGGAACGCAAAGCTACGTCGAAAAACAGGAAAAGTTTCCGTGAATGAGTCGATGCCTGGCAAAGATAGTCTAGCTTTGACAGGAGCCAGTCAGGCGGACGGTTACTGGACTCGCGGCACCTGCCCATCGCGCTGGAAGGCCTGCCAATCGGCGGCGTAGTCGGCATCGATGAGCCAGGAGGCGGTCGATTTATCGCCGCTGAATGTGGCGAAGGGCGCGGTGGGAAGGGTTTGGTAGCCGCCCTCAGGGGGATTCCAGTTTTGGCCGAGGGTTCCGATGGCCGGGTCGAGGGTGGCAAGCTTTACCGGGCCGTGTGTGGGATCGGCGCCGGCGGGGACGCGGGCGGCGAAGCTGTGCCGCAGAAAGGAGAAGACGAGCGGCCAGGTTTTAGGGCTGGGACCGTGGCCGCTCTTGGGCTCGACGGCGCAGTGCCAGAGGGCGCCGTGTTTTTTGCGCATGGCGGCGACGATAGCCAGATTCTCCTCCTTCGAGGGGCGGGCGAAGAAAGGATCGTCTTCGCCAAAGATGATCATGCCGGGCACCTGCGCGGCGCCGGGCTGGTAAACTTGGTAAACGGTCCCGGGCCGCATGGAGACCCAGGCCCAGACGCGCGTGCCCTCCGTGGCGGGGAAGATGGCGGAGAAGCCGGTGCCGTTCGAGTGCCCGTAGAGAAAGAGCGGGGTGTGTGCGAGCTCGGGGTGCCCGGATTTCTGGCCGAAATCGGCGAGCCTTTCGTAGAGAAGGCCGCGCGGCCAAAAGCCGCGTTGCATGGGATTGCCGATGAATTTGAAGACGGCCAGCCGCAGCTCGCGCGCGAGCCGGCGCAGCTCCGGATGCCGGTAAAGCCCCTCCCCGCTGCCGTGCCCCGAGATTACCACGATGCCGCGCGTCACCGCGATGCCCTCCGGCAGCCAAAGGTCGAATTTCACCTCCTCCTTTTTGCCCTCTCCTTTCCGCGCCACGGCGGCTCGCCATTCGTCATCGGTAAGCTTCCAGTCCCAGTGTTGCTCGACGATCTGGCCGGGCGCGGGTTTGCCCCAGGTGGCTTCATCGAGGATCGGCTCGCCACCGCCCTGGCCCTTCACGCCGGCCTTGGCGCGCACCCAGTCGAGGCTGTGGCACTCGGGCAACTGCCGGGTTTCGGTGAGCTCGAGATCGGCGCCGCGCGCGGGCAGCGGGGCGGCGTGCGCGGCGAGAAAGATCAGCAGGGCGCCGAGGGGTGGGGACGAGGCCAGGCGGTGAAGCCTGGTGATCCTTTCCCACCCACCGGCGAGGATGCCTGCGTTCCGCGGGCTTGGGCCGCGCACGGGCGCCTTACGCCGCTTTCGCAGGCTTTGCCGCTTTGGCCTTCTCTTCGAGGGCGGCGGCGGCTTTGCTCACGAGACCCTTGAAGGCGGCTTCATCGGCCACGGCGATCTCGGCGAGGACCTTGCGGTCGAGCTCGATCCCGGCGGCTTTCATGCCTTCCATAAACCGGCTGTACGTGAGGCCATTCGCGCGGGCGGCGGCATTGATGCGCACCTGCCAGAGCATCCGAAAATTGCGTTTCCGCGTCTTGCGGTCGCGGTAGGACCAGTACTCGGCCTTCATCACCGCGTTCTTGGCGTAGCGGAAAAGTTTCGAGCGGCGGCCGCGGAACCCGCTGGCCTTCTCGATCACTTTCTTGCGGCGGCGACGGCTCGCCGGGGAATTGGTAGCGCGTGGCATACTCTTATATACGTTTCAGTCGGTTTCTTTCGGCGCGCTGTTTTTTTGGTTTGGAATGATCCGCCGTCTCGCGCACCGAGGAGCCCTCACGGGAGGACAGGCGGCTGGATCTATGGGTTGCGGTCCCGGTCGCTTTTACGCGAACGGCAGGCATTCTTTCACCCGGGCGACCATGGTCTTGTGGACCTGGCCCACCTTGCCCAGGTTGCGCTTCCGTTTCGCGCTTTTTGAAGACGCGAGGTGGCGCAGCCCCGGCTTGCGGCGGAGAATCTTGCCTGTCGCGGTGATTTTAAACCGCTTCGACACAGACTTTTTCGTCTTTCGACGTGCAATTGACCTTGGCATGGGGGTGGGGACGGTAGCGGGGAAAAAACGGGGTGCAATCTCTTTTTGCAGGGTCTTGAGAGGTTTCGAATAAGGGAGGCTTCTTGAGCCAATCGGCGATTAGGGTATGCTCATCCCATGACAGCGGAACAGATTCTAGAGGAAATTCGTGCGCTCCCTGAGCCGGAGCGGGTCCGTCTGGTCGAACGTGTGCGGCAGTTGGAGGATGAGATTCCGGCGGATTTCATAGAGGCGCTCGAGGAGTTTGAGCAAAAACGGTTCGTACCGATGGAAGTCGCGCTTTACGAGACTCCTCCCGAGAATCGTCCGGCGAAGTGAACTATCAGAATCTACGGGCGGTGAGAGTCGTTGGCTCCATAAACCACCACGCCCTCTTCCAATCCGCGCACCGCCTGCGCGGGGAACTTCTCCAGCGCGCCATCCGATTGTAGCTGCGCGCGCGTGGCCTCGGTGAGCAGCAGCGGCGCGCCGAGGGTTTTCGTGAGGCCCTGGATGCGGGAGGCGAGATTTACGGTGGCGCCGATGGCGGTGAACTCGAGCCGCTGCGGGGAGCCGATGCTGCCGACGATCGCCGGGCCGGTGTGGATGCCGATGCCGATTTCGATCGGTGCCTGTCCCTCGGCGGCGAGCCCGGCGTTAAGGCCGGGCAGGGCGGCGAGCATGTCGCGACCGGCGGCGACGGCGAGATCCGCGTGCGGCTCGTCGGCCCCGCCGATGCCGAAGAGGGCGATGAAGCCGTCGCCGAGGTATTTGTTGATCATGCCGCCGTGGCGCTCCTCCACCACGTGCACCATCACGCGCAGGAATTCGTTGAGCACCCGCACGATTTCCGCGGGCGCGCAGCCCGCGCTCCGCTGGGTAAAGGCGCGAATATCGACGAACATGACGGTGATCTTCTGCTCGACGCCGCTGAGGCCGGGGTCGCGCGTGAGGATTTGTTCCGCGGCGCGGCGGCCCACGTGCAGGCCGAAGGTTTGGCGCAGCTTTTCCTTGTCGCGAAGCTCGGCGAGCATGCGGTTGAACTCGCCGGCCAGCACGCCGAATTCATCGGCACGGCGGACGGGCACCGAGACGTCGAGATTGCCCTGCGCGACGGCTTGCGCGGCGGCGCGGAGTTGATCGACCGGCTGCGCCACCAGCTTCGCCAGCATGAAGGCGGTCCAGAGCCCGAATCCGATCCCCACCGCGCCGACAAACACGGCAAACCACCGCGGATCGGTGTGCGGGGCCGGCGGCGCGAAGCTGAGCAGGAGCAGCGAACCGATCGGGCAAATTCCCGCGGAGATCGCCCAGAGCACGCCGCGTCCGCGCAGCGAAAGCGAGTGGGCGCCCGGCGTGCGATCGGCGCGGGCATCGGCGAAGAAGACCGGGAAGAGGTGCCGGTGGCTGGCCAGCTCGATCATGAAAATGGTGTGGGTCACGGCGATCACGGCCGAGACCAGAAACGAGATGGGCAGATGCCAGTAGAGCAACGGGTCGATCGGCTCACCCACCGTGGAAAGCGCGATCAAAAAGACGGGAATGCAGCCGCTCCACGCGAGGAAGGAGTCGAGCGCGCCGATCCACGGCAGGTGGATCACGCGGCGCCGGCTCGCGAGCAGGCGCGTCTCGGCGATTTGTTCGCCGCGCCGCAGCCGATGGTAGGTCGGCCGGAGCGAATGGACCACCCGGTGCCAGACGTAGCCCGCCACCGGGTAGGCGGCCAAATTGTAGATCACACAGGTGACGATGAAGCGCTGCTTCAGGGCATCGCTGGAGAGCAGCGGCAACACCACGGCCTGATTGTACCAGATATTGAAGATGCTGCCCAAAACCTGCGGCAGGAGTGCCGAAAGCTCGATGATGTAAAGGCCCGCCGCGGAAGTGGGCTTGGCAGCGCTCATGGGCGGCATCGTGGCATGGACGCGCAGCCCCCTTGAAGCCGAATGAGCGAATTTGAGTGCGGTGGCAAGCGTCAGCGCGACACCGCTTTTGGAAGCTCGGCCAGTACGGAGCAGGGCGCGCTGCCCACCCGCGGAACAATCCGAAAGCGGCGTGGCGCTGACGCTTCCCGCCGCACTCCAAAACGCCTAAATCCACTCCTTCAGCCTCTCCGACTGCACGATCAGCCCAGGTAGGAACTTTCGAGCGAGCTGGCTCTGTTCTTCCTTCGGGTAGGCAAGATCCTTCAGCAGCGTGCGCCAATCCCGCCGCCCGCTCGCGTCCCCGCCGCAATGCTCCCGGTACAGGCGGCGCCAATCGCCGTGCGTGTAGAGCGTCGCCCACTCGTCCAGGTTTAGTTTGTGCTTGGGCAGGCGTACGCTGAATTGCCGGCGATGCAGGATCACGAAATTGTTCGCGATCGTGAGCTCCGAAAGGCGGCGCAAGTCCGGGGCGTCGTGCTGCCAATACGGAAGCTGAACGGGCCGCACTTGGTTGAGGCAGGCAAGCCACAGATATTGTTCCGGCACACCATCGATTGCGGGGCGATCGAGGATCTCCGAGGGCGCGGACGGATTGGAATCGCGGACGGGCGTGCTCGCGAGTGGCAGGCTCCAAAGCCGCCGTAGATCGTCGGTGCGGCCGAAAGCCAGCATGTCGCTCGGGTGGAAAAGCCGCGTGAAGCCGCGTGCGGGATTACGCGAGAAATGATCGAGGATCACCAGGCGCTCGGAGAAGATTTGCCACTCCGCGGCGCGGGCCGGGTAGCGATGAAAAAAATCGAGGAAGCCAGCATGCAGTAATTCCACGTCCGTGCGAAATTTCAGCGCGAATGGATGCTCCGCCAGCGCCAGGCCGGCCCGCGTGGAAACGATCTGCCGATTGACGTTGGTGGGCAGGCAGCCGCCGTCGAGCAGCGCTACCGCCGGCCCGGGATCGGCGCTCGTCACGAGGCGGTCGTAAAGGAGTCCGGTCACGTCGGAGCCTTCCCAAGTCGAGAGGATCACCTCCGCGCCCGGGAGCACGCGGCGCAGGCTCTCGAGACAGCGGCGCGTGAGACCGCCCTCGGTCACGATCGGTCCCTGCACCACGACGGCGATCTGTTGGGGAGTGACCATGCGTCTATTTCGCCCTTCCTTAAAATCATTGGCAAAAGAAACCGAGCGTGGAGAGTCCGCGTGGCCCCTTTTCCGTGAACGACTCGAAGCCACTCCTCGCCTTCGCGCTGGAATACCCCATCGCCTACGGCGGCGGCGTGAGCGTGATCGTGCGGACGCTGCTGCGGGGACTGGCCGGCGAATACCGCCTGGCGCTCGTTTCGCCGGATTCCGCCGCGGACCTGGAGACCGCGGGCGTCGCGGCTTTGCTCGAGCACCATCTCCCCTGGCAAAAGGAGCGCGCTTCCGCGGCGCGGGCGCGCGAGCTCGTGGCGCACCTGCTCGCGTGGGGAGCGCGGATCGTCCATTTTCATGCGGGCGGAAACTACGGCTGGGGCAATCGGCGTCCTGGCACTTCGCCGGCGCCGCTGCTGCGGCGCGCGGGGGTGAAATGCGTGAGCACCGTGCACCTCGTCGTCTCCGTGCTCGCGGATGTGCTGCCGCCCGCCAGCCCGCTTTGGCTGAGGGCGGCAGCGCTCCCGGTGGCGTGGCTCGGCAAAATGCAAAGCCTGCGTGGCGTGCATGCGGAGATCGCCGTCTCGGAGCACGACCTGCGGCGGCTGCGTCGCTGGTACCTGCCGCTGCGCCACCGCTTTCGCCGCATCTACCATTCGCAATTGCCTGAGGAGCCGCCGGCGCCGCTTCCGATGGCGGCGCGCGATTCGGTGATCCTGCACGTGGGACACCGCGCCACGCGCAAGGGCCAGCACGTGTTGGTACGGGCGTTTGCGGAAATCGCGCCGCGCCATCCCGAGTGGCGCCTCCACCTCGTGGGGCCGCCGGGCGATGATGCGTTTGAGCGCGAGTTGAAGTCCGTATTCGCCGACCGCAACATTGAAGAGCGCGTGAAGATCGAGGGCAGCTGCGGGGACGCGGCAGCGCTCATGCAACGCGCGGCGATCTATGTGCAGCCCTCGCTCCACGAGGCGCTCGGGCTGGCGCTGCAGGAGGCGCTTTATCACGGCTGCGCCGGAATCGGCACCACCGCCGGCGGCATCCCGGAGCTGATCGCGCACGAGCAAAACGGGCTGCTCGTGCCGCCCGCCGACGTCTCCGCGATGGCCGGCGCACTGACTCGCTCTATCTCGGAAGCCGGGCTTCGCCATCGGCTCGGCAGCGCGGCGCCGGCGAGCATCGTCCAGCGCGGCATGACCGCCGGGGCGATGTTGCGAGCCCATCGCGCGCTCTATATGGAGCTTCTCGATGCCCGCTGACCGCCGCCGCTTCGTGATCGCGCAGCCGTTCCGCACGGTGCTCGATGACAATGCGCGCGCGCTGGAGCGGCACGAGTTGCTGCGCCTCGTCGCGCTCGGCACCCGGCGCGGTGTCGCGGGCATCCCGCCGGAACGCACGCGGCTCCTCCCCGCGCTGGGGCTGGCGAGTTACGCCTTCGCCAAAACGCTTTCCGTCTCCCGCGCCGAAAACCTCCGCATGGCGATGCACCCGCTCTTCGATGCGTGGGCGAGGCGGCTGCTTCGCGAAGGCGACCACGTGATGTCGTCGTACGGCTACGCGAATGCCTGTTTCCGCTGGGCGCGCGCGCACGGCGGCAAGACCTTCCTCGATGGCGGCAACTCCCATCCCGAGCACGCCTGGGCCATCCTCACCGAAGAGCACCGCCGCTGGGGCTGCGCGGAGCCGCCGATGCCGCCGCACCATTACCGCCGCGCGGTGGCCATGCTGGAGGAGGTCGATTACGTGCTCGCGCCGAGCCAGTTCGTCGCCGGCTCCTTCCTCGATCGCGGGTTTCGCCCGGAGCAAATCCTGCGCAACGTCTACCCTCTCGATCTCTCGCTCTTCACGCCCGCGCCCGCGCCGCGCCCGCCCGAGCGCCCGCTTACGATCATCTCGACCGCCAGCCTCTCCTTGCGCAAAGGCTCGCCCTACCTGCTCGAAGCGTTCCGCCTCGTCCGCCGCGCGGTGCCCGAGGCGCGCCTGCTCCTCACCCGCGTGATCGCCGATAACGCCCTCCCGATCCTCGAAAAGTACCGCGACCTGCCGATCGAATGGTCGCCCCCGCTGCCACACGCCGCGCTCGCCCAGCGCCTTCAGAGCGCCGATATTTTCGTGCTCCCCTCGCTCGAGGAAGGCCTCGCCCGCACGATCAGCGAAGCGATGGCCTGCGGCCTCCCCGCCATCGTGACGCCGAATACCGGCACCACGGAATTCGTTCAGCCCGGCGTCAGCGGCTCGGTGGTCCCCATCCGCGACGCCCCCGCCCTCGCCGAGGCCATCCTCGAATGGCATCAGCGCATCCTCGCGCACCCCGGCCCACCCGAGCGGCTGCTCGACGTGGAGCAATTTTCATTCACCACCTTCGAGCAGCGGTTCATGGAAGAGCTGCGCAGCCGAGGGTTGGCCGGCTAACGCCTCACCCGCCGCACACCTTGCACGCGACTCCGTCCGATGCGCCGCACGGCTTGCCATTGCCGGTTTTGTAATAACGGCAGCCGGAGTTGTGGCGCTTGTTGCTGGAAAGCGTGAGCCAATGGCTGGTGCTTTTCGACTCTGAAGCCGGCGCCGGCGTCGCTGCGGTGGCCGCGGACATTGGGGCGAGCTTGAGTGGCGGGCGGCCTGGCGCAGCCGGCATCGGGGTTGCCGCCGTGGCCGGCGCGCGAGGAGTGAGAAGCTGGCGCAGCCGCTGGTTTTCCTCGCGCAGTTGCTGGTTTTCCAGGCGCAGCCGGGTCACTTCATCCGGCGCGGCGGGTTCCGGCGCCTGGCTGCGGGAGTCCGGCGCAAGCGCCACGCAGCACAGCAAGGCCGCCGCCATGAGCTTGCGCGCAAATACGCCGGGGTGACTCATGTCCGTGCTATATCGGAAGCCTTCGAGCGTTTACAAGCCGGGAGTGTCGTTCGATCGCCAAGGGCCGTGGCGCGCCCTGGAGTGCGGCGGGAAGCGTCAGCGCCACGCCGCTTTTGGAGTGCTCTTGGGGTGGTAGAGCGTGCCCCGGCTCCGCACCGGCGAAATCCGAAAGCGGTGTCGCGCTGACGCTTGCCACCGCACTCCACAAGCCTACTTCGCCAGCTTCTTGAACGCGATCACGTGCTCGAAATTCACCCACATCTGCGCGGCCTCGGTCTTGGCGCCCGATTCACCGGGCTTCAGGAAGGTGCGCTGGTATTCCACCAGGATCCAGGATTCCGGCCCGACCTCCACCACGGTGACTTCGGAGGCTTGATCGAGCAGTGGCGCCGAAGTCTGCAGGCGCAGGCGGTCGCCGGTCTTCAGGAAAGTCAGGCGATCATCGGCGGTGGCGGTGAGCGAAAGAGCGAGTGCGCACGCGAGGGCGAGGAGGGGCTTCATGCGCTCAGCTATAAGAGGGTAGCGGCGGTTTGGCGATTCGGAACTATGCCGCCCTTCTTTTGGGAATTGCTTCCGCGCGCGGTGCGCCGCACCTTGCCCCGATGATTGCCGCCATTGTGCTTACTTTGATCGTGGTCGCCTACCGCGTGATCCTCGGGATGGCCGGGAGCGCGCATTTCGATTGGCTGCACAATTTTTCGCCGCTCGCGGCGGTGGCGCTTTGCGGGGCGATTTATTTCCCGAAGCGCGTGGCCATCGCGCTGCCGCTCGGCGCGCTCTTCGTCTCGGATCTGCTGCTGAATACGTGGTACCGCGAGCCGCTGCTGGAGCCCCGCATGGCCCCTCAATATTTGGCGCTCGGCCTGATCTGCGCGATGGGCTGGATGCTGCGCGGACGGCCGAAAGTGTGGAGCGTGCTGGCGGCCAGCGTGGCGGGCTCGTTACTCTTTTACGTGGTCACGAATACCGGCGCCTGGCTGGCGGAGCCGCTCTACGCGAAGACCGTCGCGGGCTGGGTGCAGGCGCTCACCTCGGGGCTGCCGGGGTATCCGCCCACGCTGTACTTCTTCCGCAATTCGGTCGCGAGCGACCTGATTTTCACGCTGCTTTTCCTCGCGTGCTTCGCCATTGCGCCGTCCCGGCCGCAGCCGCCGGCGGAGCGGGCGGCGACGGCGTAGGCGGATTTTCGGGATGGACGCGTGAGCCGGCGGCTGGGCATGGTCGCACCGGCAACTGACCGTTAACACGGGCGGTGGCCTAACCCCCAACTCCCCATGAACATCTACTCGACCACGTCCCGTCTCGTCGCGCTGGCCCTCTGCGCCAGCCTCGTCGCCTGCGCCAATCCGGCCAAGATCTCGCCGCAGAACCGCGCGGCGATCAAGCAGGTGCAGCTTACCAATCCGCCCAAGGGCGTGCAGGGGAATGCCTACCTCGACAATACTTCGGCGGGAGCCCTGGCGGCGGGCGCACAATTTGGCCTCGTCGGCGCGCTCGTCGGTGGATCGATCGCGGTGGCGAATGCCAACGCCGGAGTGAAACGCTGGAAGGGAATCACCGGCGGGCGCGAAGGGCGCGTCCTGCAGGCGTTCCGCGACAATCTGCAGCGCGAATTTGCGCGTGCGGGCAAATTCAAATTTGGTGTGCCGGCGGATGCCGAGCTGGCCATCACCGGCCTCACCTATGGCGTGGCGCACGCCGGAAAGCAGAAGTTCAACGTGGTGGTGCAAGGCGGCTTGCAGATGAAGCGAGGCGGCAAGGCGGTCTGGACGAAGTTCGATACGGGAACGTCATCGGCGCCGCTCTCCCAGGAAGAGTTCCAGGCGAATCCGAAGGCGTTCGGAGCCGCCTTGGAAGAGGCGGTCCAGAGCCTGAGCCAGAAGCTGGCCGGCGCGTACTAGGCACTCCCGCCGATCATGCGTACTCGCGCCATCTGGCTCGGCGGCTTGCTGCTCGTGGCCGCGCTCGACGGCGGCTGCACCCGCACCAAATCGCTCACTTATTATCCCACGTCGCCGGGCGCGCGGGGGACGGCTCTCGTCGTCACCGCGCGGGCGGGCGGCGGCTACGAGCTGACAATCGATGGGCAGCCGGTCACGACGCTGCGCTGGCCAGCCTTCCACACGACCGCCTCGGTGAAGGCGACGCATCGTGGAAAGGCGGTGGAGGTGCAGGGCAAAGTGCTGCCGTTCCTCGGCGTGGTCATCGATGTCTTCATCGATGGCCAGCGCGCGGGGAACTTTGTCTTCAATCAGTAGGCTAACTTCCGAAGTTAGCTAATGCTTAGCTAAACTGCGTGATGCCGGGGAGGGCGACCGGCGCCACCGGCAGCTTCATGTCCCAGTCGAGCTTCTCGGGGACGAGCTGCTCCTTCGAGTTCAAGGCCATTTCCCACGTAATCTCCTGGCCGGTGTAGGCGGCCATGCGGCCCATGATCGCGAGCAGAGTGCTGGAGGCCATGCGGTCGCCGTCGTTGAGCGGCTTGCCCGCGCGGATCGAGGCGAAGAACTCGTTGTGCTCGATCTGGTACATGTCGTCGGAGGCCGGCGAGTAGCGCCACTTCGTGTTGCCCTCCAGATCCTTGATGATCCATTGCTTGAGCGTGCCGTTGATGTGGCAAATGCCCTTGCTGCCGTAGAAGGTGTCGATGTTCGACCCGGCGGCGTTGTTGATCTGCCGGCTGGCGTGAAAGCCGCGGACGCCCGCCTCGTAGTCGTACACGATCGAAAAGTGATCGAAGATGTTGCCGTAATCTTCGCCCGAGCGGACCTGCCGCCCGCCGTGGCCCACGCAAGATTTCGGCGGCTTGTCGCCCATGATCCACGCCATCTTATCGATGCTGTGGCACCCCTGCTCGACGATGCTGTCGCCGCTCAGCCACGTGAAATAATACCAGCGGCGGAGCTGCCACTCGAGATCGCGCGGCGTGTTTTGGCGATTGAATTTCGGGTAACGATCGACGGCGCCGCCATTGTAGGTGTTGTAGTTCGCGAGGATCTGGCCGATCTCGCCATCCTGCAGGCGGGCGAAGGTTTCGCGCATGCCCGGATGGTAGCGCCAGCAGAAGCCCGCGCAGACGCCGAGATTCTTTTTCTTCGATTCCGCCACTGTCTCGAGCACCGAGCGGACACCGGGACCGTCGGTGGCCATCGGCTTCTCGAGGAAGCAATGTTTGCCTGCCGCGACGGCCGCCTTGAAATGCGCGGGCCGGAACGCCGGCGGGGTGGTGCAGAGCACGACGTCGACGCCGCTATCGATCACTTTCTGAAAAGCATCGAGCCCGGTGAACTGGCGCTCTTTCGGCACGTCCACCTTGGTCGAGTGCATCTTCTGCAGGCCTTGCAGGCTGGTGTCGATTTTGTCCTGGAAGACATCGCCCATGGCCCAGAGCACCACGTCGCTCTCCGCAGTCAGCGCCTGGTTGGCGGCGCCGGTGCCGCGCCCGCCGCAGCCGATGAAGCCGACTTTCAATTTGCCCGTGGGCGGCGCGCCGCGCAGCACGGCGGGGAAGCCGATGGCCGCGGCGGCGGCGACGGTGGACGAGGCTTTCAGGAAATCGCGGCGGGAGGAGTCTTGGGGAGTCATGGAAGGGATGCCAATATTGAGAGAGGCTCGGCTGGGCGGCAAGCCCGGCGGCCAGATTGTGAAAGGTTCGATTCTTAGCCGCGGGAAATCTTTGGAGAAAATGGGCGCTGCGGGCTGGTGTCTTTCATCTCCCATCGCGGCGCCCGCCTGCGGTAGCTTTAACGGCACCCATGAAGCTTCCCCTCCTTCTTATCGCCATCCTTGCGCTCGCGCGGGCGCAGGCGGCCGACTCGCCGCGTCCGAACATTCTCTTCTGCTTCGCGGACGATTGGGGCCGCTACGCGAGCGCCTACGCCGCCACCGACCGGCGCCCGTCGATCAATGAGGTGGTGAAAACGCCGAACCTCGATCGCGTGGCGAAAGACGGCGTGATTTTTCGCAATGCGTTCGTTGGCTCGCCCTCGTGCACGCCGTGCCGGAGCGCGCTGCTCTCGGGCAGGTATTTTTACCGCACCGGGCTCGGCGCCATCCTGAACGGCGCGGTGTGGGATAGCTCCATTCCCTCCTGGCCGCTGCTGCTGCGCGATGCCGGTTACCACATCGGCAAAGCGTACAAGGTCTGGAGCCCCGGCACGCCGGCGGATGCGCCCTACGGCGGGCAGGCGTACGCCTTCCAAAAGGGCGGCAACGAGTTCAACAACTTCTCCGAAAACGTGACGATGGCCGTGCAAAGCGGTGCGCCGGTCGAGGAGGCAAAGAAAAAATTGCTGGCGCAGGTGCGCGAAAATTTCGCCGCGTTCCTCGCCGCGCGCCCGGCCGATCAGCCGTTCTGCTATTGGTTTGGTCCCACCAATACGCATCGCATGTGGGTCAAAGGCTCGGGAAAAGCGCTCTGGGGGATCGAGCCGGAGGCGCTCAAGGGCAAGCTCCCGCCCTTCCTGCCAGACGTGCCCGAGGTGCGCGAAGACGTGGCCGATTACCTCGGCGAAGTGCAGGCGTGGGATGCCGGCGTCGGCGCGATGCTGCGCCAGCTCGAGGAGGCCGGGCAGCTCGCGAATACGCTCATCGTCATTAGCGGCGACCACGGCATGCCGGGGATGCCGCACGGGAAATGCAACCTGTACGATTTCGGCACCGGCGTGGGGCTGCTTGCCGCCGGGCCCGGCATCAAAGGCGGGCGCGTGGTCGACGACCTGGTCTGGCTGCCCGATCTCGCCGCCACCTTTCTCGAGGCCGCGGGCGTGAAGGCGCCGGAGGGGATGAACGCGCGCAGCCTGCTCTCCGTCTTGCGCTCGGAGAAAAGCGGCCAGGTGGATCCCGCGCGCAACTGGGTGCTCACCGGCCGCGAGCGCCACGTCTCCACCGCGCGCGAAGGCAACCTGCCGTACCCACAGCGCGCCCTGCGGACGCCCGAGTACCTCTACATCCGAAACTTCATGCCCGATCGCTGGCCCCTCGGCTCGCCGAAGGGCGTGACCGACACCGAAACGCCGCCCGCGCAGGAGCTCGAGACCGTCACCTACGCCGCCTTCCCCGACATGGACGCCAGCCCCACCAAGGCCTGGCTCATCGCGCACCGGAACGAGCCCGCCTGGCGCCGCTACTACGATTTCGCCTTCGCCAAACGCCCCGCCGAGGAGCTCTATCACCTGGCCTCCGATCCCGATCAGGTCCGCAATGTCGCGGACGACGCCGCCCACGGAAAAGCGAAGACCGAGCTCGCCGAGCGCCTTCTGAAGATCATGCGCGAAACGCAGGACCCGCGGCTGGAGGATGCGTTTGATCGGGCGCCGTATGTGGGGGCGGAGGATGCGTTTCCAAGGAAACGTCGGAAGTAAGTCAGTTCAGCGCTTTCAGCAGTTCATCCCAGCGCCGGCGAAACTCCGCTTTCGGCAAAAACGTTGTCCGCACCCGCAGCCAGATTCCCGCGAGGCCGGCGGGCACATCTCCTCCACTGGCCAGTAGCCCGGCGGGAACCTCTCCATAACCTTCCAAGAATCCCCGCGCGCAAGGGAGCCAGCGCTCTGCTTCGATGCGTCCGACCATATCAAGCAGGAACCCGAGGACGTCATCGCCCTGTCGCTCCTCTTGCGAAAGCCCTTCGAGATGGCGCACCTCGAAATCGATGAGCCGCGCGCGGTCCGCCGCTGCGTCGTACATGAAATTCCCCGCGTGCGTGTCGCCATGCGACCAGAGCCCGCCCTGCTCCGCGGAGGGCTGGGCGTGGGCCCGGCGCAGCTCGCGCCCGGCCGCGGCGGCGAGTTGCGGGATCATCGTCCCGCCATCCAGAAAGCCGGTGAGGTTCACGCCCGGCAATTCATCGATGGCCACACTCCGCTGATCGTTACCTACCGCGCGAAAGCCTTCCTGGCCGTGCAGCGTTTCGAACGAGCTCACCTCCCACGCCTGCCAGGCGGGCAAGGCCCGCAGCGCCCGCACCGGCGCCCCCGCGAGGCTGAAAAAGGCGTTCGCCCCCAGCAAAATCGGCCCAGCCGTCCGCCGCCTCCGCTTGATCCAGACCGCGCACCCACCGCGCAATTCGCGCGTGACGGCCTTCACCTTCACCCCCTCGGTGACGGCATTGGCTAGCTTGGAAAGAAGACCCATCGTCACGTACTCTCTGCGAGAACGGGAGAGGGAAAGGAGTTTCTTTGCGTCTCCTACTGCAAATGCGGATTCCGCACCTTGACCGCCCTCTGCGTGAACGCCGCCGTCTCCTGCGCGGAGTGATACTTCGGATGGCAATACTGGCAGTTGTTCGCGACGCCGCCCTCGGTGAGTTGGCGGGCGGTGAGCTCGGCGTCCCGCTTGACGATCCCCTGGCGCGGCATGGCTGGCTCGTCGAGCGCGTCTTCGAGCGGGCGGTGGCACTCGGCGCAGTAGGTCTTCGGCGGCATCAGGATGTCCGTCGTTTTCGTGCTGGTCTTCGCCTGGCGGTGGCAATCGGTGCACGACATGTGGCCGTGCGGCGCGTGCGTGAACGGCCCGCGGGTGAGCCACCGGTCGGCCGAGTTCGTGGGCGTAATTCTCGGGGTGGCGTTGCCTCCGGGAAAATTCACCTCGTGGCATTTTGCGCAGGCGGGGAAGGCCTGGTCTTCTTTCACGTTGGGCGGATCGCCGGTGCGGAAAACGCGGATGAGCAGCTTCTCCGTGGTATCGATGCCGCGCTGCTGCAGCTTGCCAAATTGCTGCTCGATGAAGGCCTGCTGCTGCGCCTTGTCCGTGAGCTTCAGGTGATCGTTCGCGTACTCGAGGAAGAGCGAAGTCAGGCCCGCGCTCTGCATGGCGGTCCGCACTTTTTCGGGATCGCGATGCGGGATTGTCAGCTCCGGCACATCGGCGGAGAAATGGAGCGAGTGGCACTGTTTGCAGTGCTCCTCGTACGTGATCCGGCGCATGAATTTCCCATCGTCGCCCGGCTTGTGGCAATCGGTGCACGTGAGCTGATGCTTCTCGCCCTCGCCTTTCGGCGGCTTGAAGAGCGGGATCTTCGGCGTCGGCGGGCGGTTCGGTTCCTCCGCCTGCGCCAGACCATGCGCCGCGTGATTGAAGCTCAGCTCCGCCGGATCGCGCAGCCCCTCCTGTTCGTAGCCGAAAGCAGGATGCCCCACGCGAAAGCTCTCGAAAGCCACCGGCTGGTGCGGGTGCGGCCGCGGCGGCACGAAACGCCGCACGCCGTCCTTCCGGAAATCGTCGATCATCCCCAGCGCCGGCGCGGCCTTCACCGGCGTCACGTTGTTTTTGAAAGTGACGAGCGTCTTCTCGAGCTTGCCCTGGTTGAAGTGGCAGTCGGTGCAGCTCTCGCTCTTCGGATGCGACATGCGCGCGGGGCCTTGGTGCTCGCGATGGCAGGTGGAGCATTCCTGCACCTCCGCGCCCGTCACCAGCCCGCTCACCGGCAGCAGCGAAAGCGGCACACTCTGCGGCTGATGAAACTCGAAGCCCTTGTGGCACTCGTTGCACGCCTGGTCCAGCTCGGCGAGCGAGTTGCTCGCGTGAATCGCCCGCTTCGCGCCATCCTTCGCGTCGCCCAAGGCCACGCCGCCGAGCGCCGCGAGATTGGCGAGCAGGTTCGGCTTCGCGCCCACGTGGCATTTCTCGCAATCGTCCGCGAAACGCTCGTGGTTTTTCGAGATCGGCCCGGTGCTGTAGAGCAGCGGTTTGTGCGGCAGCGCGATCAGCGAGATGCTCGCCGCGACCGCCAGCACAAAGAGCGCGATCTTGGTGTAGCGAAAGTAGTGCGGCCGCTTGAAATACTGCAGGTGCCGCTTGTACTTGGCGGCGAGCTGCTTCGTCGTGCGCTCGAATGCGTCCATGGCCTAGGAGGGGAACGGCTTGAGGTAAACCACCGCCATCAAGGCGTGCCAGAAGGTGACCGCCATCAGCACGAAGGAGATCGGTACGTGCACGAACAGCCAGACGTGCAGCCAATGGTGCATGCGGGTCTGCGCATCGAGCAGCCGGCGATCGTAGCACCACTGCTCCATCGAGATCACGTTTGCGGCCCATTTGGGCGTAACGGTCATTCTCAGGACGCGAAAGCTATCCTCGGCGACCCGCTGATTGTTCAGGCGATGGCTGCGGCCGTTTTTCAGGCGCAGATACGGCAGGCATTCATCGTGCAAAAACTGGCTGATCGCCTTGCGGCTGAGCTGCTCGTCCTCGGTCGCCGGCGGCAGCAGCGCGGTGCCGCCGTGCCCGGCCAGGACCACCTCCTGCTCCTCCACTTTCTTGCCGCTGGGCGTGAACTCCCTCCAGAGCTTCTCCGCGGCATCGACCAGCTCGCCGCGCACATACGGGATCGCCTCGAAGACCGCCTCCTGCGGCAGCCGGCGCGCCATCATCCCCGGCATGAATTGCTGCAGCGCCAGCCCATAAAAGCCGCTGATCATCACTACGAAATACAGCACCATCACCGCCGTGGTGAGCGGCCCGCCGAGCTCGAAGCCGCAATGAAAGAGCACCAGCGGGATCGAAAGAATCGTGAGCCAGATATGCGCGCGCAGCCAGGTCTGCACATGCCCGATCGGCCAGTTTCGTTTCTTTTTCCGGATGCCCAGGGCCGCCGCAAAAATGAAAATCCCAAATGAAACCACCCCAAACAGCAGCCCCAGCGGCGTGCCCCCGATGGTATTGCGCACCGGCGGCACCGGCCCGAAAACCTTCGGCAGCGCGAACGGCGCGCTCTGCGGATGAAAGTTCGCCAGGTAAAGCGCCGTCGCCAGGGCGGTGGCCGCCGCCGTGAAGATGATCCAGGGGATGTGCGAGGTGTTGACCTTCATCGGAGTATGGAGGTCGGAGAACCGAGGGCGGCGGGCGGCTCAGTGGCGTCAAGCATCGCAGCAGGCGTTTTACGAAGCCGCTTTTCCTGCGCCAAGGCAATTTGCCGCCGTCAGCGTTTTTTCCCATCGCACGATCGGGGCGTTTAACCAACTTAACGCTCGACGCCCTCTCGCCCGACCGGATTACCGTGACCCTCCCTTAATTTTCCGTGGATACCCAACTCGAACAAATCCGCTCCGAAGCGCTCGCCGAAATCGCCGCCGTCGCCGATGAGGCCGCGCTGGAGGCCGCCCGGGTGAAATACCTTGGCCGCAGCGGCAGCATCTCCGCGCTGAGCAAGGGGATGAAGGAGCGTCTCGCAAGGAAGACAAGCCGCGCCTCGGCAAGCTGCTCAACGACATCCGCAATGCCGTCACGGCCGCGCTCGAAGAGCGCAAGGCGGCGCTCGCCACCGCGGCGGATGCGCGCGCGTTTGCGGACGTGGATCGTCACGCTGCCGGGGACTTCGGCGCGGCTGGGGTCGCTCCACCCGATCACGCAGCTGCAGGATCGGGCCATCCAGATCTTCCGCCGCATGGGCTTCGCGCTCGCCGATGGGCCCGACATCGAAACCGAGTGGCATTGTTTCGACGCGCTCAATACGCCGGCCGATCATCCGGCGCGCAATGAGCAGGACACGTTTTACCTGCCGGATGGCCGCCTGCTGCGCACGCACACCGCCCGTGCAAATCCGCACGATGGTCGCGAGCGCGCCGCCGGTGCGCATCATCGCGCCCGGCGCCTGCTATCGCCGCGATGAGATCGACGCCACGCACCTCGCGCAGTTCACGCAGATGGAAGGGCTCTACGTGGATGAAGGCGTGAGCGTCGCCGATCTCAAAGGCACGCTCGAGTTCTTCTTCCGCGAGCTTTTCGGCGCCGACGCCGAGTTCCGCTTCCGCCCGCATTTCTTCCCCTTCACCGAGCCGAGCTTCGAGGTCGATATCAAGCGTCGAGCGCTCGGCCGGCACGAAGCGCTGGCTGGAGATCGCCGGCTGCGGCATGGTCGATCCCGCCGTCTTCGAGTGCGTGAACAGCCGCCGCGGCGACAGCGCCTACGATCCCGAAAAAATCACCGGGTTCGCCTTCGGCTTCGGCCTCGACCGCCTCGCGATGATCATGGCCGGCGTCCCGGACATCCGCTACTTCATCGAGAACGATCAGCGCTTCCTTGCGCAGTTCCGATGAAAATCTCTCTCAACTGGCTTCGCGAATACGTGGAGCTGCCCGGCGATGTCCACGAGCTGGCCGAGCTTCTCACGATGTCCGGCCTCGAGGTGGAAGGCATCCACACGCGCGGCGCGGCGATCGAGAACGTGGTGGTCGCGCAGATCCAGGAATCCGCGCAGCACCCGAATGCCGACCGGCTCAGCGTCTGCCAGGTGGACGACGGCTCCGGCACCCCGCGCCAGATCGTCTGCGGCGCGAAGAATTACAGCGTCGGCGACAAAGTCCCGCTCGCGCTTCCCGGCGCGGTGTTGCCCGGCGATTTCAAAATTAAAGCGGGCAAGCTACGCGGCGTGGAATCGAACGGCATGATGTGCAGCGCGAAGGAGCTGCAGCTCGCGGAGGACGCCGAGGGCCTGCTCATTCTGCCGGCGGAAGCCCGCGTCGGCGCGCCGCTCTCCGAGATTTTCCCGGCCGATCACGTGCTCGATCTGGAGGTGACGCCGAACCGCCCGGATCTGCTCAGCCATCTCGGCATCGCCCGCGAAGTTGCCGCGCTCACCGGCCTCGCGTTCAAGCAGCCGCGCTGGCGCCAGGCGGAGATCAACTACTCGCACGGCGTCGAAATCACCGACGAGGAATGCCCGTTCTACACCGCGCGCTGCATCAGCGGCGTGAAGGTGGGGCCGAGCCCTCCCTGGCTGCGCCAGCGCCTGGACGCGATCGGCCTTCGTTCGATCAATAACGTGGTCGATATCACGAACTACGTGATGTTCGATCGCGGCCAGCCGCTGCACGCCTTCGACGCCGACAAAATCGCGGGCGACCTGCGCGTGCGCATGGCCGACGACGGCGAGAAATTTCCCGCGCTCGATGGGCGCACCTACGAGCTGAAGCCGCACCACATGGTGATCGCCGACGATCAGCGCGCCGTAGCGCTCGCGGGCGTGATGGGCGGCGAGGAGACCGGCGTCACCGAGCAGACGACGAACCTCTGGCTGGAGAGCGCCTATTTCCTGCCCTCCTCCATCCGCAAGACCTCGCGCGAGCTGGGGCTGCTGAGCGATTCCAGCTACCGCTTCGAGCGCGAGGTCGATCCCGCCGGCGTGCTCACCGCCTCGCAGGAAGCCGCCGAGCTGATCACCAAAATCGCGGGCGGCACGCCCGGCGAGCTGCGCTTGGGCTTCGCCGCCGATTCGCAGTTCGGGTTCGATGCCGAAGGCGCCGTCGACGGCATCGAGTACTTCGGCACCGTGCCGCTGCGTCCCGCGCGTTGCGCCGCCATCCTCGGCGTCTCGGTGGATGAAGACGACGTCGCGCAAGTGCTCACCGCCTTCGGGCTGAAGCGCACCGATGGGGGCTGGCAGATCCCCTCTTTCCGCCCCGACCTCACGCGCGAGATCGATCTCATCGAGGAAATCGCCCGCGTGATCGGCATTGAGGATTTGCCCAGCCGCAACTGCGCGCGTTTTTCGCCCAGCTCGCCGGTGGATCGCGAGCACGATCGCGCCATGGCGCTGCGCCGCGCGCTCGTCGCCCTCGGCTTGCACGAAGCGCGCACGCTCACGCTCACCTCCGAGAAAGCGCTGCGCCACCACTACCTCGGCGGCGAGATCGCCCGCATCAAAAACCCGCTCGGCGAGGAGCACGTGATCCTGCGCCCGAGCCTGACGCCGGGGCTGCTCGAGGCCGTCGCGCGCAATGCCCGCCATGCTGAGCCGTCCATCGTGCTCTTCCAAGTGGGGCGCGTTTTCATCGACGGCGACTCCGGCGAGCGCACGCACGTGGCGGTGGCGCTGAGCGGCTCGCTTCAGGAAACCAACTGGCGGCAGCGCGAAGCCGCGCCCGCCGATTTGACCGACGTGAAAGGCCTCATCTCGCAAGCGCTCGGCCAGTCCATCGAGCTGCAGGCCGAGCCGCGCGCCGAGCTCGCGCTTTCCGCGAAAATCCTGCTCGGCGGCCAGCCCATCGGCCACGCCGGACAGCTTTGGCCCACCGAGGCCCGCGCGCTCGATGCCACCGCGCCCGTGGTTTTTGCGGAGCTCGATCTCACCGAATGGCTGCGCGCTCCCGCTCTGAATCAGCGTTATCGCGAAGTGCCGCGCTATCCGGCGGTCACCCGCGACATCGCGCTCATTGCGCCGCGCGCGCTCACCCACGCGCAGATCACCGCGGTGCTCGAGGCCACTCGCGAGCCGCTCCTCGCCGAGTCGCGACTGTTCGATTCTTTCACCGATCCCACCGGCGAAAAGATCGCCGCCGACAAAAAATCACTGGCCTACTCGTTGACATACCGCTCCCCGGAGCGGACACTCACAGCCGACGAAGTAAACGCGGCGCACGCCCGCCTGAAAGATCGGCTGAAGGCCGAGCTGGGCGTGCAATTCCGCGAATAGCTCTTTGAAAAAAGTGAAAGGAGAGTGGGATAGGACCAGCCTCGCCGGCGCGTCCGAAGCATCTTCGTCCCTCCCGCCCCCGGCCTCGGCCGGCGTTCTTTTCACCAAACAGATTTGCCCTGCGTTGTTCGAGTACAGGTCGGAAAACCCGAACCGGTAATTAAACCAACAAATGGCGGCCGGGGTGAGCCAGTTAATGACATGCCTTCGTTGGAAGTCAGCCGACTTGCTCCAGGCTGCCCTCGTTATCCTTCTAGGGGAACGGGACCTCCGTCCAAACGGCAAAGGCGGGGCATCTTCTTTGGGCGTCCTGCGTACTGACGGCTGATGTCGGTCGCGGGACGCCCAATCTTTTTCGGGCGGACTCTGCACTCACCCCCTTGGTGTCGAAGCGAAAGGCAAAGGCTTTCCGTACGAGGGGGACCGAGCGCACCGGCGCCGCGCTCTCTCTCCGCCTCCCGCGTCTCTCTCTCGCTCCCAAGCTGAGCTTGGGAGCGCACTTGCGGGCGAAGCTCTGCTTCGCATGGAGGGGGTGCTCTGCGGGCGGAAAACGCGCGCGCCATCCAACCCGCCCGCCGCGAAGTCCCCCTTCGCCAAAAGGCGTCCCTACGCCTTGCCGCCTCCGGTCGCTGTGCCGCCCGGAGCCGTTCGCTGCGGCGCATGGTTGGCCGCCCTCGCGAATCGCAGAACGGCATTCATGGTGAGTAGCGGAAATGACCGACAATCTCCCAGTCTGTGAGGCAGTCCTGCTCGATGCATACGCTCCCGTTGTGGATTACCAGTGGAAGTGACTTGGCGTTCGTGCGGTCCGAGAGCACTCCGACGTGCTGGCGGTTGCCTGGTTGGCTCCAATAAACGAAATCGCCTGGCTGCCACTGCTCGCGAGTCGTGTCGGAGACCTCGGTAGTAAGTCTCTGGCCGTGACGACGAAGAAAGCACATTTGGTTGAGGCAGCGGCGGTGATCGATGTTTGTGTCTGGTCCCATCGTGGTGGCCAGCGTGGGGTATTCGGCGGGGGCGCGGAGCATGTCCTCGTGAATGTGTCGCTGGAGGTCAATGCCAGCGTGGCGCAATGCACGAACAACAACGTCGCTGCACGCGCCGCGGTCGGATGGAACGTCGCCGCCAGGGTAGGGAATCGGGACATACGCGGAGTCATACACCGCACCAATCTGGATGCGAGCGCCGGCGACGACCTGGGCGGCGAACTCGGTGGGCGGCTGGATGGAGCCGCGTGCGCCCCAAACCGGCGCGTGGCGAGCATAGAACCGAAGAACCGGCCCGCAGCGAGCGATACACACGGCCAGCCCAATGATGACCAGTGTCTGAATGACGGCTCGAATCGGAAACTTCTTGCTCACGACTACAGCGCATGGTTTGCCCAACGTGGGCTCAGTTGATACCGAGAAAATCGTCCCGGAGGGAAGCGCCCGTGTCACCGGCGTCGCTCCAATATGTAAAAGGCAAGCGAGAGCAAAAGAAAAAAGATTACCAGCGGTATGCCGAAAGCAGCGAGCAAACTAAGTGGCAGCCGTTCGCGGCAGAAAATTGCGACGAGGACAGCCGTCACCGATGCGGCGCGCAGAAAGAAAGCCGCTCCAGTGAGCGGAAGTCCAAGGCCCAGCCATCGTCTCGCTTGGAGTTTCGGAGGCGGCTTCTTGCGCTGCAAAGTCAGTGGTATTCGTTACTGGAATGCGGCTCGAAAGATCGCCTGAAGATCCCACGCTGGGGAGCGCAGCGAGGCGGGGGGAGCGCAGGCCGTGACCCCCGGTGCCGTTCGCTGCAGCGCGTCGTCAGGCGTTTTCGGGATCATTGGGGTTGAAGCTCTCCACAAACGAGGGCTCGCCGTGAGCCTGAATACTGATGCGCTGTCCTCGGATGGTCAACGCCTCGCCGGTGCTGAGAACAACGGAAAGCTCGACGTCGCCCGCGAAAGTTACGCGCGCGGGAATGACGTTGCTGTGGTGCGCGGTGCCGATACGGAGAAAACCGTCGGAGATGGTTGCCGGGAGCAAGGGCGGCTGAGTAGTGAACGATGCTGCGCTGATGATAAGTGTCGCTCGCTGTACCCACCCGGAACCAGAGTCAACGCCGGCACTCCCAACGGTGCGGTGAATGTAGGCGGGCGACAACCAAACGACCGCCTCGCCGTCGCTAATGGTCACGGCGGCTAAGTCCGAATCGTGAAGCTCGATGCCTTCGTTCACAGGAGACGCCAGGAAATGCCTAACGACCCCAAGCAGTCGACGACTGCGGAGCGCGGCGCGCTGGCGGCAAGCTACGAACGCAAAAAAGATATATAAAAAAGTGCTCGATCGAGATTGGGAAAGTCCTCGCCCTCTGATACTATCGGCCCAATCGTGGAAACGCCCTCGTTGCCCTCCGGGCCGACTCCCGCCCTCTCGTCGCGCCGGAAGCGCCCGCCATCCACCTTGTCTTGCGAGCGAAGCCAATCGACATCGAGTATCCCGGTGTCGACGAGCCGACGCTTTGCGAATCGAAGTGCCGGCAAAGGCGGGTCCCTTGCCTTCCGTCTCGGTGTCACTCCGTCCCTCTTCCATACGTCCGAATACCCCCAAAGAAGCACGCTCGATTCCGTTCCGTTATTTCCAAAACCCCGCCCGCCTCGGGGTTTGCCCCGGCGCCGTGTCGCAATACAAGACGCGAAAACAGCCATTTTCGTCTCATTCGTCTCATAAATCAAATCTGAGAATCCCAGAAACCTGTGCCACAGTCCCCTCACCCCGAAATGGCGCACCATCTGGAAGGCTAGCCCCTCTCCCCGAACTGCGCGCACAATCGCCATGCCCGCGCCGAACCTGCGCGATTGCTTTCCCGCCCCCTGCCCGTAACCTCCCGGCGATGTCCGAAACGCTCACGCCGATGATGCAGCAGTACCAGGGCATCCGGCGGACGTCTGCCGCCGGATACGCTGCTGCTCTTCCGGCTCGGGCGATTTTTACGAGATGTTCTTCGAGGACGCGAAGGAGGCGTCCGCGCATCCTCAATGTGGCGCTCACCAAGCGCAACCAGGTGCCGATGTGCGGCGTGCCCGCATCACGCCGCGGAGAATTACATCCGGCGGCTGATCAAGGCCGGCAGGCGCGTGGCGATCTGCGACCAGGTCGGCGAGCCGCAGCCGGGCAAGATCGTCGCAGCGCGAGGTCACGCACATCGTCTCGCCGGGGACGGTCGCCGACCTGCAGATGCTCGACGCGAAGCGGAACAATTTTCTCGCCGCCATCTGCGCGGGCGAAAAGGGCGGCTTCGGCTTCGCCTTCGTCGATCTCACCACCGGCGATTTCCGCCTCACGGAGCTGGCGGACGACAAGCGAGCTGGCCGACGAACTTGCCCGCGTGCAGCCCGCCGAGGTGCTGGTGAGCGGAGGAGCAGGCGGACGCAGTTCCGCGAGCTTGCGCGGGCTGGTGGCGCGCGACGGCTACACCTTTCTGCCCGACCAGGCGTAGTTCGCCTTGCGCGAGCATTTCAAGGTGCAGTCGCTCGACGGCTTCGGCTGCGAGGCGATGCCGGCCGCGATCGGCGCGGCGGGCGCGATCCTGCACTACCTGCAGCACGAGCTGCGCCGCTCGCTCGGCGCACGTCACGCGGCTGCAGGTCTATCGCAATTCGCAGTTCATGGTCGATCGATGCCGCAACGCAGGCGAATCTCGAGCTCGTGCACGCGCGCGGCGGCGGGCGCGACACCAGCCTGCTCGGCGCGCTCGACCGCACCGTCACGCCGATGGGCGCGCGCAAACTGCGCGACTGGATTCTGCATCCGCTCTGCGATCTCGCGCCGCTCGGCGCGCGCCAGGAGATGATCGGTCGACCTGCTCGCCGAGCCGTTCCTGCTCGGCAATTCCGCGAGACGCTGAAGTCCATCCGCGACATGGAGCGCACCGTGGGCCGCCTCACGCAGACCGGCGGCAACGCGCGCGATCTGCAGGTGCTGCGCACGGCGCTGGAACAAATCCCGCAGCTGCGCACGGATCTGCGAGGCGCTCGGACGCGGCGCGCTCTCCCGCTCGCGCCGGAATCGGAAGCCGAGGCGCCGCGCGCGGATGCGGCTGGCTGGCGAGCTCTTCGCGCAGATCTGCATCGCGCTGCCGCATCTCGTCGATCTGCTCGCCAAGGCCATCGTCGACGAACCGCCGGCCGTTGACCAAGGAGGGCGGCATGTTTCGCGACGGCTACTACGCCCCGCTCGATGAGCTGCGCGCCGCCGCGCGCGAGGGCAAGGATTGGATCGCGCAGCTCCAGCAACGCGCGATCGAGGACACCGGCATCAAGTCGCTCAAGGTCCGCTACACCTCGGTCTTCGGCTATTTCATCGAGGTCACGAAATCGAACCTCGGCGCGGTGCCGCCGCACTGGCACCGCAAGCAGACCGTGGCCAACGGCGAGCGCTTCATCACGCCCGAGCTGAAGGAGGTGGAAGGCAAAATCCTCGGCGCCGACGAGCGCGGCCAAGCGCGCTGGAGTACGAGCTGTTCGTGCAGCTCCGCGACGAGGTGCTCACCGAGCTGCCCGCGCTGCAAGCGACCGCCGCCGCCATCGCGCACGCTCGACGTGCTCTGCGCGCCTCGCCGAGACCGCGCGCCTCTTCGGCTACTGCCGCCCGGAGCTGGTCGAGAGACCTTGCGCATCCGCATCACCGATGGCCGCCACCCCGTGCTCGACCAGTCGCTGGTCGAGGAAAAATTCGTGCCGAACGACATCGTGCTCGATGGCGACGAAAACCGCCTGCTCATCCTCACCGGCCCGAACATGGCCGGCAAATCACCTACATCCGCCAGGTCGCGCTGCTCGTGCTCATGGCGCAGATCGGCTCGCTGGGTGCCCGCGAAGGACGCGCGAGATCGGCCTCGCCGACCGCATCTTCACCCGCGTCGGCGCGAGCGACGACCTCTCGCGCGGCCAATCCACCTTCATGGTCGAGATGAACGAGACCGCGAACATCCTCAACAACGCCACCGCGCGCTCGCCTGGTCATCCTCGATGAAATCGGCCGCGGCACCTCGCACCTTCGACGGCCTCTCCATCGCCTGGAGCGTCGCCGAATACCTGCACGACGAAGTCGAAGGCGCGCACGCTCTTCGCCACGCACTACCACGAGCTCACCGAGCTCGAGCTGCACCCGCAGCGGCGTGCGCAACTACAACGTCGCCGTGCGCGAGTGGAACGACCAGATCATCTTCCTGCGCAAGATCGTCAACGGCGGCGCGGACAAAAGCTACGGCATCCAGGTCGCGCGCCTCGCCGGCCTGCCGGCCCAGATCATCGCCCGCGCCAAGGAAATCCTCGCGCAACCTCGAGCAGCACGAGCTCAACGCCGACGGCCAACCCGCCCTCGCCGAAACCGCGCCAAGCCCCACGCGCCGCCGCAAGTCCGCGGCCACGCCGCCCCCGGAGCCCGCCCTGCGCCCGCAGCTCTCGCTTTTCTAAGTCCCTGGCGTGCTGCCGTTCTGCTTGCTCGAAGATCCTTCCGCCACCCAGCTTCATCACGAGCATGCCTTGGCCGGGAAGCCCAAAGGCCGCCGCTATTTGTACTCCCCAAAAAAATCATCCGCGCGCCCGCGGAGCACCACCGAAAGGGCGGCCTTCGTGGCAGGAGAGACCTGCGGGGGCGTATCGATGGGACTGATGATCAGCGGTGCGCCCAGTTCATCCGCGGGCGGCTGCCCCGCGCTCAGTTGCTCGTGCAGCGGCGTGCCGGGTTTAACGTACGGCGCCAGGTCGGCCGGCGTCGGCGTCACCGTCGAGTTCTTGTTATGCTCGATGGCATATTGGTCCTTCGCCGAGTCGATCAGCCGGAGCGTCTCGAGCGTGGCGGTGCCGGGCGTTTTGCGCGGCGCCAAGGGCATTCCCTCTCCGCTGAAGTAATTCACCCCCACCACTCCCGCCACCACCAGCACGGCCAACAGCAGCGCGGCCAGGCACCCGCAGCCGGCGATCCATGGCCAGATCGGCTTTTTCGTGGCATTCTCGGAAGCAGGCAGTGGCTGGCTCATTCGTGCGCCAGCCTCACGAGAAGCGGAACCGGAAGTCAAGCGGCCGAGACCGCCGCCGCGATCGCCAGCCGACTGACTTACTGACTCACTGACTCACTGACTCACTGACTCACTGACTTACTGCCCTACTGGCTCACTGGACGCCTGCCCCAACTGCTCCTCCACACACTTCCTCAGCGCTTCCAAATCCACCGGTTTCCCAAACGCCGGCGCATTGGCGATCGTCGCCTGCTCCGCCTCATCCCCCAGCCGCACCACGCCCGTCACGAAAATAATCGGTGTGTGGATGAACCGCGGATCGGCCCGCAGACTCGTGGCCAGCTCGAGCCCCGTCCCATCCGGGAGCATCATATCGAGCAGGAACAAATCCGGCTCAAACGCATCGGCCGTGAGGATGCCGCTGCGGATATCCAACTCGAACCGCACCTCGTACTCGGAAAGCAGTAATGGAAGAATCCGCCCGAATTCCGCCGCGTCGTCGTCTACGAGGAGGATCTTCTTTTTCATCGGCGCGGGCTCACCTTATGGAGCAGCCGATGTGCCGTTCAACGGAAACAATCCCTCAACGCCGAGGAGGCAAATCCCTCATCTGCCGCTGCTTCTGCCTGACGCCTTCTCAAACTTATGCCCTGGCCTCGTGCAGGCGCGTGGCTTCCGCCTCAACGTGCCGGATCGAGCTCGCCTCGCGCAGGAGGCGGGCTGAGCGGGCGCCGCTCGTGGCGCCGGCGCGGCGCACCAAGGCGCTGGCGCGATTGAGCATCACGGTCGCTTTCGCGGCCCGGCGGCGCTCCTGACAGGTTTCGATCGGAGGGGCGGTGGTGCTGGCGGCGGTGGCGTTCATGAGAAAGACCACCATACCACACGCTTTGGATAACCGATCGGCATTTCTTCGCGCGTTGCCCGAAGCCATGGCGGCCTCGGCAAACGGATCCCTGTCCGACTCGTCGGGAAGCTCTCCGCAATCTTCAGCGCCGCTAAATCCCGAATTTCGGCAAACCCTCGCCGAGCCGCGCGGTCGCCTCTCCGAGCTCGCGTACGCGGACGGCAAGCGCAGTTTGCAAAGCCATCATGCGCTCGCCGACGAGGATGCGGGCCCGCAGCTCGTCCTTGTCGAAGGGCTTGATCAGGTAGTCGTCGGCGCCCGCCCCCAGGCCTTCCACGAGGTTCGCCTTACTTCCGCAGGAGGTGAGCATAATGATGTAAAGCACTCGATCCACCTCGCGAACGCGGCGGCAGATTTCCAAGCCATCCATCCCGGGCATCATCCAGTCGAGGATGGCCAGCGAGGGCGCATCCGGCTTCCGCAGCGCCATCATCGCATCCGGACCATTCTCCAGCGCAATGACTTCGTAGCCCCACTTGGCGAGCCGCGTGCAGATGAGCTCCCGGGAGATGGCGTCGTCTTCGGCCACGAGGATTCGCGTTTTCCGCACCGAGTCCTTTCCGGCACGGGGGCGGGGCTCAGGCGGGAGCGAAAGCGGCGAGGGCAGCGTGAATTTCAGCGGTTTCGCGCTCAAGGGAGGCGAAGGTGCGGTCGGTGTGTTCATAGTTTTTCGTTTGTGCGTGCGCTTCGAGTTGCTGGGTAAGGCGGTGGGCGCCATCCGCGCCGAACGCGCCGAGGGAGCTGAGGAGGGCGTGGGCGGAGCGGGCGAGCTCGGGTGAGTCGCGGCGCGCAATGGAGCCGCGGATATCCTGGAGGAGCTGCGGCGTGTTTTCCTGGAACAGACCGATGAGCCGCTGGAGCAGCGCTTCGTCGCCATCGAGCTGGTCCAGGAGTGTTGCCCGGGAATGAGTCGGTGGCGCCTGGCGTGAGAGCGCGGCCGGCCGCGCGTGTGGAGGCGTGGGGATTGGAAGCGGGCAGGCGAGAGGCGAAGCCTCGACGGGGCTCCCATGGGTAGTGAGGCCGGCGAGCAACCCGTGAAGCTCCGCTTTATTGAGCGGCTTGGAAATGTATTCGTCCATGCCGCCGGCGAGACAGCGCTCTCGGTCCCCAGCCATGGCGTGCGCCGTCATGGCAACGATCGGAGTGTGGCGGCCAAGGGGCGCTTCGGCTTCGCGAATTCGGCGCGTGGCCTCGAAGCCATCCATTTCCGGCATTTGCACGTCCATCAGGATCACGTCGAAGGCGCCGCGCGCCGCCGCGTCCACGGCTTCACGGCCATTGGCGGCATGCACCAGGGAGTGGCCGCGCTTTCCAAGCATCCCCGCAGCCACGGCGCGATTGATGACATTGTCCTCGGCGAGCAGGATCCGCAGGCTTTTCCTCTCGGTTTCACCCGCGAGCAGCGCGCATGAGCCATCGAGCTGACCTGGGTCGGCGTGCGGCACGTCCGGCGCGGGCGTTTGGCGCACGGGGAGGCACGCCGTGAAATGGAAGGCCGTGCCTTTGCCCACGGTGCTCTCGACCCAGATGCGGCCGCCCATTTGTCGCACCAACTGCGAGGCGATCGCCAGCCCGAGGCCGGTGCCGCCATAGGTTCTGGTGGTCGCGCCGTCGGCCTGTGCGAACGCCTCGAAAATCAGTGCCTGCTTGGCCGCGGGAATGCCAATGCCGGTATCGGCGACCGTGAAATGCAGGCTATGCTCGCCCTCGGGCGCGGACTCCACCGCGACGCGCACAGTCACGTGGCCGTGCTCGGTGAACTTCATCGCGTTGTCGGTCAGATTGATCAGGATCTGCCGCAGCCGCATCGGATCGCCGATGAGATGATCCGGCACGCCGGCGGCGATATCGGCGGTCAGCTCCAGCCCTTTTTGACTCGCGCGTATGCCGAGCGGCTTCAGCATCGTCCCGAGGCAGTCGCGCAGGCTAAAGCTGATCGCCTCCAGCTCGAGTTTGCCCGCTTCGATCTTGGAAAAATCGAGAATGTCATTGATCAGGCCGAGCAGAGCGTGCGCCGAGGATTTGGCCATGCCGAGATAGTCGCGTTGCTCGCGATCAAGCTCTGTTTCGAGCACCAAGTCGGTCATGCCGATGATGCCGTTCATCGGCGTGCGGATCTCATGGCTCATATTCGCGAGGAATTCGCTCTTCGTCCGATTCGCCGCCTCGGCGGATTCCTTGGCCGCGTGCAGCTCGTTGTTGGTCGCCTGGAGCGTCTCCTTGCTCTGCTGGATTTGGTTCAACATCTCATTGAACGCGTCCGTCAAGCATCCCTACTTCGTCGGTGCCAGCCTTCGTGGCGCGCAGCGAGTAGTCGCCTTGCTCGCCGACGCCGCGCACGACTTCTGCAAGATGCAGGATCGGTGCGGTGATGAAGCGCTGGAAACGGCTGGCGAGCACGAGCGCCACCAGGAGCGAAACGACCAGCACGACGGCCAGCATCTGCCCGTAGAGCTTCAGCAGGCTCGCCCGCGCCGGCAGGAAATTGGCGCGCAGATAAAGAGTGCCGAGCCGCTTTCCATCGAGCCCGACCGGGAAGGCGAAGAGGAATACGAGGGCCGATAAATCGATGGCCTTCCTCGAGCGAATCCTCGAAGCGCTCATCGTGCTGGGGATCAAGGGCGAGATGGGTGACGTGCTCACCATTGGCGAGCACGAGACAGGCGCCTTCGATGTCGGGGCTGTTGTCCAAGCCCGAGAGCGTGTGCGCCGCCGCCTCACGGTCGTTGAAAGCTACGGCCGCCGCGGCATTGTGAGCGATGATGCCGCCGAGGGCCGATCGGTCGCGGATGAATTCCGACTTGATGGTGTTCGATTGGATAAAAAAGAGCGCCGCCAGAGCGAGCACGAGCACGGTGCTGCACGTCAGCAGGATCACCAGGATGAGCTTCCGGCGGATGGGAAGATTGCGAAGGCGGTTGAAGACGAAGGTCATTTGGCAGTCCGGGTGAGGAGGAGGAACTGCGCATCGATTTTCAGATGGGCGCGACGGGCCGCGTCGGTATTGACTTCAAAGCGAATCTTGCCGCGAGCCAGCGCCAGGCCGAGCATCCCGCCGTTTTGCGATGAAGCGATCGATTTCGCTGATGGTGAGCACGCTGGTGTCGCCCAACGCCCGCAGCACTCCCTCGAGGCCGGGTGCGCTCGGAGTGGCTGATGAAAAGAATGTGGACGCGTCGCCGCCTCGTCGAGACTGACGCGCCGGACCATGACTCGCCGATGCTGCGACGGTTTCGCCTTGCACGACCTCCTGCAGCGTCGTCCCGAATGGATTGTCTCCGAGAATGCCGATGACCAGCGGTGAGTCTGCGTTTTCGAAGGCCGAAGCAGGCCATGAGACGAAGCGGGCGGCGTTGAGCACGCACACCGCCTTGACCTGATACTCGAGCAAGGGCTCGGCCGCGCCGAGTCTCGAAGCGGACCAGAGAAGCACGACGATTAGGAAGAACCTCAACATCTCACGGGCTAGAAACGGTAGGTTAGCTTGAGCCGAAAGGTGCGGCCGTCCTGTGGAATGCTTCCTTGAAGGTGTTCCGGCCCGCCGGGAAACCCATATTTCTTATCGAAGAGGTTATGGACGCTGGCCGGAGACTTCGAGGTTCTTCACCAGCTCACGGCTGAAGAGTGTCCAGTTCGCCAGCAGATAGCCGCTGGTGGCCTGCTGTCTTGTATTCCGGTTTCGCTGGAATATTGAAGCTCGATTCCGCTGAAGACTTTGTCCCGATAAATGGGGACGATGAGGTTGAGCTTGGCCAGGTGTTCCGGCGAATTGCTGAACCGCTCGCCGGTGACGGTGTCGGTGGTGCGCTGAAGCGTGTAGCTAACCCGGCCCTTGATCCCCTTCGGCAGCTTCGCTTCGAGCTCGACGCTCCCGCCCTTCGTCTCGGCCCGGCCGCCGTTGTCGAAGAAGAGATTGATCGGTGGCTGGGTCGATCTGCTCGGAGATCAGGTCCTCGATTTGGTTATAGAATCCCGAGGCGCTCAGCCGCAGGGCTGGGGTCAGGGCTTGTTCGAGCACCAGTTCGTAGCTCTTGATCCGCTCGGGCTCGAAGGTCGGGATTCACCCGGAAACAAGATGATTCGAGTAAGAAAGCTCGTACGCGTTTGGCGCCCGGTAAGCCTGCCCGTAGAGGAGCTTCAGCGTCGTCTTTTCCCGCGGATGCCAGATCAATGCGCCGCGGGGATTCACGGTGCCGCCGAACGTTTCGAACCAGTCGTAGCGCAGCCCGGCATTGAGCGTGAGACTTTTGGTGATCGCCCACTCGTCCTGGAGATAAGATGCCGATGGTCGAGGACATGGTCTCGAGCTTGAGGATATCGAAGTGCGGCGAGACATCGTAGTCAGCCAGCCTCAACTTCGCGTTGTCTTGATACTCGGCGCCCAAGGTGAGGCGATGGGTCTTGAAGACTTGTTTGCTGACCTGCAGCTCCGCGCCCCACCACTGTGCGTTGCCGATGTCACGGAAAAGCGATGGCGCGGCGAGGTTCCGCTGCATCGCACGGCGAACGGATAGTCTCCTTTGTAATAGAAGGAGTTCCAGTGGAGGTCGGCGCGAACGCTCAGGTCGTGCTCGAAGTCGTGAGCATAGCTCAGCCGGGTAAAGCTCTCGCTGGTCGAGCGTGTAGAGGATGCGGATCGTTGAAGATCGTTCCGAAGGGCGCGGTCGGCACCTCCTTGCGCCGTGAGACGTAGCCCCCTTGGAGCGTGAAATCCTTGTAGCTCAGCGTCAGCCCCGCGCTCTCGAAGGAATCGTCATCCCGCCCCTCCGCCAGCCCTCGGTTGTTGATGGGCTGGTCGAACTCCTTGAAGTAGAGCCGGTCGTTGCCCGCGCTATCGAAGAGGGTGCCGGTCAGCAGCAGGGAAAGGCCGTTCTTGAAGACGTGGCCGTAGGTGAGGCGGCCCTTGTAAGTGTCCAGGCTTCCGATCTCGCCGGAGGCTTCGACTCCATTGACGTCGCCGCCCGTGCGCGTGATCACGTTGATCACCGCGAAGAACGCGTTGTTCCCGTAGAGGGCGGAACCGGGCCCGCGAATGACCTCGACCCGCTCGATCAGGTCCACGTCGATCGGGAAGTCGGTCAGGACGCCGACGCCGTCGGAGATTGGCTCGTTCAGGCGCAACCCATCGACGAGGATCAGGATGCGTCCGCCGAAGTCTCCCGGCCGATTGACCCCGCGCACGCCGATGTGATCCGTAGTTGCGGTCGTCGGTGACGTAGAAATCGCGAACGCTGCGGAGGATGTCCGCCAGCGTGCGATGGCCGTAAGCCTGAATTTCCTCGCGGGTGACGATCGTGACCGACGAAGGAGCATCGGTGATTTTCTGCTCGTGCTTCGACGCGCCATACACGGTCGGAATCTTGATCTGCATGATCTCATCGATGCTCAGGCTCTTGAGCTTCGTGAGGTCCGCGGAATCCTCGGCGCCGCCGGCGAGAAAGGCTGTGCCAAAGAAAGCGAGAATTCGCGCGGCGACTATCACGTAGCTTTTCATGATGTTTTCGGTTTCCGAGTGCGTGGCAACTTGAGCGTGAGGGTCGTCGGGTCATCGCTCTGCGCGCCGTGCGCCGCCCAATTTGCGCAATAGGGAGTGATCAGGGTGTTCATGTGCAAAGGTGATAAAGCGCATCGAGTGCCCGCGCTGGTGGGGAAAGGGTGGAGTTTCGATCGCGGGTAAACCCCGATGGGCACGTGCCGGTGGCATGCGGCCCTGGTCACGGTTCGCAGGAAGCGAGTGCGATGGTGAGGGCGAATCCAACGAGGTGAGGGAATTTCATAGTGGGTCTGTCAGGTCGTTTGCACCTGGTCGTTCATGCGGCCTCCCGGACAAGGAACCCAAGCTCCTCAGGACGCTGTTTGGAGATAGCGAGGATCCGATCGATGAGCGTCATGAGGCGGGCGCCGCCGGTGAGGATTTCGTCCACGCTCTCCCTTTGCCCCGCCTCGAGCGGGTCGAAGGCCAGGAGCTGCGCGAAACCGAGGATGTGGTGCATCGGGGTGCGCAGCTCGTGGCTGGCGCGGGAGAGAAATTCGCTCTTGGCGCGGAGCGCGATTTCCAGCTCCCCCGTCCGTTCACGCACTCGGCGCTCGAGATCGGTGTTTGCCGCGTGCAGTTTCGCGTGCAGCCCGAGGATGCGTTCCGCCACTTGGATGCGCGCCGCCAGGGCCTCCTTGTCGAACGGCTTCGTGATGAAGTCGTCCGCGCCGGCGTTCATCGCCTCGAGGTAGTTTGTTTTCCCCGAGCACGAGGTGAGCAGGACGAGGTAGGTGTACTCGGCGCGCGGGTCGGCGCGCACGCGGCGGCAAAAGTCCAGTCCGTCGAGATCCGGCATCATCCAGTCCGAAAAAATCAGCGGAAATTCGCCGCCCTGCCAGGCGTGCAAAGCTTCGCGGCCATTAACCGCCTCCCGCACCTCGTGCCCGAGCTTGGTCAGCGCGGAGCTCAGCAGCAGTCGGGTGATTTGGTCATCGTCGGCGATCAGGATTTTCATTCTCAATCCTGAATGAGCCTCCCGAGTGCCCAGCCCCGCGCGCGGAGTGTGTGCTTTCCGCCGCGGGTAACCCTGACTGCCTCAACTTGGTCAGACGGCCGCGGCAAAGTTCCGCACCGCTGTCCCGGCTATTCCGCCTCGGCGGCGGCCTTTTCCTCGTCGCTCTTTTCCTTCTCCTTCTCCTTCTCTTCCTCAGGAGTCGCGGGGTGCCCGGAAACCGGGTGATGCTGCGCTTCGGCGTTTTCCAGCTTCTCGTGCACTTTCTCCACCTCCTTCTCGTGCCGCTGCTCTTCCTGCTTGTGGATGTTCTTCGGAGATTTATCGCCCATAATTTGAACCACGAGGCTGGATGAGCTTCCTGGCTCTATAGTATCGTGCGCGGACTCGGTCTGGCTGCTTGAGACGTGGTTTTTCCAACCGGCGGCGGTCCCTGGAACCGGTTAGCCGTCCGCCTTCCGCGGATCGGCGGCGACACGGCTCAGCCGCTCGACCGCCGCCTCGAGCTCGCGCAGGCGGCGCGACATCTCCGGCAATTGCTGCGTGGCCACCCACTGCCGCTTCGCTTGTTTGGCGGGGGCCGCCGGGTAGCCGAGCACCGTCTCCCCGTCCGGGATATCGCGCATGACCCCGGACTTCGCGCCGACGATCGATTGCCGGCCCAGCTTCAAGTGCCCCGCAATTCCCGCCTGCGCGGCGATCACGGTGTAATCGCCCAGCCGCGTGCTGCCGGCAAAGCCGACCTGCCCCATGATCAGGCAATGGTTTCCCATCACCACGTTGTGCGCCACGTGCACGAGGTTATCGATCTTCGTTCCCGCGCCAATGACGGTCGAGCCAAGCGCGCCGCGATCGATCGCCGCATTCGCCCCAATCTCCACGTCGTCTTCGATCACCACATTCCCCACCTGCAGCACCTTGCGGTGGCGCCCTTCGTCCAAAACGTATCCGTACCCGTCTGAGCCGATCGCCGTCCCGGCGTGGATCGTCACGCGATCGCCAATCAGCGTCCGCGCATAGAGCACCACGTTTGGAAATAGCCGCACCTCGGCCCCAAGCCGCGAGCCGGCGCCGATATGATTGCCACCGAGCAGCGCGCAACGCGGCCCGATGCGCACCCCTTCGCCGATCGCGCAGCCGGGCCCGATGTGCGCGGATGCATCCACCTCCGCCGTGGCCGCAATTCGTGCGGTCGCGTCGATCCCCGCGGCCGGCCACTCCGGTGGAAAAAACATCGGCAAAAGCCTGGCCACCGCGATCCGCGCATCGCGCACGCGGATCAGCACTTTTCTGGCGGACGTGAACTCTTGTGGTGTGAGGATGGCCGCGGCCGCACTCTCCTCCGCCGCGCGCAGGTGCTGCTCCTTGTCCGCGAACACCAAGTCCCCCTCGCGCGCGGTCTCCGCCATGGCGAAGCCCGTGAGGCGCGTCGACCCATCCCCCAGCACTTCTCCGGAGACGAGCTGGGCAATCGCGTTCGCCGTGAATGAAATCAGGTCCGGCACGGCTGGTTCTTCAGGCCGCGCTCGGGGACATCTCTCGCAGGCTGATCATCTGCTGCCGCGCCACGTCCCACACCTTCAGCCGCAGGCAGCGATAGATATCGCGCGGGTGCAGCGAAGTTGTCCCGGCGCCCTGCAATTCCGGCATTTCGCGCACGGCTTCCGGCAGGCGGTAAAATGGAATCTTCGCGTTCAGATGATGCACGTGATGAAACCCAATGTTCGCGGTGAACCACGCCATGAGCCGGTTCGTTTTCAGAAAACTCGAAGACCCCATCGCCGCCTTTTCATAAGTCCAGCCCGCTTTGTCATTATACGCCACGCCGGGAAAATTATGCTGCGCGTAAAAGAGATAACTCCCGATGGCGTAGGTGATGAAATGCGGCAGCGTCTGCGTGAGCAGCATTTGCGGCCAGCCCCAAAGCACGACCAGGGCCGCGCCCAGCGCGACGTGCACCAGCAGCGCCAGCAGGCAGTCCCAGTGCTTTCGCGGATCGTTCAAAAAAGGCGCGAGGCACATCCCATAGAGAAACATCGAGACGTAGCCGAAAAGGATGGTCAGCGGATGCCGCATCAGCAGGTACCGGAACCGGTCCGCTCCCGAGGCCGCCTCAAACTGCTTCCGCGTCATCACCGGAAACGAGCCGATTTGCGAGCCGCGCAGCTTCGAGTTGTGATTATGGTGATGATTGTGCGAGCTCCGCCAGACGCTGCTCGCGCTCAGCGCGAAAACTCCAAAGACCCGCATCAGAATCTCCGCCACGCGCGAGCGTCCCAAGATCGCATAGTGCTGCTGATCGTGATAGATCACGAAAAGCCGCAGCAGCAGCAACCCGCTCAGCACGCTGCACGCGAGCTTTCCCGCCAGGTGGCTGGACCACAACGTCCCCGCAAAGGCCGCGATCAGCAGCGCCGCCGTGGACAGAACGTGCCACCAACTCCTCGCCGGATTCTCCCGGGCATATCGCTTCGTCGCCAGGATCAGTTCCTGCCCGGTTCTTAAGGAGACGGTCACGTTGATTCACGGTCGATGCATTCCGGGGCTTTGTCCAGCGGAGTCAGGGTTTGCCCCGAATCGATCCGGTGTGCGCCTCACCGCAGAACCACCGCGCGGGTGCTCCCCGAATGGAGAGTTATGGAACTAAACTCCCTCCAAGACCTCTACATCCACGAGCTCAAAGACATCTACAGCGCTGAGAAGCAGCTTATCAAAGCGCTGCCGAAGATGGCCAAGGCCGCGACCAATCCCGACCTGGCCGCTGGCTTCACCAATCACCTCGGGCAAACCAAGGTGCACGCGGAGCGGCTCGAGAAGCTGCTCGAAAGCCACGGCGAATCCACTCGCGGCCCCAAGTGCGCCGGCATGGAAGGACTGCTCAAGGAAGGCGACGACATGATCAAGGAAGACGCCGACGACGACGTGCGTGACGCCGGCCTCATTGCCGCCGCTCAGCGCGTGGAGCATTACGAGATCGCGGCCTATGGTTGTGTGCGCACCTACGCCCAGGAGCTTGGCGACAAGCAGGGCGCGGCGGTCCTCGACACCACGCTTCGTGAGGAGGGCGACACGGACAAGCTCCTCAGCAAGCTCGCCAAGACGGTGATCAACCTCAAGGCCAGGGCCGCCAAGCCGGCTGCCGATGAAAAAGAGAGCGGCGCCGCCAAGGTGAAGAAGGCGATCAAGAAGGTCGTCAAGAAAGTCACCCGTTAGACCTCACCCTCCCTGCCATGCCGGACGTCGGACTTTTCACGGCCACGGAGCCGCTCTCCAAGAGCTACAAGGTAGTCATCAAGTACTCGGTCGAAGTCGAAGGTCTGCCGGTGTACCAGGAATCGTACGATGTGGAAACGCTCGCCGATGAATTGGCGAAGGACGAAGCCAAGGCCGTCGACCTTTGGTCGCGCCGCATCAAGTGCGTGGCCGCCTGCCGCCACTCGCCTGGTTTCAGCGCGTGCGTCACCCGTTGCCTCACCGATGGGCAGGCGTGCGCGTGCGGACACGAAAAGTGCGAGCCGGCCTAGGATTCGATTTCCCGCGGGCGTAAAAGCTGCCGCGCTTTGGCTGCCGTGAAGCCAGCCTCGGCAGCTTCTAGTGTGAATCGCTGCCGCGGATTAGTATCCACCCCGATCATCGAATACCCCCGCGCAGACCGGCGAGCCGCGAATCAAGGGTCCTATGATACAACGCTTCGACCAACTCGCCGTGGATCTCCCCGAACCAGCCGGCCCGAACCCAGCCGCGGCTGCCGCTGTCCAGGAACTGATGGGCGGCAAATTCGGCGAGATCTCCACGCTGATGAACTACACTTTCCAGTCGTTCAACTTCCGCGGGCGCGAAAAATACCGGCCTTTTTACGATCTCATCTGCAACATCGCGGCGGAGGAATACAGCCACATCGAAGCGGTGGCGGCGACGATCAATCTGCTGCTCAATGGCGCGACCCCGCGCGCCGATCGCAGCAAGACTCCCATGCCCACCGCCGGCGGTTCGGCTAAAGGCAAAAAGCCCGCGGCGAAACCAGCCAAGGCGGCCAAGGGTGGCAAAGGAAACCCGGCGCCGCTCAGCGACCCGAACGTCAACTCGTTCTACCCGTACCATTTCTCCGCATCGGCGCAGACCGCGCTGCCTTTCGATGGCTTCGGCAATCCCTGGAACGGCAGTTACGTGACCGCGACCGGAAATCTAAAGATGGATTTGCTGCACAATTTCTTCCTCGAATGCGGCGCGCGCGCCGGCAAGGCGCGCGTCTACGAGATGTCCGATGATCCGACGGCGCGGGCGATGGTCGGCTACCTCCTCGTGCGCGGCGGTGTCCACATCGTCGCCTATGCCAAGGCCCTCGAGAAACTGACCGGCGCGGACGTCGGCCGGCTGCTGCCGATTCCCGAGCGTGAGCAACAAGCAATTTCCCGAAGCCGCGAAGCTGGAAGCGGAAGGTTTGCACACCATCATGTGGCATTGGAGCCCGAGCGACCATTACACCCAGCTCGCGGAGATCTGGAATGGCCCGCATCCGGAAGACGGCCAGGAGCTCGAAGTCGCGCGACGAAATGCCGCCGGGCTTCCCGTGGCCGGATTTCCCGGAAGAACCGCAGCTATGCGCCCCCGGCGATATCGACCCGGATATGCTCGCGCACTACGCGAAAAAACTCGGCTAGGCATCAGTCTTCATCGCCCGTCTCCTTCCTGACGCGGCCACCGGTTTCGATTCCGGTGAGCCGCGTTGGTGCGGGGGCACGATGGGAGCCCGTTGTCGCGAAAGGACGACATTACGGTTTGCGATTTCGGGGGATTTGCCTGGCGTTCAGGAAGCTCTGCAACTCAAACGCCCGCGGCGTAGGCAGCACCCAGCCCGTTTCGCGGGAGCGGATTTCCAGCGCCGTCCTTCCGCGTGAACTCCACGGCCATCGTTGCACATCGCCGTGCGCAACGCCGACGACATACGTGGCTTCGATCTCATTCAGCGGCACCTGCCCCCGAATCCAGCCCGGTCCGTATTGCCAGTGAAGCCAGCCATCCTTCACGTGGATCAGCAGCGTGCAAAAACAGACCATCGCCGCCAACTGCGCCAGCAGGAACAGCGTCAGCACGATTTCCAGCCCGTCGATCCTTGAGCAGGCCAGCGTGGCCAGGCTGGTCACCGCCAGTACGGGCACCAGGCGCCTGCTCTTCTGCAAATCGATAAATTCGCTCGCTTGAAACCTCGGCGGGTTCACCTGCTTCCGGCTCATTGGCAAGGGACCAAGTCCCGGTCTTTGCGCGGGCTGGCAGCGCACCGAGGCGCCTCGCCGCGCCATCGCGGCCGAATGCTCAAGCGTCTGATTCCGGCGGAAACAGCTCTGTTCTGCCATGGGGATTTTCGCTTCTGAAGGCGATTCGTGGAATGGGAAAAACGCGGTTGTATCTCGCGAAAAACCCAGCGGCCACCCGGCCCGTCTTATGCGATGCCGTTTGTGAAACCCTCCGAACTGACCATGCCTACTCCCCGCAAAGCTGCCAGCAAACGCGAGCTGATTGAACCCACGCCAGGCGACAAACGCTTTGTCCGCCGCAAAGCCGACGGCACCTTCGGCAAAACGGTCGACGTCGGCAAATCGCTCGCCGCCGATCAGCGCACCGACGCGAAAAATAAAGTGCCCAAAGGCCAGGGCGATCGGGGCGATACGCAACGTTAGCGTCTTCGCCCTTCGCATTCGCCGCTCGCCGCGCGGCTCCGGAGGAGAACCCAGCGTTCCTGCCGCGCCCCGGTCTCCTGCACGATCCGGCGTGAGCCCATGATCTCGGTGAGCCTCCGCTTATAGACTTCCCATCCTTCATGGGGCAGCGGTTCGGGCAACACGTCGTGGAGCGGCTCGGCCTGCTCGAGGCCTGCCATGGAATGGGGGTCCATGGCTCAACGTTCGCCGACGGGAGGCCCGTCCACAACGAGGGCCGGACCTGTCTCCGCGCTCGGGGATGGCGCGGGGGCTCCCGTGGAATCCCCCTTTCCGTACTGCCGCCACAGCGCCGCGAAACGTACCATCTCGGAGGCGTGCTCCAGCTCCAGCTTGTCCTTGATGTGCAGACGGTGGCTCTCCACGGTCTTCACGCTGAGCTGGAGCGCCGCCGCAATCTCCTTGCTCGAGGCGCCCTCGCCCACCTGCCGGAATACTTCCATCTCGCGCTCCGTCAGTCGCTCGAGCGGGTTCGCGCCCTCATTCCGCACCAGTTTGAAGATTAGCTGCCGGCCAAACTGCGGGCTGACGTACACTCCGCCGTCCAGCACTTTGCGCAACGCGATCCCCAACTCCTTCAGCGCGCAGTTTTTGGTGAGATAGCCGCGGGCTCCCGCGCGCAACGCGGGAAAGGCATAGTTCCCTTCCGGATGCACAGACAGCATGAGCACCGGAAGATCCGGGTGTTCCTTCAAAATCTCCTTCAGGAGCTCGATGCCGTCGTCGCCGTGCAGCGAGATATCGAGCACCGCGGCATCGCAAGCGATTTGCCGCAGCGCTGCCATCGCCTCTGCCGCCGTCGCGGCCTCTCCGCACACCTCGAATTCATCGCTCTCCGACAGCGTTTGGGCCAGTCCCCGCCGAAACAGCGGATGATCATCCACGACAAAGATGGCCCATCTCACTTGGAGATCCCGGCGATCGGAGATGTTGAGCGGTTCGTTTGCAGTGGTGGCAGTGTGAAGCATGGGACGTGAGGGAACCGTCCTAAGGGAGCGGCGCCAGGAGGCCGATTCTAGAGACGCCCGGTCAGGTCACAATGAGGGCGGACCCCGACCCGTCACCTTCCGTGGACGCCGAACTCGTCCGACCAACGGCCGAGAAGAACGATCCATCCTTTCCCACAGCGCTCGGAAGCGAATAGGCGCCTCCCCTACAGCCAGCGGTTACGCATTCCACGTATCGCAGGCACAGGACCAAAAAAACAAATGAGCGCTCTCAAAGTCTGGCAAGGCCGGCCCAATCCACTCGGAGCCACCGTCACTCCGGAAGGGGTGAATTTCGCCCTCTACTCGGAAAACGCGACCGGCGTCGATCTCTGTCTCTTCGATGATCCCAACGCACCGGCGGAGACCGTGCGCGTGCGCATGATGGAACGAACCAACCATGTGTGGCACTGCTTCCTGCCCGGTCTGCGCGCGGGGCAGTTGTATGGCTTTCGCGTGCATGGGCCGTTCGCGCCGCACCACGGGCACCGCTTCAATCCGGCCAAGCTCCTGCTCGATCCCTATGCCAAGGCCGTCACCGGCCTCGTGAATTGGAGCGCCGAGATGTTCGGCTACGTGCAGGACGGCAGCCCCGATGCCGACCTCAAGTCCGACCACCGCGATAACGCCTGGTGCATGCCCAAGGCCATCGTGATCGACGACGACTTCGACTGGGGCGGGGACCAACTGCTGGATACGCCGCAGCCCGAGTCCGTGATCTACGAGGTGCACGTGAAGGGCTTCTCAAAACTGTGCCCGGACATCCCACAGGAGCTTCGAGGAACCTACGCCGCCCTGGGCAGCGAGTTCGCCATCGCGTATTTCAAAAAGCTGGGCGTCACCGCGCTCGAGCTTCTGCCGGTGCACCATTTCGTGAACGACCAGTTTCTCGAAGACAAAGGGCTCACCAATTACTGGGGTTACAACTCCATCGGCTATTTCGCTCCGCACTCGGCCTATGCCCAGAGCGGCGAGACCGGCGGGCAGGTGCGCGAGTTCAAGCAGATGGTAAAGAATCTCCACGCGGCGGGCCTCGAGGTGATCCTCGACGTGGTTTACAATCATACCGGCGAAGGCAACCACCTGGGCCCGACGCTCTCCTTCCGCGGCCTCGATAACGCGGCCTACTACCGGCTCGTGCCAAGCGATCGCCGCTACTACATGGATTACACCGGCACCGGCAACACGCTGAACATGGTCCACCCACGCGTGCTCCAACTCCTGATGGATTCCCTCCGGTATTGGGTCACCGAGATGCACGTCGACGGCTTCCGCTTCGATCTTGCTTCCACCCTGGCCCGCGAATTCCACGACGTGAGCAAGCTCTCCGGCTTCTTCGATTGCATCCACCAGGATCCGATCATTTCCGCCGTCAAGCTGATCGCCGAGCCGTGGGATGTCGGTGAAGGCGGTTACCAGGTCGGCAATTTCCCCGTCCTCTGGGCCGAGTGGAACGGCAAGTACCGCGATTGCCTCCGCGCCTATTGGAAGGGCGATCTGGGACAGCTCGGCGAGATGGCCTACCGGCTCACCGGATCGGCCGACCTCTTCGAAGACGATGGCCGCAAACCCTACGCCTCCATCAATTTCCTCACCGCGCACGACGGCTTCACCCTGCACGACACGGTCGCCTACAACGAGAAGCACAATGAAGCGAACGGCGAAAACAACCAGGACGGCCACACCGACAACCGCTCGTGGAATTGCGGCGTCGAGGGCCCGACCGACGACGACGCCGTCAATGCCCTGCGCCGGCGCCAGCTTCGCAATTTCCTCGCCACCATGTTCCTCTCGCAAGGCGTGCCGATGCTGGTGGGCGGCGACGAATTTGCCCGCACGCAAAACGGCAATAATAACGCTTACTGCCAGGACAACGAGCTGAGCTGGTTCGACTGGAACCACGCCGCTTGGCAAAAAGAGCTGATCGACTTCACCGCCAAGCTGATTGCCATCCGCAAACGCCACGCCATTTTCCGCCGGCCGAAGTACTTTCAGGGCCGCCGCATTTCCGGCGCCGGCCTGAAGGACCTCATGTGGTTCGACACCGATGGCCAGGAGATGACGGAGGAGGATTGGTGCGCCGGGCACACGCGCTGCCTCGGCATGCTTCTCTCCGGAGACGCCCTCGACGTGCGCGATCGGCATGGCGAGCCGGTGCGCGACGATACTTTCCTCCTTCTCTTCAACGCCCATCACGAGACCGTAAAATTCGCCCTTCCAGGCAAGCACGACGTGAACTGGGAGCTCTACCTCGACACGCGTCACGAAAGCGGCTTCCCTTCCGAAGGCGCCGGCTTCTCCGCGAGCGATGAGATCGAAGTCCTCGAACGCTCCCTCTGCGTGCTCCGCCTGCAAAAAGGGAGCCAGGAAGACGCCCGCAGCGTCTCGTCGAAGCACCGCCAAAAGGCCGAAGCGGTCGCTCCGCCCGTCCCACCCAAGCCTTCCAAGCACGAGCCCGTCGATCCCACCACCGTTGGCCCCCGCTTCCGGGCGCGGCGCCCGGCCACTCAAAAGGTCTCGGAGATCGCGCAGGGCGATCCCGAGGCGAATGAGCCGCCTTTGAAGTAGCCTTTCCCCGTAACTCAGGGCGCCCGCCGCCGCGAAAAACCAAAGATACCCCGAACGGCCTCGCCGCCTGTGGTGTAGGGTTTGCCCTTATGTCCTCCCGCGCACCTTGCACCATCGAGCATCTCGCGGACGTTTTCGCACAAATGCAGGAGGAGATCATCGGCGAATGGCGCACCCGAGCCTGCGAGCTCCTCCGCGAGCGCAATCTCGATAAGCCCACCCTCACCGACCATCTCCCCGACCTCGTCGCCGAGATCATCCGCGATCTCCAGCTTCGGCGCGATGGCGCCGTCTCCGCCGAGCAGACCCGCGGCAGCCCCCCGGTGCACGGCGTCCAGCGCTTCCACGATGGGCTCGATGTGGGCGAAGTCGTCGCCGAGTACAATCTCCTGCGCATCGCTTTCACCACCATCGCCGAGCGGCGCGGGCTCACCGTCGTCGGCGAGGCCGCGCGCCTGATCAATCACCGCATCGATGAAGGCGTCCGCCTCGCGGTCATGGCCTTTGCCGCCCAGCAGGCCCTCATGCGCAAGGAGCAGGAAGACGAGCACCTCGCCTTCCTCGCGCACGATCTGCGCACCCCGCTCAGCGCCGCCTATCTCCTCGTCGAGGAGCTGAAGTATACACTCGACCCGCAGGCGCTGGCCGACCACGCCGACACTCTCAGCTCGCTCCAGCGCAGCCTCCAGCGCGTGGAAGAGCTCATCAAGAAAGTGCTCCACACGAAAATGCTGCCTTCCGGCCAGGGCACCTCCTTCCGCGCCGAGCGGCGCGACTTCGATCTCTGGCCCCTCGTGCAGCGCCTCATCCGCGATCTGCGCTCCGTCTCCTCCAAATCGGAAGTCGAAGTCGTCAATGAAATCCCGCGCGACCTCACCATCCGCGCGGATGCCGGCCTCCTCTCGCAAGTCTTCCAAAACCTCCTCGGCAACGCCTTCAAATACGCTGCCCACGGCCGCGTTACCGTCTCCGCGTCGGAAGAGGCCGGCGTCGTCACCTGCGTAGTTCACGACGACGGCGCCGGCATCCCGCTGGAAATGCTCGCCACCATCTTCGATAAATTCGCCACCGATCCGGACAAGGACGGCACCGGCCTTGGCCTCGCCATCGTGAAGCAAATCGTCGCCGCGCACGGCGGCGCCGTCCGTGCGGAAAGCACCCACGGCGCCGGCGCGAAGTTCACCTTCACCATCCCGCCGGTTTCGCCGGCCGAAGCGCCCGCGCTGAACGCCCAGGTTATGCCGACACTATGAAGCTCCATTTCGCTCCCTTGCTTGTTTTCCTGCTGATTCTAATGGCGCTCTCTGCGACGACGCCGAGCGCCGAGCCGCCGAGCGCCGCACCAGCCGCGCTGCCGCGCGGGGCGGCGAAGGGGACTGACCCGGAGATCGTCGGCGAGGAAAAGGCGGTCCTCACCCCGGCGCCAAATGTGCCGCCGCCGATCAAGCGCCAGCACGCGACGAAAGTGGTGGTGAAGCTCGAAGTGCATCGAGGTGGTGAAGCGCATGGCGGATGGCGTGGACTATCTGTTTTGGACCTTCGGCGGCGAGGTGCCGGGGCTCTTCATCCGCGTGCGCGAGGGCGACCTGGTGGAGTTTCATCTCGGCAATCACCCGACCTCGAAGATGCCGCACAACATCGACCTGCACGCGGTCACCGGGCCGGGCGGCGGCGCGACTTCGTCCTTCACCGCGCCGGGGCACAGCTCGCAGTTTTCGTTCAAGGCGCTCAACCCCGGCCTCTTCGTCTACCACTGCGCGACGGCGCCGGTCGGGCATGCACGTCGGCAACGGCATGTATGGGCTGATCCTCGTCGAGCCGAAGGAAGGACTGCCGCCGGTGGACAAGGAGTTCTACGTGATGCAGGGCGAGTTTTATACGAAGGGCAAATTCGGCGAGGAGGGCCTGCAGCCATTCGACATGGAAAAGGCCGTCGATGAGCGGCCGAGCTACGTGGTGTTCAACGGCGCGGTCGGCTCGCTCGTCGGCGACAAGGCGCTGAAGGCCAAGGTCGGCGAGCGCGTGCGGCTCTTCGTCGGCAATGGCGGGCCGAATCTCGTCGTCGTCCTTTCACGTCATCGGCGAGATTTTCGACCACGTGTATCAGGAGGGCGGCATGAAGGTTTCGCAGGAGAACGTGCAGACCACCGCCGTCCCGGCGGGCGGCTCGGCCATCGTGGATTTCAAGCTCGATGTGCCCGGCACGTTCATCCTCGTGGATCACGCGCTCTTCCGCGCCTTCAACAAAGGCGCGCTCGGCAATGCTGAAAGTCGAGGGCCCGGAGAACCTGCTCGTCTATTCCGGCAAGGAAGTGGACGCGACTTATCTCGGCGACTACGCGCTTGCCGGGCGCGGCGAATTCGCGCGTGGCGGCGCTGCAATCCGAGATGAAGAAAGTCATCGCGGGCGACCCGAAGATCGCGGCGATGGGCAAGGAGATCTTCATCGAGAAGGGCAAACGCATCTACGCGCAGACGTGCTTTGCGTGCCACCAGGCGGAAGGCCAGGGCATCCCCGGCGTATTTCCGCCGCTGGCAAAATCCGACTTTCTCATGGCCGACAAAGAGCGCGCGATTCGCGGCGTGATCAAAGGGCAGTCCGGCGAGATCGTCGTGAATGGCCAGAAATACAACGGCGTGATGCCGCCGGTGCATGCTCACCGACGAGCAGATCGCGCACGTCCTCACCTTCGTCCGCAACGCGTGGGGCAACAGCGGCGACATCGTGACCGTGGAGGAAGTGAAGAAAGTCCACGCGGAATCGGTGAGCCAATAAAGCAGCCGCTGGCCTCCAATGAGCTTCGCGGAGTCACGTAAAGGCGCTGGTTCCCAGCGCCAGCGGTCCAAAAAGCTGGTGGGGAGAGGCTCCGACGAGCCCTGATCGCGGAGCGGAAAGGTGGGGGGCGGAGCGGAGCGCTCGCGCGAGATGAATTGCCGCCATGCGTCTCGATCGGCGGTCCCGTTGCTGCTATTCCACCCGCATGCCTCGGGATCCCGGTCGTCAGAACCCTGCCGAGGGTGTGCCGGTTCTTCCGGGCCGACGTCCTCCGCATCGATAGCAGTCGTCGAAGTAACCTGGCGGACGCACGGGGACCAAGCCGGTCAGCTTCGCGATCGGCTCGCCGCCGCGAGTAATCACGACTTCTCCACCCTCGCGTGCCAATTCAATGATCCGTCCGAGGTCGGCTTGGGTCTGTTCGCCTGTAGCGGTCATTTCGCCGACTCCCATTTACGTCAAACGCGGCGATTCACGCCAAGCCATCCATCGGAAACTCGTGGCAGGTCGAGGCGAATCGCGTTACCGATGAGCCATGACGTTCTTCGATTATCAAATGGTCTGTCGCCGTGACGATAACGGCAGTTACGTCGCCTACCTGCCGGCCCTGGAAGGTTGCCACGCGATCGGTAGCACGCCCGAGGAGGCTCAACAGGAACTCCGTGGGGTCTTCGAAATGATCACCGAAGAGTTCGCGGCGGATGGCCGGGCACTCCCGCGCGACGTAGAACTCATCGTAGGGGATGCCAGCTAAGGCCAAGGAACTGATGCGCGCCGCGCAGGCGCTCGGGTTTGTGTTAGCGCGGCAAAAAGGCAGCCATGCCCGCTGGCGGCGCCGGGACGGTCGCGCGACCACGATCCCCGTGCATCCGAGCACCGAAATCGGCGGTTGGCTCTACCACAAGATTCTCGGTGAGCTGGGCATCACGGAAGAGGAGTTTAGGAAACTCCGGTCAGAAAGCTGCGGCTATGGTAAGGTCAAACCGATGATTCACGCGCGCATCTCCTCTACCCTCCTTGCGGGCGTGAACCAATGATCGCCCGCTTCGCGCTGCATCTCGTCGCGTCGCTCCTCGCGCTCAGCAGCGCGCGCGGGGCCGAGCCAGGCATGGCGGCGATTCCCGAGACGATTTACCGCCCGCTTTTTCGCGGCGAGAAGGACGCGAAGGAAATCCCCGTCGCCGCATTTCAACTCGACGTGCGGCCGGTGACGAACGGCGAGTTCCTCGCCTTCGTCCGCGAAAATCCGAAGTGGCAGCGCTCGCAGGTGAAGCGGCTCTTTGCCGATGAACGCTATCTCACGCACTGGGCGGGCGACCTGGAACCTCGGCAACGCGCGCGCGGAGCAGCCGGTCACGAATGTCTCGTGGTTCGCCGCGAAAGCATTTGCGGCTGCGCGCGGGAAGCGGCTGCCGACGACGGCGGAGTGGGAGGTCGGCCGCAGCCGCGGGTTTCACTGTGCGCGATGGCGCGAAGGACCCGGAGTTTCAAGCCGAGCGTGGCGCGCTGGTATGCGACGCCGTCGCCCGCCGTGTTGCCGGATGCGGGTGGCGGGCGGGCGAATCTCTTCGGCGTGCGCGATCTGCACGGCCTCGTGTGGGAGTGGACGAGCGATTTCAACAGCGCGCTCGTGACCGGCGACGCGCGCGGCGACACCGGGCTTGGAGCGCCAGCTTTTCTGCGGCGCCGGCTCGCTCGGCGCGAGCGACCGCGCGAACTTCGCGGCCTTCATGCGCTTCGGTTTCCGCAGCAGCCTGCGCGCGGGCTACACCGTCCACAACCTCGGCTTCCGCTGCGCGAAAGACGTGCCATGAGAATACCGCTCACGATCGCTTCTCCTCGCGGCCGCCGCCTTCGCCGCCGCGCCGCCGAAGCCCGGCGCGAAAGACGCCTTGCCGCCGTGCTGCCGCGCCGCGCTCGAGCTCGGAAAGCCGACGGATCAATCGCTCTACCTGCTCGACTCGACGTGGACCTCCGATGTCGGACGGCAAATCAAACTCGGCGCCTTGCGCGGTCGCCCGCAGATCGTGGCGATGTTTTTCACCCACTGCGAATACGCCTGCCCGATCCTCGTCGGCGAACTCAAGGCCATCGAGGGCAAGCTGCCGGCCGAAGTGCTCGGCAAGGTGGATTTCCTGCTCGTGAGCATCGACTCGAAACGCGACACGCCCGCCGAACTCGCGGCCTTCCGCGAAAAGCGCCAGCTCGCCCGCGAACGCTGGACGCTCCTGCGCGGCGGAGCCGACGACGTGCGCGAACTCGCCGCGCTGCTCGGCGTGAACTACGCGGAGGATTCGCGCGGGCAATTCGCCCACACCAACCTGATCACCCTGCTCAACGCCGAGGGCGAAATCGCCTTCCAGCACGCGGGCCTGAAACAGGATCCCAGCGCTGCTCCTGGCCGCGATCGAAAAAGCCGCGCGCGGCGCGCAACGCTAACCCGCGCGCCATGACCCCGCCGCGCCCGTCTTTCCTCAGCCTCTGTCCCGCGGAGCCGTTTCGCATTTTCTTCCCGCTCGCCACGCTGCTCGGCATCTCCGGCGTGTCGCTCTGGCCGCTCTTCTTTTCGGGACTGCACGCCGTTCTACCCCGGCCCGATGCACGCGCGGCTGATGATCGAAGGGTTCCTCGCCGGCTTCGTCATCGGCTTTCTCGGCACCGCGCTGCCGCGCCTGCTCTCCGCGCCGCCGTTGCGGCGTGGCGAATTGTGGACGCTGCTCGCGCTCTATCTGCTCACCGCCGGACTGCACATCGGCCAGCAACCTCGCGCGGGCGATGCCGCGTTCATCGCGCTGATGCTCTGCTTCGGCGCGTGCATGGCGGTGCGAGTCCGGCATCGCGAAGAAATGCCGCCGCCGGGTTTTGTGCTCGTGGCTTTCGGCTTCCTCAGCGGCCTCGCCGGGCCGGTGCTGTGGCTCTGCGGCCTGCAAGGCTGGGTCTCGGGCACGCGTCATGATGTTCGGCGCGCTGCTGCTCAATCAGGCGTTCGTGCTCTTTCCTCTGCTCGGCATCGGCACGTTTCTGCTTCCCGCGTTTTCTGCATCTGCGCGATGTGCGCACGATGGCCGAGGAACGCCGCGCCTCGCCCGGCTGGTGGCTGCGCGCGGCGTTCTCGTGCGCCACCGGCCTCGCGCTCCTCGGCAGCTTTTGGCTCGAAGCCGGCGACCCGGCCGCGCCCGCCGCCCCCTGGCTGCGCGCCCTCGCGGCGAGCGTCTATCTCGCCGCGATGATCCCCTTCCACCGCCAATCCGGCCCCCTGCGCACCGCGTCGCTCGCCGCGCAAATCTGGCTCTGCTCGCGCTCGTCGCGGGCCTGATCTTCCCGCTCTTCTGGCCGGGCCAGCGCCTCGCCGGAATGCACGTCGTCTTCCTCGGCGGCTTCAGCCTCATCACCTTCACCGTCGCCACCCGCGTCGTGCTCGGCCACTCGGGAAACGAAGCGCTCTTCGAGACCCGCCTGCCGTCCCTGCAACTCGCCACCCTCCTCCTCCTCGCCGGCGCCGTCCTCCGCGCCATCGGCGACTTCTCCCCGGAGCGCCCGCACTGGCTCACCGCCGCGAGCTATCTCTGGATGCTGGCCGCCGGCCTCTGGGGCTTCGCCATCCTGCCCAAAGTGCGCATCGCAGATTCGCCGAGTGAAGTCGCATGCTCAGTCCACGCGGAGCTTCAGGAGAGTACACGATGAAGATTCTCCACCTCACGGCTCGCTTGCCTCGGCGAGCCATTTCTGAGGAATGATCGCGCGGCTTTGAATCCTCGACCGATCACCACCGGGCCGCGCGCGCCGGAGCACGACCACGGCGCCGCGCCGCATTTCCTGCCTCACTGGGTGCAGGAGCGCTGGACTGTGTTGACGGTCGCGGTCGCGGGACTCGCGCTGGCCACGGGATTCTTCGGAGAGAGGTTCCTGGCCCTGCCGCATTCCATCGCGCTCCCGCTTTACCTGCTGGCCTGCGTGGCAGCCGGCTACGATGTCGCGCGCTCGGCTTTGCCGGCGGTTTGGCGCGGGAAGTTCGATATCGATCTCCTGATGATCGCGGCGGCGGCCGGCGCGGCCTTGCTCGGCCAATGGGCGGAAGGCGCGTTCCTGCTGTTTCTCTTCGCGCTCGGCCACGCCGGGGAGCATTACGCGATGGATCGCGCGCGCAATGCCGTGGGCGTACTCGGGAAGCTCATGCCGCGGAAGGCCTTCACGAAGCGCGGCGACCGGCTGGAGGAGGTGCCGGTGGAGGAGCTCGCCGTGGACGAAATCGTGGTTGTCAAACCCGGCGAACGCGTGCCGGTGGATGGCATCATCACGGCGGGAGAAAGCACCATCGACCAAAGCGCGATTACCGGCGAGAGCGTGCCGGTGAGCCGCCAGCCGGGGGACAAGGTGTTTGCCGGCACGATCAACCAGGAGAATGCGCTGGACGTGCGCATGACCAGGCTCGCGCGCGACAATACGCTCGCCCGCGTGATGCAGCTCGTGGCCGAAGCGCAGGAACAAAAAAGCCCGGCGCAACGGTTCACGGAGATCTTCGCGCGCCGCTTCGTGCCCGTGGTGCTCCTCGGCACGCTCTTGGTCATCGTGCTGCTGCCGCTGGCGTTCGGGTGGACGTGGAGCGCGAGCTTTTACCGAGGCATGTTGTTGCTGGTGGCCGCTTCGCCTTGTGCGCTGGCCATTGGCACGCCCGCCGCCGTGCTCGCGGGCATCGCGCAGGCGGCGCGCCGGGGCGTCCTGATCAAGGGCGGCATCCATTTGGAAAACCTCGGGCGCCTCAACACCGTGGCGCTCGACAAAACCGGCACGCTCACCACGGGTCAGTTCGCGGTTTCGCGAGTCATCGGCCTGCATGGCACGCCGGAGGAGGAGGTCCTCCGCATCGCGGCCGCCGTCGAAGAGCAGTCCAGTCATCCGCTTGCCGCCGCCATCGTGAAGGCGGCGAGAGCGCGCCAGATCGGCTTTCCTTCCGCCACCGACATCGAAAACCTCGCCGGCAAAGGAATTCAGGCGTGCGTGGAGGAGACGGAGGTTTTGGTCGGCGCCCTGCGCGCCTTTGCAGGGGATGCCGAGGCGGAGAAGGGGACGCCGCTGGCGGGCCTGATCGCGGAGCTGGAAGCCGAGGGGCAGACCACGGTGATCGTTCGCCGCGCGGGCATATTTATCGGCATCGTCGCGCTCGCCGACGAGGCGCGTCCGATGGCCGCGGCGGTCATGAAGCGTCTGCGGGCGCAAGGCATCCAGCGCCTGGTGATGCTCACCGGTGACAACCTCTCCGTGGCCCGCCGGATCGCGGAGAAAGTCGGGATCACCGAGCTCCGAGCGGAGTTGCTGCCCGGACAAAAACTGACCGTCGTTCGAGAACTGGAGCAGGATGGTGGGGTCACCGCGATGATTGGCGACGGTGTGAACGACGCCCCCGCGCTGGCGGCGGCCACGGTGGGCGTGGCGATGGGCGTCGGAGGCACGGCAGTTGCCCTGGAAACCGCCGATGTCGTGCTGATGGGCGATGATCTCGGCAAGCTCTCCTTCGCCATCGGCCTGAGCCGGGCCAGCGCGCGCATCATCCGCCAGAATCTCGTGATCGCGCTGGGCGTCATCATCCTGCTCCTGATCGCCGCGGGGTTGGGCGTCATCCCGCTGAGCGTCGCCGTCGTCTTGCACGAAGGCAGCACCATTGTCGTGGTCCTGAATGCCCTGCGACTCCTCGGCTGGCACGAGCCCGCCTTTTCCGCACAAGGTGATTCATGATCACCAAGCTTTCGCGCTGGGTCTGGGGCGCCGCGTGGGGGCTCGCTTTCGTGGCGGGCTTCATCAACGTCGTCGGCCTGCTCGGCTTCGAGCATCAGGCGGTCACGCACCTCACCGGCACGACCTCCATGCTGGCCGCGGCCCTCGCCGCCCTCGACCGTTCCGCGGCGCTGCACTTTGCCGCAATCATCGGCTCCTTCTTCGCCGGCACCGTGCTCAGCGGCTTTCTCATTCAAGATAGCACGCTGCGCTTGGGGCGCCGCTACGGCGTCGCGCTCTTCCTCGAGTCGCTTCTGCTGTGCCTCGCCGTGCCGCTGCTTTATGCCGACTCCAGCTTCGGCATCTATGCGGCCTCCTGCGCCTGCGGGCTCCAGAACGCCATGGTCAGCACCTATAGCGGCGCGGTCGTCCGCACCACGCACCTTTCGGGGATGTTCACCGACCTCGGCATCTTCCTCGGCCACGCCATCCGCGGCCTGCCCGTCGATTGGCTGCGGCTGCGGCTCTGCTTTCTCATCATCACCGCCTTCCTGTGCGGCGGCGTCGCGGGCGCGCTCGCCTTTCACCAGCTCAGCTACGCCGCGCTCTTCATCCCCGGCGGCCTCACCGCGCTCACCGCGGTGTGGTATGGTGTGTGGGGACTGCGCAGGCGTCGCACCAGTCAATCATGAAAATTCACCACCTCCCGGTCAGCGATGCCCTGGCCAGCCTGAAGAGCGGACTGGAGGGATTGAGCAAGCCGAGGCGCAGCGGCGGCTCGCGGAGTTTGGGAGGAATGAAGTGGAGGAGGTCGCGCACGAGGCAGTGCTGCTCACGTTTCGCGCGGGAGTTCGTGCATTTCTTTGCGCTGATTCTGTGGATCGCCGCCGGGCTCGCCTTCTTCGCCGAGTGGCGCGAGCCGGGTCAGGGCATGGCGACGCTCGGGTTCGCGATCATCGGCGTGATCGTGATCAATGGCGTGTTCTCGTTCTGGCAGGCGTATCGCGCCGAGCAGGCGCTGGCGGTGCTCAAGAAGCTGCTGCCGAGCGCGACGAAGGTCGTGCGCGCGGGCGCGGTGACGGCAGCTGCCCGCGGCCGAGCTCGTGCCCGGCGACATGATCCTGCTCGAAGCCGGCGACATCCTTCCCGCGGATTGCCGTCTGGTGGAGGCATTCAGCGTGCGGGTGAATAACTCGACCGTCACCGGCGAATCGCTGCCGGTCTCGCGCGATGCCGAGCCGTGCGATGAGCCCGAGCCGATGCACGCCCGCAACACGCTCCTCGCCGGCACCTCGCTCGTCTCGGGCGAAGCGAAGGCGCTCGTCTTCGCCACCGGCTCGCAATCGGCGTTTGGAAAAATCGCGCTGCTCACGCAGGCGACCGGCGACACCATTTCACCGCTCCAGCTCGAGATCGCGCGCGTCAGCCGCATCGTCGCCGGGCTCGCGCTCGCGCTCGGCGTGGTCTTCTTCTTCATCGGCCAGGCGATCGGGCTGCCGTTTTGGGCGACCTTCATTTTCGCCATCGGCATCATCGTGGCGAACGTGCCGGAGGGACTGCTCCCGACCGTCACGCTGGCGCTCGCGATGGGCTCGCAGCGCATGGCGAAACGCAACGCGCTGATCCGTCATTTGCCCGCGGTCGAAGCGCTCGGCTGCACCACCGTCATCTGCACGGACAAGACCGGCACGCTCACGCAGAACCGCATGTCGGCGCGGCGGCTCTTCATTGCCGGCCGCATGTTTGAGACGGATCAAGTCGCCGGGCTGATCGAGCCGCATCGCCGCTTCTTCGAAGTCGCGGCGTGCTGCCACGATTTGAAAGACGCGCGCGCCGCCGCCGGACGCCGGCTGGCTCGGCGATCCGATGGAAGTGGCGCTCGTCCAGCTCGCCGCCGATGCGCTGCCCGCGCTGCCGCACAGCCCGCGCGTGAACGAGATTCCGTTCGACTCGGAGCGCAAGCGGCTCTCGACCGTGCATGCGGCGCCGGAGGGCAAGGTGCTTTATTGCAAAGGTGCGGCGGAGGTCGTGCTCCCGCGCTGCACGCAGGCCGCGATGGATGGCGGCGCTCGTGGCGCTGTCGGAAGCGCTGGCCGCCGACGTTCCGCACCGCGGCGGGAGCCATGGCCGAGAAAGGGCTGCGCGTGCTCGCCTTCGCCTGGCGCGAGTTGCCTGAGAGTGTCGAGCTGGACGGACGCGGAAGCCGGAGATGACTCTCGCCGGCCTCGTCGGCCTGGAAGATCCGCCGCGCCCGGAAGTCGCCGCCGCACTCCAGAAATGCCGCGACGCCGGCATCAAGGTGATCATGGTCACCGGCGATCATCCGCAGACCGGCACGGCCATCGCCCGCGAGATCGGCCTGGTGCGCTCCGCGGCGCCCGTCGTCATCACCGGCGAGCAGCTCGGGCATCTCTCGGACATCCAGCTCCAGCTCGCGCTCGACGCCCCGGAGATCATTTTCGCCCGCGTCCTCGCCGAGCAAAAGATGCGCATCGTCGGCGCGCTCCAGCAACAAGCGCGAGATCGTCGCCGTGACGGGCGACGGCGTGAACGACGCCCCCGCCTTGCGCAAAGCCGATGTCGGCATCGCCATGGGCCGCAGCGGCACGGACGTGGCGCGCGAGGCCGCCGACATGGTGCTGCTCGACGACAACTTCGCCAGCATCGTCGCCGCCATCGAGGAAGGCCGCGCCGTCTTCGCCAACATCCGCAACTTTCTCACCTACATCCTCACCTCGAACGTGCCGGAGCTGATCCCGTATCTCGCCTTCGTCGTCTTCCGCATCCCGCTGCCGCTCACGATCATCCAAATCCTCGCCGTCGATCTCGGCACCGACATGCTCCCCGCGCTCGGCCTCGGCGCGGAAAAGCCGTCCCCCGACATCATGAAAGCGCCACCGCGGTCGCGCACCGATCGCCTGCTAAACTGGCCGCTCCTCGCCCGCGCTTATCTCTTCCTCGGCCCGATGCAGGCCGCTCGCCGCCATGAGCGCGTATTGGTTCGTCCTGCGCGCACGGCGGCTGGCATTTCGGCCAGACCCTCGCCGCGCACGACCCGCTCTACCTGCAAGCCACCACCGCCTGCCTCAGCGCCATCGTCGTCATGCAGATCGCCAACGTCTTCATCTGCCGCAGCGAACGCCGCTCCGCCTTTGCGTTCGGCCTCTTCAGCAACCGGCTCATCCTTGCCGGCATCGCCACCGAGATCGCCCTCATCGCACTCATCGACTACACGCCGTGGGGCCAATGCCCTCTTCGGCACCGCGCCCATCCCGTGGCGCGTCTGGCTCTTCATCCTCCCCTTCGCCCTCGGCATGCTTGCCCTCGAAGAGCTGCGCAAATGGATCGTCCGCCGTCGGCCCCTCGGCTTCGCGCCAATCGTCATTCCGGAAACGCAAGGCGCGACCGCGCGTTGACGGAGACTTCGCGCAACCGCGGGCGGCTTCAGCCTCATCACCTTCACCGTCGCCACCCGCGTCGTCCTCGGCCGCTCGGGCCACGAAGCGCTCTTCGAGACGCGCCTCTGGGCCTTCGCCATCCTGCCCAAAGTGCGCCTCGCCGATTCCCCGAGCGACGTCGCCTGCTCAGTCCACGCGGATCTTCAGAACAGCCCGCGATAACGGGCCGCGGGGCGCACTCGGGCAGGAAATCTTCGCGCCTCGTCACGGCCCGCTGGCACCATGGTCCTGAATCTTCGATTCCAACCGGCCCGAAAGCTATTTTCCAAGGCTAGACACGCCGTCATTCGACCGGGATTGTTCAACCACGCTTAGCTTCGACGCTCCGCCCGCCTTACCGCCTCCGGTCAAAGCTAAGCCTTCTTCGTTAGGCGTTGCGTCTGAGTTCATTTGCGCCTCTCGTATTGCTCGATGACTCGACGAATGAGCTTCTCCGCAGCGACATCGGTGGAATCGGGCGGCCAAATGACCTTCCGCTTCTCTTCGGTTTCGGCGGTTGCGAGGATAACGCAGCCGACGATGACCTCGGAGTTGGAAATCGCGCCGGGACGTTGAGGGCACCAATACCAGAACCAAAGCGACATGCCTTTGTGATCGGCGCACGGGTAGGAAACACGAGGGCCAGGCTGCGCTGTCGGAGGGCCGAAGGCTCTCTCAACAACTTGGAGTGTCAGTGGCGCCTTGAGTTGTTGAACGGCAGCAACAGAAATCGACTTCGGGCGCGGGGGTGAACCTGCAAAACTAGAGCAGACATGACCGAATAAGAGAATGGCGAAAGCCATTGTTCCCACCATTCGTTGCCGCGGCTGGTTGGGTATTCCATTCATTTCGTTCGTCGGAACGGCCAGCAATTATAGGCAGCCTCGCGTGATTGCGCGTCTGGCAGCAGGATGGCGCTTCGCCGGTCGGTGTAAAGATACATGGTCGGCCATCTCCCCGGGTAATGCCGAAGTGAAACGTGAATCGCCCCGGCAGCATCAACGGAGTAAGTCCCTTTGTAGATGTCCATCGCGAATCCATAATCCGTCACTTCCGTTTGGCCATCTTTCGCAAGGAGGATTTCCTTGTCGGTGTCCGTGCCCTGCCATCGGCCATTGTAGCTGAGGAACCCCACTGGCCGCGGCTGCGCGAGATAGCGAACGACTTCGGAGCGGCTGAGGTGCCCGGCCCGTGGCGGCAATGAAGGGCGTGGAGTCGTGCAGGCTGCCATCGCGCAGGCCATCGCCAAAACGGCAGCGGCAATTCGCATGGGAAATTCCTTGCTCCGCCGCCGGTGGGTGGGTGTTTCGTCAAATGTCATGGGATTGCAATTTTGCGCATCTTGGAGCGTGGCTTGCCCGGAAACTTCTCGGTTATATAGCTGCTGTCTCCGGATGTGGGGACTTCGAAGGTCAAACGATCATAGCCCCCTTTGGACCGAAAGATAAAACTGGCAATCGGAAACCTTTCGAAACGCTCCGCACCGTAGCGTATCTGGATGATATAAGTGCCCCCGGTTTCGTAGAGAACGCGCACCGTCTCGAGTTGCGGGTTGGGAACGGCCGAAAACTCCGTGGCCGGCACCCGAAACTCCAGCCCGGCGAGCTGGAAGCGGACCTCCGCAAGGCGTTCGCCGCGGATTGAAAGTTGGGCGGAAGAGCGCTTCCCAAGCCTGATGTTCACCGAATCCCATCCGATGGGCAGCGACTCGGTCGCGGAAGCGACAAGCGACGAGAGCAAGAAACAGATGAAAAGTGCTCGGTTCATTCGATGTGAGTAGAATCGCCGAACGACCGCAGGCTAGGCGACACCCGGAGCCGTTCGCTGGAGTGCAGGGTTTGGCGTTGCCGTCATTCGTCGAAAGGGATGGTAACTCCGCGGTCGCCGTTCTTGAGGGTGAAAAACTCGAAACGACCGCCAGTAACTTTCTTGCCCTTCACCGTGGCAGTCCATTTATAGATCCCATTGGGAGCCCAATCACGCCCGAAGTCGTCTGGAAAACTAACGTATCCCGAGTCGGAGTAACGCACGACCAGAGTCGTGGAGAATGAAAGACCGTTCGGCCCTTGGACGACAAATAGCGTTTTGTAGGATGGCGTCTCTCCATCCTTCTCGCGGATTCCGAGTCGAACTCTTGCGCTCGTGGAATGTTGCCAAATCGCTGGTTCCGGTTCGTCAGCGACCGCAAGCGCTGCGAGAGACGCAAAACAAACAAATATTAGATGAGCGGTTCGCCGCAGCGCATGCTTGGGTGCTTCGTTCATTGGGTTTTGCGCTTCTTGGCTAGGCGGCTGATGCGCTGGCGATATTGTTCGTCGATTGGAAATTTGAATCGGTTATCGTCGGTGCAGAGATTAAAGCGGCTGAGATAAATGGTGTAGCGGCGTGTGTCGTCGTCCGTGTAATCGATCACAACGCGGGCGTCCTCCTGGCGCTTGTCGGTGCTGGGTTTGAATTTGTGGAGTTGGAGAAGCTCTCTGACAAGATGCGCGTCCTTGGTGAATGTCTGCTTGTAGTCCGCGAGTTGGCGAACACGCTCAGGCGTAAGTGCGACGCGTGTGAGAGCTGACCACTCGATGTAGTAAACGTCCGCTCGCAGCCAATCGTCTGCTCGGCTCGTGCCAAGAGCGAGCGCGGCGAAAAGGACAGCGAGCAAAGCGTTCTTCATTTGGTGCGCGCAAGTCGCCTAACATCCTATTGAGCCGCAGGCGGAGGGAGGGGCTGATCGGCATATCAGGCATGTTTGGCGGCGGTTAGCGAAGGGAAGCTGTGGTTCAGTCGGCATATGTCATTGGGATACCCAATGGATCATATGTCGACCGGAGCCAGAGCGAAAGTGAAAGGGCGGCCCTCCCCCCTCACCCCACCATGATCTTCGCCGGGTCGCTCGAGGAGCCCATGACGCCTTTGTGACCGACGGTGTGGACGGTGAAAAGCCGTGTCCCCCCGATGACCCCACGCGGAGAGAGGAATCGTGGTTGCGGCGTGTCGCCTCGCAGGCGGCAGGGCGGTGGGAGGAATTTCACGGCGGCCAGGGGGAGACTCGGGGAACGGGACGGTGAAATTCACCGTAACTTTGCTCAGGCAATTCTTCCCGTTCGGACGAGGTAAGAGGAAAAAAGTGGAGTCGACGACGCCCGAGCCGTTCACATCCTTTGTGCGGCAAAGATGAAATAGAAGTATAAAAAGTGCTCGCTCGAGATTGGGAAAGTGCTCGCGGTCTGATAGTCTGCCGCTGATGCTTCAAAGCCACGCGCCACCGCTCGGCCAGCGCTTCGCGCCCGCTCGCTGCTCTCGCCAGCCGAAGTTCCCCATCACGGACTACAACTCCGCCCTCCCTTCGTCTCACTCGTCATTCTTCCCCGGCGTGCCCCGCAACGCCGCAACCATTCTAGCGATTCCCCTTTCCATTATTTCCGAAATCCCCAACGCCCGTCCGGGTGAACCTCCATTCCTCCCAAGCCTCCCATTCCTCCCAAACCAAAGCTCCGCGGTTTCAAAATGTGCCACATTCCGGGCGTTAGCGCTCAAAAACCCCCAATCTCGTCCCATCTGTCCGAAAACTAACCCCGAATTCCGCAACATCGCCTAATCCGCGTCCCCGTCACCGCCTTCCCATATTTCCATAAATCAAAACTAATACTTCGCTCTTCTCGAAATCCCATCTCCCTGCCCCGCCCCTCACCCATTTCCATTATTTCCGAAAAAGAAAAAACTAATACCTCGGCCAAAATTCCGCAGCCATGCCCCTGCCCCCCTTTCCCCGCTAACGAATTCCCCCGCCTGAGGTAAACCCGATGTTGTTCCCATCCTCCTCCCATCTCACCCGCCGCAGCCTGCTCCAGCGCGCCGCGGGCGGCTTCGGCTTTCTCGCGCTGCAGGGCCTGCTCGGGCGCGAACAGGCCCGAGCTGCCGCCGCCAATCCGCTTGCCGCGAAAGGCCCCCATTTTCCCGCGCGGGCCAAGCGCATCGTCTTTCTCTTCATGAAAGGCGGGCCGAGCCACGTCGATACCTTCGATCCCAAGCCGCTCCTTCAGCGCGACCATGGCAAGCCCTACCCCTTCCAGCAGCCGCGCGTGCAGTTTGGCAAGACGGGCGAGCTTCTGAAATCGCCGTGGAGCTTCCGGCAGCACGGCCAGAGCGGCCTGCCCGTCAGCGAGCTTTTCCCGCACGTGGCGCAATGCGTCGATGAGCTCTGCATCCTCCGCTCGCTGCACGGCTCCAATCCCGCCCACGGCGGCGCCTCGCTGAAACTCCACACCGGCAGCGATAGCCTGGTGCGGCCGAGCATGGGCTCCTGGCTTCTCTACGGCCTCGGCACGGAGAACGAAAACCTGCCCGGTTTCATCACCATCTGCCCCACGCTCGCGCACGGCGGCGTGAACAATTGGGGTGCCGCCTTCCTGCCCGCGTACTGCCAGGGCACGCCGATCGGCAATGCCAGCGTCCCGTCCGATCAGGCGCTGGTGCGCCACATCCGGAATGAGCGCGTCACTCCCGCGGTGCAGCGCCGGCAGCTCGATTTCCTCGCGCAGATGAACCGGGAGCACCTCGAGCTTTCCGGCCCGGATCTCGCGCTCGAAGGCCGCATCAATTCCTTCGAGCTCGCTTACCGCATGCAAAGCACCATGCCCGAAGCGCAGGATGTCGGCCGCGAGAGCGATGCCACTCGCCGGCTCTACGGCATGGACGAGCCCGTCACCGCAAATTTCGGCCGCCAATGTCTGCATGGCCCGGCGGTTTGTGGAACGCGGCGTGCGGTTCGTGCAGGTCACGCATAGCTATGGCGAGGTGCAGTGGGACCAGCACGGCGGCCTCTAGAAAGGCCACACGCAAAAACGCCGCCGAGGTCGATAAGCCGATCGCCGGCTTCCTCCAGGACCTGAAAGCACGCGGCCTGCTCGAGGATACGCTCGTCCTCTGGGGTGGCGAGTTCGGCCGCACGCCCACTGCCCAAGGCGCCGACGGCCGCGACCACAACCCGCACGGCTTCACCATGTGGATGGCCGGCGGCGGCGTGAAGAGGGGCATCGCCTACGGCAGCACCGACGACTACGGCTACTTCGCCCAGGAAAACAAAGTCCACCTGCACGATCTCCACGCCACCATCCTGCACCTCCTCGGCCTCGATCACGAGAAGCTCACCTACCGCTACGCCGGCCGCGATTTCCGCCTCACCGACGTCGAAGGCCGCGTCGTGAAGGAAATCTTCGCCTGAAGCTCGGCCCGATTCTTTCCCCTCTCAGACCACGTGAATAACCTCGCTGCTTTTCTCACGAAATCCTGCCTCTCCCTCGCGATCATCGCCGTCCTTCACCTGCCCGCGCGCGCGGAGTTCAAGGCCGGCGCCGCCGCCGTCGATATCACCCCGGAGAAGCTCCCCGTCCTGGTCAACGGCGGCATGCTCACCCGCTCCGCGGATAAGATCAAAACGCGCATCCATGCGCGCGCGTTGGCCTTTGCCGATGGCCGCGAGCAGCTCGTCATCGTGGTCGTGGATAGCTGCATGATGACGCGCGAGCTTCTCGATGAGGCCAAAGCCCTCGCCGCCAGGCGCACCGGCATCCCCGCGCATCGCATGCTCATTTCCGCCACGCACGCGCACAGCGTTCCCGCCTCCATGGGCTGCCTCGGCACCGATCCCGATCCGGCCTACGTCCCGTTCCTCGTTGGCCGCCTGGTGGACGCCATCGCCGCCGCGCAAGCCGCGCTCGAGCCCGCGCGCATCGGCTTTGCCAGCGCCGAAGCCGCGGATTTCACCGCCGTGCGCCAATGGATCCGCCGGCCCGACCGCATCGTGGAAGATCCCTTCGGCAACCTGACCGTGCGCGCCAACATGCACGCCGGCCGCAACTGGGATGACGTCACCGGCGAAGCCGGCCCCGAAGATCCCGAGCTCTCCCTCATTTCGGTGCAGGCGCGCGATGGCCGCCCGCTCGCCGTGCTGGGAAATTTCTCCATGCACTATTTCGGCGATCAAGCCATCAGCGCCGACTACTTCGGCCTTTTCGCCGAAGGACTCAAGCAACGGCTCGCGCCCGAACCCGCTGCGGGCAAGCCGCCCTTCGTCGGCCTCCTGTCCCACGGTTGCAGCGGCGACATTTACCGCGTCGATTATAAGGTCCCGGAAAAAGAGCGCCCGAAGCCAACCATTGAAGAGTACACCACCGGCCTGCTCGACATCGCCCTCGCGGCCTTGAAGCGCATCGAGCACCGCTCCGATGTAAATATCGCGATGGAAGAGCGCCGCCTGACTCTCAATTACCGCGTCCCGGACAAACAGCGCGTCGAGTGGGCGCAGCGGATCGTCGACGCCATGGGCGAGCGCCCGGCCAAAACGCCCACCGAAGTCTACGCCCGCGAGCAGATCATTCTCCACGCGCAAGCAAAAGACCGAGATCGTGGTGCAAGCGGTGCGCCTCGGCGACATCGGCATCGCCACCACGCCGAACGAAACCTACGCCGTCACCGGCCTGAAGATCAAAGCCGCCAGCCCGCTTTCCGGGCAACATGGTGATCGAGCTGGCCAATGGCGGCGACGGTTACATCCCGCCGCCCGAGCAGCACCCATTCGGCGGCTACAACACCTGGGCCGCACGCTCGGCCGGCCTGGAAGTCATGGCCGAGCCAAAAATCGCCGAGACCGCCATCGAGCTCCTGGAAAAAGTGAGTGGCCGTCCCCGTAAACCCTGGAAGCTCAGCGACGGCCCCGCCGCCCGCGCCATCCTCGAGGCCAAGCCCATCGCCTACTGGCGCCTCAACGAATTCAGCGGCCCCCACGCCGCCGATGCCACCGCCCACGCGCACGATGCTGTCTATGAGCGAGACATCACCTTTTACCTCGAAGGCGCGCACTCCGGGCAATTCTGCCAGCCACCCGAAACGAACCGCGCCCCGCACTTCGTCGGCGGCCGCCTCCGCGCGCGCCTGCCCAAGTTAGGCGAGCGTTACTCCATCTCGCTCTGGCTCTGGAACGGCATGCCGAACGACGGCCGGAACGTCAGTGGCTGGCTCTTCTCCCGCGGCCCCGATCACGGCCTCGGCCTTTTCGGCGACCACCTCGGCGTCGGCGGCAAGAGCGCCCATCCCGGCCACCTCATCTTCCTCCACGGCCCTGATGCCAGCGCCGTCACCGCCGGAAAATCCGAGCTCCCCCGCTGGCAATGGCAGCACGTGCTGCTCGTCCGCGATGGCCAGCAAGTGCGTGTCTACCTAAACGGCCAGCTCGACCTGGAAGCCACCTCCCCCGCCCCCGCCCTCGCCGAGCAGCCCTTCTGCTTCTTCGGCGGCCGCAGCGACAAAGACTCCAACTGGGAAGGCCGCCTCGACGAAATCGCCGTCTTCGATCGCCCCCTCACCCCCGCCGAAGTGGCTGCGCTTGCTAGAAAGTGAAAAACAGTCTGCTTGGTATGGGAGCTATACAGACTTTTAGCAGCCCAATGATCCCGCAAGCGCGCTCCCCCCGGCGGCTGGTTGCCACGAACCTGTCGCGTCTGCATCGCCTGCTGCTCCCGGCGGTGATCTGTTTCTTTCTCATCGGCGCGGGCGGCCATCGTGTTTCCGGCGCGATGCCGAAGGACGTGCTGCCTATGGTCACCCGCGAGACCGGGGAGGCGCAGAAACAGGTCTGGATGGCGCCGGGCCTGCCTTTTGAGTCGGTCGCCGGCTATGTGACGCGGGTCCGGCGCGAGGCGGAGGGGGGCGATGCGACAGCACGGGCCACGCTCGGCTTGATGTGTCAGATGGCTCGCGGGGCGAACCGCGATTACGCGAAGGCCGCGGAGTGGTATCGCCAGGCTGCGGCGCAGGGCCATGCGGGCGCGGAAAATAATCTGGGACAACTCTACGATGATGGCTTGGGCGTGCCTCGGGATCCGCAGAAAGCGCACGAGCTTTATCTGCGCGCCGCCGGGCGCGGCTTGGCGCAGGCGGAGTTCAATGTGGGCTTCAACTATGCCGTCGGCCGGGCGGTGGAGCAGGATTGGGGCGCCGCCGCGAGATGGTACGAAAAAGCGGCGGCGAAGGGTTTCATCGCGGCGCTCAACAACTTGGGCAATATCTATTTGAAAGGGCGCGGAACCCCCAGGGATCTCGGCCGCGCGGAAAAATTGCTCCGGCGTGCGGCGGCGGCCGATTCGGCGGTGGCGTCCTTTGGGGTGGCGGTCACGCTGTTGGTAAAGGGCGACACGAAAGAGTCTCTGCGCTGGTATCGCCGCGCGGCGGAGCTCGGCTACCCGCCGGCCTGGCACGTCTATGCGGATGAGCTTCTGGTGGGCCACGAGGGCCTCCCGCGCGATGTGCCGGAAGCGCTGCGCTGGGCCCGCCGCGCCGCCGAAAGCGGCTTGGCGCCCGGTCAATCTACGGCGGCGCTCATCCTGCTCGACCACGTCCCGAAAACCGAGAGCACCGCGCGCGAAGCGTTCAAGTGGGCGAAAGCTTCCGCCGATCAAAACTACCCGCGCGGCCAGGCGATGCTCGGGCTCTGCTATCACCGCGGCGCGGGCGTCGAAAAAAGCCGCGCCACCGCCGCCGAGTGGTACCGCAAAGCCGCCGAGCAGGGCGAGCCGGACGCCGCGTCGAACCTGGCCGCTCTCCTTTCCGTCGGGGCGGACGTGGAGCGCAATCTGGCCGAAGCCGCCAGGTGGTACCGCGTCGCGGCCGAGCAAGGGCACTTCAACTCGCAGTATCGCCTGGCGCTCTTTCTCCGCGACGGCACCGGTGTGGAGGCAAATCCGGCGGAAGCGTTGAAATGGCTGCGCCTGGCCGCCGCGCAAAAGCCGGACGACCCCGACGTCAAAAGCGCCCTCGCCGAGGCCGAACGCATGCTCTCGCGCTCGACAGCCGAAATCGCCGAAAGCGCATTTCGCATCGGCTTGGGGTTTTGCCGCCAAGGGGAAAAGGGCAAGAAGACCTGGGGCAAGGCCGCGGAGCATCTGCAGCGCTCCATCGATGCCGGCGGCGATCAAGCCCGCGGTCTCCTCGCTGGCCTCTACCGCCGCGGCCAGGGCGTCCCCCGCGACGACGCCAAAGCCGACGCCCTCATCGCCCCGGTGGAAGCCGCCACCGATCCGCGCCTCCTCTGCTCGCTCGGCACGAGCTATCTCGAAAATGGCCTGGTCCCCGAAAAATACGCCGCGCGCGCCGCGGATTTCTTCCGGCGCTCGGCCGGCCAAGGCTTCGTCCCCGCGCACAACTTCCTCGGCTTCCTTCACATGTCTTCCATCGAACAGCGCGATCTCGTGGAAGCAGTCAAATGGCTCACCCTCGCTGCCAAAGGCCGCGACACTCGCGCCCCCGTAAACCTCAAGCGCGTCCGCACGATGATGTCCGCCGAAGACTTCGCCGAGGGCGAGCGCCGCGCCGCGAGCTTCCTCCCGGTGCGTATGATCGCGGGCAAATAAGGCGTTGCTCAGCGCTCGCCTTAAACCTGAGTCGCCGCCGCCGCCAGCCGTGACTCCATATCCGCCGCCTGTAGCGTCTCGATCATCTCGCCGATGTTCCCCATCAGGAACGTGTCGAGATTGTAGAGCGTGAGGTCGATCCGGTGATCGGTGACGCGGTTCTGCGGGAAATTGTAGGTGCGGATTTTTTCGCTGCGGTCGCCGGTGCCGATCTGGCTCTTGCGCTGGGCGGCGTATTTCTCGTGCTTCCTCGCGCTGCTTGCGCTCGAGCAGGCGCGAGCGCAGGATGGTGCAGCGCTTTTTCCTTGTTCTTCTGCTGCGAGCGGCCGTCCTGGCAGCGGACGATCGTGCCGGTGGGGATGTGCATGACCTGCACGGCGGAGTCGGTGGTGTTCACGCCCTGGCCGCCGGGACCGCCGGCGCGGCAGACTTCGATGCGGAGTTCGTCGGGCTTGAGCTCGAGGTCCACTTCCTCGGCCTCGGGCAGCACGGCGACGGTGGCGGTGCTGGTGTGGATGCGGCCCTGCGCCTCGGTGGCCGGCACGCGCTGCACGCGATGCACGCCGCTCTCGTAGCGCAGCTTGCGGAAGACCTCCTCGCCGGTGACCTTGAAGATGACTTCCTTGCATGCCGCCGAGCTCGCCGGGCTCGATTCCAGCGGCTCGATCTTCAAGCCCTGCGGTCTCGGCGTAGCGCGTGTACATGCGGTAAAGGTCGGCGGCGAAGAGCGCGGCCTCGTCGCCGCCGGTGCCGGCGCGGATTTCCACGATGGCGTCGCGGTCCTCGTTCGGGTCGGGCGGCAGCAGCGCATACTGCACCGCCTTCTCGATCGCGGCGATCTCGCTTCTCCAGCTGCGGGATTTCGGCCTGCGCCATCTCCGCCAGCTCGTCGTCGCCCTTGGCCAGTTCCTGGTTTTCCGCCGAGCTGCCGCGCGCAGCTTTTGAGCAGCCGCTCCCAGTCGCGCGAGCAACTCCTTCAGCCGGGTGTGCTCGCGCAGAAGCTCCTTCGCGCGCTTCGGGTCGCCGTAGAGATTGCCCGAGGCGATCTCGGCTTCGAGTTCGCGGAAGCGTTCGGTTTTGCGGGCGATGAGCGGGGCGAAGTCCATGGCGAAATTGGGTGAATAAAACAGAAACGGTGAAGACGCGCGGGCGCCTTCACCGTCTCGGAGATTGGGTTGGAAAGCTAGGCCTTCTTGCGGCGCTGCGTGCCGCCCACGCTGCGTAGCGGCGCGAGAATTTCTCGATCCGGCCCGCGGTATCGACGAACTTCTGCTCGCCGGTGAAGAACGGATGGCAGGCCGCGCAGATGCCGATCTTGATGTCGCGCCGGGTGGAGCGGGTGTGATAGGTCGCACCGCACGCGCAGTTGATGGTCGTCTCTTCGTATTTCGGGATGAATATCTGCTTTCATGGTCGCAAAAAAAGGGGCAGGCACCATACCGGCGCAGGGAAGCCCTGCAAACAAAAAGTGCGGCGAATTTTGGGGCCGGCCAGGGCTGATTTCCTGTCGGAGAAAGTCAACGATCATACGTATCGCCTTGCCAAATCCGTCCGGAGCGGGCGGGATGAGGCCGGATTGGGGCGTCGAAGTCGCTCCGTCATTGGAGTTCAAAAAATGGGCCGTCACCCTCCCTACGGATACATGAATACTGCGACCTAGCTTCAATCTTCCATGCCTTCCCATTTCGACCTCATTATTACCGCCGACAACCCGGCTCACACCGCGGAGTTCACCCTGCGCGATGCCACCGGCGTGCAGATCGCCTACCGGCATGCGGACTTCAAGACCATCTCGGTCAGCCACCAGCAGGGGCTCTTCGACTTGCGGAATTACCTCCGCCTTTTAGTCGCGGAGGGAAAGGAGCGCGCCGCGGTGGCGGAGATCGGTGTATGCATCGCGGAGGAAGTGCTGGGGGAAGAAATCTTCGAAAAACTCTGGGAGTCCACGTCGCAGCGCACACTCCGCATCCAGTTGCCCGGGGCTGGGGACACGGAGAACCATCTCGCCGCCGCCCTCGCCCGCGTTCCGTGGGAGATCGCCACGCCGAAAGCCGGCGACGAGAGCCTCGCCGAGCGCAATCTCCTCGTCCGCGTCGTCCACGACATGAAGGCTTCGGCCTCGACACCGATCGCGCTGGGGCCGGACGAACCGCTGCGCGTGCTCTTCGTCTTTGCGGAAGCGCGCGGGTCGAAGCCGCTCGGAGCGCGCCGGGAGCGGCGGGAGCTGTTGCGGCTCTTTGAAAAGGAAATCTATCCGCAGCGCCGCGTCGTCGCGCACTTCCTCACGCACGGCGTTACGCGCGAGCGGCTCGGAGCACAGCTTCAGGAGAATGGCGGCTACCATGTCGTCCACTGGAGTGGGCACGGGCACATGAATTCCCTCGATCTCTCCAAGCCCGGCGGCGCCGCGGACCATCTCTCCGGCCAGGAGTTGCTCGACCTCTTCGATGACGCCGGCGGTTTTCTCCCACGGCTGTTTTTCCTCAGCGCCTGCCATTCCGGCGAAATCCTGCGGGTGAAGGACTGGAACGACTTCCTCGCGGTCGCGCAGGGCAAGGAGCCGGGCACGAAGCAAGCCGACACCCGGGAGCTCGATCTCAAGGAACAGCCCGGCTACACCGGCACCGCCCATGCACTGCTCCAGGGCGGCGTGCCCTCGGTTGTCGCGATGCGCTACGCGGTGGGCGACGATTACGCGCGCGAGACCGCGGTGGAGTTTTACCGCGCGCTGCTCGCCCATGCGCAGCCAAAGAACGTCGCCGCGGCGCTCACTCTCGCGCGGCGGGCGATGCTGGACGCGAAAAACCACGAGCTCGCGCGCTTCGATGTGTGCGATCACGCCACGCCGGTGCTGTACGGCGAGGAGCAGCCCGGCCTCACGCTCGCGAAAGGCCGCAGCCCGGACCTCAATCCGCGCAATCCGCGCCTGCACCAGATTGCCGAGCTCACCACCGGGCAGCACGAGCACTTTGTCGGGCGCACCTGGCAGCTCGCGGAGCTGGGGGCGAATTTCATCGGGGCGAAAGCGGGCGCCGAGGTGAAGCCCGTGGCCGTCATCACCGGCCTCGGCGGCATGGGCAAGACGGCGCTCGTGGCCGAAGCCCTGGCGCTCTGGGAGACGCGCTTCGAGTGGGTGCTGCTCTATCAGGCCAAGCCGAACCGGCTCGAATTCGACGCCACGCTGCGGGACATCCACATGAAGCTCATGAGCCGGTTAAAGGTCTACCACGATCACGTGCGAGCCTATCCAGCTGACGCCGTTTACCGCGACGCAACGAGCGACTTCACAGGACCAGAGCGGCTGACTGAACTGACGGGTAATCTCCTCCGCGCGCTGAAGGACGAGCCTATCCTGCTCGTGCTGGATAATTTCGAGAGCAATCTCAAGCCGGCCGACCCGACGGCACCGCGCGCCTCCTGCCAGGACCCGGCGTGGGACGAGTGCCTCGCCCGGATGGCTGCGGAGCTCGCCGGCGCGCCCTCGCGCGTGCTCATCACCTGCCGCCGCCCGATCGCGGCGCTGGGGAATGGGGCCGCGCATTCGTTGATCCTCGGTCCGCTCCCGCCGGCGGAGGCGGCGCTCTACATGAGGGAGCACCCGGCGCTGAGCCGGATGGTTTTTGGCGGCCAGGGGCAGGAGCGCCCGCTCGCGATGCGCCTGCTCAATGCCAGCCGGTTTCACCCGCTGCTCATGGATCGGCTCGCGAAGCTGGCGGCGGACGCGGCGTTGCGCGACCAGCTCCTCGCGGCGCTCGAGGCGCTGGAGAAGACGAAGGACTTCGCCCAGCTCCCGGCACTCTTCGCCAGCAAGGAAGGCGACGCAAAGGAACTGGCTTACCTCGACGACGCGCTGGCCTCCTCGCTCGACCAACTCATCCGCGATTCCAGCCCGGATGCCCGCCGCCTGCTGTGGATCATCGCCCTAGCGAACCAGCCCGAGGCGCTTGGGATGGTGCGCAAGGTGTGGGGCGGAGAAAGCCACGAGCACGATCAACTCCGACGGATAAAGCAGATGCTGAAGATGCTGCCAATGCTCCCGCCGGAGACGCAGGCTAAGCTCAAAGCACTCGATACGCAGGAACTGCGCGCGATGATCGAGGCCCTGCCGCCCGAGGGGCCGGCACGGATGGACTTGGCGCCGCTGTTGGGTCATCTTACGAGTGTGGGGCTCGTGACGGAAGAGCGTGACGGAGCGGAGGATGCAAATCCGAATCTCACCTGCCACGAGCTCGTCCGGGAACGCATCCGCGCCTGGATGGAACAGCATCCGCAGGATCGCGCAGAGCTGACCGAGAACGCCATCCGCCTCGCCTACGCCGAGCGGCTGGCGGCGGTGTATGACGCGCTCCAGCACCGGAACATGACCGCCGCCCTCGGGGCGGGCAGCCGCGCCCTCGTCTATTGCGTCCAGGCCGGGGCTTGGGACCAGCTCGGTGGTTTTGCCGGCGGTCTGGTTACCAGCGCGCGAGATCCGCGCCTGCTGGAGGCGCTAGTCCCGCATCTTCAAACCGCCGCCGAGTCCGCTCCGGAAGGCAGGCCACGCCGGTCCTGCCTTAGTTACCTCGCCGATGCACTGAGGAACGCTGGTCGGCCTGATGCCAGCCTGTCCTTCTACGAGCAGGCCGCCACCCAAGCTCGCGCCATCGCGGAGGCCGGCGGTGACGGCTCCCGACAGGCTTGGGCGGACCTCGCGGCGATCTCCGGTAACTGGGCAAATGCTCTCGGCGATGTCGGTGCCCTCGCTGCCGCACGCCAACGGCATCTTGACAGCGCCGAGGCGGAAAAGAAAGCGGGCCGCCCTGTCATCAATGTCATCGGCAGTGAGTTGGAGGCCCTGCGCGTTGACATCATGCAGGGGAAGGTTGCGGACGCCCTGCCGGAGGTGAAAGTCCGGCTGACGCAGGTGGAAGCGTGGTGGCAGCGGTACCGCACCGGCCAGCCTGTGCCCGAGACCCCGAATGCCGAGATCCTCGCCCGCACGTTCATCAGCGCGCTCGACATCGCCCGAGAGGCACACTTTGCCCAGAAGGACTGGCCATCCGCTTTGGTTCGCATTGATGCCAGCTTGGAAGTGGAACATGCACTGGAACGACCGGTGGAGGACATTGCTGCAACGCGAGGCAACCGGGCGAACGTCCTGAAGATGTTGGGCCGCTTTGGCGAGGCGAAGGCCGAGTTGGACGATCTAGCGCGGATTTTTCACAATAGTCCCGCGAACAGTGCCAAGGTGCTCAGCTCCCTCGCCGACCTGTTCGACGATCAAGGCGACATGCCCCAGGCCATCACGCAGCAGCGCCGCGCCCTAGCTCTTTGCGAGCAGTTGCCCGATCCCGCCGACCGCGCCACCTCGCACAACAACTTGGCCGGCTACCTCGAACGCAGCGGCACCTCGTCCGCCCTCGCCGAATCCCCCCGCCACACTCTCGCCGGGTTCATCTACTTCCTCGCCGCTGGCATCCAGCAGCATGTCGAGACCGTGCTGCGCAACTACGCTCGTGCCTTCGGCCGCGCCCACGCCGCCGGCACCGAGCCGGCCATCCCGCGCGTGGCCGAACTGCTCGCCGACCCCGCCTTTGCCCCGCTGGAGCAATGGCTCCGCCAGCGCCAAGTGAACGTGGCCGAATTGCAAGCCGCCGTGGACCAATACCTCGAGATGGTCCGCCAAGCCGCGCTCGAGGCTTCGGCAGAACCGCAACCGTGAATCCCCGATGGCCCTGCCCGCGCTCGACCAACTCCTCGAAGACCTCGCCGTGGCCGTCTGTGCGGGGGACCGCCTGCGAGCGCTGGAGCTCGCGCGGGAAATCCAGCGGCGACTGGCGACGGAGGCCGCGGAAATCGCGAATGTGGAGCGACAAATCCGGGCGCTGCTGGCGGAGCTGGACGCGCCGAGGCCGCGCGTGGAGCGGGTGGAGGTGAAGACTTTCGGGACCGAGCGCGGCGCCAGCCCGTCGGCGGAGGAGGGCATGGTGGTTCCCGTGTGGTTTGGCACGAACCGCAAACCCGCCGCCGATGGCGCGACCTTCACCCAGACGCGCCACAGCCAGATCACGCGGGGACGCACGGAGGTCTTCATCCCGGAGGCGCACCGCTTTGGAGAAACGGGCAGCAGCTTCTGGCGGAAGCTCAGGCGCCGGGATCTGCGCGACGATTCGCTCTGCCTCCAGCGCGTGACGGTGCAGGATCGCGATGCCTGGCTTGCCGAAATCCAGCGGTCGATGACGGACGCGAAGGCCGGCGGGGACACGGCGCAAGCGCTTTTCTTCCTGCACGGCTTCAATGTCACCTTCGAGGAGGCCGCCATCCGCGCCGCGCAGATCGGCTGCGATCTGGCAGTGACGGGCGCCACGGCGTTCTTTAGCTGGCCCTCGCGCGGCAGCGTGGCCGCGTATCCGGCGGACGAGGCGACCATCGAGGCCAGCGAGCGGGCGATCACGGATTTCCTCGTGGATTTTGCCGCAAACTGCGGGGCGGAAAAGGTACACGTGATCGCTCACAGCATGGGCAATCGCGGCCTGCTGCGCGCGCTACAACGCATCGCCGCGAATGCCGAAACGCGGGGCCGGGTGAAATTCGGCCAAATCTTCCTCGCCGCGCCGGACGTGGATCGCGACCTCTTCCTCGACCTCGCCCGGCTTTACCCCGAGCACAGCGAGCGCACCACGCTCTACGCCTCGGATGCCGACCTGCCGGTACACCTTTCCTCCAGGCTCCACGACGCCCCGCGCGCCGGATACTTTGTGCCCTACACGGTGGCTCCCGGCGTGGACACGATCGCGGTGCCGGGCTTTGACCTCGACCTGCTCGGCCACGGTTACTTTGCCCAGGCGGAGGCGCTGCTGCACGATATCCACGACCTGATGCGCCACGGTGAAGCGCCCGGCAAGCGGCAGCGAATAATGCCCGCCGTGCATGAAGGCACGGCCTTTTGGAAACTGAGAAGATGAGCCGGTGATTGCGCGAGGAAGTGGCCCCGCGCGATTACTGTTCGCTTTCCAACGCGCGCGACCGCTTCACTCGTGGCCGCATCTTCGATCTTCCAACGTGCTCTCCAACGACCCCGCCACCGAGAACGCCATCCTCCGCGCCTGGCGCGAGACCCTGGCCCGGCGCGGCGAAGGCCCGGCGATCTACGCCGAAACCGGCCGGTGTCTCCGCACCTTCGCCGAGATTGAAAGCGAAGCCCACGCGCTGCAGCAACGCCTCGCCGGCATCGCCCCCCGCACCGTGGTCGGCGTGCAAGTCGGCAATCATCCCTCGTGGCCGGCGCTACTGCTCGCGCTCTTCCGCGCCGGCCTTATCCCGCTGCCGGTCGGCCGCCACATGGAACAAGCGGAGCTGGAAGGCGCGCTCGCCTCTGGCCGCGTCACCCGGCTCGTCACCGTCGATTCCTCCGACACCCTGAAAATCGACGCGGTCCGCGGCGAAAGCCCCGTCGCCTTCCCTACCTCCGAGCCCGCGCCGGAATTCCTCAAGCTGACCTCCGGCACCACCGGCGCACCCCGCGCGATCCGTTTCCAAGCCAGCCAACTGCTCGCCGATTGCGACAACATTTGCGACACGAAGGGCATCACCGCCGATGACCTGAATTACGGCGTCATCCCCATTTCGCACTCGTACGGCTTCTCGAATCTCCTCACGCCGCTCCTCTGCCGCGGCGTGCGCCTCGCCGTGTCGGACGATCGCCTCCCGCGCGCCGTCCTGAATGGCCTCGCCGCCACCGGCGCGACCGTCTTTCCCGCCATGCCGGTCTTCTACGACAAACTCGCCGCGCTGGAGCCTGGCCCCGCGCTGCCGCGCCTGCGCCTCTGCATCTCCGCCGGCGCCGCGCTTCCGCCCGCGGTGGCCGAGGCCTTCACCGCGCGCTTCGGGCTGAAGATCCACACTTTCTACGGCTCCTCCGAGTGCGGCGGCATCGGCTACGATGCCTCGGATGAGCCCCGTTATCCGGAGGGCCACGTCGGCCGTCCCATGCGCGGCGTCGAGATCACCCCGGAGCCCGGCGGGCGCATCGTCGTCCGCGGCGCCGCGGTCGGCGATAGCTACTTCCCCGAGCCTGAGCCGGAACTCCTCGGGGAAGGCCGCTTCATCCCCGGCGACCTCATCGAATGGCGCGAGGGCGCCATGTTCCTCGACGGACGCGCCTCCGATCTCATCAACATCGCCGGCCGCAAGCTGAACCCCGCCGAAGTGGAATCCCATCTCGCCGCCTGCCCCGGCGTACGGCAGGCCATCGTCTTCGGAGTCCCCTCCCGCCTTCGCGGCGAAGAGCCCATCGCCTGCGTTGCCGGCGAAGCCCTCACCCGCGGCGCGCTCATCCGCCACTGCGAGCGGCGCCTTAGCCAATGGCAAATGCCCCGCGATTTCTGGATCGTCCCTGAAATCGCCGCCAACGAGCGCGGCAAAATCAGCCGGCGGGCCTTGGCCGAGAAGTACCAGGCACAACTTCGGTAAGAATCTCGCCACGGTGCACGATCCGCGGATAGGCGGCGCGGGAGATGCCATGAGGCGTGCCCTCCGACTTGGGAGTTTTTTCGCCTGCGCGCCGTCGCGGCTTTGCCGCGCGCTCCACATTGTCGTAGACAAATCCCATGACCGCCCTCCTCGCCGATCCCACGTGCCTCCGCCACGACACCGGCCCCGGCCACCCCGAATCCCCGCGCCGCTTCGAGGCCGTGCTGAAGGCGCTAGAGGGCGCGGGACTCGCGAAGCAGATGCAGCGCCTGCCGCCGATCTCGCCCACGCGCGAGGAGCTTCGCATGGTGCACACCTCTGATTACCTCGATCTCGCTGAGGAGGAAATCCGCGCGGGCGGCGATCAGTTGAGCACCGGCGATACTTCCATCGGACCCGGGAGCTGGGAAGCCGCGCTCCACGCGGCCGGCAGCGCGATCGCGGCGGTGGATGCGGTGGCCGAGGGCCGCGCCGCCAATGCCTTTTGCCTCGCCCGCCCGCCGGGGCATCACGCCAGTCCCGCGCGCGGCATGGGCTTTTGCGTGCTGAACAACATCGCCCTCGCGGCCCGGCGCGCGCAGCAAAAGCACGGGCTGGAGCGCGTGCTCATCATCGATTGGGATGTACACCACGGCAACGGTACGCAGGACACCTTTTACGAAGACGGCTCGGTCCTTTTCTTCTCCACGCACCAGTGGCCCTGGTATCCCGGCACCGGGCGGGCCGCCGAGACCGGCGCCGGCGCGGGGAAGGGGACCACCATCAATGTCCCGCTGCCCGCCTACTCGGGCCGCAAGGAAATCTTTGCCGCGTTCCAGGATCAGCTCTTCCCCGTGGCGGGAAAGTTCAAGCCCTCCATGGTCCTGATCTCCGCGGGATTCGATTCCCGCATTGACGATCCGCTGGGCCATTTCACCTTGGAAGATGAGGATTTCGCGGAGCTCACGCGCCTCGTCAAAGCGAGGGCGAACGACTGGTGTGGCGGGAAAGTCGTCTCGCTGCTCGAGGGCGGCTATGCGCTCGGCGGGCTCGCGAGCGCCGCTTCCGCGCATGTCGCCGCGCTGCTGGAGTAGTGACGATGCTAAGGGGCGCACCTGCTCCTGCGCGCCGGTGGCTACAGCAGCCCGAGCTTCATCTTGCCCACCTCGCTGATCATCGCCTGGTTCCACGGCGGATCCCAGACCAGCTCGACATTCGCCTCGGCCACCCCGCCGAGGCTGAGGATCTTCTGCTGCGCCTCTTGCGCGATCACCGGGCCCATCCCGCAGCCGGGCGCGGTGAGCGTCATCTTCACCTGGACCTTGGCCGCCTGCCCATCGGGCTGCTCCACCGCGCAATCGTACACTAGCCCCAGGTCCACGATATTCACCGGAATCTCGGGATCGTAACAGGTGCGAAGCTGATCCCACACCTGCTTCTCCTCGACCCGGACATCCGTCGCGACGGACGCTGCGCCATTCTCGCCTGTCGACGGGGCAATGCCGAGCGCGTCACCATCGTGCTGGGCAATGCGTGCCAGTCCCAGGTCAGTGGCCACGGTGTAGCTTCCGCCGAGGGCTTGGGTGATGAACACCGGCGTGCCAGCGGTGAGCGTGATCTGCTCCCCGCTCGGAATGCGGATGGCCGCGCAATCGCGGGTAAGAGTGGTCTCAGTGTTCTCGTGCATAAATTGAGCGCACAAGGTGCTCCGGGCCGGGGCCTCGCGCAAGGCTCGCCTCTTCGCAGACGGGGGCCTGCGAACTACTCCCCGATCTTCAGCGCATCCGGCTGCGCCGTTGGCAAATCCGAGCTCAAGCTCAGCACACGGTTCAACGGCCGCCGGCCGGGAAAATCCACGGTTTCCACCTGGATTTTCAGCTCCTCCTCGCCCCGCGCCACCACCACCGTCACCGGGTCGGAGGCGCTCAGGAAAAAGCACGAGTCGAGCATGTCCTCGGGGCAGGTGATTTTGCGTCCGCCGATTTGCAGCAGGAGATCGTCGGGGAGCAGACCGGCTTTGTCGGCCGGCGCATCGCGAAAGACATCCTGCACGAGGGCCGTGGACCCACGGCGCGCTTCGGCGGCGCTGACGACGGAGAGGCCCAGCCAGCCCGGCCGCACTTCGCCGAAACGGACGTAATCCTTGCGCACCTTCTCCGCCGCCTCGATGGGCAGCACAAAGGACGCGCTACCCTGATCCAGGCTGCTGATCAGGATGCCGACGACCTCCCCTTTCATGTTGAGCAGTGGCGCGCCGCCTTCGCCGCGCTGCACGGCCACGTTCGCGCGCAGGTGCGTGGTGGCGAAATAGCGGCCGAGATATTTGCGATCGAAGCCGCCGAGCATCCCGAAGCTCGGGGTGAGCGGCAGATCCATGGGATAACCGATGGTCATCACCGGCGTGGCCACCGCGAGATCGTAGGAAGTGCCGAGCGGCAGGAACGGGGTCTTTGCTTCCACCTTCAGGAGCGCGATGCCGCTGCGCTCATCGGCCGCCACGCGCTGCGCCGGATATTTCAGCTCGCCGATGATCGCCACGATGTCGTGCGTATCGCCTCCGACGGTGTACGAGGTGTAGAGCGGGCCGTTCGGATCGATGAAAAACCCGGAGCCGGAAAGCTGCCCGTGCTTGTCCATGGCCTCGATCCGCGCCACGGCGCCGGCGCTCTTTTCAAAGAGCTTTTGCACCTGCTGCTGGAGGCCATCGAACAACTCGCCGGCCCCCGCTTCCTCCGCGCCCACGGCGGGCAGAATCCCGCCGAGAAAAAGGCAAACCGCCGCGCCGGCGCGCTTAAAACGAGAACGAAGGCTCATAGCTCACCGGCCGCGCATCGATGATGTAGCGGGGAGCCCGCTGCGGCAGAGCGAGCGGCGCGCGCCGCACCGGCGCCGACGAGGCATTCGCCAGGCGATAATCGAGCGATTGCAGAGGCTCGGGCGTGGCCCGCGCCAGCACCAGCGTGCTGCCGGCCGGCTCGCGTTGGAGCGCCGCCACCGCGCCTGATCCATCCTTGCCCGGACCGGACCTGAAAACTCCAAGCGTCAGCACGCCCGCAACCAAAACGGAAGCGACCGCCCCCGCATACGAAAGCGGCCCCATGCTGTGCTCGCTGAAAAACGTCTGCAAGCGCTCGAGCGCGATCTTCCAGAGCGGACGCTGCAGCAATTCCGCGCGCTGGCGGCGGTGCACATTGGCGAGCAAACCCTCGAAATATCCGGGCGGCGGCGTTTCGTAGCGTTTGAGCCGCAACAGGGCGCTGAGTTGTTCGTCGGTCATGATTTTGGGCAAGTGCGGGTTAATGGAAATCGGTCAGGAAATTTTGCAACTGGCGATGCGCGTAAAAAAGGCGGGAGCGGACGGTGCCCTCGGAGATGCCGAGAATCTTCGCGATCTCCGCGTGCGGCATCCCCTGGATGTCGAACATCGTCACCACCGCGCGATGATCGGCCGAGAGCTTTTGCATCGCCTCGTTCAGGCGCTTCTGCAGCTCGCCGAGATCGGCCTCGCGCACCGGCGTGCTGGCCGCGGTGAGCTCGATGAACTCCTTGTCGTTCTGAATGCCCGAGTCGATGTCGTCGAGGCTCATGTGATAGCGCCGGCCGCGCTTCTTCAGGAAATTGATCGTCATGTTCACGCCGATCGAGTGGATCCACGTATAAAAGCTCGACTGCCCGCGGAAACCTTTGATCGAGCGGTAGGCCTTGGCCCACATGTCCTGCATCAGGTCGTTCGTGTCCTCGTGGTTCGAGGTCATGTTGTAGACCAGGCCGTAGAGCCGGGGCGAATATTTGACGACCAGATCGTCAAACGCCGCCGCGTCGCCCGCTTGGGTGCGGGCGACGAGCTCCTCATCCTGCTTGCGGCTGGCGTCCTCCTGCATGGACCGCGGCTTCGTAGCAGGCCGGGCGGCCTTTGGGGAAGCGGATTCGGGCGCGGCCGACGGCGCGGCCACCCAAGGCATGGAGGCGCCCGTTAGGGGCAAAGTTTCAACGGCAGCAGTCACAGGGATCAAATGGGAGCAAACTGAGACACGCCGAGGGTGAATTCGTTCAAAAAGCGGGCTTTGCAAAGCCCCTGCGCCATTCTCTCCCATCGGCCCGGCCGTTCGGCGCCAATCCCGCGCCATCTCGGCGCAGCTTTATCCTTACGCCCCTGCAAGCGCCCAGCGACGATTCCTGCTGGAGGATTTTGCCAAATCTATGCGCGTCGATCGTTACACTCAGAAGCTCCAGGAAGCCTTGCAGGCCGCCCAGCGCGCGGCGGCGGAGGCCAATCATCCGGAAATCACCAATGAGCACCTGCTCGCCGCGCTGCTTCAGCAGCCCGATGGCATCGTGCTCCCGATCCTGGAGAAAATCGGCGCCAATCCGCGCAATATCGAAGACGCGCTGCGGGCGGAGCTGTCGCGGCGCGCCAACGTGCATGGCTCACATGCGCAGCCGGGCGTGGGACGCGAGCTGAGCGTGACGCTCGAGGCCGCGGAAAAGGAGATGGCGCGGATGAAGGACGAGTACCTGAGCGCCGAGCACTACCTGCTCGCGCTCGCGGACGCGGCGTGCGCCGCCGGCGCAGCTGCTGAAGCAAGCGCGGCGTCACCACGCGACAAGCTGATGCAGGCGCTCCAGCAGGTGCGCGGCTCGCAGCGCGTCACCGATCAGAATCCCGAGGGCAAATACCAGACGCTGGAGAAATACGGGCGCGACCTCACCGCGCTCGCGCGCAAGCGGGAAGATCGATCCGGTCATCGGGCGCGACGACGAAATCCGCCGCGTGATGCAGGTGCTCTCGCGCCGCACGAAAAACAATCCCGTGCTCATCGGCGAACCGGGCGTCGGGCAAGACCGCGATCGTCGAAGGCCTCGCGCGCCGCATCGTCGCGGCGACGTGCCGGAGTCGCTGAAGAACAAGCGGGTCATCGCGATGGACATCGGCGCGATGATCGCCGGCGCGAAGTTTCGCGGCGAATTCGAGGACCGGCTCAAGGCGTTCCTCAAGGAAGTCACCGACTCGCGAGGGCGAGATCATTCTCTTCATCGACGAGCTGCACACCATCGTCGGCGCCGGCGCGAGCGAAGGCGCGGTGGACGCCGAGCAACATGCTCAAGCCGCAGCTCGCGCGCGGCGAACTGCGCACCATCGGCGCGACCACGCTCGACGAGTATCGCAAGTACATCGAGAAGGACGCCGCGCTGGAGCGCCGCTTCCAGCCGGTGATGGTCGACGAGCCGAGCGTCGAGGACACCATCGCCATCCTGCGCGGCCTGAAGGAGCGCTACGAAGTGCACCACGGCGTGCGCATCCAGGACGCCGCGCTCGTCGCCGCGGCCACGCTTTCGCACCGCTACATCAGCGACCGCTTCCTGCCCGACAAGGCCGTCGATCTCGTGGACGAAGCCGCGCAGCCGGCTGAAGATCGAGATCGATTCGATGCCCACGGAGATCGACGTGATCGAGCGCGAGATCATGCAGCTCGAGATGGAGCGGCAGGCCTTGAAGAAGGAGAAGGACGCCGCGAGCAAGGAGCGCCTCGCACGCATCGAAAAAGAGCTCGCCGAGCTGCAGGAAAAGAGCGCCGCGCTCAAGGCCGCAGTGGCAGAACGAGAAGGCAGCGTCATCGACGAGCAGCGCAAGCTGCAAGGAGCAGCTCGAGCAGCTGCCGCACCGAACTCGAAGCACGCCCAGCGCCGCGGCGATCTCACCGAGGCCAGCGAAATCCAGTACGGCCACATCCCCGAACCGCGCAGACGCGAGCTCGACGGCGCACAACGCCAAGCTCGCCGAGATGGCAGCGCGACGGCCGCGCCGATGCTCAAGCGAGGAAGTCACCGAGGAAGACATCGCCAAGGTGGTCAGCGCGTGGACCGGCATTCCCGTCGCCAACCTGCGCGAAGGCGAGCGCGAAAAGCTCGTCCAGATGGAAGAGCGCCTCGCGCGAGCGCGTCATCGGCCAGACGCAGCGCGATCACCGCCGTGTCGCAATGCCGTGCGCCGCGCCCGCGCCGGCCTGCAGGACGAGAACCGCCCCATCGGCTCGTTCATCTTCCTCGGCCCCACCGGCGTCGGCAAAACCGAGCTCGCCCGCGCGCTCGCCGAGTTCCTCTTCGACGACGAGCACGCCATGATCCGCATCGACATGAGCGAATACATGGAGAAGCACACCGTCGCCCGGCTCATCGGCGCGCCGCCCGGCTACGTCGGCTACGAGGAAGGCGGCCAGCTCACCGAAGCCGTGCGCCGCAAGCCGTATTCCGTCGTGCTCTTCGACGAAATCGAGAAGGCGCACCACGACGTCTTCAACGTCCTGCTGCAGGTGCTCGACGACGGCCGCATCACCGACGGCCAGGGCCGCACCGTCGATTTCAAGAACACGGTCATCATCATGACCAGCAACATCGGCACGCAGCACATCCTCGAGCGACAGACAACGCCGAGCAGCGCGAAGCCCGCGTCATGGAAGCGCTGCGCGGCCACTTCCGCCCCGAGTTCCTCAACCGCATCGACGAGATCATCATCTTCGACCGCCTCGACGACGACGACCTCACGCAGCATCGTCGAGATCCAGCTCCAGCCGCCTCGTCAAGCGCCTCGCCGCAGCAAAAGCTCACCCTCGACCTCACCGACGCCGCCAAGCTCCACCTCGCCCGCGAAGGCTACGACCCGCGTCTACGGCGCCCGCCCGCTCAAGCGCGCCATCCAGCGCGACCTCCTCGACCCGCTCAGCCTGGAAATCCTCGCCGGCAGATTCCGCGAAGGCGACAGGATTGCGGTGGATGAGAAAGACGGGCGGCTGGTTTTCGGGCAATAGCCACCCGCTCGCGGGACTTTGTAAACCTGCGTTCTATTATTGGCCGCCGCCTATCCGCTTTGGCCGACTAAGGGCTGCCGGCTATTTCTTGGACGAGCCGGGCTTGGCGCTGCCGGCGCTTTTCTTCGCGGCTGGCTTGGCCGCCGCCTTGGCGGGCGCGCTCTTTTTCGCGGCGGGCTTCGCGGCCGGCTTCGAAGGGGAGGAGGCTTTGGCGCTGCCGCCTTTGGAAGCGGCTGCTTTCTTCGGCGCGGGTTTGCCGGAGACTTTGCCGACGGCGGACTTGGCCGCGGATTGCACGCTCTTGAGCGAAGGCGTATTCGATTTGACGGTCTTCACGGCGTCCTTGACGGACTGCACGGTGCTGGCGGCGACGAGCGTTTTGCCCTTGGCCGCGCGGTTGCCCATGATGGTGCCGGCAACGGCGCCAACCACGGCGCCGACGGGGCCGGCGAGCACACTGCCGACCACCGCGCCGGCCACGCCGCCGGCGGTTTGTTTGGAAACAGGCAAATTCACGTTGCCACTGGTTCTGGGAGAGGACTTTTTCTTCATATATAATTGAGGTTCGCCCTGAAGCCGAAAACCGGCTGTAGAACAAGCGCAACTCCGCGCAAGTTCGACCCGGCGTGTCAATCTACTTAGTGATGCTCGTGCGCTTTTCCCGGCCAGCGCGCGAGCGATTCCTCGTGGAAATGGCGGCGCCGCACGCAGGCGCGGAGGAAGCCGTAGCGCGGGCTGAAAAGGTAGGCGAGGAAGAAGGCGAGCCCGAGCACGAGCACGATGCAGGCGCCCGAGGGAAGGTCGCAGCCAATACGAAACGAGCAGGCCCAGCACAGGAGCCGACCATGCCGAGCAATCCCCCACCCCAGAGCATCACCGGATAGGAATCGCAGAGCAGATAAACCGTGGCCGCCGGCGCGATGAGCAGGCCGAGCAGCAGGATGACGCCGATGGCTTGCAGCGAGGCGATCATCGTCAGCACGAGGCAGATCATCAGCACGAAATTGAGCGCATTCACGCGCACGCCCTGGCTCGCCGCGACGCTCGGATCGAAGAGCGTGAGCAGCAGCGGCCGCTGGAGCGCGACGAGCAGCGGGATGACGACGAGGCTGATGCCGTAGGTGGTCCAGAGGTCCTGGTCGGAGACGCCGAGGATGTTGCCGAAGAGATAGTGCATCAGCGAGACGCGCACTTTCACGAAGCTGAGCAGCACGACGCCGAGCGAGAACGCGACGGTGTAGAGAATGCCGAGCGCGGTGTCTTCCTTGATCCGCGAGCTGCGGGCGAGCAGTTGCGCGCCGAGGGCCACGAAGAGCGCGGCGCAAAGCGCGCCGAAAAAGAGGCCGCCCGGCGCGAGGCCGAAAAGCATGAGGCCGACCGCGAGCCCCGGCAGCAGCGAGTGCGAGAGCGAATCGGCCATCAGCGCCAGCCGCCGCAGGACGACGAAGGCGCCGAGAAAGCCATTGGTGAAGCCGATGAGCGCGCACGCCGACGAGCGACGCGCTGCATGAACACGTGCTGAAAGGGTTCAAACAGCCATTCCATGCTCGAGACGGGAAAAAACATGCGTGCTGTAAGTGCGGCGGAGATTTTCCTCGGTGAGGACCTCGGCGGTGGGACCGGCGGCGATCAGTTCGCCGTTGAGCAGGATCACCTGGTCGAAAATCTCGGGCACCGTGGCGAGGTCGTGGTGCGAGGCGAGGATCAGTTTGCCCTGGTCGCGCAGCCCGCGAAGGAGCTGCTTTGAGGTTGTCCTGCGTCGGTTTGTCGAGGCCGGTGAAGGGCTCATCGAGGAGCACCACGTGCGCCTGCTGCGCGAGCGCGCGGGCGAGAAAAGCGCGCTGCTGCTGGCCGCCGGAGAGCGCGCTGATCTGCCGGTGCTCGAGCGATTGCAGGTGCATCGCGGCGATGGCGGATTCCACCGCGCGGGCATCTTCCTGCGTGTAGCGGCGCCACCAGCCGAGCCGCAGATAGCGGCCCATCTCCACGAGGCCGCGCACGGTGGTCGGGAAATCCCAATCGATCTGCTCGCGCTGCGGCAGATAGGCGAAATCGCGCGTGGGGCCGCGGACGACGTGGCCGTGAAAGCTGATGCGGCCAGATCTCTTTCGGCAGCAAGCCGGCGAGCGCCTTGAGCAGGGTCGATTTGCCGGCGCCATTCGGCCCGAGCAAGCGCGACGCATTGCCCGCAGGGGACCTCGAAGCTGAGATGATGCAGCGCCGGGATGCGGTGATAGCTCACCGTCAAATCCTCCACTTGAAGCTGATGGGCATGCATCGCGGCGCGGCAGTTAGGGAAAGGTGAGCACCGCGGTGGTGGGCCCCTGGCCCCAGATCACTTTTTCGTGCGCGGCGCCTTGCGGATCGGTGAGGCGCACGCGGGCGGCGGCGCGCAGATCGTTCGGCCAATTGCATTCAAACTGCAAATCGATCCCCTCCTCCGGAAAGGCCAGCGCCAGCTCGCGGCTCACCTGATCGCCGGGCAGGCGCGCGCGCCAAAGCTCCTGGCCGAGCGTCAGCACGCGCAATTCGCTGGGCGGCGCGGTGAAATCGATCTGGAGGCGGACTTTCTCCGCGGCCTCGGCCTCGGGGGCGGCGATCGGCGCGACCTGGTCCGCACGCAGCATCCGGCGCAGCGGCACCGCGAGCGAGAGCATGATGAGCAAGGCGGCGAGCGCCCGCAGCAAAGGTGATCCGCGCATCGCTAGGCTTCGGCGAAACCGGGGACGCGCGGACGCGGGCCCGCGGCGTTCGGCGAGGAAGGAGTGGAACTCGGCATGCGGAAAAGGTTGGGCCATGCGGCGCTGAAGTGCAAACATGTTGCATCTTTTCCGGAGCCTGCGCGGTTGAAACACGCGCCGCTCTCGGCCAAGCTGCCCCCGATGGCCCATGCCCACGCCACCGCCGAAACGCAGCTCCAAGCCGCGCTGGAGAGCCTGCGCGCCCATGGCCAGCGCGTGACGAAGCCGCGCAAGGCGGTGCTGCAACTGCTCACGCGCGAGCACGGCCCATTCACCGCGGAAGAGCTGCACGCGCGGCTCAAAAGCGGGCTCTGCGATCTCGTGACGGTGTATCGCTGCCTTTCCGCGCTCGAGGAGCAAAGCCTGGTGCGGCGCTGCGATTTCGGCGACGGCTCGTACCGGTATGAGTTCAACACGGGCGAGCATCATCATCATCATGTGATCTGCCGGAGCTGCCGCAGCGTGCAAACCCTCGATTTCTGCGTGGCGGATAGCCTCGAGCGTGTGGCGCGGCAGATGGGGTATTCGAATGTGAACCACACGCTGGAGATCTTTGGGCTGTGCCCGAAGTGCCAGGCGCGTGGTGGCGCGGCCGTGGCGGAGTAAGGAACATTCCTTGCTCCGCACAGATTCTTCGGAAGGGGAGCGCAAGGGCGGCGGGTTTCACGATTCGTCACGGAAAAGACGTTTATGCAAAGTCCATCCCGCAAATTCCGTGTCGGCTGCGCGCTCTCGTACGAGGTGGCGGGGCCGAGCGCGTTCATTCTCAATGTGGCCGCGGTGCCGAATGCGACACAGAGCATCGTGGAAGAGAAGATCATCACGGATCCTGCGGCGCGGATCGAGGAGTCGCGTTCGCCGATCGAGGATAAGCGGCTGCATCGTTTTCGCGCGCAGGCGGGGCCGCTGCGCGTGGAGTATTCGGCGGTGGTCGATGTGGCGCATCATGTGGATCCCGCCCCAGAGCTGCCGGAAATCGCGCCCGGCGATCTGCCCTCGGCGGTGGTGCCGTATCTCTACCCGAGCCGCTATTGCGAAAGCGATTTGCTGGTGCGGCTCGCGGCCAAGGAGTTTGGCCACCTGGAGAGCGGTTTTTCGCGCGTCACCGGGGTGTGCAACTGGATCCACGACAACGTGGAATACCTGCGCGGCACGACGGACACGATGACCTCCGCCTACGATACCGCGACGGAGCGAGCCGGCGTCTGCCGCGATTTCGCCCATCTCGCGATCGCGTTTTGCCGTGCGCTCTCAATCCCGGCGCGGTTTGTGGCGGGGTATACGCTGCACTTGGATCCGCCGGATTTCCATGCGTGCTTCGAGGCGTACCTGGGCGGCGCGTGGTACTTTTTCGATGCGACGCGGCTGGCGCCGCAAACGGGGTTTGTGCGGATCGGCACCGGACGGGACGCAGCGGATACTTCGTTTGCGACCATCTTCGGGCCGGTGACGTTTGTGACGATGCAGGTGACGATGGAGCAGCTCGAGGGAGAGCCGGCCGCATTCACGACGGCGGCGGTTTCGGTGTGAGACGCGGCAGGCAGGATTCCTGCACCACATGAGCGCGGCTCGGCTCTGGAATTTTGCGGCAACCGGATGGAGACTGCGGGCTATCAATTCCGCCGTCCCAATTTCCAAGGCTTTGCCGCGCGACCGCTTCCGGCGCGGGCTGCACGATTTGCGCATCTCGGTCACGGACCGGTGCAATTTCCGCTGCGCCTATTGCATGCCGCGCGACGTGTTCGGCGCGGCGTATCCTTTTTTGCCGCGGAGCGAAATCCTGAGCTTCGAGGAGATCGCGCGCGTGGCGGCGGTGTTCACCCGGCTCGGCGTGGAGAAGCTGCGGCTCACGGGGGGCGAGCCGTTGCTGCGGAAGGAACTGGAAACGCTCGTGGCGATGCTCGCGAAGGTGCCCGGCGTGAAGGATATCGCGCTCACCACGAATGGCTCGCTGCTGGCAGAGAAAGCGCGGGCGTTGCGCGGGGCGGGCCTCGGCCGGCTCACGGTGAGTGTCGATTCGCTGGACCCGGAGACTTTTGTGCGCATGGCCGATGCGCCATTTCCGCTCGCGCGCGTGCTGGCGGGGATCGAGGCGGCACGGGAGGCGGGGTTTGCGCCGATCAAGGTGAACATGGTCGTGAAGCGCGGCGTGAACGACGCCGAGATTCTCCCGATGGTGCGGCGCTTTGGCGGCGAGGGGTTCGTGCTCCGCTTCATCGAATACATGGATGTGGGGAACACGAATGGGTGGCGGCTCGATGAGGTGATGCCCTCCGCCGAAATCCTGCGCCTGCTCGAGGCGGACTCGTCGCTCACCGCGCTGCCCGCGCAGTATGCCGGCGAAGTCGCGCGCCGCTTTCGCACGGCGGACGGCGGCGAAATCGGCGTGATCTCCTCCGTCACGCAGCCTTTTTGCGGCGACTGCACTCGGGCGCGGCTTTCCGCCGATGGCCGGCTTTACACGTGTCTCTTTTCCGGGAGCGGCTTCGATTTGCGCGGCCCATTGCGGGCGGGCGCGAGCGATGAGGCGCTGGAGAAGATGATTCGCGGCATTTGGCAGGCGCGCGACGACCGCTATTCGGAGCTGCGCAGCCGGATGACGGAGCCGCGCGTGAAGGCGGAGATGTCGCTGCTGGGGGGGTGAGAGCGGGAGGCGGAACGGCGGGTCTTAGTCTTAATCTTAATCTTAATCTTAATCTCAATCTTCCCGGAGTTGGGCTCACACTGCGCCAACGCCGTTGACGACTACGACTACGACTGACTACGATTAAGATTAAGATTAAGATTAGGACCGTCCGCCCCGACCATACCCTTCCCGGCGCGCGAAATCCTCTACGCCATGACCGCGACCGACCCCACTCAGACGAAAAAGTTCCATGATCTTCTTGCCCGCTTCGATACCGCCATGCTGGTAACGCACACGGCGGCCGGCAGCCTGCGCGCGCGGCCGATGGCGGTGGCCGGGGTGGAGGAGGATTGCCGCGTGTGGTTCTTCACGAGCGTGGCGAGCGGGAAGGTGCACGAAATCGAGACGGATACGCACGTGAACGTGGTCTGCCAAAAGGCCCACGAGATTTATCTCTCGCTCAGCGGGATCGCGAACTTGCACCGGGAGCGGGCGAAGATCGACGAGCTCTGGAACGAGAGTTACCGCACCTGGTTTCCGAATGGGAAAGACGACGCGGAGATCGCGCTGGTCTGCGTGGAGCCGCAGGAAGGCGAGTATTGGGACACAGAGGGCTTCAAGAAGATCAAATACCTTTTCGAGGCGGCCAAGGCTTACGCCACCGGCACGAAGCCGCACATCGAGGAAGGCGAGCAGCACGCGAAGGTGAAGCTCTAGGGCGCGCCGGCCGCGCTACCGCGGCAGCGCTTCCCATTGTTCCATGGTGCGACGATTCCCGGCCGGGTCGGTGACTTCGCGCATGCCGTCGCGATAGGCGTTTACGTCGATGCTTTCGCCTTCGTAGACACCGGTGACGCCACGGAGAAAGATGGTCTTGCCGGTGAGCTTGTACGAACGCTCCATCGGCAGGGCCTTCCGCAGGCCAGGAAGTTCGCTCGTCAGCCCGCCGGCGACATAGAGTGAGCCAAACACACCCTCTTTATCAAGGCGCGTGATCATCACGCGAATTGGCTGGGCATGGCGCGCCCGATTTGCCGTTCGCACGAGCCGTAGGCGATCTTCGAGCTCTGGCGCCGGCTGCAAGGTGTCTCCGGCTTGCTCCAGCCGCAGCAGCGTGAACCACTCCTGCTCCGCCTTGGCGCGGTACGGCGCCAGGGCCATCCTCCAGCGGGCGCTGCTCTGCCCGGTGAAAAAACGCCGCCCCCACCCGCCTCGTTCACGGTCAAGCACACTCGGGGCCACCGCGTCGTTTTTCTCGAATCGATCCACCGCCGCGCGCGTCTCGACAATCGCCTGCTCGAGGATCGTGCACATGCGCAGGGCCGAGAGCACCACGGGCCGCTGCGACTGCGTGGCCAGCAGGCGTCGCACCGCCATGATGTTATCGGCCTGATTCAACACCAGCTCCGCGTCCCGCTCCTGGCCAAAGACGGCCGTGTAGCTCGGCGCCAACAGATCCTCGATGGTGGGTGGCCGGGGTGGCCGGTGCCGGTAGAGGTAAACGGCGACTCCCGCGAGAAGCGAGAGCATGATGAGGAAGGGAAGAAACCGCTTCATGAAACCCGCCCGAGAGGATAGGGAAAGTGTCACGCTTGGGAATGGAAACGTTCGCGCGGGGGTGACGAACCGTAGCGGCCCCCCGGAATCCGCTCGTTTCGCAGGCGAATGAGCATGCGGCTCCTGAATGTGCTCGCTGTGATTCCGCTATCCATGCATCCGTTTCCTCGAAGTCCGTGAGCCGCCTCGCTTCGCGCTCGGCGCGAAGACTGCCGCAAGACAACCAACGCACAAATTGTCGTGCAATATCCTGAAAGCTCTGGAACCCGTGTGATAGCAGGAACGAAGAAAAAGGGGTGCTCGGGGGGGGACTTGAACCCCCACGCCTTGCGGCATGCGCCCCTCAAACGCACGTGTCTGCCATTTCACCACCCGAGCTTGGAAAGGGGTGAAATACGTACCACGCGCAGGGGTGGGCGCAAGGGTTTTTCTCGGAGAGTTGCACCGGACGCCGAGGGCAGCGAGCGCCGGTGGAGGAGACGGCCCAAGGCTGTCTGTGCACAGGCCCAGATAAAATTTACATCAGATTACGGCTTTTCGGTTGCAAACCTGTTGCGATAGAGTCTGTTGGAGCACATTTTTATCACCACTTTTCGTTCGCCCTTTTGAATGCGCACCCTTTTCCGACTATTCGCGGGGTTGGGCGTTTTGCTGGCTGCATCCGGCAGGGCTGCGGAGCCTTACGGCCTGGTGGAACGACCGACGTTTGAGGCATTTTATGGCGGGCGGCTGCCGGCGGAGGCGACGGTGGCCGCGGGGTCTTGGTCGGCGGTGGTGGCGTTTCCGGGGCTGACTTTCTTGAATCCGGTGGGGATTTTGCCGCTGCCGGGAACGGACCGGCTCGTGGTGTGGGAGCGCGAGGGACGGGTCTATTCGTTCGAGAACGATGCGGCGGCGGCGACGAAGACGCTGCTGCTCGATTTGCACGAGCGCTGCCAGGGCTGGGGCGATCAAGGGTTACTCGGGATGGCGTTTCATCCGGCGTTCGCCGCGAATCGATACGTCTATCTGTGGTACAACTGGGTGCCGCAGGGAAAAGTGGTGGGCGACAGCGGGCGCCCGCCGTATTTCGAGACGTCCACGCACCAGCGGCTTTCGCGTTTCACCTACGATCCGGCGAGCGGGACACTGAATCCCGCCTCGGAGTACATCCTCATCGAGCAGATCGATCAGCATCCGGTACACGGCGGCGGCGGCATGTTCTTTCATCCGGACGACGGTTTTCTTTACCTCACGAATGGCGACGACGCGAACGGCGCGAACGAGCAGACGATCAGCCGGGGGCTTTTCGGCTGCCTGCTGCGCATCGACGTGGACCGGCGCGGCGGCGCGATCAGCCAGGCGCCCACCAAGCGCGCCGTGAACGAGGTGGGACCGAATTGGCCCGCGGCCTACTTCATCCCGAAGGACAATCCGTTCGTGGGAACGCCGGGCGCGCTGGGCGAGATTTTCGCGCTCGGCTTGCGGAGCCCGCACCGCGCGACCGTGGACCCGGTGAGCGGCCGGATTTTCATCGGAGACGTGGGCGACAGCTCGTTCGAGGAGATCAATGCGATCGAGCCGAACGGACCGCGCGGGCTGAATTTCCAGTGGAACAGATTCGAGGGTGGCGGCGGCACGCTCACGGCGCCGTATCTGGGACACGATGCCCCGCCGTTGCTCGCCTACTCGCATAGCGACGGCGCGTCGGTGATCGGCGGCTATGTTTATCGCGGCCGGGAGTTTCCGGAGTTGGAGGGGAAGTACCTCTTCGGCGACAACGTCTCCAACACGATCTGGTATCTGGACGAGACCACGGCGCCCGCGAGCAAGGTGGCGCTGGCGACGCTCCCGCGCGGCGCGAGCAGCGGCCTGCCGCTGGAAAATACGGGCCTCTCCTCGTTTGGGCACGACGCGAACGGGGAGCTTTTCCTTTGCCAGATGAGCAGCGTAGGCGGACGCATTTACAAGCTCTCGCGCACACCGACGACGGTGCGCGAGATGCCGCTGACGCTCTCGGAAACGGGCGTTTTTTCCGATCTCACGACGCTGCAGCCCGCGACGGGCTTCACGGGATACGACGTGAATGCGCCGGCGTGGAGCGATGGCGCGCACAAGCAGCGCTGGTTCGCGGTGCCGAGCGGAAAAACCATCGGCTATGCGCCCACGGGCGAATGGTCGTTTCCCGATGGGAGCGTCTTCTTGAAGCACTTCGAGTTTCCGGTGCAGGAGGGAACGTCCGCGCCGATGCGCCGGCTCGAGACGCGCATCCTGGTGCGCGCGAGCAATGGCGGGGTGTACGGCGGGAGCTATCGCTGGCGCGAGGACGGCTCGGACGCCGACCTGGTGACGAGCGGCTTTACGGAGCAGGTGGTCATCACCCGCGCGGAGGAACCGGAGCTCATCGTGCCGTGGACTTATCCCGGCCGGCAGGATTGCCTTTCCTGCCACACGAGCGCGAGCGGCGGCGTGCTGGGGCTGAGCGCGCGGCAGAATCACCGCAGCCGCCCCTTTCCGGAGACGGGCGTGAACGATAACCAGCTCCGCGCCTGGAGCCACGCCGGCTACTTTTCCGCGCCGATCGACGAAAGCTCGCTGGAAGGCCTGCCGAGGCTGGCGGCGATTGAGGATCTCGGGGCCAGTGTGGAGCATCGCGCGCGCTCGTATCTGGATGCGAATTGCGCGAGCTGCCATCGGCCCGGCGGCGTGCGGTCGTTTTGGGATGCGCGGATCGAGACGCCGCTGGCGCAGGCGAATATCGTGGATGGCTTTGCAACGAACTCTCTCGGGATCAGCGGCGCACGGGTAGTGGCGGCGGGCGATCATGAGCGCTCGGTGCTGCTCCATCGTTTCCTCGCCACCGGCACTTCGCAGATGCCGCCGCTCGCGCGCAATGTGGTGGACGATGCGGCCGCCGCGCTGCTCAGCGAGTGGATCCTCAGCGTGCAGGCGCCCGAGCCGCCGCCGCTGCCGGAGCCGTGGCAGCACGCCGATATCGGCGACGTGACGCTGGCTGGCTCGGCCAGCGTGGCGGGCGACGCGGGCTTCACCATGCGCGCCTCCGGCCTGGATATTTCGTACGCTGCGGATGCTTTCCACTTCGTCTATCGGGATCTTCCAGGAAACGGGGAGCTGACCGCGCGGGTGTCGCTGCTTACCGAGACGAACCTCTGGGCGAAAGCCGGGGTGATGATCCGCGAGACGCTCGAGCCCGGCTCGACGCACGCCATGACGGCGCTCACGCCCGGAAATGGCGCGATCTTTCAGCGGCGCCTGGCCAGCGATGGGCAGACCCTGGGCAATAATCTGACCGGCAAGGAGGCGCCGTACTGGGTTTCGATCCGCCGCATGGGCAGTGTCTTCATCAGCAGCATCTCGGCGGATGGGGTGAGCTGGGCGGAACTGGGCCGCACCACGATCGCCATGGGCGAGACGGTGAAGGTGGGGCTGGTGCTTTGCTCGCGGGATCCGGAGCAGCTCGGCGCGGCCGCTTTCGACGAGGTGCGCTTTCTGCCCGCGCCCGCCCAACGTTTCACCAGGCAGCCCGCGAGCGTGCTCGCGCGGACGGGCGAGGCGGTCGCTTTCGATTTTGCGGCGGAAGGCCTGGCGACCCAAGCGTACGCATGGGAGCGCAACGGCACGCCGCTCCCCGAGGCGACGGACGCGCGGCTGGCGCTGGCGGCGGTGACGATGTCGGACGCGGGCGATTACCGCGTGGTGCTGGATGGGCAAACGCTGAGCGAAAACGCGGCACTGGCGGTGGTGGATCGGATCACGGGCGAAGGGGCGATTGTCGCCGGGACCACGGCCACGCTGGAGGTGCAGTTTGCCGGCGCGGGCCTCTCCTTCCAGTGGCGCCGCGGGCGCGAACCGATCGCCGGAGCGACCGCCGCGCAGCTCGCGATCGCGAATTTTTCCGCGTCCGACCAAGGCGACAATTACTATTGTGCCGTGGCCCTGCCGCAGGGCGAGCCGCGGGTATTCGGGCCGTTCAGTTTGCGTTTGATGCCGCTGCCTTCGCTGCCGGTGCTCGTCTCTCCGCTGGGCGCGGTGCGCGGACCCTATGAGTGGGCGCTCAGTGCGAGCGATCCGCAAAGCACCTTTCGGGTAAAGGGGTTGCCGGCCGGGCTGATCTACGATCCCATCGCACGCGCGATCAAAGGGAAGCCCGAGGTGGAGGGGACGTACCTGGTGGATATCACGGCGGAAAACCCGGCTGGCCTGAGCGAGCCGCGGACCGTGAGCCTCACGGTGGAGCCCTTCGCCGAACGCTGGCGCGGAACGTATGTGGGCTTGGTGGACCCGGAGACGGAGACTAATGGAAACCTGGGCGGCCACTTCGAGCTGGCGGTGACCTCTTCCGGCCAGCTCACGGGCAAGCTGATCCTCGCGGGCCATACCCGTGTCGTACGCGGCGCCTTGGAATCGGATAGCGCCACCGAGGCCACTTTCCGGATCGTCTTGCCGCGGCGGGGCCGTCCGCCCCTCACGTTCGAGGCCACGTTCGATCACGCCACGGGGACGGTGACCGGGGCGGCGCACACAGGCAGTGCGGGGGGCGCCGCGATGTCGGGTAGCCGAATCATGCCGGCCGAGGCGGCCGCGCCGTTTGCGAAGACCTACAATCTCGCGCTCACCGCGCAGGCGGACGATGCCGCGAGCGCGGAGCTTTCCCAAGGCGCCGGCTGGCTGCGCGCCCGGTTCTCCAGCATGGGCGCGGTGATTTTGAAGGGTCGCTTGAGCAACGGGACACCGGTGAGCATGGGCGCCCGTTTGCGCGCCGACCAAAGCCTGCCCATGTACCGCCGCATCTATCGACGGCAGGACGCGCTCGCCGGCACGGCCCGCGTGGATTTGGTTTCCGGCAACTCCTCTTACACGGCGGAGCTTTCGGGCGCCGTCGATTGGCGAAAGGCCGCGCGCGGCAAAGGCGGGGGACGGCGGGACGGATTCGCCCTGACTCTCGATTTGCTTGGCCGCGATTTCACGCCACCGGTGACGGGCGGCTGGGCCAGCCTCAACGGCAGCGAGGAAAACCTCGAAATCGAATTTCGGGACGGCGGCCTCGGGGCGTGGATTTCGACGGGCGTGTTTAGGCACAGCTTCCGGGTCGCCGCCGCTGGCCGGGCGGCTATCAGCACGACGCGCGCAAACCCGCAGCGCGTCACGCTCAGCGTGCATCCGCGGACCGGCGTCTACGCCGGCAGCTTTACGCTGCAGGAGGGACCCGCCGCCTGGCGGGTGAGTTTCCAGGGGATTTTCATCCCCGGCTCGAACACCGCGCCGGGATTCTTCATGCTTCCCCGCCTGCCGGATGCCTCCCCGCTGCTCTCGGGAAAAGTCTCGCTCAGAGCGCCGTGAACCTCCACCGCTCCTTGCCGGCGGAGAACAGCCGGGCGTAGTATTCGCCCGATTGATGCCGTACGATTTTGGCCTCTCCAACACTTAACGGCGGTGTGGTGAAATGGCAGACACAGCGGACTTAAAATCCGCTGGGCGTAACAGCCCGTGCGGGTTCGAGTCCCGCCACCGCCAGTCCCTCCCTCAGAAAGCGGCCGAGCGGGGGTTGGAGCTGGAGAAGCCCTGAGCTCATCAATCACATTCGCATAACCACCCCCTCGACATGAAACGTCTCGCCTTGCTCCTCACCTTTATCGCGCTCTCGTCCCTCGCCGGGGAAGAGGCTCTTCAACTGACCCTGCAAAGCCGCACGCCGGCGGGAGTCAGGCAAACGGTGAGCGAGCGATGGCTGCCGGAGCAGACCGCGATCATCGTGTGTGACATGTGGGACCTGCACCACTGCAAGAATGCCGTGACGCGGGAGGGCGAGATGGCACCGCGCATGAATGAGGTGCTCGAAAAGGCCCGCCGGCTCGGCGTGCTCATCGTCCACGCGCCGAGCAGTTGTATGAAGCCGTATGAGGGCACCCCTGCGCGCGAGCGGGCCAAGTCGGCGCCGCGAGCGGCCCGTTTGCCCGAGAAGATCGCGGAATGGTGCAAACAGATCCCCACCGAGGAACAAGCTATCTATCCGCTCGATCAAACCGACGGGGGTGAAGACGATGATCCTGCCGAGCACGCCGCTTGGGCCAAGGAGCTCGGAGGCAAGGGCCTGAACCCTCGCGCTCCGTGGACGAAGCAGATCGACGTGCTCCGGATCGACCCTGAGAAAGACGCGATCAGCGACTCCGGCGTGGAGATATGGAATCTTCTCGAGTCGCGGAGAATTCAAAATGTCATGCTCATGGGCGTCCATCTGAACATGTGTGTCGCCGGCCGCCCGTTCGGACTGCGGCAGATGGCTAAAAACGGCAAGCACGTGGTGCTGATGCGCGACATGACCGATACGATGTATAACCCGCGCCGCTGGCCGTTTGTCAGCCATCAGCGCGGAACCGAGTTGTTCGTCGAGCACGTGGAGAAACGGATTTGCCCCACGATCACCTCCGATCAGCTCATCGGCGGCGCCCCCTTCGGCTTCAGCAAGGCCACCGCCGGCGAGAAGCGACTGCAAATTCTTCTCCTCGGCGACAGCACCACGGAAGCGGCGATCCCTAAGAAGCTCGCGCCCGAGGAGCCGCAGATTGAAGACACGCTCCGCATCCTGCTCGCGAGCGAGGCCGATCTGCCGCCTTGCGATGTCTACAACCAAGGTCTCAGCGGAGAGTTCATTCGGCGGCTGCTCGACTCCGGCCGCTATGAGAAAGTGGCGAGTCAATACTCCAGCCTAGACTACATCATCATCCGCTATGGCATCAACGATCGCTCGAAACGGGCAGAGTTCAGCAGTCACTTCGCCAAAGACTTTCATGAGCTCCTCACTCGGCTCCGGCAGGATCATCCGCAAGCAATGCTCATTCCGATGACGACGATTCCGTATTCGCCCGAGGATACGCACGCGGACATCAACGCCCTCATCACCCAGGTCGCGGCCGACGAGAAACTCACGCTCCTGGACATTGCCCCGCGGTACCTCGCCGAGCTTCAAAAAGGGCCGGACATGCTTAACTACCGGCGCTTTCCGCTGGCCAAAGTGCCCGAGAAGCTCAAACCCTTCGCCAGGCCGTATATCCAGCCCGGCGCCGAGCCAATGGTCGTAGTTCTCGACAACCGCCTGGACGGAGTTTTCGGCGAGCTCCCCGGCTGGTTTGGAGATCGTCATCCAAACCTCGCGGGCTACAACGTGATCGCGCAAGAGACGGCCAAGTTCCTCGCTCCCGTGATCCGCGCGAGAAACGGCGGCGGCGGAGGCCAGCCATCCCAGTAGAACGCTTTCATGCTCGCACTTGGCGGCCCTTTGTGCCACATGTGACGCTGCATCACTTCTCCCTCCCGGCATGCCCAAATTCACTCCCTTGCTGGCCGCGGCGCTGCTAGGTGGCGTCGCCGGGGGCGCGCTGATCTGGGCGCTGGCGATCTCAAGGCAGCAGACCCACATCACGATCGCGGTTGAGCCGCCCGCCGTGCTCGCGGAAGCGCCAGAGCAGGTTAAAACCTTGCGCGAGGGAGTGGCGGTGATCCCGATCCATCCCAAGGTGCGAGTGCATCCGGCCACGCCGCCGCCAGCACCGCATCCCCAAGCGGCGGCGCCTGCGGCCGATCTCGCGCCGCAGAGTCCGACGGCGGATTCATCGCAGTTTTCGTCACCAGCCCAGTCCGGCCACGTCCAGGTGACTTCGTTCGTGCGCGGCGTGCCGGCGCCGCCAGCCTACAGCCGGCCGACCCCTTCGCCGATCCAGATCAACCCCAAAGGAACCGACGCCGCCCTCTCCTTTGCCTTGGAAGCAGCCGAGCCCTGTTTAAAAGAGGGATTCACGATGCGCGACGACTTCTGGGCGGGCGATCTGCCAGTGAAGAGTTCCAAGGCGATCGTGCACCAACTCTTCAGAGGCAACGAATATTGGTTTTGGATGGGCACGGATACCCCGGCGGCGAAGATCTCGGTGCACATTTACGATGGCGATGGGAAGCTGGCCGAGGTGGAGTCGTGGCAGAAATCCCAGAAAGCCGCGGCGCGGGTCGTGCCGAAACGCACGGGGCCATACTATCTGATCGTCGAAATCGAAGAATCTCCGGAAGAGCGCACCGCTTGGGCGCTGGCCTACGGCTTTCGCTAGCCAAACGATCACGTGGTTGGCGGAAGCAGCGCAATCGACGCCCCGGCGGGCGGGAAGGACTGGAGGCGGCGCCACAGGCCCGCCATGTCTTGCGGCCGAAACTCCCGCCCATAGAACGCATACAGCCGCTCGACCACGCGGCGTACCTCGCTAGCGAAAACCTGCAACTCCTCTTCCCTGCCCACCCGGCGAAGGATGAGCTGAAAGGGCAACGGGGCCGGCCCGCCGCTGGCGTCGATGACGGCCGGCGGACGGAAATCCGGCTGCCGGTAGCCGATCGCTTTCGGGTCCACTTTCCGGAATCCGGCGCGCTCGTAGGCTTTCAGCCGGATATCGCGGCTGAGATCGAATCCGTCGGGATATTCCATCTCGGCCACCAGCGCGATCGGAAGGCCGGGGGCGAGACCGGCTTCGCGAAGGCAGGCGCGCGCGGTCTGAATCGGAAGCGCGCGGAGCCACCCGGCAAGGCCGGTGCGGCGCCACGCCGGATCGATCCAGACATGCGATAGATGGACGACCGCGCCCTTGTCGTCGGCTGCCGCGGTGTGATCGCGCACCGCCACGATCGCGCCCTCGCGCAAAGCGAGCACGAGCTCGTAGCGCATCGCCAGCCCGTCTGGTCCCGCGCCTGGCGGCCAGGCGAGGCGGCGGCCCAGCACCTCGGCGGATTCGAGCTCCTGCGCGGCGCCGAATTGCTGCCAGAGGGTCGCGTAGGCCTGCGCGAAACGCGGATCGCCGATCGAATTTACGCGCCGCAATTCGAATTGCGAAACGTCAAGCGACGCCGATTTTCCATCGCCGGGCGCGAGGTCGGCGGGATCGAAACGAAAATCTTCCATGCCCAAAGGCGCTTCAGGGTCACCCCTTCGCCGCCTGCCAGAGCGCATCGAGGTACTCTTGGGTCCTGAGAGAGGCGTGCGCGAAGGCCGAATGCGCGGCGCTGCTCCCGGCGACCGCCAGCGTGGCGAAGTTTTCGACCATCGCGACTTCGGCGGGGATGTCCGCCGGCGTCGGAACGAAGGCGATCTCCTGGCGGGTCGCCATGCCAGCGCGGTGGAAATATCCGACTCTGCTCTCGGGCTTTTTGAAGGCCCAACTGTTCTCCCAATCCAAAACGAAATCATCCATCTCGATAACGCCGCTGGTCCCGAGCAATTGGAGATCCATCAGCACGGTGCCGGCCGTGTAGCCGATGTCGAAGGTCGAAGTCTCGCCGCTCTCGAAAGCAATCAGGCCTGAGGCGCGGACGATTGCGTTCGTTTGCGGATCTCGCTCCGGAAGCGTCACCGCCTTGGCGATCCGCCCCGCGGGACGGAGATACTCGACCACCGCGCGCATCGAATACCAACCCATGTCGCCGAGCGCGGTCATCGGTTCCTGGCGGTGATCGAAGCGAATGTTTGCGCGGTCTGAAAATGGGAAATAGAACGCCGTGTGCAGCGACCGCGGCTCGCCGATCTTCTCCGCCAGCGCGGCCTGGATGGCCGCGGTGCGCGGATGATGCACGAAATGCGTGGCATCCATGAAGAGCACGCCCTGCGCCGACGCGGCCTCCGTCATCCGCCGCACCGACGCCTGATCGACGAAGGGCTTGTCGACCAGCACGTGCTTGCCGGCGGCGATGGCGGCGAGCGCGATCGCTTCCTTCGCCACCGTGGGAATGGCGAGGTAGATAGCCTCGATGTCCTCGCGCTGCAGGAGCGCGTCGATGCCTTGCACCGCCTCAACTCCGGGGCGGTTCGCGACGAAGCTTTCCGCGTTCGCGAGCTGCCTGCTGGAGACCGCGCGCAATCGCGCCTTCGTGGATTGCGCCAGCGCATGGGCGATGACGCCGGCGATCATGCCGGTGCCGACGATGCCGAATCCGAATGGTGTGGTTTTCATGGAGAGGATGGGATCGGCCGGTCTGGTGCGCCCGCTGATTAATGTTACTTGCCCTCGAGTTTCAGGAGCCGCAGCGCGTTGCCACGATGGATTTTGTATTGCACCTCGTCGGGCAGGCTCATGGCGCGGAGGATGTCAAACTGCGGGATCGCCTGGCCGGGCGCAAGGTAGTCGCTGCCGAAGAGGAGGCGATCGGCGCGGCGGATGACGAACTCGCGCGCGAACGCGGGGTCGCGGGTGAGGGCGATGGCGCCGCCCGGCTCGGAAAGGTCGCAGTAGAGATTCGGGCACGTGTCGAGGAGCCGGTCGAGCGCGCCGCCGGGGGTGATCGGTTGCGGCGGCTTTGGATAACGGCCGAAATCTTCCGCGGTGGCGTCGCCGGAGATGGAGGACCAGAAGCCGCACGCGTGGCCAATCATGGGGAGCTTCGGAAAGGTCTTGAGAGCGTTTTCCAAACGCGGAAGGCCCGGCGTATCGATGCCGCGGAGATCGTCGAGGTGAAAAAGGATCGGCAGATCAAGGGCGTCGCACGCTTCGTAAAGCTGCATCATTTGGGGATGATCGAAGGGCAGGCCGACCTTGTGCTCGCCGAGGCCGCGGGCGCCGGCGTCCTTATAGCGCTTGAGGATTTCGGTGAGCCCCTTCACGCCCGCGACGTGACCCTGGCGCTGCGGGTTGGTCTTCGGCGCGTTTGGATCGATGGTGGCGCGGGGATCGACGCAGCAAAAGGCGATCAGCCGGTCGGGGTGCGCCTGGGCGGCCTCGAGGGCCGCGTCGCTGGTCTGCATCGGCTGCATCACCGGGGCGGATTCGGGCGAGACGAGGGGCAGGATCACGGCCCGTTCCACCTCGTGCTCATCCATCCACAGGAGCAGGCCTTTGACGCTAACGTTTTGGCCGGGGCGGAAGGCGCCGAGATGCGTGTGGATGTCGATGTATTTATAGCGCGGGCGGGCGGAGGGAGCCGCAAACATCAATCGACCGAACGCCGTCGCCAAAGCCGCTGCCAAGAACTGCCGGCGCGTTCTCATACTCGTACTCATGCTCATCCAAAACTCAAACTCATGCCAGAATGCCCTTCACCACCTTGCCGGCCACATCCGTGAGCCGATAGTCGCGCCCGGCGTGGCGGTAGGTGAGTTGCTCGTGGTCGATGCCGAGAAGATGCAGGATGGTAGCCTGGAGATCGTGCACGTGGACAGGGTCTTGCGAGACGTGGTAGCCGAAGTCATCGGTGCTGCCATAGGATATGGCCGCGCCTGACGCCGCCGCCGGCCATCCAGAGTGAAAACGCATTTGGATGATGGTCGCGTCCTTCCTTGCCCGGCGTAACGCCGCGCCGGACTTCGCCCATCGGCGTGCGGCCGAACTCGCCGGCCCAGACAACGAGGGTCTCTTCGAGCAGTCCGCGCTGCTTGAGGTCCTGGAGCAGGCCCGCGGCGCCAAGGTCGGTCATGGCGCAGTTGTTGGCGAGGCGGCCGTTCAAGTCGCTGTGGTGATCCCAGGTGCTGTGTACCAGATGCACGAAGCGCACGCCGCGCTCAACCATGCGGCGCGCGAGCAGGCAGTTGGTGCCGAAGGCGCGGGTCTTCTCCGCGTCGAGACCATACATCGCGCGCACGGCGGCGGTTTCCTTCGTGAAATCGAGCAGCTCCGGCGCGGCGCTTTGCATGCGAAAAGCCATCTCGTAGCTGGCGATGCGCGAGGCGATCTCGGCATCGCCGGTGCTTTGCTGATGCCACTGATTGAGGTCGCGCAGCACATCGAGCCGCGCGCGTTGCGTGGCAGGGCTGATGCCGGGCGGACGGTTCAGGTGCAGGATCGGGTCGCCTGAGTTGCGGAAGGAGACACCGCGATAGGTCGAGGGCATGAAGCCGCTCCCCCACAGGGCGCTCCCAGCGCCTTCCAGGCCATGCCCGTCATCGGAGAGGAGCACCAGGTAGCCGGGCAAATTCTGGCAGGCGCTGCCGAGCCCGTAGTTGACCCAGGCGCCGATGCTGGGATTGCCAAACAGCGGCGTGCCGCAGTGCAGGAGCAGTTGCGCGGGGTCGTGGTTGCTCTGCTCGCAGTGCATGGAGCGGATGAGGCAAAGATCATCGGCCATCGCGGCGGTGTGCGGGAGAAGCTCGGAGAGCTCCATGCCGCACTGGCCATGGCGCTGAAACTTGCGCGGGCTCGCCATCACGGTTTCGAGCACGCCGCCGGTGGCGCTTTTCTTGGCCTGGATGAGCGAGGCCGGCATCGGCTGCCCGTGCAGCGCAGCCATCTTCGGCTTCGGGTCGAAGAGATCAAGCTGCGACGGCCCGCCCATCATGAAGATGAAGATGACGTTCTTGGCACGCGGCGCGAAGTGCGGCTGGGGCGCGGCGGCGCGGCCCTCGCGGGCGAGCAGATGCCATAGGGCGATGGCGCCGAATCCGTGCGCGCTGCGGGCCAGGAAATCGCGGCGGGAGAAACTGGAACGGTTCACGATTTCATTCACGGGTGATGGATTCATCGAGGTTCAGCAGCACGCTGCAGAGCGCGACCCACGCGGCATGGGCGGCGGAGTCGCCGGCTGCCGTGGAGTCCTGGAGCAGCTCGCGCACGGATGCGGCATCGCTTTCAAAGAGCGCCTTCTGCTGCTGGAGATAGCCGAGCAGACGCTGCGCTTCTTCCGGCTTCGGCGGACGGGCCAGCGCCAGCACGAAGGCGTGGCTGAGACGATCGTTTTCGGAACCGCGGGCCTCGCACAGGACGCGCGATGCGAAGGCCTGGGCGGCTTCGAGGAATACCGGATCGTTCAAAAGATTGAGCGCCTGCAGCGGAGTGTTCGAGCGCTCGCGGCGCGTGCAACTGCGGCTGGTGTCCGGCAGATCGAAGGTGACGAACTGCGCGAAGGGTGAAGTGCGCTGGAGAAACGTGTAGAGCCCGCGCCGATAGCGATCCGCCCCGCCGCTGGTTTCCCACAGGTTTCTATAGCCCTCCTTCGACACGCTCGCCGGCTGCGGCGGTTTGACGCTGGGGCCGCCGACGGTGCGGGAGAGCAGGCCGCTCGATCGCGAGCGCGGAATCGCGCACGGCTTCCGCGGAAAGCCGCAGCCGGGTTTGGCGGGCGAGCAGCGCATTGTGCGGATCCGTCGTGGCGAGCTCGGGGCGCGCCTTTGAAGATTGGCGGTAAGTCTGCGAGAGTCACGATCAGGCGCAGCATCTCCTTGATGCTCCAGCCGCGCTGCGGGAACTCCAGCGCCAGCCAGTCGAGCAGCTCGGGATGCGACGGACGCTCTCCACGCACGCCAAAGTTTTCCGAGGTCGCCACGATGCCGCGACCGAACAACTCCTGCCATAGACGATTCACCACGACCCGCGAGGTCAATGGATGCTGCGGCGAGACGAGCCAGCGCGCGAGCGCCAAGCGATCAGCGTTTTCACCCGTGGCGAGAGCCGGCAAGGCCGCCGGCGTGCCAGGCTTCACTTCGTCGCCGGGGCGGCGGAACTCGCCGCGAAGATGGATGCGCGTGACGCGCGGCGCCGGGGATTTCATCATGCCGGGCGCACGCGTCACGGCCGGCAGCGGCTTTGGCGAGCGCCTCGAGCTTGGACTTCAATGGGTCCAGCTTCAGCTCCTTGAAGCTGCGCACTGTAAGCCGCCGGCGGGGACTTGAGGAAGTAGTCCAGCAACCGATCGCGCTGATCCTGCGTGCGCTGAGCGGGTGGTGTCTTGATGATGTTGAGGCCCTCGAGCTGGCCCTCGCCGAGGTTTTGGCCCCACTGGAGGCCGAGCAGCTCCAGCGCGCGATCCCAGGTGAAATCGACGCCTGGCTTGGCCTCCGTCTCCAGCAGCCGCTTTTCCCAATCGGCCTGCAGCTCGGCGAGCGCGGCCGCAACGGGCGCGAGCAAGCTCCGCGCGCTGGCGATCATATTCCGCTTTCGCGCGTTCCCACGGCTCGCGTTCGCCGGGCAGCGGCGCATCGATGTTCACCTCGTCGGCTTCGTTGAAGAAGGCGTAGAACTGGTAGAACTCGCGCTGCGAGATCGCATCGAACTTGTGATCGTGACACTCGGCGCACGCGAACGTCAGCCCGAGCCAGGTGGTGGCCGTGGTGGCGGCGCGATCGATCACCTGCCGCACGCGATACTCCTCCAGGTCCGCGCCGCCCTCGCGATTGCTCAGCGTGTTGCGCAGAAAGCCCGTGGCGATCGTTTGCGAAACGGTGGCGTTTGGCAGCAGATCACCGGCGAGCTGTTCGATGGTGAATTGATCGAACGGCAAATCGCGATTGAAGGCCTCCACCACCCACTGCCGGTAACGCCACGCCACCGGCCGAATGAAGTCCTGCAAATAGCCATCGCTATCCGCATAGTGCGCGAGATCCAGCCACCAGCGCGCCCAGCGCTCGCCGAAATGCGGCGAGGCCAGCAACCGATCCACCACGCGCTCGTACGCGTCGCTCCGGGCATCGTTCACGAACGCATCCACCTCCAGCGGCGACGGCGGCAGCCCGGTGAGATCAAGGCTCAAGCGGCGGATCAGCGTGTGGCGATCCGCTTCCGCCGCGGGCGCAATCTTCTTCTCGGCCAGCCGCGCCCGCACAAAACGATCGATCGGACGCGCCGCGCCCGCCACCTCCGGCGGCTCGATCCGTTGCGGTGGCAGCAAGGCCCAATGCGGCTCGTAACGCGCGCCCTGCTCCACCCATCGCCGCAGCGTCTCCTTTTGCGCCGGCGTCAGATGCTTGCCTGTCTTCTTCGGCGGCATCAGGTCCTCCACATCGTCCGTGTGAATGCGCGCGATCAGCTCACTCTCCACCACTTTGCCCGGAACGATCGCACGAGCCCCGGACTCCAGCTCCGCCGTGGCGCCCTCGGCCAAATCCAGGCGCAAGCCCGCTTTGCGCTTAGCCTTGTCGAAGCCGTGGCACGCGAAGCAATTCTCCGCCAGGATCGGCAGCACGTCCTGATTGTAGCGAACGATTGCGCTCACTTCCGCGCGGGCGTCAACGCCGGGCATCATCAGCGCCGCCGCCGCAGCAGCGGCCCGCAGACGGCGCAAGGGGGGAAGCCGGAACTTGGAGGGGGTCATCGGTATCCACAGAGGAATACCACCTTCAGGGGAAAACCGTGGGGCGCATGGCCGGAAAAAACTCGGCTGGCCGCAATTCCTTGGCCCATCACGCCGGAGCGAGCGTCGAGCGGTAGAGCTCGATTCCTTGCTGCAGGAAGCGGCGGTATTTCTCGGGGGCCTCGGCAGGCTGCGGAGTGAGGGCGGAGATGGTGATGCTGCCGGCGGCGAGCTGGGACGAGGCGTAGGGGGCGGATTCGACGGCCTGCATCTCGGGCGGGGCGATGCTGCCGCCGCTGTGGAAGGCGGCGAGGGCGGCGCAGCCGGGCGCGGTGTTGAGGCCGGCTTCCTGCGCGTAGCGCTCGGCGGAGCGCCGGCTCTCGTCGGTCATTTCGGCGACCCACTTCTCGGTGGCCTCGAGGGCGGCGGTCCACTCGGGTGGGGGCTCCGCGGGCGCGGCTTGGCGCGCACTCTGACAAGCCCACCAGACGGCTTCGCGCGGGGGCAGGAGATGCGCGACGACCTGGGTGGCGTCAGCGAATTGCTCGCGCTCGGCGAGCAACTCCGCGAGCTCAACGGCGGTCTGCCCCTCGGCCACCAACTGGCGGGAAGGCTTTTCGAGATGCGTGTACGCGGCGAGCTGCGTGGCGAGCACTTCCGGCGGGCGGGCTTCGGTCGGGGGCATGGAAAAGGAGAAGTTACGGGCCGATGAAAACGCGGCGCGTCGGATAGAGTTTTGGATCGCCGAGGAACACCCCGCACGCCGCGATATCGATCATCCAGCGCGCCTGCGGCAGGAACCCGACGAGCACCTTGAAGTTCCCGGTCACGATCGGCAGACCGGGCGGGGCGGGCGGGACGGGCGGAGGATGCGCCGGGCCGAAGCTGGTCATGCCGGAGCAGATGGCCAGGTCGGTCACGCGCGCGGCGGGCAGGAACTCGATCAGCACCTGCGGAAAGCACGGCGGGCCGATGACGCCGGAGGGAACGATCATGTCGTGCGTCACTGGATCGCCAAGGCGGGCTGGTGGAAACATATTCGCGATAGCTAGTGATGCGCGGGCGTGGAGGCGTAGCCGGTGACGGCATTATCAGCCACATCCGGCTTGATGGGCGCGGCGTCCTTCGCATCGCTGGCGGAGCCGGGACTGGAGCCGGCGCCTGGTCCCGCGGCGCCGCCGCTATTGATCATCACCATCATTCCCTGAATGAAAATCCCGGCCGGATTGATATTGATGAAATTGCCACCGACTTTGAGCGTGAGCATCACGCCGGCTTCGATCACCACATCGATCCCGGCCTTCAGGTGGATCTGCATGCCGGCTTGCAGCGCGTGATTCATGCCGACTTTCTCCTGCTGATTGACGCCGACGGTGAGGGACTGGTTCAGATCGACCTTTTCCTTGCGCTCCATCTTCACGTGGACGTGCGATTCCTTGTCGATCAACTCCTTCTTTTCATCCTTGATATGGATATCGACCTTCCCGGGCCCATCGATGCCGCCGACGAGCAGCTTCATATCGCCGCCGATGTGCTCGATATGGTTGCGATGAATCGTGAGATGCTTGTCCTGGTAAATCATCTCGCGCTGGTCGCCGCATTTGGACGGATCGGTGGTGCCGATGATTTGGTGGCGATCGTGGATGATCAGCTCACGGGAGTCGTGCTTCACCCGCACATCCATGTCGCGCTCGCCATGGATGAAGATTTGCTCCTTGCCCTTCGTGTCATCCAGGCGGATTTCGTTGTAACCCTGCCCGCCGGGTGTGGAGGAGCTCTTGATGCCGGTGAGCTTGTTGTCGTTCTTGTGCTTCGCATCGGGGCCCTCGCCCATGTAAGCGGGCATCTGCTCGGCATTGTAGACACTGCCGATGATGATCGGCTGGTCCGGGTCACCCTCGATGAAATCGACCACGACTTCCTGGCCGATGCGCGGATTGTGGATCACGCCCCAGCGCTTGCCGGCCCAGGGCGTGGCCACGCGAATCCAGCAGGAGCTGTTCGCGTCATGCTTCCCTTCGCGGTCCCAGTGGAACTGCACTTTCACGCGCCCGTATTTGTCCGTGAAAATTTCCTCGCCGGGCGGGCCGACGACCACCGCGGTTTGCGAGCCTCGCACGGCCGGCTTCGCCGTCACCTGCGGCGGCCGATACGGCAGCGCGTTCGGGATACAGGTGAAGCTATTGTGGTAACCGAGCACACCGTGGTCCGTACGGTAAGCGTCGAGCGTGGCGGAGTGCTGCACCGAGGTAATGACATAACAGCCGTCCGCGTTGAAGTGGCGCTGCAGCGTGAACTGATGCCCGGGCACCATATTCGCGCAGGTGGATGAGCCCTGAATCCGCAGCGAGGGCAATGCTTCCTGCTGCATGCGGAGTTCCACGGTGCGCTTGTTATCCGTGAAAATCTTTTGCGGATCGTCGGGCCGCTCGCCGCCGCCCGGCGGCACGCCATCGAACCGCTGGGCATACTCGCCGGGATAATCGTAGAGCTCGAGCTTGTCGTTGGCGCCGAGCTTCAGCTTGTGCGTCACGCTGCCGGCCGCGACGGTTTCCTGGATCGTCTTGTCCGCTTCCAGATGCTTGTGCGGCAGCTCGAAATGGTGGTCCCACAGCGTGCGCTTGCCCGAGCGCAGCTCCTGGTACTTGAACCAATCATAGACGCGGTCCTCGGGGCGCGTGCCGCCGAGCACATTGTCGTAAAGCAGCGTGCTGTTGCCGGGCACGTTCGGGTGGGCCTGCGGCGTGTCCGCCACGATCATCTTGTGGCTGCCGTCCTTGTGCTCGAAGTAATAGAAAATTCCCTCCTCCTCCATGAGCCTGCTGGCGAAATTGAAATCCGACTCTCGGTATTGGACGCAGTAATCGCGCGGCTCGTAGCGGCTCTGCAGGCGGTAGTCCACCTCGAGTCCTTCCAGCACTTTCCGCAGAATCTCCGGAATCGGGAGCTGTTGGAAAATGCGCGACTGCGTGCGGCGCGTGAGCAGCCAAAACTGCGGCACGATCTCCACCTGGTACGAAGTGAAGGTGTTGTCCTGCTCGCCCTGGCTCACCCGGCTGGCGATGCCGTTGAAATACCGGGTGCCGGCGTTTGCGGAGAGCGCAATGGAAACCGTGACCGGCTGGCCGAGCAGCTTCTCGAAGGGAACCTCCGTCTTGTTTTCGGCGAGCAGATCGAGCTGAAAGCTGAAGAGCTGGCTCATCGCCTCGCTCCCGCTCAGGCCGGTGATCAGCAATTTATCCGTCCCCAGCGGGGTGGTGACCCGCATCGGACGAGTGTCCTGGGTGTAAGACATAAGCGGCCCTCGGCTGGCTAACTGAACGTATACGTGAAATTCGAATCTTGCACGCCCAGATGCGCGCCCGCGGGCGGCGCGCCATCGAGCAGGCGGTGGAGAAATTCGCGGCTGATCTCGGGCAGCAGCGTCTGCGTGAGGATGGCATCGACCATGCGCGCCGCCGCTTTCCAGCTCGGTGCAGCGGCTGGCGATCGAGTCGACCACGGCGTCGTCGTAGGTGAGCGGGACGCCCTGGTTTTGCTGCAGGCGCTTCTGAATGCGCGAGAGCTGGAGCGTGATGATCGGCTTCAGCATCTCGTCGCTGAGCGGGTAGTACGGGATGACGACGAGTGCGCCCGAGGAGTGCGGCGGGGAACGTTTTCAGCAGCGGCTGGCGGAGCGCCTTGACGATGCCCTCGGGCTCGGGCTTGAGGTCCGGGTCCTTGCAGAGATTCATGATCAGGTCGCTGCCGACATTCGTGGTGAGCAGGATGATCGTGTTCTTGAAATCGATGAGGCGGCCTTCGCCGTCTTCCATGCGGCCTTTGTCGAAGACCTGGAAGAAAATCTCGTGCACGTCCGGGTGCGCCTTTTCCACTTCATCGAGCAGCACCACGCTGTAGGGGCGGCGGCGGACGGCTTCGGTGAGCACGCCGCCTTCGCCGTAGCCCGACATAGCCGGGAGGCGAGCCTTTCAGCGTGGAGACCGTGTGCGCCTCCTGGAACTCGCTCATGTTGATCGTGATGACGTTGCTCTCGCCGCCGTAGAGCGGCTCGGCGAGCGCGAGCGCGGTTTCGGTTTTGCCGACGCCGCTCGGGCCGGCGAGCATGAAGACGCCGATCGGTTTCGCTGGGATTGTCGAGCCCGGCGCGCGAGGTCTGGATGCGGCGGGCGATGGCTTCGAGCGCGTGGCGCTGGCCGATGACGCGCTTTTCCAGGTTATCGGCCAGTTGAAGCACGGCCTGGATCTCGTTCTTCACCATCTTGCCGACGGGAATGCCGGTCCAGTCGGCGATGACCGCGGCGACGGCCTGCTCATCGACATGCGGGAAAATGAGCGGGCTCTCGCCTTGCAGGTCGCGCAGTTCGGCTTCCAGCGTCCGCAGTTCCGTCACGGTGGCGCGATGATTCCATTGGTAGCCGGGGCCGGTTCGGCGCCTTCCGCGGGGGCTGCCTCGGCGCCATCGGCGGGCGGCGCTTCCGCAGTTTCGCCGGTGCCGGCGACGGTCATGGCGGCGCGGAGCTTGGCCCGCAGCTCGATGATCTTGATCCACGAGCGTCCTTCTCCTTCTTCCAATTCTCGGAGAGCTCCGCGTGACGCGCCTCGGCGGTCTCCAGCTTCGACGTCGATCTTCCGCCACGCCGCTTTTCATGATCGAGCCCCACGGCGATTTCGCGATCGAGGATTTCGCTTTCGGTGCGCAGCGCCTCGATGTGGCGTTGCGCGTCCTCCACCTGCGGCGGCGTCGCGTGCTGGCTGATCGCGACGCGCGCGCGGCGGTGTCGATGAGGCTCACCGCCTTGTCGGGCAAGCTGGCGCGAGGGGATGTAGCGATGCGACAGGCGCGCCGCGGCTTCGAGCGCCTCGTCGAGCACCTGCACCTTGTGGTGCTTCTCGAGATCGGGCGAAAGCCCGCGGATCATCAGCACCGCTTTGTCCTCGCTCGGCTCCTCCACCTTGATCACCTGGAAGCGCCGGGTGAGCGCCGGATCCTTCTCGAAATACTTTTTGTATTCCGCCCACGTCGTGGCGGCGATGGTCCGCAGCGTGCCGCGGGCGAGCGCGGGCTTGAGCAAATTGGCCGCGTCGCCCTGCCCTGCCGCGCCGCCGGCGCCGATGAGCGTGTGGGCTTCGTCGATGAAAAGGATGATCGGCTTCGGCGAGGCCTGCACTTCCTCGATCACCTGTTTCAGGCGGTTCTCGAATTCGCCCTTCATGCTCGCGCCCGCCTGCAGCAGGCCGAGATCGAGCGTGCGCAGCGGAGACATCCTTCAGCGCGGGCGGCACGTCGCCCTTCGCGATCCGCAGCGCGAAGCCTTCGACGACCGCGGTTTTGCCGACGCCCGCCTCGCCGGTGAGGATCGGGTTGTTCTGCCGGCGGCGCATGAGGATATCGACGATCTGCCGGATCTCCTCGTCGCGCCCGACGATCGGATCGATCTCGCCTTTGCGCGCCTTGCTCGGTGAGGTCGACGGAAAACTTCGCGAGCGCCTCCTGTTTGCCCATCTGCGCCGGGCGCGATCGCTCCGCTCGTTTCGCCAGGCGCCACGCCGCCACCGCACGTCTTTCGATTGCAAGGCGTCCTCAGGCGAGCCGCGCGACGATCTTGCCAAACGAATCGCTCGAGCTCCTCGGCTTTGATCTTCTCGAACTCCCGCGAGATGCGGCGCAAGCACGTTGCGCAACCCAGGCGTTTTCAGAATGCCCAGGATGAGGTGGCCCGTCCGCACGCTGCTCGTCGCCGAAGAGCAGCGAGGCGTAAGTCCACCCGCGCTCGACCGATTCCTCGAGATGCGGCGAAAAATCCGAGATCGCCGTGGCGCCCCGCGGCAGCTTGTCGAGGGCCGCCATGAAGTCCGCCGCGACGCGGGAGGCATCGAGGCCAAAATGCTTCGACGATGCGGTGCAGGTCGGAGTCCGGGTGTTTGCAAGACCTGGTGCAGCCAGTGGATGAGTTTCCACGTATGGGTTGCCGCGCATCTTGCAAAAGACGGTGGCGCCTTCCATCGCCTTGTAGCCGAGGCTGTTGAGCTTTCCGAAAAGAATGGAGCGTTTGATTTCGGCCATAATGGGGGGAGCGGGTTTGGAGAGGGGCGGGGCTTTAACTCGAGCCGTCGAGGATTAGATCATCTGCATCGTGATCGAAAGGCTGGCTGCGCAGCCAGCAAGTCCAGCCGAGCATGCCGGATTGGCCAAGGCTGATTTCGGGCACCTCCTCTTTTTTGAGGACAACTGGGCGTCCCAAAACAGCTCGTAGTTCGACGTAGGTGAGCACCCAGGCACGCAGCCGCTTGAAGGATTCCGCCGATCGGGCAGGAGGCGGTGTCAACTCCGCCAGCCCCATCGGCCCGACACGGATGCGGAACTTCAACTGGCAGTCCCAAAACCGCGAGCCGAGGATCGTCGTCACGCCGAGGCTGCCCGTCTCGGGCGAATCGCCGAGCTGGCACACGCTGTTCTCCGGGAGCGTCATCCAATGGCCGCTGAATGTTTCGATGGCGGTAGGCATGCCGAAGTAATCCTGGATAATGGCTTCGAGACCCTCCGCATTGCGGGTTTGGCAACGAGCCTGCCGGAGAAATAGAGCTTTGCCCAGTCCGAAACCGCGTCGCGATTGCGCAGCGAATCCATCCCGAGCCCGAAGAGCGCTGCCGAGGTAGCGCCGCGTAGCGCGAATCCTCCGGCCGGTCCAGGTCCACCGTCTTCTGGTTCACCGCCCACGCCCGGTAAAAAAGCGAGAGAAAGCGGTGATGAAAGACGTCGAGAAACGCCGTCATCGCGCCGTCGCCCGAGTTGCGCAGCCGGTCGCGCGCGTACTCGGTGACGTGCAGCGGCAGCGGCCCGTTCGGCCCGAAAAGCCCGGCAAAATTGACGAACAGCTTCGCGGGATTGCCCGTCGCCGCCCGCCTCGAAGCCATCCAGCGTGGAGGGCGCGAAAGCGAGCGAAGGAAGCTGCTTGAAACGGAGCGCGTCCTCGCGCGGGCGTCCGCGATTCGCCCACGCGCGGCCAGTCCGCGAATTGCGCCTCCAGCAGGCGCACCGCGCGGAAGAAATCGAACCCGTGCGGCTCTTCGTGAAGCGCCTGGATTAGATCAGATGTCTTTTGCCGACTCGGGCTGGCCATCGGATGACTTCTCCTCGCTGTTGTGACAGGATGACCGTCTCGGTGAAGGAATTCAGCGAAACGTACCTGCGCAAAAATTGCTCCAGCACCGCGCCGAGGACGAACACGCCCGTGCCCTCGAACGCAGTCTCATCGAAAAGCAGCGAGACCTCGAGCCCGCGCGCGAACGCGATCGGCCCCGGCGTCTCCGACTCCGCGCGGCGGACGACCGGCACGACGTGCGCCGAGCGCAGCCCTTCGATCTGCCGCTTCACGAGCACGTCGGCCGGGTCGGAGTAGAGCTTCAGGAGATCGCGCAACGCCACCGCGCCGTCCTCGCCCGGCGCGTCGAGGAGCGAGAGATAGTTCAGCGAAAAATGGCTGATCATGCGCCAGGCGCGGTCGTCCTGGCCCAAGGACGAGCGCGGCGGAGTCGGCCCGCTGATGCAGCGGATCGATTCCACGGGAGCATGGAGCTGCAGCGAAAAATCCGTGGTGCCGACGCCCGTGGCCATGGCGATGGGGCAGGTGGCGATTGGTGCAAAGCGCGTGCACGCCCAATTGCTGCAGCTCCGTGCGGTAGGGCGCGGCCTTGGCATCGACCAGCGAAAGGTAGACTTCCGAACCGCCGTACGAGCTGACCCGCCGCACCCGCCGCTCGCTCTCGGTCGGGACCCGCGGAACGCGGTGGACATTGAAAAAAGCGCCGCGTCTCCGCCGTGGAATCGCGCACGAGGTAGAACGGCTTGAAGGGCTGCTCGTCCTCGGGATTGGCGCCAAAGCCGGTGACCGCCTCGACGGAGTAGACTTCGAAGTCGAGCGGCCGCGTGCGATCGGCCACCACATGGTATTCCGAGAAGCGATCGCTCAGTTGGATGCGGTCCGGCCGCATCGGGAAGAGATTGATCGCGGGGGTGCAAAAGAGCTCGAACGTCGAAGCTTCCACCCGGTCTTCCAGCCGGATTTCCTGCTCCTTGAGCGGGATGATGAGATCGATCTGGTCGCTCTCGGCGAGCGCGACGCCCTCCTCCAGGCCACCCAGCTCAAAAAAGTGAAACCGCTCGGGATAAGCGAAATATTCCTGCAAGAGACGATACCCCTGAAAACCGCGGGGGCCGTACGGAAGCAGCGCCTCTTCCTGCCGGAAACCGACGCGCCGGATTTTCGACACCGGCACGATGCTCCGCGGCTTCTTCCGCAGCGCGCTCATCGACTGCACCATCACCCCCGTGGCGCGCGTGAAGATCTGCTCGTAAATGCTCACCGGGAGCTCGTCGGCCCCGCGCAGGAAGAAAGTGAGTGCGGAAAGCTTGAGCGCCTTGAACGGCATCCCGTTCGCCGTGGCCAGGCGGATGCGGATCGCCGCGCGCGCGCCGCAACTCCGGCGGCAGCTCGAGCTGCGCGAGGTCGCGCGTGTAGTACTGCGCCTCCACCACGTGGATCGGCCAAAGGTGCACGTCGTGCGCGGTGCGGTACTCGCACGCGGTCTTCTCGTCTTTGGCGAGGCTCCCTTTCAGCGAAGAGCCGCGCGGAATGAGAAAGCCATTCTCCATCTGCGCCGCCTGCTTGAGCACCCCGAAGCGCACCAGCGCCATCGAGGGCGTGGGCGAAAGATAGTGGGGATAGACCGTCTCGAGGATCGATTGCGTGAAGCGCGGAAACTCCGCATCGAGCTTCAAATGCACGCGCGCGGCGAGATACGCGAAGCCCTCCAGCAGCCGCTCCACGAAAGGGTCCGGGCAGATTTCCTTCGCCTCTTTGTCCAGCGAAAGGCGTCCGGCGATCTTCGGAAAATCCCGCGCAAATTCCGCCGCCGTCTCGCGCAGGTGCTGCAGCTCGATATTGTAAAAATTGAGGAGCCGGCGATCCATGCGTGCAGAGGATCACAGAACGCACTGGCCGGTATCGAGGTCTATCTCCGTGCGGATGAAAAGCTGCTCGGGGATCGGCGAGGCCCACAGCTCCCCGCGAATCTCGAACGCCACGGCATTCGGCCCCACTTTCGACTGATCGCGCACGGCTCGCACGCTCAGCGTATTCGACATGATCCGCGGCTCGAAATACCGGATCGCCTCGAGAATTTCATGCTCCACCGCCGCCAAATCCAGGTTCGAGGCGAGCTGCCCGCACAGGTCGCTCACCCCGTAATTCAAAACCGAATGCCGCACCTCCCCAAACTGGTGCCAGTCTTCCTCGCTGAGATGCGCGCTCGCGTTCAGCAGCATTTGCAGATCGCGTCTGACCCCATCGCGGTACCGCTGGAGAGAAATCACCCGGGAAGCGCGGCTGTCCTGTTTCGCTTCCGGATCTTCATCGATGAGCCGATCGAAGAGGCAGGGCTGAATCCGTTCGACGGCGATTTCAGACATGGCGCCGTGGCGAAGGGAAATGCGCGATCATGCCTCGGGAGCCGCGCTGGCCAGCTCGATCTTGCGCACTTCCAGGACTGGAAACTCCCCGTCGCTGGTCGCCAAAACCCGCTGGCCCAGCCCGAGGTAAAGCTCCTCCCCTTTCTGCTCCCACTCGGTCTTGCGCGCCAGCCGCAACCCGGAATCCGCCGCCGCCGCCGAGCCCGCATAGCGCGTGGGGATGAAGCCGGGCGAGTGCCCGCCGTTGCTCCAAGTGAATTGCGCCGCTGTCCAGACGAAGTCCCGCAAGTCCGTGGGCGGCTCGAGGTGGATTGCCTGGATGCGCGCAAACGGAACCCAATAGTATTTGCCCTCCATGATCACCTCCAGGAGCGGGCCGAGGCGCGAGTCCGCATCCGCGATCCATTCGAACGGTTTCTCGTCGACCGTCCCGGGCACCGCCGGCGCCGCGTCGAAGGCGCGCTCCCGCAACTCCTGCGAGGCGGCGTGATTCCCTTCCGCAATGAACTGATTCGCCTGCACAAGCAACCCGATCCACTCCTCAGGCTCGCCGAAAACCAACGGCGTGCGGCGCCCCGCGAAAACCTCCGCGCGGAACTGCTCCGCCTGCACGACCGGCGCGAAAATCTCCGCCAGCATTAGGCTATCGGCGTCCATGTCATGGAGCACCGTGAGCTGCGTGTGCGCCTTTTCCCATTCGCCCAAAACGCAGAGCAACTGGAACAGGAAAACGCGCAACTTCGGATCCGCGGGAGCCTTCTTGATGGACTCACGCAATCCGGCCAGCGCCTCCTCCAGCCGCCCGGCGCGCAGGTGTTGTTCAGCGGTGATCACCATAAAACGCAGGCGGGCAGTGGAGGCGAAGCGGCCAGACTACAGCAACGGCGGCCCCGGCTTCGGGGCCAAACGCCCCGCAGCCGGTCGATCGAACTTCGAGACCTCCCAGCGACGGCTAGCCGCCGGTGTTGGTCTTCATGTCCCACCACTTCTTGCCGGCGGACTGGGTGACACCCTTCTCGTTCTGGACGAGGGTGTCGATTTCGATTTTCGAGTAGTTCAGGCTGATCTGGTCCATGGGGACTTCGCCGCCATTGCTGCCGCCGGTTTGGTATGAGGAGATCAGCACGTCGGACATGGTCACGATCAGGAAGTCCTGCTGCGTGCCGCCCGCCTTGCGGCAGGTGAGCTTCGCCTCCTTCAGGTGCTTCCCGTTGGCGCAATTGAGGAAGAGCGTCGGGGAGGCCGAGTTGTGACGCATGACGAAGTGGAAGTCGTTCATCGAGACTTTGCCACCGCCGGCGCCGGTGCCGTGGGAGGAGGTGCCGAGCTGCGTGGCGCCCCAGGAGAACGATTCGATCTCACATTCCCCCGCGTGCTTTTGGTCTTTCGATTCACCTTTTACGTCGGTGATCTTGAGAAACATGTCTACTGCCATAGTATGACCTTTCTGTCTTGGTTAGTTACGGTTGGTTTTTTCGGATCTGACAGCTAACTCCAGGAAGTCCGACGCTTCCTGGAATCTGTCGCGGTAAATCGGTATGCTAGCTGCCGGTCTTCACGGAAGGGAGCTTGGTGACCAGGCGCAGGGAGACGGTCAGCCCCTCCAGTTGGAAGTGCGGGCGCAGGAAAAACTTCGAGGTGTAATACCCGGGGTTGCCGGCCACCTCTTCCACCGTCACCTCGGCGGCCGCCAGCGGATACTGCGACTTCACCGCATCCGAGGCGAGCGGGTCCAGGGTGACAAATTTGCTGATCCAGTTGTTGAGCCACATCTCCATATCGGAGCGTTCCTTGAAGGAGCCGATCTTGTCGCGCACGATGCACTTCAAGTAGTGCGCGAAACGGCAGGTGGCGAAGAGGTACGGCAGCCGCGCCGCCAAGTTCGCGTTTGCGGTGGCATCCGGGTCATCGTACTCCTGCGGTTTTTGCAGCGATTGCCCGCCGACGAACACCGCGTAGTCCGTATTTTTCCAGTGCGAGAGCGGCATCATGCCGTTCTTTCCGAGCTCGGCTTCGCGCCGGTCGGTAATCGCAATTTCGGTGGGGCACTTCATGTCCACCCCGCCATCGTCCGTGGGGAATGTGTGGCAAGGCAGCCCTTCCACCATGCCGCCGCTTTCCGCGCCGCGGATTTTCGCGCACCAGCCGTACAGCTTGAAGGCGCGCGTGATGTTCGCCCCCATGGCATACGCCGCGTTGCACCAGGCGTACTTGGAGTGATCGTTGCCCTCGGTGGCTTCCTCGAAATCGAACTCGTCCACCGGCTGGGTCTTCGCGCCGTAAGGCAGACGCCCCAAAAAGCGCGGCATCGTGAGCGCGATGTACCGGGCGTTCTCGGATTCGCGGAGCGACCGCCACGCGGCGTATTCCGGCGTCTGGAAAATCTTCGTCAAATCGCGCGGATTGCCCAGCTCCTGCCAGCTTTCCATGTTCATCAGCGTCGGGCCAGCCGCGCTGATGAAGGGCGCATGCGCCGCCGCCGCAATCTGTCCCATCCCCTGCAGAATTTCCACATCGGTCGGCGAGTGGTCGAAGTAATAGTCGCCGATCAGCGCGCCGTAAGGCGATCCGCCGGGTGTACCGTACTCCTCTTCGTACAGCTTCTTAAAGAGCGGGCTCTGATCCCACGCCGTGCCCTTGAATTTCTTCAGCGTGCGCCCGACTTCCTTCTTCGTGATATTCATCACGCGGATTTTCAGCTTCTCATCGGTCTCCGTGTTCGTGACCAGATGGCTGAGCCCGCGCCATGACCCTTCCAGCGCCTGGAAATCCTCGTGGTGAATGATCAGGTTCACCTGCTCGGAGAGCTTACGGTCCAGCTCGGCGATGATCGCCTGGATGGAGGCAACGGCATCCTTCGAGATGAGCTTGCTCCCGGCGAGCGCCTGCTCCGCCAGCGTTCGCACCGCGGTATCGACCGCCTCGCGCGCATGCACGGTGTTGGGCCGGAATTCCTGCTGCAGCAGCGCTTCGAACTCGTTGACCTCCACCGACCCGGCGGCCGGCGCGTCCTGTGTGGCTAACTTGGTTTCAGGGGGCATATCTGGCTATTCCGTGGATTGTTCCGCTTCGGACGGCTGCGGCTTCGGCGCCGCGGCCAGCGATTTGAGGAGCGCGGGATCGGAAAGGAGCTTCGCGACGAGATCCTCGGCGCCGCTTTTTCCGTCCATGTATGTCATGAGATTCGAAAGCTCCGTCCGCGCGGTCAGGAGCTTTTGGAGCGACTCCACCTTTCGCGCCACCGCCGCCGGCGAAAAGTCCTCCATGCTTTCAAAAGTGATGTCGACGTTGAGATTCCCTTCCCCCGTCAAAGTGTTGGGAACCTGGAACGCCACCCGCGGCTTCGCGGCCTTCAGGCGCTCGTCGAAATTGTCGATGTCGATTTCCTGGAACTTCCGCTGATCGACCGCGGGCAGGCTCTCCGCGGGCTTTCCCGAAAGGTCCGCCATGACGCCCATGACGAAGGGAAGCTCCACTTTTTTTTCCGCTCCGTAGATTTCCACATCGTATTCGATCTGGACCCGTGGGGCGCGATTCCGAGCGATGAATTTCTGGCTGCTGGCGCGTGCCATTGCTGCTCCTTGTGGTTGAGGGTTTTTAGGGAAACCGCCGGGCTGGTGCGAGACTCGCACCGGCCGACGATCTCATTACGTTCACTTCTACGAAGTTTTCGGACCGTAAGCAATCCTTTTTGATCGAAGGATTTTTCCGCCCCCGGGATCCCGCGGAAATGGGCGTCACTTGGCCTCCCCTTCCACTTGCTGCTTCACCCCCGTCATGGTGTGCAGCGGTCCCAGCGCCTCCGGCGAAAGATCGCCGATGATCTCCAGAAACCCTTTCTCCACCAGCCGCCGCGCCCGCTGCAGCAGCAGCGGCACCGGGCTCGATGGCTCCGCTCTCTTATAATACTCGCAGATTCGATCGATCGCGGAGACCACATCCTGCCGCGACTGGATCGCCCCCGAAGGCGCGGCCGGGGCCGATGCGGCCGCCGCGCTTGCCCCGGCCGCGGCCGGCTGCGCCCCGATAATCGGCGCCGCCGCCGGCCCGGAAAGATACGGCGCGAGCGCTTTTCGGAGCTCCTCCAGGGTGTGCAGCAACGGCGCCCAATCCATCGCGCGATCGGCGCCGATGGTGGCGGTGAGAAACGCATCGATCTCCCGCGCGCTGGCCGCCGCCTCGATGATCGCCTGGCCGGTGCCTTCCAGCCTCTCCGGCGGCGTGTCCCGGAAGGCCGCCTCCGCCTGCCCCGCGTCGGGCCCGGCCTTCCCATCCGCGCCGGTGGGCGCCACGATCTCCGCCAAGCTGAAGCTCCCCACGCGCGGGGAATGCGAAAGCTTGGCCTCGCGCAAACGCAGTTGAAACTGCATCGGATCATCGAACGCGCCGAGCGGCGTCACCAGCGGCGTAAGGATATTCACCCGCTCCGTCGGATCGTTGTTATCGTCCGGATCGAGCTTCGGAAAAAGCGGCTCCCAGTACCGCTCCAGCAACTCGCGAATGAGCGCGATTCCATCCCGGAAGCCCGGCAGTCCCTCGGTCTTGAGAAGCGCCAGGCAAAGGATCATCGCCACCCGCAAATTCTTCGATCGCCCAATCAGCGCGACGCCCAGGCTCTCCAGCTTCTCCCACTCCGGCTCTTCCGCCGCGGAGAACTGCGTCTCCGGTTTTCCCAGCAGCAGCGTCTCGAGCTGATGCATCGCGGGATCGTAGCTGATATCGCTCCCGCACGGTTCAGTGGGCGAGACGGGCTGCAGAAGCTCATCGATATTGATCATGAAGTCGCTCCGGAAATGTCCGCCAAGGTTGTGCTTCCGGCGCGGTCGTGTCTAGCCTTGACGTTAAAGAACCGTGCGCGCCTCAGCTAGTCAGCTCGCGTAGGAAGAAGTCGCTCACTAGGCTGCCGCCGACGGGGCCGGGGCCAGTGGGGGCGGCGGCAAGGTTGTCGAGGACGTCACGCTCGCCGGGATTGAGGGCGAAGATGCGGGCGCCGATTTTGGCGCGGGTGATTTGCTCGGCGACGATGCCGAAGGCGTCGTTGGCGGCGGCGCTGCCGAGGGCCTGGCCTTTGATGATGATGCTGGAGATCGTGGAAAAGCGGCCTTCGTCGCGATTGCTGGTCGTGCCATTGGCTTTGGTGTCGTCGGAGGTGCCGATGAAGTTGTCGGCGCCGTCGTTGCCGCCGACGAGGACGCTGCTGCCGAGCCAGGCGCGGCCGACGCTGATCGTGCCGAGGGAGGCATCGGCGTTACTGTTCAGGGAGTTCGCGCCGAGATGGATGCGCACACCTTCCACGCTGCCTTTGACGGTGAGGCTCTTGAGGGCAAAGTCGAGGCCGCGGGCGGGCGCCGACAGTTGGCCGAACGCGAGGAGCGTGGGGTTGCTGCCATCGCCGACGAAGTCCCCGCCAATGGTCAGCGCGCCAAGAGCGCCGCGACCGGCGTCGATCGTCAATCCGACCACGCTGCCGCCGGTCCTCAACGAGCCGAGCCCGCCCTCTACGGACACCCCGGCAACACTGCCGCCGTTGCTGGTGTAGGCGCCACCGATCGTGATGGCGCCGATTTTCGCATCGGTGCCGCCGGCGGTCAGGGAGGCGCCCAGCACATCGGCGGCGACGGTGAGCCGGCCAAGCCCACCGCTGAAATTCGAAACCGACCCAAACGCCGCGCTGGAGCCGAGGGCGCCGAGGGAATGGACGACCAACGCCGCGACACCCGGCTTCCCGTTGACCGACGAGCCGCCGCCGAAGCTGTTGAGATCGCCGGCGAGGCTCACGGTGCCGAGCGCCACGCCGCTGGCATCGATGCTGTCGATGTTCACAAATCCGTTGCCGCCGCCCGCGCCCGGGCGCGCGGTGATAGTGACGTTGAAGGGCACATTATTCGGCGCCAGCGTGAGGACGAGTTGCGCGAGGTCGCCCCCACCGGAAGCGGCGGGCTTGAAAGTGAAATTGCCGGTGACGAAGGTGCCCGCGGTGCGGACGACCTTGACGGCGTCGCCATCCACATCGGTGAACGTGGCCGTTTTGCCGTCGGCGGAAATCTGGAGATTCGCTCCGCCCAAAGCGACCGCGGGCGTGGCGGCGCCGAGCTCGCGCAGGATGAAATCGAACACCGGGCTGCCGGCGCCGGCGCCGGGGCTGGTGGGCGCGGCATAGAAGGCCTCGGGCGCGGCGCCGGTGGTGAAAGCGAAGGTGCGCGTGCCGATCTTTGCTTTGCCGATGCGCTCGGCCTCCACGGCGAACATATCGTTCGTCACGGCGGGCGTGCCGAGCGCCTGGCCTCTCACAGTGAAGCTGCCGATGTTCGAGAAGCGATCGGGATTGTTCCGCTCGGGCGGCGAGCTCACCACGACGGTGTCGTCGGTGGTGCCGGGCAACGAATCCTGGCCCCGGCTGACGCCGGCAAGCAGGCGGCTGCTGATCCAATCGCCCGCCACCGTGATGCTGCCGGCCGAGGCATCGGCATTTCCGCCGGCGCTGCTGGTACCAAGCTCGATCCTGAAAAACTGAACGCTGCCTTTGACGGTGAGGCTCTTTAGCGCGAGGTCGACGCCGGCCGCGGGTTCCGGCTTCTGGCCGAACGCGCTGAGGACGACTGGGAATGCGCTAGTTCCGTGGATCCCGCCGCCGACGGTCACCGCGCCGAGGGCGCCGCCAAAGGCGGAGATCTCGACCCTGCCACCAGCGGCGCGGAGGTCGCCGCCGATTTTGAGAGAGTCGATTCCCAAGTTGCCACCGAGGCGCGCCGTCGCGGAGTCCGCCACGACGGAGCCGCCGATCGTCACCGCGCCGAGTTTCGCATCACTCCCGAGGACTTGGAACTCCGCGCTGCGGAAATCCTCTTTCACCGTGAAGCTCGAGAGCGAGCCGCGGACGTCGCTCCGCAGATCGCCGCCGCCGCTCTGCGTGGAAGTGCCGAGCGCGCCGATCGATTCGACCGTGAGCGACTTCATGGCCGGAACAAACACCGCGCTATCGGGCGTGCCGGCGGCGATCCGCCCGAGGTCGCCGGCGATTTTCACCGCGCCGAGATCGATGCCGGTGGCGTTCACGTAGCCGACGTTCACGAAGCCGTTGCCCCCGAGCGGGCCGGGACGCGCGCTGACGGTGAGATTGGCGCCGATAAAATCCGCCGCGTGCGCGGTGAAATTGATGAGCTGGAGCTGGCCACCGCCGGCCACGCCCGCGGCCACGAGCCGGAAATCGTTCTGCTGAAACGGGCCCTTGTTCGTGGTGATCGTCACGTTGTCGCCGTCGCGATCGACGAACGTCGCGGTCTTGCCGTTGGCGGAAAGCGTCACCGGCAGCGGCGTTTCCACGAGGCTGTCGACGGTGAGCACCACGTCATTGCCGGTGGAGCCGTTGGTCCCTTTGTAGCTGATTTTGAAATTCACGCCGCCGGCGGCGAAGGTGGCGCCCTCCGCGAGCCCGGCAAAGGTGCCGGTGATCGGATCAGTCCCGTCGTTGAGCAGGATGGTGAATTTGTCGCCGACCGAGGGCGTGAAGGAGGGGACGATATTGAGCGCGGCGCCGCCGAGGTCGATCTCCCCGTTCACATTGAGCTGATCGTGCTCGCCCCCGCCGGCCAGCTCGGCCGTGAAGACGGTGGTGTTCGCGAAGGAGAGTTTGCTCAACGTGACCGTTAGCGTCGCCAGCGCATCGTCCGCGGCGCCCACCGCGCCGAGCAAGCCGAGCCGGGCCAGGCCGCCGGCGGGCTCCGCCATGGTGGCATCGCCGCTGAGCCGCACCCCGCCGGCCAGGTTGAAAAGGTTGCCCGCATCCGAGTCGAGCACCACGGCGCCCGTCTGCCCCGCGGCGCCGAGGCCGGCCAAGGTGAAGTCCTCGTTGATCGCCGACGAGACCGCGGTGATGCGAACCGTCCCGCCGCTCGCCACCGTGGTCCCATTGCCCGGCCCCACAGCGCCGAGCGAGGTGGTCACCGGCACCACGAGCGTCCCCGCATTCACCTGCGCCAGCCCGCTGAAATCGCTCCCGAGGCTGAAGTCCAGCTCCCCCGTGCCATTCTTAATCAGCGCTCCCGCACCCGTGAAGTTCTCCCCGTTTACCGCGAGCTTTACCTTGAAGGTATTGTCGAATGTCAGCGTCTTCCCGCCGAGGTCGATCTCGCCGAAGTTGAACGTCGCGCCGGCGTTGCCGGTGAAGGCAAACGTCTGGTCCGCCGCGAGGGTGATCTTCGGGAGAAATGTGTTCGTGGCGGCCGTGGCGTAGTTTGCCGTGAACCCGGCCGCGAGCGTGATCGGCATGCCGGTCACGTTGTAGCCGGTGCCGGTGAAGGTCAGCTTGTTCACGTCGAGCCCCGTGATGTCGTTCGTGTTGGTCTTGCTCGACGCGGCGTCGGGAAAGACGAGGTTCCTGCCATCGCCCGGCGTCCCCTGCCCCGAGAGCGGGGAAGTGAGCCAGTTCTTGTTCGAGCCGTTGGCGCCAGTGGTGTCATCCCACCCCGCGCCCGCGTCGCCCTCCCAGGTGAAAGTGGTGGCGGTGAGCGCCGGGGCGATGCGCGCCTCCAGCGGTTCGATGTGCGGATAGGGGGGCGTTTTCATGGGGTGAAGAAGAAAACCGCAAGCGAAGGTCCGGCCGAGAGGGTCGGAGGTCCGTGTTCACAGGATGAGCGATTTTGGAACGAATCGCAAGCGCGGGGGAGGGGAGAGTAAGGCAGTAAGCCAGTAAGGCGGGGACGCTGGGGCTTCGTGAGGTATAAGTTTAACTTTTTGGAAATTTTGGAAACCGATGCTTCAGGCGACGCGGCAGTTTTGGCGTTTTGAGCAGGGTTTGCGCGGGATTTTTGGAACCGGAAAGGGCAGGGAGGAGTGGCACGGGCAAATTCCGGCGAAGTATAAGTTTTGATTTATGGAAATATTGGAACGGAGAGAGCGGTGATGAAGAGGGGGGCACTTCAGTTGGCGCGAGGAGCGTGGCGACCCGGCTGGCGGGCGGCGGCGGCCGGAGTGCGGCTTGTACTTGGGAAGCGGACAGATCGTTGATCGCTGATCGCGAGCACGGCCGAGATTACCATAGGGCGAGCAGTCTCCCAATCTCGATTGAGCACTTTTTTGTATTTCTATTTCACGCCGGCGGCCAGAGAGCGCCGCTACCGCAGGAACGATTTTCCGGGAGTCCAGCCGCCCCGCAGCCCGAAGAACTCCGCGAGCGTGGAGGCGACATCGGCGAAGGACTTGCGCGTGCCGAGCGGGCCGCGGCGGCCGCCGTGCAGCACGAGGAGCGGCACCTCTTCGCGGGTGTGATCGTTGCCGGGAAATGTCGGATCGTTGCCGTGATCGGCGATGATAATCACCAGGTCGTCTTCCTCGATCCGCGGGAGGAAGGCTTCGAGCCATTCATCGAAATCCGCGAGCGCGCGGGCGAAGCCGGGCAGGTCGCGGCGGTGGCCGTAGAGCGAGTCGAAGTCGCTCAGGTTCGCGAAGACCAGGCCGGAGTCGTCTTTTTCCCACGCCGACTCGACCGCGGCCATGACATCGACATTCGATTCCGCCGGCGAGGAGCGCGTGATGCCGCTGCCGGCGAAAAGCGATTTCACGTGGCCAATGCCGTGGACGAGCAGGCCGCGCTCCGCGATGGCGTTGAGCACGGTGCGCGGCGGCACCATGGGGTAATCCTGACGGCCGAGCCGCGCAAAGGCGCCCGGCGCGCCGGTGAAGGGGCGCGCGATCACCCGGCCGATGCGGAATTTGTCGGCGCGGCGGCGGGCGAGCCGGCAAATCTCCGCAAGCCGCTTTGCAGGGATCGCGCGGTCGTGCGCGGCGATCTGCATCACGGAATCGGCGGAGGTGTAGAGAATCGGTTTACCGGTGCGCAGGTGTTCTTCGCCGAGCTCCTCGATGACGGCGAGCCCATGGCGCGCGCAGTTGCCGAGGAACTTCAGCCCCGCGTCGCGCTCGATCGCGCTCACCAGCTCCTCGGGAAACTCCGGGAAGACCGCGAAGGGCTCGGTTTGGATGGCGCCGGCGATCTCCCAGTGGCCGGTGATGGAATCCTTGCCACGGGAGGCCGGACGCATGCGGCCCCAGCGCGCGAGATTGCCCTGGGCGCGCGCGGAGAGCACGTCGCCGATCACGCTTTTCCAAAGGCCGAGCGAAAAGAGTGTGGGCAGCTCGAGGCCCGCCTCGCCGCGGAAGACATGGCCAAGCGTGTTCGCTCCGGCATCGCCAAAGGCGGCGGCATCCGGCGCTTCGCCGCAGCCGGCGCCATCGAGCACGAGGATGAGGGCTTGCATAAACTGGGCAGGCTCATACACGCCGCGGGGCCGGGGGGCGAGCGAATGTGGCGGCGATTATTCGCGCGAGAAAGCTGCTTCACCGGGCGCGGGCCGATGCTACGGTACGCCGTGCAAAAAGCCGAGCCAGTCTTCGTCGCGGGCCATCGCGGCCTCGCCGGAAGCGCCATTTTGAGGGAGCTGCAGGCCCACGGGTACACGAATCTCGTCACGCGCCCGCGCGCCGAGCTCGATTTGCTCGATCGCGACGCGGTGCGGAGATTCTTCGCGGCGATGCGGCCCGCGGTGGTGGTGGTGGCCGCGGCGAAAGTCGGCGGCATCAAGGCGAACCACGATTTTCCGGTCGAGTTCCTGCTGGAGAACCTGCGCGTGCAGAACAACGTGATCGAGGCCGCCTACGAGCACGGCGCGCGCAAGCTTCTCTTTCTCGGCAGCTCGTGCATCTACCCCAAATTCGCGCCACAGCCGATCCCCGAGGAGGCGCTGCTGAGCGGGCCGCTGGAACCGACCAACGAAGCCTACGCGCTCGCGAAGATCGCGGGGATCAAGCTCTGCCAATCGTACGCGCGGGAATACGGGGCGAATTTTCTCTCCGCGATGCCGACGAATCTCTACGGCCCCGGCGACAATTTCGACCTCGAGAATTCGCACGTCCTCCCCGCGCTCCTCCGCAAGGTGCACGAGGCAAAGCAAGCTGGCGCCGGCGAAGTGGTGGTGTGGGGAACCGGCACGCCCCGCCGCGAATTCCTGCACGTGGACGATCTGGCTGGCGCGTGCCGATTCCTGCTGGAGCATTACGATTCGCCGGAGGTGATCAATGTCGGCTACGGCGAAGACGTGCCGATCCGCGAGCTGGCGGAGATCATCTGCGAAGTGGTCGGCTTTTCCGGCCGGCTCACCTTCGACAGCTCGAAGCCCGACGGCACCCCGCGCAAACTGCTGGATACCACGCGCCTGCGCGCGCTCGGCTGGTCGCCGCGAATCGGTCTCCGCGAGGGGATCGCCGAGACGTACCGGTGGTATTTGGGGAATCGTGCGTAGCGCGGACTTTTTGCTACACTCCTCGCATGCCATCCGATTCCAAATCCGAAACTCCCGAGGAGCGCAAGCGGCGCGAACGGATGCAATTTATCGCCTTGCCCCCCGCTGAAGCGCAACGGCGCATCAGCCTGAATCTGCGCGCGCCGCTACGCAACCTGACTCCTACAGGACAAGACCTTCGCTCCTCCCTGCTGCCGCGTTCCGATGATGAAATGGTGGACGAGTGACGACCTCCAGCATCGCTGACTTACTCTCCGATCTTCGGCCCTTCGCCTAAATCCTCGGGCCCCGGCAACTGCAGCTCGCGCAGCCAGATGTTGCGGTAGCGGACGGGATTCCCGTGGTCCTGTAATTTGATCGGGCCTTTTTCGCCGTGGGCTTTGTAGGTGCCGACCTTTTTGTGCGGCGTATCGCCGATCAGGACGAGATGGTTTTGCGTGAGCACGCCGTTGTGCAGCACCGTCACGGCGGCCGGCTTGGCGAGCTTGCCGTCCTTGAAGCGCGGCGCTTCGAAGATGATGTCGTAGGTCTGCCACTGGCCGGGTGGGCGCGAGGCGTTCACGAGCGGGGGCATATAGCCGTAGATGGCGGTCGCCTGGCCATCCGGGTAGGTTTGGTTTTCGTAGTTGTCGAGCACCTGGATTTCGTAACGGCCGAACAGGAAAATGCCGCTATTGCCGCGGCCCTGGCTTTCGCCGCTGGGCGGATTGGGCGAGGCCCATTCCACGTGCAGTTGCACGTCCGGCCCGAACTCGTCCTTCGTGATCACGTCGCCGGTTTTGTTCGCCTCGAAATAGCCGTCCTCCACCTTCCACGAGCCGTCTTCGCCGGTCTTGATCGATTTCCACTTCGACATGTCCTGGCCATCGAAAAGCACGATGGCATCGCTCGGCGGCGTGCCGGCTTTCTCGTTCGTGCCCGGCTGGCCGGGGGTGACGATTTTTGGCTGCGGACGCTCGCCATCGTGCACGTGCCATTTCGTGCCGGGGATGATCGGCGTATCCTGGTAGCCAAGCGGCTTTTTTTCCTGGGCCATAAGCAGCGGCGCCACGGCGCACGAGAGCGCGAGCAGGGGGTAAAGTTTCATAGGGGCGCAAACTCTCCACCCGCGGCCAGAGTTTGGACAAGCGGATTCTCGGCGGGCGGGAGGCGTTCGCTTCCGCAAAGCGCATCCTTCCTCGTGCGCTTGACGGCTGGTTACCCGCGACACTCAAATGGAGCGCCATGCTGGCCGGCAAATCATGAATCCGCCTCGTTTATTTGCTGTGTTCGCCGGCTTGGTCTGGCCGGCCCTTTTCCTTGTCCCGGCTTCTGCTGCTGAAAACCCGCCGGCCTTTCGGATCGAGAATCAGACCGTCCTCACCAGCACGAACGAACTGCACTTCTCGCAGTCGCGCGCCGCTCTCATCCCCGGCGCGCCTGGGCGCGTTTTACTCACGACCCAGCAGACCGACCCCGTCGGCGCGCATGGATACCGCGATCTCCATTCCATCGAGACCACGGACAATGGCCGCACCTGGACCACTCCCGCGCCGATCGAGCCACTCCGCCGCGCGCGCCTGCCCGATGGCTACGATTCCGTGATCGGTGATGTCTGCCCGCAGTGGCACGCCGCAACCGGGGTGGTGCTCGCGACCGGAAAGACCTTCGGTTTTCGCGACGGCAAAACGGAAGACCGCAGCCGCGAGCGCGTTTCCTATTCGGTGTACACGCCGGCCACGAAGAATTGGAGCGGGCTGCAACTGCTGGAGCTACCAGCCACCGATCACCAAGGCCAGCCGATGCTCGAGGCGAACGCCGGCTGCCATCAGCGCTTCGACCTGCCCGATGGCGAGATCCTGCTGCCCATCCGTTATCGCGCCCATCCGCCCAAACGCCAATACACCACGATCGTCGCCCGCTGCCGCTTCGATGGAAAAACGCTTACCTATCTCAAACATGGCTCGGAGCTGACGATCTCGCGCGAGCGGGGTCTCTATGAGCCATCGGTCACCGGCTATCGCGGGAAGTACTATCTCACCATGCGCGCCGATCACTCGGCCTTCGCCGCGCGCAGCCAGGACGGCCTCGATTACGAGCCGATCGTGGAGTGGACGTACGACGATGGCGCCGTGCTGGGCAGCTACAATACGCAGCAGCACTGGATCGCCCATAGCGAAGCGCTTTATCTCATCTATACCCGCCGCGGCGCGAACAACGACCACGTCTTTCGCCACCGCGCGCCCATCTTCATCGCGCAAGTCGATCCCGATCGCCTCTGCGTCTTGCGCGCCACCGAGCGGATCCTCATTCCGGAAAGCGGCCTCGACCTCGGCGGCGGCTTCGCCCCGGTGGACGTCAGCGCCGCCGAAACCTGGGTGATCAGCTCCGAGATGGCCTTTCCGAAGGAACGCCGAGGCGAACCCAATCGCGTGCTCCTCGCCCGGATCGTCTGGAACAAACCCAACGCGCTTTTTACCGCCGCGCCGCCGGGCGCACGCTGAGCGGGCGCACTCTCAACCCCTCACTCACGGCAATCTTGCGCTGCCGTGTATCGAAACTGAGCAACTCACCCGCCTTCAGCAGCAGCGCTGCAGCGACGTGCAGGAGGTCAAGGCTGCGACTGCCTTCGGTGGAGCTGTATTTGTCGGCAAGCTCGCCGGCCTTTTCGTGCAACTCCGCCTGCGGGAGCGGCATCACCGAATACAGCCCGGCTTGCACATCCTCTTGAAAAAGCTGCCACTTCGAGCGCCGCTCGGCTTCGGTGATCTCCTGGCGTAGAACGGACAAATGAAGGGCGTTGCGGACCTCGAGGCAGCTCAAGTAAGAGAGCAGCACCGGCGGGCTTGCCCGCTGCATGGCCCGGCTGGCTTCCTCGCTCGTTGCTTCCACCTTGTAGAGCGAAACCACGAACCCAGAGTCGGCGTAGCTCTTCACCGATCTCCCCGATCATAATCCATGATGCTTTGGATCGTCCCGGCCGGAAGCATCTTCTCGTTGGGGAAGAGCTTTTTCGTTCGCGCCATGAAGTCCGGCATTTTTGGTTTTCCTGGCCGTTCCGAGATGGCCGGCATCAGCCGGGCGAACGGCTGGCCGCCTTTGGTGATCTCGACGGGCTCCCCTTCTTCAATCCAGCGAGAGACTCGAGCGAAGTGATTGCGAAGGTCGCGAACCGTGGCGGTTTTCATTGTGATACAGTATCGTAGCACGCGGCGCGCAGAATGGAAGCGGCTTCGTCACCATTCTTCTCGGGCTCGGCGATACGAGCGAACGCACACTTTGCGCGCGCCCTAATCGACACCACGCGCTCAAATACCGGCTCGCCATCATCGCGCTAATGGAGGAACACGGGTTCATGATGAAACGCCCCCTGCTAAACCTCCTCGCGGTCACCGCGCTGGCTTCACTATGCTCAGCCGCCGAACCGCCCGCCGTCATCGAGCTGGGCTCGCGGCGCGAGCTGTTGGTGGATGACTTCCTCATCGAGCGGCTCACCGGCGCGGCGCTGACGATGCACCAGCCGCAGCCGCGCGAAGTGGCGCTCGTCTGCGACGCGCCGTGGGAAGGCAACACTTCCGCTTACTACACTCTCTTCGAGGACGATGGGCTCTTTCGCATGTATTACCGGGCCTCCCATGTGGATGAAAGCCGCAAGGCCACTCACCGCGAGCTCACCTGCTACGCGGAAAGCCGCGATGGCATCACTTGGGTGAAGCCGAAGCTCGGCCTCTTCGAGTTCGGCGGGTCGAAGGAGAATAACATCGTTTGGTATGGCCCGGGCGGCACCCATAACTTCGCGCCCTTCAAGGACACGAACCCCGCCGGCAAACCTGAAGCCAAATACAAGGCGCTCGCGGGAGGAACGACGCTGGTGGATGGCAAAAAGAAGAGCTGCCTGCACGCCTACCACTCAGCCGATGGCGTGCGGTGGTCGAAGACCGCCGAGGAGGCAGTGATCACGGACGGCGCGTTCGATTCGCAAAATATCGCTTTCTTCGACGACCTCCGCGGCGAATACCGCGCGTACTGGCGATACTTCTCCAGCAGCGTGATTGACGAGAAAGGCAAAAAGTCCGAGCGCGTGCGCGCGATTCGCACCGCCACTTCCAAGGATTTCCTCCATTGGGAAAACCAGGCGGATCTCAGCTACGGCGAGGCCCCCGCCGAGCATCTCTACACGAATGCGATCATGCCGTATACGCGCGCGCCGCATCTGTTCATCGGCTTCCCGACACGGTTTCAGCGCAAGACCGAGCAAGTCGAGCCAGTCTTCATGACCAGCCGCGACGCGGTGAGCTTCAAGCGCTGGCCCACGGAGCTCATCCCCATCACCGCGCCGCAGGATCGCGAAGGCAACCGCAGCAACTACATGACGCGCGGTCTGCTCCAACTGCCCGGCCACGATCGCGAGCTATCCGTCTATGCCACGGAGGCTTACTACGCCGGCCCCGGCAGCCGCGTGCGGCGTTTCGTATTTCGCATGGATGGCTTTGTCTCCGCCCGCGCCGGCGCCGAGGGTGGCGAGCTCGTGACGAAACCGCTGACCTTCACGGGAGCCACGCTCTCGCTGAATATCGCCAGCAAAGGCGCGACGCGGGTCGAGGTGCAAGACGCCAAGGGCCGTCCGCGGCCTGGCTTCGCGCTGGAGGACTGCACGCCGATCACCGGCGATTCCGTCGCCCAATCTGTCTCTTGGAAGGGTGGCGATCTCGGCGCGCTGGCCGGCCAGCCGGTGCGCCTGCGCTTCGTCCTGAAGGACGCGGATCTGTTTGCGTTGCAGTTTCAAGCCAAGCCATAGTAAGCCAGTAAGCCAGTAAGCCAGTAAGCCAGTAAGTCAGTAAGTCAGTAAGTCAGTAAGTCAGTAAGTCAGTAAGTCAGTAAGCCAGTCAGCCAGTCAGAGGATTCGCCTCGATGCGGAAGTTCCCAGGAAGCGTGGGCCTTGGGGAGCGCGATCGCCTCGGTCGCCGTTTTCGGCGCCTCGCCGGAAACATCGCAGAACCGGGAGCGCGGAATCCACGTCCATCGACACGTTGAAAAGCACCCGCACCGACGTGCGGTGTGCCGGGCGGGGCGCCCGACACGGCGACCGGGGCGGTCGCGCTCCCCAAGGCACACCGCTGTGCGGAATCACCGGCCGGTGTACTTCTTGCCTTGCGCCGGCGATGAACGGCCCTCTAAACAAGATGCCGCCCCCATGAACGGCTTGTTGAGCGAGCGCGGCGTTGGATTGGCGTGTCGGACCTCGAAACACGGTGGGCCGGCCATTTACGACGAGGACCGTACGCGTGGCCGATACTTCGGCGCCCGCCGCGCCCACCGATCCGCGGTTGCGGCACGGCGAAGTGAGCAGCACCATCGTCGCGCGCTACAAACCGCAGCGCGGCCGCAGCGCCAACGAGGCGCAAACCTGCCTCGGCGATCCCAACGTGGAAGCGAATTGGAAATTCGCCGGCATCTTCTAGGGCGGCAAAGCCGTGCTCAGCGGCCTCACCCCCGGCGTCGTCGTCTGGGTGCGCGTCCGCATCGCCGGCCTCAATGGCGTCATGGGCGCCTGGAGCGACCCGGCGAAGATCATGGTGGTGTGAGGGGGATTGCTCCTTTCTCCTTCGCTCTGGCTTCGGTCGGCATATGGTCCATTGGTCATTCCAATGGCATATGCCGACTGAGCCAAATCCATCCTCGTGAACCGCTGCCGAACACGCCTGATATGCCGATCAGTCCTCCCTGCGCCTGCGGCTCAATAGGATGTTAGGCGACTTCGCACGTCATGCCTGTAACGGAAACCTTCAATGAAGCTTGCCTTGCGCTCTTGGACTTCCTTCGACGAAATGATCAGCCTTCGGGCGCGCTTCTCTGGCTCTGCCGCGAGGACGTCACCGGCATAGGTGGTCGCATTTTCATCGATCCAATGCCGCCATCGTTCAACCACGACTTATATCGGCAGCATTATGAGTTCGGCGTTCGCCAGGGACGGGGAATAGGGCTCGAGGTCCTCTGCTTCCTCGACAATCATGCGTGCTGCTACGTGGAAGTTCCACGCGATGAAATCGATGCCCAATACTTGATGCTCACAGGCGGACTCAAACTCAGGATTCCCCTTGCTGAGTCAAAGTTCCCGATCACCGCAAGGCGGTGTCGCACGGTGTTCGGTTTTCTCTATCGCCGCGCGTGGTGCCTCCTGCGCGGAGAGTCGCCCATCGTTCAGTCGCTTCCATCGCGTAGCGACCTCGAATCAATTCCCAATGACCGCGCCTAACGAAGAAGGCTTAGCTTCGACCGGAGGCGGGAAGGCGGGCGGAGCGTCGAAGCTGAGCGCATTGGATCGTTAGGCGGCATCGCACCATGATAGCCAGACGCCCCAAGTTCAGGTTGTGTGACCATTGACGACGGACTCATCCGAGAGGCGTTGGAACTCAAATTTCCGCTGGGTTTGTTCAGCGAGGAGCGACGACGAGAGGTGCAGCCCGTTGTCGTAGCAGAGATGTCATCGGCTGTGCTCGTCGAGATCATCATCGAGGGGGCGGATGAGAGATTCACCTCCGACGACTTCGGCCAGCCGAGTTCTGAGCAGGCCGCTTACATGGAGAGCTACCTTTCACGCGACGGCGATTCGGGGGTTTCACGGTATGAGCGACCGCCCGGAGATTCTCTTCGCGTGGCGTTCTTTCTTCACGATTTCGACGAGGCCCGACCATTGAAGACTTGCTATGGCGAGGTGAGCGTTTCGACGCCTACGGAGATGCCGGAGCGCCTAAGCAAAGTTATGCGTTATGCGCCAGTTGATTGACTGGCGGCCGAACTAAGACCCGAGAGGAAGAGGCCGTCGATGGCGAGGCTGAAGGTGGAGCCGCTAGTTGCGGATGAGTTGCCGGGGGTGACTGTGGGCGGATCTTTCCTCCCGCAGCGGAGCACGATGGGCGCAATTCAAGATACGGGGAGGGATGCACTGTGCGCACGGTTTGGCGGTCCCACCGGCGCCGACGCGGGGCCAAAGAATCGGCGGGCGGGCAGGTTATAGAGGGAGCCCTCCAGGTTCCGCGGCGAATGCGCCTCCCGACGTGCCGCGATTTCCTCTCATGCGCCTCTTTCATTCCCTATTCCTCAAACTCTTCTGCGTCCTCCGGTTTGCCGCGCCGGCGCTGGCGGTGGCCTGGCCGGGCTTGACCGTGGGGGCGGAGCGGCCGCTGAATTTCATCAATGATGTGGCGCCGGTGCTGACGAAGGCGGGGTGCAACGCGGGGGCGTGTCATGCGAAGGCCGGGATGGGGCAGCGCGGGTTCCGGCTGTCGTTGCTCGGGTTTGAGCCGGAGGAGGATTACGAGCATATCGTGAAGGAGGGGAAGGGGCGGCGCGTTTTCCCGACGGCGCCGGAGGAGAGTCTGCTGCTACTGAAGGCGGCGAACATCGTGCCGCACGGGGGCGGGAAGCAGCTCGATCCGCAGTCGGAGGATTACCGGATGCTGGTGCGCTGGATCGGTGAGGGGATGGTGTACGCGAAGCCGGCGGACCCGAAGCTGGTGTCGATCGAAGTGGAGCCGAAGCGCGGGACGATGACTTTTCACGCGCGGCAGCAACTGAAGGTGACGGCGCGGTTTTCCGATGGCTCGGCGCGCGATGTGACGCGGACGGCGCTATACGAGCCGAACGACAAGAGCATGGCGGAGACGACGGAGGAGGGGCTCGTGACCACTTTCGATCTGCCGGGGAATGTGGTGGTGATGGTGCGCTATGCAGGGCTGGTGTCGGTCTTTGGGGCGTCGATCCCGCTGGGCGCGCCAGTGGAGAAGCTGCCGGCGGCGAAGAATTTCATCGATGAGCTGGTCTTTGCGAATCTGCAGCGGATGGGCGTGCCGCCTTCGCCGGTGTGCGACGATGCGACGTTCCTGCGGCGTGCGTCGCTCGATATCGCCGGGCGGCTGCCGTCGGTGGAGGAGACGGAGGCGTTCCTGGCGGGCAGCGCGCCGGACAAGCGCGACCGGGCGGTGGAGGCGCTGCTGGGCAGCCCGGATTACGCGGATTATTTCGCGAACAAATGGACGTCGCTGCTGAAGAACAAGCGCGACGACGCGGCGGACATCACGGCGAATTTCGCTTTCCACGCCTGGATGCGCGACAGCCTGCTGGCGAACAAGCCGTACGATACGATCGTGCGCGAGATCCTCGGCTCCACCGGCACGATCGTCTCGAATCCGCCGGTGGCGTGGTACAAGCGGGTGAAGGAGCCGGAGCAGCAGATCGAGGACGTGGCGCAGCTTTTTCTCGGCGTGCGGATGCAGTGCGCGCAGTGCCACCATCATCCGTTCGAGCGCTGGAGCCAGCACGATTACTACAGCTTTTCGGCGTTCTTCAGCCAGGTGGGGCGCAAGCCGACGGCGATCGCGGGCGAAGACCTGATCTTTCACAAGCGCGGCGTGGCGCAGACGGAAAACAAGAAGACGCGTCAGCCGGTGAAGCCCGCGGCCCTCGGCGAAGAGCCGCTGGAGATCGCGCCGGATGAAGACCCGCGGCTGCGGCTGGCCGATTGGATGGGCGGGAAAACGAACCCGTTTTTCGCGAAGTCGCTCGTGAACCGCTACTGGAAGCATTTCTTCAAGCGCGGCCTGATCGAGCCGGAGGACGACATCCGCGACACCAATCCGGCGACGAACCCGGAGCTGCTCGACGCGCTGGCGAAGCATTTCGTGGAGAGCGGTTTCGATCTGAAGGCCGTGGTGCGCGTGATCGCGCAGAGCCGCACGTATCAGCTCAGCGAAAAGCCGAACGAGCACAACGCGGTCGATCGCCAGAACTTTTCGCGCTTTTACCCGAAGCGGATGCAGGCCGAAGTGCTGCTGGACGCGGTCGATCAGCTCACCGGCGCTAAATCGGACTTCGCGAATCTGCCCGCCGGCACGCGCGCCATTTCGCTGCCGGACAATAGCTACAACCGCGCGTCGCCTTTCCTGAAAGTGTTCGGCCGGCCCGAGGGCGCGAGCGTGTGCGAGTGCGAGCGGGTGCAGTCGTCGAGCCTCGCGCAGAGCCTGCACCTCATGAATGCCGCAGAGGTAAAGGGGAAGCTGACGTTCAATGGCGGCCGCGCCGATCGGCTGTCGAAATCGACCGCGCCGGATCGCGAAAAGGTGCGCGAGCTTTACCTGGCGGCGTTTGCCCGCGAGCCGCGCGCGGAGGAGTGGGCGAAGTCGGAAGCTTATCTCGGCCGTGAGCGGCTCGACACGAAAGGCCAGCCGCTCGATCCGGCGCGGGCCCGCCGCGAAGCCTACGAGGACATCCTCTGGGCGCTGATCAATACCAAGGAATTTCTCTACAACCACTGACGCCACGATGATGAAATCCGCTCTCGCGCTCGCGTGCAGCCTCGGCTGCTTCGCCCTGCCGGCGCTCGCGCAACAGCAAGTCTGCCTGCCGTCGCCGCGCCTGCTCACCATGATGCCGATGGGCGGTCAGGCCGGCACGAGCGTGGAGGTGAGCATCACCGCGGAGAACGCGGAAGAGGTGGGCGAGCTGCTTTTCTCCACGCCGAAGATCACAGCGAAACCGGTGCTCGATGCGGCGGGCGCGCCGGCGCCAAACAAGTTCACGGTGAGCATCGCGCCGGATGCGCCGGCGGGGGTGTACGATGCGCGCGTGAATTCGCGGCTGGGCGTTTCGTCGGCGCGCGCGTTTTCCGTGAGCCGGCTGCCGGAGGTCACGCGCGCCAAGCCGAACACGTCGCTGGAAACCGCGCTGGCGCTGCCGGTGAACTCGATCTGCAACGCGGCGATGTCGGCGCGCGCCGTCGATTTCTATTCATTCCAGGGCGTGAAGGGGCAGCGCGTGGCGGTGGAATGCGCGGCGGTCGGCATCGATTCGCGGCTCACGCCGGTGGTGATCATCGCCGATGCGCAAGGCCGCGACCTACTGGTGAACCGCACGGGCGGCGTGCTCGCCTTCACACCGCCGGCCGACGGCCCGTATATGATCAAAGTGAACGACCTGACGTTTCAGGGCAGCGACCGGCATTTCTACCGGCTCGCGTTGCAGCAAGCGCCGGGCGATGGCCCCGTCCCGCGCCAGCCGGAGACGGCGAGCGTGAGCTCGATGTCGTGGCCGCCCGCGGGCCTGGCCGCCGACCCCGCTGCGCGCGAAGCCGAGCCGAACAACGCAGCGGCCGAGGCGCAAAAGATCACGCTGCCGTGCGACCTCGCCGCCAGCTTCTTTCCGGCTGCGGATGTGGATACGTATGAGTTCACCGCGAAAAAGGGCGATGTCTGGTGGGTCGAGATCGCCTCGGAGCGGCTCGGCGTGAATGCCGATCCCTTCGTGTTGGTGCAGCGCGTCACGAGCGCCGGCGGCAAAGAGACGCTCACCGATGTGGCCGAGCTTTCCGATATTCCCAGCCCGATGAAGGTCTCCACCAACGGCTATTCCTACGACGGGCCGCCCTACGATGCCGGCTCGCCCGATGTGCTCGGAAAATTCGAGGTGAAAGAGGACGGCACGTACCGCATGCAAGTCCGCGATCTCTTCGGCGGCACGCGCAACGAGCCCGCAAATATCTACCGCCTGATCGTGCGCAAAGCGGCACCCGATTTCTCGCTCGCGGCGTGGGCGGTACACATGACGTTGCGCAACGGCGACCGTGCCGCGCTCTCGAAGCCGGTGGCGCTGCGGGCCGGCGGCGCGATGGCGTTCGAGGTGGTGGTGCAGCGCCGCGATGGCTTCGACGAGGAGATCGAGATCGGCATGGAAAACCTGCCGCCGGGGGTGAGCGCAAGCGGCTTGAAAATCGGGAAAGGACAGTCGGTGGGCCACCTTATCGTGAGCGCCTCGAGCGAGGCGAAACGGGCCTTTTCGCTCGCGAAGATTATTGGGCGCTCGGCTATCAACGGGGCCGCCGTGATCCGTCCCTGCCCGGTAGCGAGCATGGCCTGGCCGGTGCGCGATGCGAAGGGCGAGATTCCCGCGCCGCGGCTGACCGCGGACGTGCCGGTCTCGGTGAGCGATTCCGAGCAGGCGCCGCTGACCATCACGGCGACCGAGAACAAAGTGTGGGAAGTGAAGGCGGGCGAGACGTTGCGCATTCCGCTCAAGCTCACCTGGCGGGGGGAATTCACCGGCGCCTCGATCAAGTTCAAGGCATTTGGCGCAGCGTTTGCCGGGCTGAAGGAGATCGATATTCCCATGAAGGCAGAGGCCAACGAAGCGGTGCTCGACCTTGCGGCGCTGAAAATGCCGCCCGGCGACTACACGCTCGCTCTTCACGGCAGCGCCATCAGCAAGTACCGCTACAACCCCGCGGCCGTGCCGCTTGCGGAAGCGGAACAAAAGCAGGCGGAACAGCGCGCCGCCGCCGCCGCGGCGGAAGCGAAGAAGCTCGCCGCGACCGATGCCGCGGCCGCCAAGCTCGCGGCGGAGAAGCAGAAGCAAGCGGAAGCCGCCATGGCCCAGGCCAGCTTGCGCATGAAGTCCGTCAGCGCCGCGGCGGAGCCGAAGGATACGGTGGACATTGTCGTTTCCGCGCCGATCCGGATTTCCGTGAAAGCGCCCGCGGTCGCGGCAGCCAAACCGTGAGGGTACCGATGCGGCTCGATTTCCGAAAGCGTGGGCCTCGGGGAGCCGCGGGCGCCTCGCCCGTGCGGTTCGGCGCCCCGCCGAACCGACCGAACGTCGCAACGTGCTCGAACTCGCTGTCCGGCGAGGCAAAGGCTGGAGCAAATCGTGGAGTCCACGTGCCTCCGTTTCAGCGTGGCTTTGGCGAGGCGCCAAAGCCGGCGACCGAGGCGGTCGCGCTCCCCAAGGCCCACGCTTTCGGCATTCCAGCGGCAATCGTTGTTCTCGCAATCAGCGTCGCGGCTTCGCCCGCCGCGGACCTCGACTACTACCGCGACATCTACCCGTTCCTGAAGGTCAACTGCATCTCCTGCCACAACAAGACGACGACCAAGGGCGGGCTCAATATGGAGTCGCCGGAGCTGATGAAGAAAGGCGGCGAGAGCGGCCCGGGGGTGGTCGTGGGCAGGAGCGCCGAGAGCCTGATCGTGCAGGCGGCGGCGCACGCGGATGCGGACCTGGTGATGCCGCCGAAGAACAACAAAGCGGGCGCGGCGGACCTCGGAGCGGAGGAGCTCGCGTTGTTGAAAACGTGGATCGAGCAGGGCGCGAAACATTCCACGCAAGCCGCACGCCAGGTGGTTTGGCAGCCGCTCCCGCCGGGCGTGAATCCGATCTACACCGTGGCGATGACGCGCGACGGACGCTTCGCCGCGTGCGGCCGCGCCAACCAGATTTTCGTCTACGACCTCGCCACCCGCCAGCTCGTCACGCGCCTCGTGGATGAAGGCGGTGTGGCGCACCGCGCGCTGGTCCAATCGCTCGCGTTTAGCCCGGACGGGACCCGGCTGGCGAGCGGCAGCTTTCGGGAAGTGAAAATCTGGCGTCTGCAAAAAGGCGAGCGCGGCGCCGGCGAAGCCAATCCGCATTCGCCCGCGCCCGCGAGCGACGCATTGCTCAAGCAGGTCGCCGCGGCCGCGAAGGTGACGATTCTGAGCCACGCGCTCTCGACCGATGGCAAGCAACTCGTCACCGGCTGCGCCGATGGCTCGGTGCGAGTTTGGGAAGCGGCGACCGCGAAGCCTGCAATCGAGCTGCGCGGAAACGTCGCCTCCGCCCGGCAACTCGCCGCGCTGGAGTGGACCATCGCCGCGCAGGGCCTCGAGGAGTCGTTCCAAAAAGCGGAGATCGCCCGAATCGAAGCGCAGAATAAAGCGCTCGATGAGCTGCTGAAAAAAGCGAACGAGACGATCGTCGCGATGAAAAAGGCCGTTCCGGAAAAGGAGAAAGTGGTGAAGCCCGCGCAGGACGCCACGGCGACCGCGAAAACCGAGCTGGACGAAGTGGCGGCGCGGGTGGCGGCGCTGGGCCAAGAGAAAACGGACGCGGCGCTGCAGAAGCAGCACAAAGACGCGCAGGAGAAGCTCGCGCAAGCGACCATGAAGGAGACTTCGGCGGTGGCCGCCCTCGCCGCCGTGCAAAGCAATATCAAGGACGCGGAGGCCGACGTGCAGAACATCACCGCCACAAAGACGAAGAACGGCCAGGGCCTCACGTCGGCAAACGCTCTGCTCGCCACCGCCAGGACCACGCGCGAAAAAGCGGCCACGGATCTCGCCGCGGCGAAGCAGGCCGTCAAAGCGCCCGGCCCGAAACCGCTCGCCGTCTCCTTCTCCGCCGACGGCCAGAAAGTTGCCGCCTTCATGGAAAGCGGCGCGCTTCACGTTTGGGCGATCGCGTCCGGCATTCCCATCGAGCAAGTGGATGGCCCCGCCGCCGCGACCACCACGCTCGTTTCAGCGCCCGATGGTTCCTTCACCGCGGCCAAATCGCTGAGCCTCACGAGCACCGCCGCGCCCCGCTGGAGCCTGGAGCGCACCATCCGCGAAAACGTTCTCGCCGATCGGGTGAACGCCGTTCGCTTCAGCCCGGATGGAAAGGCGCTCGCCACGGGTAGCGGCGAGCCGTCGCGCACGGGCGATATCCACCTGTGGGACACGGAGAGTGGCAAGCTTACGAAGACGTGGGCCGAGCGCCACACCGACGCCGTGCTCAGCCTCGATTTTTCCCCCGATGGAAAGCTCCTGGCCTCCGGCGGCGCCGACAAACTGGCGCGGGTGACCGACGTGGCGAGCGGCAAGCAGGTGAACCTTTTCGAAGGGCATACGCATCATGTGCTGGGCGTCGCGTTCCGCGCGGATGGCCGCGTGCTCGCGAGCGCGGGCGGCGACGGCATCGTGCTCGTGTGGGACATGATCGTGGGCGAGCGAAAAAAGAAAATCCAAGGCTGGAGCAAGGAAGTCACCTCGCTGCAATTCGTCGGCGCCACGCCGCAGATCGTCACCTCCGCGGGCGATAACCTGATCCGGATCGTCAACGACGACGGCGGCCAGGTGCGCACCATCGACAAGCTGCCCGACTTCATGCAAGCCGCCGCGAGCACGCCGGGGGCGGAGTTCGTCATCGGCGGCGGTGAAGACAGTTTCCTCCGCGTTTGGGACGGCACGAGCGGCAAGGAGATCGCCGTCTTCGGAGACAAATAGACTGCCCGCGTGCAGGTTAACTTACCCAGTACGATGCCCATCGAAACCTCTTCCATTCTACCCTGTGCCGGGCCGCTCAGCCGGCGCGGCTTCATGCGCGTCGGGCTCGCCGGCTTCGCCGCCCTGAGCTGGCCGGGGCTGCTCCGGCTGCGCGCGGAAAACGCGCTCAAGGCCCCGCAGGAAAAGACCGCGATCATCATGGTCTGGCTGCCCGGCGGGCTGTCGCACGTTGATTCGTACGACCCGAAGCCGGACATCGGCAGCGAGTATCGCGGGCCGTTCCAGACGATCGCCACGAAAGTGCCAGGCACGCGCATCACGGAGCTGATGCCCATGCACGCGAAGATCGCGGACAAATTCACGATCGTCCGCTCGATGAACCAAAAAGCGGGCGGCCATCCGGCGGGCTCGATGCAGATGCTTTCCGGCGATTCCGACGAACGCGACAAGCCGAAGCCGCGGCTCCCCGATTGGATGTCGGTGGCGCATTACCTCCGCTCGAAAGGCGCGAAACGCTCGAACCCGCTGCCGAACTACGTCGGCGTAAATCCGCCCGTCGAGTACAACGGCCCCGCCTATCTCAGCGATGCGTATTCGCCGTTCGCGGTCAACGACGATCCCAGCCGGCCAAACTTCGAAGTGCCGAACATCGGCCTCTCCGACGCGGCGGAGGCGCGCCGCTTGAGCGACCGCGTGGCCCTGCGCAAAAGCCTCGATACCCTGGAGCGCGCTTTCGACCAGGAGGGCGAGCTTGGCGCGCTCGATCAATTCGAGGCGCAGGCGATGACGCTGCTCACGAATCCGCGCACGCGCGACGCCTTCGACCTCAGCAAGGAAGATCCGCGAACGCGCGACCGCTTCGGCCGCAATCGCTGGGGCCAGCAGCTCCTGCTGGCGCGGCGGCTTGTCGAGTCCGGCGTGGAGATTATCACCAGCAGCCTCAGCGGACCGCTGTGCGGGCGCGTCAACAACTGGGACGACCACGCGGTGAATCATCACCAATTCGAGGCGCTGCGTTTCCGCATGCCGAACTACGATCGCGCCGTCACCGCGCTCATCGAAGACATCTACGCGCGCGGGCTCGACAAGCGCGTGCTCGTGGTGGTCACCGGCGAGTTTGGCCGCACGCCGAAAATCAGCTTCGATCGCAGCACCGGGGCCGGCGATGCCAGCGCGCCGGCGGGCACCGTGCAACCCGGCCGCGATCACTGGCCGCGCGCCTTTTCCAACATCTGGGCCGGCGGCGGCATCCAGACTGGCGGCGTGATCGGCGCGACCGACAAGCGCGGCGAAGACGTGATCGAGCGCGCCTGCGGGCCTGGCGATTTCCTCGCCACGATCTACCACCACCTCGGGATCGATTCATCGAAAATCACCATCAACGACTTCAACGGCCGGCCCACGCCGATCGTGGATAATGGCCGGCCGATCCCCGAGCTGATGGGACGGAAGGCGTAGGCGGTCGAGCTTCCTGGCCTAACTACGTATTGAGGGCCAGCGGCTTGGCGGGCGCTCCAGCGAGATGCGTGAGAATCCGCTCTCCGCATTTTCTGCATCCCAACGCGGCGAAAGGAAAATACGATCGCCTCATGTCTTCTCCTCTCTCCTCCAGAACCACGCGCCGTCAGTTCATCGCCACGCTCTCCGCCGCGCTCGCTTCGTCGGCCGCCGCCGCGGAGAAGCCGAAGACGATTCTGCTCCAGTCCGCGTGGGATACCGTCAATATCGGCGACATCGGGCACACGCCGGGCACGCTGCGCATCATCGAGCAGCATCTGCCGGAAGTGCGCATCGTCCTGTGGGCGATGAAGCTCGATGAGCGCGTCACGGCGATGCTGCGCGCGCGTTTTCCAAAGGTGGAGATTTTGCAAGGGCAGCCTCGCGGGAAAGAGCGAGCGGGACGAGCAGTTGCGCGAGGCCATCCGCGGCGCCGATTTGTTCATCCGCAATTCCGGCATGGGCCAGGACACGAGCTTCATGGAGTTCTGCCGCGACGAACGGCAAACCGTACGGCCTATACGGCCAGTCGTATTTTCCCAGCATGGTCGAGGGCAAGGGCGCGGCCGGGAAGATCGCGCTGCTCAACGGCGCTTCCTTCATCTACTGCCGCGAAACCAAGACCCTCGAGATTCTCCGCCGCGCCGGCGTGAAACCGCCCGTGCTCGAGTTCGGCCCCGATGGCTGCTTCGGCATCGACGTGCGCGACGACGCGCGGGGCCTGGCCACCATGCAAAAGCTCGGACTGGAAGAGCGGAAGTTCATCACGATCCAGCTTCGCACCAACACCGCCAAGCTCCCCGGCGTGGACGACACTCGCACGCCCAAGCTCAACCCGCTGCATCCCACGCCCGAGCAAATCGCGGACGATGAGCGCCGCGCCGCTGTCTATCGCGACCTCATCACGCGCTGGGTGAAAAAGACCGGCCAAAAGGTGCTCATCGCCCCCGAGGTGAAGAAGGAGATGGAGCACAACAAGCGGCTGCTCTTCGATCCGCTCCCCGCGGAGATTCAGAAGCACGTCGTGAATCTCGAAACGTTTTGGAACGCCGACGAAGCCGCGTCCGTTTTCGCGCGGGCGCACACCATCGTCTGCCACGAGCCGCATTCGCCGATCATCGCGCTCGCGAACGGCACGCCGATCATTCACACCTATTCCGAGTTCCACAGCCCGAAGTGCTGGATGTTCAAAGACATCGGCCTCGAAGAGTGGCTGCCCGAGTTCGATGCCACGCCCGCGGCGAAAATGGCGGAGATCCTCTTCGCGATCGACGCCGATTACCCGGCCGCGCTGGCGAAGGTGAAGAAGGCGATGGATTTCGTGCATCAACGCCAGGCCGACACGATGGGCGCGGTGAAGAAAATAGTGAACCGTTGAGGCATGAAGCGCCTCGGCAAGACGGTTTCAATTTGGGATGCTTGAGAAGTGAGCAGCATTGCCGCTGACGCCTATGAAAGCCAAGCCTTCCGCTCTCGTTCCCTCCGGCTACGCCCCGCTGCTGGCGGACTTGAAAGCGCGCGTCCGTGCAGCGCAAGTAAAGGCTGCGGTGTCGGTGAGCCGGGAGTTGATTCTGCTCTACTGGCACATCGGCCGGGAGATTCTGCGGGCGCAGAGGGCGGAGGGTTGGGGCGCGAAAGTCGTCGAGAGGCTGGCCAAGGACCTGGCGGCGGAGTTCCCGGAGATGAGCGGGTTTTCGCGGGGGAATCTTTTGTTCATGCGCTCCTTTTACGCGGCATGGAGAGGGGTCGAAATTGTCCCACAGCCCGTTAGCAAATTGGCTTCCTCAAGTTTGTCACAGCCTAGGGCAAAGTTGCGGAGCGCTAAAGTACAACTGCCCGTTGGACCAATTGTCTTACAGCCCGTTAGCAAATTGGAAGACCTCCCGCCAGAGCCGCTCGCGCTGTTGCCCTGGAGCACGAATCTCGTCCTATTGCACAAGCTCAAAGACCCCGCCACGCGCCTCTGGTACGCGCATAAGACGCTCGAGCATGGGTGGAGCCGGGCGGTGCTGACGGTGCAGATTGAATCGCGGCTGCAAGAGCGCAGCGGGAAGGCGATTACGAACTTCGACCGGACGCTGCCGCCCGCGCAGTCGGACCTGGCGCGAGATGCTTTGAAGGACCCTTATATCTTCGATTTCCTGACGCTCGGCGAGGCGGCCCACGAGCGCGACCTGGAGCGCGGGTTGGTGGAGCACGTGCAGCAGCTCTTGCTGGAGATGGGCGCGGGATTCGCGTTCGTCGGACGCCAGGTGCCTCTCGAAGTGGGCGGCGAGGATTTTTATCTCGATCTACTTTTTTACCATCTGCGCCTGCGCTGTTTCGTAGTGGTCGATTTGAAGATGAAGCCCTTCGAGCCGGAGTTCGCGGGGAAGATGAATTTCTACCTCTCCGCCGTGGACGACCAGATGCGCCACGAGCACGACGCACCAGCCATCGGGCTGCTGCTGTGCAAGGACGCGAGGAACCGGGTGAAGGTCGAGTATGCCTTGCGCGATGTGAAGAAGCCCATCGGCGTGGCGGAGTGGCAGACGCGGCTGGTGGAGTCGCTGCCGAAGAAACTGCAAGGCTCGCTGCCAACCATTGCCGACATTGAGCGGGAGCTGAACAAGCCGCACTCCAAACCCCGACCTTCATAACCCGCAGAAATGAACCGCGTCTTCACCCTCTTCTCCGTGCTGCTGCTCGCTCCGCTCACCGCACTCCACCCGGCGGAGACTGCCGCGCGGGCCTTGCCCTTCGATCGAGAGGTCGTCAGCCGGCTCAGCCTCGATGGGAAACCGAGGTCATTGTCGATTCGGCAGGGGGCGGATGCATGGCTGGGCTATGATTTGGAGCGGGCCACGGTTTTCAAGGCGTGGCAGGCTCCAGCGGGCAAGCCCGGTTTGATCGTGAAGGAGTTCGTGACGAAGTCGGCAGGCACGACGTGGTTTGAAGATGCCTCGGATACGCGGTGGGAGCTGCGGCGCGGTGAGAAGACGGTGCCCCTGTTGATTCGTTACCTGGGTTGCTCCCAACGCAAGGATCGCCTCGAGCTGAGGTGGGAATTGCGGCACGACGCGGGCGCGCTGACGCTGCATGAACGCATTCCGCTCGCAGCCGCACCGGCGGCGGACCGCGCGGTGCGAGTGCTGCGCGTTGAATCCCTGGCCAAGGGCGAGGTGCTGTTGGCTCCGTCCGCGGCACGCGACGCATGGAAACTGCCCGCACTTTCCGGCGCGGAATGGCATCGCATCGTTCTCCCATGATGAAGGCCGCTTTCACTCTCTGGCTCCTGATCTGCCTGGCTGGAATAACCGCCCGGGCCGCTGAGCCGTCGCCGGCCCTCGATTTGCCGGCCACGCGGATCTTTTCCAAAGGGCCGAACGTGTACGCGGGCGAGGTGCTGGAGATCACGAAGGGCCGCGGGGCCATCATCGGCTGGTATGTGCAGGCCAAGCAGAGCGAAGAGGTCCGCGTCTCCATCGAGTATGCCTGCGCGAAGCCGCTGAATCAGGCCTACCAACTTTCGTTCGACGGGCACGACCGTTTTTGGGACGTGTCGCCGACCACCGGCGGTGGCTGGAGCCAGGCGGAGCTGGGCGTCTTTCAGATACGCGCCGGGCTGCCGTTGCTCGTGCTGCTGGTGCCGCCTTCGGGCACGAAATACGATCATCCGCTCCGCTTGCGGAAGCTGGTGCTGAAGGGCACGAACGCCGGGCAATCTCTCGCTCGCTGAAACACCGGTGGAACCCGCCGCGCCGGATGCCACGCCCGGTTTTGGCCAGAGGCTGGCCGCGCTGCACCCGGCGCTCGAGGTGCGCGAACTGGACGACGAGGCGCTTACCCTGCGCATCAGCGGCATGGCTTTGCGCGGGCCGCGGGAGCTGATCTTCACCACATGGGAAGGTGATTTGTTTTCGTTGGACCTCGAGTCGATTCCCGCGCACGGGCCGCCGCCCTTGCGCCGCATCGCTCAGGGACTCTCGGAACCGATGGGCCTCGCGGTCTCGAACGGCCGCATCTTTGTCACCGAGAAAAATGAGGCCACCGAGCTGCTCGACGAGGATGGCGATGGGCTCTTCGAAACCTACCGCTGCCTGTCGCACGACTGGCCGTGCACGATGGACTGCACACGAATACCTCTTCGGCGCCGTCGTGCAGGACTCGCACCTCTACTTTTCCTCCAGCGTCGCCATGGGCTCGCGAGCGAAGGACAACAGCCAGGCGCCACTGCGCGGAAGCGTGATCAAGGTGCATGTGGACACGGGGAAGACGGAGATCGTGGCGGGCGGCCTGCGCACTCCGGACGGTATCGGGAAAGGACCGCGCGGCTCGATCCTCGTGACAGACAACCAGGGGGAGTGGCTGCCGGCGAACAAGCTCATCCATGTGCAGGAGGGCGCATTCTACAATTTCCGCAGCCGTCCGCCGTGGCATCCGTTCGACCGTCCTCAGCCCACGCCGCCGGCCGTATGGCTGCCGCAAGGAGAGATCGCCAGCTCTCCGACCGAACCGATTCTGCTGCCGTCGAGCTGGGGACCGTATGCGGGCCACGTGCTGTTCGGCGATGCGACCTTCGGCGGCTTGCAGCGCGCCTTTTTGGAAGAGGTGGACGGTGCCATGCAGGGCGCGGTGTTTCCATTTTCGCAGGGCTTCCGTCACATGTTTCACCGCTTTGCGCTGACCGCGGAAGGCGATCTCTACGCGGGCGGGATCGCGCGCGGGCAGGACAAGGATTTCATCAAGCGCGTGAGCGGTCTCAGCCGCATCCGCTACACGGGGAAAGCGGTCTTTGAACCGCTCGCCGCCCGTCTGCGGTCGAACGGCTTGGAGGTCGAGTTCACCCAACCGCTGGCGGAAGGCAGTGGTTGGAATCCCGAGGGCTATCATGTCACGCAATGGGGCTACCAAGGCACGCAGACTTACGGCGGCCAAAAGGTGCGGCCCCGGCTCGCGGAGGTGCGCTCCGCCACCGTGTCCGCCGATCGCCGCCGCGTCTTTTTGGAGCTGCCCGGCCTCACGGCGGGCGAAGTCATTCATGTGCGCCTGCCGGCCATCGCTCCCTTCAGAAGCCGGACTGCCGCTGTGGGCGGGCGATGTCTGGTTCACCGTCAATCGCATCCCCAAAGGCCTTCCCGGCGAGGTGCGTCCGGCCCCGGCCGGCACACTCGCCACCACCACGCCCTTCTTCCATTTCTCCAAGGGCGACGCCGGGCGCGTGCTTTACCAGAACTTCTGCGCCGCCTGCCACAGCCTCGACGACACGAAGCTCGCCGGCCCCACCTTCCGTCGGCCTGCTCGGCGCGAAGAGGAAAGTGCGCGACCCCGCCAGCGGCAAGATTCGCGAGGTGAAAGCCACGGCCGAGTACCTGCGCCAGTCCATCCTCGAACCCAACGCCCTGCTCGTGGAGGGCTACCCCGAAAACCTCATGCCGCCCATCGGAGCGATCCTCACCGCCGCGCAGATCGACGCGCTCGTGAGCTACATCGTGAAAGCCTCCAAAGCCTCCAAGCCGAAGTAATCGGCACCACTCCCCTCCATGAACCTCAAGACCACCCTCGCCACCTTCACCCTCCTCCTCCCACTGCTCGCGTCCGCGCTCGATCCAGCGGAGGAAAAGCTCGGCTTCATGGCGCTCTCCGATGGCAAGACCTTCGCCGGCTGGAAACAGGACGGCAACTGGGAGATCCAGGATGGCGCGTTTGCCCGCGTGCGCCCCAAGGGTTCGCTGACCTACGAAGCGCAACTGGTGCCGGACGACTTCGAACTGCGCTTCGAGTGGAAGGTCTCGAAGGAGTGCAACAGCGGCGTCTATTACCGGCCGGGGCAGGTGGAGTATCAGGTCCTCGATGACGCCCATCCCGGACACGGCGACAACCCGCGCCAGTCCGCGGCATCGATCTTCTTCTGCATGGGTCCGAGCAAGCGCGCCACCCGCCCGGTGGGGGAGTGGAATACCGCGCGGATCATTTGCAAAGGCACGGTGATCGAGCATTGGCTCAATGAGGAACGGGTCATCTCCTTCGACTACACCGACCCGAAATGGGCGAAGGAAGTCGAGCTGCTTCGCATCCGCGGCGGCGACCTCACCGGGCGCGGCGGCAAGCTCTCGCTCCAGGATCACGGCCACGATGTCGCCTTCCGCAACCTGCGCCTGCGCACCATCCCGCCGGAGGAAAAACTCACGCCCGACCCCGCCTTCCAGCCCCTGCCGGTGACCGGCGCCGCCCTCGCCAAAGGAACAGGCGCGCGTGCGCGGCATGCTGGAGAAAGCGAAGCAACCGAAGGCGCCCGCCAAAACTCCGAAGTAGCAGCGCTTACGATAGCAGCTTCGCCACCACGCGCCCACTCACGTCCGTGAGGCGGAAATCGCGTCCCTGGAAACGGTAGGTCAGCTTCGTGTGATCGAAGCCGAAGAGATGCAGGATTGTCGCGTGCAGATCGTGCACGTGCACGGGATCGCTCACGACGTTCCAGGCGATCTCATCCGTCTCGCCGATCACCTGCCCGCCTTTCACGCCGCCGCCCGCGAGCCAAACGCTGAACGCGCCGGGGTGGTGATCGCGGCCGGTCACGCTTTTGAAGCCGGGACGATTTTCGCCCAGCGCGGTGCGGCCAAACTCGGAACCGCAGACCACCAGCGTATCTTCCAGCAGCCCGCGCTGCTTGAGGTCCTTCAGGAGCGCCGCGATGGGCTGATCCACGAGCGCGCAATTGTGCGGAAGCTCCACATTGATGCGGCTGTGATGATCCCACGAGGCATGGAAGAGATTCACCACGCGCACGCCGCGCTCGATCAGCCGCCGGGCCATCAGGCAATTCCGCGCAAACGTGCCGAAGAGCCCCACGCCGCCGCGGTTTCCGCCGGCGATCGGCGGCTCCGTGCGGTCCAGCCCATACATCTCCAGCGTCGCCTTCGATTCGCCGGAGAGATCGGTGAGCTCCGGCGCCGCCGCCTGCATGCGAAAGGCGAGCTCGTACGCATTGATACGGCTCTCGATCTCCGGATCGCCCACCTGCGCCTGGTGCAGCGCGTTGAGCTGCGCCACCGCCTGGATGCTGCGCTGCTGGATCGGCGCCGTGATGCCGGGCGGGTTCTCCAGGTTCAGCACCGGGCTACCGTCATTGCGAAAGAGGACGCCCGCGTTTTTGGTCGGCAGAAACCCGCTCGACCAACTGGCCGAGCCGCCGGGGAGGCCGCGGCCCACCGTCACCAGCACCACGAAATCCGGCAGATCCCGGGCGGCGCTGCCAAGCCCATACCGCAGCCACGCGCCGAGGCTCGGCCGGCCCGCGATCGGCGAGCCGGTGTTCATCAAGAGCTGCCCCGGCACGTGGTTGAATTGATTCGTGTGCATGGAACGCACCAGGCAAATGTCGTCCGCCACCGTGCCGAGGTGCGGGAGCAGATCGGAAAGCTCCATCCCGCATTGCCCATGCTTTTTGAAGGTGCGCGGGCTCCCCATCACGCGCGCCGATTCTTTCGCGATGAAGGCGAAGCGGACGTTTTCGAGCAGCGAATCCGGCAGCGGCTGGCCATCCAGCCGATTGAGCGCCGGCTTCGGATCGTAGAGATCCATCTGGCTCGGCCCGCCTTCCAGGTAAATGTAGATGCACCGCTTGGCGCGCGCGGCATGGTGCAGCGACGGAGCGCCCGCCGCTTCGCCTTGCAGCAGATGCGCGAGCGCCAAGGCGCCCATGCCGCCGCCGGCCTGCGCCAGGAAACGGCGGCGTGAAAAGAGAGAAAGGGCGGGGTTCATTCGCGGGTGATGAATTCGTCGAGGTTCATGATCACGCGCGTCACGGCCACCATGGCCCGCTTCGGATCGCCTTCGGCGAGCGCGAGCTGATCGTCGTAGAGCGTCCGCAGCGCCTGCATTTCCGCGGGCTGCGCGGGCCGGCCCAGGCATTGCACGAAGCCGCGGTGCAGCCGCTCCTCCACCGCGCCGGGCGGGCCGGCCAACTTCTCGCCCAACACCTTGCTGCACTCGAAAAAGACGGGGTCGTTTAAGAGCGTGAGCGCCTGCAACGGCGTGTTCGAACGCTCGCGCCGCGTGCAGGCCGCGGTGGAATCCGGAGCATCGAACATCAGCAGCATGGGGTACGGGATATTGCGCCGCAGGTGAATGTATAGGCCGCGCCGGTACTGTTCGGCGCCCTTCGTCGCGGGCCAGGTTTTGTCCCGTCCCACCGCGGTCACGAAAGCCGGCAAAGGCGGGTAGATGCTGGGCCCGCCGACCTTGGGATTCAAGAGTCCCGCCGTCGCGAGAAACGAATCGCGCACGGCTTCCGCGTCCAGGCGATGCCGGCCCTGCCGTCCGAGCAGCGTGTTGTACGGGTCGCGCTCGGTAAGCTCCGGGCGCGCCGCGGAGGATTGGCGATACGTCGCCGAGGTAACGATCTGCCGCAGGAGCGCCTTTCGGCTCCAACCCTGCCGCACCAGCTCGAGGGCGAGATAATCGAGCAGCTCCGGATGCGAAGGCGGCTCGCCGCGCGTTCCGAAATCGTCCGCGGTGGCGACGAGCCCGCGGCCGAAGAGGTGCTGCCACTGATGGTTTACCAGCACGCGGGTGGTGAGCGGATTCGCCGGATCGATCAGCCAGCTCGCGAGATCCAGCCGGTCCGCGGCCTGCACCCCGTGGCTGGAAAGGATGGAGCACCGCGAGCGTGCCAGGTTGCACCCGCTCGCCCTTGCGCAGGAAGTCGCCACGGATGTGAATGTTCGTCTCGCGCGGCTTCGACGCGGCGAGGACCTGCGCCTTCGTTTTCGGCGGAGCGGGCTTGCGCGCCTGGTGCTCCTGCCGCGCGGCTTCGAGCTGGCGCAGCTTCGGATCGAGCTGCGCGAAGTAGCGGCCGAGCTGCCTCCGCCTGCTCGCTCGTCCGGTCCTCCTTTTTGATGGCCAGCGCCGCCGCGACCGTCTCGCTCAGCGTATCGCTGCCCAGCGGCGGAGCATCCCGAGTGACAGAAAAGCGGAGCCGGCGAAAGGCCTCACCATAGCCGCCGCGCTGGTCCAGGGTGAGCGTGAGCATCTCGCCCGGCTTCAGCGTCAGCGGCTCGGCGAGCTCAAAGACCGCGCGATGCGTCTCTCCCGGATTTGCGCCGGTGCTCCAACCGGTAGCGGTATCGCCATCGATCGCCGCGGCGATCGGCGCCTCCTCCGGCGAATGCGTCGCGATCGCGGAGCGGAATTTCACCGGCTGCGCCTTGCCGCGCTTCCCGGCCTGCACCGTCGCCGTGAGCTCCGAGAGAATCGCGCCGCCTGTGCGGCCGCGCCCGGCGGTACGCCCTTTGCGCGGCTCGCCCAGCGCCTCCAGTTGCAGCCCGGTGACGCCGCCAAGCTCACCCGTGAAGGTGAACGTGTAGACGTCCGTCGGCGCGTTCTTGCCGCTGGAGACCACCGTCAAGTCCGGCTGAGGCGTCAAGATTGCTCCGCCCACCGACGTGGCCGCTTCCGGCTTCAGCGGCACCCAGGTATTCGCCGCCGCGCGCGGCGCCTGCTCCCATGCCGCCTGCGCGGCGGGCAGGCGCTCCGCCCGGTAGAGGGCCACGGCATCTTCGAGCGGTTTCGCCTCACGCTCCCAAGCCGCCTGCTTTTTCGCGATAGGCGGAAAGTTCCTCCGGCCGCGGCGCCGCCACCTCCACGTCGTCGCTGTTATTGAAGAAGGCGTAGAGCTGGTAAAATTCGCGCTGCGTGATCGGGTCGTATTTGTGCGTGTGGCACTCCGCGCAGCCGACCGTGAGCCCCAGCCACACCGCGCCCGTGGTGGCCACGCGATCGACCGCCACCTTGCAGCGATCCTCCTCCCGGTCGGCGCCAGCCTCGCCGTTTTTCAGCGTGTTGCGATGGAAGCCCGTGGCGATCTTTTGCTCCAGCGTGGCGCCCGGCAGCAGATCGCCCGCAAGTTGCTCGACGGTGAAGCGATCGAACGGCAAATCGCGGTTGATCGCCTGGATCACCCAGTCGCGATAAAGGTAGGCGTACGGCCGCGCCGAATCGTTCAGGTAGCCATCGCTATCGGCATAGCGCGCCAGGTCGAGCCAATGGCGGCCCCAGCGCTCGCCGAAATGCGGCGACGCGAGCAGGCTGTCGACCAGGCGCTCATACGCCTCGGGGCGCTCATCCTGCACGAAGGCCTCCATCGCTGCGGCCTCCGGCGGCAATCCGACAAGATCGAAGCTGAGACGCCGCGCGAGCGTGCGGCGATCCGCCTCCGGCGAAGGCTGCAGCCCTTCGCGCTCGAGCCGCGCCTGCACGAATCGATCGATCGCATTTCGCGGCGGGAGCGTGGCGCCGCGCACTGCCGGGATCGCCGCCATTTGCGGGGCGATGAAGGCCCAATGCTGACCCCAAGGAGCGCCCGCATCCACCCACCGTTTCAGCAGCTCAATCTGCTCCGGGGTCGGGCGATGTTTCGCTTTCGGCGGCGGCATCACCTCCTCGCGATCGGTCGAAAGCATCCGCAGGATCGCCTCACTCTTGCCGCTCTGGCCCGGAACGATCGCCGGCTCGCCACTCTCTCCGCGGCTCAGCGCGCCTTCGCGTGTATCGAGCCGCAGCTTCGCTTTGCGTTCGCTCGGGTCCGGCCCATGGCAGGCAAAACAGTGCTCCGAAAGCAGCGGCCGAATGTCGCGATTGAAATCGATCGCGGGCTCGCTGGCGGCGTGGCTTTGCACCAAGCACGCACAGGCGAGGAGGCAGGGGAGGAGAAGAGGCAGCTTCACAAAATTTTTCCCGCGGCCACGCGCGGCGGGGCATATGATCATCCTAAATCCCGGCCCATCCGCAACTTCGGAACCAAAGCGGGGAAAACCTGTACGCCGCTCCATTTCGAGGATACTCCGCCGTCTCATCGTGAATAATTTCCTGGCTGCCGTGCTCCTGCTTCCATGCGTTTTGGAGATGTCCGCGCGAGGGCAGACCGTGGAGGTGCAACGGGCGCCTGATCCCGCTTCGCTTACCATCGAAGCGACGGGCATCGCAGATCTGAGCGGCATCACGTGGGTTGAGGGCAACGTCTTCGCGGCGGTCTCGGACAAGCGGAATGTGATTCAATATCTCACCCTCCAAATCAATCGCGGCACCGGCGAGCTAACGGGCGGGGAATTCGGGAAAGTGGTGGAGCTCAAAGGGACGCCCAACGACTTGGAAGGGATCGCGTGGGTGGCCTCCGAAAAGGCCTTCTACCTTGCTTCCGAAAAGCTGCGCGCGCTGCTGCGCGCACCGGCGGGAGGAACCAGCGCCAGCCGCATTGCGGCGCCGTCCATCTTCGCCGGAGCGCGGCCGAATCTCGGACTCGAGTCGCTCACCTGGAGCAGTGCGGCACAGCAATTCTGGATCGCCAACGAGGAGGCGCTCAAGGGGGACGGGCCTCTGAGCTCGGCGGAGGCCGGGACTTTGGTGCGCCTGCAAAAGCTCAACGCGAAATGCCGCCCCCTGGCCCAGTTTGCGTGGCGGACCGAGCCGGCGAGCTTTCGCTATGGCGGTGCCGGGAGTGGCGTCTCGGATTTGTGCCTGCTGCCCAACGGGCAGTTGATCGTCCTGGAGCGTGGCTTCGGCATCAGCGGGTTGCAACTGCGACTGTTTTTGGCGGACTTCCGTGGCGCCACGGAAGTCACCAAGCTTCCCGCACTGGGAGCGGCCGGCGTGGTCCCAGCGAAGAAGAGACTGCTCTTCGAGGAAGCGACCGGGTTCACGAACTTCGAGGGGCTGACCCTCGGCCCCGCGCTGGCGGACGGCTGGTGGAGCCTCATCCTGGTGGCGGACAGCAACGGCACTTCCACGCATAGCTTTCGTGTGCTGAAGGTGCGGGAGGCTGGCAAGAAACAGTGAACGGGCGGCGGGAGAACGCGGAAGGCGGGCGCGGAAGGCGGAACGGCGCGTGGAGGCGCGCCTCGTGGCTGGATCGGGAGAGGCAATGCAAGGGCGGGCAATCGGGCGCAGTATAAGTTTTGATTTATGGAAATATTGGAAGGCGGTGACGGGGACCGCGGATTAGGCGATGTTGCGGAATTCGGGGTTAGTTTTCGGACAGATGGGACGAGATTGAGGGTTTTTAGGCGCTAACGCCCGGAATGTGCACATTTTGAAACTGGAGAGCTTTGGTTTGGGAGGAATGGGAGGTTTGGGAGGAATGGAGGTTCACCCGGACGGACGTTGGGGATTTCGGAAATAATGGAACACGGGGGCGGGAGAACGCGGAAGGCGGAACGCGGAACGCGGAACGGCGTGTGGAGAGCGCCTCGTGGCCCGGAGAGGCAATGGCGAAGGGCCAAAAAAGCAGTCCCTATATTGGATAATGAGTGAGAGTGGGTGGGTTGGGGGATGAGGAGCGAAAATCGGGGGTTTTTGTCCGGTGTGTCCGGTGGGCGGAATATGAGTTATATGACGTATGGGAGTTATGGGCCGGCAAGGCAGGCGCGGGCGCGCCGGGTTCGGCGGGGGCGATGACATCGCCTTTGGAGGAGGAGCGGCGCTGGCGGCCGAACTCTTCGGGGAAGCGGTGCTCCATGATCCAAGCGCGGGCGCGCCAGTCGAGGTGGCCGGAGGAGGTGACGGCGTTGCGGATTTCGTCGAGGCCTCAGTTCGATAGAGGGCGCGGGCGGCCTCGAGCCGGAGGCCGAATTCGGGGCGGTCGCGTTTCCAGTCGGAGCCGGTGCTGCGCGGACGCCGGCCAAGGCCGTGGGACGGGAAGTGGGTCATGCCATACCTGGGGGACGTGTCCGCAGACGTCGGGCTCGTAAAGGCCGCGACTGATGACGCGGCGCGCGGCAAGCGCGGGAGAGGCCGCGAGAGTTTGGTCCAAGCCTGCGTCAGGTGTGTCTAGCATGGGCCGCAGATTACCAGACCACGAGCACTTTCCCAATCTCGATCGAGCACTTTTTTATACTTCTATTTTCACATTTGCCGCACAAAGTGCAGTCGAAATGGCAAACAACCTGCCGTCCTTGACGACGAGCGCTGGGCCACGACGCTGCTGGCAACCGGCTCAGCCACATCACCAGCGGCGCCATGCAGACCCGCAACCCACAACACCCTCAACCAGCTCGCCGCCCCTTGGCGGCGTGGGCCGGACGATGGTGGAGGGCACCGTGAATGAATTCGCCACGGTGTATCAAGGCGATCCCAACTGGGAATGGCCGATGCTTCAATGATGCGCGGATGAATACCATTTTCAACTCCTCTCCCTCGCTGCCTACGCAGCGGAAACGGTGCCAAGCAGTCCCCCGCTATGGGGCTGGGTCATGAAGCTGATCATGTCCTGCGATTCATCAAGGACCCCAACGGGTATATCGACGATGTCGGTCGCCCCGATAAAGAGTACGGCACCGCGGAGGCGGCGGATAATCACGGGCTGCGAGAAGGATTTCGCCAAAACCAAGGGCGGGGGCGTTCGCACGAGTCATTCAGGAATAGTGGTGCCAGGAAGCAGCCCGACCGCCCTCGCATGAGTGGATTGCGATACTTACTTCTATTATTCTGGGTGCTGATTGTTCAGTCGGTGAACGGTCAATCACAACCGGACCGGGAGCTTTATGATCTCATTCGGAAGGGCTTCGTGATCGCGGAATGCGAATTCTACTATCTATACTATCTCGATAAACCAGTTAGTGCAGACGAGCTCATGGCAAAGCCGCGCTCGAAAGTCTGCTATCGGATGGCCACCAATGTCCCGCGCATGGCCGAACTCCTAAAGGCGGTGGAACAACGCCGGAAATCGGAGAAACCGTTCGTCCTCGCCGCCGTTCTGCTGCTCAAGGGGGCGGAGGGAGTTCTGGCGGCGGAGGTCCACACCGATAGCGATTTTCGGTTCGGTGCTTTCAACGGTGAACTCGTGGAGTTCGACCCGGCCTTAGAAGAATGGGTGTTACGCTATTTAGGGACTGCCATCGAATTGCGGAAGCCCGAGAAATAGCTGCGTTTCGCGAACAGAGCAAGGTTGGGGCAGTTCGCGCGTCGTCTCCCGCACCTTGGCCGTTGATTTTCCTAGTGCAGTTTGCAGCACTCTCCGCCGACGTGGCCAGCGGCTAGCGCTTCCGCCGCTCGTGCAGTGCTTTCCGACGCCCCTCCGGGGCGGGACGGTTTTTTTTTCGCGAAACCGGTGGCTGACGCCCCGGCTTATCTCAAAACGGCCCTCCGGGCCGGTAGGCGAAATTTCACGCCAATTGCGAAGACTACACCAGGTGCCCGTGGTGCTGGGGAACAGCAATCCCCTTCACGGTCATCGCCACCGATTTGGACGGCAGGGGCAGAAGGGTATTCGCGGGTGGGGTTGCCTTGTTGTTTATAATGGGCGGCGAATGATGGCAGGTTGGTGGAAGAACCACGCCTCGTGCGCCCAAAACCCTGATCCCCAATGAACATTTACCTGATCTCCCGCCGGCTCGCCGGCGCGCTTATCATCGCCTTCTGCCTCGCTCCGTGGCTGGAGGCGCGGGAGCCGCAGACTGAAGTGGCGGTGGAGCGCGACGTGATGGTGCCGATGCGCGATGGGGTGAAGCTGGCGACCGACCTTTATCGGCCGTCGCGCGAGGGACAGCCGCTCGCGGAGCGCGGGCCGGTGATCCTCACGCGGCTGCCTTACGACAAGACGGGGGCGAAGCGCCTCGGCGAATACTTCGCGGCGCACGGCTACGTCTTCGTGGCGCAGGATACGCGCGGGCGGTTCGGCTCGGAAGGGGTGTGGCATTTCATGACCGACGACGGACAGCGACGGCTGGGATTGCGCGGAATGGATCGGCCGCCAGCCGTGGTCGAACGGCAAGATCGGGATGATGGGCACCTCGTACGTCGGCGGCACGCAGCACGCGATGGCGCTCGAAAAGGTGCCGCAGCTCGCGACGGTGATCCCGGTGGATGCGGTGTCGAACATGGGCCGGCAAAGCGTGCGCAATGCGGGCGCGTTCGAGCTGCGGTTTTGGAACTGGATCATGCTCAACGCGGGCCGGGGCAGCCGCGCGTCGCGGGATCCGGGCACGGCGGCGGTGCTCAAGGAAATGGCGGACGCGCGCTTTACGTATCTGCCGCTGCTGCCCGCTGCGCGCCGGCGCCACGCCGCTGAAGCTCGCGCCGGAATACGAGGAGTGGCTCACGCAGGCGATGAGCCACGGCGCGGACGACGCCTTTTGGGCGCAGAACGACATCCTCGGCGATCCGGCGCGGTACAAGGACATGCCGGTGTATCTCGTCGGCGGCTGGTACGACTCGTGGGCCGGCAACACGACGGCCAATTTCCGCGCGCTGAGCGGCGCGCTGAAAAGCCCGGTCTATCTCATCATGGGGCCGTGGATTCACGGCGCGCAGGGCAAGTCCGCGCACGGGCAGGTGGATTTCGGCAAGGACGCGGCCATCGCCGACGAGCTGGCGTGGCGGCTGGAGTGGTTCGACCACTGGCTGGGCGGCAAGGAGAACTCGGTGGGCAAGGCCGCGCCGTTCGCGACGCAGGTGCGCATCTTCGTGATGGGCACGGGCGACGGCGGCAAGACCGAGAAGGGGCTGCTGCGCCACGGCGGCTCCTGGCGCGAAGAGCAGCGAGTGGCCGCTGGCGCGCGCCCGGCCCACGCCGTTTTACCTCCAGCCCGGCGGCGGCCTTGGCACTGCAAAACCGGCCGCGCCAAGCGCGAGCACGAGCTACGACTTCGATCCGCAGCAACCCCGTGCCGACGCTCGGCGGCAATATCTCCTCCGGCGACGGCATCCTGCTGCAAGGCGCGTGGGATCAGCGCGGCGGCGAGAAATTCTGGAACTGGCGGCAGCCGATTCCGCTCTCCGCGCGGCGCGATGTGGTCGTTTTCCAGACCGAGCCGCTCGCGGAGGACATCGGAAGTGACCGGGCGAGATCGAGGTGAAGCTCTGGGCCTCGTCCTCGGCCGTCGGACACGGACTTCACCGCCAAGCTCATCGACGTGTATCCGCCGAGCGCCGACTGGCCCGGCGGATTCGACCTGAACATCGCCGACGGCATCGTGCGCGCGCGCTTCCGCGAATCGCTTGAAGGAGGAAAAGCTGATGGAGCCGGGCAAGGTCTATCCCTTCACGATCAAGCTCTACCCGACCTCGAACGTCTTCAAGAAAGGCCACCGCATCCGCGTGGACATCTCGAGCAGCAACTTCCCGCGCTTCGACGTCAACCCGAACACCGGCGAGCCGCTGAACGCCCACCGCCGCCTGGTCATCGCCACCAACACGCTCCACCACGACGCGGCGCACCCGTCGCACATCGTGCTGCCGCTTGTTCCGATCGACTGACGGTCCGAGGCTGGGAGGCAATCGCTTTACTGGAGGTGCCCTCAGGCATAAGGGTTTCGCCAACACTCGAAGAGCGCTTCCGGCCTCATGATTCCCCTGATCTCCACCGCCGGCGTTTTAGTGCTCGCATCGCTTGCCGAATGGCTGCACGCGCGCAGAATCCGCGTAGTGTCGCGGCTGGCGTTTGGTCCCGCGGGCGAGGCGCGACGGTGGACCCAGGCCGTTCCCTGGCTCCGGGTGCTGAGCCTGGCAGCGGTGACGTGGGGACTCGTGACGCTGCTGACGCTTCAAAACAGGGCCGCGAGCGAGGGCGGCCAAAAGGGGAGGGATGAGCACGCCACGCGGGTGATCTTCGTCGGCGATCTTTCGCCGAGCATGTACCTTCAGGACGCCGGCCCGGATGGGAAACAGACGCGGCAGGCGCGGATGCGGGAGGTGGTGGAAGGCATCCTCCAGCGCGTGAGCGGGAATCTCCGCTTCGGCGTGATCGGCTTCTACACCGAGTCGCTGCCGGTGGTGATGGAGGCGCGCGATCCGGAGTTGGTGCGCAATGTCTTCAATGGGCTGCCGCTGACCTACGCGATGCCAGCGGGCAGACGGATCTCGGCAAGGCGGTGAACGCGACGCTGGAGCTGGTCGGCGGATTTCCCGCGCGGCAGCACGCGGGTGATCATCTTCACCGATGGCGATTCGGTGAATCTCGTGCCGATCGCGCCGCGCCCGAAATCGGTGAAGGAGGTGCTCGTGCTCGGCGTCGGAAATCCGCACAAGGGCACGTTCATCGACGGGCATCAATCGCGGCAGGAAGGCGAGACGCTGCAGCGGATCGCGAGCGCGCTCACGGGCACCTATGAGGATGTGAATACGAAGCATGCCTCGCGACCACGGCGCTGGGCGATCTGGTGGTCACGGCGCCGTTGCCGCGGCGCGGGTTGAGCCTCGCGGAATGGGCGGTGCTCGCCATGGTTCTCGGGGCCGCGATTTATGCGTTCATCCCGGTCGCGCTGGAGTATTGGGCAGCGATTGGCAGGTGGCGGCGAGCGCGCCCCGCGCAGTTCCGGCGACCGCACGCGGGAGGGCGATCGCGGCGCGATGAGAAAGTTCTTCACCCTGCTCTGGCTGCTCTTCCCCGTGGCGGCGTTCTATTACCACTTCAACGAGGGGCAGAATCAGATCGCCCGCGAGAAGGCGCGCGCTGCACGTCGAGAAGATCCGGCGGCTGGAGCAGGCGAAGGAGCCGGATTGGGAAGCAGATCATCGAGGAGTACGACAAGCTCGGCCGGCGAATTGCCGAAGGACGAGCATCCGCTGGTGCGGCACCAGATTCGTCTCGCGAAAGCCAAGGCGCGCCTGGAGATGCTGGACGTGGCGGGCGCCATCGACGACCTGACCGAACTGCTGCGCGAAGCCGCGCAGGCCCACGGCGAGGAGGCGAAGATCACGCGCGCCGTGCGCGAGATGCTCGGCAAGGCGCACTACTACGCCACCTATCTGCTGAAGACGAATGGGGCCGCGGAGGAAGAATGGCGGCCCGTTTGCGGAGCGCACGCGGCAGATTTTTCGTTTCCTCGCCGAGCACCAGGAACCCGCCGCGCTCGCGCGCTACGAGGAGCGCGTGGCGGAGGAGTTTACGAACACGACCCGGAAAAGATCGCCATGATGTTATCCGCCTCGAATCGGCTGTTCATCATCTCACTGGCCGCGGCATTTGTTTGCGTCGGCGCCAGTCCGGTGCGCGCCCAGCAAAGTTCCGCGATCGAGGGGATCAAAGGCGTCAAGCAGGAGGCCGTCCAGAGTGTGAAGAATGTCCAAACCGGCACGACGCAACCGGCGCCCGCCGAGATCCATACGCAAGGCGTGAAGAAGGTCGATGGCGTGAATACGATCACTGGTTTGAAAGTGCCCGGACAGACACCCGTGGCGCCGCCACCGCCACCGCCACCGCCCGCCGGCAGCGCGGTCCCCGCGGGCGTTGGAACAGTTGGCACTGCCGCCACGATTCGCGCAGTGAAAGGCGTCACCGGCATTCAGGCGCTCAAGCGCGAGAATCTCGAGACGGCCCTGCAAATCAAAACGGGCGGCGGCGGCACGCCCACCGGCACCGGCGCCGAAAAGGGCGGCAAAGGGAAGGCGGCGGCGGCGGCGCTGCTCGGCGGAAAGCTCGAAACTCCGCCGCTGCAGCCGGGTCCTAAGGAAGATGGCCGCGCCAAGCTTCAAGAGGTCAAGAAGTTGCTCGAGACCGGCTCCTGATACGACTTTTGCTCCCGATCTTCCATGTCCTTCATTGTTTTCCACGTTTCGTCTGCGCTACGCCTAGACGTGCCGCCTGCGGTTTCCGCAACGATCCGGCAGGCAGGATGCCTGCGGACCGCACAGGCGGGGACGCCTGTGTTCCGGCCGGCGCTTCGCGCCGGGTCATTCTCCGGCACCGAAGTTTTGCATCGATACGGTCTGGTGCTATCGCTGTTTGCCGCCCTCGCTTTCGCCGAAGCCCAGCAGCCGGCCGCGCCGGCTGCACCCTCCGATCCCAAGGTGCTCAAGCAGCAGGAAGCGATTCTGAAGCACAAGTTCACCCGCGACCCTGGCGAGATCCTGCAGAGCCTCGAGCGAAGCAGCGGGCTGGATCCCTCTACGCTCAACGCGCACGACCGCTTCACCCTGCAATTCCGCACGGGTGAGTGGGGCAAGATGCGCGAGGAGCTTGCCCAGATGCCGCCGGAGCTCGCGCGCAAGATTTACGACAAGATGCTCGCCGACCTCACCGAGCGGCCAGAAGCCGAACGTCCGGCTCGAGGATGTGCTCGGCCTCGCGGACGCCGCGCCGGCAGACTTCACGGCGGACAACCTGCGCAGGCTCGGGCAGCTCCTCGGGCTCGCCGTGCCGGCCAATGAAAGCTATTGGCTCGCCGACCGGCTGGAGAAGGGCACCGGCAAACTCGGCGGCAGCGATCCGGCGAAGCGCCTGCTCGCCGGCCGCGTGCTGCTCGCCGGCGGCTTCAAGGAGCTCGCGCGCGCATATCTGCCGCCGCCGGAGCAGCTCGAGCAGATCGCGGACGAAGGCGTGCGCAACGAGCTGACCGCCTTCCTCGCCACGCAGCAGCGAAAGCGAAAGCGTCGCAGCGCGGGCAGGTGCAGCGCATCTGGGACGAAAATCTGCGGCTGCTCCAGAACGCCACGCCGAAAGCCAACGACTGGGAGAAAGCGAAGGCCAGCCAGGCGATGGCGAAGGTCATCACGCAAGTCCCGCCAGAGCACGCTCGCGCCGGTCCTCGGCGAGCTGGTGAAGAACAATCCCGACGTGCGCGGTGCGGCTCATCGGCGCCCTCGGCCGCAAGGTGCAAAGCGAGCGCAATGGCGACGCCGCCACGCGCACGGAGAATCTCAAGGCGCAGGCGACGCTGGCCAACCTGCTCGCCGAGCAGGTGCAGCCCGGCGCGCAGCCATGGGGCCAGCTTCTCGAAGATGATGGCCGACTCGTGGATCGAGCGAAGCGGAGAACACCTTCACGCAAAAGACCGCGCCGAATCCGGGGCAGCAGAGGTTCGTCCCGCCGGAGGATCTGCTGCCCGCGGCCCCGGCGGGCAAATGGGCGGCGGCGCTTTCGGCCGACGCGCGCGATCGGATCGATGTCGACCTTTCCAAGGTCATCCTCAGCTCGGCGCGAACTTCGATCAGGCCGCGGATCGCATCGTCGAAATCGGCAAGCGCAGCCCCGGCGCCGGCGTGGCGCTCGCGGAGGATTTCCTCACGCGTCTGGGGCCGAAGCGCACAACCCGCAGATTCCCGAGCCGCTGCGCAAGAAATTCGATCTGCCCGGACGACGCGCGCATTCCCGGTCACGCCGATCATGATGGAGAAGAACATCGAGAGCCTCGCGCGGATGATGGCGCTCTTCCGGCAGGCGGGACTCGCGCCGAAGGATTACAGCAAAGTGGTCGCCGCCTTCGACCTCGCCTACAGCACCGCGGAGACGTATCGCACGAGCCACATCGAGAAGGTCTTCGGTCCGCTGGAGAAGATGGATGAGCCGCTCTTCTTTCTCATCCTCTCGCGGATGAACGCCAACCTCGGCGAGCGCTGGCGCAAGATGGACGTGCAGAACGCCGGGCTCACGCGGCGCGATGAAACGCAGACGCTGGAGCTGGTGCGCGCCGGTTACGCGACCGCGCTGCAACTGATCGACGGCTGGCTCGCCGGCCATCCGGACAGCTCGCGCGCGCTCACCCTCGCCGGCACGCTGCTCACCGACTGGGGCGACTTCGAGTATTTCCAGGAGCTGGTCGCCGAGCGACGCGCGCAAGCGGATGATCGGCTACAAGGAGAAGAATTTGCAGGCGCAGGAATATTTCCATCGCGGCGCCGAGGCGTACGGCGAAGGAGGTGCCGAAGCTCGCGCCGGGCGACTATTCCGTGTCGATGCGTACCTCGGCATGGTTCCACGGGCTGCTCGGCATCGGCTCGAACGGGCAGGTCAATCTCTCCAAGGCGATGAACCGCGCCGCGCTCGACGAAGATTCGCGAGCAGCTCCTGGCGCTGCCGGGCAAGGCCGCCGCAGGCGCACCTCAGCCAGCTTCGCCAAGATCGTGAATGCGCGCCTCGCCGATGAAAAAGAGCCGCTGCACGAGGACCTGAAATATCGCTACCTCGCGAGCGCGCTGGTGATCACGAAGGACGATCCCTTCACCCTCGGCGCGCAAAAAAAGGTGGCGTATTTCGACGAGCTGCTGCAGCGAGGTGCGGCTGCAGACGCGCGTGGATGGCCCGAACACCGTCGGCCGCGACCAGGACTTCGGCATCATCGTCAGCGTCATCCACACCGAGGCGATGGGCCGCGTCGCGAAGTTCGGCCAATACCTCACGAACGAGCCCAACGCGGCCCCGGCAAACTCGAAGAAGAAAGACGCCGCTCGTCCGAAAAATGCGCGAGGCGCAGGGGCCGCGCGACGAGCTGGAGCTGAGCCTCACCGAAGCGCTCGCGCCGTTCTTCGACATCAAGTCGATCACCTTCTGCCACGCCCGGATGTGAAGCCGCGCCCGACCGCGCAGCCCGGCTGGGAAGAGACGGTGCTCGCTTACCTCCACGTGCGGGCGAAGGACGCGAGCGTGGACAAGATTCCGCCGGTCGCAGATGGAGCTGAAATTCGTCGACCTCAGCGGGCCGATCACGATCCCGGCGGAGTCGGCGGAGACGGTGATCAAGGTCGCGACCGACAGGCGCTCCGCCGCGGCCGGCCAGCCAGATCGAGATCACGCAGACGCTCGATACGCGCCAGTTCTCCATCAACGGCGCGCTGCCTCTGGAGATCAAGGCGACCGCCACCGGACTGGTGCCGGACCTCGAACAATTGCTCGATTTCGGCGCGCTGAAAAAGGCGATCGGCGTGAAGACACATCAATCCTCACGAAGGCTTGCAGGTGAAGGAGCTCAACACCTGGGGCGATCAAGTCGCCCCGCGTTCCGAGCGGCTATGGACCATCTCGCTCGATGGCGACCCGTCCGCGACGCCGACGGCCCCTCGACTTCCGCTTCCCGCCTCCCAAAGCGAAAGACGCCGCGATCACTTATCAGACCTACAGCGACATGAACCTGACCACGCTCCCACAGCCGAGCGTGCAGATCGGACGCAGTGCGGCCGGCGCAAGCTCCCCGGCCGCACCGATCCGCCAAACTGGATACTGGTTGATCGCCGCCGCCTTGGCGCTCATCGCCGCCGGCGTGGCATGGGTAGCCGCACGCCGCCGCCGCGCTGCCGCCGCGCATGGCCCCCGCCCGCGCGACCTCTTTCACATGCCCGAGCAACTCGATGGCTTCGCCGTCGCCGCGCTGCTGCGCCGCCTCGCCCGCAGTCCGCTCGTGTCGCTCCCCGAGCCGCAAAAGCGCGAGCTGCACGGGGACTTGGACCGTGTGCAAAAAGCCTGCTTCGGCACCCACCTCACCCCGCTCTCCGACGAAGAGCTCCGCGGACTGGCGGAGAAATGGCTGCGTCTCGCCACGTGAGAGCTCACTAACTAACTAACCTCGGAGATCCTCCAGGAACTCCTGCACGATCTCTCGGGTGGTGCGCAGATATCCTTCGCGCAGCAGCGCGGGGGAGGCGGCGTACTCGTCGCCGGGGTGATTGAATTCGCCATTCCGAAGATTGATCTGTTGCTGCCAGAGCACGGCGCCGTCGCGGCGGACGAGTTTGCCTTTCACGGCGAGAAACGGCGAAAGGGCGGTGGCAACTTCGGAGGCCCTCGTCGCACGTTGGTTTCGCCCTTGCTCAGCCTCGGCTTCAGTGAAAGTTAGGGGTCGAAATGACTGGGAGCATGAATAGCCCGAGGCACGGGAGGCCATCCGGCGGAGCGCTTTGGGCGCTGCTGTGGCGAGCGGTAGTCTACTTCCCGCTCGGCGTGGCGCTCCTCGCCTTGCCGGTGGCTATCCTTTGCGCCGGGGTCCTTCTCCTGGCGTGGGCGATATCCTTCAGCATCACGCACGAGTGGTGGCGGGCTCTGGGTTGCCTCGCCGGTCTGCCCGTCGTCATCCTTCTGTGGCGCATCCATGTGCGCTGGTCCGCGTGCCCGCCCTCAAGGGAACGGGAGCGAGGCGGCTACCTTTCGTAATCACCAACGAGCCGTCATCGACGGCAACGCCTAAACTAAATCAAGGCGAAACCCAGAACATGGCCGCGGCGGCTGGCACACTCGCTGCTACTCACACGCTTCGCCATGTATTCCTTCGCCTACCAAGCCCGTGATTCCGCCGGAGATGACCTCCGGAGTCCAGGAAGCCCTGAACGAGGACAACGCCGTCAATACGCTGATGTCGCGCGGGCTGATGGTGCTCTCCATCCAGCAGAAGGCCGTCGGCACGCGCGCCGCGGCGAACGGCAAAGTTTCCGATACCGACCTCGTGCTCTTCACCCGCCAGCTCGCCACGATGGTGGATGCCGGCCTTCCGCTCGTCTCGGCGCTCACCGCGCTCTACGAGCAGGCCGACCCGCGCAAGCAGGCGGGCCTGCGCCGCGTGGTCGGCGAAGTCAGCGCGCTGGTGCAGCAGGGCGAAAGCTTTCTACGAGGCCATCCCGAAGCATCCGAGCGTCTTCTCGCCGGCTCTACATCGCGATGGTCAAGGCGGGTGAAAGCGGCGGTCTTGCTCGCGGAGATTCTCGACCGGCTCGCGACCTTCCTCGAATCCGCGAACGCGCCTGAAGAAGAAGGTGAAGATCGGCGATGACCTACCCGGTCATCGTCATCTGCATCGCGCTCGGCATCACCACCTTCCTCATCGTGAAAGTCGTGCCGGTCTTCGGCGAAATCTTCGCCGACTTCGGCGCGAAGCTCCCGGCGCCCACGCAGTTCCTGCTCGATCTCAGCGCGTTCATGCGCGGCTACTGGTGGGTGATCGTCGGCGCGATCGTCGGCGCGTTCTTCGGCATCCGCACGTTGGTGCGAACCGAGCGCGGCCGGCAGACTCTGGGACCAGTGGAAGCTCAAGCTGCCGGTCTTCGGCCCGCTGGTGCACAAGATCTGCGATGACCCGCTTCGCGCGCACCTTCGCGCAGCTCATCCGCTCCGGCGTGCCGATCCTGGAGGTGATGGACATCGTCGGCGACACCTCGGGCAACTACGTCGTCGAGGAAGCGATCAAGCACGTCTCCGCCGACGTGGAGAAGGGCGACCACCTCACCGCCGCGCTGTCGCGTCAGCCGATCTTCCCGCCGATGCTCGTCCGCATGGTCAGCGCCGGTGAATCGACCGGCAAGATCGACGCCATGCTCGAGAAGATGGCCGACTTCTGGGACGAGGAAATCGAGGCGATCCTCGACGCGCTGACCTCGCTGATCGAGCCGCTGCTCATCGTCGTCCTCGGCGTGATCGTCGGCGGCATCGTCATCGCGATGTTCCTGCCGATCTTCAAGCTCAGCGATGTAGTGTCAGGCTCAGGATAACGAGGAGCGCGCCGTAGCCGGCGACCACGGCGGCCGCCCCGCGCAGGCGGATTCCTGCCGCGGCCAGCCAGCGGATCTGGTCGCGCAAGAGGTAGGGCATCCCGATCCAGAACATCGCCGCCACGATGGCCACGTAAGCGAAGGTGACGAGAAAAAGGCGGGAGCCCTCGGGCCGCAAAAAGGCCGCTTCCAGGAGCGGCTCGGCGGCGAGCAGCAGCACCATGCCGAGGGCGCGGGCGGCGAGCAGCTCCTCCACGTAGACGGCGGTGAGGATCGCCGCGACGGGGATGACCACGAGAATGTGCGTGCGCCACTTGGAGAATTCACCCAGATCGATCACCTTGATCAGAATCCAGGCCCAGACCGCCGCGACGATGAGCAACCCGAGGCCCCAGGCGCGCGAGCGCGGAAAGGTGAGGAGCCAGCGCTCCGCCGCCGCGGGTTTCGCCAGCACCAGGGCGCCCAGAACAAGCAGCAACACCCCCGCGATGAGAAACGCGGTGCCGAGGGAAAGTGGATAGATCATGGCGAGAGCCGGGTAGAGAACGCCGGGTCAGGGGGGGAGACAAGGGGAAAGTCCCGGCCCGGCTTTCACTCGACCGTCACCGTCACCTCCGCCTGCTGCTCGCCGGCTTGGGCGCGGATGCGCCATTCGCCCGGCGCGAGGGGCCAAAGGGTGCGGCCGTTCGGCTGGGCTGCGAGGGAGGTTTGGTTTACGGACCAGGCAATGGTGCGGCCGGGGACGGGATTGCAGGTGAGCTCGAGCATTTGCTGCGTGCGGGGGAGCGCGGGATCGATGGTGAAGGTGGTGCGATGGAGCGGCTGAAGGATCGCGAGCTTTTCGGAGGTGGGGCAGACGGCGCCGAGATCGTTTTGCGGGCTGCGGCACCACGCGGCGTATTCCGGGGGGAGGAGGGGGCGGGGGCGTCCGGCGGAATCGGGTGCAAACCAAGCGGCGGCGTCTTCGGTGGGCTCGGTGCCGGGGAGGAACCATTCGGCGAGGGGCGGGCCGCTGGGCGCGGTGGGGCGCAGACCGGTGAGGCGGCAAATGTCGACCGAGGCGAGCTCGGAGCTCGGGCGCGGCGCGGGCACCGGATCGTCAGTTTTCAGGAGATGCTCCACAAGGGCGCGCCAGAGCGGCGCGGCGGCGCGGATGGCGAGGGTCTCGTGCATGGGGCGCCCATCGGGATTGCCAACCCAGACGGCGACGGTGTGCTGGCGCGTGAAGCCGGCGCACCAGGCATCGCGGAAGCCGCTGCTCGTGCCGGTCTTCGCGGCCACGCGGTGGGCGAAGGCGAGGGCGGAGGAGGAGCCGAAGGCGCGGGCGCGCGCGGAATTGTCGCAGAGGATATCGGTGACGATGGCGGCGGCTTCGGGGGAGGCGAGGCGGTCGCCGAGACGCTTCGGTTTGCCTTGGAAATACGGGTGCAGCGCGTTGCCGCCACGGGCGAGGCCGCCATAGGCAGCGGCGAGATCGAGCAGGCGGACCTCGGCGTTCCCGAGGATGAATCCGGCGCCGTATTCGTCGAGGCCGCGCGGCAGCGAGAAGCCCCAGCGCTGCAGATCGTAAAAAACCCGGCGCGCGCCGACGCGACTGAGCGCGACGACCGCGGGCACATTGAGCGAGCAAGCGAGCGCCTCGCGCACGCGGACCGGACCGAGGTAGCGGCGCGAATAGTTTTGCGGGTCGTAATCGGCGTAGGCGTCGCGGATCGCCTCGGGCGTATCGGGCAGGACGGTGGCGGCGGTGAGGACGCGCGATTCGATGCCGCGGAGGTAGAGGAAGGGCTTGAGCACCGAGCCGCAACTGCGCGGCGCGAGCGCGCCGTTGATTTGCGAGCGGGCGAAATCGGGCGAACCAACGAGTGCGCGGACGGCGCCGGTTTCATTTTCAAGGATGACGATCGCCGCGCCGGTGATGTCGTGGCGGTGGAGGCTGCGGAGATGGGCGCGGGCGAGTTCTTCGGCGGTGTGCTGGAGGGGGAGGTCGAGGGTGGTGGGGAGATCGGACGGATCGGACCGATCTCGCAGGAGCGCCTCCACGAAGTGCGGAGCCTGAGTCGCGGGGAGGAAACGCCCGGCGGTCACCTTCGCGGAAGCGAGCCGCTCCGCTTGCTCGCGGCCGATCACGCCGCGCGCCGCCAGGACGCCGATCGCTTTGCGAAACCGTGCATCGGCGGCTTCTGAGTGGCGCCAGGGATTGAGGCGGGTGGGGGCTTGCGGGAGGCCGGCAAGAAAGGCGGCTTCGGCGAGGTTCAGCTCGCGCGCGGGCTTGCCGAAGTAGACGCGCGCGGCGGCCTCGGGGCCAACGAGCCGGTTGCCGTAATGGCTGCGGTTGAGGTACTCGGCGAGGATTCGCTCCTTGCTCCAGCGGCGCTCGAGTTTCCACGCGGCGAGCGCTTCATAGAGCTTGGCGGTCCAGCTTCGGCCCTGGCGGTTGGAGGCCAGCTTGATGAGCTGCTGCGTGATGGTGGAGGCGCCGCCGGTGATGCGGGCCGAGCACAAGTTTCGCCAAGCCGCGCCGAGGGTGGAATGCCAATCGAGGCCGGCGTGCTCGAGGAAGCGGTGGTCTTCGAGCGCGACGGTGATTTTTGGAAGCCACGGGCCCATCTCGCCGAGCTGGATGGGCGTTTGCACGCGCGCGGTGGCGGAAGGAAGCTGCGCGATGAGCGAGCCGTGGCGGTCGAGAAGAGTACGCGTCGCGGGGGTGGGATGATCGAGCCCGATCGGAAGGGGGACCAACAGAGCGGCCGCGGCCGCCATCACGAGTGGCGCCGCAACGAGCAGTGTGCGGCGCGCGATTCTGTGACGAGGCAGGCAGGACGCCTGCACCACACGAACCGCCGCGCGCGCTTTCTCTACTATTCGCTGACCTCGCATACGCCCGCGGTGGAGAGGCCGGTGAAGCGGCTATCGTACATGGGGTAGGCCTGCGTGGCGGGCCAGCGGAAGCTGCCGGCGGTGGTGGCGCGCGCGAGCACGGAATAGATGCCGACGCCGGGCGGGACCACGTCGAAGTAGAGGCAGGTCGATTGATCGCGCAGCTCGGAGTGCGAAAGCATGAGCTCGCGGCCGGAGACCTCGGCGGGAATCTGGTAGGTCTTCGCGATGAGCGGCAGATTGGGGTTCACCGTTTCGAGGCCGGCGGGGAGGAGGTCTTCGAGCGCGACGTAGTGGTGCAGGTGCCGGCTGAGCAGGCGGTAGGTGATGAGAAGCTGGTCGCCGAGCTTGTAGGGCGCCTTGCCGGAGCCGTTGCGCTTGGGCTCGGTGAGGTTGCGCACGACGCGCTCGATGCGCAGGCCGCGATCGGTGCGCTCGGCCTCGGGCTCGGTGGAGCGGTACTCGGCCGACATCAGCGCGGAGAGCGGCGTGCCCGCAGGGAGGCCGTCGACCTGGAACTCCTTGATGCGCGCGATGTCGTTTTGCGCCCACGCCACGGCGGTCTGGTTTTTGGAAACGAGCGGCGGCGCGGGATTGAGCGCGCGATCGGCGAGCACGATTGCGGGGCGCGCGTCGTGCATGGCCTTGAAGGCGAGCAGGAGCCAGAGGTTTTCCTGCGTGGAAAGGCTGGCGGCGGAATCCATGAGCTTCAGCATGCGCTCGCGGCGCTCCTTGAGCAGCGGGCCATCGGGCGTGATTTCGCCGAGCGCGAGCGTGGTGAGCGCCTCGGCACGCGTGGTGGAAGCGAAAGTCTCGGGATCGAACGCGCGCTCGGCCGGCGGCTTCGATATCTCCTTGAGCAATTGCGTCTTTTCTTTGGGCAGCGCTTTCAGGCGGTGCATGCCGATCGCCAGCATGGCGCGGCCTTCGTCGGTGAGGCGGTCGCGCTTGAGGTAGAGGTCCTCGGCGACGCTGGAGAACTGGGCGGCCTGCTCGGGAGTAGCGCTCACCATCAGGGCGAGCGCGCGGGTGAGCGGATCGGCTTTGAGCTCCTGGCCGGCGATGATTTTCTCCAGCGCGCCCGCGAGCTTTTTCGAGAGCTCCGCGCTCACCTCGATCCCGGCCTCGTCCGCCTCGCGCACGGCCCAGGCGGCGAGCGCGGTGACGAAGTAATTCGGCATGGAGCCGCCCGGCCAATATGGGACGAGCCCTTGCGGGGTGAGCCCTTCCTCGTAGCGCTTGAAGCTGGATTGCAGCATGCCGCGGTAGTGCGCCTCGCGCGCCTGCGCGTCGGGCAAATTTTGGAGCAGATCGCTCATGAGCGCGTAGGAAAGGACGCGCGTGGAGATCTGCTCGAAGCAGCCGTGCGGATACTCGAGGATCGCCGGGAGGCCGTTCAATTTCGGGAGCCAGGGCGAAGTGGAGAGGGTGAGTGTGAAGGCGCCGCGGCCTTTCAGCCACGAGGCCGGCGCGGCGGCGGCGGGCTGGAAAGTGGCCGCCTGCACAGCGCGCGCGACTGTTTCGCGGCGGAGCACCGTGGGCGGCAGGATCGGCAGCGACGTTTCGACGATGTCGCCTTCGCCGAGATTGGAGGTGGCCTCGAACCGGACCTTCGCGCCGGAGGAGACATCGCTCACGCGCCCCTTGAAATTGAAGACCGCGGGGACATCGCGCGGGGCCTCTTGCGTGATCGGCTGCGATGCCTCGAGCTCGATCCCTTCGGTGAGACAGCGCACGGTGATTTGGCCGGAGTCTTTCACGCTCTGCCGCGCCACGGCGCGCAGCATTACTTCATCGCCGACGCGCACGAAGCGCGGCAGAGCCGGCTCAACCAGCAGCGGCTTCGAGACTTTGAACGTGGTGGTGCCGCCGCCGAACTGATGCGCGTTCGTGTGCGCGAAGGCGACGAGGCGAAACTCGGTGAGATTATCCGGCGCCTGGAAATCGAACGCGACTTTGCCCTTCGCGTCGCTCGCCAGGCCGGCCTGCCAAAAGGCGAGCGTCTTCAGCTCCTTGCGCACGCTGGAAACCTGGCCGAGCGCTTCGCCGCCGTCGCCGATGACGTACCCTTTTTGGTGCAGGCTGCGCCGCTCGATTTGCTCCACGTAGCGCGTGAGCGCGGCGTAGCTCGAAACGGAGAGCTGCCGCGGTGGGTAGAAAATCGCCGCGGGATCGGGCATCTCCCAGCCGCCGAGCCGCAGCACCGCTTCATCGACCGCGAAGACGAGCACCTCGGCGCCCTGCACCGGCCGGCCTTCGCTGGTGAGCACCACCTCGCCCCGCACGGGACCGCCGGGGCGAACCTTGGCGTCGACCGCGAGCACGGGCTTCACTTCCACCGCGCGATCGGGCCGCGCCACTTCCAACTTCACCTGGCCGATGCGTTCGCGCGGCAGGGCGTTCGCGCCGCCGGGCTGCACGAGATAAACCGTGACGGTGGCATTCGGCGCGTACTCTTTCCTGATGGGCAGGTCGATGCGCCCGGCGTTGCCTGCAAGCGGCACGAAGAGCGTATCGAGCACTTCTTCCGCCTCGACGGAAACCCACGCCACGCCGGCGAAGGGCGCGCGGATGGAAAGCGGCACGGTTTCGCCGGGCAGGTAAGGGCGCGCGGGCTCGGGCAGCGAAACGTCGATCTCCGTCTCATTCACGACCGGCAGCTCCGCCTGTTCTTCGCCCGCGACGGTGAGATCGGTGCTCGCCAGCACCTGGCCGGGGCTCACCGCCACCGCCACGTATTCTCCGGTGTTTTCCACAGGAAAATCGAGCTTCGCGGGCGTCTGCACCTCGCGCGTGGCGACCTTCGCGAAATCGCGCGTGTTGCGATAGCGCACGATGAAGGGGCCCACTTTCTCGCGCACCGTCTTCGCCGTGACATGGTAGAGATCGACGCGCACCGGCGCGCCCTTCACGGGCTCGTCCTCCACGTTCACGGCATCGATTTCCACCGCGATGGTCTTCTCGCCTCTGATCTCCGCTTTGATCCCAACCCAGCCTTGCTCCATTTGCACGTTCGTCTCCAGGCCGGCGGTGAGCGTTTGCGCCTCGGGCGAGGTGACATCGATCGTCCACGCGACGAGGCAGCGGCCGCGCTTTTTTTCATCCTGGAAAGGGGGCTCGCATTGGACGAGCGCGCGGCCTTCCTTATCGAGCACCGCCTCGCCCTCCGCCTCCTTTTCCTCGTCGCCCGAGAGGTGATTTTCGGAGTAGCGATCGGAGCGGATGAATTGGTCGTCCTCGATCTCACGCACGGTCATCCAGCGCGCTTTCCAGCGGATTTTGCCGCCGGCGTTGGGCGCGCCGTGGAAGTAGTTCGAGGCCACGCGCACGCTGGCGCCGAGCGGCGGCGCGCCCTTCTCCAGCTCGATGGAAAAGAGCGGCACGCGGTATTCCTCCACGCGGAACGACGCGTGAAATGCCTTCAGCCCGGCGACGTCGCAAGCGATCTCATAAAGGCCGGTGGCGAGCGTGGTGGGGATGACCCACTCGGCCTCCCACGAGCCGCGCGTGGAGAGCGTGGCCGCGCCGCTCGCGGTCTCGTCGCCGTCGGCCGGCTTGATCTTCCACTGCACCTCGCCGGCGGGCGGCAGCGAAAGCTCGCCGCGCTTCGCAAGCCGCGCGAGGCCGTGCATCTTCACCGTCTGGCCGGGGCGATAGAGGTTGCGGTCAGTGACGATCAGCGAGCGGAGGTCCGTGCGGTCATCGCGGTTGTGGTACTCCGCCGAGGCGAGCGTGGTGCCGCCGGCATCCTGGATCGCGGGGCCGCCCGGCGTCTCGGCGATGAAGAGATCGGCGCCAGACCCGGTGGCGGGATAGAGACGCTCGTGGTCGAAAACGGCGACGCCGTTCGCGTCGGTCTGCGCAGTGGCCAGCTCGACGTTTTCGCGGGTGACCACGCGCACGGGCGCATTCGCCAGCCCGCTGATGTCGCCCATTTTCGCGACGCGCAGGTAGACTTTGCGGTCGGAGACCTTCTGCGTGAGCATGTATTCGCTGAAGGAAACGATCGTGCGATTGCCGACGATTTCGCCATCGCTGCCGGGCGCGGTGACTTGCAGCAAATAGGGCCCGCTGAGCAGTTTCGGCGGCTGCCAATCGATCTGGCGGAGCACCTCTTCCGCGCCGGCGTTGGCGTCGAATTTCCCCTCGCCGACCACTTTCAGCGCGAGCGGTTTTTCGCCGGTCTGGTAATCCTTCACCCGCTCCAGCAGGGCCGGAAGCTGCGCGAGCGGGATCTCGGAAAGGGTCCAGGTCGCGGGTCCGGTGTTCACCTGGAGAAAGGAAAACTTCAGCCCGCGCGCGGAGCGCTGGAAGACCTGCGTGTACGGCAAAACGATGGTCGACTCCTTCGGCTTGAAGGTGGCGCCCCACTTTTCCTCCTTCACCAGGCCGAAGCCGCGCACGCCGCGCAGCGAGGTGCCGATCCGCACGACGTAACGCTGCGTGGGGCTGAAATCGCCCTCCGCCACCAGCTCGTCCTGCTCGGCGAGCAGCTTCATCCCCGGCACCGCGGGCGTGACGGTAATCGCTTCCGGCGTGATCGATTCCGGATCGATGCTCTCGGAAAACTTGGCGCGGATGCGCGGCTTTTGCAGGGCGTGATTGAAGGCGCCCACCCACGACAGCTCCATCGGGCTGGTGGTGCCGGCGGGAAAAACGTTGAGAAACGCGAGCGGCTTGCGCCCGACCGCGTCGCGCAGATCGTCCACCATGAGATCAAAAGTGTGCCCGACCGGCAGCGGATGCCGGGGCGTGACGGTGAGCCGCTTTTCCTGCCCGGCCGTTTGCCCGGGGCTGAGCAGCACCTCCACCGGGAAGCGCTCGTGCGAGTCACGGTCCTGGAAAAAGATGTGCTCCGCGGCATCGGCGACGGCCACCGGGTAGTTCGCGCGCACGTCGAAACGCGGCTTCGCGGAGAGGCCCTCGCGCTGGTCTTCGTCGCTCTCCACGGTGAACGGCTCGCTTTCGTATTCCCAGCGCTGCGGCGGCACGGGCTTGCCCTTCACATCCTTCAATCCGGGCGCGGTCGAGACGCGGTAGTGCGTGCCGGGAATGAGCGGTCCGCGCAGTTGCAACTCGCCTTCGGTCGGGCTCTGCCAGAGGAAGCGTCCGTCGAGCTTCGGCTCGATGACGATCGGCCACGGCACGTCTCCGGCGTTGATCTGCTCGCCGGGGATCATGTCGTCCGGGAAGCTGACGGTGAAGGAAGTGTCGGAGCTGATTTCGCCTTTATCGGGCGAGATGACCACGCCGGGGGGAGCTTCTTCGGCCGCGGAAGCCAGGCCCGCAAAGACCAGCGCAAGCAAGGTGAGGTGGATCGATTTCATTTTCATTCGCGCGAGAGCGGCAAGGCCGGCAGCGCGCGATATCGCGTCCGGTCGAGATCGGCTTCGGTGTGTTTGTTTTGCGCGCGGAGATTTTTCTCGCGCAGGAGCAGCGCGGAGCGGTGCAGCGGATCGAGCTCGAGCGCCTTGCTGAGCGCTTCGACCGCGCCGGTGAAATTGCGATGGCGCGATTCGATTTCGCCGCGCCAGTACCAGGCGTGGACGTTGCGCGGGTTGATCTCCGTGGCGCGCGCGAAAAGCGGCACGGCCTCCCACGCGCGGCCTGTCTCCGCCAGCGCCTCGGCCTTGGCGCCGAGCGCGGAATCGTTGCGCTCATCGAGCTTGAGCGCGGCGTCGGCGTCTTCGATGGCGAGGGCGCGCTGCCTCGCGAGATTGAGGTAGTGCGCGCGGCGGGCGAGCGTGGGGGCGGAAGGTCCGTTGGCGGAAAGCTCCTCGTCCGCGGCGCCGAGCTCGCGCAAAAAGCTGCGCGGCGAAACCGGGAGCGTGGCGGCGTTCACGTTTTCCAGCTTCTCGATTTCCTCGCGCCGATGGAGCACGAGAAGCTGCTCGGCAGTTTGCAGCGCGGCCCGGCGCGATGCGGCATTTCGCCGCAGCGCGGCCTGCGCGTCGGCGAGCGCGATCTCCGGCCAGCGCAGCTTCGCGAAGAACTCCGCGCGCTCGAGGAGCGGGTTGAGCGCCGGCGGATTGCCAATGGCCGCATCGAGCTTCTTCAGCTCCGGCAGCGCTTTCTCCAGCCGCTCGACGCGGGGCAGCGTCACCTTCACAAAGTCACTCGTGGCGTCGAGCTGATTGCCCCGTTGCGCCGCGGCCGACATGGCCTTCCAGTCGCGCAAGACGGCCCGGTCCACCGCGAGCCGCGCAAAGACTTCCGCGTCGGGCGCGTTTTTCAGCCGCTGTTCGCGGATGACCGCCGCGTCGGCCCATTTCTCCTGCCGCTCCAGCACGCCGGCGAGGCGGTCGCGAATCTCGGTGTCTTTCGGCGTCGCCTTGATGAACACAGTCCAATGGCGGGCGGTCTCTTCCAGTTCCTCGGCCGCGAGGGAGACCTCGCCGCGAATCGCGGAGATCACCACCGGCGGTTGCGGGACCGCTTTGGCCCACTCGTCCAGCGTCGCCGTACACCGCTCCCAATCCTCGTTCCCGGCAAAGGCGCGCGCGCGCTTCTCCCAGATGGCCGAATCGCGCGGCGCGCCGGCCAGGATGCGCCGGGCGATTTCCGCGACCGCCGAACGCGCGTTGGCCTCCTCCGCGGCCGCGAGCTGCGCGCGCAGCTCCTGCGCATTGGCCGCCGGCGTATTGGTGGCGTAATCCTTGAGAAACTGGATGCGTTCCGCCGCGCGATCGCCACGGGTCTGCCAGTACTCGGCGCTCGACGCATCCGGCGCGCCCTTCGCGCCCTCTCCCGCTTCGTACGCATAGCGGATCCACTCGCGCTGCAGATCGCGGAGATCGCCCGCGCGCGCGGCATTAAGCTTCTTGCGCACCTCGCCATAGACGCGGTTCAGCTCCGCATCGAGCTTCTCCGCGCGGGCCTGCGCTTCGCCGAGCCGCTCCGTCTCCGAACGCCGCCGGTAGACGCCGGAAAGCGGCGCCCACTTTTCCTGGCCCGCGACCTCCGCCTCGCCCTCGCGAAATTTCACCGCGATCCCCTCCCCCGCCGCTTCCTCTCCGCGCAAGGTCAGCTCCGCGCCCACCGCGAGCCGTTCGGCCGGCGATGTGCCTTGCCGCCGCGTCAGCGTGAGAAAGACCTTTTCCTTTTCCGTGCGATATACCAGCGCCTCCACCGGCCCGAGCTGGTAAAACTCCTGCGCCGCGCAAGTGCCGGCGAAAAGCAAACCGACGAGGAGGACGCCGCGAGAAGCTTTCGGAAGCATACGAGAGTGGCGCGGATGTTTGCAGCGCTGGCGCGAGGAGGCGAGCGCAATGTGGGCCCGGCAACTCCGCAGGAGTTAAATGTGAAAAGCCGTGGACGGGCAGTTCGCGCTCTTGTTCAACCCACTTCGGGGTTTACCGCGCTCCGGTTATTTCTCCGTGGGTTTCACCCACGGCTATTCATATTTTAGCCCTTCGGGCTACCGAACGGGATGCCCACTCCGGAAGGCAAGAAGCCTGTCGCGTGCCGCTCCTACACCAGCACCTCGCGGATCACCTCGCCGTGCACATCGGTGAGCCGGCGCTCGATGCCATTGTGGTAGAAGCTGAGAGCCGCTCGTGATCGAGGCCGAGGAGGTGGAGCATGGTGGCGTGGAGGTCGTAGATGGTCGCGACGTTCTCCGCGGCCTTGTAGCCGAATTCATCGGTGGCGCCGTAGCTGAAAAGCCGCGCTTCACGCCGGCGCCGGCGAGCCAGACGGTGAAGCCGTGCGGGTTGTGATCGCGGCCGCTGGCGCCTTTTTGGAAGGTGGGCATGCGGCCGAATTCGGTGACGAAAGCGACGAGCGTATCCTCAAGCAGCCGCGCTGCTTTCAGGTCGCGCAGCAGCGCGGCGCAGGGCTGATCGAGGATGGGACCGTGGATCGTCGTACTGCTCTTCGATGGTCTTGTGGCCGTCCCAGTTGCCGACGCCTTCGCCCATGGCGTAGGCGCCGTTGAAGAGCTGCACGAAGCGGACGCCGCGCTCGAGCAGCCGCCGCGCGAGGATGCAGTTCTTGGCGAAGCCGCGCCTTCACCGGATTCCCGGTGTCGTCCGCGCCGTAGAGTTCGCAGCGTGGCCTCGCTTTCGCGCGAAAGATCGCTGACCTCGGCGGCGGCTGAGCTGCATCTGCGCCGCGAGTTCGTAGCTGGCGATGCGCGCGGCGAGTTCGCGTGTCGCCGGGATGCTGCGCGAGATGGCGGTCGTTGAGGCGTCGCAGGAAATCGCGCGTGGCGCAGTCGGCCTCGGGCTGATCGCCGCCGGGCGCGCGAGATTGCGGGATCGGTTTGTCGGCATTGAAGGCGGTGCCTTGGAAGACCGCGGGCAGAAAGCCGGGGCTCCAATGCTTCGGCCCGACCTGCGGCACGCCGCGCGGATCGGGAATGGCGACGAAGGCCGGCAAATCCTGCGCATTCCGAGCCGAGCGCATAGGTGGCCCAGCGCGCCCATGCCGGGGAAGCCGTCGAGGGTGAAGCCGGTGCTCATCTGGTTTTCCGCCGGGCCGTGCGTGTTCGATTTCGCGGTCATCGAATGGATGAAGCACATCTCGTCCGCCAGCTCGGCGAGGTGCGGCAGAAGATCGCTGACCATCTTGCCGGTCTGCCCGCGCGGCTTGAACTCCCAGCAGCGGCTTGATGAGGTTGCCGTTCTCGCCCTGGAAAGTGACGAGGCTCGTCATTGCCCGGCATCGGCGTGTCGTGCCGCTTCGACCAGCTCCGGCTTGTAGTCGAAGGTGTCGACGTGGCTCAGCGCGCCCGAGCAGAAGATCACCAGCACGCGCTTCGCCTTCGGCGCGAAATGCGGCGGGCGCGGCGCCTGCGGATGCAGCGGATCGACCTCCGGGCGAATCGGTTTTCCACTCGCCAGCGCCCGCTCCTGCGCGAGCAGCCACGCGAGCGCCACGCCGCCCAAGCCGGTGCCGCCCCAGCGGAGAAAATGCCGCCGCGAGAGGAGATGCCGGCCGGCGTGGGTGAGGGGTTTCGATTCCATGAACAAACTGAGAGTTAGAAACTGCGTTAGATTTCGATTTTGGCCGACAAGCTCGGGGCTCGCAAAGTTCGCGTAGCGCGATAGAGTCGGCTAATGCAAGTGACGCTCGAACTGCCGGACTTTGCGGTGCAAGACTACGGCCCAACGCCCGAGGAGTTTGTGCGAGAGCTCCGCCTGGCCGCAGCCATGAAATGGTTTGAGGCCGGAATGGCCTCTCAGAGCCGCGCGGCGGAATTGGCGGGGCTTTCGCGAGAGGCATTCATCACCGCGACAGGGCGTTTCAAAGTTTCGGCAATGCAGGCCACCAGCGAGGAATTGGCCGAGGAGCTCGCGCGTGACTAGCCAGTGGGTCTTCAACGCTTCTCCACTGATTCTGCTCGGCAAGGCCGGCGAACTGGAGTGGATCCCGCGACTGGGCGAAGTGGTAGTGCCGCAGCCCGTGGCCGACGAGATCAACGCTGGTGCGGCGGATGATGCGGCCCGAGTATGGTTGAGCGGCAGGGAGGCGAGGTTGATTCGTCCGCCAATCTCCGTCCCAGCAAAGCTCGCCGAGCGCCGTTTGGGTGCCGGGGAGACGGCAGTGCTGGCTTGGGCGAAAGCGAACCCGGCATTCGAAGCGGTGCTCGACGATTCCGCGGCTCGGCGGACCGCCAAATCAATGGGCCTGACCATACGCGGCACGCTGAGTCTCATCGTGCTAGCCAAACGCCGCAGGTTGATTCCGGTGTGCGCTCCCGTCTTTGAAAAGCTGCGCAGGGCCGGCTTGTTTTTGACTGAGCCGCTGGTAGCACAAGCGCTGAGCGCCGCAGGCGAGTAGAGGGAATCGCGCTGGGAGTTTAGTAAACCCATAGGAATTCGCTTGCGTTGAAGAGGGCGCGGCAGAAGGCGGGGAGGCCGTGTTCGTTTACCAAACGCGCACCGGCGGCGATTTCTTCTGCGGTGGCTTCGCGGCCGAAGGCGAGCGCGAAGCCGCCTTGCACCTGCGCTTCGACTTCGCCCGATTTTGCAAGCCGCTCGGCGAGGAAGCCCGCCTGCTGGAGCAGAAACGTGCTGTTCATCATGCTGAGGGCTTGCAGCGGCGTGGTGCTCACGTTGCGTTTGGGCGAGACTTGGCCGGCATCAGGGCAGTCGAAGGTGCCGAAGACGTCGTCGAGCTGCATGCGCGGCTTCGATTGATAGATCATGCGGCGCCAAGTGTCCGGACCGGGCTCGGCTTTCGGTACGTAGACTTTGACGTAGTTCGTATTGGGCTCGAAGAGATCGAAGCCGGGGCCGCCCACTTTCAGGTCGAGCTTGTTGGTGACGGCGAGGATGGCGTCGCGCAGCGGCTCGGCTTCCAGCCGGCGCGGCGGGAAGCGCCAGAGCAGGCGCGCGCCGGCATCGAGCTTCATCGCGGCAGGATTGGGCGCGCTCGCCTGGCGATACCCCGCGCTGGTGCAGATGAGGCGGTGAAGGTGCTTCATGCTCCAGCCGTGTGCGATCACTTCGGAGGCGAGCCAATCGAGCAGCTCGGGGTGGGTGGGCCGCGCGCCGGCGAGGCCGAAATCGCTCGGCGTCTCGACGATGCCCGAGCCGAAATGATGCTGCCACAGGCGATTCGCCAGCACGCGCGCAGTGAGCGGATTTTCGGGCGAAGCGACCCATTTCGCGAGGGCGAGCCGGCGCTCCTGATCGGGCGTTTCCAGGGCCAGGCGCCACGGGCCGCCCAGGCTCGCGAGCGCGCCCGCCGGCACCTCCTCCTTCGGCTGCGTGGCGTCGCCGCGCTGGAAGCGGAACGTCTTTTCCGCGGGGCCGAATTTGCCGGCGTAGATTTTCGGCAAGTCCTGCTCCTTCGCGATCGCGCCGGCGATTTTCGCCTGCCGCGCGGCGAGACCCTCGTACGCGCCGCGCTCCGCTTCCGAAAGCTGCGCGGGCGGGAATTGCAGCGCCTCGGCGCCTTTTTTCTCGCTGCCGTACGGCAGGCGATCCTCGCTGGTCGCGACCGTGGTCCAGCGCTCTCCATCGAGCGACGTCTGGATCGTGTAGCGCGTGGCGAGCCGGTCGTTGTAGCGCGGCACTTTGTCGCGATCGCGACTCCAGGCCACGCGCTCGATACGCTCCGGCTTGGCAAACTCGAGCTGCACCCAGCCCTTCCCGCGCGTATTGGAAATCCAGCTCCATTCGTTGCCATATTTCCCGTCGGTCAAGTGCTCCAAACGATGGATCGGCGAGTTTGGATACGTGCCCGAGGCGGTCGCCTTGGTCCCTGCACTCGCCAGCGCCACATTGCGGGCGTTCTCTCCGCCGGTGAATACCTCCAGCTCATCGATGCACGGCTCGAGCTGCGTGGTTTCCACCGCCTCGAAGCGCAGGAACTTCGCCTCGATCGGCGCGAAGCGGTCCAGGTTTTCGCCGCGCGAAATCATCGGGCGCAAATGCGGGACCGGCAGGCGGCCCTCGCTCATCGGCGGCGTCTGCGCGTTGATTTCCTCGAGGACGAGCACGTCAGCCGTCACCGGCGCACCGGTCTGATCGGTGCGCAGAAAGATTCGCGTGGCTGGCGTAAAAGGCAGCTCACCGACAAAGTAGAAGCCGCTCCAGAGCGGCTTGTCGGTGGAGGGAGTGGCGCCATCCGCGAACTTTCGTTGATCGACCATGCCCAGGATCACCTGGTCGCCGGCGGTGGCCGGGTCGCCATCCGCATCGAGCACATACGTGGCCGCCTGGGCGTGCGTGCGCGGGCCGCAGCCCCACGAAACCCAGACGCGCCAGCGGCCTGAGAGCTTGGGCGCCCACGCGAAGACATCCTTGTTCTCCAAGGTCTTCCACCATTGGTAGGCCTTGCCGAGATTTGGGAAGCGGAAGGCGTCGCCGGGGTCGTCCGCGAAACCGCGCTCCTTGCCGGCGAGATGCGGGGCGGAGCTGCGCGCGGGAATCAGCTCCTCGTTCTGCGGCGCCGTCTCATCGAGCAGCACCGTCCGCCCCGGATAGGCAATCGGCTGAAACTCCCGCAGCGCCGACGCGATCGGCGCCAGCTCGCCTTCCAGCTTTTTGATCCGCTTCTGCCGCTCCGTGTCATCCGCCGGACGCGGCGCGCGCTCGCCATGCTGCACCCCCGCAAAGCACGCTTTCACCGCGTAATAATCGACCTGCGAGATCGGATCGAACTTGTGGTTGTGGCACCGTGCGCAGCCGATGGTGAGCCCGAGGAAAGCGGAGCCCGTGGTGCTCACCATGTCGTGCAACTCATCCGCGCGCTGCTGCGCCGTGAGCACCGGATCGGGGCTCTTCACGATATCCCGCGAGCCGGCGACGATGAAACCCGTCGCCTCATCCGCGCCGAGCGCATCCCCGGCGAGCTGTTCCTTAATGAATCGATCGAAGGGTTTGTCGTCGTTGAACGAGCGGATCACGTAGTCGCGGTACGGCCAGGCAGTCGGCCGCGGGCCGTTCGTCTCGAAGCCGTTGCTCTCCGCGAAGCGCACCACGTCGAGCCAATGCGCGGCCCAGCGCTCCCCATGCCGCGGCGACGCGAGCAATTTATCCACCAGCTTTTCATACGCCTGCGGATCGGCGTCGCGCACGAACGCCTCGATCTCCTCCGGCGCCGGCGGCAACCCGATCAAATCGAAATAGACGCGCCGAATCAGCGTCCGCCGATCCGCCGGGGGCGAAAACGCGAGCCCCTGCTCTTTCAGCTTCGCGGCGAGAAAATGATCTATCGCCGCCGCCCCCTCCGGCGCCGCAGGGCGCCGCACCGGCTGAAACGCCCAATGCTTTTCGCGCTCATCGGCCGCGACCGTCTTTGCCGGCCAGACCGCGCCCTGGTCGATCCACGCGCGCAGCAGCGCGATCTCCTCGCGCGTCATCGGCTTCAGGTCGCTCTTCGCCGGCGGCATGAGCAGTTCCTCATCGAGCCCCGCCGAAAACTGCACCAGCGGGCTCTCCGCACTTTTGCCAGGGATGATCGCGGGCGCGTAGTTATCGCCCCCGCGCATCGCGGCCTCTTTTTCATCCAGCCGCAGCCCGCTCTTCTGCTTCTCTTCGCCGTGGCACTTGAAGCATTTCGCCTCGAATAGCGGACGAATCTGCCGCTCGAAATCGATTTGCCCCGAAGCCGGCGGCGGCAGCTTCGCCGTATCCGCCTCCGCGCCATGCGAAACGGCGGCCAGCGCGCACACGGCGGCAATGAGGGGCAGGCGAAGCATTTTCCAGAAGTAGATGGGGCCGCGGTGATTGGCCGTAACGCCAACCGCCGCGAAAGGCCCGAGCTTAGGTGCTTTGTGAACGGTGAGCCACCGCTTATTGAACGCCTGCGATCAAGCTCCCAAGGAGCCGCGCCGAGTGCGCCAACTCGCCGCAGCGAGCCACACGAGGACGAGACCGGTGAGGCCCGCCGCAACCGGCCCGAGCCACCAATCCAGCGGCCTTCGTCCGGCTCGGCCGATCGCCAGCTCCGCGCTGATCATTTCACCCCTCCCCGGGAATGGCGCTGACGCGCGCTCGCGGCCCCCCGCGTCGACCGCCTGCGAAATGCCGGAGCTGGCGAGGCGAAAGATTGGCACCCCGTACTCGGCGGCGCGCGTGGGGGCGATGCGGCGGTGGAGCTCGTGCTCGCAGGCGCCCCACCCTACTTCGTCCATGGTGGGGACGATCAGCGCCTGCGCGCCCTGCCGGATGAGCGCATCGGTCACGCGCCGATAGCTGAGATCGTAGCAGATGCAGAGGCCGAGACGTCCCCAAGGCGAATCCCAGACCTGCTGCGAGGGCGCGGGGAGGCCGTCGCGGAAAAACTGGATGGGCATGCTTTTCGCCTGCTTGAAAACAACCGCGCCCTCGGGGCTGACCACGAAGGCCGTATTGTAATAATCGCCGCCCTTCGCCGGGTCCGCGCCTCCGACGATCAGATGCTTCCGATGCGCGCGGCACCATTCCTTGAGCTTTTCCGGCACCGGACCCTTCAGCGTGTACTCGCTCAACACCAACAGCTCCGCCTCCGGATGCGTGGCGGTGAGCGCGTCCAGCCTCGCCAGCACTTCCGCCTCCAGCGGGAACTCCATCTGCACTCCCGCCACGCGCAAGGTGCGTTCCGGCTTCTCCGGAGGCGGGCGCCCAAGCAATGCCGCTACGACCACAATCACTCCCAGGGCCGGTACGATGGCGCGGCGCGCGAGGAAAACCGCACCGGCCATGGCGATCGCCAAGCCGGTCCCGTAGAGCCCGAGCGAGTGCAACAATTGCCCGCCAGTCGAACCCGCAAAAGCATAGCCCGCGCTCAGCCACGTAAACCGCAGGTAATAGGCCTCGCCGCGAAAGTACTCGATCCCCATCCAGAGGAACGGCGCCAGCCACGCTGCGCCGAGCCGCCGCAGCGCCGCCTGCAACAGCGCCACGAACACCCCCAGCCAAAACGCGAGCACCGCCCAAAGCGTCAGGGCCATCGTCCCGAAAATCGTCCAGAAAAACGAGAGCTGCGGCCCATAGCAAAGGAACCCGGTAACCACCCCCGCATAGAATGCCTGCCGCGCTGTAGGCAGCCGCGCGAGCTGCATCACGCACGCCACAAAGCCGATGATGAAAAACCCCGCGGGGGTAGAGAAGGCCACGTGAAAACATCCCACCGCCCCGGCGATCAGCGCCGCGGCTTTGCGAAGGCCGATCTCCGGGGAGTACGCGCTCATGGGGTGCCTACAAATTGCACAAATAGAAACAAATGGGACCTCGATTTCACGCGGCCTTCCGGCTGGGCAACGGCCGGCGCGCAAAAATTCATTCCTCACCACCCGCAACCCGGCTCAGTATCCACATTCCCCATGAAACTCCATCGCCTTCTCACCTTCATCGCGCTCGCCGCCGTGCCGGCGTTCGCCGAGCAAAACGTGCCGCCTGCCGGCTACACCGCGCTCTTCAATGGCAAAGACCTCTCCGGTTGGTATGGCTGGAGCACGAAGGACCCGACCGAGCTGTGGAAGATGTCAGCAGAAGAGCAGGCCGAGTATAAACGGAAGTCAGTCGAAGGCGGATTGCCGGAGGGCAAGCAGGGGCCTGAGCACATCAAGGCGCATTGGAAGGTGGAGAATGGCGAGATCGTCAACGACGGCAAAGGCCTCTATCTCACGACAGGCAAGGACTACGGCGACTTCGAGCTGCTGCTGGAATACAAAGCGCTGCCGGAGGGCGATAGCGGGATCTACCTGCGCGGCATCCCGCAGGTGCAAATCTGGGACGCGACGAAGGGCGACCCGCGGGGCCTCGGCCAGGACAAAGGCTCCGGCGGCCTCTGGAACAACAGCAAGGGCGCGCCCGGCAAGGATCCCTCGAAGAAAATGGATAAGCCGTTCGGCGAGTGGAACAGCTTCAAGATCCGCATGATCGGCGAGCGCGTGACGGTGGTCTTCAATGGCGAGACGGTGGTGGACAACGCGGTGCTGGAGAACTTTTTCGCGAACAAGAAGGCCGGCTACAGCGCCTACGCGAAGCCGGGGGCGGCTCCCGCGGAGAAGAAGGAGGAGAAGCTTCCGAATGGCTGGATGAAAGACCCCGCGTTTCCCAAAGGCCCCATCCAGCTCCAGACCCACGGCAGCGAAATCCGCTGGCGCAACGTCTTCATCCGCGAGATCCCGGCGGAGGAGGCGAACAAGGAGCTTGCCGCGCGCGAGGCCGCCGGTTTCGTGGAACAGATCAACGGCAAGGATCTCAGCAACTGGCAGGGCGCGGTGGACAGCTATGAAGTGAAGGACGGCGCCATCGCCTGCAAGCCGGGCAAGGGGGGCGACCTGCTGACGAAGGAGGAGTTTGAGAACGGCCTGATCCGCGTCGAGTTCAAGCTCCCGCCGGCCGGCAACAACGGCATCGCCCTGCGCACGCCGCTCGGCGGCCACTCTTCGTCCGACGGCCTCGAGCTACAGATCATCGACAGCGATGGTTACAACGCGAAACAGGCGGCCGCGGGCAAGAAAGGCCTGGAGCCCTACCAGTACCACGGCTCGCTCTACCATTGCGCGGGTGCGAAGCACGGTTACCTCCGCCCGGTCGGCGAGTGGAACTTCGAGGAGATCGAAGTGCGCGGACAGAAGATCAAGGTCACCCTCAACGGCACCAAAATTCTCGACGTGGATCTCGATACCCTGGACCGCAGCCAGATCGCCCATCCGCCGAAGGGGCTCGACACTCGCAAGGGCTTCATCGGCTTCGCCGGGCACAGCGATCCCGTCGAGTTTCGCAGCTTCAAGGTAAAACGCCTCGACTGATCTCACCGTGGATCGCCTTCGTGCTTTGTCGCCGCGCTGGGCGTGGCTGGTTGGGATGGCGCTGGCCGGTTCCCTCCACGCCGCGCCGCTCGCCGAAACCTGGCAGACTGGCTATGCCGGCCAGGACGCGACGGGACCGCACGTTCTCGGCTACTGGCGATTTAACCCCGACGCGCCGCTGGCGGATTCCTCCGGGCGCGGGTCTGCGCTGACGCTGGAGGGCGCGGTGGCGGCGTCGGAGGGAAAGCGCGACGGCGCGCTGGAATCGTTTCCCGGCTGGCCGGTGGAAGACAAACGCCACGCGGCTCTCGCGGCCACGAAACCGGCGCTGTCGCCGAAGGGCGCATTCACCATCGAGATGTGGATCAAACCGAAGCCGCAGCTCGACTCCGGGCTGACGCCGGTGCTGGTGGACAAGAAATACGTGGCGCACACCGACTATCAATGGCGCCTGACTGCGGCGGACAAAGGCGGCGCGCGCCGGATGCAGGTGACGCTCGGATTTGGCGATGGCTCGGAGACGTTTCACTCCGAGCCGTTCACGCCCGGCACGGAATGGCAGCATGTGGCTTTCACCTACGACGGCGCGGGCGCGGTGCGCTTTTATCGCGATGGCGCGCCGCTCGGCGGGGCGGTCAAACCGGGGCGCGGCGCGATCGCCCCCGGCAAGCACGTGCTTTCGATCGGCGACCGCGTAGGCAGCAATTACGCCGGCTTCCCCGGTTTCATCGACGAAGTGCGCCTCTGCGATGGGGTGCTGGAATTCCGGCCGGTAGCGGTGGAGTTCAGCGCGGCGCGCAAAACGTGGCGGCGGATGGAGAAAGCGCCGCCCTTCCGCGTGCTCGTGCGCAATTTGCGCAAAGTGCCGGCCAGGGATCTGAAGCTGCGAGTTTCACTCGAAGGACTCGGCGCCAGGAACTTCGAGGTGCCGGAGCTGGCGGCCGGCGCGGAGCACGCGGTGGACTATCCTTTCGACACCGCGCTGCGTCCGGATGCGTACCGGCTTCAGGCGCACTTGGAGATGCCCGGCGAGATGCCGTTCACGAGCGACGAAAGCACGGTCATCACGCTCGTGGCGCGTCCCTTGTCGAAAATGCCGGTGGTGATGTGGGGCCTCGGCTCGCCGCAGAGCGTCAAGGAGGAGATGCCACGGCTGAAGGATCTCGGCTTCACCCACTGCCTGGGCGGCGGGGCAAATTACGACGCAATCTGGACGGCGAAAAAGCCGGCGCCGCCGGGCACGGAAAAGCAGATCGCGGAGATGGCGGAGATGTTCGATTTGGCCCTGGCGAAGGAGCTCGGCATCGCGCTCGCGCTTTCTCCCGGCGGATGGCTGAAGGAGCGCAAAGAACTCCAGCGCGTGGATCGCCAGGGGAAGCCCTACGGAGTCGCGGCCCGATGTAAATGCCGCGCTGCCGGGCCTCGCGGAGTTTTGTTTCAACGTGGGGGCAAGCATGGCGCAGGCCTACGGCGCCTTTCCCGCGTGGCAGGCGGCGCTGATCAACAGCGAGATGCGCGACAGCTCGCAAGTGAGCTTTTCCGAATTCGATCGCGCGGCTTACCGCAAGTTCTCCGGTGCGGATATTCCTCTGGAGGTGATGACGAAGAGCGGCGTCGAATGGGCGAAGCTGAAGGATCTTCCCGCCGATCGCATCATCCCCGACGATCATCCGCTGCTGAAATATTACCGCTGGTTCTGGACAGTGGGCGATGGCTGGAACGCGCTGCACACCGCCACGCATCGCGGCCTTCACTCGACCGGCCGGGACGATGTCTGGACGTGGTTCGACCCGGCGATTCGCGCGCCGAGCCTCGGCGGCAGCGGCGGCGAAGTGGATGTGCTCGGGCAGTGGACGTACACCAATCCCGATCCGGCGCGCATCGGCTACTTCACCGATGAACTCCTGGCGATGGCCGCCAACTCGCCGCGGCACCCGCGCGTGATGAAGATGACGCAGCTCTTCTGGTATCGCTCGCAGACCGCGCCCAAGAAGGCCGGCGCGGATCACGTCGCTTCGCCTTTCGACGATCACGATCCCGACGCGGCCTACATCACGATCTCGCCGATGCACCTGCGCGAATCCTTTTGGACCAAGCTCGCGCGGCCGGTGAGCGGCATCATGTATCACGGCTGGCAGGCGCTGGTGCCGACCGACAGCACCGGCGGCTACCGCTACACGCATCCCGACACAAAGGAGGAATTTCGCCGCCTGCACCGCGAGGTGCTCGAACCGCTCGGGCCGGCGCTGCTCAAGCTGGGCGATCCCGCGAGCGACGTCGCGTATCTCGACAGCTTCACCGCGCAGATGTTCGCGCGCCGCGGCAGCTACGGCTATTCCGGCGACGAGACGTATCGCCTCCTGCTGCACGCGCAGCTTCAGCCGCAGGTAATCTACGAGGAGCAGGTGCTCCAGCCCGGCCTCGATAAGTTCAAGGTGCTCGTGCTCGCCGGCTGCGACGTGCTGACCGCCGGCGTCGCGAAACGCGTGCAGGAGTTCCAGAAGCGGGGCGGCCTCCTGATCGGCGATGATGATCTTGCGCCAGCGATCAAGCCGGACATCCGCCTCGCGAAAATTACCCGCACGAAAAACGCCGCTGAGAACAAGGCCGCGGTGCTCGCGGGAGCCGCGCAACTTCGGGCCGCGCTGGATGCCCGATACGCACGCCCCGTGGAGAGCACCAATCCCGAGATCGTCACACGCGCTCCGCACCGCCGGCGCGAGCGACTGCGTTTTCGTCGTGAACGATCATCGCGAGTTCGGCAGCTACGTCGGGCAGCACGGCATGGTGATGGAGAATGGCCTGCCGAGCACGGGAGAGATCGCGCTCAAGCGCGCGGCCGGTCACGTCTACGATCTCATCGCCGGCCGCAAAGTGCCCGCCACCGCGCGCGACAACAAGCTTCATTGGCCAGTCAACCTCGGCCCTTGCGAAGGGCGCGTTTGCCTCGTTACGCCGCAGCCGATTGCCGGCGTGAAGGTCACCGTTCCCGAGACGGCCACGCGCGGCAGCGACATCCTAATCAGCCTCCAGATTGTGGACCCGGCTGGCGAAGCCGTGGCCGCGACCGTGCCCGTTCACCTCGAGATCACCGATCCCGCTGGACGCGCGGCGGAGTTCAGCGGCCACCATGCGGCGGAAGGCGGGAAGCTCGCCCTCACTTTGCATTTCGCCCGCAACGACACCCCCGGCACCTGGCAGATTCGCGCGCGCGAACGAGCCTCCGGCAAAGAGACCACCGGGTATTTGCGCGTCACCGCGCAAGCAACGCCGCCTTAGCTAGAGCAGCGTGAAACCAGCGCCGGCGGCGCCCAAGGCTACTTTGAATTTGTCGGCTTTGTCGGACAGGACGAGGTCGATGTCGCCATCGCCATTGATGTCGCAGGCGGCGATGGTGGCCGGCTTGAAACGCGGGCTCAGGGGGGACGGCGGCGCGAAGGTTAGGCCGCCGTTGCTGACGACGATGTTGGCGATGTTCTTGGCGTTGGTGGTGATGAGGTCGTCGTCGAGATCGTCGTCGACATCGGCGAGGGCGAGCAGCGCCGGGCCTTTGCCGGCGGCCGCGGCGAGCATCGGGCCGAAAGTGCCGTAGCCGTTGCGGCCGCGCCCCAAGCCGATTGCCACCTGGTTTTTCGCCACGATCGCGGCGAGATCGACGTGGCCATCGTTGTTCAGGTCGGCCGCGATGAGCGAGAGCGGCTTCACCCCCTTGCCGAACGTCGTCACCGAGGCGTACCGGAAAAAGCCGCCCTGGTCGTCGCCGCGGAAGGTGAGCACCTTCGCCGTCGCGCCCTTGGTGAGGACGGTGAGATCGGTGCGGCCATCCTCGTTGAAATCGCCGCTCACCATGGCGAGGGGCGCGAACGGCTTCGGCAAAGCGAACGAGCGCGCCGCGGCGAAGCCGGCGCCGGTGTTCAAAAGCACGTTGATGGACTTGGCGCCCAGCGCCGCGACATCGAGGCGTCCGTCCTTGTTGAAATCGGCCGCGAGAAGCGAGCCGGTGGAGGCGTTCGAGAGGAAGCCGACCGGTGCCGCGAAGGTGCCATCGCCATTCCCGGCCACGAGGAAGATGGACTTCTTAGCCTTGCTGAGGACCACGACATCGGCGCGCCGATCGCCGTTGAAATCGCCCACGATGAAGCTGCTCGCGCCCGCGACCGTGGGCAACGCCGTGCCGACGCCGAAGCCGCCCGCGCCGTCGCCGAAGCGGAGGAGCAATTTGGTCCCCTTTTGCGTGATGAGGTCGAGCTTGCCGTCGCCATTGAAGTCGCGCAGGGCGGGGATGTCGTCGTCGAGCACCGTCACGGTCGCGCCCGTTTTTGTGCCGAGCGAGGCGCCGCCGCCGGGATTGGTGAGGGCGACGGAAAAGCTTTCGGTGGCTTCGTTGATCAAGTCGTTACGCAGCGGCACGAAGACGGTTTTCGAGAGCTCCCCGTCGGCGAAATCGACGTGGATCGTCGTGCCGGTGAAATCCTTGCCGGCTTTGGCGCTGCCTTCCGCGAGGGTGAGATCGATGGAGACCGCGCCGGCGGAGCCGCCGTTGCGGACCAGCACCACGGGGGCGAAGCCGGAGCGTTCCTTCGCGGTGATCTCGCCGGACAAAAGCTGGATCGCGCCCGGCGCGAGCGGCAGCGCCAGCACATCCTCGTTGCCGATGATGAGGGTGGCTGTGCCGTCCGGGCCGATGGTGGGCGAGGTCAGGGAGGTCAGCACCCGGCCGCCGACCGGCGCCGAGAGCGACAGGAGCACCGTGCGATCGCCATCGGCGTCGGCGTTGTTCAGGATGGGAATCGGCACGCTGGCAGAGCGCTGGCCGGCGGCGAAGTTCAGCACCGCGGTGAACGGGAGGAAGTCAACGCCCGGCTGGGCGGTGCCGGGCGCGACGGTGAGCGTCACGCTGCCCGCGCCGTCGGCCTCCGGGCTGCGGAGGACGCTGACGAGGTAGCTCTTGCCATCCTCGCTCACCTCGAAGCGCGGCGCGCCGAAGCCAAAGGCGCCGCCGGACGGAAGCTCGTTTTCCAGGATCGTGAGCCGCGCCTGAGCCAGGCCGCCGAGCGTCGCGCCGCCTTGCGGATCGGAAAGCGCAAAGACGACCGTCTGGTCCTCGCCGAGCGTGGAGTCGTCGAGGATCGAGACGGTGAACGTTTTCACCGTCTCGCCGTCGGCAAAATTGAGCGTGCCGGCGACGGGACCGACGTAATCCTGGCCCGCGATCGCCGTGCCGCCATTCCCCACCGCGTAATTCACGCTCACCGCGCCCATCTTCCCGCCCGTGCGCTTCACAGTGATGGTGGCGGTGGCGTCGGTCTCGCGCGCCTCGTACGCGGGCAGCGAAAACTCGAACGCGCCGGGGTTGTCGTTATCGATGATCTTCGCCGTGCCAGTGTTGCGCACGCTCAGGAGGGCGCCGCCGGTCGGATTCGTGAGCGCAAACTGGAGCGTCTCGTCGAGATCGGCGCCGAGATCGTCGAGGATGGGAATGGAAACCGTTTTGATCCCGTCTTCCAAGTCGGCCCACGAGAGCGTCTGTGAGACGGCGGTGTAATCGAGGCCCGCGAGCGCGGTCCCATTGCTCGTCGAAAAAGTGACGCTCACCGCGCCGTCGAAGCCCGCCACCCGCTCCACGGGGATGATCAGCGAACCGCCGTCCTCGCTTACCTTCGCATTGATCGTATTCAGCCGCAGCGACCCGGCGACGGGGCCGCCGACGAGGCGCGGCAGGACCGCCTCGGCGTTGGTGGAAAGCGCGCCGCCGCCGACCAGCAAAATGTGACCGTCCGGCTGCGTGACCATGTCGTAGACCAAGCTGCCGAGGTTCGGGTTGGCGCCGCGGCCATTGACCCCGAAGCCCGGATCGATGCGGCCATCGAGGAGGAGCCTGGAAATGCCGGTGCCGCGGCCGCCGACGAGGAGTTTGCCGGCCTCATCGAACGAGGCGCCGAGCACATCGAAGCCGTCAATCTGCGGCACTTGCTTCGCGCCACCAACCCCGTAAGTGGTGTCGAGCGTCCCATCGGCATGGTAGCGAAGCATCAGGAGGCCGTTCGAGAGCGACACCGTGGAAAAGAGCGGCGAGCCCGCGGGTTTCGCACTGCCCCCGGCGGAGCCGAGCAGGAGGAAGTCGCCGTTTGGCAAGGGGAGCGAGTCCGCGATGCCGGCGGAGTCCAGGTAGACGAGCCCGGCGGGCAGCAGCAGCTCGGCGGGGTTGGCGCTGGCCAGGCCGTCGTCGCCGAAGTTCTCGTCGACGGAGCCGTTCTGGTTGAAGCGGATGGCGCGCACGAGGCCGTTGGCGAAGGTGGCCAGCACCCGCCCCTCGGGCTGGAGGAGCAGGCTGGTGAGCGTATCGTTGCGCAGCCCGAGGTCGTAGGTGAGCGTGCCGCTCGTGCCGAACGTCGTATCGAGCTTGCCGTTGGCGCTGAAGCGCAGTAGCGCCAGATCGGTATCGAGGCCATTCGAGAGCGTCAGGCCCACCGTCACCTTACCATCCTCGCCGATCACCACGTCGCTGCGCTGGTCCAGCGAGAGCGCCACGCCGGCGGGCAGCGAGGTGCGGGCGAGGCCCTTGACGCCGAAGGTGGCATCGAGCACTCCGGCGGCGGAGTACCGCGCGAACACAATCTCGTTGCGCGTCGCGTCTCCGGCCGAGGCGCCCACGACGAGAATCTTCCCATCCGGCTGCACCCGCACGGCGAGTGCGCTCTCATACCCTGGGCTGCCCAGGCTGGTAATCACTTTGCCGGCCGTGCCGAACGCCGTATCGAGCGCGCCGTTCGCGAGGTAGCGAACGAGCAGGAGACCGCCGCTGTCGCCCGCATTGCCGGCGGCCACGATCTTTCCATCGGGCTGCCGCGCGACCGCCAGGAACGAATCGCTCCCGGCTTCGCCCGAGTCGAGCGTCGCCCGGCCATCGGTGTCGAAAGTGGTATCGAGCCGGCCGGCGTAAGTGAAATTCTCCGCCGGCACCTCGTCGGGGATGGTCACCTTGAGGGACTTGAATTCTCCATCCAGGGCGCTCCCCCCGCGCGGGGCGGAAAAATTGATGAAGAAGTGCTCGTCCCCTTCGATTGAGTCGTCGGGGAGAAGGTCGATCTTAATCGTTTTGCTCGTCTGGCCCGCGGCAAATGTGAGCGTGCCGAATTGCGGGACAAAATCGTCGCCCGCGGTCGCCGAGCCATTCGAGGTGAAGTAATCGATCAAGACGGCGCCGAGGCTGCCGCTGCCGCGCCCGACGCCGATGAACGCGAAGCCGAGCGATTCGGAGATGAAGTCGCCGCCCCCGCCCGTGCTCCGGTTGAAGCTGAAGAACCCCGCCCCCTGGACGCCCTGGGGATCGTTCGCCGGAATGGAGACGGTCGCGAAGGAGGCGCTGGAGAGCTCCGCGCCTCCGGTCGGATTGGAGAGGAGCACGCCAAAGGTCTCGCCTTCTTCCCGGATCGCATCGTTCAGGATCGGGATGCTGAAGGTTTTCGTGGTCTCGGTTTCGCGAAAGTGGAGCGTCCCGGCGACCGGCGTGAAATCCTGCCCGGCGGTCGCCGACATGCCGACCAGCACGTAGTCGACGCTGACTGCGCCGTAGTTCGACTCGTGCGGCCGCGAGACGGTGACGCTGAGCGAGCCGGCGGTCTCCTGGACGGTGTAGGCAAGAGAATCCAGGAAGAACACGCCCTCTTTCGGCGCGGCCGAGGAGTGCAGAAGCTGTGAGACTTGGAAAGCTCCGCCGGTGGTTACGACATCGCCGGCGGGCGTGAGCGCCAGGCCGCGGGCGGGGCTGAGGGTCGGGACGAGGGCGACGCCGCCCAGGCCGAAACTTGGGTCGAGCGAAAAGTCCGGCTCGTAGCGGATGACGAACAAATGATCCGAGGAGCCGCCAGGCGGGCGCGAGCCGCCGGCCAGGTAAAAGGAGCCGTCGTCCTGCAGAAAGATTTCCTCGGCCGATTCGACGCTCGAAGACGACGAACTCCCCGAGAACAGGGTTGCGAAATTCTTCGAGGAATAGCGCTGCAGCTTGCCGGACGAATCGAAATCCCCGACGAGCACATCCTTGAGTCCGAGGCCGATGGCGCCGGCGAAAACGAGATGCCCATTGGGCAGCAGCGCCAGCGCGTGGAGCGAGGTGAGCGTGCTCACTCCGGGCAGATCGGTGGCGATCACTTTCCCGTCGCCGTCGAAGCTGGAGTCGAACGCACCGGTGGGCGTGACGCGGAACAGCGCCGCCTCGAACTCGTTCACCTTGCCTGCGGTAGAGGCGAGCCGGGTGGCAGTGCCGCCCGCGACAATGTTGCCGTCCGGCTGCACCAGGAGCGCATTGAGCTGATCCTGCCGCCCCTCGAAGTCGACGGTGAGCCGGCCGTCGCTGCTGAAGGTGGTATCCAGCGTGCCGTTGGGATTGAGCACGGCGAGCGCCATGTCGAATTTCAGGACGCCGAACGTCGAGCCGCCGAGGACGATCTTCCCATCGGGCGCGAGCGCGATCGAGGTGACGCGATCATCGAGGTTGTCGAAATCGAAAGTTGCTTTGCCGTCGCCGTCGAAGGTGAGGTCGGGCGTGCCGTTCGGCAGATAACGCGCCACGGCGAAATCGGCACGGCCATCGCGCAGCGCCCAGCCCGCGACGAGGATGCGGCCTTCGACATCGAGCACCGCCGCGCGCGCGCTATCGGCAAGGCCGAAGAAATCGGCGGTGAGCGCGCCCGCCGTGGCGAAGGTGGGGTCGAGCTGCCCATCGGCCGTATAGCGCGCGAGCAGGAAATCGCTTTGGCTGCCGCCGGTCTCCCCGACGACGATGATCCGGCCGTCCGCCTGGACGAGCGTCGCGTAGCTTTGCTCGGTGGCGCCGCCACCAAAAACATCGAGCCGCGAGCTGCCGCCCGTGCCGAAACGGCGGTCGAGCCCGCCGGCGTTGTTCCCTTTCCCCGGTGCGGATTCGAAGATGTTCACCGTCGTCTTGGTGACGGCGCCGAGCGCGGGACCACCGCTCGGGTTGGACAGCGTGAGCTCCAGGCTCTCGCGTCCTTCCGCGATGGCATCGTTCCGCACGAAGATGGTGAATTCGATGACGCGCTGGCCGGCGGCGAAATGCAGCGTCCCGCCGCTGCGGGCATCGAAATCGAGGCCGCTGACGGCCTCGAGGCCGCGCACGTCAATGTCCACCGTGGCGCCGCTGCTCGTCCCGCCCTTCCGCACCACGCCGACCGTGACGTATCCCGCGCCTTCGATAACGTTGAAGACAGGTGAGAGAAACTCCACCCGGTCCGGCCCATCCAGCAGGCTGATCGTCTCCAGCGTGGTCGCGCCGAGCGCCGCGCCGCCGGTGGGATTGCTCAGCGTGATCGTGAAAGTCTCGGTGAGCTCGAGCGCATCGCCGGTGGTGATTGGCACGAGAATCTCGCGGGCCGTCTCGCCGTCGGCGAACGTGAGCGTGCCCGAGAGGGGCAAAAAATCGGCGCCGGCCGTGGCGCTGCCGGAGGTGAGCTGATAGTCGACGGTGGCGACGCCCGCCGAGCCGCCCGTGCGGCGGACCAGCACCGTCGCGAGGCCATCCGCCTCCTCGACGGACATGGCGCTCTGCGCGAACTCGATCTTCCCGAACTGCGCCACGGTTTGCAGCCGCACGAGGCCGAACCGCGTATCGCCGCTCGGCAGCGTCTTGGAGGTGCCGCCGAAGCCGGCGATGATCTCATTCGATGGCGTGATCGCGAGCCCGGCATCGGACACGTTGGCCGTGGAGTCGCTGCGGAAGACGTCGAGCTTCCGCACTCCATTCACACCGAAGCCGGCGTCCTGCGTGCCATCCGCGAGCAACTGCATGACGTATTGCTGCGAGCTCGCGGAGTCCGACGTATAGCCCGCCACGGCGATCTTGCCATTTGGCAACGGTGCGACCTTCAGGACGCTGGCGGAGCTGCTGGGAGGATTGGCGCCATCATACAGGACGATGCCATCGCCCGAGAAGCTGAGGTCGGGAGTGCCGTTCGCATTCAGCCGCACGATGAACCCGGTGGAGGTGGTGCCGCCAATGACGATTTTTCCGTCGGCCTGCACCGCCAAGCTGCGCGGCACTTCGGGGTGGCTCACGATTGCGCTCGTCGAAAGCGAGACGTAGCCATTCGTGCCGAAGGTGGTATCGACCGAGCCGTCCGCATTGAACTTCGCCGCCACGAGCAGCTCGTCGATATTCGTTTCCGAATTCCCCACGTTGTCCCCAGTTCCACCCGCGACGATCACCTGGCCGTTCGGCAGGCGGGTCATCGTGCCGAGGCCGTAGATGCTGAACACCACCGGCGTCTCGGCCAAGCCGTCGCCGGCGTAAGCGGCGTCATACGTGCCGTCGGCCAGGAAATGGATCAGCCCGGTCGTGCGCTGGACGGCCCCGGTCCGGTCGCCCTTCGTCTGAACCTCCAGCGAGACGAAGGCGAGCACGTCGCCGGTCGGACCGAAGGAGAAGTCGAGCCCGTTTAAGTAGACCTCCGTGCCCGTGATGCCCGCGATGCGCGACTGGTCGAACACCACAAGCCCACCGTCGCCAAACGTCCGGTCGAGCGTGCCGTCGGCATTGTAGCGAACGAATGCCACCCGTTCGTTGTTCAGCAGGATTTGCTCCGGCGTGTCGCTGTTGTACTCGAAGGTGTTCTCGAGCAGGCTAGCGCTGCCTGCCACCAGGATCTTGCCATCGGGGAGCACGGTCACCCGCTTCGCGAAGTCCAGTTCGCCGAAGAAGTCCGTCTGCACGGCGCCGGTGCCGCCGAAGGACTCGTCGGCGGTTCCATCGGTATTGAAGCGCGAGACGAAGAAATCGAATCCGTCGGCAGTCGGGCCGCTCCGGCGCTGCCCCACGGCGACAATCTTTCCATCCGGCGCGATCACCAAGTCGGTCACCTGCTCGAAATCGTTCAGCGCGGCCGTGTGGTCGGAGACCGCCAGCCCCCCCTCGCCGAAGCTGGGATCGAGCGCGCCGAGCGGACCGTTGTTTTGCAGGATGGTGAGCGTATGCCGCGCCGGGTGCTGGAGCGCGGCGCCGCCAGTGGGATTGCTGAGGGTGAGCTCTATCGTCTCGGCCACTTCGCCGGTGGGGTCGGTGAGGATCGGCACCAGGATTTGCCGCACCGTTTCGCCAGGGCCGAAAGTGAGATCGCCGCTCACGGTGTTGAAGTCGCTGCCGTTCGTCGCCGTCCCGCCGGTGACCGCGTAATGCACGGTGACGGTGCCGACCGAGCCGCCGAGCCGCGTGACATCGACCACGGCATTGCCGGTGAACTCCGGCGTATTGCCGCGACGGGCCGCGAAGCTGAGCAGACCCTGCGCGGGGGGAACCGGGTCGGCCTGGAACTGCGCGATGGCACCATCGCTGACGTCGGGGCTATTACCCAACACGAGCACCCGGCCATCCGCGCGCACCTGCAGTGCCTCGGGTGAGCCGATGCCCAGCAGGTTGAGGTCGATCCCGGCGTCCGGGCCGAACTGCTGATCGGCCGAACCATCCGCCTCAAAGCGGAACAGGCCGCCGCGGATGTTGTTCGCGGAATCGGTGTACCTCATCGCGAAGAGAAAGCGCCCCTCCGCATCACGGGTGAACTCCGCTGTCGAAATGATCCCCGCCATGAAGCTGGTGATCACTTGTCCGCCGATGCCGAACGCCGGATCGATGCTGCCATTCGAGAGGAAATGCAATACCCGCGGGATCGTCTGCTTGCCGCCGCGAGCGTCGCGCCCTAATTGCAGCACGCCGGCCGTGAACGACCCGTCCGCCTCGACCACGACATCGACGAATTCCACCGACTGGCCCGCGAGCGCGGTGCCGTTCACGCCGAAACTGAGGTCGGGCGTGCCATCGCTCTGGAGACGCGTGAGAGAGACCTGCAACTGGTCGGTGTACCCGGCGACGAGCAATTTGCCATCGGCGAGCGGGCGCAGCGTCGAGACTAAATCGAACCCGAAAGGGGTCGGCTTGAATTCGGCGCCACCGTCGCCCGCGTAGGCTGTATGGAGGACGCCGTTCGCGCTGTAGTGCCGCACCGTCGGCAGCCCCTTGCCGTCGGCGAGCCGGAGGTAACTAAGCACCGCGAAGCTGCCATCCGCCTGCCGCACCACTTCTTTGAAACTCGTCGGCCGCGACTCGCCGTCGATCACTCCACTATCGGTCACGAGGCCGCCGCTGCCGAAGCTCGCGTCGAGCGTGCCGTTTGGGTTCAACCGGGCCATGACCGCCTCCTCGCCCAGCGCGCTCCGCCCCTCCATCCGCGTGGCGCGGAAGCCGGCCACGACGATCTTGCCGTCGGGCTGCACCAGGACCGAATTGGCCTGGGAAGCGAAGAGGCCGAAATCGAAGGAGAAGGTCCCGTTTTGGCCGAAGGCTGGATCAAGTGTGCCGTCGGCGAGGTAATGGGTGAGGGCGATCTGGCTGCCGGCGAAACTATTCCTCGGCGTGACGCGCACTTCGTTGGCCACCAGCAGGCTGCCGTCGTCGAGATAGCGTGAGGCGGTGATATGATTGTCGGCGCTACCCTTTACCTCGAAGAGCGCGAGGCCATCGCCGTCGAAGCCCGCATCGAGCGTGCCGGTCGCGGTGAGCTTCATGGCCGAGAGCGAGCGGCTATCGAGCGGCGCATCCGAGCCGCGCGTGCCCGCGAGCACGAGTTGGCCGCCGGCGAGCGCCACCCCGCCCACGGTGCCAAAGGTGGAGGTACTGAGGGTGAGTCGAGCGACGCCGTTTGTGCCAAAGGCCGCATCCACGCTGCCATCGTCGTTCACGCGGGCGGCCGCCCACTGCGAGCGGGTGTTTTGATCCGGCGCTGAACCGCCGGCGAGGATCCGTCCATCCGCCTGGATCGCCAGCCCCTCGATGCGCTCGGGCCCGCCGGAGGAGCCCAGCGCCGCGGCATCGATGGTCGATTTACCGTCGCTGCTGAAGGCCGTATCGAGCACGCCGGCGGCGGTGAAGCGCGCGAGGGCGAAATCATTCTTGCTGCCTTCCAGCGCCGCCGTGCCGCCGGCCACGATCCGCCCCGTGGAATCGAGCGCGACCGCGCGCGCCGCGTCGCCCGAACGGCCGAAATCCGCCAGCGCGATGCCGCCCGTGCCGAACGCCGGATCGAGCGCACCCGCGGCCGTGAAACGCGCCACCGCGAAATCCGCCCCGGTCGTGCCGGCCGCGACCAGCTTGCCATCCGCCTGAAGCACCAGCGCGCGCAGCGAGTCCGCGCCGCCGAGATCGACCTTCAGCTTGCCATCCGTATCGAAGGCCGGATTCAGCACGCCGGCCGAGGTGTAGCTGGCTAGCGCCGCGTCGCCGCCCGATTCGCCGACGACGTAAATTGTGCCATCGGCCGCAACCACCACGCCCCGCGCCGCATCCCCGGTCGTGCCAAAATCCGTCCGCACAAACCCCGCCGTGCCAAACGTCGGATCGATGCTGCCGCCGTCCGTGAAGCGGGCCACCGCGAAATCGAAATCGACCGTCTCCGTCGCGGTGTTTGTGAGGGCCGAGCGCCCCGCCACCACGATCATCCCATCCGCTTGCACGGCGACCGCAAACGCCTCTTCGTGGCTGACGAAATCGCCCCCGAAATCGAACAGCACCTGGCCGTTCGTCCCGAAGCTGGAGTCTCGCGAACCGTCCGCATTCAGCCGCACGAGCAGCAGGTCCGGCAAAAAGCGCCCGAAGCCATCCGTCGCCGAGCCCGCGAGGAGAATCTTGCCATCCGGCTGGACCGCCACCGCCTCGCCGCTTTCGATGAGGGTGCGCGCGAGAAAATCGACCGGCACGAGGCCGTCGCCTCCGCCAAACGTGGTCGAGATCACCGGCGGCGCAGACGACGCGCGTTTCCAGGAGCTCAACGATACCGCGCGTGAGCACACGCGGTCCAGGGTGGGTGGGGGTCCGGCCGGGCATGGCGGCTCGTCCTTAAGCGCGCCTCGCGTTCCGGTCAAGTTCCCGCTGATCGCCTCCCGCTGCCGCGCGCGCCGTGCTTATATAGATAAATCCAGGAAAACGCGGTGAGGGAGGGATTCGAACCCTCGATACCCTTTTGAGGTATGACGCTTTAGCAAAGCGTTGCTTTCGACCACTCAGCCACCTCACCGAGCGCGAAGGGAAAACTATGGCGGCGGATTCGGCGGCGTCAAAGACTTTTCGCTACGCGGAGAGGGCGGCGGGAGGTTTTTGCGAGGTCGGCATCTTGCTCCTTGATCTTCCGGCGGCGCAGGGCCAAACCGGGGCGCACCAAATGATCCACTCCGGCGTGAGCGTCATCGAGCTGCGCGGGGTTTCCCGCGGCGCAGGTGCGCCTGCGCCAGGGGACAGGATGGGCGGGGGATTGCACGAGGTGACGCTCGGGCTGATGCCGGGGGCGCTGACGGTGGTGCAGGGCGAGGCGGCGGATGGCACGCGAACACTGCTCCGGGTGGCAGGGCTCTCCGAGCCGGCGGATGGCGGCACGGTGCTCGCGGATGGCGAGGCGACGGAAGGCTGGACGGATGAGCAGCGGGCCGGATTCCGCGCGCGGCGGCTGGGCTTCGTCTATGCCGCGCCGTTTTTGCTGCCGGCGATGACCGCGATCGAGAATGTGGCGATGCCGATTTTCAAACTCACCGGGGCCACGCCGGAAGAGGCCGGGCCGCAGGCGCGCGAGCTTCTGGCGCAGGTGGGGCTGGCCGGCCGCGAGGAAATCGAAGCGGGCGAGCTCGCGCTGGCCGACCAGTACGCGGTGGCGATCGCGCGCGCGCTGGCGAATTCGCCGGGGGCGCTGCTGGTGGAGGAGCTCGATGCGGTGCTGGCCGGCGGGGCACTGCAACAGGCGGCATCGCTTTTGCGGCAGGTGGCAATCGAGCGAGGCATGGCAGTGCTCTTGACCGTGGCGCGCGGCTTTCCAACGGCCGCCGCGGACCGGGTGCTGGAGCTGGCGGGGGGGCGGCTGAACGGCGAAATCGCGCTGGCGGGCACTTCTCTCACCTGAAATGGCGGCGCCGGCCATCAACGCCTCGGCGGAGGAAATCACCCGCGCGAGCAAATCGAATCTCGCGCTGGCCTTTGTCTCGCTGCCGAAGGAGCGCCGCGCGGACATCTCACTTTTCTATGCGTTTTGCCGGATCATCGACGATATCGCGGATGAGGAAGGCGCGGCGCCCGAGGCGCGCCAGGCTGGGCTGAACCAATGGCGGCGCGCTTTGCGCGGGCCCGAGCCCGGCGAGCCCGCGCTGGCGCCGGCAGTGCGCGCGCTGATGGAAAAGTACCGGCTCACGCCGGAATACTTCCTGGAAATCATCGCGGGGTGCGAGATGGACCTGGCGGGCGCGCGGTATGAAACCTGGGACGAGCTGCGGCTTTATTGCTACCGCGTGGCGAGCGCGGTGGGGCTGGTGAGCATCGAGATTTTCGGCTACCGCGATCCGCGCTGCCGGGAGTACGCGATCGAGCTGGGGCTGGCGCTGCAGGTTACGAATATCATCCGCGACGTCGGGGCGGATTGGAAAAACGGCGGGCGCCTCTATCTGCCGCGGGAGGAGATGGCGCGCTTCGGCTGCACGATCGAAAGCATTGCCGCCGGGCGGGAAGACGCGGCTTTCCAGGAGCTGATGCGTTTTCAAGCGGCGCGGGCGGAGGAGCTTTATGCGCGCGCCATCGCAGCGCTGCCTGAGGGCGACCGGCGCTCGATGGTCGCCGCCGAAATCATGCGGACGGTTTATCATCGGCTGCTGCGAAAAATCGGCCGCGACGGCTTTCGGGTGCTGCGAAAACGCTACCGCCTTTGGAAAGTGGAGAAGCTGGGGTGCATCGCGAAGGTGCTGGTGGGAAACTGGTTCCTGCGCTGACCGCAAAAAATTCTTGCCTCGGCAGGCTTTGTGCTTTCTCGTTTTTTATAACACTCACCACCCCGTATGAAAACCCGCTCCATCCCGTATGCTCTAGTGCTGGCCGCGGCAGCCGCTTTGGCTGGCTGCACGCATACGCCGCCGGGGACTTCCGTCGAGGTCGCGCTGGCGAAACGGCCGGAGGTCGTACGCTATCCCCAACCGGCCGTCGTGCCAGTCGCGCGGCAATCCCCCACGGTTACCGGTCCGAGCACCGTGGCGGTAGACCGGGTCGAATTGGTGGCCGATGCTTTTTCGCGCGGCGAATTTTGCATGCAGACAGGCAAGGACCAAGAGGCCATCTCGGCGTTCCGGGAAGTGGTGAAGATCGACCCGAAGTTTGCCGAGGCGTGGAACCATCTCGCGTCGCTGTATGAGAAGAGCGGCAACGAGCAAGCGGCGCTCGAAGCATTCCGGAAATCGAAGACGCAGTAGGCGCGCGCCGGGAGATCCAGCCATTGGGCGGAGGGAATAGGCTCGACTCTTTTCGCGGCGAAAAGGCAACTGGCGTGCGCCGCTTCCGCCGGCGTTTTCATGTTGCTGTTCCGTATTTTTCGATGGTGGCGAGGGTGTTCCGCCCTCGCGCTGCTCGTCCTCCTCGCCAGCGGAGGTGATCTTCATGGGGATTTGGCAAAGGACTACGCAGCGCTGACGGCGGGGGTGCAGGGGCAGAGCACGGGCATCGCGGGGTCGCCGGGCGGAGTGGGGATGTTTGGCCGCGCGGCCTTTCCGGTGATGCTCGGCACGGAGGGCCATGCGCAGGCGGTGATGGGGGCGGGGCGGTACGGGGATAGCGATGCGTCCACGGCGGCGCGGGCGGTGGCTTTCTCGCATACTTCGCTTTTCGATACGGCGGGCGGTCTGCGCACGACGCTCTTTGCAAATGCCGTGCTCTGGGCAAGCCGGAGGGCGGCGCCGGCCGGGACCTTCGCGGTGATAGCCGGCAACAGCAGCGCCGGCAATTTTCTGACGAGCGCCGGATACACGATGCGCCACGCGGGCGCGGCAATCACGACCGCGGACCTCGCGGGCGCGCATGTGCTGATCCTGAATGCGCAGACGGATTTGCCGGATTCCGTGATGGCGCTGATCGCCGGATTCACGGCGGGCGGCGGGGGGCTGGTGGTCTGCCAGACTCCGTGGGCGGCAACGGCGGAGGCGTTCGCGGATGTGACGGCGATGCTCGATCCGTTTGGTTTGGTGCTGAACAAGACGATTCCGAAGGACAAGGCGTGGACGATCGCGCCGGAGGCTCATCCGGCAATTCAGTCGGCGGTGCCGGCGGTGGAGGCGCTGCTCGCGGACAAGGAAGGGGCCATCGTGCTCTCCGCGGCAGACTTAGCGATTGCGGCCAACGCGACGTTTCAGGTGGTGCAGACGCGGATCGATATACCGGCGCTCGCGACGAAGCTTGCCACGCTCGGCGACGCGGCGCACTACGGGATGATCGCACCAACGCTGGCGGCGCCGATCAACGTGGCGGCCAAGCCGGTGGAAAAGCTGCTCGCGCAGTATCAATCGAAAACCTTCGACGCGATCGCGCCGGGCGATCTCTTCGTGCATCCCTCGGCGGCTGATTTTCCAGGAATGCCCGAGGGCAGCGCGATCCCCGTGAGCCGCACCGTGGCGATCAACGGCAAAACGCCGGCGGATTTCTACATGAACCAGGGGACGCGTCCCACTCGCTTCGAGACGGGCCTCTATGCACCGCCGGGGGCAGTGATTTCGGTGACGATCCCGGCGGACAAGGTCGCCGAGGGGCTCGAAGTCCACATCGCCGGCAACGGCAGCCAGGATGCGACTTTCCAAATCGCGAAATGGACTTTTTTCCCGAAGCTCTGGCGCCGCGTGCCGCTCGCCAGCGCGGTGACGCAGACCGGCCATGTCTTTGGCGGATTGATCACGCTGCTGGTGCCGCCGGGCAAAAATCTCGGCGCCTTCGAGGTGACGATCGAGGGGGCGATCGACGCGCCCGCGTTCGTGCTGGGGCAAACCACCGACGCGCAATGGATCGCGGGGATGCGCAGCCGCCCCGCGCCGTATGGCTTTATTCAGTGCTCGAAACTCACGATCTATCTTCCCAAGTGGCAGCTCGCCGCCCTGGATAACCCGACCGAGGTCACCAGCTACTGGCAGCGAGTGATGGACCTCGCGGACGAGTACTACGGCTACAGCGCTTTTCGGAAACGCGGCGAGTGCTATGCCACCTCGCGTTATGTGAGCGCGGGCGGGGCGTATGCCGGCTATCCCATCGAGGCCGGCTGGGGCACGGCACGCGAGCAGTTGCTCAACACCGCGCGGGTGAATGGCGACTGGGGCAGTTACCATGAGCTGGGGCACGGCTTCCAGGATAACTTCGATGGCGCGTTCGGGATCGCGGTGGGTGCGGAGGTGGATGTGAATCTCCTGCCCGGCATGATCTACACGCTGCTGCACGATCGCACCGCCTGGGACGGCGCGCACTCCAGCTACGATGCGAAAAGCCGGCTGGTGCAGCGGACGGCCTTCCTCGCCCAACCGCCGGAGAAGCAGACCTGGCCATCCGCGCACGAGCTGTATCCGGTGGCTTACGACTTCTACTTCAATCTCGCGGAGGCGTTCGGCTGGAAGCTCTACAAGACAGCCTTCACGCGGCTGATGGCCTTCCTGCAAAAGCCCACCGCAGCCACGGACGCCGAGCTTTTCGCACTGAAGAGCGGCGATCCCAACTTCAAGCGCAACCGCTTTTACCTGCTCTTCTGCGACGCCGCGGGCCGCAATCTCGACGCCTATTTTCAGCGCTATGGGCTGGGCGTCGCCGGCAAGGGGTTCGAGATCACGCAGTCGGTGAAAGACCATGTCGGGGCGAAAGGCTATCCGTCCTGGACAGACAACAGCCCGATCGATTCGCTCGCTACGCCGCCTCCCCTCCAGGTGAGCGCGAGCGCGGTCCCCCGCACGGAGATCCACAGGTTCACCGCGACCGACGCGGAGGAACCCGGCACGATTTGGGATTATCAAATCACCGAGGGAAATACGAACGGCGCGTTCAGCATCGACCGGCGCACCGGCCGGCTGCGGGTGCAAAAAGTGGATGCGGAAAAGGCGGGCCGCTACACGCTGACGGTGCAGGTGCAGGATTGTGGCCTGCCGCGGTATTCGGCGACGAAGACTTTCACCGTGGACGTGGTTCGGTGAGGCGAGCCTAGAAAATCAGCGCCACCAAGGCGGCCAGCGCCGCCGCGCAGGGGAGCGTGATCAACCACGAAAGCACGATCTGGCCGATGGCCTTCCAGTGCGCCTGCCGTGTCGCGACGCCAATACCGACCAGCGAGCCGACGCTGACGTGGGTGGTGCTCACGGGCAGGGAGTGAAAACTGGCGGCGATCACCAGCAAGGCGGTCGCCACGTTCGCCGCGAATCCTTCGCCAGGGTTCATGCGCGTGATTTTTTTTCCGAGCGTCTCGGCCACGTTCCGGGCGTCCACCAATCCGCCGATGGCGATCACCACCGCGATGGCGAGAATACTCCAGCGGATGTCGAGCGCCTGCGCGGCCAGGAGCAGCGCAGCCATTTTCGGTGTGTCATTGAGCCCACGGGCGAAGCTGGCCGCGCCGCCGCTGAGGAAGTGCAGGGTGTCGAGCGTGGGGGTGCGGTGATCCGGCAGCAGCCGCGCGCCCTTGAGCAGGAAATAGATTGCCAGCCCGAGCGCGATGGCGAGCACGGGACTCAAGAGCAGCGGCTGGACGAAGCCTTTGCCCAGCGCGCCGAGGTGCACGGTGTGATCGCCGCTTGCGAGCCCCGCGCCGACCAGGGCGCCGGTGAGGGCGTGCGTGGTCGAGACAGGGAAGCTCAGGCGGGTGGCAAAAAAACTGGTGAGCGCCGCGCCGAGGGCCACCGCCAGCAGGAAGGCCGGCGCTTGCGTGAGCGCGTCGGGCACGAGCCCTTTGCCGCTGAAGGTCTTCAGCAGGCCCTGCGCGAGGACGAGGGCGGCAATCCCTCCGGCGAAGGTCGCGGCCGTGCCCCACCAGATCGCGACGCGCAGGCTGGTGGTGCCGCTTCCGTAGAGCGAGGCCACGCCTTTGCAGTTCGCGTTGGCGCCATTGGTGAACGCGACGAAGCACGCCGCGAGGAAAAGCAGGGCGAGGAGCAACGGCGCGGGTTATTTGCCGGCAGGCTGGGCGCCCGTTTCGGCGGGCAGCGATTTGTCCTTGAGCCAGACGTATTCTTTCCACGCGCCCTCGTAGAGCCGCACGTTGGGATAGCCGGCCACGTACTTGAGATAGAAGCGGAGGAGGCTGCCCTTCGCGCGAGGTGCCGCAGTAGGCCAGATTTCCTTATCCTTGGTGATGCCGGCCGCTTCCAGCTCCGCCTTCACTTTTTCGAGCGGTTTGAACTTGTGCGTGTTGTCCTTCTCCATCAGCCGCGCCCAGTGGAAGCTGATCGGCGCCGGGGATGTGGCCCTTGCGCAGCCATACTTCGTCCTCGCCGTGGAACTCATTTTTCGGCCGCGCATCCACGAGGACGACGCCAGGCTGGGCTTTGCGTTTGATGCACCTCGTCGGCATTGCAGGCGATGGCCGGGTCGCCGGTCTTCGGAATTTGCCGGGCGGATTGCCAAGATAATCTTGCGTCGCCGGCAGCCCCGCGGCTTTCCAGGCGGGCAGCCCGCCGTCGACGATCTTGATGATTCTTGATCCCGAACTTTTCCAGGACGAAGGCCACCATGGTCGCGCTCAGGATTTCGTCGTTCGGCAGCTCTCGCCCGTGGCGTAAATGAGGTGCATCCGGTCCTTGTCCACGCCGGCGCGGACGAGCAGCGGCTTCGTGAGATCGTCGGGCAGATACTGCACCGGCACGGCGTGAATCGGTGCCGCGCAGGGTGTCGAAGTTGATGTGATGCGCCGTCGGCAGATGGCCGCGGAAGTAGTCTTTGTAGCCGCCGCGCGTATCGAGGACGATGGGACGCGGATTTGGGATCGGGATTATCGATCAGTTTTTTCGCCTCCTCTGGCGAGATGATGCCGATGTCCGCGTAAAGTGCGGTGCTCCCGACGCAGCCGAGCGCGAGGAGGAAAGAGGTGAGCTTCTTGTTCATGCCCAAGTTGGCATATGCGATCCGCAGTTGTTGTCCAGCCGCATCTCGTGGCATGCTTTGGGAGATGAAGGCCGCCGAATGTTCCGACGTCTTGAAGGCGCTCGCCGATCGCACCCGCCAGCGCATCGTGACGGCGCTGCTGCCCGCCGACCTTGGCGTGAATGAACTGACGGAGCGGCTGGGGATTTCCCAATACAACACGTCGAAGCATCTTCGCGTGCTGAAAAAGGCGGGGATCGTGGACGCGCGGGTCCTCGGCCAGCGGCGGGAGTATTTCATCGCGACGACCTTTCGCCGCCGAGTCGATGCCGGGACGGTGACGCTGGACTTTGGCTGCTGCACGTTTCGCGTGGAGCAGTTCGTGAAGTGACGCACGGGTTCTTGTGGTGAAAGCGTGACCAGCGAAAATATGCCGCAACGCGCATGGAACTTCCGACTCCTGCACGGCGGGAGCGCCACGGAAACGAGACGCAGATTCGCGCGCCGACCGCCTAATACCGTCCTTTGATCTCTCGCTCGCGCCGGATGCGCACCATCACCGCCTCGGTTTCGGGCAGGATATATTTTCGCAAGAGCACCTCGATCGCAGTGACCGGGTATCTGCTCATCACGGTGGTGGAGATTTCCTCGGCCAGGGTCTCGAGCAGGCGGCGCGGGCGGCTGCGGGCGACTTCCTGCACCGCCTTGGCGACGGCGTGGTAATCCACGGTGCGCCCGATGTCGTCCCGCAGCTCCTGCATGCCCCGCGCGGGCTCCAGGATGAGCGTGACGGTGAGGCGTTGCGGCTGGGCACGCTCCGCATCCGGCACGCCGATGTGGGCCCAGAGCTCCAGCTTTTCGATGACGATCTGATCGCGCGGCATCGGCGGGCCTTAGCCGATCTGGAATTTCACGTCGCGCACCGTGCGGGCGCCGAATCGCGTTTGCAGTTTGCCGAGGATGTCGCGCTTCCAAACGCGCTCGAGCTCGAACTTCAGCGTCGGCTGGAGCACGCGGACGGTGAGCACGCCCTGCTGCAGACGCTGCGGCTTGGAGTGCCGTCCCACGAAATCGCCGACGATGCCCACCCAGCTCTTCACCACTTCCTCCTCGCGCAGCCGGTCCGCGAGGCCCCACCCACCCATCACTTTCCCCACGACGTCGCAGACCGCCTTCGCGGCGCCTCTCGCCTCCTGCTCACGGCGCTTTTCTTCCGTGATCGGCCCGTACATGCCGCGCCATTCCAAAAGCGCACGGGTCTGGATTTGAGCGGCGGTCATGAGCGGTTGAATACCGCGAAAAGGCGGCGCGCACCAGCGACTTCCGCCGAAATGAGACGAGCCCGCGGCGCTACCCGTTGCTGCCGATCGCCTCCACCGGGCAGCCTTCCATCGCCTCTTTGCAAAGGCCTTCCTCATCCGGGCTCTCGGGCTGCTTGTACACGTACGAGTGGCCGCCGTCGTCGTTGCGGGTGAAATTCGCCGGGGCCGTCTCGCGGCAGAGATCGCAGTCGATGCATTGATCGTCCACGTAAAACGTGCCGGGGACATTCTCAGGATACTTGTTTGCGACTTCAGCCATGACGATAGGAAATGCGGAGCCGGGAAAGATAGGAACGCAGCCCGCCAATGCAACGCCTTTTTTCCCTGAAGATTCACCCTTGCCACCTCCCGGAACGCTTTCTACATTCTCGCCCTCTTTTCCGCCAGGGTAGCTCAGAGGTAGAGCAGGGGACTCATAAGCCCTTGGTCGGGAGTTCAATTCTCCCCCCTGGTATTGACATTTCCCCGCCGCCCGCTACGCTCCGCACCCCTTTTCGTTACTCCAAGCAGCACTTCTTCCTATGGCCAACACCAAATCCGCCGCCAAGCGCGCCCGTCAGACGGTGGTCCGCACCAAGCAAAATCGCCGTGTCCTGAGCGCCGTGAAAGCGCAGACCAAAGCCGTCCGCTCCGCCATCAAGGCTGGCACGAAAACGGCCGCGCAGAGCGCCGCGCAGAAATTTGCCTCCGTGGTGGACAAGGCCGCGAAGACCGGCCGCATTCACCAGAACAAGGCGAATCGCCTGAAGAGCCGCGCGGCCAAGGCGATCGGGAAGCTCGCGGCGTAGAGGAAAGGTTGGGCAGGCTGTGAAGCCTGCACCAAAAAGGAAAATGGCACCGCCCGCGCATCGCGCAGGGGTGCCACTCTCTCACCCAGAGAATTGTTCCCAGTCGGTTATCGGATCTCGCCGCGCCAGGCGCCGGTCTCGACCCCGCGGCCCTCGATGAAGCTCTTGAAGCGGCGCAGGTCGCCTTCGACCCGGCCGGAGACGAGTCCGAGCGCGTCGCCGACTTTTTCCACCACGCCGAGGGGCTGGTATTCGATCACCAAGTTTACGCGGGTCAGGTTCGGCCCGAGCGATTGGAAGCTTACGGCCCCGGCGTTTGGCGCGCCGCTGGTGCTGCGCCAGGCGATGCGCGTATCGGCCACCTGCTCGTAGATTTCGGCCTCCCATTCGGTGGTCTTGCCGGCGATTTCGGCGCGCCAGAAAAGACGGTTGTCCTCGAGCTGCCGCACCTCCTGCACGCCGTCCATGAACTGCGGGAATTCTTCAAATTGAGTCCATTGATTGTAGACAGAGCGGAGGGGGGCGTCGACTTCGATCGATTTTTCGATGCGTTCCATAGTGATAGGTAATGTAGATTGTGGCCTTGTTTCAGATGCTTCGTGCCGGGGTCGGTTTCTGGACCTCCGCCCATCGGAAGGCATCTTCCCCGACCCTTGGCTCAGGCTACATCCTGAGCCGGTGTTTGTTGCGAAATCTTCATGATGATTACCGACACCAGCGATTCCTCGAACCCCGCCAGCACTCCGCTGGCCCGCGTCGGCGTGCGCAAGGTGCTGCTCGTCGACGATCACCCCGTGGTGCGCTACGGCATCGCGCAACTGCTGAAGCACGCGCCCGATCTCGAGGTCTGCGGCGAGGCCGAGAACGCCCCCGGCGCCCTCGAAGCGATGCGCGAGACCACGCCCGACATCGCGCTGCTCGATATCTCCCTCCACGGGACGAACGGCATCGAGCTCATCAAGCTCATGCGCGCCGAGCAGCCAAAGCTGCACATCCTGATGCTCTCCATGCACGACGAGTCGCTCTACGCCCTGCGCGCCCTCCGCGCCGGCGCGCGCGGCTACGTGATGAAAGGAGAGGCCGTCGAAAAACTGCTCACCGCCATCCGCAAAATCCTCGACGGCGACATCTACGTGAGCCCGACGTTTTCCGAGCGGCTCGTCTTCAAGGCGATCCAATCGCTGGAAGGCGGCATGGGCTCGCCGGTCGATCAGCTCTCGGACCGCGAGCTCGAAGTGCTGCAGCTCCTCGGCAAAGGCTTCGGCACGCGCGAGATCGCCGATGAGCTTCATCTCTCGATCAAAACGATCGAGACCCACCGCGCGCACATCAAAGAAAAGCTCGGGCTCAAGGACGCGGGCGAAATGGTGCGCTTCGCGATCGATTGGGTGGCCCGCGAAAACGGGTGAGCGACCGTGACGCCGTAGCGCAAACTTCCCAGCCGGCTTCACCGTGCGGATGAGGAAATCCGCGACACGGCAGGCTTGGAAGCCTGCGCTACGCAGACGCTCCAGCGCCCTACTTGTTCTTGTTCAACAACTCCCGAATCTCCTCGACCGTCAACGTCTTCAGATTGCCGACATACCCCAGCGGCTTCATCGCTTGCGGCGCGCCCTTTTCCTTATCGAGCAGGTCCTGCGAGCGGCCCCTCACCAAAAACGGGCGGTCCGATGACATGCTCGCGCGGGTATCCACCGTTTTCCCGGCATCGCGCGCCTCCTTCACGGCCATCGTGCGGGTCGGCGCCTTGGCGTCCATGTTCGGGATCGAATTGCGGCCTTTCACAGGCGCGTCGGGGGTGATGACTTTCGATTTTCCGAGATAGGCCGGCTTGGCGGAGGCGAATTCCCGCGTGGAAAAATCTTTCGCCCGGAAATCGCCGGTCGAAAATTCCTTGCTCCTCGCTTTCCCGGACTGCACGGAACGATTCACCGACGGCGAGCCTTTGTTGGCATCGTACGCCTTCGTGTAATCTGGCTTGGAAATCCGCTCCTGAAGTGTGCGGTCGATGTCGCTGCCGCGCCCGGGCAGCGCCCAGAGGCTGAGCAAAAGGAGGGGGAGAAGGCGGCGCACGGCGCGGAAGGTGGCACGACCGGCCTGTAAAGGCAAGGCGAGCGTTGGAGTCAATGCATCAATGCATCGAGCGGCGAAACATCCACATCCAGGCACGCATCCGGTGGCGGCGCGGGTTGACCGTGACTCTTCTGCCCGGTATCGTTCCGCCATGACTGCCAGCGAGATCATTCGTGAGATCGATTGTCTGCCGCCGGCGGAACTCGCCGAGGTCGTGCGCCACACGAAGCAGTTGGAAAACTTGCGCCAACTCTCGCCGGAAGAACTCGGCGTGCTCGTCGATGAATTCGTCGCAGCAACCGATCCGTTGGAGGCCGAGCGGCTCCGGGAAACAATCACGCAAGGGTTTTTCGGCCGTCGCTGAAGTGCCCAAGGTTCGCCGTTCACGTTTGCCCGACGCGCTTTTCCAGCACCTGCTCACCCGCGCCCGCGAACGGCAGATTGCCACCTCCCAGATCGTGGCCTTCGCCGCGTGGCTCGACAAAAATCCCGAAGTCCCAAGCGGCGCATGGTTCAAGCGGTTTCCAAGCTTGATCGTCTGCGGCGAAGGTGAGCTGGTGAAAACGTTTCTGACGGCTGGACAGGCACCGTACGGGGAAGAGGTCGCTTGAAGTCTCAGGCGTGGGAGTGACGCGCCGGATTCCCACCCCTTAAAACCCGGTCCCATCGCCCAAACCGCTTGCGCCCCCGACAACGGGCTTGCACTTTTCCCGGAGAAGACGGTTTATCGTTCCTCTCCCCTATGCCGATTACGACTGACAAGGACCTGAAGGACAATGTGCGGGCGCTCTGGCTGAAGGCCCTCAGCGCCGTGGAGCTCCGCAATTACGGTTACGCCATTTCGCTCATCAACGCGGTGCTGAAGGATTCGCCGGGCTTCATCGATGGCCGCCGCATGCTGCGCAAGGCCGAGATCCAAAACACCAAGGGCAAGAAAACCGCATTCCTCTCGGGGCTCTCTACGGCCTCCATGAAGGGCTCCGGCATGGTCAAAAAGGATCCCGTGGCCGCCATGGAGCTCGCGGAGAAAACCCTGGAGTCGGACCCGTTCAATCGTGGCGCGAACGATCTCCTGAAGGAAGCCGCGCGCGCCGCGGGCTACCCGGAGATCGCCGCTTTCGCGCTCGAAACCTTGGTCGATGGCAATCCCAAGGACACCAAGCTCATGCACGAGCTGGGGGAGCAGTACAACGCGATGGGCGACTCGGACAGGGCGGTGAAGATCTACACCAAGATCAGCGAGGTGAATCCCTCGGACATGATCGCGATCAAAAAATCGAAGGACGCCGCGGCGAGCGCCACGATGAAATCCGGCGGCTGGGAAACGGCCAAGGATTACCGCGACCTGATGAAGAACAAGGACCAGGCGGTGGCGCTCGAGCAGCAGGGCCGCGTGGTGAAGGACGTCAATATGATCGACGCCCAGCTCGCGGAGCTCTCGCAGAAGTACGAGGAGCAGCCGGAGAGCGTGGATATCGTCCGGCGCATCGCGATGCTCTGCGAGCAGAAGTTCTCCGTCACCGACGCGGGCGAGGATCTCGACCAAGCCATCCAGTGGTACTCGTACGCGAATGACCTCACCAAAGGCGCCGACCCCGCCATCGGGCGCAAGCTGACGGACATGCAGATGCGCCGGCAGGATGCCGATATCAAGGCGCTGGAAGATTGGTTCGCGGCCGGCGGCGATCAGCACGAGGAAGCCGCGCAGTACCGCGAGCAGCTCGACGGCCTCAAGCAGGCCAAGGCCGAGTCGCTCATCTCCGACGCCCGCAAGCGCGTCGAGCGGAACCCCACGGACCTGCAGCTCCGCTTCGAGCTGGGCGAAAAGCTCTTCGAGGCCGGCAACTACCAGGAAGCCATCAACGAGCTCCAGCGCGCCCGGCAAAACCCGAACGCCCGCCTGCGCGCCATGGCCCTCCTCGGCCGCTGCTTCATCCACAAGGGGATGTTCGACATGGCCGCCAGCCAGCTCGAAGGCGCCGCGGCGGAAATGGTGGCCATGGACGGCACCAAAAAAGACACTCTCTACGAGCTCGCCCTGCTCTTCGAGAAGATGGGGCAGAAGGAAAAGTACATCGCCACCATCAAGCAAATCGCGGAGGTGGATTACACGTATAAAGACGTGGCCCAGCGGATGGAGAAGCTCTACCAGTGAGCGGCGAACGCTACTTCTTTCCGAACAAGCTCCAGCTCGTTCCCTTCTCGGTTTTATTCTGCTGAACCTTGAGCTGGCCGAGCAGGCTCTGCAGCGTAAGGTAGATTTTGTGCCACTGGCTCTCCACGGTGTGGATGGCGTCCGGCATATCGGCGAGGTAGCGGAGCGAGGGTGCGTTGGAGAAAAGCTGGTGCACTTCTTCTTTTTTGGGGCCGCTCTTTTGATCGGTGGAGGCGATGATCGCTTCCAGGCCCTGCGCGATAATGCTCTTCACCTCGAGGAATTGCGTCTCGTCGTCGCGCGTAAATTTCTTATCGCGGGCGAGATTGACGTAGTGGTTGAACTGCTTCCAGCACTCCACGTAGTTCTCCAAGTGGAGGATGAATTCGTCGAAGGTCTTGTAATGCATCGCGGGTGAAGTAAGGCGTTGCGGCAGGAGGAGGGTCGCGGGGGTGAGGAAGATGAGTGCGCCGCCGCGCATTTCGCGGGCGCTGATCTGCAGGCCGCTGTAGTGGATGCGCAAATCGGCCAGGAGCAGCGAGACCGCCTGCGCGGAGCGAAAGGTCTCCAGCACGAGCCGCCCGATCTCCAGCATTTTTTCCTCGGGGAAAGTGCTCGGCAGAGTGGAGCCCACCAGCTCGCCGCCGCGGTGCACGCAAAAACTGCCGCTGGGCAGGCGTTCGACCTTGGCCGGCTTGTGCTCGCGCAGTGATTTCAGGGTGCCCATTTGGCTTCGATCTGCTTCATCGTTTCGCGGATGTGCGGCAGCAGCGCCGAGCGCGTGAAGCCGACCCCGAGGTATTCGTCGTCGCCCACCAGCACGGCGAGGTGCCGCTGCGGGCCGAGCCCCTCGATGTCGGTGAGATTGCCGGCTTCGAGGCTATCGCCGAGCGCCTGGAGCGCGTGCGTGGTCTTATAAATCCACGAAGCCATCGCTTCCGGGTCTTCCGCGGCCCAATGATCGATCTTCGTCTCGTCCGTGGCGGAAACTTCCAGCGCGAATTGCACCCCCTTGAAGCGCGAGAAAGCGGCCACGCCTTGCGCGGGTGCCGCGGGCGAGGAGAGGCCGGCTTCATCGAGCGCTTGCGCGCTTTCCATGAGCAGCCCTTCGTACGACTCGAAAATGGTGCGCGGGCGCGGCAGCTCGCTGGGGAGGATTTCGAAGTTGCCCGCCTTCCAGGCGAGCATTTCCTGAAAAGCTTCCTTCCCCATGAGATCGCCGACCACCGCGTCGATGATCTCACCTTTCTGGATCCAGACCTTCCCTTCCCCGGCGGCGCTGCTCACGCGGAGGATCGCCGAGCTTTGGGTGAGACATTCGAGCTGGATGATATCGACGAGGGTCTTGCTCTGGATGCCGCGGAAGCCGCCCTGCGTTTCCCGCTCGAGCAGCGACTCGATGCAATCCACGAAATTGATGATCTCTTTGCCGGTCTTCGGCTTCTCGATGTAAAGGTCCACGCCCATGGCGTAGGCGCGGGCGCGGAATTGCTCATCCTCCGCTCCGGTGACCACCGCCACGCGCAACGAGGGAAATTTTCTCCGCACGATGGCGAGCACCTGGAAGCCATCCATCTGCGGCATTCGCAAATCTGCGAGCAGAAGGGAGAACGGCTCGGAGTCGAGCAGGGCGAGGGCACGGCCGCCATTATCGGAGGTGTGGATCTCGGGCTGACTGGGCAGCCGCGCGAGGATCTCCTGGTAGATCTCCAGGATATCGTGCTCGTCGTCTAGGATGAGGATTTTCTGTCGTGCGGCCATGGGGCGCGAGCGCCAAGCGGGGATGTGTCTCTAAGAGGGGGAGCGCTTCGTCGACGCTGGTACGGTACTCCGCTTTAGCACGAGTTGCGCCAGCGAAATCAGCGGAAGGCATCAAATTTTTGCGAAACACTCCTGATTGGCATCACGGCTGCTTTCCCTCACCGCGCAACAATTCCTCGCCCCTCCCGATGCTCACGCTCCTCAAAAAGATGTTCGGCAAAAAGCCCGTGGTGACGGTGGCGCCGGTGCGCGTGCCCCGCGTGGTGGCCACTTCTCCCGCCCAGCCGAAGCCCCAGGTGGCCGTGGCGCAGCTTTCCCTCGCGGCGATCATCGGCAAATTTCCCGAGGACCTGCGGAAGAATGTGATCGCCGCGCCCGCGCCCGAAGTGACGGTGGCCCTGCCGCTGGCGACGATCCACAAGCAGCTTGCGGCGGGGGCGGTAAAAATGTCGCTGGCCAGCCTCTACCGCCAGGCGCCCTCCGGCACCTTCCGGGAAAACAAATCCGAGGAGAAGCGGATGGTGGAGGTGCCGCTTTCCGAAATCATGCGGCATGTGGATGTGAAAGGCCTCGGCCGCCGCGGCGACCAGCGCCGGGTGGAGCTGCCCAAGGGCGCGCCCCAGCTTTTTGGCGATCGCAATAATCCCTACACCATCGCGCCGAGCATCGAAGAGGAAGAGGAAGTAGTCGAGGCCGCCGCGCCAGAGGCGGACGAGCCGGAGGCGCCAGCCGCGGCCCCGCTGCGCATGGCGCCTATGCCAGTGCCGGCCTCCGCGCCCGCCCCCGCGACCCTTTCGCTTCGCCTGGGTGATCTTTGCGGTGCGTGGCCCGAGCCGATCCGCTCCGAGGCGCTTTCGATGGCGGAGTCGCAGGTCGCGTTTCCCACCGAGCAACTCGGTGCGGGGGTTTCCAAAGGAAAGGTCGCTGTTTCCTGGGGTCAGCTCCGCCGGTGGATCACGCCGCCGCCCCCCGAAGACACCGAAGGGCGCGAGGCGACCGAGCTTTTGCTCCCGCTTAAAGTAGTCGCGCCGGCTTATCTTTCCGCCAGCCGTCCCACCGCGCGGAAGCGGACGGTCGAGCTGGATGATTCCATTCCCGCGCTCTTCAACGGCGCCAAAGTGGAGCCGCCGGCCGAGGCTCCCGTAGAAGCGGCCCCGGATATTGTCCACGAGCAACCGGCGCCCGCGGCGCCGCTGAAATTCGTGCTCACTGAATCGGGGCCGGCCGAAGCACCGCCGGAAGCTGCTCCCGCCCCGGCCGGCACGCAGGCGCCGGCGAATATCGGCGAGCTTTTTGGGAAGCCAGACCAAAAGCATTGGTCGCCGCAGGAAATCATCGATCGCACCGCGAAGCTCCCCGGCGTTTCCGGCGCCGCGCTGGCGCTCCAGGAAGGGCTGCTCGTCGCGGCCAGCCTTCCGGCCGAGATGAAGGGCGACACGGTAGCCGCCTTCCTGCCCCAGATTTTCGCTCGCCTAAACACCTACACCGGTGAGATGAAGCTCGCGGAGGTGGAGGATATTCTCATGACCACGAACGGCGCCCATTTTCAGGCTTATCGCCTCGGGCAGGTTTATTTCGCCGTGCTCGGCAAGCAGGGGGAGGCGCTCCCGTGGGAAGCGCTCCGCCTCGTCGTGCAGGAGCTCGTTTCGCAGGCGCCCGCCTAGTACCCGCATCTCATGGCCATCATCAATCAAGCGACCAGGGAGCTGCAGGTGAAGATCGTCTACTACGGCCCGGCGAAGAGCGGGAAGACGACGAATCTCGAGCAAGTCCACGCCAACGTCCAAGTGCCCGACGCCAAGTCCAAAGGCAAGATGACCTCGCTGGCGACCAGCTCCGATCGCACGCTTTTCTTCGATTTCTTCCCGCTCGAGGCGGTGGCGATCAAGGGTTTCAAGACCAAGTTCGCGCTCTTCACCGTGCCAGGCCAGGTGATCTACAATGCGACGCGCCAGATCGTGCTGCGCGGCGTCGATGGCATCGTCTTCGTGGCCGATTCGCAGTACGACAAGATGGAGGAGAACATCGAGACCTTCCGCCACCTGGAGGAAAACCTGAAGGCGCTCAACCTCAACCTCGACGACATCCCATACGTGATGCAATACAACAAGCGCGACCTGCCGGATGTCGCGCCGGTCGAGTATTTGGAGTACGTTCTCAATAATCGCGAAGTGCAGGTGCCGTCGTTCGAGGCGTCCGCATCGAAATGCGAAGGCGTCTTCGAGACCCTCAATATGATCACGCGCATGCTCCTCCACAAATTCCTCGGGAATGACGCCGCGCCCAGTGAAATAGCCCCCGCTTACCTTTATGGGCCAATTCCCCGCACTCAACCAGGAAGACATCGATCACATCGATGCCGCGCTCACCGAGCTGCTCCAAAAGAGCGAAGCGAACATCGCGCTGCTCGTGGAGAAGGCCGGCTATCTCATCCACCAATGCGGCAACCCGCAGGAGATCGATACCACCACCTTCGCCACCCTCGGCTCGAACGCGTACAACGCGGTGCAGTTCATGGCCAGCTTGGTGAACGAAAGCAACTTCACCACCATGTATCAGCAGGGCGAAAGCTTCACCACGCTCATGGTGAACGTGGATGAAAACAGCCTGCTCGTGATCGTCTTCCCCACGCATCTCACCGTGGGCTCGATGAAATACTACGCCACGCCCGCGGCGCGCGCGATCGGCGCCCGCATCGTCGAGGCCTCGCAACGCGAAGGCGCCGGCGGCGGCCTGGACCTGAGCGATCTCGACGCGCGCGACGTGCAGGCGCTCTTCCAGCGGAAGGAATAGCGTAGAAGGGATAGAGGCGGAGGGTTCGCGACGGGTCCGCCGCAGCCCCTCGCTTTTTCCCTAGTTTCCCCGTCGCCTCTGCGCGACGTTTCCCGCCCATGTTTCTCCGCCCGCTCGTGCTCGCGCTGTTTCTCGCCGGCCCACTGGCGGCCGAAGTCGTGATCGTCAAGGGCTCAGCCATCAGCACCGCGCCGCTCGTGGCGGCCGCTCCGAAGCTGAAGGAACTGGGCATCGAGCTCAAAATGGATTCCGAGCAGAATACCAGCTCGGCGATCGCTTCCCTCGGCGCCGGGCTCGCACAGATCGCCGTGGCCACCCGTCCCCTCACTTCGGCCGAGCGCGCGGCTTACCCGCACTTGCGTTTGGAAGTCTCACCCATCGCGTACCAGTTGCTGGCGCTGGTGGTCCCCGCCGATCTCTGGAACAGTGGCGTGCGGGCGCTCACCCGCGAGCAGGTCCGCCGCATCTACGAAGGCGAAATCACCGACTGGAAGGAGGTCGGCGGCCCCGCGCGCCCGATCAAATTCCTCAATCCCGAGCAGGGGCGCGGCGTTTGGGAAGTGTTCGCCACCTGGCTCTACGGCGACACGCGGAAGGCCCCGCTCGGCGAGTCCTTCGAAAAAGTGGCGACCAGCGAAGAGACCCGCAACGTGGTGGAATTCAACGCCGGCGCCCTCTCCGTCATCTCGCCACTCCGCATCGACGGGCGCGGCACGTTCGGCCTCGCGGTAAAGACCGACGACGGCGAAATCCTGCCGCCCACCGCCGCGGGCGTGCGCGACCAAGGCTACCCCATCACCCGCAGTCTCGACCTCATCAGCGGCGACCGGCCGGCCGGGCCGATCAAGAAGATCATCGATTTCATGCGCGGGCCGGCAGGGCAGGAGATTTTGAAGAGCGCGGATTACGTGCCGGTGGGGGATTGAGAGGGGTGGTTTCTGGGGCCTCTTAATCCTAATCGTAATCTTAATCTTAGTCTGCGCAGAGCGTTGAACTGCTTTGGGAGGCTCCGATTAAGATTAAGATTAAGACGGCCAAGAATGCCAATCCTTGCCAACCCACCCCCCCTCCCCTCATCGTTTTTCCATGACTCTCGGTTTCATCGGCTGCGGCAAAATGGCTACGGCGCTCGTGCGCGGCGTGGTCGATTCCGGCGTGGTCGACGCCGGCGGGATCGCCGCCAGCGACAACATTTCGGGCGTCGCGGCGAAGCTGGCGGCGGAGACCGGCGTGACGCCGATGGATGGCAACGCCGAAGTGGCCCGCGCCGCCGATGCCCTGGTGCTGTGCGTCAAACCCGGCGACGCCATCGGCGCGCTGCAAGCGCTCTCGCCGGCGCTGGAAGGCAAGCTCCTCATTTCGATTGTCGCCGGTCTTTCGATTGCCGCGCTGCAAGCCGCCGCGGGTCCCGGCTGCCGGATCATCCGCGTGATGCCGAATACGCCCGCGCTTGTCCACAAAGGGGCCGCCGCCTATGCGCTCGGCGCGACGGCGACGCCGGAGGATGGCGCGCTGGCCGAAAAGCTTTTCCGCGCCGTCGGCCAGGCGCACCGCGTGCCGGAGGAGTTGCTCGATGCGGTGACCGGGCTGAGCGGCAGCGGGCCGGCGTACGTTTTTCTGGCGATCGAGGCCCTGGCCGATGGCGGCGTGCTCATGGGCCTCCCGCGCGCGTTAGCTTTGCAATTGGCCGCGCAAACGCTCGCGGGCGCCGCCGAGCTGGTCCTGCAAACGGGCGAGCATCCGGCCGCCTTGCGCGATGCCGTGGCGAGCCCCGGCGGCACTACCATCGCCGGCCTCGAGGCGCTCGAGGAAAAGGGCGCCCGCGCGGCCTTCATCGCCGCGGTGCGCGCGGCCACGGAACGTTCACGGGAGCTCGGGCGGAAGCCGTGAGGGTCCTCCGCATTTTGCTGGCGATCATCGTCGCCGCACCGCTGGCCAGCGCCGCGCCCAAGTCGACGCCAGCGCCGAAGTCCGCCGCGAGCCGGAAGGCTGCCCCGCCGAAGCCCCAGCCCAAATCCACTCCGCCGCCGAATCCCGCGCCCGCCGAAAAACCGGCCACCTCGAGCACCGAACTCGCGCCGAGCGATCTCCCGGCCCAAGGCAAGGACGCCGGTTCCGCCGAGGCGCAGGCGCTCTCCCGCCGCGCGCTGGCCGCCTTTGGCAAAGGCGACCTCAACGCCGCCCAGCGCGATTTCGACAACGCCCTCAAACTGGCGCCGGATAACTCCGCCATCCTCGTCAATCTGGCGCTCATCTCCTATCGCCGGAAAAACTTCGCCGACGCCGAGGAACGCCTGCGCGGCGTGGTGCGCCGCGATCCCGAGGCCAGCGCCGCCTGGCTCATCCTGGGTGTCGTCTCGTACGATCAGGGCAAGCTCGAGGCCGCGCTCGCCGCGCTGGCACAAGCCGCGCTGCTCGCGCCCAAAGACCCGCGCGCCCACCTCTACCTTGGTGTGACCATCGGCCGCAAAGGCTGGTATTCTGGCGCCGAGGATGAAATGCGCCGCGCCATCGAGCTTCAGCCCGACTACGCCGAAGCCCACTTCAATCTCGCCGTCTTCTATCTCCAGCGGCAGCCTCCCGCCGCCGAGCTCGCCCGGCGCCACTACGAAAAAGCGCTCGATCTCGGCGCCGCGAAGGATGAGCAGGTGGAAAAGCTCCTCGCCACGGGAGAAGCAGGCGCTGAGAAAAACTGAGGTGGCCCTCTTTCCTTACCGCTGGCCGTTCACGATAATTTACGTCCGCCTTTCCGCCGAGCGGCGTTTTTTAAATTCCACGGTCGGCACGATTTTCTGCTTCCTCCGCGAGGGGAATGGGCTCAAAACCGCGCTCCCCCAGAAGCCCCTCAAAAGCTTGTGAAAAATTTCACAAAGTCCTTGCCTCCCCCGGCGATCCGCGATTTCATGGCCACGCTGTCATCCGACGCAGCCACGCGGGCGGTCACCCCACCGGCCCTGGCGGGACGAGTCCCCCTCGTTTTCAGGCGCGCGAAAACAGCCTTTAGCTCATGATCTTTCCGCTTCTCTCTTCCCCCGCGTGGCGCCGGTCCGTCAGGATCGTTTTTGCTCTCCTTGCCTGCGTGGCGGCTTTGGCGATTGCGGACGCCGGGGCGCAGGAGCACGCGGCCGCGCCGCACGCCGGCCAGGAGATGAAGACAGCGACTCACGACGCCGCGCATGGCGAGCACGCGGAGGCGCACCACGGGTTGCCCCCGGCCGCGCCCGTGCTCTTCACGCTTTTCGGCATCCTGCCGGTGACGAACTCGATGATCGTGACCTGGATCGTGGCGATCGCAATCATCGTCTTCGCGCAATATGCGACGCGCCAGATCAAGGAAGTGCCGGATGGCGCGCAGAATTTCTGGGAGTGGCTGGTGGAAGAGCCTGCGCAACTTCCTCGAGAGCATCATCGGCCACGATCTGGTGAAGAAGACGTTCTGGTTCTTCGCCACCGTCTTCATCTTCATCCTCTTCACCAACTGGTTCGGCCTCATTCCCGGCGTCGGCACGATCGGCTGGGGCACGCCGAATGCCGCAGGGCGGCTTGACCACATCTCGCGTCCGCTCTTCCGCGGCGTCAATGCCGACCTGAACATGACGCTGGCGATGGCGGTGATCTTCTTCGCCTGCTGGATCGTCTGGGCGCTGCAGGCCAATGGCGCCGGGCGGATTTCATCCTGCACATCTTCGGGCCGAAGGGCGACACGAAGGGCTTCATGAAGGTGCTGATGGTCGTCGTTTTCGTCGCTCGTCGGCGTGCTGGAGGTCGTCTCGATCATGTTCCGGCCGGTGTCGCTGAGCTTCCGTCTCTACGGCAACATCTTCGCCGGCGAGAACATGCTGGAGTCGATGGCGAGATCTGGTGCCGGCGCTGGCGTGGCTGATCCCGATGCCGTTCTATTTCATGGAGTTGCTGGTCGGCCTCGTGCAGGCGCTGGTCTTCATGCTGCTCACCGCCGTCTTCACCCTCCTCATCTGCTCCCATGGCGACGAGCCGCAGAGCGGCCACCATCACTAGACATTTCCAAACACTTTCGGCGCCGGACCGTGGGCAAGCCTGCGGGGGCGGCGGGAAACAACAACCAAAACCAAGAACACCAGCAACATGAGTCATCCTTCACCATCCTCGCCGAAATCACCGGCAGCATCCACGTCGGTCTCGCCGCCCTTGGCGCGGCCATCGGCGTGGGCTTCATCGGCATGAAGGCCTCGGAAGCGGTCGGCCGCAATCCCGGCGCAGCCACTCCGATCCTCGTGCAGGCGATCCTGAGCACCGCCTTCGCTGAAGGCATCGTGTTCTTCGCCATCTTCCTCGTGAAGTAAGTCAGTCCCGCGGCGCGGGGCCGGCCACGCCGGCCCCGCGCCTGCTCCGTTCCTTTCCGCTTATTAGCCGATCCGCTTATGACCTTCCCTCTTCTCCTTGCCGCTGATGGCGGCATCCTTGGTCGCTCGCCGAAAGCGCCAACGACTGGCGAGACGTTCGGCTTCAATGGCTGGCTGTTTCTCTCCCAGTGTCATCAGCTTCTCGCATCGTCTGCATTCCTGCTCCACAAATTCGCCTACAAGCCGATCCTCGACCGTGCTCGAACAGCGCCGGCAGAAGATCGCCGAGGGCCTGGCCAACGCGGAGAAGATCAAAGAGCAGCTCGCCGAGAGCGAAAAGCGCTACCAGGAGATCCTCACCAAGGCGAACGCCGAGGCGCAGAAGATGATCGACGAAGCCCGCGCCGCGCGCCAAGACGCTCAGGCCGACGCGGCAACCAGCAAGCGATCGCCGAGGCCGAGCAGATCATCGCCAAGGCGCGCGAAGCAGCGCTCCAGCGAGCGCGCCAAGATGCTCGCCGAGTTCAAGCGCGAAGTCGCCCGCCTGGTCGTCGACACCACCGCCAAGGTCACCGGCAAGGTTCTCGACCGCCGACGATCAGCGCCGCCTCTCCGAAGAAGCCGCGCGCGAGATCGCCGCTTAACCTCTCCCGGCGATGAAACTCGACAAAGAAGCCCGCAAAGCTCTCGCAAGCAGCTGTTCCAGGCCAGCTTCACCGACGGCCGGCTCGACGAGGCGCAAGGTGACGCGCCATCGCCGGCCAACGTCGGCAAAAGCAAGCCGCGCCACTACGTCGGACATCCTCAAGGACTACCAGCGGCTCGTCCGGCTCGAAGCTCGCCAAGCGCCACGCGGTCGATCGAGAGCGCCGCCGAGCTCGATCAGGCGACTCGCGAGCCAGCTCGCGAGCACGCTCAAGGCCAAGTACGGCCCCGACCTCACCACCGAATTCAAAGTCGCGCCCGAGCTGATCGGCGGCGCTGCGCATCAAGATCGGCAGCGACGTCTTCGACGCACCGTCCGCGAGCGCCTCGACCGCCTCGAAACGCCAATTCCGCCTACGTCTCACTGCTTCATCCCACTTTCTCACCCTACCCAACTTTGCCATGAGCAGCATCCTGCAAGAACTCGAATCCCAAATCGGCGGCCTCAAAACCGACCACGACGCAAATCGAACGTCGGCATCGTCCGCGAAGTCGGCGACGGCGTGGCCAAAATCGAAGGCCTCAGCGACGTGATGCTCAACGAGATGATCGATTTCCCGGCGGCGTCTATCGGCCTCGCGCTGAACCTCGAAGAAACCGAAGTCGGCGCGATCCTGCTCGGCGACGACACAGAACGTCAACGAAGGCGACCGAAGTGCAAGACCACCGGCCGCCTGCTCTCCGTGCCGGTCGGCAAGGGCTTGCTCGGCCGCGTGGTCAATACGCTCGGCGAGCCGGTCGACGGCAAAGGCCCGATCACGGCCGACGGCGACTTATCCCGGTCGAGAAAATCGCGCCCGGCATCATCAAGCGGAAATCCGTCAGCCAGCCGGTGCAGACCGGCATCATGGCCATCGACGCGATGATCCCGATCGGCCGCGGCCAGCGCGAGCTGATCATCGGCGACCGCTCCACGGGCAAGACGACCATCGCGATCGACACGATCATCAACCAGGCGCGCATCAACAAGGCCGAACGAAGGCAAGGCCGGCTTCCGCCCGCTCTACTCCATCTACGTCGCCATCGGCCAGAAGCAGTCGAACATCGCCCGCGCCATCGCCGTGCTCGAAGAGGCCGGCGCGATGCCATACACGATCATCGTCGTGCGCGACCGCCTCCGACACCGCGACCAACCAGTACCTCGCGCCGTTCGCCGGCGCGGCCATGGGCGAGTGGTTCATGGACAACGGCATGGACGCGCTGATCGTGTTCGACGATCTCTCCAAGCACGCCGTCGCCTACCGCCAGGTGTCGCTGCGTGCTGAAGCGCCCCTCCGGCCGCGAAGCGTATCCGGGCGACGTGTTCTATCTCCACAGCCGCCTGCTCGAGCGCAGCGCGCGCGTGAATGAGAAGAACGGCAACGGCTCGCTCACCGCGCTGCCGATCATCGAGACGCAGGCCGGCGACGTGTCGGCCTACATTCCGACGAACGTCATCTCGATCACCGACGGCCAGATCTATCTCGAAACCGACCTGTTCTACCAAGGCATCCGCCCCGCCGTGTCGGTCGGTCTCTCGGTCAGCCGCGTGGGTTCCGCCGCGCAGATCAAGGCGATGAAGCAGGTCGCCGGCAAGATCAAGGGCGACCTCGCGCAGTTCCGCGAACTGGCGGCCTTCGCGCAGTTCGGCTCCGACCTCGATGCCAAGACCAAGGCGCAAGCTCGATCGCGGCGCGCGCATCGTCGAGCTCTTCAAGCAGCTGCAATACAACCCGCTCGCCGATCGAGGTGCAGGTCGCCGTGCTCTGGGCGATGCAGAACGGCTTCTTCGACGACGTCGCCGGTGGACAAGGTCAAGGACTTCCAGACCAAGCTGCAGGAGTTCCTCACCACCCGCAAGGAAGCCGCTGCTCGCCAAGATCCGCGACAAGGGCGCGATCGACGACGCACATCGCCGGCGACCTGAAGGCCGCGGTCGGCGAGTTCAAGCAGCTACCAGCTAGTTCAGCCCAGCTCAACCGTAACTGCCCATGGCCGCGAACACCCGCGACATCCGCCGCCGCATCAAGTCGGTCAAGAACACCGCGCAGATCACCAAGGCGATGCAGATGGTCGCGGCGTCGAAGATGCGCAAGGCGCAGCAGGCCGCGCTCGCGGGCCGGCCCTATGCCGAGCTGCTGAGCAAGGTGCTCGCGGCCGTCGCCGACGCGCGCGGAGGAAGTCGCGCATCCGTTGCTCGCGAAGCGCGAGGTGAAGAAGGAGCTGGTGCATCGTCGATCAGCACCGACAAGGGCCTGTGCGGCGCGCTGAACACCAACCTGTTCCGCGAAGTCGGCCAAGTTCGACACGGCGACGACGATGTTCGTCGCCGTCGGCCGCAAGGGCGCGCAGTTCCTCGCCCGCACCAAGCGCGACGCTGCTCGCGGAGTTCACCTTCAAGGACAGCGCCGAGCTTTCTCGAGACGCAAGGCGATCGCGAAGTTCGCGCATGGAGAAGTTCACCAGCGGCGAAGTGGACACGGTCGACGTCGTCTTCACCGATTTCGTCAACACGCTCGTCGCAGATCCCGAACGCGCGCACGCATCCTGCCGATCAGCGTCGCTCGAGGTCATTGCCGAGCATCGGCGGCGACGCAGGAGACAGCGCACGGTGCAAGCCGACGCGACGGACGACCGAATATCTCTTCGAGCCCGAGCGCCGGCGCGGTCCTCGAGCGCGCTGCTGCCGCACTACGTCAATTTCCAGGTCTACCAGATGGTGCTCGACGCCCGCGCCTCCGAGCACAGCGCGCGGATGGTCGCGATGAAGAACGCGACCGACAACGCCAAGCAACTGATCAAGGATCTCACGCTCGAATACAACAAGGTCCGCCAGGCCGCCATCACCACCGAACTCCTCGAAATCACCACCGCCCAGATGGCCCTCGGCTAACCGCATCCTTCACCCAATCTTCACAACTCTCACTCCCAACATGCAGCAACACCGGCAAAATCGTCCAAGTCATCGGTCCCGTCGTGGACGTCGATTTCTCCGCCACCGGCAAGCTGCCCGAACATCTACAACGCGCTCGAGATCGACTTCGACCGTCAACGGCGTGAACACCAGCCTCATGCTCGAAGTGCAGCAGCACCTCGGCGACGGCTGGGTGCGCGCCGATCGCCATGAGCTCGCACCGAAGGCTCAAGCGCGGCATGGACGTCACCGACACCGGCGCGCCGATCTCCGTGCCCGTCGGCGAAGGCGTCCTCGGCCGCATCTTCAACGTCACCGGCGACCCGGTGGACGAGCGCGGCCCGGTCGACGCCGACAAGCGCTACCCGATTCACCGCCCGGCCCCGCCGCTCGTCGACCAGGACACCAAGTCCGCACGATCCTCGAGACCGGCATCAAGGTCATCGACCTCATCTGCCCGTTCATCAAGGGCGGCAAGGTCGGCGCGTTCGGCGGCGCCGGCGTCGGCAAGACCGTCGTCATCATGGAACTCATCAACAACATCGCCAAGGTCCACGGCGGTTTCTCCGTGTTCGCCGGCGTCGGCGAGCGCACGCGCGAAGGCAACGATCTCTACCACGAAATGATCGAGGCGGGCGTCATCAACCAGAAGGACCTCAGCAAGTCCAAGGTCGCGCTCGTCTACGGCCAGATGAACGAGCCTCCCGGCGCGCGTCTCCGCGTCGCGCTCTCCGCGCTCTCCATGGCGGAGTACTTCCGCGACGAGAAGAACCAGGACGTGCTCCTCTTCGTCGACAACATCTTCCGCTTCTCGCAGGCCGGTTCCGAAGTGTCCGCGCTGCTCGGCCGCACGCCGTCGCGCCGTCGGTTACCAGCCGACGCTCGCCGCGGAAATGGGCGCGCTCCAGGAACGCATCACCTCGACCAAGAAGGGCTCGATCACCTCGCTTCCAGGCCGTGTACGTGCCGGCGGACGATCTTACCGACCCCGCGCCCGCGAACACCTTCGCGCACCTGGACTCGACCATCGTGCTCGAGCGTTCCATCGCCGAGCTGGGCATCTATCCCGCCGTCGATCCGCTCGCCTCCACCTCGAAGGCGCTCGCGCCGGAAATCGTCGGCGAGGAGCACTACGAGGTCGCCCGCGGCGTGCAGCGCGTGCTCCAGCGCTACAAGGATCTGCAGGACATCATCGCCATTCTCGGCATGGACGAACTTTCGCCCGAGGACAAGCTCACCGTCTTCCGCGCCCGCAAGATCCAGCGCTTCCTCTCCCAGCCGTTCGCCGTCGCCGAAGTCTTCACCGGCACGCCCGGCCAGTACGTCCCGGTCAAGCCGAAACCGTCCGCGGCTTCAAGGAAATCCTCGAAGGCAAGCACGACGACGTGCCCGAAGGCGAACTTCTACATGAAGGGCGGCATCGACATGATCACGCAGCTAGCACCCCGATCTGCCATCATGCGCCACTGCTGCAGCTCGAAATCGTCACTCCCGAAGCGCGCGCCTATCAGCGACGACGTGGACATCGTCGTGCTGCCGGCCGTCGAGGGCGAGATGGGCGTCTACCCGATGCACGTCCCGCTGATGACGCAGATCAAGCCGGGCGAGCTCGTCGTCACCAAAGGCGTCAGAAACGCACTACCTCGCCGTCGGCGAAGGCTTCGTCGAGATCACTCAGACGCGCGTGAACGTGCTCACCGACATGGCGCATCGAGGAAGAGGCCATCGACGAAGCCGCCGCCGAAGCCGCCGTCAAGCGCGCCCAGGACGCGCCTGCAAGGAAGGCGACCTCGGCGGCGAGGAAGCCGCCGCCGTGCAGGCCGCGCTCGCCAAGTCCCTCGCGCAGCTCCACGTCAAGCGCCGCCGGCATCACTAAGCCTTCGCGCGCGGACCCCGCTCACACCAGCACCGAGCGCACCGCCGCGTGCACCTTGTCCCAAGCCACGTCCTCGCATTGCCGCCAGTTGCCCACCTTCGTCGGCAGCACGAATACATTCCGCCCTTCGCGAAATTTCTTGTCGAGCTGCATTGCCCGCACGACTCGATCGAACAGCCCCGGCGCATCCGGATAGCTCGCCGGTAGCCGCGCGCGATCGATCAGCGCCCGCAGCCGCGCGGTAAAATCCTCCGCCACCACTCCTAGCGCCTCGGCCAGTCGCGTGGCCGCGATCATCCCGATGGCCACGGCCTCGCCATGCGCCAGTTGGTAGTCGGCCGAGAGCTCGAGCGCGTGGCCGATCGTGTGCCCGAAGTTGAGCACGTTGCGGATGCCCTTCTTATCCAGCTCATCCTTTTCCACCACGTCCGCCTTGAGCCGGCAGCAGATTGCCACCACCTCCTCCACCACCGACGGTTCCAGGGCGAGCAGCCGTTCCAGATCGCCGGCCTCCAGCCGCTCGAAAAGCGCCGCCGAGCAGACCGCGCCATACTTGATCACTTCCGCCGTGCCCGAGCGCAATTCGCGCGGATCGAGCGTCTGCAATACCTCCAGATCGCAGCAGACGAGCGCCGGCTGTGCGATCACGCCCAGGATGTTTTTCACGCCGCCGAAATTCACCGCGAGCTTGCCCCCCACGCTCGAATCGACCGCGGCGAGCAGCGTCGTCGGCACCTGCACGAAGGGCACGCCGCGCCGGTAGACCGACGCCGCAAATCCGCCGAGATCGCCCACCACCCCGCCGCCGAGCAAGACCACCAGCGGGGCCGAGCCGGCATCGGGGAACTGCTCCACCAGCGCCGCGCAGGTCTTGGAAAGCTCGTCCCAGTTTTTGCCCTGCTCACTCGCGGGGATATCGTGGCGGAGCACGCGCGAGAAGCCGGCGCTCTCCAGCGCGCGCCGCGTGTTTTCGAAATAGAGCTCCGCGATCTGCGCGTTCGTGATCACGAACGCCTCGCGCTGCCGAAACCCATGCTCGCGCACGAGCCGCCCAAGCTCCTTCAAAATCCCCGTGCCGATGTGAATTGGATACGAGCGGGTGGCCAGATCGACGTGAACGGTGGGCATGAGGATGACCTTGTTTATATCCGTGGCTAGTGCGCCGAAAAGGCGCATAGTGGCCGGCTATGCCTTTTCGTGCCCTCGGCCTCGGAGCCGAACTTCTTCAAGCCATCCAGGACGCCGGTTACACCGAGCCTACGCCCATCCAGTCGGTGGCCATCCCGGAGGTGCTGGCCGGGCACGACCTGATCGGCATCGCGCAGACGGGCACGGGCAAGACCGCGGCCTTCACGTTGCCGATGCTCCACAAACTTGCCGGCGTGCTCGGCAGCGGCGCGCGCGGCACCCGCGCGCTGGTGATGGCGCCCACGCGCGAGCTGGTGGTGCAGATCGAGGAAAACGTGCGCGGCTACGCGCGGCATCTACCGCAATTGCGCATCGCCAGCGTCTACGGCGGGGTGAGCGAGCGTCCGCAAATCCAGGCGCTCCGGGCCGGCGCCGATCTGGTCATCGCCACGCCGGGCCGGCTGCTCGACCTGATCAGCCAGCGGCACGGCGACTTTCGCAATCTCGTCTACCTCGTCCTCGATGAGGCCGATCGAATGCTCGATATGGGCTTCCTCCCGCAGATCCGCCAAGTGGTGCGCGCACTGCCGGCGAAGCGGCAAACGCTCATGTTCTCCGCGACGCTTTCGCCGGAGATCGAGCGGCTCACCGGGGAGTTTCAGCACGCGCCGAAGAAGGTGCAGATCGGCCGCCGCACCAATCCGGCGGATACCGTCACGCAACTCGTTTTCGAGGTGCCGAAGCACCTGAAACCCGCGCTCCTCGAGCATCTACTGAAGGATGCGCAGCTCGATTCGGTGCTCATCTTCACGCGCACCAAGCATATGGCCGATCGCGTCGCGAGGCGCCTCGAGCACGCAGGGCTGGCGACCGCGACACTGCATTCGAACCGGTCGCAAAGCCAGCGGCTCACGGCGTTGCGCAAATTCAAATCCGGCGAGGTGCGCGTGCTGGTGGCAACGGATATCGCCGCGCGCGGCATCGACGTGGAAGGGATTTCGCACGTGGTGAATTTCGATTTTCCGATGCACCCGGAGGACTACGTCCATCGGATCGGCCGCACCGGCCGCGCGCACGCGGTGGGTGAATCCATTTCGTTCGTCACCCAGGATGACCACGGCCCGCTGCGCGTGCTCGAGCGCTTCATTGGCCGCGGCATCATCCGCAAGCGCGCCGAGGGCTTCGACTACAACGCCGCTCCCCCACCCCGCCAGGACGACCGCCCGCAGTACCCGCGCGAACCGCGCCAGCGGCAGGAGCGCGGGGGGTGGCCGAACAATCGGAGCGGCGGACGCGGCCGGCGGTGATCCGGGAACTCACGAGTGGTGATGATTGCGAATTTGCTGATCCGATTCGGAAAGGCGTGCACCCTTTCGCGGCGGCGTTCTTAAACTTCAAACTTTAAACTTAAAACTCCCGCCGCCCGCCTCTACGCTCCCCGTTTCACACCTCTCACCCTTTCAAAACCATGGGCCTTCTCGATCTCATCCGCGGCGAATTGATTGAAATCATCGAGTGGAACGATGATTCGCGCGACACGCTCTCCTACCGCTGGCCGGACGAAGACAAGGCCATCAAGCGCAACGCGCAGCTCATCGTGCGCGAATCGCAGACGGTGCAGTTCCTCTATCTCGGGCAGTTCGGCGACACGTTCGGGCCGGGCAAGCACACGCTCACCACCGACAACATCCCGGTGCTGACGAAGCTCGAGGGGTGGAAATACGGGTTCGAGTCGCCCTTCAAGGCGGACGTCTACTATCTCAATACACGCCTCTTTACGGGCAACAAATGGGGCACCTCGAATCCCGTGATGATGCGCGACCCGGATTTCGGCATCGTGCGGGCGCGCGCGTTTGGCACGTACGATTTCCACATCACGGACCCGAAGCTCTTTTTGAAAGAGGTGGCGGGGAGCGATCACCATTTCCGGCTGGATGAATTCGCGGACACCATGCGCTCGCGCATCGTGAGCCTTTTCTCCGAGGCGCTGGCGCAATCCAAGGTGCCGGTGCTCGATGTCGCCACGCGGTACTCGGAGCTCGGCGGAGCGCTGCTCCCGCTCATCAATCCGGTAACGATGGCGAAGTACGGGATCGAGTTCACCACCTTCATCATCGAGAACGTGAGCCTGCCGCCGGAGGTGGAGCAGGCCATCGACAAGCGCTCGAGCATGGCCGCGGTGGGGAACCTGAACGACTACGTGAAATTCCAGATGGCGCAGGGCATGGCGGAACCGGGGGCCAGCAGCGCCGGCGGGTTCGCCACGGAAATGGCAGTGGGCATGGCGATGGCCCAGCAGATCATGCAGCAATCGCCACCGCCCACCGCCACGGCGCCCGCCGCAGGAGGCGCTCCCGCCGCCGCCGCGACTGCGCCGGTCGCCGCCGCACCGCAGTTGCTTTCGCCCGCGGAGGCGGCGCAGGTGCTGGGAGTGAGCGAGAGCGATGTGCTGCAGACGCTGGAAGCCGGCGACTTGAAGGGGAAGAAGATCGGCTCGACCTGGCGCATCTCCCGCGCCGCGCTGGATGCGTACCTGAGCTCGTAGCACCCGCCCGGCCGCCCCATGTCGGAAGTCTCCGCGAAAGAGAAGTTTGCCTGCCCCGGCTGCGGGGGCGAGGCGCAGTGGAATCCCGCGAAGCAGGCGCTGGTGTGCCCGTTCTGCGGCACGACCGCGCCGATGCCGGAGCCCGCGGGTGTGGTGGAAATCAAGGAACTCGATTTGGCGGCGGCGCTGCAGGGGATCGGCGCGGACCAGCGCGGGTGGCAGGCGGAGAAAAAGAGCGTGCGCTGCCAGGCGTGCCAGGCAATTTCCGTGTTCGATCCGCAGCGGGTCTCGCAGCGGTGCGATTTTTGCGGGTCCACGGCGATGATCCCCGTCGAGGAGCAGGTGGCGCCGATCCGGCCGGAGAGCCTGCTCGAGATTCAAGATTCCGGAGAGCCAGGTGCGCGACCTCGCGCGGAAATGGTACGGCTCGCGCTGGTTCGCGCCGAACGCGATGAAATCGCGCGCGCTCACGGATACGCTGCATGGCGCGTACCTGCCGTACTGGACCTTCGACGCGCAGGTGCACGCGGATTGGACCGCGGAGAGCGGCTACTACTATTACACCACCGAGACCTACCGCGACTCGCAGGGCAAAACGCAGACGCGCCAGGTCCGCCACACCCGCTGGGTGCCGAGCTCCGGCTCGCTCGATCACTTCTTCAACGATGAGCTGGTGCCCGCTTCGCGCGGTGTGCCGGAGCCGCTCCTGCGCAAGATCGAGCCCTTTCCCACCACCACCGACCTGAAGCCGTACGACCCGGCGTTTCTCTCCGGCTGGGTGGTGGAGCAATACCAGATCGATATCCTCGGCGCGGCCACCGCCGCGCGCGGGCGCATGGATAAAGCGCTGGAGCAACTCTGCGCCCGCCAAGTGCCCGGCGATACGCACCGCGGCCTGAGCGTGAGCGCGCAGTACTCCGGGCAGACGTTCAAGCACATCCTCGTGCCGGTGTGGGTGATCGCCTACACCTACGGCGCGAAGTCGTTTCAGCTCGTGGTGAACGGATACACCGGCGCACTCGCGGGCAAGTATCCGCTGAGCTGGATCAAGATCACACTCGCAGTGCTGGCGGTGTTGATCGTGGTTTTGATCGGACTGGCGGTGTATTACAGCAATCAGTAAAGCCTCATGCGTTTCCTGTTGCTCTCGGCGATGCTCGCCCATGCGGCGGTGGCCGCGGAAATCCCGTTCGAGATTCAGCTCGATGTCCTGAGCGAGGGGTTCGATGGCAAGACCTGCTGGGTGCATCCCCGCGCGGGCGCAATCCCGGGCCCGGCGCCCAGCGTGGTGCTCACGATGCAAAAGCTGCGGCTGACCGGGAGCGATATTTTCTATGCGCTGAATGAGCTGCGCACGGACGATCTCGGGAAAACTTGGAAGGGGCCGGTGGAACATGGGGAGTCGCTGGGACGGCGCCCGGAGACGAATGGTGGCGAGGTGGGGATCTGCGATTTCACGCCGAAATGGCACGCGGCAACGAAGCGCCTGCTCGGCACGGGCCACACCGTTCGCTATGTAAACGACACCATCCCGAAGGAGCGGGCGCGCGAGACCGCCTACTCGGGTTACGATCCGGCCGCGCGCACCTGGACGCGCTGGGAGACGCTGGAGATGCCGGACGCCGCAAAGTTTGCGCATGCCGGCGCGGGCTGCACGCAGCGGCTCGATTTGCCGAATGGCGAGATCCTTCTGCCGCTCTACTTCACGCCGCCGGGCGAGAAATTCGCGCGGGTAATGGTGGTGAAATGCGCGTTCGATGGGCGGAAGCTGACGGTGCTGGAGCTGGGGAATGAGCTTTCGATGAAGACGGTGCGCGGGCTTGGCGAGCCGTCGTTGACACGCTTCGGCGGCCGGTACTTTCTTACGATCCGGCACGATCTCGCGGGGTACGTTGCAACGAGCGAAGACGGTCTGCATTTCAGCGAGCCGCGCGTCTGGCGCTGGGACGATGGCTCGGAGCTGGGCAACTACAACACGCAGCAGCATTGGGTGACCCACAGCAACGCGCTTTTCCTCGTCTACACCCGCACCGGCGCCAACAACGACCACGTCTTCCGCCACCGGGCGCCGCTCTTCATCGCCCAGATCGATCCCGAGCGCCTCTGCGTGCTGCGCGCCACCGAGCGCATCCTAGTGCCCGAGCACGGCGCGCGGCTGGGCAATTTCGGCGTGACCGAGGTAAGCGCCGATGAAACTTGGGTAACCGTGGCCGAGTGGATGCAGACTTGGGGACCGAAGAGCAGCGACTACAGCATCCCTATGAAGTACGGCTCGAACAACCGGGTCTTTGCGGCGCGGATACGATGGGGAAAGAAGAATGCGGCTTGGGATCAACGCTGAAGATCCACGATGTTTCGCGCCTTCCTCAAAGCCCACCCCTCCCTGCGCGATGCCTTGGTCTGGGTGGTACCCGCGGTGTTGTTTGGCGCGCTGCTGCGCGGGTGTCTGCTGTACTACCTGCCGTATGCTTATTGGGGGGCGGACTCGCGCTCGTACTTCGATTTCGCGTACAAACTTCTTGGCGAGCACTACATCAGCCTCATCGAAAAGCGGCGGTTTTTGTACCCGATCTTCATCGCATTCGTGACGTTGCTGCCGGGGCCGCCGCTGCGCTGGCTGCCGTGGCTTCAGCATGGGTTCGGACTGCTCACGCTGGTGCCGCTGGCGTACGTGATGCGCAAGTCGTTTTGTTTTTGGAAGTGGTGGATCGTGCCGGTGACGGTGCTCTACGCGGGCCTGCCGGTGGTGCTCTGGTACGAGCACGAGTTGCTTGGGGAGACGATTTTCTTCGCGCTGGTCATCTGGTCGTTCGCCGGCTGGGTGGCGTGGGTGCAGGCGTCGCCGGAACGCGCGGGGCGGCTCTGGTGGGCGTTCTTCGTGCCATTCACGCTGATGCTGCTGACCAAGCCGGCGGGGCGCTTTTTCTGGCCGGGGCTCCTTGTTGGCCTCGTCGCCGTGGCGGCTTGGAAACGCCTGCGCCGGCCGCACTGGATCTCCCTCGCGGCGCTGCTCGCGGTGACGCCGTTCATCGGGTCGAAGGTACACGGCGCGTGGCTGCTTTACACCGCCACTTTCCCGCTCACCCAGCTCGAGACCCCGCTGCACGCCGAGTACAAGGCCCAGATTGCGGATCTCGTCGCGCCGCTGCGGGACGATCTCGACACCTATTTCGAGCGCGATGAAGTGCCGTTCAATTTCCTGGAAAACCCGACGCGCATGCCGGAGCGGAAGCTTTGGGCGTCACTGGAAAAGAAGCCGAAGGTGAAGGCCAGGATCTACACCGACCTGGCGAAGGAGGCGATCCTCGCGCGGCCTGTGGATTTTCTCTGGCTGGGGCTCCAGCGCCTTGGCGCCTCGGCGAATCTATCGCGTTTCAAGCAGGACCGGTTCGAGCCGGGCGAGTTTCCGGAGCGGTTCGAGGATGATTACGAGACGGCACGCAGACGCGTGGCGGAAAAGTCCCCCACCCTCGTGCCGCTGGCGCTGGGCTATCCGGCCAAGGGACCGATCCCGCCTTACGAAGAGGTGCGTCCCCGGCTCTCACCCGCGCCGCAGTCGTGGGCGGCGCGCTTCGTGCCGGCGTGGGTGGATGGGTACCTGCGCCATTCGGAAATGGTGACGCTGCCGGGCAAGCGCTTCAGCGAAGCACGGCCCACGCCGCTCGCGATTTGGGTGCTGCTCGGCGCCGCGCTGGCCTGCCTCGTGCCGCGTTATCGGCCAACGCTCGGAGTCTGGACGCTTGCGGCGTTTGGCTATTTGGCGGGCGTGTTTTTGGTCACGCAGGTAAACCCGCGCTATTTCGCGCCGGCGTGGCCGGTGCTGGTGGTGCTGCTGGCGGTGCCGGCCGATGCCATCGCAGTCCTCATCCAATCATGGCGGCGCCGATCGAAGGGCGCCAAGTAGATCCCCACCCCTGCTCACAGCCCCAGCAGCAGGCGCGCGGGGTTTTCGATGCAGTCTTTGATCCGGATCAGGAAAGTCACGGCCTCTTTGCCATCGACCACGCGATGGTCATAGGAGAGGGCGAGGTACATCATCGGGCGGATGACCACGGCACCTTTTTCGGCAATGGGGCGCTCCTGGATTTTGTGCATGCCGAGAATGCCGCTCTGCGGGGGATTGAGAATCGGCGTGGAGAGAAGGCTCCCGTACACGCCGCCGTTTGAGATAGTGAAAACGCCGCCTTGGAGATCCTCGATCTTGATCTTCCCATCGCGCGCCTTGGCGGCGTAATCGAGGATGTCCTGCTCGATTTGCGCGAATGTTTTTTGGTCGGCGTCGCGGATGACCGGAACGACGAGCCCCTTCTCGGTGCCCACCGCCACGCCGATGTCGTAGAAATGATTTTGGATGAGCTCTTCGCCCTCGAGCTGCGAGTTCAGCGCGGGCACGGCTTTCAGCGCGCTAACCGTCGCTTTCACGAAGAACGACATGAAGCCGAGCTTCAGGTTGTGCTCTTTCACGAATGCCTCCTGCAGCTCTTTGCGCAGGCGCATCACGGCGCTCATGTCGCACTCGTTGAAGGTGGTGAGAATGGCGGCGGTCTGCTGCGCCATCACGAGCTGCTGCGCAATCTTCCGGCGGATCGGCGACATGCGCTTGCGCGTGCTGCGGCCCTCGGGGCGCGGCGCGGGTTTCGCGGCCGGAGCCGGCGCGGGCTCGGCCTTGGCGGGCGCGGCCGCTTTTTCCGCGGCTGGGGCGGGAGCGGGCGCCGCGGGCGCTTCCTCTTTCACCGGCACCGGCACCGCTTCCATGGTATGCGCCGGCGCAGGCGTGGCCGCGGGTGGCGAGGAAAGGGGTGCGGTGGGTGCGGCGGGCTCTGCGCTCGCGCCGCTGCTTTCTTCGATGGTGCCCACGACGGCGCCGATCTGCACCTCTTCACCGGCGGGCACTTTGATGCGCAACGTGCCGGCCTTCTCGGCAGTGATCTCGCTGGAAACTTTGTCGGTCTCGAGCGTCAGCAAGGCCTCGCCCGCCTGGACGGTGTCGCCGTCTTGCTTGTGCCAGGTGGAGAGCAAGCCGCTCGTGATCGACTCGCCGACTGCGGGGATTTTAACTTCAACGCTCACGGGCCTAGGGAAACAGTATTGCGCGGGCGTGACAAGGGGCGAGGGCAGGTTCTTTTTCCGGCGGCCCGCACCCGCTGCATTGACGCGGCATTTTCCCCGGCGGAGGCTCGGCGAATGTCTTCGCCCGCCGATCCCCAGCTCTCGCACATCGACGCCGCCGGCCAGGCGCGGATGGTGGATGTGGGGCATAAGCCGGCCCAGGCGCGCCTGGCGGTGGCTGAAGGAACGGTGCAGTGCCGGCGCGAAACGATCGAGATTCTGCGCACGCAGGCGCTGCCGAAGGGAGATGTGCTCACGATCGCGCAGATCGCGGGGATCCAGGCGGCCAAGCGCACGGATGAATGGATTCCGCTCTGCCATTCGCTGCCCCTGGATTCAGTGCGGGTGACGTTCGAAGTGCTCGATACGGAAATTCGTATTCGCGCGGAAGCGCGCACGACCGCCAAGACCGGCGTGGAGATGGAAGCCTTGGTGGCCGTGAGCGCGGCGGCGCTGACGATCTACGATATGTGCAAGGCCGTGGATAAGGAAATGGTGATCGGCGAGATACGGGTGACGCGGAAGGAGAAGGGTAAGGTGGCCCACTTGGACGCCCACCCTGCCTAAAGCGCGCTTTTTCGGTTACTCACACAATCCATGCAAAAACCCTGGAACCAACAACAAGCCCTCATCACCGGCGGCGCCTCGGGCATCGGCTTCGCCATCGCGGAAAAGCTGCTCGCGCTCGGCGCGAAGGTGGTGCTCTTCGATCGCGACCCGGCCGGCCTTTCCACCGCGCGCGAGCGGCTGGGTAATGGATGCGCCATGCTGTGCGGCGATGTGACCGATCTCGCCGCCGTCGAAGCCGCGGTGCAGGAGCACATCGCCCAAAGCGGCGGGCCGATCGATATCCTGGTGAATAGCGCTGGCATCACCGGCACGACCAACGTGAAGAGCCACGAGGTCGATCCCGCGAACGTGGAGCTCGTCTTCCGCATCAACTTCTTCGGCTCGTACCATCTCTCGCGCGCCGTGCTCCCGGGCATGCTCGCGCAAGGCTATGGCCGCATCCTGCACATCGCCTCGATCGCCGGGAAGGAAGGCAATTCCGGCATGATGGCCTACTCCGCCTCCAAGGCCGCCGTGATCGGCATGACCAAAACCCAAGGCAAGGAGCTTGCCGAAACCGGCGTGACCGTGAACGCGCTCGCGCCCGCGGTCATTCGCACGCCGATGGTCGACTCCATGCCCGCCGCGCAGGTCACCTACATGACGGACAAAATCCCGATGAAACGCTGCGGTTCGCTGGAGGAGATCGCTAATATGGCCGCGTTCATCGTTTCGCCGGAGGCGGCGTTTACTACGGGGTTTACGTGGGATTTGAGCGGGGGGAGGGCGACGTACTGATCATATCCCCGGCGGCGTGCGATCTATGTCCCCATGCTCGGCACGCTTCTGGTCCTCATACGGCGCGACATCGAGCCGATAAAATTCCGCGGCCACACATTGGAGGACGCCCATCAACTTGTTCGCCTCGGCGTAGCGGCGATTGGCGGCAAAAGCGCGCGAGACGAGTGAGCTGATCACGTAATTGAGATGGCCGTCCTTGCAGCCGTCGCGCTGCAGTTCGGCGGAGAGGGAGGTGATGAGGGGATCGAAGCGTTGGCGCTCGTCAGATGGGATGTAGGGCATGGCGGGTGGCGGAGTTTCCGGAAAAGGCCGTCTGCTCGCCAGAGCCAAAGAAGCGCGGGGCGTAGGGATAGAAGGAGTGGGCAATGCGCCCACGTTCCCCTATCCCTCTCCGTATGTTCCCCAGACTCTCCGCCAAATTTCTTCTCAGCGCCGCACTCTGCCTCACCGCGGCCGTCCCGGCCAGCGCGGCGCCGAACGACGTCCGCCTCCAACCGCTCAAGGACCTGAATGGCTATTTCCCCTTCACCCCGCCGAAGTCGAAGGCGGAGTGGGAGAAGCGCGCGGAGTATGTGCGGCGGCAGATTCTGGTGTCGCAAGGGCTCTGGCCGATGCCAACGAAGACGCCGCTGAATGCGGTGATCCACGGCAAGATCGACCGGCCCGAGTATACGATCGAGAAGGTCTATTTTGAGAGCGTGCCGGGGCTGTTTCGTAACGGGGAATCTTTACCGGCCGAAGAACCCCAAGGGCAAGGTGCCCGCGGTGATGTTTGCGCACGGGCATTGGCAGAACGCGCGGCTTTCGGAAGAGACGGAGCCGAAGCTGCGCCAGGAAATCGCCACGGGGCAGGAGCGGTTCGAGCAGGGCGGCCGGAGCCGCTTTCAATCGATGTGCGTGCAGCTCGCCCGGATGGGCTGCGTCGTCTGGCAATACGATATGCTCAGCGACTCCGACGCCGTGCAGATTCCACGTGAGGTGGTCCACAGCTTTGCGAAGCAGCGCCCGGAGATGAACAACGCCGAGCGCTGGGGCCTCTACAGCCCGCAGGCGGAGGCGCGCCTGCAAAGCATCATGGGCCTGCAGATCGTTGAATTCGATCCGCTCGCTCGATTTCCTGCTCACCCTGCCGGAAGTGGATCCCGAGCGGACGGCGATCACCGGCGCGAGCGGCGGGGGCACGCAGACGATGCTGCTCGCGGCGAATCGATCCGCGCATCAAGCTCGCGTTCCCGGCGGTGATGGTGAGCACCGCCATGCAGGGCGGGTGCACCTGCGAGAACGCCTCGGTGCTGCGGGTGAATACCGGCAACATCGAATTCGCGGGACTCTTCGCGCCGAAGCCGCAGGGGATGACCACCGCGAACGACTGGACCACGCGAGATGTCTACCAAAGGTTTTCCGGAGCTGAAGCAGCTCTACACGCTGCTCGGCGCGCCGAACAATGTGATGCTGCAGCGCGGCGAGCATTTCCCCCATAATTATAATGCGGTGACGCGCTCGGCTTTCTACACCTGGCTGAACAAGCACTTCAAACTAGGTTTCCCGGAGCCGGTCATCGAGAAGGATTACGAGGTGCTGAGCAAGGAGCAGCTCACGGTGTGGGACGCGCAGCACCCGGCCCCAAAAGCCGGCGACCCGGAATTCGAGCGGACGCTTTTGAAATGGCTGACGGAGGATGCGGAGAAGCAATTGCGCGCCGCGGCGGCGACTCCTGACGGCTTGCAAAAGGAGATCGCGCCCGCCGTCGAGGTGCTGATTGGGCGCACCTTCGCGAACGCTGGCCAAAGCGAGTGGCAGCTCACGAAAAAAGAGGATCGCGACAGTTACCTAGTGATGCACGGGCTGGTGCGAAATGAGACCTACAGCGAGGAACTGCCGGTGACCTGGCTGTATCCCAAAAAGTGGAACGGGCGCGCGGTGCTGTGGCTGGGCGATGCCGGCAAAGCGTCGCTTTACCAAGCGGACGGCGCACTGCAAGCCGGCGTGAAACGCATCGTGGACAGCGGCGCGCTGGTGGTGGGCGCGGATTTGCTTTTCCAAGGCGACTTTGTGGACGGCGGGCCAGCGCCCAAACAAACGCGCGTGGTCAAGAATCCACGGGAGTTCGCGGGTTACACGTTCGGTTACAATCATCCGCTCTTCGCCCAGCGCACGCACGATGTGCTCACGCTGGTGAAGTTTCTGCGCGAAGGCAAAGTGGGCTCGCATCCAAACCCGGCCAGCGTAGCGGTGGCGGGCTTTGGCGCGGCGGGGCCGGTCGTCGCGGCGGCCCGCGCGGTGGCGGGCGGGGCGATCGAGCGCGCGGCGTTCGATACCGGCGGATTCCGCTTCGGCAAGCTGCTCGATTTCCGCGAACCGCAATTCTTGCCGGGCGGCGCGAAGTACCTGGATTTGCCGGGAATGATCGCGCTGGGCGCCTCCGCGGCGACGTGGGTGGCCGGCGAAGAAAGCGCGCCCCTTGCCGCCAAAGCGGAGCTGTTCAAAGAGGCGAGCGGGAAAGAAACCGCCGCCGCCGAGTGGCTCGTGCGGTAGGCCGGCCGCCGCGCCTACTCCTCGGCAAACTGGCAAGAAAAATCCCGGAGACTCTGTTTCAGGTCATCCGGGAGCTCGAGGAAGAGAACGGTGCTCTCGTACATCTTTGATTCGCCGGGCACCGGCTCGCAAAAGACGACGATGCCCTCGGCGCTGAGACGCTTTGGGCCGGTGCGCGCGTGCTGGCACACGAAGGCCACGGAGAGCTCGGTGCCGATCTCGAAATGCCACCGGGAACGCATTCGCAAGCCGCGCTCGGAGAGCTCCACACCATGTTCACAGGTCTGGGCATCGGCCCCATAGTCGAGGTAGAGCGAAGAGATTCGCCCGGAGAGGAGAGTAGTCGAACCGCGGTCGGTCATACGCGCTTTCTGGAGCACACTAAGCATGCCCGGGCGGTGTGTCAAAGCACCTGCTCGGCAAAAGACGACTTTCTTGCGGCCGAGGTGTTCTCGCGCCCCGTGAGGCCATCGATGGCGGAGTGCGCAAGCCCGGCCGGCTCGAGCGACCGGCTCGCCGCGGCGCGCGACTTTGCCTCCTCCAACAGCCGGGCCGCCAGCCGGGCAAGGGCGTACATGGCGCCGATCGCCACGGCAAAGCCGCCGAGCCACACTGCGTACTCCGCGGGCGTGAGCACATGGCCTTCCTGCAGGAAGCGGATGCCAAACTGCGCCAGGGTGCCGGCATAGGCGTAGAGGAACATGGAGGGCGCCTGTCCCAGCGCGGTCCAGAGCAGCGCGGTGCGAAAACGGATGCGCGTGATTCCGAAGAGGTAATTCAACAGGCTGCACGGGGCGAAGGGGATCACCTGCGATAAAAAAATGATTTTCCATCCTTCGCGCCCAATCGCCCGATCGAGAGCGGCCCACTTGGGATTTTGCAAGAGCCGCTCACGCACCCAGCGTCGCGCCACGCGGCGGCTGATCGCGATGGAGATGGCCGCGGCGAGGGTATTGCCGGCGACATTCAGGAGGAAACCCTTCCAAAGTCCGAAAAAGAGTCCGCTGCTGATGGCCAGCGCGCCTGCAGGCAGAAGGAGCACGTTGCAGGCAGCATAGAGGGCGGGATAGGCCACGGCCCCCCACGCACCGAGCCGGGCAATCTCTTCCTGCGCCGCGGTGAAGTACTGCAATACCGGATAGGTGCGCGATAGCCACACGGCCACCCCGAGCCCGACAGCCAGGCTGATAAATTGGAGGTAAAAGGCGCGGTGCAGTTTCGACATGCAGATGGACTCGGATAGCTTACAACGGAACCCCACGCCGAATCACATGGAATAAATGGCGGGTTGGCCCTGATTGATTTCCCTACCGCTGCGGCCCGTCGAAGACACGCTTCGCTGCCGCGATGTGCGCCGGAGTTGTCCCACAGCAGCCTCCTATGACGCGCGCGCCGGCTTCCGGCAGCTCCGAGGCGGCGCGCGCAAAGTCATCCGGGAAATCCGGGTAGGTCCCCTCCCCCGCCATCGGCAGTCCGGCGCTCGGGAACACCGCCAGCTCCTCCTGTGGTGGAATGGCGCGAAGGGCTTGCGCCACCTCGCGCACCGGCACGCAATTGATCCCGATCAAATCCGCGCCGAGCGCGAGGAGACTCGCAAGCGCCTCGCTCAGCGGCTCGCCGGAAAAGAGGCGGCCTTCGGCGGTGCAAACGAGCAAGCAAATGGCGGGGCCATGGTGGAGCGATTGCTTGGCGCGCAACGCGAGCGCCAGCTCGGCGGGGTTCGTGAAGGTCTCGAAAACGATGAGTTGCACGCCGCCATCGAGCAGCGCGCCAATCTGGTCGGTGAAGATTTCCTCGGCGTCCTCCCGGCGCGCCTCGAATTCGGAGGGCGCAAGGCCGAGCGGGCCGACACTGCCGGCGACGAAAGCGTCTTTGCCGCGAGTGCAATCGCGCGCCAGTTGGGCGGCGGTCCAGTTGATCTCACTCACGCGCCGTTCCAGGCCGAAGCGGTCCAGCCGCATGGCGTTCGCGCCGAAAGTGTTCGTGCGAATCAGCCGCGCGCCGGCGGCGAGATAGTCGGCATGGACTTGCGAGATTTGCTCAGGCGCGGAAAGGCAGAGCTCCTCGAAGCCACGGCCAGCCGGCACGCCGCGCTGCATGAGCAGCGTGCCCATGGCGCCATCGGCGACCATCACGCCGCGCTGAAGCTCCTCGAGGAAGTCCATCCTTCGGGCGGGCGCGAAGCCCGGGCGCGGCTAGTTGGGCCGGGCGATGATGCGGCGTTTCGGATCGAGCGCGCCGGCCACGCTGAAAATGCGCGGCGGTGAAATGGAGCGCAGCTCGTACCCTTTCAGGATAAACTCGGGGTAGAATCCGTTGCTCGCCGGCTCGTAGACGGTCTGGCCGGAAAAGTTGCCGAGGATTTTGTACTCGTAGCCGTTGTCGCTGCCGAAGTGGCCTTGGGCCCGGTCCGGCGCGAGCTTCTCCTGCTCGTTCAGCATCACGAGCTTCGCCGTCTTCCAAGGCTGACCAGGCTGGCGCAGGTAGCCCCAGAATTTGTAGTCCACTTTGTAATAGCGGCGGCCGATGAAGTAATCGCCCGGCGGCTCGGCCTGGATCGCGGCGGCCGTGACCCGGCTCGATTGGATGCCCTGCCAATCGCCGCTGGTTTGGCAACCGGCGAGCCCGGCCATGAGAAGCAGCAGGAGACAGCAGACGAAGCGGGGAGAGAGCATGGGATTATGGGCGAAGGCCGAGCGGGGTGAGGTGCGGCGCAAGCCACTCCGCCAGTGCGGCATCGTCTACCTCAGGCGGCGGGGGGGTGTCAGCAAACAAATGCCAGGTCTCGCCGTGGCCGATCGCTTCGCCGGGCGCGAGATACCGCCGCGGGCTGAGCGATTCCAGCTCGATGAACTCGGCTTTGGCGAACGTTTCGAAGTTGCAGCCGAAATCCGGGTAGTCCGCGCCACGCTCGAAATCGAACGTCTTCAGGAAGAGCGCATCAGGCAGCGCGTAAGCGGCCCAGCCGGAGGCGAGGGCAAAGCCGAGCTTCGTGGCGGACCGGCCGGGCTGCGGCACGAGCCGCCAGTAGCGAGGGCCAAAGCGCCAGCGGTCGTCGGAAAAATCGGTGTACGTCCAGGGGACGATCACGCGCTGCGGAAGCAGGTCGGTCTCGTGCGAGCCGAGCGGGGGCTGCGGGATGATTTCCCAGCCGCCGGGGCGCATCACCGTGATGCCCCAAGCGGCGATCTCCAGCGGCTCGGCGCCATGATTGATCAGCCGGTGCTCGAGCGAGACGCGGCTGCCAGTCTGGGCGAGCGAGACGGTCAGTTCTTTGCGCACGGGGCAGCGCTCGGTGGCCGGATTCGAGAGCCGCACGGCGCCGCCGCCCAGCTCTTCCACTTCCACGGGCGAATTATCCGGCGCATAGGTGATCTCGATTTCCGGCGAAATCCAGAGCCGGTGCCCTCCGCGCACTACGTATTCGTCTTCGCCCTGCGTGCCCATCTGCTCCGGAAAGGTGCGCAAAACATTTTCGCCATCGCGCAGACGGTAGCTGAGGATGCGCGGGCCGATGTCCGTGGTCACCAGAAGCTCGGCCTCATCGGAGGCGAGGCGAAGCGTGTGGTTCCAACCGAGGGCGGGAATTTGCGTGATGGGCACGAGGGAGATTTGCCTGCAAATTGCGCGAATGGGAACAAATGTCGGAAAGCAATGGCCGCGAATGAAAAAGCAAGAACCGGAGTTCGCCTGTCCGGGAAGTGCGTAGGCTGAGGACCAGTGAAACTCCTGCCCAAATCCCGAAAGGCCACGAAGGCCGCGTACGCGAGCGACGACGCCAAGTGGCAGGCTGTGCTCCAAAAAGATCCGCGCGCCGATGGCTGTTTCCATTTCGCGGTGAAAACCACGGGCATCTACTGCCGGCCCTCGTGCTCCGCCCCCCCGGCGCTGCGCAGGAACGTCGTTTTTTTCGGCTCTTCCGATGCGGCGGAACAAGCCGGCTTCCGCGCCTGCAAGCGCTGCCAGCCGAACGGCGCGGGGCTAAGCGAAGAATACGCGGCCACCGTGGCCAAGGCGTGCCGGGCGATCGAGGAAGCCGAGACACCGCCGACCCTTGGCGCGCTGGCGAAATCGTGCGGGATGAGCAGCTTTCATTTTCACCGTGTCTTCAGGAGCGTCATCGGCCTGACGCCGAAAGGATATGCCGTCGCGCATCGGTCGAAAAAAATGCGCGCGGCGCTGCCCACCGCCGCGAGCGTGACGGAGGCCATCTATCACGCCGGTTTCAAATCCAATGGCCGTTTCTACGCTACCTCCGCCCACACGCTCGGCATGACTCCCACAAATTTCCGCCAAGGCGGCGCCGGCACCGCCATCCGCTTTGCCGTGCGCCAATGTTCGCTCGGCCTCGCCCTCGTTGCGGCGTCCGAGAAGGGCGTATGCGCGATCCTGCTCGGCGACGACCAGGAGGAGCTGGCCCGGGAGCTCCACCATCGCTTTCCGAAAGCGCAGATCATCAGCGGCGATCAAACTTTCGAGAGCACCGTCGCGCAAGTCATCGCCTTCATCGATGCGCCAAAGACCGGGTTCAATTTGCCGCTGGATGTGCGCGGCACCGTCTTCCAGCAAAAGGTCTGGCAGGCGCTCCGCGAGATTCCGCTGGGCGCCACGCTCAGCTATTCGGCGCTCGCCGCGCGGATCGGCGCCCCGAAAGCCGTGCGCGCGGTGGCCGGCGCCTGCGCCGCGAATCACCTCGCGGTCGCCATCCCGTGCCATCGCATTCTGCGGCACGATGGAGGGTTGTCGGGCTACCGCTGGGGCGTGCAGCGCAAAAGCGCCCTGCTCGAGCGGGAGTCCTCCTGGACGCCTACCGCAGCGACTCCAGGTACGCCAGCAAGTCCACCAATTCGTCCGGCTTCAGCCCGGCGGTGAGGCCAGGCGGCATCAGCGACAGGTGGACGTCGGTGCGCGTTTTCACGTCGGCCTTTTTCACGGCGTGCGTCTGGCCGGTGGCATCCAGGATGGTGAAGGCATCGCCGGCCTCGCTGCGCAGGGCGCCGGCCACCACTTCGCCGGCCTTCGTCTCGATCATTACCTGCTCGAAGCCGAGGGCGATGGTCTTCGACGGCTCGTGGATCGAGGTGAGCAAGTCGGGCCTCTTGTAGTTGGCGCCCACGGCGGTGAGGTCGGGGCCAATCTGGCCGCCTTTGCCGGCGACCACGTGGCATGTGGCGCAGATGCCGCCGAGCGCGGCGCCCGGATCGAAGAAAAGCTTCTGGCCGTTTTTCGCGTCGCCGGGGTTCAGCCAGGAGCCGTCGGGCTTCGCGGCGAGCGCGAGCGCGCGCTGTTTTTCCTCGGGCGCCGGCTCTTTCGATTTCACGAACTTTCCGTCCTCGAAGCCGGGCAGGCGCGCATTGAAATTCCAGCTCCCGGACTTATTGCCGATCTTCACCAGGAGATGATTTTTGCCCGCGCGAAGCTGCACCGGGATTTCATTTTGGTCCGCCTCGTAGCCGTGCGAGCCCGGCGCGTTGAAGACGTGCGTGCCGTTCACCCACACCGCCAGCTCATCGTCCACGCCGGCGAAGAGCTTCGCCTCCGCGGGCTCGGCGGCATCGATCTCCGTGATAGGCGTAGGCGCAGACCATCGCGCTGGTCTTGAAAACCTCCCCGAGATTCACGCGGCCGTCGTCGGCGCTCGCGGGGACATCCTGCCAGCCCACGTCTTTGCCCTCGGCGTTGTGATATTTCCGCGTGAGATTCGGCGCGCCGGCGGCGGCCAGCGCGTCCTGCTCCGGCGGATGCACGGCGTCCCACACGTTCTCGAAAACACCGATCATCTTCCATTTCGCGATCGCGCCGCTGTGAAGGCATTCCGGATCTCCGGCTCGAGCTCCGCCGGCACGCGGCCCCTGGCTAGCATCTCCTCGATCAGCGGCCAGCGCCTGCGCGCGCATCGGTTTCAGCGCCTTGAGCGCGTTGCGGCGAATGCCCGTATTTTTCTCGCGCAACGCCTCCACCAGCACCGGCATCGCGCTCGGGTCGGGCATGTTCGACGAGCGCCTCGATGGTTTCCTTTTGAAACTTCCGCTTCTCCGCGAGCGCGATGAGCGCCGGCAGCGCCGCCTTGTCGCGCAAGCTGCCCAGCGCCTCCACCACGGCGATCTGCACCTTCCCGTCTTTGTCCGACAGCGCCTCGAGCAGCGCCGGCCGTTGCATTGGATTTCGGCCCGAGTTGCGCCAGCGACTTCACCGCAAACTCGCGATTGCCGGGATTTTCATCCTTCAAATGCGCGATCAGCGCCGGCGCCGCCTCGAGCACTTTCAACTCGCCCGCCGCCACGATGATCTTGCGCGTGGCGGCGGGCGAAAGCTTCGCGTCCGCAAGCTGCGCGATCGTCTTCTTCGCCGCGTCGCCGCCGATATTCACCACCGCGCCGATCGCCGTCTCGCGAAACTCCGCGTCGGCTTTTTCATCGAGCGCGATCTGTCATGAAAACCTCCATGGCCTGCGGATCCTTCTGCACGCCCAGCGCCTCGATGAGCTGCCGCCGCACCGCCGGCTCCGTCTCGGCGGTAAGCCGCGCACGCAAGGCGGAGCCAGCCTGCTTGCCGGAATCGTCGATGGTGAAAGCGGTGAATGCCTTCGCCGTGGCGAGCCGCACGGCGGAATTGGCATCGCTGAGCGCGGCGGTGAGCGCCGCCAGCGCCGGGCGTGCCGGCCCAGGCGACGCTGTTCGGCGGCGGCGGGTTCTTCACGGGCTGCGTGCCCCACCAATGGCCATCGTAGGGTATGGGTTGGTAGGCAATGCGGCCGAGGGCAGCGACCGCGCGGGAGCGGAAATCGATGCCGCGCTCGGAACGATCACTTTTTGCCATGATGATTTCTGCGAGGATCTTCGCGGCTTCCAGATCGTACGCGCCGGTGATCGCCAACCACGCTGACTCGGTGCCACGAACTGCTTTGGGGCGCCGCTCCGCCGAGCGATGCCCTTAAGGTCCCCGCGCAGCAGTTTCCATCTACCAAGGGCGCGGAACGCCTCACGCGCCGCGAAGCGGACCCACGGATCGGGATCGTTCAATGCCGCGGGAATATGCTCGGCGACCCGCAAAAGAGATTTGTTTGGTTCTTCCGGGTCAGGCTTCTCCCGATAGACAAGGCCGTGGGTCGGGCCAGGCAACGAGTAGGTTTTCTTGAGCGACAAGCCGCCTCTTTGCGCGCGCCAGCCAGCCACTGCAGCCGGACGCCGGCGTCGCTGTCACCGAGCAGCTTGTTGCCGTCGCGAGTGATGGCGCCGTCTATTCCCCACCACCGCACGGCCTGCCGCCGCAACTCCGGTGATTTCGCCGACAGGCTCGTCGGAGAGTTCGTGCGACCGCACTCTCCTTCCACGCGGGCAAGTCGTTTTTCCCCGTAGGCGTGGGGGAGGCGATGCCGCCGAGCGCCCAAAGGATATGGATCCTTTGCACCATCGGCAGGGCCTCGTTCTTCAAGCTGGCCCGGCAGCTCTTCCACGGCGGCGCCTTCCTTGCGATCAGCGCCCACTGCGCCCGCAGCCGCTGGTCGCGGTCCGGGTGGCCGAGGGCGGCGATGAGTTCCTCGACGCTCGCTTTGCTCTCGTCCTTCAGCCGCGGCGCGGCTTGGCTTCGGGCCAGTACAGGCGCCAGATGGCGCCGGCGACCTTCGGGCTTTTCCAGCCGCCGTAGCCCCAGTCGGCGATGAGCAGCGAGCCATCGGCGGCGACGCTGATCTGCATCGGGCGGAAGTCGCCGCCTTTGTCGGGCTCGATGAGCTTGGTGTCGCTGACGAGCTTGAAGGTGGCGCCGTCGCGCGCGACTTCGGTGACGAAGATGCCCGGCTTTGCCCCACTCGCTGAAGAAGTGTTTGCCGCGATATTGCTCCGGCAGGCCATCGCTGAGGTAGCAGAGGCCGCCGGTGGGCGAGCCGCCGCCGAAGTCGGCCATGGCGGGGAGGAAGGATTCGGGATGTCAGTTGCAGGTGCGATGTCGCATCAGTTCGACTGCGCGGTCCGACGGCGGTGCCGCCATGCTGCTTGATGGCGTCGAGCGTCTGCTCGCTGGGCTGCATGACGCCGTAGTTCGGCGCCTTGCGGTAGTCGTAAGGGTAGCCGTAGTAGCCGCCTTCGATGTGGTGCGTGAGGCGCGTCCACCAGCCGTTGCCGTCGTCGGTGTTGTCGCGGGTGAAGGCGTTGTCCTCGGCGTCGAGATTGACTTGGAGATGGTTGCGCGTGCCGGTGGAGAAGATTTCGAGCTGCGTGCCGTCGGTGCGGCAGCGGACGATGCCGCCGCCTTGCATGGTGATCGGTGGAGCCGTCCTTCATGCTCTTCGCCTGAAAGATGCCGCGGTCGCCGACGCTGATGTAGAAGAAGCCGTCCATGCCGAGGGTGAAGCCGCTGGCGCACGTGGTCGTTGAGGCCGTGTCGTTGCGGCATGATGCCGAGGTTGGTGATCGAGGTCTTCGCGCACGTCGGCGACGCCGTCGCCGTCGGTGTCCTTGAAGCGCGTGAGGAGCGGATCGTGGATGACGTAGAGCCAGCCGTCGTGCCAGGCGCTGCCGGCGGGCGAGTAGAGCTTGTCGGCGAAGACGGTGCGCTTGCGGTCGCGCGCCGAACCGCTCGAAGAACCGCGACGATCGTGCAGACCGGCTCCTTCGTATTGAGCCGCCCATCGCGCGGATCGTTGCCCGCATAAATCGCCCCCGCCGGATCGCCGCAGACCGTGGTGCAGGCCTCGACGTCCGGGACCGTGGCGACGAGTTCGATCCGCAGCGCGGGATCGTTGACGATCGGCGGTTTGGGCGCGCCCGGCGCTTGCGCGAAAACGACCGTAGGAAGAAACAGGCAGAGGAACAGGCGAGAGAGCATGGCGAAGAGCTATTGGTGCGCCGAAAACTGGCTGGCGCTTCCAGGGCATCATTTCCCCTAGCCGTGCGGACGACAACGTTTCTCGCCAACGTTCAATTGCACCCGGCAGGGCTCGAACCTGCAACCTTCTGATCCGAAGTCAGATGCTCTATCCAATTGCGCTACGGGTGCGATCGCTTCGCCCGGTGAGTTAGCTCCGTCGAAGCGCGAAGACAAATCCAAAGCGGTACGCTACTTCCGCAGCGGCCCGCCGGAGCGCGCCCCGGTGAGCTGGCCATCGCGCAGCACCACGCCGCCATTCACGATCACTTCGGTAAACCCTTCCGCAAAATGATGCGGGTCCTCGTACGTGGAGGGGTCCGACACTTTCTCGGGATCGAAGATCACGATGTCGGCACAGGCGCCGGGTTTGAGCAGGCCGCGGTCTTTGAGCTGGAAAGTTTGCGCGGGGAGCGAGGTCATGCGGCGGATCGCCTCCTCGAGCGGGAGCAGCTTCAGCTCGCGCACGTAGCGGCCGAGCACGCGCGCGTTGTTGCCGTAGCTGCGCGGGTGCGGCACGTCGGCGCTGAAGACCTGCGGGCCGCCGTCGCTCGCGATCATGGTGAGCGGATGCCGGAGAAACGCCTGCAGGTCCTCCTCGCTCATGCCGTGAAAAACGCCGCTGCCGCCGCCGCGCCGCTCGATCTCGAAGAGCAGCTCGATCTGGTCCTCCAGCGAATCCGAGCCGCGCACCAGCTTTGCCGCCTCGGGCACCGTCTTGCCATTGAGCGACGGATCGGCCTCGTATTTGGCGATCACCGCATAGGCGTAATCGGCGCGGCCGAGCCGTTCCCGCATCTGCCGCATATCCTCGAGCATCACCGCCTTCTTCGCGGGATCGGCGAGGCGCGCGAGGAAATCTTCGCGCGTCCCCTCGCGCGCCTTGTCCGGGATGAGCTGCGCGAGCCCGGTGCTCGAGGCCGTGTAAGCGTAGGCATCATGCGTGATGCTGAGCCCTTCCGCGCGCGCCCGATCCAGCGCGGCGATCACCTCGTTCGCCTTCCCCCACGAGGCCGGTCCGGAGAGCTTCAGGTGCGAAACCTCCGCGCGGATTTTGGCCTCGCGCGCGATCTGGAACAGCTCCTCCAGCGCGCTGAAAATCCTCACCGTCTCCGCGCGCATGTGGCTCGCGTATATCCCGCCGTGCGCCGCGGCGACCTTCGCCAGCGCCACGATCTCGTCGGTCTTCGCAAACGAGCCCGGCACGTAAATGAGCCCGGTGCTCAGCCCCACCGCGCCCTCCTTCATCGCCTGCTCGACGAGCGCCTTCATTTGCTCCAGCTCCTCGGCGCTCGGCTCGCGCAGGAAATTTCCGCCCATCGCCTTTTGCCGCACCGAATTGTGCCCGATCAGCGTCGCCACATTGATCGCGCACCGCGCCGCCTGCAGTTCCTCGAAAAATTTCGCAACGTCGGTGCGCGACCCGCCGCAGTTCCCCGTCACGATCGTCGTCACGCCCATGCGCACGAAATTCTCCGCGCCTGGAATCTTTCCGATCCGCTCCGAATGCGTATGCACATCGATGAACCCCGGCGCGGCCACGCGGCCCTGCGCATCGATCACCGTCGACGCCGTGCCGGCAACCTCGCCCACCGCCGCGATGCGTCCGTCCTTCACCGCGATGCTGCCATTGCACAGCGGCCCGCCGGTGCCATCGGCGATGCGGGCGTTCTTGATGAGCAGATCGAACTCGGCGGCATCACCTGGCGACAACGGTGCGAGCAGCAGGATGAGAAGGAGGGGACGAAACATCGATGTAGCTTATGCGCGCCGCTGCCAGATCTTCGGGTTGCGCGACGCATGAAACACCGAGACTACGATCACTCTATCTCCTGTGATCAAGTAGAACACGGAATACGGAAAGCGCCGCACCACGCCTTGCCGAAGTTGTTTGTACCCCACCGGGAAGATCTCCGGGTGCCGTCGCATCAACTGGAAGCAGGCATCCACACTCCGTATGAAGTCTGCGCCCAAACCCGTCGCTTGCCGTTCGTACCAGGCGTAGGCCTCCTGCAGCTCCCCCTTCGCCGCGGCTCGCAGGACAACTCGATGACTCATGGACCGCGCAGGATTGCGCGCATCACGTCCTCCCAAGGCTCTCCATCATCCGGATGCTCGCGATAGTCCTCGAGCCGCCGGTCGAGTTCCGTGCGCTGCGCTTCCGTGAGCGGAACCGGCTGCGGCACGGTGGCGATGGAATCCCAGATATCCTCCACCAACTGGATTCGTTCAGGCACGCTGAGCTCGAGCACATCGGCGACGGAAACTTTGCGCATCGGGGAATATTACAGTTTGGATGCAAGAGGGCAAGATTGCGGACGACTCCACCGGCAGCGTTCCGCTCGACCGACCGCTCACTTCTCCCCCTCGAAATCGTCTTCGCCAGCTCCGTCGATATTTACGAGCGTGAAGAACTACCGGGAGTGGCGAGGGCGGGCAAACTGGATGATCGCCAGCACGCCAAGCACACCCGCTACGGCGATCGCGATCCCCCAGCGCAGCGACCACGGCCGGTAGCGCAGGACGAGCGTGCCGTGCGCGCCGGGCGGCAACTCCACCAGCGGCACGATCTCCGCATAGTCGCGCACCGGAACGCGCCGTCCATTCAAAGTAGCCTCATAGCCGGGATAGTAGGGCCGCAGAAACGCGATCGCCGCCGGGCGGTCCGGAGTGTTTTCGGCGATGATGCCAATATCCTCGGCAGCTTCGCTCGCCGGATTGCTTCCGGCAATCACCTCTACGGTGACGCTCTGCCGCCGATCGGTGATGATTTTCAGCACCGGGACGGAGAACCGTTGCTCCGGCCGATCGTCGAGAAAGGCGAGCGCCTTGGCCGGCGCGGCGCGCGCGGGCTCGCAGTGGAAGATCATGGCCTCCGCGCTCTCGTGGCTCATTCGCCACTCCGGGGCTAGCTTCGCGGTGAGCGGAAAATAGGTCGGTCCGAAGACGAGGCCGTCGACGCCGAGCAGGTCGAGCAATCCTTCAGATTCCGGCGCGAGCAGCGTCTCGGCCATGCGCGGCGAAAGCGTGCCGAAGACTTCGAAGAGCCCAGGAATCCCGCGCGCGCCGAAGCTGCTGTAGCCGTTGAGGAAATGCAGATCGGCGGCCAGCGCCGTGTTGCAGGGGCGGAGCGCCGCGCCCCAGCCCGCGGGCGCGTGCATGCCGGCGTGCAGGTCGGCGTATGACCAGACGCCGAGATAGAGCCGCTGCGAGTCGAGCGGCTCGGGCCGGCGAAGATTGTCCGTGAAACGATGCACGAACGCGCTTTGCGTGGTGGGCAGATGCCAATACGTCGCGAGCAGAAGCGCGGCGCTCGCGGCGGGCGCCAGCCAGCGGGTCCAGTTCGCGTGAGCGCGCCAAGCCGCCGCGGCCCACGCAAAGAGAATCGCGGTGAGCGCCAGCACGTACATCGGCCATGCGCCGAGGCCGCTGATCGCCACGGCGCTGAGCAGCAGCGCCAGCGCACAGCCGGCGATTTGCCGCGGCGCCGCGCGCGGGAGCGCCTCCGCGCCGAGCACCGCCAGCGCGAGAAAGAACAGCGGCAGATTCCGGTAGCTCCAGCGGAACGAGCCAAACATCGGCACGCTCACCAGCACCACTGCGGCCGCGAGCAGCAGCAGTTCCCATTTCCACCGCCGCCACGCCGCGGCGCCCTCGTGCAGTAAGACCGCCACCACCGCGGCGAGCGGCACGAGCGCGCCGGCCAGCTCGATGCAGTAATGCTTGGTCCAATCGCCGAAGAAATCCTGCCAGGGCGTCGTGTGCGACGGCAGCAGCAATCCGAGCCACGCGCGCCACGGCACCATCCAGGCATACTGCGGCCGGTGCCCCCACGCGCCGCGCGTGGAAAAAGTGTGAAACTCGATCAGCATCAGCCACGCGGGCGCCGAGAGCGCAAGCCCGATCGCCCAGCCAAAGACCAACGGGCCGAGCGCCTCGAGCCGGCGCGTCTGCGCGAGCGTGCGCACCGCGAGCCACGCCGAAAGCACCGCCAGCATCAGCACCGCGAAGGGGCTTCCGGCCGTCATCGTGAGATAGACGAACGGTGCCGGCAGCAGCCAGCGCGCGCGGCCGGAGCGGCGCTCCAGCGCCACTTCGAAAGCCCACCAGCACCACGGCACCCATGCGAAACCGGCCAGCGCCACGATCCATTGGCTCGCCGCCCAGGTGATGATCCAGCCGTTAAGCGCCGCCGTCAGCGCCGCCACTGTCGCCGCCGCCGGCTCCACCCCTCGCCCCCGCACCAGCAGCACCGTCCCCGCCGCCAGTACGCACAAATAGACCAGCGCGAGCGCCGCCGCTTTCCCCGCCATCGAAAGCGGCAGCTTCCAAATCAGCACGAGCGCCAAATTGTGAAACAGCGAGAACGTCCCGCACTGGTATTCGCCCGCGAGGTTTCCCGTCGTCCACGAGCCGCGCGTGAGGATCGGCCACTCGCCGTCCCCCCACACCCGCACGATCTCCTCGTACAGCGGCGAATACCAAAGCTGAAAATCGCAGTGCCAAAAGAAGCCGGGATCGCGCGCGAGCAAGATCGCGGCAAGCGACACGATGATTCCGAGAGACGCGCCCAGCGCGGTCCATATGCCGCGGATCGGGCGGTGCGTGCGCGTCATGGCCGTTGCGTAGCGGTGAACCGCACGCGCCAAAAGTCTAAACGCGCTGTCGCTGGCCGTAAAAAAGCGCGGCTACTTCTGCAACCCCTTGAGAAACGCGATCACGTCCGAAAGCTCCTGCCGCGTGAGGATTTGGTCGTAGCCTTGGGGCATGAGGGAGACGGGGCCGGGTTGGAGCTCGGCCACTTCGGTGCGGGGAAGGCGCATCTCGAGGCCGGGGCCGGTGGCGAGGGTGAGGCTCTCGGAGTTTTCGCCGCGGAGGATGCCGAGGAGCATCTCGCCTTTCGCGGAGCGGACGAGGGTCGGCTCGTAGGAGCGGACGAAGCTGGCGCTGGGGAAGACGATCGCCTCGAGCAGATCGCGCTCGCTGCGGACTTTGCCGATGGAGGTGAGATCGGGGCCAAATTTGGCGCCGAGGTAGCCGAGCGAATGGCACGAATTGCACGCGGCCTTGGCGGTGTTGAAGACGGCCTGGCCGCGGCGGAGATCGCCGGGGGGCAACTCGCCGGAGATGGCCTCGAGGCGGGCGCCTTGCGCGGCGGTGTCGGCTTGCAGTTTCGCGAGCAGGGCGTCGCTCTCGGCTTTTAGCGCGGCGGGGAATTTGACGAGCACGGCACGGACGGCTTGCGGGGGCAGGCTGGCAAAGGCGCGCGAGCCACCGAGCGATGTGAGCAAGCGGCGGCCGAGGGGCTCGGTCACGCCGCTCTCAAAGGCGGCAAGAAGCTTGCCGGCTTCGACCGGACCGAGCTCGCCGAAGGCATCAGCGAGCGTCTCACGCTGGGCGGAGGTGAGCTTGAGGCGGGCGAGCAACGAGGCGGCGCCGGCGCGGCCGAGCGCGGAGGCGCCCTCGCGCATTTGGCCGCGGAGCAGGGTGAAAATGCTGTCGTCCGCGGGGATGCTGGCGGGAGGGAGGACGGAGAGCGCTTGTACGCGCAGCTCCGCCGGTGCCGATGCGTTCTGCGCCACTTTCAGCAGCGCGGGAGCAAGTGCGCCAAGGCCGTCTTTGCGCGTGGAGAAGGCGCGACCAGTGGAGATCGCGTCGGGCAGCAGCGCGGGGGCGCCTTTCGCGAGAAGCTCGCCAAGCGCGGCCTGCCATGCGGCGGGGATGACTTTCAGGTCGGCGCGGGCCATGGCGCGGAGGGCGCGTGGCGTGGCCGCGGGCGCGGCCTCCTTCAGCGTATTCGCCAGCAGTTCCTGGATGGCAGTGTCGCGGGAGGATTGCGCGAGCAGCGTCTCCAGGTCCGCCTCCTCCGTGGCGCTGAGCTGCGGGGCCGCGAGTCGCGTGCCAAGATAGCCGCGCAGCGCGCCGCCCCAATCGGTATGGCGCGAGACGATCCACGAGGCCGTTTGCTTCAAGATCGGGTCGGGCGAGGTGAGCAGCGGGGTCACTTGCTCGGGACGAAGCGGGCGGCCTTCCATTTCGTTCAACGCGATCAGTGCGGCGCGCCGGGTTTCCGCGCGGGGCGACTCGAGGCCGGCGGAGGTCGCGGCGGGATTGGCGATTTCGATCAGGGCGTAGATAAAGGCGTGCTCGAGGAAGCGATCGGCGGGGCCGGGCGCTCCGGCGAGAAGAGCCGGCACCGCGCGGGCATCGCCGATGCGGCCAAGGGCCTCGGCGGCGACACGCGCGAGGTGCGGTGTTTTCTCTGCCGTGGAAAGCAGCGGGAGCAGGTCATCGAAGGCGGCCCGATCCCGCCAGAGGCCGGCGATTTTTGCGGCGGTCTGCCGCACGTTGGCATCCGCGTTCGTCAGATCCTGGCGCACGGTCGCGCGCGCTTCTTCGCCGCGAATGCGCGAGAGCGTCCAGAGAATCGTCTGGCGGATTTGCGGCACGGGCCAGGCGGGAAGCCCGTCGGTCATGGCGCGGATGGACATCGGGCCGTACTGCACGAGCCGGTCCATGGCCTGCCGCACCACCGCGGGGCGGGGATCGGTAAGCATCACCGAGAGCTGCATCGGGTGCATCCCGAGCGGCGGCAGGCCGGCAATGCGTCCGGGTTCCGTCGCTGCCGGCGCGTTCTTCTTTTTGATCCGGTAAATCGCGCCGAGCACGTCCGGCTTGGCGAGCTGCGAGGTGGGGCAACAGATCTTGTACCAGCCGCCGGTATCGATCACGAGCAGGCTGCCATCGGCGTCTTCCACCACGCCGGTCGGGTGGAAATCGAGGCTGTCGGAGACGAGCAGATCGCTGTCGCGCGTGCGAAAAGTGGCGCCGGCGGGCTCCAGCACGTGCCGCGTCACTTTGTGCATATTGAAAAGCGTGGCGAAAACATTGCCGTGATACTCGCGCCCGAGCGCGAACCCCTGGTAGCGCGCGAGCCCGCACGGCGCCCCGGCGCCGAAGTGCGTCATCGCCGGTAGCAAGTCGCCGGTGCGCTGCACGGCGTCGGTCACCTCGTTCACCTTCGGGAAGACGCCGCCATACGCGGCATGGCCGAGCCCGTCGCGTCTTCCTGGCCCCGAGAGATCGAGAAAGGTGGAGGTGAAAATGGGCTCGCCCTCCGGCGTGAAGACGACGTCGACGGGATTGTCCATGCCGCCGGCCATCACCGATTCCAGCTCACTTCCATCCGGCCGGCAGCGGAAAATGTGGGAGGCGCGATCTTTGATCGTCGGCCGGCCGGGGCGCTCATGCGTCTGCTCGGCGAAGGCGCCTTTGCACCAGTAGATCCAGCCGTCCGGACCGAGGAAGGGCCCGTGGATATCGTTCGCGCAATGGCCGAGCGTCTTGCCTTGGTACCACTCCTCGCGCTCGTCCGCGCGGCCGTCGCCATCGCGATCGGTGAGCTTCCAGATGCTCGGCGGCGCGCCGACGAAGACCGAGCCGTCGTGCCACAAGACCCCCTCGGGAAACATCATCTGGTCCGCGAAAACCACGCTGCGATCGAAGACGCCGTCGCCATCGGAATCCTGCAGGCGCAGGATGCGATGCGGTTTTTCGGCAAGCTGCTGCTCCACCTTCTCGTTCGTGCCCGAGCTATCGGAGACGTAGAGAAAACCGTTTTCATCGAACGACGCCGAGATCGGCCGCTGCACCAGCTTCGGCGTGGTGACAAGCTGCATCTCCAGATCGCCCGGCAGCGTGAACGTCTGTCCATTCAGCTTCACCTCCCCGGCGGAAAGCGGCGCCCCAAGGGCGAAGACCAAGCCGGCGTGCATGGCCAGCAGCGAGAAAGAGCGTTTTAGCATAGGGGAAGCACACAGCAAAGCGGAGGCGCGAGGGCAGTCAACCCCTGGCCCCGACCCTGCGCTTCCATTTCCGCGCGCTTCAGCCGATACTTCGTCTATGAGCGCGCCTCGCGACACGACCATCCTCCCGTTGGAAAAGCGGCGCAGGACGGCGGAGGAATACTTCCAAATGCCGGAAGGGCCGCCGTACTTTCAGCTTGTTGAGGGGGAATTGATCATGTCGCCATCGCCGCGGTACTATCATCAACAGATCGCCACAAGATTCGCAGGGCTGATCTACGCATACCTCAGGGTCCATCGCATCGGGGAAGTAACGGTAGCGCCCTCGGACGTGCAACTGGACCGGGAAAACGTCTTCCAACCGGACGTATACTATGTCCGAAAGGATCGCCTCGGAATTATTGGGGAGCAGGGGCCTGAAGCGGCTCCGGATCTGGTAGCCGAAATCATTTCTCCCAGTACCAAGCGTCTCAATCTTGGCTCGAAGAAGCGCATCTACGCCGAGCGCGGCGTCGTCGAGCTCTGGATGATTGACCCCAGCACAAAGGAGGTGCACGTCTACTACCTCGAAAGTTCAAGTGAGGAGCCAGTGCACCGCGTCAGGATCGGTGAGATGCTGGAGACTCCGCTTCTGCAGGGCTTGCAGATTTCGGTGAGCGAGATCTTTGGCGACTTGGGTTAAGTAACCCGTAAGCGGCAGCGGCATCCGTTTCTGAATGCCCGGATGTCTGCGGCTCCTTCGGAGTTATTTCGTCTCGTGGAGACTCGGCTCCGCGGGCTCGGCGACATCCGGATCGCGCTCCCATCCTTCATTTTCGATCTTGATCGTCTGGATCGCCACCGCGCTGCCATTGGCGTCGAGCTCGGGGAGGGCGGTATACTCGGAAACCCAGCAGCGAAAGACCCGATAGGCGAGGACCAGTTGCCCAGCCTCGTTGTACATTTCGATGATGATGTTCTTCCGAAAATCTTGAAGGGAGACTTCCTCGCCCATGCTACTCCCGAAATTCCAGACCTTGTTCGCTCACTGCTCAAACTCGGGGTCGTGGGTCACCCCGCGCTCGATGGTAATCGCCTCGAATTCAGTCACGCCCGGCAATTTGCGGGAGGAGCTCGCCTCGCCGCCTACGCGATGCTTGATCACCTCAGTGACGCGCCGGAGCGCGCTGATTTTCGAGACCCCCGCCACGAATTTGCCGTCCCACTTGATGCGGAACTTGAAATTCTTATACGGGTCGAAGCGCTGCGAGTTTACAGAGAATTGAGACATGGAGCGGGAGCCGGAAGGTTAAACAACCACCAACACCCAGACCGTATGGTCCTGCTCTTCCTCCGTCAATGCGCTCGGTTGGCGCGGCCCTTTAGAAAAAGATCGGGATGATCAGGATCGCGACGATGTTCACCACTTTGATCATCGGGTTGATCGCGGGGCCGCGGTGTCTTTGTAGGGATCGCCGACGGTGTCGCCGGTGACGGCGGCCTTGTGGGCGTCGCTGCCTTTGCCGCCGTGGTGGCCTTCCTCGATGTACTTCTTCGCGTTGTCCCACGCGCCGCCGGCTGGAGGTCATGCGAGATGCCGACGAAGAGGCCGGTGACGATGGTGCCGACGAGCACGCCGCCGAGGACGACCGTGCCGAGCGCGGGATCGCGGCGACGAGGACCACGGCGAGCACGGGCAGCAGAGCGCGGGACGATCATTTCCTTAAGCGCGGCCTTGGTGACGATGTCCACGCAGGTGCCGTACTCCGGCGTGTCTTTGCCGCTTGAGGATGCCGGGCTTGGCGCCGGAGCTGGCGGCGCACTTCGTTCGACCACGGCGCCGGCGGCCTTGCCCACCGCGTCCATGGAGAAGGCGGAGAACAGATACGGGCAGCAGGCCGCCGATGAAGAGGCCGATGATCACCTTCGGATCGTTGAGCGAGAAGGTGAGCACGTATTGTCGGCGATCCGATGCCGGCCTTGAGTAAGGTGATCGCCGAGTTCCTGCGACGTAGGAGCCGAAGAGCACGAGCGCGGCGAGGCCGGCGGAGGCGATGGCGTAGCCTTTGGTGACGGCCTTCATGGTGTTGCCGACGGCGTCGAGATCGTCGGTGATCGCGCGCACTTCCTTCGGCAGGCCGCTCATCACGGCGATGCCGCCGGCGTTGTCGGTGATGGGGCCGAAGGCATCGAGCGAGATGATGATGCCGGCCATGGAGAGCATGGCCATGACGGCGATGGCGATGCCGTAGAGGCCGCCGAAATGCATAGCTGAGCCAGATGCGCGCGGCGATGAAGATCACCGGCAGCGCGGTGGCGTGCTGGCCGACGGCGAGGCCGGCGATGATGTTCGTGGCGTGGCCGGTCTCGCAGGCCTTGGCGATCTTGCGCACCGGCGCGTAGGCGGTGGAGGTGTAGTAATTCGTGATGAGCACCGACGATGCCCGTCATCAGCAGGCCGACGAGCGGCGCAGATGATAGAGGCTGCGCGCCGAGGAATCGTCGACGCCCGCGATCGTGCGATGCCGCCGGCGAAAAGCGACGTTCGTGACCGGCCAGAAGCAGCACGGCCGAAATGAGGCCGCTGACGCCGACGCCCGCCCATGAGCGCCGTGGCGGGCTTTGGCGTTGGTGAAGTTCACGTAGAGGATGCCGATGATCGCGCCGAGGATCGAGATGCCGCCGATGAGGAACGGATAGACGACCGCGCGCGTCGAGCCTTCACGCGTGAGCGCGCCGACGAGCACCGCGCCGATGAGGCTCACGGCGTACGTTTCAAAAACGTCCGCCGCCATGCCCGCGCAGTCGCCGACGTTGTCGCCCACGTTGTCCGCGATGGTCGCCGGGTTGCGCGGATCGTCTTCGTCGAGGTTCGCTTCGACCTTGCCGACGAGGTCCGCGCCGACATCCGCCGCCTTGGTGTAAATGCCGCCGCCGAGACGGGCGAAGACGCGAGATCAGCGACGCGCCGAGCGCCACGCCGACGAGCGATGCGATCGCGTGCTTGTCCGGCGACCAGCTTGCATCACGAGCACATAGAAAACGCCCACCGAGAGCAGCGCGAGCCCGACCACCAGCAGGCCGGTGACCGCGCCGCCGTTGAAGGCCGCCTGCAGCGCCTTCTGGCGGCTGGTCCGTCGCGCCCTGCGCGGTGCGCACATTGGCCAGCACCGCGATGCGCATGCCGATGAAGCCGGCGGCCAGCGAGCAAACCGCGCCGAGCACGAAACCCGGCGGCGGTGGGCCAATCCTTGAAGATGCCGATGAGCAGGGTGAGGACCGCGGCGATGATGCTGATCGTGACGACCTGGCGATGCAGGTACGCCTTGGCGCCTTCCTCGATCGCCCCGGCGATCTGCCGCATCCGCTCATTGCCCGCCGGCGACGCCAGAATCGTCCTAATCAGGTAAAACGCCGCGGCCAGCCCGACTATGGCGCAGACGATCGAGAGCGGCAGGCCGTACGTTTGGAGAGACGAAATCGCGACGAGGGCAGGCATAAGGGGATTACGGTCGAGGGAAGGGGAAAAGGGTGCGCGATACTATGGAGTTTGCCTGTGAGGGCAACGGTTTTTTGGGAAAAGCGGCGTGGGAAGGCAGCGCCGGTCCAGAACGGGTGCTCACTCTGTGGCAGCCGCGAGGTCTAGGAAATCAATCCAGCGCGACGTGCGGCAGGCAGCCGCGCAGGCACGGCGCATGGGGAGTGAGCGGACCGGGGTGATCGAGCCAGCGGGGATGGCCGCCAGCATCCACGAAGGCGACGCCGATCGGCAGGCCGAGTTCCTCGTTGGCGATGCGTTCCATCTCAGCCCGCGCGTAATCCGCCATCTCGACCCACGCTTGCTTTAGGGCGATCGGGTCGAGCGCGCGAGCCTGGAGCAACTCCAGTTGCTCCGGCCTCACGCGCGCAAAGCGCAGCATCATCTGCAAAAGCGACAGCGGGTTGAAACCGGGGTCTTTCCCCGGTGCGGCCCAGCAGATCGAGGGCAGCGGAAAAGTGCGGTGGAGCTCGATGATATCGATGTAGTCGCGGGTTTCGCTACGGGCGGCGAGCGCGAGAGACTTATTGGTCGCGACGTCGAAAAGGTGGAGCCGCCAGCCGAGCAACGGATCGCGTTCGATCGGGAAAAAGCGAAAGGCGGAATCCGCGGCCCAATCGACATCCACCCACTCGCCGCCACGCGAGACGCGAGCTTTGCGAAAGGTGGCCGGCTTTTCCCAAGGCTGAATGGCGCGCACGTCGAAACCGGCGGCGCGCAGGCTGGCGGCGTCCGCTTCGCTCGCGCGCACCACTTCCTCGGCTACGTCGTGGAAGATGTCGAAATCCTTGCTGTAGCGGGGGGAATCCGGCGCGAGGTTCAGCACGATGCCGCCGGCGAAATGGCTTTCCTCCGAGCGATTGGCGGCGAGCACGGCGAGCACCTCCTTTTGAAAAGGTTTTAGAGGCATCGCCAAAGCTGCTGCGCTCCGTGCCACGCCTCCTGGCCGCCGTAGGCGCGGAGTTGGCTCACCACCGCATACACGTCGTCGCGCGTGGCCAGCGGCGGATCCTCGCGCCAAGACCAGAAACACTCGGAGAATTGCTTCATCAACTCCCGCGCCAATCGCACCGCCTCCGGCGGCGCGGGTTCCGAGCGGCGCGGGATCTCGTCGAGTGCTTTGGCGAGCGTGGGCGTCGGCATGGTTCAATCCTATCGACGTCACCAGCCGGGTGCAACGCGGGATGGAAAAGATGAGCGCCTCGCCGCACGCCGGTTTCATCTGCCGCGACACGAACAATCCCAACCTTCATCTCGGCTGCGCCGTCATCACGCCACGGCAAGTCGGCGAACACGTCCGCCGATGAGGAAGGCTAGTCTAGAGTTCCCCGGAAATCACCGACGGCTCCGGCTCGGCGGGCGGGACCGGCGCAGTGCGCACCCCCTCGGGCTGCTCGAACAGGTCCATCTGCCGCGGGGTCGGGGCGAATCGGGCCAGCGTGGCGGCCCGATCGAGCCCGAGGCGGTGCGGCGAATGATCGGCCACTTCGATGAAGGGGAGCACCTTTTTCATCGGCACGCGGAGGCGCGAGAGGTCGGCGAGGCGGAGGCGATGCCAGCGGCGGATGCCCAGCACGCGGTCGACGTTGCGCACGCCCAAGCCCGGGACGCGCAGGAGAAGCTCGCGCGGGGCGGTGTTCAGGTTCACGGGGAAGGCCTCGGCGTGGCGGAGCGCCCAGGCGAGCTTGGGGTCGAGGCGCAAATCGAGGTCGGGCGCGGCCGCGGTGGTGAGCTCGGCGGCCTCGAAGCCGTAGAAGCGCATGAGCCAATCCGCCTGGTAGAGCCGGTGCTCGCGCACGAGCGGCGGCGGCTGCAGCGGGAGCTTCGCGGAGCTATCGGGGATGGGGCTGAAGGCGGAGTAATAGACACGCCGCAGCCGGTGCGCCTGGTAGAGCGTGGAGGCCTGCTCCAGCACGGTGCGATCCGGCGCGGGCGTGGCGCCGACAACCATTTGCGTGGTCTGGCCCGCCGGCGCGAAGGGCGGCGCCTTCACCGTCTTGAAGCGCTCCGCTCTCGCCTCGCGAATATGTTCCTTGATGCCATCCATCGCCTCGCGGATGCGCCCGAGGTTTTTCTCCGGCGCGAGCTTTTGCAGGTCGCCGGAAGTGGGCAGCTCGACATTGATCGAAGATGCGATCGGCATAGCGGCCAGCCTGCTCGATCAGCGCCGGCGCGGCCTCCGGAATCGTCTTCAAATGGATGTAGCCGCGGAACTGATGCTCCTCGCGCAGGCTTTTCGCCACCGCCACCACCTGCTCCATCGTGTAATCCGGATTGCGGATGATTCCGGAGGAAAGGAAGAGTCCCTCGATGTAATTGCGCCGGTAAAAATCGAGCGTAAGCTGCACCACTTCATCCGGCGTAAAGCGCGCCCGCGGCACGCTCGAGGAGACGCGATTGATGCAGTAGAGGCAGTCGTAAATGCAGTAGTTCGTGAGCAGGATTTTCAGCAGCGAAACGCAGCGCCCATCCGGCGTGTACGAATGGCAGATGCCGCTGCCGCCCGCCGAGCCGATCCCGCCCGAATCGCGCGAATTGCGATGGGTCGTGCCGCTGCTCGAGCACGAAGCGTCGTACTTGGCCGCGTCGGCGAGAATTGAAAGCTTGGCGGCGAGCTCCATTTGCGTGGAGGGACGATACGGAATCTATCCGGACGAGCAACTGCGGGCGGCGCAGTTTTCCAGTTTTCAGTATTCAGTTTCCAGTGGCCGACCCGCTGGGGGAGAGTCAACACTGAGTTCCACGCAAAATTCTCCTTCGCATGAAAAAAGTCATCGCCACGTCTTCCGCCCCCGCCGCCGTCGGCCCCTATTCGCAGGCCATTTCCTTCGGGAATCTGCTCTTCTGCGCCGGGCAGATTCCGCTCGATCCGCAGACGAACGAGCTGGTGCAGGGCGGGGTGACCGAACAGACCACCAGGGTCTGCCAGAATATCGCGGCCGTGCTGGAGGCGAACGGCATGGGTTTCGCGGATGTGCTGAAGGCGACCGTCTTTCTCGTGGACCTGAAGGAGTTTGCGGCGATGAACGCGGTGTACGGGCAATATTTCACGGAGCCGTTCCCCGCGCGCTCGACCATCCAGGTGGCGGCGCTGCCGCGCGGGGCGCAGGTCGAGATCGAAGTGATCGCCGCGAAGTAGCCGGCGAGGCTTGCGCTTCTCCCCTCCCCCGCCCACTGTCTCGCGGCATGAAAGCCAAGGTTATCGTCATGCCGAAACAGAGCGTGCTGGACCCGCAAGGGGTCGCGGTGCGCGAGGCCATGCAGCATCACGGGCTGCCGGGCGTGAAGTCGGTGCGCGTGGGCAAATGCATGGAGATCGAATCCGATTCGCTCGATGAAGCGCAGCTCCACGAAATCTGCCGCGACCTGCTGTCGAATCCGGTGATCGAGGACTACGCGCTGGAAATCGAGCCGCCCCGCCCATAAGCTCCACGTCCATGAAAGCTCTGCGCTTCTTCTTCGCCGTCGTTCTGCCGCCGCTGGCCGTGATCATGACGGGCCGGATGGGCAGCTTCCTGCTCAGCCTCATTCTTACGCTCCTCGGCTGGATCCCCGGCGTGATTCACGCCATTCTCGTGGTGGTCGATTACGAAAACGAGAAGCGGGACAAACGCCTCCTGGAGGCTACGCTTTGAAGGCCGCGGTCGTCCGTTTTCCCGGCTCCAATTGCGATCAGGATTGCCACCTCGTCCTGCGCGAGTTGGGCGTGGACGTGGAGTATGTGTGGCACAAGGATTCGTCGATCGCGGGATACGATCTCATCGTGCTGCCCGGCGGCTTTTCGTATGGCGATTATTTGCGCTGCGGGGCCATCGCGCGCTTTTCGCCGGTGATGCGCTCGGTGAAAGAGGAAGCGGAAAAGGGGAAGCTGATCCTGGGCATCTGCAACGGCTTCCAGATCCTCTGCGAGGCGCACCTGCTGCCCGGCGCCTTGGTGCGCAATCGCTCGCTGCACTTCGTCTGTGAGCATCTGCACGTGCGCGTGGAAAACTGCGCCACGCCGTTCACCGCGGCGGCCACCACCGGCGCCGTGCTGCGCATCCCAATCGCCCATGGCGAAGGCAATTACGTGGCCGATCCCGCCACGCTCGCGGAGCTGAATCGCCACCGCCAGGTGGTGCTCCGCTACAGTACGGTCAATGGCGCCACCACCGACGACGCCAACCCGAACGGCTCCGCCGAAAATATCGCCGGCATCTGCAACCGGGCCGGCAATGTCTTCGGCCTCATGCCGCATCCCGAGCGCGCCAGCGACGCGCGACTCGGCAGCACCGATGGGCTGGTGTTTTTCGACTCGATCCTGCAGACGCTCGGCGTGAAGAGCGCGGCGTAGCGTCTTGGAGTGCGGCGGGCAGCGTCAGCGCCACGCCGCTTTCGGATTGCTCTTCGGGCGGGGAAACCCCGCGCGCTCCGCACCGGCGGAACTTCCGAAAGCGGTGTCGCGCCCCTCAGTTTGCCGCCTGCAAAGACGCCAGCACCGCGCGCGCTTCGGCGCCGGTGAGGTACGCGCGGGTGCGCATGTGCTGCAGCACCACGCTCCATTGCGCGTCGCTGTAGGTGCCGGGCGGGCGGGCGTTGTGGCAACGGTTGCAGGTCACCGCCCAGAGCCGCGCGCCTTCGCTATCGATCGTTTCTTTGCCGGCGACGATCTCTTTGCCTTTGGGCGGAACGCGGCGCGGCGCGCAAATCCGGCACGAGAAGCAAAGCGCCCAGCGCCGCCATGAGGAAGAAGGAAGAAGTTTTCATGAGAGATTTCACAGCCCGGTGCCAAAGCCAACGATCACGCGATTGCTGTCGCCGAAATCGCTGCCGGTGTGCTCGTAGGCGGCCTTCAGCACGGTGTATTCGCCGAGCCAATAATCGATGCCGAAGGTAAACCGGTTCGTCTCGTAGCCATCGCTCGCGTAGTCGTAGATGGTGCGGGGCGGATCTTCGTCGAGGGCGAGGTAACGGTTGAAGAAGCCCGAAGTGGCGCTGCGGTCGGCCCGCACGATGAATTCGAGGCGATTGGCGAAGTCGCTCTCCCATTTTCGGCCGCGGTACGAGAGCTGCACGTAGCCGCCATTTTTCCCGCTGGCGATGCTGGACTCCTGGAGACTGAATTCATCGACACGCCGATACGTAGGGAGATCGATATGGCTCCAGGCATACTGCGCCTGCAAGGTCCAGCGTCCGCGCAGCGCGTCCAGCCAGGTCACCAGATCCACCGAGTGGAGCCAAAGCGCCTCGTTGTATCCTGCATACCCGGTTTGGGCGTTCGCGTACTCCACGCCGTAGCCCAGCTCCAGATTGGGACAGAACTGCAGGCCGAGGCGCCCGCCCGCGGCGATATTGTCCGTGCCCCACCGCACGCTGCCGAAGTCGTAGTACGGCACCGAACCGGTGGTGAAGAGCGGAGCATTGCTGACGAAAGCCGCGCCGGTAATCTTCCCCCCGGGATACCACAGCGGAAAGACGCCCCGGAGTTGTGCGCCGACATTGGCGCTGGGGAGGATTTCATACAGGCCGAGGGGCGCGTCGGGCAGCGGATTGATCCAGGAAGGCTCGAACCGCTCGGCGAAGGCGTTGATCGGCGAGCGGAATTTCCCGAGCACCAGGGTGAATCGATCATCGATCGCCCAATCGAGCTGGGCGTAGGCGAGGTTCACATCGGTGGTCCCGTACGAGTAGCCGTAAAAAATCTCGCGACTCCCGAGGTTGAAATCGACTTTTGCCTCGAACATGAGGCTCTCGTTCAGCCGCCAGAGCACGAGCGGCGAGAAGCGCGCGTCGAAGCCGTCCGCGCGAGAGCGGTCATCGTAGGTAAAATTGCCGGAGGCGTCGCCGCTCAGGAGAATCTGGTTGTCGCCTGGCCGGCCGGCGTTCACGAGGCCGGTGAGCTCCGTCACTTTCTGGCTGAGCGCAGCGAGCGCCGAAGTGGGTGCGCGGCGGCCAATCTCGGCCGGCGCCGCACCAGGCTGCGGCGCCGTGGCGCGGGCCGACTTGAGCTCCTTCAGCTCGCGATGCATCTCAGCCATTTGCCGTTTCATCTCCTCCCATTCCTTTTTCGGGACGCTCACCACCTCCTGCGCACGGGCGAGTGAAGGCAAGGAGCAGGCAAGACACGCCACCAAAAACAACAGGGAAACCGCCGGCCGGGGGGAAAGCATGCGCGGAATGAAGCAGACCGCCGGCGCGGGTTTCCAGCGAAAAGTGTCAGTCTGGCGGCGAAATTCTGCGGCCCAGAAACGCAACGCAGCCGGGGTTTGGACCCCGGCTGCGGCAAACTGCTTTTAGAACGCGGGCGTTTACGCCTGGCGGCTGCGGCGGCGGAAGCGCTGGAGGCCGAGGAGCATGCCCAGGCCGGAGGCGAGGGTGGCGACCGTGCCGGGTTCCGGCACGGCGACGAGGGTGATGTCGTTGCCGTCGTCGGTGAGGATCACGCGGAAGATCTGCTGGGCGCCGTTGCCGTAATCGTAGGTGATGTCCTGGTTGAGCCCGGTCGGATTCCCGAAGAAATCGAAGGCGGCGTTGGGGCCGAAAACGATATCCTCTTTCGTATCGATCACCGTGAAGCGGTCGCCGCCCTGCAGGGTGATCGGGTTCGCGTTGAAGATCGTGACCAACTGCGCATCGATGTTCAACTGGAAGCTGACTTGTCCGTCGATCGTCAGCTTCGGCGTGCTGACCACGTCGAACAACCCTGGCGTTTTCCCGAAGATGTCGAGATCGAGGATGGTGCCGGCGTGCATGGCGGAGTCGGTCATGAGGCCCAGCTCACGGCTGCCGAGATTGATAATACCGGAGCTCTTGGCGCCGCTGGCAAGGTCCACCTGGCCGGGGGAAATGCGCCCGCTGATCTCGACGCGGCCGGTAATGAAGCCGGCGCCGCTGAGGCCGCCGGTGTTCGTCACCGTGACGGTGCCGGGCCCGGTGGCGCTGTACGCTTCCTGGAGGTCGCCCAAGTCATCGAACCGGCCGACATCGTTGTTCACCTGGAGCAGGCCGCCCGTGACGGTGGTGCCGCCGGTGTAATAGTTCGGGTGATCGATCTGAGCGATGCCGGAGCCGGCCTTGACGATGGAGAGCGCCGCGCCAGGCGTGACGCCATCCGACTGCACACCGTTGCGGATCAGCGAATTCCACTTGGAGCTGATGTCTTGCGTGATCGTCAGCGTCGCCGCGGTGCTCGAGGCGTTCTCCACGATGCTCCGCTGCACCGTGACCAGGTTGCCCTGCGAATCGCGGACTTCGGCGCTGGTGAGGCCGTTAAAGGTCGAGCCGATGTCGGCGGTGGTGCCGCTCTCCCGGTTGAACCCATTGAGAGGGGTTCCACCCTGGAACTGGATCTGGCCGATCCGCTCGGTCACGAACTGCGAGCCGGGCGTCACGAGGCTGCCCATGGTGACGGAGTGGCCATTCAGGCGGATGGTCGCGTCGTCGTACACGTTCACGGCGTTCCGGGAGTTCAGCGCATTGCTGCTGCCGAAGGAGAGCACGTGATTCGCATCGGGGTTGCCGACCGCGATGCCCGGGACGGGGGTGTTCGCGATGCTCGGGATATTGCCGATCGTGAAATCGCCGGCGAACTGGCTGTTGTCGCCGTTCAAGTTGAAGTTCACGAAGAAGTCGCTGTACTGGCCGAGCGTGGCGCCGCCGATGCGTTGCCCGACGCCCGCCACGGCGTAGCCGCTGTTGAGGTTCCCCAGCATCGTGGTGATGTTGCCGAAGAACCGGCCGGGCGAGCCGACGACCGGATCCGGGCTGCCCGTGACCAGCGCGTTGTTCAGGTTGAACAGCACCGTCTGGCCCGCCGTCGGCACGTTCACCAGGTTGGCGTCGACAAAGAGCGTGAGGTCGTCGTCGATCAGGAGGCGCCCGTCGAAGTTGAAGGTGTCGAGCGAATTGGCCGCGCCGATCACGCCGAGGAATTTCGTCTGCGTGCCCGCGGTGGGCTTATTGATGATGATGTCCTGCGAGATGCGGTAATCCGTGATGACGTTGTCCGGCAGGCCGGTCACCGTGGCGGCGCCGTTGCTGGCGACGATCGTCTCGGGCTGGAAGTAGAGGTTCGCCTGGCTGAAGACGTTCGCGTTGAGGGGCGTGTTGTTTTCCGGCGCGCCGCCAAAGGTGATCGTGTTGTCGCCGCGGGTGCCAAGCTCGATTGGGACGACACCCGAGCCGAGCGGTTTTCCAGGGGAGCGGACGAAGACGCGGCCGCCTTCGATCTCGAGCCCGCCGGTCCATTCCGGATTGCTCTCGCTGAAGGTGAGCGAGCCGCCCGAGCCCACCGGGGCGGGAGGATTGGCGGTGGTGACGCCACCGAAGAAGGTGTCCTTGGTGATCGTGCCGGAACCGCGCAGGTAGCCGCCGGCGTTGCCGAATTGCAGCGTGGCGTTGCCCGCGACCGCCGTGCCGGCGCCGCCCGTGTAGGTGACGGTGATATGATCGCGCGGCACGCTGAGGCCCGGATCGATCAGGCTGCCGAGCGTGATCACGCCGTCCAGCTGGGTAACCTGCTGCGCGGAGCTGTATTTGAGGTCGATCGTGGTATTGCCCTCGAAGGTCATCCACTCCGTGGAGGCGAGGGTGCCGCCGGTATGGGAGAACTGCAGCGCCGCACCCGAGCGGACGATCGTGCTATCCAGCTCACCGTAGCTGGTGCCGAAGACCGTGGTGCTGGTGGTGACCGCGCCCAGCACGCCCGCCTTCACGTCGGTCATTCCCTGGTAGGTGTTGGCGCCGTTGAGCAGCAGTGTGCCGCCGCCGGTCTTGGTGAGGCTGCCGACATACGGATTGCGAGTGAGATGCGCCGCGGTGTTTTGCAGCGCGGGATTTGCCGGCGAGGAGATCACGCCGTTGAGCTGGAGGGTGGTGTTTACGGCCGGGCTCGTCGGGTTGACGAGCTCGATGGTCCCGCCGTTGCCGCCGAGGATGATCGGGCGGGAGGTCTGCACCGTTTGCGCGATCTTTGCGGTCGAGCGCAGCGTGCCGCCGGTAAGGAAGAGGCCCGCGGCGGAGTTGGTGCCGAGCGAGTTCCCGAAGAGGCCGGTCACGTTGTCGTTAAGCGCGTTCGCCACTTTCGAGAAGGTGACGGTGGTCACGGAAACGCCGTCAACCGTGGCGGTGGAGACGCCGGTCACGACCGTGCCGAGGTCAAAAGTGCTGCCGCTGAGGAACTGGCCAATGTTGAGGTTGGTCGTCGGATTGCCGGTGACCACGGTCGCCTGGTTCGTGGGAATCCGGACAAACCCACCCATCCCGTCGGGCACCGGTTGGCCATTATTGTCGAGCAAGAGCGTGGAAACGATCTTGAGCTGCGTGGTCTGGTTGGCGTCCGCGAGACTCTCCGCCGAGAGAACGCCGCCGTTCACGTAGGTGGCGCCGGTGAAGGCGTTGTTTTGGTTGCCGAGCTTCGTGGTGCCGGTGCCGGCGATCACCAGGTTCAAGCTGCCGGTGATGGAGGAATCGACGGTGAGCAGGCCGGTCCCGTAGTTGTGGATGTACAGATCCTTGTTCTGGTTCACCGTGAGGGAGCCGCCTGTGATCGTCTTGGCCGCGGAGACGCCGGTGGGGACGAGGATGCCGCCTTCATCGGCCTGGTCGAGCGCCGCCGTCGCCGCCGGCCCGAGCATGAAGTTCGCGGGAAGATTCAGGGTGGTCGCCGCGGTGGGGGCGCTGAAGCGGATCGTTTTCACCCCGCTCACCGCCGTCGTATTGTCGAAGGGGACATTCGGGTTGCCGACGATGCCTTCGGTGACGTGCGTATTGGCGAGCCAGGCGTTCGGCGAGGCCGTCGTGGCCGGCAGCGTGTAGCCGGTGTACGGGCCAACGGGGTTGCCGGTAGCAGTCGAGCGCATGGCGAAGTGCGTCGCCTGGCCTTGCGCCGTGCCGTAGGTGGCCCAAGCGCCGAGGACGTTGCCCGCCGAGGCGAGGTAGCCTCCGGTCCCCGCGGCCGCGGTGAGGCTGCCGGTCGCGGTCAGGTTGAAGATGCCGTTGGCTCCCCCGAGATTCACGATGTTGAGCGTGCTGCCGTTCTTGCCGGGGACAGCCGTGGGCTGGGCGTTGCTCGCGCCGTTCGTCGAGGGCAATTGGAGGAAGTTGCCGCTGATGTTCAGCGTGAGCGTCTTGCCCGCGCCGGGGTTCAGCACGAGCTCGGAGCCGCCGGGGCGCATGGTCAGGCCGGTCCAGTTCTGGACCACGTTGTTATCGGTGTCGCCCTGGAGCTCCAGGATGCCGCCGGCGAAGACGGGGTTCACCGCCGCGGTGCCCCAGCCGTTGGTAAGGGTGCCGGTGGCGAGCGTGCCCACATCGTTGGTGGCGTAGTCGAGCACGAGTTTGCCGCCGCCCGCAATGATCTGCTTCTTGAAATCATTCACGCTAGGGCTGGTGGTCGTGTTGTTCGCCCAGCCGGCGGTGGTCTTGGCCATGCCCTGCATCGTCACGGTGCCGGGGCCGATCTTCATCAGGCCGCCTGCGCTGTTTGTATCGGTGATCTTGCCGAGAACATTCACATTGCCGCCGGCGGCTGCATACAGGCGCACATTGTGATCCCAGGTATTCACCCGTTGCGTCGCGTCTGCCGCGGCGTTGCCCGCCGGGTGCATGAAAGCGACGGAGCCGGTGGTATTGAGGCCGCCGATCATGTAGGTGGCGTCCACGGTGGAGTTGCCGATGGTCAGGTTCGGAGCGTTGAAGACCTGGCCATTCACGCTCAGCAGGAGCGCCACGTCGCCGCCGCCGGCATCGCCGATCGCCGGCCGGCTCCCGGCGAACAAAGGATTGATGCGGCCGCTGGCGGCATCGGTGTAGAACTGCAATCCGGCTTCCGGCTGCAGGATGATTTGCCCCTGGCGCATGGAGATGTTCCCCGCGGAATCCCACGGCCGATAGAGCCAGAAGTTGTTCTCATTGTTGCCGGTGAAAACCGAGCGCAGCACCTGCTGCTCGTTCGCCGGCGTAAAGGGCGCCGAAATCGGGCCGGTGGGCGTGTCGCGGAAGCTGCCCTTGAGCTGCGTGACGCCGCCGACGCCTTGAATGACCACCTGCCGGGACGAGCGCGCCGTGCCGCGCGAGGTGTCGTTCAGCGGATCGACGCCGCCCGCGGTGGAGGGGAGGCCGTAGATGTCGCCGTCCAGCACCATCGTGGCGTTGGCGTTGTTGTTGAGCAGCGTGACCGTCCAGGGGCGTTCGCCGGCGCTGGTCGTATTGTCGATTTCGATGTTGCCGTGCCAGGTATTGTACTCGGCCACGTTCACGAACAGGCTGCTGATCGAGTTGTCGGTGTACCGCAGGGTCACCTTGTTGGTGGCGGAGCCGACCTCGATGGCGCGGCGCATGCGGATGTCGCCCGAGCCGCTCACGATCACCTCCTTGCCGGTCACCCCGGCGGTCGCGCCGAAGGCCAGGCTGTTCTCGATTTGCAGGATGCCTTCCGTGATATTCGTCGGACCCGTGTAGGTGTTGGCCCCGGCAAGCACCAAGGTGCTGGGGCCGCTCTTCGTCAGACCGCCGCTGCCGCTCAGCGTCGAGTAGATGAACATGTCGCCGTTGGCGATGGTCCAGGTGCCGGAGTTTTCGCGGAACGAGCCGGCGACGTTGTGGATAATGATTTCGCGGTTATTGAACTCGAGCTTGCCGCCGCGGATGTAGGTGCGCTGGTCGGTGGCGTCGGCGTTGACCGGGTCGGTATCCTGAAGGTAGCCCTTGCCTCCGGCCACGATCATGCCGGAATTCACCGTCAGGACCTTGCCATCGCCGATCTCGAGGAGGAGGCGATTGCCGGCGGCGGGCGTGAATTCGTCGGAATCCTGGGCGAAGCTCAGGGAATTGATCGTGAAATTATTCTCCACCCGGTAGGTGGAATCCTGCCGGCGGGAACTGTCGCCAAACGGGGGCTGGAAGAGCCCCTCAGTGGCGAAAGCCGACTCCTGGATGTAGCTGGTGAACGGCCCAAAGTCGCCGGTGAGCCTGACGTTCTGGTTCGGCGTCTCGTTCGCGGCGAAGGTGTAGAAATCGCCCGACTGGTTATTCGGGTTATTCGGCACCGAGACGATCGTGGGGGTAAGGTATTCATTGGCCGCCAGGGGGCGCACGACTCCCGTGGCGGCATCATGCGTGAGGAGATTGCGGCCGATGAAGGTCTGCTCGTTATTGTTGAGCGCGGTGGTGAGCGTCGTATTGGCGCCAATGGTGCCGAAGGACTGCGTGGCCACGCCGCCGAAGGCGCCGACGAGCACGTTGGTCGTGCTCGTCCCCGCGGCGCCGTTGCCGCCCAGGAACAGATTCGCCGGGACGGTGCCGGTGATCTTGATGTTCGCCGTGTTATTCCCCGTGCCGGCGCCGATCGTCACTCCGGGATCGAGCACGCGGAACTGGACCACGCCGCCCTGGTCGCGCGTGTAACCTCCGGAGAACGTGAGGCCGATGTTCTTGTTAATGCCGCTCGCGGTGCCGCCATCGAGCTCCACCGCGCTCGAGCCGCGGTGCACCGCGAGGTCGCCGATGGTCTCCTGGTTGCCGGTCCCGGCGTTGTTGCCGAGGTAGCGCAGGCGGGCCGCGCCGCTCACGTGGAGATCGGCCGAATTGGCGAGGCGGCCCACCGGCGCGCCCACCGTTTCCGTGACGCTGTCGTTCCCAGCGTTGGCATCGAGACCGTTCTGGTTGTCGATATGGAAGGAGCCGTCGTTCGTGATGCGGATCTCCGAGAGGTTCAGGAGCGAGCCGGCGTCGTACAGGCCGACCGAGGGGCTCGTGGCGCTGAAGCCGCCGCGCGAGATCACCATCGCGCCTTGGAAGGTGCTGCCGGAGTTCACGAGCTGCAGCTCGTTCACGCCGAGCTTGGTGAAGCCGCCGGTCCCGGTGACCGGGCCGAAGGCCACCGTGGGATTCGCGCGGGTCGTGGCCGCGATTTCGATCGCGTTCGTGGCCGCCGTGCCCGTGAGATTGATCGCTCCGCCGAAATTCACCGATTGCAGCGGCGCATCCGTCGAGGTGGCGATCAGGAAGCCGCCACTGAGGTTGATGTTCGTGGTGTGCACGCCGCGCGCATCCGCAAACCAGAGCCGCGGGTTGCCGGCGAAACCGCCCGTGCCGCCGACGCCCACGTTGATATTCGAGGTGCCGCTGTAGGCGCCTACCTTGAGCGCGTCCGGCGTAAGGCCCGCGTTATTACCGATCACGGCGGTGATGCCAGCCTCAAAACGCAGCTCGCCCGCCTGCACGTTGATCGTGGGGAGATTGGTGGTGCGATTGTTGACGAAGCGCAGGATGCCCTGGCCGGTTTTCGTGAGGGCGAAATTCGTCACGCCGTTGCCGCCGTTCACGATGTTGTCGTCGAACGAGATCATGCCGACCGCGCCGGCCAGGTTCCCGGTCTCCGGCAAATCGTCCACGAAGATCGTAGCATCGCCCGCGAGCGTGACTGGCCCGGTCCAACTTAGCACCCGGTCGACCGTCGCGCCAACCCCCGAGGTGGCGCGGGTCATGCGCAACGCGCCGAGCCCGTCCTGGCCCGCCCCTTTCAGGGAAAGGTAATCCAAGCCGGAGAAGTTGACCGTGGTCGGACGGATTTCCAGCGTGCCCCCGTCCACGAACGTGCCGTCCAGCGGCGAGTAGGAGACCGTGTTCGAGTTGGCGGTCGCGCCGAGGAAGTTCGTCGAGTTGCCTTCATGGATGAACCGGGTCGCGTTGCCGATCGTCACCTGGCCGAGCAGGCTGTTGAAGTTGCCCGCAACCGTGCTGTCGTAGGACTGCCGGATCGTGCCGCCGCCGGAGAACACGATGTCGCCGTTGAAGCTGTTGAGGCCGAGGTACGGCGTGCTGGTGCCCACATTTTGCACGTTGGCCTCCGACTTGAAGAAACTGTTGTAGGTGAGCGTCTTGCCCGGGTCGATGCTGATCGTGGAACGATCGCCGTAGACGGTGATCGGCCGCGCCATGGTCACGTCTTGCGTGAAGCTCAGGATGCCTCCATCGAGGAAGATCCCGTTGGCCGCCGCGCCAAGCTGCCCGTTGTCGGAAACGCTGAGCTTTCCGTTGTTGAGGTAGAGGTTGCCGGTGAAGCTGTTGGCGTTGTTCGTGAACACCGTCTGCCCATCACCGGTGACCACGATACCCTTGGTGCCGGAGCCGGTGCTATCGACAATCTGCGAGCCGATCGTGAGCGTCCCGCCGTAGTTGTGAATGAAGAAATCCGGGTAGGTGCCGCCGCCGCCCAAGCTGCCGCCGTTGATGTTGCGGTTCCCGGCGGCCAGGCTGCTCACCAGGATGCCCTCATTCACGCGCAGCGTCTGGCCGGCGTTGATGTTGATGGTCGCGCCGTTGGCGCTGGCATTCGCGCTGGTGAACTTGATGGTGTTGACGGTAAGATTGGCCGTGATCGGGCTCGCCCCGCTGAAGCCGGTGCCGTTGGCCACTTCCTCGAAATGCCCGTTGGCCGCCGTGAGGCCGCTCCAGGCGCCGGGGCTGTTGCTGAGGCCCGCCGCGGGCGTATTGAACCGATCCACGAGTCCCGTGGCGGTGAGCGACATGAAATGCGTGGCCGCATTCGCGCTGGTCGCGTCGAGGCTGGTGCCGTGTGTCGCCCAGCCGAGCGGAAACTGCTTTGTGAGGCTGGAGGAATTGAAGGTGATGCTCGCAAGCGTGCCGACTTCGGCGAAGCGGACCGTCCCGCCGGTCGCCCGGCTCGAGGCGACGCCGTTGGCAATTTGCAACTGGGTCCCGACGTTCCCCGGATCCGAGACTTCCACCGCGGAGCCGCCTTTGCCGATGGTCGCGATCCCGTTGAAACGCTCCAAAACCGTGGCGCCGCCCGTGGCGTGGCCGAGGATCCGCAGATTGCCGCCACCGAGGGTGAGCGTGCTCCCCGTCCCGTTCACGCGCACCGCGCTCGCGGTCTCGTAGCCGGAGAATTCGAGCAAGCCGCCCATGATGTTCACGCGATCGAGGAGGTTGGTCGCCGAGGCGGTGGTTCCGAGCAGGCGCACCGTGCCGTCGCCGATCTTGGTGATGGAACCCGATTGGGTAGCCGCCACGCCGGTGCGGATGAAGTTCGACTTGATGTCGACGGTGCCGCCGGTGTTCGCAAACAGCCGCACATCGCGGATCTGCCCCGTGGTGTCCGTCTCGAGATTGATGCTCCCGGTGCCGGTGCCGATGGTGACAAAACCACTGGTGTTTTCGCCGCCGATCGTGATGTTGCCGGTGCTGCCGCCGACGGTGCCGAGCTTGTCGGTGTTGCCGTTGTGAATCGTGAAGGTGGGGGCGTTGAAGACCTGGCCGAGCGCCGGCGTCGCCCCTCCCTTGGTGAGGAAGAGCCCGATATTCTGCGAAGTGGCGTTCCAGCCGATGCTGGTATTGTTGAGATTCCCCACGGAAATCTCGAAGTTAGGCGTTATCCCCGTGCCGAAGAAATTCAGCGAGGCGGTGTTATTCTGCGTGTAACGCATGATGCCGGTGGCCAGGGTGGTCAGGCCATTGGCGCCCCACTCCTTGTTCACCCACACGTTGAGCTCCTGGTTTCCGCCCCATTCGGTGCGCAGAAAGTCTTTCGCGAGCGTGGGGATAGGCTGGCCGACGGCCTTGTCCCGTACCTGGCCATCGAGAATAAAGATGCCGTTCGAGGAGTTGAGCACGCCGCCGGGAATGGCGGTGGTGAGGAAGCGGGATTCCGCCGCCGCGCCCGACGTCACGGTCGTGGCGCTGCCGTAGATGTCGCCGGTGATCGCCAGCGAGTCGTCGGCATTTACCGAGATCACCGGGATGGCTTTGCTCACCACCCCGCCGCTGATGTTGTCGAGAATGATGTTGCCGTTCCAGACGTTGTGCTCGGAATTTGCGCGCAGGATGGTCGGCCCGCCGAGCACCGCCACCGCCGTGGCCACCGTGGTCGGAGTGCCGCCGCCGGTCAGCGTCACCGTGGGCGCTGCCGCATACCCCGCGCCGACCCCGCCATTGGTAAAGCCGCTCACCGTGCCGCTCGCGGTCGCCGTATAGCTCGCCGCGGTGGTGCCCGTCGCGCCGCTGAAGCCCACCGTCGGATTCGCGGTATACCCCGCGCCGCGATTGGTGAGCACCAGGCCTGCGACATAGCCGGTCGTGAAGCCCAGCGTGATATCCTCGCTCGTATTCACCGAGCCGCCGGTGGAGGTGGCGGTGCCGCGCGTAATCAGCAGTTGCGATTTTTCCCCAGTGATGGAAACGCCGCCGCTCGTCGCGCTGGAGCTGCCGCCCCCGAGCGCCTGCGCGCTCTGGATCCAGGCCCGGCCGCCGTTGAGCACGAGGTTGCCGGTGCCAGGGGCCGTGCTGGTGAAGGTCTGCGCGTTGTTGAGCTGGACCTCCGTCGTGGTGGTGGTGAACCCGGTGTAACCCGCCGCGGTGCCGCCGACGGTAAGGTTGCCGCCGATCGCGTTGGCGCCGTTGATGAGCGTGTTCAGCGCCCCGCTCGTGCTGTTCAACAGGATGCCGCCGGTGAAGGTGTCGCGCACTCCGTACGCCCCGTTGCCCGCGCGCCGAACGCCTTCCTGCGTGAAGGCGCCGGTGTTGATGGTCAGCAGGCCGGTCACGTTGTTCAGGCCATTGAAACGCTGGGTGCCGCCCGCCACGGTGAAGTTGACCGCCGTCGCCCCCGGCTGGCCGACCGGCACGCCGATCACCGTATTGACCAGGTTCAACGTCGAACCCGAGTTCTGCAGCACCCCCTTCCGGAACTCCGTAACCCCGATGCCGTTCGCCGTAAAGGTCGTCGCGCCGATGACCGGCTGCGCCACGAACACGTTGTTGAAGTTCAGCGTCGTCGTCGAGTTGAGGACCACCGCGCCGTCCACCGAGTTGCTCCAGGTCGCGGTAGGAATCACGCCCGGCGCAAAGCTCGCGACCTCCGTGAGCGTGCCGGTGGCTAGCGTGAACGCATTCGTGAAATCGACCGAGCCGTTCAGGATCACCGCGCCGCCGCCGATGTTGGTCAGCCCGGTGTAGGTCTGCTTCTGGTTGCTGGGCTGGGTGAGGCTGGCGAGGTTCGTCGTGCCGCCGTTCATCTGGAAATCCGGGTTGAACGACGTGTTATTGCGGGTAACCCCAAGAGTGCCGGCGGTGACCGACACGCGCGAGCCGGAAAGCGCCCCCGCCACCACGTGCTGGCCGCCGGTGACCAGCAGCGAATTGTTCGTGCCCAGCGCAATGCTCCCGTTCCAGACGCTATTGCCCGCGGTGAGATTGATATCGCCCGCGCCGGCAAAGGGCGACGTGCTCGTCGAGATGGTCGTGTTCCCATTCACCACGAGAGTCCCCGCGCCTGTCTTGACGAAGCCGGAGGACTTGACCGTGCCGCCACTCTGCTCGCCGAGGTTCCCATTCAGGTCGAGCCAGGTGCCGATGTTGAGGGTCGCTTGCGCGTCGGGATTGGAGCTGACGACCTGGCCGTGAAACGCCGAGCGGCCGATGCTCGCGCGAACTTCCCCCGCGTACACGTACACGGTTTCCTGCACGGGCGTGGGATCCAGCGCGGTGGGCGCCTTGAGATACTGCACGCCCTGAAAATCCAAGAAGCCGCCATTCACAAACGTTGTGGCGGTGGTGCCATCGTCATTGGAGGCGGTGGCGGCCCCGAGCGCGTCGTTGCTCCGCACGAGCACGCCGCCCTCGTTGATGTAGAGATTGCCGGTGTAGATCGAGGGGAAAAGCTTGAGCGGATCGTCTTGGAAAATGATGTTGCCGCCGCCGGTCTTCGTCACGGTGAGCGGCGTGGCCTCGCTGGTTTGGGGATCCGCGTAATCGAACAGGCCGGTCGAGATCACCACCGCATTGGCGCGGCTGTGGAAGAAGAGCTCGCCCGAATTCGAAGTGACGCCACCACCCCGGATATGCGAGAAGCCGCTGCTGGACGCCTGCAGGATGCCGCCGCTTTGGATGACCAGTTTCGAGGTGATGACCGGCCCGCCGCCGTTCTCGATCCTCAGCTCCTTGTTCGGCCCAGGACCGCCGGTGAAGCGCAGCGAGTTGATTGGCACGTAGCCAAAATCAAGGTCAGCGCCGTTCACCGACTCGAAGGAGGTCTGCGCGATGCTGATGTTGTCCTCGGCGCCCCACTGGGAGGGCGGATTCGACCCGACATCCACGTTCACGTAAATGGCGGCGTTCGCCTCGACGAGGTTGTAATCGGTGCCGCCGACATTGCTGCCGCCGGCCCAGTTGTCGTTGATGGTGAGCCAGCCTCCGTACATGCCGAGGACCGCCGGCACGTCGCTATCCGTGCGCACGACGTTGCCGCCCGAAATGCGCATGGTCGCCCCGCGGGTGCGGGCGATATTCCCGATATCCGGCACATAAAGGACACTGGTGCCGGTATTCGCCTGGATGATATTCGTGCCCGGCCGAAGCTCGAGGCTGCCGATCCGCTCGACGGCCGCGCCGCCCAGAAGCTCCAGGACGCCGCCGCCGGGAAGTCCGCCAAGCGCGACCGGCGAGCCATCGGGGAGGCGGGAGAGCGCGGCCAACTGCGCCGCGCTCGGAGGACTTCCCGCCGCCGGGACCCCCTTCGTATAATCGAGCGAAAGAATGCCGCGCTGGATCGTCGTCATTCCCTCGTAGGTATGATCGGCGGTGATGCGCCACGTGCCGGTATCCTGCTTGGTGAGCGCGAAGACGCCGCCACCCGGGAGGGTCTCCATCTTTGGATTGAAGTAATTTGCCGCCGTGCTCGTGCCACGCAGGACGAGGGTGTGCGTGCCGGTGCCGGACGACGCCGCCACGCTGCCCGGAGTGAAATCATTCGGCGTGCCGGGGTTAACCAGATTGTCGAAAACCAGTGCGCCGGAGCCGCTCGCATCGATGGTGCCGCCCGCGCGGTACACCCCGTTCATGTCGTCGAAATCCTCGCCAATCGTCATGAGGCGGTCGGTGCTGTGACCGGAGCCGGTGTAGCGCAGCGCCCCTTGGTTGAGCACCAGGTTCGCCGCCATGCTGGTCGAAGCGCCGATCGGGCTCGGCGCGCCGCCGTCCGCCAGCACGGCCACGCTGATCGCGCCGCGATTGATGATGGTCGGCCCCGTATAGGTGTTGTTGTTCGTGAGGAACGCCGTGCCTTCGCCGGTCTTGATTAGCCGGCCCACCTGGCCCGCGCCGGCGTCGCGGAGCAGCGCGATGCCGGTCGCCGACGAGTTCAGCACGAGCGCGCTGTTTTGCTCGACGTTCAGCGTGAGCCCGCTCGACTGCATCAGGAAGGATTTCACGTTGTCGCTCGCAATGGTGAGCGTGGTGGTCGGCTTGGGATCATCGACCGAGATGCTCGCGATCGAGGAATCGATGTCCAAAGTCACCGTGCGGTTCTGCGTGAAGTTCGTGAAGAACGTCGCCGTGTCGCTCGTGGTCGTGGGCACGGGGCCGCTCCAGTTCGTGGGCGTGCTCCAATTTCCGTCCGCGTCCTTGGTCCAGTTCACCGAGAGCACCTGCGGCGGCAAATAGGCGCTGGCGCAAATCGCCGTGACCCACGGGATGTAACGGCGGAGCCGGGAAGCTAAGGAGCGCGGACGGCCGGGCAGGGACGGCTTACGCGAAGACTTCGATTGGCGAGTGCGGGTGCGCATAGGAGTGCTCGATGGAGGGTTTGGGGAGAGTTGGGAAAAAGGGGAGTGACTCAAGCCGGTGCGCTCGTGCCGCGGGGGAAGCGAGCGCATTCCGGGAAGATCACGAGTAGATCATGCCACACTTCATGCGCGTGTCCACAGCCAAAAAGAATTTTTTATCAGCGCCGAAAATCCCTCCGCCGCCGAAGGCCGTATGCCGGTGGTCGCCCCACCGCTGCCAGAATTTGCGGGCGCGCAAGATAAAGTTGAGCAGCAACGCGCTGGAAAAGGGGGCGGGGAGCATTTCCGGGGGTGGTGGAGGTAAATACAATGCGGTTACAGGAAGCCCGTCGCAAGCGGAATTTAAGGGCGCTTTGCCGACACAGGCCGCCATAGGAATCGCATTCCCCCCTCCCTTCGGGCGCTTCCCGTCTTTCACTGCCAGTCCGCCACCCGCTCCGCCACCTTTCCCGCGGCCTCGTCTCCGTGCTGCGCCGCGACCCCGAGCCAGTACTTGGCCCGCGTATTGTCCGCATCGTGGAGGTAACACCACTCCGCCAGTTTCCGCGCCGCCTTGGCATCCCCCTGCTCCGCCTTCGCCGCGAGCCGATCGTATTCGGACTCGGCCGATTTTTTCTCCTCCGGCGCCTTCTCCTCTTCGCGATGACACCACCCGAACACGCTGCACCCGGTAAGCAGTACCGAACCCGAAAGGAGCAGCATGAGGGCGAACGCAAATGAGCGCAGGCGCGGCATGAATCCTCACTAATCCCGCTCCCACCCCGCTCGCGCAAGGGCGGAGTTGCGCCGGCGGCGGATTGCCAGGAGCCAGCTCGACATTAGACCCTTGAGCCCTCCTGTCCCGCGTGCCATGCTTTCTTTCCCGTGAATCCCGCGCCCCCCAGGCCGACCCCACACTTCCTCCCGGCGTTTCTCGCCCTCGCCTTCGCCGCGCTCTTTGTCGCGGGGGCGCTGGTCTACTGCCAGCGGCTGGAGCGGCGCTACATCCACGCGCTCGCGTCCGAGTTCACCGATGCCAAGCTGCAAGGAGTGGCGCTCCAGCGGCAGGCCTTCGCCCAGGACGATCTGCTCGTGCTCTACGGCAGCTCCGAGCTGGTGAAGGAGATGCCGAATAACGCCACGGATTTCTTTGCCGATTACCCCACCGGTTTCCGCGTCTTTCCGGTCGGCAAACCGGGCGCCACTTCGCTCACCGTGCTCCAGCGCATCGCGGGCGTCGGCCGGCAAATCGCCGGGCGCAAGCTTGCCTTCTCAATCTCGCCGGGCTGGTTCTTCACCGAGATCTTCGATCCGAAATACTACGCCGGCAATTTCTCCGAGATGCAGGGGAGCGAAGTCGCCTTCAGCTCCGAGCTCAGCCGCGGCCTGAAGCGCGATATCTCCCGCCGCATGCTCGAATTCCCCGACACGCTGGAAGGCCGCGACCTGCTCAATTTCGCCCTGCACCGGCTCTCCGGGGATAGCTGGTGGGACCGCGTGCAGTACGCGCTGGCCTGGCCGATCGGGAAAATGGCGAACGCCATCGCGCGCGGGCAGGACCACATCGAGGTGGGCCTGCACATCCTCGATGAAGAGGAGAAGCTGAGCGACCGGCCGCGGCGGCTCACCAAGGGCGTCGTCTGGGGTACGGTGCTGAAGACGGCCGCCCGCTTCTCCAATGTCGCCGCGATTCAATCCAAGCGCAGCGAAGTGGCCAAGCGCCGCCTCCCGCGCGCCTCCCGCGACAAAGCCTTCCTGCAGACCATCGCCAAGGCCCGGGAATGGACCGACGTGGAACTGCTCATGCGCACCATCAAGGAGCTGAAGGCCGAGCCGCTCCTCTTGAGCATGCCGGTGGAAGATATCCGGCTCGAAGTCTACGGCGTCTCGCCCGATGCGCGCAGCGCCTACATCCAGCGCCTCAGCGCGCTGGCGCAGCAGTACGGCTTTCCTCTGCTCGATTTCCACGAGTACCAAAACGACCCCGCCTTCCTGGTCGATTTCCTCGATCACCTCTCCGGCAGCGGCTGGCTCTACTACAACAAGGCGCTCGACGATTTCTTCCACGGCCGCGTGACCTCCCGCTGAGCACGACACGGTGGGTCATCGGTTGGCTCTTAATCTTAATCTTAATCTTAATCTTAATTTTAGTCCCCTCCCCTCCTTTCGCCGGGCAAATTTCCCTCTCCCAATTTCCCCCGCCTCCCCCATCATCCCTCCGATGCCCGCTACCTCCGATCAAATTCTCGACGTCCTGGCCAATGTGGCGGAGACCGACGAAGTCCGCTCCAACCCGGACCTCGCCCTTTACGACCTGCAGATCCTCGACTCCATGAAAACCGTCGAGCTGATCGTGGCGCTCAATAGCGAAGTGGGCGTGGAAGTCTCCCCCGCCGAATTCGAGCGCGAAAACTGGGCCACTCCCCGCAAGCTGGTGGAAGACGTCCTGCAGCGCCTCGCCTCGTAAACGATCCGCGCCCATGGCCACTCCCCCGGCTCCCCTCTGGCTCGAGCAGCACCCGCGCTGGCGGCTCGTGCTGCTCACGCTCTACTACTTCGCGATCATCGCCGCCCTCCTCGCCATCTACGGTCGCGGCGATTTTTCCACGCCGGGCTTCGTCTACCAGGAATTCTAGGATCGGGGCCAAATCGGTGGTGCGCGCTGCAGGGTTTGAACCTGCGACCCCATCCGTGTGAAGGATGTGCTCTACCGCTGAGCTAAGCGCGCGCTTCGCCGAACGAAGGAACGGGAAAATATGGAAGCCGTGGCGAAGGTCAAGGGAATGTATCCGCGACAGGAATGTATCCGGGGATGCGCGCCGCCGCTGCGGAGGCGGCGGCCTGCTACCTCCCGCCGCGCTCGATCTGCTGGATGATGGCAGCAGCAAGGGAAGCGATGGCAACCTCATCAATCCTATATGGACCCGCGACCGCGAAACGGGAAGGCAATGCCTTAATGGGTCACATTGGTGGAGTTGGCACCACCTACCGCACCTCCAGCGCCCAGACCTCGTTCGTACGGACCCGCGGGCGCACCTCGCCATTGGGGACCACGTGGAGGCCGTGCCAGGCGGCTACCGGGGCGGTGGCGCGGGAGAAGGGGGCTTCGCCGGCGGGGTGCCAGGCGTCGCGTTGGGTGTCGTAAGCCAGCATTTCGCGCGGGAAGCCGGGGTGGTTCTGCACGGGGGAGAAGGTGACGTTGGCGCCATCGTCGCCGGAGATGATTAGAAGCTCCGAAGCGCCGCGGGGAGCGGCGGGCGAGGGGGCGGCAACGGCGGGGCGCGGGAGATTGGCGAGGCGCGTCCAGCCTTGGGCGGGAGTGTAGCGGTAGGCGTCGCGGAGGAATTCGCGAAGGGGTTTGCCATCGGGGCCGGCGGTGAGGCTGGCGCCGCTGAAGAGGAAGAAGGAGCCGGCTTGGGCGCCGGCGACGGCGAGCATGCGCGCGGGGCCGGGCCAGGGGGGAAGCTCGTGCCAGCCGGCAGCGGGGGAATCGAGATCGAGCGCCCAGAAGGTGTGGAGCGCGGTGGTGGCGGCGGGCGTTTCGATGCCGCCGGCCAAGTAGATGGTGCGGCCGACCAGCGCGCCGCAGGCGTTTGCGCAGGGGCGGGGGAGGCTGGGGAGCGGGTGCGTCTGGAGGGAGCCGCCGCGCCACTCGAGGCGGAAGGACTCGGCGTAATGCCGCGTGAGGTCGCTGCCGCCGAGGCAGAGGACGCCGTCATCGGCGGTGACGGAGACGCCGTAGCCGAGGGGGCGCGGGAGTTGGCCGGCGGTGCGCCAGGCTCCGTTGGGCTGCTCGAGGACGAAGATGGAGTCGTACCACTTTTTGCTGAAGGGCTCGGTCCACTTGTCGCCCACGATGTTCGCGCCGCCGGCGACGAGGAGCGCGCCGCCGCTCACGCCCGCATAGGCGCCGGCGAAGCCTTCCGCATCCGGCAGCGGCGGGAGCTGACGCCAGGAACCAGGGGCGGCGTTTTGGGCGAGCGCGACGGTGGCGCCGAGCAGGGTGGCGGCGAGGAGGAGGGGAGGCAGCGAATCCATGCGATCAGCGGTTCACGACGTTTTGCGGGGCGCCGTTTTGCCAGGCCCGGACGTTTTCGACGGTGACCTGCAAGAGACGCGCGCGGGCCTCGCGAGTAGCCCAGGCGATGTGCGGGGTGATGAGGCAATTGCGCGCGCGGAGCAGCGGGTTGTCGGGCGGCGGGGGCTCTTGCGAGAGGACATCGAGGGCGGCGCCGGCGATCTTCCCAGCCTCCAGCGCGGCGGCGAGATCGGCCTCCTGCACGAGGGCGCCGCGCGCGGTATTGATGAGGAAGGCGGAGGGCTTCATGAGGGCGAGGCGCCCGGCATCGATGAGCTCTTTCGTTTCCGGGGTGAGCGGGCAGTGCAGCGAGACGACATCGCTTTCCGCGAGAAGCGTGAGCACATCGACGAAATGAACGCCATCCTCGTCCGGGGCCGGCTGCCGGCGCGATGCGAGCACGCGCATGCCGAACGCCTGGGCAATGCGGGCGACCGCTTTGCCAATGCGCCCGTAGCCGACGAGGCCGAGGGTGCGCCCCGCCAGCTCGATCAGCTCGCCATCCCAATAGCAAAAGTCTTTCGAGGCGCTCCAGCGTCCCTCGCGCACGGTGCGCGCGTGGTGGCCGGTGCGATTGGTGAGCTCCAGGAGCAGCGCGAAGACGGCCTGCGCGACATTCGGGGTGGAGTATTCCGGGACATTGCAGACCGGGATGCCGCGCTCGGCCGCGGCCGCGGTATCGACGACATTGTAGCCGGTCGCGAGCACGCCGAGGTAGCGGAGGCGCGGCAGCGCGGCGATGGTGGCGCGCGAAACCGGCGTTTTATTGGTGAGGACGATTTCGGCATCCTGCGCGCGCGCGATCACCTCCGGCTCGGGCGAGCGATCGTGAATGATGGATTCGCCGAGCTGCTCCAACTCTGCCCAGCTCAGGTCGCCGGGATTCGCCGTGTAGCCATCGAGGACCACGATTTTCACGGGCGGGCTCCTTCGCACGGGTTGCGGAGATTCATATGGGGAGGGCAAGTGTGACGGGCGAGCGGGGCGCGGGGCAAGTGCGGTGGGAGTTCCGAGCGTGAGCTCCATTCCGTCTTCGCCGATTTCCACTCCCGCCTCCTCCACGGCGCGGCGCTCGGCGGAATCCGGGCGGAGTATGGGATTGGTGTTATTGATGTGCAAGTAAATGCGGCGTCCGCGCAGCCGATGCAAAAGGGGGAGGCTGCCGAGGCCCACCGGCAGGTGTCCCATGGCGGAGGCGGTGCGCGCCTGGGGATCGATGCGCTGGAGCTCGTCGCCGGTCCAGAAGGTGCCATCGAAGAGGATGAGATTGGCGGTGGCGAGGGCGGCGCGGAGCTCGGGCGTGATCTCGGATACATCCGGCGCGACGACGAGGCGGCCTCCGGTTTGCTCATCGATGATTTCGTAAGCGAAGCTATGCTCGCCCGCGAGCCGCGCATCGCGCGCCACATAATGCGGCGCATTCGCCGGCAGCGGAATGGCGCGATACCGCAGGCCGGTGGCGGCGGGAGTGCGGCCGCGCAATGGGGCCAGCTCGCGCGGAGCTTCGTGCCAAAGGACTCCGCCCGAGCGGCCCAGGACATTGCTCAAGCCTAGGCTGGATTCCAACGTTTCGCGTAGCGCGCCCGCGGCGTGGATCTCGACGCCTTCGTGCCCGCGGAGCAGGAAGAGGCCGAGCGTGTGATCGAGGTCCGCGTTGGTGAGGAGGACGCCTTCGATGGGCGAATGCCGCGGCGCGAGGCCCTGTGGCTGGAGGGGCGCGAAGCCTTCGATCTGAGCGCGCAGATCGGGCGAAGCATTGATCAAGAACCAGCGCGCGTCATCCGCGCTGATGGCGATGCCGGATTGCAGGCGCGGGGGCAACCGGCCGGTGCGCGCGTCGCGGCAGTTGGCGCAAGCGCAATTCCACTGCGGGAGCCCGCCGCCCGCGGCGGTGCCGAGGATGCGAACGCGAATCGCCCGCCTCCTTTAGATGGCGCCCGCGTAGCAGGTGCACTCGAAAAAGATCGGCACGTCTTTGATCGAGGGCTTTTGCCACTTTTTCTTCTTGGAGGATTTCATAGGGCGTCTCGGAGTGAGAATATCACTCGGCTGAATCGCCGCAAGGCTTCGTGCTGCGTGCCGCGGGGCGCTGTTTCGGGCTTTGCCGCTCCTGCTTGAGCGTGTATCCCGCGCTCGACCACCCGGCATGAAAAAGCGCTCTCGATTCCCCGCCATGCTCAAGGCCTTGCCGGTGCTGGCGCTGGCGGCAGCCGCGTGGTTCACCTTCGGCACGGAACGCGCGTCCGAAAGCGCGGACTTGGCGATGGGGAATCCGAGCGGGGCGGCGGCCAGGCTTTCGCACCGGGACAACTTCCTGATGGTGAAGAAGTTCTTCGCCCTCTCGTACAATGACCGCAAAGCGACGCCGAACTGGGTGAGCTGGCGGCTGAGCGCGGAGGATATCGGCACGGCCGATCGCGTGCCCTTTTTTCCAGACCCCGACCTGCCGCCGGGCTTTCAGCGGGTGATGCCGAAAGACTACACCGGGTCGGGTTTCGACCGCGGCCACATGTGTCCGCACAGCGATCGCAGTGCGACCGAGGAGGCGAGCAAGGCCACCTTCGTGATGACGAATCTGATCCCGCAAGCGCCCTTCGTGAACCAGAAGGCGTGGGCGAACTTGGAAGTGTATTGCCGCGAGCAGGTGCTGAAGGGGAGGAAGCGCGCCTATATAGTCTGCGGCCCTGCCGGGGAGGGCGGCGCCGGCAAAAACGGGAAGAAGTACGCCGTCGGTTCGCCGGGCGCCGGCACGAAGGTGACTGTGCCGGCGAAATGCTGGAAGGTGATCATGCTGCTCGAGACCGGGGAGGGCGACGATGCACAAAGAGTGGACAAACACACGCGGCTGATCGCGGTGATCATGCCGAATGACATGAGCGTCGGCGAGGAGTGGGCTCGTTTTCGTGTGCCGGTGAAGGCGGTGGAGGAGCTGACCGGCTTCACGTTTTTCACAAAGGTCCCCGCGGCGATCATCGAGCCGCTGAAAACGAAGGTGGACGCCGTGCCGATCGCGCCGCCCGCGCCGTTGCGGCGCTGAGGTGGCTTGCGCCGGCGGAGACGGAGTGGGATCGTCGCGCATGCACCAAGATGCCGTAGCCGCGCTCGAAAAGGCGACGGAAGGATTGCTCTACATGAGCGAATCGGAAGAGCCGATCACGGTCGTGCAGGTGAATGAAGGAGCACTCGAGCAGGCGGCGAAAGAGTCAACTCTAGACGAGTTTTTCGCGCCGCTTACCCAGGCGGAGGAGTGGCATGGCGAAGAGGAAAGGAACGAGGTGCGCCGCTTCCAGGAACTCCGGAGCACGCTCGAGAAGCATCTGCGAGAGATCAAGGTGTACCGGATCGGCGAGACCGAAGTGACCATCCTGGTCGTTGGCAAAACCGACGACGGGCGTTGGGCAGGAATCAAGACCCGCGCGGTGGAAACGTGACAGCGCGCCCGCCGCACGGCGATTCGAGTTTGCGCTGGACGGTGGAGGGCGCCGGTTTGTGGTATGGGTTGCTCGTGCACATTCTCCCGCTCCGGCTGCTTGCCGTTCTTTCGCTCGCCGCCACCAGCTTCGCGGAGGCGCCACCGGAGCCGATGCGGGAGTTTCGCGGGGCGTGGGTGGCCTCGGTGCACAATCTGAACTGGCCTTCGCGCGCGGGGCTTCCGGTGGCGGAGCAGCAGCGCGAGCTGAGGGCGATCCTCGATAAGGCGGCCGGGCTGCGGCTAAACGCGATCTTGCTGCAGGTGCGCCCCTCGTGCGACGCGCTGTATGCGTCGAAGCTCGAGCCGTGGTCGGCGTTTCTCACGGGGAAGATGGGGCGCGCGCCGGAGCCGTTTTACGATCCGCTGGCGTTTGCGGTGACGGAGGCGCACGCGCGCGGGCTGGAGTTGCACGCCTGGGTGAATCCTTTCCGCGCGATCGCCACCGCGAGCGGCGGGATGGCCGCGACGCACATTTCGCAGACGCACCCGGAGTGGGTGCGCCGGTACGGCACGCAATCGTGGCTCGACCCCGGCGAGCCGGCGGCGCGCGAGTATGTGCGCTCCGTGATCATGGATCTGGTGCGCCGTTACGATCTCGATGGGCTGCACATCGACGATTATTTTTACCCGTATCCGGCGAAGGACAAAGAGGGCGCGGTGATGGCCTTTCCAGACCGCCCCACATACCAGCGCTACCGGGTGGGGCAGGGAACGCTATCGCTGGAAGATTGGCGGCGCGACAACATCAATCAATTCGTGGAGACGCTCTACCGGAGCATCAAGGCGGAGAAGCGCTGGGTGAAATTTGGGATCAGCCCGTTCGGGATTTGGCGGCCGCGCGTGCCGCCGTCGACCATCGCGTTTCTGGATGCCTACGGGCAGCTTTTCGCCGATAGCCGGCGATGGCTCGCGGAAGGGTGGTGCGACTATTTTTCGCCGCAGCTCTACTGGTCGATCGAGCCGGCGGCGCAGAGCTTTCCCGCCTTGCTGGAATGGTGGCACACGCAAAACGAAAAGGGGCGCCATCTCTGGCCGGGGATCGCGACGGAGCGGATCGGGAAGGCGCGCCCCGCCACGGAAATGATCCGGCAGATCGGGCTCACGCGAAGCATGGCGCCGCGCGGGATGAGCGCGGGCGCGGTGCACTGGGAGATGAAAAGCCTCGCGCAAGATCGTGGCGGGATCGCGGGGCTGCTGCGCGAGCAGAGTTACAAAGATGGCGCGCTCGTGCCGGCCTCGAGGTGGCTGGGAGCCGAAGCGCCCGCGGCGCCGCGAGCGGAGCGTCGCGGCGGCCTGCTGACCTGGAAACCCGCCGGGGATGCGCCCGCGCGCTGGTGGGCCGTGCAGACCAAACGCGGCGAGCGCTGGGAGCTGCGGCTCCTGCCGGCGCAGGAGAAGAGCGCGGCGATTGGTGAAGGGGTGGAGGCCGTCGCCCTGCGCGCGGTGGACCGCTTCGGGAATATGAGTGCCGCCGCCGAAGCGCGGTGAGGCTATCCGCCTGCCGCGAGGGCAGCACCCCAAACGCAGCTCACGTCGGAAACGTCTGCGTGGTGGTTTGTCCAGGTGATATTGAAGCCGGTCTCGTCTTCGTAACCCGCCGGTGCGGACGTGAAGCCCAAGACGGTAACTACCAAGCCAAAGAGGAAAAGACCCACGATCATGCCAGCGGCGATAAACATGGAATTCCTGGAAGCAGCCGGCGTGCCCTTCGCGGTCGCTGTCAGCACGCGGCCAGGAATTGGACCGGCCGCTCGTAGATGGCGAGCACGATGCAGCCGGCTTCGCTGACGATCCGGTGGCGGGAGCCGGGCGTATGGATGATGAGCGTCCCCGGACCGGAGGTGGCGGCTTCGTCGCGCTGGGCGCCGGCGAGGACGATAATGTGCTCGTAGCCGGTGTGCTCGTGCAGCGGCACGACTCCACCTTCGCGGAAGCGGATGAGCGCGGCGCTGGGCCCGGTGAGGCCATCGCCGTAAAGCCGGTGGATTTCCACGCCGGGCTTGAAAGGTTGCCACGCGATCTGGCCGGGGTTTTGCGCGAGGCTGAGCAGGTCCGGGAAATCGATGCGCGAGGGATCGGACGCGGCGGCGGCTGGGGAAACCGATTGCATTGGAAAGAGGGTTAGCCGCACTGCCGCGGATGACGAGACATTCCCGCGTCAGAGACGCCGGCTTCGGATCGGGCAAGCCGCCGGATTGTTAAACCCCCTCCGGGGTTGCCGCTATCGTCGTGTTTCCGTGGGTTTCATCCACGGCTACTCATGTGGAGCCGCGGCGCGGCTGCCGAGCCTCACCACGGGTGACTAGTAACCACGGGAACATCATCTGGTGTGCCCGAGCGACTTGAGCAACGATTGCGAGGTAGCGACCGCTCCAAACACACCTCCCTGCATCTTGACCATTTTCAAGGCCGCTAAATAGTTACCGTGATCGGTGGCGCCGGTGCAGTCTTCAAGGAGGAGGCATTCGTAGCCGCGGTCATTGGCTTCGCGCATGGTGGTGTGAACACAGACATCGGTGGTGATGCCGGCGAGGATGATGTTATCGATCCCGCGCCGGCGCAGGAGCATATCGAGATCGGTGGCGTAGAAAGAGCCTTTGCCGGGCTTGTCGATGACTGGCTCTTCCGGCAGCGGCGCCAGCTCGGGGATGATGTCCCAGCCAGGCTCGCCGCGAGTCAGGATGCGGCCGCAGGGGCCGGGATCGCCGATGGCCGCGCCAATCCGCTGGCTGCGCCAATGTTTGTTGGCGGGGAGATCGGAGAGATCGGGCCGATGGCCTTCGCGGGTGTGGAAGATGTGGAAGCCGAGCGGGCGCAAGGCCTGGAAGACGCGCTGGATGGGCTCGATCGGCGCGCGGGTGAGCGAGAGATCGTAGCCCATTTTGTCCACGTAGCCGCCCGGCCCGCAGAAATCCGTCTGCATGTCGATGACGAGGAAGACGGTATTCTGCGGTCGGAGGTCGCCATTGTACGGCCAAGGGTAAGGGTCGGCTTCGACGTACATCGGCGGCGCCTAGAAGAATACAGTTACGCCGCCATGAAGCTGCCAGAGGTTATGCTTGCGCTGGCTGGTGGCGCCCAGCACTTGGTTGCCATCGAGCAGGCCGGCATTGTCCAGGTGGTAGTATTGGCCGGAGGCATACACGCTCCAGAAACCATATTGTTTCGGGATGAACCTTAGCGGCACCGTGGCCTTTAGAGAGGTCGAGAACACCGCGGCGCCGCCGCCGCCGGGCGAGCCATCGAAGCGCTGGTAGAAGTCGCTATCGACCAGATTGACATACGTGGGCGCGGACAGCTCCAGCGGGAGATCCTTGAATTTGTAGGTCGGATTGATTCCGATGGAGAAGTAGTAGCTTTCCTCGGAACGGGTACCGTCGAAGACCACGGTGGCTTTGTTATTCAGCTCGCGCCAGAATTCGACATACGGATTGATGGCAAACTGGTCGCCAAAGATCTTGTCATTCCAGGTTAGCTTCAGGCTGAGGTGGTGCGACGTGTCGTAGGACTCGGTCTCGCTTTCAAACGCCGTCCAGGTCGCATCGAAGGAGATCTGGCTGAAGAACTTGAACCCGATGGCGCCGATCGGATCGAGCTCGTTGTGGTAGCCCGGATTGGCGCCAGATTCGCGGCTGTGGACGCTGTTCCAGATGCCGCCGGTGAGCGTCACATCCGTGAGCACGCCGGTCTTGCTCTGGTAGAGATTCAGGAAGATCAGCACCAGCGGTTGCCAGATGAGCCCCTGGTTTTCCACATGCAGTCCGCGCGGCGTGATGTAGTGATCGGAGAATTCGTTGTTGATCAGCGCGTGGATGCGCGGCCCGGGCTCCGGCTCCACGACCGATTTGGCCAGGTCCTTGGTGTAGTCGCCGGCCTGCGCCAGCGGGGCGAGGATGAGCGAGGCGAGCGCCGCGAAAGGCGCGAGGTAAGAGGCCGGCCGGGTGCGGGATGGATGGATGGATGGTGTGGTAGGCATCGGGGCGAGCCGTTAGCGGGGGCCGTGCCATCTGGCGGCGCCATCTGTAAAGGCCACGGGTGCGGCAGGTTGCGCGTGCCGCCATCGATCTCATGGAAGGCGCAGAGCCGTGCCGCATGTTGCGCCTCGGCACGGATGCAACAGCCTGCGGCCTTCAGCTTCGCCCGCTCAGTGCGCCCGGCCGGCGGCCGGCGTGTAGCCTTCGCTCTTTTCGCCGCCGCGGAGCCGGCCGAGCTCGATGCCGAAGATGATGTACCCTTCCACGTTCGGGGAATCGTCGTTCGTCCCGATCAACGCCACGAGGTCGAGATGCGTGCGCTTCGTCGGCCGGATCTGGATGCTCGGGCCGATCAGGAACTGTTGCTCGTATTCGTCGCGGTCCGCGTGCTTGTTCTCAAACTTGTAGACCATCTCCACGCCCGCGCTCACCACCTCGTCGATCAACGTGTAGCTGAGGCCCTGCGTAAGCTGGAACTGGTTCGTGAGCTCCCGGCCCAGCTCGCGCTCCCACACAAAATTGAAGCCCCAGTGCAGGCGCGGCGTGAAATCTTCGCCGAGCAGGATCTTGCTCTCCAGCACATTGGCGCCCTTGTTCACCTGCGCCCACTCCACGTAGAAGGCCGGGTTGAGCGGCAGCTTGCCCCAGTTCGCCGGCGCCCAGCGCAGCTCGAACGACATCTCATCATGGTCCGCGTTCCGGTCTTCATCGGAAACCCACTTTTCATAAATATCGAGCTGCAGCCGGTAGGGCAGCCCAATTTCGATCTCCTCGTAAAAACGCACCTGCCGGGTGCCATCGCGAAAATGCCGGAAGCGCATCCACTGCTCGAAGGCCACCTCCCAGGGCGCCATCTGCAAATAGACGCGGGTGGTCGAAAAGCGCCGCGATGAGGTCCAATCCGGGCGCCCCGTTTCATCGGCCGGCTCCATCTCGCGCAGACCGCCGGGAGCAGCCGGGGCCGGCGCGGTCACCGTCACCAGAGGCAGCCTCCGGGCCGTCTCTTGAGCGAAAAGGGGCAGAGCGACCGCCACGAGGGCGAGCATGAGGAGAGGAGAGCTTGGTTTCATGTCTGAGGTAGGGTTAGCGGGTAAAAGCGTGCGAACGGCTCGGAAGGTTCAGTGAATTTTCGATTCAGAGTGGCGCCGCCGCCGCCCGAGTATCGCCTTGAGATAACCCCAGCCGGCCCACACGCTCCTCGTCCCGCGTGACCTCCGCCTATTCAGCTTCGTCCGATGATTTTTTGCCGCTCGTGTCGGGCGGCGAAATCGCGCCGGCCCCCGAGGCCGCGCCGGACCCGGATGTGGCGCTGATGCTCGAGTGCGCCGCCGGAAGCGAGTGCGCGTTTACCGCGCTCGTGCGCCGGCACCAGCAACCTTTGCTGAACTTTTTCGTCCGCTTGGGCGCTTCTTCGGATGGTGAAGATCTTGTCCAGGAAACCTTCGTGCGTCTCTTCCGCTACCGGCGGCAATATCGGCCGAGGGCGCGTTTCACGACCTTCCTCTATCATCTTGCGCGCAATGTCTGGGCGGACCGCGGGCGAAAAATCGTCCGGCTCGACCGGCTCGCGGCGGAGTTTCAAAACGAAGTCGAAATCGCCGGGCAGCGCGTGCCGGACCGGCCCGGCGAGGGTGCGGAGGTGGAGGCTGCGCTCGACCGGCTTTCGCCGAAACTGCGGGAGGTCATCGTCCTGAATATCTATCAGGGCCTGCGCTACCAGGAAGTGGCCGACGTGCTGCAAATCCCGCTCGGCACCGTGAAATCGCGCATCAGCCTCGCGCTCGCCGCGCTGAAGGAGCTACTGCATGAACGCTGAATGCCGGCTTTGCCGCGACGCCGCCGCCTATGTGGCAGGCGAGCTTTCCGAGCGCGAGCGGGCGGATTTTCATACCCACCTCGCCGCTTGCGACGGCTGCCGCGCCGCCGTGGAAACCACTCGGAGCTTGCTCGGTCGGCTGCGTGGCGTGCCGCCGGTGAAATGCGCGCGGGATCTCGCGCCCTTCATCCTGGCCCGGATCCGTGAAGAGCCGCGCGAACGCCTGGGCTTTGCGCGCTGGCCACGCGCGGCGGCCATCGCGGCGCTCGTCACGCTTTGCGCCGGAGGCGTCTTCGTCACGACTTTCCGGAAATCCGCGCCGCCCACTGGGACCCTCGCGGCGGCCTCCGATGAAAACGCCGCCAGCGTGGCCCGCGCGCTCGATTGGTTTTGCCAGAACCAGGAACCGGACGGCTCCTGGAACGCCGGGAAATGGGGCGGCCATCGCCGTTTCGCCGTCGCCCTCACCGCGCTGCCCGCGCTGGCGCTGCTCAGCGCCGAATCGCTCGAGCCACAAGGCGCTGCCGCGATCGCCGGCGCCACGCGCTGGCTGCAGGCGCAGCAGACGGAAGCCGGCTCCTTTGGGCCGGAGTTCCAGGGCGCGCCGTACAATCACAGCATCGCCACGCTCGCGCTCCTCCGCGCCTGCCAGCGCCGGCCCGAAGCGGAGCTGCGGCGCTCGCTCGACGCCGCGCTCGCCCATCTTGTCGCCCGCCAAACAGCCGAGGGCGGCTGGGGCTACCAGCAGAGCCCGCTCGCGGACCGCTCGATCACCGAGTGGCACCTCGAGGCGCTCGAGCTCGCCATCACTCTCGGCTGGGAAAACGCGCGGACACCTCTCGAGCGTGGCCGCCAGTGGCTGGCCGCGCATCCCGAGGCGCGCCCGCAGGCGGAAGAGCCCGCGGATTCCCCGAGCGCCATGCTCGCGCGAAGCGAAGGCGCCGTTCCGGCCGGCCGGGCGACCCTGGATTTTTACCGCGCCTATTTCCTCACCGCCTCCCTCACGCGGGAGCGCGAAGACTCCTCCCGGCGGAAGCTCGCCTCCATCCGCCACACCTTGCTGCTGCGCCAGGCCACCGCTGGCTCCGAGGCCGGGAGCTGGCCCGCCGACGATCAATGGGGCCGCGCCGGGGGCCGCCTCTACTCCACCGCTCTCGCCTCGCTTTCGCTGCGGGATCGCTGAGGTCGAGGCTGTGGGCAGGCGGGTTACCCGGATGGAAATCGCCGGTAGATGCGGCTGCGGTTCACGCCGAGGAGCCGCGCGGCTTCGACGACGTTGCCGCCGGTCTGCTCGAGGGCGCGCTGGATGAGGGCTTGCTCGGCGGCTTCAAGGTTGAGGGGGAGGTCTTTGAAAGCAGGCCGTTCGGACGGTGGCGGCTCGCGTCCGGGCGCGGCGGGGGTCCCGAGGAAGCGGAGGTGCTCGGCGGCGATGGGGAGGCCACTGCTCAGAATGAGGGCGCGCTCGAGGCAGTTTTTCAGCTCGCGAATGTTGCCGGGGAAATCGTATTGCGCGAGGACCTGGAGCGCGGCGGGGGTGAGCGCCGGGGCGGGGCGGCCGGTCTCGGCGGCGAAGACTTCGAGGAAGTGCGCGGCGAGGAGGGGGATGTCTTCCGGGCGCTCACGCAGGGGCGGCATTTCGACGCTGTAGCGGGCCAGGCGGAAGAACAGGTCGTGGCGGAATTCGCCGGTGGCGATCTTCACGCCAAGCTCGGCATTGGTGGCGGCGACCACGCGCACATCCACCTGGCGCGCCTGGCCGGAGCCGACCGGCGTCACCGCGCCGTCCTCGAGCACGCGGAGGAGCTTGGCCTGGAGCAGCAGCGGCATGTCGCCGATTTCGTCCAGGAAGAGCGTGCCGGTATCGGCCAACTCGAAGTAGCCCTTGCGATCGGCGGTGGCGCCGGTGAAGGCGCCTTTCACGTGGCCGAAGAAGAACGACTCCACGAGCTCCGCGGGGATGGCCACGCAATTGACCGGGATGAAGGGCCGCTCGGCGCGCGGGCTGGAAAAGTGGATGGCGCGCGCGACGAGCTCTTTGCCGGTGCCGCTTTCGCCGGTGATAAGCACACTCGTCTTGCCGAAATGCTGCAGCCGTTCGAGGTCGGCGAGAATGCGGCGCAGGTGCCGGCTTTTGCCGACGAAGCCCGGCAGGCCCCAGCGCTGGGTTTCGCGCGCGGTGAGCACGGAGAGGCGCTGATCGGCGGTTTCGCGCGCCTGCTCGGCGTGGCGGCGGCGCGCCACCTCGGCCTCCAGCTCGGCGTTGCGGCGGCGGAGCTCGCGGGTGAGCCGCGCCAGCTTGAGGTGGGTCTCCACGCGCGCCACTACTTCCTCGGCCACGAACGGCTTGAGAATGTAATCGACCGCTCCGGCGCGGAGCCCGCGCAGCAGGCTGGGCGTATCCTGCCGCGCGGTGATGAAGATCACGGGCATGTCGCGCACGGCGCCTTCCTCCGCCCCGTCTTCGGCCATCGCGGCCTGGCGTTTCAGCTCGCGACAGGTCTCGAAGCCGTCGATGCCCGGCATCATGACATCGAGCAGCGCGAGATCAGGCTGCGCGCGCGCGGCGAGCTTCACGGCCTCTTCGCCGGTGCCGGCGGTGAGGATTTCGAAGCCGCGCGGCTCCAGCGCGTTCATCAGCAGCGTGAGATTGGCCGCGGTGTCGTCCGCGATGAGGATGCGCTCCGGTTTCATGCCGCGTTGGCGCCATCCTCGAGGCGCGCATCGGGAGACTGCACGGGCAACTGCGCCACCAGCCGCTGGATCGTGGCCATGTCGTAGCTGGCCAGAAAGCCGCGCAAATGTTCCGCGAGCCGCGCGCCGGCGGGGCTGAGCTGCTCCACGTCGTGCAGGCAATTCTTCAGCACGGTCGCCGAGTGCAGCTCGGCGGCCATGGTGAGGCGCACCGCCAGCTCCTCGGGCAGCTCGACGCTGCGCAGATTGATGATTTCGCCCGCCTCGCGCGGCTCCTCCTGCGCGCTCCCGACAAAGCGCGCGCCGAGCAGGTTTTCCAACACCGCGTAAATGCGCTCGGCGCGGAAGGGCTTCGCGACGAATTCATCGCAGCCGATCTGGAAGCAGATCTCGCGCTGGTGCGAGAGCACCGAGGCCGAAGTGGCGGCGATTTTGAGCCCGCCGGCGCCGTATTCCTGCACGAGCTGGCGCGTGACTTCCATGCCGTCGCCCTCGCCGAGCCGCATATCCATGAAGACGATTTGCGGTCGCGCCAGCCGCACGCATTCGAGCGCCTGCCGGCCGTTCTCGGCCAGGACTACTTCGCAGCCGACGATGCGCAGCATGATGGCGAGCACCTCGCGGTTTTCGGGGATGTCGTCCACCACCAGCGCGCGCACTTTGCACCCTTCCTCCAGCCGCTCGACGCGCGGCGGAGTGCCGCGCGACGGGAAGCGATTTTCCACCGCGGGCAACTGAAGCGTGAAGAAAAAGCGGGCGCCCGCGCCGGGCGCGGAGTCCACTTCCAGGCGCCCGCCCATCAGCTCCACGTGGCGCCGCGCGATGGTGAGGCCGAGCCCGGTGCCGCCCGCGCGCCCCGCGGCCAGTTGCTGGAACGGCTCAAAGATGGAGGCGTGCGCTTCCGGGGCGATGCCGATGCCGGTATCGCGCACCTCGAAGAGCCAGGCGCCGGCGCCGCTGGCCTCCAGGCGCAGGCTGAGGCGGCCGCGCTCGGTGAATTTCACGGCGTTGCCGAGCAGGTTGATGAGCACCTGGCGGAGCTTGCCGCCATCGCCGCGCACCTCGATCGCGGGCGCTTCCGGGCCTTCGTACGCGCAGGCCCAGCTTCTTCTCCTCGCACTGGTGCTGGAACATCCCCACCAACTCGCGCGCGAGGCTGGCCAGGTCGAAGTCCGAGGGCGCGAGCTCGAGCCGGCCGGCATCGATGCGCGCCAGATCGAGGATGTCGTCGATGACCTCCAGCAGATGATCGCAACTGCTCGAGATCGTGCCGATGGCGTCGCGCTGGAACGGGTGTAGCGAGACGTCGCGGGCGAGGATTTGCGTGTAGCCGAGGATCGCGTTCATCGGCGTGCGAATCTCGTGGCTCATATTGGCCAGGAAATCCGATTTGGCGTGATTCGCGGCCTCGGCGGCCCCTTCCGCGGCTTTGCGCACCGCGATCTCATCGCGCAGCGCCGCGTTGGAAGAGGCGAGCCGCGCCGCGTGCCGGTGGCTTTGGAAGAGGTAAGCCGCCACCAGCGCCGAGACGGCCAACCCCGCGCCGAACGCCAGCCACGCGGCGCCCATGCCAGGCTGGACCGCGAAGCCACGTGGACTGGCGCGCAGCAGCCAGCGGCGCCCGGCCACTTCGATTTTCGCGGTCTGCTCCAGCGGATGCGGCGCGAGATTTTGCGCCTGCTCGTAAATGGTCTCGCCGGTCGATTCATCGACGAGCGCCAGCGTGTAGCCGGCATTTCGGGCCCGCCGCAGTGACGCCGAGACAAGATCGCCGACACGAAAAACCGCCACCGCGAAACCGGTCAGGCTCGCGCGGCGCTCTGCCAGGGTGCGCGGCGTGCCGCGATAGAGCGGCTGGAATACCAGCACGCCCGCCTGCGAGGCTTTCTCCTGCGCGAGCCGGATCGGCGCGGTGGCCGTGGGCGCGCCGAGATCACGCGCTTTTTCGAGCGCCTCACGCCGGCGCCGCTCGGAGCCGACATCGAAGCCGAACGCATCCAGATTTTCGGCCAGCGGCTCCAGGTAATAGACGGGGAAATGCTCCGTGCGGAAAGGAGAAGGGGTGCGCGCCCCGCCGCCATCGTTATCCACGAACGCGAACTCCGAGAACCCATCGGCCCGCGCGCGGTTTTCGAAGGCGGCGCGCTCGCCTTGCGGAACGCGCGCATCCCAGGCCAGCGCTTGCAATTCCGGCTGCCGCGCCAGCGCCCCGGCCACGAACCGCCGGAATTCCTCGCGCGAAACTTCCGGGCGCGCCGCATACAGCGCCGCAATGCTGTGCAGCACCTCCATCGAGCGCAGGAGCTGCGTGCGCAGCACCTCGGCGCGTTCGCGCGCCATCTCGCGAAACGCCTCGCGCTGCAACTCTCCGCTCCGCCGCTCGAGCACGCAGAGCAGCCCGGCCGACAGCGCCACCCCCACCAGCAGCGCGATCAGGGCAGGCGCGCGCCGGGCGGAATTGGCAACTGACGATATGGGTGCGGGTGGCAGGGCAGACAACGCCAGCGCCATAGCAAGCCCCGTGCAGCACAGCGTAAATCGTGCATTTCCTTCTGGAAGCGGCGCGTCTTACGAAGCTGGGGGGCACGACCGGTTGTCGGGATGCGAACACCCTGCGCATCATTCGCCACCATCCGGACACAAAAGGAACGCCTGTCGCAAATGCGCCCGCCTGCAACAGGGGGCACAGGTGGAGGCGCCTCGCCGTGCGGCAACTCCTCCGGGTCCATTTTCGTAAGACCAAGCCGGCCAGCCGCTTAGGCATTCGCTGCGGGGAGTGGCACAGCTCCGGCTAAGGCCCCCGCGAGGATACCACCCGCGCCGCCTTGCGTATGCTTGCCATGACTTTGGACCAAACTGTGACCGTCGATGCCGAACCCTACGAATTTGAGTTCGAGCCGGAGAAATGCGCGCTGCTCATCATCGATATGCAGCGCGATTTCCTGGAGCCGGGCGGCTTTGGCGAGATGCTGGGCAACGACGTCTAGCCAGCTGCGCCGCACCATCGAGCCGAACAGGCGGCTGCTTGCCGCGTGGCGCGCGGCACGGCTGCCGGTGCATCCACACCCGCGAAGGCCATCGTCCCGATCTCGCCGATCTTCCGCCAGCCAAGAAAATCCGCGGCCGCAGCCCGACCACGATCGGCGACACCGGGCCGATGGGGCGCATCCTCGTCCGCGGCGAGGCGGGGCACGACATCATCTCCGAGCTTTATCCGCTGCCGGGCGAGCCGGTGATCGACAAGCCGGGCAAGGGCGCCTTCTTCGCCACCGATCTCCACGCGATCCTGCAGAATCGCGGCATCCAGCAGCTCGTCGTCACCGGCGTGACCACCGAGGTGTGTGTGAACACCACCGTCCGCGAGGCGAACGACCGCGGCTACGAGTGCCTCGTGCCGTCGGACTGCGTTGGCTCGTACTTCCCCGAATTCCAGGAGATGGGCCTGAAGATGATCAAGGCGCAGGGCGGCATCTTCGGCTGGGTCTCGGATTCCGGCCGACACTCCTCGACGCCATCGCGCTGATTTCCCGCGAACACCACCAAACCCAACCACCGCCACCATCCATGACCGCGACCAAACCCAAACTCTGGACGCCCGGAGACTGGAACGCCTTCTTCGGCTTCGGGACGAACATCCTCGTCAACCTCCTGGCGCTCACCGGCCTGCTGCGGTTTGTGCTGAAGATGCCGGACGAACATCGTCTTCCACCGCATCCTGCCGGCCACCGGGTTGATGCTTTGCCTCTCCACGATGTACTATGCGTGGCTGGCCTATCGGCTGGCGAAGAAGACCGGGCGCACCGATGTCTGCGCGCTGCCGTCGGGGATCAGCGTGCCGCACATGTTCGTCGTCGTCTTCGTGATCATGCTGCCGATTTCGATCATGACGGAGAACCCGATCAAGGGTTGGGAGGCCGGGCTCACCTGGGTGTTTATCCAGAGCTTCGTGCTGATGCTGGGCGGGTTTGTGGGGCCGCTCATCCGGAAGATCACGCCGCGCGCCGCGCTGCTCGGCACGCTCGCCGGCGTCTCGATCTCGTTCATCTCGATGCGGCCCGCGCTGGAGATGTTCAGACGCCGGTGATCGGCATCACCTGTTTCGCGATCATCCTGCTGAGCTGGTTTGGCGGCGTGCGATATTGGAAAGGCATCCCGGCGGGCCTAGTCGCCATCGCCGTCGGCATGCCTCATCGCGTGGGGCTCGAATCTCTTCGGGCTCAACTACGGGGGCATGACGCTGGAGAAACTCACCGGCGCCATCTCGAATTTCGGGTTCTCGCTGCCGCTCCCCGCTTTCAGTCACGTCTTCGGCGGGATTTGAATTCCTCGGGATCATCCTCGTCACGGCGATCCCGTTTGGCATCTACGATCTGGTGGAGGCGATCGATAACGTGGAGAGCGCCGAGGTCGCCGGCGACAGCTATCCCACCACGCGCGTGCTCACCGCCGATGGCGTGGTCAGCCTCATCGGCTGCTGCATGGGCAATCCGTTCATCAACGCTGTCTATATCGGCCATCCGGGCTGGAAGGCGATGGGCGGGCGGATCGGCTACTCCGCGGCGACCGGCGTGATGGTCATCATCCTCGCGTGCTTCGGCATCATCTCGCTGATGAGCGCGCTCATCCCGATCGTCGCGATCTCGCCGATCCTGCTCTACATCGGCATGCTCATTGGCGCGCAGGCTTTCCAGGAAACGCCGAAGTCGCACGCGCCCGCCATCATTCTCGCGCTCACGCCGCACCTCGCCGCGTGGGGCAAACTGCTCATCGACAACTCGCTCGTCATCGCGGGCACCGATGCCGCCAAGCTCGGCCTCGATAAACTGCAAGGGATCGGGGTGCTCTATCACGGCCTGGAAGTGATGGGCGGCGGCGCGATTCTCAGCGGCGTCATCCTCGCCGCGACCGTCGCGTGCATGGCCGATCGCCACTTTCTCAAGGCCGCCGGCTTCGCCGCGTCCGGCGGAGTGCTCACCTTCTTCGGCTTGATGCACGGAGAGAAGATCGGCGCCTTCCAGTCTCCCGCGGTGGCCGTCAGTTACCTGCTCGTCGCGCTGATCCTGGTGGCGGTCTCGCAATTCGCCACCGGCACCATCCCGCGGATCGAGCACGATGAGGAAGCGGAGCCGGAATTCGAGACCGGGGAGTTGACGGCCACCGCGAAGTCGACGGCGTAAGGCGGGTTCGCCAAGCCTCAACCACAGCCCGGCGGAGCGAAGGCTTCGCCGGGCTTGTGCGTTATAGGCTGTCCCAGCCTATCGATTTCGTTGCGCATCGCGTGCATTGCCGCGATTGCCTCCATGCAAAAAGAGAGCGGGAGGAGAATTGCTTCTCCTCCCGCTCGAACTATGGCGCGCGCTGCGTGCAGCGCGCAGACCAGACTACTTCTTGCCTTTGGCCGGGGCCTTCTTGGCGGCGGGCTTAGCCGCAGCTTTCTTCGCCGGAGCAGCTTTCTTCGCAGCGAGTTTCTTCGCGGGAGCTTTCTTGGCGGCGGCTTTGGCGGGCTTCTTTGCAGTTGCCATTAACAAACACCCCCTTTCGGTCCGCAGTAGCGGGTCGCAGAAATTGTCAGTGAAGTAATCACTATGGACTTGAGGGAGTAGTGAGATTCGCAAATTCCGTCAACGAATTTATGTTGAAACGTTGCGAAATTTTTGCACGGCGCGCGTGGCGCGGCCCGCGCCGCGCGAGGTGGTGATGAGCCCGCGCACGCGCCGCGCGCTCACTCGCGGCACTCGCGCGCGGCCGGTGCGCGTGGGTGAAAAGTGCGGGAACCCGCATGGATACAGGGGTTTCGTGCGCGTTGCGCGCAGGCTTCCCATCGGTCTCCTGGGAGAAATGGGTGAGACGATTCTCCGCGCGACCGCGGCGCGACGGCTAATTTTTCGGCGCGAAAAATAATTCGGCGCGCGAGAGAATTTCCTCCACCTCCGCGAGTCTGCCGGCGCCTTCGTAGCCGCACGCGAGCATGCCGGAATCCTGTGGTCCGATGAACTGCGCGCCGCGCGCGCGGAGCAGCTCGACGTTGTGGCGCGTGGCAGGATGGTCCCACATTTTTCCATTCATCGCGGGGGCGATGAGGAGCGGCGCGCGCGTGGCGAGCGCGATCTCCGTGAGCGCGTTGCTCGCGAGGCCGTGCGCGAGCTCGGCGATGGTGTTGGCGGTGGCGGGCGCGATGAGCAGCAGCGACGCGCGATCGGCGAGCTCGATATGGCCGGGCTTCCACGCCGATCCGCCGAAGAAGCTGATGATTACAGGGTTTCGCGAGAGCGTCTGCAGCGTGAGCGGAGTGATGAATTCGCGCGCGCGCCCGGTCATCACCACGTGCACCTCCCACTCGCGCTTCACCATTTTGCTGGCGAGCTCGGCGGCTTTGTAGGCGGCGATGGAGCCGCTCACGCCGAGGATGATCACGGGCGCGCTCATTCCAGAACGGAGCGCGGTATCGCTGGCGGGTGCTGGCGTCGGCTCACTCAATATTTTGGATCTGTTCGCGGATCTTCTCCATCTCGGATTTGCACGTGACCACCCACTGCGAAATCTCGCCGTCGTTGGCCTTGGCCCCGACGGTGTTCAGCTCGCGGCCAATCTCCTGGCAGATGAATTCCAGCGTGCGGCCGACCGGCTCCGGCTTGCGCAGATGATGCGCGAATTGCGCGAAGTGGCTTTCGAGCCGGGTGAGCTCCTCGGTGATGTCGCACTTCTCCGCGAAGAAGATCACCTCTTTCACGAGGCGGTCGTCGTCGAGCGGCAGATCGATGCCGGCGCGCTGCACGCGCTCGTGGAGCGATTGGCGGTACTTCTTCATCACGTCGGGATGAAGCTCGCGGATTTTGCGCACGGCCTCGCGCACGGTCTTGAGCCGCTTGATCAGGTCTTTCGCGAGATGTTTCCCCTCGCGCTCGCGCATGGAGATCAGCTCCGCGAGCGCCTCCTTCAGTGCGCCCTCCACGTGCGGCCAGGCGTCGTCGCTGTTCGTCTGGTCGTCGGAGATGCGCAGCACGCCCGGCGCGCGCAACACGGTCTCGATCGAGATTTCGCCGGTGGCGCCGAGCTCGTCCCGGAGCGAAAGCATCGCCTGATAGTAATTGCGCGCGAGCGCGGCATCGAGCGCGGGCCGGCCTGAGTTGGGGCTGCTGGCGTGCCAGGAAATCACCACCGTGAGACGCCCCCGCGAAATCTCCGTATTGATCGTATCGCGCACGCGCGGCTCCAGCTCGCTCAGCTCACGCGGCAGGGTCACCACCACGTCGCTCTGCTTGCGGTTCACGGAATTCAGCTCCACGGAATAGCGGCATCCGTTGGTGGTGGTCTGGCCGTGGCCGTAGCCGGTCATGCTGCGCATGCGTGGGAGAGGAGAGGGAGTGAGGTTCGGGGCGGGGAGCAAAGGATGATGAGGAGGCGAGGCGGAAGCCAGTTTTTCTTGGGGCGGCCCGCGCCACATTGACCGCGCCGCTTGCCTGCACTACGGATGCTCTGTGCCGACCGACCATCGTTCTTTCTGGGAAACGCGCGCGCGTTTCCTGGCGCTGCGGCACAACTTCGCCCGCTGGCTCAGCTATTTTCTGCCTGCGGCGACGGTCGCTTGCGGAGCGACCGCGGTGGCAGTGCTGGTGATGCGCGGCCTCCAGGCGCCGCTCGGGGTTGTTTGGATCGTGCTTTCCTCCGCCCTCTGCATGGCCGCGGCCGCGGCGGGGTGGCTCGCGCGGCGGAAGATGATCGCCGTCCCGCAAGCCTTGGTGCGGCTGGAGGATTCCGGGCGTTTGCATAACCGGCTCAGCGCCGCGCGCGAGGGGATTGGCGCGTGGCCCGCGCCGGCCGGGGTGCGCGATGCGACGGCGTGGAATTGGCAGCGTCTCGCGGTTCCGCTGCTGGTCTCCGCGCTGATGCTGGCCGGCGCGCGCTGGGTGCCGCTGCCGGCGAATGCGGCGGCGCCGCTGCCGCGCGAGCAGCCGATCGCCTGGTCGCAGGTGCAATCGTGGCTCGATCTGCTGGAGGAGTCGAAAGTAGTCGAGCCGGAGGAGGTGGAGAAGATCGAAGCGCTGCTGGAGGAGTTGCGCGCGCAACTGCCGGAGAAGTGGTACAGCCAGAGCAGCCTCGAAGCGGGGGACAGCCTGCGGGAGCAGACGCAGGGCGCGCTCCGCTCGCTCCAGCGCGAGCTGCAGGAAGCCGCGGAGATTGCCGCGAATGCGGAGCGAAACGGCGCGGGCCTGGGCAAGGACGAGCTGAAGAAGCTCGATGAGGATTGGCAAAAAGCGCTGGGCGGATTGCAAGCCGGCGACCTGCCCCTGAACAAGGAGCTGCTGAAGAAACTGAAGGATTTCAAGCCCGGCTCGGCAAAGCAAATGTCGGCCGCGCAATTCGCCGAGTTGCGGGAAAACCTGAAGGAGTGCACCTCGGTTTGCGAAAAGTGCGTGGGGGTGGCGAAGCTCACGGTGACGGCGGACGAGACCGCCTCCGGTGGAATGGGCGGCGGCGGGGTAAGCGTACCGCTCTCGCTGAAGCCGCACGCCAACGATCTGCGCGCCAGGCGGGTGGAGAATCTCGAGAACGACGATCTTTCCCGCGCCCTGCCGGGCGAGACGCTTGGCGTCACCACCGGCGAGCACGAGGTAAAGAAGGCGACCGCGACGGCCACCGCCGGGGGCGCGATCGCCTCGCCGGGAACGGGCGGCGCGGCGGTGTGGCGCGAAGCGATGGTGCCGCGCGAGCGCGAAGTCCTGCAGCGCTTTTTCAAATAGATGGAGACACACGCGAGCGAGCGGGAAATCGGGGAAGCGTCGGGCAAGCTGGAGCGGCTGCGCGCGAGCCTGCGCACGGTGCTCTTTGGCCAGGAGGCGCTGATCGAGAATGTGATCATCGGGCTGCTCGCGCGCGGGCACCTGCTGCTGGAGGGCCTTCCGGGCCTCGGAAAAACGGAGCTGGTGAAAGGGCTCGCGCAGGCGTTGCGGCTGGAGGCGAAACGCATCCAATTCACCCCCGACCTGCTGCCCGGCGACATCACCGGCAACCCGATCCTGCAGGAGGTCGACGGCCAGCGGCGCTTCGTCTTCGAGCCGGGACCGCTCTTCGCGAACCTGGTGCTGGCCGATGAAATCAATCGCGCCTCGCCGAAGACGCAATCCGCGCTGCTCGAAGCGATGCAGGAGCGGCGCGTCACCGTCATGGGCCAGACGCATCCGCTGCCCGATCCGTTCTTCGTCCTCGCCACGCAAAACCCGATCGAGCTGGAAGGGACGTATCCGCTGCCCGAAGCGCAGCTCGACCGCTTCCTCTTGAAGCTGGAAGTCGGACGCAACGGGGTCGAGGTGCTGGAGCAGATCGTGAAGCACCGCGAGATCGGCGTTTCGGTGGCCGTCGAGCCGGTTCTCAGCGGGGAAGATTTGCGCGATCTTTCCGCGCTCGTGCGCCGCATCTACCTGCCCGATGTGGTGGCAAACTACATCGCGCGTCTGGTGGATGCCACGCACCCTGGCGCCGCTCGAGCGGCCGCGGGCGTGAAGTTCGGCGCGAGCCCGCGCGCGGCGCTCGGCCTGGCCGGCGCGGCGAAAGCGCGCGCGCTGCTGCATGGACGGCTGAATGGCAGCTTCGAAGATGTGCGCGCGCTCGCGGCGCCGGTTCTGCAGCACCGGCTCGTGCTCGATTATACCGCGCGGATCGAGGGCAAGCGGCCCGCGGATATCGTGAAGGGATTGCTGGAAGAGGTGCCCGCGCAAGACTACCAACTGCCGGCGACGCTGAAGGCGGCGAAGATCTGAGGCGGCGGGGAGCTTAGCTTAGCCAAATGCTCTCTAGCGAACTCCCTGTTTCCTCTGCTTTGGCGTTCCGGAGTGAAGTCGAGGCGCAGGGCTTTGCGATCGTTAAAGGCGTCCTGTCCGCGGATGAGCAACGGGATTTGCTGTCCGCGCTAGGGCCCATGGCAGGCGCCGGCCGGCGCGGGCTCCTTGGTTTTCCCCCAGTGGCGCAGGTCGCCTCTTCAGCCCGGCTGCTCGAGATCGTTCGCCCGCACCTGCCGCGCGAGCCGGCGGCGGCTCGCGCGATCTACTTCGACAAATCGGCAGAGGCGAATTGGCTGGTCCCGTGGCATCAGGATTTGACACTGGCGGTTCGCGCCCAAGTCGATGCGCCCGGCTTCGGCCCCTGGAGCATCAAAGATGGCATGCCACACTGCCAGGCTCCGGTGGAACTGCTCGAACAGATGCTCACTATCCGCCTGCACCTGGACGACGCCGACGAAGCCAATGGCGCCTTGCGCGTCATACCCGGCTCTCATCGTTGCGGCCGGCTTTCTCCGGAGCAAATCCGCGAGATGCGCGCGCAGCATCCTGAAACCCTGTGCGCGGCTTCCGCCGGCGATGCGTTGCTGATGCGTCCCTTGCTCCTCCATGCCTCAAGCCGCTCGACGAGTCCGAGTCACCGTCGCGTGTTGCATCTCGAGTATGTGGCTTTCGCGCTGCCCTGCGGGCTCCAATGGAGTGAGAGGATGAGCTCCGTGTGAGAGGTGGGAATCCTCCCATCTGGCCTCGCAGTCGTTTTCACTCGCAAAGACTTACCCGGCAAATCTACTGCACTGCTCTTCCAGCCGCACTTGCGCCGCGCGCTCTTTGGCGTGGAGGGCGGCAAATTTTTTGCGCGGTCGGATGGGACGGGGGAGGTGGAGGGCGGCGGGCTGGAGGCCGAGTTTTTCGATGGCGAAGACGGCGCCGCCGCGGATGGAGGCCTCGGGTTCGGGATTGGCGTAGACGGGCTGGTTGAAGGCATCGGCGAGGCGCTGCATGGCGCCGGGCGAATGCTGGATGCCGCCGGAGACGAGGAACTTCGGCGCGGAGGGCTCCTGCTCGAGCACGAGCTCGCCGATGCGGGCGATGCGATAGAAGACGGCCTCGGTGGTGGCCTGGAGCAGATCGAGCGCGGTGGTGTGCTGGCGCAAGCCGACGATGGTGCCGGTGAGCTCTTCGTTCCAGGTGGGGGCGCGCTCGGCGGTCCAGAAGGGAAGGATGGTGAGGCCGTGCTCGGGCGCGGCGCGCTCGGCGAGCTGCTGCTCGAGGAGGAGCGGATCGGATTCCAGGCGCAGTTCGCGCAGGCACCACGCGCGCAGATTGCCGGCATTGCTCACGGCGCCGCCGACGAGGTAGCGCTCCGCATCCACGCGATAGCAAAAAAGGCCGAAGGGCGCCTTGGCGGTGCGGCCCTGGCGCATCACGCGCAACGCGGCACTCGTGCCGACATTGATCGCGGCGAAGCCCGGCCGCGTGGCGCCGGAGCCGAGATTGCTTGCCGCGCCATCGCCGATGCCGGGAAACCAGTGAGTCTCGCGCAGCTCCGGGAAGCGGCGGACCCACTCGTTGCTCAGTTGCGAGGGCTCATCGCTGAGGGGGCCCAACGCCTCGGGTGAAAGGCCGCAGCGCTCGAGCAGCTCGGGGTCCCATTGCAGCCTGGTGGGATTGAAGAGGCCCGTGCCGGTAGCCATGCCGATGGCGCAATTCGCCTTGCCGCAGAGCTCGGCCTGCACCCATTCCGCGGGCGAAATCCAGCGGCGCACCTGGCGGAAAAGCTTCGGTTCGGTGCGGCGAACGCAGAGCAGCTTGGCCGGCCAGAAGGAGGCGCGAAGCATGCAGCCGGTGCGGCCGTGGACGGCGCGTTCGGAGAATTCGTCGCGGAGCGCGGCGGCGTCGGGCCGGCAGCGCGAATCGGCCCAGGTGATCACGCGCGTGAGCGGCTTGCCGGCCGCGTTTACGCCGATGAGGCTGTGCCAGAAGCAGGAGACGCCGATCGCGGCGATGGGCCGGCCGCGCAGCGTCTCGTCGCCGCGATACTGGCGCAGCGTGGATTCCATGCAGCGCAGCACCGCCTCGCGCAACGCGCCGGTTTCCAGCTCCGCCGCGCCTTCCTTGGAAGTGAGCAGCGGGTAGCCCTCCTGCGCGGTGGTGTGGGTGAAGCGCTCGCCCCGCGCGCTGAAGAGCGCCGTGCGGGTGGAGGAGGTGCCCATGTCCAGGGCCAGGATGAGGGGAGAATCGTCCATTGAGCGGGAGGGCTTTGTCGCGCAAACGCGCGCGCGCGCCAAGTCCAACGTGGAAGGAGGGCTTCACGAGCGGGGCCAAGGCAGCCAGGATGGCTGCACCACCTTGGCGCCCCTCTCATGAAATCTCACGCTCTCACGTTCGTGGCGTCGGTGCTGATGACCGCGGCCACGGCCGAGGCCGAGGTGAAAATCTCGATGGGCTACAGCGCCGAGGGCGCGGGCTTCACGTTTGAGAATGTGCCGAGCCCCGCGAACAACGACGCGGCGACGAGTGCGAAGTTCATCGTGGTGGAGGGCACGCGCGACCCGAATGGTGGCGACGCGGCGGTGTTGCACGATGGGCGCGCGCCTGCTGGCGCCGATCAACCGGCGCAGAATTTTTTCTTCCGCGCCGGCAGCGAAGGCGGCCGGGTGCAGGTCGATCTCGGGGCCGTCGTTTCCGTGAAGCAGGTCTGCAGCTATTCGTGGCACGCCGGAATGCGCGGGCCGCAGCTTTACAAACTGTATGCGGCGGAGGGAAGGGCCGCGGGGTTCAATCCAGCGCCAGGCATGGGAATCGATCCGGCCTCTGCCGGCTGGCAAATGATCGCGACGGTCGATACGCGCCCGAAGGATGGCGACGGCGGAGGCCAGCACGGGGTGGCGATCGCCGACACCACCGGGGTGCTTGGAAAATTCCGCTACCTGCTTTTTGAAATCCAGCGCACGGAGAGCCGCGATGCATTTGGCAACACCTTCTACAGCGAGATCGATGTCATCGACGCGAACGGCCCACCGCCCGTTTCTTCTTTGCCAAAGCCAATCGTGAAGCCATTCGCCACCGCCGATGGCAAGTGGCGTTTCGCCATCGATGCGACGGAAGCGCCGGATCTCATGGAATGGGCCGAGACGCAGCTCGCGCCGGTGGTGCGCGAGTGGTACCCGCGCATCGCCGCGCTGCTGCCCTCCGATGGCTTTCAGGCGCCGGCGCAGGTGACGCTGCGCTTCCAAAACGACATGGGAAAGGTGCCCGCGTCCGCGTGGCGGATGCTGGTGAATCTGAACACGCCGTGGTTTCGCGGCGAGCTGAAGCGCGAGGCTATCGGCGCGGTGGTCCACGAATTGGTGCACATCGTGCAGGCTTACAGCCGCGAACCAGCACCGGCCCCGGGTTGGCTTACCGAAGGCATCGCCGATTACGTCCGCTGGTTCCTCTACGAGCCGCAAAGCAAGGGCGCCGAGATCACAAAGGCCAATCTCGCGCAGGCACGATACGATGCCAGCTATCGGATCAGCGCCAATTTCCTCGATTGGGTGACGCGCACTTATGATCGCGACATCGTGCGCAAGTTGAATGCCGCCGCGCGCGAAGGACGGTACCGGCCGCAGCTCTGGCAGGAGTTTGCGGGGAAGCCGCTGGAGGTCCTGGGCGAGGAGTGGCGAGCATTGAATGCCAGGCGGCTGGGCGCATCGTGAGAGCTCCGTTAGTGAGCACCTCTGAACGAAGCTCGGTGTGTCGGTCGGCAGGGCGAAACCTTATCGCTCCTGATCGCCGATGCGTTTCAGCCATTGCGGATAGTCTTCCATGAGCAGTTTTGCCGGCCAGTCGCCAAACCACGGGGTGCCGGTGCGGCGTTCCCGCTCGATTTCCGCGAAGGCGTATTTGCGCACGCCGTCGCGCCCGGCGAAGACCGGGCGATCGGTGCCGATTTCGTAATGGCGCGCCCAGAGCGTCGGCGCGCTCGGATCCGGGGTGAGGACCTTGTCGTAGTCGGCGGTGTGGCGCAGGAATTCCTCTTTCGGAGCGGGCACTTTCGCGATGCGCACCCCGGTCAGCTTCACCTGTTCGAGCCACCGCACGGCGGAGCTGATGGCCTGCCGAACTTCAGCGCCAGGCGCCTGCTCGCGCATGAGAAAGCGCACGATTTGCGTGGTATCGCCGGGGCAGATGGAGGCGAGCTCGAAGCTGCGGCCGGGCCGCGCTTCGTAGGTGCGCTCGTCGTGTTGCTGGCACCAACCGGTGAGCGCAGCGCCGGCGCGGATCTGGCATTTCAGGATGCAGCCGATGCCGCGCCGCACCGCCTCGCGGGCCTTTTCGCGCCGCTCCTCATCAAGCCATTGGAAATGCGGCTCGGCGTCCGCGGCGTCCCTCAGCACGTTGAGGATGCCGATCATCACGCCGTCATTGAAAGTGATGTGGGCGTGGAACCCTTTGGCGTTGGGGAAGCGCTGCGGAAAGCCGCCGTTTTCGTACTGGCAGCGCAGCAGCAAATCGAAGCCGCGGAGGCAGGCGGCGCGCCATTCCGGCTTGGGGTCCTGCGCGACCGCCTGCGCGAGGTACCACACTTGGGAATGGAGGTTGCCGTTGTCGAAGGAGCTGTCGGCCTGCCCGCGCGTCGCGAGCACGGTCGCCCGCTGCTCCTCCGTGAGGATGGCGGTCATGTCGTAATCTTTTGGCCAGCCGCCATCTTCGCGCTGAAAGAGCAGAATGTTCGCGACGATCTCGCGCACCTGCTCCGGGCGGTACGCGGGCTGTTCGCCGATCGGCTGGATGAAGCGGCCCGCATCGCGAAGATGCCGCCAGTGATTGGCGCTATCGTGGAAGACGCGCGTCTCGATGGGCCGGAGCGGCGGCTCACCGGCCAAGGCGGCGCCGGCCAGCGCGGTGGCGAAGAGGAGAAGGCGGGCGAACATTTGCTTGATCTCGTGAATGAATCCGGCGCGCGGTTCGTCTGACAAATACGAAACCTTTTCTATGAAAACCACAATTTCGCTCCGACTCCTTTCGCTCGTGGCTGGATTGGCGTTGGCCGTGCCGTCCGCCAGCGACGCCCGCGACATCAAGTTCCGCCGCGATCTCGACGGCGACGGCCACTTCAATACCAAGAAGATCGACACCGGCCGCCACCACGATCATCACCGTGGGTATAGTCGCGGATATGGGCACAGCCGGAACTACTATGGGCGCGGCTACGGCGGGTACGGAGGATATTACGGAGGGTCTTCCTACTACTCGCGCCCGTACTACGGCTACGGCTACGGGCCGTCGCTCAGCTACACGTACTACAGCCGGCCCAGCTACTCCTATGCGCGGGAATCGTACTCCGATGGCCTCGCCGCCGATGTGCAGCGCGCCCTGAAGCGCCGCGGCTACTATGGCGGCCCCGTGGATGGGGACATCGGCTCCGGCAGCCGGCGGGCCATCCGCAATTACCAGGCCGATCGCGGCCTCTCCGTGACGGGCCGGATTGATCGCAGCCTGCTCCGCGCGCTCGGGCTGAGCTAAGCCGGGCGTCGCGGGCCGTCATTTGACACGAAGCCCCGGCCGCTTCGATAGTGGCCGCCCGTGCCGCGATTCCACTCAGCCCTTTCTAGAAAGGCCGGAATCGCACGGCGCGCAGCGAGCGCTTTTCTGTTCGCGGGGCTGGCGCTCACGATTGGCGAGGTTTCTCATGCGGGACAGGATCCGGAGCCGCGAGTTGCGCGGGCGCAGCCGGTTAAGCCGCGCGCGGTCGTGTACACGATCGCGGATGCGGCGGGTCTCACCGGGCGGCCCGATGGCGCGATGGAGCGGCGGATGGTGGAGCGGCTGATCTTTGCCGTGACGGGCGAGAAGGATTTGAAGAAGGCATGGAGCACCTTGGTGAAGCCGGGGGATCGTGTGGGCATCAAAGTCGCCACGGCCGGCGGGCGGCAGTTTTCCACGCACCCGGGCATTGTGGAGGCGGTAGTGAGCGGGCTGGAGCTGGCGGGGGTGCCGCGGGCGCGCATCGTGATTTGGGACCGCTCCTCCGAGAGGCTGCGCGAGGCGGGATTTCTTCCGCGGAAAGGCGGCCCGCAGGTGCGCGGGATCGATCCGCCGCGCGGGCTCGATGCGGAGGCGAAGGTGAATTCGCCGGTCCTGGGGCGGCTGATGTGGGGCGACCTGAATTTCATGGGGCGCGAAACCGGCCTCCGGCAGGCGGCGCCGGATCGCCCGCAATTGAGCGGTGAGAGCCATGTGGCGCGCCTGGTGAGCCGCGACCTCACGAAGATCATCAATCTGCCCACTTTTTCCGATGAGCGCGGCTGCGGCGTGGCCGGCGCGCTCTACAACGTGACGGTGCCGTGCATCGACAATTTCCGCCGGTTCACGCAGCGTCCGGGCTCCTCGTCCATCGTGGATCTTTACGCGGATGAGCGGATGGGAGCGAAGGTGGCACTGACGATCGTCGATGGCCTCGTGGCGCAGTACGCGGGTGGGCCGGAGTTCAACCCGAACTTCAGCTTCCCCTACGGCACGCTGCTCGCCAGCCTCGATCCCGTGGCGCTCGATTCCATCATTCTCCGCAAGCTGGAAGAGTGGCGCGTGCCCGCAAAACTGCCGCCGATCGGCAAGGCGGCGGAGTGGTTGCAAGAGGCGGAGACGATCGGGCTCGGCACGTTTGAACCGGAGCGCATCACGGTGCAAGCGCTCCCTTCGCCATGAACCGCGCGGAGTTGGGCGGACCGCTGCTCGCGGCGGTTTCGCGCTCGTTTTATCTCACGATCCGGCTGCTGCCGGCTGCCTTGCGCGAGCCAATCGGCCTGGCCTATCTGCTGGCGCGCACGAGCGATACGATCGCGGATACGGCCGGCGCGCCCGCTGCGGTGCGCACGGAGCAGCTCGCGGCGTTCGAGCGGATGATCCTCACGGGGGAGCGTGCGGGCGTACCGGCGTTGCGCGAGGCGATCCAGCCGCAGCCGGCGGGCGAGCAGGTGTTGATCGGCGAAGTGGAGGCGTGCCTCGACTGGCTGGAAGCGCTGCCACCGGCGGACCGCGAAGACATCCGCGCGGTGATGCGGAAAATCATCCGCGGGCAAACTCTCGACTTGGAGCGGTTCAGCACTGGCGGCGGCGGAGTGATCGCGCTGCAAAACGCCGACGAGCTCGAGGAGTACGCATACTTGGTGGCCGGGTGCGTGGGCGAATTCTGGACGCGTGTGTGTGCGCGGCACCTCCCGCGTTACTCCGCGCTCGAGATGGACGAGCTTTGCCGGATCGGCATCCGCTTCGGCCAGGGGCTGCAGCTCGTAAACATCCTGCGCGATCTCCCGGCGGATTTGCGCGACGGCCGCTGCTACCTGCCTGCCGACGAGCTCTCGCAGGCCGGCGCCAGCCCGGAGAGGCTGCTCACCGAGCCGGCCTCCGGGCGGGCGGTTTTCGAGCGCTGGGTGGGGCGGGCGCGCGAATTCCTCGGCGACGGCGCGCGCTACATCCGGGCCATCCGGCCGGCGCGGGTGCGGATGGGATGCTTCCTGCCATGGTATCTGGGCGAGAGGACGCTGCAGCTCATCGAAGTGCGCCGCCCGCTGGAGACGGCGGTGCGGGTGAAAGTTCCGCGCGGGGTGGTGTATGGCGCGTTGATTCGCGCAGTGCCGGCGGCGTTTTGGAATGGGGGGATTCGGCAGCGTGGATTCCCAGCGGTAGCGGTCCCAAAGGCTTGGTGGGGCCGAGGCTCCGACGAGCCCTGATTAAGGCGGAGGGGCGGCTGGAAATTGGCAGGGCCGGGTGTGGCTCCGCACCACCGCCACTTCCACACCCACTCTCAGGGCTCGGCGGACCCTCTCCCCACCTTACAAACGCTGCCGCTAGGAATCGACGATCAGCGCGACTCGAAGCACTGCCGATTCTTCCGAAAAAAAGCCCCGCGCTTTCAGCGAAAGCGCGGGGCTGGAAGTTTTCTTGAATGGACAGTGGTGCGCCTAGTAGCGGCCGCCACCGCCGCCGCCGCGATCGCCGCGTTCGCCACCGCGACCGCCACCACCACCACCACCTCCGCCGCCACGGCCACCGCCGCCGCCGCGATCGAAGTCGCGGCGTCCGCCGCCGCCGCCACCACCACCCCCGCCACCGCGATATCCGCCGCCGCCGCCACCGCCGCGATAACCACCGCCGCCGCCACCAGCACCACCCCCGCCGCCGCCATATCCGCCGCCCCCGCCCCCGCCACCGTAGCCGCCGCCGGCACGCTCTTCGCGCGGGCGGGCTTCATTGACCGTGAGGCTGCGCCCGTCGATCGGCTTGCCGTGGAACTGGGTGATGGCATTCTGGGCGTCCTGGTCGGAGCCCATGGTCACGAAGGCGAAGCCGCGTGATTTGCCGGTGAACTTATCCTGGATCAGCTCCACGGAAGCCACCGTGCCGGCTTGCCCGAAGAGATCCTGGAGGTCGATTTCCGTCGTCGAGAACGGAAGGTTGCCAACGTAGAGTTTGGTGCCCATCTGATGTGTCTGTTAGGAGTAGAATGCCAACCCGGCGCTTCGGTGACGTGATCGTCTATCGGTTTACTCAAAGTCGTCACTGAAGCGAATCTTCGACTACTCCCAATACCGAGGGCTTAATTGGCAGAAGCTAATCTTCAAAAGCGGCGCGGAAATGCAAGCGAAAATGATGCTGGCCCCAAGCAGCCGGGGCGCCCCCGCCGCCGGTTTCTCTCCAAAGGCGCATCAAAAATCGAACTGGTCGATGTTCTCCTTGGTGAAGACGAACGGTTTCCCGAGGACGATATCGGTCCCTTCGATTTTCATTTCGCCGAGGCGCCCGGCGGTGATGGTTTTCGCGCCGGGCTTGAGGGCGCCTTTGGCGGCAGCGGCGGCGGCGTGGACGGTGAGATAGCCGAGATCGCTGACTTTCCAGAGGATCACGGCGTCGGTGACCTCTTCTTTGACGTACGTGCGGTTTTCGCTGGGCAGGCCCAGGCCGACGATCTTCACCGCGCCACGCCGGCCGGCCTGCTTCACCGCCTCAGCCGCGCCGGGGACGGCGGGGGAGCAGATGGCCATGATGAGCTTGAGGTTGGGGTTGGCGTTCACGAGCGCGGTGGCCTCGGCGAAGGCTTTGTCCTTCAAGTCGTCGCACGGGCGGAGTGCGATCATTTTCATGTTCGGGTACTTGGCGGCGTTGGCGGCGGCGATGTGCTTCTGCCACTCGTTCATGTTGCTGGCGGTGAGCGAGGCGGTGATGATCGCGTATTCGCCCTCGCCGCCGACGGCCTTGGCGCCTTCGTCCATGAGGATTTCGCCGATGCCTTGCGGGGTGGCCTGGTTGCAGAAAAAGTCGCGCGCATCGGGGGTGGTGTCGGCGTCGTAGGTGACGACCTTGATCCCTTTCTCGCGCGCCTTTTTCAGGGCGGTGGCGATGCCCTCGCGGTTTTCGCAAGCGACCGCGATGGCATCGACACCGCGGGTGATCCAAGTCTCGACGATCTCGTTTTGCTTCGCGGGATCGGGATCGGTGGGGCCATCCCAGAGCAGCTTCACCCCGAGCTCTTTGGCGGCTTCATCGGCGCCTTTGCGGCAGGCGATGAAGTAGGCGTTGCCCTTGCTCTTCGGCATGAACGCGATGGTGAGCTCGCCGCCGCTGCTTTTTTGGGCGGACTTTTTGCAGCCGGGAAAAACGGCGAGCGCGGCAAGGAGAAGGAGAGGGAGGAGTCGGTTCATGTGGGGCGCTTGGTGCAGGGGGGCGATTCTGGGGTGGAACCAGCGCGTTCAGCCAATGAAAATAGTGAGTCAGTAAGCCAGTAAGCCAGTGGCGCGACTCCGACTGGCTCACTGACTTACTGACTTACTGCCCTACTGCCTCCGCTTCCCACGCGAGCTCCCGCCAGCCTTTTCACCGCCGCCTCCGCCGCCAGAACCGTCAGCAGCAACACGCCGGTGAGGATGCCGGCGAGCTCGGCCGGCAGATCGGAAAGGGTGAGGCCATTGCGCAGGACGGCGAGCAGGGCGAGCCCGAGCAGCGTGCCGTGGACGGTGCCGGTGCCGCCAAAGATGGAGCTGCCGCCGAGCACGACCGCCGTGATCGCGAGCAACTCGTAGCCGGTGCCGGCATCGGCTTTCGCCTGGCCGAGGAAGGCCACGTAGAGGATGGCCGCGACGGCGCTGAGGGTGCCGGAGAGGACGTAGACGAGCGCGAGCCGGCGCTCCACGGGCAGGCCGGCGTAGCGCGTGCCTTCCGGCGAAAAACCGAGCGCGCGGAAGGAGCGTCCGTAGACGGTGCGGTGGACGAGCAGCCACATCGCCGCGGCGATGAGCAGCACGAGCGGGAGTTGCGCGGGGATGATGCCGAAAAGGTAGCCCTGGCCGAGGTAGAGCAGGCTGGGCGGAAAGCCGGTGAAGTTATCGACGCCGCGGGTGATCGCTTCGGCGAGCCCGCGAAAGAGGGAAAAGGAGCCGAGGGTGACGATGAGCGGCGGCAGCCGGAGCTTCGCGATGAAAAAGGCGTTGAGCCCGCCGCCGCACGCGCCGGCTAGGATCGCGCCCGCCGCGGCCAAGGCGGGAGGCAGTCCGCCATCGCGCCACATTTTGCCGAAGAGCACGGCGCAGAGGCCGAGCAGCGAGCCGACGGAGAGATCGATGCCGCCGGTGAGGATAACCGGCGTCATCGCCAGCGCGAGCAGGGCGACATCGGCGTTCAGGCGGACGATCTCGAAGGCATTGCCCGGCGTGGCGAAATTGGTGGCGGTGAAGGAGAAGAGGACGATCTCCGCGAGGAGGGCGAAGACGAGCAGCGTTTCGAAGCGGCGGAGGAAAGGGGGCATCGGAAGGGTTTACTTTTTGCGGCGAACTTCGGCGGCCACCGCGAGCAGGATGATCGCCCCCTGGATCGCGCGCTCCCATTGCGGCGGGATGTGGAGGAAGACGAGGGCGGGCGCGATGGTGGCCAGCAGGAGCACGCCCGCGAGCACGCCCCAGAGGGTGCCGCGCCCGCCGGCGATGGCGATGCCGCCGACCACCGACGCGGCGATGGCCTGCAACTCGAGGCCCTGGCCCGTCTTCGGATCGATGTCATTGAAGCGAACCGCATTGAGCAGAGCCGCGAGCCCGGTGAGCGCGCCGCAGAGGGCGAACCCGCCGAAGGTGACCACGCGCGGGCGCAGTCCCGCGAGGCGGGCGGCGTCTGCATCGGAGCCGGTGGCGTAGAAAAAGCGCCCGGCGGCGAGGTGTTTCAGGGCGAAGACGAGGAAGAGGAAAACGCCGGCGGCGAGGAGGAGCACGACGATCTGGCCGCCAAGCTGGGAGAGGCCGAACCACTGGAAACCCGTGGGCAGATTGCGCACATACTCGCCTTCGCGCCACCAGCGCAACGCTTCGCGCCAGGTGACGAGCGTGGCCAGCGTGACCACGATGGACGGCAACCCGAGGCCGCCGACGAGCGCGCCATTGACCGCGCCAAGCAATAGCCCCGTGCCGACCGCCACGACCGCCACGGCCGGCATGGGCCAGCCTTCCGCGGCGGCGAGTCCCGCGAGCACGCTGCACCAGCCGAATTGCGAGCCGAGCGAGACATCGATCTGGCGGGTGATGATGACGATAGTGACGCCCGCGGCGGCGAGCAGCACGGGCGCGGCGGCGGTGAGGACGGAGAGCAGATGCGCCGGGCGAAAGAAGGCGGGAGCCTGCCACGCGAGAAGGCAGAGGAGGAGGAGGAGGGCGAAGGCCACCCACCATTCGCGGAGGCGGGCCTTCATGGGACGGTGGCGGGAGGCCTCTTAATCCTCGTCGTAATCTTAATCTTAATCTCGGCCATGCGCGTACATGGGTGCGCGACGTAAAGCGAAGGCCGAGCCGAGCAGTGCAAAATGAAAAGTGAAAAGTGCAAAATGCGAAATGGTCGCCGTTCACGCGGCTTCGGCATTTGTTTCCGGCTGGCCCAGGGCGGCGGCCATCACGCGGTGCGGCGTGGCGGTGGCGCCCTCGAGAATGCACGTGAGCGTGCCGCCGCGCATGACGCCGATGCGGTCGCTCATGCCGAGGACTTCGGGCAGGTCGGAGGAGATCAGAATGACCGCGAGTCCCTTCGGCGGCGAGGCGCCGGATGATCGCGTGAATCTCTGCTTTCGCGCCGACGTCCACGCCTTGCGTCGGCTCGTCGAGGATGAGCACTTTCGGGGTCGGTGGCGAGCCAGCGGGCGAGGGCGACCTTTTGCTGGTTGCCGCCGGAGAGGGCGCCGGCGGGGGCGGCAGCCGAGGGCGTCTTGATCGCGAGGTCGCGCGATGTACTTTTGCGCGAGCTGCACTTCTTCGGCTTCGCGCAGCCACGCGCGCGGGAAGAGCCGGCGCAGGCTGGCCAGGGAGGTGTTTGCGGAGATCGGCAGCGTCGAGGATCACGCCGTGCCGCCGGCGGTCTTCGGGCACGTAGGCGATGCCTTGCGTCGATGGCCTCGCGCGGGCTGGCGGAGATGGAGGAGTTTTCCGTTGCAGCTCAAGGCTTCCGGCATCTGCCGGCGTGATGCCGAAGAGGATGCGCGCCAGCTCCGTGCGGCCGGCGCCGACCAGCCCCGCGAGGCCGAAGATTTCGCCGGCCGCGCACTTCGAAGGAGATGTCGTGCAGGCCGGCCTCGCGGCAGGAGAGATGGGCCACGCGGAGCGCCACCGCGCCTGCCGGGCGCCAGTGCGGGCGGATAAATTTGCGCCATCTCGCGCCCGACCATCAGGCGGATGAGCTCGGGCTCGGTCATCTCCTTGACCGGGTGCGAGCCGACGCTTTCGCCGTCGCGCAGAACCGTGACGCGATCGGCCACCGCGAAAATTTCCTCGAGCCGATGCGAGATGTAGATGACGCCGACGCCGCGCGCGCGCAGCTCGCGGCACGAGCTTCGAGCAGCAGGTGCACCTCCTGGCTGCGTGAGCGAGGCGGTCGGCTCGTCCATGATGAGCACGCGCGCGCCGGCGCCGAGGGCCTTCGCGATTTCCACGAGCTGCTGCTCCGGCATCGAAAGCGCGCGCACTTCCGCGGCGGGATCGATGTGCGCGCCGACTTGCGCCAGAAGCTCGCGGCGCGCGGCGATGCCGCTCGCCCCAGCGGACCCGGCGCAGCGGCGAAGGCGGCTCCAGCGCGAGCGCGATATTTTCCGCGACGGTGAGATCGGGGAAGAGCGCCGGCTGCTGATAAATGCAGGCGATGCCGAGCCGGTGCGCCTTGGCCGGCGTGAGGTGGGTGAGCGGGGCGCCGTCGAGATGGATTGTCGCCGGCATCGGGCGTGTGCGCGCCGGTGATCACCTTGATCAGCGTCGATTTGCCCGCGCCGTTTTCGCCGAGCAGCGCGTGCACTTCGCCCGGCGCCAGCGTGAAGGAGACTCCCCGCAAGGCGCGCACGGCGCCGAAGGATTTGGTGATGCCGCTGAGCTGGAGGAGAGGAGCGTTCACGCCACAAGATTCAGATCACGCCTGCGATCGCGACACCGCCGCGCGCGCCACTTTCCCGATGTAGGTCAGCGCCGCAAACGCCGCGACCAGGCCCACGCCGAGCAGCGCGTACTCCAGCGGATGCCGCGGGCGGCCGCCGCCCAGCAGCGCCTGCGCGCTCTCGTTCGCCGAGGCGCCCAGCCACACGAAAAAGAAATTCGCCGGGATGATCGCCAGCACGCTCGCGATGAAATACGGCCAGAAGGGAATGGCCGTGAGCCCGTAGCAGTAATTCGAAAGCCCGAACGGGAGCGGACAAAGCCGCAGCATCGCGATAATCTTCCATCCCTCGCGCCCGATCGCCGCATCGATCAGCCGGAATTTCTCGTTCCTCCCCAGCCGATGGGCGATCGCCTCCCGCGCGAGGTGGCGCGAAATGAGAAAATTCATCGCCACCCCTCCCGTGGTGCCGAGCTCGATCGCCAGGAAGCCGCCCCACAAGCCGAAGATCACGCCCGCGGCGAGCGAGAGCGGCGCGCCGGGAATGAGGCAAGCCTGCACCGCCACGAAGATCGCGGCGTAGAACAGGATGCCCAGCCAGCCGAGCGACTGAAAATATTCCTGCGACGACGTGATCCAATTGAGCAATGAAGTAACCATCGCGCTGCTTCATCGCAGAAAGCAGGCGCGCGTCCAATCTCAGCTTCGCAAAGTGGGTGAGAGGCGTCCGAATTCCAGCGGCAGCGGTCCAAAAACTGCCGGTGGGGAGAGGCTCCGACGAGCCCTGGTCAAGGCGTGGGCGCAGGCGGAGGGGCGGCCGGAGTTATCGTCGCTCACGGGGTGGCTCCGCACTCCCCTTTCACCTTTCCGCTGCCAGCCCCGCCACTCACTCGGTGAGCAGTTTCAGCAGACCTTCCTTGAGGGTGGCCAGTTGGTCGCCGTCGAGGCCCCCGCCGAATTGCAGCGGAGCGGCATCGTCGGCGAAAGCCTGGCGAAAATTTGTCTCCATCGGAATGAGCTGCGAGACGAGCAGCGCGCTGTGCCGGCGGCTCCAGCCGCGCTTCGCCTCGAGCAGCCGAAGCAGCTCGCAGAGTTGCGCCCCCTGCCGCAGCGCGAAGACGCGGAATGACGCGATCGCACTCACGCCGAAACGCTTGCTGCCATCCACGATCAGCGCGTTGCCGCCGCCGGGTGGGTCGCCCCGGTCGAACGCGTCGTCGCCGCCGAGGCTCTGCCAGGGCACCACGCCATCACACTCGCTCACGTAGCTCTTGAGGCACCACGCGGTGGTCTCGTGGTTGCTCCGCTCGGGCGGATTGCAGGCGCCGTAGCAGATGAGTTTCATCGGCGAGCGCCGCTTGAAATCGCGCATGAGCGGACCCATGGCAAACTGCTGGCTGTTCGCATAGAGCAGCTCCATCAGCCCATCCATGAGCGTCCCCTGCCACATCGGCCGGCTCACATCGCCGCGGTACTGAAACCGCACGGTGCGCGCACCGCGCAGCCCTTCGTGAAGGAGCCGGCTGTAGAAAGCGAGGGCGTGCCAGTCGAGGTATTCATTGGGCTCATCCATCATCCAGGCGGTGCCGGTCATGCCCTCCTTGCCATACTGGTGTTTGTTGTTCTGGAAAAATTGCATCACGGTCTTGTTCCAGCCGCGCGTTTCGAAGTGCTCCACGAATTCCGCCACCGAGCTGACCATCGTCTGCCGGTAGTGCGGGTTGAAGGCCTCCTCCGGCGGCCAGGCGCGGAGATCGTGCAGCGCTTTCCAATTCGGTCCTTCGGTAGATACGCCCACGTCATACCACTCCTTCATCGGCAGCGGCCAGTTCTCGTGGTGTGGCAGGTAGAGGCAGGCGACTGGCACGCTCGCGCGCGGATTGTCTTTGAACGCGGAGCCATCGAGCAGCGGGCCCCAGGCGCGGTCGTACGCGCTCCAATCGGTCACACGCCCTCCGGGATCGAGGCGCGGGGCGGCGTCTTCCTTCCAGCGGCCGTTGTGCGAGTGCGTGACACGATTCACCGAGCAACGATGATAGTGCGCCAGCCGGTGCATTTCGAAAAACGGCTCGGTCCCTGCGGTCGGGCCGCCGTAGCAATTCAGCTCCGGATTGAAATGGATCTCGGCGGGGATTTGCGCCCCGAAGACGCGCAGCGAGAGCGGAATTTTCACCGGCGCAACCCCGCGGGCGGAAGCGGTGACGACCCCGCGATGCACCGCGGCCTTCGCATTCGGCGGCGCCACGAGATCCAGCACCACCACGCCGGCGCGCTGCCCCGGAATGGCATTGTCGCCGGCGGGAATGCTGAGTCCCGCGGCCCTGGCCGAGCGCGCCGAGCCGGCCTTCAGGTCGCCGGGCAGCGCGTACTCCTGCTGCCAGACGCCTTTCACGTTCACAAACCAGGCGCGCCAGAAGCTGGCTTGGAAACCGCCGGGGAGGTCGAGCGTGACCTCCAGATCTTCGAGCGGTTGATCCGCCATCTCGAAGGCAAGCTGCACGCTGGCGATTCCGCCGCGCGCCGTGGCGAGACGGATGCTTGAGCTTTGCCCGTCCCAGACCGCGTTCTTCGCCGCGGCGTCCTCCAGGCCGCTCTCCAGCGCGAGCCGGCCCGTGAGTGGATTGAGTTTCGAGCCTTCGGGGAAAGCCCACACCTTCAGCTTGGGGTTGGGCGGGTCGGCGGGCTGAGCGGCCGGCGGCGGCGAGAGCTCGGGCAGTTTCGAAACTGACAGCGCGGCACTGCTCTTCCCGGTGACCGCCGAATACGGCGAAACCTTTCCCGCGTCATCGATCGCCGCGATCTCCACCTTGAATGCCTGGCCCGGCGGAAGATGCTCGAAAAGCAACTCCTGCCGCTCGCTGCGCAGGTCGGCAAAGGGCAACTGCCAGCGCAGCACGCTGCGTCCATCGATCCGCGCGGCATAGGCAAAGGCGCGCGGCGGCGGGCGGAAGGAGAGCCGCATCGCGCCCTCCCTCGCCGAGGCTTCGTTCGGTGCGGGCTCCGCCAGCAAATCCTCCGGTGCGCGTGGCGGATCCTCCTGAAAAGCGCGGGCCGTCACTTCGAGGTACGGCGGGTTCTTCCCCTCGCGCGACGAGATGTAGGAATTGCGATCGATCCCCGTGGAGCCATCCATAAGGCAAAGGCCGTACGAGGCGTTCGCCACCATCGCCTGCACCAGCCGCGGGTTGAGCGGGATCGCAAACCAGCCATCCTGCGGCTCGCCGGCATCCACATCGTGGCGGACCGACTTGCCATTGCCGAGGATCACGTCCCAGCAGCGCGAGCCGGGAATGGTCCAGGGCCGGGTGCGGTAGCTGGCCTCGTTGAACGTCGCGCCTTTGCCGGCGGCGTCGGCGGCGTACTGCACGCCTTCGCCTTCTTCCCACGGGCTGCTCACGGTCGAAACGCTAAACCAGCGCAGATCGCTCCCGCGCTGGGGCGGGGCAAAGCGCGCGCCGCCGACGGGCGCCACGTAGAGCGTTGCTTTCTCGATCTGTTTTCCGCGCAGCGCCGCGACATCGAAGTCGATCAGCGCAAACTCCTGGAGCGCTTTCAGCTTGAGCTTCGGCGACTTGCCGCCGTTGGAGTCGGATTCCTTGGCGTTGGCGCAGGAGAGCCAGACGTCTTTGGTGGCGGGGCAGCGAATGGTCTCGGCCGCCGCAGCCGCAGACGCGAAGAGGAAGAGCAGGGGGAGGGAGAGTTTCATCTGGGGAAACAAGGAGGACATCCAGTCGTCGTCCACAGTGTGATGCGCTCTAAGAAAGCCTACGATTACGGCTATGACTAGGCGTCAGGCAGCCGCCCCTCCTATTCCCCAAATCGCCCAATGCCCCCCGGCGCGCCCCATACGCATTCCCCGCAGCACGCGTTCACCTTCCTGAATCCGCGGGTGCGCGAAGGGCTGACGGTGCACAGCCGCCGCTCGATGCTGAAGGCCAGCCTGGCGGGGCTCGCGGGGCTCACTTTGCCGGGGCTGTTGCGCATGCGCGCGGAGGCGGCCACGGGAGAGGGCAAGCCGCTGCCGGCCGACAAATCGGTGATCCTGCTCTGGATGACGGGCGGGCCGTCGCACATCGATACCTGGGACCCGAAGCCGGAGATGCCGCGCGAGATTCGCGGACCGTTCAAGGACATCCCCACCGAAGCTGCCGGGCGTGCACATCTGCGAGTATCTGCCGAAGCAGGCGGCGATGCTCGATCAGGTTCACGCTCATCCGCTCGGTCGATTGCCGCGAGAGCAATCACGAGCCGAACATGGTGATGCAGACGGCGCAACCGCGCCGCGGAGCCGCGCACGAATCCGCAAAGGCCACCTCTATCCGGCGATCGGCTCGATCGTGGCGAAACTAGCCCGCGGCGCGAATCATCCGGGCATGCCGCCGTACGTCGTGCTGAACATGAAAAGCCGCTCGCACGTGGCGTGGGGTGGCTGGCTCGGGCAGCAGTACGATCCGTTCAATGGCGTCGATGCCGCGAAGCTCTTCGAGCTGCCGGCCGGGCTCACCATGGACCGGCTGCGATCGCGCCACACGCTCGCGCAGCAGATGGACAGCCTGCGCGCGCGATCTGGATGCGAGCGGCGCGATGGAGGCGATGGATCGCTTTTCGCAGCAGGCGTTCGACATCGTGGCGGGCGGCCGGGCGCAGGAGGCGTTCGATCTCGCGCGGGAGCCGGCGAAGGTGCGTCGAGCGCTACGGCGAGCACGATTGGGCCGGCAGGCGCTGCTCGCGCGGCGGCTCGTCGAGCGCGGCGCGAGCTTCGTCACGATCGATCTCAGCAATCACTCCGCCTCCGGCACCTGGGACACGCACGGCGACAACATCCCGCCCTACGGCGGCATCTGGAACGGCCTGCGCCCGCTGCTGCCGGTGTTCGATCACCTCATCACCACGCTGGTCAGCGATCTCGGCGATCGCGGCTTGCTCGACGACACGCTCGTCATCGCGATGGGCGAATTCGGCCGCACCCCCACGCTCGGCACGCAGGGCAGCACCGATGGCCGCAATCACTGGCCGTATCGTCATGTCGATGTGCCTGGCCGGCGGCGGCTTCCGGCACGGGCAGGTCATCGGCGCGAGCTCGCGCGACGGCGGCGAAATCGCGGAGCGCCCCGTCACGCCCGGCGACCTCGCCGCGACGATCTATCACCACATGGGCGTGCCGCTCGACGCGACGTACACGGACCACCAGGGACGGCCGCTCTTCGTGCTCGATCACGGCGCGCCAATCCGTGAGCTGCTCTGAGCGCTCGCCAAGCCGTCTCCGCTCTTTCCTTCGGGATGAGGAGGTTACTTGCGGAAGCTGCGGATGAGCTTATCCGCGGCGGGCGTGGGCTGGCGGAGGAAGGCGTGCTCGATGGAGAGGTAGAAAAAGACGCCGTAATCCGGCGCGGAGCCGGTGAGGCCAATCGGGGCGGCGACGCCGACCACGACTTGCCCGTCGTTCGGGAAATTGAAGGCGTAGCGGAAGCCGGGCGAGAGGACGGCGGAGAATTCGCGCTCGGTGCCGCCGAGGTCGGCGAGGTCCTCGTCCCAACCCGCCACAGCTTCGAGCATGAGGTTGAAATCGTCGGTGACGGCGTAAATGAGGCTGGCACCAATCGAGTAGCTCACCAAGCTTTCGCCTTCCACCTCGGGGTAGGCGGTGAGGCCGGCATTGAAGTGGGCGCTCCAGCGTTCGGAGAGGACCTTCGAGAAGGGGAGGTTCGCTTGGAGGCCCCACTCGCCATTGCCCGTGCCGCGCTCGAGATCGCCGGTGGGAAGAATAAGGCTGAGGCGCGGGGAGAAGGCGGGCGTGCGCGGGCCTTCCATGAGCGCCTGGAAGCGGTAGTTGAGCAGGATATCGCCGACGCCGTCTTCGGTGAGGCCGCCGGTTTTCAGCCAGCTATACGGGATGGTGTAGGAGAACTGATGCGCCTGGCTGAAGACGGGCCATTCCTGGGTAAAGCCGAAGAGCCATTCGCGCTCGTCCGGGCCGCGCAGCTTGTTGACGCCGAGGGAGAGATTGAAAATGTGCTGCACCACGCCGGGCTCCTGGTTGTACGCCTCCTCGACGAGGAAGGAGTTGTCCTGGATGCCCTCGGCGGGGCGTTTGCGCTCGGCGCCCGCGGGATCGTGCGCGCGGGCGGGCAGGGGCAGGCCGGCGCCGGCCGCGAGGGCGGCGGCGAAGAGGAGGAGGATTGGGCGGGAGGGCTGGACGTGCATGGCGCCGGGAGATTGGCGAAGAGTGCCCCGGCGCCGCAAGCAAAAATTAGCAGCGGCTAAAGATTTAACCCACGGCTACATTTGCGCCGGCCGGCGGAGGCGCCTCGCTTATGTGCCGCGAATGGCGAATTCCGACGTGCAGGCGCTGCTCCCATTCCAATCGTTGTTTACGGGGAAGCACCGCGAGGCAGGCAGGCAGCGCCCACTGCCACTTGGCCCGCCGGGCGGCGCAGTCTTTCCGGATCTCCGGTGGCATGGCGTCCCAATCGCCGGGCGTCAGCAGTTCGAGCCGCGAAAGGGACTCGAGGCAGCTCACGGCCGCCTTCACCTCGGCGTCCGCAAGCATGGCCTCAGCTTGTTGCAGCCGTTCCTGCCGCCCTTCAAATTGGCCATTCGGGCAAGCCAGCAGCGCCCTGGAAATCGTGCCGTAACTGAGTTCCACCGCCGGAAGGCCGATGGCACAGAGCGCGCGCTCATGCCTGGCCCAGAGATCCCGCATCAGGGCGTGGTGGGCCGGCCGGGCCCATGCCGCAGGTCTCCGCTTCGCCAACTGCACGGCAAGCTCGAAAGCCTGCTCCCGCACCTGCTCCCACGCCGTGCGAAACGCCGCCATCGCCGCGGCTGGAGATTCATCCAGAGGGTCGGGCATCGGGGACTGGAACATCGCTCGGGGACGGGTTTACCGAGCCGTAGCAAGCCGCCGAACCGCAGACCAGCCTCGTTTAAGGAAGAATGGTGGTGTAGAGGTGTGAGTCGCTCCTTTCACCTTTGCTCTGGCTCCGGTGGGCAGATGATCCATTGGTTCCTCCCAATACATATGCTGGAACCACAACTTTCATCGCAAACCTGGTATGCAGGTCAACCTCTCCCTGCTCCTGCCCCTCTAGAGGATGTTTCGGCGACTCCGCGCGTTCACCTTTCAATCCAACACTATGACCTCAACTCGTAAAATCCTCACCATCGCCATCTTCCTGCTTGGCCATCACTTCACCGGACTCGCCCAAGCGCCAGATGCCGGTCGCCATTGGTATCGACTCCAGGTCGAGAGTTTGAGCACCACTGCCGGCACCTCAACGCTCGCCCCCGAAGCGTTCGCGAAGGCCCTCGCCGGCACAGAGTTCATTCGCCTCGATAACGCCGTCTCACAAGACGCCACCGGAAAATGGAGTGCGGTCGCAATTCCTCCGGCGAGCACAGTCTTTATTCGTCCGCAGTTGGTTCAGACATTCATCCCCCTCGACGCAACACCGAAGGACGCTGACCGCAATTCCACGAAATAACCACCGTGGAACGTCGCCGAACGAATGCGCGGCCGCGAACGGCCGGATCGTGCCCCTTCAGGGCTGAATCCGTGTGGTGAACAGATCCCATGGCGTTGCCATGGGCTATCTCCTTTGGCGCCGTTGGCGCAGGGAGAACGTCAACCGCGCGAATCCAGAGCTACCCGACTGGCCAGCCCTCGCTCGGCATATGGAGAATGGCGGGCTCAAGTTCCATACACTGACCCTCCGGACCCCAACGAGCGCAAAGTCTTTCCCCTTGCCTTGGTGCAAGCGGAGAGCTTCCCTCGAAACAATTCCTTTCCCCGCCCGTCCATGTGCCGACCGTCCACGCCCATCTGGAGCGGCTCAATAGGATGTTAGGCGCTACGACGCACTTCCGGTGAAACGAGCGATTATCATTCTCCTGGTTTGCGGTGCCGCTCTCGCTGGCAAACCGGAGGAGTATGCAGCGGGGCGCGGCAATCTGCGCGCACTCCTTCAAAACGAGCCGCTGTTCATTCTCACACCAACTTACAAGGGCACTGTCTCGCTCGTTCATCATCGCGGCACCCGCGACAAGGAAGCCCCTACGAAACGCATACTACATTTTACGGCTTTTACTCCAAACGGTTCTCGTTACAGCGAGCCGGATTGCCCGCATCCGAAGCTCCCAGCCATCGTCGAGGTTTTCCCACTTGAGGGACACGGATTCAGCACAGGCGCCTTTGCCTTCTCGGGGTCCGCGCCGAGCGCCGAACGACTAGCCGGTTGCACCACCCTCAAGGATTTGCGGGCAGCCGTCCCCGACCTCGTTCGGGTCTTCTCCGAGGACGAGACTCACCCCGGCTACTGGTTCAACTGGTTCGAACTCGCCGACGACGGCCAGCTTCGTATCACCCTTTTGACAGTGGGCGACGACAGTGATGGAAAGCTGGTTCGCATAGAGATTTGGACTGGCACCATACCTCAACGCAAATGACCGCTACGCCTGACGATGCGCTGCGGCGAACGGCTCCGGCTGTTACGCTGGCTGCTCCGCCGCCTTCGTCCGCGCAGCCATCGCGCGCCCTTCGCAGTCGCTGAGCAGGCCGCCGCCGAGCTCGGTTTCGGCTTTGAGCTTGAGGGTCGCTTTAAGGTCGGGGTTGGCGAGCACGCCCGCGAAGGGCATCGGCTCGCGGATTCGCCAACGTTTCAAGATTTCCGGACTGACCCGCGGGCGGTTACTTCTTCTTCTCGTCCTTCTCGTCGGCGTGCGCGCAGATGCAGGCGTATTCCTGGTATTTGCAGGTCGGGCATTTCTCGAGGTTCAGGTTGAACTTCTCGTAGACCGCCTTGGCGCTCGGCGTTCGCTTTGATGCTCACGGAGACGGGGAAGTCGTTGCCTTCGGGGAGCGCGTTGCTGGAGACGAGCTTGCCGCCGTCTTCCTTGAACTCGAGCTTCGTCGGCTTGCTGCGGTCGCCGGCGGTGACGGCGATGACCTGGCCGCTGAGCTTGGCCGGCTTGAGGTCTTCGGTGAGCGCGATGATTTCGACTTTGCGATCCTTGGTGACGAGGAACTCGAGGTGCGGCTCGACGGCGGTGATGACGCGGCCGCCGTTCGGGCCGCCGGTTTGCTTTCGTGTTCGTGCTTTTTCCGCGGCGAAGGCGGGAAGGGTGAGCGCGAGGGCGGTGAGGAGTTTGAGGGCGATGGATTTCATGTGGTCTTGGTTTTTGGTTTTTGGTTTGGAGGATGTTGGCCGCCGCGGTGTCCAAACCGGCACCGCGGCGGAGATGGTTCAGTGGGCGGCGGCGGCTTCGCGCTCGACGGCGTCTGCGCGGCTTTGCGGCCGAAGGTGTAGAAGACGGTGGGCGTGACGCCGAGGCCGAGCAGCGTGCTGGTGACGAGGCCGCCGACGATGACGACGGCGACGGGATGCAGGATTTCCTTGCCCGGCTGATCGGCGGCGAGGACGAGCGGGATGAGGCCGATGCCGGCGGCGAGCGCGGTCATGAGCACGGGCACGAGCCGCTCCTTGGTGCCGCGGATGACCATCTCGCGGGTGAAGCCTTCGCCTTCGTGCTGCATGAGGTGCAGGTAGTGGCTGATGCAGCATGATGCAGTTGCGCGCGGCGACGCCGGCCACGGCGATGAAGCCGACCAGCGTGGCGATGCTGATGTTGTCCGAGCTTGAAGTCAGGTGAAGACCAGCCCGCCGACGAGCGCGAGCGGGATGTCGCACAGCACCTGGACGGCGAAGAACGGCGTGCGGAAGTAGCCGTAGAGCAGGAAGCGCGATGACGACGAAGACGACGCGCGGAGAAGATGCGCGATGCGCTGCGTGGCTTCCTTCTGCGCCTGGAACTCGCCCTCGTAGGTGATGAAGTAGCCCTCGGGCAGCTTCACCTTTTCGCGTCACTTCCTTTTGCAGCCGCTGCGACGAGCGCGCCGACATCGCGCACGGTCGGCTTGATGGCGATGGTGAAGCGGCGCTGGCTGTTTTCGCGGAAGATGACGTTCGGCCCTTTGGCCTCGCGCACGTCGGCCACGAGCGAAAGCGGGATGCGCTGGCCGGTCGTCGGTTTCGACGGGCAGCTGCGCGATTTTGTCCGGCGAATCGCGCCACTCGAGCGGCAGGCGCATGACGAGGTTCACGGTGCGCTGGCCTTCGCGCAGTTCGGCGACTTCCTTGCCGCCGATGAGCGCGGAGAGCTGTTCGTTCAAGTGCGCCGGGCGCGATGCCGTAGGCGGCGGCGCGGTCGCGGTCGGCCTCGATGCGGAGCTGCGGGATGCTCGATTGCTGGTCGAGCTTGGCGTCCTCGAAGCCGGGGATGGTTTTCGCGACGGTCTGCACCTCGATGCCGAGCTGGCGCAGCTTGTCGAGGTCCGGGCCGAAGATCTTTGATCGCCACCGGCGCGGACACGCCGCTGAGCATGTGGCCGATGCGGTCGGCGAGCGGGCCGCCCACGGCGGCGAAGATGCCGGGCACCGATGCGCACGCGCTTGGTGAGCTCGTCGAGGATTTCCTTGCGCGACTGCGCTGCGCCGTTCGTCGCCCCTTCGGCTTCGCGAAAATCGACGTCGAACTCCGCCGTGGAAACCGGCACGACGTGATCGCCGCGTTCGGCGCGGCCGAGGCGGCGGCCGACTTTGCGCACTTCCGGCACGGCGAGGATCTGCTGCTCGATCACATCGGAGATCTTGTTCATCTCCTCCAGCGAAGTGCCGGGCGCGGAGGTGGCGGCGACGAGCGCGGTCTCTTCCTTGAAGGCCGGCAGGAAGTCCTTGCCCATCTGCGGATAGAGCGAGAACGCGCCGACGACGATCATGCCGCACGAGCGCGAGCAGCAGACACGGCTGGCTCAGGCCGAAGCGCAGCAGCGTGTTTTCGAGCAGCCATTTCATGCCGCGCACGAGCGACGCCGTCCTTGTGCTCGCGCGCCGGCCTTGGGATTGAGCAGGAACGAGCAGAGCACCGGAATCGCGGTGAGCGAGACGACGAACGAGGCGACCATGCGAAATGATCGTGGCGATGGCGATGGGCGCGAACAGCTTGCCCTCCACGCCGCTCAGGCCGAGCAGCGGCAGGAAGACGAGGATGATGAGCATCGTGGCGTAGAGGATCGAGTTCCGCACTTCGCCGGAGGCCGCGGCGATGACGTGCAGCTTCGGCTGCGGATGCGGCAGCGCGGCGTTTTCGCGCAGGCGGCGGAAGACGTTTTCCACATCCACGATGGCGTCATCCACGACCATGCCGATGGCGACGGCGAGGCCGCCGAGCGTCATCGAGTTCACCGAGATGCCGAACCACTTGAAGATCGAGCATGCGTGATGGCGAAGGACAGCGGCATCGCCATGAGCGTGATGAACGTGGTGCGGAAATTCAGCAGGAAGAGGAAGATGACGATCGTCACCATGATCGCGCCGTCGCGGATCGCTTCCTTCAGGTTGCCGATGGCGTGGTCGATGAAGTCCTTCTGCTGGAAGAGCAGCGTGGTCTCGACGCCCGTCGGGAAGGTGGGCTTCAGCTCGTCGAGCGCGGCTTTGATCTGCTCGGTGAGCGCGAGGGTGTCGAAGCCGGGCGCCTTGGTGATCGACATGATCACGCCGTAGGTCGGCGATTTTTCCGGGGCTCTGGCTCACGGTCGGCGTCGCCGCGCATCGGCTCGATGCCCCAGACCACCTTCGGCCACATCGCCGATGAGGATCGGGCCGGTCGTTGACCTTCTTGATGACGGTGCGCGCGATGTCGTCGAGCTGCACGGTCATGGCGAGATTGCGCACCATGATTTCCGTGCGGGCCGGTGTTGATGAAGCCGCCGGTGGTGGTGCTCGCGGCCTCGCGCCGCGGCGTTCTCCAGTTCCTCGAAGCTGACGCCATGCGCCTGCATCCGATACGGGTCGGGCTGAATCTCGACCTGCTTCACGCCGCCGCCCATGTTCAGGATTTCGGCGATGCCGGAGATGCTCTGCAGGCGGCGCTTGATCGTCCAGTCGGCGAGCGCGCGCACGTCGCGCGGCGGCATGTAACCGGGCTCGCCTTCCTTGATGGTCGAGCGCACGCCGACGAGCAGGATTTCGCCCATGAGCGAAGCGACCGGCGTCATGAACGGCTGCACGCCTTCGGGCAGTTGCTCGCGCACGCCTTGCAGCCGCTCCTGCACGAGCATGCGCGCCTTGTAGATGTCCGTGCCCCAGCCGAACTCCGCATAGACGAGCGAGAGCGACACGTCGGAATTCGAGCGCAGCCGCGTGAGCCCGGCGACGCCCATGAGCGCGCTCTCGATCGGCTGCGTGACGCGCGTCTCCACTTCCTCCGGCGCGAGGCCCGGCGCTTCGGTGAGGATGATGACCGTCGGCTTGGTCAGGTCCGGCAGCACCTCGACCGGCAGCTCGCGTCGCCGTCTGCAAGCCCAGTGACCAGCAGGAGCAGCGAGATGCCGATGATGATCGCGCGGTTCGCGAGCGACCACTGGATCAGCTTGTTCAGCATTAGCGCGCCTCCTCGGTTTCGGCTGCGGCTCGAGTGCTCGGCAGCGGGCGACGCCGCGCGCCGTTTCAGCAGCATCGAGACGACGAGCAGCACGAAGAGCACGCCGCTCGACGATCTTCCAAAACGGGCTCCGCTGCGCTTCGTGCCATGCTCGTGCGCCGCCGGCCTTCGCGCGCGCTTTCGCGGCCTGCTGCTCGGCGGTCAACTCCGAGCCGTCTTCGGCGTGCTCGTGGCCGTGCGCGGCATCGAGCGCTTCCTTCAAGCGACACGCTGCCCTTGCCGGCAAAGGCGAGCGAGTAGGCGCCGCGCGTCACCACCTTGTCGCCCGGCAGCAGGCCGCTGAGGATTTCCACGAAGCGGTCGTTATCTGCGCCGACGACGACCGGCGTCTTCACGAAGGCGTTCTGGCAGATCGAAGTCCTCGACATAGACGAAGCGGTTGCGCGCATCGCCTTGCAGCGCCGCGCGCGGGACGCTCACCACGCCTTCGCGCTTGCTGAGCACGATGGAGAACTCCGCGCGCATTCCGGGCCGCAGGTGAGCGCTCGGGATTCGGCAGCCGGAAGATGGCGTCGAGCGTGCCGCTCTCCTTATCGGCCGCGGTGCCGAAGCGCAGCAGCGTCGCCGTCGAACTTCTCGTCCGGCAGCGCCGCGACGCGGATGTGCGCGACCGCGCCGGGCTTGCAGCTTGCCGGCGAGATGCTCGGGCACGCGGGCCACGGCGTAGACTTCGCTGAGGTCGGTGATTTCCATGCAGCGCCTTGTCCGGCTCGACCGGCTCGCCGAGGCGCGACGTCGCTCGCGGTGACGAGTCCGCTGAGCGGCGCTTTCAGCATCACGCTCGGCGGCGGATCGCCCGGCTGGCGGCTCTCGATCCTGCGCCACGTCCGCGCCGGCTTGCACGAGGTCGCCGAGCGTGCGCCTTGAGCTCGAGGACGCGGCCCGGCGATGCGGCTGCGAAACGACCGCGCGCTTGCTCGGGATGGCTTCGATGCGGCCGAGCGCGAAGATGGTTTCCTCGAAGTCGGTCTCCTCGGCTTCGACGGTTTCGATGCGCAGATTTTTCACGCCGGTTTCGTCGAGAACGACGGTGTTGGCGCTGCGCGCGGCCTCGGCGGCCTGGGCTGGCGCAGAGGCGCACACCAGCGCCGCGAGGAAAATGGCAACGAGTCTCATGGAATGGTGAGCTACTTGCCCTTGCGCGGCGCGGGGCTGCCCGGTCGCGGCAGGAAGCGCCCCGCGGCGGCGTCGTAGCGGACGCGGGCGAGGTGAAAGTCCCGTTGGGCGTCCAGGCGCTGGCGATCGATGAGCAGGCGGCGATCGCGCGCGCGCAGCACTTCGGTGAGCGGGGTCTGGCCGGTGCCGAAGGAGAGCCGCAACTGCTCCTCCACCTGGCGTGCTTGCGGCAGCAGCGTCTCGTCGACCGTGGCGACGACCTTCGCCAGCAGGATCATTTCCTGGCGCGCGGCATCGGCTTCCGCGCGGATGGAAATGCCCAGCGCCTCTACTTCCCCGGCCCGGCGCGCGGTGGCGGCATCGGCTTCGCGAATCCGCCCCGCGTTGTTATTCCAAAACGGCAGCGGGAGCGAGAAGCGAAGCCCGATGAACTCGTCGCGCTCCAACCCCTCCGGCGCGTCCTCGGAGTATTCGCTTTGGGCCGCCAAACCGACGCTGAGGTCCTGCCACTTTTGCGCCCGCGCCAGGGCAGCGCTGGAGCGGGCGGCCTCCGCGTTCGCCCGCGCCGCGCGCAGATCCGGCCGGGCGCCGACGTCGACGGCGGCGGGCGGAATCTTCGTGATCGCAGGCAGACCGCCGCGCAGCGCGATCTCGTCGGCGGGACTTAACCCCAGCGCCGGGCGAAGCTCGCCGAGCAGGACGGCGCGCTCCACCTGCAACTGCAGCATCTCCGTCTCGAGCTGCCGCGCCTCGAGCTCCACCAGCGCCACGTCGGTCGTGGAAGCTTCCGCGGTTTCGATGCGTTTGCGGGTGAACGCGGCGGTTTCACGCGAATTGGCGAGCTGCCGCTCCCGCAGCTCGCGCTGCGCCTCCAGGGCGAGCAACCGGACGACATTCGCGCGCACTGCGGCGATCACCTTTCGCTCCTCCTCGCGCACTTCCTCCTCGGCCGCGGCCAGTTCCGCGCGCGACACTTCCTTCTCCAGGCGGAGCCGCGCGGTGAGCGGAAACCTTTGCGTCAGCGCCAGCTCGAAGGAGCGCTCGGGCATGCGGATGTTCTGCATCAGCTCCACGCCAATCTCCGGGTTCGCGAGCCGGCCAGCCTGCTGCAGGCGCCCCCGCGCCTCTTCGATCCGAAACCGCGCGGCGGCCAGCGCCGGGTTGTGTCTCACGGCCACCGTTCCGCCGGTATCGAGGTCGATGGTGAGCGTGCGCGCCCACACCGAGCCGGCGCAGGCGAAAAGTAAGAGAAAAAATGAAAAGCGATACATGGGAGCATGGGTGTAAAAAGGCGGCAGGCAGACCACGCGGCCGCGACGAAACGGCAGGCGCCAACGAACACCGGCGACGAGTGCCGCCGGCTAACCCAAGCTCAAACCAGGAGAATGACCGTTCGCTCCACCGCCAGCGGCGGGGGCGGCCGGGAAGGATTCCGCAACGCGGAAGGCCACGCGCGCGTTCCAGGCGCGCTCGCCGTATCCCACGAAGGCAGGATGGCGATCACCACGGAGGCAAACGCGACCACCGGCGCCTTCAACAACTGCGAGGTGCCTGCAAAACTCTTGGGCACCATCTCGTGGTGCTCGACGTCCCCAGCCTCACCCTCGTGCTGGTGCGAAGAAGTCGAGAATCGCTGACAGGAATCGCCATCGTGCTCACCTTCGCAATGGTCCGCCTGGACGGTCAACGTGGCGCCGGTGCAGCGGCAAAGGAAATCGCGGCCCGCGCCGAAAACCTGCGCGCTGGCGACCGCGAGGATGCAGATCGCGAAAAGCAAACGGGTGATGCGCGCCGGAGAGTTCAATGAAGGGATAGCTGTACCGGGTCAAGGCCGATGGCAAGGCTTTTCCCTTTCCATAATGCCAGCCGCTCCTTGATAAGCGATAGCGCCCCGCTTCAAGGAGAGCCGGGCATGATCATGGCTGATCGCCACACGGTCGGGCCGTCCGCGCCGGCTTCGGTCCAGAAAACGCGGAAGCCCCGGCCGGCCATGCTGACGCGGGGGTGGGTGGCCGTGCGGCCTTGCGATGATAGCCGGCGAGCGTCGGACCAAGTGGCCCCATGGTCGCTGGAGATGGCGGCATGGATACCGGTGGTGCCGTCGGCGGAAGCATCCCAGGCAGCGACCAGACGGCCGGACGGGTCGCCGGCCAGATCGGGATGGGAAGCGGAGGCGTCGCCCAACGAGAGCGGCGCGGTCCACGCCATGTCCGGCCCGGCAGAGCGAACATGGAAGACGCCGGCGTTTCCGGCGCTACCGTTCCAGATCAGCGCGTGGATTGGCTTCCGGGCAGTGCCGAGCACGAGTCCGCCGCCGGTGTGCGGGCAGCCGTCGAACTTCCAGCCGAAGCCGCCGAGCAGCCGCGGCGGCTCCCAGCTTTGGCCACCGTCCGGCGAGAAGGCGAGGGCCATGTCGCGCGGATCCTTGTCGCGGAACACGATGCCCACTTCGCCGCCCGGCCCCGTCTTGAGCGTATTCCAGCAGCATTCGCAGGTATCGGCCCTGACGGTGGCGTTGGCGGACCAGGCGTGTCCGCCATCGCGTGAGCGGGCGTAGCGCAAGCCCTGCCGCCCATCGCGGCTATCGAGCCAGGTGAGATGAAACGTGCCCGCCGGGTCGGCTGCGATATCGATGAAGCCGTGGCCCGCGGACGACTGATCATCCGCCGGGTTCGGCCCCGGCAGCCAGGTTTTGCCGCCATCGTGCGAGAGGGCTGTCGCCATCGGCCCCGAGTCGAAGTAGCCCGTGCCTCGCGTCATCCAGACCGCCACCAGGCGATCCCCGGCGGCGGCGATCTGCGGATCCATCCCGCGATGCGGCGAATGCGCGGCCGGCAGCGTGGCATCGACTCGCCACGGCGGCGACCACGTCTCGCCCCCGTCGGCGGAGCGGCGGTGGAAGAGCGCCGCGGCCTCCGCGCCGGACGACTCCGCCACGAGCAGGTGAACCGCCTCGCCCGCGGCATACACATCGAGCGCCTTGACGCCGGCCGCGGGCGCGTGCGGGTGCCCGCCTGGCTCCGCGCCCACCGCCGGGACCAGCAGCACGCCCGTGGTGAAGGCGCACGCGAGGAGACGCCGTCCCAGAAGTCTGGCTACCATTTCCATTCCACGCCTCCGAAAAAACTGCGTCCGTCGCCGGGGAAGAACTCCGCGCTGTCGGCGCCGAGAGCATTGACGATCACGTTGGTGGTCGAGGCGTAGCGCTTGTTCGTGAGATTCTTCGCCTCGAAGAAGACGGAGAAGCCCGCGCTCGGTGCGGTAGCCGACTTTCACGCCGAGCAGCGCGTACGGGTCCGCAAAGAGCGACTCGGCGAAATCGACGTTATACTTCTTCGGCACCCACTCGACGTTCGGCCCAATATAGAAGCCGCTCGGGTGCTCATAGAGCAATTCGGCGCGGTAGTAGTGCTCGGGGATGCCGGCCAGTTGGTTGTCGCCGAAAGTGCGGTCGCCATCGAAGCGGAAGTCATTCCACAGATAGATTTGCCGCAGCACGATGCGGTCTTCTTTAGTCTCAGGCTCCGGGCTGGTGACGACTTTCTTTGCATCCTTGTCCCGCGTTCCGCCGCACCAGGGCTCGGCTTTCGCGAAGATGCCGCGGAACACATCGAAATCGAGCGCCGCTTCCACGCCTTGATGGATCGTGCGGCCGGCATTCACCGTTTGTGTCAGGCCGGGCGCGACTTCGAAGCCGAGCAGCTCGTTGTCGAGCCACGCATGGTAATACGCGAGATCCCAAGCGAACCGCCCGGCCCGCCCGCGCGTGCCGACTTCCACCGTCGTCGCGGTCTGCGCATCGAGCTGACACGAGGCCGCCGCCGGTCGCGCATTCACCAGCTCGCCGAAGCTCGGCGGCTCGAACTGCCGGCTCACATTCACGAAGGCCTGCTCATGCTCCGTGATGTCCCACAGCAGTCCCAGCTTCGGCGAAAATCCCCACCAATCCTGCGTGTCGCTGTTGTTCGGATTGTCCACGGTCACCGGGAAATCGTCCTGGTTCTCGCGCCTCGCGTAGCTCACCTGCGCGCCCGCGACGAGCGCCAGCTGGGGCAGAAAATAGAACCGATCCTGCGCGTAGAAATCGAGGTTCGAGCGATCTCTGCTCGCTGTCCGCCGGCGCGCTCGTGCCAAACGGCGACGGCTCCAGGCGCCGCCGCGATTGCCAAGGTTGTTGGCAAAGCGATTGTCCTGCACCACGCCCCACGTCGGCGCGAAGCCGAGCGGTGAGGTGGTTCTTGTGCCCGAAGAGCTCCGCCGTGTTGTCGTAGCGCAGGTCCAAGCCGAAGTCGTTCGAGAGCTGGTCGATCAAGAAGAGGATCGGGTGATCGAGATCCTTGTGCGACCAGAAGGAGCTGAGCGAGAGCCGCTGATCGCCGGATTGCCACGTCGTTTTGTTCGCGATGCGGAAAAGCTCGAAGTCGCGCTTCCAATTGCTCAGCACGACATCGACCGGCGGAAAGAACGGGTTCCGTTGCGCCTGCGCGCGGATCGGCTTCGAGCTGCGCTTTCGTGATGGCCGCCCGGCAGCTCCGAGTCGGTCTGCACGTAGGTGATGTAGAAGCGCGTCTCCCACGCCGGATTGAGACGGTAGCCGAAGTTGGCGAAGAGGCGCTGGTTGTTCTGCTGTGAATGCTCGCGGAAGCCGTCCTGGGAAAAATGCGAGAGGCTCACGTAGTAATCGAACGGGCCGGCGACCCCGCCGGAGCTGATTTGCGCGTGGTAGGTATCGAACGATGCCATACGACATCCGGGCCGTGAACGGCGCCGCGTCGTGGCCCGTGTGCGAGACGAAGTTCACCGCGCCGCCGAGCGTGGTGGCGCCAAACTCCAGGGCGTTCGCGCCGCGGAAGACTTCGATGTAGCGCGTGGAGAGCGGCTCCACCGCTTGGAAGTCGAAGCCGCCATCGGCGAGATTCAGCGGCACGTCGTCCTGCAGGAGCTTGAGGCCGCGCCCGTGAAAGGTGCGCTGGATCCCGGAGCCGCGGATGGAGATGCGCGATTCCTCCGCGCCGAAGCGCGGCTGGACATAGACGCCGGGCGCGAAGTCGAGCGCGTCCTTGAGATTCGCCGCGCGGCCGCGTTGAAATTCCTCGGCGTCGACCACGGCGGCGCCGCCGGGCGTTTGGTTAAGCAGGAGGCGCGCGCCTTCCACGCTGGGGACGGTCAGCGATGGCTCGTCGCCGGGAGGAGCGTCCGCGGTCACCACCACTTCCGGCAGTTGCGTGGTGGACGCGGCGGGGCTTTGAGCTAGCAGGGGACTCGCGGCGCTGGCGGCGAAGAGCAGCAAAATATAGGGGGCAAAGGGATTCGGTTTCACGATCTTGAAAAGTTTTGAGGGCATTGGCTCCGCGGTCGTTACGCGAACGGCCGGAGCGGGGGGAAAGGGGAAATGGACGACCGGAATTCAGCCGCATCATGCGGTCCGGCCAGGGGGGATCGACTGCGCGGGACGCGGCCCGTCGCGAAGGAAGAGAGACGCGGGCTACGCGAATCTCGGAGGCGGCACGGCCGGCTGCTCGGCCCGCGCTCCCGCGGGCTGCACCGTGGCCCGCTCCCAGCCCGGCTCAGCCACCGGCCAGACCCACACCGGCTCCGCGGCGTAGAAAAGCTCCAGCTTGCTTACGAACACCTGCGGATTGCGTTGCTCGTTCTTCTTCCCCTTTTCGATCTCCTTGCACAATCCGCACGGATTCTGCCCGTTCAGCGTCTTTTCCACCGCCGTCACCAGCGACGCCTCGCGCGAATACTGCACAATCATCCCGCTCCAGGCCACCGACTGCAGCGCAAACCAATGCCCGCCGGCCGCCGCAAACATGGCGACAATCAGCAGACACTGCCCCAAGCGTAGCAGCGGGGTTGGCACGGGCCGCTTCTAGGGAGGGCCGTCGCGCGTGTCAATAGTCTGGGCGGCCACACCGGTCTCGCGCGCGAAATCGGGGTAAGAACCTCGAGGCCTAAAAGTGTAAGAAATCGCGCGAGTTTGTCCGCTGTCTCGCTTCCCACTGCATCAAAATCGGTGAGCTATAAAACACTTTCTGATCGGCGTTGGGGCAATTGACCGGTTCGCCCATTCACGCCAGCCTCGTGCCGGAACCGTATGTGTCAGACCCTGCGCAGATTCTCGAGCTCACTGCTTCTCGTCATTGTCGCAATCCTCACTCAGCCGCGCCCCGCGGCAGCGATGCGGATCGTCGACTTTGGGATTTACCTAAACGGCGAGCTCATCCTGGAGCTCATGCTGAGCGACCGCGGTGAGGCGCCAGATGTGGTTTGGCAATATCTGAAGACGCACGAATTCGCCCCGCCTCGGCGCGGTCCGGCCGGCGCCAGGGACGCTGGCGGCACCTTCACGATTTCGCCTGATCCCGCGGATCCACTCCGGGCCACGCTGACCGGGGATATCGAGATTTTTTCCCGCTATGGAGGAAGCGTGGATTTGACCTCCCTGATCCTGACGAGGACAACTGCCGATGCAAAAGCATGGCGCATCCCCCCGGAGGAGGTCGATCGAACCTTCAAGCTCCGGAAAGTAGATTTCAGCGCGCGACCGCGCGCGTCGAAAGGGAAGTAAGACCGCAGCAGCTCTGCGACCGGTTCGTCGGGGAGGAGCACCTTGGATCGATCCCGCGTCGGTGCGGGGGGCAATGTGGCGGAAGTTCTTGTAAAACTACGTTCGCCAGCAAGATGGGTAAACGAAAAATGCCCGGCCCCCTGTTGGAGACCGGGCATTCGCGAAGAGCCTTGTTGTTAGCTCACTACCTGCGCGCCTTCACCGCGGCGGTCTTGGTCGTCACCGCGTCGTAGGTGATGGTGAAGCCGGGCGAGGGCGTGGCGGGCCGAACCTGGGTCGGCTTGAAGGCGACGAGGCTGCCGGTGGCATTGCTCTCGGCGGAGGCGCCGAAGGTGAGCGTGCCGGCGACGCTGCCGACGGGCTTCACGTACGCCGGCGCGTAGATGGGCAATTCGGGGCCGGTGGCGCCGACCACCACGGCCGTGCCGCAGGAGAAGACGGTGCCATCACCGAGACGGGCGACGATGACCGAGGTGCCGGTGGGCGTGACGGCGAGATTGCCGGCGCCGGGCGCCGTCGGGGCGCCGGTGGACGAAGTGTTGACGGTGAGCGCGACGGAATGGCGGCCGGTGGACGGCGGCTGATTTTCCACGCTGAACGGCGACTTCTTCACATGCGCCGCGTAATGGTTGATGCCGTCGGAACCATGGATGTGGATGTGCGCGTGGCGATCGCCGTCGGGGTGCGTGGCGAGGGCGAAATGCCCGTCGAGCGGGGTGGAGTTCTTGATCTTCAATTCGCCATTGAGCGCGAGCGTGCCGGTGACCGGGTATTTCCGGCCGAGGAACGAGATCAGGCCGGTCCAGGCGCCCGTCCTGGTCACATCGAATTTCACCAGGCCGGCGATGTCGCCGCCGTCTTCATTCTTGAGGTGGCCGACATGGGCGCCCGCCGCGGCGGCATAGGTGCTCACCGAGACGAAGGTGGTGAGGCTGGGCGTGCCCGCGCTGCCGCCGAGCAGCACATGGTAGGTGAAGGAATCGAACCCGGCGACGCCGAAATACGGCCCCGGAGTATAGGTAAAGGAGCCGTCGGCATTCAGTGCCACGCTGCCTTTGGCAGGCTGGCTCACGATTTCCAGCACGTCGTCGGGGCCGACACCGGTGTCGTTGGCGAGAATGCCTTTCGCGGCCGGGACGGTGAGCGGCTTGATGGAGCTGAGGGTGAAGTACGAGTTGCTGCCGAGCACCACCGGCAGATCCTGCGTGGTCGTGAAGGTGGCCTTGTAACCCTGGCGATTGGAATCGTTGGAGGTGGCGTTGCTGCCGAGCACGATGGTGTACTGGCCCGCGGTAAGGATATACTCGCGCTCGATCGTCTCGAGCGTGGAGTTATCGTAGTGATCCTGGTAGGCGAGGTCTTCGGCCCAGGCGACGGCGCCGCGGTTGAAATAAGTGTGGAAGTCCTTCGTTACGTCGCCGCCGTTGTTGGCGTCGGCGAAGGCCTTGGGCGCCACGTCGTTGTCCCAGTTTTTCCAGAGGGTGAAGGAGGGATACATATTGTTGATCGAGGCGAGGCGGCCGGGGTCGCCCGTGCTCGGCCACGGGACGGTGGCATCGCGCTCGAGCTTCACTTTGAAGACGGCGGTCTGCGTGACGTTGAGGGCGACCCAGTTCGAAGTGTGCGTCCAGCCGACGGGCGGCTCGCCATTGGCGGCATTGAAGAGGCTCTGGTCTTCCCAGCTCCACGCGCCGACGTGGTTGGAGAAAGTGGCGGTATCCGCGCCACCCATCGTGACGGTGTATCTGTAGGTGATGCCGCCGGGCTGCGGATCGGCGAGGGTGACATCGGAGGCCGCCTGCCCAGCGGCAGGCAGGAGGGTGGTGAGCGCCGCGAGGGCGAGGTGTTTGAGTTTCATGGAGAAGTTAGCTAACGATGTGCTGCGACGAAGAGTTCGTGGGGAAACGAAGGGACCTAAGGTGCTTTGGTGACGGTGTAATCGACGGTGAAGCCGGCTTGGTAAGGACCGGCCCGCGTCTGCGGCGGCTTGACGGCTTTCAGCGCGCCGGCGGGCGCGATGGTGGTGGCGGGATCGAGCTCGAGCGCACCCGTGACGCTGCCCGCGGGGAATTTGTAGACTGCCTGATAGATGGGGAAGACCCAGCCGCCGCCCGCGCGGGGTGAGACCGCGCCGGCACTCGAAAATGCCGTATTGTCGCCGAGGCGGCCACTGATCGAAGCCGGCGCCCAGCCTGCTCAGTCGGAACGTGGCTTTGCCGGCATTGGCCGGTGCGGTGCCGGTGGAAGTTGCGACGGTGAGCGTCATGACGTGGACGCCGGCGCCCGGCGCGGGCGAGGCGGCGGTATAGGGAGACCGAGGCGCCAGTGCCGTGAAGTCGGCGCCGCCGCTCTGGAGCGTGGCTCTGATGCGCCGCTCCCCGGTGTTCAGCGCGGAGAGTCGAAGCGCGGGCTTGAGCACCGGGCGGCCTGCCACCTTCAATTCACCGTTCGTCAGGATCGTGCCGCTGAGCGGCTGGACCTTCGCACCAAAGCGCGCGGTGCCGGACCAGGTGCCGCGCGGGGTCACGGTGACATTTACGAGACCGGCAATCTCGCCGGCCGCGGATTTGAGATGGGCGGTGTATTGGCCCGCCGCCGAAGCGAGCGTGCTAATCACCACCGGCTGCGCGGAAGTTAGATTGCCGGGCGCGGAGGCGATGAGGACCTGATAGTTAAACGCATCGAGTTGCGTGGCGCCGAATTCCGGCTTCGGAGTATAGGTAAAGGAGCCGTCCCCATTCAGTGTGACAGTGCCGAGGCCCGGAATCGCGGCGACCACCGCCGTGTCCGCCGCGGCGGAGACGCGCGTATCATTCGCGAGCACACCGGCGACGGCGGTGATTTGCAGCGGCGAGACTTTGTTGCGGGTGAAATACGAGTCGGGGGCGAGGACGGCTTGGCGATCGCTGCTCGCGACGCCGCCGAAACGCGCCCCTTCGAACGGCTGCACCATGCGGAAGGTGAGCGAATCATTGGCGCCGAGCAGCGCCAGCACTTCGGCGCGGCTGAGCGGCGCCTCGCCGAACCCGGCCGGCACGTACAGTTGCCGCCCGCGGGAATAGAGGAATCGCCGCGGGACGCCGCCGACCATGCCCTCGACGATCAGATCCGCGGTCAGTACGGGCGTCGTTTCGAGCCGCGCGATCTCCGCCAGGCCGGCACCCGCGGAAACGGAATCGACCGTGACACTTTGGCCGACGAGCGGCGAGGTGCCGCTATCGATGCAGAGCACGAACGCCGTGACATCCGCGAAATCGGCCGGCGTGCTGAGCTGATCGAGCACGTACGGGTGCACGGTCGGCAATGCGAAGCCGGTGCCATCGTGGCTAAGGCCGAAGCCGCCGAAGTTTTGCTTGCCGGCCCGGGGATCGAGCAGCAGCCGCTGGTAGACCGTGGCCAGCGTGGGGGTCTTGAGCGGCTGCGAGGAGCCGACCTCAGACATCAGGTCGATGTTGTTGTCGGTGGTCGTGGGCAGGAGATGACAGACGCCACAGTGGTTGTTGTGATCGTCGAAGAGCATCTGCCCGCGCACCGGATTGCCGCCGAAGACGGCCGCCGGCAGCGCGCCGGTCCTGGTGCGGTTCGGGTTGGGATGATTGCGCAGTGAGAGGACGTACGCGGCCATGGCGTCGATGTCCGCGGCGGCGAGCTGCGCCCCACCGACGAGTGAATCGAAAGCGGGATTGAAGCTTTGCACTCTGGCCCGATCGCCGCGCCAGTGGAGGATGGCATTGGGTGCGATCCCGCGCAGCGTCTGCGTGACCATCGGCCCTTTCATCGGGTGCATGACGCGCTCGCGCAGCGTGAGATCGTGCGCGGAGAGGTTCGCGCCCATGACGGTTTGCATGGACCCGTTCGGGTCGCCGAGATCCCACGCGAGCCCATCGCGATCGGCATCGAGGTGGCAGGCCGCACAGGAAGCGAGCCCGTTGCCGGAGAGCCGCGAATCGAAGAGAAAACCCCGTCCGGCGCGAAGCACCGGCGGCATCTTGTCTTCCGTCGCGATGGCGATTTCGCCGGAAACGGCGAGCGTATCGGTCCCCACCACCGAGACGGTATCGGAGAGCTTGTTGAGCACGAAGAGGCGCGGTTGCGACGGATGCAAAACGAGCGCGCGCGGTCCGCGCATCACCGAAGAATCGCCACCGCTGGTGCGCACGTCGACGTGGCCCACCACCGCGCCCGTGGCGGGATCGACTTTGGCGATCCGGTCGCTGGCAAAGCCTGCGACCCACGCCACCGTGCCGTCGGCATTGAAAACGAGACTGGTCGGTTGCGCCACCGCGCTGGCGTGCGCCGTTGGGTTGGGCAGCGTCGCGTAATCGACGCCGGGATTCAGATCGAAGATGGTCGCAGCCCCCTCGCCCAGGGCCAGGCGCGTGAGCCGATGATCGACGAAATGCCCGCGCAGGTTGGGTTCGAAACGGGTGAGATTCAGCGCCTCGGTGTTCGGCACCCACACGTCGCCGGTGACGGGTTGAATCGCGACATCGAACAGGTTCGTGCCGGCGCCGGTGAAATACCGCGTGACTGCTCCGGTAGCGGCATCGATTTCCACCAGGTCGCGATCGAGCACCGTGTGCACGATGCGCGAGTCGTCCGCGGCAACGATCAGCGCCGTCTGCGGAGCTGCCGGCAGCGCTTGATTCACCGGCGCGGGCGGGGCCGGGGCCTTGTCGCCCGGCAGGATCGTGGTCCTGTTTCCAGAGAGCAGAAACGCGGCATAAACCTTCGACCCATCGGCATTGGTCGCGAGCGAACGTGGGTCCAACCCGCCGACGCCGATGGGCGCCTGCTCCTGCCGGGTCACCGCATCGAAAACCCGCACGAGGCTGCTCCGCGCGCACGTCACGAACGCCTTCCCTTGCGCGAAGACCACGTCCGCCGGCTCATCGCTCGCCGCCAGGGTCGCGACCGTCGCCCCGCGGCTCAGCGACACGATCGAGACGCTATCGCCCACTTCGTTCACCACCCACACTTCGTCGTTCGTCCGCGCGCGCACGGCGACCGGCTCCAGCCCCACGGCGATCTCGGCGAGCAGCACCGGCGTGGCGGCCGGATCGGCCACCCCGAAGACCGCCAGCCGTCCCGCTGGCGAATTCAGCGCGAGCAGCCGCGTGCCATCCGGCGTCAGCGCGAGCGAGTGCGTATGCCGCGCCTCGAAGTGGGTGAACTTCGACGCCTGGCCAAATGCCCCGGCGGACAGCACGAGAAAAACCGCGCAGAGGGCGGCAAAGCGTGTCGAAAAATGGAATGACAGAGAGACAAACATGGAAACGCGGGAGGGAGCCGCGAAGGCAACGCGGCCAAAGCAACCTGTGGGCCAACCAGCCCGCTTTCTCCAGTTCCCTTCGTGATTTTGTTATAAAACCCCCTCCCCTGCCCCGCCGGGTGCCGCCAGATTGTATAAGAGGAGCCAGAGTTGCGCGATTCTATACTCGCCGCTGCCTCCAGCCGCGCTGAAGGCCCAACGGCGCGGAAAATCACTTCGACATCGCAGCGTTAACGGGCCGGCATGGGCGTAAGAGCCGCGTGCGGCTGCCTCCTCTCCAGCTGGGTCACGCGAATCCGAGACCGTTCGCGGGGTGCCGTTGGGATCTGCCTCCGTTTCGGTACGGGTGATGCTCGGAGAGGACATGGGGAGCGCCTCGGCGTTCTTGGGGCGGGATCGTGTTGTCGAGTTTCAGGTCCATGGCGGACTGCATCCGAGTTACGCCCGATCAGGAAGCGGTGACTCGAGAACCGCGCGCAGAGTGTCGTGAAGCTTTTCCGAACTTTATAGTTGACCGCCTAAGTTTCGAGGACTATGAAGCCTTACCTTCGATACCAATGAAGTCACTCCAAACATATCCGATCCATTCGCAGGCGACCACGTGGTCGCGTTGCGCGGGTATGTGCCTGCGCGGCGCAACCTATATGCGCCCGGTCTCCGCGAACGAAGACCTTACCAAGGAGGCTGGCAGGTAGTTCAAGATCTCACCAATCATCGAGTTTTCGAGAACCCTGCTCGCCGAAAAGGCCAGCAGGGTTTTTCGTTTCCGGGTGCTTCACCACTTTTCAAACCGCGGCCCGGGCGCCGCCACCACCAAGCAACCACACTCATCGAACATCACACTTAAATCCACCACGTGGGCGATAAAAGCCCCGCCGCCAGCGGCAACTGGCGGCGGGGCGGATCGGTCACCAATCCAGATCAATTCCTAGCGGAGACGCCTGTGAGTTAGCAACCGCGCAAACGGTGGTATCTCGCGGAGTTACTGTCAAGCAAGTCGCTTCAATCGCGACTAGCTAGCGGATCTGTATTGCCTGATTCCTCGCTCCTCGCTTTTCCAGTCCAGAGGCTTTGGCATGCTTCAACCAGCATGCATCGGGAGGTGTGCCTGAAACACCGAAAGACCGCCGTGAAACAGCTCCTGCGGGCCTGGCACTTTGCTGCAACGTGCCGGGGCGGTGTTTGTTCTTTTTGTCGTCGGCGGCGCGCGTGTGCACGGAGCGCACCCGCGCCGCTATGCGCGGGAAGGTTGAGAACCAGGGAAGTCTCATAAGCTTCCTCATCGTGGTGCGAGTCCACGTCCCGCGACCATTTTCCTGCGGTGGTAGTTCGCTAAAGAGGCGAGCCGGTCTGTAAAACCGGAGCCCGTTGGGCCGATCGGGAGCATTACCCGGACACCGCACCATCTTCCGCTCTCGAAGTGAAGAGCCCTTCAGTTTACGCTCCCGTAGCTCAATCTATAGAGCACCGCGCTTCGAACGCGGAGGTTGCAGGCGAAATTCCTGCCGGGAGCACCACTTCTTTTCCCGGCGTAGCCCAATGCAGAGGCAACGAGCTCAGACCTCGTCCAGTGCGGGTGCAAGTCCTGCCGCCGGGACCATTAACCTAACCAACCTCAGAAAGGAGGTACCATGCAAGAATACGATGTCTTCCAGCGCATACGCGACGCGCTGGCCCAAGTGGAGGCCGAGCGGAACGTGCGCGTGCTCTTCGCGTGCGAGAGCGGCAGCCGGGCGTGGGGCTTTGCCTCGCGCGATAGCGATTACGATGTGCGCTTCCTCTACGTGCACCGGCGCGACTGGTATCTCTCGGTCGAGGACCGGCGCGACGTGATCGAGCAGCCGCTCGCCGATGAGCTGGATGTGAGCGGCTGGGAGCTTCGCAAGGCGCTCCGGCTTCTCCGCAAGAGCAATCCACCGCTGCTGGAGTGGCTGAAGTCGCCCCTCGTGTATAGGCAGGATGCGGTCTTCGCGGCGGAGTTCGGCGCGCTCGCGGAGGAGTTTTACTCGCCGCGGCGCTGCTTCGCGCACTATCTGCACATGGCCTTCGGCAACTGGCGCAAGTACCTGGCCGGCCGGGAGCAAGTGAGCCTGAAGAAGTACCTGTACGTCTTCAGGCCGCTGCTCGCCTGCCGGTGGATCGAGCGGCAGCGCGGCCAGGTGCCGATGCTTTTTGCACAGCTCGTAGAGTGCGTGCTCGAGGAGCCGGAAGTCCGCGCCGCGCTCAGTGAGCTCGTCGCCCGCAAGCAGGCCGGCGCGGAGTTGGCTGCCGCGCCTCCGGTCGAGCCGCTCTCGCGCTTCATCGAGCGCGAGCTGCTGAGGCTGGAAGCTATCAAAGAGCCCGCCGAGGCCGTAGCCGACGTGGAGCTCTTGAATAGCTTCTTCCGCCGTTACGCGCTCGCGGCTTGAGCCGTACACCGCGGCGCCCGGAGGCCAAGTGCTCCGGGCGTCGCTTCTTTCCAAGAAACCATCAACCTCGACTGAGGAAGCGCAGCCAACGCAGCCGGGACGGCGACAGGCCGTCCCGGCTGCAAGGCGACGACAAAAAGAACGAACACCGCCCCCACCCGCGCTCTCTCCCGAGAGCATGCCCCGACCACCTTTTTCCATGAGCGACATCCTCAACCATCCCACCGTGCTCGTCCTGAACCGGCACTGGCAGGCCATCCATGTGAAGACGCCCGCGGAGGCGTTCTGCATGATGGCCTCCGATGCGGCCACCGCGCTGGACATTTCCGAAGGCGCCTTTGCGCCGACGAAGTGGAGCGACTGGCTGGCGCTGCCGGTGCGCGAGGGCGACCGGTCCGTCCACACCGCGCGCGGCGCGGTCCGCGTCCCGACCGTCGTGGTCGCGGCCAGGTACGCGAAAGTCCCGCTGCGCCGGCCGCGCTTCGGCGCCCGCGCCATCTGGGAGCGCGACGGCGGGGTGTGCCAATACACCGGCCGAAAGCTGGAGCGCCACGAAGGGAACATCGACCACGTAGTGCCGCGCTCCCGCGGCGGCCAGACGTCGTGGCAGAACTGCGTCCTCGCCCACCGCGAGGTGAACTCGCGCAAGGCCGACCGCCTCCCGCAGGAGGCGGGCCTGCGTCTGCGCAAGCAGCCGGCCGCTCCCCGCTCCATGCCGGCGACCGTGCTGATTCGGAATCATCACGGCGTCGCGGACTGGGGGCACTTTCTAGGCTGAACGTCCAACTCCGCCTTGCTCTCCGCGCCCAGGGCGTCTCACGGCCTCGGATGAGCCTTCTTCCAGCGCGCCAGCGACTGCTTATGATTGCGCGGGATGAACGGCGGCTTGGGATTTGAGCCAGCGGGCGGCAGCTTGCCCACAGGCCCTTCGGGGTCGGCGGACACGGCGAGCAAGGCGAAGCGCCGGGTTTGTGGAACGGTCACCTTCTGCTTCAGGTCCGCTGGCTTGAGCCCCGGCTTCCTTCGATACAATTCGTCATACTCGAGCTCGAAACTTCCCTTGGCCCGACGCGCGTCCACGGAGATCAAGTATTGACCGCGTTCCGTGGGGTCGGTTTTTACGGCAGCGGTGTAGAGGGGAGCCTCCTCCGGGTCGCCTGCGGCGCCTTTGTGCTCCACGAATTTGAAGCTCGTCCATTTACCGGCCGGACTTCGCATCCACCCGGAAAGCTTGGCGCCGGGAACCGCGTGGGGCATGCGAAGACGGCCCCGAAGCCGAATGGTCTCGCCGCTGCGGATGTGAGGCGTCACGGCGGAGACTTCCAAATAGATGCTATTGTTAACCTCAAAACCGATGGTGCGGAACTTTGCGGTGCGGATCAGGCCGGTGATTTCCACCTGCCAGGTTCCCGCGAGCGGGTTATTGATCTCATAGAACGAGTAGGGCCGCCCGGCAGGGGCGGCTCTGCGCACTTGCGGCCCCGGATTGACGACGCTGCCGTTCGGGTCGATTACGCGCACCCGGAAGCTTCGCCCGGTGTTCTTCCAAAGCGCGCCCAGCGTGCAATGCGTGCTCCCCGCGGTAATCGTCACGGGGAAACGGAAAGACTTCAAAGCCTTCTTCGTGGGAGGTTTCGGGGGCTTCTCCCCTTCCACAGGCCAGCGGAAGGGTGGAGGTGGGGCGGCGGCGTCCGTCACGGCAGCATCCACGAAGGCGCCGTCGAGATCGTTGAACGAAACGATGCCGCCGTTCTCCCGGCTTTCGCCCGCTATTTCGATGAGTGCCTCCGTGATCGCGGCGGCGGCATCGGCGGGATCGAGGTCGCCATCGATGGCGACGTAGCGTGCCCCTGTGCTATTGGCGATGTTCGCGAGCAGCGCGCCATCCTGATCGCCGCCCAAGCCGATGGTATAGCAGCGAACGCCGGCGGCGACCAAGTCTGGCAGGACCGCCTCCGCAGTTTCGGCGCCGACGTTTTGCAGGCCGTCCGTGAAGAGAACCATGACCTGGCTGGAGGCGCGCCCCGCCGCGACGATGTTGTTCAAGCCGGCGCGCAAGGCATCGCCAATCGCGGTACCGCCGATTGCCGCCAGTCCATCCACGATGTTGTGCCGGGCGGTCCGCCACGCCGCGCCGGCGGCTGGAACGGGCGACATCGGCGAATCGACGCTCGCCGCACTGGCGTAAGTGGTGAGGCCGAATTCCTCGTCCACGTTCACATAATCGATCCAGAAGTTCGCCCCCACTTTGAGCTGGTCGAACTTGGCGCCGGCCATGGAGCCGGACCGGTCGAGGACCAGCATGAATCGCTGCACCGGAATCAGTTCGGTGCAGGTCGTGGCTGGAGGTGCGGCCGGCGCCGCCAAGGCGGGACCACCGGCCCCTGGCGCGACCAACCCATAGGCGATATTGTTGTGGTTGGCGTCATTGGCCATGTACGTCCAGCACGATTGATTGCCATTGAGCCTGTTCTGGTTGTTGTTGGCGACGGCGTTGTGGTTGCCGGCATGGCAGAACTCCGTCGGCTCGCCCCCTTGGAGCGTCGCCACATTCGCCTGGAAGTCTGGCAGGAAAACGGCGAAGGTGTTGTAGTCGTTGTTGGCGGCATCGGTCCACCGGCGGAAGTTGGTCCAAGCGTAGCCTTCCATGATGGAAGCCTGAGTGGCGATGCTGCCTTGGCAGGACGTGCCCCCGTTGTACTCGTCGCGCAAATCATACAAGTAGTGTGCGAGCTCGTGGGCGAGGACCGTGGGCCACATCGTGTGGTCTTGCGAGATGTCCAGTGATTCGGTGGGAAACCAAAGGCGCGCCAAGGTAGAGTTCGGCGGCGTGACCGTGAGAAGCGGGTGAGCCCAGATGTCGGCGTCTGCGCCGCCCATGGAGTTTGGCGAAAGCAAGACCTGCCCGATGGAATGGGCGCCGTCCGTCGCATCGTGCAAGATGCGCGAGACCTCACCCATCAATTGGCACCAAAAATCGACCTCGCCCGCTGCGGGAACGTATCGAAAGCTGACTACGAGGTTAAACTGATTGCCGCTGTAGAATCCCATAACATCTCTCTCTTTCTAATGGATGGTCGCAAATTGCTCGCTCCACTGGGGGTGGTAGCCGGCGATATTTCGATACTGCCTGTCCGTTAGCAAGTGTACTCTTGGTGTTTTCGCTTACATTGTTTTCATTTTGACGGACACGGGCCCTTGATCACCTCACCGCCCGAGGTCCCGGTACAGCCAATCGAAGGCATAGGCGCCCAGGGCGAAGCCGCGCTCGATCAGCTCGCGCTTTTTCCGGGGTGCCCCACTTCGGCTCGAGGAGCCGAAAAAGCTCATCGGCATGCTGGAGATCGAGCTCGGAGTGGAGCGCGTAGTGGAGCAGCTTTTCGCGGGCGACCCAGCCTTGGGCCACCACCGCCTGGCCGAGCTCTGCACTGAGCCGCGCGTCTTGGCTCACCGCTTCCGCAAAATAGAATTATAAAAAAGTGCTCGGTCGAGATTGGGAAAGTGCTCGACCTCTGATACCCTCGGCACCGATGGAATCGAGCCCGAACGAAAAGAAACCCAGCGCGGCACCGGCCGGCATGCCCCCGTGCGCGAATCGCACTCCATCCCCTTTGTCCATGAGCGCCGCGGTGGTGCGGAGTGTCCCTCCCAGCTTCTCACCGCGCCCCTATCTCCCATTCCTCCCCTGCTTTCCCATTCTTCCAAACAACGCTCACGCAAACCCTGCAAACCGTCTCATCTGTCCGAAAACCCTCCGCGTCTCAGGGTTTCCCCCGATGCCATGTCTTGATCCAAGACGCGAAAACCGCCGTTTCGTCTCATTCGTCTCATAATTCAAATCTGAGACTCCCGAAATGACGCACAAACTGAAACTTTCCAGTTTCAGATTGTGCCACATTTCACCCATCCCGATGCCTTCTAGGCGCTCCGCGGCCCACGCCCTCCTCCTCCTCCTCGGCACGCTCGCCATCGCCGGCGTCGCCGCCGCCTTCTTCTGGCCGTGGCTCGCCCACCGCACGCCCGGCGGCGCGATGCTCGCCCGTTACTCCCCGCTGCGCGATGGCTCCGCGCGCCTCGCCGTCTTCTACAATGGCGAAGGCAAAGTCGCCTCCTGGCAAAGCCAAAACGATCGCCTGCTGCCGCCCGGCGCCGCCGTCGCCTCCGAGCTGCGCGAGCCGCAGCGCCGCGCCCTCGGCAAATTCCTCGCGCGGCCCGGCGAGGGCAAGGTCGACGATTACGAAATCTCGCGCCGCCTCACTGCCGGCGCCTCCGTCTACCAGACCCGTTCGCGCAGCCTCGCCGCCGATGGCAAGCTCACCGATTCGATTTCCTTTTGCCTGCGCGATCGGCGCGGCGATTTCCTCCTCAGCGTCTACCTAGGCGAGCACGATGCCGACATCGTTTTCGAGCCGCCGCTCCCCGCGCTCGGGCCGGATCTCTCCACGAATGTCAGCTGGGAAAGCAAAGGCGTCCGCCTCATCGGCGCCACCACCGCCGACTACACGTACGCCGGCAAAGTGCTCGGCGCCGAAACCCTGGAAAACGCCGCCGGAAAATTCCCCGGGTGCCTCAAGGTCGAGACGCGCATGGTCATTTCCAGCGAAGGCAAAACGATCTACGAAAACCGCACGCTCTACTGGTTCGCTCCCGAGCTCGGCGTGGTGGAATATCAAACCTTCGATCCGCAGGGGAAACTGACCGAGCGCTACCAGCTTGTCTCCGTGGAAAATGTGCTCGTGCCGGCGGGCGTGCCGCCGCTGCCGAAAAGCGGCGCCGCGGCCAGCGCCAAGCCCGGCCAGGGCGAGTGGCAATTCAGCCGTTTCGCCGGCGTGCCCGGCGGCTTCGACGGCGCCTCCGCCACCTCCCCCATCGCGTGGCTGCCGGCCAATCCCCCGCTGCTCGCGGTCGCGCAAGGGCCGGCGCTCACCACTTTCACCACCGGCGAAAAAGGCGGTCAGGTTGCGTGGAGCTTCCGCGCGGATGGCTCGATCCACAGCCCGCTCGGCTGGGATGCCGCCCGCGGCCGGCTCCTCTTCGGCGCCAGCGACAAGCATCTCTACGCCCTCGATGGCCGCGGCCTTTTCCTCTGGAGCTTTCCCACCGGCGACAATGTCGCCACGCGCCCCGCGGTGGCGGGCGATGTCGTCATTGTCGGCAGCGAAGACCGCTACATCCACGGCGTCGACGCACTCACCGGCCTCTCCAAATGGAAACACGACACCGGCGGCCCGGTCGTCTCCTCGCCGGTGCTCGCCGCCGGCCTCGCGATCGTTGGCTCCGATGACGGCTCCGCCTATGCGCTCGATCCCGCCACGGGGAAGCTGCGCTGGAGCTTCGAGGGCCGGGATCCGCTCGAGGCGCCAGTCGTCGCGGCCGGCGGCCACGTCTACCTCTCCACGCGCGACGGCGAAGTGATCGCGCTCGAGGCCGCCACCGGCAAGGTGCATTGGAGCGAGAAGGCCGGCGGCGCCATCGAGTCCGCCCCCGCCCTCACCGCCGATCGCCTCTTCGTGACCGCGGAGGGGCGCTTGATCGCGCTCGATCTCGCCACCGGCGCCCGCGTTTGGAAAACGCTCGATGAGGAATACATCGGCTCGCCCGCGATCTTCGAGGAGAGCCTCGTCGTCGCGCGCTACCGCGGCACCGCTCGCCGGCTCGATTTTTCCGGCAAAATCCTGGGCGAATGGAACGCCGCCGCGGGCGGCCCGCTCGACGCCGCGGTCAGCTTCCGCTTCGGCCCCGCCGTGGGCGGCGGCGCCTGCTGGTTCACCGATCGTAACGGCGTAATCCGGCGCCTCGGCCCGGAGCTCGCCGGGCCGAAGCCGCTCAAGCCCGCGTGGGTAAAACGCTTCGGCCAGGAACCTTTCGGCATGCACTATCTCAATCTCACGCCCGTGCCTTACGGCGGCCAGGCCGTTGTCCTCGGCGATTCTCGCGACATCTACACCATCGATCCGAAAGGCGGCGCCGCGAAAAAGCTCGGCAGCTTTGGCCAGGCGGGCGCAGTCACCCTCGACCCCGTGATTGCCGGCGATACCCTGCTCGCGATCACCGGCACCACGCTGCACGGCACGCATCTCCCCGATGCCGCCCCGCTCTGGACCTTCAACAGCCAGGGCACCACCCTATTCCCACCCACCGCCACCGGCGACACGGCGTTCTGGCTCGTGCAGCGCAAAACCGCCGAGGCAAACTCGCCCGGCTCGGGCGTGCTCTTCGCCCTCGATGCGAAAACCGGCGCGATCCGCTGGCAGCAGGAAATGGGTGGCTTCACCGGCCCCGGCGGCGCCATCGCGGGCCGGAACGGGCTCGTCTACAGCAGCACCCCGCCCGCGGCTCTGGATGCGGCCACCGGCGCAAAACGCTGGGAAGCCAGGCCGCGCGGCCTCGCCATGGGCGGCCCCGCGCTCGATGAAGCGGCCCAGCGCCTCTACATTGGCGCCGCCGAGCCGAATGCGAAGGGCGGCACGCTCGCCGCCATCAATACCGCCGATGGCGCGATTCTGTGGGAGGCGCCCCTCGGCGAGACCACCCTCAATCCGCTCGAGCGCGCGTGGCCCAGTGGCGAGCTCGTCATCGTGCCGCTCTGGTCCGGCGAGATCGCCGCCCTGGAAGCCTCCACCGGCCGCGAGCGCTGGCGCTACAAGCCCGTGAAACCGCGCCTCGGCGGCATCACCGTCGAGGGCGAGCGCGTCTGGCTGCTCCAGCAAAACATGGAAGTGCTGGCCCTCCATCTCCGCGACGGCGAGCCCGCGCTCCGCTTCGTTCTCGATATCGATCTCACGAATTACCGCAGCTTCGCCCCGCGCCCGGTGTTGATCGGTGGCCGGCTCATCGCTCCACTCACCATGATGGTGGCCGGGTTTGCCCTGCCGCGCTGATTCTGTAGTATTCGACGTTTCCACCTTCATGAAACTTGCCACCCTACACGCCACCTTCCTGTCTTGCGTGCTCGCCGCCAGCCTCGCGACTGCCCAGGAGGTCGACATCGGCTCGATCGTCTCCGATGCCGTAAAGGAGACGAAAACCGCTCCCGCTCCCGCGCCGGCGCCCGCTCCCGAGGCGGCCCCCGAGCCGAGCGCCGCCGACCGCGCCCTCGCCGAAGCAATCAAAAACGACCTCGCGGACATTGACGAAGCGATCGATCTCTGGGCCAAGGAAAAGAAGAAGTCCGCCAAGACCAAAGTCGTCTTCAAGGAAATCCTGCCGTACCTCCCGCCCGACTCCGCCGTCGTCAACTCCGGCGGCAACGATCGCGCCGGCCACGCCTATGATCTCGGTACCGTCGAGAACGGCCCGCGTGTCGCCGCCACCACCGCGCGCGAGCTCGCCCTGGGCCAGGAATTCTGGGGCGATTACGCTCCGCCCATCTCGAAAAAGGAAGTCGCCGCCGCCACTCTCACCGACCTGAAACAAATCCGCCTCGCCATCCTGGCGCGGGACACCGAGACGCCCGACGCCCCCGGCGAGATCACCTTCGATACCCTCAAAGGCTACCTCAAGGAAGAGTCCGACCTTTGGAAAATGGGCGGCAAGGATCGCCTCGGCAATTCCTTCGTCCTCGGCACGCCCAGCGACCCCGTCCGCATCTCCGGCGAAACCTACAAAGCGCTCGGCCAGCCCCGCGAATACTGGGGCGAGTTCGCCCCGAAAACCACCCAGCGCACCGCCCGCCGCGACGACGACGACGATGATCGCCGCTCCTCCGGCCGCAGCTTCGGCCGCAAGGTCAAAGACTTCTTCCGGGGGCGCTGAGCTCACGCACCCGCCGCTCCGCGCGGAGCTGCCCGCACCCCGCCGCGACGTCGATGCCCCGCCGCTGGCGGATCGTGCACGGGAGCCCCGCCGCTTGCAGCGTCGCCTGAAACTGCTGCGCGGCATCGGGCCCGGATGTCCGGCCCTCGAAGCCCACCGTTGGGTTGAGCCGGATCAGATTCACGTGGGCATCGAGTCCGCGGAGGAGCTCCGCGACCCGGCGCGCATCGCCCACCGAATCGTTGCGCCCCTCAATCAAGGTCCAGCCGAAAAAGATGCGCCGGCCGACCGCCGCGTTGTAGTAGCGGCAGGCGCCGAGGAGCTCCGCGAGCGGCCAGCGCTGGTTGCTCGGGACGAGCGCGGAACGCTCCTCATCGGTGGCGGCGTGCAAGCTTACGGCGAGGTTATACGGCTGCTTTTCATCCGCCATCCGGATGATGCCGGGCGCCACGCCGACCGTGCTCACCGACACGCGCGCGGGCCCGATATTGACGCCGCGAGTATCGGTGACGATCCGCAGCGCCTGGATGGTGGCGTCGTAATTGTGCAGCGGCTCGCCCATGCCCATCATCACCAAATTGCGCACCCCGCTTTCGCCGCGCGCCCGCAGCCGGCGCTGCGCGGCATGCACCTGCGACACGATCTCGCTGGGCTGCAAATGCCGCACGAAGCCCATCTGCCCCGTCGCGCAAAAGACGCAGCCCATCGCGCAGCCCGCCTGGGTGCTGAGGCACGCGGTGAAGCGGCCGGGGTAGCCCATGATCACGGTCTCGATTTCCTGCGCATCGTGCAGCCGCAGCAGCAGCTTTTGCGTTTGGCCGTCGGTGCTCGGGAGATCCGCGGTGATCTCCGGCGAGGTGAAGGCGAGATCGCGCTCCAAGTGTTCCGCCAGCCAGCGCCGGAGCGGCGGCGGAAAATCGCTTCGCGCCTGCAAATCGAGCGTGAGGTCGCGGTGCAGCGCGCGCCAGAGCGGGCGGGCGTGGACCGGCGCGAGACCATCGGCGGCGAGCCGGGCTTGGAGCTCTTCGAAGCGGAGATCGAGGAGGGATTGCACGCGGGAATGGTGGGGCAGACCCGCCGAGCCAGCCCTCCTAGCCCTGCGACCGGAGCCAATCCAGCAGCGCATCCTTCTCCTGATGCGCTTCTTCCTCCGTGGTATGCCCTTCCTTCAACGGCAGCCGCTGCGCGAAGGCGCTGCAGTGCACCGGAATAAATTCGAGGTCGCGCTCTCCTTCCATGCCGACGCGCAGTTGGAATCGTCGGTCGGAACCGACGAAAACCTTCTGAACTCGAAATCGATAAAATTCGCTCACAGGATAGTAAGCCGCTTGTAGGTGGAAACTGAGGAGAAATCCAGCGAAATCGCAGACGCGACCCCGGCGTCATTCGTTACAAAAAGTTCTTCATTGGCCCGCCAACTCGCCCTCCTTGAGCATGCCGAGCGAGGCGACCGGGACGAACCGGCTGGAGAGTTGAAGCGCGATGTGCCGCCGGAGCGCCTCGATCTGGAAGGGCTTGCCGAAGGCCGGATAGCCGCCGATCAGCACCGGCTCGCCATCGTCGTCCTTGGATTGCACGAGCGCGGAGAGAAAGACGATCGGGATGCCGCGCAGGCGGTCGTCGGCGGCGATTTTCGCGGCGAGATCGATGCCGTGCATATCTGGCATGATCAGGTCGAGCAGCACGAGATCCGGCCGCCAGCGCGCGGCGATCTGGAGGGCGGTGGCGCAATCCTCCTCCGCGCGCATCTCGTATTCCGGCATGGCCCGCTGGAGCAGGGGAGCGAAATCCGATTGGTCGTCCACGACGAGGATCCTCTTCTTCTTCATGCAGCGTTCGACAGAGACTACCATGGTCTGCCCGCGGGAGTGAAGATGAATGATGACAGTTTGGTTACGGCCCGCGCCGCGGGGCAAAAGCGGGGTTGTGGGGTGGCCGCACGCCCGCTAATCTTCCCCATTATGCTTATCAGCGAACGCATCGAGGCCGCCCTCAACGAACAAGTCGGCCATGAATTCAGCGCCATGCTCCAGTACGTGGCGATCGCGGCGCACTTCGATGGCATGACGCTCCCGATGCTCTCGGCGCATTTCCAGCAGCAGGCCGAAGAAGAGAAGGTGCACGCGCACAAGTTCATCAAGTTCATCCTCGATGCCGGCGGCCACGTGCGCATCCCGGCGCTGCCGGCGCCACAAGCGGGGTTCAAAGATGCGTTGGCGGCGGTGAAGCTCTCGCTCGAGCAGGAGTGCTCCGTCACCGAGCAGGTCCATCAGCTCATGGCCATCGCCAAGGAGGAGAAGAACTACACCACCGACACTTTCCTGAACTGGTTCGTGCAGGAGCAACTCGAGGAAGTGGCCTCGATGCAGGACCTGCTCGCGACCGTGCAGCGCGCGGGCGAAGACAATCTGCTGCGGGTGGAGGAATACCTCGCGCGCAAGCGTGGCGGACCGGGCGGAGCGAATGCGTCGTAGTCCGATCGGGATCATGGATGGCGTCCCTATCCGGCCGCGATTTCGCGCAGGTCGCGGAGGAAGCTCCGCACGTCTTCCTCGCTGTTTTTCCACGAGCACATCAGGCGCGAGGCGCCCCCGATGAATCCGTAGAACTGCCAGCCGCGCTCGCGCAGGCGCTCCGCGACTGGCGAGGGCAATTCCACGAAGACGGCGTTGGCCTCGACGGGACGGACAAGGGTGACGCCGGGGAGGCCGGCGAGGCCTTCGGCGAGGGACTGGGCGCGACGGTTCGCCTGCTGGGCGTAGCGGAGCCATTCGCCGCCGCGGAGCATGCGGGCCCACGGCGCGGCGAGGAAGCGCATCTTGGAGGCGAGCTGGCCGGCTTGCTTGCAGCGCCAGGCAAATTCTTCGCTTTGCTTGCGGTCGAAGAAGATCACGGCCTCGGCCAGGCCCATGCCGAGCTTGGTGCCGCCAAAGCAGAGAACATCGACGCCGGCCTGCCAGGATATTTCTTTCGGCGCGACGCCGAGGCTGGCCACGGCATTGGCGAAGCGCGCGCCGTCCATGTGCACTTTGAGGCCATGCCGCTTCGCCGTGCCGGTGAGGGTGCGCAGCTCTTCGGGGCGATAGACCAGGCCGAGCTCGGAAGGCTGGCTCAGGCTCAGGACGCGCGGCTTGGGGAAATGGATATCGCTGCGCCTGGTGATCAGGTGCTCGACCGTTTCCGGGCGCATCTTGCCGTTGTCCGCAGCGAGCAGGATCTTGGTTCCGTTGGAGAAGAATTCCGGGGCGCCGCATTCATCGGTTTCGACGTGGGCGGCCTCGTGGACGATGACGCTGTGGTACGACTGGCAGAGGGCGGCGAGGGCCAGCGAGTTGGCGGCGGTGCCGTTGAAGACGAAGTAGATGTCGCAGTCGGTCTCGAAGAGCTCGCGCAGGGCGTCGGCGGCTTCGCGGGTGTAGGCGTCGTCGCCGTAAGAGGCGCAGTAGCCGTCGTTGGCGCGCTGGAGGGCTTCCCACGCCTCGGGGCACAGCCCGGAGGTATTGTCGCTGGCGAAATGAAACTTCGGCTCGGTCATCGCCGAATCCCTACGCGGAGGCGCGCGGGAGGGCGAGTTTTACGCGCGCCGACGCGAAAAGTTATTCACAGCGCGAACGGGCTGCAGAATCCGGGTGGAATTCAACGGCAAGTCTGTTAGGGAATACCGCCAACTCCACCTTCATTCCGGCGCGGTCGGTACTCCTCGCCGTCTGCGGGACTCATCGGTTTCAAAAAATGCTCTCCACCAGCCCCTTCCGGCGCGCCTTTTTCGGCATCGCCTTCGCGCTCGCCTGCTGTGTCGCCAGCGGCGACGAAACCTCCGCCACCCCACGCCCGCCGCCGCCGTCCGAGCCCGTCGATTGCTGCGGCGGAGGCGCAGACCTCACCCCCGAACAGCTGGCCATCCACGCAAAGAAAACGCCCGTGGGCGTGCCGCAATACGTCCCCCGCGCGCAGCCAAATCGCACGCGGCCGAACGTACCCCCGCCCTCGAATGAGCTGCGCCTCGCGGACTCCGCCAGCACGCAAGAAATCACCGCAGCGAGGCTCTTCCCCGTGCCACTGCGCCCGATCGGCAGCATGCCGGAGGCCTCGGAAAATCGAGAGCTGGTGCGCGCCGTGCGGGTGCACGTTGCGCGGACGGTGCGGGACGACGCCTCCGCCTTTGAGCAATTCCTGACGGCGCATCCGCGGAGCGCGTGGGCGCCGGCGCTACGGTACCACCTCGGCTCCTTTTACTACGACTTCGGGCGCTTTTCCCGGGCGCTAGCATTGTGGAAGGCGGCGTGGGAAATGGCGAGCGCCGCCAGCGGCGCCGCGGCACAAGAGTACGCCGACCTTGCGCTCGGCAGCTACTTGCGGATGAACGCCCGGATCGGCAGGATGGATGTCTTGGAAGCGATGCTCGCCGGACTGAAGCCGGACCGGGTGATCAGCAACAAGACCGCCGCGCTCGATCTGATCGCAGCGCAGGACGGCTTGGCGACGATGAAGAACAAGCCGGAACACGCCTTTCGCTGCGGGCCGCTGGCCCTCGGCCGCATCCTTGCGCGGGAGAAAGGTAATGGCGATTTCCTGATGAAGATCCACCTGGAAACGAAATCCACGCCGCAGGGGATGTCGCTCCAGGAGGTGTGGGAATTCTCAAAGAAGCTCGGGATGAATTACCAGCCCGCGCGGCGCAATCCCGGTGCGGAAATCGTCGCGCCCGCCGTGATTCATTGGAAGGTGGGGCACTTCGCGGCGATCACGGGGAAGCTCGCGGATGGCCGTTATCACACGGAGGATCCCACCTTCGGGTCGGACAGCTTTCTCTCCTTTGCCGCAGTCGATGAAGAAGCCAGCGGATACTTTCTCATCCCCGCAGGGCCGCTGCCGAGAGGGTGGGAAACCGTCGCCGCCGCAGAGGCCGCCACCGTCTTTGGCAAAGGCTCCACTAGCGGAAACGACAACGATCCCGCCGGCTGCGATGGCCCGCACGCCGGACCGGCCTGCGGCGACAGCCCGCAGTGCGCTGGGATGGCCGTGCATAGCGTGAACCTGATGCAGGTCGGCGTGAGCATCCTGGATACGCCGCTTTCCTACACGCCGCCTCGCGGCATGCCGATCCGCTTCACCGTTGCCTACCGCGAATACGACTACGGGCTCATCCTTCCCCAGTGGACGCACAACTGGAACGCTTACATCGCCGACAGCGGAGGCGATGCCGCGGTGGCGAACTTTTACATGCCCGAAGGCGGGGTGCGCCGCTTCCATACGTTCGATCCCGCCACGCGCACCTTCGCCTCGGAGTTCAACTCTCGCGCCACCCTGCGCCGCGTGACTGACGATCCGGCGCGGTATGAAATGACTCACCCGGACGGATCGATGGATATCTTCGACGTGGTCGAGCAGCCTCAGGGCGGTGGTGGCCGCTTTGTCTACCTCTCGCAGCGCCGCGATCCTTACGGCAATGCCGTAGAACTCATCTACGATGCCAATTTTCGTCTGGTGGCCTTGCAGGATGCCATCGGCCAGGTCACAACAATCACCTACGCGGACCCATTCAGCATGAAGTTTACGGTCGTGACCGATCCCTTTGGGCGGTCGGCGACATTCACCTACGATGACTACGATTTGCTGTCCTCGGTGACAGACACCTTGGGATTGACCTCCACTTTCACCCATGGCGAGCGTCGGGAAGTCGGCGGCGGGGGAGGGGGCTCGGCGGCGCTTGTCAAACATCTGGTCACTTCCATGACCACGCCGTATGGCACCACCACCTTCAGTCGGACAAACGGCTCCAATCCGGTCCGCTTCCGGCGAATGACGGTCACCGATCCGCAAGGCGATGTGGAGGTATTCGAATTCCGCGATGATACGCCGGCCATCCCCTCCAGCGAACCGCCGAGCGAAACACCCTATTATGCCAGCGGCGGAAATGCCTCCGGCATGTTCATGAATCACCGCAACACCTTCCACTGGACCAAGGAAGCCTGGAAGCACTACCCCGACGATTACACCAAAGCGGTGATCTATCATTGGCTGCACGGCGCCAACTTCACTCAGGCCAGCCACGTCCTGGAGAGCATGAAGAAGCCGCTCGAAAAGCGGATTTGGTACCGTCACGAGGGCCAGCCGGACGTGTTCGTCAACGTCGGCACCTCCTCCCGTGCCCGCATGAGCACACGCCTGGTCGGACCTGGCCAATGGCAGACCACACTCACCGAGCACAACGCCGCAGGCCGAAAAGCTAGGGAAACCGACCCCGTAGGGCGCGTTACCGAGTACACCTACGCTGGGAATGGGATCGACCTGCTCGAAGTTCGCCGTCGTACCGGCCCCAGCATCACAGAGCGGCTGGCTGCCTTCACTTACAATAGCCAGCACCGTCCCCTTACCGTGACCGACGCCGCCGGCCAGACCACCACGTATACCTACAACGCCCAAGGCCAAACTCTCACCATCAGCAATGCGCTGAACCACGTCACCACATATGGGTATGACGACGATGGCTACCTCACCGTCGTTGACGGACCGGTCCCGGGTCCCCAGGACCTCACACGCTATACTTATGACGCTCTGGGAAGGATGCGAACTTGGGCCGATGTCGACGGCTATACGCTGCAATATGATTATGACACTTTCGATCGGCTGATTAAAACTACTTTTCCAGACGCCAGCTCTGAGCAATGGACCTATCATCGGCTGGATCTCGCGTCGCGGCGTGACCGTCGCGGCCGTCTCACGCTGTATTCCTATAACCCCGTCCGACAAGTGATCAGCGAGACAGATCCGCTGAATCGGACGCTGCGTTTCGAATGGTGCCGTTGTGGCGACCTCCGAAAGTTATTCGATACCATGGGTAGGCAAACGACGTGGCACCGGGATGTACAAGGACGGGTGCTCGCCAAGGAGTATGCGGATGGTTCGAAAGAGAGTGTTTTTTACGATTTTGCCGGCCGCGTGGTCGGCCGCAGCGACGCCATGGGCCAGGAGCTCCAGCTTCAGCTCAACCTCGATGACACGGTCGCAACGATCACGCCTCGGAACAGCAGTATCTTTACACCGGCCTCCACTTACACGTACGATCCGGCGTACCGGCGGATCGCGAAGGTCAACGACGGCGAATCCGACACCTTCTTCATCTATCGACCACTGCTCAGTGCCCCGAGTCCTGGCGCTGGGCAGATCGAGTCGGTGAGGGGGGGCGTTCTCGGACACCTCATTACCTACGACTACGATGCGCTAGGAAGAATTGTCCGCCGAACGGTGAATGGAAGCCCGGAGTCGTGGACGTACGACACCCTCGGTCGGAAGTCGAGCCATGCGAACGCTCTGGGCGAGTTTGGGCACGCCTTCGAAGGCGCCACCTCCCGCATTGCCCGCCTGACCTATCCGAACGGCTCTGAAGTCGATTTCAGTTATCTCGACTCGGCCGGTGACCGTCGGTTGGCGCGCATTCGGCACGTCCATGGTAATCAGCTGGTCAGCCAATTCGATTACACCTACGCGGTCACTGGCCAAATTTTGACTTGGGCACAGCAGAATGGCCCGGGCCGGCCAACCTTACTCCATTCCTATACCTATGACGATGCGGATCAGCTCTTATCAGCGGCGGTCACCGAAAGTGGCGCAGCGCGCAACACATCCGTCTACGCCTATGACCGCGCTGGCAATCGCACCGCGGAAATCGTCGATGGCGAGAGCCGTGTTTTCTCCTATAATCGCCTCAACGAGCTTACAGCTGCCTCCGCCACGGCGGCCACGCCTGCGCGTTATCGTTGGGACGGCATTAACCGTCTGCGCAGCGTCGAGATTGGGGCCACGGAGTGGACAATCGATTATGACGCTTTTAGCCTGCCCAAGCGTGTTACCCGCCGGATTGACGGGGTGCTCGTAGAGAATCGAGCTCTGATTTACGATCAAATGCAGCTGATTGCACATCGGGGCTTGGGGGACTCTGCGCTCATCCGCCATTTTTCAACGGGCCAAATAGACGAGAGCTCCGGAGAGCGCCATTTCTTTGGAAGGGATCACCTGCGCAGCGTTCGTTCCGTCTTCAAAGAGGGCAACCTCGCACGGCTGCATGATTATGAGCCGTTTGGCAAGTCCACCACGGGTGCTCGAAGCGAGAGCGGATTTTCCGGCCATCCATACCTTCCGGGCGCAGAGTTGCTCATGGCGCCATATCGAATCTATGATCCTCAACTTGCCCGGTGGCCGAGTCGTGACCCACTCGGGGAGGCAGCGACGTGGACACGAAATTTATTCACCTATGTTTCCAACGATCCGGTGAACCAGACTGACCCACTCGGCCTCATCGGGTGGGGGAGTAAATGCGACTGGATTTCTTTCGCCGTCTGTGTGCCTGTTGGAGTCCTGAACGTCTGGGCGGGGATTGTCTGCGGGGGGGGAAGCATCATCATCTGCGATGAGGGGCCGGAGCCTCCCCCGGCGGCTCCGCCGCGCCCGCCTCGACCCAAACCCCCAGGGGGAGGCGTTTCGGGCGGAAACGGTTGTGGCGCTTGTACGGATGGTGAACGCCGGACGATTGGCGCTCCGGGCGGCTTCGGGCGGCTTTACCAAGTGTGCCGAGGTAAGCGGTGGGTCGACGAAGCGGCCTATGACGATGTCTACGATCTTCCCTCCAATTTGCGTTGATCATCAACGTGACTTTTCACAATCGCGATGAGCTTACCTTCTGTCCGTTCACCGGCTCGAACCGCGTTCCTGCACGCCATCTTCGTAGGCTGCTTGCTGGCTCCTGTATTTTCGAGCGTCGCTTTTCCTGATTTCCGAGTCAGTTCGGATCAGAATGGAAATCTCGTCGAAATCGGCGATTTTTTCGGGATCCCGTTGAGCGTCAGTCGAGAGTCGCCAGTTGTGCTCTGCCGCTTGGGGGCGAGCGTCTCTCTTTCATGCCGAATCTCTGGTCAGATTTCAAGCCTCGTCTGGTCACACAATGGCGTGACGATTGCCGGGGCGTTGAACGACACAGTTTTCATCGCCGAGGTGACCAGTGTCGATCTCGGCAGTTATGTCCTGTCGGTGTCTGACGGCTCGACCAACGTCAGCGGGCTTCCCATCACTTTGGCTCTCGACAACGACGAGGACGGCCTTGCCGACACCTGGGAGCAAACGCACTTCGGCAACCTCAATCAACGCGGTTCGCAGGATTTCGACAGCGATGGCATTAGCAATGTCGCGGAATTCGAAGCGGGCACCGATCCGACGCTGAGCACTTCGGGGGCGTTCAGCTTGAGCTTGCTGCCGAATAATTCGGGGACGATCGGCGCGACGCCGGCGGGGGCGAACCAGGCGCTGGGATCGACCGTGACGCTGACGCCGCAGCCAAAATCGGGCGTGTTTCGCGAGTGGGGTGGGGATGCGAGCGGGAGCACGATACCGTTCGAGCTAACGATGAATGGCGCGAAATCAGTGAGCGCGATCTTCGATGAGGTGGTGATCTGGCCAGCGCCGCTGGCGCCGTATCGGCCGCGGACGAATCTGGATAAGGTGGTGGCGTTCGATGTGAACGGGCTTTTTCACACGGCAGTGACTTCCACCGGGCGGACGGACTCATGGAGCCAATTTGCGGAGCTCAATGCGCCGCCGCCGATTCCCTGGGATATCGTGGATGTGGATGGGAATAGCGGGACGGGCGTGGCGATCCACCGCAACAAGACCGTCTCGGTGTGGCCGGCGAACGGGGCGCAGCCGCCGGCGGGCTTGAGCGGGGTGATCAAGGTTTCCGGGAGCACCGGCGGGGCGAGCGGAGACACCGGGCGGCATCTGGTGGCGCTGAAGGACGATGGCAGCGTGGTGTGCTGGGGGTACAATCTGCGCGGGCAGTGCAATGTGCCTGCGACGGCGGTCAAAATCGTCGATGTGGCCGCTACCGGCGAAGGGACGCTGGCGTTGCGCGCGGATGGGACAGTGCTCGCCTGGGGCCGGTATCCGGAGCCGATTCCGGCAGGGCTTGGCAATGTGCAAGCGATTGCCGCTGGCACGGATCACGTGCTGGCGCTCAAGCGGGACGGCACGGTAACCGCGTGGGGCAGCAACAGCTTTGGCCAGTGCGATGTGCCGGCGGGGCTTGCCAATGTGATTGCGCTCGCCGCGGGAAAGGCGCACAGCCTCGCGTTGAAAGCCGATGGCACCATGCTGGCCTGGGGCGCGGATGATCTGGGACAACTCCAGGCGCCGGCGGGGCTCACCAAGACGCTCGCCATCCGCGCCACGGGCGATTGGTCGGGGGCGCTTTTTGCGGGCGCCGCGAATGCGGATGTGCCGCTTCTCGCGTCGCGCCCGTTCGCCATCACGCAACGCGGCGCCCCTTTCAAGTTCCCGGTGCTCGCCAAGCATGCGCCGACGAATTACACGGCCGCCGGCTTGCCCGCCGGCCTGGCCATCGATCCGGCGAGCGGCGTGATTGCCGGCATCGCCCTCTCGAGCGGCGAATTCAGTGTCTCGCTTTCCACGACGAATAGCCGCGGCACGGCCTGGCAACAGTTGCGCCTCAGCGTACTTTCGCAACCGCCGCTGTACGGGTGGGGAGATGCCCTTGCCTACGCCATCCCGCCGGCGGTGCGGAAGGTGACCAGCTTTTCCTCGAGGGGAGACTTCGGCCTCGCCGTTTACGATGGCGGCCAGGTGAGCCAGTGGACCGGCCCGGCCGGGGCCGTGCCGATGCCCGCGAATCTGACCGGCCTCGCCAAGGTGGCCTCGAGCGAGACGCACGCGATCGGGTTGAAGGAGGATGGGACGGCCGTCTGCTGGGGAAGCAATAGCGCTGGTGAATCGACGCCGCCCGCGGGCTTGGGCGGGATCATCGACGTGACTGGCTACACAGGAGTGGCCGGGATCGGCAACACCGCCGGCGTGTCGCTGGCGCTGCTGAATGACGGCACCCTCACGCGGTGGGGATCGGCGGCGCATGCCGTGCCCTCGGGGCTGACGGGCATCGTCCAGGTGGAGGGCGGGCGCTACCATTGCCTGGCCCGGAAAGGGGATGGCACCGTCGTCCAATGGGGCTCGGTGAATCCCTTCCAATCGGTGCCCGCGGCCTACAACACACCGCCGGCTGGCCTCGCCGGAGTCATCAAAGTCGCCGCGGGCACGGGCCATTCCGTGGCGCTGAAAGCCGACGGGACCGTGGTCTGCTGGGGGTACAATACCAACGGCGAAAGCACGCCGCCGGCCGGGCTCGCGGACGCCATCGATATCGCCGCGGGCGACGGTTTCACGCTCGCGCTGCGGCGGACTGGCCAGGTGGTGGGATGGGGCGATCCGAGCCGGCAGGTCATGCAAAAGCTTGGCTCGGTGCCGCCCGCGCTCGCGATCGCCACCGGCGCCTACCATGCGGCGGCCCTGACGATGGAAGAGGACAGCCTCGCGCGGCCGTGGATCGCGAACCCGTACTTTTCGGCGGCGGCCCAGGGCCACTCCTTCCACGGCCGCGTGCTGGCGCAGAATGGCCCCGCGAGCTACAGCGCCTACGGCCTGCCACCGGGGCTGGCGGTGAATGGAACCAGCGGCGACCTTGTCGGCACCCCCACGCTCGCGGGAACGTTTCCGGTCATGCTGCAAGCAACCAACGCGAGTGGCGCCGCCAGCCGTACCATCAGCCTCACCGTGCTCGGGACGAATTCGTGGGCCGAGTGGCTCGCCGCGTATGGCTTGTCCGGCGCCGACGCCCTGCCGGACGCGGATCCGGAGGGCGATGGCGTGGCAAACATCGTCGAATACATGAGAGGGAACTCGCCCATCGCCAGCAGCTTCATCGGCGCGCGCTCCCCGCTGCCCGGCGAGACGGCCGGGGGAAGATTGAGCGTCTCCCTGGAGCGCTCGCCGAACAATGTGGATGTGACGCTGCAAGTCGAGGCTTCGAACGATTTGACGTCGTGGACGCCGATCGCGCTCAGCGTTGGGGGCGACCCCTTCATCAATCTCGGCGGCGCTTTCTCCGTCTCGGAGGCTCCGCTGGGGAACGGCAATCGGCGCGTCACGGTGGTGGATTCGGTCCCCATCGACGGGCAGCCGAAGCGCTTTATGCGGGTAAGTGCCGCGCAGGAGAGCGCGATTCCCGACCCGGACGTCCTCGTCGATCTTCGCGGCCTCGAGTTTGGCCTGGGCGCGGCGCAATGGCGAAACCGCGGGACGCTCGGCGGATTCTTCGATGCCACGGGAGCGCCGAAACGCGAGACCCTCGATGGCGCCGCCGCCGTGAACTTCGACGGGCAGGGAGAATACTTCAGCGGGCCGGCGCACCCCAGCGAACTGAGCGGAGGCGCCCGGCCGCACAGCGTGGAAGTGTGGGCTTGGAACGGGAATATCGATCCGCTCGAGCCGATGGTCTGCTGGGGGCAGCAGGTCTTTTCCGGCGGCGGCAGTCCGGGCGCGCTGCTGGTGTTCGGCTATGGCAACGACGCTTCCACCGGGGCGGTGGATCACTGGGGTATCGGCAATCTCGGCTGGGCCGGCGCGCTGCCGGCGCGGGGACATTGGCATCACCTTGTCTACGTCTACGACGGCGCGGGCACGAAGATCTACGCCGATGGCCAACTGGCGCGGACGAGCTCCGGCATTGTGAACCTTCCCTTTACGCGTCCCATCCGTCTCGGGGCGATCAACAATGCCGCCGGAAGCGTTCTGCCCGACGGCTACTCCGGGGCTCTCGGGCGCGTGCGGATTTTTCGCACGGCGCTCACCGGCGCCCAGGTAATGCAGAACTACACCAGCCAATTGCCGGCGTACTCCAATCCCGCGCAGCCGCAGCCGCTCACGGCGCCGCCCCTCCACCGTTACTCGTTCGATTTGCCCGCGGGCCCGGTGACTGATGGAACGATCCTTGCCGATTCCATCGGCGGAGCGGCCGCCACGGTGCGGGGCAGTGGCGCGATATCCGCGGGCGGCCGTCTCGATTTGCCCGGCGGCTCGCCGGCCACCGCGGCGTACGTCGATCTGCCAAACGGCCTTTTCTCTCCACACGCGGACGTGACCTTGGAGATGTGGGTCACCATCGATTCAATTCAGCCGTGGTCGCGCTTGGTAGATATCGGAGTCGGAACGCAGGGTGAGATCCTCGGGCCCGGCGGTTCCGGCTACTTTGGCAGCAATTACGTGATCCTTTCCGCGAACCGGGCCAGCGCGCGCGAGGAGCAGCTTTCAGCGACCGGCGCCCCGGTAAACGGGACTGGCGGACGCTACCTCCGCGGAAACGATGAAGGGATCGAGAAGCACGTGGTGCTTGCCTACTCGTCCTCAAGCCAGGAGTGGCGTGTATACCAGCAGGGGCTCTTGATGATGGTGTTGCCGACGGCGGCGGGTCCGCCAACTCTGAATGATGTGAACGCGTGGCTTGGGCGTTCGAACATGTCGGGCGACAGCAACCTCGATGGCAAATACAACGAAGTGCGGATCTACAATCGCGTGCTGAGCCAGCAGGAGATCCTCGGCAATCTGAGTGCCGGCCCGGACGAGGTGAACCTGGGATTTTGACCCCGCCCGCTGGGAACAGCTACCGGATGGTGGTGGTGAGGCGGGCGCCGTAGCGGTGCGGATCGGGCTCGATGGCGTAGCGGATGCGATCGGCGGCGTTGCGGTAATCGAAGGTGGCGGAATGGCCGAGGGCGGCGGCTTTCTCGCTGCCGAGTTTGCCGGTCCAGCGGCTGCCGCCGGCGACGTCGAACTCGTAGATCACGCGGCCGCGGCGGCGGAGGGTGCTGGAATCTTTCTCTTCCACCGCGACGTTCCTGGCGTCGAGGTCGATGATTTTTACGTGGATGGCGACCTGCGAGCGGCCGACCGGGTGCCCGCCAGGGAAAAAGCCGCGCCAGAATTTGCTGCCGCCGCTGACGCGATCGATGGTGCCGGTCACGAGCCAGCCTTCCGTGGCCACTTCGTCGTCCTCGAGGACGCGGGCGGGGGCGAGCTTCTCGAGCTCTTCCTTGAGGCACTGCCCGAACTCGGCGGGTGCGAGCGATTGGCGGATGGGGCGCTCGCCGCGGCCGCCGGCATGGTCGCCGACGAACTCGGCGCTATCGACGGAGAAGGGGCGAATGTAGATGGCGCTGGGCCGCTTTGTGACGACTGCCGCCGTCTGCGTATCGGTGACCCGCACGGCCGCGCAAGAGGTGAGCAGCAGCCCGGCGGCGAGAGGAAGGAGGAGATTTTTCATATGGTGCCTGAAGGTGGGAGATCGTCGTCTGCCGATGTATAGCCGGTTTCGTGCCCGGCGGGGTGGTTTTGTGCGAGGTGCGCGCGGATGGCCTCGGCCAGGCCGCTGGCGCGCACCGTGCGGCGGGCGATCGCGGCGCGCAGCGGGGCTTCGCGGAACCAAACCTCCACCGTGCTGCGAGCGCGGGTGATGGCGGTGTAGACAAGCTCGCGCGTGACGACGGCGGACTCCTGATCCGGCAAGACCAGCAGCACCTCATGGAATTCGGAGCCCTGGCTTTTGTGGACGGTCATGGCCCAGGCGGTTTCGTGCTCGGGCAGGCGCGAGGGGGAGAGGCGGCGGAGGGCGCCGTCTTCGCCGCGGAAGAAAACGCGCAGGTCGCCGCCGGCTTCGGGATCGGCCCAGGCGAGGCCGATGTCGCCGTTGAAGAGGCGGAGCTGGTGATCGTTGCGGACGATCATAACGGGGCGGCCGTGGTAGTGGCGCGTGGCGAGCTGGATTTTGCCGTGCCCGGCAAGCGCGGCCTCGGCGAGGCGGTTCAGATTGGCGACGCCATAGGGGCCCTCGCGCAGGCCGCAGAGAATGCGGAAACGAGCGAGCGCATCGAGGGCCGAAGCGGGATCGGGGCAGGCGAGGACTTTGCCGTAATGCGTGAGGACAGGTGTTTCGAGCGCGGACTTGAGGGCGTCCGGGCGCGGGAGCTCGCTGCCTTGAAGATCGGCGGCGGCTGGTGTGCGGAGGAGCGCGAGGGAGGTTTCGGTGTCGCCGTTTTTTACCGCTTCGCCCAGGCGATGAATGCTGCTGTTTTCGGAGAAGCGAAAATTTTGGCGGAGCTCGACGACACGCCCGCCGAGAGCTTCGGAAGCGGCACAGATTTCGCCGAGGACCTGGCCGGTTTCGACGGAGGCGAGCTGGTCTTTGTCGCCGAGGAGGATGAGGCGCGCGGTCTTCGGAACTGCGGCGAAGAGCTTGGCCATGAGAGCGAGGTCGACCATGGAGGCTTCATCGACGATGACGACCTCGGCGGTGAGCGGGTGCAGGGCGTCCCAGCGGGGTTTTGGGGAATTTTGCGCGAGGCCGAGCAGGCGGTGAAGCGTGACGGCCTCGGGGATGGTGTGGCCCGCGCCGAGCACCTGTCGGATGGATTCCGCGAGGCGGACGGCGGCTTTGCCGGTGGGCGCGGCGAGCGCGACGCGGGGGACGGGGCGGCCCTGCCCGGCGGCGAGGCGATGGAGCGAGGAGAGGACCTCGGCGACGGTGCGGGTTTTGCCGGTGCCGGGACCGCCGGTAATGACGGTGAAGCTGGAACTGACGGCGGTGGCGACGGCGCGGTGCTGGTCCGCGGCGCGCGGGTCTTCGGAGGGGGAGATCGGACCTATAGGACAGATAGGACCTATGGCGCGCGCGGCGATGGCGGCGGCGAGGTGCTGCTCGTATTGCCAGTAGCGGTGGAGATAAAGGCGGCCGGCGGCATCGAGGATGAGCGGCTGCCACTCGCCGGGGGCGCCAACTACGCGGGTGGCGAGGAGGTCGCGGCGAGTCGCGGTGGGGTCGGGGGAGAGGCGAGAGAGCGGGAGGCAGGATTCGCCGGCGGTGCGGGCGGCGCTGACGCTTTGCGCGGCGCGCTCGAGGGTGGCGTTGGGGGCGCCGTTGAGGCGGATGATCAGCTGTGCGAAGCGCAGATCGAGCGGGCCGGGCTCGAGATCTTCGGTCTTCGGCGCCGCGGTCGCGGCGAAGGCCAGCTCCATTTGGCCCGCGCCGGGCGGCTTTGCTTTGCGGCTCACGGCGCCTCTCCTTTCAGCCAGTGCTCCAGTTTCAGGATGGTTTGCAGCGGCGGCCGCTCTTCCCAAGTGCCGAGGTGCGGCTGCGCGGGGTCGGCGCCCCGGACGAAGAAATAGATCATGCCGCCGAAGTGCTTTTCGTAATCGTAGGACGGCTGGCGGAGCTTGAGATAGCGGTGGAGCGCGAGAGCGTAGAGGTGCGCTTGCAGACCGTAGTGGTGCGATTTCATCGCGGCCGCAAGGGACTCGGGGCCATACGCGGCTGCGCTGGCGCCGAGACGGTTCGATTTCCAATCGGCGAGGTAGTACCGGTCGCCGTGACGGAAAACGAGATCGATGAAGCCCTTGAGCCAGCCGCGGCGCGGGACGAATTCGAGGCCGCCAGGCTCCTCGCCGGGGCTGAGGATTTCGCGAAGGGCCGCGGGCTCGAGACGGTCGGCGGGGAGGTGGAATTCGCGCTCGGCGAGGCGCGCGGAGGCGGCGACGTTTGAAAGGGTGAAGCCATCGCGCAACGGCGTCTGGAGCACGCGGCTCACGCAGTGCGCCACCACGCCGGACCAGCGCGCGGGATCGAGGGAGTAGTCGCCGAGCTTGAGGCTGACGAGTTGCTCGAGGTTGGCGGAACTCTGGAAATCGGCACGCTCGAATATCTCGTGGAGGCAGAGGCCGGGGCGCGCGCCGGCGGGGAAGGCGTGGATGTCATCGGCGCCGGGGGTGGCGGGCTCTTCGCCGGCGGGCGCGACGTATTGCTCGGGCACCTCGGCGCTGGCGCCCTCGGTGAGCGAGGAGAAACTGGAGACGCAAAAATCGCGCTCGATTTCGCCGCGGAAACGGCGCGCTTTGCCGGGCGCTTTTTGCGCGCCGGTGGGCTTGAGCGGCGCGGCGCCGGCCGGGGGCACATCGACCAGGGCGACGGCTCCGCCGGAGCGCTCCGCGAGTGCTTCCAGGTTCCTGCGCCAGGTTCCGCCCGCGAGCGTTTTGAAATGTTCGGAGAGCCGGCCGGTGTCGTCGCCGGCTTCCGCGGGCGGCTGCTGCAAGAGCCAATTCGCGGCGGAATCGGTTGCCTTTTCCGTGAAGGCGAGAGCGACATCGCAACGCACGCGGGCCCGGGTGATGGCGACGTAGAAAAGGCGCACCTGCTCGGCGAGTTTTTCGCTGAGCTCGCGCTCGAGGTGGTCGGCGATCTCGTTGGAGCCGAGGTCGAGGACGAGCTGTCCGCCGGGCTCGTGGAAGGTGGCGCTCTTTTTGTCTTTGCCATTCAGGCCCTTCCAGGAGAACGGGCAGAAGACGATTTCGTACTGGAGGCCTTTGCTTTTGTGGATGGTGATGATGCGAACCGCTTCGTCGTCGCGCTCGAGCCGCAGCTCGTGCTCCTCCTCGGCGGCGCGCGGGGATTTGGCGGCGTCGTCGATGCGGCGCGCCAGCCATTCGAGGGTGGCTTTTGGCGTGAGCTGCTCTTCCATGGCAGCGCATTGCACGAGCTCGGAAAGGTGCACCAGATTCGTAAGGCGGCGCTCGCCATCGGGGTGCGCGACGAGGCGCGTGCGGATGCCGGCATCGCGCACGGCGCGGCGGAAGGCGGCGATGAATCCGCCGCGCAGCCAGGCTTCGTGCCACGAGTGGAAGAGCTGGAGTTTGCGCTCCCAAGCGGGCTCGTCGTCGGCCAGCGCCTGGAGCTCGGTGAGGGTGAGGCCGAGCAAGCCGGTGAGCAGCGCGGTGCGCACGCGGCGCTCCTCGGAGGGGAGCGCCATGGCGGCGAGGAGCGCGAGCAGATCGGCCGCCTCGGGGGAGCTGAAGACGCTCCCATTGCTGAGCAGCACCGAGGGGACGCGCAAGGCGCGCAGCTCCTGCTGCATGCGCGTGGCTTCGTCGTTCGAGACCGTGAGCACGGCGATGTTTTCGGGGCGCACGGGCGCCTCGCCGATTTTCGCGGAGCCGGAGAGCAGGCGCGCGATTTCGGAAGCGGTGGCTTGCGCGAGCTCGTCGCGGATTTCGCCGATGGGCGTGTCGGCTTCGCCCTCCCACGTCCAGATGCGGAGAGGGGCGGCGGGGCCGTCGCCCTTGAAGGCGTGCTGGTCTTGATCGCCCTTCGCCTTGGCGGGCTCGAAGCCGATGCCCTCAACCACGAACGCGCGCTCGTTGCTCTGGAAGATGGCGTTGGTCGCGGAGACGAGCGGCTGCGTGGAGCGGAAGTTGGTCTTGAGCGTGAGCCGGCGCTCGGCGCGTGTCGCGGCGGCGAGGTAGCTGAAGACATCGGCGCCGCGGAAGCCGTAGATGGCCTGCTTCGGATCGCCGATGAGGAAGAGCCAGCGGCGCGTTTCATCGGGGGCGGCGAAGATGCGCTGGAAGATCTGCTCCTGCAGCGCGTCGGTGTCCTGAAATTCATCGATCAGCGCGGCGCGGTATTGGCCGCGAAGCCGCGCGATGAGGGCGGTGCCGCGCGCGGAGGAAAGCTCGGCGTGCAGGCGGCTGAGCAGATCGTGGTACGAGGTGAGATTGGCGCGCACCTTTTGCTCCTCCAGGCGCGCGGGCGCCCACTCGAGGAAATCCGCCTCGACCGCGCGCTGGTAGCGCTGGCAGGCCTGCTCCAACTCCTCGCAGAGATCGTGAAAGCGGTGGCAGGGGGCGACGATGCCGCCGCGTTTCTTGCGCGCCTTTTCGAGCGCGCTGTTCGAAAACGCGAGGAGTGATTTGAAGGTGAGGAGCGGCGCCTTTGGCTGGGCAAGGCATGCTCTCGCCCCTTCCCAAAGCTCGCGCGTCTGCTCGTCACTCGAGAACGGGAGGTTCGACCAGGTGTTGAGCTCGAGGAAGGGTTTGCCGATGGCGCCCTCGTCGGTGCTCCAGCAGTCGCGCAGCTTCTCGAGCAGCTCCGGGATTTCCTCGCGGAGGTCTGCGAGCTGCGAGGAATCGGCCTCGGGAATGACGCGCGCGAGCGGCTGGCGCAGCCGCAATTGCAGCAAATCTTTGAGGCTGCCGATCGAGAGATTCGAGACGCACGCGGCGGCGGCGAGGCACTCTTCGCACTGGTAGAATTTGCCGCGCCAGAAATCGCAGACGACCTCGTGGACGAGCTCAGCCTCATCGGTCACCAACTCCAGGTTCGGCGCCGCGCCGCTCTCGAACGAGCACTCGGAGAGCACGCGCTGGCAGAAACCATGGATGGTGGAAATGCGCGCCTGGTCGAAGTCGTGGAGCGCTTCCTCCAGCCGCGTGGCGATCTCTCCGCGCGTGTCGCGGTACTTTTCCAGGAGAGCGGCGGTGAGCGGCTCTTTCGCGCGATCCGTCCGAAAGGCTTCCAGCGCCACGCGCAAGACGCGGCGGATCCGCTCCCGCAATTCGGCGGTGGCGGGGATGGTGAACGTGGTCACCAGAATCTGGTCCCCGCGCAAGCCTTCCTCGACGATCAGGCGCAGAAAGATCGCCGCGATGGTGTACGTCTTGCCGGTGCCGGCGCTCGCTTCGATGAGCGTGGAGCCGGGCGCGAGCAGATGGGTGAGATCGTGGACATCGAGCTCCTCGGCGTGCGAAGAAGGGAGCGGTTTTTCAGACGCCGTAGGCATTGAGGAGGGGTGGCGAGATTACACGAAGAATACGATTGCAGCACTAGAAGGCGAGGCGGAGCACCCCGGTTTCTTGGCGGCTGATGTCTAGCTGCCGCCGAGCGTTCCGCGCCACTCCACGATCGCGGCGGCGATCTGGACGGCGAGCCTTTCGAGCTGCGCTGGCTGCTGGGCGAGAGCGGTGTCCTCGGCGTTGGTGAGAAAGCCGCATTCCACCAGCACGGCGCGGAGTTTCGTTTCGCGCAGGACCCAGAAAGTGGCCTTCTTCACCGGGCGGTGATCGGGATTGACGGTGACCGTGAGCAGATTGCGCTGGATGAGATGGGCGAGCGGCGCGCTGGAGGCCGAGCCGTAGAAGGTCTCCACTCCACGCGCGGTGAGCCGAAGCGCGGAATTGAAATGCACGCTTACGAAGATGGCGTTCGGCTCGGCATTGGCGATCCGCACGCGCTCGCCGAGCGTGACGAAAGTGTCGTCGGAGCGGGTCATCACCGTGCGGAGTCCGGCGGCCTGCAGATGGACTTGGAGCCGCTTCGAGACCTCCAGGGCGACGCCTTTTTCCGGCATGAGATTTTCCAGAATGCCGCCGCGATCGTGGCCGCCGTGGCCGGCATCGATTACCACCGTGGAGAAGGTGCGAGTCGGCGAAGGCTTCGGAGCAGAGGGCGTCGTTTTCTTCGAGCTCTTGGGCGTGGAGCGCTTGCCTTTGCTGCGCGACTTTTTTGCCTCGGCGGGAAGCGCGAGCGCAAACAAAAGCGCCACCGAGAGGAGCAGCCGGGCGAAGCTGGATAAGGTTGGTCCGTTCATGCGGCGGCGGAACTTTCGCGGATTTCGGGCGGGCTAGCGCAGAATTTCGGCGAAGATGCTCGGCTTTCCATCGACCTCGGATTCATACACCACATACGCGACGCCATCCCGCTCGATGGGCGCGAGCGAAGGAAAATGGCCGGCGCTCAGTCGCTGAGCCGGCGTATGGCCGTCGGACCAAAAGATGGCGTTGTGCTGCTCCCAAGCGCGGAAAAGCTTGCCGCCGGCGGACGCGAGCACGGGCTGGAGCGCGCTCTCCGCAAGCTTTGTTTCGGCCTGGCCGGAGGGTGCAAGGAAGAGCGTGGTCTCGCGCCGCCACGCGGTGGTGAGAGCGTGTTTGTGATAGGTGATCGCGCCACCATCCATGGGGCAGCCGCTGAGCTTCCAGGTACCCTCGCCGAGCTTTTGTGCGGGCCCGAAAGTGCGGCCACTATCGGAGCTGACGGCGAGCCAGAGGTCGCGGGAGCCGCCAAGCCAATTGCGCCACATGGCGGCGATTTCGTGGTTCGGGCCGAAGGCGACGCTGGGGTGGCAGCATTCACAGATGTGACCATCGGGCGAGGCGTAGACGCGCACTTCGGGCTCCCAGCTCGAGCCGCCATCCCACGAAGTGCGGCTCCAGAGCTCCATGCCGCCGCTGCGCAGATCAAGCCAGACCACGGCCACGCCGCCGCGTCCATCGGCGGCCATGGCGTGGAGGCCTTCGCGGGCGGAAGTGGGAACGGTATTGAGGATGGCGCTGCCGCTCCAAGTGCGCCCTTGGTTCATGGAAACCCAGGAGTGAAGTAGTCCGTCAGCCATTGAGATGGCGGTGACGGTTACGCCGAAGTTTTCCGTGGCGGCGATGCGCGGACCGCGGCGACGGCCGAGACCGAGCTTGTCGAGTTTGCCGACCTCCACCGGGGCGGAGAAAGCGCCGCCTTTGAACGAGCTCGTGTGGAAAATGGAATCGCCCTTTCCGAAGACGACGTGCAGGCGGCCATCCGCCGCGACGGCGGCTTGCGGCTGGAGGGCGCCGCGGAATTCCGGCGAAACGATCTCCACGGGCGCCCCCCCGGCATCGGCAGCAATCAGGACGGCCGCGAGCGCGGCGAAGATGCGGGACCGGGGAGCAGCACGAAGGAGCATGGCGCATAAGAAATCCACGATTCACGCCTTTCCACAATCCCCCGCAGCATCTTCACTTTCCTCATCGCGCTGTCGCCCGACGATGATCGCCCCTGCACTACTTGAATCCAAGCACGCCGAAGCCGGTCCCGCCATCAGCGGCTACCTCCGGAGCGATGGCCGCATCGGGATCCGGAATGTCGCGGTGGTCGCCTATCTCGTGGAGTGCGCGCATCACGTGGCGCGCGAGGTCGTGGCGTCGTTTCGGATGCACGATGTGCACTTGCTCGGATTTCCCGGGTGCTACCCGAATTCGTACGCGCACCGGATGCTGAAGCAGCTTTGCACGCATCCGAATGTGGGCGCGGTGCTGCTCGTCTCGCTTGGGTGCGAGGGGTTCAACCGCGCCTCGCTGCTGGAGGAAATCCGCGCGACGGGCCGGCCGGCGGGGACGCTGGTGATCCAGGAGACCGGTGGCACGCGGAGCACCATCGCGGAGGGCCGCGCGTGGATCGAGCGCGCGCTCGAACGCATGCAGGAGACGACCCGCACGAACATGCCGGTGCGCGACCTGGTGGTGGGCACGGTGTGCGGCGGCTCGGATGCGACGAGCGGCATCACGGCGAATCCCGCGGTGGGCCGCGCGTTCGATCGGCTGGTGCGCGAAGGGGCGCGCGTGATCTTTGAGGAGACCGGCGAGCTCATCGGCTGCGAGGCGATCATGGCGCAACGCGCGGAGCGGCCGGAGCTGGCGCCGGAGCTCACGGCGTGCGTGGGCAAAGCGGCGCGCTATTACACCACGTTGGGGCATGGGAGCTTCGCGCCGGGCAATGCCGAAGGCGGGCTCACCACACTCGAGGAGAAATCGATGGGGGCGTATAGCAAGAGCGGCAGCTCGCCCATCGCCGGCATTCTCAAGCCCGGCGACGTGCCGCCGCGCGGCGGGCTCTACCTGCTCGACGTGGTGCCCGATGGCGAGGTGCGCTGGGGCTTTCCGAACATCAGCGACATCCAGGAAATCGGCGAGCTGATCGCGTGCGGCTCGCACCTCACGCTCTTCACCACCGGGCGCGGGTCGGTGGTCGGCTCCGCGATTTCGCCGGTGATCAAGATTTGCGCGAACCCCGAGACGTACCGGCGGCTGAGCGAAGATATGGACATCAACGCGGGCCGCATCCTCGAACGGCCACGCCACGCTCGATGAGGTCGGCGATGAAATCTACGCGCGCGTGCTGCAAGTCGCGGCGGGCGCGCAGACGGCGAGCGAATCGCTCGGGCACCGCGAGTTTTCGCTGGTGTACAAAAGCTTCGAGCCGCTCGGGCCGGCGTGTCTCGCCACGTGAGCCGTATGTCCGCGCACCACGAGCGCCTGCTCCCGGGCGCGCCGGATCACGAGTCGGCGACCGAGCACCTGCACCGCTACGCCTTCGCGCGGGAGGTGCTGCGCGGTCGCGACGTGCTCGATCTCGCCTGCGGCGAAGGCTACGGCGCCGCGCTGCTCGCGCAGACCGCGCGCTCGGTGATCGGCGTGGATATCGATGAGCAGGCTGTGCGCGCGGCGCGGGAAAAGTATCGCCGCGAAAACCTGGAATTCCGCACCGGCTCGGCCACCGCCGTGCCGCTGGAAGCCGGCGCGGTGGATGCGGTCACGAGCTTCGAAACGCTGGAGCATCTGCGCGAGCACGAGGAGATGCTGCGCGAATTCAAGCGCGTGCTGCGCCCCGGAGGAATGCTGGTCATCTCCACGCCAGAGCGCGCCGAGTACACGGAAGCCGCGCAGTACCAAAACCCGTTTCACGTCGGCGAGCTGCGCCGGGCGGAGTTCCTCGAGCTTCTGCGGCGGCACTTCGCGCAGTTCGCCTTGCTGGGGCAAAATAGCGTGCAGGGCTCGCTGCTCGCCGCACTCGATTCGGAAGGCGGTCGCGGCCTGCTGCACCACGCGGGAACGTTCGATGAGGTGAGCGTCGAAGCTGGATTGCGCCGTCCGCGTTTTCTCATCGCGGCGTGCAGCGATGCCGTACTGCCACCGCTGCCGACGAGCTTCTTCGATGGTGCGGCCGAGCCCATGGAGCAGGATGCGCGCGCACAGGTGTTGCGAGTGGGAGAAAGCAAGCGTGGGCCGTGGTGGCGGCGGTACTTTGGCGGAAAGCCCGCGCTCACGGCGGGATCGGTGGAACTACCAGTGCGCTGCCGCATCCGCTCGTTTTCGGTGGCGCTCACCGGCGCGAGCCCGACGGGTGCAAGTGAGGTGCGTGCGCGCAGCCGCGAAAAGGTCTTCACCGGGCGGATCGAGAATGGGCGTTACGAGCTCTTCGCCAACCTGGGCTCCGGCACGCATCCGGTGACGCTGGAGTTTCTCAAAGCCGGCACGTGGGAAGCGGAAACCTCGCTGCGCGTGGTGGTGCCTGCGGTGCATTTCAAGGCGCGCTGAGCATGAGCTTTTTCGCCAACTTGTTTCGACCGCGAGTGCCGCCGCGCGATCCGGCGGCGTGCCCGCTGTGCGGCGGCACCGCATTCAAGCAGCGCGAAGTGCTCTGGCCGGGCCTGATCTCGGAGTGGGAGCTGAGCGCGGAAGAGGCGGCCTACATCGAGCGGCAGCAGGGATACGTGTGCGCGAAGTGCAAAGCGCAGTTGCGCGTGATGACCCTCGCCCAGGCGATCCTCCAGCACTACGGCTGGCCCGGCACCTTCGCCTCGCTCTGCGCGCCGGGCACGCCGCTCGCCGCCTCGCGCGTGCTGGAAATCAATGAAGCCGGCCAGCTTTCCACGCTGCTTGCCAAGCTGCCGCGGCACCGCTTGGCGAAGTATCCTGAAGTCGATATGCAGGCGATGCCGTTCGCCGAGGCCAGCTACGATTTGATCGTCCACTCCGACACGCTCGAGCACGTGCCAAACCCGCTCCAAGCCTTGCGCGAATGCCACCGCGTGCTCGCGCCGGGCGGCATCCTCGCGTACACCGTACCGGTCGTGGTCGCGCGGCTCACGCGACGGCGCGGCGACGATTTGCCCGCCAGCTATCACGGCCGCAGCGAGGCGGAGCGCTCGCCGGATTACCGCGTGATCAGCGAATACGGCGCGGACGTTTGGTGCGAGCCGATGCAGGCCGGATTCGCGGAGGTACGCCTGCATGCGCGGGAGTTTCCGGCATCGATGGCGGTGGTGGCGAGGAAAGGCTCACGCTGAAGAACAAAGGTTTGTCAGCTCGCCGCTCATCGCGCACGGTCTCGTCACCGCACGCGGCGCGATGCAGCTTCCCCTCGCCCTTCTTTGTCTCCTGATCGGCTTTGCCGGGCCGATCGGCGCGGCAGCGCGGCCGGATGTGCTGGTGGTGATCTGCGATCAATGGAGTCCTCGCTACGTAAGTTGGGACGATGCGCAGGTGCGCACGCCGCATCTCAGCCAAATCGCCCGCGAGGGGATGATCTTCGATGCCTGCTACACGAACTCGCCCATCTGCATGCCAGCGCGCGTTTCGCTCATCACCGGCTGGCATCCGCACAATCACGGGCTCTGGGGCAACGCGAACCAGTATCACTTGTCCCCGGCGATGGCGCCGATGTTTCGCGACATCCAGGCGGCGGGCTACTCCACCGCGCAAATCGGAAAGCTGCACTGGCTCGCGGGCGCCGATTGGCGGCGGGAGTTTGCGAGCATGGAGGAGTACCACCGCGCGATGGGGCTCGATACGGTGCTCTCAATCTCCGGTCCGCCGGATAGCGAAGCGGGACGCGATCCGTACTGCCAGTTTCTGCAAAAGCGCGGCCTGCTCGCGGATGTCTCGCGAGATCAACTGCGCCGCTTGCGCGAATCGGAATACGAGCCGCGCGCCAGCCCCGTGAACCCGGAGGATTATCACGATACGTTCGTGACCCGGCTCGCGACTGACTTCATTCGCGAGCAACCGCGGGAGAAGCCGCTCTGCCTGGTGGTGAGCCTGCACTCGCCGCATCCGCCGCTCGATGCGCCGGGCAAATTTGCCACGATGTTTGACCCAGCCAAGATCACGCTGCCCGAAAACGTGCCCGTGAAATTCAATTACGACCGGCGCGAAGTGACGCCGGCAGAAGTGCGCGGCATGGTGGCGAATTATCTCGGAAAAATGGCGCTCGCCGATGAGTGCATTGGACAGCTGGTCGAGGCGATGAAGACCCGGGGAACGTGGGAGGAGACGCTCTTCGTCTTTACCTCCGATCACGGCGAAATGATGGGCGCGCACGGTGCGCTGTCGAAAGGGCGTTTCTGGGAGGAAGCCGCGCGCGTGCCACTGGTGCTGCGCTGGCCAGGCCGCGTCCGGCCGGGGCGCACCTCCGCGCTGGCGCAACTATTCGATGTCTACCCGACGATCGTCGAAGCCCTCGGCGGCGCCGTCTCGCCGGGTCGGTTCGCGCGCTCGCTGCTGCCCGTCGCGACGGGGCAGCGCGCTTCGGTCCGCGACTTCGCAGTGAGCGAGATCGGGATGAAAGCGCCGCTCGGCATCATGATCCGCAACCCTCGCTACAAGTGGTGGACCACCGACGAGAAGGAGTACCTCTTCGATCTGCAAGCCGACCCTTGGGAAGCGAACAACCTCGCCGGCGCCGCCGAGCACCGCGAGCCGCTCGGGCTCATGCGCGGGCTCGCGCTCCACCACTTTCGCACGAGCCAGGTGAACTTCGCCGAGGGCAGCAAATCGAAAGTCACGCGGGCGCGGGAGGCCGCGGAGAAGGAAGCGCAACCAAAGCAGCCATGAAACTTTGCGTCCGTCTTGCGGCCATCGTCTTCGGACTCGCGCTCTGCGCCACCGGCTTTTCGGCCGAGCCAGCGCGGAAGCTGAACGTTCTTTTCATCGTCGCCGACGATCTCCGTCCGGAGCTTGGCTGCTACGGCGCAAAGCAGATCCATTCGCCAAACCTCGATGCGCTCGCATCGCGCGGCCTGCTCTTCGAGCGGGCCTATTGCCAGCAGGCGGTCTGCAATCCCTCGCGCAGCAGCGTCCTGAGCGGGCGCCGGCCGGACACGACGCGCTGCATGGCGAATAACACCTTCCTGCGGCCGATGATGCCCGACGTGGTGACGCTGCCGCAGCACTTCAAGAACCATGGCTGGCATGCGCTCTCGCTCGGGAAGATTTTTCACCATAGCCAGGCCGAGCCGGGCGACGATCCGCAATCGTGGAGCGAGCCTTCGTGGTATCACGGCGAACCGTACCGGCATTGGTTCACGCAGGAATCGAAGGCGTTGATCGAGCGGCTGAAAAAGCTGCCGGCCACGGAGCGGCCGAGGCTGGTGCGCGGCCCGCCTTACGAAGCCGCGAACCAGCCCGACGACGACTATCCCGATGCGCAAACGGCGGCGAAAGCGATCGAGACCTTGCAGCGCAAGGCCCAGGAGAAGCCATTCTTTCTCGGCGTCGGCTTCGTGAAGCCGCACCTGCCGTTCACCTGCCCGCAGAAGTATTGGGACCTCTATCCGGCGGAGACGATCAAGCTGCCGGACACCTCTGCGCCGCCGAAAAACGTGCCGGCCCCGGCCCTGCATGATTGGTACGAGCTGCGCACCTACGGCGGCATTCCGGCGGCTGGCGGCATCCCCGATGAGGCGGCGCTCAACCTGGTCCGCGGCTACCGCGCCTGCCTCAGCTTTATGGATGCGCAAGTGGGCCGCGTCCTACTCGAGCTCGACCGGCTCGGGTTGCGGGAGAGCACGATCGTCGTCTTCTGGGGCGACCATGGCTATCATCTGGGCGAAAACGGCATTTTTACCAAGATGACCAACTTCGAGCTCGGCACGCGCGTGCCGCTCATCGTGAGCGTGCCGGGGCAGACCACCGCCGGGCAGCGCACGCGCGCGTTGGTGGAGCTTGTCGATCTCTACCCCACGCTGGCTGAGCTTGCCGGCTTGCCGCTGCCGCCGGAGCTCGAAGGGACCAGCTTCGCCCCGCTGCTGCAGAACCCGGCGCGGCCTTGGAAACGAGCAGCCTTCAGCCAATACTTGCGCCCGGGCAAAGACCGTTTCATGGGCCGCTCCATCCGCACTGATCGCTGGCGCTACACCGAATGGACGAATGCTCGCAACGAAAGCGCCGGCCTCGAGCTGTACGATCACGAGACCGATACCGGGGAGAACGTGAACGTCGCCACGGAGGCGAAACATCGGGAGATCGCCGCGCAGCTCGCCCGGCAGCTCCAAGCCGGCTGGCGCGCCGCCACCCCGGCGGAATGAGCGCGCGTCAGTTCGTCTTCATTCCACTGAACTCCGCGGCGAGCTTTGCCCGTTCCTTGATCCGCTGCTCAGTCTGGTCCGGCATCAGCAAGAAAGACGGGCCACCGAGCGAGCGAATCCGCACTTGCCCGTGCACGAGCGAAGCGCGCAGGACCGGCGGCGTTACGGCTCATGTCGCGGACGGTAAAAGTGTCGGGTAATGGTTTCTCTGCCGTGCGGACCAGCTTGGTCTTCGCGATCTTCATGTCAAACATCAGGTCTGACAACGGAGCCGCGGGCAACTCGTAATCCAGCCGGCGCCACTCACGTGCTGGGCAGCTCGAACAAGGTCAGCATCCGGGCCATCACTTCTTGAACGAAGCCCGCCGGCGCCTTGCAGGTCGGCTGCCATTCGCGGGCCCTCCAGTCTAGCGAACGCACGTGATCGCAGAGAACGATGCCGGAGACCGGCAGCCCTTCGGGGATAGCGAGCTCAAAAGGGTAGTCTTTGCTCCGGCTGGTGATCGGGCAGAAAACGGCGAGCCCCGTTTTTTCGTTGTACCGGGTATGGCTGAGAACGATCGCGGGCCGGCGGCCTGCCTGCTCGCGGCCAGCTTGCGGATCGAAGACGAGCCAGCCGAGGGCGCCGAGCTCGGGGACAGCGCTGCTGTTTCGCCGCGTCCGTTTCACGGCGGCAGGACCTCACGTCCCACCGGCGGAGCCCAATCCGTTTCCGCGTGTAAATTGCCGGGAGTCACTCGGGCGAGCAGATCGTCCAGGCTCGGCCGCTTCGGGATCGGTTTCACGCTGAGCCCGGTGGAGTTTACGCGAAGCGTGACGGCATCGCCCTCTTGAACCTGGATTTGCCGGGCGACGGCCTGCGGGATGCGCAAGGCGAGGCTATTGCCCCATTTTTGAATCGTCGCAGTCATGTATCTACATTGAAGCTACGGGAGTAGGCCTGTCAAACTTTGAGATTGCTCGCGCCGCAAAAATACGCCGCGCCGCGCGAACTGGTTTACGGCGCGCGTTTTCGCGGCTACTTCCCCTGCGTGCTTCGTTTCCTGTTCTTGTTCTTGCTCACCGCCGCGGCGGTTTCGGCGCGGCCGTTCGACTTTCACCGCGACACTTTTCCCTTCTCGAATGACACCGTCTTCGCCTACGGGATCGACGAGGCGGGGAAGCTGCGCATCTCGCGCAAGGAAACGCCGGCGGTCTTCTCGCACAGTTGTTTTTTGCTGACGCGGGGGGTGCTGCAGTTTCACAAGTTTGCCCGTTTTGCGCCCGAGCAGCCGAAGGTCTCGCGCGAGGAATATCGCCGGAGGATCCTGAAGCTTTTTGGCATCCCCGTTTGGAGCAGGGGGCCGCGCGAGAAGATGGTCATCCCTGGTTTTCGCGATTTGCGCGCCTTCTCGACCGCGTACGAAGGTCTGCTGAAAGAGAACCTCGGCAACTGGTTCGCCACCTACATTCGAGTGGGGAACTATCGCATGATGATGGGGCATCCGCGCGCCGGGCAGGCGGCGCTGGCGCGGTGGTTGGAGCGGTCGCTGGACGCGGGCGGCCTTCCCACGATCTATATCTGCCGTTTCCCGAAAATGAACCACGTCCTCATTGTCTACGCACGCGAGCGGCGGGCGAATGGGAACACGAGGTTCCTGGTCTACGATTGCAACTACCCTGGCAAGCCAAGCTGGGTGGAATACGTCCCGGCCGAGCGATCGTTCAACTTCCAGAAGCGCTGGTATTTTCCCGGCGGCCGGGTGAATGCGATGCGCGTGTATATCTCACCATTCCACTGAGGGGGGACAGGGTTCACATCGTGATCCCTTCGACCGCCTGTGATTGCACCCCGCCACTTTGTCCTTATTTCAAGCCCATCGTTCTGGAGCCCGCTTAAGCCCGCACCGCCGCCCACCCGCGCCAGGATCGGACCCGAAATCGGCCGATCCGATGTGCGAGGAAGTGTGAGGATGTCACGGATGTCCAGAGCGGCCGTTTTCTCGCCATGTCGGACAGCGGACCGCCGACGCCGAGGTCACCACGGGCATTTGCGGCGGTCGGGGTTCTTGGCCGTGGCAACCTCATATTTGGCGCGGGCGTAATGCTGGGGGCTCGGGAACCTGGAACCGCCGCGAGCCATCAGAAGAGTGCCAGGCCGCTGACCGAACGATCAACGACCTGGCTGTTCCCCCCAGAACAGGAGCAGAATCCTTCACATCCTTAACAATCGCAAGGACTTTGTGAAAGATTTCACAAGAAGGCGCCGCGCCACGAAAAAAGGAAAACCCGCGCTGATGAGGTTGGGGGCACCAGCGCGGGTTGTCGGACGTTCTGAGGAAACGTGTTCTCGGGGAGAGGGAGAAAAGCACAACGCCCCGATCTGGAGCAATGAAATACGTCGGCTTTTTGAAGAAAGCATCAGTCGGCACCGCCTCCCCCCGAGCATTCTTTGGTCGTTGCCACTGTGGTCATCGGCACCGGTCGGTGAAATGCTTCGTATGACCGCAACGCCTCCAACCAAGGGGATTTGCCTGGAGCCTTTCTGCGTTTCGAGGCCGCGCTCGCCTTTCGATCCCCAGGACACGCCATACGCATCTATCGCGACCGTTGCGCCCATTTTGCCACCACTCCCCAATGGATGACTGGATGACTTGTGATAGAGTAAACAAAGAGAAATAGGCAAGTTTACATAGAAGTAGCTTGCCTTACGGCAATCGCTTTGATTGGCTCCGCCTCACGCGTCGAGTCGCGTGAACCAGCCAGTAATTTTCGACCATCCCAAGCAATGAAACCCAGCTTTTTCAGCGTCCGTCATGCCACGCGATTCCTATTGATTCTCGGCGCCGGCTTGGCGGGCGGACTGGCCGTCGAGGCCAGAGACGCGGAGAGTGGCCCGCTCAAGCCTCGCTTCAGCGACGCCAGCAAAACCCTCTGGCTCGAACCGAAGCAGGGCGTGTTTCTTCCGGTGAGCCTCGCGGAGAATTCGACGGCGAAACGCACTTTTTCGCTGCGCTCCAAAAAGCAGGCCAACGGTATTTTCGCGGTCTACGAGAGCGATGGGAACCTGAACCGAGATGCTCTTCCGCGGGCGCGTTACAAAGTTCATGGCCTCAAAGTGGGCTCGCCGGCAAACCGGGTGGAAGTGACATTGGAGTTGAAGAAAAACGGCGATTTGAACCCGATCGCGAAGGATCTCGCAGATCGCTCGAATACGCTGACCGTCTCGCGGCTGACGCGTGAGGAAGCGCTCGCTGCTTCCCTGCCGCCGACGAACGGCACCGCGGGACTTCCGGCAATCGCGGAGCGCGAGGGGAAGACGCTCGAACAATCGGTGGGGCTGCGCTCCAGTAACGGTTTATTCGTCCCTTTCTTGCGCGCGGGCGCTCCGATTCCGGATGAGCCGGTCACCGTGACCATGCGTCCTACCCATCCGGGGCAGAGGACGGGAGAGCTTATCGTATATGAGGGAGAAAACCATTTTATCGAAAACGACAAAGTTTTGGCGCACTACCTAATCGCTGGCCTAAGCACGAGCAAGAATGCCAAATTCAGGCTGAGGTTTAAGGTGAACTCTCTTGGCAAAGTGTATCTAGACGAAGCGTCGGATACTTCCACCACGAAAAGGCTGAAAGTCATTCCCTACTCCTCGAGCGCAGCGAGTCGTTTAAGGCGAGAGTTCCCAGCCGAGGCGACACCTACACAAGTTCCCGCGAACTGGTTGATGCCAAGCTCGCCCGTCGCTACCCGTTAGCTCGGTGATTTTGGATTTAGCCGCCGCCGTACTGAGCGTACTCCAGCGGGTGGTCTCCGACGTTGCATCAACGGTGGCCCCTTTGGGCACAGCCACGACCGCAGCACGCCCTGCATTCCCAGTCAGATAGGGCTCGATCTCATCCCCGTTCTCGATCCTGAACAACTCGGACGCTCGTTTGTGGCGCTTGGACCTGGAGTTTGTGATCCAATGCGTCAGGCCCTGAGGTTACGTCGAACTGGGTGGGGTCTGAGGAACGACCGATGAACGGACCGGCGCTCGTTCGAACGGCAGAGGTGTAGCGGCAGCGGGGGTGTAGCGGCAGCGGGGTCGATGAGGAGTTGCCGGGCAGAAACCCTTGCATGTTGTCACGTTTTTGTGACGCGATCCACCTGATCGCCCTGCGACCCGCAAGAATCCTGGCAGCGCATACGGGATTCGAACCCGTGTACCAGCCTTGAGAGGGCTGTGTCCTAGGCCTCTAGACGAATGCGCCGTTTTTGAGGAGGGGCGGAAGGTAGCCGCGCACGGCGGGGGGGACAAATGTTTTTTCGCGCCGGTTTTCGCCCCCGGCACGCGCCCGTCCGGGCGGCTCAGAAATTGGTGGCGTCGAAGATTTCGGCGCTGAGGGTGCCGGAGGTGGAGCGGCCCGCGGCGTCGGTGGGCTCGGTGGGAGCGAGGCGGGATTGGGTGAGCTTGCGGATGGAGTAAGCTTCGCGCTCGGCGGCGAGCTTCTTGACCTTGGGATCGATCTTGCGGATGCGCGCGTAGAGAAGGGCATAGTAGCGCTTGAGGCCCTCGCGCTTTTCGTAGTCGGTATGCGCGCGCTGGGCGTTCTCCCATTCGGCCTGGACGGCGGGATCGGCCTGCGCGCGGGTCTGCGCCTGGCGGAGCCGGATGCGCTCGGCGAGTTCTTCCTCGACGATCTCGGTTTTCGATTTCTTCTCGGCCTTGGGCTTGCTGGCCGGCGGCGCGGAATCGGGGATGAGCTCCAGGTCGCCGGGGGCGGGCGGGGGCGGCGTGAGCTGGCCGGGCTGGGCGGGCATCAGGTCCAGCGCGGGATCGGCTTTGCCGGGGGTGGCGGCGCGGGCCGGGGCCGGGGCGGGCGCGGGCGCAGCGGCGGGAGGCTCGATGGGCGCATCGCCGGCGGGCTGGCGCAGGGCGGGGGCGGCGGGCTTGGTGGGCGCGGGCGCTTCCTGGCCGTGGGCGGCGAGGGCGAAGGCGGTGCAAAGGAGCGGCAGGAGGCGTCGGGAATTCATCGGTGCGGGGGGCAGCATAGTGGAAACTTTGCGTTTGAAAAGCCGGCGCTTCTGGCGGATGCCGTTTGGCCCATGACTCCCGTGCGCCCGCTCGAATCGCCGGCCGCGCTGGGGCGCCTCGCTCCGGTGGAGGTGGCCGCGCGCCTGCGTCACCTGCCGGGGCTGGTCTTTTTCGATTCGGCCACGGAAACCGGCGGCATTTCCATCGTGGCGGCGCGGCCGGCGGAAACCGTTTCCGGCACGATGGAGAAAGACTGGCCGCATTTCGCTGCCGCGCTGCGAGACCGCGCCACGGAGTTGCGCGCGGATGACGGCCTTCCCCGAGGCTTCGCCGCGGGTTGCGTGGCGTACGATGGGACTTTCCACTTCGGCTTTTACGAGGAGGCGCTGATCTATCATCACGCCACCGGCCGCTGGAGCGAATACGGCGGGCTTGCGCGCGAGCTGCGCGAACCCGGCGCCGCACCCTTCGCGCTGGCGCCGTTTGCCACGCGCACGACCGCGGCAGAATTCTGCGCGCGCGTGCGCCGGGCGCAGGAGTACATCGCGGCGGGCGATATCTATCAGGTGAATCTTTCGCATCGCTTCTCCGCGGAATTCGAGGGCGACCCTTTTCCGCTTTACCAAAGCCTGCGCTGCTATTCGCCGGCGCCGTACGCGGGGTATCTGCGGCTTCCGGGCGCAAAAGCCGGCCTCGAACCGGGCAGCCAGGATGGCTGCACCACCATCCTCAGTGCCTCGCCGGAGCTTTTCCTGCGCATGTCCGGCCGCGTGATCCGCACCCGTCCGATCAAGGGCACGCGCCCGCGTTTTCGCGATCCGCACGCGGATGAAAAATCGGCTTACGACCTGATCACTTCCCCGAAGGAGATCGCCGAACTGGTGATGATCACCGACCTCGAGCGCAACGATCTCGGCCAGGTGTGCGAATGGGGCAGCGTGTGCGTGCGGGAGCTGATCGCGCTGGAGCGGTTCGAGCAGGTGTTTCATCTCGTCTCCACGGTGGAAGGGCGGCTCCGGCCGGAGATCGCGCAAGCGGAAGCATTTCGCGCCTGCTTTCCGGGTGGCTCGATCACGGGGGCGCCCAAGAAACGTGCGCGGGAAATCATCGCGGAGCTGGAGCCGGAGCCGCGCGGAATCTACACGGGGGCGATCGGCTGGTTTGGGTTCAATGGCGAGAGCCAATTCAGCATCGCCATTCGCACCATGGTGGTGGAGCGCGGCCTCGCGCACTTCCACGCCGGTGCGGGAATCGTGGCCGATTCGGTGCCGGAGCACGAATGGCACGAGACCCTGGCGAAAGCCAGCGGGCTGCTCCTCGCGGCGGAGAGGGTGGGGAAATGACGCTCGCGATGTTCGATATCGATGGCACGCTCACGGAGACCGTGCGCGCCGACGACGCCTGTTTCGTGGAAGCGCTCGGGCAGGTGTTCGGCTTCCGCGAGGTCGATACGGATTGGGCCGGGTACCCGCATGCCACCGATTCGGGGATCATCGCCGAGCTGTCTTGCCGGCGGCGCGGGCGCCCGCCGCAGGCCGAGGAGCTTGCGGATTTTCAGGAATGCTTCCTCTCCCTGCTGCAAGCGGCCGCGGCGGAGGAACCTTTCGTGGAGGTAACAGGCGCGCGCGCGTTGATGGCGAGGCTTCGCGAGAGCGACGGCTTTGCCGTTGCCATCGCCACCGGGGGTTGGAAATGCACGGCGGAATTCAAGCTGGCCACGGCCGGCTTCGATGCGCGTGCCTTGCCAGCGGCCTTTGCGAACGACGCGCACGCACGGCAGGACATCATGCGGGCGTCGCTGGCGCGTGCCGCGCAGGCCTATGCGGTGGATGGCTTCACGACGATGATCTATGTCGGCGATGGCGTGTGGGATGCGCGCGCGGCGAAGCAACTCGGCTGGCGCTTCATCGGCATCGCCCGGGAGGAGGAGCGGCGGCAGCGCCTGAACGCGGAGGGAGTCCGCAACGTTTTCCCTGACTACCGAGACGCGGAAGATTGGCTGAAGCTGTTGCGGGAGCCGTAGCGGAGCATTGACCGCGCGCCACTCCCCCACCCTACTTCGCACATGCTTCGCACCGGTGGATCGCTCTTGCTCGCAGCTCTGCTGGTTCTGTTGAGCGCGCGCCCGGCCTGCGCAGAGCCGCTTCCGGACGCCGCGATCTCCGCCCGCTCGTTTGTCGATACCGCGCAGATCGTGAGCAATTATCTCACGGAACAATATGCCCACCAATCGTGCCTGAAGATCGTAAAGGGCATCGGGTACGCTACCTATCAATGCAACGAAACGAGCCCGGAGGAGAACGTCGCCGGCCAGACCGCGCGGCTCGCCATCTTCAATATCCTGAACCCGGCGGCCACGGCGAAATGGCTCGATATCTCGGGGCCGAACGACGCTTCCAACGGCATCACGCTGACGGGCAAATTCGTCAGCGCGCCGATGCTGCACATCGTGAATGACGAAACGTTGCGGATCTTTTTCGTGGGCCGGAGCGAGGGCGATAGTGCGCCCGCGCACCGCGTCTTATACAAGGATTACGCGATCCGCACGGGCACGCTTTCCGGCTTGCACCAGGTGCTCTGCACGAGCAGAGGCGCGCCGGGCGCCCCGGCGGAGCTGAGCGCGCCGGTGGGCGGACCTCTCTCTCGGCGCGGTCTCCGGGCCGTTCGGCTTCACCAAGAGCGGCGCCGGCGTCCTCACGCTGGCCGCCGCCAGCACCTACGGCGGCGCCACGAGCATTACCGCTGGAACCCTGCGCATGGGCGCGGCGAATGCCTCCTCGCCGGCTTCGGCGGTGACGCTCTCGAGCGGAGCAGTGCTCGACCTCAATGGCTTCAGCACCGCGATCGGTTCCCTGGCCGGCGCGGGCAATGTGACACTCGGCAGCGGCGCACTCACGTCCGGGTCGGATGGGTCTTCCACCATCTTCTCCGGAGTGATCGGCGGCCCGGGCGCCTTCACGAAAACGGGCGCGGGCGCCCTCACTCTTTCGGGCTCCAATACCTACACCGGCGCGACGATCGTCGATGGCGGCTCGCTCGTGCTCGGCGCCGCGGAGCGCCTCGCGAATGCGTCGGCGGTGACGGTCGCCGCGGGCGCCACGCTGAATCTGAATGGCTTCAACGAAACGCTCGGCTCGCTGGCCGGGGCCGGCAGCGTAACGCTCGGCGCAGGCGCGCTCACGGTCGGGGCAAACGGCACTTCCACCAGCTTCTCCGGCGTGATGAGCGGCGCGGGCACGCTCACGAAAATCGGCGCCGGCACGCAGGCGCTTTCCGGCGCGAACAGCTATTCCGGCCTCACCACGATCTCCGCGGGCGCGCTCAAGGTGCAGTCGGCCGCGGGGCTCGGCGACACGGCCGCCGGCACGACGGTGAACAGCGGCGCCGAGCTGCAGCTTCAGGGCGATGTAGCGATCGGTGCGGAATCGCTCAGCCTCGGCGGCGCCGGCGTTTCGGGCGCGGGCGCATTGCGCAATGTGGCGGACGACAATTCCTTCGATGGCGCGATCACTCTCGCCACCGCCTCGACCATCGGCGCGGACGCCGGCTCACGCTCGGCGGCACGCTGTCGAAAGGGGCGAATGCGCTGGCGGTCACCGGCGCTGGCACCGTGCTCATCGAGGGAGTGATCGGCGGCAGCGGCGCCAATGGGCTCACGCTGAACGGGCCCGGCGAATTGGTCCTCGCCGGCGTCAACACCTACACCGGCGCCACGCTCGTAAACGCCGGCACCGTGACCATTCTCGAGGCGAGCGCGCTCGGCGCCACCGGCGCTTCCGATGGCACGGCTGTCGCCGCGGGCGCGGTATTGCGGATCGATGACGACGCCGGTCTCGCGATCGGCATGGAGCGTCTGACGCTGAGCGGGCAGGGCAGCGGCGGAACCGGCGCCCTGCTCAGCGCGGGCGGCGTCAATTCGTGGGCCGGCCCCGTCACGCTGGCCGCCGATGCCACCATCGGCGTGAGCGTGGATTCACTCACAGTCTCCGGCGCCATCGGACAATCCGGCGGCGCGCGCAGTCTCACGAAAGCGGGCACGGGCGGGCTTACCCTGACGGGCGTCAATACCTTCACCGGCGGCGCCATCGTCAATAAAGGCACGCTGACGCTGGGCACGGGCGCGGGCCTCGCGAGCGTCAGCCTGACCGTCGCCTCGCAGGGCACGCTTTCGATCGCGTCGGGCGCGGCGATTTCCACCAGTGCCGCGCTGGCCGTCGATGGCAGTCTCGATTTCAACGGCGCCACCGTGAGCGTCGCTTCGCTCACCGGAGCGGCGAGTGGTGTCGTCACCTTGAACGGCACGGCGCTCACGCTGGGCGCTGGCAGCTTCGCGGGCACGATCGAAGACGGCGCGAGCGTGGGCAGCCTCGTCAAGACCGGCGCGGGCCTGCTCGCGCTCACCGGCGCCAATACCTATACCGGCGGCACGGTCATCGGCGGCGGCGCGCTCGGCATCGCCAGCGAAGCCGCCCTCGGGGCGAGCGGCGCGCTCACCCTCGCCGGGGGCACGCTGCGCCTCGATGCGCCGCTCACCCTCACGCGCAATCTCAGCATCGGCGCCGGCGGGGGAAAGATCGACACCAACGGCCACGACATCGTGGTCAGCGGCTCGATCAGCGGCTCGCTCCCGCTGCAAAAAGAGGGCGATGGCATGCTCGTGCTCTCCAGCGCAAACGCGGGCTTTACCGGCTCGCTCGAAATCCTCGACGGCCTGCTGCGCCTCACCGGCACCGCCAGCGTTCCCGGCTTCATCGATGGTGGCGGCTCCTTCGATGGCAATGGGCTCGTCGGCGCGCTCACCGTGCGCGACGCAGGCATCCTCGCCCCCGGCGTGGGCGTTGGCACCCTCCGCGCGGGGGGCCTTTCGCTGCTGGCCGGCTCGCACTTCCAGCTCGAGCTCGATGGCCGCGCCGCCGGCATGCAATACGATCAGCTCAGCATCACCGGCTCCGTCAGCCTCGCCGGCCATCTCAGCGTCTCTTCGTTGAATGGTTTCACGCCTAATCACGGCGACAAATTCTTCGTCCTGGTGAACGACGGGACCGATGCGATCACCGGCGGCTTCAACGGCTTCGGCCAGGGCTCCACCGTCACTTTCGGCGGCATCTCGTTCCTGCTCAGCTACACCGGCGACAGCGCGAGCGGCAGCTTCACCGGCGGCAACGACGTCGTGCTCCAGGCGATCCCGGAGCCGAGCGCGCTCCACGCCCTCCTCGCCGGCGTCGCGCTCTTCGCCGGCTGCGCACGGCTGCAACGGCGGCGGAGATGCAGTTGGCCGATGGCCTGATTGCTCTTGGCCACCGCGGCCGCTAAGCTGGCGATGTGAAAGCTATCACCTACTGCCTCTATCGGGAGGACGAGTTCTACGTCGCACAATGCCTGAACGTCGACGTATCGAGCTTCGGCCACACCCGCGAGGAAGCCGTCGGCGCGCTGCGGGAAGCAGTGGAGTTGTATTTCGAGGACGCGCGCCTTAGAACTTAGCCATGAGCAAAACCGCCCTCCTCCTCGCCGCCGCCTTCGGCGCCCTCTCCATTTTTTCCTTCGCCCAGGAACCCAAGCCCGCCGCGCCCGCCGAACCGCCGCGCCCGCAGATGACCCCGGAGCAGCGCGTGCAGCGGATGAAGGAAACGCTCAACCTCTCGGATGAGCAGGTGGCGAAGATTCTGGACATCTTCAAGCGGACTCAGGACAAGCTGAAGGAGATCCGCGATAACGCGGCGCTCGCGGAGGAAGATCGCCGCGCGAAGTCCGCCGAGGTCTTCAAGGAGATTCAGCAAGAGATGACGAAGGTGCTCAGCCCGGAACAGCTCGCGAAGTGGAAAGAGGAGATCAAGAAGCGCCGCGCCCAAGCGCCGAAGTAGGCCTTCATTCCTCCGGCTTCAGGTGCGGGCGCAGCGCCTTCGTCCAAAGGGCGTAGCCCTTCGGGTTCATATGGAGGCCGTCGGCGACGAAGATGTCGGGGAGCGGTTTGCCGTCGTCGCCGAGCATGAGCGGATGGACGTCGAGGAATTTGAGGTAGTCCGCGTTTTCGGAGCAGAAGCGCTCGACGAGGCTGTTCAAGGTGCGGACGTTTTCGATCTGCGCCCAGCGCTTGTGATTGGGAGCGCTGGAGATGAAGATGATCTGGGTCTCGGGCAGCTTGGCGTGGACCTTGGTGGCAAAGGCGCGGAAATCCTTGGCGACGGCCGCGGGTGCTTTGCCGAAGTTGAGGTCGTTGCCGCCGGCGTAAAAGACGACCTGGCGTGGCTCATAGGGGACGACGATTCGATCGAGAAACGCGACGCTATCGGAGATCTGCGAGCCGCCGAAGCCGCGATTCAGGACGTTGAGGCCGGGGAAATCGGTGGCGAGGGTTTTCCAAAGGCGGATGCTGGAGCTGCCGACGAAAACGATGCCGCCTTTTTTGGGGGGATTCGCGGCGTCCTCTTTTTCGTAAGCGGCGATCTGCGACTCCCACTTGGCGGGGCCGGGGGGAGGAGTGGCGGGGGGAGCCGCGTGGGCGAGAAGCGGGAGGAGGAAGAGGGCGAGGAAGTGGCGGCGGGGGAACATTGGATTTGGGGTCCTTTCTTACTCCCAATCCTACTCATACTCGTACTCTGGCGGGCGAGGATTAACTGGGCGACAGAGCAAACCCAGCTCAAGCCCTGTGGACTGGTGACGACATGAGGGCGTGTTCGAGCGCTCGGCGGTGGTGCCAGCGCAATGAACCCTCGCCGTCTGCACTTTGGATCGCAAGACTCTCCGCATGAATCGCCCCCTCCTCTGCCTCGCCGCCCTCCTCATCGCCGCCTGGTCGCACGCCGCCGAAACGCGCAAGCCGAACATCCTCATCATCCTGGCCGACGATCTCGGCTGGGGCGAGCTCGGCTTCCAGGGGAATACCTCCATCCCCACGCCGCACATCGATTCGATCGCCCGCCACGGCGTGCGCTTCACGAGCGGCTATGTGAGCGGGCCGTACTGTTCGCCCACGCGCGCCGGCCTGCTCACCGGGCGCTACCAGCAGCGGTTTGGGCACGAGTTCAATCCCGGACCGGCCCCGAAGGACGACGTGGGGCTGCCGCTCAGCGAGCGCACGCTCGCCGATCGCCTGCGCGAGGCTGGCTACGCCACCGGCATGTTTGGCAAATGGCACCTCGGCGGCGCGTCCAAGTATCACCCGCTCCAGCGCGGCTTCGAGGAATACTTCGGCTTCCTCGGCGGCGCGCACCCATACCTCAGCATCGGCCAGGGTGCGAATGCGGTCCTGCGCGGGACCGAGCCGGTGCCGGAGCTCGATTTCACCACAGCGGCCTTCGCGCGCGAAGCGGCGAAGTTCATCGGCGCGCACGCGGAAAAGCCGTGGTTCGTCTACCTCCCCTTCAATGCCGTCCACGGCCCCATGGAGGCGCCGGCCGAATATCTCGCAAAATTCGCCGGCATCCCCGACCAGAAACGCCGCACGTATGCCGCGATGGAATCCGCGCTGGACGACGCCGTCGGCGTGGTGCTCGCCAAGCTCGCCGAGCTGAAGCTGGAGGAAAACACGCTCGTCTTCTTCTTCACCGACAACGGCGGCCCCACCGCCGTGAACACCTCCTCAAACGCGCCGCTCAGCGGCTTCAAGGCGCAGGTGTGGGAAGGCGGCGTGCGCGTCCCGTTTGCCATGCAGTGGAAGGGCCGCCTTCCCGCCGGCCAGGCGTACGAGCACCCCATCATCCAGCTCGACATCTTTCCCACCGCGCTCGCCGCCGCCGGTCTCAGCGCACCCGCCGAGGCGAAGCTCGATGGCGCCAACCTGCTTCCGTACCTCACCGGGGAAAACAAGGCCGCGCCGCACCCGAGCCTCTTCTGGCGCTTCGGCCGCCAGCGGGCCGTGCGGGCCGGCGATTGGAAGCTCGTCGATACCGGCGATGGCGCCCATCTCTTCAACCTCACCACCGATATCTCCGAACAAAAGAACCTTGCCACCGAACAGCCGGAAAAACTGAAACAACTGGAAGACGCCTACGCCGAATGGAACCGTGCCAACATCCCGCCAAAATGGGGCCCCGCCGCCAAGGCGGGCCGCCCCGCCGGTGACGCCCCGCGCCGCCAACAGCGCCGGCTCCAGCGGCAAAAGGGCCAGTCGCCGGCAACCCCCGCGCCCGCCGCGCCGGCCCAAGGTTGATCGCCCCTGGGCTGCCGCCGGTTGCGCCGCGCCATGGACTGCGGGGGAAGCGTCAGCGCCACGCCGGTTTCGGATTGTCTGCGGGTGTGGCGTGCGCGCCCCGGCGCAGTTGCATATGGATTCGTCACCCTGCCTGCGCCGATGGGCGCTACGGCCCCCTCACTTTGCGATCTCGAAGTGCAGGGGGACCGGCTGCACCGCGGCCTGCAGCTCGCGCTCGCATTCCTCGATGGCTTTCTGCGCCGCGGCGAGCTTCTCGGCGTCCTTGGCTTTGCTCTGCAGGCGCCACTCGGTGTTGAGGCCGGACTGCAGCTTCGCGATGAGGCCGTTGATGGCCACCGAACGCTCGCCGAGCACGCCCTCGAAGGCCGTGGTCATGTTCCAACCGGCGGCCAGCTCTTGGGCGCTCAGCGTCGCGGCCGGTTTGCCGTTGATGCTCACGCGGTACGCGCCCTCAGGGAGGCCGGTGACGCGCAGCAGGTATTGCGAGAGCTTCAGGGTCTCGGGCAAAAGCTCCAGCGCCTTGCGCGCGGCCGGCAGGATCGGCCACGGGCCGGCGGCATCGAGCCGGGTGAAGGTGAGCTTGCCGTCCTTCGCCGCGGCGTTGGTGATCTGGCAGCGCCTGGCTTCGACAACCTCGCCGCCGGCCTTGAGCGTGGCCGAGCTGACTTCGCCCTCGGCCTGCAAACCAGCCAGGATGACCGCGGCCATATTGTATTGCCCGACCGGGCCGGGATGGACCGGATCGCCGCCTAAGGGGATCAGCGAGGGCGGGATTGGCGGCGCCGCGGGCTTGGCCGGCGTCGCTGCGGCGGAAGGGTTGGCAGCCGGGGCTGGAGTCGCCGCGGGTGGCCATTGGCCTTTCTTCGCGGCAGCCTCGCCGCCCTTGCGCCGGTTCTGGCCCCAGAGGTCGATCAGCGGGTGATATTGGTCGACGAAGACGACTTTCTCCTCCGCGGCCAGTTTCTTCAGCGCCTCGGTGAACGGGTGAAGCTTCTCGCAACGGGGCGAGCGCCAGTCGCCCATCATGCTGCCGTCATCCACCGGGCTCGAGGAAATGAGCACCGGCTGGGCGGGGATCGCGCGAATCTTCGCGATGAGCTCCTTCATGCCCTTCACGTACGCCTCCTCCGGCCCGCCCACGTCGTTCATCCCGAGTTCCACGCTCACGATGGTCGGCTTCCACGCCGCCACGTCGTAGTCGAAACGCGCGAGCACGCTGCCGGTGCGATTGCCGCCAATGCCGGAATTGCGGAAGTGCAGATGCAGGTCCGGGCAGCGCGTGCGAAAGAAAGCCTCGATATAGTTCGAGTGCTGCCGTTGCGCGGTGATGCTATCGCCGGCCATCACCCAGACGTCGTGATCCTTGATCTGAAGCTTGGGCTCGGCCGCGTAGATCGGCGGGGAAGGAAGCGCGCAAAGCACCGCCGCCGCGAGCGTGGCAAGACCCGGGAGACGGCGAAAAGACGAGTGGATGGGGTTCATGGAGGGAAGGGAATGACGCAAAGCGAAGGCGAAGATGTGGGCGGCTGGTTTTGATGGCAAGGCCGCGAGTCAGGCGGTCAGGCGATCAGCCCCTCGATGGCCTGGGCTGCCGCGGCGCCGTGAGGTTGCGACGGGAGCGAATCTGTGACAGCAATGAGCGTGCATGAATGATACGACCGACGAAGCTGAGGAGGTCCGCCTGCGCGCGTTGAGAGCGATGGGCCCGACAAAGCGCCTCGCCATGGCGCTGGGGTGGAGTACGTCGGTGCGCGCGCTGACCCGAGAGGGATTGCGGCGACAGTTCCCGGGTTGCACTGAGCGTGAATTGCATCGCCGGATGGCCGAGCGACTGCTGGGGGCCGAGTTGGCCATGAAGGTCTACGGCCCCTCGGACGCTCATGGATGAGACGCTGCGGACCGCACTGGCCGCGGCAAACATCCTGGAAGAACTGGGGGTTCGTTGGTTTCTGGGCGGATCGCTCGCCAGCTCCGTGCATGGCCTTCCCAGGGCGACCTTCGATGCCGACATCGTGGCGGATCTTCGCTCGCAGCACGTTCATTCGTTCATCGACCGGCTCGGAGCCGACTGGTATGCGGATGAAGGAGCAATCCGGGAGGCGATCAAACACCGTACGTCCTTCAATCTTATCCACTTCGGGACCGCGATGAAGGTGGATGTGTTTCTGCCCAAGCCGCGCCGCTTCGATGGCGGCGAGCTCGCCCGAGCGCGAAAGATGCCCGTGACGGAAGGCAGCAGCGTCGAGGCGTCAGTCTGCTGTGCCGAGGATATTGTCGTGGCCAAGCTCGAATGGTATCGCCTGGGCGGCGAGATTTCTGAGCGACAATGGAATGACGTGCTCGGTGTGCTGCGCCTGAACCGGGGGCGGCTCGATCTCGAACTGCTTCGCACGAGCGCGGAGGAACTGGATGTCTCAGCCCTCCTACAGCGGGCGCTCGACATGGCAGCGGCTCGGTGACTTCTTCCTCCATTTTCCCGAAGTTTCCCATTTACAAGCCCCGCCCGAGGGTGTTTCGTCTCCACCCCCAAGCGCAAAATCCACTAAAATTAGAATCCGCCGTTGGTCCTCGGGCGGCGACCGTCAGGGTCGCTCGCTGTTTGCGCCGAGGGAAACCCGGCCAGGAGAAAAAATCAGCTTATGCCTATCCGTCTAGGCCGTTTCGAAATGCCCAAGTCCCTCGTCGAAGGATCGAGGATGGCGCCACCGACACCTACGCCAAGTTCATCGCCGAGCCGTTTGAGGCCGGTTACGGCCACACCATCGGCAACTCCCTGCGCCGCGTGCTGCTCAGCTCGCTCGAAGGCGCGGCCATCACCTCCGTCAAGATCGACGGCGCTGCACCACGAGTTCCAGACCCTGCCCGCACGTCGTCGAAGACGTGACCGACATCGTGCTCAACCTGAAGAAGGTGAAGTTCAAGGCGCACGATCACGAGATCCGCAACCTCACCATCTCGGTGAACAAGGAAGGCGAACGTCACCGCCGGCGACATCCAGGACTCGGCGCAGTGCGAAGTGGTGAACAAGGACCAGCTCATCTGCACGCTCGACAAGAAGACGAAGTTCGAGGTCGAGCTCGAAGTGAAGGTCGGCCGCGGCTTTGCCACCGGCGACGAAAACAAGCAGGCCGACCAGCCGATCGGCGTCATCGCCGATCGACTCGATCTTCTCGCCCGTCACCCGCGTGAAATACGCCGTGGGCAACACCCGCGTCGGCCAGCGCACCGATTACGACAAGCTCGAGCTCGAAATCTGGACCGACGGCCGCATCACGCCCGGAGGACGCGCTCGCGCAGGCCTCCTCCATCCTCAAGCATCACCTCGAGCCGTTCTTCGGCTACGACGAGAACGCGGTCGAGTTCGACGAGACGCCGCAGACCGCAGAGCCAGGAGAACCAGAAGCTGAAGAAGCTCCTCAACATGCGCGTCAACGAGATCGAGCTCTCCGTCCGCGCCGCGAACTGCCTCAACAACGCGAACATCACCACCGTCGGCCAGCTCGCGCATGAAGACCGAGGCGGAGATGCTCAAGTACCGCAACTTCGGCAAGAAGTCGCTCAACGAAATCAAGGAGAAGCTCACGCAGCTCGGCCTCTCCCTCGGCATGAAGTTCGAGTCCGGCATGGTCGACCTCACCGCCGCCGATGCCGGCGAGCCCGGCCTCAACTAGCCGGTTTCCAATTCAGCAACCGCCGCATCTCATGCGTCACCAACAGAAAACCGTCAAACTCGGCCGCAGCCAGGCCCATCGCGATGCGCTGCTCGCGAACCTGGTCTGTCAGCCTGATCGAGCACGAGCGGATCAAGACCACGCTCGCCAAAGCCAAGGCCGTGCGCCCCTTCGCCGAGAAGATGGTCACCCTCGGCAAGAAGAATACCCTGCACGCGCGCCGCACCGCCCTCGTCGCACCTGCGGCACAACGAAGGCGCCGTGAAGCAAGCTCTTCGACGGAAATCGCGCCCCGCTGCGCCGACCCGCAAGGGCGGCTACACCCGCATCATCAAGCTCGGCCAGCGCCACAGCGACGCCGCGCCCATGGCCTTCATCGAGTGGGTCGATGGGCCCGCCGTTGAGGAAACCGCCGCCCCCGCGAAGGGCGACAAGAAAGCCGCCAAAGCGGCCGCGCCCAAAAAGCCCGCTAAAGCCAAGGGCGACGTTGAAGAAAAGCCCAAGGCCAAGCGCGCCCCCCGCGCGAAGAAGGCCGACGCCGGCGAAGAAAAGGCCGAGTAAGCTGCCAACCGCCAGCCATCAGTTTCAAAGGGCGAATCCGCGAGGGTTCGCCCTTTGTGCGCCGTTGGCTCCTAAGTTGCACCGCGAACTCTCATTTCGCATGAAGATCGTCCCCCCTATTATCTGCCTCGCGGCGGTGTTGGTTCTCCACCAGCCCATCTGGGCTCAACGAAATTCAACCGCGGCGCCGCTGGCTCCCCGCACGCAGATTTTCGTGCTCACGGGCCAGTCAAACAGCCTCGGCACCACCGCCGACAAGAAGGAGCCGGATATCACGCCCGGACAAAGCCCGCTGGACGAGACCATCCCGTTCTTCTGGGCCAATCGTTCGGGCCGCAGCGGCGCAGGGGCGGACGTGCTCTGCGACAGCTCAGGAGGCAAAATTCTTTTTCTGCGTGCCCAAGGCGGCGATGCGCTGAACCCGTCGTTCTGGGGACCCGAGATTGGCTTCGCGAGATATCTAGCTGAACATGGGCATAAGAATATCCTGATCGTCAAAGCGAGCCGGGGAGGTGGTGGAAATAGCTTTTGGCTCAAGGGCAGCCGGGACGATCACATGTATCGGCACGTGGTGGAGACCGTGAAAGGGGCCGTTCAGGTCCTGCCGCAGGGCACAAACTTTGAAGTCGCGGCCCTCCTTTACGTGCAGGGCGAGAGCGACAACTCCGTCGAAGCCTCGGCCGCGGGAGAGCGTCTCCGCACGCTGGCCGCCAATCTCCGAGAAGACCTGCCGAACGCCGCCGGCCTGAGGGTGATCGTCGGGGGCATCGCCTCCGCTGGAGCGACCGCCGATACCGTCCGTGCCCAACAGTCTGCCTTGCCCGCCTTGGATCCGACGTTCCGCTACGTCGACACGATGGACCTGCAATCCCAACGGTACGACAACCTTCACTTCAGCAAAGGCGCCAAGCTCGAGCTCGGCCGGCGCATGGCGAAAGTTTGGGCCGATTGGCAATAAAGCGGATGCGCGTCGCCGGCAATCTCTTTCAGCTCAATTTCCGAGGAGATAGACTACGCCAGGCCCTAGGCTCGGCTTCCGCATCAATGCTGCACTCCCTCGCGTGCTGAATTCAGCCACCGCCACCGACTTTGATCGTTCGGAGCGGAACATCACCACGTCGATGCCCGTCCCGGTTTTCACCTCCACTGCCCAGCCGCCGGCGGCTTCCAGGATCCGGAAGGAGGGCTCCCCCAGGGCATCCTTTTTCGTCCTCGGCACCAAAGCCGCCACATACGCGCAACGCGGCGCCGGGGTGGCGGTCCGCCACTGGATGAAGCCCGTGCGCTCCGCCCGAAATGGCATCGGCGGAGAGAATGAGACGAGGAAGATTTGGTTCAGTCGGCATATGCCATTGGGATGACCAATGGATCGTATGCCGACCGGAGCCAGAACGAAAGTGAAAGGGCGACCCTCCCCCCTTCTAAACCACCATGATCTTCGCCGGGTCGCTCCATGCGCCGAGAACGCCTTTGAGGCCAGCGGGGCGGACGCGGAACCAGACGACGGTGCCGGGGTGATGCCGCTGATCACGGCTTTGCCGCCCTGGAAGATGCCGGATTCCTTCCAGTTGGCTTCCACGAAGCTTTGCTTCGCTGGAGGGGGTGCTCTGCGGGCGAGTCGTGCCCGTCGCTTACCGAAAACCGCCCCGCCGCGAAGCGCAGCTTGGCCCGCAAGTGCGCGCCCAAGCCAAGCTTGGGTGCAAGAGGCGGACGCGCGGCCGTGGGCGCCTTGGAGTGCGGCGGGAAGCGTCAGCGCCACGCCGCTTTCGGAATGCTCTGCGGGTGGGAGACCCGCGCCCGGCATATTCATGCGGACCTTTTCGCAAGCTCGTCGGCGGTGTGCTATCACCGATACGTCGTGTTGCGCCCGGGAAACAGCAGTCCTTCGCCCTTCACGTCGTACCGCTCAGAATCGCCGCAGCCTCCACCGAGCCTGCGTGTTTTGCCCACTGGAGCGGAGTGGCGCGGAAGGCGAGATCCTCGATGGAGGGATCGGCTCGCCGTTCCAACAAGAGCCGAAGGCATTTCAAACATCCGTACTGTGCGGCAAGATGCAAAGCGACGGCACCCTTGCCATGGTCCTTTCCGCCAAAATCGTGCCTTAGGTTGGGATCCGCTCCGTGATCGAGCAACCAAGTCGCCGCGTCCACACGATCCGCATAGATTGCCCAAAGCAGCGGAGTTCCCCGGTAGGGGTTCGAGTTGACGTTCGCACCATGACGCACGAGCGCGGCCATCGACTCGATGCGCTCATTGCGAGCAGCCCAAGTGAGCGCCTCGTCGATGAGTTCCTGCCTTTCTCCTGTGCGCTCCCACGGCGGAAAGATCGAAAACGGCCGGTAGAAGTCTGTCCCTTCGGATGCGCTGGTTAATAAGAGGTCGCCGTCAAAGAAACCATCGAGTGGACGACCCAAGGCTGCGGTGGTGCGGAGATTGTCCGGCACCGGCGGGTGAGCCAGAAGTTCGGCCACCTCCCTCTTGCCGTAGAAAAGCGCCAGGGCCAGGGGTGAGCCTCCCTTCGTCCCAAGTAGTTGTCCTTCGCGAGACGCACCGGCATCCAACAGTCTACGCGCCAGGTCGACGTTTCCAGTCAGTGCCGCCGTATGAAGCGGAGCCCAACCGTCACTGGATGCCGCGGACGGATCGGCTCCAGCGGCAAGAAGATAATCGAGCGCTGCATGGTGCTGAGGCGTAACCGGCACGGGCGGCAGAGCTGCATCGCCCGTAGCGGCTCGACAGGCCACGCCAAGTAGCGTGTCGCCGTTCTCGTCGCGGGCTCGAAGCACCTGCGGAAAGGCGAGCACGATTCGCTCCAGCTCCGCCACATCGGCATCCCTCGCGGCACCCGCCGCCGCATTCAATGCTTCATCAATATTCATACTCAAAGACCTTATGGACGAAATTGCGAGGAACGCACCACATCGCGCAGCCATCGCGCGCTTCTGTGCTATCTATTCTCATGAGCCCGGCCGCTCCCGATCCCGCCCAAATCGAGCGCGCGGTGTTGCGGGCGCGGCGCTGGCAGGAGCGGGCGGGTGAGTTGCAGACGCGCCCCGAGCGGCGGCAGCAGGCGGAGTTGGATCGGCTGCTCCGCGCGCCCAAGGAAAAGGCCACGCTGATCCAGATGACGGACCAGGCCTTCCGCACGCGCTCGCCGCTCCGGACGGTGGATCAGTTCAGCCACATCCTGGACGTGCAGGGGGTGCCGCGCTTTTTCAGCCCGGTGGAGCGCGCGTTGTTGCGCGGGTTTCAGACGTTCGGCGGCTGGCTGCCGAGCGTATCGGTGCCACTGGTGAAGGAGCACATGCAGCACGAGACGGCCAACGTGGTGCTGCCCGCCGAGCGCGAGCTGCTCACCGAGCATTTGCGCGCGCGGCAGTGCGCCGGCCTGCGGATGAACGTGAACTTTCTCGGCGAAGCGCTGCTCGGCGAAGGCGAGGCCGAGGCCCGGCTGAAGCGTTACCTCGAAGCGCTGCAGATTCCGGAGCTGGAGGTGCTCTCGGTGAAAATCTCCACGCTCTACTCGCAAATCTCTCCGCTCGCCGGCGAGGCGACGTTGGGCGTGCTCTGCGAGCGGCTGGAGCTGCTCTATCGCGAGGCGGCGCACCTGCGTTTCGTGCGCCCCGATGGCAGCGTGGTGCCGAAGTTCGTCTACCTCGACATGGAGGAGTACCGCGACATGAGCCTCACCGCCGAGGCTCTCATGCGCACGCTGGATCGGCCGGGCCTGGAGCATGTGAGCGCCGGTATCGCGCTGCAAGCCTACCTGCCCGATTCGCTTCTCACGCAGCGCGAACTGAATGCCTGGGCGCGCGAGCGCGTGGCCCGCGGAGGCGCGCCGGTGACGATCCGTCTGGTGAAGGGCGCCAATCTCGAAATGGAGCGCGTCGAGGCCTCGTTGCGCGGCTGGCCGCAGGCGCCGTACAAGACGAAGCGCGAGACGGACGCGAACTATGTGCGGATGCTTTGCGAAGCGGTCCGGCCCGAGAACCTCGCCGCCATGCGCGTCGGCGTCGCCTCGCACAATCTGTTCGACCTGGCGCTCGGCGCGGTGCTCGCGAGCGATGCCGGCGCGGGCGAGCGCGTGCAATTCGAGATGCTCGAGGGAATGGCGAATCACCAGCGGCGCGCGCTGGCGGAGAGCGAGCGCAACCTGCTGCTCTACGCGCCCGCCTGCCAGCGCGCGGATTTCGTGAGCGCGATCGGGTACCTCGTCCGCCGGCTCGATGAAAACACCGGCCCCGACAATTTCCTGCGGCACGCCTTCCGGCTGCAAACGGACAGCCCCGAGTGGCGGCAGCTCGAAGCGCAATTTCGCGAATCGTGCGAGGCGCATCAGGCTGAAGGGGCGCCCTCGCCCCGAGTTCCACCAATCGCAGACGCCAATGCCCCCCGCCGCACCCAAGACCGCCGCCGCCCGATCATCCCGAGCGAGTCCTCCGGCGCGGAGACGCTCTCCTCCTTCCTCAACGAGCCCGATACCGACTTCGCGCTTCGGCAAAATGGGCAGTGGGCCGAGGAAATCCTCGCGCGCTGGCGCGATCGCGTGACTGAGATTCCGCTCGTGATCGATGGCGCTGAAATTCGCTCGAGCGAACCAGCGGTGGAGAGCCGCGACCCATCGCGTCCGGGGGTGTTGGTCGCGCGCCACGGGCAGGCCGGCCTTGCGGAAATCGAAAGCGCTCTCGCCTGCGCCCGCCGCGATGAGGACGGCTGGCGCACCGCTGCGCCGGCCGCGCGGTCGGCCATCCTCGCCGCGGTGGCCAATGAGCTTCGCGCGGCGCGCGGCGACCTCATCGGGGCCGCGCTGGCGAATACCGGCAAGACCGTTTCCGAGTCCGACCCGGAGGTCTCGGAGGCCATCGACTTCGTGGAGTATTACCGGCGCTCCGCCACCGAATTTTACGCGCTGCCGAACGTGGAGGCGCGCCCTCTCGGCGTCGCCGTGGTCGTGCCGCCGTGGAATTTTCCCATCGCCATCCCGTGCGGCGGGATTGCCGCGGCGCTGGCGGCGGGGAATACGGTGATCGTAAAGCCCGCCACGCCGGCCGTGCTCGTGGCGTGGGAGCTTTGCCGATGCTTTTGGCGCGGCGGCATCTCGAAGAAAACGCTGCAATTCGTGCCGTGCAGTGGTGAAGGCGCGGCGTCTCAGCTCGTTACGCATCCGGCGGTGGATGCGGTGATTCTCACCGGCGGCACGGCGACCGCGCACCACCTCCTGCGCCAGCGCGCGGATCTGCCGCTCTCGGCCGAGACCGGCGGCAAAAACGCCATGATCGTCACCGCGCTCTCCGATCGCGAGCAGGCGGTAAAACACGCGGTCCACTCGGCCTTTTCGCACGGCGGCCAGAAATGCTCCGCCACTTCGCTCCTCCTGCTCGAGGCCGAAGTTTACGACGACCCGCATTTCCAGCGCATGCTGGTCGATACCGCGAGCAGCCTCTGCGTCGGGTCCACCTGGGAGCTGCAAACGCGCGTCGGCCCGCTGATTCGCGCGCCGCGCGGCGAGCTCGAGCGCGGGCTGAAGACTCTGGAGCCGGGCGAAAGCTGGGCGCTGCTCCCGGAAAACCGCGAGGGCAATCCGCACCTCTGGTCGCCCGGCATCAAGTATGGCGTGCCGCCCGGCTCCTTCACGCACCTCACCGAGCTCTTCGGCCCGGTGCTCGGCGTGATGCGCTTCACCGCCCTGGAAGAGGCGATCGAGCTCGTCCATCAGACCGGCTACGGCCTCACGAGCGGGCTGCAGAGCCTCGATGACCGCGAGCAGGAGATCTGGAAGAGCGCGATCCAGGCCGGCAATCTTTACGTCAACAAACCGACCGTCGGCGCCATCGTCCAGCGCCAGCCCTTTGGCGGCATGGGCAAATCGGCCCTCGGCCCGGGGCTGCATGCCGGCGGGCCGAATTACGTCGCGCAATTCATCGCCTTCCGAAATGCTCCGAACCCTGACGAACGACTCCCGGAGATCCGCGACGCGGAGCTCGCCGCGCTCGCATCAGACTTGCGCGCAAATGCGCCCAAAGACCACTCCTCGATCGTCCGCGCCGTGGCCAGTTACGAGGAAGCCTGGTCCGCCGAATTCGGTGGCGAGCACGATGATGTCCGCCTTCTCGGCGAAGACAACGTGCGCCGCTATCGTCCATTTTCCGAAATGCGCGTGCGGGTCGATCCCCGCGACTCGCAGTACGAAATCTTCGCGCGCGTCTGCGCCGCCCGCGTCACCGGCGCGCGCGTGGTGGTGAGCGCGCCTCCGGCGGGAATCCTTCCGGCGCTGCAGCTCCTCGAATCGCTCACCGCCGACTGGGGCGGCGCCATCGAATTCCTCGAAGAAACCGACGACGCGCTGGCCGGCGAAATCCGTCGCGGCAGCCCCGAGCGCATCCGTTTCGCCGCGCCCGACCGCGTTCCCGCCCAAGTCCGCGCCGCCGCCGCGGAAACCGGCACTTTTCTCGCGGATCGCCCTGTCCTCGCGCAAGGCCGGGTGGAGCTGCTATGGTACCTCCGCGAGCAAAGCGTGAGTTTTGCCTACCATCGCTACGGGAACCTCGTCGGGCGGGCCGGGGAAGCACGGACTGAGCCGATGTAGGTTGTAGCTTGCCCGAAGATGGTCAGCGCCTAGGTTGTCGAGGAAGCTTCTATCTTTAGAGTGTAGTGCGGCGCCATAAGCGTAACATTTCCTTTTCTGGAGGAGGAGGACTTGGGAGAGTATGCAGACGGTCATCGCCTCGCCCGAAACTCCATCGTCTGCGGGCTTGCTGGTGGCGATTGAGTCTCTACCATCCAACCCGCTCACCGCTAACGCGTTGATCCCTCCCTCCAAGACCCCCCAACTCCAATGGACTTCCGCACATCACTCATCCGCTTGTTCACTGTCACCATTGCCTCCTTTCTCCTCTTCGGATGCGCCTCGGAAACGCAGGTATCCTCTGCGGTTTCCATCCCGTACTCTCCGAAACCCGGCAAGGGTCTCGTCATCCTTTATCGCGAGGGGACTTCAATCTGGCGCGAAGGCTGGGTTGGAAAGATTGTTAACTTCCGGCACCTCTACGACAATGGGCACGATGTGGGAAATCTGTCGGGCGGGACGTTCATCCTGGACGACGCGTCGCCCGGCCAGCATTCGTTTACCGCGAATGACGAGGAAAAAAAGACCGTGCTCAATGTGGACGCCGGCAAGACCTATTTCATACGTGCCGACCTACGCACCGGGATGTGGCGCCCCAGCGAGGTTCTCGAACAGGTCGAATTAGCCGAAGGCGCGGCCGCGCTCAAGGATCTGAAGAAATCGGAGCCTTTGTAGGAGTAAAAAGTGAGCAAGTCCGAAAGCGGCGTGGCGCTGTCGCTTCCCGCCGCAGTCCAAGGCGCGTGGGGCGGGTTGGGAGATTTCGGCCTGCTGCGCCCGGTTTTTGCTACGCAGTGTTTGACAGTCCGGGCGGAGATTCTTTAGTTTTCCGTCAGGTGCCTTAGCCGCCTGCGCAACTCCCATGCCTTCTAAAATCCTGGTAATCGATGACAATCTGGGTGCGTCCCGGATCGCCGAGGGCGTGCTCTCGCAGCATTTCAATGGGGGCGACGTGCTCGTGGCGCAACGCGCGGCCGACGCCTTCGAGCGCTTCAGCATCGCCCAGCCGGACCTGATCCTGCTGAACGACGCCATGCCGGACCTCGACGCGGAAAGCATCTGCTACCGCCTCCTGAACGAGCCGGCCACCGCGAACGTGCCGATCGCCCTCATGGCCACGAACGGCCGCGCCGAAAAGATCGAGCAGCGCTACTCGAACGTGGTGCGGGTGCTGCCGAAGCCGGTCACGCCGGAGATTCTCCAGGAGGTGTTCAGCACCGTGCTGCCGAAGGGCGGAGGCCTGCTCAATCCCGCCCGGACGATGCTCTTTTACGATCCGGCCCGCGCGGTGTACTCGGGGCACACCGGCTTCTTCTCGCTCCGGTCCGCGCTGCACATGGCGTTCACCGATCGCATGTCGGGCGTGCTGCGGTTTTTCCTGAACCGGGTGCCGATCGAGGTTTTCGTGATCAAGGGGAAGTTCATCTTCGCCACCACGCGCAATTTTCAGCTCTACTGCCACCAGTCACCGGCCATCCTCTCCAGCACGAATCTCGGCGCGATCGTCGAGGGGCAGATGAACCAGTCGATGACCGGCTGCCCGCTCTTCCTCTACATCTCGGTGCGCGGCGGCTTCCCGCACGATGACGTGGTGCAGATCACCCGCGAGCACGGCCAGCGGCTCTTTGCGAACCTTTGGTCGGCCGGTCGCGTCTACTTCGAGTTCGAGCAGCTCGAGACCTTCCCGGAGTTCGTGAAGAATTTCCCGCCCTCCTCGGAAGACCCCGAAAACTGGGTGCTGGCCAGCCTCCGCTATGTGCGCTTCGAGGATCTCATGGCGCAGCAGCGGCCTGACCCGAATGGCAGCCCCGCCTACACGCGCAAAGGCTACGAGCTCATCCAGAAGCTGAAGCTGAACGACGTGGAGGCGCGTTTCGCCACCGCGGTGAACGGCTCCGAATCGCTCCAAGCCATTGCCAAGAAGATCGGCGTGCCGCTGAACGACGCGCTGCTGATCGTCTTTCGCTTCGCCGCGCTCGAAATCATCGATTACTGGTCGCAAAGCGTGCTCTCGCTGCCGCCGGGGCAGGAGAAACCGGCGGGCGCCGCGGCGTAGCCCCTCTATTTCGCTTCCGGCGGGCGCGGGAAAATCCGCCGGTGCATTTCGTAGATCCGCCGCAATTCGGCGATCGGCGACGGATGATCGTCCACGCGCAAGTCGCGATACCGGTCGTCCATCCCCGCGTAACCCCACCCTTTGCGCACGATCAAGAGCGAGGCGCTTTGCATCCCGCGCTTGTCGCCGCCCGCGCCCTGCCCGGCTTCCAGCGCCTCGATGAGCCGCCGGCCCAACTCGCCCTTCGACGCTGCAAAGCTCTCCGCCATCGCCTCCACCACGGCCTCGCCCTCGAGAATGTTGCCTTGCACCGCGTAACCTTTCCCGGTGCGTCCGCCGGCCCAGGCGACGCACTCGCGCCCGGTGAAACTGGCGCTGCGGCCATCGGCGGCGAGCACGCCCACCTGACGCGCCTCGCGCCCCGCGTCCGCCTTGGTGAGCAACTCCACCACCTCGTTCGGCGACCGCCCTTCCTCCAAAAGCTGCAGCCCGCGCGGTCCGTAGGTCGGGTTCGCGAAGGCTTGCGTCGCCACCGCACCCACGCCCGCCCTGGCCCAAGGCACGACCGCGCCCACGGCGATGAAGCGCGATTGCACCGCCACGCCGAGCTCTCCCGTCTCGGCGTCGAGCGCCACGATGGAAAAGGTCGCCACCGGCGGAATTGCGCGCTCGGGCGTTTGCCCCCAAACGCTCGTGACCAAGCCTAGCAGGCAGAGAAAAGGAAGGCGCGGCATGCCGCCGCTATAACAGCCGCGCGCAGACTTGGCCCGTGAACTTTTTCGAGCCAGCATCTCGCCATGGAACTCGATGACGTGCAGCGCGCGGCGCAGGAGCAATTTGCCCGGCAGAGCACGCGCTATGGCGCAGGGCACATCCTCGCGGAAGTCTCCGATGTCGCCGCCGCGCTCGAGCGCATTTCCCTTCCGGCGGCGGCCAGCGTGCTGGACGTCGCGTGTGGCGCCGGCCACACCGGCCTCTACCTCGCCTCGCTCGGCCACCGGGTGACCCTCAGCGATCTCGCCGCGCCCATGCTCGACCGCGTCCGCGAAGCCGCCGCGGCGCGCGGCCTCGGCGTCGAGCTTCGCCAGCATGCCGCGGAAGAGCTACCCTACGCGGACGCGAGCTTCGATCTCGTCACCTGCCGCGTTGCGCCGCATCATTTCTCCTCGCCCGCCGCCTTCGTGCGGGAAGCGCAACGGGTCCTCCGTCCCGGCGGCTGGTTCCTGCTCATCGATGGCAGCGTGCCCGACGATCAACCCGAAGCCGAGGAATGGCTCCACCGCGTGGAAAAATTGCGCGATCCCAGCCACCACCGCTACCTCAGCCGCGGCGCCTGGTCGGCGCTCTGCGAGGAGTCCGGCCTGCGCGTCCTAAGCGCCGAGCTGCAACCCATGAAACAGCCCGATCTCGACTGGTACTTCGACGCCGCCGACACCCCCGCCGAAAATCGCCACGCCGTCCGCAATCTGGTGGCCACCGCCTCGGCGCCGGTGCGGGCCGCGTTCGCCCTCGGCGAGGAAGACGGCAAAACCGTCTGGTGGTGGCGAAGGCTCACCCTTATCGCGCGGAAGCCGGAGGCCACCGGCGCTTAACGGAGTAGATGGGCCTTTTTTTGGAGCTTACTTTCTCGTTGGCGCAAAGCCGCATGGCGCCTGGTCAACTGACAGCAGCGAACACTTTCTCGTCATTCAAACGCTCCTGAGCGTATGCCACACAGGCTCGGATCTGATCCGCGGAGATCCGATAGTTGCGGACGATCTCCTGCTCCGGCCAGCCTTGCGCAATCAGCCCAAGAACGAACTCGACGGACAGGCAGGTGTCGCGGACGACCGGTTTCCCCACCAGGATGGCAGGATCGGCCGCAATGTCCTCACGCCAGTTCATAGCATAGGACTATAAAGGACCCGCGCACTACCAGCCATCGTAATTATCGCGCACGGAAGGCATCAACCAGCCTCGTGCAATGGGGCGAATCAAGTCCAGCCCCCCTCAGCCGCTGGATGATCACGCCTCCAACTGCCGCCGCAGCTCCCGCGCATTGTGAATCGCATACCCCTCGCGGTCGTTGTTGAAGTACGCCCAGGTTTGGGAGGGCGCGGCGGCGCGGATGCGGGCGGTCCAGGCGGCAAGCTCGCCGGGGGTGTAGTCGTGGCGGTACCAGCGCTTGGGGCCATGGAAGCGGACGTAAATTTCGCCGGCGGTTTTGATGAGGGCGTCGGGGAGGCGCGGGGCGCTGCACGAGCAGAAGATGGCGCCGGCGTTGCGAAAGGCGCGGAAGACCGTTTCGCTCCACCAGGTGGCGTGACGGAATTCGACGACGTTGCGCCGGGCGGGATCGAGTTGGGCGAGGATGGCGCGGAGACGCGCCGGCGTGTAGTGGAAGCTGGGCGGAAGCTGGAAGAGGAAGCAGCCCATGCGCGGGCCGAGGAGATCCGCGATGTGGCCGAAGTCGCGTACCAGCGTCTTGGTGCCGGTGAAGCGTTTTACGTGGGTGATGAGCTCGGAGACTTTGACGGTGTAGATGAAGTCGCGCCCTTCGACCTGCTTCAGCCACGTTTTGACCGCGGCGACGGTAGGCCACGAGTAGAAAGGGGCGTTGAGCTCGACGGTATCGAACTCATCGGCGTAGCGCGGAAACCAGTCGCGGGTGGGGAGGTCTTGCGGGTAGAAGTCGCCGCGCCAGTGCCAGTAGAACCAGCCGGAGCAGCCGATGTGGCACGGACGAGCGAAGTGGGAAGCCAAGGGCGCGCCGCCGGCTTCCCAGGCAAGGCGCGCGGCGTGCATCTTCGCGGCGCGGCCGGTGTTGGCGGCGCGTTGCTTTTCGCGGCGGGCCTCGCGCTTGGCGCGGCGTTCTTCGCGGGTGAGCGGGGGTTCGGTAGACACGGCCGTTTGCTGGACCGATGCCTCGGGACCCGCGCGCTCAGCGGCGCCCACCCAGCTCCACCGCCTCTGCCGCGAGCAGCGCCTGCCCGCGGCCAACGCGGACCACCAGTTTCCCATCGCTTTCCGCCATGGCCCACACGCGCGTGCCGGGGCTGAGATCAACGAGTCCGTGGTCCGCCTGCACGGCCACCGGCCGTTTGACCGTGACCACTTGCGGGGTGAAGGCGCGGGCCTGGCTGACGAAGCGCGCGGGCGGCCAAATGGCCAGCCAGCCGAGTGGGATCACGAGCGCCAGCACGACGAGCTCCATCACCGGCGCTCCGCTTGGCTCACGCGGGGTCCAGGTGCGTCGCGGCACCGCCATGATGTATAACACCGCCCCCAGCGGAGAGAGGAAGTAGGCGGCGAGGAAGCACGCGACGGGATTGCGGTCTTTCAAATGGCCGAAGAACGCGGCGATCACGCCGACCGTCAGGAGCCAGGGCGTGTACCACTGCCAGGTGAAGTAGATCTTTTCGACTGCCGAAATAAACTGTTCCACGGGTGGGGGGTGCGATTCTCGAACGCCGCATCTAGCACAGGATGACGGATTTGCAAGCCGAGGTTCGCGAGGCGCCGTTCGTTCCCCTTGTCGCCGGTTCGGGCTCTGGCGTAATTTTGGCGCTTCCTGTGCCTGCTCAACCTCTCTCCATCGGCTCCGTCACGCTTGGCGGCGCACGGCCGCTGTTTGTGTTGGGGCCGTGCGTCATCGAATCGGAGAAGTTCGCGCGGGGGATGGGGGAGAAGCTCGCGGAGATCGCGCGGGAGGCGGGGGTGCAGTTCGTCTTCAAGGCTTCGTACGACAAGGCGAACCGGACTTCGGTGAAGTCGTTTCGCGGGCCGGGCATCGAGGAGGGGTGCCGGCTTTTGCAGTCGATCGGGCGCGAGATCGGCGCGCCGGTGACGACGGATATTCATTCACCGGAGGATGCGCGGATCGCGGCGGAATTTATCGACGTCCTGCAAATCCCGGCGTTCCTCTGCCGGCAGACGGATCTGATCCAGGCGGCGGCCGAAACTGGCCGCGTGGTGAATGTGAAGAAGGGTCAGTTCCTCGCGCCTTGGGACGTGAAGAATATCGGGGAGAAGCTGCGCGCATTCGGGTGCGAGCGCTTTTTTTTCACGGAGCGCGGGGCCACCTTCGGGTACAATAATTTGGTGGCCGATATGCGCTCGCTTTACTGGATCCGGGAGATGGGTTTCCTCACGGTGTTCGATGCGACGCATTCGGTGCAGCGTCCGGGTGGCGGCGGCGACCGCACTTCGGGCGATGGCGTGCTGGCGCCGGTGCTGGCCCGCGCGGCGGCCGCGGCGGGGTGCGACGGCATTTTCATCGAGACGCACGAGAATCCGGAGCAGGCGCTCTCGGATGGTCCGAACCAGATTCCGCTGGCGCAACTGCCCGCCCTGCTCCAACAGTTGAAACAGATCCATGCGCTTGTTTCGTAAGCCGCTCCTCATTTTGGTTTCGCTCGCGCTGGCCGGCGGAGCCTTTGCCGCCAAGAACGAGCCCGCGAAAGCCGCGGCGAAGGAAGGCGAGAAGTCCGCCACCGGCGAGAAAAAGAAGAAGAAGAAGGACAAAGGGAAGGAGAGCGAGAAGACGCCCGAGACCGCGGCCACCCCCGAGGCGAACAAAAACCGGATGTCGCTGCCGCTGCCGCCGGGGCACGACTCAAAGGGGCTGAAAATCCCCTACTACGACACGCAGGGAAAGCTGCAGATGATTTTCAATATTGGCGTGGCCAGCCGCGTGAAGGACCATCTCGTAAAAATGAGTGACACCCAGGTGGAGACGTACAATCCCGACGGCGAGCAGGAGATGACCATCCTGCTGCCGACCTCGGTGCTGGACCTCGATACCCGCGTGATCACCAGCAACACGAAAACCACGATCAAGCGCGAGGATTTCACCCTCACCGGCGACGCCATCGCCTTCAAGACGACCACCAAGGAAGGCTGGATCGTCGGCAACGTTCACATGACCATCTACGACCTGAAGACGGACGTCCCCGCGCCCGCTGCGAAAGCCGAATGACCAAGCGCCTCTTCCTTTTCCCCATGGCGCTCGCCGCGCTCGGCGGGCACCTCCTCGCGCAGGGCGCCGCGGCGCCCAACGCCGCCCCCGGCAAAGCCGGGACGCCACTCACCGAGAAAGATCTGCTGCGGACGCTGGATAACCTCAGCGTCGGCGATCCGATCAAGCAGCAGCCACTCAGCGCCCGCGACGGCCTCGATCTCGACCTTCGTAAAAAGAAGGACGAGCCGGCCGCCAAGCTGGCCACCAAGCCTTCGGGGGAAACGGAGATCACTTCGAAAGAGGCGACCTTCGATCAGCGCAAGCACCTGGCCATCTTCCTGCAGGAAGTGGTGGTCGTGCATCCGGAGTTCACGATGACGTGCGACAAGCTGACGGCCTTCCTCAAGCACGCTGACGCACCGAACGCCGCGCCGGATCCCGCTCTCGCGCCCGCGAAACCGGGCGGTCCCGCGGCCGGCGCGAAATCCACCGGCAAAGGGGGCAAGGCGGACGGCGGCGGCCTGGAGCGCGCCATCGCCGAGGGAAACGTGGTGATCACCCAGGATAAAGTGGAGGCCGACGGCAACGTGGTGCACAACGTGGGCCGCGGCAAAAAAGCGATCTACGAGGCCGCCTCGGGGGATATCGTCCTCAGCGGGATGCCCGAGGTTTCGCACGGGTTCAATAGTCTGGTGGCCACGGCGGAAAGCACCGTGATCACCATGAATCGCGAGGGGCAAACGTCGAAAGCCGATGGCCCGAGCAAGACGGTGATCAAGGATACCGCGACCCGATAAGAAATGATCGTCGAGCCCCTGCCCCAGATCGCTTCGCGGCACGTGGTGGACCACGAGGGCGCCGCCATCCTGCGCACGGAAAAGCTCGTCAAAATCTACGGCGGCCGCGCCGTGGTGAACGGCGTGGACATCGAATTGCCGCCGCGGGCGAAATCGTCGGCCTGCTCGGCCCGAACGGCGCGGGCAAGACCACGCGCTTTTACATGATCGTCGGCCTCGTGCGGCCCGAACGGCGGCCGCGTCTTCTTCGAGGACAAGGACGTCACCGCGCTGCCCGATGTATCAAGCGCGCGCGCATGGGCATGGGCTACCTGCCGCAGGAGGAATCGATCTTCCGCAAGCTCACCGTGGAGGAGAACCTCATGGCCATCCTCGAGACGCAGCCGCTCAACCGCAAGGAGCGCAAGGCGCGGTGCGAGGAATTGCTCACGCAATTCGGCATCGAGCACGTGGCCAAGCAGCTCGCGCTCACCCTTTCCGGCGGCGAAAAGCGCCGCCTCACCATCGCCCGCTCGCTGGTCACCAAGCCCAGCATGCTCATGCTCGACGAGCCGTTCAGCGGCGTCGATCCTATCGCCGTCGAGGACATGCAGCAGACATCGCGAACCTGCGCGACGCCGGCCTGGCGATCCTGATCACCGATCACAACGTGCGCGAAACGCTCGACATCGTGGACCGCGCCTACCTCATCTTCGAGGGCAAGGTCGTCACGCAGGGCACGAAAGATTTTCTCATCAACGATCCGGTCGCCCGCCGAGTGTATCTCGGCGAGAGCTTCCAGATGTAGCGGCTCTCTTTTTCACTCTTCTCACTTTTCATGGACCCCAGCTCCCCCCGCAAAAACCGCTAAAACCCAGGCCAAACTCCATATGCAGCCCAAAGTCCGAACACGGAGCGCCCGCTCTCGTCTTCGGACTTTTCACTTTTTCGGTAGAGCGCCTTGGAGTGCGGCGGGAAGCGTCAGCGCCACGCCGCTTTCGGATTGTCTTCGCGGTGGGAAAAGCGCGCCCCCGCTCCGCACTTCGCCCTCACTTTTTCAAATCCCAAAGAACCAAATATGCAAACCGCCAACGTAAACGTACCCGTCCGCATCACCGGCCTCCATGTCCCTGTCACCGAAGCCCTGCGCGGCTATGTGGAAACGCGCATCGATAATCTGCATCTCGATTATCCGCGGATCATGGAGGCCCACGCGATCCTCGACGTGCAGAAGTACCGGCAATCGTGCGAGATCATCCTGCACTGCGCGAACCACATCTCGATCGAGGCCAGCGAGGAGACCGACGACATGTACGCCGCGATCGATGGCGCGAGCGCCAAGATCGCGCAGCAGATGCGCAAATACAAAACGCGCCTCATGCGCACCCACCGCACCCGCCAGCGCGACGAGGTCCGCCACTTCGACGAGCATGTCCTGGAACTGCCCGACGACTTCGAGAAGGAGGAAAGCACGCAACCCACCGTCGTCCAAACCGAGCGCTACCCGGTAAAACCGATGTTCGTGGACGAAGCCGTGCTCCAAATGCAGCTCAGCCAGCGCCAATTCGTGGTCTTCCTGAACGCGCAGTCGCAGAAAATCAACATCCTCCACCGCCGCAAGGACGGCGGGTATGGGCTGATGGAGCCGACGTTCGAGTGACGTGCAGGTGGCGAGGGGCGGCTCACCTCGACGTGGCCGCCTCGGCCTCGGCGAGCGAAGCCTCCGTCCACACGTGGTCGTGAGTGAGCTGCTCGCCGAGCGCATCGGTGCGGAGCCGCGCGGCTTCGCGCGTGAGATGGTACACGGAATCGGCGAAGCGGGCGGTGTCGGTTTGGACACCGAGCGCCGGATCCCGGAGCACCGGCATGAGCTCGCCGATTTCGCGGATTAAGGCCACATTCAGGCGGCGGCGTTGCGCGGCCAAATCCGCCGGGCAGAAGGTCCAGGGAAGTGAGTAACGCAATGGCTGGTGGCGCTCCGCCGTGTGCCGTTGGAGAAAGGCGAGCAGCTCGCGCGCATCGGCGGACAAAGCCAGGCCTTGCTCGGCGGGCGCGGAAATGGGCAGGCGAATGTCCGTCCACTGGTAGCCGCTCGGTTCCACTTCTTCGATGCGGTAGTGGTAAAGCCGCTGGCGCAGGGCGAGTTTGCCGAGGAGCGCGCAGGTGCGGCTGCCGTCCGGCCGCAGGTTAAGCAGCTCGGCGGGCAAGCGTGTAAAGCGGCTGAGGCCGGGATGGTGGCCGGGGAAGTCGAGCAGCTCGCGCTCGCCGAGGGCATAGGCGAGGTGCGTCGCGGACATCAGCCGCGTGGCGGGGCGAGTAATCAGCGCAGGCTCCAGCGCGACCACGAGGGTATCGCCCTCGCGGCACGCCGGCAGGGCGAGCTGCGTCAGCATGGCGGCGCCGAGCCCGGCGCCGGCAGCCATGTTTACGGTGGGAAGGGCGTAGCGCTCCTCCAGGCGCTCGCCATCGATCGAGAAGGCGCAGCTCGAGCCGCCGTAGACGACCACCTTCTTCGCGTAGCGTGCGTCGCAGCGCCCCGCCCAGGCGCGTTTGCGCTCGATGACCTGTTTGGTGAGCGCGAGCTCGGGATCGAGGTAGAAAACGAAGGCAGCCGCCGCCACCCAGGAGACGATCGCGGCAAGGAAAAGGAGAAGCGCGCGGCGAGGCATGGCGGTTCCCTAAAAGGCGAAGTAAATGAACGCATTATTCTCCCCCGGCGCGAGAAAGAAGGTGAGCAGGATCAGCAGGGCCAGCACCGGCCAGGTGAGCAAATGCCGGTACGGCTCGCCGCGCCGCACTGAGCGCCATTCGAAGAAGAGAACTACCGCGGCGAGCGTCATGATCACCATGAGCCTCAGCAGCGTGGAGCGGTCCCACGAGGCCAAAAGCAGCGGGAGCCCACCCAGCGCGTAGGCGCTCGGCCGGAAGACGGAGGCTAGCTTTTCCCACAGCCGGGACGAGTCCGTCTCGTAGAAGCAGAGCCAGGCGAGGAAGACCGCGGCCGTGGTGAGCAGCCAGGCGCCGAATCGGCGGAGTGCGGTGAGCGCGGACTCTTGGCCCGCGCGGCGCCCACCGGAGGCGAGCCGCTGGATAATCAGGTACCCACCATGCAGCGCTCCCCACACGAGAAAATTCCAACCTGCACCGTGCCAAAAACCGGAAAGGAGGAAGACGATAAGCAAATTCAACCACCAGAGGCGGCTGCGCCCGCCGCCCAGCGGCACATACACGTAGTCGCGCAGCCACTGGCTGAGCGTGATGTGCCAGCGCCGCCAAAATTCCGAGATATTGGCGGAACAATACGGGCTGGCGAAATTCATCGTCAGCCGCACGCCGAGGCAGCGCGCGAGCCCGACCGCCACGAGGCTGTAACCCGCGAAGTCGTAATAGATGCGGAGCCCGAAGAGCAGGTTCGCCACCCAGATGGACCAGGCATTGGCGGGATCGCCGCTGCGAAAGAGGTCCGCGAGATTATCGGCGAGCGCGCGCTTGAAAAAGAGGCCGAGCACGACGAGCGGGATGCCCGCGTCGAGATCAGCCGGGCGCCAGCGGAAGCGGAACTGCGCCATCTGCGGCAGCAGCTCGTCGCGCCGCTCGATGGGGCCGGCAACGATGAGGGGGAAAAAACCGGCGAAATTGAAAAAATCGAGCAGGCCGGGAAGCGGCTTGCGAAAGACGAGGGTGTCGCAGGCGAACGCGATTTTTTGGAACGTGTAAAAGGAGATGCCCGCGGGAATAAGGAGATCGGCCGGGCTCGCGAGATCAAAGAGAAATCCCGCGTACTTGTAATAAAGCAACGGCGCGATCTGCAGCGAAATGATGATCGCCAGCGCGGCACGGCGATGCTCTGCAAAGTGGCGCAAGGCGATCGCGACGCCGGCGTACGTCGCCGCGGAAACGAGCAGGAAAATGACGAAGGTTTTCAGGCTGACCACCAGGAGGAGCAGCCATCCCAGGAGCAGCAGCGCGGCCCGATCGTAGAGCGCGCAGTCGCGTATGAGCCGCGCCACGGCCGCCCGCACAGCGAGGATGCCCAGAAGCGCGGGGAGGAGAATCTCCCAGAATTGAAGCTCGGCGAAATTCACGCGGCCAGCGGGGGGTTCTCGCAGAACGTCGACGGCCCCGCAAGCGAAGCGCACCGGACGCGCGGGCTCAGGGCTGGCGCCGAGCCGCTCCGGGTGAGTGGCGAAAAACGGTGTTCCAGCGATGGCGCCCCAGTACAGTCGGCGCATGAAACTTTTCACGTCGGTTTTCGGCTTCACCGCCCTGGCCCTGGCGATCGCCGGCAGCGTTCTCACCGAACGATCCGAGGCCGCGGAACCGGGCATTCTCAAGCTCTGGCCAGGCGAGATCCCGGGTCCGGCTGCGAAGGCTTCCGGTCCGGAAACCGATCTCACCAAGCCCGAGGACAAGCTGATCGCGGGGCGGAGGATAATCAAACTCGGCAACGTGAGCGCGCCGGAGCTACACGTCTTCTTGCCCGGGCAGGAGAAGGCGAATGGCGGCGCGGTCGTGATTTGTCCCGGCGGCGGTTTCAGCATCCTGGCTTGGGATCTTGAAGGAACCGAAGCCGCGGAGTGGCTCAATGGCCTCGGGTTTGCGGCGGCGGTGCTCAAGTATCGCGTCCCCACCCGGCCGCACGGCGAGGCGCTGAACGCAGAAGGGACGGCGCCCCTCGTCGCCGCCGGACCGCTCATGGACGCGCAACGCGCGATGAGCCTCCTCCGCGCACGCGCGGCCGAGTGGAGCCTCGATCCGCAGCGCATTGGCATGCTCGGCTTTTCCGCCGGCGGCGCCACGGCCGCGCTCGCCGCGCTGAACGGCCGCAGCCGCGCCTACCCGCGGATCGATGCGGCCGATGACCAGCCGTGCGCGGTGAATTTCGCCCTCCTGATCTACCCCGCGTACCTGGCGGAAAAATCGACGGGCGCGCTCCAAGCCCACCTCCGCGTGGACAAAGACTCGCCGCCGACGTTCCTGGCCATGGCCCAGGACGACCGCATCGGCATCGAGAACTGCACCGCGCTGTTCAACGCGCTGTCACGCGCGAACGTTCCCGCGGAGGCGCACCTTTTCACGCGCGGCGGCCACGGTTTTGGGCTGCGGCCTACGGCCGAGCCGGCGACCCAATGGCCTCGGCTGGCCGCCGAATGGCTGCACCAGCTAGGCTTCGACAAGCCACTGGCGAGCCGGCCGGCGACGCTCCCGAAGTGAAGATTTCGAGTAAGTCGCGGGTGTGCCTGAAGGGGCGGCGGCCACGCCGTGGCCCTACTGCTGCGCGATATTCCCCACGATCCCCAGGCAGCGCGTGATCAGCGCCGTCCAGCCCGTCTGGTGCGTGGCGCCGAGGCCGCAGCCGACGTCCGCGTGAAAGTATTCGTGGAAGAGGAGATTGTCGCGCCAGTGCGGATCCTCCGCATACCGGAAATTGTCGCCGAAACACGGGCGGCGGCCGTTTTCATCGAGGGTGAAAATGGCGGAGAGCCGTTTGGCGATCTCGGCGGCGGCCTGCGAAAGGGTGACCATGTTGCCGGACCCCGTGGGAATCTCGATTTTCAGCGAATCGCCGTAAAAATAGTGGTAGCGCTCCAGCGCCTCGATGAGGAGGTAGTTGAGCGGAAACCAGATCGGGCCGCGCCAGTTGGAGTTGCCGCCGAAAAGGCTGGTCTGCGATTCGGCGGGCTCGTAGCGCAGGCAGTAATCCTGGCCCTCGAGGTGCAGCGAATACGGCTGCTTTTCGTAAGCGCGCGACATCGAGCGGATGCCGCACGGCGACAGGAATTCGTGGCTGTCGAGCACGTAGCGGAGCACCCGCACGAGCTGCTCTTTGGAGGCGATGGCGAGGAGCCGTTTCGGCTGGCCCGTCCTCCGCGCACGTAACGCATGCTGCGCGATGTCCGGCCGGTTCTCCAGAAACCAATCCATGCGCTTTTTGAAGCCCGAGCAGTTTATCGATCTGCTGCTGGTCGAGCACCTCCACCGCGAGCAGCGGGATCACGCCGACCAGCGAGCGCACGCGCAGCGGCACCGCCGTGCGGCCCTCGATCAGCAGCTGATCGTAGTAAAAGCCGTCCGTCTCATCCCACAGCCCGTCGCCGCCGACCGCGTTCATCGCGTCGATGATCTGCACGAAGTGCTCGAAGAATTTCGACGCGATGTCTTCGTACGCGGAGTTTCGCTGCGCGAGCTCGAGCGCCATCGAGAGCATCGTGGCGCAGTAAAAAGCCATCCACGCGGTGCCATCGGCCTGCGCCAGCGATTGGCCGCTCGGCAGCGGGCGCGAGCGGTCGAAGAGCCCGATATTATCGAGCCCCAGGAAACCGCCGGCGAAGACGTGCCGGCCCTGCACGTCCTTGCGATTCACCCACCAGGTGAAATTGAGCAGGAGCTTTTGGAAGCAGCGCTCGAGGAAGCCGAAATCGCGCTCTCCATCGCGCCCGGAGATTTTGTAAACGCGCCAGCACGCCCAGGCGTGCACCGGCGGATTCACGTCGCGGAAATTCCACTCGTAGGCGGGAATCTGGCCGTTCGGATGCATGTACCACTCGCGCAGCAGCAGTTCCAGTTGCGCCTGCGCGAAATGGCGGTCGACGCGCGCCATCGGGATCATGTGGAAAGCGAGATCCCACGCGGCAAACCACGGGTACTCCCATTTGTCCGGCATCGAGAGCACGTCGTTCGCGAAAAGGTGCTCCCAGTCCGCGTTGCGCGACGTGCCGTGGCCGGGCGGCGGCGGGGGCTGGCCCGGATCGCCCTTCACCCAATCGCGCACCACGTAGTGATAGAACTGCTTCGTCCAGAGCAGCCCGGCATAGGCTTGGCGCACCACGTTGGTCTGATCGGCGTTCAGGTTCGCGCTGATCTTGGACGCGTAAAACGCATCGGCTTCCCGCTTGCGCGCCGTGAAGGTGGCATCGAAGCCGGGGCCAAACGCCGGCTCGCTCGCCTCGCTGCCGCGGCGCAGCCGCAGCTTGTAAACGACCGACCCTCGCGCGCCGGCCCGCGTCCGAAAATAGGGCGCGCACTTCGTGCCCGACGCGAGGCTCACCGCGTCTTTGCGATCGCGGATGACGTAGTCGTTGAAGCCGTCCTTGGTCGGCCCCGGCGCCGGCGGGCAGCCGAAAAGCGCCTGCAAATTGCTCTCGTTTTCGGTGAAGAGCGCGGTGGCCGGCGGCTCCCACGAGAAAATGTAATCGCCCAGCGTCTCGTGCGTGGCGGCGACGTTGCAGCCGTCGATCTTGCGCAGGGATGGCTTCGTTTTCGGCGCGCCGTGCACCGCCCCCCAACTCCACGTATTGCGAAACCAGAGCGTCGGCAGCAGATGCAGGTCGGCCCCATCCGCCCCGCGATTGAAGACCTCGATCCGGATGAGGATATCCTCCGGCCCGGCCTTCGCGTACTCCACGAACACGTCGAAATAGCGCTGGCGATCGAATATCCCCGTCTCGTGGATTTCCAACTCGCGATCCATGCGCCCGCGCCGGCCGTTTTCCTCGATGAGCTTGCGGTACGGAAACTCCTCCTGCGGGTACTTGTAGAGCCCGCGCATGTAGGAGTGCGTGGGCGTCGAATCGAGGTAATACCACGCTTCCTTCACATCCTCCCCGTGGTTTCCCTGCGGATTCGCCAGCCCGAAAATGCGTTCTTTCAAAATCGGATCGCGCCCGTTCCAGAGCGCCACCGCAAAGCAGAGCCGGCAGGTGCGATCGCAGATGCCGAGGATCCCATCCTCGCCCCAGCGATACGCCCGCATGTGCGACTGCTCGTGCGGGAAGTAGCCCCACGCATTGCCGTCCGGGGAGTAATCTTCGCGCACCGTCCCCCACTGCCGCTCGGACAAATACGGCCCCCACCGCTTCCAGTTCGAGGAACGCTTGGCGTCCTCCGTGAGGCGAAGCTGCTCGGCGTGCGGCGAGGACATGTCGCGCAGCGTAGGGGAGTGGAGAGGAGCGGGACAAGTGCGGTCTCGCGCGCCGGCGCCACCGTAGCCCTAAATTCTTCCCCAAAGCTGGACACGGGCTTGGCGGTCATCGACTAGTACCGCCGCTGCATGCCCTGGTTTTCCTTCAATTTCCAAGACTTCGCCTTCGCCTTCCTCAGCGTGCTCTTCGAGGGCGTGCCGTTTTTGCTGCTCGGATCGCTCCTCTCGGGGTTCGTCGATGTGTTCGTCTCCTCGGAGAAGCTGGCGAAGTGGATGCCAAAAAATCGCGGCGCGGGCATCCTGCTGAGCGGCCTGCTCGGGCTGGTGATCCCCATGTGCGAATGCGGAAGCGTGATCGTCATCCGGCGCTTCATCCGCAAAGGGCTGCCGCTTTCCTACGCGATCACGTACATGCTCGGAGCGCCGATCGTGAGCCCGCTTGTGGCGATCAGCACCTTCGCGGCGTTCCAGGGGCAGAACCCGTGGGAGATGGTCATTCTGCGGCTGGGGCTCGGCTTCCTCATCGCGGCGGCGGCCGGATATGTGGTGGGCCTGTTTTCGCCGGAGCAAGTCCTCTCGCCGCGGCTCATCGCGGACCTGCCGAATCGCCGCTCCGGCCTGCGCTTTGCCGCGGCGCCGGCCGCGCCGAACAATGAGACGCGCGATTTCGCCGAGATCGCCGGGAGCGCGTCGCTGCCGCGCAAGCTGCTCATGGCCGTGCAATCGGCCACCGCGGATTTCCTCGATGTGGCGTTCTTCTTCATCATCGGCGTGGCGATCACCAGCGTCTTCAACACCGCGGTTCGCCAGAGCATCATCGAGCCGTACGCGGCCAGCCCCTCGCTCTCGATCCTCGTGATGATGGGCCTGGCCGCCGCGCTGGCGCTTTGCTCCACCACGGACGCCTTCATCGCCGCGACCTTCGCGTCGTTCTCCTTTGCGGCGAAGCTGGCGTTCCTGGTCTTCGGGCCGGTGTTCGATCTCAAACTTTTCTGGCTCTACGGGCTGATCTTCCGGCGCAAGTTCGTGATCCTCCTCTCGCTGGCGCTGCTGGTGGTGATCTGGTTCGCCTGCTGGCGGATCGGCGCGCTCCCGCTCGATCTCGCTTCGCCGTTGCCGCGGCCGCCCGCCGCGGTAAAGTAACTCACGCTTATGACTGCGCTCTTCAATCGCTGGCTGCCCGCCCTCACGCTGGGCATCTGGAGTCTCGTGCTGCTCTATTTTGCGAAGGCGTACGGCCCCCTGTTGCAATGGGTCGCCTCGTGGAGCGGCCTCCTCACCGGGCGCGTCGAATCGCTGCTCGCGCCGCCGTTTCGCCCCTTCATGCTCGCGGCAGGCTTCGTCCTGCTGCTGCTCTCGCTGATCTTTCTCCTCTTTCCGGCCGATACCGCCTGCTGCTCGGCCGCCGAATGCGGCCACCCGCTCTCGCGCTTCGCCGCCGGCCGCTGGCTCACCTTCCTGATCCTCGTCGTGCCGGTCGCCGTCGCCGCGCGCTATTCGCCGCAAGGCTTCAGCCGCAACGCCATGGAAAATCGCGGCATCATCACCGACGCCTCGCAGCTCCGGCCCCAGCCCTCGCGCCCCAACTCCACCGCCGAGCCGCTAAACCTGCCCCTGCCGCAAGCCGATACCCCCCCGGCCATAGCTCCCATTTCTCCTATTTCTCCCACCGCTGCCGCCCCCGCTACCACAAGCGCCCCCGCCGCTGCGACGCCTTCCCCCACCGCCACCGCCACCGCGCCCGCCCAGCCCGCCTCGCTGGAAAGCTACGTCCAAAAAACTCCCGAGGGCTACCTCGAAGCCGAGGTGCTCGACCTGCTCTACGCCGCCCAGGACAACACCCTGCGCAAGGTCTTCGAAGGCAAGACCGTGCAGCTCATCGGCCAGCTCATGCCCGATCCCGCCGATGCCGCCGAAGGGAAGACGCACCGCTTCAAGACCGTGCGCATGTTCATGACCTGCTGCGCCGCGGATGCGCGCCCGGTGGCCACCTCCGTCGAGGCCGCGGAGCTCCCGAAACACCCCGAGATGACCTGGGTGAAGGTGATCGGCACCGCCACCTTCCCGATCGAAAAAGGGCGCCGCGCGGCGGTGCTGAAAGCCGACTCAGTGGAGAAGACTGAGCCCCCGGCGGAGTCGATGCTTTACTGAGGACGCGCCTTCGCGAGAATCCGCCGCATGTTGAAAGAGCTGGAGCAATTGCTCGTCCTGCAGGATCGCGACAAAAAGCTGAGGGCCTTGCGCCAGGAGCTGAAAATCGCCCCCTTGGAGCGGAAGCAGTTCGAGGAGAAACTCGCCGCCACCCAAGCCAGGCTCGACGCCGCCAAGCTGAAATCCAAGGAGATCGAGGTGCAGCGAAAGGGGCTGGAGAATGAGGAGCAATCGAAGCGCGACCAGGTGGCGAAGTACCAGACGCAGAAATTCCAGACGCGAAAAAACGAGGAATTCCAGGCGATCTCCACCGCGATCCAGCATCTCGAGGACGAGGTGCGGAAGCTGGAAGACCGCGAGCTCGACCTCATGCAATCGAGCGAAGAGCTGAAGCCGCAGATCGCCGAGGCGGACCAGGCGGCGCAAGCGATGAGGGCGCTCGTCGCGCGCCAGATCGCCGACCTCGAAGCGAAGGTCGCCGCCGTCGGTGAGCAGATCAAAAAGCTCGAAGGCGAGCGCACCGCGCTGGCCGCCGCGGTGGAGGAAGACCTGCTCGATTCCTACGAGCGCCTGTTCACCACCAAGGGCGAAGCCGTCGTGGCGCTTGAGCGCGATGTCTGCACCGGCTGCCACATGAAAGTGACGGCCTCCACCGCCCAGCGCACCAAGGCCAGCCGCGAGGTGGTGAATTGCGAGCAGTGCGGCCGGCTGCTGTATTACAGCGAGGTGTAAGCCGAGGAAGTGCCCCCGGCGATCTGTCTGATCCGTCCGGTCAGCCAGCCACATTTCCGCCCCGCTCCGAACTCGACACGCCGCCGCGCGAAAGCAAAACTCCGCCTCCCATGAGATTTGCCAATCAAGTCGCCATCGTCACCGGCGCCGGCCGCGGAATCGGACACGCCATCGCGCTGCGTCTCGCCGGCGATGGCGCTCGCGTGGCGGTCGTGTCGCGCACGGAGGCGAACGCCACCCGCACCGCCGATGAGATCAACGCGAAGCACGCCGGCCTTTCCAAAGCGTACGCCGTGGACGTGGCCAGCCATTCCGCGGTGAAAGCCCTGGCCGAGCAGATTCTCGCCGATTTCTCGCGCATCGACGTCCTGGTGAATAACGCCGGCCTGACCAAGGACAACCTGACCATGCGCATGGCCGAGGCGGATTGGGACGTGGTGATCGATACGAACCTGAAGGGCGCGTTCAACTTCATCCAGGCCGTGATGCGGCCCATGATCAAGCAGCGCTCCGGGCGCATCATCAATATTGCGTCGGTCGCGGGGCTGATGGGGAACGCCGGCCAGGCAAATTACGCGGCGTCCAAGGCGGGGCTGCTCGGGCTCACGAAATCGATCGCGCGCGAACTCGCCAGCCGCTCGATCACCTGCAACGCCGTGGCCCCCGGCTTCATCGCCACCGACATGACAGAGGTGCTCCCCGAAAACGTGAAAACCGGCGTGGCCGCGCAAATCCCGATGGGAAAATTTGGCGAGCCCGATGATATCGCGGCCGCGGTGGCGTTTCTCGCCAGCGGCGAGGCAAAATATATCACGGGTCAATGTCTCACAGTGGATGGCGGCATGGTGATGTAATCGCCCGCACCGATGCAGCTCTATCTCCTGCGCCACGCCGACGCCGAGATGCTGGCGCCCACCGATGCCGAGCGTCCGCTGACGCCGAAGGGCCACGAGCAGGCGAAGCGCGTGGGAAAATTCTGCGCCACGCAGGATATCCGTCTGGCGCTGATCCTCGCGAGCCCGCTGCGCCGCGCGCGCGAAACCGCGCAGCACGTGGCGGAGGCCACCGGCTCGGAGCTCGTGGTCGCGCCCTGGCTCGCCTCCGGCATGACGCCGCAAAACGGGATCGAGGAGCTGAAGGCGTACAAATCGCACCTTAGCGTGATGCTCGTCGGCCACGAGCCCGACTTTTCGCAAATCATCGCGCTCCTGCTGGGGCTGCCGAGCCCCGCGCAGCTCCGCGTGCGCAAAGCCTCGCTCGCCGCGCTGGAGCTCGATGTCTTCCGCGCCGGCGCCGCGCGCCTCGACTGGACCCTTCCCTGCCGCTTGATGTGAACCCCTCCTCCTACCGCATCCTCAAGCCCGTGAACTTCGCCCTGGAAGCCGCCGAGCTCATCCGCGACCGCGCCGCCGCCGCCATCGCCGAGCGCGGACTTTTCCGCCTGGCCCTTGCTGGCGGCAATACGCCGCGCGCCGTCCACGCCGAGCTCGCCGCGCGGCCCGACGCCGTCGATTGGACCCGCGTCCAAATCACCTTCGGCGACGAGCGCTGCGTCCCGCCCGAAGACGAGGCCAGCAATTTCCGCATGGCCAGGGAATCGCTCTTCGACCAGGTGCCGATCCCGCCGGGCAACATCTTCCGCCTCCGCGGCGAAATCCCGCCCCAGGAAGCGGCCGATGAATACGAGCGCCGCCTCGCCGCCGTCGCCGCCCGCTTCGGCGAGGAGCGTTACCGGCACGATCTGCTCCTCCTCGGCATGGGCGACGACGGCCACGTCGCCTCCCTCTTCCCCGGCTCCCCCGCCTTGTCCGAAACCGTCCGCAACGTCGTCCCCGCCACCGGCCCGAAGCCCCCGCCCCAGCGCGTGACCATGACCTTCCCGCTCCTCAACGCCGCCCGCGAGGTCTGCTTCATGGCCACCCGCAAAGGAAAAGAGCAAGTGCTCGAAGAAGTCCTCGCCGGCGATAAGCGCTACCCCGCCACCCACGTGCAACCGGTCGATGGCGTAGTGACCTGGCTGATTGGGTAGCTTGTCACCATGGAACGCCTGATCAAGCTCCACATCGAACGACTCCCGGAGGGTCTATTCCTCGCGACCTCAGAGGATGTGCAAGGGCTTGTCGCTCAAGGAAGGACGGTGCATGAGACGCTGGAGATCGCCCGCGACGTCGCGCGGAAGCTTTTGGAAGAGCAGGGATGCCGGCCTGCGCGGCGGGATTGATCACTGGTGTGTCGCGTCCTGATCAGCGTCGAGTATTCGGAGTGAGCCCGAAGGGCTCCAAAGTGAATAGCCGGGGGTTTTCGATGGCTACTTGTCCGCAAGTAGCCATCGAATACCCCCGGAACCCGATAGAAAAACGGACGCACCCCGAAGGGGTGCAACAACCCACGTTCTCCACTGGCTACCATCTCACCGCCCCGTGCGATTCAGATACACTTTCAAGTTATGCGAAGCGCGGCCCGCGGCGATGACATCCAGCTTTCCATCGCCATCCAAATCCGCCAGCTTCAGGTCTTCGCACGCCATACCATCCGGATCGATTGTGCTCGCGCGCCATTGGCCGCCGCGGGGATCGAGCGGCGCATAGAGGCTTACGCCGATCGCCTTCGGGGCTTTCGGATTGCCGCGCCAGCCGATCACGATTTGATCGCTGCCCGTCCCGAGGAGATCGCCGCAGGCGAGGGCGTGGCCCTCGGTGAGTTGATCGGTGAGTGGCACGCGCTCCCAATCGCCTTTGCCGGGCCGGTAAATGGCGAGCTGGTTTCCATGCATCGGCTCCACCGTGGCGAAGAACTCGTCGCGGCCGGGGAGTCGCCCGGCGCGCACTTCACCCACGCCGGCAAAACCCGCCGTGCTGCTATTCGCCAGGCCGGTCTCGCGCCACCCCGCGGCTTCCGGTGCGCTGACGACCAGCGCCTCTTTCCCCCCGACCACCACCGCCGGCCGGCCGTGCCAGGTGTAGGGATGAAAATTGTGCGTCGCGTGCAGGCTTTCGGAGAGCGCCTCCGTTTTCCACTCCCCCTTCGGGTCGCCCGCGGGCGGGGTGTAGAGCAGTACCTTCACCGGCGCGCCTTCGGCATTCTTGTTGCCGCGGCCATGCAGCGGCGCGACCACCAGGCCATACTTCTTCGGCGTCGCCGGCAGGGGAACCCAGCGCATGCGGTGCACGGTCGGCTCCGCGTGCAGCTTTACCGCTTCCCAAGGCTGGGTGCGATCCGCCGGCGGAATGAGGTAAAACACGGCGCCCGAGCCGATCGTATCGCCGGGATTCCATTCCGCGCCAACCGCAATCTCGCATTTGCCATCGCCGTCGATGTCGTACCCGGCGATGCATACGTTGTCGTTCTTGGTCAGGTTTTCCGCGAGCAGATGCTTCTTCCATTGCGTCGCGTCCTGCCAATTCGCGCCTGGGTTGCGGTACCAGACGAATTGCTTTTTGTCGGCCAGCAGGACGTCCACCTTGCCGTCCCCGTCCACATCCGCCAAATCGACGCCGTACCCAATCTGCACCGCCGCATCGATCGTGACCGGCTCAAAGCGCGGCTCCGGAGGCGCCGCGGCCAAGGCGCAAGCGGTGAGCAGCAGGGCAAGCAACAGGTGGCGGGCAAGGGGAAACATCGCGCCAGCATGAGAACCGAAGCTTGGGGAGAGAAGCAGGAAACGAGGCCTCGATCGGCCGCTACTAACTAATGCGCCACCACTTCGTGCTCGCGCGCAGCCACCTGCGGCCGCGAGTTTTTCGGCCCGAGCTCCGAGCTGTGCTCGGCCAGGATCGCCGCTTGGTTGCGCCGGCTCTGCCATTTCACGAAAAGCCACGCGCCCCCAACGTACACCACGCCGAGCCACGGGATGAGGATGCCTTCCCATGATGGATAGAAGCCAAACCAGATGCCCATCCAAGCCGGCAGCTCCAGCCACGGAATGGGATGCACCGGGATCCAGCCGACGGTCTGGAAGAGCCGCACCGTGGAGCCGAGGAAAGTGACGAGCACGGTCACGACGAGGACGCCGGTGAAGACGAGGAGCTTCCGGTACGGCAGCTTGGCCCCGATCATGAAGACGGCCACGCCGGCCCCGGCGACGATGCCGCCGCCGATCAGCAGGCCGATCAGCACAGGGCGCAGGCCGGCCTCAAGCAGCAGCGATTGCAGGAAGAGCACCGTCTCGAAGCCTTCGCGATAAATCGTGAGGAAGCCGACGCCGATCATGGCCAGATTCGAGCTGGCGGTCTGGCCGCCGTCATTGACCGAACGCGTGAGGGTGCGCAGCCGCGAATTCCATTCCACCCAGTACATCTTGTGGAAGACCCAGTTCGTGACGATGAGGAGCACCACCACCGCGAGCACGGAAACGACCGCCTCCAGTGTTTCGCCATGGCGGCTGAGCGACTGGATGAAGATGCGCGAGACGATGAAGGTGAGCGCGGAGGCCACGATGGCCGCGCCCGCGCCCAGGCCGATATTGCGCCGCGTGCGCTTGTTTTCCGTGCCGCGCAGCCCGGCGAGGAGCGCGGCGAGAATGACCACCGCTTCGAGCCCCTCGCGCGTGACGACGGAGATGGTGGTGTACACCGCGGTCACCGGCGAGAGCGAAACCTGCAGCAGCGCGCCGCATTCATTGAGCCCATCGAGCGCGGCCTGGTAGGCGGCGTTGAGCTTCTCGCCGGAGAGGCGGGCGTCGAGCGCGGCCTTGATGCCGATCTGCTCGCGGCTGCCATCGAGGAACATCTTTTCCACGCGCAAGGCGAGCGGCGGATCGCGCGGCATGGCGCGCGATTCGATCTCGAGATCGAAGGTGGTGTAAGCCTCCAGCCGCGCCGTTTCGGCTTCGCTCCAGCGGCCTTCGCGCGCGGCGGCAAGCGAGCTGGTGAGGAGGGTGCGGATATCGAGCATCGTCTCGGCGATCACCTCGCTGGCCTTGCCCTGGCGGCGCAAGCTGATGCCGAAATGGTCGGAAAGAATCGACATCGCGCGATCAGCCTCCTGCTCCACCTCCCCGTGATCTACGCGCGCCGCGATCGCCTTCTCCATCTGCTCGATGGCCGTGCGCAACGCCGGTCCATGCTGGGCAAACGCCTCGGCGCGCGCGCGCTCCCACGGCACGCGCAGCTCGTCCAAAATCTGCCGGCTCTGCGTGGTGAAGCTCTCGGCCTCGCGGTACTCCAGCGGCACCACGATCTGCCCATCGCGCACGCCCGCGGCGTATTCCATCGGGATGAGCTTGAGCAGCTTGATGAGCAGGCGCTCGCGGCGCGTGACCTCCTCTTCGGTGAGCAAATTCGGGAGCCGCCCAAGGATGGAAGCCGACCACTTTTCGAAGCGCGCGAGCAGCGCGGGCGCGGCCTCATTCTGCGCGGTGGCCGCCCACGCGGCGGTCCCCGCGGCGCCCGGCGCCTTCACCAGTTGCAGCAGCGACTCCGGGTACGCGGCGAGCGCTTCGAGCTGCGCCGTGCGCGCGGCGAGCAGCTCCGGCGAGGTGCGCTCCTGCTGGATGAGCTTGTGCAGCGCGTCGGTCTTTTCGCGGATGATCGTCCCCTGCCACACGAGATACTCGCGGGCGAGCAACTGCGCGACCGCTTCCTTTTGCGCCCCCTTGCCGCGCTGCAGCGCGAGCGCGCCCTGCACCGCGTCGGCGTATTTCGGAAGCTGGATGAGGGCGCGCCATTCGCGCGCGGGCTCGAGCTCGCCGGCGCGTTCGCGGTCGAGCATCTCCAGCGCGCAAACGTGCTGGAGGAGCGATTGCCGGCGGCCGAGCCAGCCGGCGGCGTCCAGCGGCGCCGAGACCGCGGCGGGCAGATCGCCGAGCCAAAGTTTCTTCGCCGTCTCGCCGCGCAGGTGCTTCGCAAAAGTGCGCGCAGAATCCGCCAGCGGCGTCCACCCGGCGGCCTGCCATTCGCCGCTGTAGAGATCGATGATCGCGCTATCCCACTGCCGCTGGAGCCCGCTGGCCTCATCGAGCAAATCGGCGCGCGCCGCGCCGGCGCAGAGAACGAGGAGCGAAAGCAGGCGAAGGAATTTCATTTAGCTGGCGACTCGCACGCCCACCAGCGCGGCGGCCTGTTTGATTTGCGGTACGAGTTTGTCGGTCTTCGCCTTGGCCTGGCTCGCCAGCTCATCGATGACCGCGGGCTTGAAGGTGGCGCCCTTCTTTTTCTCGCGCGCCTCCAGCCCATCGAGAAACGCGAAGATATCGCGAAAGCCGGTGTCGATCGCCTTCGCCAGCGATTTGTCCTTCGGCTTCACCGCCGGCTCCACCGCGCGAAACATCACCGCGCAGCTCTTCATGATCCCCTGCATATCTGAGATGCGGCTCACCGCGTAGAAGCGCCCGGAAGCCTCGTTGCTGTAGCGCGACTCTTTCCAATCCTCGAAATAATCCGAAAGCGTCGGCGTCATCGCCACCATCGCCTGGAAGCAATCCTCCACCGTCGGCTGCCACCCCTTCGCGTCCGTCAATAGCTCGCCCACCTTCTTATCCGTATCCGCGGCCACGGCCACCAGCACCTCGGGGCGCGGCAACGATTCGCGCGGGGCGATCTGCCCATCGCCATCGAGATCGATCGGCACGCACCACTTCTTGTTTCCGCCCCAGAGCGCCGGCTCGATGATGTAAGTGAAGCTCGCACCTTCCTGATCGATCGACTCGCCCGTGCTCAGGCTGAGCTTCAGCGGCGAAGTCTCTTCCGCTCCGCCCTCGCCTTTCGGCAGGCCCGCGTCGAGGTACACGTCATACGCCGCGAACCGCTCCACGCCCGCGACGATCCCCTCCACCGTCTCGTAGCCATAGGAGTCCATCGCCTTGTAATCCTCCTGCATCTTCGCCACCAGCTTCTGCACCTCCGCCTTTTTCTGCGCCCAAGCCTTTTCCGGCCCGCCCTCCGCCGCGAGCAGATCGGTATACGCCTTCGCTTGCACCACGAAATCCTCCGCCGCCCCCTTCACCTTCTCCATGGTCGAGACGAGGTACGATTTCACCTCCTGCGTATCCGCTCCATACCCCGGCAAGGCGCCAAAAGCCGCCGCGCCCGCGAAGAGGAAATAGCGGTGCCAGGAACCAAGCGGGCGGAAAACAGGGGATCGCATCACGAGCGTACTGTTGAGACTTAATCTCAATAGCGCTCCCCTCTTAGGGGTCAAGCTCCGCTTCAGTCCCGAGCAATCCCGAGCAACAACAGGTCAATTCCGAGACGCCTACGCGAAGGCGTTCTTCCGATACGCGCCCATCGCCGGCGCGTCGGGGTTCACTTCCGGGCCGAAGTAGCGCAGGACGACCAGCGGCTCGGTCTCGCTGAGTGTTCTCGAAGGTCACGCCCGCCTTGGCGCCGTCTTCGGTGCACGAAATACTCGTCCTCGGTCAGCTCGTGGAAGCGGATCAGCTTCGGGCGAATTGAGCGGCTGGCCGTTGATCCTGCCGTCGCCCTGCACGCAGATGAGGCCGTAGGCGCCGTTGTCCTTGATCGTGCACTTCACGCCGGGATCGACGGTCAGTTCCTTGGCGGTGAAGAGCTGCTCGCCGTCGACCTTGCCGTAGACGATCCAGCGATCGACGAAGCCTTCCTTGCGCGTGTCGGCCACGGGCACCGGCTCGAGGTAATGGTTGTCCTTGAAATTCGGGTCGACGTTCGCCGTCCCAGTCGAGCTGCTCGACGATGAAGTCGAGGTCCTTGTGCTTCTCCTTCGGCATGTCCTTCACGAGCAGCGCCCACGGCACTTCGCGGCCTTCGACGAGCGATCTGATACATGCCGAAAACGTCGCTGCCCCACTGCGGCTCGTAGGTGCAGAGCGAACCCGGCGCGTGCAGGATGCACGGCGTCGATCAGCCAGCCGGTGCCGGGCTTCAGGCGGTAGGCCTTGCGAGAGATCGAGGATGCCGTTGTCGCCCTTGTTCCAATTCTCGAGGCACTTGCGCACCTGCGCCTTGGTCGTGCCGGGCTCGAAGCCCATGAACGTGTAGGGGAAGTTGTTGCCGACGTTGTTGTGCTGCGGCGGGAAGTAATAGGACTCCGGCTTGCCTTCCTGCCCGACCAGCTTCGCCTGCTTCGCGTTCTGGTGCATGTGGTGCGGGATCGGCCCCATGTTGTCGAAGAACTTCGAGTAGACCGGCCACTTCTTGTACTTCTTCCAGATCGCGCTCGCCGATGAGCGTCGCGCCGCATCTCGGCCACCGCGTGCTGCAAGCGTGAAGCGCTGCCTTGCCGACGACGCACGTAGCTCAGCCCTTCGTCCGGCGTGCGGTTGTCGTTGGCCGCCGGCGTGGTGGAGGCGAACCAGCGCTCGTCGATGCCGCCGCGGTTCAGGCCGAAGGCGTAGAGGTCGTCCGGGTGCAGCTTCAGCCGCTTGCCCGGCTGGAGAAACGAGCGCGGCACCCAGCAGGGCGCGAGCCGCAGCAGCCCGCCCGTTCGCTCCAGCTCGCCCTCCACGCGGGAGCGGACATTCGAGGAGACGGTGGTGAGGGACGTGACGGTGTTCATGGCAGTGCGGAAGGGAGGGAGAGGTTAGGTCGGAAGGGCAGGGGCACGTCAAGGGAAGGGTTTGCGGCGGGCTCTTAATCCTAGTCTTAGTCTTAATCTTAATCGTAATCGTAATCTCCTCCGAGGACCCACGCGCCCGGTCCGATAAAGACTAGGATCAACTAAGAGGGCCTTCCGCGAATCCCGCGCCTTTTCCTGATATGCGCCGTGGGCCCCTCCCGCTATACTCGCGCGTGTTCATGGAATTATCCTCGCCGCTCTTGTCCCAAATCGATCCTGCCACTCCCTTCGCCGACGAAGTCCGCCTGCTCGCCCGCGCGAATGCGCAGCCGGCGGCGGCGCAGGGCGGGATCGTTTTTTACGGGAGCTCGTCGATTCGGCTGTGGGAAACGCTGGAGCAGGATTTCGATGGCGCGCGCGTGCTGAATCGCGGCTTCGGCGGCTCGACGCTCGCCGATTGCGCGCGCGAATTCGATCGTCTGGTGGCGCCGCTGCGGCCGAGCGCGCTGGTCTTGTACGCCGGCGATAACGACCTCGATCACGGCGCTTCGCCGGAGCATCTGGTCTGGATTTACGAGACGTTTCTCGCCTCGGTGCGGACGAAGCTGGCCGGGGTGCCGATCGTGACCATCTCGATCAAGCCAAGCCCGGTGCGGTTTTGGAACAATCACCAGATTCGCCGGGCCAATCAACTGCTCCAGGAGACCAGCCAGCAGCGTGGCGTGCTGTTTCTCGATCTCTATTCGCGCATGCTGCACGAGCACGGCGGGCCGCGGCGCGAGCTCTTCGCGGAGGACGGGCTCCACCTGAGCCGCGCCGGCTACGCGCTCTGGGCGGCGGCGCTGCGGGCGGTGCTGCCGCTGAACGGCACCGGCGCATGAAACGCGAGTATCACAAGTGGTGGAGCCACGCGCTCCGGCGCGAAATGGAGCTGCTCGTCTTTGGCGAAGCCGGCCCGCGGATGCTCGTTTTCCCCACCCGGCAGCAGCGGTTTTTCGAGTATGAAGACCATGGGATGGTCCACGCGCTGCGGCACGCGCTGGAGGGCGGCAAGCTGCAACTGCTCTGCGTGGATGGAATCGATGAGGAGAGCTTCTACGCCTTCGACAAATCCCCGGAGGAGCGGATGACCCGGCATCTCCAGTACGAGCACTACATTCTCGATGAAGCGCTCCCCTTCTTCGATACGCTGAACCCGAAGACCCCGGTGACCGCGCATGGCTGCTCGCTTGGCGCGTACCACGCTCTGACGATCGCGCTGCGGCACCCGGAGCGTTTCCAAGGCGTGCTCGCGCTCTCCGGCCGGTACGACCTGACGCTCAACGTGGGCGAATTCTACACGCTCTTCCACGGCTACGAGGGGAACGGGCTTGGCGAGCTGATGCCGAGCCTCTTCCTGCCGAAACTGCGCTCCCCCAAGCGGCTGCGCGCCATTCGCAAGCTCCAGTTGAGCATTGTGATCGGCGAAGAGGACCCTTTTTGCGAAGACAACATGGCGCTCTCGCGGGCGATGAAGGAAAAGAAAATCCCGCACGAGCTGCACTTCTGGTGCGGGAATGCCCACCGCTTCCGGTACTGGCGGCAGATGGTGCGCGTGGCCCTGGGCCTCACGCGGCGGTAGGAGGCCGGAACACAGGCGTCCCCGCCTGTAGGTGGGAATGCATCCGCAGGCATCCTGCCTGCCGCCCGGTGATCACATCCACGCGAAGCGCGTCGCCACGAAATTCCCTTGATAAAACTCATTCTGTTTGCACCGTGCGGCCGGCCCTGATGCTCCACCCCCATTTCTTTATCACAGCCCTGCTGTGCCTTTTCCTAGGGGCAGAGGCCACGGTTCTCCACGCCGCAGTTGGCACGACGCAGTCGACCGAGCCCGCCATCCGCGTCGTCAGTGGCCGCGTGGTAGTAGTCGATGCCCCGGCCGGATTTGCCAGCGTCAAACTTCAGGTGCTCACCTCGCCCTTGAAAGGCCGGGCGAGGCGCTGGCAAAAGCCCCCGGCGCCGGAGTGGAAGACCGTCGCCTCAAGAGCGACGAGTGGCGAGGCCGCGGTGCTCCGCTTTGTCATCCCCACGCTCACCGCGCGGCGCAACCTCCGCGTTTATGGCGTGAAGGCCGCGCCGCTGCCGGAGATCCTCGTCACGGGGCCGGTCACCTTTCCGCCGGCGTCGCCCCCGGCAATACCCCCAGTCACGCCGCCCGTAATACCGCCCGTCGATCCGCCCGTCACGCCGCCGATAACGATCGATCCCAATCCGGGGCCAATTACCACGGAGCTTCCAAATCTCCGCAGCCAGCCTTTGTCTGCGGAGGGCGAGAGCGCTGCCTGGAAAATAGCGGGCAACCGCCTCTATTATTTCAATTACGATCGCGGGCTGCAGGCCTTCGATATCTCAAACCCGGACGACCCCGCGCTGATCGGCACCTTGCCGCTTCCCGCCGCCGGGCGGGAGATGCACCTGCTCGATCCCAGCCACGTCATTCTCCTCAGGGACCAGGGTTTCGGCAATCTCGGCTGGAGCGATCCCGTCATCTCGGTGCCGCCGCCACCGGCGGGCGCCTTGCCTCCGGCCGGGACCATTACCCTCCAACTGGCGGCGAGCCTGCAGGCTTCGGCGAACGTCACGGTGGCCGCCCCGTTTGAATCCACGCCGATCACCGGCGTGTATCGCGGCCACCTCTTCCGGAGCGCGCCGCACGAAGTCGTGGTGGCCGACGTCAGCGCCGGCGTGCCCCGGCAAATCGCCGCAGTGCGGTACGAAGGCTCGCTGCACCAGAGCCGCCTCATCCGAAAGGTTCTCTATGTGGCGGCCACCCTTTACGAGGCTTCCGGGAATAGCGCCTTCGGCAACATGGTCCGCCAGATAACCTCCTTCGATCTCAGCGATCCTGCGCACCCGGTGCTGCGCGATATCAAGACGTTCGAGGGCGAAGCCGCCATCTACGCCACCGATCGTTTCTTCTATATCGCTTCGCGCACTCTCCCGCAGGGCAGCGTGGTCCGCGTGCTCGACGTCTCCGATCCCACCGGGCTAATGGTGCGCGCCGGCGAGTTGACGCTGCCCGGGCAGGTGCGGGACAAGCTCTGGATGCACCGCCAGGGCGACATCTTCTCGGCGGTGAGCAGCACTCCCGTCGTGGATGAAACCACGGGCGTCTTGCAGGTGCGCAATACCGTCTCCACCTTTTCCCTCGCCGATCCGCAGCGCCCGGCGCCGCTCGGCTCGCGGGAATTCTCGCCGGGCCAGCCGCTGTACGTGGCGCGTTTCGACGGCGACCGCCTCTACGCCGCGGGCGGAAATGGCGGCCCGTTGCGCATTTTCGACCTGAGCGATCCCGCCCAGCCGGCGCTCGCGGGAGAGATCGCCCTGCCCCGTTTCACGAACTGCTTCGAGCCGCTCGGCGACCGTCTTGTGACTCTCAGCGCGCCCGAGAGCCGGGCGAACGTTTCGCTTTTCGATGTGAGCGATGCCGCGCATCCGGCGCTCCTTTCCACCGTGGCGCTGGGCGCGGACCTCGCCTGGGTCGGCACGAATGGCACGCTGAGCGGTTTCACCGTGCTGCCGGGGCTGAACACCATCCTGCTTCCTTTCTCCGGCAACCCCCCGGCCGGGGGCTATGCCTCCGGCGTGAAAATCATCGATCTGTTGCGAAATGAGCTGCGCCAGCGCGGCGCCATCGACGGCGTCGGCGGCGCGGTTTTTCACGGACCGCGCGCGTTTGCCATCTCCTTGGGCAATCTCCGCGTGGTCGACGTGACCAATCGCGATCGCCCGGCCACTACGGCCAGCGTGCAGGTTTCCTGGCCGGTGAATATCGTCCATAAGGATGGCGGGTATCTCCTGCAAATCTCGCGCGGCTATCCTTTGAACGGAGTCGGCGCCGAGATCACCGTCGCCCCCGCGACCAACCCGGACGAGGCCCTTTCCGAGCTGCGGCTCACCGGTGGGTCGGTGGTCGCCACCACCACGCGCGGCGGGGTGCTTTACCTCTTCCACGGCTCCGATAGCGACCGCTACGGCTCCCCCACCCCTCCGCGGGGGATGCAGCTCACCGCCGTCGATATTTCGCGCCTGCCGGAGCTGAAGCTCTTGGGCCAATTCCACACGCCGGATGTCATGCAGACCTACGACGGCCGGGTCACGCCGCTGTGGGTGAACGACCGGACCCTCGTCTTTGCCGTGCACGGGAGCAAAGTGCGGCTTGGTTTCGTGATCGTGCCCGTCTACCCGCCCGCCACCACGAGCATCCACCCGACTCTTGGTCCGAATTTCGACGGTTACTTCGGCAGCGGGCTCACCGGCCGCACGCAGGAATTGTTCGCCTTCGATGTCACCTCGCCGGCGGAGCCCAAGCTCGCGTCGCGCCTGACCTTCGGGGTCGATGAGGCGTGGGACGTGGCGCCGCCGCTGGCGGCAAACGATTCCATCTACCTGGGCTTCAAGGTCATGCCGATCCTCGCGGCGAACTGGGACGCCGCAGCACCGCTCGCGTCCTCGGAGACGCCAAAACTGGACCTGTACTTCCGCGATTTCATGAAGCTGATCGACTATTCCGACAGCTCCGCGCCCACCGTCTCCGCCGGCATGATCAATCTGCCCGGCGAGCCCGTATCCCTCTCGCGCCAGGGCCAGCTCATCTACACGATGGGCGTCGAGCTGAACCTGGCAACCGGCGTCCCGCTGCGCGATCGCTGGTCCCCGTATCCCACGCTCCACGTCAGCGGCTTCGACGGCGCCGCGGCCCATCTCCTCGACCAACTCCCGCTCCATTCCATCAACACGCCCTGCGCCTTCTCCGGCGAAACGGTCTTTGTCTTGCACCCGGAGGAAGAGCGGCTCGACAACCCAAAGAAAACCTCGCTCGAAACCCTCACCGTCAAAGAGGAGACCGGGAAATTCACCCGCCTGGGGCTGATCGAAGGGAGCCACGAGGAAGCATTCACCCTCCTGGATTCCGTCGCCATCCTTCGCAACTACCGGAATAACCGCGAAATCCGCCTCCTCGACGCCCGCGACCCCGCCAGGCTCCTCCATCTCGGCGCCTTCCAACTCCGCGCCAACGGCCGCACCACCCTCGACTTCTCCGCCGCCGATCCCACCCTGGGCCTCTGGATCCCGCTCGCCGGCGATGGAGTGGAGTCGGTGCTGCTGCGGTAAATGCCCCGTCACTTGCCCATAAGCGTTAGCCTACGCAAGTCGCCGCCCTTCGGACGAGACTGCGATCTTTTTAAGACGTGAGGGATCCTAGCGGAGAGGCTCCGAAGAGCCTCGCGGAGTGGAAAGGCGGCGGGCGGGGCGGAGCCGCGTGGCGCTCCAGCTTCACCAGCGCAACTCATGAATCTTACCCAGTATTAGAACGTCAAAATTGTCGCTCCTACTCAATTAACGCTCATGCGTCACTTGCCCGCCCGCGCGAAGGCGGCGTGAATCGCGACGCTATAATGGAAAGCAGTTCGCCCGTATGAGGTAAAAACAATCGGCTCGTGGGCAGCGTCAAAGACGATGCAGCGAAGCCTCTGCGGTTTCTTCAATTGATCGACAGCCTCCGCCGCGAGCTCCGGCATTTGGCTGGCAAACCTCCGCAGCCGCTCGAGCACGCCGCGGCGAGGCAGCGGCGGCATGACAAAGAAGCTGCGTGGCAACGCGGCCTCCTTCCGAAGCTGCTCGATTTCCCAGCCGAGCGCCTCGGTGAGCCCCACGATCATCACCACTCCTTTTGCCTTTCTAATCAATTCGATCACTCTTCCCTGCCATGTATCGTCGCTATGGTACTCGCGGCAGGCGCCGACCTCAGGCAGAGCTTCACCGGGCTTGCCGATGGCGACCACCGGCCCCTCCCGAAAGAACTCGGTGGCGATCTTTTCCTCAAAGCGCACGCCTTCCCCAATGCGAAACAGAAGCTGGCCTCTCTCCTCCGTCGCCTCGAGCCGATCATCGCGAAACGAGCGCAAGAACAGCATCGGTGGCCGCGGGTCGGCCGCGAGCGCCTGCGCGGAGGGGACCGCCACCCGCCCCCGGAAACGACGCCAAGCCCCGCGAAAGCCGCCAAGACAAGCGGCAGCGACGAAAAGGAGTACGATGGACCAAATGGCGTGGTCCCTGCGGTATGCCACGGACGCAACCCAAAGCCCGCCAGTAAGGAAGGCCCAAGCTCCTGCCCGGACAAACGCGAGGATGGCCTTAATGCCGTTGCCGGCGCCGCTTGGAAAAGCCATTGGAATGCGGCTGCGCTTGCCCGAGAAACACCGAATCCATTCGGGGAAACTGCCGAGGGACAACCGGTAAATTTCCCGGTTAAGTTTCCAAGCTAGCGCGGCCACGAGCAGCGGAGGAGTGGCCAGCACCAGCGTAAACACGGAATAGACTACCCAGCCGTCCGGGTTGGTGGCAGTCAGGTACGCCCCACCGAAGAGGATGGGCGCGGCGAGCGCTAGAAAGGCGAAGACGATGGGCTTGCTGGAAACTCCGGTGCGCGCCGCGAGCCGTCCGACAAATGGGATGAAGCGAAAGCGCCTCAGCACGTAGCCAAGCATGGTCAGGTCGATTTCTTTCATAGGCGGAGGCGATTTTGACATTGGCGTTCCAGCGGCAGCGGCTGCAAGCTCGCCACGCGATGAAGAAGCCGCAACAAGCGCCGTAACGGCTACTTCAGCGGCACCACCGCGAGGTAGATGTTCGTGCTCCCTTCGTGGCTCGAATAATAGCTCACGAGCATGTTGGTGCCATCCTCCACCGCTTCCGCATAGGCGCAGTCGCCGCCGGAAGGCAGGTCGCAATATCGCGTGAGTTTGCCATCTGCGTAGGTATAGATCGTTGCCACATACTCACCCTTCGGGCCGACAAAACGGGAAAGCAGGTAAGTGACGCCGCGAAAGGTGTGCACGCTGTGGCCGCTGAAATGCGATACATCGGCCGCCCGCGCCGTCCACGCCGTGTAGGGCGGGTCCGCCTCGAGAATCTGCGCCTGTGGGCTGCCGTATTTCTGCCGCAGAAAAGCCGTCGCGTGCTCTCCGGGGCCGAAATACAGCGTCGTCTCGCTCTCCCAATTGCCCGCGCGGATCGTCGAGACCTTATCCCATTGGATGCCGTCGGACGGACCTCACGAAGTGGACCTCGCGCCCTTTTCCGCCGCTGATTTCGTCTTTCTTATGCGGCCGTCGCGTAGAAGACGCCATGGTAAATGCACGGTTTCCAGAGAATGAATTGCCGCTCGTAAACCTTCTGCGGCGCGCTCCACGTCTGGCCGTCGTCAGTGTAGCTGAGCCACGTGTCGAGCTCCTTGCCATTCATCGCCGGGCAGTAGAGGAAGAACCGGTTGGTCGGTGACCACCATCTGCGGATCGCGATCGTCCTTCGCCACATCGAAGGTGTGAGTCTGCCGCCACTCCTTTGCCGTCCTTCGAGCGCAGCACGAGCACGTCCGCCGTCGCGGAATTATGCGAATCTCCCGCGCGAAACGCGAGCCACAGCTCGCCCTTGAAGCGCCGCATCGCCGTAAACGCATTGTGCTTGCCGTTCGCGAAGACCTTGCGGACTTCGAGCGGTTTTACAACATCCTCAGCGCGGGCGTGGAGGGGCAGGGCGAAGCAGGCGGCGGCGAGGCAGGCGAGAAAGCCGGAGCTGTGGGGCAGCGTTGTCATATAGGGGAATGGCAATCGTATTACTGGGAACGGGGAGTTCTCTACGAAATACTGGCAGGCACATCCCATGAAGCCACTCTTAGCCGCCGCGATTATCAGCCTGGCCCTTGTCGCGAACGGCCGCGCCGTGTCACCCGATGCGAAGCCGAACATCGTCCTCATCTTCGTGGACAATTTCGGCAATGGCGACCTGGGCTGTTTCGGCTCGAAGCTTCATCGCACACCGAACGTGGATCGGCTCGCCGCGGAGGGGATGAAGTTCACCAGCTTCTACGTGACGAGCGGTGTTTGCACGCCGAGCCGCGCGGCTTTGATGACCGGGTGCTATCCGCGGCGGGTGAGCATGCACGTGAGCGACAAGAATGCAGCGGTGCTGCAGCCGCTCGCGGCCAAGGGGCTCAACCCGGCGGAGACGACGCTGGCGGAGGTGCTGAAAACCGCGGGCTACGCGACTACCTGCATCGGGAAATGGCACCTCGGCGACCAGCCGGAGTTCCTGCCGACGCGCCAGGGTTTCGATGAGTTCTTCGGCATCCCGTACAGCGATGACATGACGAAGGACAAGCGCCCCGAGCTTTGGCCGGAGCTGCCGCTGATGCGCGGGGAGAAGGTGATCGAGGCGCCGGCGGATCGCGACTACCTCGTGAAGCGTTGCACGGAAGAGGCGATCGGTTTCATCGAGCGAAACAAAGCGAAACCGTTTTTCGTCTATCTGCCGCACACCATGCCGGGCTCGACCAAGCATCCATTTTCCAGCCCGGCTTTTCGTGGCAAATCGAAGAACGGCGATTACGGCGACAGCGTGGAGGAGCTCGATTGGAGCACCGGCGAGATCATGGCGGCGCTGGAGCGGCTCGGCCTTGCGAGCAACACGCTGATCATCTGGACCAGTGACAACGGCGCGGTGCAACGCAATCCGCCGCAAGGCAGCAACGCGCCCTACCAAGGCCCGGCTTACGACACCAGCGAAGGCGCGATGCGCATGCCCTGCGTGATGCGCTGGCCCGGCAAAATCCCGGCCGGGCAGGTGCAGGACGAGCTGTGCGCCACGATGGATTTGCTGCCCACGCTGGCCGCGCTCGCCGGGGCGCCGCTTCCGCCGCAGCCGATCGATGGGCACGATATCCGGCCCCTGCTCTTCGCGGTGCCGGGCGCGAAATCGCCGTGGGACGAGGTCGGGCTTTATTACTACCGCATGGAGCAATTGCAGGCGGTGCGCGCGGGACCTTGGAAGCTCTACCTGGAGCTACCCAACAAGTTCACCACGCTCAACCGCAAGACCGCGCCGGCCAAGCTCGCCCTCTATGATGTGCGGCACGATGTGGCGGAGGAGCGCGAGGCCGCCGCGCAGAATCCGGAGGTCGTGCAGCGGCTCCTCAAGATGGCCGAGCGCGCCCGCGCCGAGCTCGGCGATATGGATAAGCCTGGCAGCGGGCAACGCCCCGCCGGCTGGGTAGCCAATCCGATGCCGCTGGTGCCCTGACGCTCAAGCTTCGGAGCTGATCAGGCTCCAGCCGCAGAGGCAGCGTCGCCAGCTCAAAGCAGGCCCTCTCTTCGGCGAATCCACCATTCCGTGCCGAAGCACCCGGCCATGACTAGCGCGAGCCAGGCGCGTGTCCAGAGCGGCTCCCAGTACGGTTTGCCGCGGCGGGCGGCGGAGTCTTCGGTCCAGAGCGCGGCTTGGAGCGCCTGCGCGTCGCTCGTGGAAAAAACGCGACCGCCGGATTCGCGCGCGAGCAGCTCCAGCGTGGAATGATCGGGGCGCAGATCGTCGGCTTCATCCTGCGGCTTGGGGACGACGAGCGTGGCGGCGCCTTCGGCGCGATCGGGGCGGGCTTCGTCGATGACTTGGAACTCGTAGCGGCCGGGCTGGCCGGGAGTAAAGAGGGCGGCCCATTCGCGCCCGCCCTCGGCCACGGGGAGCGCGGTGGCGACGGCCAGTTGCGCTTCCAGGCCATCGCGCAAGACGCGCAAACGCGGGCGCGGCTCCGGCGTATTCGGGCCGCGGTAGGCGATGATCGCGCGCACCACCTGGCCCGGCTCGGCGCGGTTTTCGCGCAGGCGCACGGCGTAATCTTCGCCGGGGCGAAACTCCGACCACGTGGCGCACCAGCTCATCAGTTGCACCCAGAACTGCTGATAGACCGCGCCCTGCTCGCGAATCTCCGGGCGAAAATCCCAGCGCCAGAGGCCGTCCGCATTCAGCGTGGCGATGGTGCCGCGGCCGTAGCGGCGCGCGATGAGCAGCGGCAGGCGCAGCTCTTTTCCCTCCAGCGCGCCCTCGGCCAGCACGCGCGCAAAAGGGCGCAGCCGCGCGACGCCGCGCACGTCTTCCAGCGGCGGGAGCGTCTTCCACGCGCGATCGTCGGCGGCGGGCAGCGCGGCGCCGAAGAGGCCCGCGCCGGCATCGGCGAGCGGCACGAAACGGAAGCCGCCGCCGATGCTCTCGCCCCACTCGACCGGCTCCAGCGGCTCCAGCCCCGGAAAGCGGCCGGTGTACGGCTTGCCGCGCGCGAAGAGCACCGCGCCGCCCTGATCGCGAATGAACCCCTGCAGCGCGGCGATGCGCGGCGGGGTGAGAAAGCCGTCCGCGCCTTTGCCAAAGACGATCAGATCGTAGCGGCCGAGCCCCTCCGCGGTCGCGGGCAGAACGGTCTCCGGCGAGCTGAGCGGCGTGGCGCCGCTGGCCTCCACGCGGAAGTAACGTTCCTCGTTCAGCCGGTGCACGGTGAGGATCTCCATGGCCTGCTGCTGCCGCAAAAGCTGCGCGAGAAACTTGCTGTCCCAATACGGCGCGCCCTCGAGCAGCAGCACGCGGATCCTGGTTTTGAGCACCTGCACGCGCGCGTGGTCGGTGTTGTTGATGACGAGCTGCTCGCCCGCCCACGGCGCCACCCGCAGCGTGTATTCGCCGGCCAGCTTCGGCCCCGGCGGCAGATCGAAGGTGACGGTTTTCTCGGCGCCTTCCGCGAGCGCGGGCGATTGCTGCGCGAGCTCGGCGCCATCGGAGCCAAGCAGTTGCAAGGTCGGCTTGATCGGGCCGAGCCCGTGATTTTCCAGGCGCGCGAGCAGCTTGGCCGGCTGGCCCTCGAAGGCGAGCACCTGGCGGGTGAGCGCGGTGACGGACAGGTCGCGTCCGCCGCCGCTGCCGCCCATCGGCACGGCGTAAATCGGCACGCCGCGTCCGCGCGCGCGCTGCGCGGCCGGCTCGAGCTTCGCGCGGCTGGTGGTGCGGCCATCGGAGACGATCACGAGGCCGGCGAGCTCCGCGCCGTTTTGCTCGAGCGCCTGCGTCACCGCTTCCGCCAGCCCAGTCCCTTTCCCCTCCGGCCGCACCGTGCCGGGCACGGCGATCTCCGGCTCCAGCTCGCTGGCGAAAGTGCGGAGGCGCACGCGCAGGCGTTTTTCGTCGGCGCCATCCGGCGGGCGGAATTGGCCCACGAGCTGGAGCGCGGCCTGCCATCGGCTTTGTTTCGCGGCCTGCTCCGCAGCCATGCTCGCGCTGCGGTCAAGTAGCACCACCCAATCGCGCCGCTGCGAGATGAGCTCGTATTGCCAGCGGCCGGGATTGAGCCAGACCAGCCCGAGCAGCGTCACGCCCGTGGCGCGCAACGCGAGCAAGGTCAGTGGCCGGTGCGAGCCGGCGCCCCGCGTGCCGCGCCAGGCCAGCCAGAGCCCGGCGAGCGAGCCGATGAGCGCCAGCGCGGCAGATTCGGCCAGGCCGAAGGGCGGATTGAAGACGAGCTCTTTCACGCGGCCGCCTCCGTTCGGCGCCCGGCAAAGCGCCAGAGCAGCGCTGCCTCGAGCAGCAGGCAAAAAGCAGCAGCCGCCACGCACCACGGCCAGATCGGCCGGCCATCGCGCCAATCGCCGAGGCGATCTCGCGCGGCGCCGCTCACCACTTCGCCCTTCACCTGGCTCATCTCCGCCGGCGAGAGCCGCCGCAGATCGGATTCGGAATCCGGGAAATTCACCACCGCGCGCTCGAGCACCGCACCCTGCGCCAACCAGCGATAGCTGCCAGCGCCGAGCGCCGTCTCGCTGGTGAGCGGGTTTGTCCCGGAAGCGAGTTTCAGCGCGGTATCCTGATCGTTCACGAGCTGCACATCCTTGGGATCGACCGCCGCGCCCGGATCGAATTGCAGCAGCTCGCCGGGCTCGACCATGCGCGTGCGCTTCGGCCCGGAGCGCAACGCGAGGTGCCGCATCAGCTCGCCAAAAAGCGACACGTAAACCGGGCGGGCGGGCCAATCGGTGGAGCCCAGATCCATGTTCCAAAGCGCCAGCGCGCCGCGCTCACCCGCTCCGCCACCGAGCTCGCTCAGGGTGAGCGCGGGCACGCCGTCTTCATAGGCGAGCAGCGGTGTGCCGCCCGGCGGCTTGGCAGGCACGAGGCGTTTGCGAAAATGTGCATCCGCGGGATCGCCGTAGGCGCCCTTGGCGAACAGCGCGAAGAGCGGGTGCTCATCCTTCACCATGCGCAGCCGCCAGCCAGGCGCATTCGCGTTTTGTAACGCCGCCGCCATAACTCCCATGCCTCCCATACCTCCCACCGGCGAAAGCCCCTCCAGCGCCGCCCAATCGAGCTCGGCCGCCGGCTGCACCACGAGCGCGGCGCCGCGTGCAAGCTGCGCCCGCAGGGTTTCCGGCGAGGCGCCTTTCCATCCCGCGATCATCAGGACATCCGGGCGGCCCGCATTCTGCACGGCGCCGGCATCGATGCGCCGCACGGAAAGATGCTCCAGCGCGCGGGCGGCGCGTTCCCAGGCGCGCACGGTCGCGTCCTTGCTCATCCCGACGATGCACACCTCCAGCGCGCCGCGCACATCGGCCACGCCGTAGCGCGCGTCGTCGGCGGGGAAGCGATCGCCGCCGAGCGTGGCTTTCAGCGCCGCGAGCCCCTCGGCGGGAAACTTCACCGGCGACATCGCGAGCGTTTCGCTCCACGGGGCCAGCTCCACCGGCATGGAGAAGCGGCTCTCCCCCGCTTCCAGGAAAACCGTGAGCCGCCGCGAGTCTGGTGAAAAGTTGGCGACCCGGCAGACCAGGCGCGTCTCCTGCCCCGCGACCGGGCGCTCCGGCTCGGTGGCGAGATCCAGTACGGCGGCATTCGGCGCGTCGCCTTCGCCCACCGCGATGCGCGTGAGCCGCACGTTTTCCGGCACCTCCCACGCGACGCCGCGCAGGGCGGATTGCTGGAAATCCGAGATCACCACCAGCTCGCGCTCGCCGGGCGCGCCGGAAAGCTGGCCGAGCGCCATGCTCAGCGCGGCGGCCATCGAGCCGCGCTCGGCGCGCACCGTCGCTTTGCGCAAGGCCTGGCGCAGGATTTCGAGATTCGGCGCCGGCTCGGGCATCGCCGCGGCGGGATGGCTTTGCACCCACACGAGGTTCGCTTTCGAATTCGAGGGCAGCGCGGCGAGCACCTCCTCCGCCGCCGCGGTGGCCTGCGCGAGGCGCGTGCGCGTGCCATCGGCGTAGCCCATGGAGGCCGTGGCATCGACCACGAGCACCACGGTTTTCGCGGCGCCCGTGCCGGTGAAGCGCGAGATCAGCCACGGCTGCAGAAACGCGAGCGCGATCGCCGCCATCGCGAGCGTGCGGAGGAGGAGCAGCCAGCGATCGCGCGGCTTGCGCACGCGAGTGATGCGGCGGAGCGCCTCGCGCAGCAGCAGCACGGAGGGAAACTCGCGCCGCTTCGGCCGGGTGCGCGCGAAGAGATGCGCGAGCAGCGGCACCAGCGCCAGCGCGCCGAGCAGCCACACGGGATTGAGGAAAACGAAACGCATCGTTCAGCGTTGCGCCTCGCCGCAGATGCGATCGAAGAGCGGCCAGAAGGAATCGTTCGTGCGCGTGACGGTGTAATCGAGCTGCCGCTGCGAGGCGAAAGCGCGGAAGCGCGCGATGTGCTGGGTGAGCGCGTCGCGGTAGCTTTCCGCGACCACTTTCGGAAGCACCGTGAGATGCTCGTGCGTCTCGAGGTCCTCGTAGCGGGCGAGCAGGCTGTCGTCGAAATTCATCTCCTCCGGCGAGAGCAGGTGGAAAAGGTGTACGCGAAAACCGCGATGGATAAAGGCGTTCAGCGCCTGGAAGACCGCCGCGGGCTCCTCGTAAAAATCGCTGAGGATCACCACCGTGCCGCGCCGGCGGAGCTGCTGCCGGGCGCGATCCAGCGCCGCGGCAAGCGACGTCTGCCCGCGCGGCTCGTTTTGCTCCAGCGTGGAAAGAAGCTGGTGCAGATGCCGCCGCGTACTGCCGGGCGGAATGTATTCGCGCACGCGGTCGTCGAAGATTTGCAGCGATACGCGGTCCGAGCCGCGCACGACCAGCCACGAAAGCGCCGCCGCGAAATACGACGCGAACTCCAGCTTCGAAACGGTCGCGCCGCCGGCGAATCCCATGCTCGCGCTGGAATCGAGCAGGAGTGGCACTCCAGGTTCGTCTCCTGCTCGAAGGTCTTGAGGTAGTGCCGATCCGTCCGCGCGAAGACGCGCCAATCGACGAGCGCCGGCGGATCGCCCGGGGTGTATGGGCGGTACTCGTGAAACTCGATCGAGGCCCCGCGCAGCCGCGAGCGATGCCGGCCGGAGAGCCACCCCTCCGCGAGGAGCCGCGCGGCGAACTCGTAGGAATCCAGCCGGCGCACGTCTTCGGCGCGGAGGTACTTGGATTTCACAGCTTCGCGAGGAGGTGGCCGATGATCTCTTCCACGGTGATGCCTTCGCCCGTCGCGTTGTAATTCGGAATGATCCGGTGCCGCAGCACCGCGGGCGCGACCGCCTTCACCTCCTCCGGCGACGCCGCATTCTGCCCCCGCAAAAGCGCGAGCGCTTTGGCCGCGCGCACCAGCGTCTGCGAAGCGCGCGGTCCCGCGCCCCAGGCGACGTATTTCTTCACGTAGTCATCCGCGAGCTCGGACTGCGGGCGGCTGGAGTGCGTGAGCGCAAGGATGGAGCGCTTTAGGTTTTCCGGCAGCGGCACCTCGTGCACGGTAGCCTGGAGACGCAGGAGCGACTGCGCTATCCAGCACCGTATCGGCCTGCGCGACCTCGGCGCCGGTGGTGCGATCGAGCACCGCAAGCTCTTCATCCATGGTAGGATAATCGACCCGCAGCTCGAAAAAGAAGCGGTCGAGCTGCGCCTCCGGCAACGGATAAGTGCCTTCGTGCTCGATCGGATTTTGCGTGGCGAAAACGAGGAACGGTTCCTGGAGCGGGCGCGTGCGGCCGGCCACGGTGACCTGCTTTTCCTGCATCGCCTCGAGCAGCGCGGCCTGCGTTTTCGGCGGCGTGCGATTGATTTCATCGGCGAGAATGAGGTTCGCGAAAATCGGGCCCGGCACGAACTCGAACTGCCGCCCGCCTTCGCCCGCGGTCTGCAGAATCTCCGAGCCGACGATGTCCGTCGGCATCAGATCGGGCGTGAATTGGATGCGCCGGAACTTCAGCCCGAGAATCTTCCCGAGCGTGCTCACCAGCAGCGTTTTCGCGAGCCCGGGCACGCCGACGATGAGGCAGTGGCCCTTGCACAACAGCGCGGTGAGCATCAGCTCGATCGTCTCGTCCTGGCCCACGATCACGCGCGCGGTCTGCTCGCGGATGAGTTGGACCTGCTGGCGGGTTTGCGCCCAAAGCTGGGCGGGATCGAGTGCGGGTTCGTCGGACATAGTGGTTAGGTTCGGTTCACGGCTCCAATGCTGCGGGAGGCTTTTCCGCGCGGGAAGAAGTGTAGATCACGGCAAAGCCTTTCACGATGGCCGGCTCGGCGCGATCGAGCTTCGCAAAAAACTCCCGGACGGCGGCCGGATTGTCCTGCGCGTTGGGCGCTGTTTCCGGGGGCTCGCCGGAGAACTCCGCGCCCTTGCCTTCCACGGCGGCGAGCACCCCCGGATGGGCTTCGCGCCATTTGTCGTTGAGCGCGGGATCGGTCCAGATCGGCAGGGGGGCGTGTACTCTCGCAATGCCGCGCTCCAGCCTCCGTTGAACCGTCGTTTCCACGAGCGCGTCGGGCGGAGGCATCGCAGCCAACCCGCGCGCGTCGGGCGTGATGCCCCGCTCGTCGGAACTCCCCGATGGTTGCTGGATCGTGACCGTCACCCCGGCGAGCGGATGCGGGCACGACGCGCTTACGGACCAATTCTCCTTGCGCAAACCGGCTTGGATCACTGCGGCGGCGAATGCTTTTCGCAAGGCCGCGTCGACTTTCCGGCCGAGCAATTTCTCCTTCGCAAGCTCCGGTGGGGCACCTTCCGGTACGACCACTTCGCGCACGGTCATCTGCACGTCGATGAACGCTTGCTCCCACGTCTGAGTCGCGGCGAGCTCATCGATGAGCGCGAGTTGGTGCGCCGGCGGCTCGGATTCGAAGGCACCGAGCACCTGCGCCGCGGGCAGAGCGGCGAGGCGCTGGCGCAGCGCGGTGGTTTGCGTTTTCGGGATGTTTGCGCCAGTGGGCAGGGGCGGCAGCGGCTCCCCGGTGATGAGCGCCTCCACCGCCCGTTTTCCCCAAGCCTCGGCCAATCTTTTCGCCCGGAACACCAACTGGTAAAAATCGTTCTCCGCCGGTCCGCTCAGGCGCACCGCCAGCACGGTGGCGGTGGCAAAATCCTGCACCACGATCCGCTCGGTGCTGTAGCGGTCCAGATGCAAAGGCGAATCATCCTGGAGCAGCGCGCGCAACGCTGCACGGGTTGGTGGCTCGAACGGCGGAAGCGCGGCGGAAGCGCGAGAGCTGTCGGCGCTTACGCTCATCCTGCTCAGCAGGGCCATCAGAAGGTGTTGCTTGGCCGCGGCGCTTTTCGCCACGGCCGCTGCCGCATAGATCGCGCGTTCCGCTTCCTCGGGCGTCGCCTGCTGCATCGCCTGTTCCAGCGTTTGCGCGGTCGACCCGAGCTCCTCTTCCGGCGCCGCGGCGATTTCCGCTGCCAGCTCGGCCAGGCTCCGCGGGCGCAGTTGCTGCTCGATCGCCTTCCACTGCCGGCGCGCCGCGGCGACGGCGTATTTCTGCGATTCGGCATCGTCCGGATCGCCCTCCTTTTCCTTCTCCTTGTAGATCGCCTCCAGCTTCGCCAGCAACTGCCCGGTGAAGGCCGCTCCCTCTCCGCCGAGCCGGCTGGCCAGCTTCTTCGCGATGCCGGCCAGGGCCTCGACGTCGTTCGACTCCCACACGGCGTCATCGAGGAGGATCTCGCGCACGCGCGGCAGCGCCGGCTCCGCGCTATGACCGGCCAGGAAGGCCAGCGCATTCAGGAACGTCGGATCGTCGGCATCGCCGTTGCCCACATAGGCCCAGGCGATCTCCTCGTCGCTCTTGCCGGCCAGCGATTTCAGCCACTCGCGCGCGGGCTGCGGCTCCACCTTCCCAAGATCGTCCTGCTCGAGCAGCGGCTGGGGGAGCACCGGCGTCAACACCTCGCGGACCAATTCCGCCAGCTCATACGGCCGGGCCATTTTATCGTAACAGTCGCGCGCCTGCTCTTCCGGCGAATCATTGTGTGAATAGAAGCGCGGGCCGGCGGACTCCTCGGGCCGCAGCACCCGCAGATAGCGCCCATCCGCCAGCAGCTCCGCCAGCGCCGAAGCCGCCTCCACCTTGCGCGCGAAAAACGGCGCCAGCCGCGCGTCGGCCGGCGACTCCTCCGGGGTCGCGCGCTGCGGTGGGCCGCCGCGAAAGCCGTGCCTCCCCCGGAAGGTCAGGTGCGCGGCCGCGTCGGGATCATCCAACGGCAGGAGCCAGTTCTCCACGCGCGGCAAGGCTTCCACTTCTTCCGCGGTGAGCGACAGCAGGAGCGCCGCCGCGTCCGATTTCGCCGCCTCCGGCCGCACCTCCCGCACCCGCCTGGCCAGCAGCAGGACGCCCTCGCGCTCCGGCCAGCCGCGGTGAAATTTTTGCGCCAGCGCCTCCAGCCCCGCCGCGTAAGTGTCCGGGGTTTTCCCGGCCACCCAGGCGTCATTGAGCGCGGCGAGCTGCGCCTCCGCCAGGGTGGAGATGGCCCCGTCGAGCACGCGCTCCGGCGCGGCGTGGGTCTCCATGAGCTTTGGCAAAAGCCGCGCGATCTGTTCGGCTTTCCCCTGCCGCTGCAGATGCGCGAGCAGCAGCAGGCCCCGGCTCGCCGCAAGGATCCGCGCCGACGCCTCATAGCCGCCGCGCGCAAATGGATCGCTCGGATCGACTGGCGCGCGGTGCTCCGGCTGGCTAAGCGCCGCCTCCATGGCCGCCAGGTCCGCCTCCAAATTCGCCTCCGCGATCGTCACCACCTTTCGCCCCCGCGATGGCACATTGCCGGCAGACTTCACCGCCCGCACCCGTCGAGCCTGGTTCACAATCAGCTCCACCGTTCCATCCGCTTCCTCCCGCACCAGCCAGGCATTGCCGCCTTTGCCCGTGCGACCCTCCGGGGAAGGCAGCCCTCCCGGGGCCGCCATGTCCGTGAAGCTAGCCTGCACCCATTTCGCGCCGGCCGTCTCCGGAAGGCCGAGCTCCACCAACAGCGTGAGAAACTCTTTCAAAGCAGCCGGGTCCGCTTTCGTCGGCGCCTGCGCCGCCCCGAGCACCCCGAAGGCGGCAACCATCCACGCTGCGATGAAGAGGGGAGCTTTCACACCACGTGGCCTATGCGTACCCCACCGGTACGCGCGCGCAACCAGAAAGCCGCGCGCTTAGGGGCAGTGCCACATCAACCCCCAGCGACGATCCGGATAATCTCCACGCGGTCGCCCTCCGCGAGACTCCGGTCCGGCCATTCCTCGCGGCGCAAAGCCAGCCCATTGTGCTCCACGAGCACGGCCGCCGCGGGCAGGCCGAGCTCCGCCACGAGCGCCGCGATGCTGCCGGCCTCCGCGATTTCGCGCTGCTCGCCATTGATCTCCAGCCTCATCACGCGGCGAGAATGGCGCGGTCCCAATCCTTCCACACCGGCTCGAATCCTCGCTCGCGTAGGAGCCGGGCGATTTGCGCGGGCGAGCGGTCGTCGGCGGTCTCAAATTGTTTCGTGGCCCCGGCGCCCTCGGCGGCCACCTGGCGATTGCGCACCGTGTAGTGCAGGTCGTCGCGGCCGGCCCCGGTGTAGCCGCCTGGCTCCGTGTGGCTGCCCGCGCTCATCATGGTGACGCCGAGCGGCAGCAGCGCGTCGCGCAACGCGGGCGTCTCGCGCGTGGAAAGCACGATCCCCACCTGCGGAAAACAGAGCCGGAGCGCGCAGATCGCCTGGATGAACTCGCGGTCGCTCAGCTCCGCGCGCGGCCGGATTTCGCCGGCGCACGGCCGCAGCCGCGGCAGGCTCACGGTGAATTGCGCCTTCCAGCAGCGCCGCAGCAGGTAGTCCAGGTGCGCCGCCAGCGAGCAAACCTCCGCCCGCCAATCCGCGTGCAAACCGAGCAGCGCGCCGATGCCGATCCGCCGAAAGCCCGCGTCGTACGCGCGCTCCGGGCAGGCGAGCCGCCACGCGAAATCCTTCTTCGGCCCCGCCAGGTGCATCTCCGCGTAAGTTTCGCGGTCGTAGGTTTCCTGATAGACGAGCAGCCCTTCCGCGCCGGCTTCCACCATGCGCGCGTATTCGGCCGTTTCCATCGGCGCGACTTCCAGCGCGAGGCTGGGGATTTCCGGCGCCAGCGCGCGCACGCAGCTCTCCAGATATCCGTTCGAGACAAACTTCGGATGCTCGCCCGCCACCAGCAGCACATTGCGAAAACCCTCGGCCGCCAGGTGCCGCGCCTCGCGCGCCACCGCTTCCACGTCGAGCGTCACGCGCAGGATCGCATTCTCCCGCGAAAACCCGCAGTACGTGCACGAGTTGATGCACTCATTCGAAAGATAGAGCGGCGCAAAAAGGCGGATCGTTTTTCCGAAATGCCGGCGCGTCACCGCCGCCGAGGCGGACGCCATCTCCGCGAGCGCCGCATCGTCGCGCGGCCCCAGCAGGCCCGCCAAACGCCGCCCCAGCGGCGAACGCTGCGGATGGGCGATGAGCTCGGGAAGAAGCATGGGCGTGAGGAAACGGGAGCCGTCCATTTTCGTGCCAAGCGCCTCGCTTGGCAACGCCCTACGGCAACTCGGTGCGGATTTTCCCCACCTTCTCCAGGTTTTCCTCCAGCCACTTCTGCAGCAGGTGCGGATTACATTTGCGCGCCACCACCGGCGCCCCCATCGCTGCGAGCGCCGACATCACATCATCCCCAAACCCGCAGATCCGCGCCACCTTCCCCATCGTGAACCACCGGAACGGATAGCGCATGGAAAGCTCCGCGAGTTCGCGCATCCCCTCATCCATCTCGGCGAGCGTCGATGGAGCGGCCCGGCGTCCGCGCCCTTTCATGCGCTGCCCGGCGCAGGATTCCCGCCGCTCCAGATAGTGTTCATACGAACATAATAGCTCCCCCGCCCGTCTGCTCAACCCCGCGCCCGTACCCCTGCGCAAGCGCTTCAAAATGAGGGGCCAAGCTTGGCCGGTCGCCCGGATGCGCTAAGTTATTCACAACCCCGGTCGCCCTTTCGCGTATGAAAAACGAGTTCACCCCCCGCCGCTCCCTCCTCTCCCGGCACAAGCACGCCCTCAGCTTCGATGACCGCTTCTGGAACCGGCTCGGCGTCATCGCCGACAAGCACTACGAGGGCAACCGCTCCCGCGCCATCGAAGGCCTCCTCCTCCACGATTGGCTCGTCGACCTCAACAAAACCCGTGAAGGCAAGGAGCACACCCACTGGATCTCCGCGCCCATGGTCCTCAACGACGGCGAGCTCGAGCCGCTCCTTGATCGACTCCAAAAAGGGGACGCCGACGAGGTGGGCTCGTACATCGATCGGCGCGTCGAAGAGCGCGCCCGGCAGCTTGGGGCGGAAAGCCAACCTGAGTCATAGATCTCCTATGGACGACGATCTCGATCAACTCACTCGCGACCAGTTGGCGGCGGAGGTGAAGCGACTCCGCGCCGGCATCCGCGCGCACCGCGATAGAACCAGGCAGGAGCTTTGCTGGCATCACCCGGAGCTGTGGAATCTTCTGCCCGAGAAGCTCGAACCCGCCCTCGCGGTGCCGGAGTGGCCGCAATTCATGCGCGGCTGCGTGCGGTATCGCGAATCGCTCGATGCGCAACTGCCCGGAGCCCCTCGGGTTTCCGAGGAATTCGCGAATCCGGACGAGCAGCAGATTCGCGAGATGATCGCCACCTGGCAGCGCGGCACCGCCATGGGCGACCTGCCGCTCGTGCTCAGCCTCATGGCCGAGGACGTGGTTTTTCTCCTGCCGGGTCGTTCGCCGATGCGCGGTCGCCAGGCCTTCGCGGAGGCGTCGCGAGCGATGGAGGGCAAGGTGAAAATCGAAGGCCAGCCGGACATCGAGGAGATTCGGGTCTCGGGAAAATACGCCTACTGCTGGAACTATCTTTCCGTGATGGCCACGCCGACCGATGGCGGCGACCCCGTCCGGCGCGAGGGGCACATCCTGTCCGTTTTCCGAAAAGAGCCCGATGGCCGCTGGGTCCTCTTTCGTGACGCCAACATGCTCGTCACCGCGCCCTAGTTTTTCACTCCAAAGTAAACCACTGCGCTTCCACGCGGCGGTTCTTTTCGCCATCGGCGCCGAGTGGCTCTTCCCAGCCGCGGCCGATCACATCCAGGCGCGTGGCGTCGATCTTGTGGCGCTCGATGAGCAAGCGCTTGATTTCGCCCGCGCGCTGCTTGCTGAAGTCGACTGCCTTCAACGCCATCTGCCGCACGAACTGATCGCCCCCCTTCCGGCGGAAATCTTCCACCAGCCCATTATCCACATGACCGCGGAGGAGGATGGTCGAGCCGGGACTCACCTGGAGGAGGCGGCGAATGGCGTCGAGGTTCGTGATATTCTCCTGGTTGTTGAGATCGAGGTTCGCCGAGTTTGGCGCGAAGAGAAAACGGATGTCCTTGCTTAGCAACGGATCGGCTTCCACGTGCGCGGCTCCGGGACTGCGGAGCGGGGCGATGGCCACCTTTTGGTCTTTGAAAGCGCCGGCCTGCTCCAGCGCCTGGAGATGCTTCAGGTCCACGAACTTGTCGGCGTCGATCGGGTTCTTGATCAACTGGCTGCCGTAAGCATAGATGGCCGATTGATAGATGCCGCCGAAGCTACCGGCCGCATCGATGGCGCCGGAGAAAAACGCCTGGTTTTCCGGGAGGTTCGAGAAGTGCACCTTGGCCAGCTCCGCGCGCGTTTTCTCGCGGTCCCATTTGAAGGCTTTGCCAATGACGTCGAGGTACGCGGTTTGGTTATCGCGCACCATGCGATTTCCCTCCAGCACCCCGGCCACCAGCCCGGCCACCTTTGCAGGTTCCTGCTGGGCGAAGCCGCGATTGACTACCAAAATATCCGCGACGATGAGCAGGTTGCGATTGGTAACCAAAATGCTAGCTTTGCCGCCGCTCTGCTCCGCGACCTCCGTCGTCTTCGGCGCCCAAGTGACGCAACCGGCGATCTGCCCGCGATCGAGCTCGGCCAGGAACAGATCGCCCGCGGCGAAAGCATCCTCACAGAAGACCAGGTTCACCTTCTCGGGATCGGGGGAGGCTTGCAAATCGCGCAGCGTCGCCACGCCGAGGCCGGCCTCCTGCGCGAGATAGCGGATGAAAAATTCCGCCTCCGTGAATTGCGCCGTGGCGATGATCTTCCCCTTGAGCTGATTGATGCGCTTGAGGTCGCTGCGCACCACGATGCCATCGGCCCCGCGCGAAAAGCCTATCTGGACCGGCACCGTGACCTGGAACTGTTTCCCGTAGACCGCCAGCACATCCACCGTGGTCGCGGAAGCCGCCATCTTGCCGCTGTTCAGGGCCGACCAGCTTTCCTCTTCGCTCAGCTTGATCCGCACCTTGAAACCATGCTTCTGGGCGAAGACGGAGTTATCGTTCGGCTCCAGACCGCCATTCGCCGCGATCAAACCCGCGTACCCCGCGTACTCGCTCAGCTCGATCTCGATGATGTTATCCTTTGGCACGTACGCCGCGGCGGGCGCCAGCCGCGGCACCTCGGTCTGCGTCTCCGCCAGCCGCACCGCCCCCGCCTTCTCCGCCTCCTCGCTCTGGACCGCCACGCCGCCGCCGCTCGTGGTGGTGCTCGTGCCGCCAGCCCCTCCAAGTCCGCCGGGAGCCTGTGGAGCCAGGCGATTCCACCAACGGGAAATCCCGATCCCCACCACCGCCAGCAGAATAACCGTGAAGACGAATTTGCCTAGCTTGGTCATGGAGATGGATCCTAGGTCTCGGAGATTTTCTGCCGTTCGGGCGCCGGCGCCGCGGGCTGGGTGGTGGCGGCGGTTTCCGGCTGCACCATGCCCATCTTCTTCTTATATTCCTGGAAGAGCATGCTCCCGCGCGCTTTGCGCATCTCCTGCTGGCGCTGGATGTTCGAGCCCATCTCCTTGGCCATATCCAAAGTGGCCCGCATCTGCCCCTCGCCGGAGGCCGCGGATTGCCGGAGCTGCTGCATCGATTGGCTCAGCTCCCCGCCCATCATGCCCTGCAGCTCCGTCACCGATTCCTTCATCATGCCGGCCAGGCCTTCCTGCGCCTTGCCCACAGCGAGGCGGGTCTTCAGCGCATCGAAGTCGCGCTGGAATTTCTGAATCTCCCGCAGGCTCTGCGCGACGATCCCCTTGTTCTGTTGGTAGAGATCCTCGAGGTTCTGCGCCTGCGCCGCGTTGTCGGCGATATCCTGCTCCAGATTCGCGAGCTCTTCGGCATACGTGGCGCCATTCGCCTCATCATTGGCCGCGATCGCCGCCTGCAGCATGCCCTGCAGCTCCTGGCGCTGCCGCTCCTGGCGCTTCACCTGCTCGTTCATCAGCGAAATCTGGCTCGCGAGCTGCCCATTCGCGTAATTTGCCTTTTCCGCCCGCCCCCGGGCGTCGCGAATGCCGCGCTCGATCACGGCCTGGTTGATGGCGTCGTTTTCGGTGGCTTTCTCGGCCATGAGGCCAAGGAAGATGAAGATGCGTTTGATGGCTCGGAACATAAGTGGCGGGACGGTTACTCGTTGGCGGCGCAGCCCAGCGCGCCGCGGCGCGAAAAGCCGCGAGGGTCAGAAGCAGCTTCTCAACGAACATGGTGACGGACATGGGTAACAGGGCCGGAGTAGGTGTCAATTTCCGCCGGAACACAGGCGTCCTCGCCTGTGGGTGGGAACGGATCGGCGGGCATCCTGCCTGCCGGTCGCCTTGGAGGTCGATGGGCGGTGGCCGTGGCGTGCTCGCTCGCGCCCCAATCTCGCATTGACGCGGGCCGCTTCCCTCCTATGGTCGCTTTCGCACCGCAGGGGAGCCGCAAGGCTGAGAGGTCTGCCAGCCGCAAGGCCGGGCAGGCGACCCTTTGAACCTGATCCGGCTAAGACCGGCGAAGGGAGTTGGAGCTTCTTTGGGAGCTCGCTCAGTCCTGCCCGCCCACTGGGGTGCAGCCTCGCTGCCCCTATGATCGCGTCCAAAGATTCCTTCCCCCCCGCCGCCTCGCGCAAAGTTTATTTGCCGGGCCGTCTGCACCCCGAGCTGCGCGTGCCGATGCGCGAGATCGCGCTCGCTTCCACCAAGGCGCTCGATGGCCGCCTGGAACCGAACGCCGCGGTGCGCGTATACGATACGAGCGGGCCGTGGGGCGATGCCGAGGCGCAATGCGACGTGGAGCAGGGCCTGCCGCCGCTCCGGCAGCCGTGGATTTTGCAGCGGGGCGACGTGGCCGAATACGAGGGCCGCAACGCGCGCCCGCAGGACGATGGCTACCTTTCCGAAAGCCACGCCCGCAACGGGCACGATTCCCGCGCGCAGGTGCCGCGCAATGCCTCGCGCCGGCCGCTCCGCGCGAGCGCCGGGCATCCGGTCACGCAGTATTGGTACGCGCGGCAGGGGATCGTCACGCCGGAGATGGAGTATATCGCCATCCGCGAAAACCAGGGGCTGGAGCTGCTGCGCGACGAGATTTCCGCCGGGGCGCGGCGCGACCATTTGAATCATCAGCACGCCGGCACCGAGGGCCGCGCCGATGCGCCGGAAGTTTTCCGCCGGTTCCCGCAGCGGATGCCGCGCGCGATCACGCCGGAGTTCGTCCGCGATGAGATCGCTGCCGGTCGCGCGATCATCCCGGCGAACATCAATCACCCCGAGCTGGAGCCGATGATCATCGGCCGCAATTTCCTGGTGAAGATCAACGCGAACATCGGCAACTCCGCCGTCGCCTCCAGCATCGAGGAAGAGGTGGAGAAGATGCGCTGGGCCACGAAATGGGGCGCCGATACGGTGATGGATCTTTCCACCGGCAAAAACATCCACACCACGCGCGAATGGATCCTGCGCAATTCGCCCGTGCCGATCGGCACCGTGCCGATCTATCAGGCGCTGGAAAAAGTGGGCGGCCGCGCCGAGGAGCTCACCTGGGAGGTTTACCGCGATACGCTCATCGAGCAGGCCGAGCAGGGGGTCGATTACTTCACCGTGCACGCGGGGGTGCTGCTGCGGTTCATCCCGCTCACCGCGCGGCGCGCCACCGGGATCGTTTCGCGCGGCGGCTCGATCCTCGCGAAATGGTGCCTCGCCCATCACAAGGAAAACTTCCTCTACACGCATTGGGACGACATTTGCGAAATCATGGCGGCCTTCGACGTGAGCTTCTCGATCGGCGACGGCCTGCGCCCCGGGTCCATTGCCGACGCCAATGACGAGGCGCAATTCGGCGAGCTGCACGCGCAGGGCGAGCTCACCCGGCGCGCTTGGGAGCACGGCGTCCAAGTCATGAACGAAGGCCCCGGCCACGTGCCGATGCACCTCGTCCACGAAAACATGGTGAAGCAGCTGGAGTGGTGCCACGAGGCGCCCTTCTACACGCTCGGCCCCCTCACCACCGATATCGCGCCCGGCTACGACCACATCACCTCCGCAATCGGCGCGGCGATGATCGGCTGGTACGGCTGCGCGATGCTCTGCTACGTGACGCCCAAAGAGCACCTCGGCCTCCCCAATCGCCAGGACGTGAAAGACGGCGTCATCGCCTACAAAATCGCCGCCCACGCCGCCGATCTCGCCAAGGGCCACCCCGGCGCCCAATACCGCGACAACGCCCTCTCGAAAGCGCGCTTCGAATTCCGCTGGGAAGACCAATTCAACCTCTCCCTCGATCCGGAAACCGCCCGCGAATTCCACGACGAAACCCTCCCCGCCGAAGGCGCCAAGTCCGCCCACTTCTGCTCCATGTGCGGCCCCCACTTCTGCTCGATGAAGATCACCGAGGATGTGCGCAAATACGCGGCGGAGAAGGGCATTGCGGAAGACGCCGCGCTCGCCGAGGGGATGGAGGAAAAGTCGCGGGAGTTTGTGGAGAAGGGGGCGGAGGTTTACGCGAAGGGGTGAGGCGTGTAGCGAGTTTACGCCGGTCCAACAAACGGGTATCCTTCTCCCATGATGCCGCTCGACCTTATTACCGTGGACCCGAAAATCCTCGGCGGAACTCCCGTATTCAGGGGGACCCGAGTGCCGGTAAAGACGCTCTTCGAATACTTGGAGGACAATTACACGCTCGAGCAGTTTCTCGAGTGCTTCCCTACCGTGGCACGTGAAATGGCCGTGCGGATGCTGGTGCACTCGCAGAAGGCCATCCTGAAGGCGGCGTGAGAATACTGCTTGATGAATGCGTCCCTTGGCCGGCGAATTCCGGAGCCTAAGCATCCCCTAAGCTTTCGCCCGCCAAATATTCGCTACTACCGCCGGCCGGCCGCCATCTTCAGCCGCTGAAACTCTTCCAGCATGTGCGTGCGGTCGGCGTCGCGGTAGCGCGGGGGGAGGAAGCGTTTGTCGGAGCAGGAGAGGACGGCGGCGAGTTCCTGCAGCGCGAGGAGGTTCGGGTCGAGCGGGTCGATGAAAGAGGAGACGGCTTCCTGTAGGTCTTCGAGGCGCACGTCGTCGTCGTGTTTCGCGAGAACGGCTTGTTCCTTGGCGCGGGTGAGGATGGCTTCGATGTCGCTGCCGGTGAGCGGGCGCTGGCCGAGATTTTCGCGCACGTACGCGAGGATTGGCTCGCCGAGGGCGATCTTTTTGACCCCGGCGACCACGCGGATGAGTTGCTCGACATCATCGGGGCCTTGCGCGGGGAAGAGCGGCAGGCTGAGGCCGAAGCGGCCCTGGCGCTTCATGTCGATCGCGAGAAGATCGGGGCGCGAGGTCATCGCCACCCACACCTCGCGCCCGCGCAGGCTGGAGTCGCCGATGTGCGCGGCGAAGGCGGCAAAGACGCGCCTGGAGACGCCGCTGTCGCCGCCCTGCTCGCGCCCGCCGAAGACGGCATCGGCCTCATCGACCACCACGATCACCGGGCCGAGCGCGCGGATCGTCATGAGGATGCGCATCTGCTGCCGCTCCGTGTCGCCGACCCATTTCGAGCGGAATTCGCCGATCTCCATCACGGGCAGCCCGCATTCGCTGGCGAAGCAATCGATCAGAAACGATTTTCCCACGCCGACCCGGCCCGGCACGAGCAGGCCGCGCTCGACCACGTCGGTCTTCCCATTTTTGAAAAGCCACGCGATCTCGCGCAGCTTGGTTTTCGCAGCGTCGTGGGTGGCAACGAGATCGAGACTGAAGCCGGGCTTGGGATCCTTGAAGCGAACGAGATCCTGGCAGTACTCCTCGATCAGGCGCTTCTTGCCGGCGCCGAGGTGGTCCACGGTGACGCGCGCGCCATTCCGAATCGCTTCCGCAAGCAGGTGGCGGATGCGCAGGAGATTGAGGCCGGCGGTGCGCGCGCCAAGCTCCGGAACAGCTAGGTCGCTCGAATCGGCAAGGACCGCCCCGGCAACCGCAGCGCCGGACTCGAGAAAACGCACGCGCTCCTCGGCGGTGGGCAAATCGATCCGCACCTGCGCCACGTGGGGATTTTGCAGCAAATCCGCGTGCAGGTCGGCGGCGGATTCCGTGACGAGCAGGATACCGAAATCCTCGCGTCGCAGCTCGGGCGAGGTGGCCCACTTCAGCAGAGTGACCAGCGCCGTGCGCTCCTCCGCGCTCGCGCCGGCCTCCTCCGTGGCCGGAATGATCTTCTCCGGAAAATCGATGATCAGCGTGACTCCGCGAGTCGACTCCTCGTCCGCGCCCGCGCGCAGAAAATAGCGGCGCAGCAGCGGCGCGAGCCTGGCAAAATCGCGCGGCGGACCGGCCTGATGATAGTTAGTATTCTCCACCTGGTCGAAGATCTCGAGCCAGGCGAAAAAATCCTTCTGCATCTGCGCGGTGGAAAACGTGAGCCCATCGCTGATATCGTAAAACATCAGCATGCCGCGCTCCGGAAAGAAGCGCCGCGAAAGAAACGGCTTCAGCGGCACGTAGCCTAGCGCGCCCGCCTCCTGCACGGGAAAGACATCGAAGATATTGCCGTGCAAAACGAACAGCGAATAGCTGCCGCCATTCCACCGCCGCGCGAATTCCAATTGCCAGCCGCTGAGGGGGAGGCGGGGGGTGTCGGTTTTGATGGGGGTGTCGGGCATGGTGATGCGGAGTAAGTCAGTAAGTCAGTTCTTTAGGTTCGTGAGGTTGGATCTGATACTGGCTTGCTGGCTTGCTGGCTTACTTGTAAGTCACGCCCGCTCTCTCGGCCGGATGCGCTCCTTAGCCGGCGGCGCCTGCCCAGCAAGCTGCGGCTGAAACCCCACGCGCGCCGCCGGCAGCGGCTGATCGCTGGCGAGGTCCCTGAACTGGTCCAGTTCGGAGAGCCATTTGTTGGTTTCGTCGAGCTGCGCCACACTCGCGTTGATGCGCGCGCTGAGGGCGGCGCTGTTCTTGGTGGCGACGGCGTCGGCGCGGATGAGTTTGATTTGCTCCGAAAGGCGCTCCTGTTCGGCGAGGACCACGGCAAGATTGGCTTCCGTCTCCTCCACGCGCTGCAAGCGTTTGCGCAGCACCTCGAGGCGCTCCTCGCGTGAGTGCAGGAGCCGCTCCCTGGCATCGGGCACCGTGCCGGTTTGCCGGAGTTGCTCGATTTCGGCGTTGAGCTCCCCGACCTCCTGCTCGGCCTCGGCGAGCGCATCGGGAAGCGGCTCGCTGCGCTCAGTCTGCAGAAAGGTTTCCAGCGATTGCTGGATGGTAAGCAGCCGCAGGAACATCCACATCAGCTCATCGATCTTGCGCAGGCGCGCCTCGCCGGTGAGATCGGACTCACCGGTCGCGACCTCGATGTCGCGGCAGACTTGCGCGAGGCGGTAGTACTCCTCGCGCAGCTTCGGATGAAGCGACGAGATGAGCGCGTCGCGCCGCTGCACGAAGGCGGTCACTTCCTCCGCCGCGGCGGTTTGCTGGGCTGCCGAATGGCGCTTCTCCATCCACTTCCGGAAAAACGAAAAATCCGGGAGGTAGATCCAGCCGAGCACGTAGGCGGTGGCGCCGAGCAGCAGATAAAGGGGCTCGCCGGTGACAAACCCCGCGCCCAGCGTGCACGCCGCCAGGTAGGCGTGGTGCGGGCTTTTCAGGAAAGCGCCCCGGGGGCTTTGTGCAGGCTCGGACATGGATCGAGGCATCCTAACATCGCTCGTTCCCAACTTGCCAATGGGAAGGCGGCGTCGTGCTACTGCTTCGCCTCGGCCGCGGGCTCTTTCACCACCGTGTTTGCGCTCACCTTCTGCTTCGCGGTGTCGATCTTCTCCGCGATCTTTTTGTTCTCTGCGTCCAGCACCTGCGCTTTTTGCCAGTACTGGAGCGCCTGCGGCATCTTGCCGAGCTGCTGGAAAGTGTCGCCGATGTGCTCCATCACCACGGCGTCCTCGGGCTTCGTGACGGTCTCGGCTTTCTGCAGGTACTGCAGCGCGCGCGGGTAATCGGCCTTCTTGAAATAGTACCAGCCGAGGCTGTCGAGGAAGGCGCCGTTATCCGGCTCCATCTCGAGCGCTTTCTTGATCATCTCGCCCGCTTCATCGAGGTTTTCGCCGCGATCGACCCACATGTAGCCAAGGTAATTGTAGGCCTGCGCCGCGCTATTCGGATCGAGCTCGATCGCCTTGCGCAGCAGCTCGGCCGCGCGCTCGATCAAGCCGGCCTGCTCCGCCGCCGCGCCGTACGAGAAATAAAAGCCCGCATCGAGCAGTTCCTCGTGGCCCCGCTCGAACTCCGCCAGCGCCTCCGCGTAGACCGTCATCGCCTCGGTGTGCTGCTTCGCCTGCGAATGGCAAACCGCCAGCAAATAGAGCGCCTCCATGCTGCCGGGAAAGCGCTTGCGCGCGGCCTTCGCGGTCTCCACCGCCTCCGGGTACCTCTTCATCGCGAGCTGCATCCGCACGATGCGCAGGTGGTTCTGCGGCTCGCTCGCATCGATGAGCAGGCTGTGCTTGTAATTGGCGAGCGCCTTGTCGAGCTCGCCCTTTTCCTGGTAGAGCTTGCCCAGCACCTCGAACGTCTCGAAGCGCAGCGGGTTTTCCTTGGTCACCTGTTCGAGCACGGCGATCGCCTCGTCGCGCTGCCCCTCCTCCGCGAGCGCCGCCGCGAGCTTGTCGCCCACATTCGTCACCGCGGGGTCGTCATCGGTGCTCTGCTTCGCGCGCAGCGTGGCGAGGTAATACGGAATCGCCTCCTTCACCTGCTTGGAATCGACGAAATAGTTACCTACCTTCGCCTGGATGACCGCCTGGCCCTTGCCCAGCTCGCCCGCTTTGCGGAAAAGCTCGTTCATCCGCTGGAGCGCCTCGAGCGAAGCAGACGTACCGTCGTCTTTCAGAAAAGCCTGGGTGTGCAGAGTGGCGACGTTCAGCCAGAACTGCGGATCGACGCTCGGCGCCGCGGCCGCTTTTTGCAGCGCCTGCTGCGCTTTCGCCGTCTGCCCCATCGCCGCGGCCAGCTCGTACACCGCGAGGTAGGAGGGATAAAAAGTGGGGTCGAGCGCGAGCGCCTGCTCGGCGTAACGGAGCGCCACGTCGCCCTTTTTCAGGTGCTTCGCGTACATCTCCGCGAGGTAGATCAGCGGGATCGGCTCCTTCGGCGAAAACTTAGCCGCATCCTTCAGCACCTGGATGCCCGAGGGGGCATCGTTGCGCTGCCCGTGCATCACCGCGAGCTTCACCGCCAGCTCGGCATTCGCGGGATCGCGCTCGAAGGCGAGGCGATAATTTTCGAGCGCCGCATCGCTATCCGCGCTGTCCTCCGCGAGCAGCCCCTGCGCGAAGTACGCGAGCGCGTCCGCCTTCCGCTCCGCCTCGCGCGAAAGGTAAAGGTCCATCGACGCCGGCGTATTCGTCGGCAGCGCATCGGCGATCTCCGGATAAGAAGGAGCCGGCGCCGGCGCGGGTGCGCCCGGTTTTGCCGCCGACGGTTTCGACGGCGCTTTCCCAGCGCGGCCGCTGCTTTTCGGCGCCCCTTCCGCGCGTCCCAGCGCCAGGATGAGCAGGCTCCAAACGAAGAGCGCTCCCACCTGCCTCGAAAACGGAAGAGCAGATCGGAGCGTCGTCATTAGCCGCAATTTAACGGCTAGCTCTTGTAGCGCAAACGCTTCTTGTGGCGGTTCTCCTTCATCCGCTTGCGGCGTTTATGCTTGGCGATTTTGGCTTTCCGCCGCTTCTTGAGTGAACCCATGGGTATTTAAATTGGTCTATTAGCGCTTAGGGGGCGAAGAGACAACCACGCTTTGGGGAGGGGCGCAAAGGAAAAAGGTGGGTTTTTGACGGGCCGGCGCGAAGCCACTCCTCGCCGCGAGAAGCTAACGGTTCCTTATCCGGCAACGCGCCGCGGGAGGGCGAGCGTCCTCGCGAGCCGTGGCGGGGCGGTGGCCGCGGCGGCGGGGTGGCCCGCGCCGCCGACAAACAGCTCGCTTCGCTCGTTTTTTTCACGAGGCTCGCGGGGACGCTCGCCCTCCCGCGGCGCGTTGCGTTGCCTCACCAAGCGCCATGCCTTTCCCGCCGCCCAATTCCCCCGCGGAGGACGGTGCTCTTGGAACCGACCCCGCCGAGAGCACAACCGCCACCCTGGGCCGCCTGCAAGTCCGCCATTTCCGCTGTTTCGAGACCTTCGAGACGGAATTCGCGCCGGGGCTGAACCTCATCGTCGGCCCCAATGCGCGCGGGAAAACTTCCCTCCTGGAGGCCGCGTGCCTTCTCCTCCGGCTGCAATCGCCGCGCACCTCCCGCATGGCCGAGGTGGTGCAGCACGAGCGCCGGGGCCTGGTCGTCGATGGCTTCCACGGCCCGCGCCATTTGCAGTTCTATTTCTCGCCCGGCCGCAAAAAGCTCGCGCTCGATTCGGTGGAGCAAAGCACGCCCGAGGAATACCTGCGCGTCGGCCGCGTCGTCTACTTTTCCATGGCGGATATCGAGCTGGTGCGCGGCGGCGCCGAGGCGCGCCGGGGCTTCCTCGATTTCGTAGCGGACCAGCGCGAGCCCGCCTACCGGCGCACCCGGCGGGAATACGAGCGCGCCCTCCGCTCGCGGAATTTCCTGCTTAAATCGCCCACGCCGCGCTGGCGCGAGATCGATGCCTTCGACAAACCGCTGCTCGCCGCCGGCGAAGCGCTCACCCAGGCGCGCCGGCAATTGGTGGCCGAGCTGCAGCCGCACGCCGAGGCCGCGCAACTCGCGATCAGCGGCGCGTGCGAAACCCTGCGGCTCGCCTACCAGCCCGGCAGCGGTGACGATTTCGCCGCGGCCCTCGCCGCCGCCCGCTCGGAAGATGCGCGCCTGCGCCAGACCGGCGTGGGGCCGCATCGCGACGAGATTCGCTTCCTGATCAATGAGCGCGACTCGCGCTTCGCCTCAGAGGGCCAGCAAAGGACCCTCGTCCTCGCCCTGCGCCTCGCCGCCGCTCGCCTGCTCCAGGAGCGCTTCGAGGCCCCACCGCTGCTCCTGCTCGACGACATCTTCGGCGAGCTGGACCCGGCCCGCCGCGCCGCCCTGCTCGGCGCGCTCCCCGCCGCTTCGCAGAAGCTGATCACCCTCACCACCCTCGCCTGGCTGCCCGCCGGCGCCGCGGCGAACGTGCTGCGCCTCGGCGAAGGGCCATAGCTGCCCCGTTTGCGCGCGGCGAAAGCTGCGGCATACTGGCGCCGTGCCTACCTTTTCGTCCCGATTCGTCTCCCCAGAGCGCATGCGGCACACGCTCTCGACGCTGCTTTTTGCCAGCCTCGTTTGCGTGATTCTCTGGGCCGTGCGTGGGTACGTGGCAGAGGGATTCCGCTTCTCCGGCTTTGTCTGGAATCTCGTCCTCGCCTGGATACCGCTCATCCTCGCGCTCTTCCTCCGCCGGCAGGCCGAGCTGGGCGGCGGCTTGAAAATGTGGCTGCTTGGCGTCGGCTGGCTCCTCTTTTTCCCGAACGCCTTCTACATCGTCACCGACCTGATTCACTTCAAGAAATTCGGCACCGACGGCGTCCCCAAGTGGTTCGATATCCTGATGACCGTCGCCTTCGCCTCCGGCGGCATGTTCCTCGGCTGCCTCTCGCTTTACCTCCTGCACCTGCTCGTGCGGGCGCGCTTCGGCTGGAAAACGGGCTGGGCCTTCGCCGCGGGGATGCTCGGGCTCGGCTCGCTCGGGATCTATCTCGGCCGCTTCGCGCGCCTGAATAGCTGGGACGTCCTCACGCGCCCCTTCAAGCTCCTCGATGAAGTGGCCGATCTCGCCGCGCCGCCCGAAGCGCGCCTCGCCTTCGCCTTCTCCAGCGCATTCTTTCTCTTCTCGCTGGCGGTCTATGCCTTCGTCGTCTCCATGGCGCGCATCCACGAAGTGCAGCCGGAAATCGCCCCGCGCGAGAACGCGTTGCCGAGCTAGGCAGACGCGGCGTGCCAAATGCGGCTTGACGCCGTCAGGTGTTCAAAGCTGAGCATGCGAAGCACCGACGCATGACCGCAAACGACATCCTTCTCGTCGGCCTCGCCCGTAGCGTCGCGGCCTTCTCGCGCAGCGATGGCCGGGAGCTTTGGTCCACCAAACTCACGGGACCGATGGGCGCCGACTTCGTGACGCTGGCTTGCGATGGTGCGAACGTCTTCGCCTACTCCGGCGGCCACCTGCATTGCCTGCAGCTTTTCACCGGCCATCTCCTCTGGACGAACAAACTCCCGGGCTACGGCTACGGTCTGGCCACGCTCTGCCTGCCGGGGCAAGCCGCCTCCAATACCGCGAGCGCGAAAGCGGTGCTCGCCGCGCGCGATGCCACGGCGGCCAGCTCGCCGCCGCCGGGCTGAGTTAGTGAAGATTCCAGAGGAGAAAGGTCGGCGTTCGTGTTCGGCACCGCCGCAGGCGGGGACCAGCCGCGCTCCCTGGCCTACTGCCCTCTTTGCTTGAGGAGCGCGTGGAGCTCCTCGAGCGCTTTGCTGTAGGCGGCCGGGTCGTTCTTCAGCTTTTCCAAATCCACCAGTTTATTCCGGACTTCGACGTTCTTTTGGGCGGCGTCGGCCGCGGCTTGGGCGCTGCCATCTCCGCGAATGGCCGCCTGCAAGGTCTCCACCATCCGCTGCAAGACCTGCTCCACAAACTCCGCGGCATAGCCGCCCAGGATCGCCAGCATTCCGGCCGTAAGATCCAGCGCGCTGCCGGTTTCCACGAATTTCTTCATCACCGTCGCCAGCAGCACCCCCGCCACGACGCCAATGATGAACCGGGAAGTATAGGCCGCATCGAACTTCGGATCGAAGGAGCGGCTCAGCAGAAACGGGTGCGTCTTGATCAAGATATAGAAGGCCGCGCCGAGCGCCGCGCCGGCGAAGGCGTTGAGGATGGCCAGTCCATCGACGGTCAATCCAATGCTGTTTTCCAGGGAGAGCCGGATTTTGCTTTTGCCAGGCGAAACCACTCCAGACTTCGCCGTCTCCTCCGCCGCCTTTTGCAGTTGCGCCGATTTCTCTTTCGCCTTCTTGGCCGCCTCCTCCGTCTCCGCGACGCGTTTTTGCTCCGCCACTGCTTGAGCATCGGCCTTCGCCAGGGCCTCCTTGGCATCGTCGGCCGCTTTCCGGCTCTTTTCCGCCTGCTTCTGGAGATCGGCTTCCGCGGGCGCGGCCTTCGCGGCATTCTCGCTGTCCTGCGCCGCTTTTTCGAGGGGCGGAAGCGCCGTGCGCGCCGCCGTCGCCGCCTCGACCGCTTTCGCGCTCGATTGTTTCGCGTCGTTCTCGGCCTTCTCGGCCGCCGCGGCTTTCCCCGCCGCCTCCGCGGCCTCCGCGGGGCTGGTCCCCGTTTGCCCGATCATGGCCGTGGTGCCGACGAAGATAAAGGCGCAGATCAGTGCCGTGGGTATCGCCGCTTTCACGATCCACGGCGTGCCGCCAAACATCCGCCACCGCGAAGGCGCCGGTTCCGAGGTTTCCAAGGTGAGGGCGGTCGCCGGGGCGACGACTTTCGAGAGCCCCGCATGCACCTTGAGCAGCAATTCCTCCAAGTCGACCGCCGCGCCCGCCGGGTCAACCGCCTCGTCCGACACCAGAACGTCCGGGATAGCCGAGACGATCGGCAAACTCTTTTTCTTCAGTCCGCGATCCAGGATCGCAATGTCATGCAGCAAGGCGTCCGGGAAGATTCGCGCTTCCTTGAGGCCGAACTGCAGCATGATGCGGCAGTCGGTGAGCAAGTTGACTTTCAATTCCTGCGCTTCTGGGGTGGTCATATTTGATTCTGGCTAGATACAGCGAATTCCCTTGCGGCAACGTTCACGCCAGCAACTCCGCCACCGCGCGCGCGAGCGCTTCGCCGTGCGTGGCTTCGGTGTCGCCGCCGCGGCAGGTGGCGCCGCGATCGTTCGGGCTCGAGTCTTTGCCGAGGTGTCCGATCGAGAGGCCGATGGTATCCTTGTCGCAGGTGCTCTCGAGGATCACTTGTGCGACGGCTTTGGCCAGTTTCTGGAAGTTCTCGGCGTCGTGCAGCCAGGCCGCCTGCTTTGGATTCGAGACGAAGAGCGGCTCGAGCAGCACCGCCGGGTTGGCGTAGGCGTCGATAAAGCCCGCGCGTCCGCCGGATTTCACCGGCTCGCTCCCGTGGTCGGGCAGGCCGATGCTCCGAAAGCCCGCCACGATACGCTCGGCCACCCGCCGCGAAGCCGCGTCGCCGCGCTTGTGGTAGACTTCCCCGCCGTAGGCCGCCGGTCCGTTGCTGTTGAAATGAAAATCGACGGTGAGCGCGCAGCCTTCCGCCGCCGCCTGCCGCTGGCGCACGCGCCGCAGGGCATAGTCGCCGGTGAGGAACACGACGCGGCGCCGGCCGCTTGCCGCGCCGGGTTCGGTGACGGCTGGGACAGCGGGCCGCGGCGCTTGGCGTGGCGTGGGGACCAGCACTTCGCAGACGTCGTTCGTGCGGAGCCCGAGGGCGTCCGCCACTCCGTTGGACAGGTCGGCGTTGCGCCCGGTTCGGTCGAGATCCGGACCCCAATCGATCGGCCGCGCCTGCACCGTCTTGCCATTCGCCGGGTTCTTCACGGTGCAGAGCGTCGTGGGTTGCGCGAGAAAACGCTTCGGCGTCACGCTATAATCCCAGCGGCAGGCGAGATAGTATTTCTCCGTCCGGAGGCGGCGGCCAAAGCCTTCTTTTCCCCGGCGCGGCAGGAAGAAGCCAGGGTAGTCGGCCGCTTGCTGCTCGTTGTCGATCCAGGCGAGGTTTTCGGTCAGCGTCATCGTAGTGTCCTTCGGACCACCGAACACCGACATCTTCCCCCGGATGGTGATCGTCTCGGCCGCAGCCGCTTCCGGGGCGGGTGCGGGATCGAAGAGCGCCACCGCGGCCGGCTGATTGCCCACCAGCACCGTCGCGTACGAGCGCAGGATCAGTTTCTCGCGGTCTTCCACCTCGACCAGCTTTCCAGCGAGCTCCTCCTCGTTCAGCTCCAGCGGAAACTGCCGAAGCGTAACCGCGGGCGGCTTGCTTCCCGCTTCGTCGGTGACGATCACATTGTGGCCGGCGTCCGGGCCGGCGGGATCGGCCAGCGTGAGCCCGGTGATTTGCTTCAGTTCCTTCTTGAAAAGGTCCGCTTCCACTTCACGCAACAAATCCTGCAGGGCGGCAAGGTTCAGGTCGGTCCGCTTGATGCGGATGGCTTCTACAGGCATGGGCTAAGGATGAGCTTCTTGTAAAAAAAAAGCGGTGCTAGGGATTGGCCGGCCGCGTGGGATTGGCGGGCGTGCCGTCGATCTCGCGCGTCGCGGACGGCGGGGCGCCGGTGCGTTTTTCGGAACGGGTCGAGCCCGCGGGGCTGCCGTCGATCTCGCGGGTCGATGGTGGCGGAGCTTCCGTGCGCTTCGATGGCTTCAGTGCGGTGACGGGAGGGCTCTCGATCTCGCGACTGGCCGCAGGCGGAGTGACGGTGGGCGCTTCGGTGCGCGGCAAAGGTGGCGTGACCTTAGGCGTCGGTGTCCGGGCGCGGACCCGCGCGGGCGGCACACTCGCCGGGTCGGTGCGCCTGCCCTTCACCGTCTCGGTTCGTGCCGCGACCATTTGCGGGGCCGTCCTTCCCCCATCGTCCGCGACGGCCGGGACGACGACCGCCTGGCCGTGCACGAGCGCGCGAACCGACGCCGGCATACCGTTCGAGCGGGTGAGCAGCCGCGCCGCCTCGCCGGTCGCGAAATTGTTGCGGATGACGGTCCCTTCGTTGAGTCCGCCCGCGCGCACATAAAATTTCGAGATGAGCGAGAGGGCTTCTCCTTTGTTCGTGTTGCGCGACCGGTTGCCGTCGGGCGAGGGCACCCTCTCCTGGGCCGGGACCACCGCGACGATCCGGCGCTTGTAGCCGAAGTGCGAGCTCAGCGGCTGGCTGTCGGCGGTATTGTACGTCGCCGTCATGCCCAACTTCGTCGATTCGTGGAAGAAAACCGCATCGGGCGCGCACCCGCCCGCGCCGAGCGCCAACGCGAGCAGCAGGAGGAGCGAGGGCGCGCGGCTCATCGGGCATCCTCCCGCTCGATTTCGCTCAAGGTAGCAAGAGTCGCCACCGCTTCGGGGTCGGTCGCGATATTCACGGCGGCCTCCCCCGTGGCGAATTGCTCGTTCACCTCCTGCGCGCCGAACCAGCGGATTTTCACCTTGCTGGCCGAAAGCACGGCCATGGCCTCGTTCTCTTCGCGCGGCGCCTCCCCTCCTCGCAACCGGCCGCGCCGCGTCGCCAGGGTGTTGGTCTTGGGGATGATGGCATTCGTCTGCCGCTCGTAGCCCAAAGCGACATTGATGCGTCCGCTCGCGGTATCGGCGGCGACATCGGCGCCCACCACCGAGCTTTGATAGAAGACCAGGTGGCTCGGCGTGCCGCAGCCGGTGAGTGCCAAAAAGAGGGCTAGGGCAGAGGATCGGAGGCGGCTCATCGTGTTACTTGGGGTGGCTGATGCTAAGCATGGTATCCGCGGGCTGGCCGCGAACGTAACGAAGATTCACCAGCGAGGATTCTCCCGGCGGTCCGCCGTCGATCAGAAATTGGTCTACATAGCCGAAGGCCAGGCGCTTGATCTCCGGGGTGAATTGCAGCTCCAAGCCCAGGCTGGTGCTGCCGCGCACCCGCGCCGGTTCCCCACCGAGGAAGGAGCGAAACCAGCGCCATTCCGTGCCCGGCTTGCCGTCTTCCTCCGACCGCGGAAATAGATAGACCGCGTGTCTGTATCCAAGGGAAATGCCAGCATCGATGCCTCCCGGCCGGATCAGCAGGCCGAAGGCGCGGACTTCGATCACTTCAGCGCCTTTCGTAACGGTTCGCCTGGCGAGCAGCGTGCCGTAATTGCCAAAGGCGCAGCCGGGCAAAAATGCCAGCAGCAGGAGCGTGCAAGGAAGCGTCCGGCTGGCGGCGGAACGGATCGTGCGATCCGCAACATGCTCATGGGGGGGCCTCTTCAATTTCGGTCGGAGATAGCTAAGTGCAAAGCTCGGAGCGGCGGCGAGGCTAACTCGATTGCAAGGGATACGTCACTCCATTGACCACCGCCGGCACGCCGGGAAAAAGCTGGTAGTGGATGCTCGGCGAATCGGCGCCGCCGCCATCCGCCGGGTGGCGGCCGCCCACCGGAACGCCGATCGCTTTCGCGCAGGCCACGCTGATTTCGCCCAGGTGATTCCGCGGCCCGCTATCGGCCACCACCGCCTCCGTCGTCTGGCCCGTCGCGGTATTGGTGACCACCGCGCGGCAGCCCATCACTACGCCGGCGACGCCATCGATGATGAGCGGCGGCACCACGATGAAGGGAACGGTCGCGGAGTCGACATACTTGAACGGGGACGAGTACGGCAGGTGCTCCCCGTTCTTGCCAGGCAGGCTGAGCGAGGTGGACGAAACGTAAGCCCCGGGACACGGATCGCTCGGGCCCTGAATGATGGGGTTGCCGGAACTATGGTTGGTGTCGGTGACCACCCCGTACCAGTCTCCCGGCGAGCCCGCATTGGCTACGTAATCGAGGGTTCCGCCTTGGTAGCTGGACGGCGCATAGCACGGCTCCCCGCCGAACTGCCCGTTCGCGCCGTCCCCATCGATCGTGGCGCCGGAGGAGAACGTCACGCTGCCATCGTCCTGTTCGACGATCTCGTTGCCATGAATAGTGCCGAGGACTCTGCTCATAGGATGTTTGAAGGCTGCCGAGTTTTTGGGGGTTCGCTTGCCGCTCTCGTGTGTAACTATATGCTGTTACGGTTACAACTGTGAAAAAGCGAAGACTCCCGCCCCCCGAAACCTGCCCCGTCTGCGGAGAGGACGTGCCGCGCAAGGCCCTCGCCTGCCCCGAATGCGGCGCCGATCACGATTCGGGCTGGCGCGAGGAGGCCGCCTCCATCGACGCGGACGGCGGCAGCGACTTCGACTACGAAGAATACGTGGCGCGAGAGTTCGGCTCGCCCGGCGGGCACACGGGGATGCACCCGCTCTGGTGGATCACCGCCCTCGTGCTTCTCCTCATTCTCGTGTTTTTCTTCCTGAGGTCTCTCTAAACGGACATAGCCGCGCCGAACCCAGCGATCCTTATCCTCGCGCGCCTTCCACTACCACGCGCGCACCTTCCACGGCTACAACGCGCACGCCCTGGCCGGGATCGATATATTCGCCATTGGAAACCACATCCAGGACGCGGCCGCCGAAATCGGCTTTGCCGCTCGGGCGTAAGGTGGTGCGTGCGACGCCGCTCGCGCCGGTGAGGACGTTGGGCGTGGCTTCCGGCAGCATCGGCCCGGCGCCAGTCGGCGTGGTTTCCGCAAGGATAATCCAGCGCAAGAACGGTGTGCGGGGCAGGTATTTGCCAAGGAAAAACATGGCTAGCAAGACACCGGCGAAAGCCAGAGTAAGATTGAGCATGGGACGGATAAGCATGGCATTGGTGGGCCACCAAGGCTGGTTTGGATAGCGATCGATCATCGCCCAGATCAACGCGAAGAGCATGAACACCACTCCCGCGACCCCCGGCAGCACCGTGCCCGGATGCAAAAACAGCTCCGAGAGCACCAGCAGGAAACCGATCATGAAGAGGATGATCACTTCCCATCCCGCGAGCCCCGCGCCGTAGTGGGCGGCAAAAAAGAGCGTGAAGCAGACGGCGGAGAGAATCCCCGGCAGCCCGAAGCCGGGCGTTTTGAATTCCATCCACGCGCCGAGCATGCCCCCGAGCAGGAGGAAAGGCGCGAGCGCGATCAGCCAAAACGCGAGTTGCTCGAAACCCGTGGGCTTCACGCGCTCGACTGTGCCGGTGAGGCCGGCGAGCCGGAGCATTTCCTCGAGCGACCCGGCGAGGCCTGCGGTGAGGAGCGGTTTGCCGTCGAAGAGCCGCGAAGCCTGGGTGGCATCGAGGGTGAGCAGCGTATCGTTCTTGTCGAGCGTCTCCGCGCCCACTTTCAGCTCGGCTTCCTTGCGGATGAAAGCATCGGCGAGGTCGGGATTGTGTCCGCACTTTTGCGCCGCGCCGCGCGCGATCGCCGACAGGCTCGAGATCATCTTCTCGCTCATCGTCTTCGGCAGGTCGCCGCCCTCCGGCCCGACCGGCGCCGCCGCGCCGATTACCGCGGTGGGCGACATGTAAATCTTCTGCGTGGCCAGCGTGATGAGCGCGCCGGCCGAAAGCGCTTTGCTATCGATATAGGCGTACGTGGGCACTTTCGTCTTCAGCAGCGCCTCGATGTTATCGATCGCGGCCTCCACGTCGCCGCCCAGCGTATCCATATGCAGCACCAGCGCGCTCGCATTCTGCCGCTCGGCCTCCTTCACCGCGCGGCGCAGGAAGAGGAACTGCGCGGAGGAGATCGCGGTGCGCACCGGCACGACAATTACCGGCCCGGTTTTCTCCAGCTTGGTTTCCTCCGCCGCAGTGGCCAGCGGGAGCAGGAGTGATAAGAGAAGAGCGGTCCAGGGGGCGGTCCAGGCTTTCATGCAGGAAAGGTAAAGCAGACTCGCCCGCTTGGCGAGCCTCCGCCTAAGCGGGCGTCCCTTTGCCCCTGACGAATTGATCGCCTATTACCGGCGCCTCGGTGAAGCCGCGCGCCAGCGGCAGGCCGAGTTGCGCGCCGTCCCCGACAGCGTCTCGTGACACCGCTCGTGGGCGCCCTTCCTTACCGCGCCGCCTGCCGCTCCATGCTCACCTTCTCAATCCCCGCGCGATTCGGATAGGCCGGCCGCTTGGGCGCGAGCGCCGGCTGCTTCTTCAACATCCCGAGCATTTCCTCGATCGCGCGGGTGAGCTGCGGATCGGTGCCGGCGGCAAGCTGTGCCGGGTCGTCGGCGACTTCGAGGTCGGGGGTGACGCCGGTGTCTTCAATGATCCACTAGCCGTCCTTGTCGTAGATGGAGAAGGTGGGGACGGTGACGTGGCCGCCATCACTCAGCAATGGGACCCCGGTCATGCCGATGAGCCCGCCCCACGTGCGCTGGCCGATGACCGGGCCGAGCCCGGCTTGGCGGAACATCCACGGCAGGCAATCGCCGCCGCTGCCGCTCCAGCTATTCGCGAGCATGGTCTTCGGACCGCGGTGGGCGATCCATGGCGTCTGCCAATCGTGGCCGTCGCGCACGCCCCAATAATTCGTCACGCGGCGGCCGAGCAGCTCGATGAAGCGATCAGGCACCTGGCCGCCGGAATTCCAGCGCTCGTCGATGATGAGTGCGGCTTTGTTGAACTGCGCGCGGAATTGCCGGTAGAGCTCGCTCTGGCCTTCGGAGGCGGTGTTGCGCACGTAGAGGTAGCCGATTTTCCCGCCGCTCGTTTGCTCCACCTGGCGTCGGTTTTTCTCCACCCACGCGAGCTGCCGCATGCGGCTTTCGTCGGCCACCGTTTGCACGAGCACCTCACGCGCGCCTTCCATGGTAGGCTGGCTGTTGATAGTGAGCTGCACGGTTTTTTCCGCGAGCCCCTGGAAGGCGGCCATCGGGTCCTGCGCGGGATCGAGCCGGCGGCCATTTACCGCGAGGAGCCAATCGCCCGCGTTCACCCGCACGCCCGGTTGGCGCAGCGGCGGCCGGTTGGCATAATCCCACGGCGCCACCTCGAGGATGTGCCGGATCCGAAACGCGCCCTGCTCCAGCGCGAAGTCGCACCCGAGATATCCGACACTGCGCGCGGGTCCCTCCTCGAAATCGCCGCCGCCGCGATACACGTGCGACGCGTTCAGCTCGCCGAGCATTTCGCCCAGCACGTAGTTCACGTCCCAGCGCGTGACGCAATCGTCGAGCAGCTTTCCGTAGCGCTCGCGCATCCCTTTCCAGTCGACGCCGTGCATGTTGGGATCGTAGAAAAAGTCGCGCTCGATGCGCCAGGCGTCGTTGAAAATCTGGCGCCACTCGGCCGCGGGCTGCACCGTCATTTCCATGGTGCTGAGCGGCAGGTAATGATCCGCGCGCTGTCCTTCGGCCACGCCGCAGACGAACCATGAGCGGCCGCGGGCGATCAGCAGCTTGCGGCGGTCGGCGGAGAGATCCACGCCCGAGACGTCGTCGAGGATCGTCTCCTCCTCGCGGCGATCGAAATCGTAGAAGCAGAGCGGATGATAGTTGGAAATCGAGCCCGCGCGCGGCATCCGCGTGTAGAGGAGCTTGCCCGGCGCGGCCATGAGATCCTCGAAGCGGCCCACGCCGACCGGCAGCACCACGGCGCGCGCCTCGAAATCGGCGAGGTCGATTTGCAAGCCGCTCGTGCGCGGAGGCTGGGCTGGCGCGCTCTCGGCGCGCGGCTGGGCGGGCGCCTCACTGCCCCGCGGTTTTTCCGCCTGTATGGCCACCTCCTGGGTCCCCTCTCCCGTGCCCGCCTCGGGCACCGGGCGGGCTTCGGCGGGAGTGCCGGCCGTCTTTTCCAGCGACTTTTCCACGAGATGGCGATCCGCCGGCGGCGCTGCCTCGAGCGGGAGGCGCATCGGCTCTTCGTCGTTGCGCGGCGCCAGCGGCGAGATGATCTCCTGCCGCAACGGCACCGCCACGAGCACCTGGCCATTCGCGTAAACCCACGTGTTGTCGCTCTCGGCGTAGATCGGATCGGCGGAACGCTTCGACCGATAGAAAAGGTAGCGCCCCTCGGGATCGAAGGTGGGCATGTCGTCGTCGTACATGCCGCTGGTCACCTGTGTTTTCGCACCCTGCTCCACATCGTAAAGCACGATCGCCCCCTGCCGGTTTTCCAAGTCGAGCGCGTACGCCAGCCAGCGGCTATCCGCCGACCACGCCACCCGAAACCGCTCCAGGTCGCCGTGGTATTGCCAGAGCTGGCGATCCACCTGCGCCACCTGCTTCTTGTCGAAATCGTACATCTGCAGGCGCATCGACGCATCGATGAACGCAACCTTCTTCGAGTCCGGCGACCACTGCGGCTCGTAGCGCCAGCCGGGCCCGAGCTTCGTCAGCGTCTGCTCAGGGCCTTTGCCGTTCGAAGGGCGGATTGTCAGCTCGTACTCGCCGGTTGCATCCGAGAAATAGGCGAGCCAGCGGCCATCGGGCGACCACGCCGGATATCGCTCCGCCACCGCGCTGGTCTCCGTGAGATTCCGCACGATCCCCTCCCCCGCCGGCACCGTGAAAATCTCCCCGCGCGCCTCGAAGGCCGCGCGCTTGCCGGTGGGCGAGATTGCGCCCCGGCGCAGATATGGCGCGGCGCTTTCCACCCGGGCGCGCGTGGTGGCGCGATCCGTCAGCACGCGCAGCTCTACTTCGCGCGTCTGCTCGCTGGCCAGATCGAGCAGATAAAGCCGCCCGCGGCTCTCGAACACGAGGTCGTTCGGCCCGATCGACGGGAAATGGATGTCGGAATCGGTGAAGTTCGTCACCTGCCGAAGCGCGTTCGTAGCAGGGTCGGTGGCCCAGAGGTTCTTGCGCTGGTACGTGTCGCGATCCGAGAGGAAATAAAGCTTCGCGCCGTGCCACATCGGCTGCGAATCGCTGGCCTCATTTTGCGTGAGATTCCTCGCCGTGCGCGCCGCGAAATCGTACAGCCAGATATCTGGAGCCATCCCGCCGCGATAACGTTTCCAGGTGGAAAAATCCGTGGTCGAGGTCGTGAACGCCACCTGGGTTGCGTTCGGCGAGAGCGCCGCGAATTCGCCATAGGCGAGCGGCAGTTGCTCCGCCGGCCCGCCCTCCGCCGGGACCCGAAACAGTTGTCCCACGCGCTCGGTAAAAGAGTGCCGCTTCGAGGCGAAGAGCAGCGACCTGCCATCCGGATACCAGCCGAGCAAACGGTCCGTCGCGCCGTGAAAAGTGATTCGCCGCGGCTCGCCCCCCGCCACCGGCATCACGTAAATGTCCTCGTTCCCGTCGTAGTTCGCGGTGAAGGCGAGCCGCTTTCCATCCGGCGAAAAGCGCGGAAACGTCTCCGCCCCGCGCGGCGAGGAAAGCCGCGTCGCCTCCCCGCCCGCCTTCGGCGCGATCCAGATGTCTCCCGCATAACAAAACGCGATCTGCTGCGCCGAAACCGCCGGCATCTGCATCATCCGAGCGTTGATCCGTCCATCCGCCGGGCTCTCCAGCGCCTCGCTGGCGAGAGGAAGAAGAAAAGAGAAAAGGAAAAAGAAGGCCGTGCAAGGCCGCGTGGGTGGCACGGGAAAAGAGTTTCAGCACAATGGATGCCAGGACGGCAAGCTTCAACCTCGCGGGGGGTAAGAACATCCACCGTGGCTCTGGTGTAGTGCGACACAATTCGCGTAACGTTCGTCGCAAAGGCCGGGAGGGCCATCCCGAGATTGACCGGTGGCGTCAGCCACCGGTCACCCCAGGAAATCACGTTCGCCCCGGAGGGGCGGCGGAAACTCGGTGTACGACGCACTACGCTAGGTGTGCATTTTTGGCCAAACTGCCATCGGCGCCGCGCGTTTTTAAACAACTTTGTTTTCCACGTAGCGGCGCAGATCAAAGACGCGCGCCCGCTCTTTGACTTTGAAGACATGGACCAGCCCGGGGTGGCGGCAGCGCCGCGCCAGCGATCCTCCTGGCGGAAGTTTTTGCGCTGAAGGTAATTCCACTGCGCGCCGTGCTCGCGGGCCAAGCGGTTGGCGTTGGCGCAGATATCATCGCGCAGCGGCGTGGCGTAAGCTTGCAATCGCTGAGGCCCAGGGCGGCCTCGTGCAAGCGGGTGCTCAGCGCTGCCGGGTAAGCGACATCCGTCAAGGTGCCGAGGGGATGAGCCGGTCGAAACATTGGTTGAACGCGAAAAACCGCCTTTTCGTCTCATTCGTCTCATGATTCAAACTTGAGAATCCCCCGAAACTCGCAAAACCCGCGTTTTGTGCTAGACTCCCGCGCTCCCGCCGCGGCCCGACCCCCGCAACTTTCCCCCTGCCCCGGTTTTTCCCTCTAAGAACTCTCCCGCCGCTATGAATCCCGCCGAACATCGCCCCCGCCTCGAAGACTCCTTTCTTTCCCGCCGTGAATTCCTGCTGCGAAGCGGCATGGGGATGGGGGCGCTGAGCCTGGCAGGCCTGCTGCCGACGGCGGCTTACGCCGCCTCGGGGAGCACTTCGCCGTTGTTGCCGAAGCAGCCGCATTTCCCCACGAAGGCGAAGCACGTGATCCACATCTTCCTGGAGGGGGCGCCTTCACACGTGGATACCTGGGACCCGAAGCCGGCGCTGACGAAGTACGCGGACCAGGATGTTCCGGGGCTGCGCGGGAAGGCGTTTGCGTCGCCGTTCGAGTTCAAGAAGTTTGGGCAGTCGGGGATCGAGATCAGCGAGGTGTTCCCGAAGCTGGGCGAGCATGCGGATGAGCTGGCGGTGATCCGCTCGATGTACACGGACATCCCGGCGCACGAGGTGGCCCAGATCGCCATGAATACCGGCTCGCTGCGGCTGCCGCGGCCGAGCCTCGGCTCGTGGGTGACGTACGGCCTCGGCTCGGAGAATCAGAATATGCCGGGCTTCATCGTGCTGCGACCGGGCGGCGCGAAGCCTTCGATGACCGCCTGCTGCCAGGCGTCGTTTTTGCCGGGCGTTTTCCAGGGGACAATGGTGAGCACGGCCAAGCTCGACCCGAAGGAGATCATCGAGAATATCCGCAACCCGTTCATGGAGCTGGGCGACCAGCGCGAGCAGCTCGATTTCGTGCGGCAGCTCAACGACATCCATTCCGCCAAGCTGCAGAAGGAAGCAGCGCTCGAGGCGCGGCTGGAGGCCTTCGAGATGGCCTTCAAGATGCAGACGGAGGCCACCGACGCCTTCGATATCAACAAGGAGCCGCAGCACGTGCGCGACCTTTACGGCGACACGCAGCAGGGCAACCAGATGCTCATCGCGCGCCGGCTGGTGGAGCGCGGGGTGCGCTTCATCCAGGTATGGGCGGGCGGCTGGGACATGCATCAGGACATCGAGAACAATATGCCGAAGCGCGCCGGCGAGATCGATCAGCCGATCGCCGCGCTGCTCACCGACCTGAAGCAGCGCGGGCTGCTCGATTCCACGCTGGTGGTGTGGGGCGGCGAATTTGGGCGCACGGTCACCTACGACAAGAACGGCAACGAAAAGCCGGGCCGCGATCACAATAACAAGGGCTTCTGCTCGTGCATGGCCGGCGGCGGCATCAAGGGCGGCACCGTGTACGGCTCCACGGATGAATTCGGCGCGCGCGCGGTGGAGAACAAAGTCCACGTGCACGATTTCCACGCGACGATTCTGGCGCTGCTGGGCTTCGATCACACGAAGCTCACCTACCGCGTCAACGGCCGCGACTTCCGTCTCACCGATGTCATGGGGCGCGTGGTGAAAGAAATCATCGCCTAAGCTCAAAGGGCCCCCTCGCATGCTTCCCATTCTTCGCATCTTTCCCATCGGTCTCCTCGCCGTGGCCACCGCGCACGGCGCGGCTACCGCCGAGCCCACCCCGGAGCAGAAGGCCTTCTTCGAGAAGAAGATCGCCACCATTTTCTCCGAGGCTTGCTTCAAGTGCCACTCGGCCGCCGAGGGCAAAACCAAGGGCGGGCTCGCGCTCGATTCGCGCGATGGCATTCTCAAGGGCGGCGACGATGGCAAGATCATCGTCCCCGGCGACCCTGCGAAATCGATGATCCTGCAGCGGGTCACCTCGAAGGACCCGGACGAGAAGATGCCGCCCAAAGAGGCGGCGATCTCCGCGGCGCAACTGGCCGATCTCACCGCGTGGATCAAGATGGGCGCGCCGATTCCCTCGACGCCGGTCACATCGATTTCGAACGCGGTCGATCCGAAGACGGCCGGCGCCATCGTGGTCCGGCAGGACCCTAACTCGAAGAAGCATTGGGCGTGGCAGCCGTTGAAGAATCCGCCGGTCCCGCTCGTCCGCACGCCGGGCGCGGTGAAGACGCCGGTCGATAACTTCATCCAGGCGAAGCTGGAGCAGGCGCAGATCACGCCCGGCGAACAAGCGGATCGCCCGACGCTGATCCGGCGCGCCTACTACGATCTCGTCGGCCTGCCGCCGATGCCGTGGGAGGTGGCGGCGTTTGAGAAGGATCAGGCCCCCGATGCGTGGGAAAAGGTGATCAATCGCCTGCTCGCCTCGCCCCGCTACGGCGAGCGCTGGGGCCGCTATTGGCTCGATGTCGCCCGCTATTCCGACACCAAGGGCGACAACGCGAAGAAGGACACGAATCTCTACGTCGATGCATGGACTTACCGCGATTACGTGATCGACGCCTTCAATCGCGACAAGCCTTTCGACAAGTTCATCCTCGAGCAAATCGCCGCCGACAAACTCGACCTCAAGAACGACAAGGCGCCGCTGGCCGCGCTCGGTTTCCTCACCGTGGGCGACCGCTTCAATAACAACAAGAACGACATCATCAACGACCGGATCGATGTCGTCACCAAGGGCTTTCTCGGGCTCACGGTGTCGTGCGCGCGCTGCCACGATCACATGTTCGACCCGATCCCGCAGAAGGATTACTATTCGCTGCACGGCATCTTCAACTCCACCGCCGAGCCGAAGGAAAATCCGATCATCGCCGCGGCCACCGACCAGAAGCTCTACCAGGATTATCTGACCGCGCGCGCCGCCGCTTTGGAAGAGACCAAGAAGGCCATCTACGTCGAGGTGGAGCAGACCCGGCGCGTCTTCCGCGAGCACGCCGGCGATCTCATGATGGCCGGGTTGAAGCGCGGGCAGGACCGGCAGAAGTACACCAAGGCGATCGGCCTCCCGGCGCGCGAGGTGGATGAGATGTCGCAGTTCATGAAGCGCGGGGCGGACAATTTCCAGCGCAGCCCGATCTTCGGCCCCTTCGCCATGCTCGCCAGGCTCGGCGAGGACAATTTCGCCGAGAAAGCCGCGCCGATCATCGCCCGCATCGCGAATGGCGATCTCGGAAAACGGATGGAGGTTTATCCGCAAATCGCCGCGCTTTTCAAAGGCAAGAGCCCGAAGTCGCTGGATGAAGTGGCCGGCTATTACACCGAGTTCTTCAAGACGGTCGGCAAGCCCGCTGCCCCGTCCACGGCGTCCGCGCAGCCCGCCTCGGCCATCAAACCCCTCCCCTTCAGCGCCAGCGCCATCTCGAAAGCGCCCGCCCAGAGCGCGCTCGAGGAGATCAAGAGCGCGCCGTTTCCGCCCGGCTTCCCCGCCGATGCCGATGAAATGGAGCTCAGCAAATCGCTCCCGCAAAAGGCGGCCATCAGGTACCAGCGCTCGCTCGATACCGTGCGCAAGGTGGAGCTCACGCACCCCGGCGCCCCGAAACGCGCCATGGCGGTGGTAGAGGGCCGGATCGCGGATTCGCCCGTCTTCATCCGCGGCGAAGCGCAGAACCGGGGCGAGGTGGTGCCGCACCGTTTCCTGGAGATTCTTTCCGGCCCGAACCGCCCGGAGTTCAAGAACGGCAGCGGCCGGCTCGAGCTGGCGCAGGCCATCGCGTCGCGCACCAATCCGCTCACCCCGCGGGTGCTGGTGAACCGCCTTTGGCTGCACCACTTCGGCGAGGGGATCGTCCTCTCGCCGGATGATTTCGGCACCATGTCCATCCCGCCCAGCCATCCCGAGCTGCTCGATTACCTGTCGCAGCGCTTCATCCAGGGCGGCTGGTCCATCAAGGCGATGCACAAGCTCATCATGATGTCCGCCGTCTATCAGCGGAAGAGCGAGACCAACGAGGCCTTCGCGAAGATCGATTCGAACAACCGCCTCCTCTGGCGCTACAATATGCGCCGGCTCGATTTCGAGCCGCTCCGCGATTCGCTCCTCTACATCGCCGGCAAGCTCGACCTCACCACCGGCGGCCACCCCGTGAATATCGTCTCCGAGCCGTACTCCTTCCGCCGCTCCGTCTACGGCTTCGTCGACCGCCGCGATCTGCCCGAGATGATGAACCATTTCGATTTCGCGAATCCCGGGATGCCGCTTGGCAAACGCCACGAGACCACCGTCCCGCAGCAGGCGCTTTTCATGATGAACAGCCCGCTGATGATCGACGTTTCGCGCAAGCTCCTCGTCCGCCCCGAAATGGGCCAGGCCAAGGACGACCAGCAGCGCATCCATGCCCTCTACTGGATGATCTTCCAGCGCCCGCCCAAGGAGTCGGAAACCAAGCTCGGCCTCGCTTTCCTCGCCACCGCCGCCGCGCCGAATCCCAATGAGGAAGCGGCTGCTCCCGCCGCCGAAGAAACCGCCGCTCCGGCCAACGTACGCCTCACCCGCCAGCAGATGAAAGCGCAGCGCAAGGCGCAGAATCCGAAGAAAAAATACGGCGGCGTGGTGCTGGAAAACACCGGCGACCTCGTCGAGCGCAAAGCCCTCTCGCCCTGGGAAAAATACACCCACGCCCTGCTGATGGCGAACGAGACGATTTACTATAACTAGCCGCCCGCGCATCGCCCCCGTTAGGGTTGCCGCGTGAAGTTTCCCGCGCTCCTTTTCCTCCTCCCGCTTTCGCTCCTCGCCGAGCCGATCACCTTCAATAAGAACTTCGAAGGCGGCTCGATGGGCCGCCTCGAATTCGTCGGCGAGACCGAATTCCGCGTGCATGCGGAAGGCCAGCAAAACGAAGAGGGGCGGAATCGCCAGCCCACTTGGTACTACTTCCGGATCGATCATGCGCGCGGGCGCGAGGTGACGGTCACGCTCACCGACTTCATCGGCGAATATAACCACAAGCCGGCGTGCGCGATGTCGGCCGAGTTGCTGCCGGTGTTCAGCGCGGATGGCGCAGCGTGGCAGCATTTTCCCGCGGGCGAGTGGGACGATGAAAAGAAAGAGATGACGCTGCGGTTCACGCCGGGCTCGGATGCTTTCTATATCGCGCACATTCAGCCGTACACGCACACGCGGGTGCTGCGTTTGCTCGAGGAATTGAGCGCGCGCGAGCCGGTGCGCGTGGAGGTGATCGGCAAGACCACGCTGGGCCGGGAGATGCACCTCGTGACTGTCACCGATTGGGCCGTGCCAGATGCGGAGAAGCGGTTCGTGTGGCTGCAGGCGCGCCAGCATGCATGGGAGGCTGGCACCTCGTACGCCATGGAGGGGGCGCTGCGTTTCATTACGTCCGACGATCCCGCGGCGCGCGCGTTGCGGCAGCAGACGGTCTTCAAGTTCACGCCGATGGTCGATCCCGACGGCGTCGCCCTCGGCAAAGTGCGCTTCAATGCGAACGGCTACGACGTGAATCGCCATTGGAACGTGGTGGACCTGCGCACGGTCGCGCATCTCCGCCTGATGCCGGAGATTTGGTATACCAAGAAAGCCATCCTCGCCGCGATGGCGCAGCAGTCGATCGACCTGATGGTGAACATGCACAACACCGAGACCGCGGAATACCTCGACACCGCCATCGACGGCGAGCCCGCGCTCCAGCGCTTCACCAAGCTCTTTCAGCACCTGCGCGACCACACCGCCTTCGATCCCTCGCGTGTGCCCATCACCGGCGCGCCCTCCGCCGGCGCCTCCACCAATCATCTCTGGACCGAAGCCCGCGTCCCCGTGGCCCTCATGGAGCTGCGCATCGGCCCCTCCGCGAAGCTCGGCCGCCGGCCCATGGCGGAGGATCGGCTGGCCTTCGGGAAGGAGCTAATCGCGGCGCTGGCGGAGGCGGTGCGGTAGAGCTGGGCTCACAGTGTAAACGCATCCTGCACCAGCAGCCGCTGCTCGGTCTTGTGTACGCCCAATGAGCCCACCGCGGGGCTGGCGCTGGCGTTGCGGCCGGCGTAGCGGATGAGCTTCTCGCCGAGGATGCGTCGCAGCGGCAGTACGATGTAGGTCCACGCGCCCATGTTTTGGGATTCTTCCTGGCACCAGACGATACGTCTCGGCCTTCGGGAAACGCGCGGCTTGCTCTCGGATTTGTTCCTCGTTCAGCGGGTAGAGCTGCTCCACCCGGATGATCGCGGCGTCGGCGCGCTTGTGCTCGTTCTGGTACTTGAGGAGATCGTAGTAGACCTTGCCGGAGCAGAAGATGAGGCGCTTCACTTCAGCCTCGGTGCCGAGCACGGGGCCGGGGAGGATGTCGTGGAAATGCCCCTTCGTGAAATCGTCGGTGGTGGAGACGCACTCGGCGGCGCGCAGCAGGCTCTTCGGCGTCATGATCACCAGCGGCTTGCGGAAGGGGCGTTTCATCTGCCGGCGCAGCACATGGAAATACTGCGCGGGCGTCGTGAGGTTGCAGACCTGGATGTTCTCCTCGGCGCAGAGCTGGAGGAAGCGCTCGAGCCGGCCGCTGGAATGCTCGGGGCCCTGCCCCTCGTAGCCGTGGGGCAGCAGCAGCACGATGCCGCTCGGGCGCTGCCACTTCGATTCCGCGGAGACGATGAACTGATCGATGATCACCTGCGCGCCATTCGAGAAATCGCCGAACTGCGCCTCCCACATGCACAGGAGCTGCGGGAAATTCAGCGAGTAGCCGTAATCGAAACCGAGCACCGCCTGCTCGCTCAGCAGCGAATTGTAGACGCAAAACCGCGCCTGCTCCGGCGCGAGATGCTGCAGCGGAATGTAGCGCTCGCGGCTTTTCTCATCGTACAGCACCGAGTGGCGCTGGGAGAAGGTGCCGCGGCGCGAATCCTGGCCGCGAAAGCCGGATCGGGATGCCCTCGACGAGCAGCGAGCCCCAGGCGATCGCTTCCGCGTACGACCAGTCGAACGGCCCGCCGTTTTTGCAGGCCTGGATGCGCTTCTCGAGGAAGAACTTTCGCAGGCGCGGCACGAGATGAAAGCTCTCCGGCACGGTGGTGAGCCCGCAGCAGATCTTCTCGAGAAACTCCGGCGAGATCGCGGTCTCCACCACCGCGTGCGAGTAGGCCGGCTGGAACTCCGCATTCGCCTCCGCGAACGCGCCGAGGTTCTTTTTCTCCTCCGCCGATTTGACTTCGGCAAGAGCTTTCTCGTAGCGCGCGCTGGCCTCTTTGCTGAGGGCGAGTGCGTCCTCGGCCGTGAGGATGCCGCTGGCGATCAGCCGCTTGCGAAAGAGCGTCGCCCACCGAGGGATGCGCGCCGATTTCCGCATAGAGGAGCGGCTGCGTGTAGAGCGGTTCGTCGGTCTCATTGTGGCCGTGCCGGCGGTAGCAGTAGATGTCGATGCACCACGTCGCTCTTGAATTTCTGCCGGAAATCGAACGCCAGCTCGGCGCAGAAGCGCACGGCCAGCGGATCGTCGCCATTCACGTGCAAGACCGGCGCCTCGATCATTTTCGCGACGTCGGTGCAGTACCGGGAGGAGCGCGCGTCCTCCGGCAGGGTGGTGAAGCCGATCTGGTTGTTCACGACGAGGTGGATCGTGCCGCCGGTGCGGTAGCCCGGAAGCTGCGACATATTGAAGCACTCCGCCACGATGCCCTGACCCGCGAACGCCGCGTCGCCGTGGATCAGCACCGGGATCGCTTTCGTCCGCTGTTCGGTATCCTTGCGCACGCGCTGGCGGGCGCGCGCACATGCCCTCCACCACCGGGTTCACCGCCTCGAGATGGCTCGGGTTCGCCGAAAGCCGCAACTGCACCTCGTGGCCATCGATTTCGCGCTCCGAGACGTACCCGAGGTGATACTTCACGTCGCCATCGCCGCCGACCGTGTTCGGGATGAAATTCTCCGAAAACTCGGCGAACATCACCTCCAGCGATTTTCCGCAGGAATTCGTTGATGACGCTCAGCCGGCCGCGATGGGCCATGCCCATGCAGATCTCCTCCACCCCGTGCTTGCGGCGAATTTTCAAGGAGCGCATAGAGCGCGGCGATGAGCGACTCGCCGCCCTCCAGCGAGAAGCGCTTTTGCCCCACGTAACGGGTGTGCAGGAAATGCTCGAAGCTCTCCACGGAAAGGATCTGCCGCAGCATGCGCCGCTGCGTCTCCGGCGGCACCGTGTACTCGGTGGGGCGTCCCTCGATCCGCTCGCGCACCCAGTCGCGCACGCGCGGATTCTGGATGTGCATGAACTCGGCGCCGATGGTGCCGCAATAGATCGACTTGAGCGTGGCGATCAGGTCGCGCAGCTTCATCCGCTTGCCGCCGAGGAAGTATGGCGAGGAGACCAGGAGATCGAGCTCGTTTTCCGCGAATCTCCAGCTCCTTCAAGCTCAGGAGCGGATTTTCCGGGTGCTGCTTCGCGATGCGGATCGAGCTGGGCGATGGTGTGCCCGAGCGTGCGGTAGGCGTAGACGAGCCGATTGACCCGCGTCTGCAGCGGCACGTCGGCGCCGTCCTTGCCCGCCGGCGCCGCCGCCGCGGCGGCGCCATTTTGCCGCACGGAGCCGAGCTCGAATCCCTCGAAGAAAACCGCCCAAGTCGAGTCGACCGCGGCGGGATCTTTGCGCCAGCGCTCGTAGTTTTGCTCGATGACTTCGAGGTTGAACCGGGTGGCAAACGTAGTGGCCATAGTAAAAACGGGGGCAAGCACTTTAGGCCCCACCCAGCCGGGGCGAAATGCAAATCTCGTTGGGCGGGAGAAAACCTGACGGACGAATTGAGCCGGGCGAAAGTCTCAGGTCCCCGGCAACTGCAAGGTGAGGTCCACGTGCGTGGGCGGCACCGCGAGCTGGCCGAGCGTCTCCTTCAGCTTCGCCTGCTCCGGCGGATTTTCCGGCAGCGGCGCGCGCTGAAACGCGGGCAGCAATTTGTCCCACACGATGTTCAGCTCCGCCTGCATGTCCTTCGTATTCGCGGTGATCGCGATCACGGCATCCTGCTCCGGCAGCACGATGCAGAACTGCCCGTGCGCGCCGTCGCCGCGATAGGCCCCATGCCGGCAGCGCCAGAACTGAAACCCATAGCCCTGGTCCCAATCCTTCTCCGGATCGCTGCCGTTGGAAACCTGCTTCGCCGTGGCCTGCGCCACCCACGCGGCCGGGATGAGCTGCCGCCCGTTCCACTGCCCCTTTTGCAGATAAAGCTGCCCGAATTTCGCGATGTCCTCGGTGCGGATTTTCAGGCCCCAGCCGCCGACCGTGTTCCCCTGCGGGCTGCTGTACCAGTCGGGGTTCTCGATGCCGAGCGGCTCGAACAGGCGCGGCTTGAGAAAATCGAGCACGGTCTCGCCCGTCACCTTGCGCACGATGGCGGAAAGCATGTGCGTGCCGGGCGTGTTGTAGAGGAAATGCGTGCCTGGCTTGTGCGGCACCGGGTGCGCCAGGAAGGACTTCACCCATGGCTCCGTGGCCGTGAACCTGGCCTGCGTCTCATGCCCGGTCGACATCGTGAGCAGGTCGCGCACGCGCATGGCCTTCAGCTTGGCCGACGGCGCCGCCGGCGCGTCCTCGGGGAAAAACTTCAGCACCGGATCGTTGATGCTCAGCTTCCCTTCGGCCACCGCGAGCCCCACCGCCGTCGAGGTGAAGCTCTTGCTCAGCGAGTGCATCACGTGCGGCTTCTCCGCCGCCTCCGGTTTCCACCAGCCTTCCGCCACCACCTGCCCGTGCCGCACCAGCATGAAGCTGTGCATCGTATCCACCTGCCGGTCCGCCGCCTCGACAAACGCCCGCACTTCCGCCGACGAAACGCCCTGCGCCTCCGGCGTGCTGCGCGGCAAGGGCGCGCCGATCAACAAACGCGAACCCGCGAGAAGAAGGGCGGTGCAGAGGCAAAGGAACTTGGCGGATTTCATGGGGAGCGAACCATCATGGCTTCATTCGCTCACCGCGCCCACCACGGATTGAAGGTGAAACTCATCACAGTCCTAAAAACAGCGCTGGCGCTGTCGCGCCCGTTCGTTCAGAAATTCTTCCCCGCACTTCCCCCACCATTTTCATGGAAAAACGGCGATCCAATATCAGCGCCGGCCTGCTCCTCTTCCGCCGCACTCACGGTTTTCTCGAAATTTTTCTGGCCCATCCCGGAGGGCCGTTTTGGGCGGCGCGCGATCTCGGCGCCTGGACGATTCCGAAGGGGGTGATCGATCCGGGGGAGGAGCCGCTCGCCGCGGCACAGCGCGAATTCCGAGAGGAAACCGGGATCACCGCGGCGCCTCCGTTCATGGCGCTCGGCAACATCCGCCAGCGCGCGGGAAAGACGGTGCACGCCTGGGCGTGGGAGGGCGACGCCGATTGCACCGCCGTGACCAGCAACACCATGGATTGCGAATGGCCGCGCGGCTCCGGCAAATACATCACGGTGCCGGAGATCGACCGCTGCCAGTGGTTCGACGCACAGACCGCGCGGGGCCGCGTCAATGCCGCCCAGATCGAGCTGATCGATCGGCTCGAGGTCCTGCTTCAGGCGCAGGCGCCCGCCGACACCAGCCGGCACGCCGAAGCGGAAATCGACGCGCCGTGAATTCCACTCCAGCCGTCGCCATTCGCGAGGCCGATCTCGCCCTGGCCGAAGATCAAGCCGCGGTCCTCGCGCTGGTGGATGCCTATTCGCGCGACCCGATGGGCGACGGCCACCCCCTCTCCGACGAGGCGCGCGCAAACCTGATTCCCGGCCTGCGCGCCCACCCGACCACGCTGATCCTGCTCGCGCACGCCGATGGCATCCCGGCCGGCATCGCCGTCTGCTTCCGCGGCTTTTCCACCTTCGCCGCCAAGCCGCTCGTGAACATTCACGATCTCGCCGTGCTCCCCGAGTACCGCGGCATGGGGTTCAGCCGGCTTCTGCTGGATGCGCTCGCGGAGAAAGCACGCGCCCTCGGCTGCTGCAAACTCACGCTCGAGGTCCTGGAGAACAATCACCGGGCCCGGCGCCTTTATGCCGCGGCGGGTTTCCAGCAGGCCACGTACGCGTCGGGCGCGGGCGGCGCACTCTTCCTAGCCAAGATCCTCTAAAAGGGCGACGGAAGCCCCGGCGCTTGTGGGCGCGCCGGGCGCACGTATAGTCAGCCGCTCCCCATGAAAATCGAGCGGCTCGACGAATACCTCACCACGGCGACCGCGGTGATCGTCGGCGTGGTGGTGGCGTATTGGTGCGGCTTGCTCGCGGGGGGCGGCCGGCTGGGCACGCTGCTCTCGCTCTTTGGCGGGCTCATCTTCGCCGCTCTGCTCCTCGCCTTGCGCCAGCACGTCTGGATGCTCATCCCGGCCACCTGGATTTTGGCGGGCCAGTTGCCGGAAGTGAAAGGCAGCCCCGCCTTGCGCGACGTGATCACCGCGGGCGTGGCAGCGGCCACCTTCATGCTGGTGGCCTTCAAGGTGGTGCGCCGGCGGCCGAAGTTCACGCTGCTCGATTTCTGGGTTTGGTTCATGCTGCTCTATCTCGCCACCGTCTGGATTCGAAACCCGGCCGGGGGCCTCATCCTCAATTCCGATCGGATCGGCGGGCGCGCCTACCTGAATACCGCCGTGAGCTCGATGGCCTTCTGGGTGCTCGCGCGGGCGGCGTTGCCGGGGGCTTGGTGGGCGCATGCGCTGCTGATGTCGACCGTGTGGATCCGCGTTGCCAACGGGTTCCTGAGCGTCTTTACGAACATTTTTCCCAGCACCGTCCCGCACATCGGCCGCTTCTATAGCGGCATCGACACGAGCGCGTACAATGCCGAGCTGAAAGTCGATGTGCCCGGCGAGGAAAGCACCTCCCGGCGCTCCTACCTCCTCGATATTGGCGATCCGATCGCGCGCTGGCTCATCGCGCGGTATCGCCCGCTCGACCTCATCAATCCGCTCCTCGCGCTCGCCGGCCCGTTCTACTTGATCCGGGCGGCGGCCTTTGCGCTCAGCCTTTTCCTCTGCCTGCTCACCGGTTTCCGGGGCAGCGTCATCACGCTCGGCGCCTTCTTTACGTTGAGCACCTTTTTGCAGCAGGGCCTCCGGCCGGCGTTCAAGCTGGTCCTCTACGCCGGAGCCTTCATCGTCCTGCTGGTTTTGATGCAGGGGACGGTGATCCGGCTGCCCATGGCCGCGCAGCGCGCCCTTTCGTTTTTACCGGGGCGCTGGGATCCGGTGGCCGTGCGGGACGCCCGCGCCTCCGCGCAGTGGCGCTTTTTCATGTGGGAGCAAATGCTCACCACGAACAAGTACATCCAGAATCGCTGGTTCGGCGACGGCTTCGGCTTCTCGATGCGGCAGTTCCAGCTCATCCAGGCGGCCCATGCCAAGGGCGGCGACGCGGAGCTGCAGGAGTCCTTCATGATCATTGGCCAGGTGCACAGCGGCCCGATCTCCACGATCCGTTTCGTCGGCTACGTGGGCCTCGCCATCTACATGGTGCTGATCATCGTCCTGGCGCGCGAGGCGTGGAAGCTGTGCAAAATCACGCGCGGCACGCCCTATCAAGCGCTCACCTTTTTCTTTTGCCTGCCGGTCATCTACGAGCCGTTCGGCTTCGTCTTCATCTTCGGTTCCTACGATTACGCGCTCCCGCTCACGATCTTTTGGGCCGGCCTGGTGAAGATGCTCCGCAATACCGTGGAGCTGAACCGAGTGGGCGAGAGTGCCGACGCCGCCGAGGAAACCACTCCGCAGTTGCGGCCGCAGCGCCGCTTTGCCCGGCCCGTGCGCCCCTCGCCCTATGGCGCGCTCACCCCGCGGCAACCCGGCCCCGGCGATCAACCCTCCCAAGCGTGAGCCGCGATTCCATCTGCCTGCTCGCCCACCGCGCGAATCTCCACGGCCCGGAGCCCGCCCGCGAAAACTCGCTGGAAAGGTGCGCGCGCGCCTTGGAGCTGGCCTTCGGCCTGGAGACGGACCTGCGCCGCGATCCCGAGGGCCGCTTTTACATCGCGCACGACCCCGGCCCGCGGCACGCCGAGAACGACTTCGACGCATTCGCGAAGCTCTTCCGCCGCTGGCCGGAAAACGTGATCGCGATGAATGTGAAAGAGCTTGGCTACGAGCAGGAGCTGATCGAGCTGCACGCCTCAGGCGCGCTCGGCGGCCACGCCTTCTATTTCGACTTCGAGCTGCTCGAGCCGGCGACTCCCGGCCAGGCCCAGCTTAAGCTTCGCGCGCTCGAGGGCGGCGCCGCGACCCCGCTCGCCGCCCGGCTCAGCGACCGCGGCGAACCGCTGGCGCGATGCCTGGCCATCCCCGCCGAAGTGGTTTGGGCCGATGAATTCGACAGCCTCTGGCTCACGCCGGAACACGTGCAGGCGGTGCACGCCGCCGGCCGGAAATTCTTCGCCATCTCCCCCGAGCTGCACGGCTTCAGCGAGTCCCAGCGCCGCCGGCGCTGGAGCGAATTTCAGGCGTGGGGCATCGACGGCCTTTGCACCGATTTCCCGGTGGAGGCGCGCGAGTTCTTCAGAACTTGATGACCACCTTTCCGAAGTGCGAGCCGCTTTCAAGATAAGCCAGCGCCTCCGCTACCTGCGCGAACTCGAACGTCCGGCCGATCACCGGCCGCAGTTTGCTCAGCGAAATCGCCGCGTTCATTTCCTCCAGCATCACTTTCGGCCCGATGAAAATCCCTTGCAGCCGCACGCTCTTCATTAGGAGCCGGGTGGGATCGAGCCCGCCACCGCTGGCGAGCACGCCGATCACCGCCACCACCCCTTCCGTCCGGGCCGCATTCACCGAGCGCGTGAGCGTGCCCGCGCCGCCGACTTCGACCACCGCGTCCACGCCGATCCCGCCGGTAAGCTTGAGCACCTCCTTGTCCCAGTCCGGCGTAGTGCGATAGTTGATCGTCTCGTCCGCGCCAAGCTCGCGAATGCGCGCGAGCTTGTCGTCGCTGCTGGAGGTGGCGATCACGCGCGCACCGAACAGCTTCGCGAATTGCACGGCGAAAACCGAGACGCCGCCCGTCCCCAGCGTGAGGACCGTTTGCCCGGGCTTGATCCGCGCCGCCTCCACCAGCGCGTGCCAGGCGGTGAGCGCGGCGCAGGGCAGCGTGGCCGCCTCTTCAAAACTGAGGTGCTCGGGAATACGCACGAGCCCGTGCTCCGCAAAGGCCCCGTACTCGCGCAGCACGCCATCGAGATCGCCGGCGCCGAGCGTGGCGCGATCCTTCTCCGCGGTGCGCCGGCCCTCCAGCCAGCCTTGCGAAAACGCGGGGCAGACCCGGTCGCCCACCTGCCACCGGCGCACGTTTTCGCCCACGGCCACCACTTCGCCCGCGGCGTCGGAGAGCGGGATGGCAGGCAGCTTGGCCCGCGGATTGTAGTGCCCTCGCACGAAGAGCAGATCGCGATAATTCAGCGAGGCGGCGCGGAATTTCACCACTACATCGCTGCTCGAAGCACGCGGCTCCTCGCGTTCCGCGAGCGTGAGATTTTCGAGGCCGAACTTCGTGAGCTCAAAGGCTTTCATAGGGAGCAAAGGGAAGAGGGACTTGGATTCAAATAAAGCGAATGTGAAGGGGAGGGACTATGACGGCCCCGCGATCTCTGGCCGCTCGCCCGCGCGCCACAGGTACCATGCGGCCGTGGTGCGATACGGCCGCCAACGCTCGCCGTGCGCGAGGACTTCCTTCGGCTTCGGCATCTCAGGCAGACCGTACGCGACGCGGAAACCGTTGCGCACGCCGAAATCGTCGGCGGGCAATACATCGGGCCGGCCAAGCTGGAAGATGAGCAGCATCTCCACCGTCCAACGGCCAACGCCGCGGATACTGGTGAGGCGCTCGATGATTTCCTCGTCGCCGAGATCGCGGATTTTGCGCGGGGTGGGGACGATGCCGCCGAGCGTCTTCGCGGCGATATCGCGCAAGGCCGCCGACTTCGCTCCGGAAAAACCCACGCCGCGCAGCGCTTCGTCAGTTAAGGAATCAATGTCCTTCGCAGTCGGAAAACGCTTGCCCGGCACGAGTGCGATGAACCGCCCCAGGATCCGCTCCGCCGCCACGCCGTGCAACTGCTGGTGCGCCACCGCGCGCACGAGCGACTCGAACGGACTTCGGCGACCTTTCGGCTCCAGCGTGATCGGCCCGATCGCGCGCATGACGCGCTTCAGCACCGGGTCGGCCTTCGCCAGGTGGCGCACTGCCTCGGAAGTCATGCCCGCGCCTTCGCGCTAGGCGCGCCGGGGCCGGCGCACGCCGAGCGCGGCGGCGGCAATCGCCAGCAGGCCGATGGTGCCCGGCTCGGGCAACTGATCGCGCACCGCGCCGCCCGGGAACGCGCCGTTGTGGAGGTTGTAATAGAAGTTCGTCGGATTGGAGAAAATGGTCGTTATCTGCGTCGCAGACAAACCGGTCCGCGTGCCGCTCAGCAAGGAATTGGTGCGGATGAGATCCGGATCGCCGAAATCGAGCACGATCCCTCCAGTCGTCGTTGCCGCTCCGATATGAATGTGATGCCCCGACAGGGTGGTAATGTCGATATTGCTCAGCGTGATGGAGAAAGTGGCCGTGCCGGTAGTCCCGCTGCCCGTGCCGTTATCCAGGATGAGCGTGCCGCTCGCCAAGCCATCCAGATCGCCTTGGTTGGGGGTGCCGGTGGAGGTCACCTCCTTGGCGCCGTTGGCGTTGATAGTGTAAGTGACCGACGAGGCCGCAGCCATCGCGGAGAAGCAGAAGGTGGCGAGCACCGTGGTGAGAAGGCCTAGTCCAGTGGGGTGGAGCATGCGCATCCATCGCGTATACGAGACGGCTCCTCGGCGCGTCGAGAACTTTGCGGCTCAGGTTTCACCCGTACCCGCAGTGCGCGGCCTTCGCACGTAAGGCTGGTCATGATTCCCACTTTCATCCTGACGATCTGGCTGCTCGGTTTGCTCTCCGCCGCGATCGTGGCGGGCGCGATTTGCCTCGGTCACGAATGGTACGCGCGCTCGTGGGCTTGGGATGAGGCACTGCAACGTTCGGTGTTCGCACCGGATTGGGGCTGGAATGCACCGACCGCTTTGCTGGCCGGCGCCCTGCTCCTCACGCTCATCGCCGTGGCGGGCGGGCCGCTCCTCAAGCTGATCCTGCGCCTCACCAAGCGCACCGGCGACGATCCGCGCGCGGCCATGACGGCTCCCGCCGCGGAGCAGCGCCTACAGCGGCCGGACGGCTCGGAGCTGCAGGTGAAAATGTATGGCCCCGCGGATGCGCCGCCGCTCGTGCTCACGCACGGCTGGGGCCTGAACAGCGACGAGTGGGCGTACGCGCACCGCGAGCTGGCGCACCATTTCCGCCTCATCACTTGGGACGAGCCGGGGCTCGGAAAATCGACCCGGCCGGCCAATCGCGATTTCAGCCTGGAGAAGTTTGCCGGCGATTTGCGGGCGGTGCTGGCGCTGGCGGGCGAGCGGCCGGCGGTGCTGATCGGGCACAGCATCGGTGGCATGATCATCCTCACCTTTTGCCGGCTCTTTCCCGAGCTGCTCCGCTCCCAAGTAGCCGGGCTGGTGCTCACGCACACCACGTATACGAATCCCGTGCGCACCACGCAGGGCGCGGGCTTTTTCACCGCGATCGAAAAGCCGGTCCTGGTGCCGCTCATGTATCTCACCATCGCCCTCTCGCCGCTGGTCAGGCTGCTGAATTGGCTCAGCTACCGCAACGGCACCGCGCATCTCTCCAATATGCGCAGCAGTTTCGCCGGCACCGAGAGCTGGGAGCAGATAGATTTCTCCGCCCAATTCCAGACCAAGGCACCGCCCGCCGTGCTCGCGCGCGGCATGCTGGGCATGATGCGTTACGACGCGACCGAGACCCTCAAAAACATCGACGTCCCGACACTCGTGGTTGGCGGCGACCGCGACACCACCTGCAAACCGGAAGCGAGCGAGCGCATGCAGCGCGACATCCCCGGCGCGCGCGCGGTGATGCTCTCGCCGGCCCGTCATCTCGGCCTCCTCGAGCACCACGATCGCTACGCGCAGGCGATCCAGGGCTTTGCGAGAACGAGTGCCGCGGCGGTCGTGAACCCAGTCGCGAAAGCGGCGTAGAGCATGCGCGGGACCGCTCGCGGAAAGTCCTACAGTGCGAACGGGGGCGACCCTAGTTGCAGCGGTGCTCGCGCCGGGCGAATCTTGAGCGATGGACCCCTTTTCCATGACCAGCCTCGATCGGGTCACCCCTCCTTCCGCATCCCGGCCCGTGCGCGTGACCCACGAGGGGTGGGAAGTTTATAAGAGGCGCCTCACCGATATCCTGAATTCGCGGCAAATCGTGCAGGAGACGAGCGCACGACAGGATCGGTGGGCGATCCGGCGCGATGCCGCGCCACGATAAACATCCTTAAAACGGGCGGTTTGGGCGGGTACGATCTCTGATGTTGGCGTCAGGGCGGGGCGAAATAGCGCGGAGTGGACAACGGCAACATTTCTGTCATTTTCCCGCGCTTTCGCCGGTTTGGGAGACACCGAATCGGCACCACCACCCCGCATGATTCAGCCTTCCCGTTGCCGTACGCTCCTGCACGCACTTTTCTCTGGTGCCCTGATCCTTGGTCTCGCTTCTTTGCATCCCACCCACGCCGACGCCGCCCCGGCGCGCCCCGATTTGCAGCGCGTAGCCGGAACCCCGCTGGTCGGCGACGCGGCGGATGATGTGGAGGCCCGCTGTGATTTCAACGGCGACGGCCTCAACGATCTAATCACGTGCGACCGCAGCGACGGGGGGAAGAACATTCGCATCCGGCTCGGCATCGGGGCGGGAAAGTTTGCGGCCACCACGACGGATTTCCCCTTCTCACCGAGTGAGCCGACCTCGCTCGCGGTGGGCGCCCTCACCGGCGACGATGCGCGCCCGGATATCGCGGTGGCGGTCGCCGGGACGGTCCGCGTCATTTCCAATGCGGCAGGCACGGGCGGCGCGCCTCAGCTCTCGCTAGCCACCACCTTGAGCGCGGCGGGCGTGACGATCAAGGAGCTGGAGGTGGCGGACCTCAACGGGGATGGCCGCAGCGACATCGTGGCGACCGGCGAAGGTCTGAGCTCGCTCAACTTCATCGAAGGCAAGGTGGTCGTCTTTTTGAATACCGCGGCCGGCTTCGGCACCGGCACGACGCTCCAGAGCCCTGGATCGAGCGCGGGGCGGCTGGCGCTCGGCGATATCGATGTGAACGGCAACATGGACATCGTGGTGGTGAACCCGACGGAAAACAGCCTCGCGGTCTACATGGCCACCGGGTCCGGCGCGTTCAATGCCTCGCCGGTGAAGAAGACGCTCGATTTCGAGGATTTGCCCAGCGGGGTGGCGCTCGGGCAACTCGAGGGTGACGCGCAACTGGAGGTGGTGGTTTGGCGCGAAAGCCCGCTCAGCGGGGAGCAAAACAAATACCTGAGCGGCTACACCTGGCTCACCCACAGCGGGAATGGCGCCCTCATTCTCCAGGGAGGTCTCGGCGTTTCGTCGCATGCGTACAGCGCCTACACGGGCGACGTCGTGATCGCCGATATCAACTCCGACGGGCAGAACGATGTCATTTTCACGAACCCTTCGGCCAACAGCGCGGTGGTGAATGCGCTCATCCTCAATGGGAACGAAATCGACATCTTCAACAGCCCGGTTTTCCACTACGCTCTCTCGAACTCGCCGAAGCGCCTCTCCATCTCGAACCTGAACGGCGACACCGCGACGGTCGGCGGCGCCACGTTGCCGAAGCTCGACCTCGTGGCGGTGGTGCAGCCGGTGAACGGGGACAAGTGCGTCGATGTTTTTCTCAACGGCGCCGGCGGCGGCGGTGGGGGCGGAGGCAACATATTGCCGGAAGGGAAACTGACCGCCGTGGCGTCGCAGGCGGGCTGGAGTTTCACCGCGAGATTTCCCTCCGCGCTTCCTGCCGGTGTCACGGTGAAGGTGCAGTATTCGCCTACTCCGGAGGATCCCAACTCCTGGCTCGACGTGTTCAACGGCATCATGTCGCCGAATGCTCCCCACACAGTCTTCACCTTGAGCACCGGCAATGTTCCCCCTGGCAATTTTGCTTTCCGCGCCATCGCCATGCCGAGCGTCGGCAGCACGCTGGTGGCCAGCACCTCGCTCCCGACGAAGCTCTTTACGAGCAAGGTCGACACTTCCATCGCGGAAGTCACGAATGTGGCCAAGCTCAAGATCGGCAAGCTGAAGGGCAAAGGCCTCCTGGGCTCGCCTTCGAACATCGACAAAATCACCAAGCGCCTGGATGGCGACCACGGCGAATTTGTCTGGTACGCGCTGAAAACGGAGAATACTGGCGACTCTACGGATCGATTCACGATCAGCGGACCGGCCAGCGGCAACGGCTTCCTCATCAGCTACTTCGAGCCCGACACCTCCGACGAAACCGACCTCGACGATATCACTGCTGACGTCACGACCGACCAGTACAAGCGCCTCATCGCGCCGCACGGCGTGGTCACGGTGTACGTGCGCATCCGTGTCTCAGCCACACTGCCGGTGGATACCTTGCGCGGGTTCGATTTCACCGCCCGTTCGACGACGACGGTGACCACCTCGGATCTCTCGCGCGCGGAGATCGAGGTGACGAAGCCGAACAACGTTTTCTACGTCATCACCACGGCGGACAATGGCAGTAACGGCAGCCCGACGCCGGGCTCGCTGCGCGAGGCCGTCGGCAAGGCGATCCTCAATGTGCGCAACAAGTCGACGATCAAGTTCGAGCTGCCGGCGACCAATGGTTTCACGGTCATCCCAATTTCCACGGAGCTGCCGCCAATCCTGCTCGCCACCCGCATGGTGTTCGACGGCAATTCGCAGGCGGAGTATCAGCAGGCGATCATCGGGAACATCCCCAGCCGGCCGATTGAGGTCCGCGGCCCCGCGAATGGCACTGGCATCGGGCTGAACATTCAGACGAGCGGCTGCCTGGTGCAGAACATGGTCTTTTCGCACTTCAACGTGGGCCTTCAGATCACCGGCATCAACGCGCTGGGGCAGGAGATCAATGCGACCGGGAATGTGATCACCGGCTGTGAGTTCGAAGGCAATTGGGAGGCGGGCGTGCTCATCAAGGAGGGGGCGTTCGGCAACATCATCGGCGGCATCGGCGCCAAGGGGAACATCTTCACCTCCGCTTACAACGCGAGCACGGGGTTGCGCGGCACCTACGGGGTCAGCATCACCGGCCAGGGGACGATCAAGAACAAGATCCAGGGCAACGTCATCGGCTCCTCCAGCGACCTCGCCAGCCGCACCGGCACCGACGTCTCGCAGGGTTTCGCCATCGCGGGTGTCTCGGTGAGGGACGGCGCCGGCGGCAACACGATCGGTGGGCGCCGGAGCAAGGGCTTCCTGAACGAGGGCAACTGCATCATGGGGAATTTCGGCGGCCTCGCGGCGGGCCAGGTGGGCCGCGGCGTGGAGCTCATCGGCGCCGGCACGAACGCGAATTTCGTGCAGGGGAACAATTTCGGCCGCACCCTCGCCGGATCGTTGCGCTACAACAAAGGCGACAATGTGGTGATGGATTTCGGCGCTACCGACAACCTGATCGGCGGCATCGATCTTTGGACCGAACAAGGATTCAACGGGCCGGACGGCGTCGGCAATTTCATCCAGAACGCCGGCAATGCCGGTGTCTCGATTCGTTCCACGAATAACACGAGCTGCCAGCGCAACCGCGTGGAGGGCAACTTGATCGGCGGCGGCACCAATGAGGAAGGCAACAACAACGCCGGAGTGGTGATGAGCTCCAAATCCACGCTGAACGTGGTGGGCGGCAAAGTGCGCGGCGCGGGTAATGTCATCCAGGCCAACGGCGGCGGCACGCCCGACGGCGGCGGCGTGGTGCTGCTCGGCTCCGAGAGCAACTTCATCCAGGGGAACTTCATCGGGGTGAATGCAAAAGGCACGGTCTTCGGCAATACGCGCGGCATCTACCTGCTGCAGGCGCACAAGAACACGATCGGCTCGAATGCGCCGCTGGGCCGCAACGTCATTTCCGGGAACTTCGAGGAAGGCATCCTGATCGATGAGTCGAACATCAACGTCATCTTCGGCAACTACATCGGCGTAAAGCCCGACGGTGCGACCGGCGCCGGGAATGCGAAGGCGGGAGTCCAGCTTCAGGACGGTTCCAGCGACAACGAAATCGGCGGCATCGGCCACGGCTTTGGCAACCTGATCCACTTCAACGGCGACAATGGGGTGCGGGTCACCGGCAATTCCGTGCGCAATTCGATCCGCGGCAACAACCACGGCAATAACTCGCAGCACATCCCGATCGATCTCGTCGGCGGCATCGAGGACAACGTCGGCTATACCACGCCCGACCCGCTCGACGGCGACACCGGAGCGAACGACCTGCAGAACCCCGCGGAAATCACCGGCATCCAGCGCGTTGGCGGGCAGACGAAAATCACAGCCACGTTCAACTCCACCCCGCGCACCGACTCCGTGATCCCGAAATTCGCCTTTGACGTGCACGCCGACGGCGCCTTCGTCGGCACAGTCACCTTCCAGAGCGACGGCGGCGGCAATCCGGTAAATGTTGGTCCGGGCGATCCGATCGGGAGTGGCAGCCTCACCATCACCGTGCCGCAAAACCTCACCGGCAAGCACGTGACCCTGTTCGTGACCTACATCGCCACTCAGGGCGCGCAAACCGATTCGCGCTCCACCAGCGAATCATCGAACTCCGCGATCATCCCATAGCCCGGCGCGCCCGGTTTTTTTTGGAGTGCGGTGGCAAGCGTAAGCGCGACACCGCTTTCGGAGTGTTCCGCCGGTGCGGAGCCGGGCGCCACTCTCCCACCCGCAGATCACTCCGAAAGCGGCGTGGCGCTGACGCTTCCCGCCGCACTCCAAGACGCCTGATCCCGCTCAACGGCTCAACGCCTCTCGTACCCAAGCTGCAACTTTGGAACCAGGAGGATCACTTGCTGGCTGCCGCCCACGCTCGGTCCCGCAGATGGAACCGCGGAACATCGCGCTGAGCCTGCTGCGGGGAATTTCCAAGATACGGATATATCCAGCCCCGGGCGCGGCGCAGATGATTCCGCCAACACTTTAGGCTGAGTACCATGAACGAACGCGCCAATTGCAGTGCCAAGCAGGAGGGTTAAAACAAACAGCGCGCCTCCGCAACCGAGGGGCTGCTTTTCCGGATTCACCCTTGCAGAACGCACCTCGCGAGTCTGAGAGCCACGAGGAGCCACGAGGAGCCACGGTCAACGCCGGATCTAGTTAGACTGCTTTCAGAGCGTCACTCCGGGCGCAGCCGGGCCGATTCTTCGAGGATGTCGAGCAGGGCTTGGGCGCAGAAGACGCGGTCACGCCGGGCTTCGCCGACTTGCTGGATGATGCCAAGCTGTGCGAGGCGAAGGAGCGCGGTGGCGGCGGTGTTGTAGGCGACCCCAAGTTGGGCTTCGGCTTTGCGGACGGTGATGAATGGATTCGCGGCAAGCAGATCGAGCAGGCGCAGGGGGAGAGTGGAGCGCGTTCCCTTGGTTTGCTCCCGCCACTGGTCGAGCTGCTGATTCATGCGCTCGGCGCGGCTGGAAGCGTCCTCACTTTGCCGGGCCACTCCGTTGAAGAAATAGAGCAGCCAGTCTTCCCAAGCGCTCTGCTCGGTGACCGCGCGGAGGCATTCGTAATAGTCCCGGCGGGTCGCTTCGAAAAAGGCGCTGAGATAAAGCAACGGAAGCGGAAGGACGCCGCGCTGCATGAGCAGGAGCGTGATGAGCAGTCGGCCGACGCGGCCGTTCCCATCCAGAAAGGGATGAATTGCCTCGAACTGATAGTGCATGAGGGCGGTCTGGATCAGCGGCGGCAGCATTTCGTCGTGCAGGAATTTTTCCCACGCGCCGAGGTGTTCCAGCAGCACTTCGGGAGGCGGCGGCACGTAAGTGGCTTGCGCGAGCGTGCTGCCCGGGGCGCCGATCCAGTTTTGCGAGCGGCGCAGCTCGCCGGGCGTCGCGTGGCCGCCCCGCACGCCGGTCATCAGCTTTTCGTGAAGCTCGAGCACGAGGCGAAGGGAGAGGGGCAGAGTCTTGAGGCGGGCGACGCCGTGCTCGAGTGCCGTTACGTAGTTGCCGACTTCGCGCAGATCTTCCGGGCTGCGCTCGACAGCGGCGCCGGCTTCGGCGGCCAGCAGCTCCCCGAGCGTGGATTGCGTGCCCTCGATGCGGCTGGAGAAGACCGCTTCGCGCTGCACGAAGGGGCGGATGAGGAGATGCGGGTTCGGCAGCCGCCGGCCCTCACCGGCGAGGCGGCCCAGCAGCCGGTCGGCATCGGAGAGCGCCGCGACCAGTCGCGGCGTCCAAGCGATCCGCGGCGGCAGGGGAGTGGGATGAAACGCACGGTATCCGGCGAGGGTTTTGATCCAGCGGCCGGCGGGTTGCGCGCGGGTCGGGCCAGGGCGTTTCACTCTGCAATAGAACGGCCTGCTAATTCAAAGTGCGAGCGGAATTTGAAATAACGCTGGCTGCCGCCCTACTCCCACTCGATCGTCGCCGGCGGCTTGCTGCTGATGTCGTAGCAGACGCGGTTGACGCCTTTGACCTCGTTGATGATGCGGGTGGAGATGCTTCGCGAGCAGGTCGTAGGGGAGGCGCACCCAGTCGGCGGTCATGCCGTCCTGGCTCTCGACGATGCGGAGGGCGATGGTGTTCTCGTAGGTGCGCTCGTCGCCCATGACGCCGACGCTGCGGACGGGGAGCAGGACGGCGAAGCTCTGCCAGACTTGGTAGTACCAGTCGCTGGCCTTCATCTCGCGACGACGATGGTATCGGCATCGCGCAGGATGCGGAGGCGCTCGCGGGTGATCGTCGCCGAGGATGCGCACGGCGAGGCCGGGGCCGGGGAAGGGCTGGCGCTGGACGATCTCCTTGGGCAGGCCGAGCTGCGCGCCGACTTCGCGGACTTCGTCCTTGAAGAGCTCGCGCAGCGGCTCGACGAGCTTGAGCTTCATCTTCTTCGGCAGGCCGCCGACGTTGTGATGGCTCTTGATGAGCGCGGCGGGATTGCCGGCGATGGCGACGCTCTCGATCACGTCGGGGTAGAGCGTGCCTTGGGCGAGCCAGCGGAACTTGCGGGCCGGTTTTTTGCCGCGTGAGCGAGCGGCACGGCGTCATCGAAGACGCGGATGAATTCGTTGCCGATGATCTTGCGCTTGCGCTCGGGGTCGGTGACGCCGCTGGAGCTTGTCGAGGAAGCGCGCGGAGGCGTCCACGTACTTGAGCTTGATGTGGAAGTTGTCGCCGAAGACGCGCTGCACCGTCTCGGCTTCGTTCGCGCGGAGCAGGCCGTTGTTGACGAAGACGCAGGTGAGCTGAGTCGCCGATCGCCTTGTGCAGCAGCGCGGCGGCGACGCTGGAATCGACGCCGCCGGAGAGGCCGAGGATGCACGTGGTCGCTGCCGACCTGCGCGCGGATTCCTCGCACGTCTTGCTCGATGAACGAGCCCATCGTCCAATCCATTTTGCAGCCGCAGATCTCGGTAGACGAAATTCTGCGAGGATCTCCTTGCCGCGCGGCGTGTGGACGACTTCGGGGTGAAATTGCAGGCCGTAGAAGCGCTTCTTCGGCTGCTCGATCGCGGCGTACGGGCGAGTTGTCGGTCTTGCGCGATGGCGCGGAAGCCGCGCGGCAGTTTCGTGATCTTGTCGCCGTGCGAATTCCAGATATCGAGCAGCTTGCCGAGGCCGTGGAAGAGCGGGCACGTGCTCGATGAGCTGGAGCTGGCCGCTGCCGTACTCGCGCTGCTCGCTGTGCTCGACCTTGCCGCCGAGGTGATGCGCCATGAGCTGCATCGCCGTAGCAGATGCCGAGCACCGGCACGCCGAGCTCGAAGATGGCGCGGATCCGGATGCGGCGCGTCCTTGCCATAGACGCTGGCCGGGCCGCCGCTGAGGATGATGCCCGTCGGGCTGCAGCGCGCGCGATTTCCTTCGCCGGCGTGTCGAAGCGGAAGGATCTGCGAGTAGACCTGGCACTCGCGCATGCGCCGCGCGATGACCTGCGTGTACTGCGAACCGAAATCGAGGATGACGATCCGTGGAGTGGTGCTGCGGTCCCGCCATGCTAATACCCGACGCGGGATTGCTCGCGGATCATGGGGTCGGCGGTGCGGTCGGGCTGATAGAGCGTGCCCTGGCCGGTGATGCCGCGCTCGAGTTTCCCAGGGACTTGGGAGGGTTGCGGTGGCAGATCGCTCTCGCAGGCCGGCAGCAGGGCGGCCGCGGCGAGGGCGCCGAGCAGTAGGAGAACGCGTTGCATGGAAGCGGGGTTGTAAGGGGTGGGAGCGGCGGTGTCGAGGGAAGAGCGCGAGGTGGGGCCCTCCCCCGCTCCGTGCCCGCCCCGCCTACTTCATCATCTCGGAGAGCAGCGGCTGCATCGCCTCCGCCCAAATCTGGTAGCCCTTTGGGCTCGGGTGCAACTGGTCCGGCATCACGTCGTTCGGGATCGCCCCATCGACGAGAAACTTCTCGTTGATGTTCAGGAAGCGCACCGTCTTGCCGTCGTCGAGCTTCGCGATGTCGTCATTGATGTGACGGATCTTCGCCATGCGATCATCGGCCGGGTCCGGTCTGCCATCGGGCGTTTTGCGCGTGCCGCGCGGGAACACCGCCAGCAAGAGCACCTTCGTTTCCGGCAGCTTTTTGCGGATCTCGCCCACGATTTTCCGCACGCCCTTCGCAATGTCCGGCCCTGTGTTCACGCCGGTATTGTTTGTGCCGATCATCACCACGGTGACCTTCGGCTTGATGCCGACGAGCTCGCCATTCTCGATCCGCCAGAGCACGTGCTCGGTGCGGTCGCCGCCGATCCCGAAATTCGCCGGTTGCGATTCGCCGTAATGCTTCTTCCATACGTCGGGCGCCTTGTTCCACCCCTCTGTGATCGAGTCGCCGAGGAAGAGGACGCCGATCGGGCTGTCTTTCCCGCGTTGCAGGAACGACTCGTGGAGTTGAAAGAACCGCGTATTCCCCTGTTTCGGCGCGGCCACCGCCGGATCGCCGACCGGCACAGGCGGAGCTTTTGCAGGAGCGGGTTTGGCGGCCGGCGTTGCCTTGGCCGGCGCGGCGGGTGCCTGCGCGAACGCGGGACCAACGGCAATCAGCGCCGAGAGCGACGCATAGAGGAGGGGTTTCGTAACCAGGCAAAAGCGAGAGGGAAGGGAACGCATGGATCGAGATTCAGCACGACTTCGGCGGAGAGCAAGTCTCGCCACGGCAGATTAGGCGAGCAGGTCGCGGAGCGCGGGCTCCAACTCTGGGAACTTGAAGCGGAAGCCGTGCGCGGTGGCGGCCGCGGGCACCACCCGCTTGCTGTCGAGCACCTCCCTGGAGAAATCGCCGAGGACGCGGAGAGCGAAGGCTGGGACGCGGAAAATGGCGGGGCGATGGAGCACGCGGGCGAGGGTCTGGGTGAATTCGCGGTTTCGCACCGGCCAGGGCGCGGCGGCGTTGAGCGGGCCGGAGACCTCCAGGTTTTCCACCGCGAAGAGCGTGAGCATGACGTGGTCTTCCACGTGGATCCACGAAACCCATTGCCGGCCACCGGCGATCTGCCCTCCGAGGCCCAGCTTGAAGATCGGCGCCATCATGCCGAGCGCGCCTCCTTCCCGGCCCATTACCAGCGAAGTCCGCAGCAGCACAATGCGCGGGCCCTGCGCCTTCAGCGCTTCGGCCTCCCAGGCTTTCACCGTCTCGGCGAGAAAGTTCGTTCCCGCGGGCGCTTGCTCGGTCAACTCGTCGTCGGTGCCCTCGCGGTAGATCCCGATCCCGGAGCCGCAGACGAGCACCTCGGGCTGCGGATCGGCGGCCATGATTCCCTCCACCACGCGGCGCGTCCCGAGCACGCGGCTCTCCTTGATGCGGCGCTTTTTGGCCGGGGTCCACAGCCCCGCCACCGATTCGCCGGCGAGGTGGACAATCGCGTCGCATCCGCGCACGTCCGGCGGCTCCTCGAGCGTAAATTTGCGCATCTCGCAGCCGGGAATTTTCCGCTCCGGGCTGCGCGAAAACGCGATCACTTCGTGCCCGCGCCGCAGGGCCAGATCGACCAGCTTGCGCCCAATGAATCCCGAGGCGCCGGTGATGCCGATGTTCATGGCACGCTCCCCAAGCGGAAGAAATCATTCGCAACCGACTCGCTGCTCGCCGCCAGTTGCTCCAGCGTCTCGCCTCGCAACTGCGCCACGAACTCCGCCGTCTGCCGCACGTAGGCGGGCTCGCAGCGTTTCCCGCGAAAGGGAATGGGTGCGAGATATGGCGCATCCGTCTCCACCATGAAGCGATCGGCCGGGACGCGCGCGGCGACTTCCTGCACCGCGACGGCGTTCTTGAAAGTGACGATGCCTGTGAAGGACACCAAGTGCCCGAGGGCAAGGATCTCCTGAGCGCGCGCCCAGCTTTCGCCGAAGCAATGGAACACGCAGCGCGTCTTGCCGGTGTAATCGCGCAGCACCTGCACCGTGGCATCCCAGGAGGCGCGCTGATGGATGACCACGTTCATACCCAGTTCCACCGCGAGATCCATCTGCGCGCGGAACACTTCTTCCTGTCGGCGTTTCAGCTCGTCCTCGGTAAAACCGGTTTCCTCCACCGTGCCGCCGCGCGCCAGCACCGCGCTTGGTAGATAGTAGTAATCGAGGCCGATTTCGCCGATCGCCGCCACGCGCGGGCGTTGCGCCAGCGCCCGCAGATCGTCCAGGAATCCCGGCGGCGCTTCGTGCGCGTTGTTCGGGTGAATGCCGATGGCGGCCCAGATATTCGCATGGGCGTGGGCGAGCGCGAGCGCCCGGCCGCTGCCCTCCACGGAAGTGCCGATGCTGATCAGGCGCTTCACGCCCGCCGCTTCCGCGCGTTCGAGCACGCCGGGGAAATCGGCGGCGAAGTCCGGAAAATCGAGATGGGCGTGGGTGTCGGTCAGCACGCGCCCCTTTCGCGCCACCAAAGGGCAGCCGTTGCAGAGAGGATGAGCGCGGCACGCAGCCGGGCCGGACAGGTGACGCGCCTCGTGCTGCCCGGCAGGATGCCGGGCAGAGCAGGCTGGAAGCCTGCGCTCCCCAAGGCCCGCATCTGCCGAAAGGATACTACCGTGCTTACCATTGAACGACGGAGCTCGCCCAGGTGAGCCCGCCCCCGAAGACGACCAACAGAATATAGTCGCCCTCCTTCATGCGGCCGGAGCGATTCGCTTCATCCAGGGCGATCGCCACCGCGGCGGCGCTCGTGTTGCCGTATTTGTCCAGGTTCACCATGAAGCGTTCGATCGGCACCTTCATCCGCTCGGCGATTGCCTCGATGATCCGGATATTCGCCTGGTGCGGGATGATGCAGGCCAGGTCGGCGGAGGTGAGATTCGCCTGCTCGAGGACGGCGTTGCCGGCTTTCAGCATCGCGTTCACGGCTTGCTTGTAAGTCTCCTTGCCGTTCATCCTGATCGCGTTGAGGCGCTGGTCGATGTTGTCCTTCGTGATCGGGAAACGCGAGCCGCCGCCGGGCATGTAGAGGATGTCCGTGTAGGTCGCCATCGCTGCCCATGCTGCGTGGCGATGACGCCATGCCCGCCGCCGCGATGCCGCAGAATGGCCGCGCCGGCGCCATCGCCGAAAAGCACGCAGGTATTGCGATCCCTCCAATCCACGATGGAGGAGAGCTTTTCCGCGCCGATCACCAGGATCGTATCGTAGGTGTGCGACGTGATGAACTGCTGCGCGATTTCCACCGCGTAGAGAAAGCCCGAGCAGGCGGCGCTGATATCGAAGCACGCCGCGTTTTTCGCGCCGATTTTCGTCTGCACGAAACAGGCGGTGCGAGGGAAAAAACATGTCCGGCGTGGCCGTGGCCACGAGGATGAGATCGATCTCATCCGCGGTGATGCCGGCATCGTCGAGCGCGTTTTGCGCAGCCTTGGACGCGAGGTCGCTGGTATGCTCGTCGGGCGCGGCGATGCGGCGCTCCCTGATGCCGGTGCGCGAGACGATCCACTCGTCCGTAGTGTCCACGATCTTCTCCAGCTCGGCGTTCGTCAGGATGCGCTCCGGCAGGTAGGAGCCGGTGCCGATGATCGAGACGGTGCGGCTAGTGAGACGGGTGCGCGTGCGTGGCTGTCGTTTGCTGCTGGTCATGGTAACGCTGCACTTGCCGGATGATGTGAGGATTCAGATCGTGGCGGATCGTCTCACACGCATTGCGCAAGGCATTCTTAATCGCATAGGGGGAAGAGCCGCCGTGCGCAATGATCACGACGCCATTGACGCCGAGGAGCGGCATGCCGCCGTACTCCTCCGCGTTCGTGACCTTCTTCACCTGGCGAAAACCGGGCTTGCACAGGAGCGCGCCCATTTTGCGGATCGGGTTCGCCGTGAGCTCGCGCTTGAGCAGGCGAAACATGCTCTTGGCCAGCGCCTCGCTCGTCTTCAGCAGCACGTTGCCGGTGAAGCCGTCGGTGACGACCACATCGACCACGCCCTCCAAGATATCGTGCCCCTCGACGTTGCCGTGAAAATTCAGCCCGCTCGCCCGCAGCAGCTCATGGGCGGCCTGGGTGAGCTGCGTTCCCCTTGTACTCCTCGGTGCCGTTCGACATCAGGCCGCACTTTGGGCTTTTCCGCTCCAGCACGTGCTCGCAATAGGCCAGCGCCATGATCGCATTATCCTCGAGCTGCTGCGGGCGTCGGGTCCGGGATTCGCGCCCGCATCGCATAGAATGAAATGCCCGCCCGTGCTCCGTGGGCATCATCGAGGCGATGGCCGGCCGGTCGATCCCCGGCAGCATCCGCAGCTTGATCGTCGCCGCCGCCACCGCGGCGCCCGTATTGCCCGCGCTCACCACCGCCTGCGGCGTCGCCCGATTTCACCAGATCCACCGCGCGCGAGATCGACGAATCCTTCTTCTTCCGCACCGCGTCGAGCCCGCTGTCGTCCATATCCACGACCTGGGTGGTGTGCACGATCTCGATCCGCGCATCGTTGCAGCCGTGCTGCTTCAGCTCCGCCTCGACCTGCTTCGCGTCGCCGGTGAGAAAGAGCTTCGAGATGTGCGGATACTCCCGCAACGCGTCGACCGCCCCGGCGACGATGTTCCGCGGGGCATAATCGCCTCCCATGGCATCGAGCGCGATTTTCATACGGGGTTCAGTCGCATGGGATTAAGCATGTGCCCGGCGAAGTGAGGGCGTCTACTGGAAATGATGCGGGACGTATGTCCGGAAATCGAACATCTGGGCGAAAAATCGGGGGTTATTGTCCGGTGTGTCCGGTCGGGCCGAGGAATGTTGCACATTCTGGAACTGAAAAGTTTCAGTTTGTGCGTCATTGGAGATGAACCACAGACGGAGTTTTCGGACAAATGGGAAGAGATGCGGGGTTTTGCGAACAAACCGCGGGAATGTTGCACAATTTGAAACTGTGAAGTTTCATATTGAGCGACGTAGCCAGTTGGGATGGCTGGCGGGGCTGAGAGAGGTCCTTGAGCCTAACCGCCCCTCCGCCGCGGCCACCGACTAGCCCGGCTCGCGGGTAGGCATGCCGCCCTCCCGTAACGCGAGTCGGGAGTACACGCAGCAAGCCGGAAATCACTATCTCAGACACGGGCCGAGAGTAACAGACTGCGAGCACTTTCCCAATCTCGATTGAGCACTTTTTTATATTTCTATTTTCGAATGCTCCGAGACGGGGGACTATGCCGCTACAGCGGCGGAAAGCCCTGCTTTACTGCCGCTTCGATGGTCTTGGGCGTGGAGCCGACGCGGATGCGGAAGTAGGTGAGGCGGAGGATTTGTTTGTCCCAGGCGCCGATGGCGGTGCCGCGGGCGAGGATCGAGGCTGCGGCGTCGCTGTTTTCGACGGCCCAGAGGCCGAGGCTTTGCAGGATGCCTTTCGCGAGGAGGATCTGAGTTTCGGTTTCAGGGCGGCCGGCGGGGAGGTCGATGTGCCATTTGCGCAAGGCCAGTTGCGCGCCGAAACGCGGGACGGCGAGGTCTTCACGGTAGGGCACCCGCTCGTTGGGCGTGGGCGGTTCGCCTTCCTTGAGGACGCGGACCAGGATGTCGGCGGTTTTGTCGTGGTCCTTGCCGACGGCAGGCTGGATGACCAGGCCCTTGAGCGCCTCGCGGATGGTCCCGCAGGTCTCTTCGACGAAGGGGCGGTAGGCGGCGGCGTCGCCGAGGCAGGAGTAGCGCGGCGACTTGGGCCATCGGCGGACGGCCAGCCGGCCATTATCGGTGAGGGCGGCGGTGACGAAGGCGGCGTCCGGCGGTTCCTGCGGCGCGGGCGGGGCGGGGGCGGGAGCGGCGAGGCGCACGGCCGGCCAATGCAGCCGCGCCAGGCGGCGGAGGTCGGCGCGGGAGCTGCCGCTGGGGACGAATTCGTAGAGGAACCGGAGCAGCTTGCGCTCGAAATCGGTCTCCAGTGACGGGCACTTCGAGGCCGCGCCTTTCTCGACGCCGTGCGTGAAGCCAAGGGCGTTGAGCAGGTAGCAATAGACGGCCTTTTTCGCCGCGGCGCCGCCCGGCTCGCCGAGGGAGCGCGTCTCGACGAAGATGAAGAACCGCTGGAGCGCGCCGGAGTCGTCGGCGCTGTAAGACATCTCGACTACGCCCGAGACCCTCTGCTGCCGGCGATAGGTGGAGAGCTTGGCGGAGGTGTCGACGGCGAAGAAGATGTCGGCTTCGGCGGTGTCGTCGGCCACCAGCACTGGGCTGGGAAGGCCAGCCAGGATGGCGCCGGTGTCGGCGATGAACTGCTGCACGAGCGCGCGATATTTCACCGCCTCCCCGATGCACGAAAGCTTGGGCGCGGCGGGCCACTTGCGCGCGACCGGCTCATTCCAGATCGGAAGGACGCGGTCGGCCAATTGCTCGGCGAGCTTTTGCTCATCGGCCGCGGGTGGCTGCGCGCGGAGCGGAGAGGCCAAGCCGGCGAGCATGGTGAAAAGCAAGGCAACGGCGTGGGGGGTGAGGGTATTCATGGAGGGGGGCGCCTGGGTATGATGAGGATGGGATGGAACGCGAAGGCTCCATGGGGCGCCCGCCAGAGATACCGGTAATCGCTTGGCGCATCCAGCGCGATGCGATCATGGCGGCCTAGGTCGCCGCCGGCGTCCCGAACGCGCAATCGACTCCATCCACCTGAACGGTGCCGCTCACGGTGTGTTCGCTGCCGCCGCGGACCTCGAGCGTGATCGGGGCGGTCTTGCCGTCCGCGCTGCGGGCCACGCCAGTGAAGATTTCGTATTCGTTGAGCGTGCCGCGGAAGCGGTAGTCGACGCCGGAGACGCTGACAATACCGATGAACGAACCATGGCGAGTGGCCTGAAGCGTGACTTCGCCGATCGCGGAGACCAGGGCGGCGCGATAGAGGCCCTGGAGGGCGGGACGCAGGCGGAGGCTGCCGGTGGCGACGCCGCCGCGGCCGTCGCTCACCCGGTACTGGACCACGCGGGAGTGGACGAACGGTGCGCTCACCACACAGTGCAACCGGCCACTGGAGCCCGCCTGGGTCACGGAGACATCGGGGGGGGCGGTGATGGATTCGACCGTGAGGTGATCGCCGTCGAGATCACGGTCGTTGGCGAGGACGTTCACCCGGGTGGTGAGCGTGTGGTAAGGCACGGTCTTCGACCCGCCGCGGACTTGCGGGAGGTGATTGCCGGTGGCGAGCGGATCGACCTGCAAGCGCAGGGTGCGATTCCGCTTCACGGCGCGGAGAGCGGTGGGCGTGCCGGAGGCACCGGGAGTGATCGATTGATCGATGTTGCCGGATCCCGTCGTCACGCCATAGAGAAAGCCATCACCGGCGAAGGCGAGCGGGCCGATGGAGTAGGAAGTCTGGGCTCTGGGGAAATCCGCGATGCGCGACGGCGTGTAATCCGCGCCGAGTTTGAACACCGTGCCGCTGGCGTTCGCGCCTCCATCGACCGTCTGCCCATAGAGGGCGCCATCAGCTTCGAGCAAGGACGCGAGCGGATGCCCGATGACCGGATCGTCGAACGCCTGCACCATGGAGACCTCGCCCGCCGGGGTGATCCGGCACAACTGCACCGGAGCGCCGAAGGTGTCGCCGCCCGAGTCGAGCGGAATCACCTTGCCGAAGCCGAGCAGGTCGCCATTAGGCGCCTGATAGCTCGGGGAGGCCGGGCGATCGCCGACGGCGAACGTTTTCAAAGTGGTGACCTGGCCAGGGCCATCGAGCCGGAAGAGCGTGCCAAAGCCGTCGCGCCGATCCAGCCGATACTGGACGAAAGTCCCACCCCCGATCACCCGTATCCTCGAGAAGCGCCGGTACCACTTTACCACCGGGCCGCCAAATGCAGTCAGCCCGTAAATCTGGCCATCCCGCGCGCGAAAGAGATTTCCCGGGTGATAGGGAGCGGCGGTGGCGCCGTCCGCGCTGGTCTCCTTCACAAAGGAATGCAACGTGGTCGCGACGCCCTGGGGCGAGATGCGAACAATGGCGCCCGCGTGTGCCGAGCCACCTTCGGCCAGAGTGACGTAAACGTCGCCCTCCGGTGTGACGAACGAAAGCTCCATGCCGCCGGAGGAAGGATTGTGAAAGACGGTGGTGAAAGTGCCGCTGGGGTGAAGACGAAAAATCGTTCCAGTACCGAAGGCGCCGCCGGAATACGTACGCCCATAGATGGAGCCATCCGGTCCGATGACTGGCCTGCCGACCGGGTTGGCGCCGATGTCGATCTGCTCATTGGCGGAGCGAAGCCGCGGAAATTGCGCCACGAGCTCCGCTTTGCCCTGCGCATCCAGCCGATAGAGGCATCCGGCATACCTGCCGCCGCCCGACTCGGCGGAGAGGCCGTAAAAGAAGCCGTCTGGCGCGGAGACGATCCCGAACGCGGCATCGAAACCGGCCGGGAAGACGTGGAGGGGCTGCAAACGGGTTTCCGCGCGAGCGGTGTGGAAGGAAGCAGCAGCGAAAGCGGTTAAGAGGAGACGGCAGAGCGTGCGCGCGCCCAAGCGCGCCGGGAGATAAACCATTTACCTATGATATTGCGGGTTTGGGTCCTTGTCAAATCGGTGCAGTTCGGATGCGACATAAAATAGTTATTTGAGGCTGGGTTTCCAAAGGGTCGTTTGCTCTCACCTTTTAGGTGACGCACTGGCAGGCGGCACGCCTGCCGACCGCACAGGCGAGGACGCCTGTGTTCCGCCGCGGGCGCTGCGCGCCGCGAGATGCGTGGGCGCGGTGGGGGCGTTCCATGAGGGGCCGGGATTTAGGCAGGTTTCAGCCGGGAGGCGAGCAGGCCGGTCGCGGCGTCGAGATCGAGATCGGCGATGAGCAAGCCCTCCTGGCCGCGGGGCTGGTGGCAGAGCAAGCTGCCATCGGGCCGGGCGATGGCGGAAGTGGTCTCGGAGGCGGCGCCGGCGCAATTGACGCTGGCGAAATAGCAGGTGTTTTCGGCCGCGCGGCAGAGCATTGCCTTCTCGTGAAAACTGTTCGCCGGATCGCCAAACCCGGCGGGCACGCAGGCGTCCGGCTCCGCTTCGTGGTAGTGCGGGTGGAAAACGACGTGAGCGCCGCGGCAGGCGGCCCAGCGGACCGTCTCGGGATAGCGCCAGCCTTCGTGGCAGATCGCGATGCCGAACTTCAGCTTTCCCACCTCAAAGACTTGCCGCCCCACGCCGGGCGAGTAGAGCCCTTCCTCCGAGGGATCGAGCTGCACTTTATCCTGAAAGCCCGCGAGGGTGCCATCCGCGCGAAGGACCATGGCGGTGAGCAGCAGGGCATCCCCTTCGAACCGCTCCGTGCCGAGGATCACGGCGATCCCGGCTTTTATCGCCGATTCCGTCACGGCTGCCCAGGCTCGCTCAAGAAAGGCCCGGTCTGGCGGCGCCACCGGCTTCCCCGGCCAGCGATAGCCGGGCACGAAGCATTCCGGGAAACAAACGATCCCGGCACCTCCGGCCGCCGCCTCGGCGATGGCCGCTTGCGCCAGGACGACGGATTCCTCGCGGGTCGAGGGGTGCCGCAGATTCGCAAGGGCAATGCGAAAGGGCGTCACCTTTTCAGCAAAGGCTGACAGCTACCACAGCGGGCGAGGCGCCCGCTGGAAAACAACGGCGACGGGGCTGGCCGTTCACGAGGTGGAACCCCGCGCGTTACCGTGCCTCGATGGTGAGGACCTGCCGGCCCTTATAGTACCCGCAGGAGGGGCACGCCCGGTGGGCAGGAAGGGCGCTGCCGCACTGGTCGCAGCGGTTGAGCTGCGGGGCGTGCCAGCGGTTGGCGGCCTTGCGGGTGCGCAGGCGCATCTTCGACATCTTTCTCTTGGGAACGCCCATATAAAAGCAGGGTAAAAAGCTAGGATTTGAGTTTTAACTGGTCCAAGGCGCTCCAGACTGGCTTCGGTTCGGTGGCGGGGTCGGCCGGCGACTCCACCGTCGCGGTGGGAAATGCGCCTGGACACACCCTGTCACCGTTCCAGTCGCAATGTGGATGGGCCGGCAGGGCGAGGAGAATGTCCTCTCTGATGGGGTCTGTCAAGTCGACCGTCTCATTTCCCGTCAGCTCCACCTGGCAGGCGAAATCGGGCACCTCCACCGGGCGGACGAAGGCCTCGAGGCATTTCACGCACTGGAGCTGCATCTTCACCCCCACCCGGCCGGTGGCGAAAAGGCCGCCCCCGCTGAGCCCCACGTCGAGGGCGTAGGTGACGGGCGAAACCGGCTGCACCTCCGGCTCATGCAGATCGAGCACCGTGCTCGGGTCTTCTCCTTCGTAGCGCTTTCCCTCGGTCGGAATCTGATTGAGATGAACTTTCATAAAGAACCTGCTCCCTTCTAAACCGGGCGGCGCCGGCCAGGCCAAGCCTGGCGTTGCGGCTACGCCTGCGGGGGCGACAGCTTTTCGCGCAGCGCCCGGGCGACAGAATTTGGCACGAAAGCGCTCACCTCGCCACCGAGGCGTGCGATTTCCTTCACCACGCGGGAGGAGAGGTAGGTGAGCTCCTCGCGCGGCATGAGGAAAATCGTCTCGATCGTCGGCTCCAGCTTGCGGTTCATGAGCGCCATCTGGAACTCGAACTCGAAATCCGAGATCGCGCGCAGGCCGCGCACCACGGCGCAGGCGCCCTGCTCCTTGGCAAAGTTCACCAGCAGCCCATCCATGCGGCTCACCCGCACGTTCTCCAGCGAGACCACCTCCTCCAGCATCGCGATCCGCTCCGTGGGGGCAAAAAGGCCGCGCTTCTGGTCGTTGAAGGCGACGGCGATCACCACCTCATCGAAGAGCTTCGCCGCGCGGGCGAGCACATCCAGGTGACCGTTGGTCACCGGATCGAAGCTGCCAGGGTAGATCGCGCGTCGCATTGGCTTCGGAGGACGATGCGCCGAAAGCGGGGTGTGCGACAAGCTTGGTCGACGCCTTACGATTTGCGCAGGGCTATAAATCATGCACCTTCGCCCGCGTGGTGCGCCTCCTCCCCCTGGCCGTTTCGTTGCTTTTGATTGCCGTGTCGCGCGGCGCCGACTCGCTCTTCCCGCCGCGAGTGCTTGCGCCAGAAAAACAGCTCCTGCAAAAATCGGAGAGGCTCATCATCCCGCGCTACTCGGTGAAGGAGGTGAGTCTGGCCGAAGCGGTTCGCGAGTTGGAGCTCAGAGCGCGGCGTGCCGATCCTCAGCGGATTGGCATTCCAGTCATCGTGGGCGAGAGCATTTTCAAGGAGCCGCCGACAGTGTCACCCACCGGCGAGACCGCCTCGTACCTGCTGCCATCCCGCGACCGGAAGATCACGCTCTCCCTGCGCAACCGGTCGGTTGCGGAGATTTTCGGCGAGCTACGTAACGTGGCTTCGTGTCGCTCGCAGGTCACGGCGAGCGAACTGCAACTCATTGCCTCATCCCAGGAGGAGCGCCACTTGCCAACGCAAGTCGTTCCCTTGCCCACATTTCTATTCGGCAAGGACGCCGCACCGGAGGCGCTCGGCGTGAATCCGGCAAAGATCGCCAAGATCAGAAAAGAGCCGCAGCAGTTTTTCGAAGAGGAAGGCGTCCAATTCCCTGCCGGTGCTCACTGCACCTACGATGGAGCCAGGCTGGAAATCATCCTTCAAAGCACGCTCGAGGATATCGATTTCGCGATCTCCTTGCTCGAGACCTTGATTCCCGAGCCAGTGCCGGGCCCGGCCGTTCCGAAGTGGGGGGGAGATGCTCCGCTCGAGAATACCGGCGCCAGGCGCGCGCCCCCTCCAGCCATCCCGGCCCTGCCGGAGGCGCCGAGCGTTCCGGGGGCGCCGGCGCCCACGGTGTTAGTCACGAAAGAGTGGCGGATCCCGCCGGGCCTTTATGAGGAGCAGCACCCTTCGGCGGCGGATGATCCATCGCGCAAACTCGAGTATCAGACTGCGAGCGGGGTGACCTTCGAGGCGGCTCCCAGCGCGATCTATCTTCCGCAGTCGTCACGGTTGATTGTGAAGGATACGCCGGCCCGGTTCGATCAAATAGACGAAGAAGTCGAGATTGGATGGGAGAAGTATTATGCGTCCGAGGCGTGGCAAAAAGAGCTGCGCCGCCAGCAGCGGCTGCGCGAGCTTTCCTCAGGGAATAAACAGCGCTCACGTCCGTGAAATTTCTCGCACTCCTCTGGCTGCCGTTGATCGGCTTACGCGGCGTGGAATCGCTGCACACTCCAAACCGGCTGCCTCGAGCCGTGCGCCAAAAAACGCCGCGCAAAGACCTCTCACCTGCTGACTAAACCACGCCGCGAAATGCATGTGCCGTCTCCCGAAACCGTCCCGCTAAGACTCCCGAGTCATTTGCAGAGCTGCGGGACCAGGCACGGCTCAGGAGCTGGCTCAACTGCATCTGGAGTTTCCAGACGAATTTCCAAACGTTCGCCTGGCGGTTGGATTGCGAAGATACAAGCAACCGTGACGTTTGTCGCGGCATGCCAGGCTTCTGTAAGCGGTCCAAGGTGGAAAACGCGCGCCGCACCGCACCGGCGGAACTTTCCGAAAGCGGAGTCGCGCTTACGCTTGCCGCCGCACTCCAAAACGCGCCAGCCAATTACTTTTCCAAGCTGAATGGCTTGCTCGTTGCAGCAACCCGTTTTCAGGAGGAGGGCGGGTCGGGGCTTTCGATTTCGCGCGGTTCTTTGGCCGGTGGCGCTGCGAAATGACTGACGATGATCGCGGCGAGAACGATGACGATCGTTACGCTCGCAATGGGCGCCAGATAGCCGCCGATGGAGTTGCCAGTGCCACTCAACTTAACCACGATGACAACGAGGATCGGCCCGAAGAGCAGGAGTCCTACGCAAATGGCAGTGAAAATGATCCAGCGGCGCAGGGCGTGCACGTCGCGCCGCAGGGCGGCCAGTTCTTGCAGGATTTCCTGTTGTTCCTCAGAGGGCATAGTTCAGAAGCAGCGTCGGGCGGGTCTGACGCGAGGCGAGGCGCCAGCATCGCGCATGCGGGCGCGGCGTTGAGTGTCATTAGTGTGGCCGGGGGAGTGTCAGCGCCACGCCTTTTGGATTGCTCTGCGGGTGGGAGGAGCGGCCCGGCTCCACACCGGCGGAACTTCCGAAAGCGGCGTGGCGCTGACGCTTCCCGCCGCACTCCAAGACGCGCCGAGGCATTACTCGCTAAAGCGGAATGAATAGAGGTCGGCGTCTTTGAGGGCGAAGCGAATCCGCACTGGTTTGCCGGCGTGCGGACGCACATCCCCGCCACCTTTCCAGGTGACGGTGCGCTCGATGGAGTCGCCGTAAATCTCCGGGCAATCGTCGAGCGCGAAGCCGGGGATCGGCTGGCCGGCGGGGTCTTGCAGCTCGACTTGCACGGAGCCCGCGGCGGAGGAGGAGAAGTTGAGGGTGAGTTTGCTGCCGGTGAAGGTGAGCGGCTTGGTAATGAGCTCGCCGCCTTTCATCGGCGCGCTCGCGGAGACGAAGCCATCGAGGCGGAGCGTGTAGCGGCGGACGGCGCTGCTGTGGCCGGTCCAGTAGCTTTCGCCGGCGTAGAGGGAGAGCTCTTTGGGCGCGCCTTCGAGCGCGGATTTCGTCTCTACGAGGTGCCAGCCGATGTATTGCTGGCCGTAATTCCAAGTGCCTTCACGCTCGATGCCCGGGCGGAGGAAGGCTTCGTTCCAGCGCTTGAAGTTTACGCCGTCGCGGCTGGCCATGAGGAGGCCCTCGGTGATCGCGGTGCCGTAGCGCGGGATTCGCCTTGGAGCGCTGCTCGCGGTGCTCGCGCTCAGGCAGCGCGCGGAGGGAGTCGGACCAGCCGCGCTCGAGGTAGCGCGTAGGGAAGCCGAGCAGCAGGTGCGGCGCGCGGTGATAGGGCTTCACCTGGTTCGTGTAGAGGTGCTCGGCGGGGGAATCGGCGTAACGCAGGTCGGCCTGGTTTTCCCAGTGCAGGAAGTCCTTCGAGGTGGCGGTGCGGATGGCGCGATGGCCGCTGGGTTTCCAGTTGGCCTCGTCGGTGACGCCGGCGGTGAAGATGCGCCAATAGGCGCGATACTCGCCGCGCGTGCCATCCCAAAAGGCGAGGTTCTGCGAATCGAACGCGCCGGCGGTGATCACCGGCGCCTCGCTCATCGGCGACCAGTGCAGGCCATCGGCCGATTTGAAAGGGAGCAGCCCCTTCGGCGAATTCGAGCGGATGAGCGCCTTGTACCGCGCGTCGGGCGCCGCCGCGGGATTTTCGTCCTTGAACACCGCGGGGTGCCCGGGATCGGGGTTCACGCTGCCGATTTTGCCGGGCGCGAGGACGATGTTGTTTGCCTTCGAGCCGTTGAACTCGATGCAGCCCCAGCTCGGGCTTGCGCCAGCGGATGCCGTCGTCGCTTTCCGCGTAGCAGCAAAAGAGCGGGTGCGCGCTGGTGTTGAACTTCCCGCCGGCCACCTCGAGATGCCACGCCTTGTAGTACATGCGGTACTTCGAGCCGTCGTGGAAGACGCTGTGATACCCGCTCCCGCTGCCCTCCCAAGGCGCATCGTGCAACAGCGCGATTTCGCGCGGCTCCGGATGATGCAGCCGCAGCGCAGCGCCGCCGGCGAGCTTGTCGATCAGGTGATCATCCACGAACAGCTCGCGCCGATCGCCGATGGGGATGGGCGCCGCAGGATCGGCGGCATGGAGGGTGGAGAGGAAGGCGAGCGAAACGAGGACGATGAGACGGCGCATGAGGGGAATGGCGGGGTGCAGCCGCCAGCGCGAGAGCTTCGGAAGTTCGCGGCGCGCAGTCCAGCGCGCGTAAGCGCCTCGCTCTCGATGAGCAGCGCGCGGTTTTTTTTAACCGCCCGCGCGCAATTCGGCAGGCAGGATGCCAGCCGATCCGTTCCTACCCACAGGCGAGGACGCCTGTGTTCCGTCGCCTCACTTCCGCACCGCGACCATGGCCATGCCGCGCTGCGGATGCCAATCGTACCCGAAGGCGAAATTCAGCGGCGCCGGGTTGCTCGCGGCAAAGGCATTTGCCAAATCGGGTTGGTGGTTTTTCGCGAAGAGCTCGATGGGATGCGCGAACTGCCCGTGCAGGCGCAGGCTCCAGCGCTTCGAATCGAAGAAGCGGTAGGGAATCCCTGAATCGTCCTGCACGATCACGCGACTGTTATTCAGCAAGAACGCGCGCACCGTGGAGAAGCCATCGCTGTGCGGGAGGTACGAGGCCGCCTTGAGCAGGCTCATGCCGGGGCCTTGTTGCGCGCACCAGCCCAGGAACTTCCCACTGCCGCCGCCGTTCGAGAGATCGGTCTTGAAATAGTAGAGCGTCTGCGCGCGGCCCAAGCTGCCGCTGAAGGTGATCTTCACGCCTGGCGCAGGCGATTTCACGTACTCCACGTCGCGCAACGTGTACCCTTGCCGCACCAGGAAGACGTACAGGATCGGCAGCGTGCCGCCGAGCTCGGTGCGGTTTAGATCGGTCCGCATCTCCTTGGTGATGAAGTAATGGAAACTGAGGATCGTCTTCATCGATTGCCGCAGCGAGATGAGCGCGCCATTGAGATGCTGCGGCGGGATTTTCGTGATATCGGGCACCGCGCCGACGGGCTCCGTGCCGCAGAGAATATAGGTGGAGGCGTTGGGGAAAACGGTGTTCGCGTAGAGAAAATCGGGGCCGCTGAACATGTAGTACATCGTCTCGCCGCCGCCGGAGCCGGGCACATTGGCGCGCGCCCAGGCGCGGACGTTTGCGAGCTGGCGGTTCTCCTGTTTGCCCCACGCGCCATCGAGCTCGGAGGCGTGATCCACCCAGAGCGCCTCGCGCGAATAGGCTTCGAGGGCCGAGCCGCGCACCGGCAAGCCGGCCAGGAAGCGCGCCTGGTCGGTCAAGGAAGCGCCCGTCTGCGCCAGGAGCGGCGCACAGGTGAGAAGAAGAAGACAAAGGAGTCGCATGAATGTTTCCACGTTATCGCGCCGGGCTGGCGCCGTGGGGGGTTCTTAGCGAAAACAGCCGGAGATTCCTAGAAGGATCGCGCCCTGGACGACGAAAGCGCCCGCATTGTGCGCCTAGCTTGCGCCAATCGTTTCTTCGATCAGGCCGGCGATGCGGTCGGCCTGGCGGTTGATTTGCTCGCCGTCGCGGCCTTCGATGAGCAGGCGGATTTTCGGCTCGGTGCCGCAGTAGCGGAGAAGCACGCGGCCGGCGCCGGCGAGCTCGCGCTCGGCTTCCTGCGACGAGCTGCAGCACCTCGGGCAGTTCCTCGAGCGGCGGCTTTTCGCGCACCTTGCAGGTTGCGCTGGGCCTGCGGGATATTTGGCGAGGCAGCTCTTGAGCTCGCTGAGCGGTTTGCCGGTTTCGACCATGATGCGCAGGATTTGCAGCGCGCTGACGATGCCGTCGCCCGTGGTGGTGAAATCGCGGAAAATCATGTGCCCGCTCTGCTCGCCGCCGACGTTGAAATCCTTCTTCATCATCTCCTCGATCACGTAGCGGTCGCCGACCTTGGTGCGCATGACATTGCCCTGGTGCATGCGCAAGCGCGTCATCGAGGCCGAAGTTGCTCATCACCGTGGCGACGAGCGTGTTTTGCGCGAGGCGGCCGTGCTTGAGGAAATCGATCGCGGCGATGGCCATGATTTCGTCGCCATCGACAAGATCTCGCCGTTTTCGTCGCAGAGCAGCACGCGGTCGGCGTCGCCATCGTGGCTGATGCCGACGTGCGGCGCCGGTCTCGCGCACGATGCGCTGAATTTCCTCGGGGTGCGTGCAGCCGCAGTCGCGGTTGATGTTGCGGCCGTTGGGCGTGTTGTGGGCCACGATCAAATCAGCGCCGAGCTCGCGCAGGATGCAGGGCGTGGATTTGTAGGCGGCGCCGTTGCCGACATCGACGGCGATGCGCATGCCCTTCGAGCGTGCAGCCCGCGCGGGAAACTCGCTTTGGCAAATTCCACGTAGCGGCCGAGCGCGTCGTCGATGCGCGTGGCGCGGCCGATTTTGCCGGCGGTGGGCCGGATGCTTTCGATCTCGCCGCTGAAGACGAGGTCCTCGATGCGCGCGCTCGATTTCGTCGTCGAGCTTGTAGCCGTCGTGGCGGAAAAATTTGATGCCGTTGTCCTCGTAGGGATTGTGCGAGGCGCTGAGCACGATGCCGGCATCCGCCCGCAGGGAGCGCGTGATGTAGGCCACGCCGGGCGTCGGGCAGCGGGCCGATGAGGAGCACGTCCGCGCCGAGCGACATCACGCCGGCGGCGAGCGCGTTTTCCAGCATGTAGCCGGAGAGGCGCGTGTCCTTGCCGATGACGATGGTGGTGCGGCCGCCTGGCCGTCTGCCGTAGCGCGCTCATGCTGCGTGAAGACGTGCGCCGCGGCGCGGCCGAGCTTCAGCGCGGTCTCGGCGGTGACGGGCTCGATGTTGGCCGTGCCGCGCACGCCGTCGGTGCCAAAGATTTTCCGTGCTTGTTCCATGGAAGCGGCCGCTTCGCCGCCAGAGCTGTGAGCCTTCTGCATATGTAGGAACGCAGCAGGATGGTTCCGCCGGCGAGCGGTGTCGAGCGGCAATCCCCGACGCGCACACGCGCGTGGAAACCCGGCCTCTACACCTCGTGCCGGACTGGTTGTCAGACTTGCTTGCGCACCCCGCTGCGCAATCATCGTCGTATTCCCCATGACCCTCCACCTTCTCTCCGCGCTCCTTTTCTTGAGCGCCGCCGCCATCGCCGTCGAGACGCCCAACATCGTCCTCATCTTCACCGATGACCAAGGCTACGGCGATGTCGGCGTCATGGGCGCGAAGGGTTTCACCACGCCGAACCTCGACCGGCTGGCCGCGGAGGGGCGCACGTTCACGAACTTCCACGTGGCGCAGCCGGTCTGCTCGGCCTCGCGCGCGGCGCTGCTGACGGGGTGCTATCCGAATCGCGTCGGCATCCACGGCGCGCTGGGCCCGAGGGTGCGCCACGGCCTCGCGCAAAGCGAGATGACGCTTGCCGAATTGCTGAAGCAGAAAAACTACGCCACCGGGATGGCCGGCAAATGGCATCTCGGCTCGCTGCCGCAGCTTCTGCCCACGCATCACGGCTTCGATGAATACTTCGGCCTGCCGTACTCGAACGACATGTGGCCGCACCACCCCGAGGCGAAGCGCGGCTCCTACCCGCCACTGCCGCTGATCGAGGGCGACCAGCCGATCAAGGTGGGACTCGACGCCGCGGATCAGGAGCAGCTCACCACGCAATACACCGAGCGCGCGGTGAAGTTCATCGAGCGGAACAAGGGCGGGCCGTTCTTCTTCTACCTGGCGCACTCGATGCCGCACGTGCCGTTGCACGTGAGCGACAAGTTTCGCGGCAAATCGGCGCAGGGCCTCTACGGCGATGTCATCATGGAAATCGACTGGAGCGTCGGCGAAATCATGCGCGCGCTGGAGCGGCACGGAATTGCTGAGAAGACACTGGTCATCTTCACCTCCGACAACGGGCCGTGGCTGAGCTACGGCGATCACGGGGGCTCCGCCGGCCCGCTCCGCGAAGGCAAAGGCACCACTTGGGAAGGCGGCACCCGGGTCCCGTGCATCATGCGCTGGCCCGGCCGCATCCCCGCCGGCACGAAGTCCGACGCCATGCTCATGACCATCGACCTTTTTCCCACGCTCGCCGCCATCACCGGCGCCACCCTCCCCCCGCAGAAGATCGACGGCCTCGACGTCCTGGCCAATCCTCACCGGCGCCGAGTCCGCCAAAAACCCGCACGAAGGCTATGCCTTCTACTACCAGAACAACCAGCTCCAGGCGGTCACCACCGGCGACGGACGCTGGAAGCTCCTCCTTCCCCACACCTACCGCACCCTCGCCGGCCGCCCCGGCGGCACCGGCGGCAAACCCAACCAATACGAGCAGCGCGCCCTTTCGCAGCCGCAGCTCTTCGATCTCCGCGCCGACCTCGGCGAAACCAAAGACGCGAGCGCGGAAAATCCCCAGGTAGTGCAGCAGCTCCTCGCCTTTGCCGAAAAGCAGCGGGAGGATCTCGGGGATTCGCTCACCAAGCGGCCCGCGAAAGGCGCGCGCGGCGGATCGGGTGGCTGAGGAGAAGTGAGGGGGTGCGAATGCATTCAAATGGATGCGAGATGTGGGGTCGTCGGCGTGCCCGCCCGCCGAGCGCCCCGCGGTAAAAATTTGCTGCGCTGGGCTATCGAAAAGGGTATGGCTTAGCTCATGAAAACGGCTTCCATTCGGGACTTCGCCGAGGGCTTCGCACCCGTGCTCGCCTGGTTGCAGGCGGGTGAAATGGTCGTGGTGCTCAAGGACGATGGGCAGCCGCTCGGCAGGTTCGTGCCCGAGGTACCCGCCGCTCCGGACACGGACGAAGAACTGCGGGATCGCTTCGCGCGCCGCTTTGCTCCGCTCGCCCACGTGCCGGAGCGCGACCTGAGCGCCATCGTGGCCGAGAACCGCGGCCCGGCATGATCGCCACGGCCGACGCGAGCTTTCTCGTTTCTCTGTATGGCGGCGATGTGAATACTCCAGCGGCACGGGCTTGGATGGCGGCCAAGGCCTCGCCGCTGCTGCTGCCCGGTGCATTGCGCTTCGAAACCGAGAACGCGCTGCGCCTCGCGCGCTTTCGCGGCAAGATCGCGACGGCAGAACTGCAACAAGCGCTTGCCGAGATCGAGTCCGATCTCGCCGCCGGTCTTCTGATCAGGCGCGACATTTCCGCGGACACGCATTGGGACGAGTGCCGGCGCCTGAGCGCTGCGCACACGCTGAGTCTCGGCTGCCGGGCCTACGACATCACGCACGTCGCGGGCGCCCTGGCGATGGGAGCCGATACGTTTTTGAGTTTCGACAAGAACCAGCGCAGCCTCGCGAGGCAGGTTGGATTGACGGTGGGGCCTTGAAGATCGAAGTCTTGTCTACTTTTCGTCATTCCCGAGAAATTCCTGCCAGCCCGGAGGCCGTGTTCGAGGCGTTCAGAGATCCGGTACGCCTGGCGCGTTGGTGGGGTCCCGACGGTTTCTCGAATTCGTTCCACACCTTCGAATTTCATCCCGGTGGGCAGTGGCTATTCACCATGCATGGCCCCGACGGCGCCAACTATCCAAATCAATCAGAGTTTTTGGAGATTATTCCTAACTCGCTAATTCGGATTAAACATATCAATCTACCGCACTTTGAGCTTTCCATTTCTTTGGAAGCCAGCGCGATTGGAACCCTCGTCTCCTGGGTCGGCGTTCTTGAGAACGAGGAATTTGCTGAAAAAATGCGCCAGTTCCTCGAGGCTGCAAACGAGCAGAATTTGGACAGGCTGGCACGTGAGGTGAGCTACCTAGACCGCGCCTCCGCCGAGTAAAACTTCGCGCAGGTGCGCTCCCCTGCGCAGCTTGGGGAACGAGCGAGAACTTGCTCAACTCAGCGTAGGCTCGTTTCAAGGGTAGGTTTCCCCTTGCGGATAGAGCAGCTCAAAGGGGAAGCCGGCGCGTTCAGCCGTTCGGATGGGTCAGGCGAGACGCCGGACCCGGCAGGCGGGACGCTACCCTACCCGAAGGCACGCATGATGTGCGGTTAGGCCAAGATCGGCTTCACCACTTTCCCGTGCACGTCGGTCAGGCGGAATTGGCGGCCCTGGAAGCGGAAGGTGAAGCGCTCGTGGTCGATGCCGAGCAGGTGCAGGACCGTGGCCTGGAAGTCGTGGACGTGGACGGGGTCTTCGACGACGTTGAAGCCGAAGTCGTCGGCTGCGCCGTAGCTGATGCCGGGCTTCACGCCGCCGCCGGCCATCCAGAGGGTGAAGGCGTAGGGGTGGTGGTCGCGGCCCCATTGCTTGGTCTCGTTCGATGTCGCCCTGGAGGAACGGCGTGCGGCCGAATTCGCCGCCCCAGATGACGAGCGTGTCGTCGAGCAGGCCGCGCTGCTTCAGGTCCTTGACCAGGGCGGCGCTGGGCGCGTCGGTGTCCTGGCACTGGATCTTGAGCTGGGTGTTGAGGTTGCGGTGCTGGTCCCAGCCGGCGTGCATGAGCTGCACGAAACGCACGCCGCGCTCGGCGAGGCGGCGGGCCATGAGGCAGTTGTAGGCGTAAGCTGCCCTGGCGCGTGCACGTCGGGGCCGTACAGCGTCGAGGACGTGCTGCGGGCTCCTTGGAGAAGTCGGTCAGCTCGGGCACGCTGGCCTGCATGCGGTAGGCCATCTCGTACTGCGCGATGCGGGTGGCGATCTCGGGATCGCCGAAGTCGTGCGAGCTTCATCTCGTTGAGCTGCGCGAGGTCGTCGAGCATGCCGCGGCGGACTTCGCGGCTCATGCCGTCGGGGTTGCTGACAGATAGAGCACCGGGTCGCCGCTGCCGCGGAATTTGACGCCCTGGTACTTGCGAGGGCAGGAAGCCGCTGCCCCAGTAGAAGTCGTAGAAGATCTGGCCGCAGGAGGCTTCCTTGTCGCGCGAGGTCATGACGACGAAGGCGGGCAGGTCGTTCGATTCGCTGCCGAGGCCGTAGCTGAGCCAGGCGCCCATGCTGGGGCGGCCCGGCATTTCGCCGCCGGTCAGGAAAAAGGTGATGGCCGGCGCGTGGTTGACGGCCTCGGTGTGCATGCGATTTGATGAAGCAGAGGTCGTCGGCGATGGCGGCGGTGTGCGGGCAGGAAATCGCTGACCCAGGCGCCGCTTTGGCCGTGCTGCGCGAACTTGCTGATCTCGCTGAGCACGGGACGCGCGGTCTGCGTCGCCGGTCATGGTGCTGAAGCGCTTGCCGCCGGCGACTTCATCGGGGATCTGCTTGCCGTGCCACTCCTTCAGCTTCGGCTTGTAGTCGAAGAGATCGACGTGCGAGGGCGCGCCGTTTTGCAGGAGATAGATGACGCGCTTCGCCTTGGGCGCGAAGTGCGGGAGCTTGGGCGCGGCGGGATCGGCGGGCAACGCAAGGCCTTCGCGCGTGAGGAGCGAGCCGAGCGCGGCGCCGCCGAGGCCCATGGCGGTCTGGCCGAAGAGGGCGCGGCGGGTGAGGAGGAGGCGGCGTTGATCGAGCGGGTCCATGTTAGCTCTTGGTCGGCTGGAACACAGGCTTCCCAGCCTGTGCGGACGGCAGGATTCCTGCCTGCCAGATCGTAGGGCGAACGGAAACCGCAGGCTGGGAAGCCTGCGGACCGCACAGGCTGGAAGCCTCTGTTCCGGCGCTTCGCTTCGCTCGCATGGTTTGCATAGTCACGATTTCGTCAGGGCTTCATCGAGATTTAGCAGGAGCAGGCAGACGCCCGTCCACGCGGCGTGCTCGGCGGGATCGAGCTTCTCGTCGCGCTTGGCCTCGCCGATGCTGGCGAGCTTTTGCGCGGCGGCGGGATCCTTGCGGTAGGTCTCGCGCAGCTTTTCCAAGCGGGTGCAGAGGAGCGCGATTTCGTCCTCGGCGGGCGCGCGGGAAGTGACCAGGCGGAAGAGCGAGGTCGAGCGCGGCGCGCTCATCGCCGGCGTGAGTTTTGAGCGCGCGCTCGGCCATGGCGCGCGCGGCTTCCACGTAGGTGGTGTCGTTCAGCGTCGTCAGCGCGTGCAGCGGCGTATTGGTGCGGATGGCGCGGATGTAGCAGGTCTGGCGCGACGCATTATCGAAGAACATGGTGGGGCCGACGATGCGCCGCCAGAAGATGTAGAGGCTGCGCCGGTAGAGCGCTTCGCCGTGGTCCTGCTTGTAGCTTTTTTTGCCGAAGGTGGCCTCTTCCCAGATGCCCTCGGGCTGGTACGGCATCACCGCGGGGCCGCCGGGTTTCTCGACGAGCAGACCGGCGGCGGCGAGCGCCTGGTCGCGGATCATCCACGAGGGAAGGCGGAAGCGGGGGCCGCGCGCGAGCAGGCGGTTTTCCGGATCGCGCTCGTAGAGCTGCGGGGTGACGGCTGAGTCCTGCCGATAGGTGGCGCTCGTGACGATGAGCTTGTGGAGGGCTTTCACGTCCCAGCCGCTCTCCATGAATTGCACGGCGAGCCAATCGAGCAGCTCCGGATGCGAGGCCTTTTCGCCTTGGACGCCGAAATCATCCACCGTCTTCACCAGCCCAGTGCCGAAGAAGGACTGCCAGAAGCGGTTCACCGTGACGCGCGCCGTCAGCGGATTTTCGCGCGCCACGAGCCATCTCGCGAGGCCGAGGCGGTCGCGCGGCGCATCGGTGGGCATCGGCGGGAGGCTCTCCGGCGTGGCGGCGGTCACTTTGTCGGCGGTCGGTTTATCGTACGCGCCTTTCACCAGGGTGAAGGTTTCGCGCGGCTTCGGCAGCGTATCCATGATCATCACGCGGGTGATGCTCTTGGTGGCCGCCTCTCTCGCGCGCACCGTTTTCAGCAGACGTTCGAGCACCTTGGTGTACTCGGCGTCCTTGTCCTTGAAATAGGCGATCGCCTCGAGGAGGGCGTCGACGCCGCGCTGTTTTGGCGCGGCTTTGGCGAGAGTGGCGGGGAGATTTCCCGGCAGATTTATGGCCTCGGAATCGGCGAGCGTTTGCCCCTCCGCGCGCGGGAATTTCACCAGCTCGAATGCCTCTACTTCGCGCGCGACCTCATCCACTTTTTCCTGCGCCTTCGTCTTGCGCTCGACCTCGGCCGAAGTGGACATATCGAGCGCCGGCTCCGCCTGGCCGCCGCGAATCTGGCCGGTCTCGGAGGTTTGGTTGAAGAAATCGTAAAGCCCGAAGTAATCCTTCAGCGAGAAGGGATCGAACTTGTGATCGTGGCAGCGGCAGCAGCCGATGGTGAGCCCCATCCAGACGGTGGCGGTGGTCTCCACGCGATCGAAGACATTCTCCACGCGGGTCTCCTCCGGAATGCGGCCGCCCTCGCCATTGATCATGTGATTGCGATGAAAACCGGTGGCGATCTTCTGCTCCTTGGTCGCGCCGGGCAGGAGATCGCCGGCGATTTGCCAGACCGTGAACTGGTCGTACGGCATGTTGTCGTTGATCGCCTTGGTGACCCAATCGCGCCACGGCCACATCGTGCGCTCGGGGTCGCCCTGGTAGCCATTGGTGTCGGCGTAGCGGCCAGCATCGAGCCAATCCCAGCACCAGCGCTCGCCGTAGCGCGGGCTGGCCAGGAGACGATCCACCATTTTCGCGTAGGCGTCGGGGGCGGCATCCTGCGCGAACGCCTGCACCTCTTCCGGCGTCGGCGGGAGGCCGGTGAGGTCGAAGGTGACGCGGCGGATCAGCCGCTCCTTGGGCGCCTCGTGCGCCAACTGGAGCTTCTCCTGCGCCAGGCGCTGCCGTACGAACGCATCAATCGCATTAGTCCCATCCCCCTCCGGCACCGCCGGCCGCTTTGGCGCCACGAAGGCCCAGTGATCGCCCCACGGCGCGCCCTCCTCCACCCAGCGTTTCAGGAGTTGCTTCTGCGCCTCGGTGAGCGAGCGGTGCGACTTCGGCGGCGGCATCACGTCGTGTTTGTCGTCCGTGAAAATGCGGACGATCAGGTCGGAGTTCGAGGGATCGCCGGGCTTCACCACCGTGATGCCATCCAGCGTCCGGTACGCTCCTTCCTTCCGATCCAGCCGCAGTCCCGCCTCGCGCGCTTTCGCATCCTGGCCGTGGCAGTGGTAGCAGTTTTCCGAAAGGATCGGCTGCACGTCGCGATTGAAATCCAGCGGCGCCGCCGCCGCGGAAGCGGCCACGCAAAACGTAGACAGGATGGGAGACAACAAACGGCGCATGGAGGGAACTGAAGGAAGAACTTTCAGAGGAGCGGAATCTTAGCACGCCGCGGGGAAAGCGCCTGCGGGGATTTGGCGGCTTCGCTCAATCCAGCAAGTGCTTCTCTCGCATGATCTGGAGCCAATCCTCCCGCGAAAGTGGGCAGGCTGCGAGGAGGCGCGCTTGATGACCGTTTACATGCAGATCGCGCTGTACGTGATCGTGTCCTTTATCCTTTTCCGAGCCGCGACGGATGCCGAACCTCGCGAGCAGCCGATCTTCGTGAAAAATCTCGGCATACGCGTGTGCCTTCTCCTCGACGATTTGCGCCTTCAGTTTGCGAGCGATCTTCAGCGCATGTTCCTTCGTGATTATGCGGGCCATCGTCTCATGACTCCGGCCTGAAGATCGACTGCAAGACGGCGAGTTGTTTGCGTGGTCCAGGACCGAGCTTTTGTTCGCCCAGTTCAGTGTAGCGCCGGAACGTGCTCACCAGGATGTCCTTCAAGTTGTCCACTGCTTCGGTCTGTGTATCGCCGGTGGCATTGAGATTGGCGTCGAAATAGGTGGCCAGGAATTCGTCACCGTCTGGTTGCACCACCACGAAAACGGGCTTGCTCAACTCCAAAGTCTCCGGAGTCAGCGAGGTGACCGGCACGGTGATCGCTTGGCCGGTCTGAAACGCGGCTCGCGAGGCGTTCGTCTGTTGGCTAAGCAGACAGCCCCCCAGGAACTGCCAAAGCTCCTGCTGCGCGGACGCCGGCATTTGCTCCGCAGCAGCTTTGATTTCCGTGAGCGTGCTCATAGAGGGAAAACTAGGGGATGCAGGCGGATCAGGCAAGGCGAGTTGGCCACATTGAACGTCGACGGCTTTTCGCCGCCACCGCATTCTCGAACGATGCGTGCACCCCTGCTGCTCCTGCTTTTCTCACTCGCGATCTCGTCGGCCCAAGCGCTGCCGCCGCTGGATTTGGCGGGGGTCAGCGAAAAGCACCTGATGATCCCGATGCGCGATGGGGAGCGCTTGTCAGCGTATGTTTATTTTCCGGCGGGAGAGGGGAAATGGCCGGCGGTCTTCGAGCAGCGGTATGCCGATCTTACCGGCGCGGGCACGCGCAAGGCGGCGGCGGAATTGGCCCGCGCGGGGTTCGTGGTGGCGATGGTAAATTATCGGGGCACGCACTCGAGCGGAGGGAAATGGGTGGGCTATCGTGCGCTGGCTTGGGGCGAGCGGCAGGATGGCTACGACGCCTGCGAATGGCTGGCCGCGCAGCCGTGGTGCACCGGCAAGATCGGCACGTTTGGCAGCTCGCAGGGCGGATTTGCGCAAAACTTTCTCGCGGTCACGCAGCCGCCGCATCTCGTCTGCCAGTACATGGTGGATACCGGGCTGAGCCTTTTTCACGAGGGCTACCGGATCGGCGGAGTGACGCGGCCGAAACGTTTCCAGGAGATGGGGAAAGTGGCGCGCGACCCGGCGGATAACCTGGCGCTGTTGCGCGAGTGGGACGCGCACCCGAACTACGACGAATACTGGCAGGCCGAGGATTGCGCGCGGCACTTCGACAAAATGAACGTGCCGTGCTTCACCATCGGAAGCTGGTTCGATTTCATGGTGCAGGGCTCGGTGATGAGCTTCGCGGGGCGGCAGCATCGCGGCGGCGAGGCTTCGCGCGGCCGGCAGCAATTGCTCATCGGCCCATGGCTGCACGGCCGGCTGAACAAGACCAACAAAGTGGGCGAGCTCGTGTTCCCGGAGAACGCGAATTTTCCGGAGCGCGATCACATGGCGCGGTGGTTCGCGCATTGGCTCAAGGGCGAGGAGAACGGGATCGGGCAGGAGGCGCCGGTGCGGTATTATGTGATGGGCGCGGCCGGAGAAGCGCGCGCGCCAGGCAACGTGTGGCGCGACGCTCCGGATTGGCCGCCGCAGGCGACCGAGCAGGGCTATTATTTGCACGCGGATGGGGTGCTCGACACCGAGCCCGCGAGCGGCCTGCCAAATCAGATCGGCCACAGCTCCTACGCGAGCGATCCGCGCCGGCCAATGAGCATTCCCGGCGCCGGCTTTCCCGGCGCGCGCGATGCCCGGCCTTTCGAGGAGCAGGCGGAAGTGCGCACCTTCACCACCGCGCCGCTGGCGGAACCGGTGGAATGGACCGGCGAAGTGAAGGCGGAGATGTGCCTCAGCTCGACCGCGCGCGACACCGATTTCATCGTGCGCGTGAGCGATGTTTATCCGGATGGCCGCAGCATCCTGCTGATGGATTATCCGCTGCGCGCGCGCTACCGCGAGGGCTTCGACCGCCAGCGCCTGCTCACGCCCGGCGAGGTCGCGAAGCTCACGTGGCACCTCGGCTGGACCAGCATCATTTTCAACAAAGGGCATCGCATCCGGGTCACCATCGCCAGCACCGGCGCACCGCTTTACGAGCCGAACAACCAGACCGGCGGCCCGCAATCGATCGAGTGGATGAACGAGACGCAGGCCGCGATCAATACGATCTGGCACGATAAGAGATGGCCGTCGCGCATCGTGGCGCCGGTGCGCAAGTAGCGATCAGCCCTCGAGCCGATAGCCGAAGCCGTGCACCGTGAGGAGGTGCCGCGGCTCGCCGGGCACAGGTTCGATCTTCTGGCGCAACTTGACGATGAGCTGATCGAGCGTGCGCGTGGTGCCGTAGTATTCCATGCCCCAGACTTCGTTGAGGATGTTTTCGCGCGCGACGACGTGGCCGCGATGCTCGTGCAGCAGCGCCAGCACCTTCAGCTCGCGCGGGGTGAGCTCGAAGGCCTTTTTGCCGCGCCGCCCGCGCAGGGCGCGCGGGTCGATTTCCACTTCGCCGAAGCGGATCACTTCCGGCGCTCCCGCGGCGGGCGAGGTGGCGGCGGGATCGGCGCGGCGAAGCAGCGCGCGCAGGCGGGCGAGCAATTCGCGGAGGCTGAAGGGCTTCGTGACGTAGTCGTCGGCGCCGAGTTCGAGGCCTACCACCTTGTCGATCTCCTGCCCTTTGGCGGAGAGGATGAGGATGGGGACGCGGTTTTTCTCGGCGCGGATTTCGCGGCAGAGATCGTAGCCGCTTTTGTGCGGCAGCATGAGATCGAGCACCACCAAATGAGGGCGGCGCTGGCGGAGCATCGGCATCACCTGCGCGCCATCGGCGCACTCGAGCACCTCGTACCCTTCGGTGTGCAGCGAATCGCAGAGCCCGAGCCGAATGTGGGGATCGTCCTCGACGACCAGGATGCGCTTTTTCATAGGTCCGGCTCCTGCGGCGACGGCGCGAGCGGCAGGCGCATGGTGAAGTTGCTGCCGCCGCCGGGGCGCGCCTGGTAGAGAATTTCGCCGCCATGCTCCGCCACGACGCGGCGCGCCAGCGCGAGGCCGAGGCCGGTGCCGGGGATGCCGCTGGAAAGCGAATCGTGTGCGCGGTAGAACGGCTCGAAGATTTTCGCCTCCTCGCCCGTGGGGACGCCGGCGCCGCGATCGAGCACGCTGACGCAGGCCCATGGCCCCTCGGTGAACGTGTGCAGCGTGATCTCCTTGCGCTCGCCGCCGTATTTTTCGGCGTTGGAGAGGAGATTCACGAGGACTTGCGCGAGCGCGTCCTGGTCGCCGATGACCGGCAGCGGCGGCGGCGCGGCTTCCCAGTGCGTGGTGAAACCCGCCTCGCGCAAATGCAGCTCCTGGCCGGGCCAGACGTCGCTCACCATTTCATGCAGATCGACCGGGCGCTTTTCGAAACGGCGCTGGCGGCGCTCCAGCCGGGCGAAATCGAGCACGTTATTGATCAGCCGCGTGAGGCGCTCGGCTTCCACCATGATGATCCGCAAATACTGCGGCTGGCGCGAGGGCTCGGCGCGCCCGCTGTGCATCAGCTCGGCAAACATCCGGATGGAGGTGAGCGGCGTCTTCAGCTCATGCGAAACGTTCGAGACGAAATCGGTCTTCTTCTGCGCGAGTGCGAGCTGCCGGCGCGTCTCGGCAAAGACCGCCCAGCCGCCGAGCGCGATCGCCGCGAGCGCGCAGGCCACCGCGAGGTAGAGCGTGCGCCGCACCATCTGCGCGGAGGCCCGGAGCTTTTCCGGATGGCGCAGGTAAAGCGCGGCCTCCCAGTGCGGCAGGGCCTCGCCGATTTCCGAGGCGACGAACGGCTGCTTCCACTCGCGCACGGTGCTGCCGGCGGGCGACACGGCGGCGGGGCGCGCCTTGTCGTCGAGCAGCGCGAGGATGAACTCCGGCTCGTCTTCGCCCTGTGCAGAGCGGGAAAGGGAGGGCTCCGGCACGCTCACCGCCGCGAAGACGCCGGGCCAGTGTGCGCGCAAATCCTCCGCGCGGAGCAGGCAGCCGAAAAGGTATTCGCGCGCCTCGGCGGGGCGCACCCAGAAGATCATGTTCAGCCGGTCCTGCACGAAGCGGTTCACGACGCCCTCGTCGCCCTGCGCGGTGAGCTCGCGAAACTCCGCGGTGGCCCACGTGAGCTGCGATTCGCTCGCATCCATTTGCTGCTGGGGCGCGACGTTTCGCTGGACCTGGAGTTGCTCCGCGTCCTTGGCCAGCTCCTTTGTGAACTCCTCCTTCCGCGCGGTCTGTTCTGCCGGGGCGGCGGCCGGCGCCGGGGCTCCCGGCGCTTGCTTCACCTGGCTCTTGGCGCTCTTCGTGATGGGCATCGGCATCTGCATCTGCTTGTCCGCCAGGCCGGCCATCTCCATCTTCGAGCGGGTGCGCATGGCCTGGTTGGGCCGGTTCAGCTCGTCCATCTGCACGGGGTAAACCGTGGCCGCCGTCCGGCTGCCGAGGAACGCGCTGTTTTCCAGGAGGAAGCGCTGCCACTCGGGACGCGCCGGGGCCTCGCGCGGGGTGGGGCAAAGGAGACGCCCCTGGCGATCGATCGCGAAGCCGATCGCCGGCTGCGGCCAGCGCTGCGCCAGCGCGGTGGTGAAACGCGGCCCGAGCTGGGCGGCGCCCTCCGCCGCCAGCATCTCCCGTAAAGCCTCCGCAAACGCGCGCCGCTGCTCGCTCACCAGGGAGCGCGCGGAGGTGGCTACGTTGTCCGTCTCTTTTTGGTAAAGCTCGGCCGTCCGGCGCTCGAGCACGATCTCCTGCTCCCGCGCGCTTCGGACCGCCAGCCAGCCCAGCAGCAGGCTCGGCAGGAGCACGGCGAGCAGGAGGACGAGGAAACTTTTGCGCATGGAGGTTCAGTATTCAGTTTCCAGTATTCAGTTCGCCGGCGGGCATTCAGCGACGCGCATGGGACTTCAGCACTGAAAGCTGAATACTGAACACTGAATACTTTCGCCGCTGCCCGCCAGCGCGCCGCACTACCGCGCACGACTACCGCTTCTGGTACTTATCCTGGTAGTTCTCGAATTGCGCCTGTTTGCGGCTGTCTTTGCCCAGCGTGCCGCGGGTGGTGAGCTCGTCGGCGAAGCCTTCCAGCTTGCGGTTTTCCTCGGTGACGCCGCGCATTTGCTGGGGCGCCGGCGCCGCGGAGTTGGCGATCGCGCGCTGGCGCAAGAGCGTGGCGGCTTCTTTCGGGCGGCCTTCATCGGCCAGGCGGACGGCTTCTTCCTTGTCGAGACGATTGCGGAGAACCGCCACCTTTTGGGCGATGGCGTCTTGTATGCTGGCGTCGGCTTTGCCGGCATCGTCCGTCAGGCGGATCGTGGCGGCGCCGTCGCGGCTGAGGCGCTGCTTCGAGGCCGTGTCTTCGTAATGCAAAGCCACCGACGCGAGCGGCAGCGACTCCGCGGCGGTTTCATCGACCGTACAGCGCACGTGGAAAAGGCGCTGCTCCGCGCCGAAGATTTCCGGCAGCGCGATCTCGGCGCGGCGCGGCGAACAGCCGATCTCCGGATGGCCCAGGATTTCGCGCAGCCGCACGCCTTCGGGCACCTCGATGCGGAGGGTGATGTTCGCGGCGACCTTGGCGCCGGCAGCGCCAAGCTCCTCGGCGAAGATGCCCGGCAGCTTCTCGGCATCGCGAACGTAGTAATAGTTGGCATGGCTCGCCTCCGCGAGAGCGGTCATCAGGTCTTCATTGAAATCGTCGCCGAGGCCGATGGTGGTGACGCTCAGGCCCTCGCGGCGCAGCTCGCGGCCGAGCTCCGCGAGATCGCGGGTGCGGCTGGGGCCTTGGTTGGCGAGGCCGTCGGAGAGCAGGATCACTCGATTTACGCGCTCCTGCTCGATGAACTTTCGCACCTGTTTCGCCCCGAGCTGCACGCCAGCGTAGAGCGCCGTATTGCCGCTCGCCTTGATGCGATCGATCCGCTCCTTCAGCTCCTCGCGGTTGCGCCGGGCGCCCACCTTCTCCGGCGGCAGCAGCACCTCGGCTTCATCGGAATACACGACCAGCGAGAAGAGGTCGTCGTCTTCCAGCTTGTCGACCGCGGCTGCGGCAGCCTGGCGCGCCTTTTCGATTTTTGCGCCCATCATGGAGCCGCTGCGATCGAGCACTACCGAGACATTCAGCGGCGTATGTTTGCCGCGCTCCGGCCGCTTCGCCTCGATCTCCACCTGCAGCACGACCTCGCGCGGACCGCGCCGGTAGACGAGATCGCGCTCCGGCGCGACGCGCAAGGTGAGGGTCTCGCTCGCCGGCGGCGCGGCGAAAAGGGGGAGCGCCGGGGAGCAAAGCGCCGCGGCGAAGAGGAGGGGGAGAGGCAGTAGTTTCATGCCGGCACGCTATCCCCCGCCGCACGGCGGTGTGTCAGGCGGGGCTGCGTGTTTTGTCAAAAAATTGTGAAGGGGAAAAGCGTGAGATGGACGGGATGGACGGGCTTCGCCAGGATCCAGCCGCCATGGATGTTTCCCGCGCCCGCGCCCGCGATCCCGATGAATGGCTGGAGATGGCGCCCGCCTTTTCGCGGCCGCTTTGCGGGCAATTGCGCGAATGGATTCTCGCCTGGGCGCCGGATCTCACCGAATCGATCAAGTGGAATGCGCTTTGTTACAGCGGGCGGAAACTGGTGTGCGGGCTCGATGCGTGCAAGCACCACGCGGGGCTCACTTTCTTTCGCGGCGCGGAGCTGGCCGATCCCGCGGGGTTGCTGGAAGGAACGGGAACGGTGGTGCGCTCGCTCAAGCTGAAATCGCTGGAGGGGCTGGATCGCGCGGCGCTGCGGCAGCTTCTCCGCGCGGCGGTGGCGCTCGATGAGGAGCCGGCGATGCCGCGTCCGCCGGCGCCAAAGCGCGAGCCGCTGCCGGCGCCGGATTTTTTCACCGACGCGCTCAAGCGCAATCGCGCGGCTGGCCAAGGGTTTGCCGCGCTGCCGCCGAGTTGCCAGCGCGAGTACATCGCCTGGCTCAACAACGCGAAGCGGCCGGAGACCCGCGCGCGCCGGGTCGAGCAAACGCTGGCCGCGCTGGAGCAGGGGAAACGCTGGCTCTTTCGGAAAGAGAAGTAGCTATTTCGCGGAGTTCTTCACCGTCGTCCATTGCCGCGTTTTGGCGGAGTCGAGGATGGCGTCGCAGACGTATTGCGTCTCGAGCGCGTCGCGGAAGGTGGGCGGGCACGGCTTGCCTTCGCCGACGGCTTTGAGGAAATCGGCGACCTGATGCGATGAAGCTCTCGGCGTAGCCGATCTGGAGGCCGGGCGACCCACCAGTTTTTCATGTAGGGCTGATCGCCGTCGGTGACGTGAACGCTGCGCCAGCCGCGGACGATGCCTTCGTCCTTGTAATCGAAGAACTGCAGGCGGTGCAGGTCGTGCAGGTCCCACGCGATGGAGGCGTTCTCGCCATTGATCTCGAGCGTGTAGAGCGCCTTGTGGCCGCGGGCGTAGCGGGTCGATTCGAAGATGCGCGAGCGAGCCGTTCGCGAAGCGCGCCAGGAAGGCGCAGGCGTCGTCGATCGTCACTTCCTGCGACCTTGCCGGTGAGCGTGTGCGTGCGCTCCTTGATGAAGGTCTCGGTCATCGCGCTGACGTCGGTGATGCGAGCCATTCAGCCAGATCGCGGTGTCGATGCAATGCGCGAGCAGGTCGCCGGTCACGCCGCTGCCGGCGGCCTTCGCATCGAGGCGCCAGAGGCCCGCGCCGCCCTGCGGGAGATCGGCGCTGATCGTCCAGTCCTGGAGGAAATTCGCGCGGTAATGGAAGATGCGGCCGAGCTTGCCGGAGTCGATGATCTGCTTCGCGAGCGTGACGGCGGGGACGCGGCGGTAGTTGTACCAGACGGTATTCGGCACGCCGGCTTTCTCGATCACGCGCACCATCTCCTCGCCCTGCGGCCCATCGAGCGCGAGCGGCTTTTCGCAGAGCACCATCTTGCCGGCCTTGGCCGCGGCGATGGCGATCTCGGCGTGCGAATCGTTCGGCGTGCAGATGTCGATGGCGTCGATGTCCTTGCGCTCGATGAGCTTTCGCCAATCGGTCTCGGTGCTCTCGAAGCCCCAGTTATCCGCGTATGCTTTCAGCTTTCGCGGCGTCGCGGCCGCAGGCGGCCTTGAGCACCGGCTGCAGCGGGAGATCGAAAAAGTGCGGCGGCGTTGTGATAGCCGTTCGCGTGGGTGCGGCCCATGAAGCCGTAGCCGACGATGCCGATGTTGAGGGGTTTTTTGGCCATGACGGGGAGTTTTAAGTTTTTAAGTTTTTAGTTTTAAGGCGGGGCCGCGCCGTCTAGTGCCAGCCGTGGGCGTCGCGGACGGCGATCATCGCTTTGAGAATCGAGTTCCAGGTCTCCGGCTTTTGCATCGTCTCGTTGGAAAACATGCAGCCGTCCCAGCAGATGTGCTGGAACTTGCGGGTGGGCTGGCCGTTCTCGTCGCGCAGCCAGTAGCCGGCGTCCTTGGCGATCTCGAGCTTGCCGTTGGGGTCGTCGGGCAGGCAATGGCGGCCGGTTTTATCGTGCGAGCCGCTGCCCTTCACGGTGGCGTCGTTTTGGGCGACGTGGAAATCGATGGTCCAGGGCCGGAGCGCGGCGGTGAGCGTTTTCAGCGCGGTGGCCTTGGCCTCGGGCTCCCACTGGAAATTCTCCGGCACGATGCGGTCCTGCTCGCGATTGTAGCCGAGCGTGTAGAGGAGCGTGTGGGCCATATCGGCTTGGAAGCCGAGCGTCTCGGGGCGATTCACGATCTCGAGCAGGCGGACCATCTCGCGCCAGGAATGCATGCCGCCCCAGCAAATTTCGCCCTCAGCGGCGAGCTTCTCGCCATGCTCCTCCGCCACATCGCACGCGCGGCGGAAGGTATCGGCGATCTTCTCGGTGCCCTGCGGATCGTTATCCCAATCATGCACGCCCGCGGCGGAATCAATGCGGACGACGCCGTAGGGGCGCACGCCCCAATCGCGCAGCTTCATGGCAATCCGGCACGCCTTGCGCACCTGCTGGACAAACTTCGAGCGATCTTCCTCCGTCCCCATGGCCGACCCGCCGCCGGTCGGCGGCCACACCGGCGCCACCACCGAGCCGACCACGAAACCTTTGGCGGTGATCTTGTCGGCGGTGCGTTTCAGGTCGTCGTCCGAGATGTCGATCGAGACGTGCGGGTCGAAGAGGAAGATGTCGACCCCATCGAACTTCACGCCGTCCACCTCCGCGGCGGCGGTGAAATCGAGCATGGTATCGAGATCGAAGGGCGGCTCGGAATCCGGGCCTTTGCCGACGAGGCCAGGCCACATCGCGTTGTGAAGCTTCGGGAAGGTGTTTTGGTGCGTGCTCATGGCGAGGGGTATAGTGTGGCCAACCGCTTGGGTAAAATGGGGTTTCTTGTGTGACGAAAGGGCGCGAGGGCGACAAGCGCTTTTTCCTTCGGAGATCGCCGCGGCGCGGCGAAGCTTCTCCTTGATTCAGCGCAATCGGGCGCTAATTTCCGCGCCATGGTCCGCCCCTTTAAGGTTGTTTTCTCCCTGGCACTGCTTTGCCTGGCCGCCGCGCTGTGCCCCGCGCCTGCCCGCGGGGAGGCTGCGGCGCCCTACGATCTCCGCGGCGTATGGACCGGTCTTTTGCAGGGCGGGTCTTATGAAACCACCGGCTATGCTCGCGTGGTGCTGAACCGGAATGGGCGCGGCTCGGCCTCCGTGAAGATCGGCGATGAGCCGAATTGCGTGGTGGGCATGTGGTGGCAGCCCGACGGCAGCTTCATCCGCACCGGCGGGGACCCGGACATGGGCATCAACCTGCGCGTCATCGCGCTCCCCGGCAACCTGCTCGTGATCAAAGGGACGGTCACCGACGATGGCCACACGATGGACGTGGAGTTGGTGAAAGCCGCGCCCACTCCGCCGGAAGAGATCCACGACCGCTACACGGTGGCGATCGCAAACACGACGGGCGGCACATCCCTTCCGACCGGCGTGGCCGCCGCCGGCGCGCTGCACGTGCTCAGAAATGGCTACGCCATCTTCATCGCTCGCCTCAGCAACGGCTCGATCGCCGCCCACGGCGCGGTGCTCGATGGCTCCGGCCGCTTCCCCCTCCTCGCCCGCACCACCGGCGGCGGGATTCTGAGCGGGTTGGTGGAGTTTGCGAATGACACGACCTCCGACTGCACCGCGGCGCTGACGCTGAATCTGCCTTCGCTGAGCAATCGCGCGGGCGCCGTCACGCGGGAGGAGGAAAGCATTCCGCTCTCACTCGTCGGCTCGCGGCACGACCCGGCGCAGGGCTTCGACGCCGCGCCGGGGTGGAGCCTCACGTATACTCCCGCTCCCGGCGTTGCCGCGCCCATCCTGCCTCCGTTTACCACGTGGACCGACCTGGTTTTCCCTGCGGGCTTCGGGCGGCTCGTCGGCAATGGCGGATCACCGCAAGTCCGCCTGGTCCGCGCGTCCGGGGTCATCCGCGGCATCTTTCCGATGAACGATGGGGTGGTTCGCAATTTTGGCGGGGTCTACCTGCAAAAGACGAAGTCCGCCGCCGCGATCGTTCGGCTTGGCGAAGCATTCGTCGGCACCGTCACGCTGGCCCCGAACTATACGGTCACCAATGCGGGAGTGATCAAGACAGGCGCGGGCAACTTGGTGCTCACCCCCGTCTACACTGGCGGAACGATTACGACGGGCGGCACGACCCAGATCCACGGCGGCACGCTGACGCTCAACGGCAACAACATGTCTTCCGGCGCGACGCAGATTCTCGGGAGCACGAGCATCAGCCACGCCGCCAGCACTCAGCTCATTCGGAACGACACCTTCACCGGGGCCGGCGTTTATTCCGGCGCCATTGCCATCAACGCGAAGCCCTCCTTGAACTCGAATGTGTCCCTCGGGTCGTTGTCGGAGTTGCTGATTCAAGGCGCGGCCGTTGCCAGTCTTACGACGGTGCCCACCGAGCTTACGAATCTGCCCCTGTTTAGCGCCGGCACGCACATCTCCGGCACGGTGAACGTGATCTCGGCGAGCACGACACTGACGCTGAGCTCGCTCGTAAACTTGGTCAAAACCGGAGGGCTTACGCTCTCGGGTGCGACCGGCACGACGGCCCAAGGGGCCACGTTGACCATCCTTGGCGATCCGCTGGAGACTTCCGACGGCTCCGAAAGATACACGCTCTCGCTCGAGATTACTTCTCCATCTCCGGAGATCCCGATCTCGAACCTGTAAGCTCATCCCTGGCGGCGCCGCCAGAAGGGTTCGTCCGGCCAGCGCCGCTCGGCTTGGTAAAAGGTCTTTCGACCGGACACGAAGCGGTTCCAAGTTTGCTCCAGCCACCCGGCGTACGCGCGCAGGCTCCCGCCGTTTGGCGACGCCTCCACCAACTCCTTCGCAGCGCGGTGACCGCTGGCGAGCGCGTGAAAGAGGCCCTGGCCCGACAGTGGATCGAACGACTGGGCCGCGTCGCCCACCGCGATCCAAAAGCTTCCGCTCGCCGGCTCGATTCTCGCGGATTGCGCGGAAGTTAGGCGCGGGCGGTCGGGGAACGAATAGCGATGGTGCTCCAGCAAGCTCCGCAAATGGTGGGCGGCCTCGATCTGCCGCGATAACCACGCGGTCTCGCGCCAATCCTCACCGGCAAGCAGGTCGGCATCGGTCTGCCACGCAATGGTGCGGCGGCCGCCCGGCATGAGCGCCGAATACCACCACCCGGAGGCGCCGGCTTCCACGAGCGTGCGGCTGTCTTCGTCGCCTTCGGCGGAAGCCACGGTGTAGATGGAAACGAGCTGATCCAGAGCCAGCCGCCGCAGACCCAAATGCCGGGCGACCACGCTGGCTCGTCCGGAGGCATCGATCAACCAACGCGCGCGCATACGGCCCGTTTCGGTGTGGATTTCCCACTGTTCGCCGTCCCGTCGCAGCGAGGAAACGGCCGCCCCGCGCTGTATTTCCGCGCCCGCGCCGATGGCCTTTTCCTGCAGCAGCGATTCAAAGCGCGCGCGATCCAACTGCCAGGCGGAGCCGTGCGGATTGAAGATGAGCTCTTTCTCTGCCAATTCCTCCGAGCCCCACGCGGACGAGGCGCCCCACGAGGGGCGGTGCCCATTTTCCAGGAACGCCTCCCAAACGCCGAGACTCTGCAGGACCTGGCGCGATTCGGGCGCGAGCGTCTCGCCGATTTTCCAGACCGGCCGCGCCTTGCTTTCCAGCACGGCGGTGCGCACGCCCAGCTTCGCCAGCGTGAGTGCCGCGGCGGCGCCCGCCGGTCCGCCGCCGATCACCGCGACCTCGCAAGATCCGCCCGTCACGGGGCCGGCGCGACGACGAAGTGGTCGCGCTCGATGCGAGTGGGCCGGTTGCCCGCCGCCTCGAGGGCGCTCTCCAGCTCGAAGAGATGCGAGATGGAGAGCGGCAGCGGATGCTCGTCGGGATGATGCGAGATGCCCAACTCGAAAAGACCCCCCGGTTGGTTCGACATCTCGATATGGGCGCCCAGGACGTGCGTGACGGGCTGCTGGATATTGGCGGACTCGCGGCAGAAGCGGGCCGCGCGGCCGATGCTCTGGCGGTAGGCGGCCCAGTCGTGCACGACCAGAAGTCCAGGGTACACGGTATCGCCGGTCAGGAGCAGCCCGCGAGAGCGATCGAAGAGGAAGATGTGGTCCTCGAAGTGCCCGGGCGAAGGGAGCGCGTCGAGAATGCGCCCGCCCAAATTGAGCGAGCCGCGCTCGAACGGCCAATCGGTAATGCCGAAGAACGCGGCCACGCCATCGACCCCGCGTTCGGCCTTCGATCCGGCGGGAAGGTCGTCGAATTGCGAATCGGCCGCGATATGGTCGGTGTGGCCATGCGAATGCGAGACGAGCAGCCGGATGCTCTCCTGGCCGCGCGCGCGCAGCCGCTTCTCGATGATTTCATCGACGGTGCGCCGCAGCGGGGAACGCTTCGTGGCGCCGGTATCGTGCAGCAGCACCGCATCGCGCCCAAAGAGCAGGTACATGAAGGGCGCCTCGGGATGCACACACATGCTCTGCCGCAGGACGAAGGTGTCTTCATCGTACTCGACGACCTGCAGCGGTGGATCGGCCGACTGGCGGCAATCGAGCGCGCCGTGAATCCAACGGACTTCGTGAAGGTTCGTCGCCGGCATAAAGGGGGAAGGGGGGCGAATTGCGGGGTCTTTAGCTTGCCCGCATTTCAGCAAAGCGCGCCGCCGACGCAATAGGGCTTTCCACTCAGTTTGCCGGCCCCTACCCGGATTTGACAAACTTCGCGGCGAACGCTCCATCGACCGCATCGGCAAACGGCAGGGTGCGGCGGCTCTCGACGAATTGCAGCGCGGGCAACTCCGCTTTCGCCTGCTCCACGAGATCCTCGTTTTCCTCCGGCTCCAGCGAGCACGTGCTGTAGACAAGCGTGCCGCCGGGCTTCAGCAGCTCGGCGGCCCGGCGCAAGAGCGCGAGCTGCTGCACCGGCATGCGGAGAAAATCCTCCTCGGTGATGCGCCAGCGCACATCCACGCGGCGGCGGAGCACGCCGGTATTGGAGCACGGCGCATCCACCAGCACGCGATCGAAGCTGCCCGGCTCGTGCAAGCCGCCGCCAATCAGCGCGTCCTGCCGGGCCACCTCGGCGATCACCACGCCCAGCCGCTCGAGGTTCTCGCGCAGGCGCTGCACGCGGCTTTCCCAAAGATCGCTCGCCACGAGCCGGCCGCGGTTTTCCATCAGCTCGGCGAGGTAGGTGGTCTTCCCGCCGGGCGCCGCGCAGAGATCGAGCACCGTCTCGCCGGGCTGCGGCGCGAGGAGATCGCAGGCGATGAGCGTGCTCGGGTCCTGCACGTAGCAAAGCCCATGGACCAGCCACGAGAGCGGCAGATGCCGCACTTTCAGCGCGCGCGGATGAAACGGCGACGCCTCCGCCTGCGGGGCCGTGCGCTGGAGCTCACCGACCGTGACTTTCAGCCCATTCGCCCGCACCATGATTTCGGCGGGCTGATTGTTCCAGGCGCACAGGCCGCGGGTGGCCTCCGCGCCGAAACGGCTTTCCCAGCGCTCGAGCAAAAACGGCGGGTGCGACGTGCGCACCTCGGCCGGCGCCTCAGCGAGCTTCCGCTCGAGCTCCTGCTTCTCGCGCAGGGAGCGCCGCAAGATGGCGTTCACGAGCCCTCGCGCCGCGCCCGCCAGCTCCACCGTCTCATGCACCGCGGCATGCGGCGGCGTGCGGAGATGAAAAATCTGGTAGAGCCCGAGGCGCAGAATATCGCGCGTGCGGTCATCGAGCGCGCCGCGGCCGCGCAGCTCGCCGACCAAAAAATCCAACTGCGTGAGGTGGCGCAGGATGCCGTAAAAATTCTCCATCACGAACGCGCGATCGACCGCGCTCAGCGGCGCCTTCTCGAAGACCGAGTGCAGGATTTCATCCGAGAACGACCGCCCCTTGCCCCATTCCGTGAGGGCGCGCAGGCAGGTTTGGCGGGCGTTGTCGGGCATGGCGCGGCGAGCCCGCCAGCATCGTGCGGGAACCGGGACGGGTCAACGCGCGCGGTTCCGGCGGAAGGCGTTTCGCGGAACCGATTCTCCCCGGCTTCTCCATTTCAATTCAGGACCCCGCCGCGCCCCCCAACTCAGACTTTCACCCCAAACGCCAGCCGCGCTTCCCTGCGTGCGGCCTTGGCATGCTTGAGCGCATCCTTCATATCCTGGGCTCTGGCTTCGTTGCCGGGGTAGCGGAACTCGACCGCGTAGTGGCTCAAGGCCGCCATCGACGGGAGGAGCGCGGCCCACAATGGTTCCACCGGCAGCAGCAGATTCAGCAGCTTCTTCAAGTCATGCGTCTTGGGCGAGATGATGTTCGCTTCTTCAAGGCGGGCTTTCAGGTATTTCTCCGCGCTCTGCTGGCAGTGAAAGCACGCCTGGTCGTAAAAAGTCACCTTCCGCCGCCGCGACAGCGCGAGGGCGAGTTGATAGTCGCTCTCCGCCTTCTTGATCCATTCACGCGTGGACGGCTTCATACATGATCCGCCCCTGGCTGATGACCTGCGTCATGAACAAATCCCGCTCCCGGACCCGCCGCTCCACCTCGGACTCGCCGCGCACCAGCACATCGACCGGGAAATCGGCGTCCACCTTTAGCCGGATTTGGACCGCCGTATCTCGCCGGACCGGCCTGGATTTCGGCATGACCACGAGCACGTCCACATCCGAGTCCTCGTCCGGCCGCCCATATGCGTGGGAGCCGAACAGGATGATCCGTTGCGGTTTGAAGGCCGCGGCAATCGCCTCGCAGTAGCGCGTGATGTCCTTCATGGAGGCCATGGGTGCAATTAGCCCCGCGATGGCCGGGGCATCAACTCGATTCGTGCTCACCGCGCACACCCATACCAGTCGCTACACCCTTCGCAGCGCGTCAATCAGCTCATTCAGTCTCGCCACGACCTGCTGCACTTCGCTCTGCGTTGGCAGATCGCCCACCGCCAGCCCCAGCCAACACTCCCACTCCAGGCGCTCGGCGACCGGCAGGCGGGCGAGCATCCTGTCACGCTCCAACGCCACCGCCCCGACGCTCAGGAAATACGCACGCTTCTCCTCAACGCCCCAGGAACCCATCCGCGGCAGTTTCATCCGGTTCATCAACTCGATCACCTTCAAGTGGTTGAACGCCTCCCAGTGCAGGAACTCGGCATCCGTCGGCTTCGTCGCGAAAGCGATCCTGATTCCTCGAGGAACACAAATCTATGGACAGGCTAAACGCACGTATCTCTGTCACCCGGACAGGACAAAGAACTCAAAGTCCACTAGACAGGCTTCCCGCGCCTCGTCCTTCTTCCCAAACCCCCGCCTCCGGAGGCTTGCCGGTGGGCTGGCTCTGCGGGCCGTGGGTGAGGACGAGGCCTCCGATCTGGTGGTGATGGGCGAGGATGACGGCGGCTTGGCCGTTGGGGCCGCTGCCGGTGAACTGGCCCCGGCCCAAGTCGTTCGCGGAGGTCATCCGCTAGAATTCCGGCACCGGGGCGCCGGAGGAGCCGGAGAGGAAGAGGCCGTCGTTGGCGAGGCTGACGGTGCTGCCGTCGTTGCCGACGAGACGGGCGGCGGTTTCGAGCTGGAAGGTGCTGCCATCCATGCCCACGAGGCTGGCGCCGTCGTTGCCAACGAGCGTGGAGCCATCGTTGCCAACGAGGTTGCCGATGTTGAAATCGACGAGGTCCCTCGGCGATTTCAAGGTGCTGCCGTCCATGCCGACTAGGCTGGCGCCGTCGTTGCCGACGAGCGAGCCGCCATCAAGGCCGACGAGCGAGCCGCCATCGAGACCGACAAGGTTGCCGCGGCTGCCGGCGGCGAGAATGTGGCCGCCGCCGGCGGCGACCAGGTTGCCTCCGCCCGCGGCGACGAGGTTGCCGTAGGCGAAGGGAAGCGGGATGGGCGCGCCGGAGGGGCTGCCATTGACGAGCGGCTGGTAGAACGCGGGGGCGCCATCGGCGGGGAACTTGAAACGGCCGCGGATGGTGCTGCCGTCGTTGCCGACGAGCGTGGAGCCGTCCATGCCGACGAGGCTCGCGCCATCGTTGCCGACGAGCGTGGAGCCGTCGTTGCCGACCAGGTTGCCCGCGCCGGCGGCGACGAGGTTCATGCCGCCGGCGTTGACCAGCGCGGGGACGTCGTCGAGGACTTGCGTGCCGGTGCGGGACTGGCCGCCGACCGAGATGTTGATGAGATTGCCGCCACCGGCCGCCACAAGGTTGCCGCCACCCGCGGCGATCATGGCGCCCGACTGCGCGGTGAGATTGCCGCCGCCAGCGGCGACCAGACGGGTGGCGCCGATGGGAATAACGAGCACGCCGGCCGTGGTGACCTGCGCGAAATCGGCGCCGGTGACGGTGAGGTTGCGGCTGGTCTCGGAGACGGCCGCGGCGGCGGCGAGGAAGGCGGGATTCGGGCGCGTGGAGGAGCCGAGCGCGGCGGCGCCGGCGGGGCCGAGCGCGTACTTGAGCAGGAGCGGACGCTTATCCACCTGGAAGGGATCGAGGACGACCATCTCGCGCGTCTGGGCGAAGATGGGGCCGGCGAGGGAATTGAGCACACAGATGGGCGCAAGGACACGCTGGCCGGGAAAGGCGATGACCTTCGCATTGATGGTGGCGGTGTGGACGGAGCTGGGCTCGAGGTTGCCCTGCCAATCGATGCGGTTGAAGGCCTCGAGGAAGGTGAGATCGGCCGGCACGGGGCTCACGCCGAAGCTTTGCGAGGTGCTGGCGCTCACGAATTGAATGCCCTCGGGGAGCTCGAAACCGAGCTCATCAGTCTCTCCGCCGGGCTCGCGCTGTTTGGTATCGGCGAGCCGGCCCCAGGTGATGCGGTAGACGATGTTGTCGCCGAGTTTGCCGAAGGTGGGGGCGTCGACCACGATGAAGGTCTTGGCGTCGTTCGGGCCGCGATGCAGGTGCTGGGTGAGCTCAGCCGCGGTGGGGAGCGTGACCGCCGCCGCGGCGATGGGCGCGCGCATCGGCTTGCGCGGGGCGCGCACGAGCGTGGGATTGGTCGGCGGGAAAGGCGCGGGAACGAATTGGCCCTTGGTATCCGAAGCGCGCCATTCGGCGGTGGTGCGGCCGTTGCCGGGCTTGTTCGCGGGATCGGGTTTCAAGACCACGCGCGCGAAACCGGCGCCGCGCGAGGGGACCACCAGGCCCGCTTTGCCTTTCACGCGCTTGCCGGCCCGGAAGGTGATCTCGCCGTTCGCCTGGATGACCGAGTCGTAGCCAAGCCGGCCCTGCGAACGGAAAACGGCCTGCTCTTTTTCGGAAAGGCCAAGCTTCTTGCCGGTCACATCTGCGAGGAAGGAATCGACGTAAATCGCGCCGGCCGGAATTTTGTATTTGATCGTGACGGTGCTGGCATCGAGGCCGCCGGCATTGTGGAAGAAGAGCGCGTCGCTCACTTCTTTCGCCGGCTGTGAATAGTCGATTGGGTCGCCGAAAACCTGGCCATGCATCACGGAGTCGTTCACCACCTTGGCTAGCAACTCATCCTGGGCCACTCCGGGCTGCAGAATCTCGAAGGAGAAGACGAGTGCGCCAGGCTGGCTGAGGCGCGCGCCGGGTTTGAGGCTGCCTTTGAGATCGACGGTGAACTGGATCGTCTTGGCCGAGTTCGCCGCGAGGCCTGGAATGGTGAGGACGAGCTGGGTGTCGTCGATCAGCTTCTCGATCTTGGGATTGGCGACTTTTACGTCGTCCACCTTGGCGGAGTTTTTCGTGAACGTGGTGCCCGAGGGCACCGGAATGAGGGCACGCAGGAAGCCCGTGGGCGCATCGCCGCTATTGCGATAGGTCACGCGATAAATGAGCTGATTCTGCCGGCGGCTCGGCACGGAGCCATCGACCAGGGTGCGTCCGCGGCCGACGGTCGCCACCGCGACACCTTTTTCGTAGACGACGCCAGCGCCGAGCTGCGTGACTTCCACGGAGAGCTTCGGCTTCGCCGCACCGGGAGCCGCGGCGGCGATTTGCAAACTCAGCGCAGTCATTTGCTTTTCCACGTACTGGCCGACCTTGGTGCCGAGGCTCACCTTGGCATGATTGAAGATAGCGTCGGGGCCGACTGGGTAGTCGTAGGCGATGCGGAAGGTGGCGCGCAGCTTTTGCTTGCCGCCAGCGAGCATGTTGCCGACCGCGAAGGTCGCGACCTGGAAACCATCGGCGCCGAGATCGAGCTTCGGGTTGGTCTTGCTGCCGGGCAGGGTGACCTGTCGCTTCGTGATGGGATCGATCGGTGCGCCGGAAGGCTGCCCGGTGGCATCCACGAAGAACGGGGCGGAGACGCCGCTCTGGAGCGCAAAACCAAGCGGCGGTTCGATCTTGAACATCACCTTTTGCGCGGTGGTAGTGCCGGTATTGGTAAGCGTCCACTCATAGGTGACCAGCTTGCCTTGCACGAACTCGCTGCCATCGACTTCGCGCACTTCGATCGAGATCGGGTTCACGCGGCCGGGGACGGTGAAAGTATAGGTACGATCCGCGAAGCGCGCGGGATTCCCAACCTCGCTCACCCGAACCGTCACGGTGTAAGTTCCAGGCTCGGCAATGCCGACGACGACGCCGGCAGGCATAAGCGTCTGGCCCGTGGGGAGAAGCTGCGAGAGCGTGCCGCCATTCCCCACGACCGCAAAGGTGACGGCGCCGCGCGCATCCTTGATGTCGAACACGCCGCCCTTGAACGGAAACGCCGAGGTGGTGATCGACGGCGGCGGGCCATCGTCCACCACGGCGATATCGCCGCCGTCGGCGTTCGCGACGTACACTTGGTGGGTCGTTTCATTCACCGCCACCTGGTAGGGCGTGTTGCCGACCACCAGCGAGAGCGTGGTGATGGCGTTGTCGGCGCCATTCACGACGCTCAGCGTGCCCTGCAGGTAATTGCCGTGGTCGGTGACGTAAATGCGATTAGTGGTGGAATCGACGGCGAGACCGAAGATACCATCGGGATAAGGATTCTCCGGCGTATTGATCGAGAACGAGCCGATCTTGCCATTGGTCGCGCCGTCGAAGACCTGCACCGTCAGCGAGTAATTGTCCGAAATGTAGACGCGGTTGGTGACGGGGTTCACCGCCACTGCTCCGGGGCGTCCGAAAGTCGGGCCGGAGACCGCCACAGCCGGGTTCCCCGAAAGAATGTTGGTCGTGTCCAGCACCATGAGGCCTCCCGAGTTGCTCGGCCCAGCCATGTAAAGCCGCTTGTTGGCGCGGTTGAACGCCATGGCGTACACCTCGATCGGCAGCGTCAGCGTTTTCAGGATGGTGTCCTTGTTGGCGCTGCTGGCGCGCCCGTCGATGACCGCCAGCTTATACGTGCTGTCGTTGTCGTGATAGGACGCAAACGTCAGGTCGGCCGCCTCGTCGACGGCGATGGTGACGCCGACGCCGGAGACGTGATTCGTTTCCAGCGGGATCCGCGTAATCACCTGGTTCGTCGCGGCATTGACCACGCCCACAAACGTATTATACCCATTCGAGGTCGCCGTTCGCTCGCCGCACGCGACATAGACGCGCTGGGTCGAGCTATTCACCGCCACGCTCGATTTCGGAGTGCGTCCGAAGGTGCCGCCCACCGGAATGCGCGCCACCACCGCGCGCGTGGTGCCATTCGCCACGAGCAAATCGCCCGCAAACGAATCCGCCGAATAGACGCGATCCGTCGACGGATCGACCGCCACCGCGTAGGGTTCGTAATGCACCTCGTAACCATCCGTCGCGAGCGTGTTCACGTGGACGGTGCGAACTTGCGGGAGCGTGTCCGCCAGAGCGTGGATCGTCTGCGCGGATGAATCGTACGCGAAGGTGCAGGGCATGAACTGCTGTTGCGCGTATTGCAACAGCGGCGTGGCTACGTTGGTCGCGAGATTCAGCTTCCAGACCGCCTGCTGCTGGTAGGTAGCCCCGTACCCGCTGAGGTAGAGCGAGTTGGAAGCGGCATCATGGCGCGCGAACCGCAGGTCGAGGCCGAGGTTGATCGGTGATCCAATGATCGTGTTGCTGGTCGCATCGACGATCAGAAGCTGGCCCACCGTCTGCCCATTCACCGAATTTGTGCCGAGGACGAAGAAGCGATCGCCCGTCTCGCTCACCGCGACGTGGTAGAACTGGAAGGCCCCCGGCAGCGGTACCGTCGCCGCGACCGTGCCGGAGCCGGTGTCGATGGCCCATACCTCCGATCGATACTCCCCCGAGATGTACCCGTCGAAGTAGCAATAGAGCCGATTTTTCTGCGGATTGACTACGATGTTGTCCTCGTCGTCGAACGGGCTCGCGATGGTGCGGGTGGCCCCGGTCGCGAGATTTACCTCCACCATGTTCCCGTTGTGATTTTGCGCAAAGGCCTTCTGCGCTCCGGGATGGATCGCGATATGCGCGCCGCTGGTGAAAGGCAGCGTGAAGCTCCCGATCTGCGTGAGGTTCGCGGTGCTGAGCACCAGGATTTTACTCGCGCCCCCGCCGCCGTAGTCCAGCGCGTAGAGCTTGCCGCCGGCGCTATCGAGCGCGATCTCCACATCGTGCAGGTTTGGCATCTGGAACGTCGCCTCGACTAACCGCGTCGTCGCGTTGATCGCCACCAGCCGCTGCCCTTGGTTGTTGAGGGGACTCACACCATACCCGAAGATGCGATTTGTCAGCGGATCGTAGCAATTCAGGATCTCCACTTCCGGCTCCATCCCAGGAGAGGGATCGATCTTTCCGACGAGCGTGGGGGCGGCCTGGGCGGAGAGCGCCATCAGGAGGGCAAGTAGGGCAGAGGTCAGCGAGATGACTTGGTGCATGCGGAGGAGTGGGCGTATGTGAAGTGTGCGCACCATTAACACAATTTCGTCATCTCGCACGCCGTTTGCGCCGAAAACTCTTGCGTAACAACTGGTTACGAGAGTTGCGCCACGCCATCCGGGTTGCCCGACGAGGTCTTGCGGTGAGATTCCAAACGTCGTGGCCAAGCGAAAGGTGCCGCGATCATGCTGCGCGACGGGATGGACATTCGGCGCGATTCCGCGCAGGAAGGCGGGACGCTGGAGCGGCCGGTGGCGGACGCGACCGCCAACGCGCCTGGCGCTGAGCCGGCGCACCCCCTTTCACCATGAACACGAACTCCCATCCGCTGCGCTACGCCTGGTTCATCGTGGCGCTGCTCTTTCCCGTGGCGCTGCTGAACTATCTCGACCGGCAGATGCTGGCGACGATGAAGGCCTCGATGGTGGGCGATATCCCGAGGATCGCGAACCGCGCGGATTGGGGCCTGGTGCTCGGGTGTTTCAAATGGACCTACGCCATCCTGAGTCCATTCGGCGGCTACATTTCGGATCGCTTGAGCCGGCGGCACGTAATCGGCCTGAGCCTTTTTATTTGGTCGGCGGTGACGTGGTGGACGGGGCACGTCACGACGTTCCACGAATTGCTGGCGGCGCGCGCGCTCATGGGCATCAGCGAGGCGTTCTACATCCCGGCGGCGCTGGCGTTGATCGCCGACTATCATACCGGCGACACGCGCTCGCGGCGGTCGGCGTGCACCAGACCGGCATCTACATTGGGCAGATCCTCGGCGGCTTCGCGGGCTATGTGGCGGACTCGCCCGAGCACGGCTGGCGCTGGGCGTTCACGACGTGCGGGATGGTGGGTGTGATCTACGCGCTGCCGCTGCTCGCGATGCTGCGCAATCCGGTGCGGCCGGCCGAGCAGCCCGAGGCGAAGCTGGAGAGCGGCGTCCTGCGCGGGCTGCTCACCAACCGCAACTTCCTCCTGCTCGTGCTCTATTTCACGCTGCCGGCCATCGCGGGCTGGGTGGTGCGCGATTGGATGCCCGATATCCTCCGGGAAAAGTTCGGGCTCGGCCAGGGCAAGGCCGGCGTGAGCGCGATCCTCTTCGTGCAAATCGCCTCCCTCGTCGGGGTGATTGTCGGCGGGACGCTGGCCGACCGCTGGATGCGCACCACCCCGCGCGGGCGCATTTACGCCAGCGCCATCGGCATGCTGCTCTTCCTGCCGGCGCTCTTCAGCGTGGGCAATGCGGGGACGCTCCAGGTGGCGATCATCGGCCTGATCATCTTCGGCATCGGCTGGGGATTTTTCGACTGCAACAACATGCCGATCCTCTGCCAGATCGTGCGGCCCCAAGCTGCGCGCGACCGGCTACGGCATCATGAATATGGTGAGCATCAGTGCGGCGGTTTCGGCGACTGGGCGTTCGGCGCGCTGCGCGACCGCCACGTGCCGCTCAACGTCATCTTCGGCGCGTTCGCCGGGATCGCGCTGCTCTCGATCTTCATCCTTTTGCTCATCCGCCCGCGCACGGCACAGAGTATCTGAGCGATAGATATCTCGACCATCGTGCGCTGGGGCTGCAGCTGAAGGTCCTCGAGTTCATGATCTGATTCATCGCAATCTCTCGAGAAGGGCCTCACGGCTTACCCCCTTGTGTTCGGCGACAAGTCGAAGAATGGCGTTGAGCGTCCCGATGCGGAGTGCGCTGTGGTCCGGCACGGGGAGGCGCTGGTGGGCGGGCGTCTCCGTCTGGAGGATGATGTGGCTGCCGCCTTGGTGGACGATCCGGTAGCCCCAATCGCGGCAGAGGACTTGCACCAGCGTTCGCCCGGCGAGATCGCGCGGCAGTTTCACGCGCAGGCCAGCACTTCGTCTCGCAGCAGGTGCAACCGGATGGCGCGCGGGCGTTTTTCCGGGGCGTCGAAGTAGAATCCAGCGACGACTTCGCGGACGTTGTCGCGCAACTGTTCCCAAGTATCCGCCTCTGTCACGATGCTCTCGGTGAGGCATTCGGCCACGTAGCCGCCATCGGCTTCCTGGCTCACTTCAAAGATCAACTCGGACATGCCGGGAAGATAGAGCGGGCGCGGTCGAAGGCAAGGATCGCCCGCGGAGCGAATCAACGGACCAGCCCGATCCGCCGCGTTTTGAGAATGTGCCGCTGCTCATCGACGGTGACGAGCACCGCGTTCGCGCGGCCGTGGGTATCCAAATGACGCCAGACCGCGTCTTCGTTTTCGTAATAGAGAATGCTGCGTTTCGCGTAATAGCTGATCTGCGGCTCGATCGTGGGGAGCGGCGTTTCCATGACGAGAACGTCGTCCGGCGCCGCCAGCCGCCCCAGGTTTTCGCCGAGGTCGCGGAGGGAGGAGTCGGGCGCCCACGGCTTGTTCAGCATGAAGTACATGGCGACGCTGGCTGCCAGGCAAAGCGCCGCGGCGACGGCCTGGCCGAGCCGCCAGCCGCGCGGGAGGAATTCGGTTTTCAGCAGCCGATGCAGCAGGATCGCCGAGAGGATCGCGAGGAAGGGAAAGGCCTTGAGGGTGGAGTAATCGTGATTCCTGGTGAAAGTGAGAAGCGTGGCGTGATGGAGGAGCACCGGCAGCAGCGCGAGCACGAGCAGCCGCACCTCCACTTTGCGGAGCCACTGGATGCGCCGCAGCCGGGGCAGCAAGGCGAACGGGAGCAACTGGAACCCGAGCAGCGCGAAGAGCGGCCCCGCATTCCAAAAGTAGAATCGGACGATTTGATAAAGCGCGGTCGCCTTCAATCCGCCGACGGCGCCAGGAGTCCGCGGGACGTGTTGATCCACATATTTGGCGAAGAGAAAACTCAGCACTTCGCCCAGGGGACGCACCCGCGCCAGCAGCACCAGCGTGAGGAGGAGCGCCGCGCCGGTGGCCACGCAGAGCACCAGCAGCCCGCGCCAGTGCGCGCGCCCATGGCCGCGCGCGAGCACCAGGGCGATGATGGTCACGAGCACGAACACGCCGATCCATTCGGTCATGGTGATGAGGAAGAGCGCGATGGCGGTGAGCACCCAGCCGCGCGGTTGCTCCGGCGTTTCGAGCAAGCGCAGCCCGCCCAGGAGGCAGCCAAGGAAGAGCGGCTGCATCAGCATATCGACGAAATAGGTGTTCGCCTGAAACCAAAGCACGGCGGGCGAGAAGAGGTAAATCGCGGTGCCCCAGAGCGCCGCGGTCTCCGCGTGCGGGCTCCCGCGGAACAGGCGGAGGAGAATGCCGAAGAGCAGCGCGGCGGAGAGCGCGCACAGCCCGAGATTGAAGATTTGAATCGGCAGCACGCCGGGAAAGACGCCGAGCACTTGAAAGAGGTAGTGGGGCGCCAGGTAGCTGAGGATCGGGTACGTCGCGTGGTAGAAATTGCCAGCGGGATCCGTAAGCAGCCGGTAATCCTGCCAGCCGATGCCGCGATCGCCGGGGTTTTGCCAGGTGATCACCGGCTGATGAAAGAAGCGGCCGGCGCCGTGCCGCGCCCAGATCTCCAGCACGATGAGGGTGTGCGCGGTCACCCATTCGTGATGCCCCGCCAGCGGCCGGCCGAGGCTGGGCAGACGGACGAGCACCGAGCACGCGAAGAGCAGCGCGAGCAGCAGCAGCGCCACCCGGCGGCGGCGGCCGTGCGCGGGCCGGTCCGCATCGTGAGGGGAAGCCATGAGGGCGCACTAGTACGGCGGCGGAGCCTCGCGCGGCAAGACGCAGATTTCCCGTTGAGAGGGCCACCCTCTTCCCGTATGGGAGAAGAGTGCCCCTTGAACGCCATGCCCTGAACAGCTTCACGAAGGGGTGGTTCGTGGGCGATTTCTCCCCCACCCTGCTGGCGAGCGACGCCGTGGAAGTCGCGGTGAAAGAGTACGCCGCGGGCGAACGGGAAGACTCGCATCATCACAAGGTGGCCACCGAGCTTACCGTGGTCGTCTCGGGCCGTGTGCGGATGAGCGGCGAAGAGATCGGCCCGGGCGAAATCGTGAAGATCGCACCGGGCCAATCGACTGATTTCGAGGCGCTCACCGCCGCCACGACGGTGGTGGTAAAGCTCCCCTGCGTGCGCGGCGACAAGTACGTGGACGAAGCCTCCCCCAGCGCATGAGCACCCGAATCAAAGCCGTTCTCTTCGATCTCGACGGCGTGCTCGTCGACGCCACCGAATGGCACTACGAGGCGCTGAACCGCGCGCTCGGGCTTTTCGGCTATCACATTGCCCGCTACGAGCATCTCACCACCTACAACGGCCTCCCCACGCGCAAGAAGCTGGAGATGCTCTCGATCGAGAAAGGGCTGCCAAAAGGGCTGCATTCCACCATCAACCGCATCAAGCAGAAGTACACGCGCGAAGAAATCCTGCGCCAGTGCGTGCCGGTGTTCGAAAAGGAGTTCATGATCCGGCAACTCAAGCGCGATGGCTACCTGCTGGCCTGCTGCTCGAATTCCGTGCGCCAGAGCCTGGAGCTGATGCTGCGCGCCTCTGGAATCCTCGAGCTCTTCGATCACTTGGTGAGCAACGAAGACGTGCAGAAGTCGAAGCCCGATCCCGAAATGTATCTCGCCGCCTGCGCCAAGCTGGGCGTGCGGCCCGACGAATGCGTCATCGTCGAAGACGCCGAGCACGGCGCGGAAGCGGCCCGCCGGGCCGGCGGGCACCTCTGCCGCGTCACCGGCTTCAACGAAGTGGAATACGATCGCGTCGCGCGCTTCATCGCCAACCTGGAGGGGCAAAGCCGCTCCTAGTCATCATGCTGCAAATCATCGTCCCACTCGGTGGCAAGGCTTCGCGTTTTCACGAGCGTGGCTATACTTTCCCCAAGCCGCTCATCGAGATCGGCAACCAATCGATGATCGAGATGGTCCTGCGGAACCTCGCCCCGCCGGCCCCGTACAAGTATACCTTCATCTGCCGGAAAGAACATCTCGCGGAATTCTATCTTGGCGACATGCTCAGCCTGCTGGAGCCCGGCTCCCGTCTCATCCCGCTCGAGCGCGAGACGGCCGGCGCCCTCTGCTCCGTGCTCCTGGCGATCGACGATCTCGAGCGCGAAGAGGAGCTGCTCATTGCGAATGGCGACCAATACATTACCGAAGGCCTCTCCGACTTCTACACCGCCTGCCGCGCGCCGGGCATCGATGGCTGCATCCTCACCTTCACCGCCAGCCACCCCCGCTGGTCCTTTGCCAAGACCGACGCCAGCGGCCGGGTGACTGCCGTCGCCGAAAAGCGCCCCATTTCCAAGCAAGCCACGGCGGGCTTATACTATTTCCGCCGCGCCGGAGACTTGATCGACGCCGCCGAGCGCATGATTGTGAAAGGGCTCACCACGGCGGGACAGTTCTTCGTCGCGCCGGTGTACAACGAACTGATCCTTGATGGGAAAGCAGTCACTTCCTTCCATCTGCCGGATGGCGCGATGCATAGTCTCGGCACCCCCGAAGATTTAGCATGGTTCACCGATCGCCGGCAAGGCAGCGAGGTATGCTAGGCAAAATTCGCAATCTCGCGAGGCTGCTGCGCTCGGACGACCCGCGAGACCAGATTCGCCTGCATCACCGGCTCGAGGAAGTTACCGGGCCGTTTTATCGCTGGTGGCGCGCGCTTCACGCACGACGCACACAAGCTTCTCCGGAAGACTATGTGTCGATGCAAAAGCGGAACTACGAAACGCTCGCCTCCGCCGACGCCGTTCAACCCGGCGCCATCGAGGGTGATTTCGTCGTTGGCTCCTGGCGCGAGCACGATGCGTGGCCGGACTATGAAGAGTACCTCATGCGGTACGTGCCGCGCGATGCCTCCTGGGTGGCGCTCGATTACGGCTGCGGCCCCGGCCGCAATTTGCGCCGGTGGTCGGAGCGCTTTGCCCGCATCGATGGCGTGGATATTTCCGCCAAAAACCTCGAGAATGCGCGCATTTTCCTGCGTGATCTGCCGCCGGAGAAGACGCCGAATCTCTTCCTCACGCAAGGCATGGACTGCGGTGGCGCCCCGCGCGGCGCGTACGATTTCGCCTTTAGCACCATTTGCCTGCAGCACATCTGCGTGCACTCCGTGCGGTATTCCATCCTGCAGTCGCTCTATGAGTGCCTCAAACCGGGCGGGCGCCTCAGCATCCAGATGGGGTACGGCGTCCCCTCGCCTCACACCGCCGGCTACTTCGAGGATTTTGTGCAGGCGACCGGCACGAACCGCGTGAGCGATACCGCCATCGCCAGCCCGGAAGAGCCAAAGAGCGACCTCGAGAAAATCGGCTTCGTCGATTTCGAAAACTGGATTCGGCCGGTGGGGCCCGGTGACAGCCATCCCGAGTGGATTTTCTTTACCGCCGTAAAGCCGGGACGCTAGCCATGTCTATACGCAAGCAGTTCCGGACGATGGGAAACGCGGCGCTGCAATGGATGCCGCGGAACTTGCGGCGCAAGTTGCTGAAGGGTTTTTCCGATCAACCGGAGCTCGCGGAAGAGTGCGGCTTTCAGGTGATGCCGCGGGTCTTCTATTCGCCTGCCCCGCTGCTCGACGAGATCGCTCGCGAGCGGCTGCTGGAGGAGCGCCCACTCCCCGGCATCGACTTGCGCCTGCCCTCCGCGCTGAGCTTGGTGGAGACCCTCGCCAGGCATTATTCCCCCGAGATCGCCGAAATCCCCCGGGAGCGCACGCCCGGCATGCTCATGTGGATGGAGAACGCCAGCTATCAGGATTTTGATACCGCCACGCTGTACGGGGTACTTAGGCATCTCAAACCCCGGCGCTACGTCGAGGTGGGCTGCGGCTATTCCTCGCGCACCAGCACATTGGCGCTGCGGAAAAACGCGGCGGAGGGCACTGCTTGCGAGGCGCTATATATCGAGCCGTATCCCGCACCGCACCTGCTCGAAATCGAGTCCGAGTTATCCGGGCCGCTCCTGCGCCGGCGCATCCAGGATGTCCCGCTCGAGACGTTCACCGGCCTGCAATCCGGCGACGTCCTTTTTATCGACACCAGCCACGTCATCCGCACGCAAAACGATGTCGAGCATGAGCTGCTGCGCGTCCTGCCGTCGCTGGCCCCCGGTGTTTGGGTGCATATCCACGATATCTTCACGCCGTACGATTACCCGGAGGAGTGGGTCTTCAGCGTGCCCCGCGCCGGCAACAACGAGCAATACGCCCTTGAGTGCCTGCTGAGCGGCGGCGATCGCTTTCAGGTGGAGCTGCCCGTCTATTGCCTCTGGCGCCGGCATCGAGCGGCACTCGATCGCCTCTGCTCCCACACCACCGATCGCCCCGCGGCCTTTTGGATCCAACGAACGGGCACTCCCGCATAGCTCACTTTCCTGCCTCACGTCATGATGCTTAATATAGTGATCCCCATGGCCGGCCGCGGCTCCCGCTTCGCCTCTGCTGGCTACCAAACTCCCAAGCCACTCATCCCGGTCGGTGGCCGCCCCATGATCCAGTGGGTGATCGAGAATATCCGTCCCTCGCGCCCGCACCGGTTCATCTTCCTCTGCCTGGCCGAGCATCTCCACACCTATCCGGAGGTGCCACGGGAGCTCGAGCGGCTCTGCCCCGGCTGCGAGATTGTGCCGGTGGAGGGAGTCACGGAGGGAGCCGCCTGCACCGTACTCCTGGCCGAGCGCTTTATCGATTCGGCGGAGCCCTTGATGATTGCGAACAGCGACCAGATCGTCGACCTGCCCATCGATGAATACCTCTCCGCCGGCGACCCGCCGGAGGTCTCCGGGCTGATCATGACTTTTTGGTCCGATCATCCCAAGTGGTCTTACTGCCGGCTGCGTGAGGGTGGCACGGTCAGCGAAGTGGTCGAAAAACAGGTGGTCAGCAATGAGGCCACCGTTGGTATCTATAACTTTCGCCACGGCGCCGATTTCGTGCGCGCCGCGAAATCGATGATCGCCGCGGATTTGCGCGTGAATAACGAGTTCTACGTGGCGCCTTGTTACAATCAGCTCATCGCCGAGGGCGCCCGCATCGTGGTCTCCCGCACCGGCCGCGAGTATGCGGGCATGTACGGCCTGGGCATTCCTGAGGATCTGCACTTCTTCGAGACGACCGACTATTTTCGAGCCCGCAGCCAGCCTGGCGCCTAGATGAGCACCACCTTGAAATCCGAACTGGAGGCGATTGCCTCCTCCACTTTGCCGGCACTCGCGCCCGTGCTGGCCCAATTGGAGAAGACGGAAAAGACAAACGAGCGCACCGATTGGGATGCCTCGTACAAACTGCGGACGCAGCCCTACCCCTGGTCTTGCACGCTGGAGGAGGGGCTGATCATGGAGTACGTGATCGCGGCAAACGGCCTGAAGCTAGGCTTCGAGATCGCGACCGCGTTTGGCTTCAGCGCATTGTTTCTCGGCCGTGGCTTGCGGGAGAATGGAGGGCGATTGATTTCACTCGATTGCTATGTGGAAGAGGTGGCGGGAAGTTTCCGTTACACCGCCCGGGAGATGCGGCAACATCTCGCGCTGGTAAAAGAACGCGTCGCCGCTGGGACCTTGCCGGACTGCCTTGCACAAGCCCGCGAATCCGCACGGGCGATCGAGACCCAGGACAACGTCGACTTCGCCATCGGCGTTAGCCCCGAGGATGTGGCGCCGCTGCTGCGCGGGCGCACCGTCGATGTCGCGCTGATCGACGGCGGGCATTTTGAAAACCAGCCAACCCTCGATTTCAGGGCGGTGCAGCCATTCCTGGCGGAGAAGTGCGCAGTTTTCTTTCACGACAACAATGAGAACCAAGCCGTGGAGGCGGCGATCGGCTACGCGATGCGCGCCCTGAAAACGGAAGCCACCGTGTTGAACACCTACTACTCCCTAACGGTGCTCGGCCGCGGATTGGATCCAGCCACGATGCAAGCGCTGTCTAGCTATGGCCACCCGTTCGTACCGAAGCCGGAACCGCCCCTCAGTGAGCGCATTGTTTCCAAGGTGCGGCGCCTCGGCCGGAAGATATTCGGGAGTGAAAGCCACTAGGTAATACCGGATTCACACGCGCGCTTTCAAATACTCCGATCTAACCAACAGGCCGCGGAGGGCGCGCGCGTACAAGGACCGATTTTCCGCGCAAGTGCGGTCTTTCAGCCAGGAGGCAGGATCGAGTGGCGCCCGGCTCCCGGGATCGCAGTAGCTCCGGTAAAGCGCGTGCCAATCCGCATGCGTATAAAGGCTCTGCCAGGCGGGAAAGTCGAAGGGATGCTTGGCAGAGGCGACGCCGAACTGATGCCGCCGCAGAACCACGAAGTTATTCGCCAGGCTCAGCTCCGAAAGCTGTTGCAGCTCCGGAGATGTCTGGTTCCACCGCGGCAGGCCGATCTCACCATGATTTCGCAGGCAGCTCAGCCAGAGATACTGCTCGTTATAGAGCCGAGTCACTGGGAAAGGGGCCTTGTCACCGCCGACCAGTGCGGCTTCCGCCGGCGTAAGATCGTCCGGGCGCCCGGAGAGCAGGGGCGCCGCCCAAAAGCGCCGCAGGTCCTCCGTTCGCCCGAATTGCGCTACATCGCTCGGATGAAATAGCCAGGGCGCGCCACGGCGCGGATTGCGCGCGTAGTGATCCGGAATGATCACCCGCTCCGCAAAGGCGCGCCATTCGCCGGCCCGGCCCGGGTATATCGCGAAGTAATCCAGGAACCCCGCGTGCTCCAGACGGTAATCCGTGCGCAGCTTGAGCGCATGCGGCCGCTCCACGGCGGCGAGCCCGGCGCGAGTGGAAACCAGCAGCCGATTCAGGTTGGTCGGCACGGCTTCGCCGGCGCCCAGGATGTATCCCATGCCCGGATCGTCGCTGGTCACGCACCGGTCGTATTCCAGCCCGCGCAAATCCGAGCCTCGCCACGTGGAGATCACCACTTCGGCTCTCGGCAGCCAGCGCCGGACACTGTCGATCGATTCCCGCGTTGTTCCCCGTTCGCCCGCATCAGCGCTGCCAACGATCGGACCCTGGATCACCACGGAAATCGCGTCGGATGTAATCATGCTTGGGAACGGCGGGGACAGTCATGAATCGTGCGCCCACTCCGGGTCCAGCGCGGTTTCTTTTTGCTGCGGGACGGCGCGGGCCTGCTAGAGAGGGCGGTATGCCTCGCGCCGCCGCCGCCCACGCCCCACCCGCCTGGATCGGCTGGCTGCACGCCCGCCGCGATTCGCCGCGCGTGGCGTTTCTCCTGCGCACGGTCAGCATGGTGGCCTCGGTGCTCCTGGCCCTGATCTGGACTCGCCTGCTCGTCCGCACGATGGGCAATGAGCTGTACGGGCTTTTCCTGGCCTTTCTCGCGGTGGCCCAACTCGCCGGCCTCACCGACCTGGGGCTGGCCGGCGCCATGGGTGTGCGCGTCATGCACTTCCTCGCGCGCGGGGAGGAGGAGGCCTGCCGGAGATTCCTCGCCACCGCGCGCGGGCTCTTCCTCATCCTGGCCGTGGCCGGCACCGCCATCACCCTGCTGCTGGCGGGCCAGCTCCCCCAATGGCTGGGGTTTGTGAGCGTACCCTCGGCCGGCTCGCTGACGCTTCTCTTCGCGCTCGGGGCGCTGGGGGTTGGGCTCACGCTCGCCCAAGGCTATTTTCAGAATCTGAACTATGTTTATGGCAACGTGGTCTGGCCGATCATCCCGGCCTTCATTTTCCCGCAACTAGCCTCCGCCGCGCAGTGGCTCCTGGCCACGCGGCAGGCGCCGCTGTGGTTGCAATATCTGCCGCACCTGGCCGCGCTCGTCCTGGCAATCGTGGCCGGCTGGTGGATGCTCAAGGTTTCGCATCCGTGGCTGGGCGAGGTCCGGACCGTGCGTTGGGAACCCACACAGTATCGCGAGCTCGCCTCCATTAGTTTCTGGGTCTATCTGGGCACCCTCGGCACCTTGATCTATGTCACGACCGACCGCCTGGTGATCAATGCCTTCTTCGGGCCCGAAGCGGTGCCCGCCTTCCGCTTCAACAACAAGCTGCCGGAGCTGATCGGCGGCTTTCTCGGCACGGCCAGCTTCGTGGCGCTGCCCGGCGCCATCCGCCGGCTGCTCAGCCCCGCCGAGGGCGAGCGCGCAGGCGGCCTGGACGCGGTGCACCGGCTGCAGACCTGGCAAATCCTGAGCGGTTGCCTGGCGGCGATGGGCTACCTCTTCATCAACGACTTCTTCATCGAGCTTTGGCTCGGGAGCGATTTTCGCGTGCCGCTCTTCTGGCAGGTGGGCTTCGCGCTGATCATGGCCCTGGCCGTCTCGGGCGATTTGGGCATGCAATTGCTCGGCCGGCTCGAGGCAAACGCCATCAGGAATGCCGGCATCATCATTGGGGGGACCGCCTTTGTTAACCTCGGCCTCTCGATGCTCTCCGCGCACTTCGGCTACATTGCCGGCGTCATTGGCGCCACCGTGGTCGCTCAATCGATCTCGATCACCTTCATGAGCTGGCTTACTTGCAAACTGCTCAAGGTCTCCGCGCCGGCGTGGCTTCTTCGGAGTTGGCTGCTGCCCCTCGGCATCGTGGCGCTCGCCGCCGCCGCACGCTGGCGCTTCCCTCCGGAAAGTTGGCCCAACGCGGCGGTCTTGCTAGCTTTGAATACAGCGATCTTCTTCCTGCTCGTGCGCATCCTCCAGGTGCCTTCCTCCTTCTTTGTGGATGAATGGCGGCGCTTCCGCGGCGCACTTTTTTGATGACCGGGTCGCTCTCCATCGTTGTGCAGGGAGATATCCGCCCGGAGACTGCCGCCGCGCTCCGGGCCGCGCGCGCAAACTATCCAGGCGCGGAGTTGATCTTCTCCACGTGGAAGGGCGCATCTCCCCTGCCGGAGTTCGATCTCTGCGATCGCGTCCTCCACTCCGACGATCCCGGCCCGCTGCCGACCGACGGCCCCATGCGCAACCTGCGCCGGCAGGTCATTTCCACGATGGCCGGGCTCGAGGCATGCACTCGCGAAGTCGCCGTCAAATGCCGCTCAGATCTCCAACTCACGAGCGACGGACTTCACCGCTTCACCGTTTCACTCGAGCCGGAGAAGATCGCGGTCTGGCGGAATTTCACGAGCTGCCCTTTCAAGACGAAGCGGCTCTTCCACGCTTCGGATTTGCTGCAACTAGCCACGCCAGACCTCCTAAGGCTGTATTGGTCCACCGAGGTGCCCGAAAGCATCGCCAGCTCCCGCTTGGTGCCGGAACAATACTTGTTGCTTCGCTATCTAGCCTCAAAGGGAGAAATCCAGGAGCCGTTCGAGAACTATCTTCCTCCCACCTTCGCCAACCTTCACCTGCACAATCTCCTCTTCGCGCGCTATCTAAGAGTCATGCCGCGCGGCCTGGCGCTGCTCCCGGAGCGCCTGCGCCAGTACGATGAAGTCTACCAGCGCGACGCCGATTTCTCCGGCACCCTCCGCGAGACGCGCTGGATGTGGCTCGCCATGCGCCTCTACCCCTTTAAAGCCGCCGCCCGCCAATGGGTCTGCCAGCGCCGCGCCCGGCGCGCCGCGCCGAGGGGCGTCAGCCAACCTGCGGCTTGATACCTTGGTCTCGACGTACATGGAAGAACGAGGTACGGGTTTCGATGCGGTTTTCCGTTCCCCCGCTTATGAAAACTCCCTTTTGGCCGTCAGGCCCGCGGACCATGGCACTTGGCGCTTTGCTGCTCAGCGCCGCTTACCCGGCAGCCGGCGCGGAGCCGGCGGGCTTGATACCTAACCAACCGGCGATCTGGTGCCGGTTCGATGGGAACGCGCATAACGACGGCCACGCCAAGGGCGAGTGGAGTTTGCTGAATACCGCTTTCCAGGAAAATGCGCTCTATCTGAACGGCAAATATCGGTCGTCGGTAGACGAAGCGAGTGACGGCTTTCGCGCGGTGTGCGCGATGGATAAATTCGCAAAGGACCGATTTACCGTGGCGCTGCGGTTCAAGCGGGATCGGGCGGGCGGGGAGGGCCGGAACGTGCTGATGGGCGGGACGGCTTACCGCTGGTTTGGGATACAGGTGGGGCTCTCGGGCGGGCTGGAGTTGATTTTCAACAATGGCCGAGTGACCCTGGCCCTCGAGGGCGTGGAGCTGCGCGCGGATGGATGGAATTGGCTGGCGTGCTCGGTGAATATTCCCGCGCAAAAATGCGTGGCGTTTCTCAATGGGAAGTCGGCGGAGCCAGTCGCCCTGCCGCCGGATTTCGTGCTGAACGTAAGGCCGCCGGTGGAGAATTACGATAACTCGTGGACGTTCACGAACTACTCCAATTCCCGCACTTTTTGCGGCTGGGTGGATGAGTTCCTATTCTATAATCGCGAGCTGAACGCGGCGGAGCTCCATGGGCTGGCGCACCGGCGGGAGATGCTGGAGCCAAACGTTCCGGCAATGACGGCGCCGCCGCCCACGGTTGGACAAACTTCGCTCAGCGGAAACTCCCCCGCCACTCGTCCGCCCCCGTTGAGCAGCGCGGATCTGGCGGAGCGGCCGGGGACGCTGGCCATTTCCTCGGTGGGCACCGTCTACGCGCTGGCCGCCCGCTTTGCCGGCCAATATTCCTGGAACGGAGCGCGCGTGAAGGTGCAGATCAAGCAGGGAGAGATCATCCGGCAGGCCAAAGGAAACAACCCGGAGCGCATGGTGCCCGGCTTCCAGCTCTTCCTGCGGCGGGAGAATCCGCAACTGAAGCATATGGACATCGTGGCGAGGTCGCAGATCGTGCCGGTGAACGCCGCCATCACGCATGGGCAGACCGCGCTCGTGGAGGATGTCAACGTGGAGATTCCGGTGCGCAACATACCGGTGGCGGAACTGGGAAAGATGTGGCTCGGGGTGTGGATCAGCGACGCCCTGCCGCCGCTGGAGCCCGCGGCAGGAGCGCCCGCCGGGCCGGTGCAAAGCCGCGAGGGGGTGTGCCTGGCGGAGGCGGCAACGTGTCTGGACGGATCGGCGCGCCCTGCGCCGGTGGCAGCGGTGAAGAAATAGCACTTCAATCTCGCTGCCTCAGGCTGCAGTTGAATGAATCAGGGCCAAACAGCTATGAGCGAGGGAAAGAACACCTGCGTAGTCAGCTACTCTCCTTCTGGGTGGCTACACTTCTGGCTGGAGCTTGAAAAACGCCTCAGCCCGTTCCCCGAAGGGCCAAATAACAGCTAGACCAACTTTTTTTGTGAAAAGCACGGACTACCTCGGCGGGAATCTCTTTCGCCGGTTATTCGCGTACACTCCAAGAGGGGAGCGGGACCCATTGGAGGACTTTTGCACGGAGTTGCTGGCCTGGTGCTTGATCCACTCTAAAGGTCCCTTTCGCGATCGTGTTTTACAGGCTTTAGCTCCTGGCGTCCCTCAAACAGCAGGGGGATTTGTTTTCTATACTCAGCAATGCTATGAAGAGGACATTGACGAGCTGCGAGCGACGGAGCCACCGGCGGACCGCGGGAGATTGGACATGGTTATTCACACGAGGCTAGACACCTCTTTGTTGATAATTCTTGAGATGAAGATCGGCTTTGATCCTCCAATCGACGCCCAACTGCGGCGCTACAGACGGCGTCTTGATACCGACGCGAGATTCAGACTGTCGGATTATTGCTACGTTGACGAGTGGTCCGTCAAAGCCGGGACTCGCTGATTCTCATCTCTCTTGGTCAAACGTAGCTGCGCTGTTGCAGCTCACCCAAGCTGAAGAAATGTCGATTGTCTTTTCGCAGTTCGCGGAATTTCTCTCTCATCGTAACCTTACAATGCTGATGAAACTTGAGCCGATGCCCGACTTGGTTAAATCGTGGAAAAGATTTGCGCTGCTCTACAGTAGCCTTGTTGAAATTCTTAACAGGTTGCAGGAAGATAAAGCAATCGCCGAACGGATTAGTCGAAGAAAGCCAAAGCTCGAAGATGATTGGCTCGGGGTATACGGTACAAATGCCTACTACGTCGGGTTTTGGATTCGTGACGAAAAGGTTTCTCTTTATGTTGAACTGGCTTTCCCGAGTAATACGATGTTTTCTCCCGTTGGCATTGCGAAATCGCTTAGGCCGTCGTTCAACAATGCTAAAGTGACGTTTCTCAAAACTGATAACGACGATTGGGTCGGACGCTCCCATGCCGGTGAAACAAGTACCGCTTTTCTGCATGATCTCCCTGCCGACACTTGCCACGATGTCGATTATATCGTTCGTTGGTTCAAAGAAGCTAGTAATGAAGCATTTAGACTTGCTGCTGGGAAGTGAATATTGCAGTGACGGCATAACGCTACACGGCTATCCCGAACACATCGTTCGCACTTAGGCGTCCCGCTGCAATGCCGGTGAGCTTCAGGGTGCCGAAGCTGCCGAGAGCGCCGGGAGGGTAGCCATAGGTGCCGTCCCCGTTGTCGGTGGCCGGTGCCGCGAGGCTGCCCGTCACGGTGCCGGAGCTTCGAGCACTCCCGCTCATGGTGGCGCTCCCGCTGATCGTGCCGCCATTGTTGCCCGTGCTCCCAATCGTCACGGTCGCGATGATCGTGCCGGTGTTGGTGCCATCGAGCGCCAGGGTGGTCGCCGCAAGGCTGCCGCTGCTCACTCCGCCGTTCTGGATGGATGAGGCCCCGCCAAAAGTCACCCCGCCTTGGTTGTCGCCGCCGATGGGGATCAGGACCGCTCCAACGATGGTGCCATAATTCTGCCCGCTGATGGTGGTGGACCCACTGATGACGCCGGAGGCTCCGTTGCTGCCGCTCAGCGTCACCGTAGGCGCGGTGAGCGTCCCGTCGTTCGAGCCTCCCGAAGCGAGCGTGATAGACGAGCTGGCGGTGATCGTCCCTTGGTTCAAGCCTCCGCTCGCAATGGTGCAGGTGTCGCAAGTCACGGCGACGGCGAGGGTCCCGGCGATCGTGAGCGTCCCTTGGATCGTGAGTCCGCCACCGCCTACCAGCGCGCCCGACGCCACAACAGCATCGCCCGTCACGAGGATGTAGATAGCGACCATTCCAGCCGCCCCCACGTTGAGGTTCGCGCACTGCGGCGAGCCGGAAGCGGAAGTCACAGCCGCGTCGATGAACACGTTCTCAGAGCCGGTCGGCGAGGCTGCCGGGAGGGTGTAGCCGGAGTCCTCCCACCAATTGAGCGGTTTGCTCCAGTCAAAATCAGCCACGCCGTTGTAGTAAAGGTCCATGGGTTAATACTCGTAGGCCGTCCACTTCTCGCCGTTGGTGCCGATGACGGTGATGGCGTTGGTCGGCACTGCATCGCCGCTCCATGCGAAGCCCTTGCCGGGTTCCACCTCGATGCGCGGGGAGCCGCTGGCGGCGGTTCCTCCGAGTGGGTCTACCCACATCGTGCCTGAGTTGCCGCTGGGATTCTGAAAGCTGAAGTACGAGCGCGCGGCGTTCGCGGAGGCGACGCTCTGACTCGCGCCGTTGCAGGTGCTGCTCTTGCTCACGAGCGTACCGCGCCGGATGGGAAAGACGCGGTTCGTGGTGCCGTCTGCGGTCTGGTCAAAGCCCACCTTGCCCAACAGCGCCGTGCCTGCGGGGAGCGCGGCCACGATCTGCACGCCGTTGGTTGTGCCCGGTGTCGTCTGGTCGATGCTGAGCTTGCCGACGACTGCGGAGCCAGCGGCGAGGGTGCAGACGAACGAGCCGTCACTGGCAAGCTGGGCAATCTTCGGCCTCCCGCTGTAGAGGCCCGCGATGGGGAAGTAATATCCGGCTGGGCCGTATTGCTTGCCTCCGAAGTCGAGAGATAAGGGCGTGGTGCTCACGCCTGTCCTTTCAGGGAAATGCAGCCCCTAAAGTCCAGCTTAATCGGCCGTGCGACGCTTCCACGTTTCGCGGTTTCATCATGCCGTACCCCGCTGAGCGCTCAATCTCTTCGGCTGAATCGGCCAGCGAAGAAACAGCGCACCGATTCGCGTAGCTGATACCGCTGCCGAGGCATTGCTTCGACCGAGGCTTTGTCATTGGGTGAGCGGGAACAAGCTGGGATACTTTGCGCGAAAATCCTCGGTGGAAGCTGTCCAAATTGCTTCCCCACCGCGAGGTGTTCGTTACACTCCGCACCGATGCCAAGGAAGGTCTTCATCAGCTACAGCCACAGGCAGGCCGATTGGGTGCGCGAGACGCTCTATCCGGTGCTGGCCGCAGGCGGTGCGGTGATCACCATCGATTACCAGGAGTTCGCGGCAGGCGTCGCGGTGCGCAAGCAGATGGGCGAAGCGCAGGCGCGGGCGGAGGTGCATCTGCTCGTCTTCACACCGGCTTACCTGAAGAGCGATTATTGCCGCGAGGAAGTGCAGCGCGCCTTTGCCGCCGACCCCGGCTTCGAGAACGGGGCGGTCCTTCCGATCATCCTGGAAGCGTGTGAGTTGCCGCCGGAAATCAAAGCCGCCGAACCGCTGTACGTGGACCTGACCGGCGACCGGCAGCGCAACGCCGACGCGTGGCGACTGGTGATGCAGCGATGCGAGGCCGACCTCGGCACGTCGGTGCCAGATTGGGTCGCAGCGTTCCGGCGCACGACGGATGCCTTGAAGCGTCCGAAGTCCGTCAACCTGCTGATCAAGGGGACGCCGCGCTGGCGCGAGTTTTTGGCGCAGGTCAGGCTGGCGTTCCCAGCGATGGGCGTCGTGGACCTCGAGAGCGGCAAGACGGTATCGCGTCGCGGGCTCGTCGCGGAAATCCTGCGCGCCGTCGCGAATTACCACGGCGCCATCCCGGAGGATGACGACTTGGCCGAGTTGGAGCGAGTGCTGGAATCCCAAGCTCCCTCCATCCTGGCGCTCAAGCACTTTGAGAGAGCCACCGAGCGCGACTACGGCAACGACCTCTATTCCTCAATGCGATATCTGATCATGGAGAAGCGGCTGCTGACGCTCCTGGTTCAGTCTCGGGCGCCGTTTGCCAGCCTGCTGCCGAATGGGCACCTTTTGTCCTACTTGGAGATGGAAACGGTCGAGCTCGGGAATAAGCGCTGACGACCGCGAGAACCTCGAATGGCGCGCGACTTCAACACCCCTCCGCTGCCGCTCGAGTTGCTGACGCTGCACCCGCGGCACCATCGTGCCGCTTTGTGGTGGCTGGGCTGGCTCTATCGCAACCCTGACTCGTTTCGGAGCTCGTTGGAAAAGCTGCCCCGCTGGCCGGCGATTCGAGCCGCGCTGGCGATCAACCTGCACGTACTTCCCTGGGCTCTCGTCATCGGGATCGGCCTGAAAATTTGGTTGTTTCACGCGGGCTTGGCGAACGCCTCGTGGGGGAACCGGCCGGAATTGGAGCGATGGATAGCTGCGTCGTGGCAAGTGATCGTCGGCCAGGTTATTGGCCTCGGCGTCGGCATCGTCGTCGTCGTCGTCGTCGGCGTCGTCGTCGGCCTCGGCCGAGGCCTAGGCCTAGGCCTCGTCTTCGGCCTCATCATCGGCCTCGACGGTGGCCTCGTCTTTGGCCTCGACGTCGGTCTCGGCCTCGGCCTAGCCTTCGGCCTCTGCGGCGGCTTCGTCGGCGGCCTCAGCGGCGGCAATGCCAGCGGCCTCGTCGTCGGCATCGCCAGCGGCCTCGTCGGCGGTCTCCTCGGCGGTCTAGGCGTCGGCATCGCCAGCGGCCTCGTCGTTGGTGTCGGCGGCGCGCTGGGAATTTGGATCAGTTCTTTTCGGGTATATTACTTTCCGATTCACGCGGCGTTCTGGTTTCTACGCCATCATCCGGCGTGTTTCCGCTACCATCCCGCGGCTTGGGACTGGATGTGTCTGCTGCCATTCCCGCGGCTGGATCGGCTGCTGGTCGCCTACAGCGAGCAGAGCCCCTCTCGGATGGAAGGGGAGATTGACCGCTTGATCGAGGAAGTCCCCGGCCTACGAGTGCAGGCCCTCTGTGCCTTCACCATCCTGCGCGCGCGGCACGCGGCACGGCTTGACTCTTTGCGTCCACTATCCGCTGCGCTGGCCGACCTGCCGGAGGGGACGAAAGGCTTCCTCGCTGACAACCGACGGGTGCGGGAGCTCGCCGAGGAAATCGTCGGGGCGCAGCTCCGCGTGGACGAGACCAGCCGCGCCTACTTCCGGGAGATGGAATTGCGGAGCCTCGTGACGCTGATTGAAAGCTTCCGAATGAAGGTGAGCGGCATGCACGAGCCGGTCGCCACCGAGTTCCGGCGCGCCGCGGAGGCGTGGCGGCGCTTGGCGGAGGCGCAATATCACGAGGCGGTGAAGGCGGCCAAAGCGGAGCCGGCGCCGCAGGTTTTCCGCGCGGGAGACCCGGTGAAAAGCAGTGCGGAAGCGTTCGTCCCGCGCTTTCGGGTACTGGAAGAGCTGGAGGGGCAGGTGATGCTCGGCAGCGGCTGTCCGGGCATCCTGCTGCGCGGCCCGCGCCGAATGGGGAAGAGCTCGCTGCTCAGGAACGTGAGCGGTTTTCTGCCGATGGAAGTCGGCGTCGCCTTCGTCTCGCTTCAATCGGCGAAGCTTTTCACGTCGCTCGGCCACTTGGTGGGCGGGCTATCCGAGGCCATCGTCGAAGTGCTTTCGTCCTCACCCGGCTTCGTTGAAGCGCGAAAGCGGCTGGAGGGTTCCCGCCCAGCCGACTTGCCGGAGCTCGCGCGCTTTCTCGACGAGTGCAATGGCGCACTGGAGAGCACGGGCCGCCGCGTGATTCTGGCCTTGGACGAATACGAGATGCTCGACGAGAAGCTGCGGGAAGGCGTCTTTACGAAGGACCTGCTGGCGACGATCCGCGAGTCGATCCAGTCGCACCGGCGCATCATCTGGGCCTTCAGCGGCAATGCGGACATCACGGAGCTGACCGGCGCGGACTGGACCTCGTATCTCATCAGCGTGCGGACGCTGGAGGTGCCGGTCTTCAGCCCGGAGGAGACGCACCTGCTGCTCACCGAGCCGCTCAAGCACTCGGTGCTCGGCGAGGAGGACAAGGCGAACTCGGCGCTCTTTTGGAAGGAGTTCTGGGGCGAGGACGGGATCGCGCTCATCCACGCCGAGTCGGGCGGCTGGCCCTACTTCGTGCAGCTCATCGCCGAGACCGCCGTGACGCTGGCCAACGAGTCCGGGCAAACGGTGCGTTCATTGCCGCCGCCGGTGCTGGAGCAGGCGCTCGACACGAGCGTTGAGCGCGGGCGCAACGCCTTCCACCAGTTGCTCCGAGCGCAGTCCCGCGTGGCGGGTGAGTGGGAGTATCTCGCGGCCTTTGCCCGGCGCGAGACGCAGGCAGCGTCAGACGACGCGGACGTGCGCCGGTCGCTCGAGCGGCGGCGGCTTTTGGTCGCGGCGAGTGATGCCGAATGTCGCCTGCGCGTGCCGCTGATGAGCAGGTGGTTGAGGAAGGAAGCGTGATGGTTTTTCAGCAATTTAGCTGTTCTTGTTCCCATGCGAGGCACGCCTTGTGTGAGGAATGGCCGGTTCAGAGTAGTCGGACTGGCGGACTCCGAACCCGAGCGAATCGGAGCGAGTCGGATGGAATTTTGCGTGATCGGATTGAGCGGAGGAAGTGGCATCAAGGTAGTCATCGCCTTCGCGCGCGCCCGCGCGAGGTTGCTCTATTTTGGAGCATCTCGGGTGGGCTTTTGCGCGTGCGCGCGCAAGAAGGATCGCTAGAAAAAGCTCCTCGAAAAACGGATACGGACGGCGCTGGAAATCGCCGGACGTGTTTGCACTTCTGTTTGCACTTTCACCCTTTTTCGTCTGCAAACACCCGGAGACCCGCATGAATACAGGGGGGAGGCGGGGGCGGGAATCGAACCCGCGGATAGGGGTTTTGCAGACCCCGGCCTTACCACTTGGCTACCCCGCCGTGCGCGTGAGGGTGTTGAGGTAATGGAGAATGGGGCGGGCGTCAACCCCGGCTTGATTTCTCGCCCATCAAGGCCGCTTCGCTCTAGCGGACGGCGAAACGCACTTTCGCGCGAAGCGCTTTCGGAGTGCGTGCGCGTCCTCGCGCCGCTTTGCACCAGCGGCGACCGCGCCGGCATACTTCCGAAGCACGGTGGCGGACCGGCTACCTCTTTCGCAACCGGCGAGATTTTTCTGCAGGTCACGTCGGAACAAAGCGGCGCGAGGACGCGCGCGCACTCCACAGCGCTTCGCGCGAAACGTTCCGCCGCGCTCAGAAGGCAACCACCAGCGGGGCGGTGACGATCTTCACTCGCGCATCGCGCTCCAGCGAGCCCTCCGTCTGCTCGAGCGATGCGACCAGGCTGTTCTCGAACACGACGCTCAGCTTCCCGGCGGGCACTTTCACGTAGACCGTGTTGAAGACGACGCGGCCGGCAGTGTCGTAGCTCTGGATTTGCTGCGGCACGCGCTCGTAGCGGATGAATTCCCACACTTCCTGCCGGCCATTCGCATCGAGCCGGGCGGTCTTGCGGCCGGGCTTGCCGAGGGCGGAGGCGACCTCTTCGGGCGTCATGTTGATCGCCACTTCGTTGCGCGCGATGAGGGCGGCCACCTCCTGCTGGCGGGCGGCGTTTTGCTTGAGGTTCTCGACGAACTCGCGCTTCAGCGGCGCGAGAAATTTCGGGTCGACCCAGCCGGCCACCTGCCCCTGCTGCGCCTGGCCGCGCACGCGGTAGGCGCGCTCCTCCGCGCCGATCGCCTGCAGCTCCACGAGCTGTCCTTTGCGCAGCACGCCGAGGAAGCGCTCCATCCCGGCCTGGTAGTAAATGGGCGCGTCGGCGTTGACGGCCACCTTGATGGGGCGCGGCACCAAATCCTCCAGGTAAATGGCGCCCTCCTCGCGAATGACGGCGCCCGAGGGGGCCGCGAGAACGGGCAGCGCAAAACTGAGCACGAAGAGGATGGCGGCGATGGCCTTCACGTGCGCAACGTACCCCGAACGGTTGCACTGTAAAGTGACCAAGCGCGTACCAACATGCCCCCGGCTCTCCCACCGCCCCCCAAGGCCACTCCCGCGCGTCCGCGCTACGAGGCCTTGGCCGATGAAGTGGAACGCCTGATTCGCGCGGGGACGCTGCGGGCCGGCGAGCGGATTCCCTCGGTGCGGAGCGCGGCGCGGCAGCACGGCGTGAGCGTTACCACGGTGCTGGAGGCTTACCTGTTGCTCGAGAATCGCGGGCTGATCGAGGCGCGGCCGAAGTCGGGCTTTTTCGTGCGCGCGCGGCCGCGCGAGCAGGCGCCGGAGCCGCTCACCACGCGGCCCGCGCGCGCGGCGGGCCTGGTGGAGGTCGGCAGCCTGCAATCGCGGCTCTTCGACGCCGTGCGGATGCCGCAGGTGGTTCCTTTCGGCGCCGCCTACCCGAGCGCGGAAAACCTGCCGGTGGAAAAGCTCGCGCGCACCATGGCGGCGGTGGCGCGCGCCGCCGGCGCACGCGGAGTGGCGTACGATATGCCGCCGGGCTCGGAACGCCTGCGGCACGAAATCGCCCGGCGCGCGCTGGAGGCCGGCAGCCGGCTCGCCGGCGACGACCTCATCACCACCTGCGGCGGCACCGAGGCGATCGCGCTTTGCCTGCGGGCGGTGGCGAAGCCGGGCGACACCATCGCGGTGGAGTCGCCCACCTACTTCGGCATCCTGCAAACGATCGAGGAGCTTGGCCTCAAGGCGCTGGAAATTCCCATGCATCCGCGCACCGGCATGGACCTCGACGCGCTCGAAGCCGCGCTCAAACGCACTCGCGTCGCCGCTTGCCTGGCGGTGCCGAGCTTCAGCAACCCGCTCGGCTCGCTCATGCCGGATGCGCACAAGGAGCGCCTGCTCGAGCTGCTCCGCCGCCGGGAAGTGCCGCTCATCGAAGACGACATCAATGGCGAGCTCGCGCACGAAGGCCCGCGCCCGCGCAGCGTCCACGCGGGCGATCGCGCGGGCCTCGTGCTCCTGTGCGGATCGGTCTCGAAGACCCTCGCGCCCGGCTATCGCGTCGGCTGGGTCGCGCCCGGGCGCTACTTCGAGCGGGTGCGCGCGCTGAAGCTCACGAGCACCCTCGCCACGCCCTCGCTCCCGCAGCTTGCGGTGGCCGAATTCCTCGCGCACGGCGGGTACGAGCGGCATCTGCGCTCGCTCCGGCGCGCCTTCGCGCAGCAGCTCGCGCAATGCAGCGCCGCCGTCGCCGAGAGCTTCCCCGCGGGGGTGAAAATCACCCGTCCCGCCGGCGGGTTCGTGCTCTGGATCGAGCTGCCGCCGCACGTCTCCGCCCTGGAACTGCACGCCCGCGCGCTCGGCGAAAAGATCAGCATCGCGCCCGGGCCGATGTTTTCCGCCCGGCGCGCGTTTGGGAATTTCATCCGGCTGAACTGCGGCCAGCCTTGGTCGGCGAAACTCGAGCGCGCGGTGGGCATTCTGGGCAGGCTCGCGGGCAAGAAGTGAGCGGCCATCTGTACTCCCCGGATATCTCTTCGTCTGTATCTGGCCCGGTGCTGGCCGCGGAGGTAACCTGTGTGCGTCATGCAAAACACCTTCTTCATGCTCGTCCAAGTGGTCTTCACCGGTCTCTTTCTCGCCACGCTGGCGTTGGGCGCGTACCTCGTCAAAAACGACCGGCGCCTTTTCGGCGCCGATGCCACTATGCCGAGCGAAAACAGCAGCGCCCGCACCTACTGCAAGGTGCAGGTCTTCGCCGTCTGGGCGCACGTGCTCTTTCTCACCGGGGCGTTTGCGGTGCTGGTGCACTGAGGCGCGAGGATTTCGCAATCCGCGCGGGCCGACGAGGACGTCGGCGATACGGCAGACTGGAAGTCTGCGCTACGGCAGCACCTCGTGCCGCGCCGCCAGCCGCGCATCCAGCGCCGCGCGCTTGTCCTCAAGGAGGTTTGCCTCGCACGCTTCGAGTACGGTGCAGAGGTCGGTGGCTTCGGTGAGCCGCGCCACGGTGACGTAATTCGCCCCAGCCGAATAGAGGTTGGGGATCTCGGAGAGGATATCCGCGGTGGCGATGATCTTCGCGGTCGGATTCATCTCGCGGAGTTGGCGCACCAGCTTGGCGTTACTGGTCCCCTTGAGGAGCGCGTCGGGCACGGTGCAGATGAGCACTTCCGCCTGCGGGATTCCGGCGTGGACCAGCGTCTCGCGCTGGCTGATATCGCCGTAGATCACCTTCAGCCCGCGCTTGCGCAGCCCGGCAAGCACGACCGGGTTGAAATCGACGACGGCCAGATCGGGCAGGAGGTGCTCCTGCATCGCCGTGAGATCCTCCAGCAATGAGCTCGCCGTCCGGAAAAAGCCCAGGATCAGGATGCGCGCGCCGGTGCCGTGGCCTTCGGCCTCACCCGCGGGCGCGGCGTGCGCATCGAGGTCGCGGAGGCCGAGGCGCTTCAGGAGCGGGATCAGGAAACGCGTGAGCGCATCCGATCTCATCATGCCGAAAGTGCTCGCCACCGCGAGGAAGACGAACGCGAAGGAGACCATTCCTTTCGTCTCCGGAAGGATGTGGGCCTTCTCCAACCCGAGCGCCATCACCACCAGCGAAAACTCGCTCACCTGGCTCAAATTGATCGCCGGCAGCAGGCTGGCGCGCAGGCCAAGCTGCATGGCGTAGAGCGGCACGAAGGTGGTGACCACCCGGGTGATCACCACCACCGCGGCGAAGATCCCCGCCCACAGCAGCAGTTGCCCGGTGGGAATCGGAATGGTCATGCCGAGGCCGACGAAAAAGAGCGTGACGAAGAAATCGCGCAGGCTGGTGACTTTCGCCGTCACATCCAGCGCATAGGGAAAAGTGGAGAGCGAGACGCCCGCGATCAGGGCCCCCATTTCGCGCGAAAGCGACAGCCGCGCCGCAAATTCACCCACCAGAAAACACCACGAAATCGCGCCTACCAGCACCAGCTCCGGCAGCCGCGCCACGCTGTGAAAGAGTGGCGGAAGCAAATAGCGGCTGATCGCAAAGGCGGTGCAGACGAGGATTACCACGCGCAATCCCGAAAGCAGGAGCGCGCTCACCTGCAAGTTGTCGAGGCTCGGCTGGATCGCGAGAAAGAGGATCACGAAGAGGTCCTGCAGCACGAGCAGGCCGAGCGTGATGCGGCCGGGCAGCGTATCGAGCTCGCGCTTGTCGTAGAGCACCTTCACGATGATGACCGTGCTGCTGAGCGCGGCCGCGACGCCGAGGTAGAGCGCGTCCCATTTCCCCGCCGCGAGCGGAAATCCGATCGCCCAGAAAAACGCGATCCCGAGCACGCAGCCGCCCGCGATCTGGCTGCCCGCGGTGAAGAGGATCGAGCGCCCCGCGCTGATGATTTTCTTCAGGTCGATCTCCAGCCCGATCATGAACAGCAAGAAGATCAGCCCGAGCTCAGCGATCGTGCCGATCGACTCGTGGCTGTGGATGAACATGAACCCCATCGGCCCGATCGCGAAGCCGCCGATGAGGTACGCGAGGATCACCGGTTGCCGGAGAAAATGCGCCAGGACGCCCAGCGCCCACGCCGCAATAATGCAGAGGGCGATATCGTGAAGCAGCTCGTGCATAAGAAAAATGGACCGCGCGCGAGCGGGCCGCCGCTACAGCGACAGCCGCGGCGGGGCCGACGGCGGGGGTGGCAAGGCGCGCTGGATTTTTTCGAGCCGCCCGAGCACTTCCGCATTCAGCCGGTCCACCTTCTCGTGCAGGTGCGCGATTTCCAGCTCGGCCTTGAGGTTCACATCGTACTCCACATCCGACCGGACGCGCTCCTTTGCCGCCTGCCGATTCTGGCTCAGGAGCACGAACACCGAGAGAAAGATGGCCTCGAGCGAAACGGTGAGCGTGAGAAAGCCGTAGGGAAACGGATCGAAATGGGGCACCCCGGGGATCGGCACCGTATTCACCAGCAGCCACGCGCCGAACCAGACGACGTGGAGCATCAGGAAGAGGATGCTTCCCGCGAATTCCGCGATCCAGTCCGCGGCCTTTTGCACAAACGTGCGGCGGTCCTCCGACTCCTCATTCACGTTGCGTGAAGCGGTGTGGCGCAGGCGCTCCGCGGAGACGCGCATCCGGCGGCCCATCGCGCCGAGGATGTCCATGGCGGCGCCGGGGTATTTTCGCAGGTAGGTTTCGAGATCGGCGCGCGTCAGCCGCAGCGTCTCGGTATCCTCGATCGCCATCACCGAAGCGCTTCGGCCGCTCTGGTCCAGCAGCGAGAGCTCGCCGAAGAAATCGCCGCGCGTGGCGATCTCCAGCACGATCTTCTCGCCGGTGTCGTTCTTGAAAAAGACCTCCACCTGGCCGGAACTGATCACATAGAGCGAATCGCCCGGGTCGCCGAGCTCGAAGACGGTGGAGCCCGCGTTGAAGCGGACGAAATCGAGCTGCTCGGCGAGCGCCGCGCGCTCCTGGTCATCGAGCAAATTGAAGAGCGGGACCTCCTTGAGAAGTTCGGCTTCAGCGGGCATGGCCCGGAGTGCATAGCGGAGCAGCGCGGGAGGCGAAAGACGAATCCGCCCGGAGGCCGGCGGCGCCACCGGCGCGACGGGCGGCGTTTCCAGGGAACCCCTTTCGTGCGGGCGGCGGTAAACGCGGTGCGCGCATGCCAGGCTCACCGCTCGCCCTTCAAATACGCCAGCAAATCCGCCAAATCCTGCTTGGAGATCCCCGCTTCCAGGCCTGTGGGCATCAGCGAATTCGGCATGGCGGCGACCTTCGTCACGCTGCCGCGGAGGATGGTCTCTTCCTGCGCGAGGGGCATGCGGAGGGTGATGCTGGTGGGGGTTTCGCTGGCCATCAGGCCGGCGAGGGTGCGTCCATCTTTGGTCTCGACCATGTAGGCGGTGAAGGCCGGGGCAATCTCCGCATCGGGGCTCACGATGTGGAAGAGGACGTTTTCCTTGGGCTGATTGCGGATATCGAAGAGATCGGGGCCGACGGCGTAGCCTTCCTGATTGAGCCGGTGGCAGGTGGAGCAGAGGGCCTTGAAAATCTCCCGGCCATGATCGGGTTTTGCCGTGAGGGCGAGCGCTTCCTTGGCCGCGTTGAGCGCTTGCGTGCGGTCGCCGCCAGCGCTGGCGAAGAGCTTCTCGGCGCGCGCGCTTTCCTTGCCTTTGAGCAGGGCCCCGCGGCGGAGCATGGGGATGGCGCTGGCGGGCACGCTGCCGCTCTCGATCGCACCCAGGACGCCGGAATGATGCGCCGCGCGGGCGAGGAGCGCGGCAAGGATGCTCTCGCGCTCGGCGGGCGCGGCGGCGGTCCAGCGGGCTTTCTCGAGAAGCGTTTTCGTGACCTCGGGCTCGTTGAATCCGGCGAGAGCGCGGATCGCGGCTTGCTGCAACTCCGGCACGGACTGTTGCGCGGCGGCGCGGAAGAGCGGCTCGCGCGCGAACTCCCACGGCGCGAAAGAGAGGAGGACCACGGAATCAAGCGGCGCATTGGGCTCGGCGAGCTGCGCCTGCGCGCGCTCGAGCAGCGCCTTCAGCGCGGGATTTGCGGGATCGAGCTTCGCTTTCGAGGCTTCGCAAAAGCCGGCGACCACGGCGGGAAGGCCGGCGCTGAGCTTGTCCAGCTTTTGCACTAGCGTGGCGGCGTCGGGCGCTTCCTTGCCGGAGCCGATGAGCTTACCGGCGAGTTGCAAGGAGGCGGAGGTGTAGTTGGGCGCGGCTTTCTGCAGCTCTTCGAGCAAGGCGAGCGTTTGCTTCGGAACGACGCTCAGCACCGCGGCTTCCGTCCAGCGGTCGCCCTCGGCGAGCCGGAAAATCTGCGCGAGGTGCGGCAGCGTCAATCCATCCAGCGATAGTGCCGCCTGGAAGCGAAGGCGCGGCTTCTTCAAAAGGAAATCCAGGTGCGCGCGGGCTTTCGCCTGCCGTTCGGGCTTGCCCTCGCTCAGCACAAGGGCGCGCTCCGCCAGCCCCCAGCTCTCGCTGGCCAGCGCCGTTTCGATGTCGCCGACTTCCAGCACCCCCAGGATCGCGAGCAAATTCAGCGCATCCACGGCCCGCTGCTCCTCGGCGGCCGCTCCGCGTACCGTCGGAGCTGGTTCACCGAGCGAGACGTACTTGGCATTCTTGCCTGCTTTCAATTGCTCCCGCAGCGCCGGTGCCGTCGTCACATCCCTCTGCTCGACCGCCTTGCGGAAGGCGAGCTGTGCCTCCCATCCTTTCGGCGAAGCTTTGCTGGAATCAGCGGCTTTCACGCGCCAGATGCGGCCCATCTCCTTGCCGCTCTCGAAGTCGGTGTGCTTGCGGATTTCCTGCGAGAGGTAATCGGGATGCTCGATGGTGCGGCGATACATGTCGCAGACGTAGAGCGCTCCGTCGGGGCCGGTCTCGAGGAAGACGGGGCGGGCCCAATCGTCCCGGAAGGCGAGGAGCTCGCGCTTTTCCAGCAGCGGCACGGCGGAGAAGGTCGCGCCGTTCGGGATGAGCTTGTCGACGTGCACGAGATTACCCGTGGGATCGCAGGAAATGGCGGCGCCATTGTACTCCGGCGGGAGCGCGCCGCCGCGCCAGATGGTGACCGCGCAGGCCGCGCTGAAGGTGCCGAAATGCGAGTCGGCGGTCGTGATGTTCGAGGAGATCGGGTAGAGCCGCGCGGCGCCACCGGTGGAGCGCATGAGCCGGTTCGGGATCGCCTCCGGACAGTTTTGCACGGAATCGGAAAAGGGGAGGAGGGGGTTGCGCTTGAGGTAGCGCGCGGGGAGCACCACGTGCTGCACCTGCACGCGGTTCATGCAGATGAAACGGCGGCCGAATTCATCGAACGATTGCCCGAATTGCGATTTGCCATCGACCGCCTGGAACTCGCCGGTGACCGGGTGCCAACGAAGATCGCCGGCCATCTTGACCTTCGGATACTCCGGGTGCTCGGGTGCGCTGATCTCGCCGGAGCTGAGGCCGGACGCGAGGTAGATCCACCCATCGGGGCCGAGCAACGGACGGTTCACGCGGAGCTGCGTGCTTTTCGCGGTCTCGAAGCCGGTGAGCAACACCCGCTGCGAATCGGCGCGGCCATCGCCATCGGTGTCCTGGAGGTAGAGAAAATCGGGTGCGCTGGTGACGAGCAGTCCGCCCTTCCACGGGAGCACGCCGTTCGGGAACGGCAAGCCCTCCGCAAACGTCGTGCGCTTATCCATCTTGCCATCGCCATTGGTGTCTTCGAGCAGCGCGATCTTGCCGGCGCCGGGTTCGCCTTCCTTCGGTCCAATCGGGTACCCGCGATTTTCCGCCACGAAGAGCCGGCCTTTTTCATCGAAGGCCATCGCGCAGGGCGAGGCGACCAGCGGCTCGGCAGCCACGAGGTCGACCGCGAGTCCCGGCGCGACTTCGAAGCTCTGCAGCGCCTCCGCGGGCGTGCGCGGTTTGGCGTCGGAGGTGTTCGCCGCGACGGCGGCGATAGTGCTGGCGAGGAGGCAAGCGAGAGGGAGGAATTTCATGTTGCAGGATAAGAAAGTGGGCAAGGCGCGGCAGAGCTGCGACAGTTTTTGCAGACGCAGCCTGCTTTGGAGTGCGTGCGCGTCCTCGCGCCGCTTTGTTCACGCGCCACCTGAGAACTCCCGTCTTGAGTTTCGGGGCGCGTGTCGAAAGCGGTGCGAGGACGCCCCGCACTCCAAAGCGGCTTCGCCGCGAAATCGTTCGACGCTGAATGCAGGAAACGCACGAGCTATTCGAGCTGCGGTGGCTGATTCCCGTACGCCCAGGGCTTCACCGGATTCGGGGCCGGCACTGTCGCGGGCTTCGGGAGGGGCGCCGGGGTCATGCGCCAGGCCATCTCGAGGCCGGCGTCGCGCATTTGGTTGCCGGCGGAGATTTCGAGGTTCGAGTAGCTGGTGAGGCGCGTTTCGTACCCGCCTCCGTGGGGGCTGAAGGCTTCCATGGTGGGTACGTAGCCGACGCAGGCATTCGCGAGTGAAACAGGGAAGGTTAGGGGAAAATTGCTGCGCGCCTTCATATCGAGGCCGTATTGGCAGAAGTATTCCGCGGGCGTGGAGAGGCAGAGGACGGGGCCGACCTGGATCGCCTGCACTTCCGCATCGACGACCGGCGTGGATTGAATGAGCGCTTCGAGCATCAGCGTCTCTTTGGCCCAGACCCAGTTCGGGTCTTTGGCGTCCTTCTCGATGAGCTCGCGCGCTTCCTGCAGGCGCGCGGGCGAGGGATGGCGGCGGGGAATCTTGAGCACGCGCTGTTTGGCATCCAGCGGCACTTCGTTCACCCGCGTGCGCGACATGCCAACGAGCACCTTCACTGCTTCCGCGCCGACCCGGCCGCCAACCAGCTGCGCCCAGGCATCGCTGTCGGGGTTCGCGGTGGGATCGAGGTTGTCGACCTGCGTGACGTCGCCGGACATGCCGTTGAGGAACACCACGGGCGCGCTTTTGCCGTAGTAGCCCTGGATCGCCCTTTCCATGTAGAGCGGCCAGTTTGCGGAAATCCACGGGCCGCTCGCGGTGCCGTGGCAGGCGAAGTTCACCACGCAGCCGGCGAGTTGGCCCTCGGGGGTCCACGCGCCGATCACGCCGACGTCGGGATCGACGGGACCGGCGTAGTCGAGGTTCTCGGGATTGCTTTTGCCCGGGTGCGAGAACGAAAGGCCGTTCTTCATCCGGATGCGGCGATTGAAGGCGACGGAATCTTCCTTCCCCACGCCGAAGGCGAGCGTCACCTCCGCCTTTGCGGCATCCGCGGCCACCACGCCATCGATGATCGCGTCGCGCAGCTTCGCCATGTAGCCCACATCCGCCAGCGACGATTTATTGTACGCGAGATCCTGCACGAGCGGCGACGCATGGTCGTACTCGCCCTTTTGCACCATCCCCACCGGCCCGGACGAATGCGAATGCGACGCGGCGATCATCACCGCCTCGCCGGGAATGCCGCAGCGCTCCTGGATTTTCGCGCGCACCTCGAGCACGAGCTGGCGCGGCACGCCGAGCGCATCCACGCCGATGAGGGCGACGCGCTTTTTGCCGTCGTCGAAAACCGCGATGCGCGCCTTGCACGGATCGTGGATGCGTTTGGAGAAGGATTTGCCGTAGCCTCCCGGCACCTCCATCCCGATCTCCGGCGTAATATCGCGCTCGGTGAAGCCCGCCTTGATGCCGGCTCGCGCGGCGAACGGAAGAGAGAGCAGGGCGAGGCAGAGGGGAAGAAGGCGCTTCATGGAGGTAAGGGGATAATCCGCGAGGCCGGCGTCTCGGGAGGGGAAATTTTACCGGGCGACAGGGTTTCCGGTTATTCGGTCAATCGGCGGAGCAACTGATAGAGCATGCCCAAGCGATCCATCCGCGCGCCGGCCGCGGAGCCCTGGCGCCAGGGCTCGCCCCAGATGGCTTCCACCTCCACCGGGCGCTGCGCCTCCCAATCGATGAGGCTCGACGGTTTGTACGGCCCCATGCTGCGGCTGCGCTCGAGCTGGAAATCGGCGAAGCTTTCCGGGATTTCGTGGCCGAGACAACCGGCGCCGGCGATGACTTCGCACATGAGCGCGCGGGCCAAACTGCGCAGGCCATCGTCGGCGAGGATGTCGGCCACGGTGGCGCCGCCGGCGGCGATGGAGAGGCCGTTGAAGGGGATATTCCAGACCAGCTTCCGCCAGCGTTCGGTGACGAGGTTTTCAGCGACGCGCGTCTCCACCTGGACCTCCGAGAAGGCGGCGGCGATCGCGCGCACCCGCTCGCCCGGCGGCCGGCGAAATTCCCCCAGCGAGAGGGTGCCGTGATCGTAATGCTCGATGACTCCGGGCGCCACGCGGTTCAGGCAGACGAAACAAAGCCCGCCCACCACTCGCTCCGCGCCCCAGCGCTGCGCGAGAAATTCTTCGTTGCCGAGCCCGTTTTGCAGGGTGAGCAGCGCGGTGCCGGGGCCGAGCAGTGGCGGCAGGATTTGCTCGAGCGCCGCGTTGGCGGTCGCCTTGAGCGCGATGATCACCAAGTCGCTTGGACCGATTTCCTCGGCGCTCCCGGCGGCCTGCACGCGATGCGAAAGCTCCCGCCCGCCGGTGCGAATGATGAGGCCATCGCGGCGCACCGCCTCGAGGTCGGAGCGCATCAGAAAATGCACGTCGTAGCCGCTGGCGGCGAGCAGGCCGCCATAATAGCCGCCGACCGCACCGGCGCCGACGATGGCGATCTTAGCGCTACGAAGACTCTGCATTTACTTCACAGCTCAATGAGGAGATCGGCGTCGCGTTTAGCATCGATCAATTCCGGTTCGATACGCGCCCAGAGCGCGGGCTTGAGCGCGCGTCGGGAGACGAGATCGACGCGCTCACCCAGGAGTTGCTCCAGCCTTTCCGCGAGGGTGACGAAGCCAAGTCCAATCGCGGGGTCTACCTCGACAAGAATATCCACATCGCTTTCCCCGGAGACGTGCGTTCCGCGCGCATACGATCCGAACAAAGCGAGCCGCGTCAGAGGGAATTCCGCCTGGAGAGCGCGCTTCGACGCACGCAGTCGGGCCAGGAGTTGTTCGCGGCTGGTGGCCATGCGGAGACAAGATGCAGCCGGTGACGGGCGGAAGGAAGCCGCAAATCGTCGTGGCGGTAGCTTACACTGTGATCAATTCTTCGCTGTCGCCTCGACCCCATCTTCTTCCGCGGCTACGGCCAGCCACTCGGTGATCGCGTCCTTGATGTTCTCGCGCGCTTCGTCGCGGGTTTCTCCCTGCGACCAGCACCCCGGCAGGGCTGGGCATTGCACCGACCAACCTTCGGCGGTTTTGTAAAAGAGAACGCGGTACTGCACGGGAATATCTTCGCGAAGGGCCGCAAGGCAAGCGAGCGAAGAGCGCGATGCCCGCCGGGTGCAAGTAGCCTGCCAATCATCACGCTGCGGCAGAATTCTTTTACTCCGCGGCGAGGCGGATCTCCTCCGCGAAGCCGGCATCCCGACCGCTACGACAGGCGGCGGGGGATGTCATCCTGGACTTCGCGCCACCTGGACATCGTTGACGCCTCCCAAGAGACGACGTACGTTTTCTCCCGTTATGATGCGGACCTTTCCAATCGCCTTGTTGCGCCATGCAGAGGGAGTTTCCGTGAGCTGCCCAGCGCTGCCAGGCTGCCACTCGCAGGGGGCGACAGTGGAAGAGGCGATGGACAATATCCATGAGGCTATCGAAGGATATCTTCAGCTCTATGGCGAGCCGGAGGCGCGGTGTGAGATGCGCGAGTTGACGGTCGCCACCGAGTAGCGATGCCGAAGCTACCGGGCATCAATCATCTCCGGGCAGTCAAGGCGTTGGGAAAAGCAGGTTTCGGCATTGATCGGCAGGGCAAACACATCTTCATGTCGAAGGGGGCGCTGAAGGTGGTGATCCCCAGGAACAATCCCGTGGACGCATACACCATGGCGGCGATCGTGCGGGACGCTGGACTGAGCATTGATGAATTCAAGCAGTTGCTTTGAACTATCGCCCCGAGCGCAGAAATGCCTTTTTCTTTGCGCGGGAAACGTGCGATGCGTGGCGGCGCTTTCTTTCCCAATGCGCAGGCACACTCAGGCATGAATATCCTCATCATCGGCAGCGGCGGGCGGGAGCACGCGCTCGCCTGGAAGTTGCGGCAATCGCCGCGGGTGGAGAAAATTTTTGGCGCGCCGGGAAATGGCGGGATGGCGGAGATCGCGACCTGCCTGCAGGTGGCGATCCAGGATCACGACGCGCTGGTGCGCCTGGCGCGCGAGCACGAGATCGGGTTGACCGTGGTGGGGCCGGACGATGCGCTGGCGGCGGGGATCGTGGATCGGTTTGAGGCGGAGGGGTTGCGGGTTTTTGGGCCGACGCAGGCGGCGGCGCGCCTTGAATCGTCGAAGGGCTTTGCGAAGGACTTTATGGAGCGGCACGGGATTCCGACGGCGCGGTCGGGGACTTTTACGGAGTCGGCGGCGGCGCAGTCGTTTGCGCAAAGCATGCGGAAGCCGATCGTGATCAAGGCGGACGGGCTGGCTTTGGGGAAGGGAGTGATCATCGCGCAGAGCGAATGGGATGCGGCGCTGGCGATCCACCAGATCATGGACGAACGGAAATTCGGCGACGCGGGCCGGCAGATCGTGATCGAGGAGTTTCTCGAGGGGCGCGAATGCTCGATCCACGCGCTGGTCGACGGCCGCGACTACCTGCTTTTTCCCGGCGCGCAGGATCACAAGCGCGCGTTCGATCATGACGAGGGGCCGAACACCGGCGGGATGGGAACGATCTCGCCCGCGCCGGCGCTGACACCGGAACTGGAGGAGCGGGTGCGGTACGAGGTGATGGAACGGTTTATGGCCGGGCTGCGCGCGGACGGGCTCGATTTCCGCGGGATGCTTTTTCCCGGCCTGATGATCACCGCGGATGGGCCGAAGGTGCTGGAGTTCAATTGCCGGTTCGGCGACCCCGAAACGCAGGTGCTGCTCTCGCGGCTGGATTTCGATCTGCTCGACCTGCTCGAGGCGACGATCGATCGGCGGCTGGGGGAGATGCAGCCGCGCTGGCGTCCGGAGGCGGCGGTGTGCGTGATTTTGGCTTCGGCGGGATATCCCGGGCCGTACACTCCGGGGCAGCCGATCACCGGGCTCGACTTGCTCGATCCGTCGCTGGCGCAGGCATTTCACGCGGGGACGCGGCGGCACGAGGGGCACTTGGTGACCTCCGGCGGGAGGGTGCTGGGGCTCACGGCGCTGGGGGCGGATCTCGCGGAGGCGCGGGCGCGGGCTTATGCAGCGCTGCACCAGGTAAATTTCCCGGGGGCGCAGTTTCGGACGGATATCGGAGCGGTGCGGTGAGGACGTTCCGGCGCGAATTGTTTGCGTTTCGACCTTGACTAGAAGCCGCTAGACCGCAACACATTGCGGGCCGCGCTTAAAAGAACCACTACATATAGTGCTTCCCTCGGCTTTGACTTATGACCTCTACCACCCTCTCCGCTCCCCCTCCCGAGTCCCTCTTTCTCGAAGTGCCCGAAATTGCCGCGCGCGAAGTGGGCGATCATGTCGTGTACCAGTTTGGGACGAAGACGTTCCGCCTCGACAAGGAGAAGGCGCGGGCGCGGCTGGCGGGGAAGCGCGTGATCAATGGGCACCGGAGCGCCGAGCTGAACGTGCTCCCGCTGAAATATCATGAGGCCTACCGCATCTATAAGCAGATGAAGGCGAACCACTGGGAGCCGGACGTGATCGACATGACGAAGGACTGCGCGCAGTGGAACACCGGCGTGCTTTCGGCCAAGGAGCGGTGGATCATCGAGATGGGCGTGGGGTATTTTTCGTCGGCGGAGGGGATCGTGGGCGACTCGGTGCTGCACGTGATCGAGGACAATCTCACCGCGGCGGAGTTGAAGCACGCATCGCTGCGGCACATCGCGGAGGAGAGCATCCACATGGATTCGCTGCTCCACATCATCGGCTCGCTGAATATCGACCTGGATGAGGTGACGGCGAAATTCACCGACATCCCGAGCGTGCGCCGGAAGAACGACTACATCACGCGCCAGATGCCGGAGCTGAAGATGGGGATCGATCTCACCGTCACGGCGAACAAGCAGAAGTTTGCCAAGGCGATCTTCGGGATCACGCAGGTCATGGAAGGGACGCAGTTTTACGCGCTGTTCGCGATGATCCTTTCGCTGCACCGGCAGAACAAGATGACCGGCATCGGGCAGATGTTTCAGTACACGCTGCGCGATGAATCGAATCACATCGCGCTCGGGCGCTACATCCTCACGCAACTGATCGCGGAGAATCCGGACCTTTGGACGCCGGAGTTCCAGGCGGAGCTGGTGGAGTTCATGCGCGAGGGGGTGGAGCTGGAGAAGGAATTCGTGCGCGATTGCCTGCCGGAAGATGGCGTGGGCATGACGCAGGCGGACTTTCTCAGCTACGTGGATTTCAACGCCGACCGGCGCCTGACCGGGCTCGGCCTGCCGGCTCTCTCGGGCGTGAAGACGAACCCCTTCGCGTGGCTCGACGAGGTGATCTTCCTGCGCAAGGAGAAGAACTTCTTCGAGACGCGCGTGACCGAGTACCAGACGAGCGGCAGCGTGACGAACGCCTCCGAGGACGACCTCATCTAGCTCCCATCGGTCCCATTCCTCCCATGGGTCCCCTTTATCCGCACCAGCATGGGCATTCACGCCGACCATTGGATTCGCCGCATGGCGAAGGAACACGGGATGATCGAGCCATTCGAGGAGAAGCTCGTCCGCCGCGCCGGCGATGCGCCGGTGATCAGCTACGGGCTCTCGAGCTACGGCTACGACTTGCGCGTGGCCGATGAATTCAAGGTCTTTACGAACGTCTACAACGCGGTGGTCGACCCCAAAGCGTTCGATCCGCGGTCATTTGTGGATATCAAGGGGGAGACGTGCCTGGTGCCGCCCAATTCCTTCGCGCTGGCGCGCAGCGTGGAGTATTTCCGCATCCCGCGCGATGTGCTCACGCTCTGCGTGGGGAAGAGCACTTATGCGCGCTGCGGCATCATCGTGAACGTGACGCCGTTCGAGCCCGAGTGGGAGGGGCACGTGACGCTGGAGATTTCCAATACGACTCCGCTGCCAGCGCGGATTTATGCGGGCGAGGGGCTCGCGCAGGTGTTATTCCTGGCGGCCGTGGAGCCGTGCGAAACGAGCTACGCGGAGCGCGGGGGGAAGTACCAGGCGCAGCAGGGGATCACGGTGCCGCGGATGTAGGCCTGCGGGTGGTGCCCTAATTTGAATCCTGCTTTCGCTTCGCCTTCTGCTCATCGATCATAGGCTGCGTGAGGAGGACCCCGGCCATTTCGGCCAGGATCGATGCGCGTATGCGCAGGGACGCCGCAGCGTTTCCATGGGTGAGCTTCTTTATCCCGCAAAGGTCAAATACTGCATGGGCGTATTCGGCGTCCTCCTTAAACTGATCTGGCGTCATTGGATCAGCCTATTCCCGATTTACCGTCGAGTCGATCCCGCCGCGCTGAGTGGCCGCTTGTAGCCGCTTGTGGTCGGATGTGGTCGCCGGCATGGGTGTTACTTGGTGCTACCAGGTAGTACCCGGTACCACCAAGGCTATCCCGGCTGATTTAGACCCATGGTCTGGACTGCTCTCTTGGCGCTAAAGTTTTCTCTGTTGACGCATCCATTGGACTGCGTACACTGCCCTTAAATCGCTGGATGTTGTGTCCGGCGCAAAGCCAAGCCACAATATGGACCATCAAGAAGTTGAAGCCCTCCGCCGCAGTCGGGAGGACGAATATCGCAAGGATATGGATGCCATTGCGCGCGTCCTGCGCATGCTTGGCGAGCAAACAGGCACGCGCACTGAGCCAGAGCGGCCTGCGCCGCTGCCGGCATCCGATAATGGCGTAATTCCGAAGGCAGACGTGAACTCGGAAACCTCCCCAGCCGTAACCGTGCGGCAAGTTCTTGGCGACGTGCCAGAGCGTTTCACGATCCAGGATATTCGCACCCACTTGGAGAAGAAGTTTCCCGGTGTTGATACTTCTGCTGGGAGTGTCTCACCTGTTCTGCGGCGACTCGTTTTGCAGAAGAAGGTTGCTGTCGAGAAGGCCGGGAAGGGCAGTATGCCGACGATCTACCGCAAGCTGGGGCAAATGCCGGATCGACTTTTCAAGGAGGAAACAACCACAGCAGAACCTTAAAAATTTCCCCGCAGTGGGTATAAGCCACTGCGGGGCGCTAAGACCTTGCGTGACCGAAGGTGAACCGTCCCAGCCCGCCCTCCACAAGCGGGAAGACGACACCGGGAGAGGTCCAAACTCTCCGAGCAGGCACCAAGGCACCCTTTGCATCTCAACGGGGCCGGTCCCACACGCTGGCGCGAAAAACGGGCATACACCCGCCGGGCACTGCTGTCACAGTGGGGTTCGATCCCCACCGGCTCCATTGATTTGCGTATTACGGATTACCACCGGCGGCGGCGGCGAGCAACTGATTTCTCGCCCACTCGGCAGGCTTCTGGCCCGCCCTTTTTGCATTGATTGCAAAACTCTTCTTCTCGGCGGGGGTGATGCGGATGGTGAACGGCTGCCGAACGGCGTTCGGCGCGATCTTCGGGCGGCCTCTTTTTTGCATGAATTAAAGAAATACGAAAATACTTCTCGACGCAAGCGCTCATTTTGCGTAATACGTAAATCCATGTCGAACATCCTCCCTCTCGAAAAGCAGGCGGTCATCATTGGCGCGCTCGCCGAATGCAATTCCATTCGCGCTATCGAGCGCCAGACCGGCGTGCATCGTGATACGATCATGCGCCTTGGCGTGCGGGTCGGCAAGGCGTGCGCGAAGCTGATGGATGAGAAGATGCGCCGCCTTACGTGCCGCCGTCTGGAGGTTGATGAAATGTGGGGCTTCATCGGAAAGAAGCAGAAGAACGCCAGCGCGAACGACCGCCGCGCCGGTCTGGGCGATGTGTGGACGTACCTGAGCATCGACCCTGAAACGAAATTGATGCCGTCTTTCGTGGTGGGGCAGCGCGACCTTTACCACTCCTCTGCTTTCATGGCCGATCTCGCGTCAACCGCATCCAACTCTCATCCGACGCGATGAGCGCGTACCCCGAAGCCGTCGAGCGCGCCTTTGGCTGCGAGGTGGACTACGGCCAAATCGTAATAGAATACGCATCCCCTACCCGTGAGGAGCTGCGTAGGTACAGCCCGCCGTTGAAGTGATCGCGGTGCATACGAAGGCCGTGACCGGCGAGCCCAAGCGCGATCTCATTTGCACCTCAATCGTGGAACGCTCCAACCTCACCGTGCGGCTTCACGTCAAACGCCTCGCGCGCCTCACGCTCTCCTTCAGTAAATAGCTGGAAAACTTTAAGGCTGCGATCGGCCTCCACCTCGCCTACTACACTTCGTGAAGACTCACTCGACCATCCGTTGCACGCCCGCCATCGAGGCCGGGATTGAAAGCAGCGCGTGGAAGGTTTCCGATCTCGTCAATGCAGCCTAGGGCGTACATCCGCAGGCTTCAGGAGGCCATCTTGGCCGTTCATGGAGCGAACTCGCGGCACACGGGCACAAAGCCGGTGGTGGAGGTTTTCAGGGATGAGACGGCATGGAGGGGCGACGTGGAAATCTTCGACCTCCTCGACCACCCCAAGGCACATCGCTGCTACGCTTGGGCGTACGATGACGCGGGAACGCTGCGCACCACGGCGGTGCTGGAGCTGCCGCCCGTGGATTCCCCGGAGGCAGCGGTGAAGGTGGCGATTGCGGCGAAAGCGCGCACGCATTGATTCGCGCTTCCATTCCAACTTTCTCGGCGTACGGTTTCCGGCATGGCGGCATCCTCCCTAAAAACCGATCTCTTTGCTGTTGCGCAGGAAGACCCTGTGCGGGATTGGGGTGGACTCGTGCGCGATTTTGAAAAGGGCACCCCAACACTTCTGGACGTTTGGAAAACGACGTACGACCACTGGAAGCACTGCTATCAGCGCTTCCGAGATTGCGAAGAATTTACCTTCTACAGCGCCGACGAAAACGGTTCCGCGAAGGTCGTGCCAGAGCCTGTCCTTCGCTTTCACCGGCGGGCGATTTTAGCCCTCATGAGCAGCGGCGAGAAATGCCAGGATCATCTCAATCGGCTTCCGCTTGAGGGTGAAGAAGAACAGGAGCGGCTCGTACTCGGAAAGCGGATGCGGGTATTGATCGACTCCCTGAGAGAGAGCCTCGATCTTTGGCACCCCGTCAATGCGGAGCGGGTTAACGAATTAAGGCAACTCGCGTCATAGAGGGCCGCCACGGGCGCAATGGACGCGAGGCTAGAAAAGATTTTTGAGGCGTGGTACGACTACGACCATGCCTTAGATGAGGATCAGAAAGAGTACCAGCGAGAGCATCGTGCGCGGCTGATTAAAGAGGTAACGCGAGGAGTTGCTGGAGCGGCCACCGTCCAAGATTTCCTCCACACGTATCATCCACAGTTTCGGAGTTGGTGCATCGCTCGGAATCTCAAGCTGGCCCGGCGGCGCTTCTGACGCCTTTTCAAATTAGGACACTACCGGCATGCGCCGCTGCTTGACTTCGCGCACAGCCCCCTTCCAATCAGCCGCATGATTCGTCCCCTCCTTTCCTCGATTCTCTTTTCCGCGCTGCTCGCGCTGGTGCCGGTGCGCGCGGCCGAGCCGATTCCTGCCGAGAATAAAATCGGCGGATTTGCCGTCGGCTGCCAGGCGTACTCGTTCAACAAGTACACGGCGTTCGAGGCGGTGGAGAAGACGGCGGAGGTGGGGGCGAAGGTGATCGAATTTTATCCCGGCCAGCGTTTCTCGAAGGAAATCCCCACGGCGAAGTGGGGACACGAGGCGCCTCCGGAATTGGTGGAGCAGATGAAGGCCAAGCTGAAGCAGCACGGCGTGCTCGCGGTGGCGTACGGCGTGGTCGCCATTCCGAATGACGAGGCGGGCGCGCGGAAGATTTTCGATTTCGCGAAGACCATGGGCATCCGGGTGATCAATACGGAATCGGTGAACTCGATCGATACCTTCGAGAAGCTGGTGAAGGAGTACGATATCAAGGTCGGCTTTCACGATCATCCGCGGCGTGCGAACGATCCGAATTACCAGCTTTGGGATCCGAATTACGTGCTCGGGTTGGTGAAGGATCGCGACTCGCGCGTTGGCGCCTGCGCGGATACGGGCCACTGGCAGCGCTCGGGGCTGAAGCCGGTCGATTGCCTGAAAATCCTCAAGGGCCGCATCGTGAGCAGCCACTTGAAGGACCTGACGGAGATGACCCCGAAGGGCCACGACATGCCGTACGGGCAGGGCGTAGGCGACATCAAAGGGACGCTCGATGAATTCAAGGCGCAGGGCTTCGATGGGCCGATCTCGGTGGAATACGAGTACAACTGGGAAACGAGTGTCCCGGAGATCAAGCAGTGCATCGATTTCGTGCGCGCGCAAGGCGCGGGCAAGTAGGCGCCCTACAGCAGATAGTTCCTGGCCAGCGCGCAGAAACGCGCCACTTCCACCTCGCGGAATTTTTCGTCCCAGCCGAGCTCGGCGCCCATGATCTCCGCCGCTTGCGGGGCGAGGCGCATCGCGGCGCGAGCATCGAGGATCAGCGCGCGGGTGCGGCGGGAGAGGAGGTCTTCCAGCGTGCGCGCCATTTCTTCGCGGGCGGCGTGGACGATTTGCGCGCGGTTGAGCGGGAGCGCGGGATCGAGGGGCTCACCGTCCGGTTCGCGCGGGATTTCCAGGCGAAGCTGCGCGGTGATTGAGGGGCGCTCCGCCAGCCGGCCCACGGCCGCGGCGCGGTCGATGACATGCTCGCCCATCAGGCGGTAGGTGGTCCATTTTCCGCCGGTGATGCTGATCAAGCCAGTCGGCGAGACGGTGATTACGTGATCGCGCGAGAGGGCGGCGGTTCTGGCGCCGCCGGTGGTTTTGGCGAGCGGACGCAGGCCGGCGTAAACGGAAAGGACTTCTGCCGGGGCAATGTGCCAGCCGAGAAAACGGCGGGCGTGATCGAGCAGAAACTCGATCTCCTGCGGAAGCGCGCGCGGCTCAAGGTCGGGCTCGCGAACGGGCGTATCGGTGGTGCCGAGCAGCACGCGGCCTTGCCAGGGGATGGCGAAGAGGACGCGGCCGTCCGCGCTTTTCGGGATAAGGATGGCGGCGTCGCCGGCGAGGTACTTGCGCGGCAGCACGAGGTGGATGCCCTGGCTCGGGGTAACACTCGGCGGCGCGGGCGCGTCCATCTGCCGGATGGAGTCGGTGAAAACGCCGGTGGCGTTGATGACCGTGCGCGCCCAGATTTCGTGCCGCGTGCCGGTCTCGCGATCCTCGATGATGGCGCCGCAGACGCGGTCCTCCTGTTTCCGCAATTGCACCACGCGGGCGTAATTCAGCGCGGCGCCGCCGTGCGCGAAGAGCGTGCGCGCCAGCGCGATGGCGAGGCGGGCGTCGTCGAACTGGCCATCGTGGAAGAGGAGGCCGCCGTGCGAGGCCGGACCGGTGAAGCCGGGGAGCCGCGCGCGCATTTCGTCCGGCGGCAGGAAGCGCGAGGCGCCAACGCCGCGCCAGCCGGCGAGCAGATCGTACATCTTTAGACCCGCGCCGAGATAGAGCTGCTCCCAGCGGCTCTGCAGAGGGATGATGAGCGACAGCGGCTGGGCGAGACCGGGGGCGTTTTCCAGCAGAAGCGCGCGCTCGCGCAACGCCTCGCGGACGAGCGTGAGGTTTCCTTGCTGCAGATAGCGGACGCCACCGTGCACCAGCTTGGTGCTGCGGCTGGAGGTCGCCTGCGCGAAATCGGCCTGCTCGACGAGCAGAGTGCGGTAGCCGCGCGTGGCCGCCTCGAGCGCGGCGCCCAGCCCAGAGGCGCCGCCCCCGATGACGAGCACATCCCAGAGCCGGCCCTCGGCCAGGCGGGCGAGGGCGTCGTGGCGGTTCACGAGGGAAGGCAACGGGTGGGGAGGGGTAATGCAAAGTGAAAAATGAAAAGTGCAAAGTAAGCAGATGGGGGCGCGCGCGTGTTTCACGGAGCGCTCGCCTTCCCCATTTTGCACTTTTCACTTTTCACTTCTCATTTTGCACTGGCGGCGTGCGTGCGCAGTTCGCGAAACCCCGCCACACCAAGCCGGCTTCCCGCGGCGTTTAGCTAGTGAACCAACAACCTTCATGAAACCAACGGCGCATCTTCTCACCTTCGCACTCGCTATCTCCGCAAACGTCCTGCTCGCCCAAGCGCCGCCGGAGGGTGGCGCGCCGCCCCGGCCGCCGGGAGATCGACCCGGGGAGCGGCGGCCGCCGCCGCCATTGGTGGCGGCGCTGGATGCGGATCATGACGGCGCGATCTCGGCCGCGGAAATCGCGGACGCCTCGGCCTCGCTGAAGAAGCTGGATAAGAATGCCGACGGGAAGCTCACGATGGAAGAGTTGCGGCCGCCGCCACCCGAAGGCGGGCCGGGCCGCCCCGAAGGGCAGGGGAAGCCGGGCGATGGCGCGGGCGGACCGCCGCCGCCGGCTGCCGGAGCAGGCGAGGAGCGCCGCCGCAATGGCCCGCGGCCCGATGGCGGCAACCAGCGGCAGCCCAATGCCCGCCCCGGCCAGGAGCGCCCGCCGGGACAGCCCGGAGGACCGGAAGGCCGCGAAGGCGGACGCCGTCCCATGCCGCCCCTCATCGCGGCGCTCGATGCCGATCACGACGGCACGATTTCCGCGGACGAGATCGCGAGCGCCCCCACGGCGCTCAAGAAGCTGGACAAGAATAACGACGGAAAATTGACGCAGGAAGAGACACGCCCAGCGCCGCCTCAGGGCGGGCCGGAAGGCGGACGCCGCGGCGGACCGGGTGCCGGTGGGCGCGGACCGGGTGGCCCCGGCGGGCCGGCCGGAGAGGATGGCGGGAAGAAGCGCCCGCCGCAGGAGTAGCATAAAGCCCAGCCATCCCGCCGCCGCGGCCACCCTCCTGCCACGGCTCGCGGGGACGCTCGCCCTCCCGCGGCGCTGCTCGCGCGAACAGCGGAGTCGTTTACCGAGGGCTCGGGATCCGTTAGTGTGGGAGCACGTTGAAGTACAACCACGCCACCAAGCCGCCAAAGACCAGCAACAGGATGAAAAACATGAGCCGGCCGCGGTTCCGCTCGGCGCGGAGGCGCTTCAGCTTGGCCGGGGCGCCGGCGTTCAGTTCGTAGCGGCGGTCGCGCAGGGCGGCGCGGGAGCGGCCATCGGCTTCCGTGCGCGATTTGCGGATGACGAACTGCTCTTGCAGCCGGCGCTCGCGCTCTTTCGCGAGGCGCGGGGCGTCCTCGATCAGCTTCTTGTACTTCTCCATCTGCGCCCGCAGCTTCGCTTCCTGCTCGGCGACTTCGTTTTTCCTGGCTGAAAGTGGGGTCTCGTCCGCGGCGGACGGTTTTTTCGCGGGCCGACGTTTGCTGGCCATGGAGGGCATGGGTTACGGAACCGGCGGAAGCGGAGCGGGGAGGAGCACCATGAGCAGCGCCACGAGCACCAACCCGAGGATGAAGAGCGGCAGGGTGAAGGCGAAACCGATCTTCAGCCAATGCGAGAAGGGGCGGTCGCCGCCGCCGTCGAAATCCATCTGGTAGCCGCCGCCGGCGAGCACGGGGTCGCCGTGGTCGGTGTCGCTGGCCGGGCTCACCTTGGGGAGGGACTTGTGGTACTCGGCTTTCGCATCGTCGACGGCGCTGAGCGATTTGGTCAGCTCGCGATTGATGTCGAGGCCTTCCCACGCCTTGGGATTGATCGCCTCGAGGTTTTGCAAGTGGGCGTTGAAGGTATCGTGGATGCCCTGCAGCAGCTCCACGCGCTTTTGCGCCTCGTAGGTCTCGCGCTCGAGCACCACGATGGCGCGGGTGAATTTCTCCACCATCTCGGCGCGCCCCAACTGGAGATGATCCTGGCGGCGAGAGAGCTCTTCGAGCTCGCGCTTTTGCTTCTCGATCTGGTCCTGCTGGCGCTTGAGCGAGAGCAGTTGCTCCTGCGCTTTTTGCACCTGGGTGTCGAGGTGTTCGTTGGAAAGTTCTTCTTCAGGCAATTCGAGGTACTCCTGGTCGTGACGCGACGGCTGAGGCATGTGCGGGGCGAAGGTGAGCGGAGTATGGGTTTGGTCTTTCAGATTTCCAGCCTTTTCACGCGCGCGGCCGCGAATAATAGCGGCGCGAGGAGCACCGCGAGGCTGAGCAGCCCCGCGGCGCTCCAGCAAAGGAGCTCGCCGAGCGGCCAGCGCGCCCCCGCCAGCCGGCGCACATCGGGCAGCGCGGCGAGCGAAATGAAGAGCGTGACGTAGATGAACGACGCCACGAGGCAGAGGGTGCCGCCGAAACCCGAGACGATCTTCGAGGGATTGTCCTCCTTGAAATTCGGGAAGATGGCGCCGAGCCCGACCGAGAGGCCCGAGAGCGCGCCGCTCATCAGCGCGATGGCGGTGGTGAAGAAGGCGAGCTTCCACCAGGGAAATTGCAGGATGACGCAGGAGGCCGCCATCATGGCGCTGGTGATGGTGGCGGTGGTGAAGAACGCGAGGGCGAACTTTTGCACGAGCACCTTGCGCAGGCCGAACGGCGCCAGGCCGAGAATCCAAATGCGGCGGCCCTCCAGCGAAAACTGCGGAAAAACGAAGCGGGTGGTGAGCGTCGAGAGCGTGAGCGCGCAAGCGGCGAGGTTCAGGTAGGAGATGAGCATCTCCCAGAAGTCGCTCTGAAAATTCTCGGCCACGTTGCGGAGGTTTGCCACGTAGATGCAGAGGAGGCCGAAGAAGATCAGGAACTGCGTCCACTGCGTGGGATCGCGCCAGAAGAGACGGATATCTTTCAGCACCAGCGCGGTGCCGGCCGGCGACCAGCGGCGCGGCAGATCGGCCGCGCGCTCCAGCAACGAGCGCCGCACCGGCCCGCGCCGGCGCGCCTCCACCCGCTCCTGCGAGCGTGCGGCGCGCGAGGAGAAAGTGGCCGCCCAGCTTCCGCGAAAGCCGCGCCCCACCACCTCGAAGCCGAGCATCAGCCCCATGAGCGCATTGCTCAGGAGGAGCAGGAAGTAGAACCAGCCCTGCGCGCTCAGGCCATCGCTCCACGCGAGGATCGAGCGGGCCACCCAGGCGCTGGGGAGATAGGGATTGAGGCTCAGGCGGGTGTGCCGGAGGAGCCCCTCGAAGGTGCTCGCCTCCGAGCCGGGCGCCGCCTCAGATTCGCCCGCCGGCCCCGCGCCCGCGATCAGCGCCACGAAAGCGACTCCCGCCGCCAGCAGCAGCACCTGCTTCGTGCGCCGCCCCGAGGCGTACCGCGCCAGCAGCACCACGCCCCACGAGCCGAGCAGCGCCGGCAGCACCACGAACGGCGGGTAGAGCGTGCCGACTTGCAAATAGAACTCCCAGCCGACCCGCCGCACCTGCCCGTACGCCAGCATCATGGGCGCGCTGAGGAAAATGAGCGCCCAGCTCGAGACCACCAGCGCCTCGAAAAACTTCCACCGGTAGACATGCCGCGCGGGCACCGGCAGCGACAGAAACCAGGCGGTCTCCCGGTTCCGGAAGAGGGTGGTGTAGCCGATGATCAGATTTGAAAACATCAGCATCAGGAAGAAGAACCCGAAGACCATGAAGAGCATCCGCTGGGAGAGCAGGCTCCCCACTAGTGGGAAATGGTAGATAAACTGCAGCCCCCGGTAAAAGAGCCAGTACCCCAGGCCCACATACCCCACGATCAGCGTCGCGAGGATGAAGATGAGCAGCGGCGACTCGCGCCAGGTCCCCCGCAGCCACGCCAGGAACATCCGCCAGTGGGCCCAGAGGAGGAGGCGGAAGAAGTGCATCGGCGAGTTGATGGTTGAGAGTTGATAGTTGATAGACGACCACATGCCGCCGCGGCCCGCACTTCTCGGCGCGACTCTCAACTATCCACTCTCAACTATCAACTGACCGGCCATGCTCATCCCTCTCGCCTACGGCCGCTCCTTTGTCGAAGTCGACTTTCCTCCGCAGGCGACGGTCATCGAGCCACGGCACCAGCCGGGGCTGCCGGATGAGCGCGCGGCGCTGTGGGCGGCGCTGGATGCGCCAATCGCGCATGCGGCTTTGCGAAATGCCATCACGCCGGGGGCGAGCATCTGCATCGTCCATACCGATTCCACGCGGGCGACGCCCAATGCGCGGCTCATGCCGTGGCTGCTCGCGTACCTGGAGGAAGCGGGGGCCTCGCGCGAAAATATCACGCTGCTCAATGCGCTCGGGACGCATCGGCCGAATACGCCGGCGGAGTTGGAGGAGTTGCTCACGCGGGAGGTGGTTGCGCGCTATCGCTGCCTCAATCATGAGCCCGAGGATGCGGACGCCCATCGGCAGTTTGGGCACACCCGCACCGGCGCGCGGGCGCTCATCAACAAGCACCTCGTCGAGGCGGACGTGCGGATCGTCACGGGTTTCATCGAGCCGCATTTCTTCGCCGGCTTTTCCGGCGGGCCCAAGGGGATCATGCCCGGCGTCGCGGCGCTGGAGACCGTGCAGAGCAATCACGGCGGGCACAACATTGCAGGCGCGCGCGCGACGTTTGGGATTACCGCGGGCAATCCCATCTGGGAGGAAATGCGCGATATCGCCCTGCGCATCGGGCCCGCCTTTTTGCTCAACGTCACGCTCAACGACGCCCGGCAGATTACCGGCATTTTCGCGGGGGACCTGCTGGGCGCGCATCGCGCCGGCACCGAATTCGTGCGGGCCTCGGCGATGCAGCCGCAGCCGCATGCGTACGACGTGGTAGTCACCACCAACGCCGGCTACCCGCTCGATCAGAACCTCTACCAAAGCGTGAAAGGGATGCGGGCCGCGGAACGAATCGTCCGTGACGGCGGGCACATCATCCTCGCCGCCGAGTGCGCCGATGGCCTCCCGCACGGCTCGCCGTTTGAGAGCCTGCTGCGCTCCACGACCGGTCCCGAGGCGATCCTCGAAAAAATCGCCGACCCGGCCTTTGCGATGCCGGAGCAGTGGCAATCGCAAATCCAGGCGCTCATCCAGCGTCGCGCCACCGTCCACCTTTACTCCTCCCTTTCCGATTCGGATACGCGCGCGGCCCACCTTATACCCTGCCGCGACATCGGCGAAACCGTGCGCTGGCTCGCCACGCCGGCGAGCCGGATTGCGGTGCTTCCGCAGGGGCCGCTGACGATTCCGTATCTCGCGCCGTAGCGAAACCATCCCGATATCGCCGCCGCTCGGGGTGCGTTTTGGACTGCGGCGGGAAGCGTTAGCGCCACGCCGCTTTTGGATTGCTCCGGGGGTGGTGAAGCGTGGCCCCGCTCCGCACCCGAGGAGCTTCCGAAAGCGGTGTCGCGCTGACGCTTGCCACCGCACTCCAAAACGTCCCCCCGCCTCTTGCCTACCTGAACCCTTGCAGCGCGCGCAGTTTTTTCAGCGCTGCGCCGCTCTCCAACTGCTCGCGCGCGAGCTCCAAACTGGCTGCGAGATCGCCCGCCAGACCCGCCACGTGCAAAGCCGCGGCGCTATTCAGCAGCACGATATCGCGCTTTGGCCCGGTGATCTCACCTTCGAGAATCCCCTGTAGAATCGCCGCGTTCTGCTCACGATCCGCTCCGCGCAATTCTTCCAAACTGGCGCGCGGAAGACCGTACTCGGCAGGGTCGAGCGCAAAGGCGCGGCGCTCGCCGGCGGCGATTTCCTGAACCTCATTGACCCCGGTCGTGGTGAGCTCATCGAGGCCTTCGCCGTGCACCACCCAGGCCCGCGCGCGGCCGAGTTGCGCGAGCGCCTCGGCGTAGCGCGGCATGGCGTCGCGCGCGAAGAGGCCGATGATCTGAAACTCCGGCACGGCGGGATTCAGCAGCGGCCCGAGCATGTTGAAGACAGTCGTGATCCCCTGCCCCGCCAGCCGTTTGCGCACCGGGGCGATCGTCTTGAACGCCGGATGATAGTGCGGGGCGAAGAGGAAGCCGAGGCCAGTCTGCTCCACGCAGCGCTTGAAATCCTCGGGCGGCAAATCGATGCGCACGCCGAGCGCTTCCAGCACGTCGGCGCCGCCGCATTGCGAGGTGATAGCGCGGTTGCCGTGCTTCACCACCACGGCGCCGGCGGCGGCCACCACGAACATGCTGGTGGTGGAGACATTGAAGAGATCCGCGCGGTCGCCGCCGGTGCCGCAGAGATCGAGCAGCGGGCCGGGGAGCCGCGAACGGTCGAGCATCGGGTCCACGGCGCGGGCGAGCAGCGCGCGGGCGAAGCCGGCGATCTCGCCCGCGGTCTCGCCCTTCGCGCGGAGCCGGGTGAGGAATTCCGCCTTGGCGCCTTCCTCCACCTCGCTCGAGACGAGGCCCGCGATGGCGGTCTCGAGCTCATCCGGCGAAAGCTCATGCCCCTGCGTGAGGCGCTCGATCAGTTGCTGCATGGCGAAACCTGCCGCAGACCTCCGCTCCGCATCCACCGAAAAGAGCGGAGCCTAAAACTCCGTCTTCAGCCCGACGAGCACGCCGCGTCCGCCGAGCGGTGCGATCTCCTTTAGGAACGACGTGTGCAGCCGCGCCTCCTCATTCGTGAGATTCACCCCGCGCACGTAGACGCTCACCGAACGCTCGCCCCACTCCATGCGATAAGCCGCGCCGGCATTCAGCAGGAAAAAGCTGTCGGTCGGCAGCTCGAACTCCGACGTGCGATTCTGCCGCGCCGAATATTGCCCTTCGATTTCCGCGGAGAATCCTTCGTACTTGTATTGGAGCATGGCGCTCGCGCGGAAGGGCGGGATGCGCGGTAGGGGCCGGCTCTCGTGGAGATCGGTGGCATGGACGTAGTCCGCCTTGAGGAGCAAATCGAGCGACTGATGTTTGGGAGCGATCTCCGGCGGCGCGACCACCTTGTCCTTCGCGAGGCTTTCGCTGGCCGCCGGCTCCCGCGGCTCGAGCAGGTGGATCGCCACTTCGGCTTCGCCGCCGAAAAACTCCGCGTCGGTGGCCCGATACAAAAAGATCGGCAGAGCGCCCTCCTCTCCCTCGACCGCCAGCCCGTTGGCAAATTCGCCGATGTAATCGGTGAAGCGATTATAGAAGAGGCTGAGTGCGCCGGTCACCCGGCCGGCTTTCTTCCGCAGCGAAAGATCGAGGCTGAGCGATTTTTCGGAATCCAGCTCCGCATGGCCGATCTCGAAGGCGTTCGTGGCGACGTGCGGCCCGTTTGCGAACAGCTCCTGGTACGTGGGCGCGCGCTGCGTAAACGCCACGTTCAGCGCGAGCGCGTAATTTTCCACCGGCGTGTAGATCAGGCCTGCGGAGCCGCTGAGGTTATCGAACGTTTTTTCGCGGCCCGCGCCGAAGCCGGGGCTCGTGTCGGAGTCGACGCTCACATGGTCGAAGCGCGCGCCAAGCTGCAGCCGCAGTTGCGGGTGGAACGCCCATTCCTCGAAAACGAAGGCGGAATTGATCCGCGTCTCGACCGGCGGCAAAAACGCCTCCTCGCCCAGCGCCGAGAACGCGCTCTTTTCGCTCTCGAAACCGAGCGTGCCCTCGAACGGCCCCAGCTTCTCGTGCGCGATCTCGATCCGCCCATCGTAGCCTTCGTTCTCGAAGATCGTCCCAGTGCGCGGCCCTTCGAATTCCGTGTGCTCGTAATCCGAGATGCCGAGGCTGTATTTCACCGCTCTCACCAGCGGGGCGGGGTTGAAGAAAGCGCCGCGAAAATCCCAGCGCCGCTGTTCCATGTCGATCGTCACCTCGCGCTCGGCCACGGTGCCGTAGTTCGCGTGAAAGCCGGAATACGACAGGCCGAAGAACCCTTTGTCCCAGGTGTACGAGGCGCCACCCGAGAGCCCCTCGGTGCGGAGGTCGCTGTTCGGCAGCACGCCGCGCTGCTCCTGCTCGCCCGGGTCCAGGGGTTCGAGCCGGCGCAACCGCTCGGAGCGGGCGAAGCCCGGGATGTGCAGCTCGTCCGTGGCGCGCTTGTACCCTTCCAGGTGCCAGTTGAAGCCTTTCACGCCGCCCTCCAGGGTGAAGGCGCCGCCGCGCTCCGCATTCACGGAGCCATGGCGCCCTTCCAGTGATCCGCGCACCGGCGTACTTATCGAGCTCTCTGGAATGCGCCCGTCGATCGTGTTCACCACGCCGCCGATCGCGTTCGGCCCATACAGCAGCGTGGCCGGCCCGCGCACCACCTCGATGCGCTCCGCGGAGACCGGATCGAAGCTGACCGCGTGATCCACACTCGTGGCCGACGCATCGAGCGTATTGTTACCGTTTTGCAATACCCGAACGCGATCTGCGTCCAGCCCGCGAATGACTGGCCGGCTCGAGGCCGGGCCAAAGTAGGTCGAGCTGACTCCCGGCATGTTCGAAAGCGTCTCTCCCAGCGTCGGCTGCAACCGCATCCGCAATTCATCCCCACTCAGTACCGAGGCCGGCTGGGCCTGCTCGAAAAGGGTGCGGGAGAGGGGCGCCGCAGTCACCACCACCTCGTCGAGTACTTCCTGCGCGTGGAGACCGGCCATGGCGGGAAAGATGAGAAACGCGAGCGAAGCACGGAAAATTTTCATGAAGCAGAGCGAAAGGCGGTATCGAAGACGCAAGTCGATTGCAATAAACAAATGCCATTTAATTGCATTTGCGGGAGAGGGCCTCACCGCGCCCTCGTGAGGAAACTTCGTTTGAGGGTGGCTGCTCTGCTGGGTGAGCTGCGTCGCTGCAGGGAAGCGCGAAACAGAGTTTCGCCAGCCAGTGCGTGTGCGAAACAGGAGTTTCGTCACGAGAGAACCGCTGCCTTTTCCGCCTCGCGCAACTTTTCGCTTCGCTCCCCTCCCGCTCCGGCGAGGATGTGCGCCACGAATTATGCAGCTCCTGCCAGGTTTTCGCGATTTTTACCCGGACGATTGCGCGCGCCGGAATTACATCCTCTCGCGCTGGCGGGAGGTGGCGCGCAGGTACGGCTTCGTGGAGTTCGATGGCCCCACGGTGGAATCGCTTGCGCTGTACGAGAAAAAGAGCGGCGGCGAGCTGGTGGGCCAGCTCTTCACCGTGGGCGCGCTGGCCGATCCCGAGGGCGGGCCGAAAGGCGCGCTGCGCCCGGAGATGACCCCGACCCTGGCCCGCATGGTCGCCGCGCGGGAGCGGGATTTTCGCAAGCCGATGAAGTGGTTTTGCGTGCCGCAATTTTTCCGGCACGAGCGCCAGCAGCGCGGGCGGCTGCGCGAGTTTTACCAATTCAATTGCGACATCATCGGGGAGAGTGCGCCATCCGCGGAGGCGGAGCTGATCGCCTGCGCGATCGATTCGATGCGGGCCTTCGGCCTCGGCGCGGAGCACTTCGTGGTGCGGTTGAGCGATCGCGAGGCGTGGACGGCGTTCGCCACCGCGCGCGGTGTGCCGGTGGATCGCGTGCTCGATCTGCTCGCGGTGGTGGACAAGCTGGAGCGCGCGCGGCCGGAGGATACCGCCGCGAAGCTCAAAGAGTTCGACCTCACGCTGGAGCAGGTGCGGATGTTCCTGGCCGAGCCGCGGCGCGAAGCCACCAAGCTGGTCGCCATCGAGGCGGAGCTGCAGGCGCGCGGGCTGGGCGATTACATCGAGCTCGATCTCACGATCGTGCGCGGGCTGGCGTACTACACCGGCACCGTTTTCGAGATTTTCGATCGGGCGAAAAAGGAGCGCGCGCTGGCGGGCGGCGGGCGTTACGACCAGCTCCTTTCGCTGATGAGCGATGGGCGGGTGAACCTGCCCGCGCTCGGCTTCGGCATGGGCGACGTGGTGCTGGCGAATTTGATCGCCGATACGCCCGCCGCGCGCGCGCAAATGGAGGAGTGGATCGCCGCCGAGCGCGCCCCGGAAATCTACGTGGTGGTGGCGAAGGAGGAACGGCGCGCCGATGCGCTCGCGCTCGTGCAGCGCCTGCGCGAGGCGGGCCGGCGCGTGGAGTTTCCGCTCACGCCGGCCAAGGTGGGCAAGCAGTTCCAGGTGGCCGAACAGCTCGGCGCGCGCCACGCCGTGCTACTCGGCGACGAATGGCCGCGGCTGAAAATCAAGACTCTGGCGACCCGGGAGGAACGGCTGGTGGAATTGCCGGAGCTGCTCGCGCATTTCGGGGCGGCGGAGCAACGGGGCACGGGGAACGCGGAGCGCGGCACGGACGCGCGGTGAGCTCGGCGCGCTCTCGCTCACGGCGGCGTTTTCCGGCGCCGGCGCGGTGAAGGATGCGCTGAGGCGGTAGAAACGGCGGCTTCCCGGCAGATTGGAAATGTCGCGAGCGATCACCTCTTCCGTGCCGTCGGTCAGCAGGGTGACGGAGGCTTCCGCGGTGATGGCGGCGCCGGTCACCCAGTTCACGAGATCGGGCGAAACTTCGATCCGGCGATCGGTCTCCGCGCCGTTCGCGCGGCGGTAGCGCAGGCGCGGGCCGGGGAATTCCAAGGCGAGCGGGGCGCCGGATTGCCAGTGCAGCGGATCGCCTCCGGTCGCGAATTCGATCGCGTTGGAGCGGCCGTCGCGGTCGGCGTCAGCGTTCGGCGCGCGGCGATCGGCGGGCACGCCGGCCAGGCGATCATCGCGCCACGCCGAATACGACGTGCCATCCGGCGCGGCGATCGCTTTGCCGTTGCGCATCCCGATGGTCGACTGCACCGGGGTGAGGGGTGTGAAGCTCGTGAAAGTCGCGCTGCAATCGGCGGTGAGATAGGTGGTGGAGCCGCCGGCGTTTCCCTGCTCGAGGTACCAGCGGTACCCGCCCTCCGGCCGTTTCAAGAGGAAGGCGCCTTCCATGCCATTGAACCCGATGGGCAGCGGATTGCTCCAGCCCGCGACCGGCCCCGCCGAAGTGACGTGGACGTATGGGCTGCCGCCCCGCGTGAAATCGACGAACACGCCGTGGTAGACATCGCCCTCCTTCCAAGCCCAGAACTCGTTCGTGTTCGTGCTCGGCAAATCGACCAGCACCGGCACGGACCACTGCGTCCAGTCCGCATTCAGCGGGTGAAGCTCGTGGGTGCGCATGCCAGGCATCGGATCGAGCGCGGCGCCGCCGTGCGGCCGGATCGACACGTAGAGGTGCACCGAGCCGTCGCCGTCGCGGAAGAAAGTGGGGCTCCAGGTCAGCGGGTCGGTGGCGCCGGGCGTCACCGTGCTGATTTCACCCACGTGCTCCCACGCCAGGAGATCGGCCGATTTCACGAGCCCGAAGGAGGCGGTGACCGTGGTGGAAGAATCGCGGTGCCCATAATTCCCCGACGTGTACGCGACCCAATAAAAGCCGTTGTGGTAGATGATCGCCGGATCGCGCACCACGTTGTTGAAGCCGTGCCAATTCTGCGGCTGCCAGACGGGCAGCCCGCCATTGATCGCCGTCCACTGCAGGCCGTCGGTGGAGAGCGAAATGTAGAGCCGCGTGTCGCCCCCGCCGCCATCATTCTTGAAGTGCGACATCACGTAGCGCGTCCCCGCCGGCAGCGCGGCGCGGGCACACGCCAGGCCGGCGAGGAGCAGGAGCAGAAAGAGCCGGGCCATGGGGAGCGGGACCATTCGCACATGGTGCGCCGGGCGCAACTTGATGGGGGCCGCATTCCACTGCAGCGGCGTTGCGATCTTAGGCTAGCGTTCGTACCGAACCGCGGCTTGGTAGAGAGGCGTGCCATCGTGTAAATGAAGCCGCCGATGCGCATCCTCACGCTTTGCTACGAATACCCGCCCATCGGCGGCGGGGGCGGGCGCGTGGCCAAAGTGGTGGCGGAGGGGCTCGCGGCGCGCGGGCACGAAGTGCGCGTGCAGACGGCCGCGCTCGGGCTGCGCTCGGCGCGGGAGCGGGCGGGGGGCGTGGAGGTGTTTCGCACCGCGAGCGGGCGCCGCCTGCCGGATACGTGCGCGGTGCACGAGATGGGGCTGTACGTCGTGACGAGTTTCCTGCCGGCGCTGCGCCATTGCCGGGAGTGGCGCCCGGAGATCATTCACGCGCATTTCGCGATGCCCACCGGGATGCTCGCCTGGGCGCTGCACCGCTTAACGAAAATCCCGTACGTGCTCACGGCGCACTTGGGCGATGTGCCCGGCGGGGTTCCGGAGCAAACCGACCGGCTTTTTCGGCTGATCGGGCCTTTCGCGAGGCTGGTGTGGCGGGAGGCCGCGGCCGCGACGGCGGTGAGCGGGTTTGTGAAGGAGTTGGCGGAGCGGGCTTATGCCCGCGAGGTGAAGCGCATCGTGAATGGGATCGAGTTGCACGGGCGCGCGGAGGAGTCATCCCTCGAGGTCAGCGAGCCACCGCATCTGCTGTTCGCCGGCAGGTTCAATCCGCAGAAAAATGCGCCGCTGCTCATCGAGGCGCTGGCGATGCTGAAGGATCTTCCGTGGCGGCTGACCATGATCGGCGATGGGCCGGACATGCGCCGTGTGCGGCAGAAGATCGCGGAGGCTGGGTTGGCCGAGCGAGTGACCCTCGCCGGATGGATGGCTGCTGACGGGGTGCATGCGACCATGGCAAAGGCGGACGTGCTTTGCATGCCGTCGTCGTCGGAGGGAATGCCGGTTGCGGCGATTGAGGCGCTGAAGTTTGGCCTGGCGATCGCAGGGAGCGATATTCCCGGCCTGCGCGATGTGCTGGCGCCGGGGGTGAATGGGGTTTCCGCGCCGGTGGGAGACGCGGTTGCGTACGCGGCGGCGCTGCGGGAGCTTTTGACCAACCATGCACGCCTGCTCGAGATGAAGCGGGCGAGTTGGCGGAAGGCCGGGATGTTTGAGCTGGGGGAAATCGTCTCGGCGTACGAGCAGGTGCTGCGGGAGGCGGCGGGGTCTTAATCTTAATCTTAATCTTAATCTTAATCTAACTTCGCGGGTTTTAGATTAAGATTAAGATTATGACTAAGATTAAGAGGGCAACTCGCGAGCTTCGCGCTTTGTTTACCTCTTCAACTCATACTCCCCGGCATCGAACGCCATCATATTGGCAGGCCGCCGCACCCGAAATTGCTCCACCGCGGCGCCATCCCCTTGGAAAATCGTCACGGTCTTCGAGGCGCCTTCGCGCCCGAAGACGGCCCAGCGGAGGTGGGGCGTATCGGAGATATCCACCAGGCGGAGACCGTCCGCGGTGCGGAGAAAACTGCCGCGCGCGTTGAAGCCGATCTGCATTTCGACGCCGGTGGCGGCGTTGTTCAGCAGTGGATTCGAGACTAAACGGAGGGTCAGCTTTTCCTCGGGTTTGAAGGGGGCGGCGGTTTTGAGCTCGCGCTGGATGCTGGCGAAATCGGGGCTGTAGACGATGCGTTTCGCGAGGAACATTTTCCAGGTGGAGAGCGCCTGGCCATCCGGGCCTTTCGCCGTGTCGTCGAGGGCGAGGCCGCGCAGGCGTTGCTCGCCGGATTTTTCCTCGAGCAGGAAGATGACCTCTTCCGTGGGGGAAGCGGCGAGCTGCTGAAGCGTTGGGCCGTCGGGCTCGGGTGGGAGGCGGCGCAGGAGCTCTTTGGCCTTCGAGTACTGTTTCACCTGGCCCTCCTCGATCGTCCAGACGGAGCCGTCTCTTCCTTCCGCCGGCGAAGCCGAAGCGCCGGGGCCTTCGGATTTCGTGAGGCGGCCGAGCCGGTCCGACGCGAATTTCGCGCTGGAGCCATCGACCAGCTTCGCCGTGATGAACAGGTGCTCGCCCTTCACGCCATCGAGCGAGACCACGCTGGCGATGCGGGGCGCCTCTTCATCCACCCAATCGTTCCCGTGGATCGCCTCGCCGGAGAGGTTGATTTCGCCCACGCAGAATCCACGCGCGCGGTACAGCCCCGCGGGCGCCGGCCGCCCGTCGTCGTCGTTGCCGTCCCAGGGCGCGATGAGGCCGTTCAGCCCGACCGTGAAATCCTTTTCGGGAGCGGCTTCGGCGCGCAGGGTGCGGACGAGCTTTCCGCCTTTGTCGTAGATGCCGAGGCTGATCGTGCCGGGAAGCGGCGGCGGGAGAAAAACGACGTTCACGCCCGGCGCGGCCGGCGGGTTTTCCACCTGCGCAGGGGCGAAGGGAGCGAGCAGCAGGCAGAGGGCGAGGACGGAAGCGAGGCTACGCATAATACCTCCAGTCGAGGTTCGGGAAAATGTTGTCGCGCCACTCGCAGTTCGCGAGGAAGCCCTTCGTCGATCTTCTCCGCGCGCACCTGGTCGTAGAGCCGGGTGAAGCGCAGGAGGTGATCCTTCGTGCGCTTGGTCGCGTAGTTGCGCGCGGTGCCGGTCTTCATCAGGAAGGCCCAGTCGCTCGACTGCGCGAGGAGAAGCTCGCGCGCCAGCTGCCGCAGGGCGCGCTCGAGCATGGCATCGGCGCCGCAGGCTCGCCGCCTTCCGGGACGCGCAGGAGGAAGCGGCGCGCGAGCTCGGTCATGCGGCGCGCGGCCATGTGGAGGTGCGGATAGATCCACGAGTTGCTGTCGTCGAGCCACACTTCCCAGTAGCCCTTGTGGCCCCAGCTCGAGGCGGAGGGGACGAGGAGCTGATGCGTGTCGTTCTCCTTCAGGATAATGCGGTGGGCGTGGTGAAGCTGAACGCGTCCTGGTCGTAGGCCGATTTGCGGATGAAGAGGTTCAGAAACTCCGGTCCCTCGAACCACCAGTGGCCGAAGAGCTCCGCGTCGAACGGGCTGACCACGATCGGCGGCACGTTCATGTTGGCCCGCAGATGCTGGCATCTGCGCCGGCGCGCGCGCCCATGAAGTGCCCGGCGTGATGCATCCGCCGCGCCCAGCGCCCACTCGCGGTTGTAGAGTTCCTTGTCCGTGCGTGCGGCCGGTGATGCGGTGATACTTCAGGCCGGTGAATTTGCGCGTGCCATCCGCGGGCAGGAAGGCGCGCAGATATTCCAGCGAGAGATCGAAGCCGATGTCGCGGTAGAAATCGCGATAGGCCGGATCGCCCGGATAGCCTTCCTCCGCGCTCCAGACCTGCCGGCTCGACTCGCGATCGCGCCCGAAAGCCGCCGGCCCCGCGGGCGTGAAGACCGGCGCGTAGATCGCGTAGCGCGGGCGCGGATTGCCAAACATGAGCCCGTGCGAATCGAGGATGAACCAGCGGAGGTTGGCCTCCTGCAGCACCTGCGTCGAGCGCCGCGGCACGTAGGCGCATTCCGGCAGCCAGATGCCGCGCGGATCGCGCCCGAACATTTCGCGGTAATGATCGCGCGCGATGAAGATTTGCGCGCGCACCGCCTCGGGGAAATTCTCCATCAGCGGGAGAAAACCGTGCGTCGCCGCGCAGGTGATGATCTCGAGCACGCCGCGCTCCTGCAGCGCCGGCGAAGGCGCCGACGAGGTCGCGCTTCCAGCGTTCCTCCCAGGCGTCGCGGCAGTGCGTGCAAGCCGCTCGAGATAAAAGCGCGCGACCTCGTCCACGCTGGCCCTGCCCGTGCGTGCGCTCCACTTCCCGCCGCGCCAGCGCGATCGCGCGCTCCAGGTAGCGCGCGAAGCGCTCCTGCAGCAGCGGATCGCGCAGCATGTGGCAGAGCGGCGGCGTGAGCGACATCGTGATCTGGAAGGGCACGCCGTCGTCCGCCAGCCGGTAGAGCACCTCGAGCAGCGGCAGATAGGTCTCGATGATCGCCTCGTAGAGCCAGTCTTCCTCGAGGAATTCGTCATACTCCGGGTGCCGCACATAGGGCAGATGCGCGTGCAGCACGAGGGCGAGATATCCGTCGGAAGCCATGCGGAGCGTGGAAGGGGGTGAACCGTACCAAGCAGATGGGAGGGAACAAGGGCAAGTTGCGCGAGGGGGACCCGCCCAGCGTGTGTCTCACATCCCGGCCCTCGGTAGCCGCTGCGCATCGATGGCGCGATTTTCCTCCAAGCCCATCCCGAATCAGCCCTGAGGAAGCGCGGATGCTTCAGTGTGGAGCAACGATTGGGGACTTGGACTCGTCCAAGTACATCGGCTCGTAACGAACGGCGCCCGTCACCTTCAGGCCGTGGTAAACCAACTCACCTTCATAGCTGGAGATGTCCATCGGTTCTTCGCCGTTGCGCATACTGATCGTGTATTGCATGCGATCGGGCTCGCTGCTCGCCCCTCGGGGCGGCCTCAGACGGATCCGCACGGAAGCGCCCCCTTTGAAGTAGGACTCGCCAACGACTTCGAAGGGCGGAATCTCTTCGTTCGCGTCGAACCGAATCGGCGAAGTCACGAGGTCATAGAGGTGGCGTTGGGCCGGCGCCTCGCCCTTTCCCCAGGTTTTGCCGCCGTCGACGCTGGCGTACTGGGTATTGCCGATCACAATTTGGCGATAGCCACCCTGGTCACCCTTATTCCGCACCAACAGATCGTAATCTGGGCCGAACAATACTCCCGCGATCTGCATTTCCACTTTTGCGTGCACCGAAGCCCCGACCCGCCAGCCTGATTTTTGCGCCATCCTTTCTTTAGCGATGGCGAGATGGATTTCGGGAGCGACTGGCTTTTCGGGATCTTCGACGCCCGCCGGCGGCTTCACGGCGGGCGAGTTTTCCACGGCCGAGTATCTTGCTTTCACCAGCACCGTGCCTTTTTCGACCCGGAGGCCCCTTTCGGCGCGACGAATGAAGGAAGGTTTCCCGCCGGAATACGCGAGCCAGTACTTCATCCAGTCCTCACCGGCGGGTCGCTTCGGTAGTTTGAGGGTGACTTGCTGCAGCATTTCACCGCTTTCCACCTCGTGCTCCACCTTTTCCAGGCTGCGGGTATCCCATGGCGTCCACCCGATTGGCCATTGCGCCATATGCTCAAAAGTGCGGTCCGGCCACGGCTTGGCCGTCCACGTTCTACCCGCATCCTTGCTACCCCACGCTCGCCGGTGCCAGATGATCACGCGCTCACCCTCTCCGCCCGTGGGTTGCACAAACAGATCGCTGTCCGAGGCATCGATGATCCCCCGTACCAACGTGGTGGCGCCATCCTCCATGGTCACGCTCGCCTCCACGCTCAAAGCCTGTTGCCGCATCCGCGCGTGCAGTTCCTCAAGGGCTTCCTGAAACGGGACTGCCCGCAGCGCGCTCAGCGGAAGCAGTATGAAAATCGCAGCAAGGCTTTTCACGAACATCGGGGGGTCGCGGCCTTTTCTTCAAGGCCGAAGCCCCATTATACCCGAGGAGCAGCTTTCAGCGAAGCCGAACTATTACGCTCACTTGTCGCGCGCCCGGTTCCATGGAAACTGATCGCCGAAATGAAATGCGTCTTGGTTTCACTGTTTAGCTGCGTGCTGCCGCTCATCGCGCGCGCGGCCGAGGCGCCGAAGTATCCGGCGGAGTATGGTTTCGCGATACGGAGGGCGGTCGAGGCGTTTCACGCGCGGGATTTTGGGGCCTCGCTCGAGCATTTGGAGGCGGCGGAGAAAGTGGTCCCGCCCACGGCGATGACGCTCAATGTGCGCGGCGCGGTGGCGATCGAAAGGCGGGATTTCGAGGCGGGGGAAAAACTTTGCCGGCAGGCGCTGGAGATCGATCCGAAGTTTTTCGCGGCGCGGGTGAACCTCGGGGAGATCCCGTTTTTGCAAAAGCGCTACTCCGCCGCGCGCGAGGTGTATGAGGCGCTGCTGGCGGAAGAGCCGAAAAACGAGCTGCTGCAGTACCGGGTTTTTCTGACGTACTTGCTGGAGGGGAACGAGGCCGCGGCGGAGGAGGCGATGAAGCGGATCAAGTTTCCGGGGGATACGGCGGCTTATTATTACGCGCACGCGGCGTGGGAGTTTGCGCGGAAGAATGAGCAGGAGGCGCGCGGGTGGGTGAAGTCGGGGGATTGGGTTTTTTCGCCGGCGAAGAACATCTACTTTTCGGACGTGATGTATGATTTGGGGTGGATGAAGAGGGAGCGGTGAGGCGGTGGGTAGGCGCATTCAGCCGCGCGCGCAGCGCGCCCCTCGTACTTTGTCATCCTGAGCGAAGCCGAAGGACCTCCAATATCACTCCGGACCGCCGCGCTTTTGCTATACCGGCGGCTGCGTTGTTGAAGGCGCGCCGATCTCGTGAAAGCGGAGGTTTCTCCGCACCGCCCCACCGCCTCCGCCCACGCCGGGATATTGGAGGCCCTTCGGCTTCGCTCAGGGTGACAATTTACGATGGGTGCGTTGCGCGCACGGGCGGGCGCGCGCCACGGGCGCGCTCGCGCAGCAGATTACCATCGCCACGGCTCGGGGAGCTGGAAGGCGTCTTTCATCACGGTGATCTGGGGGAGGCCGGCTTCGAAGACGATCTCCACGATATCGAAGCGGTAGACGATGCCGGGATCGTCGAGCATGCGTAGCCAGGCCATGGCGCCGCGGGCGATGAGGCGTTGCTTGTCTCGGTTGACGGCATCGGAAGGGCGTCCGAATTCGCCGGCGCGGGAGCGCGTTTTTACTTCGACGAAGACCAGCTCGTTGAGGGCGCTGGTCGCGGCAGACGAGGTCCACCTCGCCGCCGCGCGGGGCGCGGAAATTCCGGTAGAGCACCTTGTAGCCGTTGCGGCTGAGGAAGCGCGCGGCGAGGAGTTCGCCGCGGCGGCCGAGGGCATGGGCCGGGTTCTCCGGCGCCTCAGTCGAGCGGAAGCTCCATCTGCCGAACCGGGAGAAAAGAGCGGCGATGAATCGCGCAAGGTCCATGCGTTTGCAGGCGTTCCAGGTGCAGCGGCGTGCCGTAGCCTTTGTGCCGCGAAAATTCGTACATCGGGTAGGGGCCGTCCATCTGCATCATCAGGCGGTCGCGCGTGACTTTCGCGATCACGCTCGCGGCGGCGATGCTGAGCGATTTGCAGTCGCCATCCACCAGCGCGGTCTGCGGCAGTGGGAAGCCGCGCACCGGCCGGCCATCGATCAGGCAATGCTGCGGGGCCACGGGCAGGGCCGCCACCGCGCGGCCCATCGCCTCCCAGCTTGCGCGCAAAATATTCAGCCGGTCGATTTCCTGGTGATCGGCCATCGAGACGGCCCAGTAAACATCCGCGCGTTGCGTGAGCTCCGCGTAAATCTCCTCGCGCAGCTTTTCGCTGAGCTGCTTGGAATCGTTCAGCCGCCGGTGCCGGAACTTCGCCGGCAGGATCACCGCGGCCACCACCACCGGCCCGGCGAGCGGGCCGCGCCCGGCCTCATCGATGCCGGCAATGATCTCGCAGCCGGCGGCGCGGAGCGCTTTCTCGTACCGGAGGCTGCATTTCATCGCGACCTACGGTGAAGAGTGGGCCGGCTACTTGTTTTTCTTCTCGCGGACGGCCATCGCCTGCTTGCCCTTGCGGTCGCGCAGGTAATTCAGCTTCGCGCGACGCGCGGTGCCGGAGGTCTCCACTTCGATCTTCGCGATACGCGGGGAATGGATCGGGAACACGCGCTCCACGCCTTCGCCATACGAAATGCGCCGCACGGTGAACGACTCGTTCAGCAGCGTCCCTTTGCGCCCGATCACGATGCCGGAGAAAATCTGGATGCGCTCCTTGTCACCCTCGACCACCCGCGTATGCACCTTCACGGCATCGCCGACCTTGAACTTGGCCGGCTCTTTCTTCATTTGCTCCTGCTGAATTTTGTCGATGACGTTGGGCATAAGACGGTCGCGGTAAAAGATGGTTGGCGGAGGCAAAGCGCCTCTTCCCTTGCTGGAAGGGGGGGTGAGAGGATTAGCGGTTTTTCTCAGCCGCGCAACAGGAAAAGTCCTGCGTTTGGCGAGGCGAGACGGTGGAGAAGCTTTTCCGGGGAGGGGCGAAAAATTGAAAAGCGCTCTGGCCAGGGATAGCCAGAGCGCCTTTCAGGGAGAGGGGGGAGGGAATCGTTTAGCTCGCCGAGGCGGTGGCGGCGTCGACATTGACGCGGCGGCCTTCGCGGTCGAAGCGCACTTTGCCGTCGATCAGCGCGAAGATGGTGTAATCGCGGCCCAGGCCCACGTTGCGGCCGGGAAGGAATTTGGTGCCGCGCTGGCGGATGATGATATTGCCGGCGACGACCACTTCGCTGCCGAATTTCTTCACGCCGAGACGCTTCGAGACGCTGTCGCGGCCGTTCTTGACTGAACCTTGACCTTTCTTGTGAGCCATAAATCGGAAAGTTTGGAGACGGAAACCTAGGCCTTGATGCCGGTGATTTTCAAGCGGGTAAGCTGGCGGCGATGGCCGACGGTGCGATGGTATCCCTTGCGGCGGCGGTACTTGAACGCGATCACCTTCGGCCCCTTGAACTGGCGGACGACCTCGGCCGTGACGCTCGCGCCCTGCAGGTCTGCGCCGAACTTGGTGTTCTCGCCACTGCCGAAATAGAGGATTTCGGAGAACGAGGTGCTGGAACCGACTTCGCCGTCGAGCTTCTCGACGTCGATCAGGTCGCCTTCGGCCACGCGGTACTGTTTGCCGCCGGTTTTGATGACTGCGTAGGACATAAAATTGGAGTCCCTTCTGAGAAAAGGGACGTGGAGCCTGCCATTTCGAGGCAACTTGGCAAGTTCTTTTTCCCGCGAATTGGACGCCGCTACCGATAACTGAGATTCGCGGTGGCGCGGCAATCCCGATCCGCGACGAATCGCAGCCAGTACGCCGCGAAGGCCTCGGGAAACTCGTAGGCCACCACTTCGCCCGCGGGAACGCTGAATTTCCGATACTCGCGCCAGGTGCCGTCGCCTGTGAAATCGGCCTGCAGCGTGATCGAAACCGTCCCGGCCGCATCGTGCGTGAGCGCGAGCGATTTGCGGTCGAAGCCGTTTGCGAGATAGGCATCGCTCGGCTCGCCCGCCTTGGCAGGGGTTTCCTTCCAAGGCCCGCCGAAGCCGGTCGGGCGCCCGAGTTGCCAAAGCTCGTCCACCGCGCCGAGCCACACGCGCGCCTTCTTGTCATCGGAAACGATGACGCGCGGCGACTCGGGATCGCCGGGCGCCAGGCCCGTGAGCACGAGCAGCCCGCGCCATGAGCAGTAATCGGTGATGCGAAGGCGATGGGTGGTGATCGGGCGGATCTTCGCGAAGCCGCCCGCGTTTTCCGCCGGCAGCTCGTAGAAAGTCCCGCCCGCGTGGAAAAGGTCGCGCTCGGTGCAGACTTCGCGGCAGACGCGCATCGGCACGAGCTCCGGCTGCCGGGCCGCATAGCCGCGGGGAAGGCGGAAGCGGCGGCCCTTTTCATCCAGGTAAATCAGCGAGGCGGCATCCGCTTGCAGCGCGCCCTCGGGGATCGCCGCGCGCTGCTTCAGAGAGGCGTGCGCCGCGGGATCGTCCACGCGCCGGAGCTTGAGATCCGCGCCCATCTCATACCGGCCTTCCTCGGCCACCTGCCCATCGGAGACGGTGGCCGCCGCCACGTGCAACACCGGCTCATCCTTCCCGCCCACATGCAAGAGCCCGGCCGAATACGCCGCGCTGTCCGCCGAGGCGAGGCCGGGGAAGGCAGCCTCATGCGTGAAAGGCCGGCGCCCATCTTCATCGCGCTCGCTAAAGAACGCCGTGGCCTTAGCGCAATCTTTGTCCACCACTACCCGCGCCCATGAGCGCTCCATCCCATTCTCCGGCCACTCCGTCCACTTCGAGGCGCCGGGCGGCACCGTTTCGCGCATGGCGGGGAACCAGCCTGGGAGCGCTTGCTGCTCGACGGTGAACGTGACCGGCTCACTCCCATCATTCGCAAGCAGGATGGCGACGCGATCGAAGCCTTCGATCAAAAACGGGTCCGACGGCTCGCCCGCCTTCACGGCATCGCCCAGCCAGACGGCGCCATTTCCGCACGCCGGCCCAAACCGATCGAGATCGTTCGGATAGACGAACCACAGGTTCGAATGGCTCAGCGCCGGCCCCGGCAGCTCGCCCTTGGCTTTCCGCTTGTTGAGGAATTCGTTTTTGCGCCGAGTCGTCGCAGCCGAACACGATCCGGTCGCCCCACAGCGCGAAATCGCCGATCACTTTCAAGTAGGTGCTCCGCTGGGCGATGCCTGCTGTGTTGCGGGCGAGTGAAAACGTCCCTGGGGAATCTCCAGAACGTGCCGTGCATCGTCATCAGCAGCGCACCATCGCCGATCTCGCGGATGCGCGGCCACTCGGTGTTCCAGCCATGCGCGCCATCGTAGGTGTGGCTGGCTTTCGGCAGGCGGAAGGTGTGCCACTTGCCGCCCTCGAGCAGCATCAGGATGAGCGAGCGATGGTCCCAGCCGACGCTCCACACCGGGTCGGTCCGGCGCTCGCATTGCCCAGGATTCCGCCGGGCCCGGTGACATCGGTGAATTGATTGCGCCGCACGACCTGCCAGTCGCGCCCCTTCCCATTCGGCGAGCACGCCGGAGGCCACCTCGGGCCGGGCCTGCGCTTCCTTGGAATGCTCGCCGTTGTTCGCGTAAATCAGCCGGCCCTGGCCCGAGTAGAGGCCCTTGCCGTGATAGCCCGGCAGTCAGCGTGCCGCGCCGTGATCTGGCAGCTGCATTCGCCGTCCTTATAGAGCTCCGTCACCTCGAGCGACTTCACGTCCACCTCGTAGAGGCCCTCTTCCATCGTGGCGTAGTAGATCTTCCCCGCCGGATCGGTGAGATGCCGCGCATTGCCGGTGAGCCGGCCGGGCATTTTCGCGGGCGGGATCACGCGCACCTGCCGCTGGCCATCGATGACGTACGGCCCGATGAAAAGCTGGTTCGACTCGCGGTGGATCATCCGGTTCGCCGGCGTGCCGCCGACGCTCTCCGGCCGCGCGGTGATCTGCGAGCCCGCCGTCGATTTCGTAGAGCTTGTCGCTCGAGCCCTTCGGCAAGTGCGGCCCGTACGTGATCACCCAAAGCCGTTCCGCCCACGGCACCACCGCGCCGGTGCCGCACTCGCCTTCGCGGTTCCAGTAGGAAAGATGCGGGTAGATCCCGCCAAAATCAGTGGAAGGTGACGCGACGGCCGCCCGCCCCGGACGAGGGAGCAGCGGGCGGGGCAGGGGTTGCGCTTCAGCCGCGGCGAGCGAGACGAAGAGAAGCGCCGGCAGAAAAAATCGGGAGTTCATGGAGCCACCGGCATGGAAGAGTCTGGGCCGGCGCCCGTCGAGCTATAGCTGGAGCCGCATCTGCGCGCTGGGCGAGTCGAATTGCGACACACCCACGCCGAGCAGCCGCAGCGGGCGGTTGACCAGTTTGTCGCGCGCGAGCAGGTGGCAGGCGAGGCGGTAGATTTCGGCTTCACTCAGGACGGCTTCTTCCATGCGAATCTGCCGGGTGAGCGTGGTGAAATCGCTGTAGCGCACTTTCACCTGCACGGTCTGGGCGCCGACCCCCTCCTTGGCGAGCGTGCCGGCGACGTCCGCGCAAAGCTCCTTGAGGGCGTCGCGCAAGGTGGGGCGGTGATCGGTATCCTCGGAGAAAGTGGTTTCGCTGCTGATGCTCTTGCGCTCTTCGCTGAGATCGAGCGGGCGGTCATCCTCGCCCAGCGCGAGGCGGCGCAGGCGCGCGGCGAAGGATCCGGCGACGGGCGTGAGATCGAGCGCGGTGCTTTGCAGATCGCCGATCGTCTTGATCCCAAGCTCCTCCAGCGCCCGCGCGGTGACGGGGCCGACGCCCGGGATGCGGCCCGCCTCGAGCGGCGCGAGAAACGCGGCTTTGCCTTCCTCGGGGATCATGGTGAGCCCGTTCGGCTTTTGGAGGTCGCTGCCGAGCTTGGCCAGGAATTTGTTGGCGGCGACGCCAATGCTCGCGGTGAGGCGGCGCTCGCTCGCGATGCGTTCCTTGATCGCGCGGGCGAGCGGGACGGCGGCCCGCAGCGCGGCATCCGGCTCGGCGCCGGCGAAGCGGCCGCTCAGCTCGAGATAGGCTTCATCGACGGAGACCTTTTCCATCGTGTCGCTCGCCTCGCGCAGGATCGCCATGACCAGCGCGGACTCCGCGCGGTAGGCGTCCATGCGCGGCGGGATGAAGATGCCGCCGGGGCAGAGCTTGCCCGCGGTGCGCGAGGGCAGGGCGGAGCGGACGCCGAATTTCCGCGCCTCGTAGCTGGCCGCGCAGACTACGCCGCGGCGGTCCGGCGGCGAGCCGACGATGACCGGCCGGCCGCGGTATTCGGGATGGTCGCGCTGCTCCACGGAGGCGTAAAACGCATCCATGTCGACGTGGAAAATGACGCGGGGCATGCGCGGAGCAGGAGGCGATGGGACGATTCGTACAGTCGGGTGCGGGGCAGATTCCCTGTTGCCTCCCACCTTGGCTCAACTACCTTCGCCCGCCTAGCGTGCATACCGCTTCCTCGATCCATATTCGGGCGCCCCGCGAGCGCATCTTCGCCACGGTGAGCGATCTCGCGCGGTGGCCGCAATTGCTGCCGCACTATCGCGCCATCGAGTTTCTGGGCAAAGACGGGCCGCGGCAGATCGTGCGAATGTGCGCGCGGCGGAGCGGGATCCCGATTTCGTGGGTGTCCGCTTACTATGCCGATCCGCAGGCGCTGGAGCTTCGCTTCGAGCATCTGCGCGCGTGGACGAAAGGGATGAACGTGGTCTGGACGCTGAATCCGACGCGCGACGGCTGCCGGGTGGAAATTGTGCACCATTTGCGGTTCCGGCTGCCGTGGCTGGGCTGGCTGGCCGAGCCGATCATCGGGGGCTTTTTCATCGAGAACATCGCGAACAAGACGCTGCGGACCTTCAAGGAGCACCTGGAGAGCGAAGAGGGGAGCGCACCGTGAGCACGGAGCCGCGCCGGCGGGCGGTGATCACAGGGGTGGCGCCGATCACCTGCATCGGGATCGGCAAGGAAGCGGTGTGGGAAAGCATCCGGGCCGGCCGGAGCGGCATCGGGCGCGTGACTGTCTTCGATACGAGCGCGCTGCGAGCGCACTCCAGCGGCGAGGTGCGCGACTGGGACCCCGCGCAATTCTTCGCTCCGCATCGGCTGAAGCGGCTCGATCGCTACGCGCAATTTTCCGTGGCCTCGGCGATCATGGCGCTGGAGGACGCGGGCGTGGCGTGGTCGCGCGAGCAGCCGCAGGCGCGCTCGGGCGTGAGCTTCGGGACCGCGCTGGGGGGCGTGGCGAATGCCGAGTATGAGCACCAGCGATTCTTGAAAAAGGGCTCGCGCGGGGTGAACCAGACGCTCGCGCTGCAGGTCTTCGGGGGCTCGGCGCACTCGAATATTGCGATCGAGTGCGGCTTCCAGGGGGTGGGGACCACGAACTCGAATTCATGCGCCAGCGGCGTGGTTTCCGTGGGCGAGGCGCTGCGGTACATCCGCGATGGGATGGCGGACCTGATCGTGGCGGGCGCGGCCGAGGCGCCGCTTTCGCCGCTCACTTTCGAGGCGTTCGATCTCATCAAGACGATGAGCCGCTGGAATGGCGAGCCGGCCGCCCGCGCCTGCCGGCCGTTCGATCTGGAGCGCGATGGATTCGTGATGGGCGAAGGCGCCGCCAGCGTGATCGTGGAGGAGTTCGAGCACGCGCGCCGGCGCGGCGCGCGCATCTACTGCGAGGTGCTCGGCTACAGCCTGAACAACGAGGCTTTCCACATGACCAGCCCGCTGCCGAGCGGCGAGGCCGTGATGCGTTGCATGCGCGAAACGCTGGCCGATGCGCGGGTGGCGCCGGAGCAGGTGGAGTACATCAATTGCCACGCGAGCTCCACGCAGATGAACGACGCGAACGAGGTGGCCTGCGTAAAAGGGGTGTTCGGAGATCACGCATGGAAGCTGACGCTCTCCGGCACGAAGGGATTCACCGCGCACCCGCTGGGAGCGACCGGCGCGATCGAGACGGTGCTCTGCGCGCTGGCGATCGAGCGCGGCTACCTCCCGCCCACGCTCCACTTCCAAACGCCCGACCCGGCCTGCGACCTGGACATCGTGCCGAATATCGGGCGGGAGCAAAAGGTGAGGTGCGCGATGAACAATGCCTTTGGCTTCGGCGGAATCAATGCCTCCCTGCTGCTGGGAGCTATCGAATAGCCGCCAGGGCCTTAAGGCCCGGCATACGAGACAATGATGCGGCCGGTGCGGCGGATCAAAACATCGACGTCGTCGTCGCCGCTCCGGTCGCGCGTGCCGGTGACCCGCTCCCCGTCCCACTCATTCGGGCCTTCGTCGTCGCCACGGTCGGTGCGGTAGATGTCTCGCGGAGTCAGGCCCAAAGCGAGATACCGCTGCACCGTGCTCTTTCTGGGGTGCTCGAACTTGTGCCCCGCCGAGAAGATCGCGCACTTTGGTTTCACCGCGTTCAGGAACGGGGTGGAGCTTCCGTTGTCCGCGCCATGGTGGGGCGCCACGATGATGTCGGATTCGATGGGCACCCGGCTCCTGTTGGCGACCATGAATGCTTCCTCGGCGAGGATGGAGCTATCCGCATCGCCGATGTGCCGGCCGACGGCATCACCACAAAACAGGATGGAACGCCCGCGAAACACCAGCCGCAGGATGATGCTCCCCGCGTTGTTGCGCTCCGATTCGTTGAGCCGGCCAAACTCCGCCGGCGGAAGGTGAAAGCCACAGACCAGCGTCGCCGTGGCCTGGCCGATCCGAAACCGGGTGCCCGGTGCCAGCGCCGTCTCGGCAAGGTTGAGGACCTCGGCGCCATCGGTGCGTTTTTCATCGGCAATCGCGGCATCGGAGGAGCGCCAGGTGTCGGTGTCCCGCCGCAGCCCGGGATGAACGATCCTTTGCACCTTGTAGGCGTCGCAGATCGCCTTGGTAGCCGCCAGGTGGTCGGAATCGGAGTGGCTTAAAATCAGGAGATCGATCGTCTCGGCCGGCGGGATCAATCGGCGCACCGCCGCGAACGCCGTGCGCCCGCTATCCTCGAAATTGCCGGCGTCATAAACGATGTTGTGGCCGCCCGGTATCTTGATGACGCAACAGAGGCCGGCGCCCACGTCGACGACGCGCACGAAGGCCGCGCCGGCTTCCGGGGTGAGACTCCAGGCGGTGTCGCAAAGGCAAACGGCAGCGACGATGAGAGCGATCAGTCGATTGATCATGCGGGATGGGATGGTGTGAGGAAACGGGCTGTAAACTCTTAGCTAAGCTAAGTACAGCTTTGAGCGCGCGTGTGGAATAGGCACTCCATTACGTCCCCATGATCCGCCCAAGCGAATTATACCAGGCATCGTGCAGCCCGCTCAGCGGCCACGACACGGTTTGTCTCCCGGCGGAAATTTCCAGCGTGGCGCCGCCGACGGCGCCGAGCCGCTGCACCTGTACGCCGCGCCATCCGAGCAGCGCGAGCACGGCGCCGGCGTTGCCGGCGGAGACGGAGATCACGATGCGCGAGGCGGATTCGTTGAAGAGTGTTTGATCGAGGCGGCCCTCGATCGCGCCGAGTTGGATCGAGGCGCCGAGCTGGCGGTCTTTTTGCGAGATGCAGCTCTCGGCCAGCGCGACGGCGAGGCCGCCTTCGCTGCAATCGTGCGCGCTCTTCACCAGGCCGCGATCGGATGAGCGCGCGCACGGCGTCCTGCACGGCGTTCTCGCGCGCGAAGTCGAGCGCGCGGCACGCGGCCTTCCTTCCGGCCGTGGACGACACTTGAGGTAGTGCGAAGCGCCGAGGCCGCTGCCGAGACCATCGGCGCCGACGAGCAGGATCGACATCGCCCGCGGTCCTTGAACTGCGTGCGTGGTGACGTGCTTCTCGTCGTCGATGAGGCCGACCATGCCGACGGTCGGCGTCGGGTCGATGGCGCCGGCGGGGCTTTCGTTGTAGAGCGAGACGTTGCCGCCGGTGACCGGCGTGTCGAAGGCGCGGCAACCTTCGGCGAGACCTTCGACGCATTCGCGGAGCTGCCAGAAATTCTCGGGCTTGTGCGGGTTGCCGAAGTTCAGGTTGTCCGTCACGGCGAGCGGCACGGCGCCGCTGCAGGCGAGGTTGCGCGCGGCTTCGGCGATGGCGATGCGCGCGCCTTCGCGCGGGCTCGAGCGCGCAGTAGAGCGCGTTGCAATCGCTCGTGGCGGCGACGATTTTGTTCGCCTCGCGGATGAGGAAGACGGCGGCGTCGGAGCCCGGCAGGACCATGGTGCCGGCGCGCACCATGTGATCGTACTGGCGCTAGACCCAGTTCTTCGAGGCGATGCTCGGATGCGCGAGCAGCTGCGAGCAGCGCGGCGTGCGCGCGTCGGCGTCGCGGCGAGCGTGGCGAGATCGAGCGCGGCCGGCTGCGGGCTTGGCCTTGGCTTCGCGCTCGTAGAGCGGCGCTTCGTCGGCGAGCTTGCGCGCGGGGATTTCCGCGACGACCGCGCCGTTGTTCGAGCACGCGCATCATGCCGTCGTCCTTCACCACGCCGACCTCGGCGTAGGGCAGGTCCCACTTCTCGAAGATGTCCTCCACCGTCTGCTCCTGGCCTTTCTTCACGATGATGAGCATGCGCTCCTGCGACTCGCTGAGCATGATCTCGTAGGGCGTCATGCCCGGTCTCGCGCTTCGGCACTTTGGCGAGATCGATCTCCACGCCGGTGCCGCCGCGGCTCGCCGTCTCGCAGGTCGAGCAGGTGAGCCCCGCCGCGCCCATGTCCTGGATGCCGGCCACGGCGTCGGTGGCGAGCAGCTCGAGGCACGCCTCGAGCAGCAGCTTTTCGCGGAACGGATCGCCCACCTGCACGGCCGGGCGGTCCTGCTTCGATTCCTCGGTCAGATCGCGCGAGGCAAACGCCGCGCCCGCGAGCCCGTCGCGCCCCGTCTCCGCGCCGACGTAGAAGACCGGATTGCCGATGCCCTTCGCCGCGCCGCGCGCGATCTGCTCGTGCCGCAGCACGCCGAGGTTGAAGACATTCACCAGCGGATTGCCGTTGTAGCTTTCGTCGAAATAGACCTCGCCGCCGATGGTCGGGATGCCGATGCAATTGCCGTAGTGCGCGATGCCCGCGACCACGCCGGCGAAGAGCCGGCGGTTCGTCTTGCGCTGCGCGCGCGTCGCCGTGTGATCGGCCCGAAGCGCAGCGAATTCAGCGAGAAAACCGGCCGCGCGCCCATCGTGAAAATGTCGCGGATGATCCCGCCCACGCCCGTCGCCGCGCCCTGGAACGGCTCGATCGCGCTCGGGTGATTGTGGCTCTCCATCTTGAACGCGATCGCCCAGCCGTCGCCGATATCGATCACGCCCGCGTTTTCCTCGCCCGCTTTCACCAGCACGCTCGGCCCGGTCGGTGGGGAATTTCCGCAGCTCCAGCCGCGTGTTCTTGTAGGAGCAGTGCTCGCTCCACATCACCGAGAAGATGCCGAGCTCGGTGAAGTTCGGCTCGCGCCCGAGGATCGTCTTGAATGCGCGCGTATTCGTCCGGCGTGAGGCCGTGCTTGGCGATGAGTTCGGGAGTGATTTCGGGCATGTTCGGCAAAGCACGTAATGAAAGGCGAAGCGGCCCGGCGCGCCATCTTCTTTGCGCGGAAAGCGCAATTTTGCCTTAGACCCCGCCCTCCACGGGTGCAAGAATGCGCCCTGCCAATGTCCGTCGAACCCGCCGCCGATCCTTCCCCCGCGCCCGAGCCGCCGCCGGGCGATCCCCAGGTCTCGGTCCACGAGTTTCACCGCGAGATCGCCACGGAGCTTTTCAGCCACGTGCTCGCGCTGCTCGGCCGGAATGACCGGACCTGCGCGGAAAACGACCGGATGATCCACGCCGCGCACGCCTCGCGCTTTCACTGGGACTTCGGCGGCACCCCGATCAATCACGCGCTTGGCGAATGGCAATGCGCGCGTGTCCATACTGCGATGAAGCAGACGGAAAGCGCGCTGCATCATGCCTGGCGCTACCTGGAAATGGCGGAGAGCTACGGCCTCGGGGCGTTTCATCTTGCGCATGCGCACCTCACCGTGGCGGCCGCTTTTGCGGGAACCAAAGCCGAGGAGGCCGCGCGCCAGTTGGAGCTGGCCAAGGAGCTTTTCCCGCATGTGGAGGATGAGGAGGAAAAGCAGCTTCTTCATCGCGAGGCGGGGGCGCTGGAGGCGCCGGCGGGGGATGCGGCGGCCGCCACTGCTCAATCCGGCGTCTCCTAAGGCCGGGGGAAAGGAGTGGTGCCGATGGCGAACCTAGGTGGTCGGCGTCCGCGTCTCCCTTCCGGTTCGCACGCCCGAAGACGATGTCTCGCCGTACAATCCGGTGACAAGGCGAATCCCGCTCAGTGCCGCCGGCTACTTTGGCAGCAGTTGCACCACGTCCACGTGCACATTGCCATCCGCGGGCTCGCCCCCGATTTGCACCACGGCCGGCTTTTCAGGCGTGAAGCGGTAGGTGCCGACGGAGACGAACGTTTTCAGCGGCGGCGGGGCTTGCTGGTCAATGGTGGTCTTTTGCGGGCCGTCGGCGGTTTCGATGGTGACGGGCGCTTTCCTGGCGCGGTTTTCGTGCGGGCTGTAGCTGAGGCGGACTTCGTACTCGCCGGCGGTGGGGACTTTGAACTCGTAGCGGGCGGTGCCGGCGGCCTTGGCGCCGCGATAGTGGTAACCTTTTTCGTAGAAGCCTTCGAGGCCGTGGCCGGCGGCCCAGGCTTCCTTCGGCTCCAGCCTGGCTTGCTCATCGTCCATGAGGAGACCGGGGAGGCCGGTGATCTTTAGGCCGGCGGGGCCTTCCTTTTTCTCCTGGACCGGCGGGAGCGGCTTGTAGTCAGCGGGGAGCTTCACCGGGGCAGCAATGGATTCGCGGCGGGCGACGCCGGGCAGGCGGAGCAACTCTTTCAATTCCTCGAGATAGCGCGCGTAGATATCGCGCGGAGTTGCCTGATTCTTGATGCAGAGGCTCGCGGCTTTTCCGACGACCTCGCCGATCATGCCGCCGGTTTTCATCACGCGCACGGTGCCGAGCGCCTCGTGGGTGACCGAGATGTCGCGACCGGCCATGAAGAGGTTGCTGATGTTTTTCGAGTACATGCAGCGGTACGGCACGGGGTAGCCGTGCTGCCGGTCGACGCCCTTGCCAAAGACCGCCTTGGAGATGAACGGATTATCGGGGAATTTCGCCGCGTACTGCTCTTTCGGGTAGTGCAAATCGATGTCCCACGTAGTCGGGACAGTGCCATCGGGGAACGGGCGCATTTCCGTGATGTCGTCGCGCGTGAGGATGATGTCGCCGATGAGCTGGCGCGATTCGCGGGTGCCGCCGATGTAGGCGATCCACTCCAGCTTCGCATTGGCGTGCTCCGCTTTGCCGCCTTTGTTTTTCATGGCGTTGAAGGCGCCGAAGGCCGCCCGCAGGTTCCAATCGCGCGTCGTCTCGAGCTCCTCGATCGGGTGCAAATTGAAGCCGCTTTCCCAGAACCATTCCGCGTGATTGCGGCGCGGGTAGGGAAAATCTTCCATTTCCAGTGGGAGCGCCCAAGGCACGTCCGGGAAGGGTTTCGGCGAATCGGCTTCCGCCCAGCGCCACATATTGCTCATGCCGAGATGCTCGGTTTCGCGAATGGTGTGCTCGGCCTTGGCGAGGTGGCCAAGGGTGGCGTGGCCGGTGGAATCGACGAAGAGCTTGCCGGCGAAACGGCGGCGCTCGCCGGTGCGCGTATCGAGCGCAATGGCCGCGGCGATGTTCGCCGGGTCGCGCATTTCCACGCCCATCACGTGATGATTCAGGAAGAGCGAAATGTTCTTCTCGGCGCGCACCACGGCCTCCTTTTTGGCATCGCCGAATTCTTCCTGCGTGCCCGGCGAGGACTTCGCGCGGTCCATGAATTCCTCCACGATCTCGCCGACATTGGGGAAGAGCCCGCGGCGAATGCCGCCCATCGCCCAGACGCGCACCTCGGTAGAGCCGTTGCCGCCGAGCACCGGGCGATTTTGGATCAGCGCGACTTTGCACCCCATGCGCGCCGCGGAGATGGCCGCGCCGAGTCCGCCGTAGCCGCCGCCGGCCACCACGAGATCGAACTCGCCCGCCTCGGTGGGCTTTTCCGGCAGGCCGAGCGCCTGGAAGCGCCAATGGAAGAGCGCGTCTTTTTCAGCCGGCGGGGCAGTCGCGCCCTCGGCCTTCGCGAAGTAGATCGCGTCGCAGCGGCCGTTGAAGCCGGTGAGATCGTGCAGGGCGAGCGCGGCCTCGGGCGCGGCGATCTCCACCGTGCCGCCATCGTGCCAGAACCAGTCGGCGCTTTGCGTGCCGAAGGTTTCGCCGAGCGGCTGGCCATCGATCACCACCTGGAATTTTCCGGGCGTGCCCGGCGCTTTCCATTTTGCCACCCAATCTTTCGTCCGCACCCACACGCGGTACGCGCCCGCGGCCGGAAGCTTGATTTTGGTGGTGGCGTCCTTCACCGGCTCACCGAGGCCGTGGGCCATCAGGTAGGGCGAGCCCATCGAGTCGATGAATTGCGTGTCGAGCACCCAGCCGCCGGGGTTCTGGAAACTTTCGGCCTCCACAAGGAGGTGCTGCGCCTGCGCGGCGGCGGTGGCGGCGGTGGCGAGCGCGAGGATGAGGAGACGTTTCATGCGCGAAGCTGAGATAGACGGTGGACGTGATTGGTGGCTTGGGGGAGCCGCGCCGTGAAAAACGCGAACGTTCACTTTTACGCAAGCTGGGCGGCGCGCAAACAAGGAATTTGCCGGCCCGCTACTTCTCGATCGGCTTGCCCGCTTTCTGCCAGGCGGTGTAGCCGCCGTTCATGTGGTAGACCCCGGCAAACTTATCCTCGTCCATGAGCTTGCACGTCCTGGCGCTGCGGCCCCCGGCGGCACAGTGCACGAGGTACTCCTTCGATTTATCCAGCGCCGCGAGCTGCTTCGCGAAATCGTCGGCGTGGAAATCGAGGTTTTTGGCGCCCGGGAGGTGCCCGCTCTTAAATTCCTCGGCGGTGCGGACATCGAGCACCACGAGGCCTTTCTTTTCTTTCAGCAGCTTTTCGGCCTCGTCCGGAGTGACATTGGTGGAAGCGGACGAGGGTGCCGCAGGGGCCTTCGTTTCCTGCGCCGGAAGGGGCGCAAGGGTGAGCAAGAGGAGAGGAAGCGTGAGGAGTAGGAAGGATCGCATGGACGAGAGTTTACGCGCATCGACGCGAAAGCGAAACGCGGATCGCACGCCTTTTGGCGTCCGCCGCCATGCGCCCGGCCGCCGCATTTGTTTCTATTTCTGGGATTAGCAGGCAAGAAGGGAGTGCGTGAACGCACTCGCTCGCCTCTCCATCCTTTGCCTGGCCCTGTCGCTGCTCGCCGGCTGCAAGAATGAGCGAGCCCGCACCCTGAAGATCCTGCAGCGCTCCGACACGCGCGAGCTCCGCCACGAGGCCGCGAGACTCTACAAAGATGCGTTCGCCGCCCGCGGTGTCGAAATCGTCCCCATCTCCGCCGATCGCTGGCCCAAGCCATTCGCCCGCTTTTCGCCCCGCCGCGTCTCCGCCTATCCCGATGGGCTCGCCCTCGCCCTCACGCCCAGTGCCGCCGCCGAAGCCGGTCTCTACATCATCCCTGAAGGCATGACCCATCACCCCGCCGCCAGCCCGCGTGCGCGCTTCGATCAGCTCGCCGAGGGGATTTACTGGTACGAGTTCGGCGCGGCGACGGGAAAGTGAGACGTGCGGGTAACGCGGCCGCTCCCGGACTTGCGGAAACCGGGCTTTGCAATTACTTACGCCGCTTTCCATGCGCATGCGTCTCTTTTCCCTCGGCCTGATTCTTGTCCTGTTGGCGGCCCCGGCGTTCGATTCGTTGGGGGCGACGAAGAAGAAGGCTGCCGCGCCGACGCCCACGAAGAAATCGGCGACACCGGCGCCGGCGGCGAAGAAGCGGAGCGAGCCGGTGGAGGCTTTCCCAGTGGCGCCGCAGGGGGGGATTCCGCAGGTGCGGGCGGCGTCGGCGATCGTGGTGGATGCGACGACCGGGAAGGTCCTGCATGAAGTGAATGCGGACCAGTCGCGGCCGGTGGCGAGCACGCAAAAACTGCTCACGGCGCTGATCGTGGCGGAGAGCGGCGACCTGGACGCCAAGGTGCGGGTGGAGGCGCCGGACACCTGGGCCGAGCCTTCGATGCTCTACATCAAGCCGGGCGAGGTTTACCGGCGCGGCGATTTGCTGCGCATCCTGCTGGTGAAAAGCATGAACGACGTGGCGCGCTGCCTGGCCCGCGACAACGCCGGCTCGGTGGAAGCCTTCGCCGCCCGCATGAACGCCCGCGCGGCGCAGCTCGGGATGAACTACTCGCATTTCGTGAACCCGAACGGGCTGCCGGCGCCGGGCCAGCACTCCACCGCGCGCGATATGGCGAAGCTCGCGATGACCGCCTATCGCAACCGCACCATCCGGAGCATCGTCTCGATCAAGGCGCTCTCGTGGAACTACCCTGATGGACGGACCACCACCTTCAAGAACACCAACCGCGTGCTGCGCAATTACGCGCTCTGCAACGGCATGAAGACCGGCTACACGGAGGCGAGCGGCTTTTGCCTCGTCTCGAGCGCGGCGGGGAGCGGGCGCGAGGTGATCTCGGTGGTGCTCGGCGATACGCGCGATTCCGTGTGGGTCGATTCCTACCGTCTTTTGAATTGGGGCCTCACCGGCGGCTCGGTGGCACAGCGCGATTGACGCCGCGGTTTATTCCGCGTCGTAGCCTTTGATCAGCACCACCGCTTTGCGGAGGCCGTCGATCATATCCTCGAACGGCGGCGGCGCGGCGGGCGCGGGAAGCGGCGTGAGGCTGGCGAGCTCGGGGATGTTTTCCAGCAGGCTGAGCAGCAGGCTGCTTTTCACAGCGTAATTAACGCTCTGGCCGCTGCGAAGCTGGGCCACGACGACGCCGACTACCTGGCCGGAGAGATCAACCAGTGGGCCGCCGGAATTGCCGGGCTGAATGGGGACGCTGATCTGGAACTGCCGCGGATCGTCGCGCAGCCCGGAGAGGCTGCTGATTTCGCCGCGGCCGAGCTTCGGCTCCTCGCCCTGCACGTCGGTGCGTGGGTAGCCGAGCGTGGCGACGCTCTCACCGAGCCGCACGGTTTTGCTCAGGCGGATCGGCAGCGCGCCGCGCAGCGGCTCTTTCACTTTCAGCACCGCGATATCGTTGGCCTCGTCCTCGCGCACCAGCTCGGCGTCAAAGAGCCGGCCCAAGCTCTGCACCTTGTACTTTTTCACGCCGGCCGTGAAATGCTGCGCGGTGACCACATAGCCGAGCGGCGAGATGCAGAAGCCGGTGGCGGAGGCGATGGGGCCGCTCACGCGCGGCGGGCGCGCGACTGCGGCAGGCGCCGATTTCGACGGAGCGGCGAGGGCGATGCGGCGCTCCGGCACGTGCTTCGCGAAGAAGGCGCGCGCGAGGCGCTGGTTCGCCTCGTCGAACCCCATCTCGATCATGCGATCGTACAGCGAGTTTTCCGTGTGCCCGGCGGGAATGTGGCGCGCGGGGTCGAACTCGAATTTCACGACGAAGGGCGGGCGTTGGGGGACGATGAGGTGCGCCTCGAAATTGACGATCAACGGCCAATAGATGCGCCCGAGGTTCGTATCCATCACGGGCGTGGTATTCGGCAGGAGGCGCGGCGAAACGCCCCAGACGATCGCCAGCGCGGGCCGCTCGAAGCCACCGGGCGGTCCGCCGAAAGTGCCGCCTCTCCGCAGCGACACCACATCCGGCGGCGCGAAATGCCGGAAGCCATCGGCGACGAAACCCATCAGCGCATCCTCGCGCTGGCGGCTGATGGCTTCACCAAGCGTCGGCGCGATCGCCTCGAAGGTATTCGAGCGCAGCCCGAACCTGGGCAGGATCTCCTGCAACTCGGAGTCGAACCCCGCGAGGGCGGTGCGATAGCTGTCGCCAAAGCGCACGTCGAGCACCGGGGAATGATTCGCCTCGAGCCAATCGAGCAGGCCGGTGAGCGCCTCGCGGGCTCCCGGCGCGGCCTCCTCCGCGGCCCGGCGGCGGGCCTGATCGTACACTTCTTTCAGGCGGGCGCGGGCCTGGATCGCGCTCGGGCTGGCGCCGTACTTCTCGAGGAATTCGTGCAGCGCGCTGGCGGTGCCTTCGCGCCGCGCGGCGGCCAGGGCGGCGGCGGGCCGCAGCATTTGGTGAACCTCCACCAAATGGCGCGCGCCATCCCGCTGCAGATACGTGTTCCAGCCCTTCACGGTATTGGCCGATTTGGCCCGGGCGAAAGCCATCTCATCGCGGGCGAAATTCACGCCAAACCACGCCACCACGGCCAGGACGAGCCCCGCCAACGCCCCGGCGCCGAGCGTCGCGGGCTCCAGCCCGAGCCACGGCTGGCGTTCGCCGCGGCTGCCCGCCGAGCGGCTTTCCTGCGGCGAAAGCGGACGGCAAAACGAATCCCAGCTCCCGCCGTAGCGCACCTCATAGAGCGGGTCCATGGCGGTGACCGCGGACCAATTGTCCGCCGCGTAAGCTTCGCGATACTGCTGGCGCGCGGCCTTGAGGGCATCGTAAGCGCGCACGGCGATGCGTTCGCTTTCCAAGGGGAGCGAAAGCGCCCCCTCGGCCAGCGAGAGGTGCAGTTCGGCTTCGAGTTTGCCCTGCGCCGCCGCCGGAGTCCGCACCTTCGCCTCGGTGAGGCCGGTGAGGTCGTACAGCAAATAGCGCCGGTCGCGCGTATCGAGCAGGTCCGTGACAAAAAGAAAACGGCCGGCGGGCAGCGGCGCCTTCGCAGCCTGGCGCGCGCGCCCCCACCCGGCCGCGCCCCAGCCGATGGCCACGCCGGGGATCGCCAGCAACGCGAGCGCCGTCCAGCCCAGCGGCTCGCCGCCGGTGACGAGCAGGAGGAGCGCGACGGCCGCGAGGCCGCCGATGAGCAGGGCGGGCCAGCGCTCGTTGCCTTTCGCCAGGATGGAGGCGATGGGCCGGGGCGGGCGCCGTCCCGCGATCGCCTCCGCCAGCCGCGTTTGGGCAGCCTGCGGCAGCTCGGAAAACCTCAACTCATTCGCGCGGGGGGACACGGCCGTGGAAATTGCGCAGGCGGGCGGATGAGTCAAGCGAATGGTTGCCACCCGGCTGGCCGCGCGCCGGCATTGAACTTGTGATGCAGATGCGGGAAACTTTCTCAGAATGGAAAGATGGAACGAAAGCGCGGCGCTGCTGGCGCTTCCTTCACCTGCGCGCGCTGATCTCGAAGCGCCGCCCCAAGGAGGGGCGACGGCCTCGTCGCCCAAAGCCGTGGCAACGGCTCCACAACCGTCGCAGCAAAGCGCGCGTGCCGTGAAATGCCCCCGTACCGCGGCGGTGCCACGTGGGCGCCGAGGCCGTCGTCCCTCCTTGGAACCCCTCGCATCACCCGTCACTCGATTCCCCGCGCCATCTCGCTCTCATACCGCAAATACTCTCCCTCCCGCAGCCGCGCCTTGTCCGGATTTCTCCGTATATACCTCACGCAATTCGTAAAGTGCCCCTGATCGCGCACTAACCGATCAAAGTAATCCTTCTGCCAAATCTTCCCGCCGCCCAGCTTCCGCGAGCTCACGCTCTTCCAAGCCTGCACAATACGTTCCACCGCCCAGTCCGCATGCAGTGAAAACAGCGCATGTATGTGATTAGGCATCACCACCCAAGCGTGCTGCACATACCGCTTGCCATCAAAAAACCCGAGCGCCTCTGCCACGACCGCCGCGTTTTCCGGCGCGCGCAACATACAAGCGCCATGCCCCGCATCCAACCATCGTTCCATTGCCCCGCTGAATCGCGCGTTATATTCCGCCTCCACCTGCGCGCTCCATGGCTCCGGATGATGAGCTAGCCAAGCCTTGCGTTCATCTCTCCACCGATCCAGCAAGTCCCGCGGCACCGCATCCGCCAGGTGGAAAGTCGCGAAGTAAGTCCGGCCCGGCTGCTGCCAATGTGGCAACCGATTCTGTCCCCTCTCGATTTCCGCCCAAGGATCGAAGAACTTGAGATCCTCGGACATACCGCCCAAGCTAAGGCCAGCGACGCCGTACCTCAAGCGGCCGTGCCACTCTCGCAAGCTTCCCAAGCGGCGATAGCCCCCTCAAGGGGGCGACGGCCGACGTGGCGGAGGGAATCGGGTGGCCGGTGGGTGGGCGTGAGTTGCCTGCGCGCAATTCAAGATTGGGCCGCTCCGGCTTCACATCCCCGCGTCCAGAAAATCGCACACGGCTGCCGCCATCACCGCGACTCCCGTCTTCAGGCACTCCTCGTCCACGTCGAAAGCGGGCGTGTGCAGCTCGCCGGTGATCCCTTTCTCCTCGTTGGCTACGCCGAGGCGGAAGTAGAACCCGGGGCTCACCTGCGCGAGATAGGAGAAATCCTCGCCGCCCATGCCGGGGACGGCCTCGAAGACGTTCCCGGCGCCGAGGAGGCGGCGGAAAGCGGGGAGGGTGGCTTGGATCAGCGCCGCGTTGTTCATGATGCTCGGGTAGCCTTTGGTGTACTGGAGCTCGTAGGTGGCGCCGTGGGCCTCGGCGATGCCCTTCAGGATGCGGTGCATCAGCTCGATCACCTTATCCTGCAAAGCCGTGTCGTACGTGCGCACGGTGCCGGTCATGACCACTTGCTCGGCCACGATATTCGAGCGCGCGCCGCCCGCAATCGTGCCGATGCTCAGCACCAGCGGTTGGAGGGTGTTCGTCATGCGGCTGCGGATGTTCTGCAGGGCGCTCACCGCTTCCGCGGCCACGACGATCGCATCCACCCCGCGATGCGGCGCGGAGCCGTGCGCCATTTTCCCGCGAATGGTGATCTGGAAGCTGTCGCTGTTCGCGTTGTCGGCGCCGGGCGTGTAGGCCACCTGCCCCGCCTTCAGGTAGCGCATCTCGTCGTCGCGCATGCCCGGCAGCGCGAGAGCCGGCCGGCAGTGCAGGCCGAAGACGGCCCCCGGCCGGGGATGGTCCATCGCGCCTTCCGCCACCATGAGTTTCGCGCCCCACGCGCGCTTGTACGTCACCGGCATCCCTTCCTCGGCCGGCTGGAAAAGGAACTTCACCGTGCCGCGCACCTGGCCGCGGTGCTTCGAGAGAAGCTCCGCCACCCCCAGCGCCACCGTGGTGTGTACGTCGTGGCCGCAGGCGTGCATCACGCCGGGGTTCTTTGAGCGGTATGGAGTGTCGCGCAGCTCCTTGATCGGCAATGCGTCCATGTCCGCGCGCACGGCGGCACAGGCGCCCGGCTGCTCCCCCTTCAGCAGCGCGACCACGCCATGCCCGGCGACGCCCGTTGTCACTTCCAGCCCGAATGCCCGCAGCCGCTCCGCCACATACGCGGCGGTCTCCCGCTCCTCGTTGGAAAGCTCGGGATTCGCATGCAGATGGCGCCGGGTTTCGACGAGCTTCGGAAACATCGCCTCGATCGAGCCGTGGAAGAGATCGTCCCGTGGGCGGCGTGGTTCCTGGGCGGGCAGGGTGGCGGCGATCGTGAGAAAAAGCGAGAGGGCAAGGAGACGGCGCATGTTCAGGAGGGGGACGGAGGGCAGATGGTCGCGGTGAGCCTATGCCTGCGAACCGGCGACGGCAATGGCTCCTCAGCCCTCACTTGTCGCGCTGCGGATTTTGGGATTGAATGAACCTCCCGACGTGACCGCCACTTTTGAATCCGAGATCGCCGAGCTGCGCCAGCGCTCGCTCCTCCGCAAGCTGCGCGAGATTGAAACACCGCCCCAGCCGGACGTGGAGTTCGCGGGCCGCCGGCTGATCAATTTCGCCTCGAACGATTACCTTGGCCTGGCGGCGGAGCCTTCACTGCGCGAAGCGGCCAAGCAGGCGATCGATCAGTTTGGCGTGGGCGCGGGCTCTTCGCGCCTGATCTCGGGCACGCTTTCGCCCCACCTGCGGCTTGAGGAAAAGCTCGCGGAGTGGAAGCAGGCGGAGGCCGCGCTCTCGTTTTCCTCCGGGTACGCCGCGGCGCTCGGCACGCTCAGCGCGCTCATGCGCAAAGACGACGTGGTGATCATCGACAAGCTGGCGCACGCGTCGCTGATCGATGGCGCGCGGCTCTCGAATGCGTGCGTGCGCGTTTTCCCGCACAATCACCTCGGCAAGCTGGAGAGCCACCTGAAGTGGGCGCGCGACAATTATCCGCAAGCCCGCGTGATCGTCGTCACGGAGAGCGTCTTTTCCATGGACGGCGACTGGGCTCGGCTGGCGGAGATCGTCGAGATCAAGCAGCGCTACGAAGCGCTCCTGATGCTGGATGAAGCGCACGCGGTGGGCGTGATCGGCACGCACGGGCGCGGCTTGGCGGACAAGCTCGGCGTGAGCAGCCAGGTGGACATCCACCTTGGCACGCTCTCGAAGGCGCTCGGCTGCGCGGGCGGCTACGTGTGCGGCTCGCGCACGCTGATCGATCTGCTCATCAATCGCGCGCGGTCGTTCATCTATTCCACCGCGCCGCCGGTGGCGCTGGCCGCCGCCGCCACTGCGGCGGTGCAATTTCTCCTCACGCCCGCGGGCGAACGGCGCCGGCAGGATTTGCGCGCGCGCCTGGCGCTTTTCGCGGAGGAAATGCCGCAGCTTTTCCCCGGGGGCGCCAAGGTGCAGAGCGCGATCATCCCCGTGGTGCTCGGCACTTCCGAGCTCGCGCTGGAGGGCTCGAACCGGCTGGCCCAGGCGGGCTTCTTCGTGCCGGCCATCCGGTTCCCCACCGTGCCGAAGGACCGCGCGCGGCTGCGCCTCACCTTCTCCGCGCGGCATACGGCCGACCAGGTGAAACGCCTCTGTATCGAGCTGCGGAAACTGGTGCCCACCTTCGAGGCGGAGGACGGCTAAGCTACTTCGCCCGCGGGTGAAACTTGTAGTGCACGTTCTTTAGCCGCTGCTGATCGACGTGCGTGTAGATCTGCGTGGTGGAAATATCCGCGTGTCCCAGCAGCTCCTGGATGATGCGCAAATCCGCGCCGTTCCCTAGCAGATGCGTGGCGAACGAGTGCCGCAATAGGTGTGGATAGAGATTCACATCCAGCCCGGACGCTTTGCCGATCTCTTTCACAATCTGCCACACGCGCACGGTGGTTAGCTTGGTGCCACGCACCGAGAGAAAAATCTCACCGCCGGTCCGCTTGCATACCATGGCTGGTCGCTCCTCTTTGAGGTACTGCGCGATCGCCGCCCGCGCCTTCGAGCCCACCGGGACCAGGCGTGTTTTGTTCCCTTTGCCAGTCACGCGCAGAAATCCGTGATCGAGATCGAGGTTGTCCAAGCGCGCGTTCACCAGCTCCGAGACGCGCAGCCCGCTGGCGTAGAGCAGCTCCAGCATCGCGCGATTCCGCAGCGCCTGCGGCGTTTCATCGGCGATGCTGGTGAGAAGCTGCTCCACTTGCGCCTCGTTCATCGTCTCGGGCAGAAACTTCTCCAGCCGTGGCAGCGCCAGCAGCTCGGCTGGGTCCTTGGCGATCCGCTGGCGCGCGTAAAGCCAGCGGAAGAAAATCTTCAGCGCCACCACCACCAGCTTGATCGACGCCGCCGCCAGCCCTGCCCGCTTGCGCGAAGCCAGGTAATCCGAAAACTCATCGCGCTTCACCTCTGCCGGCTGCACCTCCACCTCGGGCAGCGTGGCGCCCGTGGCGATGGCCTGTTCGAGCGCGGCTTCGCCGATCTTCTCCACGCGCCGCTTCCGTTCCATCCACTCGGCGAAACCTTCCAGCGAAATGCGCGTGGAAATTTGGTAGTTATCCGAAAGCCCGCGCTCCGTGGCCAGGTACAGGATGAAATCATCGATCGCCTGGCGCATCGGCAGTGGGCACGCCCTACAGATCGCCGCCGGCGAGACGGCGGTACGCCTCGAGGTATTTCTCGCTCGTCTTTTGCACCACCTCGTCAGGGAGAGTTGGCGCCGGCGGGGTCTTGTCCCAGTCGAGGCTCTCCAGGTAATCGCGGACGAATTGCTTGTCGAAGCTCGGCGGCGAGATCCCGAGCCGGTATTGATCGGCTGGCCAGAAGCGCGAGGAGTCCGGCGTGAGGCATTCATCGATCAGCAGCACCTTTCCATCGATCAGCCCAAACTCGAATTTGGTATCCGCGACAATAATGCCCTGTGCCGCGGCGTGCCGGCGCCCCTCGTCGTAGAGGCGCAGCGTGAGATCGCGCACTTCGGTGGCGAGCGTCTCCCCGATCAACCGGCAGCATTCCTCAAAAGGGATGTTCTCATCGTGGCCCGTCGCCGCCTTGGTCGCCGGCGTGAAAATCGGCGCGGGAAGCTGCGCCGCCTGCGGCAGGCCGTCGGGCAGCGGCGCCCCGCAGATGGTGCGTGAGGCCGCATACTCCTTCCAACCCGAGCCCGCGAGATAACCGCGCGCCACGCACTCTACGGGCAGCGGCGTGGCCTTCTTCACCACCATTGAGCGCCCCGCCAGCGCTTCCGCGTGCGGCCGCAGCTCCGGGTAGAGCTCCGCCGGCTCCGTCGAGACGAGATGATTCGTCACGAAATCGAACCGGCGGAACCAAAACGCCGAGAGCGAATTCAGCACGTCGCCCTTGCGCGGGATCGGGTTCGGCAAAATGCAATCGAACGCCGAGATGCGATCCGTCGCGACGAGCAGCAGGTGCTCGCCGAGATCGAAAATCTCCCGCACTTTTCCGCTCGCGATCTTGCGGACGCCAGGAAGCTCGAGCGTATGAACCAGCATCCGAGAGGTCTTCGCACCAAAACCGCGCGCCTCAAAGCGCAAACCGCGAAAAAGCACTCCGTGCGCGCCGGCTTCGACTATTTCGAGCGTCCTACTCTGCGCCGGTCGTTGTGGTGCTGCCCGGCATCAACGCCAAGATCCGCCGCTTCTTTTCCTCGTAGGGCAGCGCGTGGAAAGTGCGAATTTCGTCCACCCGCCGTGCGCCGTTGAGGGTATCGAGAAACATCGTATATTGCTCCGCCAGCTCGGTGGTTTCGAGGTAGCGGCCGCGGAGATTCGGATCGCTGTAGGCGGTGGGCTGGTGGCGCGAAAAGAGGTGAAAGCGGAGCCAGCGCCGGTCCGTTTGCGAGACTTTCTGCGTCCGGCGAAAAAAGGCTACGAAGAGCAACAGGACCAAATAGGTATCCACCTGCGCCTGCAACTCCAGGTTGCGCGCAAAGTCTTCGTGGTGGATCTCCCGTTCCCCGCGCTGGAATTGCAGCGCCGCGTGCAGCGCGTGATTGATCTCCTCCACGAACGCGATCAGCGACTGGATATTCGCGTCGCTCAGGCCCTGGCGCGGATCGTGCCGCTCGAGCTGCTCGATGAGCCATTGCGAATAGTAGATGCCCACGAAAAGGCGGTCGCCGGCCCGGCGCAGGAAGGTGCGGGCCAGGTCGCTCAGCTCGCGCGCGGAGGCGCCGGCCAGCCGGCTGAGCTGCCCGCAGCGGCGGCGGTCGATGAGGCAATCCTCCAGGTTCACGCCCACCGCGGCGTAGGTGCGCTCGAAGAGATGCTGGATTTCGCTGAAGAGAGTGGCGCTCATCGTCGTGAGGAGTGAGCTAGCTGAGGGAAAGATTCGGGACGTTGCTGCTATCGAGGTTCAGCACGGAATCCGAGAGGCGGTTCAGCGCCAGGCGCACCTCGCGAAAATCGGCGGCCAGGGCTTCGTACACTCCGGAGAGCTCCCACGAGCGCGCCACCTGGTGCCGGGCCACTTCGCGATAGCTGGCGCGTCCCACGTCTTCGTAAAAGGAGAGATCGGGCGCGCCGCGCTGCGAGCGCGATTCCACGGTCTCGCGGAAGATCCCGGTGATGAAGAGCGCGTAGTTTCCCATGTGCGCGCGGATGAGAAACGACATCTGTGGCGAGGCCTTGCGGAGCGCCACCAGCATATCGCTCACGTACTGCACCGGGCCCTCCTCGCCCTCGTGCCCGGGGGCGCGCAGCCGGGTGGTTTGGGAAAAACATTCGAGCAGCGAGGCCACGTAATCGCTCACCAGCCGGTCGTTCAGCCCTGTCTGTTTTAAGACATGTCTGATCAAAACATAGAAATACAGTTGCGGCGAAATGCTCAGGGGGGCGCCGTGCTCCAGCATCGTGGCGAAGAGGCGCGGATCGTCCAGCAGGGCATCGCGCGCCTCCGCGTCCGTGAGGAGGTCCACCAGAGTGATCGAGTCGCGTTCGCTCCTCGAGAGGGTGCGGACGATAAAATCGAAATCGTCCGCGGTAAAACGTTCCCGACAATTAGCTTTGATCATCGGAACTGGGAGACTAGCAGGCGCCGTGCCGGATGCAAGTCCGGCGCTTCGCGCCTATGCCTCCGCCAGCTCCAGCTCCTCTTCCATTTCCTCCTCCGGCTCTTCAGGCCGGGTGCTGTGGCGGTGATCCTTGGCGACGAGCATGTAGATCGCCGGGACGACGAAGAGCGTGAAGGCGGTGCCGATGACCATGCCGGTGACGAGCACGATGCCGATGGCGTTGCGCGCGCCGGCGCCGGCGCCGCTGGCGAGCACGAGCGGGAAGTGGCCCGTCACCGTGGCGACGGAGGTCATGAGGATCGGGCGCAGGCGCGTGCCGGCGGCTTCGACGACGGCGTCGAGTTTGCTGCGCCCTTCCTCCTGGAGCTTGTTGGCAAACTCCACGATCAGGATGCCGTTTTTCGAGACGAGGCCCACGAGCGTAATCAGGCCGACCTGGCTGTAGATGTTCAGCGTGGTGAAGCCGAGGAACGCGAAGAGCAGCGCGCCGGACCAGCGCCAGCGGCACGGAGCCGAGCAGCACGATGAACGGATCGCGGAAGCTCTCGAATTGCGCCGCGAGCACCAGGAAGATCAGCACGAACGAGATGGCGAGCGTCGCACATGAGCTTGTTGCCTTCCACGCGGAGCTGGCGCGCCTCGCCGGCGTAATCGATGCCGAAACCCTTCGGCAGAATCTGCGCGGCTTCCTCCTCGAGCACCTTCAGCGCGTTGATCGAGCGGTATGCCGGGCGGGATGGCGCCCTGGATTTTGGCGGAGTTGAGCTGCTGGAAACGGTTCAGTTCGCGCGGCTCGGTGCTCTTCTTAATCGTCGCGAACGTGGAGAGCTGGACGAGCTGTGCCGTTCGGGGCCGCTGACGTAGAAATCGTTGAGCTGATCGGGGTTCAGCCGGTCCTCGCGCTTCACCTGCGGGATGACTTTGTAGCTGCGGCCCTGGATGCTGAAACGATTCACGTAGTTGCCGCCGAGCATCGTGCTCAAGTCGGCGCCGACCTGGCGCAAGTTGAGCCCGAGCGAGGCGACCTTGTCGCGATCGAAAACGATCTCCGCCTGCGGCATGTCGTACTTCAAGTCGGTCTGCGCGAACATGAACACGCCGCTGTGCAAACGCCTTGCGCGACGAGCTGATTGGCAAACTCGACCAGCTCCCGCGGCTCGGCGGTCGAGTTGATGACGAACTCGACTGGGAAGTTGCCGCCGCCGGGCAGCGGCGGCGGCAGTCGCCACGATCATCTGCACGCCGGGAATGGCGCTCAGCTTTGGCGGAGAGCTCGAGGACGATTTGCTGCGCTCGCGCGCTTGCGCTCGCTCCACGGTTTCACGCCAATGCCGCCGAAGCCGCTGGAAGGGCTGAGTGATCTGGAAAGTGTGCCTGGTCTCCGGGAGCGATTGGTAGACTTCATTGACCTTTTCGGCGTAAAGCATGGTCTGCTCGATCGTGGAATTCGGCGAGGCCAGCATGATGCCGCGGATGAATCCCTGGTCTTCCTTGGGCGCCAGCTCCTTCGGCGTGAATGCAGGAAGAACGGATACCCCATCAGCACGATGATGAGCGCCGCCATGGTGATCGTCACCGGCGCGCCAGTTGAGCGACCGTGCGAGCCAGCGCTGGTAGCCGGCGCGCACGCGATCGAATCGGGCATTGATCCACTTCGCGAAGCCGTTGTGCGAATCGCCCTGCGCGCAGCAGCTTCGAAGCCATCATCGGCGAGAGGGTGAGCGCCACGATGCCGGAGAGGACTACCGCGCCGGCGAGCGTGAAGGCAAACTCGCGGAAGAGCGTGCCCGTCAGTCCGCCCTGGATGCCGATCGGCGCATACACCGCCGCGAGGGTGATCGTCATCGCAATGATCGGCCCGACCAATTCGCGCGCCGCGCGGAATGGACGCTTGCATAGCGGCGTCAAGCCATCGTGCAAATGCCGCTCCACGTTTTCGACCACCACGATGGCGTCATCGACCACGAGGCCGACGGAGAGCACGATCGCCAGCAGCGTGAGCAGGTTCATCGTGAAACCGAACAGCCAGCATGACGAAGAGCGCGCCGATGAGCGAGATCGGGATGGCGACGACGGGGATGAGGATCGAGCGGAAGGTGCCGAGGAAGAGGAAGATGACGACCACCACGATCAGCAGCGTCTCGCCGAGCGTGCGGTACACTTCCTTAAGCGCGTCCTGGATGTAGTTGGTCGCGTCGTACGGGATGCCGACTTCATGCCGGCGGGCAGGTTCTGTGCGATGGCCGGAATCTCCGCGCGCACCGCTTTGATCACGTCCAGCGAGTTGGCGGTGGGCAGCACCCAGACGCCGATGAAGGTCGCCTTCTGCCCGTAGAAGCGCACATCGGTATCGTAATCCTCCGCGCCGAGATCGACGTCCGCGACGTCCTTCAAGCGGACGATCGCGCGGTTATGCTCGCGCAGCACCAGCTCGCTTGAATTCCTCGGAGGTGCGCAGGTCGGTATTGGCCACGAGATTGATGCGAGATCATCGAGCCCTTGGTCATGCCGAGCGCGGAAAGGTAGTTATTCGCCGCGAGCGCGTTGCGCACCTGGGTGGGCGAGAGGTTCAGCGCGGCCATGCCGGTCGGGCTTCAGCCAGATGCGCATGGCAAAGGTGCGCGCGCCGAGGATGTCTGCCTTTTGCACGCCGCTCACCGCGGTCAGCTTCGGCTGCACCACGCGCGTGAGGTAATCGGTGATCTGGTTGGCGATGAGATCGTCCGAGATAGAACGAGATATACATCTGCGCGAACTGCGTGTCGCTCATCGTGAGCTCGATCTCGGGCGCCTCCGCCTCGGGCGGCAGGTCGTTCCGCACCTGCGCCACCTTCGCTTGGATCTGCGTGAGCGCGGCGTTGGTATCGTAGTTCAGCTTGAGGTGCACCGTGATGATGCTCAGGCCCTGCGAGCTGGACGACTCGATGTAATCGATGCCATCGGCGCTGGCGATCACGCGCTCCAGCGGCGTGGTGACGAAGCCGCGCACGAGGTCCGCGTTCGCGCCGACGTAGTTCGTTTTCACCCGCACGACCGCGATGTCGCTGCGCGGGTATTGCCGCACATTCAGCGAGCGGATACGACTGCACCCCAGCGAGCAGGATGATCAGATTGATCACGATCGCGCAGCACCGGCCGGCGGATGAAGAGATCGGTAAATTTCATGATCCTAGGTATCGGCGGGCTTCGGCTTCAGCTCGTTGCTGGGCTGCACGCTATTATTCACCTTCACCGGCGCGCCGGGCCGCAGGCGGAACACTCCCGCGCACACGATTTCGTCGCCCGCTTTCAGGCCGGAAGAGACCGCGACGCTGATCGCCGCGCTTCGCGCCTAGTTTCACAAATTGCTGCTGCACCACTTTCTCTGGTTTGCCATCGGGGCCGGCTTGCTCTTTCACTACATAGACAGAGTCGCCGTAGGGAGCATAGGCGATCGCCGAAGAGGGGATCGCGAGCACCTTCTCCTGCTCCGGCAGCGATGACGTCCACATCCACAAACATGCCCGGCCGCAGCTTGTGCTCCGGGTTCTTGAGCGTGGCCTGCACCATGATATTGCGCGTGCTCTCATCGACCTGCGAATCGATCGCGGTGATCTCGCCTTCGAACCGGCTTTTCCCACGCCGATGGCGTTCGCCCGCAGCTTTCTTGCCGACGCGCGATCTTGCTCAGGTACTGCTGCGGCAAGCGCAAACTCCACGTAAATCGGATCGAGCGATTGCAGCGGGGCGATCATCGCGCCGGGATTCAGATACTGGCCGAGGTTCACCTGGCGAATGCCGACCACGCCATCGAACGGCGCGGTGATCCGCTTGCGCGCGACTCAGCGCCTTCATCTCTCCACCGCCGCGCTCGATCTGCGCGCAGCTGGCTTTGCGCGGTATCGAGATCGGCGGCGGCGATCGCCTTTTTCGCGATCAGGTCGCGCTTCCGCTCGAGGTCCGTGCGTGGCCAGGTCGCGCCGCGCCTCTGCGGAACGGAGTTGCGCCTCCTCCTGGGTCGTATCGAGCTGCACGAGCACGTCGCCCTTTTTTACCTGGGTGCCGCATTCAAAACCGATCTTCGAGACGATGCCGGCGAGGTCCGTGCTCACCGTCACGCCATGCACGGCCTTCAGCGTGCCCACCGCGCTCAGCACCGGCTGCCAATCCTCGGGCTGCACCACCACCGTTGAAACCGCCGCGGGCGGCGGCGCACATCTTCGCCCCCATCGCGATCGCCTTCTTCACTTGGAAAAACTTGATCGTCCCGAGGCCCGCTACCAGCGCGAGCACGGCAAGGATCATCAGGATCATTCGTTTCCACATAAGCGTGATTAGAGAGCGGCGACGGCGAGCGGGGTAGCGGCCCGATGTTCCTGGTTCCTCGTTCCTGTTTCTTCGTTCTTCGCTCCAGCCTTGGGCGCGACGCCCTGCTGGAGCTTTTGCAGAAGCGAGACGAGCTCCCGCCGCTCGCCCACCGAAAGCGGCTCCATGATTTCCGAGACGCAGCGGAAGTAATCCGGCAGCACCGAATCGAGCAGTGCCTGGCCCTTGCCAGTCAGGCGGACGAGAACGGTGCGCCGGTCGCCCGGGTCCATTTCGCGCCGCGCCCAGCCATCCTTTTCCAGGGTGTCGATCAGGCCGGTCATCGTGGCACGGGTCACGCCCGCCTCCTCCGCCAGCGCGGCCGGCGTGGAAGGCTCGCCCCCGCCGCAGCGCCCCAGCAGCATCAGCACGTTGAACCGCCCCTGGCTGATCCCGTGCTGGGCCAAAAACCGCCCCTCTGCCCCAAAAACCACGTCCCCGGTCCGGAGCAAATTGAGGAACGCCTCGCAAGCCGAGGGCTCCAGGCTCGGGTGAAGCTCACTGGCCGCGAGCAGGCACTCGTAGCGGGGAAGGTCTTTCAACATCAGTAATGGCATGGAATATAAGGGGCCTAATATTAGGTGACTGATAATCAGTGCTATGTGGCTTGTCAAAGGGATTTATGGAAATCGGTACGGCCCCGAGGAAATCGTGAGAAACGCGGAAGGCGGAACTACGCTCGCGACCGGCTTGGAGAAATGGCCAGCTCCCTTCCACCAATCCGCTCGAGCTCGACGTAACTTTTAATGGCTGGCCCGGAGGGCCATTGGGAGTTTAGCCGGTGGCGTCAGCCACCGGTTCTCTCAAGAAAACGCGTCCGCCCCGGAGGGGCGTCGGAGGGGCGTCGGAAAGTCGTGCGTTGCGCTAATTCCGCCGCATTACCCTAGGTTTTGAGAGCGGCGACACTGCTGAAGCGATGCTCGGTGCCCTGGCGCTCGGTATCAGCGAAATGGGGGCGGGCGCAGCTCAATGAGTACGGACTCAGGGCGGGGGATTTGTCGTTACAATCGCACGCGCGTGTTGACGTACCGTCCTTTTCCCAGCGGCCGGCCGCGCCCGCTTCGCAACGCGCTCCTCGGCCCGTGCGTGAGGCCGCATCCGCATCTCGGCCGCTCCGGGCGCCGAGCTCGGAAGCAGATCGCGAGCAGCGCAGCCACGCCGAAGGCGGCCGCGACGAGCGCAAGGGAGTGCTCAAATACCCAGCTCGGGATCATTCGTCCCGAGACGAGCGCAAAGCGATCGCGCCGTCAACCGGGCTACCATGACGGCCGCGGTCTGCTTGCGGTGATTTCGGCGAACATGCGGCGCCGGCGCTTTCCCCCCGAGCTTGAGTTCTTTCACCTTGCTCCGATGACTGCGGGCAGGCGACTTGAGACGGCGGCGCGCGTGAGCGCCCTGCCGCGCGAAGCAGCGGCAGCCGGAACACAGGCGTCCTCGCCTGTGCGGTCGGCAGGCGTCCCGCCTGCCTGATCTTCACTGAAAGGTGAGAGGAAACCGCAGGCTGGAAGCCGGTGTTCCGTGCGCTGGCGCTTCGCGCCGCGCAATTGTTCTGCATCGACACGGCCTAGCTTCCTCTGCTTCCCCCGAGCTTCGGACCGCACCTGGAACGCTGCGTCAGCATCTCGACCGCCCGCGCTGCGGTCTGGCGCCGCCGAGCAAACCCGCTCCCATCACGCACAGCACCGCGCTCGAGGGCTCCGGCACGGAAAAACGCGCCACCCAGGCGTCGCCGCTCCCGGGGGCGAAGGGGTGGCTGCCGCCGTTGAAGCTTGAGTCAAACGCGTTCAGCGTCGGGAGATTCGTGCTCAGCGTGCCGCCCGCGAGATAGATCGATCCATCCCTGGCGAGAAACAGCGTGCGCGCATTGTCATACAGCGAGCCTCCGAAGAGCGTCGCGTACTCCAATTGCGTGAAATCCGCCGAGAGGGCGAGAAACCCGCCGTCATTGCTGCCGTTGGCCGTGAGATCGAAGGCGCCGGGCGTCATGGCAAAATCGGTCGAGCTCGTCTCGAAGGCGATGAACACGCGTCCACTCGCATCCACATAGATCCCGTCCGGATTCTCGGATCCGGTGCCGCCGAGGACCGCACTCAAGATTCGCGCACCGGTGAGGCTGAACTTCACCACCGCGATGTCGTTGCCCCCACGCGTCGTGCTATTCACGGCGCCGGGCGTGATCGGGAAACCCGCCGAGCTCGTGTGAATGGCTACCACTGCGTTCCCCGCGGCATCCAGCGCCAGGCTGTGCGTCTCGTGCGCCTCGCCGCCGGTGCCGCCGAGATAGGTTCCGTAGATCAGGCTCGCCCCGTCCGCCGCGGCCTTGGCCAGGTAGCTGTCGTCGGCGCCGCCGTTGTTGGTCTGCGAAACCGAGCCGGCCGCCGGCAAGCTGCTATTGTTGCTCGTGGTGGAAAACAGCAGGTGCGCTTCTCCGGCGGCGTTCACGCGGATCGAGGGATTCGTCACCTCGGACCCGGCGCCGCCAATCCACCGCGCCCAGGCGACGCCGCTCCCATCCCCGTGGAGCTTCACCACGCCCACGTCATTGGTATTCGTCGTCGGCGGCGAGTTGGCAAACTTGCCCGAAAACGCGCTCAGCGCCGGGGTATTAAAAGCCGTGCGGCTCGACGCAGCGGCGAGCGTGAGCGGGACATAGACGTCGCCGGCCGCATCGATCGCAATGTCGCGCACCAATTCGCCGGTACCCACGTAGGTGGACCAGAGCACGTCGCCCGCCGCATTGAGCTTCGCGACGAACCCATTCTGATCGCCGTAATTCGACGGCGAGCTCGTCCCGGAAAAGGTGGACTGCATCGCATTCACCATCGGGAAGCCGCGCCCGGCGCGCCCGGCAATATAGATATTGCCCGCCCCATCCACCTCCAGCGCATAAGCCCGGTCGTAGTTCGCCCCGCCCATATATTTCGTCCACAAGACCTGCCCCGCGGGAGAGAGCTTGGTGATGAAGACATCGCAGCCGCCGAACGCCCCGTCCCCAGCGCCGTTGGGCTGCCCGGCATTGTAAGTATTCGTGCCGGGAAAACTGCTCGCGCCGGCAAAGTCGCCCGAGCCCGTCCCGCCCACCACGTACGTGAACCCGGCGGCGTCCGTGTAAATATCCCGCGCGTGTTCCCAATTGGTGCCGCCCAGGTAAGTCGAATAACTCAGCGTGAATGGGATCTCGCCGCGCGCCGCCAGACCCTGAACGATCAGGCTCAGGACAAAAAGGAGGAGGCGGCGAGCGTGCATCGGTTTCCGGGCGCGGTGGGCCAACGTTGGTGAAACGGCCGGAATGTCAAACGATGAGAAACACCAATCCACCCCTGCGGCTGACTGACCGAGCGGCCCAGCCGCCCGCCAAGCTCGACTTTCCCCCCAGCAGACTGCTACACTCGCCAGCGGCGCAGAAAGACCCACACCAGCGCGGATTGATCAAACCATGCGGCCATCTCGCCCACGGTGATAATCGTCGTCCGGATCGTCGCCCGCCGGTGCGCGGCGAGGAACTCGCTCGCGGGGCCGCGCCGCGCCTCGTGTCGTTCGCGCACGAGCGCGGAAACAAAATCTGTATCAGCGATCACCGTGGCCCCGCCGCTTGTCGGTGCTTGAGCGCCTTCTCCATGCGCTCGACGTTCAGGCCGCTCGGCCCAGGCTGGCTTTCGATGTACTTCAATAATTCGCCGGCGGTCTCAGACGGCACGTGCAGGTATTCGAGGACGACTTTGGCAAAACTTTGCCCAGGGCGCTTGAGCATCTTGAGCCGCAGGTAGGCGGGCTCGTTCAGCGTGATCGTGGTGGAGGCCATGCTTGGATCATCCACGAGGGCGCCTTGCCTCGCGGGGGGGCGAGTGATCGCTGGCGCGGGCCGGATGGTGGCGAGGCGAGCGCGCCGTTGCTTTTGCAGGCCAAATGAAACACACTCTCTCCATGCTGACGGAAAGCTCGCTCCAATCGCTCCCGACCGGTCTGCGCCTGGATAGCAGTGGGACGATCCGCGTGGGGCGTTCGCGCGTGACGTTCGACCTCGTGATCGAGCAATTCGAGCAAGGCGCCTCGGCTGAGGATATCGTGGCGCGATTCACCACGCTCGACTTGCCCTCCGTCTATTCCGCCATCGCGTGGTATCTCCACCATCGCGAGGAGGCCTCGGAGTATCTCCGGGAGCGCAGCGCAAAGTCCGACGCGAATCGCGAAGAGATCGAAAGACGCTGGCCCTCCCATGGCCTGCGCGAGCGTCTGATGACGCGGTGGGAAGCGCGCCGGCGAGACCCCGCCGCGCCGTGATCCGGCTGTTCATGGACGAGAATCTGGATGGCCGCATCGTGCGTGGCCTTCAGATGCACCATCCCGAGATCGATCTACTCCGCGTCCAGGAGACCGACGCCTTTGAGCAGGAGGATGACGTCGTCCTCGCGGTCGCCGCGCGCGAAGATCGCGTTCTGCTCGCGCATGACCTTGCGACGATACCGGTCTTTGCCGCACACCGGATCGCCGCCGGAATGCCGATGCCCGGGGTTATCATCGTCCCACCGCAAGGACGCATCTCCGCCATCATCTTCGAGGTGGCGCTGTTTGCCATCTGCACTGAGCCGGGAGAAATGCGCGACCGAATCGTTCATCTTCGCATCTTGTGATGCTGCCGGAGCGCGTGGGCGGGAAGGCGCGGGCAATCCTCAAAACCTCAATCGCCGCTCCCACTCCCGGCGTTCGGCGATCGGGAGGCACCCGAGGTGCGCTTCGCGCTTCTCCCGGAAGGTGTTGAGCTGCTCAAAATAGCCGGTGCGCTGTTCCTCGGTCCAGGAATCCATCATCTCCCGCGTGCCCCCCTCCAGCGCCTCCAGCACACCCAACTCCTACACGGCGATAATCCGCAAGCAGTCGGCCATCGTCGCCTCCGCCTGCATGATCTCCTTCTGGTAAAAGTCGCCTTTTGCATGGTGATCATGTGGGTGCTCGACAGTCGCATTGAGCGCAGGTAACGATCTTCAAATGGACGAAGATGAAGATGAGCCTGTAGAATCCTCAAGATATTCCTACGAGGCGTGGTTTGCCGATTTTGGCGAGCTTTGCAAAGTCTTGGCGAGATCCACAACTGATTATCAAGCTGCGGTACACAACTTCGTCAAGGGGCGTCACTCTGACGATATAGATTGGAAGGCAGTTCGACTGTGCCGAGCTTTCGAATTCCTGGAGCTGAATAAGGCGGCGCTTGAGAGCACCGGCGCAAGTCCGCCAGGCAGCCGCTGGGCTTCGGGGCAGCTCTTAGGCATTCTGTATTCTTGGCTTGTCGTGATGCCTTGGAAGCAAGGCGTCCCAATGCCACCATTTGCTGACGTCGGCGAAGAGCTGTTGCGACTGGAGAGAATGCGAAGAAAGAATGGGATTGGGTACGAGATTGAGCAAAGGATTGTCGCAACAACCTCGTGCAGTGACCCCGAGGAATTTCTGGCCGCCCTGTCACCTCGGAGCAGATTTTACTCCTCGCTCTTCCCGCGAGGGTGGGTGTCTCGCGGGCATTCAGATGAAACCTTCTTACTGTTGCCAAGTGCCCTTCGCGATGAGTCTCGAGAATTGGAGAACTTGGCTCTCCATTCTATCAAAACCAATAAGGATCAGGTACGTGCTGAGAAAGCCGTGCTATCCCGCTTTCTGCAAATTGCGGATTCTATCGGGTTGAGTATTCCGGAAGACACGCAGCGCTTGCGCGGATTCCTCGATCGCCTTGAGCCGCTTCCGCAACTCTGGCCGCCCGACTCAGTCTTATCGCTGATGGCACTTGCTCAACATCACGGCGTCCCAACCCGACTGCTTGACTGGTCCCGGCACCCTCTCAAAGCGGCTTGGTTTGCCGCTGCACGAGCAATCGAGACGGAGAATATAAGTGATACTCTCTCGGTTTGGTCGCTTGGGCTGGAGTTTTTGGAACGTGACCGACATTCCCCTGCACTCTTTACAATCGTCACAGCTCCTGCCGCATCAAATCCTAACCTTCGTGCGCAGGAAGGTGTATTCACGCTAGCAAACCGCATCTTGGTGGATGAACTGCCGATCAACCGGCGCACATTTGACGAGTTCGTTTGCGGGTTTGCTCGTGCCAAGAATCTTCAAACCTCAGGACCGTGCTTTCGCAAGATAACGTTGCCTCGCGTCCACGCTGAGAAGCTCCTATTCTTACTTGCACTCGAAGGAATTACGCGCGCAACCCTATTTCCAGACTTCTATGGCGTTGCAAACTCTATCAAAGACATGGCCCGTTGGTACAAAGAGGGTGGGCCTGGCCGTATCCGCGCATTGGAGCACGCAGAGACGTTTTTCGTAAGTGTCGACACAGAGGTGAAGGTCAGCGACCACCCGAACGTGCAACAAGTCGATGCTAGCCAAAGGCCCAAATCGGAGTCAGGTGGCGCGTCCGAGTGACGTCCAGGAGAGCTGAAGGAGTCAGTCCTGGGGTCAGTCCTAGAAAAGAATCGCGCTGTTGCGCTTTGCTCCTCCACCAGGGCCCGTAGGGCACGGCGTGATTGTCTTTCCGTTAGGAGACAACCGAGGGGTCAGCGCGAGAATCGCGCTGCTTGAACAGAGCAACTCGTGCGGGGCTAACCGGTGGCCCTCTCAGAATTGCGATCTGTAGAATTCCGCTCGGGGCATCTGGAATCACCTTTTGCGTAGCCCGGTAATTCTTTCCGAATTCCCGATCACCACCACGCGCCACCTCTCCATCCGTGGCTGGGATTGCTTGAAAAGCAAAGGTGGACTGAAAAATGGGGCGGCGGCGCCCCGCCAATCACGAAAAAAGAAGTATAAAAAAGTGCTCAATCGAGATTGGGAAAGTGCTCGACCTGCCCTACTATCGGCCACATGCCGGTACCGTTTCCGAAGGACTATCCTTTCCCGAAATCTTCCCCGCTCGCCGCCGCCTCCGCCTTCTCCCCTGAGCTCATCGCCAGGATCTCGCACCTCGTTCAGGTAGCGGGCCTCACCGAGCGCCGTGCCGCCTTCGCCGCCGGCCTCTACCCCGAAACCCTCCGCGCTTGGAAACGCGAGCACCCCGAAATCATCCCCCTCCTTGCCGGCGCGCCTCCAGCCAGCCCTCCCCGTCGCTCGAAACCATCCCCCGCCACTCCCCGCCCGCCCGGCCGCCCCTCCCTCTACTCGCCCCAGCTCGCCGATTTCCTCTGCGAGCTCGTCCGCCTCCACGGCCTCACCGATTCCCGCGCCGCCCTCCACCACGGCCTCCCGCGCAATACCATCAGCTACTGGAAGCGCGTCCACCCCGATTTCGCCGCGCGCCTCCGCCAGGCCCGCGCCGAATTCCACGCCACCCGTCTCGCCAATCTGCCCCCGCTCCCCGAGCCCCCTCCCAACGCCGGCTGGCGTTACCACCTGCATCTTCTCGGCCGCGCCTGCCCCTCCGAGTTCGGCCGTCGCCGCCGCTCGTCTCCAAAACCCCGCATCTCCTCCCACCTGTCCGAAAACCCCTCCCCTGATTGTTGCACATTCCCGCCTTTAAGTTCCTAAAACCCTGCATCTCGTCCCTCCTGTCCGAAAACCCGCCCTGTTGCACCGCGGCGGCTGAGCGCCTGCGCGGCACTCCTTCCCAATGAAAAGCACCTCCCACCTCCTCGTCTCGCTCCTGCTCCTCTCGGCGCTCGCGCGAGCCGCCGAATGGCCCAGCGAGGCCAAAATCGAAGCGATTCTCGAGGAGCGCATCGAGACCTCGAAATCGGCCGCCGTCATCGTCGTCGGCGCCGTCGATGAGCGCGGCTCGAAGGTCATCGGCTACGGCACCACCGATCCGAAGACGCCGCGTCGCCCGGATGGCGACACCGTCTTCGAGATCGGCTCCGCGACCAAGGCGTTCACCGCCATTCTCCTCGCGGAGATAGTCGAGCGCGGCGAGATGAAGCTGGACGACCCCGTGGCGAAATACCTGCCGCCCTCCGTGCGGGTGCCCTCGCGCGACGGCAAACAAATCACCTTGCTCGACCTCGCCACGCACACCTCGGCGCTGCCGCGGCTGCCGGACAACTTGAAGCCCAAGGACCCGAACAATCCGTATGCCGATTACACCGTCGGCCAGATGCATGCGTTCCTCTCGGGCTGCACGCTCGCCCGCGACATCGGCGCCAAGTATGAATACTCGAACCTCGGCATGGGCTTGCTCGGACACGCGATCGCCTTGAAAGCCGGCAAGTCCTACGAGGCGCTCGTCGTCGAAAGAATCTGCGAGCCACTCGCGATGGCGAGCACGCGGATCGCGCTCACGCCCCAATTGAAAGCACGCCTCGTGGCCGGGCGCACGGAAGCGGGCGCGCCCGCCACAAACTGGGACATCCCCACGCTCGCCGGCGCCGGCGCGTTGCGCTCAACCGCCAATGACCTCGTGAAATTCATCGCCGCCAATCTCGCCCTGCCGCCCAGCAAGCTCAGCGCGCTCATGCAAAAGACGCACGAGATTCGCATCCCCGCCGCGCAGCCCGGCCTCGACATCGCGCTCGCCTGGCACGTGAGTCCTCTCTCCGACGCCAAGATGACGTGGCACAATGGCGGCACCGGCGGCTACCACTCCTTCATCGGCCTCGACACAAAGAACCGTCGCGGCGTGGTCGTCCTCGCCAACTCCGCCGCTTCGATCGACGACATCGGCATTCACCTTCTGGATACCCGAATCGCCCTCGCCACGCCGAAGCCGAAAACCGCGCACCAGGCCGTCGAGATCGATCGCGCCATCTTCGACCTGTACGCCGGCGAGTACGAATTCGTGCCCGGCATCGTCCTCACCGTGCATCGCCAGGGCGACCGGTTCTTCGTGCGGCTCACCGGCCAGCAGGACCTCGAAGTCTTCCCGAAATCGAAGACCGAGTTCTTCTGCACCGCGGTGGACGCGCAGCTCACCTTCGCCACCAGCGCCGACGGCAAGGCGACCGCCGTGACGCTTCACCAAAACGGCCGCGATCAGCGGGCGAAGAGGATCAAGTAAGATCTTTGCTTGAGAACCGTACTGCCGTGACGGGCACCCAATGAGAGGCCTACCGCTGCTCGATCGGCGCCACCTTCTTCCCCACCTCGGGGCCGACGTACTCGCTGAGCGGCCGGAAGAGGCGGTTGTCGGCGAGCTGCTCGAGGATGTGGGCGGTCCAGCCGCTCATGCGCGAGATGGCGAAGATCGGGGTGAAGAGATCGGTGGGGATGCCGAGGGAGTAGTAGACCGTGGCGGAGTAGAAATCGACGTTCGCGTTGAGGCCTTTGCGCTCCTTCATGATGGAGGCGATGCGCTCGGACATCTGAATCCATTTCGGCTCGCCGAGCTGGTTGGAGAGCTTGACGGCCATCGCCTTGAGGTGCGGCGCGCGCGGGTCGAGCACCTTGTAGACGCGGTGGCCGATGCCCATGATCTTCTTCTTCTGCGCGAGCGCGTCTTCGACCCAGGCGTCGACTTTATCGAGCGTCGCCGATTTCCTTGAGCATGTGGATCACGCCTTCATTGGCGCCGCCGTGGAGCGGGCCCTTGAGCGCGCCGATGGCGGCGCTGACGGAGGAATACATGTCGCTCAGCGTGGAGGCGACGACGCGCCCGGTGAAAGTGGAGGCGTTGAAGCCGTGCTCGGCGTGCAGGACGTAGGCGATGTCGAGGGTTGCGGACCTCGTCGGCGGTCGGCTCCTCGCCATTCATCAGCCAGAGGAAATGGGCGGCCTCGCTGAGGTCTTTGCGGATGGGCGGGAGCGATTTGCCGCTGCGCGCGCGATGGAACTAGGCGGCGATGATGCCGATCTGCGCCACGAGCTTGATCGCGATCTGCGAGTTGCTCGCTGCATGTTCGAGGTCGTGCCGCTCGGTGTCGTAGCAGCCGAGCATGCTCACGCCGGTGCGCATGATGTCGATCGGCTGGGCGGTTTTCGGCGCCGCTGTGAGGAAATCGATGACGCCCTGCGGCAGCTCGCGCTCGGCGCGCAGCGCGGTGGTCAGAGCTTTCGCAGCTCGGCGGCGTTCGGCAGCCGGCCGTGCCAGAGGAGGTAGACCACCTCCTCGTAGCTCACCTTGCCGGCGAGCTCATTGATATCGTACCCGCGATAAATGAGCTGCCCCTCCTGGCCGCGCACGTCGCCGATGCTGGTTTCCGCTGCGATGATGCCCTCGAGGCCTCGTGAAATGACTGGCATAGGAATGGTCTTTTTATGGAAAAACGAGGCGCTCCGGCGGGAATTGGGGCCGCGCGGAAGCGCTGCCAGGGAGCATGGCGGGCGCGCGCGGGGGTCGGCAAGGGAAAGTTGAGGGTCTGCCCGGAGATGCACCCGAATGCGTCCCGGAGGCGAGAAGTCGCTTGCGCAAGGGCGCATCCAGTCTAGGATGCGGACCCATTTTCCTGGATGAGCACATTGTTTTTGAAGAGATTTTTGCAACGGCCCACCCAGGTGGCGTCGATCATTCCCAGCTCGCGGACGCTCGTCCACAAAGTGGCGGGGAAGCTGGACCTCTCCGCGCCGCGGGTGATCGTGGAGTTTGGCGGCGGTGAAGGTTGCCACACGCGGGAGCTCGCCCGCCGCATGCATGCGGACTCGAAGCTGGTCGTTTTCGAGCTCGATCCCGAGCTGGCCGTGCACCTGCAAAAGCAGTTCCGTCACGATGCGCGGGTGACGGTGCTGAACGAGAACGCGCTGGAAATTTCCAAGCGTCTCGCCGAGCGGGGAATCGGGAAGTGCGATTACGTGATCTCCGGCATCCCGTTTTCCATCCTCGAAAAAGCGGTGAAGAAGGAGCTGCTCAAGCGGGTGTACGAGGTGCTGGCGCCGGCGAGCCATGCCGCTTTCGTGATTTACCAGGTGACGAACGAGTTGCGGACGAACGGGCATTGCGCGCATTTCGCGCGGGTGGAGAGCGAATACTGCCTCCGCAACATCCCCCCGATGTTCGTGGCGAAATTTTACAAGACGGCGAACGGCCACCACGTGAACGGCAACGGCCATGGAAACGGGAATGGCGTGCACGCGGTGAATGGGCACGCGGTGAAGGTGTAGTTGCGGCAGTGTGGAGCAGCCATCCTGGCTGCCGGCCGGGCAGGCAGGAATGCCTACACCACAGGCCTTATGGCCGCGCCAGCGCAAAGTTTCTCGCCAGCATTTCGGCCGCTTCACGTTGCGCCTCCGCGAGATCGGGCCGGTCCACGGCGTTGTGCAGCTCCGCCTCATCGGTAGCGTGATCGTATAGCTCGCGGCCGAGCACGGCGGCGGTGTTCCAATCGCGCCACTCCGTGTAGCGCACCCGTGCGGTGCGGATGGAGCAACCCATCGCGTCGGGCTGCTTGCTGGGGCTGCGGTCGTAGTAGGCCGGGCGCGGGTGTTGGGTGAAGGCGGCGGGTTTCGTGCTGGCCTTCGGGTCGTCGAGGATCGGCAGCAGGCTTTGGCCGGCGAGGCCGGCGGGCTGTGGCAAGCTGCACGCTGCGGCGAGCGTGGGGAACAGATCGATCAGCTCCACCAGCGCGGGCGTGTGCTGCCCGGCGGCGCGCGCGCCGGGCTTGGCGATCATCAAGGGCACGCGGGCGTCGTACTCGAAATTCGACGTTTTGCCCCAGAGCGTGTGCTCGCCGATCTGGTAGCCGTGATCGGCCACGAAGACCACGATGGTCCGCTCCGCGAGGCCGCTGCCCTCCAGCGCGTCGAGCACCTTGCCCAGCTGCGCGTCCATGTAGCTGATGTTCGCGAAATAGCCGTGGCGCATCTCGGCGGCTTGCTCGGGCGTGAGCGGCTTTTGCGCTTTCACCGGGCCGAGCACTTCGGTGCTGTCATGAAAGGCCAGCGCGGGCGCGTCGTCCGGCCGCGCGGCGTTCAGCGGCGGGAGCTTCGCCCGATCGTACAGGTCCCAGTATTTCTTCGGCGCATTGAACGGGGCGTGCGGCTTCCAAAAGCCCACTGCGAGAAAGAACTGCTTCTCTTTCACCTCGCCGAGCGTGCGCACTGCCTCGGCGGCCACGCGGCCATCGTAATACGCCTCGTCGGGCACGTCGCGGCATTCGGTAATGGTGGTGCCGCCGTACCTCCAGGCGCAGAGCGTCGCGAGGTTCGGCGGCAGCTCGCCGGAAACCTGCGGTTTATCGTCGCCATGATTGGCGTAGTGCAGGAACTCCGGCGCGCTCCACGACTGCGGGTCGCCGTGGACCTCGGTGTGCCAGTTGTGAAAGATCTTGCCCACGCAGCGGGTCTCATACCCCTGCTGCTTGAACCACTCCGGCAGCGTCACCACGTCCGGGTTTGGCGTGCGGAAGTGCGTGCTGTTGTTCCAGACCCGCAACGCATCCGGCCGCTGGCCGGTGAGCATCGAACTGCGCGAGGGATTGCAAACCGCTTGCTGGCAGTACGCGCGATCGAAAACGACGCTTCTTTTGGCCAGCCGGTCGAGGTTCGGCGTGAGCGCCGCGGAGCCGTAACAGCCCGCGTCATTGCGGTAGTCGTCCGCCATGATGAAGAGGACGTTGGCCGGCGTGGCGGCGGCGAGCGTGGGGACGAGCAGGATGAGGAGAAAACGCATAAAACGCGGAAGGCGGAACGCGGAACGCTGATGAATGCCGCTCAATCTGCTGATTCTTTCTTCGCGAAGGCAAGGCTGCCCGGGCCTTTCTCCAACGAGAACGCCCGCAAATTGAGCTTGGCCGCCAATGTCGAGCCCGGCAAAAGAAGCCGTGATGCCGTGCTCGCGCTGGATACCAATCACCCGACCGAGCTCGGTTACGGGTCACGCTCTGGCGTTGTGAAATTCTTCCTTTCGTTCTGCGTCACGCTTCTTGTGCTGATCCAAGTGGAGACCGCCCGTGCCGAACTGCCGGCTTCAGACCGTGTCCTCGAACCTCGAGAGCGTTGGATCACCCGAAACCAGGAAATCGATTCACTCCGCACTCGACTCCAGAAGTCCAACCCTGAAACGTTTAAGCCGGGCACCTACCTCGACGCAGGCGGAGGATCGATTAACTATCGGCTGTTTGAGCCCCAGGCGGAACCTGGCCAGCGGTACCCGCTCGTGCTGGTCCTGCACGGCGCCGGGTCGAGGGGGGCCGACAACCTGGCTCAGATCACCGGGAAGCACGTCAGCATCACCGCAGGCATCTGGACTCTGCCCGAGAACCAGAAGGTGAACCCGTGTTTCGTCCTCGTGCCGCAGTGTCCACCAGAGCCGGCTGCCTGGATTAAGGCCGTAGATTGGGACCCCGGACACCAGCCGTTCCACGAGAAGCCAGCGCCTGCTCTTCTGATGGCGGTGCATCTGCTCGAAGCGCTGATCGAGGAACTTCCGGTCGATAAAACTCGGCTGTATGTCCTCGGCGCCTCCATGGGTGGGTACGGGACGTGGGATCTGCTAACCCGCTACCCGCATCGCTTTGCTGCGGCTGTTCCGGTTTGCGGTGCGCTGGCCGACGGCCAGGCCGCACGCCTCGCGCACATCCCTGCTTGGATCTTCCACGGCACCGCCGACGACGTTGTGCCCGTGGCTTGTTCCCAAAGGGCCTTCGACCAACTTCGCCGAGCAGGCGGTAAGCCGCGCTACACCGAGTTCGACGGCGGAGATCACGGCATTGCGCTCTACGCCTGGACTGAGCCGGGGCTGATTCAGTGGATGTTCGCTCAGAAAGCCATCGATAGCTTAGAGTGACGGTTTTCCCGTCAAATTTTTGCCAACGCCGGTGAGACTTTGCTTGGCGGGGAGAGGGCTTGCGCTATAAGCCGAGTCGTGCCTGCCGCTTTTCGATCCCTGCTGCCGCTGGGCGTATTTGCCCTGCTTTTGCTGCCCCAGGCAGCCTCCGCCGCGAGCGAGCCGAGACTCAAGTCGGCGCGCTTCACCGGGGAGCAATCGTGCGCCTCGTCGGGTTGTCACGGCGGCGGCGTGGGCAAGAACCAGTGCCTGATTTGGGAGCGCAAAGACGCTCACTCGAAGGCGCACGCGATCCTCAGCGTGGCGCGCTCGAAGAACATGGCCGAGACGCTTGGCATCGCCGATGCCAGCAAGGACGGCCGCTGCACCGTCTGCCATTCGCCCCTCCAAAGCGTCCCGCCGGAGCGGCTCGTGCGCGATTTGAAACCGGAGCAGGGCGTCTCCTGCGAGACCTGCCACGGGCCGGCCGAGCCGTGGCTGCGCTTTCACACCCGCACCGATATCACGCGCGACCAGCGCCTCGCCGCCGGCCTGCGCGAGATGAAAGACCTCTACAACCGCGCCAACACCTGTGTGGCCTGCCATCTCTACATCGAGCCCGAGCTGGCGAAGTCCGGCCACCCGGAGATGTTTTTCGAGATGGCCCGGCAGATGAAAGAGGAGCCGCCGCACTGGAAAGAGATCGAGGATCCGTTGCTCGACCAGCGCGCATGGCTCGTCGGCCAGGCCGCCTCGCTGCGCGAGTTTAGCTGGAAGCTCGGCCAGTTGCAGGACCCCGATATCGCCGCGCGCGTGGATGGCCTCGGCTGGCTCCTGCGCCTCACCACCCTCGGCCGAAGCACCCTCGGCGAAGGCGGCGGCAACGACCCGCGCGCCACGCAAGCCGCCGCCGATCGTCTCGCCAAGGCCGCCGCGAAAGCAACCTGGACCAAGGAGCAAACGCTCGCGCAACTGAAGAAGTTCGCCGAATCGAGCAACGACTTCCGCAACGCCAACGCCACCCCCGGCGAGCAACGCCGTCGCGCCGAGGTGCTCGTCCGCGCCATCGACCGTTTTTGGCAAACCTTGAAAGGGACGGGCCTCGCCTCGCCGACTTTCGAGCAGGCGTTCGCCGTGGTCCAGGGCGAGGCGAAAGCCGCCACCGGCTTCCAGCCCGAGCGTTTCGCGGCCGCGCTGCAGCAGGTGGAAGTGGCGCTCGTCCAACTGAAGTAAACAAAAATTTACGCCCTCGCACGCCCACCTCGGGGCTCTCCCGCGAACCAGTGGGGAAATGACCGCTTACAATCTCTTTACGCAACGCAGCCTTCTCGGGCTAACCACCGCCGCTCTCGCCCTCTCCATGGGCGCTTGCGAAGTGAAAAAGACCGAGGAAGGCGAAGCCCCCAAGGTGAAAGTGGAAGGCGGCAATCTACCGAAGTACGATGTCGATGGACCCGACTTGAAGGTGGAAAAGAAGGAGAAAACCATCACCGTCCCCGACGTGAAGGTGGAGAAAAAGGAAAAGACGCTCACCGTGCCCGATGTCGATATCGTCACGCCGAAGGAGAAACGGGAAGGCGGCAACGTCGAGCCCGGCCAGCCCAAGCCCGCGCCACCGATCGTTCCTCCGCCTTCGACGCCCGCGCCTGCGCCTGCTGCCCCGCCGGCTCCGTAGAGCAGCGGCGCAGTGTTAATTACAGGCTCGCGAGCGCGCCGCCGCGCTCGACGAACTGCCCGGCGAAATCGATGACGCACATGGCGCCGTAGGCCGCATGCCGCCCATACGCGACCCCCGCAACGCCGAAGGACGAGTTGAAGATGTTCTTGCGGTGTCCGCGCCCGGAGACGCCTTTGTCGATGATCAGGGAGCAGACGATGCTGCGGGCGTCGCGCTGTCCGTAGGAAATATTTTCCCCGGCGCGGCCGATCCAGTTGCCGAAGCGCTCCATGCGGGAGAAGCAGTTGCCGTGGCCGCGGCCGCCGCTCGCACCCTGCTTCGTGACGTGAAGCTGGGCGCCAAGTCCGAGCCCGGTCGAGCGCGCCAAGGGAGGCAAGGGGCGCGCATTTTTGAGAAACCGGATCGCTTCCGCGGTATCGCGATCGCCGCGGGCGACGGCGCGGGAGGAGTTCTGCGCCAGGAGGCGGGAGTATTGCTCGGGATTGGTGCGGGCGAGATTGATCTCGCGGAGCACCGCGCTCTCGATTTCACCGGCATGGACGAAGGAGGTCAGAAGCGCGAAGGCGCAGGCAAGGGGCAGGAGGAGTTTCACGCTGGGAGTGGTAAGCAAGCAAAATGCCACTGCTCGGAAACTTCATAAGTTTCATAAAGCGAGTGGCATTTCCGCCTGTCCGGCGGAGGAAATGCCCGGAACCGGTAAGAATGTCACGAGTATTTACGAATTTCTGCTTGCGCGCCCAAAAGGGCCTGTTACGGTTGGCGTCGTTCCCCCCAACCCCAAACAGAAGGCGCCTCTCCAGTGAAAACTGGAGAGGCGTTTTCACTTTTCGGCGAATTTACGCCGCCGCGGACTTCTTTCCGCGCTCCGGCCGCAAGTGGGCGTAGCGGGTACCCCAATCCGCCGGCAAGGGGATGGGACGGCCCGCGGGCATCTGAACCAAGGCGAGCATCTGGCGCGAGCGGGCGATCAGGGTGCCATCGGCGGGGCGAACGATCTCGAAACCGCACCAGAAGCGCAGGCGCTCGACCGTCTCCAGCCGCCCGTTGATCACGAGCTTGTCGCTGAGGCGGGCGGGCCGTTTGTAGTCGATCTCGGTGCGCACCACCACCGGGTAAAGCTGGGTCTCGGCCATCGAGGCGAGGCCCATGCCGAGTTGCTCGGCCAGCAAGGTGCGCGCGATCTCGATGAAACGGAGGTAGGCGATGTTGTGGACCACCGCGGCGCAATCGGTGTCAAAGAACATCACCTGCACTTCGGTTTGGATGGTCGGCGTCTCGGGAACGGGCTCCATGGCGTGAAGAGTAGCGGGCCGGCCGGGCGGGCGGAAGAGTTTCCGCCGCCCTCACGCTGCTCCCGCATCGCGCCGCTTTCCCTCCCCGCTGCCCGCGCGTATCTTTGCGAGACCATGTCCGATTCCTTCGTCCATCTCCACGTCCACACGGAATACTCCACCCTGGATGGCGCCAATCGCATCGGGGACATCCTGAAGCGCGCGGAGAAGATGGGGATGCCGGCCCTGGCCATCACCGACCACGGGAACCTCTACGGCGCGATCGAGTTTTTCCAGGAGGCGAAGAAGGCCGGGATCAAGCCGATCATCGGCTGCGAGGTCTACATGGCGCCCGGCGATCGCACACGAAAAGAAGGCCAACGCAGCGGGCGCGACGCCGCCTATCACTTCACGCTGCTCGCCGCAGACGACGCCGGCTACCGCAACCTGGTCAAGCTCGTCTCGCATCGCGCACCTCGACGGCATGTACTACAAGCCGCGCATCGACAAGGAGCTGCTCGCGCAGTACTCGCGAGGGGCTCATCGGCCTGAGCGGCTGCCTCAAGGGCGAGGTGAATCAGCGCGATCATCGAACGATCAATCCGCGCGCGCCGTCGAGCTCGCCGCGCAGTATCGCGACATCCTCGGCGCGGAAAATTTCTTCCTCGAAATGCACGACCACGGCATCGAGGCGCAGATCAAGTGCAACACGCGTGCTGCCCGAAATGGCCAAGGACCTCGGGCTCGGCCTGGTCGCGGCGAACGACGTGCATTTCCTCGAGCAGCGACAGCATCACGAGGCGCACGACGTGCTCGATCTGCATCGGCACCGGCGCGAACGTCACCGACGAGAGGCGGATGCGCTACGTCGCCGGAGCTCTATTTCAAATCGCCCGCGGAAATGCGCGCGCTCTTCGCGCGACTATCCCGAGGCGCTGCGACAACACCCTGGCCATCGCGGAGCGCTGCAACGTCGAAGATCGAGTTCGGCGTCCCGAAGTATCCCGAACTACACGCCGCCCGCCGGGCATGACGCAGAACGAGTATCTGCGCGAGATCTGCGAGGAGGGCCTGCGCAAGCGCTACGGCGAGCGCGCGACGGACGACCCGGTGATCGAGGAGCGCGCTCGAGCGCGAGATCGAGCGTGCTGGAGAAGCAGGGCTTCGTGAACTATTTCCTCATCGTCTGGGACTTCATCGACTGGGCGAAGGAGCACGGCATCCCCGTCGGGCCGGGACGCGGCTCGGCGGCCGGCTCGATGGTCGCCTACGCGATGGGCATCACCGACATCGATCCGCATCCGCTTCAAGCTGCTCTTCGAGCGCTTCCTCAATCCCGAGCGCGTCTAGCCCGCCGGATATCGACGTGGACTTCTGCCAGAACCGCCGCGGCGAGGTGATCGAGTACGTGCGCCAAAAATACGGCGAGCGCGCCGTCTCGCAGATCATCACCTTCGGCACGCTCGGCGCGAAGTCCGTCGTGCGCGACGTGGCGCGCGTGCTGGGCTGGAGCTACGGCGACGCCGATCGCGTCGCGAAGATGATCCCGAACGGAGCTCGACATCACGCTCGACGGGCGAGGACAAGAAGAACAAGGAAACCGGCGCGATCGAGCACATCCCCGGCGCGATCGACAAGAATCCCGAGCTGAAGAAAGCGCGTCGAAGACCGAGCCCGCCACGCGCGCAGCTGTGGGACACCGCGACGAAGCTCGAAGGCCTCACCCGCGGCGTCGGCGTGCATGCGGCGGGCGTGGTCATCGGCGACCGCGACCTCTCCGAATACATCCCGCTCACGCGCGCCAACGACGGCTCGATCGTCAGCCAGTACGCCATGGGGCCGCTGACCGACTCGGCATGCTGAAGATGGACTTCCTCGGCCTGAAGACGCTCACCGTCATCACCGATGCCGTGGTGCTCATCCACCAGCACACGCCGGACTTCGACATCGACACGATCCCGCTCGACGACCAGGCGACCTTCGACCTGCTCAACCGCGGCGAGACGATCGCGCGTGTTCCAGTTGGAATCCGGCGGCATGGTCGGCTGTCTGCAGGCAGTTCGACATCCGCGACATCGAGGACATCAACGCGATCCTCGCGCTCTATCGGCCCGGCCCGATGGACCTCATCCCCGACTACATCAAGCGCAAGAAGGGCCTGGCGAAGGTCAAGCACGCCGCACAAGCTGCTCGAAGGACGTCACGCGCGGAAACCTACGGCGTGCTCGTCTATCAGGAGCAGGTCATGCAGGCCGCGCAGGTCCTCGCCGGCTACACGCTCGGCGGCGCCGATCTGCTCCGCCGCGCCATGGGCAAGAAGGACAAGGAGAAGATGGCCAAGGAGCGCGTGAAATTCTGCGAAGGCGCGGCGAAGCTGCACGGCATCAAGGAGAACAAGGCCAACGAGGTCTTCGACATGCTGGAGAAATTCGCCGGCTACGGCTTCAACCGATCGCACTCCGCCGCCTACGCCTGGGTCAGCTACCAGACGGCCTATCTGAAGGCGAACTACCCGGTGGAGTTCATGGCCGCGGTGATGAGCAACGAAGTCGCGAACACGGACAAGATCAGCATCTTCGTCGCCGAGTGCGAGCGGATGGGCATCACGATCCTGCCGCCGGACGTCAACCGCAGCTCGCTGAAGTTCGCGCCCGAAAAGAGCGGCGAAACCGGCCGGCATCCGCTTCGGCCTCGCCGCGATCAAGAACGTCGGCGAAGGCGCGATGACCGCCGCCATGGAAGAGCGCGAGCGCGGCGGCCCGTTCGCCTCGCTGGAAAATTTCGCCGGCCGCGTCGACACGAAAAAGGTGAACCGGAAAGCGCTCGAATGCCTGGTGAAATGCGGCGCCTTCGATTGGACCGGCTGCGAGCGCGCGCAGCTGTTCGCGCGAGATCGACAGCGCGATGGCCGCCGCCGCCAGCTCCCAACGCGACCGGGCCGCCGGCCAGGGCGTCGCTCTTCGACGATTTCGACGCCGCCCAAGCCCGCCGCCGCCAAGCGCGCCGGCGCCGCCGTGACACCGTGGACCGCCGCCGAAAAGCTCGGCTTCGAAAAGGAGCTGCTCGGCTTTTACGTCACCGGCCACCCGCTCGACGAATACCGCCCCGCGCTTGAAAGCGGCAAATTCATCCCCATCGCCAATCTCGGCGAGCAGGAGGACAAGAGCACCGTCACCATCGCCGGCGCGCTCACCTCGGTGGAAAAGAAGTTCACCAAGAAAGACAGCAAACCCTTCGCCGTCGTCATCCTCGAAGACCTCACCGGCCCGCTCGAGAGTCATGATCTGGAGCGAGGCCTTTACCAAGGCCGCCTCCCTCCTCGAAGTCGGCCAGGTCGTCACCGTTACCGGGCGCCTCGACCTCCGCGAGGAAGGCCCCCGCATCAGCGCCAACGAAGTCAAAGCCCTCCGCAAACCCGAGCCCAAGGAAACCCCCGTCATCCTCACCCTCGACCAAACCAAGGCCACCGAAGAAGACCTCCTCGCCATCCGCGACATCATTAAACAGCGCCCCGGCCGCCGCAAAGTCGAGCTCCGCATCCAGCGCACCAACGGCGCCCAAACCCGCCTCCTCGCCGGCGACGACTACCGCGTAGAATGGAGCCCGGAGATGGCGGAGAAGCTGGCACCCTGGCTGTGATGCGATGCAGACGGCGCGCTTTGGCTCTGACTTTCTGGCCTTACCCGTGTTATGGGATCGGGTTGCTGGACTATGCCTGACACACCACTAATTACGTTCGGAGACAACGTTAGAGTCCGCGCTACAGCAGAGACCGAGGCGCGCGGTGTCGCTGGGCTCGTCGGTCAGGTTTACGGAGAGACCACCCCATCTATTACTGGCGTCGCCGTGATTGGCACTCTCACGCAGGACTACGCCGTGAATGTGCAATTCGAGGCGCGCAGCGAGACGTTCTGGTTCTCTTCGGAGTTGCTGGAGTTTGTCGACCATGCTGCCGGAACAGAGATTCGTCTCGACGGAATCTCCAAGAAGTGGACTCGCAGCGCGTCCGGCGATTGGATCGAGACAGGAGGCACAAAACCTTGGTGGAGATTTTGGTGATGATAACAACACAGCGTGGTTGTCCTGCGAGCGCGATCTGCCGGCGTGGCGCGACGCTGCTCGAAAACGCGCCGAGTTGCGTCGCGTTCGCTACCCGCCCTGGCCGCGCTTGAGCCAGGCGTCCAAGCGCACGAGTGTCCGCTGCAACCAAGGCGGCACGGAAGCTAACGGATTGCTGTCCGGGGCAGCGTCGATGGGGGGATCGAGCGGGATACCTTGAGCGGCGAGTAGTTGCTGCAGGAACTTTCGGTCTGGGATATCCTTTTCGCGCACCGTTTGCTTCATCTTCCACAGCATGGCTGGGGAGGCGAAAGGAATCGGTACCCCGTCGATCTCACGGATAATCGCGCTGGGCCGCGCTTCGGCGTAGGTGACGCCGCAACCGGATTTCATCAGATCCACGGTGAACTCATCCGCCACGCGCACCACTCCATATGCGTCGATGTCCCCCGGCTTCAGCTCCGCGGCGGCATTGTCCGGGAGGCTGGAGAGCGCTGCCCTCACCCGGGACTCATTTTCGAGCGTCGTTTCCACGAGCAGATCGATGTCCATGGTGCGGCGATTGTAACCGGCCTGCATGATGGCAAATCCTCCCACGATGACGTAGCGAGCGCCCCGGCCGTTCAGCGCGCGGCAGAGCGCGACCAAGTCTTCCAGCGACGGCTCGCGGCTCTCCTCGCGAATCAGCGCGTCGTCGTCGGGCGCGTCAGCATCTTCCATAGCCAGGCATCGGCCTCTTCGTGGGTGCGAAATCGGTAGAGCCCCTTCGGAATCCGCGGGGTCCCGAACGCGCGCTTCCAGGCGCGGGCTTCTTCCGCCGTCGCCGGACAGCTTTTCAGCGCATCGCGCGGCGGCACACGGCGCCCCACCGTTTTGCCGGGTGTCTCCTCGAGGTTCACGATGGCGTTCATTGAGGCGAAGCATACCGCGCTCCCTCGCGGCTGACAATCACCCCCTCCGTAAAACGCTTTCCCATTCCCGCCACGGCATGTAACTCGCCTTGGCTTCTCGAAGCCGCCCGGCCGCCACCGCCACGAACTCCTACGAACATGCGCTCACTACTACTCGCTCTTTCGCTCACGGCGTCTCTCGCTTTCTCCGCCGCGCCCGTCCTCGCCAAGGACGAAGCGGAGATCAAGTTGCCGGTCGACTCGAAGGATATCGATCACGCCAAGAAGGAGCTCCGTTTAGACCAACTGCCGGAGGAGGCGCGCACGATCTACTTCTTCGATACGGAAAAATTGAAACTGCTTGATCACGATGGAGGAGCCGTGGTGCTCCGGGCGAGGAAAAAGGGCGGCAAGAAACCCGAAATCACCGTGAAGTTCCGGCCCAAAAAATCGGTGGATCAGGACACCGTGAAGAAGTGGGAGGGCATCGAAGGATTCAAGGCTGAAGCGGAATGGATCATCGGCAAGGGGCCGAGCACCTCGTACTCGCTCGAGCGCAAGGTCGACACCCTTGGCGATGAGCCGAAGATCGGAAAACTGATCTCCGATGAGCAGAGGAAATTCCTCAAGGAATTCACCGGGATCAAGCTCGAGACCGATCACCTGAAAGCGTTCGGCCCCATCAAGGCGTCCGCCTGGGTGTGGGAAGAGAAAGATCCCGCGATCGACGATAAGGAAGTCGGCGCCGAGCTCTGGGATATCCCGAAAGTGCAGCTCTTCGAAATTTCGCGAAAGGCGAAGAACAACCAGCTGGATAAGAAGGCCGCCGCTTTCGAGGAGTTCTACAAGGCGAAGAAAATCCACGTCGACCCCGATCCCGACAGCAAAACGCGCAAGGCGTTGGAGAGCCTGAAATAGCCCGGCGGCGCCACTCGTTTGGCCCTCGCAAGCTGGCGCTGCCCCTCGACTCAGCTACGTTGAGCCGATGGAACAATTCGCCCGCCAAGTCGTCGAGCGCCTCCAGCGCGCCGGCTTCCAGGCCCTCTACGCCGGCGGCTGCGTGCGCGATCGCCTGCTCGGCGTGGAGCCGCACGACTACGACATGGCCACCGACGCACGTCCCGAGCAGGTGCAGCGCTTGTTCCCGCGCACGGTCGCGGTGGGCGCGCAGTTCGGGGTCGTCTGTGTGCTCGGCCAGGGCCTCGAATTGCAAGTCGCCTCCTTCCGCGACGACGGCATTTACGTCGATGGCCGCCATCCCGAGTCCGTCAGCTTTTCCACGCCCGAGCGCGATGCGCAGCGGCGCGACTTTACGGTCAACGGCCTCTTCTACGATCCGCTCAAGGACCAGCTCATCGATTACGTCGGCGGCCGGCAGGACCTCGACGCCCGCCTCCTCCGCGCCATCGGCGATCCGGCCGCGCGCTTCCGCGAAGACCGCTTGCGCCTGCTGCGCGCCGTCCGTTTCGCCACCGTGCTCGGCTTCGAGATCGAGGCGGAGACGTGGCGCGCGGTGAAGGCGAACGCGGCGCAGATTCACGAAGTGAGCGCCGAGCGCATCCGCGAGGAGCTCGTGAAAATCTTCCTTCACCCGCGGCGCGTCCGCGGCTTCGACCTGCTCGATGAGAGCGGCCTTCTGCGCGAAATCCTGCCGGAAATCGAGGCGCTCAAAGGCTGCGAGCAGCCGCCGCAATTTCATCCCGAAGGCGATGTCTTCGTCCACACCCGGATCATGCTCGGACTGCTGCCCGAGCAGGTTTCCCTGCCGCTCGTCCTCTCCGTCCTCTTCCACGATATCGGCAAGCCGGGCACCTACTCGCTCGATCCCGCGGAGGGCCGCATCCGCTTCACCGGGCACGACAAACTCGGCGCCGCCATGACCGAGGAGCTCATGCTCCGCCTGCGCTTCCCGCGCCGCGACATCGACGCCACCGTGCAGGCCGTCGACGCCCACATGGTCTTCAAGGACGTGCAGAGAATGCGCGTCTCGCAGCTCAAGCGCTTCATGGCCCGCCCCGGCTTCGAGGAAGAGATGGAGCTCCATCGCGTCGATTGCACCAGCAGCCACGGCGATCTCGGCAACTACCATTTCCTCCGCGAGAAAGCTGAGGAGTTCGCCAAGGAGCCGCTGATCCCACCGCCGCTCATCACCGGCCGTGATCTCATCACCCTCGGTTTCAAGCCCGGCCCCCGCTTCGGCGAGATCCTCGAGGCCGTCGAATCCCGCCAGCTCGAAGGCCTCCTCCAAAACCGCGATGAAGCCCTCGCGTGGGTGAAAACGGAGTTTGGCGAAACTCCGTGACGCCGCGGAGCCGCTAGCCCGCGTATTTTTCCGCCATCGCGGCTGTCGTCTTCCGCAGCCGCTCGATCAACTCCGGCGGCTCCAGCACGCGGGCCCTCGCGCCCCAGCTCAAGATCCAACGCTCCACTTCGCGCAGGCTGCACAGCTCCATCGAAAGCTCCACCCGCCCGCCTTCGAGCGGAGTCAGCTTCTGCGAGGAATGCCAGTGCCGCTCTGCGATCAGCTCCCCCGCGACCGGCTCGAATTCGATGCGGATGGTGAAGCGGTTCGGGCCCCCGGCAAACGCCCGGAAGGCTCCGCCGAGATGCTTCTCGATCGAAAAATCCGCCGGCCGCTCGAAGCGCGTTTTCGTCATGCGCGGCTGGCGGATGCGCGTGAGTGCAAAAGTGCGGAGCTGCCGGCGCCCCACGTCGTACCCGATCACGTACCATTGGTTTTCGATCGACCCGAGATGGTACGGCTGCACCTTGCGCCGCTCGAAGCGCTTCGCCTCCAGCTTGCGATAATCGAAGGCCAGCTCGCGGGTTTGCAGCACCGCGCGGCTGATTTCCTCGAACCCCTCCACGTCGGCCTCGGTGGTGCCGATCTTGTGAAAGGAGATCGATTCATCGAGCTCGCTCCACGGGAAGCTGATCTTGTCGTGCAGATTTTCCGTGAGCTTGCGAAAGGCCGCCGCGAGCTGCTTCTCGAACGCCGCGCCGCGGAATTGCTCGAGCGCTTTCTGCGCCACGAAGAGCGCCACCAGCTCGCCGGCCGTCACTTCCATCGCCGGGAAGCTCGTCACCGGCTCGGCGAAAAAAAAGCCGAAGCGCAGCCGGTCGTATTGGATCGGCAGGTTGAGCTGATCGCGCATGAAATCGATGTCGCGCTGGATGGTTTTCGTGGAAACCTCCAGCTCCGCGGCCATTTTGCGGCAGTTCGGAAAGCGCCCGCCCTGCAGGCGCTGAAAGAGCACCATCATGCGATGCAAAGGCGGCCGCGAAGACGGCGCTTCTTTCTCCGGCCTCGCGGGGGTGCGTGCCATAAGAGCCGCAGTACGGCTGGCGACGGAATGCCGCAAGCCGGAACATGGCGAACCCACAAGATTTCCACGCCATGGGACTATCCATGTCCATTGGGCCGTGTTGCCCTGCGCGGGGGCCGGCTTCCATTTTCTCCGGGCGGCCGCGGAGGCCCTCGCTCGCGGCTTTTGCGCTGCGCCAAAATCGCGTACGTTGGCGTCCCCTTCATGATGCGATTCGTCGTTTTCCTCGCTGCCACGCTCTTTGCCTTCTCCCTGCCCGCCGCCGATGAAATGGCGGAGTTGCTCATCGCGCGCGGCGATGCCGAGGAGCAGCAGGGCAAACCCAAGGCCGCTCTCATCCTCTTCCAGCAAGCCGAGAAGCTGGAGCCAAACCACGTGCCGCTCCTGCTCCGGCTCGCGCGCCTCCATTCGGATCTCGTGAACGAAACGGAGAAAAAGGAGGACGCACAAAAATCCCTCGAGTACGCGAGGCGCGCCCTCGCCCTGGACCCAAAGAGCGCCAAGGCGCACCTGAGCGTCGCTGTTGCTTACGGCAAAATGACCGATTTCGTCGGCAACAAAACGAAGATGGAATATTCGCGCATCCTCAAGGAGGAGACGGAGAAATCGCTCGAGCTCGATCCCACCGACAGCTTTGCCTGGTACCTGCTCGGCCGCTGGCACTTCGGGGTGGCGAATGTGAATGGCATCCTCAAGCTGCTCGCCAAAGTGGTCTACGGCGGCATGCCCAAGGCCACCAATGAAGAGGCCGCCCGCTGCCTGCGCAAAGCCGCCGAGCTTTCGCCCAAGGTGGTGGTGCATCGCAGCGCCCTCGCGCGCGTCTACACCGCCCTCGGCCAGCACGAAGAAGCCAAAAAGGAATGGCGCATCGTCCTCACCCTCAAAGCGGAGGACGCCGAGGAGGAAGCCGACCAAAAGGAGGCTGAGAAGGTGCTCGCGAAAGAGCGGCCCTAGCAGCACGCACGCACGCGCTACAGCGCTGCCGGCTGAAAATCGGCCGCGTGGTATGAGCTTCGCACCAGCGGCCCGGAAGCCACGTGCTGGAAGCCCTTCCGGTAGCCGACTTCCCGGTAGAGGTCGAACGTCTCCGGCCGAATGTACGCGACCACCGGCAGGTGCTGCGGGGTCGGCCGCAGGTACTGCCCGAGTGTGAGCACCTGCACGCCCGCTTCGCGCAGATCATCCATTGCCTGGAAGAGCTCGTTCTCTTCCTCACCCAAGCCGAGCATCAGTCCGCTCTTGGTCACGATCCCCGGCGCGATCTCTTTCATCCGCCGCAGCACTTGCAATGAGAGCCGGTACTTCGCCCGGGAGCGGACCGCGGGGGTGAGCCGCTCCACGGTCTCCAGGTTGTGATTGAAAATGCGCGGGGCGGCGGCGGCGATCATCCGCAGGCATTCCTCCTTCGCGTGGAAATCGGGCGTGAGCACCTCGATCACGATCTCCGGATCGGCCGCGCGGATCGCCTCGATGGTCCGGGCAAAATGGTCCGCTCCGCCATCCGACAGGTCGTCGCGCGCCACCGCGGTGATCACCACATGCTTCAGCCGCATCCGCGTTACCGCCTGGGCCACGCGCTCCGGTTCATCCGCCTCCAGCGCGAACGGTTTCGCGGTGGTCACCGCGCAGAACCCGCAGGCGCGGGTGCAGCGGTCGCCGGCGATCATGAAGGTGGCGGTCCCCTGGCTCCAGCACTCCCAGCGGTTTGGGCACTGGGCCGATTCGCACACCGTGTGCAGCCGCAGATCCGAAATCAGCGCCTTGGTGGAAAAGAAGACCGGGTTCGACGGCAACCGGACTTTGATCCACTCGGGCTTTTTCGGCTGGTGCAGTGCCGGATCGATTTTGGAACACGCCATGGAACACCCAGCCTAGAGGCCCCATCCGGAAAATGCAACGGACGCGCGACTCGTTGCCCAAGTGGTTCCAAATACGGGAGATAGGCAGGCCCAATTGCGCATCTGAAGAATTGCCAATTCCGTGCCAAGTCGCGAAATCGTCACCAAACCGCCTAAGTTTTCCATATTCGCTCGACCACCTCCGCGCCGACGCTACGATCCGCGCCGTGGCCTCCCCCCGCTCCCCCTTCCCCCTCTCCTGTTGCGTGAACTTCGCGCGAAAACCGCCCCTGCGTCGTCCAGTGCGCGCGGCCGCTTTCGCTCGAAACAAGGTTGGTTAAATCGAGGAGGGCGTGCTTGTGGAGACATCTCTCGTAACCCGACCCCGTTTGTCCGCTTGGGGCTTTCGCCGCCTGCCGGATGTGTGGCTGCCGTGCCCCTCCCAAGGGCGCAATGCCTTCTTTGAGCGTTGGTACCACGCTCGCTGGAACTACACCGCGATCATCGGCTGGCCCGGCAAAGATCCGCTCGTGTTGAGCGAGGAGGATTTCCTCGCCAGCATCCAGGCGCACATCTGCGAAGACGACGATCACGCCGCCCACGACGTCTGGGACGACATCTACTGCGGCATGTAGGGCCGCCGGCGTGCCTTCCGCCCTCAAGCCGTGCCGCGCGCCTGCACCAGCCGCTCCAGATATTTCGCCAGCAGATCGAACTCCACGTTCACGCGATCTCCCGGGTGCCGGATGCGGAGATTCGTCGCCGCCATCGTGTGCGGGATGATCCACAGGGTGAAGCTCTCAGGCCCGGCCTCCGCCACCGTGAGGCTGATCCCGTCGATGCAAATCGACCCCTTGAACACCACGTAACGGGCGAACTGCTTCGGCAGCTCGATCACGAGCCGGTGATCCGCGCCCGCCGGCTCGAGCCGCAGCACTTCGCACGCATGATCCACGTGCCCCTGCACGAAGTGGCCGCCGAGCCGCGCATCGGCGCGCAGGGCGCGCTCGAGGTTCACCGGCACGCCGGGCGCGAGATCGTTCAGGCTGGTGCGGTCGAGCGTTTCCCCGAGCAGATCGAAGGTGAGCTGGCCCGTTTGCACGCTCGTCACGGTGAGGCAGCAGCCGTTCACTGCCACGCTGTCGCCGATGCGCGCGTCGCTCGCCACCTCCCGCGCGCGCAACGCCAGCCGAGCCCCGCGCGGAAAGCGTTCGAGGCTGATGGTCTCTCCTGTTTCTTCAACGATGCCGGTAAACACGCGGAGGGATGGGGTTTGAGATTTAGGATTTGGGATTTGGCCACTGCCAGTACTGGCACGGCTGAGCTTTGTGCGGACGCCACCAGATCGCAAAGAACCGTTTCGCCACATTGCTGAGGCGGTAGATGCCGCAATGGAAACGCGCGCGCCCGCGGCGCATCCGCAGCCACGCGAGCTCGTATCGCGCGATGCGGTGCACCGGCCGCGCGTCCGGTTGGTGGCTCGGCAGCCACTCGAGAAAATGGCAGGCATCCAGCGCCGGATCGCGCGCGACCGGCGAGGTGGCGGCGTAGGCTTCGAAGATGCCGGCAAACGTGCCGTCGAGCGCCTCGCGGGTGAGCGGGATCGCGCGGGCGACCTCCTGCGCGCGCTTGTGCAGGAGCGAGCGCGCGAAGCTCTCCAGCGAAGTCTCCGCCGTCGCGCGGAGCGCCGCGAGGTCCTCGGCGGTGAGCGACGCCTGCTCCGCGAAGGCCTCGGGATTGCTCAGGAAAAACGCGCGCGCGGCCGGGCTCGTGCAGAGCTGCGCCATGGCGGCCTGGAGGTGGCTCAGGCCCATCGCGCGTGTTGGCGCCCGAGCGCGCGGGCGCGGTTCAGCTCCGGGATCAGCTCCTCGAAAGGCGGCAGGCATTCGTCGCGCTCCAGGATCGCGCCCTTCACCGGCGCGAGCGCGAGCACGTGCTCGAGCAGCGCCCAAATCGGCGGCGTGGTGGGGCGGGCGTGGGAGTCCACAAGCGCCCCATGATGCTCCTCTTCGCCCACAAAGTGAAGCTGCACGATCCGCTCCACCGGCAGCGCGTCGAGGAAACGCCGCGGATCGTAGCCGTGATTGCGCGAGTTGATGTGCAGGTTCGTCACGTCGAGCAGCAGCCCGCAGCCGGTCTCCGCCGTGAGCCGCGTGAGGAACTCCGCCTCCGTCATCTCCGCGCCCGGCCAGGTGAGCGTGAAGCTGATGTTTTCCACAATCAGCGGCACGGCGATCTCGCGCTGCGCCGCGCGCACGTTGCGCACCACCGCGCCCAGCGCCTCGCGCGTAAACGGCACCGGCGACAGGTGCCCGATCTCCGTCCCCCCGCGCGCGTGAATGCCAGATGCTCGCTCCACCACGCCGGCTTCAGCTTCCCCAGCAGCCCGGCCATCTTCTCCAGCGCGCCGGTATTCAGCCCTTCCGCGCTGCCGAGCGAAAGATTCAGCCCGTGCGGGATGAGCGGATAATGCGTCGCGAGCAGCCTCAGCTCCGCCTCCTTTTCCGGTATCGCGTCGAAATAGTGCTCCGCCGTGATCTCCAGGAAATCGGCCGCGCGCCGGTGCAAAAAAAGCCCCGTCCGAAACGGCTCCCGAAAGCCCAGCCCCACTCCCAATGCCGGAAGCGCCGCGCTCATTTAGTCGCCCCCGCCGCCGCCGCAGCCGCCGCAGCCGCCGCACCCTCCGCCCCCGCCGCCCCCACATCCGCTGCTCCCGCTGCTGCAACTGCTCCCGGAGCCGCACGAGCTGGAGCTGCTGCCGCCCGAGCAACTGCTGCCTTGCCCCGGAGGATGATAGTACCGGTGATACGTCCCGTAACTGGTCGAAGTGAGAATGTGCGTGCCGAAAGCGCCCGCCGCGAGGATCAGCATCGGATCCATATTCTCGACGAGCGACGGCGCGCGCGCCTTGAGCCCGGAGAGCGCCGCTTGCGCCTGCTCCAGGTAGCGCCGCCCGCGCGCGCTCAGCCGCGGCAGCTTCCGGATCAGCAAAATGCCGATCAAGGCCACCACCATCAGGATGAGGAGAAATCCGACGTTGGTCCGGCCCCGCTGGAGCGCGGTCCAAAGCTTCAAGAGGCCTATCCCAAGGAGAATGATCAGCAGCACCCAGGCGGCGGTATTCAGCGAAGCCTGGGCCTTTTCATCGGTGAGCAACTGCTCCTCGCGCGCTTTCTTTTCCAAATCCTCCGCCTCTCCCGCAAAGGCGGCGCTCGCGCGCGTCTTCAGCCCCGCGCGGCTCGGCTGATCCTTGATGAGCTCCAGCATCGAGCGCGACGGCGCCGAGAGATGCCGCTTCGGCGGCGGAGTCGGATGGCTCTCCAGGCGGTCGCTCCCTTTCACGATCACGTAGCCGCGCTGCAGCAGATCGAGCCCGGTGAGCCGCACCAGCTCCGGCACGCCGCCGCGCAGCCACGCCAGTTCGCGCGCATCGAGCTGCTCCGGCAGCGCCGGCTCCGGCAGATCCACGCTGCGATCCGCCTTCCGGCGGAGCACGGCCAGGAAGACCAGCCCGGCGGCCAGCGCTATCGCGTAAAAGGCGAGAAACTCCGGTCCGCGCAGGTCGAGGAACACCGCGCCGAGCATGGCCGCCGGCGCGTTCATGCGGGGCCAAGCGCCCGCAGCGCCGCGTCGAGCTGCCTCAAGAATGTCGCGCACTGCTCCTCCATCGCGCCCTCCGGCTCCGGCTGCTGGAACGGCGCCAGGGCTTCGAGGACGGCCGCCGTGTCCGCCGCCTCCGGGCAGCCCAGCACCGCCTCCAGGTTCACCTGCGCCGTCTTGCGGCCGCGATCGATGATGGCGTCCAGCGCCTCCGGCCGCTGCAAGCGCGCGAGGTACGCCTGCCGCGTGCGCAGCTTCGCGTTCACCAGCTCGCGCCGCGCCTGCCGCACCACCCGCTCGCGCGAAATCGCCAGCTCCGAGAGCACATCGCGCCCGCGCAGGAGCACGTGATGCCGTTTGATGTCCAAAAACTTCGTCGCGAAAACTTCGGTGCAATCCGCAAGATCGCCCTCCGCGAGAGTGAGCAGTTGCACGCGCACCGCACGCTCCGCCACCGCGGCCGACGCGCCCACCTGGTCGAGCGCCGCGAGCGACACCTCGCCCAGCACCACCAGCACATTCAGATCCGAAGTCGTCTCCTCGAAGCGCCCTTTCGCCACGCCGCCATACAGCGCGATGGAGACCACGTTCGCGCCGAGTTTGCCCGCGACATCCTCGGCAAATCGTTCAATCGCCTCCCTGGCCGTGGGCGGCAGAGCGTCGAGCTGCGGGGCGGGCATGCGCGAGGTTGTCCGCGCGCTGTCCGCCAAGTCAAGACGCCGCTGCGCCGCCGCGTTTTGCTGCTCGCGCATTCGCCACTCCGCCGCCACCTTTCGCGGAGCGATTTCGATCCATGAGCAACCCACCCGCCGACTCCGAGCTTTCCGCCGCCGTCTCCCATTTTCGCGATACGTTCGCGCGGATCGCCGATGAAATGGGGCGGCTGATCGTGGGCCAGCGCGAGATCGTGGAAGGCGTGCTCGTCGCCTTCTTCGCGGGCGGCCACGTGCTGCTCGAAGGCGTGCCGGGCCTCGGCAAAACCATGCTCGTCCGCACGCTCGCCGACGCGGTGAACCTCCGCTTTTCGCGCGTCCAGTTTACCCCCGACCTCATGCCGGCAGACATCGTCGGCACGAACATCATCCTGGAAGACGAGGCCGGCCACAAAGGCTTCCGGTTCCAACCGGGGCCGATCTTCGCGCACATCCTGCTCGCCGATGAAATGAACCGCGCCACGCCGAAAACCCAGAGCGCCCTGCTCGAGGCGATGCAGGAATACCAGGTCACCGTCGGCGGCACCCAGCACCGGCTGGAGCAGCCGTTCCTCGTCCTCGCCACGCAAAATCCGCTCGAGATGGAAGGCACCTATCCGCTCCCCGAAGCGCAGCTCGACCGCTTCTTTTTCAAGCTGCTCGTGCGCTATCCCACGGCCGACGAGCTCCACACCATCCTCGATCGCACCACCACCGCCGAGACACCGTCCGTCGCCAAGGTGCTGGAGAGCGCCGCGGCCGCCGTCGCGTTGCGCGAAGTCGTGCGCCAGGTTCCGCTCGCCCGCGAAGTGCAGGCCCACGCCATCCGGCTCGTCATGGCCACGCACCCGGAAAGCAAGGAAGCCACGCCCCTCGCCAGGCGCTACGTGCGCTACGGCGCCAGCCCCCGTGGCGCCCAGGCCCTCATCCTCGCCGCGAAAATCTACGCCCTGCTCGATGGCCGCTACCACGTCTCCCGCGCCGATATCGAAAAAGCCGCCCTGCCCGCGTTGCGCCACCGCCTCATCCTAAACTTCGAGGGCGAGGCCGATGGAAAATCGCCGGATGAGATCATCGCGGAAGCGCTCCTCGAAGCGTGATAAGCGCGAGCAGCCCTCTTGGTTCATAAAACGACCGCGACATGTATGAAGTCATTTCTGTTTATCGGTTTTAGATTCCAACAGTTTGTCAATAATCGAAAGCCAGCTCCTTTGAATGTCCGGGGAGTAGGTAAATTCATGAACTTCCAAGCCTTCCTTGCGGGCAAAGGCCATTAATTTCTCGTTTCCCTGAAGGATTAAGGCGACCGCTGATTCCGAAGCTAACTGTTTCCGCAAAAACCCAACGTGTTCATCCGCATGGCGCGCTAGGTACACACGCAAATGAGCATCTTGCCAAACTACGCGTGAGATCGACCTCTTGTAGTCCACCAACTCCTTCCACTCCCTGAAAACATCGTCGTAGCTGCGGCCGGAATAATCTTGCGCACGGATATTCAAAGTCATCACCAGGAGACAGGCAGCCGAAAAACACAGGGCCTTCATGTTTTAGGTTTCTGCAACAGAAACACGCTCTTCTTCCGCATGGTAGTTATAGACTAGGATCAAGAGGCGGTTTAGCGCCTACTCCACTGGCCTGATCGCCTCGAAATACCGCTTGATGAACAGCCGCGATCCAAGCGGGATTTCCTCCTGCAGCACCGCGCTTTCCGCCGCCGGCGCGAGCACTTCGTACATTTGCTTGTAACGCCGATTCGCCCGCGAGACATCCGCGCCCCCCGGCAGCATCTGGCTCTCCAGCTCGCCCTTTTCGGTCTGCTGCCCCTGCACCGCCATCTCGCCGCCTTTGTTCGCCGACTCCTGACGCTCTTTCCCGAGCGGCGATTCGGTAGTGCCCGGATCCAGCTCGCTGCCGGGCCGTCCGCCGGGAAAGCTCAGTTGGCTCTCCGCTCCGCCCGATTTCGCGTTCGGCGGGCCGATTTGCAGCACCTGCGGCGCGCCGGCTTGCCCGCCCTGTTTGCCGCCCGGCGGCGCCGCCCCCGCCTTCATGTTCTGCAATGCGGCCAGCAGATTCTTCAGCGCTTCCGGTGAAGCGGGCGCGGGCTTCTGCTGCCCGGGCTTTCCTCCCTGCGAGGGAGGCATCTTCCGCAGCATCTCCGCCAGCCGGCGCAACGCCGAATCCGCCGCTGAGCCGGGCGCCGGTGAAAGCTGCTGCTGCATCTCCTGCGAGAGTTGCTGCTGCTCCGCCAGCCGCTGTAGCGCCTGACGCAGCGCCGCCTCCGCCCGCTCCCCTGTGGAACCTTCGCCGCTCTGCGCGGCGCGCTCGAGCTCTTCCGCCGCCGCACTCATTTCGCCCCGCTGCATCTTTTCGGCAGCCGCCCGCGTCGCCTCGGCCTTCTCCAGCGCGGCCGCCAGCGCCTGCAGTTCCTCGGGCGAAGGCGCCTTCCCGGCGCGCTGGATCTCCTGCGCCATCTGCTCCAGCGCGGAAAGCTCGCGCAGCGCTGCTTTCTCCGCCGCGGCGGGATCGGCCGCCGCGCGAAGACTCTCCGCCCGGCGTGCCAATTCCTCCGCGAGCTTTCGCAGCTCGGGATCATCCGTTTTCTTCGCCTCCGCCTGAATCTCCTTCGCCAGCGCGCGCAACGCCTCCACCGTCGGCGCGGACTCCTCCTGCGCCTGCGCCAGCAAATCGGCGCGATGCGCGCGCCCCACCCGGAGATCCCATTGCAGCAACGCCAGCGCGATTGCCGGCACCACCAACCAGCGCAGCCCCGACGGCCAGCGCCACGGCAGCAGCGCGCGAAAATCCTTCCCTTGCAGGAACGCGCGGCACTCCTGTAGCGCCAGCGCTCTGATCGGCGAGCCCTCTTGGCCGCTGAACGCCAGCGCCGTCGCCAGCCGATCGTGCGTCTGCCCGCGCCGATCCAAGAGCCGCGCCAGTCCCGGCAAATCGGGGGCGCTCAGCCAGGTGGCGATCGCCGGCAGCAGCACCATCAGTCCGCCCAGCGCGATCATCGTTTCCATGCGCAGCGAGGCCAGCCCCCACCACCGCTCCCCTGCCACCGCCGCCACCAAAACTGCGCCCGCCGCGAGCAACGCCACCGCGACCCGCTGCGCGAAGCGTTGCGCCAGCCAGCGCCTTCGGGCGCTGCGCAGCAGGCGGCAGACATCGGGCGCTGGGTTCATTTGCGGGAAAACTTACCGGATTGGCCCAGCCGGCGCCACCGGCGATTCAGGAAGGGCAAGCCGCCGCCGCCCGTTGGAAGGTTCTGCGAAGTGATTGCCTCGACTGGTATTTCGCGCGCCAGCCCGACGGAGTGGTTTTCGGACATGTGGGACGATTTACCAAGATGGAAGCGCGATTCGCGGGGAAATGTGGCGCATTCTGGGACGGAAAAGTTCCAGAATGTGCAACATTTCGGATGGAGTGCGCGGAGTGCGGTGATGGCTTGTCTCGAGTATAAGTTTTGCTTTTACGGAAATATTGGAAGGGGGCGCTTCAGGAGGCAGAGCACGTTTTGGGATGAGTGGTGGGTTTCGGGGGATTTGAAAGGGGCAGGAGCAACGGGTGAGGTGCGGAATTTGACGGAAGTGGAGCAGGATAAGTTTTGCTTTTTGGAAATAATGGAAAGGCAAGGCGGCGGAATCGCGCGACGCCGGAGGGTGGTTCTTGGTTCCTGGTTCCTGGTTCTTGGTTCTTGGTTGGGCGGCGCCGACCGGCAGCGGCGGCGCCGGAGGACCTGCCGGCGGAGCCGGAATTTGTTCGCGGCCACGCTGGTTCCGGGCAGGCTGGAAGCCTTCACCACAGTGCTGCCGGAGAGCCGGAATCGTTTCGCGACCCATGGGTTGAATAGTAACAGGCCGCGAGCACTAACCCAATCTCGATTGAGCACTTTTTGTATTTCTTTTTTCGGGATCACGCGACGAGCCGGTCCGCGAGCTCAGCGCGCTCAGGCGCCGGAAGCTGCTCCGCCTCTTCGAGAACCTTTGGCGGTCAGCCTTGCAGCGCGCTCAGCGCTTTGCGGATGCGGGCGCGGGCGCGAAAGGCGCGCACCTTCACGAGCGGCCGGCTCCAGCCGGTGAGGGCGGCGATCTCGGCGACGGACTTCTCTTCCAAGTGCAGGAGGGAAAGCACGAGGCGGTCGTCGGCGCTGAGCGTTTCGAGGAGTTTGCGGAGCATTTCGCGCGCGTACTCCGCGGTTTCTTCGGGCGCAGAATCGGGCGCTTTCAGGGCCGCTTCCAGAGCCGATTGCTCGTCCTCGCTAAGGTCCGACCAGCGCAGCTCCGGGCGGCGGGCGCGGGCGCGCAGGTGATCGCGGCAGACGTTGATGGATAGGCGCGAGACCCAGTTTTGCAGCGGCAGCCGCGGATCGTAGCGGTGCAGGTTGAGGAAGAGCTTGGCGAAGATCTCCTGCACCAAATCAGCCTCCTCCATCCGGAACGGGAGATTGCTCCGCGCGATCCGCGCCACCTGTGGGTAGAGCATTTCCATCAACTCTCGCGCGGCCGATTCATCGCGCTCGCCGAGCCAGGCGGAGATGGCGTTGTGGGCTTCGAGAGGCATCGAAAATAATCTTGCGACCACCTGTAACCGCGGCTCCGCGCTCGGCGTAACCTCTTCTGAACACCGCACGCATGTCCACACCCGAAGACCCGTTCCTCCACCTCAGCCGCCTTGCGCGGCGCGCGCCGGCGCATCCGCCGGGCGACTTGCCGCCGGGGCTGGCGACCCGTGTGCTCGCGCAGGTGCGAGCCGAGCGCAACGCGGAAGGCGTTTCGCTGTGGGAGCGGCTGTCGCTCGGCGCGCTGCCTTTTGCCGCGGCGGCGGCCGGCCTCTGCCTCCTCGTCTCTTTCGTGAAGCAGGAACCCTCGCGCGCCGATACGGAGCTCCTCCTCCAGCACCTCCTCACCAGCCATTTGCAACCATGAAGCGCACCGGCACTCTCAAAATCCTCCTCGCTCTCGCCGCTCTTTTTCTTTTCGGCGGCGTCTGCGGCTACGCGGTTTCCAATCGGCCGGCGGAGCGCCTGGCCACCAAGACGGGCTGGGAAGAGCGCTGGCTGGAACTGCGCATCCGCGAAGACATCGAGCGCCTGAAGCTCACACCCGAGCAGGCCGAGCAGGCCCGCCCTTCGTACGATCAGTTGCGCGCCGACATCCTCAAGCTCCGCGAGCAAACCGCCCGCAGCCTTTTCCGCGCGGTTTCAGCGCAAGGACGCACCCTTTCGCAGCAGCTCACTCCAGAGCAGCAGCAGGAATTCCTCAAACTCACTGAAGAGCGCCGAGCCCGCTTCCCGCGCAAATAGTCACCACCCCTCCCATGCATCGCCACCTCATTCTCGCCGCGGCCTTGGCCACGGCTGCCTTCGCCCAGGAAAGTCCGCGCCGGCGCGCCGCAGCCCGGAGCAAATCTTTCAGTTCCTCGACAAAGACAAGAACGGCACTCTTTCGGAGGCCGAGTTCGGCGCGCTCAAAGAGAGGATGCCATCCCTCCGGCAGCGCCCCGAAGCGGTCGGCGCGATGTTCAAGCGGTTGGACAAGGACGGCAACGGCTCACTCACGCTCGAGGAGTACCGGGCCATGGCGACCCAAGGCTCGCGCCGCCCCGGCGGCCACTCCCGCTCCGGCCGCGCCGAGCACTCCAGTCTCCGCGACTCCACGCCACCGCCGGCTCCGGACCTAACAAAGGCCCGCCGCCGCGCTCGATGGAAGCAGAGCCCGACCCCGCAACGCATCCTCACCTCCGCGACCCCGGACAGCCCCAGGTCGCCGCCACGAAATCGGCAGCCGCTCGACCCCGCAGGCATCGAGTTTCTTCGAGAAGAAAATCCGGCCGGTGCTCGCGGACAAGTGCTACAAGTGCCACTCGGCGGAGGCGGAGAAAATCAAGGGCGGGCTCGTGCTCGACACGCGCGAGGGGATCCGCCGCGGCGGCGACAACGGGCCGGCGGTGGTGCCGGGCGATCTCAAGGCGAGCCTGCTCATCGAGGCGATCCGTTACGAGAACAAGGATATCGCGATGCCGCCGAAAAAGTCGGGCGGGAAGCTGCCCGGACGAGGTGATCAAGGACTTCGAGAAATGGGTGCAGATGGGCGCGCCCGATCCGCGCGAGGGCGCGGCGAAGGTCGACGACGAAGCAGGATACGTGGGAGGCGGCGAAGGATTGGTGGGCGTGGCAGCCGGCGAAAAAAGCGCCCGCGCCGCAGGTGAAAGACGCCGCGTGGCCGAAGAGCGACATCGACCGCTTCCTCCTCGCCGCGCTGGAGGCGAAGGGGCTGAAGCCGGTGGCCGATGCGGACAAGCTCACGCTGCTGCGGCGCGTCACTTTCGACCTCACCGGCCTGCCGCCGAGCACCCAGGACATCGACGCGTTTCTCAAGGACAGCTCGCCCGATGCCTTCAGCAAGGTCGTGGACCGCCTGCTCGCCTCCCCGCAGTTCGGCGAAAAATGGGGCCGCCACTGGCTCGATGTGGCGCGGTATGCGGAGAGCACGGGCAAGGACATCAACCTCGCTTTCCCCAATGCCTGGCGCTATCGCGACTACGTCATCGCGGCGTTCAACAAGGACAAGCCGTACGACCAGTTCCTGCGCGAGCAAATCGCCGGCGATCTCCTCCCGGCCAAGGACGACAAGCAACGCGCCGAGCAACTCGTCGCCACCGGCTTTCTGGCGCATGGGCACCAAGAGCGTGAACCAGGCGAACTCGCGGCAGTTTGCGCTCGATCTGGCCGACGAACAGATCGACACCGTCTCGCAAGCCCTGCTCGGCGTCACCGCCGCCTGCGCCCGCTGCCACGATCACAAGTTCGATCCGATCCCGCAGAAGGACTACTACGCGCTCGCGGGCATTTTCCTCTCCACGGACACGCACTACGGCACCTTTTTCGCCGCGCAAAACCGCAGCGCCACGGAACTGATCGAGCTGCCGCGCGGGGCGGGCGCGCCCGTGTTGCCGCGGGTGATGACGCCGCAGGAACGCGAGCAAAAGCAGGCCGAGCTCGATAAGCTGCTCAAAGAAACGAACGACATGGCCGACGCCACTTTCAAGCCGGCGGCCGGTGCCAATCGCAATCCCCGCGGTCAGTTGCTGCTGCTGCTGCGCATGAATCAGATCGGATTGCTCGAGTCGGAGCTGGGCTCGTTCGGCGCCGATGGGAAAATGCGCCCGCTGGCGATGGGCGTGCTGGATCAGCCCGCGCGCCGCGAAGAAGCCCGGACGCGCTTCGCGGCGGAGACGCCGCGCTACGAATCCAGCACGCCGGATCAGGCGATCGCCTCCCGCTTCCTGGAACGCGATGGCCGCTTTGCCCGGCCGCCCGAGTTCCGGGTCATCAACGAGTCGCCCGTGTTCGAGCGCGGCGACGTGAACAAACCGGGCGAGAAGGTTCCCCGCGGCTTCCTGTCCGTGCTCACGCACGCAGCCGCCGCCGAAAATCCCCGCCGACGAGCAGCGGCCGGCGCGAGCTGGCCGAATGGATGCTGGCCGAGAGCAACCCGCTCACGGCGCGCGTCATGGTGAACCGCGTCTGGCAATGGCTGTTCGGGCAGGGCCTCGTCACGCACGCCGGACAATTTCGGCACGACGGGCAGCCTGCCTTCCAACCAGGCGCTGCTCGACACGCTCGCCGTGAAGTTCCGCGAGGGCGGCTGGTCGGTGAAAAAGCTGATCCGCGAGATCGTGCTCAGCCGCGCCTACCAGCTCTCCTCGACGTTCGACGAGAACAACTTCGCCGCCGATCCGGAGAACGCGCTCGTCTGGCGCATGAGCAAGCGCCGGCTCGACGCCGAGTCGATCCGGGACGCCATCCTCGCCGCCAGCGGCCAGCTCGATCTGCGGCCGCCGATTGGCTCGCCGATTGCCGAGCGCGGCAACGGTCCGATCGGGCAGTTCAAGCAGTTCCCAGGGGCGGGGGTGCCGGAAGATGTGCTCGTGGAAGCCGGCGCCCGCACCATCGCGCGCTCCGTCTATCTCCCGATCGCCCGCGAGCTGCTGCCCGATGCGCTCGCCGTGTTCGACTTCGCCGAGCCCGGCTTCGTGAGCGGCAGCCGCGAGACGACCAACGTCCCTTCGCAAGCGCTCTTCCTGCTCAACTCGCCCTTCATCGCCGCCGCCGCGCAGAAGCTCGGCGAGCGCGTGATCGCCGCCTATCCCGGCGACCGCCAACTTCGACCAGCGCGTGCAACTCGCCTACTGGCTCGTCTTCTCCCGCGCCCCGAGCGAGGCGGAGCGACAGGCGGCGTCCAACTTCTTCTCGAAGTTCCCCGGCGCGCCGGCGGCGGGCGAAGTCCGCACCGTCTCCACCGCCCCACGACGCGGCAGACTGCCGCGTGGACTTCCTTCTGCCGCGTGCTCTTTGCGAGCGCCGAGTTCCGCTTCCTCAAGTAACTGCCTGCCTCCTCCCACTCCTTTCTCCGCCACATGACTACCCCTATTTCTCCAGATCCCCGCTCGCCGTTTTTCTCCCGCCGCGAGATGCTCAAAACGCTTTCGAGCGGCTTCGGTTACCTCGCCTTTGCGGGCCTCGCCGCGCGCGCTGCGGCCGCGGACGACCGCCGTCATTCGCGAGGGGCCGCTCGCGCCGAAGGCGCCGCATTTCGCGCCGCGGGCGAAGCGCGTCATCTTCCTCTGCATGCGCGGCGGGCCGTCGCACGTCGATACCTTCGATTACAAGCCCAAGCTCACGGCCGACACCGGCGCGCCCGCGACACGTCCCGGCACCAAGCTGCTCGGCTCGAAATGGAAGTTTGCGCAGCACGGACAGGGCGGGCTCTGGATTTCCGAGCTCTTCCCGAATGTCGCGAATCATGCCGACGACCTCTGCCTGCTGCGCTCGATGCAGACCGACCTGCCCGCGCATCCGCAGGCGTTCCTGCAAATGCACACCGGCTCGTTCCAGTTCGTCCGGCCGTCGCTCGGCGCCTGGACGCTTTATGGCCTCGGCAGCGAAAACGAAAACCTCCCCGGCTTCGTCACGCTGACGCCGCCGGCGGCTTCCGGCGGTGCGCAGAACTATGGCTCTTCGTTTCTCCCCGCGATCTATCAAGGCACACGCATCGGCGCCGATAATCGACCGATCGCCGGCGCCGAAATCCGCAACCTCCACTCGCCGCTCCGCACGGAGGTCCAACGCGCCGAGCTCGACCTGCTGCAGACAGCTCAACCGCGAGACGCTGCGGATCGACCGGTCCAATCCCGACGTCGAGGGGGTGATCGAGAGCTACGAGCTCGCCTTCCGGATGCAGAAGGAAATGCCGCGGGTGATGGACCTCTCCGGCGAGAGCGAGGCCACAAAAAAGCTGTACGGCATCGCCGACGGGCCGAGCGCCGATGGTCGTGGGCAAGGCGCAGGGAATGGGAGCACCGATGACTTCGGGAGGAAGTGTCTGCTGGCTCGGCGCCTGGTCGAGGCGGGCGTGCGCTTTGTGGAAATCTCGCACGGCGATTGGGACCAGCACTTCAACCTCACCACCGCGCTCGGGGCCAACTGCCGCTCGGTCGATCAGCCGATCGCCGCGCTGCTCACCGATCTCAAGCAGCGCGGCCTGCTCAAGGACACGCTGGTGATCTGGGGCGGCGAATTTGGCCGCACGCCGCACGCGCAGGGCAACGACGGGCGCGACCACAACAACAAAGCCTTCACGATGTGGATGGCCGGCGGCGGCGTGAAAGGCGGCTTCGCCCACGGCCTGACCGACGATTACGGCTACGAAGCCGTCGAGAACAAAGTCCACGTCCACGACCTCCACGCCACCATCCTGCACCTGCTCGGCCTCGACCACGAGCGCCTCACCTACCGCTACGCCGGCCGCGACTTCCGGCTCACGGACGTGAAGGGGAATGTAGTGAAAGAGATCGTGGCTTAGGCTGGCACCCTTTGCGCAAAAGCGCGCGTTTCCGCCGCCTTTCGGTACTGCGGAGGGTGCATCTTGGAAGCTGCATCCATCGCAAATTGCGCTATCATTCGCATTCCTCCCCATGCCTTCCCCCTGTCCTGGCCCCAGCGCTCCGCTTCCGTTCGCCACTTCACGGCGCGGCTTCCTGCGCCGCGCGGGTGGCGGCTTCGGCATGCAGGCGCTCGCTTCGCTGCTGGAGCGGCAGGGCCTGCTCGCCGCGCCCGCCGCCCGGCTGGCCGATCCCTTCGCGCCGAAGGAAACGCATTTCCCCGCCAAGGCGAAGAGCGTCATTTTCCTCTTCATGTCGGGCGGGCCGAGCCACGTCGATCTCTTCGACCCGAAGCCCGACCTGATGCGGCTCGCCGGCCAGCCGATTCCGGAATCCTTCGGCAGCTTCAAGACCCGCCGGGCCGTCGCGAAAAACAAGCTGCTGCCGCCGTGCCGCCCCTTTTCGCCGCGCGGCCAATGCGGCATCGAAATCTCCGATTTCCTCCCGCACATCGCCGCACTGCGCCGACGATCTCTGCCTCCTGCGCGGCTGCTATGGCGACAGCGTCACGCATCCGGAATCCGTCTACCTGATGAACACCGGCACGATTCTCATGGGCAAGCCGAGCCTCGGCGCGTGGGCGGCCTACGGCCTCGGCACCGAAAACCAAAACATGCCCGCCTTCGTGGTGATGCCCGATCCCGCCGGCTGGGTGAAAGGCGGCGCGCCGGCGTGGGGCAACGGCTTCCTGCCCGCCGCGTATCAGGGCACCATCCTGCGCGGCGGCGAGTCGCCGATCCTGAATCTCGCACACGCCGAAGGGCATCAGCGCCGGGCAGCAGCAATCGACCCTCGACCTCATCAACCAGTTCAACCGCGGCGGCCTGCGCCGCCGGCGAAGAGGATTCCGAGCTCGCCGCGCGCATCTCCGCCTACGAGCTCGCCTTCCGCATGCAGTCCCACGCGCCCGAGGTGGTGGATATTGCCGAGGAGACCGCCGCCACGCGCCAGCTCTACGGCCTCGATCAACAAGACCACCGCGGAGTTCGGCCTGCGCTGCCTCTTCGCCCGGCGCATGGTCGAGCGCGGCGTCCGCTTCGTGCAGCTCTACTGCGGCGACACCAACGGCTGGGACGGCCACAGCGACGTGGAGGGCAACCACGCCAAGCTCTGCGCGCAAAGCGATCTGCCCGTCGCCGGCCTGCTGCAGCGACCTGAAATCGCGCGGCCTGCTCGATTCCACGCTGGTCGTCTGGGGCGGCGAATTCGGCCGCATGCCGATGAGCGAAGGCTCCAACGGCCGCGATCACAATCCGCACGGCTTCTCCATGTGGCTCGCCGGCGGCGGCGTGAAAGGCGGCCAGGTCATCGGCGCCACCGATGCCGTCGGCCTGCGCGCCACCGAGGAGCGCACCCACGTGCACGACATCCACGCCACCATCCTGCACCTGCTCGGCATGGACCACACGCGCCTCACCTACCGCCACAACGGCCGCAATGAACGCCTCACCGATGTCGCCGGCAAAGTGATCACCAAAGCGCTCGCGTAGCTGCCCTACCCCTTCGCCCGGTTGGTCTTTACGACGATCTCCACCCGCCGATTCGGGGCCTGCTCCTCCTTGCTCCGGTCCGGCGGCACGATCGGCTTCGTATTCCCAAATCCCCGCGTCTGGATCCGCTCCGGCGCGATCTGCATGTAAGTCACCAGCCACAGCTTCACCGCCTCCGCGCGCAGTTGGCTCAGCCGGATATTGTACTCCGGCGGCCCAAACGAATCGCTGTGCCCCTCGATCGAGAACGTCGCGCGCGGGTTCCTTTGAATGAGAATGCCCAGCTTCTTCAGCGCCTCCACCGCGTCCGGCATCAGCGCGTACTCGTTGTACTCGAAGAGCGCCCCGCCCGGCATGCCCGCCTTGTCGCCCGCGTGCAGCGGCCCCGTCTTGGCGATCATTTCATCCACCGTGGCGAGGCCCGCGATGCTGATATTCGAGTCGCCTTCGCCCGCCGCCGGCCTGCCGCCGCCCACTCGCACGCTCGGCTGCCGCGGCATGCGCGGGCTTCGATCGATCAGGCCCTGCGCGATGGCATCCAGGTCCTTGTCGCGCGCGCTGGCATTCGCCTTCGTGAGCTTATCGATCGCCGCCATGTCCACCCTTGGCTTCTCCGCGAAAATCTCCTTCGCCGTCTCCGTGATCTGCGGGGCCATCTGAATTTCGTCCACCTGCGGCTTGTCCGAGGGGATTTCGATCCGCGCCACGTTGGGCGCATTGTCCTTCAACTCGATCCGCTCCTCCGGCTGCGGCGCCGGGATGGATACCCGCTTCAGGTTGAAAGCCTTCGGCGGCGCCAGGTTTGCCTCCGAGAAAATGAACCCGTCCACCTGCGCCTTGTGCAGGTAATAAAAGAGCCCCGCATGCAGCGCCAGCGATAGGAAAAGGGCAAAAGCCACCCATCGCCGCATGGAAGGCACTTCCATCGCCGTGGCGTGATACGTTTCAAATCGGGACATGAGCGGCCAACAGTAGCGCAAACAGCCGCAGGTGGAAAGGCCGATAAAAATGGCGGGCAACTCATCTGCTCCGGAGGGCCGGCCAGCATGCTCCCAGGCTCTCAGGCTCGCGCATACTCGCCTGCCTTCGAGCGGCTATAGGCAAGCAGGATATTTTCGACGGAGATGTCCTCGTCGAGCGCTTCCCAATGAACACCCAGCCCGCGGCCGATCAACCGCCAATCGTCGAGCTGGCCGCGAGGCGCGGCGTGCAGGCGTGGAAAGCGGGAAAGCGGAACGCGCACGCTGCGTTCGTCGGAAAAGGTCACTGACATGACATCCCCGGCGAATGAAAGGTGGTGGATGCGCAGGTCACTCATGGCTCAAGTCTCCGAAGGCACGATGCAAAACGATCAAGTAAAAGGCGAGCAGCCGCCCCTCCACGCTTGCGGAAACGCTAAATTTTGCGACTGGTGCGGGTCGTCCCCGCGATCCTTTTTCGCGCCCCTGCTCATGAAACTCGCTCCGTTTCTCTTCCTGCTCTTGCCGCTCACCTTGCGGGCGGCCCTGCCGGCGGAGCAGGTCGAGTTTTTCGAGAAGAAGATCCGGCCCATCCTCGCGCAGGAGTGCTACGAGTGCCACAGCACCGCGGGTAAACAGAAGGGCGGCCTGCTGCTCGATTCCCGCCCCGGCTGGCAGAAGGGCGGCGATTCCGGCGACGCGATCATCCCGGGGCAGGCGGACAAAAGCCCGCTCATCCAGGCGATTCGCCATCAGGACCCGGACCTGAAGATGCCGAGCAAAGGCCCGAAGCTGGAAGACCGCGTGATCAAGGATTTCGAGGCGTGGGTGAACATGGGCGCGCCCGATCCGCGCGATAAACCCTCCTCGTCCGAAGAAGTGGCGCACGACAAGCATTGGTCTTCGGTGCTGGACCGCCGCCGCGGCTGGTGGGCCTTCCAGCCGATCGCCAATCCGCCCCTCCCGGCCGCCTCCGGCTGGTCCGAGAATCCGGTCGACCGCTTCCTGGCCGCCGCGATGAAGACCGCCGGCCTCGCGCCCGCCGCCGAGGCCGAGCCGCGTCAGGTTTTGCGCCGGCTTTCCTACGTCCTCAACGGCCTGCCCCCAACGCCCGAGGAAACCGCCGCGTTTGTCGCCGCCGCGTCCAGGGACTTCCCCGGCGCCATCCGCGCGGAAGCCGACCGCCTGCTCGCCTCCCCGCGCTTCGGCGAAACCTGGGCGCGCCACTGGATGGATTGGCTGCGCTACGCGGAGACGCACGGGAGCGAGGGCGATCCGACCATTCCGTATTCGTGGCGCTACCGCGATTACCTCATCCGCGCCCTCAATGCCGATGTCCCCTATCCTCAGCTCGTGCGGGAACACATCGCCGGCGATTTGCTCCCCCACCCCCGCACCAATCCGGGCGATGGCATCAGCGAATCGGCCTTGGGCGCCGCGCATTACCGCCTGGTCCTGCACGGCTTCACCCCCACCGACGCCTACGACGAGCTGGCGACCTTTACCGACAACCAGATCGACACCGTCACCAAGGCTTTCCTCGGCCTCACCGTCGCCTGTGCCCGCTGCCACAATCATAAGTTCGATGCCATCTCGCAGACCGACTACTACGCACTCTTCGGCATTTTCGCGAGCACCCGCCCGGCGACCATCGATGTCAATCTCCCCGAGCGCCAGCGCCATGGCGCCGCCTCGCTGTCCACGCAAAAAGCGAGCCTGCGCAACTCCCTCGCCGCCGCCTGGCTGCAAAGTCTCGATCAGCTCCCCGAGCGCATGGAAGCGTGGGCGCCCGGCCCGCAAAAGGTGGTGTTGGACGAAAAGAAGCGCGAAAAAAAGCTGCCGCCGGAAGATCTCGGTCCGCTCGCCGATTGGCTGGAATTGCAAAAAGCCCCGGTGGAGAAATGGCCGGGCATCTGGAAAAAGCTGCGCGACCGCCGCCGCGAGGTGGCGGCCGAGCTCGAAAAATTCCGCGCGCAAACCACCGCGGCGCAGTGGGACCTTCGCGGGCCGGATTTCACGCAGTGGCAATCGAGCGGCGCCGGCGTGCAGCAAGGGCCCACGGCGGCGGGCGAGTTCCACCTGCTCGCGGAGGGCGAGCGCATCGTCTCGGGCATTTATCCCGCGGGCGTTTACAGCCACCTGCTTTCCGATCGCCACCGCGCGGTGCTCGCCTCGCCGCGCTTCACCGCCGAGGGGGGCAAAGTTTGGGCGCATCTGCGCGGGGGCGGCGAAGCGCGCGCCCGTTACGTGGTGCGCAATTACCCGCGCACCGGCACCGTTTACCCAAAGCTCGATCTCTCTGTGGACAATGACCAGTGGGTTAGCTGGGACGTCTCGTATTGGAAGGGCGACACGCTGCACGTGGAGATTTCCACGGACTCGGATCAGCCCGTGGAAACGAAGAAGAAAGACCGCTCGTGGTTCGGCGTCAGCGAAGTGCGCTACCTTCCCGACGCGAAGGCTTCCGCCCCGCCTTCGCCCACCGTGCCGCTCTTCGCGCTTTGCGATCCGGAGACGCCCGCCCCCGCCAACGCCGGCGAGCTCGCGCGCCTCTACGCCGACCTCCTGCGCCGCTGCCTCAAGCAATGGCAGGCCGGCCAAATGACCGATGCCGAGGCCGAATTCCTCGGCTATTTCGTGCGCCAGGATTTGCTGCCGAATCGCCTCGCCGATTTGCCCGAAATCGCCCCGCTCATCGCGCAATACCGCGCCACCGAAGCCGAAGCGCCCGCCCCCACCCGCGCGCCCGGCCTGCTCGAGGGGTACGCCTTCGATCAGCCGCTCTTCACGCGCGGCGATCATAAAAAGCTCGAGGCCCCCGTGCCGCGCCGTTTCCTGGAAGCGATCGACGCCAGGCCCTATCAGCCGGGCGAGCGCGAGAGCGGCCGCCGCCAGCTTGCCGAAAGCATGGTCTCGCCGAAAAATCCGCTCACTGCGCGCGTCATCGCGAACCGCCTCTGGCTGCACACGTTCGGCCAGGGCCTCGTCACCACGCCCGACAATTTCGGCCGTCTCGGCGAAGCACCCACCCATCCCGAGTTGCTCGATTACCTCGCCACTGCGTTCCAGGCGCAGGGCGGCTCGATCAAGGCGTTCCTCCGCGCGCTCGTCACCAGCCGCGCCTTCCGCATGGACCACCGCGCCTCGCCCGCCGCCGCCGAGCGCGATCCGCAGAACAAGCTGCTGAGCCACTTTCCGCCGCGCCGCCTGCAGGCCGAGGCGATCCGCGATACCATGGTCGCGCTCTCCGGCAAGCTCTCCCCGGAAATCGGCGGCGACTCCACCGGCCCCGGCAGCAACCGCCGCTCGGTCTACGGCAAGGTCGCCCGCAACAACCTCGATCCCCTGCTCGCCGCCTTCGATTTCCCCGTCCCCTCCGCCACCCGCGGCCGGCGCGACGCCACCAACGTCCCCGCCCAAGCGCTGGCCCTCTTGAACGACCAGAACGTCAACCGTTGGGCGACCGAGTGGGCCAAGCGGACCCTCGCCAACACCGGCCTGAAAGACGACGGCGCGCGCGTAGGCCGCATGTTCGAGGAAGCCTTCAGCCGCCCCGCCCTGCCCACCGAAATCGAAGGCAGCGTCGCCTATCTCCGCACCGCCAAAGAAGACGCCGCGCAGCAAAAGAAAGAGCTCGAAGCGGCGGAATCTGAAAAGGCCCAGTTGGCCCGCGAAATCGCCGCGCAGGAGGAAAACGATGGCTCGCCGGACACCACCCCGGCCGAGCTGCGCGAGCACCGCGCCAGGCTCGCCGACTTGGAAAAGCACGTGGAGACGCTCCGCACGCGCGTGGCGGAAACTGCCGGGCCGGACGGCCCCTGGCGCAGCTTCGCCCAAGCCCTCTTCAACACGAAAGAGCTCATCTACCTGCAATGAACGCACCGCTTTCCCGCCGCCAGGCCCTCGCCCGCTTTTCGAATGGCTTCGGCCTGCTAGCGCTTACCTCCCTGCTCAGCCGCACGGGCGATCTCCGCGCCGCTGCCTCTGCCGAAGCCAAGCCCAAGCCCCACTTCGCGCCGAAGGCGAAGAACGTCATCTTCTGCTTCATGTCCGGCGGCGTCTCGCACGTCGATTCCTTCGACCCGAAACCAAAGCTGAAAGAGCTCGCCGGCCAGCCCATGCCGATGCCGGTGCAGCGCACGCAATTCAACAACAACGGCACGATCACGCCCTCCTACTGGGCCTCAAAACCGCGAGGCAAAAGCGGCCTGCGAGATCAGCGATCTCTTTCCGCAAGATCGCCGAGCGCGCCGACGACCTCGCGATCGTCCGCTCGATGACCTCGAAGTTCAGCGAGCACGCGCAGGGCAATCTTTTCATGCACACCGGCTTCCCGTTCATCGGCTATCCCGAGCGCCGGCGCCTGGACCAGCTACGGCCTCGGCACCGAGTCCGAGGACCTGCCCGGCTACGTCGTCCTGCGCGGCGGCGATGCCGGCATCCCGCACGGCGGCGTCGGCCTTTTCGGCAACGGCTTCCTGCCCGCCAGCCATCAGGCTTCCATCATCACCGCCGGCGCCAATCCCGCGCTGCACAATATCAGCCTCGCGCGAAGGCGGCCCCGCGCAGCGCCGGAAGCTCGATTTCATCAACACGCTCGACCGCGGCTTCGTGCAGGCCAGCGGCGCCGATGCCCACGTCGAGGCCGCCATCCGCAACTACGAGATCGCCTGGCGCATGCAATCCGCCGTGCCGGAGCTTTGCGACATCTCGGGTGAAAGCGCCGCCACCCGCGACCTCTACGGCGTCGACGACGTCGAGCCGAAAAAAGCCGCCTACGCGCGCAGTGCCTGGTCGCCCGCCGCCTCGTGGAGCAAGGCGTCCGCTTCGTCGAGCTGAGCTGCCTCGCCTACAATCTCGGCGGCGGTAATGGCGCCAATCCCTGGGACCACCACGGCGAGCTCGAAGCCGGCCACGGCAAGTGCGCGCATCAGATCGACCAGCCCATCGCCGCGCTCCTCACTGATCTCAAGGCCCGCGGCCTGCTCGATACCACGCTCGTCATCTGGGCCGGCGAATTCGGCCGCACCCCCTTCTCGCAAGGCAGCAACGGCCGCGACCACAATCCCTACGGCTTCTCCGTCTGGCTCGCCGGCGGCGGCATCAAGGGCGGCTCCGTCTACGGCGCCACCGACGAGTTCGGCTACCACGCGGTCGAAAACCCGGTCGGCGTTTACGATCTCTGGGCCACTGTGCTCCACCTCCTCGGCCTCGACCACGAAAAGCTCACCTACCGCTACAGCGGCCGCGACGTTCGCCTCACCGACGTCCACGGCCTCGTGTTGAAGGAAATCCTCTCTTAGTCTGGCCGCTGCTTCACCGCCGCCGTCGCCGTGGGATTCGCCGAAGGCAGGGAGAGCAGCCGCTTGGATTCGGCGAGGAGCCATTTGGCATCGCGGAAGGCCTCGAAGGAAATATCCTGCCAGCGGACTTCGCCGTCGCCATCGATGAGAAAGAGCCCATGGAGCGGAATGTTTTCGAAATCGTCGAAGGCGCGGTAGGCCTTGAACGTCTCGAGCGCCGGATCGGCGAGAATGGGAAAGGGGAAGCCCTGGCCCGTCGTCGCTTTGGCAAAGGTCTCATGCAGCGACTCGGCCGAATCGGTGCTGATGGCGACGAGCGAGATGCCCGCGTCGGCGAAGGCTTTCGTCATCGGCGAGAAGACGTTCAATTGTTCCAGGCAGCGCGCGCAGCCGCTGCCGAGGTAGAAAATCACGAGCACCGGACGGCCGTGGAATTCGGCGAGGGAAGTCTGGCGCGCGGTGGAATCGGACAGGCTGAAGCCGGGCGCGGAATAGGGCTGCCAGCGAAACGGTCCGAGCGCGGTGAGTGGCGGGCGCTCGCCGGAATCCTTGGGCCAGGTGAGCGCGGGGCGCCAATCGGCGGGGAGCTTGAGCTCGCGGGCGAGCGGGGCGAGGCGCGCGAAGGCGGGCAAATCGAGATCGATCTGCGCGGAGAGATCGCGCAGTTTGCGGAAGGTTTCGAGCGCATCGGGCTTCTTATCGATCTGCCAAAGCGTGTGCGCGAGGGTCGCGAGCGGATGCACCTGGCCGGCGTTTTTTTCCACCGCCTCGCGTGCGGCTTTCTCGGCGGCGGGGCGGTCGCCGAGCTGCAGGTGGATGCGCGCGAGTCGCTCGGGCGCGGTCTTTTTCGCGAGCTTGAGCTGGGCGCGGGCCTCATCGGGCTTCCCGTGGGCGAGCGCGCGGTAAAGGCGCAGCTCGGCGATGGCGGCCTTGGTGGCCTCGCTGCGCTCGCTGAATGGCTGCATCGCGTCGGCCATCGCCTTGGCGATCTCGGCCGGCAGTTTCTTCTCGGATTTCGCCTTCTCCTCGGCCTGCTCGCCCGCGGTGAGGCGCTCCTCGCGGACTTTGCGCAGCTCGGCATCGAGCGCGGCGTGTTTTTCGTCGCCGCGGGCCAGATCGGCTTTCGCGTAATGCGCCACGCCGAGCGCGCAGAGCCGCTTCACTTCATTCACCGGCTCCTCGGCAGGCGCGAGATAGAAGGTATTCTCCAGCGCGACGAGCTCGTTCCAAAGCTCGTAGCGCACGGCCGTTTCGAGCAGGCGGTTGCGGCCCATGGTGAAGCCGTTGCGCACCATGCTGTAGGCGCCGCGCTTGCCCACCGGCTCCGCTTTCGGCGCGAGGCGCGGCAGCTCGATCATATTCTTCGCCAGCTCGATCGCATCGTGCGCGCGGCCGATGTATTGCAGGTTCTCGATCAGCCAATCGTTGTTGTGCGCGTAATTGTGGATCTGCTCCGGCAGGATGCGCGCGGCGGACATCTGCGCGTGATCCACCCGCGCCGCGGCCTCCTGCTGCCAGGCGGCGTCGGCGTAGCGGTTCAGCTTCGTGAAGGTGTGGCCGGGCATGTGCCACATGTGCGCGATGCCGGGCGCGGACTGTCCGCAGCGCGCGGCGGAATCGAGCGCCCGGCGGTCGTCTTCGTGATTCCAAAGGTGGATGCGGTAGTGGTGCGCCGGATGCAGCGGATTGGCCGCGAGCACTTCGCGACCGAGCGTATCGAGCGCCTGGTGGCTGCTGATCGGAATGCCGCCCTGGGCATTTTCCCAAGCCTGTTGCAGCAGAAACGCCTTGGCCTCGATCTCCTCCGGGAACTCGAAGCTCAGCTTTTCCAGCGACCGCACCAGCGCGCGGCGCCGCAGCGCTTCCGGCTTTTTGGGATCGGCATGAAAATCGGCGAGAGCGCCGATCCAAAGCTGCTCGCGGCGGCTGGCCTTATCCTTCAGCGCGACCGCCTTCATGATGAACTCGCCCGCCCGCTTGGAGTTGTTATCGTTCGCCATGGCCATGCCCCAGTAGGCCATCGCGCATTGCGGATCGATCGCCGCCACCTGCCGAAAGGAGCGCTCGGCTTCAAAGTACCAAAAGCCGTGCAACTGCCCGACTCCCTGGTCGAAAAACCGCTGCGCCAGCTCGCCCTTCGCCGTGATCGCGAGATGCACGTTGCCGGTGCCTTCCATGAGCACCGCCTTCTGCCGCGGACCCTCATTGAAGGCCTCCCCCCCCGCGGAGTGGCCCGGCAGGGCCTTCGCGCCGGGAGGGGCGTCATCGGCGAGGAGCGGCAGGGCGCAGAGAGCGGAGATGAGGAAGGCGAGACGCATCGGGGAAAGGCAGCTATACCATTGATGCGCACGGGCGGCAGGTCCTTTGAAGAAATGCGCGAGCGAGTCAGCCGCCAGCGACATCCAACGCCCACCGGGTCGGGATGACATCTCCAAACGCAAAAGGACGCGCTCCGGTGGGAGCGCGTCCTCGAAAACTGCGGGTGCTGCGTTATTCGCCGGCGTCGCCGAGGAGGCCGGCGGGGAGGAGGTGCTCGATCGGCTTCTCCTTTTTCTGCAGGGCGCGGCGGAGCTTCATCAGCGCGATGTTTTGGAGCTGGCGAATGCGCTCGCGGGTGACGCCGAACTTGCGGCCGACTTCCTCGAGGGTTTTCGCCTTGCCGCCATCGAGGCCGAAACGGGAGAAGATGATCTTCTTTTCGCGGTCGTCGAGGACGCTGAGGAGATCGCTCGACCTCGTCGCGCAGGTTTTGATCGCGCAGGCGCTCGAAGGGCGTGAGCGCTTCGAGGTCGCCAACGATTTCGCCGAATTCGGTCGTGTCGTCGTCGCAGATCGGGGCGTCGAGCGAGGCCGGGCGGATGGAGACGGTCTTGAGCTGCGAGACCTTGGCGGCGGAGAGGCCGACCTCTTCGGCGAGCTCTTCGTCGGTCGGCTCGCGGCCGAGCTCTTCGCTCATCTGCAGCGCCACGCGGCGCATCTTTGAGATTTTGTCCACCAAGTGCACGGGCAGGCGGATCGTCTTGCACTGGTTGGCCAGGGCGCGCTTGATCGACTGCTTGATCCACCACGCGGCGTAGGTGGAGAGCTTGCCGCCCTTGGCGGGGTCGAAGCGTTCGACGGCTTTCATGAGGCCGATGTTGCCCTCGGAAATGAGGTCGAGCAGCGGGAGGCCGAGTTGGCGTAATCGTGGGCGATCTTCACCACGAGGCGCAGGTTCGAGCGGATCATCTTGGAACGCGCCTCTTTGTCGCCCACCTTGATGCGGGCCGCGAGCTCGATCTCCTCGGCCGGGGTGAGGAGCGGAATTTGGCCGATCTCCCGGAGATAGATCTTGATCCCGGAATCGGAATCTTCGCCTGATTTGTAGTTCATAGTGTTGGGTTACCTCCCTTCAGAGGATCGGCTGGGGGGCACTGTTTCTTAAAAGTTTACGGCGCTGGTCAGGATATAGGTTGTAAAAAAGTCAAATCGTTGGAGGCTGGGTAGGTACGAAGTGATGACAAAGGATGGCAGAACGCGGTCGGCTTGTAAAATCTTTTTATCTCTCGGGGTGAGAAGTAAAGGGCATAAGGGATCAGCGTGATTTGACAGCCCACTTTCGCTTCGCGTTCAAAAAATTTTATTTGACGAGCGAAAACAGGGCGGGCGCTTGTCAACCCCTCCCGCGCCGCCTCCTTAGAAAAAATGAGAGCGCAGGCGGGCACTATCGCCCGGCCTGCGCTCTCGAAAGATGTGGGGTTGGAGGGGTGTTGAGCTGGGGGTTACTTGGCGCCGAGGACCGCGTCTTTGGCCGCTTTGGCGACGCGCAGTTTGACGACGGTCTTGGCGGCGATCTTGATCTTGGCGCCGGTCTTCGGGTTCACACCCATGCGGGCTTTGCGTTTCTGTTTCACCAGCTTGCCGATGCCGGGGATGACGAACTCGCCCTTCTTCTTGGTTTCGCGGTAGGCGATGTCGACGAGCGCCTGCAGAAAGGCGCCGGCGCTGCGTTTGTCGATTTCGAGGTCCTCGGCCAAGGTGGCCTGGAGTTGGGTTTTGGTCATGCGTTGGGTTGCCATAGGAGCCATTGCGTTTACTGCCCCGCCGCGAGCGCCTTCAATATAAAAGGCCGAAAAACGCTGGAAAAATGCGGGAAAGCGCGAAAGGGGGAGGGAAAAAGCGGGGTTTGGAGCAACGGGAGTTCGCTCCCATTGGGAATGGCTCGCTTCGCTCGGGTACTTTACGACGCTCGCGGAGACGCTCGGTGGCAGCGTTAAGGATGGCGCTGTAGCCACGCCGCGCTAGGCTCGGTGCACCTTGCCCAAGCCTCCGCCGCTCATCGTTTCCCGCCCCAGTCTCCAGCACCTCGCGGAGACCTTGGACAAGCATGCAAACGCGAAGTTTGCCGCGCGCCGGGAGGCGAAGGTGGCAAAGGAATGGGGCGACCTGAGCGAGAACGCGGAGTACAGGGCGAGCAAGGAAAAGTTCCGCCTCGCGGGCAAGCTGCAGCAGCGCGTGGGCCGCGAGCTGAAGCAGCTTGATGACCAAGGGTACACGATCGTCGACCCTGCCGATTGGATCGCCGCGCCCGGCGTGCCCGCGCGAATCGAAGTCGGTGTCGTGGCCCGTGTGACGCAGCAGGGATTTACCGAAGATTATCTGATCGCCGGCGCGAAGGACACGCACCTGCCGCCGAGCGGCGCGCTGGTCGGGGTGCCGTACACCTCGCCGCTAGGGCAGGCGCTGATGGCACAGACCGCGCCGAGGAAATTGAAAGCGCTGCTCGCGGGCGAAACGCGCACGCTGGAGATCGTGAGCCTGCGGAGGCCGACGAAGGCGGAGATCCTGGAGCTGTACCCGGAGCTGATCGAAGAGTTGTCGGAGTAAGCGAAATGCATAAACCGGCGCTCTTCATTTCCCTGCTCGTGATTGCCTTCGTGGCGCGCGGCGAGGAGGACAGCGCCTCCACGCTTGTCGAGAAACGGCTCGACGCCATCACCGATCGCGCGGTTTCGCGGCTGGGGACGAAGGCGCTCTCGATTCGGCCGGAGCAGTGGAGGCATGGGGAGTCGAAGAATTTCGTGTACCATTTCCAGACCACCGCCATGGCGGCGCCGGTGGCGAGCGAGGCGGAATTTTACTACCGCACCATTTCCACGGAGCTGGAGAAGGACACGACGAAGTGGGAGCGCAAGGGGCACATCTTCATCTTCGAGGGCGATGAGGATTGGCACAGCTTCCAGGGCGTGGGCGGGCTGGAGCCGTGGACCGGCGGCATCCATTCGCAGGGCGAGCTGTTTCTGCCGCGCAACCCGAAGCGGCGTTTCAAGGGGAACGCGCTGGCGCATGAGCTCACGCACCTGATCGTCTACCGGTTTTTTGGCGCGGGCGTGCCGCTCTGGCTAAACGAGGGCCTCGCGGAATACACCGCCACGCGCTGGTATGCCAGCTACTGGCGCGCGCGCGGCTACAGGGCGCATCCGCGCTCGATCGCAACGTCGCCGGAAGCGTACCTGCCGCTGGCCACCCTCACCTCCGCGCTCGCTTATCCCACCGAGCCAGCGCAGATCGCCGCCTTCTATGCGGAAGCGGAGCGGCTGGTGCGGTTTTTGTGCGCCACGGACAAGCATCGCTTTGCGGAATTTCTCGAGGCCATGGCGAAGGGCGCGCGGTTTGAATCGGCGCTCGACAAATCTTTCGGGCGGCGATTTTTCAATGCGGAGGCGCTGGAAAAAGAGTTCAAACCTTACGCCGCGAAAGATTATGTGGAGACTCCCTAGCATCGCCCTGCTCGCGCTCGCCGTGGGCGCGCAGGCGCAGCTTACCAAGCCCTCGGCGACCCCGCGTCCGCTGCTGCTTCCCTCCAGCCGCACGTCGCTCGGCGCCACGCCCGCGCCGGCGAATGCCGCGCCGCCGCGCGATATTCCGCTGGTCGAGAAAAAGTTCGAGCAGCTCTCCAGCCAGGAGCTGAGCGACGATGGCAAGAAGGCCCTGGCGATCGATCCGAAGAAGTGGCGGCACGCGGAGACCGAGAATTTCGTGATCCATTATCGCCGCGTGACCGAGGCGCAAAAAGTGGTGCGCGAAGTGGAGTACGATCTTTGGTACGTGGCCGGCGCGCTCGGCGCCACGCGCGATCGCTACCTGAAAAAATCGCACGTCTACGTCTTCGAGGACGAGGCAGAGTGGCAGAAATTCCTCTACGCCTCCGAGGCGCCCATCAAGTGGGCGGCCAGCTACGCCTGGGGCGACGAGCTCTTCCTCAACATCCGCGGCGGCGCCACGGGCACCGGCGGCAGCTTCGATTCCGCCACGCTGGCGCACGAGACCACGCACGCGGTGGTGGCCCGCCTCTACCCGCAAAAGCGCTGGCCGGTGTGGCTGAACGAAGGCTTCGCCGAGTACATGGGCGGCGCCAGCCAGGCGGCCCGCAAAGGCCAGACCACGCGCCGCTACGAGCAAAAGCTCCGCTACGGCGACCTGCCGCTCGATACGCTCTTCAACTACAAGCGCTACCCGGCCGACGAAGTGGAGATCTCGCGGCTGTATCAAAGCAGCGAGCGTTTCGTCCGCTTTCTCATGAGCGAATTCCCAAAGGACCGCATCGCCAAGTACGTCGAGATGGTGATCGAAGGAACGCCGCCCGACAAAGCGGTGATCGATATCTACGGCGACAAGGTGAAGGATTGGGAGACCTTCCAAAAGCGCTACGAGAAATTTGCCCGCTAATGCCCGCCGCCTCCAAGACCGCCGCCAAGACGCAAATCCACGCCGTGCTCGGCTCGGACGAATCCGAGGTGAAACGGGCCGCGCGCGACCTGGCCGTGCAGCTCACGCCGGCGGACGGGGGCGATTTTGCGCAGGAGTGCATCGATGGGTGCGTGGGCTACGCGGATGAAGCGGTGCAGCGCATCCACCAGACGATCGAGGCGCTGCTCACCTTTCCGTTCTTCGGCGGCGAGAAACTCGTCTGGCTGAAGAACGTCAATTTCCTCGCCGACACGCCGGCCGGCAAAGCCGCGGGCACGCTGGAGGCGCTGGAGAAGCTCTCGGAAACGATCGCGAGCGGCCTTCCGCAGAGCACCCGGTTTCTGATCAGCGCCACCGATCCGGACAAGCGCCGCACCTTTTACAAGAATCTCGGCAAGATCGCGAAGGTGGAGGTGCACGACAAGCTCGACCCTGGCAAAACCGGCTGGGAGGAAGATGCCGCGATCCTCATCCGCCAAGCCGCGGGCGAGCGCGGGCTCAGGTTTACGCCATCGGCCATCGAGCTCTTCACGCTCTACACCGGCGGCGACCGGCGCGTGATTACGAACGAGTTGGAAAAGCTCGATCTCTACCTCGGCGAGAAGAGCCGCGAGATCAGCGAGAAGGAAGTGCGCCTGCTCGTGCCGCTCTCGCGGCTCGGCATCATTTGGGAGCTGGGCAATGCGCTCTCCGAGCGCAACGTCCACCGTTCCCTAAATCTGCTCGAGCAGCTCCTTTTCCAGGGCGAAACCGCCATCGGCATCCTGCTCGCGGTGCTGATTCCGACCGTCCGCAGCCTGCTCCTGGTGAAAGACCTCATGCAGCGCCACCGCCTCTCGAAGCCGGCGCAGCCGTTCTTCTTCGGCAAAACGCTCGAGCGCCTCTCGCCGGAAGCAACCGCCCATCTCCCGCGCAAAAAAGACGGCGCCATCAATACCTATTCGCTCGGGCTCGCCGCCCAGCACGCGCATCGCTTCACCGCGGAAGAATTGCGCAAAGCGCTGGCGGCGTGTTTGGAGGCGAACGTGCAGCTCGTGACGACCTCGCTGGACCCGCGGGTGGTCTTGAGCCAGCTCATCATCAAGGTGGCCGGCTAAGCCGGCGACTCGCCCCGCCTACTCTTCCCACTTTTGTTTCGTGGCCAGCGTCGAGGGATTGGCGTACTCCGCCACCACTTTGTCGCCTTGGTAGACCTTGATCCAAAGCCCCTTCACCGAATCCTTGGCCTTGAGCTTGCCGCCGCCGCTGTAGATGTAATTTCCCTGGAGGCCGGCCTCATGAAGCGTGACCGGCTCGGTGTTCACGGAGGTCTTTTGCCGGGCTTTGATGGGCTCGGCCTTGGCGCTCCCCTTGATCGGCTCGATCTGCTCGGTGCCTTTCTTTTGCCCCACCCGCTCGCGCTCCACGAAGATGATGTATTTCACATCGAGCGCCTCGGTGTCCTTGGAGGAGTTGTTCGTGATGTTGATCGTGTAGCTGGCGTTCTCGGCGCTTTTGGCCACCTCGCCTTCCACGGCCTTGCCGCGGACCGCTTGCTCGGTGCGCTTTTGGTAGGTGATTTGCAAATCGCCGGCCAGGGCGATGGCCGGGGCGAGAAGAACGGCGAAGGCGGGGAGCCACTTCCAGGGGGTTTCCATGGCGGGAGGTCTTAGCAGCGGGCTGGGCGCGCGTCAACTTTTCGGCGTGCGGTCGAAGGCCCCGCAGGATGGCCGATTCGCTTTGAACTTTGCGCGGGGCGCTTGAAGACTCACGCATGCCTTCGTCCCGTTCCGCCGCGCTTTTTGCCGATGCCTGCCGCTACATTCCGGGTGGCGTGAATTCGCCGGTGCGGGCGTTTCGCGGGGTGGGAGGCGAGCCGTTTTTCGTGGAGCGCGCGACGGGCGCGCGCATTTGGGATGTGGATGGGAAGGAGTATATCGATTACGTGGGGACCTGGGGCCCGGCGATCCTGGGGCACGCGCCGCGGGTGGTGATCGAGGCGATCGCCGCGGCGGCGCGGCACGGGGTGAGTTTCGGGATTCCGAATCCGTTCGAGGTGGAGATGGCGCAGACGATTTGCGCCTGGCTGCCCTCGATCGAAAAGGTGCGGATGGTCAATAGCGGCACCGAGGCGACGATGTCGGCCATCCGGCTGGCGCGCGGGTTCACGGGACGCGACAAGATCGTGAAGTTCGAGGGGTGCTACCATGGGCACGTCGATTCGCTGCTGGTGAAAGCGGGCAGCGGCGCGCTCACGCACGGCCAGCCGGACAGCGCGGGTGTGCCGGCGGCATTCGCGGAGCTCACGGTGACGCTGCCCTTCAATGACACGACAGCGCTGCTTTCGCTTTTCATGGCGCAGGGGAGCAAGCTGGCGGCGGTGATCGTGGAGCCGGTGCCGGCGAACGCGGGGCTTTACCTGCCGGGGGAAGGCTTCCTCGAGGTGCTGCGGCAACAGTGCTCGGAATACGGCGTGGTGCTCATTTTCGACGAGGTGATGACCGGCTTCCGCCTCGCGCGCGGAGGCTATCAGGAGCTCTGCGGAGTGACGCCCGATCTCACCGCGCTGGGCAAAGTGATCGGCGGCGGGTTGCCGGTGGGCGCCTTTGGCGGGCGCGCGGATATCATGGACCAGCTCTCACCGCTGGGGCCGGTGTACCAGGCCGGCACGCTCTCTGGAAATCCGCTGGCGATGGCCGCGGGCCTGGCGCAACTGCGCGAGCTGGAGCGCGTGGATGGCTGGGCCAAGTTGGAATCGCTCGGCGCCGCCTACGAAGACCGCGTGCGGGCCGCGCTGAAGCGCCACCACCTGCCATACCAATTCCAGCGGATCGGCTCCATGTTTTGCCTCTACTTCACCGATCAGCCGGTGCGCGATCTCGCCTCCGCCCAAACCAGCGACCGCGAACGCTTCGCGAAGTTCTTCCACCTCTGCCGGGAAGCAGGCGTGTACTTTGCGCCGTCGCAATTCGAGGCGGGCTTCCTCTCGCTCGCGCATACGACGGACGACCTGGACCGGACGGCCAAGGTGACGGAGCGGGCGCTGGGGCAACTGTGAGCTCGCTTACTCGAAATCGTACACCACCACGCGGTGGCAGTTCGGCTTGAAGACCTTCTCGATGAACTCGAGATGGAGCGGGTGCACCTGGTACTCGTCCTGGTCCTCCTTCGTCTCGAACTGGAGGTTCAGCGCCACTTGGTAGCTCTGGTCCACCACGTCGCGGTGGCTGGGCGCCATGCGGCCCACGTGGAAGCTCGTCGTGCCCGGGATTTGGCTCAGGTAATGTTTTGCCCCGACGAGCAGCTCGTCCGTGGCCGTCGGCTTATCCGGGAAGGTCCAAAAAATCACGACATGGGAAAACATAGGGCGGCAGGGATGGCCGGGAGGCGGCGGGGAGTCAATGCACGAGTGGCGCGGCTTGAAGGGGGAAACGCATTTTCTCCGCACGAAAAAGTTGCGCCGGCCCCGAAGCCGTGGTTTTATCCCGGCCCCGATTTATTCGGGATCCAGCACCCGTAGCTCAATTGGATAGAGCATCTGACTACGGATCAGAAGGTTAGAGGTTCGAATCCTCTCGGGTGCGCTTTCCGTGATGATTCATTGGTTCCCGGGAGTTTTTCGGGGAAGCTTCGGCATTTCCGTGCTCCGCCTCGATGTTCGAAAACCTGGAGACGAAGCACGGGTGATGGATTGAAACGAACCGTATGAAATCCGCCGAAAACCAAGACGAAACGCCACTGACCAGCCTGCCGAAGATTGTTTCGCGAGAGGAATGGCAGCGGGCTCGGGACCATTTATTGGTGAAGGAGAAGGCGGCGACGAAGGCGCGCGATGCGCTTTCGGCGGAACGGCGCCGGCTGCCGATGGTGAGGATCGAAAAGGCGTACGTTTTCGAGGGGGCGAACGGGAAGGTGCGGCTGGTCGATTTGTTCGAGGGGCGGCGGCAACTGATCATCTATCACTTCATGTTTGCGCCGGACGTGGGCGGGTGGCCGACGGCGGGGTGCCCGGGGTGCTCGATGGTGGTGGATCATATCGGGCCGCTGCAACACCTCCATGCCCGCGACACGTCGCTCGTGCTGGTTTCGCTCGGGCCGCTGGCCGCTCTCGAAGCTTACAAGCAGCGCATGGGCTGGAAGGTGCCGTGGGTTTCCTCCGCCGGCACGAGCTTCAACGCGGACTTCGGCCTGAGCACGGAGGAAGGCGAGACCTTCGGCCTGAGTGTCTTCCTGCGCGACGGCGACGCGGTCTATCACACCTACTTCACCACGGATCGCGGGGTGGAGGTGGTGGATACGAATTTCACGCTGCTCGACTGGACGCCGCTCGGGCGTCAGGAGACGTGGGAAGATTCTCCGGCTGGATGGCCGCAAACGAAGCCCTACGAGTGGTGGCGCCGGCACGATGAGTATTGAGGGAGCGCCGAGAAGTCTCATGAAAGTCTCCGACCTTTATCTCGATACTTCCGTGATCGGCGGCTACTTCGATGCTTAATGGATGGCCGATACGCATGAGCTTTGGGCGCAGGCTCGGGCGGGGAGGTGGCGGCTGCTGACTTCGATCGTGGCGGAGCGGGAGGTGGAGAACGCGCCCGAGAATGTCCGCCAGTTGTTCCTCGACACTTTTCGGAGCCCCAGCGACCTGCTGATGTCAACAGAAGAGGCGGAAGACCTCGCGAAGGAATATCTGCGCGCCGCCGTCGTGAGTCCGAAGTATGCCGACGATGCGCTACACGTGGCGATCTGTTCGACGCATCGGATTCCCTATCTCGTGAGTTGGAACTTTCGGCACCTCGTGAACGTGCGTCGGGAGGCGGGCTTCAATGCAGTGAACCTGTTGCAAGGCTATGCACCGCTGAGTATCGTGAACCCCAAGGAACTCATCTATGGCGACACCGACGAATCCTGAAGCAATCCCCGGCTTCGATGCCGTGGCCGAATCACGCAAGTGGCGCGAAGCGACCAGCCGCCAGCTTTTCGCGATGAGCCGGGAGGAGCGGATGGCGTTTCTTTCCGCAGCGCGAGCGCGCTATCTGTCGGGAACGAAGGAGCCCGCCGGGCAGGAAGAATCGTGTCTGGTGCACGAGGAACCGCCGGAGAAGTAGGGACCAAGCGGCTTCCTTTCCTCGCCGCAGAGCGGAGTTGTTACCCCGTGGAACTGCGAGTTGGGAACGAGGCGCTTGGCGGATTGGGTTTCGCCGCCCTAGATATTCCGCATGAAACGCCCCCGCGCCTTCTCGCGTGCCCTTCTGATCTTAACTCTGCTGGGGGTGGCGGTGACCCGCGCGGGAGAGCCGGCGAAGAAGGTGGACGTTTGCGTGTATGGGGGGACGCCCGCTGGAATTCTGGCGGCGGTGGCGGCGAAGCAGGAGGGATGCAGCGTGCTCGTGGTCGAACCCAGCCGCTGGGTCGGCGGCATTCTCGGCGCGGGGATCAAGCCGATGCAGGATTGCGCGGAACCGAAGGCGGTGGGCGGGCTCACGGCGAGCCGCGTTTTCAGCATGGGGAAAAGGCCCGACGTGATTCGGCAAGGGTTTGCGGAGCTGGCTGGAGCAGGAGCAGATTCCGGTGATCTACGAGCAGCGGGTGCAGCGGGTGGAAAAGTCCGGAACGGCGATCGCGAGGCTCGTGCTGGAATTGGCCCCGCCGGACAAACACGGCATTCCGGCTGCGACGGCGACGAGGATGGAGGCCTCGACGATCGAGGCGAAGGTCTTCATCGATGCCAGCTATGAGGGTGACGTGATGGCGGCGGCGGGAGTGAAGTACGCGGTGGGGCGGGAGTCGGCCGAGGCTTACCACGAGCAAGCTCGCGGGGGTCGGTCCGACAACGAACTGGACGCCGATCGATCCCTACGTGGCGCGGGGCGATCCGAAGAGCGGGCTGCTGACTTTCGTGGATGCGGATCACGGACTGCCGAAGGGCGCCGCGGATGATTACACCCAAGCGTATAACTATCGCTTTTACGTCACCAACGATCCAGCCAAGCGGATCGCCATCGAGAAGCCCGCGAATTACGAGGCGAAGGATTTCGAGCTGGTGGGGAGGTTTGTGGAGCACCTGACCAGCACGATCAAGGACGACGCTGAAACGCTGATGAAGCGCCTGCGGGAGATTTTCCCCGGCTGGAAGAATAGCGGTGACTATAACTACAAGCGGGAATCGCTGGTCACCATCGCGCCGCTGGGCGTGAGCCGGTATTATCAGGATGGCGCGTGGGAGGCGCGGTCGCGCGTCTGGCGCCAGCACAAGGATTACCTCAGCGGGCTGCATCATTTCCTGAGCACCGATCCGCGCGTGCCCGAGGCTTTCCGCGCGGAAACGGCCGCGCTTGGGCTCGACCAGACGATGCATCCGGACACCGAAGGCTGGCCCAATCAGCTCTACGTGCGGCTCACCCGGCGGATGAAAGGACCTTACGTCCTGACGCTCGCAGACGTGTGGAATCAGACGAACGTCGAGGACGGCATCGGGCTGGCGCTTTACGGCGTGGATATCTATCCGGTGCGGCGTTACGCGGTGGCGTCGGAGACGACCGGCCAGATGGGCGTGGCGACGGAGGGGAATATGTTCGTGGGGGGCTCGCGAGGAACGGGTCACCCGTATCCGATTCCCTACCGGGCGATCACCCCGCTGGCCGGCGAATGCAGCAACCTCCTCGTCCCGGTCTGCTTCTCGGCCAGCTACATCGCCTATGCGTCCGCGCGCATGGAGCCGGTCTTCTGCGTGCTCGGGGAGTCGGCGGGCGTGGCGGCGGCGCAGGCGATCAAGGCCGGCGCGCCGGTGCAGAACGTGGACGGAGCGAAACTGCGCCGCCGGCTATTGGAGCGCGGACAGATCCTGGAATGGACCGGTCCGGTGGATCGCCGCGCCACGAGCAGCGGCATCGAGACCGGCGAATGGGAATCGCGCGAGGAATGGAACGAAGCGAAGCCCGGCTGGGAGTGGCTATTCCCCTTCATCGACAAAAACAAAGACGGCAAGATTTCCACCGCGGAACACACGGAGTTTCAGGAATACAAGAAGCAGCACCCGGACTGGCAGAAGCGCGCGCGGGCGGAAGTGGCGAAGTGAGCCCGGCAATCCGTGTGGTCCTGCATATCGGCGAGGTCGAGGTGCGCCTGCTTCGCCTTTCCTCGGGCTCCACTTCGTGAGAGGGTGCGCCATGAAGAAGGAACAATTCGAGCGCGCAAAGAATTCTCCCGACAAGGGGGTGCTGGTGCATCTCGTGTGCAATGAGGCGGATTGCCTCTTTTATTCCGACGAGCCGGACGGCTTGGCGGAACCCCACTGTACGGTGCTCTGTGTGGAAACCTTCTTCAGCGCCGTGTGCGATGGCGGGATGGCCGCGTGGTTCGATCAGGATCATGGGCAACTCGCCCACCGCTGCCCGGACGCGCTCCGCCGCGTGGGAATGCCGGCGTACGCCACCCTGGCGGAAGCGGCCCTGCGCTGCCACTGCCAGGACGCTCTGCCGGAGACGGTCTCCGCGTGGGATCAACAGTTGGCGCGAATTCGCGGTCAGCATGGCGAAGAGGATTGCTCGGAGATTTACATGCCGCTGGATGAGCAGTTTTTCGACTTGTTCCAGCGCCATCCGGGCGAGTTCCGGGAGCGGCTCTTCGATTACATCATCCGGCACGAGGCGGATTTCGTTTCCCCGCCTGAGGCCTGAGGCCGCGCGATCAGGCGTCGGGATTCAGGAAAAAGTGCTGCTCGGAAGCCTGGATCGCTTTGGCGCACTGACCGAGGAAAGTATCGTCTTCCGGCAGGGCGGGAAAATGCCGGCGAAGAAAGCCCTCGAGCTGCGAGGGCTGGGCGAGCAATTCCTGCCGCTTCCTGGAGAAAGCCTGGCAGATCCGCGCAAATTCGTCGAGCCGGGTGAGAAAGGTTGGCGAAAAGTTGTTGCGAAGGGGGATGCTCCGTTTCAGCTCTTGACGCGTCTTCCTGACCGCCGCATCGCGCGCCTTCCGCAGGGCCAGTTGACCCTCCGCGAAGACCTGCTCGTCGACGCGATAGATTTTTGCGAGGGCACTCAGACAACTCCTCGAGGGCTCCCGCCGCGCGCTGCAAAATTGCTGGTCCAGGAGCATTCCCCGGAGCACCCTTTCCACGGGCAGGTTGAGCTCACGAGGCGTCGCCAGGTGCAGATCGTCCTGGTCCATGAAATACAGGCTTACCTGCCAGTTCCCACCGGACCAGACGGCACGCAAACCTACATTGCGCGGGACCATGGATTCGCCATTGGAGTACCCCAGGATCCCCGCCAAGGTCCCTGAGAACGTACCGAGTTGCTGCAGGAGTTGCAGGAAGAGGCGGTTCGCCTGCCGGCGATTCGCCGGCCGCGCGAAAATTTCGTCGAGGTATCGAGTGAAGCCGCCGAAGGCGCCGGCAACTTGGGTGCGCCGCGGAAGAATCTCGTCCAGCAACTGATCCGCCAGCCATTTTAGGTCGCCTCGGCCGATCTTGGAAGCGCCTTGGAAGTAGAGCCGCGGGCCACCCGGCGAGAGGTATTCGGCGAGACGATCGAGGCGAAACGACGACGTATTGGACTGAATGGCCTGCGCCGGCCACGCCTGCATGAGGAAGTTGAGCGTAGATCCCAATTCGCCGGGGAGATCGTCGGAACCGAGTTCCCCGGCGTCGAGGGAGGAGCGCACGCATTTTTTCAGTTGCGTGCGCATCGCTGCAAAGCCTGGGCCAAAGGCCTGGGGAGTATTGAAAAAATCGACGGTGGAGCGGTCTCCCTGACTCGTGGGGATGGAGCAGACCGATTTCATTCGGTGGGTGATCGCCACCGAGGGGGACGCGCCATGGATGAGCCGATAGATGCGGCTAAAGCGAGCGGCCGCCCGAGTCTCAAAGATGAGGTGCCAGGCCATGCTGGCCGCATGCAGCCGATGAGAGTCCGCCACCCTGGCGCCGTCCCGCTCGTAGATGGCCGAGAGAAGTTGCGGCCCTGGCGACCCGCACCGCTTGATTTCAAACTCGACACTGCTGCCGGGCGGCTTGACCGCGAGCACGACCGTCCCCTTGGGATTCTCCACGAGGGAATTGAGCTCGGAGACCGGGTGTTCCGCCACCCAAAAAATCCTCGCGGGATCGCAGAGGAGCGCCAAGACCCGGTGTTCGTAGGGCGGGAGGGCCCTCCGGCGGCAGGCGTCCTCTTCCTCAACCATCTCCGCATCGCGCCGCGCCGGCAGTTCCTCGCCCCGCGAGATTCGAGTGCCGCTCGAAATTGCCGCCACGACTTCTTCCGGTGTGAAGAGGTAGCGGGCGAGCGGAAGCTTGCAATCGCTTTGCGCGTATCGCTCGACCGAGCAAACCGCGCCGCTGAGGCTGCCGGGTTCGAAGCAGCCGTTCGTGCGGCTCAGCTTTCGCCGCAGCTCGCGGATGAAAACCGGCAACTTGCGGGAAGTGTGGCCCTCGCTGAGCACGAACTCGCGGAGGGGCAATTGCAGCCCCGTCCGGTCTTTCAGTCCCAGCCGGACCAGAAGCCGGTCGTGCTCCGCGAGAGCCCCCGGCGCCAGAAGGAGGAACTGGCGCTGCAAGAGCAGGGCCGCGACGCGGCGAGTCGCCCACGGCTCGGCCGCAGCCGAGCGCCCAACGTCGATGAGTGTGTCGGAGAGTGCCCGATCGTAGGACCGGGACTTCAGCGACCAGTAAATAAGCTTGGCAGACCTGCTCGAAACAGCCACGAAACTACAAGATGACTGATCGAGCAAGATCGCCGCGACGGATCGCTGCGGCCAGCACCTAGGTAGGCCGCCGGTGATCGCATGCCCGACACGCGCGCCTGCGGAGTCCCGCGGCGCGACGGCAGATCACTCTTTAGTAATTCCCACCGCTCTTGCCCTTGCCGCGGCCACCGCCGGTATCAGTATCGCCTCTGCCGCCACGGGGAGTTGGGGGAGTTTTGGATTTAGCGCCCATATAATTAATTTGGTTAAGTTTAACCGACGAGGTAAATCGTCCTCGGCAGCATTTCGTCTGTCAACGATAAACGGCTGGAATGTTGAAAATAATTTGGGCTCCTGGCCAAGCAATACGGACGTCTTCTTGCTGGCGCTCGGCGTAACCGTAGTGCGAATTTTCGCATCCTTCCGCTAACTTTCGCCATGATCGCCGGCACTGGGAACCTTGTCTATTTCTAGTTGGTCGGGGCAGCACTCCGAATTTCAGCAGTCGCTAAACAGTTTGTCGCGCAAATCCATGCCTGCTTGTTACCGCAATTCGCGATGATTTTTGACTTATTGATCGTCATCGGGTTTCACGCATGGGACCTTGCTGGCTCGCCCGAGAACTCGAGACGCATCATCTATGAATAAGAAACTTTACCTGGCCGCCTTCTCCCTGATGACGGCAGCGATCCTGGCGGTGGCTTGGGCGCGAACTGGAATCGCCGCGGACAAAGCCTTGCCGAAGGAGGAGGATAATTCGATGCCGGGATGGAAGATGAGCTGGCTGGAACCGGGTCCCGCGGTGGTGCTCGCCTCCGCCGAAGGAGGGAAGACGGTGGAGATTTGCGTGGGTCTCGCCAGGGCGGAGAAGGCGGGGGAGAAGGATCAAGTCGTCGTGGTCGGAGGCGCCATCAAGGAGGGCAAAATTCCAAGCGCCGCGGAGGCTGCCGCGGATACTTCCCTCTCGGGCAGCGTGAAGATCACCGACGTGGCCGGTTATCTGGAATGGAAGGCCGCTGCTCCCAAATAGGGATTGAAGCCCTGCCTGGAGCCTTCTGAGTATCGGTCACGGCAGCCGGCGAAACTTCCGATCGAAGCCCAGCACGTGGATCGCGTCTTCGCCGCCGAGCGCCACATCGTGGTAGACGTGGAGGAGGCGGATGTTGGCGGCCTTGAGCTCAGCACGCTGAGCATCCGTGACCCCGGGATCGAGCCTAGGCTCGAAGATGAAGGTCTCGTAGAAATTGTGGTGCCCGGGCGCGTAGGTCTGCGCGAATTCGCCGGTGAGGACGAGCGGCGTGGTGGTGAGTCCCGTGATGGTGGTGCGCTCCCACGCGGCGAGCGGGAACGTTTTGATGATCACGAAGCCGCTGTACTTCGGCCAATGGAACTCCGGCGCGATGCTCACTCCGCCGGCGGTGGCGATGCGGCGTGTCTGGAGCGTGTCGTCGGGCGGGAGGGAGTCGCGCGGGACGAGGAAGGCGGAATCGCTGGTGCGCCGGCGCGGCGTTTGGGAAAAATCGAGGTAGCGCGCGCCGTACGGGTGGTAGGCGGTAAGCCGGTGCGTGAGGTCGCGCGTGGTGATGACGGGGCTCACGGTGGCGTCCACGCGCGTGGGGAGGGTGCTGCGCAACCCGAAGGTGGCCCACGGCGCGCTCGTGCCGCCGCGCCAGGTTTCCGTCTGCACGCCGGGCTTCGGCGCGGCGAAGCGGTAGCCGGGCCAGCCGGCGGGCCCATTGGCGAGCCGCTCGGGTGTGCCGCCGATGATGAAATCGAACGTGCTGCGGAGGTGGAGCGGCGCGAGCAGCGCGGGCGACGTGAGCTTCACGTTGCGGGTCTCGACGGCGAGGGTGGACTTGAGGCGGTGATAAGCGAAGGCGTCGGCGCCCTCGGTTTGGTGAATCACCAGGTCGAGCGGCTCGTTGAGGAGGATCGGGGAGACGAGCTGGGTGACCGGCTCGGGGAGCTCGCGGACCTGGCGCACCCGCAGGAAGCCGGGCTGCAGCTTCTTGAACTCGAGATCGAGCGTGAACGTTTTCTTCGCCGGAAAAAGCTGCGCGTACCCTTTCGCGACCTTCACGAGATGTGAGACGAGCAGGCGGTAATCGGCCTCCCAAGTCATCACGTTTGCGCCGAGCTGAACGAGATCGGAGTGCTGCTGGGTGAAGAGGAACGGCTCGTGGTCGCCCGACTGTCCGGCCACCACCACCTCGGCCTTCGCGCCTCCCTCGGGGTTCGTGACCGAGACCGCGCCGAGTTGCGTCACCAGCTCCAACTCAAATTCGCGTTCGCCGATGGCAAAGCCCGGCCGCACTTTTACGGTCGCCACGCCGTTCGCCATCTCGTCGGCATCGGGATCGTTCTCGTGGACGAGCAGCGCCATGCCGACCTGATCCTCGGGGATGCGGTGCCGCAGCCGCTCGAGCCAGGCGTTGTCATTGTAGAAGCTGGCGAAGACTTTGCGGATCGCCTCGGTGACGGTTTTCTCTTTTGGCTCGAGGGCGGGATCGGCGCAGGCGCACGGGCCCGCGGTGTCGCCATCGATCTCATCGGCCAGGCAGCCGCTGAAGCTCTCGTAGAGGCCGGCGCCGCTGAATTGCACGGTGTCCTCGGCGTTGCTCGAGGAGCGGAAACGGAGCATCCGCGTGGTGCGGAAGCCGGCGTTCGTGAGCGCGGCGATGATGGCATCGCGCTGCGCGGCGGTGAACTCCATCTTGTTGCGGATGATCTTGCGCACCGCATCGAGCTCGGCCCGCGCCTGGGCGAGATTCGGCGGGTAAGCGAACCCGCCGAGCCGCTGCTGGACTTCCTCGCGCAGGGTGAGGCCGGAATCGGGATTCGTGTTCTCGAGGAACTGCTCCCACAGATCGAAGGAGAAGGCGATCGCCGGCGGGGAGGCTTCCGGCACGGTGCGCCGGATGAGGCCGAAGTTCGCGGCTTTCCCGCCGAAGTGATCGATGTCGCCGGGGAAGAGCGTGGCGGCGTCGACGGTGAGCTGGCCGAGATGCTGGCGCGGCTTTACCTGCACCACCGCGGGCGCCTTGAACTTGAGGATCTGCGCGCGGATGCCCGGCTCGAGGTTTGCGTCGACGGCGGATACGCGCAGGGCTTCGCCGCCCTGGCGCGCGGCCCGCATCAAGACCTCGCGCCCCGCCAGCGCCTGGATGCGCGCCTGCTCGGCGGCGCCCGCCACCCACGCAAACGGGATGCGCTGATTGCGCGCGAGAATGGCCACATGCGAATTAGGCGTGGCCGCGGAAAGCGACAGGATGCCGGCGACGAACGGCACCTCGGCCGGCACGCCATCGGTGAGCAGCACGTCGGAGGGCTTGAGCGTGCCGGCGGCGTAGGCGGCGTCGATCTGCCCGCCGGGCACGAAGACCAGCCGCCCAAAGGCCCAACCGTCCGCGTAGATCGCGGTGGAGGTGATCCAGCGCTCGAGGCCATCGACCTCGATCCCCTGCCCCGCCAGCCAGGCGCGGTCCGCCTCCGCCTGCGCCTTTTGCTCGAAGGCGGGGATGTAGATCGCCGCGGCCGCCGGGTCGGCCGAGACCGCCGCCTTCACCGCATCGAAGCGCGCTTTCACCTCCTCCTTCGTGTACGGATCGAGCCCGGCAAGCTGGATGCCGTATTCCCGCGCGCTGCCGAAGGGCGGGAAAATCACCGCGCCCAGCACCGCCTGCTGCCCCGCGCGCCGCAGAGTGGCCGCATCGAACTGCTGATGCGACATCCCGAGAAAGGGCTGCAGCCGTTGCGTGGCGAAATCGTAGTGGAAGGGGTAAAGGTTGCTGTCCTGGAAATAGACCGTGCCCGGGTGCGAGAGGATGATCGCGAACTTCACGAACCCCGCGCCGCCATCGCCGGCGGAGTAGTTGATAAAGGGGTCTTCGGGGTAGGCGAGGCTCGTGCGCCCTTCAGTGGTGTCCGGCGGGACAAGCTGGGCGTGGGCCGGAACGAGGCAAAGGAGCGCGAAGAGGAGGGCTGCCGCTAGGGTGCGCATAAGACGAAGATAACGAGACGCTCATGTGCGGGCGTGTCAAGGGATGGACAGTTGACGCGATGGTCGCAAGCCAACGATACTGGAGGATGCTCGCACTCGAAAGCTGTCATTGACCCCATCCCTTCGAGGTTTGCATCCACGAATTGGCCGGAGTACCATCGAACAATGAGCACGCTTCATGAAGTCAAAGCGGCAGCGGCCGCCCTGCCGGTGCAAGAGCGTTGTGAGTTGGTCGATTGGCTCAGCGACGCCGAGGATATTTGGGAACTTCGGCAAGAGCAACTGCGCCGGGACATTCAGGTCGGCCTCGATCAGGTCGCGCGCGGTGAATACACACCCATCGACATGGAAACCGTAAAGCGGGAGGCCCGTGCCAAATTTGAAGCGCAGCGAGGCGCTTGATGGCCGCGGCGTTTTGGAGCCCCGAAGCGAGGGCGGACGCGGAACAAATCTGGGAATATATCGCTCGGTACGACCCCGCAACAGCGGACCGATTGCTGGACCAGATACTGGAGACGTGCCAGATGCTGGCGGATAACCCGGGGGCCGGCAGGCGTAGAGAGAACTTGGCGCCGGGACTGCGGTCGTTCCCGGTTCGGAGATACTTGGTTTTTTACACGATCGAGGTGCCTGGCATTGTCGTGGTTCGGGTGATTCACGGGGCCCGGAACTATCGCGACCAATTCTCCCACTGGCAGAACTGAGCGAACGCAACATCTTGTAGTTGCCGCCTGCGCATGCCCCACAGATTGAGTTTATCCCTGAGAAAAAAGGTTGTGATGCCCTCCCGCTCGCCTACACTGTGGGCCACCTTTTTGCAGTCCAAAAGCCTATGTCCTTGAGCGACGCCGATCCGGCTCCCGATTCCACACCCGCAGACCCCCGCGAACAGAAGTACGACGCTTCGAAAATCGATAAGCTGGAGGGGCTAGCCGGGGTCCGCCAGCGGCCGGGGATGTACATCGGGCCGACGGACGAACGCGGGCTGCACCACTGCGTTTTCGAGGTGCTGGATAACTCGATCGACGAGCACCTCGCGGGGCACTGCACGAAGATCGATGTGATCCTCCACGTCGATGGCTCGTGCTCGATCCGCGACAACGGCCGCGGCATCCCGGTGGATAACCACCCCAAGTTCAACATGCCGGCGATCGAGCTGGTGCTGACGAACCTGCACGCGGGCGGCAAATTCGGCCAGGGCGCGTACAAGTTTTCCGGCGGCCTGCACGGCGTGGGCGCGAAGTGCGTGAACGCGCTTTCGGATTGGTTCAAGGTGGAGGTGTCGCGCGACGGGAAGGTCTATCACATGGCTTTCGAGCGCGGCGTGACCACCCAGAAGCTCACGGTGATCGGCGACCTGAAGAATAAGAAGCACACGGGCACGCTGATCACGTTTTTGCCGGACCCGACGATCTTCACGATCACCACGGATTTTCAGTTCACGAAATTCGGCGTCGCGCTTGCGCGAGCTGGCGTTTCTGAATCCGGGGCTGGAGATCAACCTGGTCGACGAGCGGCCGGAGTCGGTGCGGAAGGAGCAATATCTCTACAAGCTAGGGATCGAGGAATTCGTAAAGCAACTGGCCGAGAGCAAGGCGCTCGCTGCACCCCAAGCCGATCGTGATTGCAGGGAAGCGGATGGTGAAGTTCCGCAACAAGGATCAGGTGGAGGTCGAAGACGAGATGTTCATGGATCTCGTGATGCAGTATAACGACAGCTACAACGACCAGATCCTTTGCTTCACGAATGCCATTCCGAATCCGGACGGCGGCACGCACTCCACCGGCTTCCGCACGCGCGCTGACGCGCGCGATCAACCAATACGCCAAGGCCAACAACCTGCTGAAGGAGAAGGACCCGCCGATCTCGGGCGACGACGTGCGCGAAGGGCTGATCGCGGTGCTTGCGATCAAGCATCCGTGGCCGGGCTTCGAGTCGCAGACGAAGGTGAAGCTCAGTCACGCCCGAGGTGGAGGGCATCGTGGGCTCGATCACGCTACGAGGGGCTGATGACTGCATTTTCGACCAAAACCCGCACGTCGGCAAAGCGGGTCATCGAGAAGTGCCTCATGGCCGCGCGCGCCCGCGAGGCCGCGCGCAAGGCCCGCGAGACCGTGCGCAAAGGCGCGCTCACCGGCGGCGGCCTGCCCGGCAAGCTGGCGGATTGCTCCGAGCGCGATCCGGATCTCACCGAGCTCTACGTCGTCGAGGGCGACTCCGCCGGCGGCTCCGCCAAGCAGGGCCGCGACCGGCGCTTCCAGGCGATCCTGCCGATCAAGGGCAAGATCATCAACGTCGAGAAGGCGCGCCTCGACAAGGTGCTGCAAAACACCGAGATCCAGACGCTCATCACCGCCATCGGCACCGGCATCGGCAGCGGGAGACCAGGAAGGCGCCTTCAACATCGCGAAGCTGCGCTACGGCCGCATCATCATCATGACCGATGCCGACGTGGACGGCTCGCACATCCGCACCCTGCTGCTCACCTTCTTCTACCGGCAGATGCCGGAGCTGGTGAAGCAGGGCAAAATCTATATCGCCTGCCCGCCGCTCTATCTCATCAAGCGCAAGAAGCGCGAGGAGTACGTGGATGACGACGCCGCAGCTCAACAACATCCTGATCACGCTCGGCGCCGATGAGGTGAAGCTGAAGAACCTCGCCGACGGCGAAGATTTTCACCGCCGCGCAGCTCAAGGAAATGCTCGAGCTGCTCGAGCGCCTCGCGAAATTCAGCGACGCCATCCGCCGCCACGGCGGCGACTTCGAGGAATACCTGCAGCGATCGCGATCCCGAAGACGGAGCATCTGCCCGCTTACATGGTGCAAAGTGCGCGAGGGCAATCACGGAGTGGGCCACTTACTTCCCCGGCGAGGCCGAGGTCCGCGCCTTCCACGAGGAAAACCGCGACCTGAATCTCTTCGACGAACTCCGCGCCGAGCCGGTCGAATGGCGACGGAGCCGCTCCCGCGCCGGAGAAAACCGCGGCCAAGAAAAGGCGACACGGTCATCCGCCGCCGCGCCCGGCTGGTCGAGCTGCACGAGTCGCACACCGTGCAAAAGCTCATCGACGAACTCGCACGAAGGGCCTCAAGATCGAGCACTACGCCGACAGCGATCAGCCCGATCTTCGAGCTGGTCGAAGGCGAAGGCGACAAGGCCGTCACCCACCCGCTCTTCTCCATCCCGGAGATCCTCACGCAAGGTCCTCGAGATCGGCAAAAAAGGCCTGACCATCCAGCGCTTCAAGGGCCTCGGCGAAATGAACCCCAAGCAGCTCTTCGAGACCACGATGAACCCCGACAAGCGCAAGATGCTCAAGGTGGACCTCAACGAAGACAACGCCGTGGAAGCCGACCGCATGTTCACCATCCTCATGGGCGACGTCGTCGAGCCGCGCCGCCAGTTCATCGAAGACAACGCGCTCAATGCGCGGCTGGATGTCATGACATTTCTTCAGATGTATAACCAAAACGAAAAAGTTGAGAAGGTCAACGTCGCCGAGGAGATGTCGAAGTCGTTTCTCGACTACTCCATGTCCGTCATCATCTCCCGCGCGCTGCCGGATGCGCGCGATGGGCTGAAGCCTTCGCAGCGCCGCATCCTCTACGCGATGAACGAGCTCGGCGTGCAGCCGAATCGCAAGCATCTCAAGTGCGCGAAGATCGTCGGCGAGACGATGGGCAACTACCATCCGCACGGCGACCAGGCGATCTACCCGACGCTCGTCCACATGGCGCAGCCGTGGGCGATGCGCGAGATGCTCATCGATGGGCAGGGCAATTTCGGTTCGCGTGGAAGGCGATCCGCCGGCGTCCATGCGGTACACCGAGGCGCGGCTGCAGCATCTCGGCGCGGCGCTGATGGAGGACATGGACAAGGACACGGTGGATTTCGTCCCGAACTACGACGAGACGCGGCACGGAGCCGACGGTCTTCCCGGCGGCGTTCCCGAATCTGCTCGTCAATGGCGGCACCGGCATCGCCGTCGGCATGGCGACGAACATGCCGCCGCACAATCTCGGCGAGGTGCATCGACGGCATCTGCGCGCAGATCGACGATCCGGACATCACGATCGACGGGCTGATGGAGTACGTGAAAGGGCCGGACTTTCCCGACGGGCTGCGTGATCCAGGGCACGGCGGGCATCAAGTCCTACTTTGCAGACCGGGCGCGGCGCGGTGCGCGTGCGCGGCAAGGCGGGCGTCGAGGAGCTGAAGGGCGGGCGCGAGCAGATCATCATCACCGAGATTCCGTACAACGTGAACCGCGCGGAGCTGGTGAAGCGCATCGCCGAGCTGGTGAACGAAAAGATGCTCACCGGCATCAGCGACGTGCGCGACGAAGTCGCGACGAGGACACGCGCGTGGTCATCGAGCTCAAGCGCGACGCGCAATCCCGAAGGTCATCCTCAACAATCTCTACAAGCACACCGCGCTCGAGTCGTCGTTCAGCGTGAACATGCTGGCGATCGATCACGGCAAGCCGAAGCTGCTCGCGCTCAAGGACGCCATCGCCTGCTACATCGAGCACCGCCGCGAAGTCATCCTGCGCCGCACGCGCTTCCTGCTGCGCGCAGGCGGAAGTCGAAGGCGGAGAAGCTCGAGGGCTGCCTCATCGCGCTCGCGAACCTCGATGACTTCATCAAGATCATCCGCGACTCGCGCGACCGCGACGACGCCAAGGGCAAGCTGCTGGCGCTCTCGTGGACGCGCGCCGCGGTCGAGCAGCTCGGCATCCTCATCCGCGACGAGGCGCGGCTCGTCGACGGCCAATACCGATTCACCGAGCGGCAGGTACGGCCATCCTCGACCTGCGCCTCTACCAACTCACCGGCCTCGAGCGCGAGAGCATCAAGAGCGAATACGACGCGCTGATCGAGACGATCAAGGACCTGCTGGACATCCTCGCGCAAGGAGCAGCGCGTGCTGACGATCATCAAGGACGAGCTGCGCGAGATTCAGCAGAAATACGGCAGCGAGCGCCGCACGCAGATCGTCGCCGGCGGAGGGCGAGATCAGCATGGAAGACCTCATCGCCAACGAAGGCGTGCATCATCACGCATCACGCACAACGGCTTCATCAAGCGCACCGCCGTCTCCGCCTACCGCGCCCAGCGCCGCGGCGGCAAAGGCGTGATCGGCATGACCGACGCGCGAAGGCGCGACCGAGGAGGACGACGATTTCGTCGAGCATCTCTTCACCGCGACGACGCACGATTACCTGATGTTCTTCACCGCAGGACGGGCGTTGCTACGTCGAGCGCGTCTATCGAGATTCCCGAGATGAGCCGCGCCTCGAAGGGCCGCTAGCATCGCGAATCTGCTCGAGCTTCGCGCCGAGGAGAAGATCGCCGCGACCATCCGCATCCAGGGCCAGAAGAACGACGAGGAGACGTGGACCGACAAGCTGCACATCGTCTTCGCCACGCGCAGCGGCATCGTGAAGAAGTCGAACCTCGAGCGACTTCAAAAACATCCGCAAAGGCGGCATCATCGCGATCCAGATCGAGGAGGGCGACCGGCTGATCGACTGCAAGCTGACCGACGGCCTCGACGAAATCGTGCTCATCACCCACGATGGCATGAGCATTCGCTTCAACGAGGAAGAGCTGCGCGACCAGGGCCGCAACACCGTCGGCGTCTGGGGCATCCGGCCGGAGCCAGGGCGACTATCGTCGTCGGCCGCCGCGCTGGTCGCAACAAGAGTGCATGCTGCTCGTCGCCGGCGAGAACGGCCTCGGCAAGCGCACGCCCTTCGACGAATACCGCATCCAGTCGCGCGGCGGCAAAGGCGTCATCACGATGAAGACGAGCGACAAGACCGGCGACGTCGTCGGCGCGCCTCACCGTGCGCGAAAGCGATGAACTCATGCTGATCACGAACAAAGGCCAGATGGTCCGCACGCGCGTGAAAGAGATCCGCGAGACCGGCCGCAACACGCAGGGCGTGAAGCTCATCGACCTGAAAGGCAACGAGAAACTCACCGCCATCGCGCCGGTGGTTAGCCAGGAAGAGGAAGAGGAAGCGGAGGCAGCTGCCCCGGAGAACCCAGGACCGGCCAGCACGTAGTCATGCGCTCCCCCAGGCCCGTGCTTCTTGCTTGTTGCGTGGCTATTTTAGGGGTCTCTGTCGCCCCGGCGGCGGAGACTATAGATACACTGCTCGATCGCGATCTCCCGCGGCTCGTGGAGATGTACAAATCCTTCCACGCCTCGCCCGAGCTTTCGCATCATGAGGAGAAGACCTCGGCGGTAGTGGCGAAGGAGTTGAAGTCCCTGGGCTTCACGGTCATCGAGCGGATTGGCAAGTACGACCGCGCCGAGTGGGTGGGGTACGGCGTGGCGGCGGTGCTGAAAAATGGCGCAGGCCCGACGGTGCTGGTGCGCACCGATATGGATGGCCTGCCGGTGGAGGAGCGGACGGCGCTGCCGTACGCGAGCAAGGTGGCGACGAAAACCGAGAGCGGCCAGGAGGTAAAAGTGATGCACGCCTGCGGGCATGATGTGCACATGACCAGCTTGCTAGGCGCCGCCAGGCTGCTCGTGGACTTGAAGGATCGCTGGCGCGGCACGCTGGTGATGATTGGGCAGCCTGCCGAAGAGACGATCGATGGCGCGCGGGCGATGCTTAGTGATGGCCTTTACGACAAGGTGCCGCGTCCGGATTTCGCGCTGGCGCTGCACGACAATGGCGAGCTTGCGGCCGGCAAGGTCGCGTTTTGTCCGGAGTACGCGCTGGCCAGCTCCAGTTCGGTGGATATCACGATCCGCGGCGTCGGCGGGCATGGCTCGAAACCGGAGATCGCGAAGGACCCGATCGTGATCGCCGCGCAAGTGGTGGTGGCTTTGCAAACGATCGTGAGCCGTGAAGTGTCGCCGCTCGATTCCGCGGTGGTCACGGTCGGCTCCATCCATGGCGGCACCAAGCGGAACATCATCCCCACCGAAGTGAAGCTGCTCCTCACCGTGCGTGCGTATCGCGACGAAGTGCGCAAGAAGCTGCTTGCCTCCATCGAGCGCATCGCCACGCATACGGCGCTCGCGGCCGGCATTCCGAAGGAGCTCGCGCCGATCGTCGAGGTGCTCGAAGGCGAATCGACGCCCGCTACCTATAACGATCCCGCGCTCACCCAGCGAGTGAAAGCCGCCTGCGAGCAAGCACTCGGCGCGGAGAACGTGCTGCCGTGGCCGCAGATCATGGCGAGCGAAGATTTCGGGCACTTCGGCCTGGAGAATCGCCAAATTCCCTGCTGCATCTTTTGGCTCGGCGCGGCCGATCCGGCCAAGGTGGCGGCAAGCAAAGAGAGCGGCACGCCGCTGCCAAGCCTGCACTCGGCGTGGTTTGCGCCGCTCCCGGAGCCGACGCTGCGGACCGGCGTGAAAGCGATGACCTCGGCGGTCCTGGATTTGCTGAAAAAGTAGCGTACCTACGGTTTCGCCGGAGCCTCCCAAATAGCTACCGCCATATGGTAGCGATCGTGGCTTTCGCTGCGGCCGGCATACCAGGCGGTGACGATCTTGCCGTCTTTGCGCTGGACGCTGCTTGGGTAGCCAACGTCGGTATCGGGCAGCTTCACCAGCCGGATCGGCTCGCTCCAGGAAAGCCCCTCGTCGCTGCTTAGTTTTGCGAGCACGCCGCGCTGTCCTGCGACGCGGTTGCCATAGCTCAGCAGCAGCCGGCCATCGGCGAGACGGATGATCGTGGCATTGATTTCGTTGCGCGCGGTCACCCGCAGAGGCCCTTGCCAGGTGGCGCCGTCGTCTTCGGAGCGGAAGATATCCATGGCGGTCTCGCGCGCCGCGGCGAGCCAGCGTTTGCCGCCGAGGTGGAAAATCGCGGTCTCATTATGTTTCGCGCCGATGACTGAGCCGCGCTGCCAGGTTTTGCCATCGTCGCCGCTCTTAAAGTGCCAGGAACGATAGCCTTTGGTTTTATAGGTCGTGGAGGGATCCTTCATCTCGCCCGCGTAACAGGAGACATGCAGCGCTCCATCCTCGCCCGCGATGATCGGGCCGAACGGAATGTACTCGGTCCAACCGGGCTCGGGCGCGGGAAACTCTTTGCCTTGCTTGAAGGTGCGCCCGCCATCGGAGGAGCGGCAAACCCAGCTCCGCAGGACGGCATCGCGAAAGGGATCCTGCTTGGGGCGCTCGGGCTGCTTCACGTTCGTCCAGCCGGAGCAGAGGACCAGCAGGTCGCCGTTTTTGGCGAGGCCGGCGGCATGATTCATCCGGATCGTTTGCGGCTCGTGCGGCGCCGGATGGCCGGCTTTTTTCCAAAACGCGCCATCCGCGCTGGACCAGCATTCGACCTCGCCCTCCGCCAGTCCGTGGCTCGGCTCGGCATGGATCGTCGCGATGATCTCGCCGCTCGGCAGCATGGTCAGGCTCGGCCAGGCGCAGACGTTGTCGATGGCCAGGTAGCGCTGAATGGCGGCGGGCGACGTCTCCTCCGCGACGGCGGAAAGGGCGAGCAGGCCGGTGGCGAAGAGCGGAAGCAGCAGGCGCGGGTTCATCCTGGAGAGACTGGCGCGTGAGCGACCAAATGGCTAGTTCGCCCGCTTTACCAGCGCCCGCACGATATCGGAGAAGCCGCCTTGCGCGCTCACGGTGACGTTGCAGGGGAACTCCGCCCCGATCGGCGCGGCGGAGGTGACGATGATGCGCAGCTTGAGTTGCACCGCCTCGCCAGGGCCCACGACATTGCCATTATTATTGAGCTGCACCGTGCCTGCGGCCACCTCGGCGGTTACGTCTTTGGTGCCCAGGAAATACTTCGCGGTGAAACCATTGAAATCGGCGCCGGCGGAATCGATCAAGAGCGTCTGGTTGCCATTGCTGCGATTGACGAATCCGATGATGAAATCCACCGGCACACCTTGTTTGGCGTTGGCTGACAGCGTCTGCGCCACGTCCACTTCGCCAAAGGCGTAGACCTTGGCGCCGACGACCGGGCCGTTGCCGCGGCGGATCGTCGCGTCGGGCACGGTGGCCGGGAGCGGATCATCGTCGTCATCATCGATGACGATCGTGGCGGACTTCTGCGCGCCGACGCGGTAATCGCCCGAGGGCGAAATCGTGAGGATCACGCTTTCGTTGCCCTCGATGAGCGTCTCAGTGGCATCGGGCACCACCGCCACATCGACGAAGGCGGTATTCGGCGGAATGGTCGCGGTGCCGGAGAGCGGCGTATAATCGGTCCCGTTGCGGAAAGGATTGTTCGCAAGGCCGGCCACCGTGTAGCTCACATCGAGCTGCTGATTCGAGGAAGGCGAACGCAGGATGCGGAAAAAAGTCTGGTCGTTTTCCAGAACGAGCGGGAACGGCGCGCGCACCGACACTGCCGGGGAAACCGGTCGCACCGTCACCTCCTGCGTATCCGTCTTGCCCCCGAACGCTGCCATCACCGTGATGGTGCGCGTCGTCGCCACATCGCCCACCGTGAGCACGCCATTCGCCGCGATCGTCGCCGGCACGCCGTTGGTGACCAGACTCCACTTCGGCGTTACTGGCCGGTTCGAGCTCGTGCCGCCCTGCGTGAAGTTGCCCGTCGCGGTGAAAGTGCGTTTCGTCCGCTCCGCGACGGCCACGATCGGGTTGGGGTCGATCGTCACCGAGTTCACGGTGGCGGGCGCGAATCCGCCGTCGGAGCCCGCGCCGCCAAGCTGCGGCGTGCCGCCATTCGGGCCCGGAGTCAGTTCGTTCAGCCGAGGCGCGATCTGAAAGAGGGTGAGCGTGTCGCGGTCGACAAAGTTGGTCGGGCCTTCCTGGAGCTTGGCGATCACCGTCCAGCCGACGCCGCGGAAATTCTCGCCGCCGAGCAGTTCGGGCGGCAGCGTCAAGCTCTCGAATTCAACTTCGCCCACGGTGTTCCCGGGAATGTTCGGAACCTTGATCACGTCCAGCACTTGCACCTCACGCACCGCGGGATCGACGTCGTTGCCGAAGAACTCCCACTTCGCATCGTTTGGCGACTGAAGCAGCACGACCTGAAGCGCGGTTTTCGCGGAGGCGAAGGTATTGTCGATCACGAGCCGGCCGCTAAATGATACCGCGCCGCCCGCCGCCTCACCGGAGCGCGTCAACTCGGGCGGCGGACGGAAGACCACGCGGTTGGCAACCGGCCGGACGTTGAAGGTGAGCTCCACCGACTGCTTGGGCACGTGGTTTCGATCGAGCGCCACCGCGCGGACTTTATTGATCCCCACCGGCAAGGCGAAGTTCGCCGCCGGAACAGTTCCGCTGGTCGCCTGGGCGATGGCGGTTCCATTGAGCTCGATTCGCGTGAAGACGATTCCCGCCGCCGAGGTCGCCTGCGCGCCAAGGTTCACCGTCGCTGGTTGCTGGATCACCCCGCCCTGCGGCGAGGCACTGAGCGTCACCGCTGGCGCGGGCAGCCGCGCATTCGGGAACGGATTCGGCGCCACGTAGACATCGCCTTTCGCGTTCTTGTCGTTCGGCGCCAGCGCCGCCTCGGTGGAAAACGCGATGAACCCATTGTCCGCCGAGATCGCCGGCAAGCCCAGCATCTGCACGCTGGGCCCGAGCACCCGCAGCTCGCCGTCGCTCAGCCGCAGGATGTACGGTTTCAGCCCGGCGGCGGATTGGCCGGCGAAGACGAGGTATTGCCCATCGCCCACCGCCTGGCGCGACATGTTGATCGGCCGCACGCCGCCCGTCGAAATCGGCGTGGGGATCTGAAAGTTACTCGCGGAACTGGAGCGATAAATCGTGGCGCCCCCGTCCGTATCTTCGGCCCGGAGACGCCGCGCCGTGATGAAAAAGGCGGTGTTCCCATCGGCGGTCAGCACAGGATCGCGCGCGCCTTTCAGCTTCTCGGGGGGGGCCTCATCGCCGTTTACGAGCAGCTCGGCGTCCGTCACCGCGCTGAGGCGCACCACCGCATTGCTCCCGCGCACGATGCGGTAGATGTCCCGCACGCTGTTCGTGTCGTTGAGCGGCAGCAGTTGGTCCGTGGTCTCCGTGAAGAAGGTGTTCCCATCGCGCGACATCGCGGAGCGGCCGACGTTGAGGAGGTTGAAATTCGCGGTAATCGATTCGGCCCCATTGTCGTTGTTCACATCCATGATCGACGTGTCGGCGACGTAGAGATCGGTGATCGAGTTGTTCGCCAGGCCCGGGATCGGCCGGAACGGAAACGCGATGAAGCGCCCCTCCGGCGTGATCGCGGCGGTGTCCGCATACCGGAAGGAGAAGCCGGTATCCTGCGGGAACGAAATCGTGCGCGGCGGCTCCTGCTTCTCGAGGTCCACGGTGCGCAGCCGGGGGAACGTCTCCAGCGCACGAAACACCACGAAGCGTCCATCGGCGCTGAGTAGCGGCTGATCGCCCCCGCGGCTGTCCGAGACCAGCCGCAGCGTGCCCGTATCCGTATCGCGCACGTACACATCGGGGAGCGCGTTCGTATCCTCAGGCGACAGCTTGGCGACCGAGGTGAAAGCGACGAAGCGCCCGTCGCCGCTGATCGTCGGCTCGATGCTCGCTCCCTTGATAGTTCCGCCGGAGGCGCCGCTGATCAAAGCCGGACCCTGCGGTGTTCCGAGGACCGCCTCGAAAACGAAGACGAAGGGGAGGAGCGAGGCCAACATAGGGGTGATCAAATGCAGGACGGGGAGGAAACTTCGCGTAAACAGCGCGCAAAGCAAGGCGCGCCTCGCGTGTTCGCCCCACTGCTGCTAAAGGTGCCCGTCTCCATGTCCAATCCTTCTGATGATCCTCGCCGCGGCCTCACGCTCCTGGGGCAATCCGGCGCCGCTCTTCCCGCGCAGCCGTCCGCCGGGATTCTCGAGACGTTCGAGAATCGCTTCCCCCGGCGCGACTACCTCATCCGCTTCGACTGCGCGGATTTTACGTCGCTCTGTCCGATCACCGGCCAGCCGGATTTTGCGAAGCTGCGGATCGAGTACGTGCCGACCGCGCGCTGCCTCGAGACCAAGTCGCTGAAGTTTTACCTCGCCTCCTATCGCAACGCTGCCGCGTTCAACGAAGAGATCGCCAATCGCATCCTCGACGATCTCGTGGCCGCCTGCGCGCCGAAGCGCATGACCGTGCACGGCGAGTTCGCCTCGCGCGGCGGCATCACGCTCACGGTCGAGGCGAGCCATCCCTAGCGCGAGCGAGCTCAATTTGCCCATGCTCGTCTCCGAGATTTTTCACTCGCTGCAGGGCGAAGGCGAGCTCACCGGTGTGCCCTCGGTTTTCATCCGCACCGCCGGCTGCAACCTGCGCTGCACCTGGTGCGATACGAAGTATGCCTCCTGGCAGCCGGAAGGCTCGGTGACCGAGGTCGAAGCGCTCATGGCGGAAGTGCTGCGCCACCCGGTGCAGCACGTCGTCCTTACCGGGGGCGAGCCGATGCTGCAGAAGGATCTGCCGGCCCTCGCCACGCGGCTGCGCGAGGCCGGCAAGCACATCACGATCGAAACGGCCGGCACGATCACGCCGAATGGCATCGCGTGCGATCTCGCCTCGCTCAGCCCGAAGCTTTCGAATTCAGCCCCGGGCCCGGATGAGCTTTCGGCGGAGTGGGTGCAGCGCCACGACGCCCTGCGGCTCCAGCCGGCGGTGATCGGCGCATGGATGGAACGCTACCCGTACCAGCTCAAGTTCGTGGTCTCGAGCGAGCGCGATCTCGCGGAAATCGAAGACCTGCTCGCGTCGCTCCCCATCCGCCCGCCCGCACACAAGGTGCTGCTCATGCCCGAGGGCATCGATATCGAAACGCTCGCGCGCCGGCGCCCGCTCCTCGTAGAGGCGTGCAAAGAGCGTGGCTACCGCTATTGCGAGCGCCTGCACGTGGCGCTCTTCGGGCACACGCGCGGGACGTAGGAAGCAAATGCCGACCGCACGCAAATTCTTGAATTCGTCAATGCCGAAACTAAACTGAGTACGCCATGCCAGATATCACTCCAGCGACTTCCTCGGTCGAAGAGCGCTTCGCTCAATTGGAGAAGCAAATCGCTGAATTGCGCGCCGAGGTGCTCGGTCTTCAGCCGCGCGCCAAGGATTGGCGCCGCACCGTGGGGATGATGCCCGACGACGAAATGTCCCGGAGCGCCGCACGATTGGGCCGCGAGTGGCGGGACCAGGCCAACGAAGAGTAACTAGATGGTCGTTTTAGACACCGACCAAGCAAGCGAGCTCAGCTTCCGTTCCGCCGCCGGCCTTCGATTATTGCAGCGACTCAGGGCGGGAAGAGACGATGCAGCGGTCACCGCGATTACTGTCGAGGAACAGATGCGTGGGTGGCTGGCGGAGATTCGCCGGAGAGCCGATCCCACCGAACAGATAGCGGCGTACGATCGTTTGGTGCGGCAAGTGGAATTGTTCGCAGCGTGGCTCATCCTCCCGTGGGATTTGGATGCGGTAGAATGGTTCCGCCGATTTCGACAGGAGCGCATTCGCATCGGAACTCAGGATTTGAAGATCGCCTCCGTTGTCCTCGCCCACGATGCGACGCTGCTCACGCGCAACACCCAGGACTTCGTGCAAGTGCCGGGCCTTAAGTTCGAGAACTGGCTGGATTGAAGCGTTTGAATGACGACGTCCTCTAGCGCCGTAACACCAACCGCCATCTCCCCGACGACGAATGGCGCGTAGCGCCGCACAACTGACCCGCGAGTGGCGGGAGGGCGTCAACAAGGAAGAACTGAATTCAAGCGATCTCGACCGGCACGCCGGGCGGCGGGACGATGACGCGCGTGCCGGGCAGATCTTCCGCCACGGCAGCCTGAAACCATGCCAGCGCGGGCGGATCGCCGTGGACGAGCACAACGTTCTTCGGCTTCACCTTGGCGATGTAAGCGCGCAGGCCTTCGCGGGTGGCGTGGCCGGAGAAGGAGAATTGCTCCACGCGGCAGCGGATAGGCTGCTCGGCGATCTCGGGGCTGAGGCGGACCATCCCGCCGGGGGGCGTGGCCTGGATGCGGCCGGCGGGCGAGACGGGATCGGCGTAGCCGACGAAAAAGAGCGCGTGGCGCGGATCGCTGAGCACCTGCCGGCCGAGGCCGTTGGAGAGGGTGCGCTCGGTCATCATGCCGCTGGAGACGGCGTAGATGCGGTTGGGCTTCACTTGGGCGGAAAAGCCCTCCGCGCCGGAGAGCGTGTAGATGCATTTGGCGTCGAGCAGCCGGCCGGAGGCGTTTTTACGGCGGGTGTGCTGCGCGAGGCGATCGTACGCTTCGGTGAGCTTGGTGCTGAGGCCGCCGATGTAGATCGGCACTTCGCGGAGGGCGCCGGTGCGGAAAAACTCCAGCAGCATCGAGAGCGTCTCCTGCGTCTTGCCGAGCGCGAAGACCGGGATCATCACGCTGCCGCCGCCGGCCAGCGTTTCGCGGATCGCGGCGGCGAAACGGAGCTCTTCGTTGGCGCGGGTGAAATCGGGCGCAGTGGCGTGGTCGCCGCGCGTGGTTTCGATGATCAGCGTATCCAGCGGCTCCTCGGGGAAGGTCGCCGCGCGCATCATCTTCTGGTCGTTGAAATTGACGTCGCCCGTGTAGAAGATGGTGCGGCCGCCGGCGCGGATCAGCGCCCCCGTGGAGCCAAGGATGTGGCCGGCATCGAAGAGCTCGATGGAGACTTCGGCTTCGCCCGAGGGGCCGAGCCGTTCGCCGGTGAGATCGAACCGCTGCTGCAGCGGCACCGCCCGCCAGCGGCGCTCCACCTGGTCGATTTCGCGGTGCGTGAAGAGGACGGTGCCGGCGCCCTGTTCCTCCGCGCGCCGCGTCATCACGCTCACCGAATTGTGGAGCATGATCTCGGCGAGATGCGAGGTCGCTTCCGTCATGAAAACCGGCGCGCGCCGCTGCCGCCGCATCAGCACCGGCAGCGCGCCGACGTGGTCCTGGTGCGCGTGCGTGAGGATGATGGCATCGACCGCGCCATCGGCGAGCAGGTCCAGTTGCGGCAGCGCCTGGTCGCCGTCCTGGCGCGGGTGCATGCCGGCATCGAGCACCACTTTCGCGCCGCCGAAATCGAGCAGGTAACAGTTGGCGCCGATTTCGTTGGCGCGCGTGAGATTGGTGAAAAGCAAGGATTAGAGGATGACCGGCCGCCGGAGGCGCCAAACACTATTCGGCGTGGCGAGCCGGTAAAGCGCGATGAAAAGGAGCAGGCCCGCCGGCAGGACGATCGGCAGCCAGACGCGGCTGAGATGAAACACGATAAACGCCGCCAGCAGATAAACCACGAACACGAGCAGCGCGCCGAACGCCACCGGGCGTTTATTGATGCGCGGGATGCGCAGGCCGGCCAGCATGGCCACGCCGATCAGCGCGAGATCGAACCAGCGCGAGGCGCGCTCGATGAAGGCGCCGCTCTGGATCGTGGCCACGGCCCTCGCAAAGACTTCCCCCGGCGCGGTGCGCTTGCCGAGCGCGAGCGGGAGCGTCTGGGCGGCCTTATCGGTGCGGGCCAGGAGGGCGATGCTGCCCGCGAGCTTTTCCACGGGCACGGAGGGCTTTTGCTTCGCCGCCACCTGCTCGGAGGCGAGTAAGAGCTCATCGAAACCGATGCGCGTTTTTGGCGCGCCGTAATTGATCCGCACCTGCCCGCGTTTATCGATCGGGATGCGCAGCTTCGGGCCGAGAGCGATGTGCGAGCCGAGCACCACCTCCACATCGTCATCGGAGAGTTTTTGCCAAAGCAGCACCGCCTGGAGCACGAAGGAAGGCACGATCTGCCCCTGATAGCGGAGCACCAGCGGCGCCATCGTGGTCGAGGGGAGCCCCTGCGGGAGGTTGGTGAAACCCAGCCGCGAGGAGAGGCGAAACTCCTCTTTCGCCTGCGCCTCGATAACCGTCCATTCCGGCACCTCCCGGAGATTGCCGCTGACCCGCCGGATGATCGGCGCCTCCTGGATCGGCGGGATGGCATCGGGGTCTTCGGGCCAGCCGAGGCGCTGGCCGAGGAGGACCTTGGGTGTGCGCAGAAGGGCGTCGCGCAGCATCTTTTCGTACTGCGGCAGCTTTTGGCGCTCGCCCGGCGGCAGGTTCGAGTGATCCCAATCGAGGATTTCCTCGATCGCGATGACCTCCGGGCGGAAAGGGAGCGCGGCGCGCAGGAAGAGCGCGAAATCGATCGGGCTCCACGGCCAAGCGTGGTCGGCCAGGCTGCTATCGTCGATCGCCACCAGCACCACCGGGGCTTCTTTCGGGGCGGCCGCCCAGCCGCGCTTTTCCGCCTCGTTCAGCAGCGCGCGGTCGGCGAGGGCGATATAGTCAGCGAAGGCGTTATCGACCTCATTTACCGGCCACCAATACGACTCGCGCAGGAAAAAGAGCCCGGCGAGCAGGATCAGCAGGGACATCTGCGCACCGGTTCGGAACATTAGCCGCGCATTTAGGAGAATCCGCGCGGCGAGGCCAATAGGAATATTTGGCCCCGCGCTCGGAAAAGCGACGCCGCGCCTAGTCCGCCTTCGTCACTTCCCTCACGTAGATATTGAGTTGCCCATCGGCGCCGCGGCGGACATCGCGCACTTCGAAGGCGCGCGTTTCGTCGCGCGCGAAGGTGGAGCCTTCGGCGGGCGGCGCCACGCTGGAGGGAAATTCCACGATGACGCGCGCGGGCGGGCCGCCGGAGGCGGGCTCGCCGCCACCGCTTTGCGCGCGGAGCACGGCGCGGCTTTCGCCGGAGGCGGTCACCACGAAATTGCCGCGCAGATACAGCTTTTCGCCGGTTTCGCCGCGCTCGGCCAGGTCGCTCGCCTCGCTGGCCGTGACCGTACGGCCGGCGGGCTGTTTGCCTGGGGCATAGGTGCGCCACGAGTTGGCGCCGCCGGCGCCGGTGCCGGGCGCGGGCGCCGAGCCGAAGAACGATTTCAGCGGCACACCGCTCGGGCTTTCCTTGGGCGGCGGCGTGGCGGCGGGAGCGGCGGGAGCGGGAGTCGCGACCGCCACGGCGGGCGCGCGCACCGGCGCGGGCGTGGCATTCATGACGTATTCGAACGGCGTGGCCCTGGCCCGCTCGGCCGGTTTTGGCACACCCGCGAGCGCCGGCTTTTTCCCGCCGGCCATCGGAATCGGCGTCGCCACCGGCGTTTCCGGCAAGGCGCCGGTCTCGGGAACTTTCTCGCCGGGTTTCACGGAATCCAGCCGCACCAGCTCCGGCTGATTGCTCGGCGCCGCCTTATCGCCCTCGACGGCGACCGGCCGCGGTTGCGTGCGCCGCAGCTCGGTGAAGGTCTTCAGCCAATCCTGCAGCACCTTTCCGCGGATCACCGGAAGGCCCGGCTCGAGATTCAACTCCGGCGGCGGCTCCAGCGAAAAAATGCCGACGCTCCCCTTCACGCCCCAGCTCCCGTACAGCAGCGGCATCGCCGTGAATTGCAGGTGGCCGTCATCCGTGCGCTCGACGTGGATGATCGCGGCGAGGTCGCGCGTTTTTTCCAGCCGCATATCGAGTCCGCGCGGAAGGTTCGCCCGCAGCGCCGCCACATTCTCCTGCGCGGTGGTGAAGACATGCTCCACCAGCACCTGCGACATCTCCTCCGACTGCGCGAGCGCCACCACGCCGGATGGGAAAATATCGCTCTTCTGCAGCTCGTACGAATCGATGATCTCGAAGCGCCCGGTGAGATACGGCACCAGCCGCTTGGTCTCCCGGAAATTCTTGATGTAGTTCCGCAGGAGCACGTCGTTTTCCTGCTGGAGCTGCAGCCGGCTGAAGCGCGAGTAGCGCTCGAACAGTTTTTGCGGGCCCAGAAATTCGCCGGGCGGCGCCGCCGTCACCTCGAAGCGCCGCGGCGCCTCGATCTTGTTCAGCTTCTTGAGGATCTTGTAGGGACGCGGCTTTTCCGGGTGCCCGAAGATATAAAAGCTGCCGAGCCAGCAGGCAAAGGCGATGCCGATGAGCAGGAGGATGAAGACCGTCCAGAGAAAAAGATGATCGCGCCCCCCGCCGCTGTTCTCGTCGTCGTCGTAAGCGTAAAAATCCTCGGCCATGAGCGGGAGTGAATCGATGCGGAGGCGGGCAGCGGACGGCGGCTCAGTGCTGGTGCGCTTCCTCGCGTTCCGAAGTTTCGAAGGAGGTGCCGCAACCGCAGCTCCGGACCGCGTTCGGGTTATTGATCCGGAAGCCGGTGCCCGTGAGATCGTCGCAGTAATCGATCTTCGAGCCGCGCAGGTACGGTACGCTCTCGGGATCGACCATCACCTTCACCCCATCCTGCTCCAGCACGTCGTCGCCCTCCTGGGTGTGATCGAGCTTCATGCCGTACTGCATGCCGGCGCACCCGCCGTTCTCCACGAACAGGCGCAGCCCCTTGGTGGCGTCGGCATCCGTGCGCACCAGTTCCTGCAAGTGCTTTACGGCGGAGTCGGTCAAGCTGATCATGAACCCGTAACCTAGCGCCTGCCACCGTGTGTGTCGAGCGCCGCTTCGCATCGTTAAACCTCCGCTTTTTCCGCCGCCCGCCCGCATGTCCCGCATTCACCTCCTGCCCGAGATCGTCGCCAGCCAGGTGGCGGCGGGCGAGGTCGTGGAGCGGCCCGCCTCGGTGGTGAAGGAGCTGGTGGAGAACTCGCTCGATGCCGGCGCGACGCAAGATCGAGGTGCTCGATCCGCCGCGGCGGCATCTCGTATCATCCGCGTGGTCGATGACGGCTACGGCATGGACCGCGACGACGCGCTGCTCTGCCTCGAACGCCACGCCACCAGCAAAATCCGCACGGGCGCGGACCTCTCGGCGATCCACACGCTCGGCTTTCGCGGCGAGGCGCTGCCGAGCATCGCCAGCGTCTCGCGCTTCCGCCTCGCCACGCGCGAGCACGACGCGCTGGCCGGCACCGAGGTGATCGTCAATGGCGGCAAGATCGAAACCGTGCGCGACGGCGGCGATGCGCCCGGCACGCAGATCGAGGTGCGCTCGCTCTTCTACAATCTGCCCGCGCGCCGCAAATTTCTGCGCACCGAGAACACCGAGGCGCAGCCACGTCGAGCATCAGCTGCACCTGCAGGCCATCGGGCATCCGCAGATCGGCTTCGTCTTCGTGCAACGATGAGCGCGTCGTCTACCAGCTCCCGCCCGCCGCGCATCCTGCGCGAGCGCATCCGCGATCTCTGCGGCGCCGGCGCTCGCCGCCGAGTTGCTCGAGGTGCCGGAGTTCGACGCGCGACGGCTTGCGCGTCCGCGGCTTCATCGGCAAAGCCGGCGTGAGCCGCTCCTCGCGCGCAGCAGCAGCTCGTCTTCCTCAACGGCCGCGCCGTGGAAAACAGCACGCTCAATTTCGCTCTGCGCGAGGGCTACCACACCGCGCTGATGAAAGGGCAGCACCCGGTCACCTTTCTCTTCATCGAAATGGACCCCGCGGCGGTGGACGTGAACGTCCATCCCGCCAAGCGCGAGGTGCGTTTCCGCGACGCGGCGCTACGTGCGCGAGGCCGTCGTCGAAGCCATCCGCCGCGCGCTGGAAAGCGATCGCGCGAGCTGGACGCAGACGCTTTCACGCCGCCGCGCCGCCGCCACCGCCGAAGAGCCCGCTGCGCCAGAGCCGCCGCCTGAGACGCTCGCCGCTCATCCCCGAGCGCGAGCAGCGTCGCGCTGCCGGCACGATTGGTCGCAGCTCCCCGCTCAGCCGCCGCGACGCCCGGCAGCCGCTCGAGCCTGCCGCGTCCGGAGACCGCCGCGCCGCCCGAGCCTCGCACCCGCCGCCCGCGCATCAGCACCCGGCCGGCCCGCCACGCGATTTCAGCATCCTCGGCGTGCTCGGCAAACTCTACGTGCTCATGGAAAACGCCAGCGGCCTCGTGCTCGTGGATCAGCACGCCGCGCACGAGCGCATCCTCTTCGAGGAAATGCGCCGGCGCATGGAAGCGCAGGGCGTGCCCACCCAGCGCCTGCTGCTGCCGCTCACCCTGCAGGTCACCCCGCGCGACGCCGACTGGATCGCGCGGCACCTCGACGTCCTGCATCGCGCCGGCATCGGCGCTGGAGCCATTCGGCGCCGGCACGTTCAAGATCGACAGCGCTGCCCACCTTCCTTCGCGCCACCGATCCCTCGCAGCTCCTCCGCGAGATCATCGACGACCTCCGCGAAACCAGCGCGCAAACCTCCAAGCTCCGGCTCGGCGAAGACATGATCGCCAAGACCGTCTGCCGCCACGCGGTCAAGGCGAACGACTTCCTGCGCGAACCCGAGCTGGTCCGCCTCATCCAGGACCTCCTCGCCTGCGAGCTGCCCTACTGCTGCCCGCACGGCCGGCCCACGATGATCCAGATGAGCTACGGCGAGCTGGAGAAAAAGTTTGGGCGCAAGGTGTGATCGCCCTTATGTCCCCCACCCTCTTCCGCCTCGTCCTGGCAGCTATCACGCTCGTCTTGGGTGCCGCGCCGCTCTCCGCCGCGCCTGCGAAGTACAACGTGCTCTTCATCGCGGCCGACGACTTGCGCACTGAGCTTGGCTGCTACGGCGTGCCGGGCATGAAGACGCCGGCCCTCGACAAGCTCTCTGCCGGCGGGGTCCGTTTCGAGCGCGCCTATTGCCAGTTTCCGCTCTGCAATCCGTCGCGCTCCTCCATGCTCACCGGCCGTCTGCCGACCACTACCGGCGTGCTCGATAACGACGGCGCGTTCCGCACGGAGCACCCCGACTGGATCACGCTCCCGCAGCTTTTCAAACAGAACGGCTACGTCTCCGCGCGCACGGGGAAGATCTACCACGGCGGCATCGATGATCCGGAAGCCTGGAGCGAAGTCGCCGAGGCGCGCGTCCCCGCCGGCAAGGGGATCAAGCGTCCGCCGGGTAGCCAGCGCCCGCCGCCCGTCGATGCCCAAGGCCGGAAAAGGCAGGACCCCGCCCTCTCAGATCGCATCGTGGTGACGGAGGGCGATGGCGAAGATCACGTGGACTACTACACGGCCCTGCGTGGGATCGAGCTGCTGGAGAAACACCAGACGGGGCCCTTCTTCATCGCGGTCGGCTTTGTGAAGCCGCACAGCCCCCCCAGCGCGCCGCGGAAGTTCTATGACCTCCACGACCCCGCGAAGATCGAGCTGCCACCGGACTTCGCCGCGCGCCCCGCCGCGCCCGCTGGCTTTCCTCCCTCCAGCATCAACGCGCGCAATGGCGACCTCTTCGTCAATCGCGATGCCACCCCCGACGAGGCGCGCAAGATGATCCAGGCCTACCGGGCCAGCGCCAGCTTCACCGATTGGAACGTCGGCCGCGTGCTGGAGGCGCTCGATCGTTTGCGGCTCGCCGACAAGACGATCGTCGTCTTCTTCGGCGACCACGGCTACCACCTCGGCGAAAAGGGCAAGTGGTCGAAACACGGCTCGCTTTACGAAGTCGGCACGCGCGTCCCGCTGATCGTTCGCCTGCCCGGCGCGGCCGGCAACGGCCAGCCCTGCGCCCGCACCGTGCAACTCATGGACGTCTACCCCACCCTGGCCGAGCTCTGCGGCCTTACCCTCCCCTCGGGCCCCGAAGGCCACAGCTTCGCCTCCCTGCTCCAAAATCCCAAAGCCGCTTGGGCCCACCCCGCCCTCTCCGTCGCCCGCGTCCCGCGCGGCTTCGCCCGCGCCATCCGCACCGACCGCTGGCGCTACGCCGAATATCCCGACGGCGCCATGCTCCTCGACCACCAAGCCGACCCCCACGAGCGCACCAACCTCGCGTCCGAATCCGCAGCACGCCTCGACCGTGCAAGAGCTGAAGGCCCAGCTCGGCAAGGCGATTCCGCCTCGCCGGTGATGGCAATTGCGGGCTTTCCGGCGAGGAATTGGACCGCCGCTGTTCATCCGCAGTTTCCCCGTGGATCAATGCTCATTGAACCCACCCACTTCACGCTCTACCCTCGGCGCCACCACCATCCGCGGCACGCACCACCATGAACATTCCCACCGAACCCATCGGCAGCATTCCTCGCCCCCTGCGGATCATCGAGGAGTTGGCGCGGCTCGGAGACAGCGAGCACCCGGACATGGCGCCGCTTTACGACGACGCGATCCGCGACACCATCGCGCGCTTTGAGGAAACCGGGTCGCCGGTGATCACCGATGGCGAGCAGCGGAAGTATCACAACTTTTGGACCTACTGCGTGCACGGCCTGCCGAACACCGCGCCTGATGGGTTCAAGATTCCCTTCGCCGCCGGGCACGTTCGCCGGATGCCGCGGCTGACCGCCGGGCCCTTCCGCTACCGGCATCGCGCGGATCGCTATCTCGAGAACGCGCTGCGGTACGCGCACGTGCCGGTGAAGCAGGCGGTCATTTCGCCTTCGGCGCTGAGCCTCATGTATCCGGAGGAGGGCATCCCCGGCTATTCGCGCGAGCAGTTCATCGACGACCTGCTGCAGCGAGCACGAGACCGAGATTCGCGCGCTGCCTGGAAAAGGGGGCGCACAAAGTGCAGGTCGATTTCACCGAGGGCCGCTTCGCCATCAAAATCGATCCGACCGGCAATTTGCTGAACAGCTTCATCGACCTGAACAACCTCGCCCTCTCGCGCTTCTCGCCGGAAGAGCGCCAGCGCATCGGCGTGCACACCTGCCCCGGCGGCGACCGCGATTCCACGCACAGCGCGGATGTCGATTACTCCGAGCTGCTGCCGAGCCTTTTCGAGTTGAAGGCGGGCAACTTCTACATCGCGCTCGCGGGCGAAAAGAACCCGCGCGCGGTGCTCGAAATCATTCGCGAGCATATGAAGCCGGACCAGCGCATCTTCGTCGGTGTGGTCTCGCCCATCGACCCGCGCATCGAGACGCCGGAGGAAGTGCGCGACCGCGTGCTCGAGGCCGCCAAATACATCCCCATCGAGCAGCTCGGCACCACGGACGATTGCGGCTTCTCGCCCTTCTGCGACGATACCTCGACTACGCGCGACCAGGCCTTCGAGAAAATCCGGGCGCGGGTGGTCGGCACCGCGCTCGCGGCGGCAGACGCTCGGGAGGCTCTTGATGGCGGACCGAGGACGAGGAGGAGCAGCGGCTGCGCTCCGTCGCGCTGCAGAACGCGAATGCCATCCTCCTGGCGCGGCAGCGGGCGGAGCGCGAAGCTGATCGAGGCGAAGGAGGCGCTCGAGCGCCGAAGCGAAGAGTTGGCGCATTCGCTCGCGATGATGCGGGCCACGCTCGAATCGACGACGGATGCCATCCTCGTGACCAATGCCCTGGGCGAGGTGACCGGCTACAACCAGAAGTTTGTGGAGATGTGGAGCATCCCGCGGGAAGCCATGGATTCGAACCATCATCGAATGCTCGTCGAAGCGGTCGGCGGGCAGTTCGAGAATCCGCCGGCTTTCCGCGAGCGGATCGAGGAGATCTATGCGACCGCGCCGCCGGAAACCTACGATGTGCTCGAGCTGCGCGATGGCCGGGTGATCGAGCGCTTTTCGAAGACGCAATGGATCGAGCAGCGGAACGTGGGCCGCGTCTGGAGCTTTCGCGACATTACCGAGCGCAAATGGGCCGAGCGCGAGCTGCGCGAGCAGAGCGAATGGTTTAGCGTCACGCTCGGCAGCATCGGCGACGCGGTGATCGCGGTGGATACGGATTGCTGCATCACCTACCTCAATCCCATGGCGGAAGCGCTTACCGGCTGGCGCAGCGCGGAGGCGCTCGGCCAGCCGATCGGCGACATCTTGCGCCTGGTGCAAGAGACCACCCGCGAGCCCGCCGAAAATCCCGTGCAGCGCGCCCTGGCGGAGGGTGTGGTCCTGGGCCTGGCGGATCGCACCACGCTGGTGCGGACCGACGGCACGGAAATCCCCATCGAGGATAGCGCCGCCCCGATCGAAAATCCGCCCGGCGTGATCATTGGCGCCGTGATGGTTTTCCACGATGTGACCGAGCGCCGGCAAAAGGAGCTCGCCCTCGAGCGCAGCTACCAGGCCGAGCAGGAGGCGCGCACCGCCGCCGAGCGCGCCAACCAGGCGAAGGACGATTTCCTCGCCGCGCTCAGCCACGAGCTGCGCACGCCGCTCACGCCCGTGCTCGCGATCCTCTCCAGCCTCCGCCAGGATCTCGCCATCTCCGCCCGCGCTGGCCGAGGATCTTGAAACCGTGCGGCGCAACGTGGAGCTGGAGGCGCGCCTGATCGACGACCTGCTCGATCTCACCCGGATCACCCGCGGAAAGCTGCACCTGCACTTCGAGAACGTCTCCGCCGCTCGCCTCATCGAGGACGCGATCAATACCTGCCTGCCCGATCTCCATGCCAAACACCTGCGCCTCGAGCGCGAGCTGGCCGAGCCGCCGCCGACGATCCGCGTCGATAGCGCGCGGGTCACGCAGGTCCTGTGGAATCTGCTGAAGAACGCCGTGAAGTTCACGCCCCCGGAAGGGACCGATCACCGTTCGCTCGCGCACCTCGGATGAACACGGCGCCGCGCTGGTTATCGAGGTGCAGGATTCCGGCATCGGCATGGAGCCGGGCGATGAGGAGCGCGTCTTCCAGGCGTTCGAGCAGGGCGACCGGCGCATCGCGCGGCAGTTCGGTGGACTTGGCTTGGGCTTGGCGATCAGCAAAGCGATCGTCGACGCGCATGGCGGCGCGTTGCGCGGCAGCAGCCCGGGGAAGGGGCGCGGCAGCACCTTCACGCTCACGCTCCCCAGCGGGGCTGGGGCGGAACAACTTTCCACGCCGCCGCCGCCCTCGGCGGGTTCGGCGGCTTCACCCGCCGCGGTCCCCGTCGCAGTCCCGCGCGCTTTGCGAATCCTGCTCGTGGAAGATCATGCCGATACCGCGGCCATCCTTTCACGATTGCTGCGCCGCATGGGCCACGAGGTCATGCATGCCGCCAGCATCGCGCGCGCGGTCGAAATCGCCGATCGCGAGATGAGCGCCGGCGGCCTCGATCTCCTGATGAGCGACCTCGGCCTGCCCGACGGCAGCGGGCAGGACCTCATGCGCACCCTCTCCGCGAAATACCCCATCACCGGCATCGCCCTCAGCGGCTATGGCATGGATTCTGACCTCGAGCAAAGCACCGCCGCCGGCTTCGCGCGGCATCTCATCAAGCCGATCGATGTCGCGCGGCTGCAGAGCACGATCGCGGAATTGATGCAGAGGTGAGTCAGTGCTCCCGCGGCCCGGATGGCGTCTTCCGTACTGCTGCCTTGATCTCTTCGGCCGCGCGGCGCATCTGCTCCACGATTCGAATTTTTTCCGGAAATGGCAGCTCCCTCAGTTGTTTTCGCCGCGCCTCTTTCGCTTCAAGAATTCGATGCATCAGCGGGCTCATCGCGGTTTTAGGTAAGTCTCTTCGAATCGCTTCCAGGCGGCGCTCAAGTCCTGTCGCTTTAGAATTTCCCGCAGCTTCGTCTCGTCCGCGACCTGCGTTTCAACAAACGAGACGAGACGTGCATAGTCTTTGCCGCGCCCGGTTTGGAGAGCGATCGCCATCAAATGCTCCGCCGTCATCACGCGCGCCGTCGCGCCATCGAGGCCGTATGACCGCGCGCGGTTAGAAAGTCGTAAATCGGCGTCAGGATGAGCGGTGAACCTTCAAAGACGGCAAAGATGTCCAGATCGAAGGTCGAGAGCGGCTCCAGATAGAAGGTAGCGCCTATGGCGCCGCCGATGGCCCATTCGCTGATCAGGCCGGCCGCACGTAGCTCGTTGATTTCGGAAAGTGTCTCCTTCATGCCGGCGCTTGGATGGGCATACGGGGATCGCGCCCTGCGGCGGGTCGCAATGCAACTCAGAGTTGCGTTTGGCGCTGGCCGCGGCCAACTCACGCGCGTGCACCTTTTCATCACCGGGACCGATACGGATGCGGGGAAGACGTACGCCGCCGCGGGGCTGATCCGGGCGGCGCGCGCGGCGGGGCTCGATTGCGTGGGGGTGAAGCCGTTTTGCTGCGGCGGGCGCGAGGACGCCGAGGCGCTGCACGCGGCGGCGGAGGGCGCGCTGCCGCTGAACGAAGTGAACCCCGTGTGGCTGCGCGCGCCCGCGGCGCCCTACGTGGCCGCGATGATTGAGAATCGGCCGCTCGATCTTGGCGCGATGCGTGAATCGATCGCCGCCGTCTGCGCGAAGCATCCCTCCGTGGTGCTGGAGGGGGCGGGCGGCTGGCGCGTGCCGATCACCCGCGATTACGCGATGAACGATCTGGCGGCGGAGTTGGGTTGGCCGGTGCTGGTGGTGGCGGTGAACCGGCTGGGGGCGCTCAATCACACGCTGCTTACGGTGGAGTCGATCCGGGCACGGGGTCTCAAGTGCGCGGGGGTGGTGCTGAATGAGCCCCGGCCGCGGGCGGAGGAGGAGCAAATCGCCACGGCCACGAACCGCGAGATTCTCGAAACATTGGCAGAGACCGCGGTATGGGAGCTGTCGTTTGGTGGGCCGATCGAGCCCGTCGCGCCGTGGGCGAATCTGTTCACCTGCAATCAGGAGTGATCAGTTTCCGGACACATGGCAGGTCGTTTTGAAGGACGTTTCTCTGTAGAAGAGCAATGGCACCGCCGCTGCTCGATTGGAACGCGCCAAACCAACGACGCACCGATGTTTTTCCAAAAAGTCTTTCACGTTCACTCTCCGCTGGCCGAAACGAAGCGCCAACTGGGGCAGCTCACCAAGCTCCGGAGCCGCCTCCCGGGACTAAACAAGGCGGTCATCACCGCGGACGGGGTGGCGCAGTTCGAGTGCGCGGTGGAAGAAGGGCTCGCACTGCACGCGGTGCTGGTGGAGCTGCCGACGGACGAGGCGAACCAGGTGCTTTTCAAATCTACCGTCGGCAACGTGCGCGTGGCCGGGCTGCTGGAGCTTTCCGCGATCCGGCCAGAGGTTACGGAGGTGCAACTGACGCTGGAATATTCGCTGCGTTCCTTTGCCGGGCGCGTGCTCGATCTCTGCACGCGCAAGGTGGAGCGCTATGTGGACGACAGCCTGCGCGCGCTGGAGCGGTGCCTGAACGGCGAGCAGCGTTTCAGTGCGCCGCAGCCGCAGTGGGCGAATTGAGGACGGCGCGCAGGGCCGCCTCGCGTTCCCGGTGCGTTGCGTCCTCGAGCACCGGCGTGCTCTCGGTCAAGGCCGGCAGATCGGGCAATTGCACCCAGGAACGGCAGCCGCCGTACTTCGGCGCATCGGGAAAAACCAGCGGCTGTTCCAGCCGAAAGACGCGCACGAAGGCCAGGCTGATGGCCTGCTTTTCATCGTAGCGGAAACGCTCCTCCACTACTTCGGGCTGCCAGAGGTGAAACGGCTCGAGCAGGGGCAGGAGCTGCGGATCGGTCACCTCCATCGTCCACTCCGCTTTCACGCGGTAGCGGATCTCGAGCTGGCCATCGGGGCGGCGCGCCGGCAGCAGCGTCTCCGGCGGCACCCGCAGATGGCTCACTTGTTCGTGAAAGAGCGTCGGGAAAAGCAGAAAATCCTCGTGTGCGAAACGAAAGCCCGCCCGTCCCTCAGCGATGCCGCCTTTCCGCAGGATAATGCTCTGCCGGCCTGCGCCGAGCGCTTCGCAAATCAGCGCCCATTCTTTGAAACCGAAGCTCATTGAAACTAGATGGTAATCCTCCGCGCGCGCCCGACAATGGGCCACCGCTCGGTGGCGCGGCCGTCTTCGACCAGCCAGGCCTCGGAGTGAAGATTGACCGTCGGGCAGATGTGCCAGGGGATGGCGTACAAAACCGTTCCCACCGGAAACTCGCCGGCGCGCGGGGTTTCGAGAACGAGGTGCTCTTCGCTGTGGACGACGGCTTGCGCCTCGGGGAGCGCAGGGAAGATGGCGCGCGGGTGCGGCATTTCGGCGGCGACGGCTTTGTGGCCGAGATCGACACAGAGCCGGTTGCCGGCGGGCCGGGAGACGACGCGCGTGAGGAGGATGGCCGCGGGCGTAAAGGGAAGATCGGGGACTTTGGCGCTGTAGCCGGCATCGTGAAGCACGGTGGTGCCGGGGCTGCATTCCACCCCTTCGCGCCGTGCGTGCATGGAAAAAGTGGGCGTGCCGCCGGCGATCACGCGCGGGACGCGGAGGCCGAGCAGGAGCAACTCGGCCTTGAGCGCTTCGACGGGCGCAAAGGCGGCTTCGCAGGCCGCGGTGCGCTCGGCCACGTCAAGCTGGTGCAGGTGGCCATCGTAGGCGTGGAGACCGCCGGGGCGAATGCCGGGCGAGGCGCAAATCTGGCGGTAAAGCTCGACCGCCTCGGGACCTGCCGGGATGCCCGTGCGGCGCATGCCGATATCGAGATCGATGAAGACTTCGACGGAAGCGTGCGCGGCCACCGCGGCCTCGGAAAGGGCGCGCAGGGCGGAAGCGTCATCGATGATCGTGGAAAACGCGACCTCGGGAAAAGCGTGCTGGAGGGCGAGCAGGCGCGCCACGTTTGGGCCGACCGGCTGCAGGGCGAGAAGCACATCCGTGGCGCCCGCGGCGGCGCACATCTCCGCCTCGGCGATCGTGGCGCACTTCGCCTTCACGATGCCGAGGGCCACCTGGCGGCGGACGATCTGCGGAAGCTTGTGCGTTTTTACGTGAGGCCGCAGCCGCGCGGGATCGCCGGCGATTTGCACCATCCCGCGAAGATTTGCGTCGATGCGCTCGCTGTAGAGCAGCAGCGCGGGCGAGGGGATTTCGGATTCGTTGGTGAGCGGCGGAGGGAGCATGGAGCGCGGTGGGCGGAGCAGCGGGAGCCGCTGCCCCAACGGGGCCTAAGTTGTAGAAAAGAACGCCTTCGGCGCTCTCTACCCGCCGGCGATCGCGGGGACGATGCTGATCTCGTCGGTGTCTTTCACGGGCGTGGCCTTGTCCTCGAGGAAGCGGATGTCTTCGTCGTTGACGAAGATGTTCACGAAACGGCGGACGTTGCCGCTGTCGTCGCAGATGCGCTCTTTCAGGCCGGGGAAGGCTTGGTCGAGGTTGTCGATGATTTCGCCGATGTTGGCGCCGGCGGCTTCGACGACTTCGAGTTCGTTGGTGAGTTTGCGGAGCGGGGTGGGGATGCGGACGCTAGGCATAATTTAAACGTGGATAAGCGAATACGAAGAACCAGGAACCAGGAACTAAGCACTCGCGGCCATGTCGCGGTTGTAAATTTGCTCTTCGAATTCGCGCAGGCTCGGCTTGATGACGCGCGGCTCGCCGCATTTGCCGATGATCGCTTCCTGCGTCTTGAGGCCGTGGCCGGTGATGCAGAGGACGGCGCTCTCGTCGCGCGGGATGGCGCCGCTTTCGATGAGCTTCTTGGCGCAGGCCGTGGTGACGCCGCCGGCGGTCTCGGCGAAAATGCCTTCGCACTCGGCGAGCAGGCGGATGCCCTCGACGACTTCCTCGTCGGTCACATCCTCGGCGGAGCCGCCGGTCTGTTTCATGGCGTGGATCGCGTAGTAGCCGTCGGCGGGCGTGCCGATGGCGAGCGACTTCACGATCGTCTCGGGCTTCGGCACGGGCTTCACGATATCGGTGCCGCGCTTCATCGCGTGGGAAATGGGCGCGCAGCCGGTGGCCTGGGCGCCGTGGACGCTGAACGGCGCGGTCGTCGACGAGGCCGAGCTTGGTGAATTCGTGGTAGGCCTTGTGGATCTTCGTGAGCAGCGAGCCCGAGGCCATCGGCACGACGGTGTGCTGCGGGATGCGCCAGCCGAGTTGCTCGGCAGATTTCGAAGCCCATGGTCTTGGAGCCCTCGGCGTAGTAGGGGCGCAGGTTCACGTTCACGAAACCCCAGCCGTACTTGCCGGCGATCTCCGAGCAGAGGCGGTTCACCTGATCGTACGGCGCCGTGGATGCCGATCGACGTTCGTGCCATAGACGAGCGAGCCGAGCACTTTGCCCTGCTCGAGATCGGCGGGGATGAGCACGTAGCTTTTCAGCCCGGCGCTGGCGGCGTTGGCGGCGACGGAGTTGGCGAGATTGCCGGTCGAGGCGCAGGCGACGGTTTTGAAGCCGAGCTCCCGCGCGCGGCTCAGCGCCACGCGAGACGACGCGATCCTTGAAGGACAGCGTCGGGTAATTGACCGTGTCGTTCTTCACCCAGAGCTCGCGGATGCCGAGCGCCTTGGCGAGGCGGTCGGCCTTGACCAGCGGCGTGAAGCCGACCTGGCAGCCGACGGTCGGCTCGCCGTCGATCGGCAGCAGCTCGCGGTAGCGCCACATGGTGTGCGGGCGCGATTCGATGGCCTCGCGGGTGAGCACCGCCTTGATCGCGTCGTAATCGTAGGCGGCTTCCAGCGGGCCGAAATCGAAATCGCAGACGTGGATGGCCTGCTTCGGGTAGAGCCGGCCGCACTCGCGGCACTTGAGATTGCTGAAATATGGGGACGGTTTATCCATGTGGGTAGCGCTCCCATCGCGAGCCCAGAGGATGCGGAAAGATCGCGCCGGAGGGCGCGTCCTTCTCTCATCTTTCGTCCCGCTTGCGCGGGTCGCTGGATTTGGCACCTGGGCCTATGGATGGGTTGAGGGAAGGAAGCTGAGGCTGCGAGTGCTGCGCCGTGCGCCGCACACCCGATTCCCCAACTCCGATCCTTCAACCGCTCCAGAGCGGTTGCCGTAGCTTCAACGGGCCAGTCCCTCAGCTACTCTCGATAAGAGTTCGGCGGGACCTTAAAGCAGCGCGCCGCCGGGCGTCAAATGCAATTTCCGGAGGGCTCACGCCACCTTCGGCACCTGCATGGAGAACGGCGGGATGCGCGTGAAGACCACTTCGCCGCCATCCGTCACGCCAAAAAACGAGCCCTCGGCGCGGCTGTCGGAGCCGATCACGTGGTAGGAATTGTAAGAAAAGTCCTGCCCCGGCTCGAGACGCGGAAACTTGCCCACCACCCCGTCGCCTTCGACCACCACCCGATGCCCAGCCGCATCCGTCACCACCCATTTTCGGCCTTTGATGTTCACCGTCACCTCCGACTCATTGTGGATGGTGATGAAGTAGACAAAAGGGTACGGGCGATCCTCGGGCGCCTCGAGCTGCGGCATGTACAGCACGCGATCCACGGTGGCGCGCAGGCCGGCAAGCTCGGTGAAAGTGGAAGGCATCGTCCGAAACCGTAGTGCCGATTGGCGCTTTGCCAATGGCGGATTCGCCCAGTTCGGGCTTAAAGACTAGGGGTTCATTCTGATCCCACTTCACCCTTCATGGCCAAGCCCCTTCCCGTAGTCCTCACCATCGCCGGCTCCGACAACAGCGCCGGCGCCGGCATTCAGGCCGACCTGAAAACGATGACCGCCCTCGGCGTCTACGGCGTGACGGCGGTGACCTGTGTGGTGGCCGAGGTGCCGGGGAAAGTCTCGGCGATTCAGCCGGTGGAGCCGCGGATCGTGGCGGAGCAAATCCGGCTGCTCTTCGAGGCGTTCCCGGTCGCGGCGATCAAGACCGGGATGCTCTATTCCCGCGAGATCATCGATGCGGTCTGCGACGCGCTCGCGGAGCTGCACGCCGGCTCGGCGCACCGGCCCTTCCTGGTGGTGGATCCGGTGATGGTGGCTTCCTCCGGCGATCCGCTCCTGGAGCCGAACGCGATCGCGCTGATGAAAGAGCGCCTCTTCCCGCTCGCCCACCTCATCACGCCGAACCTCGATGAAGTGCGCGTGCTGCTGGGCCGCGAGGTGACGTCTACGGCGGAGATGGAAACCGCGGGCGACGAGCTCGTGCGCGCGTACGGCACGGCATTCCTGGTCAAGGGCGGGCACCTGCGCGAAGCGCGGGCCACCGATTTGCTCTGCACGGCAGACGGGGCGCGGCACCGCTTCGCCGCCCCCTTCGTCACCGGTGTCTCCACCCACGGCACCGGCTGCACCACGGCGGCGGCGATCGCCAGCTACGTGGCCTTGCGACTGCCGCTGCCGGAAGCGGTCGAACGGGCGAAGGTGTATGTGACGCGCACCGTGCGGAAGCATCACCGGTGGACCACGCCAAACGGGCAGCACACCGACGCGCTGAATCACGCGGGGTAGGGATCTTTTTCGCGCGAAGCGCTTTCGGAGTGCGGTGCGTCCTCGCACCGCCTTGTTCACACGCGGCTGTGCATGCGGATGCGGAGCGTGCAGCGGCGCGTGTTCAAAGCGGCACGAGGACGTGCACGCAGTCGAAAGCGGCTTCGCCGCGAAAGGGCTCAGACACCCGACCCTATGCGCGCTGGGTGGGCACCGGCCGCCTACTTATTCGTCGGCATGTACCGGTAAAACACCTCCAGCATGAGGATGCAGAGCGTGGTGCGGTAGAAGGGGCCGGCTTTGGCGGGATCGGTCTCGGGTCCGTGGGGCTTGGGATTGCCTGTCGGCGGCCAGGAGCCGTCGGAAGTTTGATTGTCGACGATCTGATCCTGGAACCACTTGTTCCATTTGGTCCAGGCGTTGCCGCCGTACATCAGGCACGCCTGCGTGTGGTAGTACCACGCGTAGAGGTTCGCTTTGGCATCTTTGTAAACCACGGGATAATCCTTCTCGGATTTATCCAGGATGAACTTGATGCCGTCGCGCACCAGCTTGTCCTTGTCGCCCTTCCAGAAATAGGTGCAGAGGACGCCGACGCCGGCGAGGCTGTAGGAATCGGCCGCGGTGCGGTAACCGAAGCCGCCGTTTGGCCCCTGCACGCGCTTGAGATTGAGCATCGATTTGTCGAGCGCTTCGTCGACGCCGGGAATATTGAGGCCAGTGAGGTGGGCGGCTTTCAGCGCCTGGATCTGCCAGCCGGCGACGGAGGTGTCGCTGTCGGGGCCTTTCGCGTAGCCGTACTGCCAGCCGCCATCGGGGGCCTGGCCTTGCACGATGTGCGTGATGGCTTGGGTGAGGACATCCTTCACCCGGTCGTCCTTGGTCATGGTGTAATACTCGCCCAGCGCGTACGCGCCGATCGCGTGCTCGTACACGCCCGGCTGATTGAACGTATTCGCCATGGAAAGGCGGCCCTGAAACTTGATGCCTCCGGTCAGCATCCAATCGATCGCCTTTTTCACCGTGGGACCGAATTCGGGCGACTCGGGGGTTTCCCCGTGGCCGAGGAAGCAGAGGATGGCCAGGCCGGTCATGGAGGGGATGTACTGATCGCTCCAGGAGCCGTCTTTGTTTTGCTTTTGCTTGAGCCAGCGGAGACCGGCAAGGACGGCTTTTTCGCTCTTCTCCTTGCCGCCCATCTTCGCCATGGCGGTCGTGCGCGCCTGGCCGCCGGCGCGCCCGGCCATCGTGGAAGGGAGCTTGCCCATGCCCGTGCCCATGGCGCTCTGCACGGCTTTGGCCATCTCCTTGTTCATGTCCTGCGAGGAGGGCGCCTTGATCTGCGGGAGCGCGGCCTGCACCTGGAAGGTGGTCGGGTTCGCGGTCGCCGAGGTGATCATATCGATCGCCGGCGTATTCACCTGCGGCGCGGTGGTCGGCGTGAAGGTCTGCTGCTGGATCTGCGGGGTGGACGGCGGCGGCGGCAACTGGGTCGACTCATCCATCACCAAGCCATCGCCCCCCTCCGCGGCGAAATCCGGCGGCTCGGAGGCGATCTGCTGGATCACGATCGTGCCGGCCATCATCACGATCACCACATGGAGCAAGAGCGAGAAGGTGAAGAAGCGCGAGGCAGCCAGTTTGGCCTGCAGCCGCTGGACGAAATTGAGCTCTTGAGGGTTGTCCATGGGGATTAAGAAATAATTGCGCTGGAATGGAAGGGGTGTCAATCGCGACGGGCCGCTAAACGCCCGTGCGATAGGCGATGGCTCGACATGCAGGATACGGGCCGGGTCGCCCCTTTCTTAGACGGCGCGGCAGCGCGGGCGTTCATGGAAGCTTTTGCCTTCCGCCCCGCGGTATGCGGTAAAAAGAGCGCGATGTCCGTACCCGTGCCCAAATCCCGCTGGCTCAACCGGACCGTGCTGGGGATCGGCCTGGCCTCGCTCTTCAGCGATTGGTCCCACGAGATCGCCACCGCGCTGATGCCGGCCTTCCTGGGGACGATGGGGGTGGCAGCCGTCTGGCTGGGCCTGATCGAAGGCCTCTCCGACGGCGTCTCCAGCTTCGCCAAAATGGCCTCCGGCTATTACACCGACCGGCTGCCCCGGCGCAAACCGATCGCGGTCGCCGGCTACCTGCTCACGGCGCTCGGCACCGCCGCCTTCGCGCTTGCGAGCGCGCCCTGGCACCTGCTCCTGGCGCGGGCCACCGCCTGGCTGGGGCGCGGCGTGCGGACGCCCGTGCGCAAGGCGCTGATGGCCGCCGAGGTGCCGCGCGAAAACTACGGCCGCGCTTTCGGCTTCGAGCGGATGATGGATACGATCGGGGCGATCATCGGGCCGGCCACGGCGTTCTGGCTGCTCCAGTACTTCGACTATCGCTACGCGCCGGTCTTTGCGGCCACGCTTATCCCCGGCCTCCTGGCCGCGGCGGTGATCGCGTTTCTCGTCCGGGAACGGGCGCGCACGCCCGTGCTGCACATCTCTTTCGGCGAACGCCTGCGGGCGCTTCCGGCGCGGTACCGGCGTTTTCTCGTGGCCGTGGGCCTCTTCGGCGCGGGCGATTTTGCGCACACGCTGCTCATCCTGCTCGCTACCCAAAAGCTCGCGCCCACCATGGGCGCCGGCCCAGCCGCGGCCGCGGCCGTCGCGCTGTACGTCCTGCACAACGTGCTCTACGCCGCCTTCTCCATGGTGGCTGGCTGGCTCGCCGATCGCTTTCCGAAAAACCTTATCCTGGCGGGCGGCTACTTCCTCGCCGCCGCCATGGCCGTCGCGATCATCCTTCTGCCCGCCACGCTCTGGACGCTCGCCCTCGTCTTCGCCATCGGCGGCATCTACATCGCCATAGAGGAAACGCTCGAAGATTCCCTCTGCGCCGAGCTCGTCACCCCCGAGCACCACGGCATGGCCTTTGGCGTGCTCGCCACCGTGAATGGCATCGGCGACATGGTCTCCAGCATCATGGTCGGAGCGCTCTGGACGGCATTCGGCACGACGGCCGCCTTTGGCTACAGCGCCGTGCTCTTTGTGGCGGGAGCGGTGCTGGTGCTGCGGCTGCCGCGGGCGGTGATCGGCCCGGTGTAGCACAAACTTTCTCGCTTCCATCCCAGCCCGCGTAATCTTCGAGTCGTGAACCCCACCACCATTGAAGTGAAGATCGATCACGGGCGCATCATTCCTGAAGGTGACGCAACTCTCCCCGAGGTGGGGCGGGGCATCCTCACTCTCCTGCCAGGCAAAGACCCCGCAGCACCGCGAAGCTCCATCGACGAGTTCCTTGCCATTTGGACCGGCGCTTTCGTCGCGCCCGGGCCGGAGGAGATTGCGGCGGATCCGCGGCTCGCGTACTTGATGCAGAAGCATGTGAAATAGGCGTGCGCGTTCTCACGTGGGGCGCCTTGGAGCGACGGGAAGCGTCAGCGCCACGCCGCTTTCGGAGTGCTCTGCGGGCATCGTTTGCTGCGCGTCCCAAGGCCGGCCGGGCCTCGCCCCATCGCTGAATCCGCGGGGTGGATCGAGTCCCAAGGGGTTGTGTTGGGTTATCCGAGCAATACGCCCGCGCGCCAGCACTCCAACGAGTTCTACTCCGAGTTCATCCGCACCGGCGGCGCCTGCGTCCCGTTTCCCCGATCCGCGCCCGCATCGCTTCCGCCTCGCCGATCTCGCCCGGCCCGAAGTCCGCGAAACGATCCGTCTCCTCTGGACCGACCCCTCGCGGTCGCAAGATCGCCGAAAAAGCTCGGCCGCCTCGCGCAACCGCTGGAGTACGCCAGCATCCGCCGCAAGCCGTCGCCTCCTTCCTCATGCGCGGCGCGATCTCGCGAGCCCATGCTTCTCGCGTGCATCGGATTAATGCCGCGATTCCGCTGAAAAACCCCCGCTTTTTTGGATTATCATGGCTCTTCGTATTCGCGCCGATTGTCTGCGGTGCCTGCGTTCTCCTGAACGTGGTCCTCCAGCGCGGCGACGAGATCTAGAACATCGATTGTTTTGCCGTCCTCAACGCGCTTTTGCAGCATCGTTACTGGGTTCAACTGTAATGTCGTGTCTTTATAAAGCAGTGCAGGATCAGTCCCGTACTCGTCGGTGACCTGCATCCAATGCAGCCCAGCGAGCCACTTGACTAGCGCATCCCCAAAAACAACTCCGAGGGACTGAAGTTCCCACGTCTGATCACTCTTCAACACCTTTGCGTCAAGGATACGTTGGAGCAGAATGAAGTCTTTCTCAGTTCCCGTGAGTCGCTGGGGTCTGAAGCTCTTCGCCGCTAGGTCGGCAACATAGGTCCGTTGCTTCTCCATCCGTTCTATATCCTCGGCCGGCAAAGGCCGAAATCGCGGTAGCTCGTCACCCGTTGAAACACATCTCATGGCCAGGATCAGCAACAGGGTGGACGCTCGGCCATTCGAGGATCAAACTATAAGGCTCCACCGGTGCAACAGCTTTCGAGTGACCGGATCACCTTGGCCCCTCTGTTCTCACTCGTCCTCTTTCCGCCCGGAAATGGTTCTTTCCAACCCAAACCCTTGCTCCGCCCCCTGAAGCACCCATTTCCATTATTTCCGAAAAGCCAAACTTATACCTCGCGCCGTCGCCTCGGTCCTGCGGAATTGTTGCTCAAATAGGGAATTTCCAGTCCCAGAATGTGCAACATTCCCGTTCCACACCAGTGTTCCACGTTCCGGCAGCGCATCCGGCCGGACATACCGGACCAAACCCCCCTGTTTTCGCCGCAGCCCAGCCATTGGCCCCCCGCCTCGCAGCGCCTTCGTAAACGTCCTAATTCCCCCGCCCTCGCGCGGCTTGAAGTAAAGCGCCCCCTGCGAAATCCTTTCGCTTTCCCTCCTATGAACGCCCGCTTCCTTCTTCTCTGCGGCCTCGCCGCCCTTTGCTCCGCCGCGCTGGCCGCCGAACCCAAAGGCCCCGATGTCGATCCCGCGCTCTCCGAGTTCGTACAGGGCTTCAAAGGCCGCGGCGCGCTCACGGACGACTCGAAGCCGCTCCCCGCGCAGGAGACGCTGAAGCATTTCAAGCTGGCGCCGGGTTTGCAGATGGAGGTGGCGGCGCATGAGCCGGCGATCACGCAGCCGCTCAATATGCACTTCGATGAGCGCGGCCGGCTCTGGGTGGTGCAGTACATCCAGTACCCCTTCCCCGCGGGCCTGAAGGTGCTGAAGTACGATGAGCATCTGCGCGCGGTGTTCGACAAGGTGCCGCCGCCGCCGCCGAACCATTTCAAGGGCAAGGATCGCGTGACGATCCTGGAGGACAAGGACCACGATGGCTCGTTCGAGTCCGCTAAGGATTTCGCGTCGGACCTGAATATCGTCCGCAGCGTGGTGACGGGCCGCGGCGGCATCTGGATCCTCAATCCGCCCTACCTGCTTTTTTACCCGGACAAAAACCGCGACGACCTCCCGGATGGCGACCCGGAGGTGGCGTTGAGCGGCTTCGGCTTGGAAGACACGCACTCGGGCGCGAACAGCCTCGCGTGGGGGCCGGACGGCTGGCTCTACGGCGCCCATGGCAGCACCTGCACGGCCACGATCAAAGGGGTGCATTTTCTCGGTCAGGCCATCTGGCGGTATCATCCCGGCACCAAGGATTTCGAGGTGTTCGCGGAGGGCGGCGGGAATACTTTCAGCTTCGAGTTCGACGCGCAGGGGCGCGCGTTTTCCGGCACGAATTACGGCAAGACGCGCGGGATGCATTACCCGCAGGGGAGCGCCGGCATCAAAGGCTGGGGCAAGCACGGGCCGCTCATGAATCCCCACTCGTTCGGCTGGATCGAGCATATGGACCACAAGGGCTTCGAGCCGCGTTTTCCGCAGACGATGGTCGTGTACGAAGGCGGCGCGATTCCGTCGCTGGAGCGGCACATCGTGGCGCCGATGTCGCTCATGAACCGCGTGATGGGCGCGAAGGTGCTGCGCGATACTTCCACGTATCGCACCGAGGACCTAGAGCCGCTCGTGCTCACGGACGACCGGTGGTTCCGGCCGGTCGATACGAAAGTCGGCCCGGATGGCGCGATTTACATGGCCGATTGGTACGACAGCCGCCTTTCGCACGTCGATCCACGCGACACTTGGGACCGCGAGCACGGCCGCATCTACCGCCTGCAAGCGCCCGGCGCCGCCCGCGCGCCGCAGCTCGATCTCGGCGCGCTCAGCTCCATCGAGCTCACCAAGTATTTCACGCATCCCAACAAGTGGTTCCGCCAAACCGCGCTCCGGCTGCTCCATGATCGGCGCGATGCCTCGCTCTCTCCGAAGCTGCGCGAGATGGTCGCCAAAGAGTCGGGCCAAACGGCGCTCGAAGCCTTCTGGGCACTGAACGCCGGCGGCGGCTTCAACGATGAAGTGGCGCTGCAAACCCTCGATCATCCCAGCGAGATGGTGCGCTATTGGACGGTGCGGCTGCTCGGCGATCGTTACCCTCCCGCGCGCTATTCCAGCTCCACCGCCAAGCCCGCCCCGCTGCCGCCGGCCATCCGCGCGAAGCTGGTGAAGGTCGCGAGCGCCGAAGCCGAGGCACAGGTGCGCGGCCAGATCGCCGCCGCCGCAAAACGCCTGCCGGGGAGCGACGCCCTCCCGCTCATCCGTGAGCTGCTTTACCGCGCGGAGGACACCAAGGATAAACACAACCCGCTCCTCATTTGGTGGGCGCTGGAGAGCAAGGCGATCACCGATCGCGCCGCCATCCTCGCCTTGCTGAAAGAGACGCCGCTCTGGCAGGCGCCGGTTTTCAGCGAGCATATCGCCTCACGTCTCGGCCAGCGCTACACCGCCGAGCGGACGCCGGAAAACCTCGAGACCGCCGCGCAACTGCTCGCGCTCGCGCCTTCGCCCCAGGCGACCGATCTTCTCATCAAGGGGATGGAGCTGGGCCTGCAAGGCGACCGCGTGACCAGCGTCCCGGCGGCGTTGCAAAAGCAGGTCGCCGCCATTTGGGAAGCGCGCCCTCATACTCCCGCGCTGATCGGCGTCGCGTTGCGCCTGAATCACGCCGCCGCCACGCCGGATGCGCTCAAGCTGCTGGAGGCGAAAAGCACCTCCGCGGCGGATCGCAAATCGCTCCTGCAGCTCCTTTCCGAGCGCGGGATCGATGCCGCCGTGCCGGTCATTCTCACGCTGCTGAAAGCGGAAACGAAGGACTCCGCGCGCATCGATCTCCTCACCGCGCTCTCGCGCTTCAATACGCCGGAGATCGCCGATTCCATGCTGGCGATCCTGCCCAAAGCCACCGCCGCGGTGCGGGCGACGATCGTCAATTCACTCACGCGCCGGGCCGATTGGGCGCGGGCGCTTTTGGAGACGGTGGATCGCGGCGAAACGAAAAAGGAAGCGCTCACGCCCGGCGATCTCTTCGCCATCCAAAACCTCAAGGATCCCGGCGCGGACAAGCTCGTAAAAAAACATTGGGGCAACCTTCGCCCAAGCTCGCAGGCGAAGGAGCAGCGCATCACGCAAATCCGCAAGCTCATCGCGCCGAAGGTCGGCTCGCCCGAAAAGGGCCGCGAAGTCTTCCGCGCCCGCTGCGGCATCTGCCACGCGCTCAATGGCGAAGGCGCGAAGATCGGCCCCGATCTCAGCGGCTACGAGCGCGACAATCTCGATTTCATGATCCCGGCCATCGTCGATCCCAGCCTGGGCATCCGCGAGGAATACACCGCCTTCAACATCACCACCAAAGCCGGCCAGGCCCTCATCGGCTTCATCACCGAAAACGATCCCAAGGCCGTCTCCCTCATGGACCTCGCCGGCAACAAAACGCGGCTCGCCCGCGAGGAAATCGGCACCCTCGCTGCGCTGCCGACCTCAGTCATGCCCGAGGGGTTGCTGGATGGCGTGAGCGATGGCGACGTGCGCGATCTGTTTGCCTACCTGATCAAAAAGTAAGCGCCGCTATCTCGAGAAAATGCGAATCCGACGGTCATCGCGCCGATCGTCGTCCCGGTCATCATCATCATCATCATCTTGGAATAGGCCGCGCTTTTGCGAACGCGGCTGGGCGGGCGCCATGTGTTGTTCCCTGGAGGCGCGAGCTTCCTGCCGGCTAAGCGGGATGGCGCGCATGACGCGGACCGACTCGGGACGCTCGACGAGGCGCGGCGCGGGCCGCTCCACTATCCTCCGCGCCACGGGCTGCTGGACGCTGCCGAGCGAAACGCTCTCCGGACGCACGGGGTAGATTTGCACCCCGGTCGGAGTGCGCACTACGCGATAGCTCTCCCGGGGCGCCTCGGGAGCCGAGGCCAGCGGCACGGCATTGCTCGAGACGCCGGGCATCGGACGACCGAAGGCCACCGCGGGCGGCGCTGCCGCAGGTGCAACCGGAACGCTCGTTGCCACGGGCGCGGGGGCCGCAACCGGCCCCACCGCAGCGGGCGCAACGCCAACGGCAGGCGCTGCCGGAGACAGCCCCGGAATACCCGGCTGGCCGGTCAGCAGCGGCGCGGCGGGCACGGCGATGGGATCGGCATGCACGGAGCAGCGCGCCGTCGGCACGCGGTTGCTGGGGAGGTCGGCATCGTAGACGGTTCGGGCGGCTTCACAGCCGGCGCCGGCGCAGGCGTTCGAGGCGGTGCAGAGCTTCACGTGCACAAGCTGCACGGGCGATTGCAGCGGCGCGGCGGGGTATTCGCGCTCGGGCGCGGCATTCATCAGGTCCACCCAGATGGGCAGGGCGAGCGCGCTGCCATACCCTTTTTCCATGATCGGCTCCGGCTTATCCATGCCCACCCAGACGCCGCAAGTGAGCGAGCTCGTGTAGCCGACGAACCATGCGTCCTTGAATTCGTTCGTCGTTCCCGTCTTGCCGGCGGCCGGCTTTTTCCAGCCGAGCTGGGCGGCCTTGGCGGCGGTGCCGGTCCGCATCACTTCCTGCAGGCAGCTCGAGACCATCCAGGCGGTCTCGGGCTTCATCACCCGGCGCTCCTTGGTTTCCGCCTGGTAAAGCACTTCGCCCTTCTCCGATTCCACCCGCGAGATGAGGTGCGGCGGACGGTAAACGCCCGCGTTTGGGAAGGTGGCGTAAGACGCGGTAAGGTCGCGCAGATTCGTCTCGAAGGCGCCCAGGTAGGCGACCGGATAATCCGGCAACGCGCTGCCGATCCCCACGGCATTGGCCAGCTTGCGCATATTACCCAGGCCAACCATTTCGCCGATGCGGACGGTCATGGTGTTCCGCGATTTGATCAGCCCGAAGGCGGCCGGCTGCAGGCCCTTGTAGTCGCCATCCGAATTCTCGGGCGACCAGTTGTTGGAAGCCTGGCGCAGCTCGTTCGGCGCGATCTTGTCGTCGTTCACCAAGGTGCCCGGCAGCAGCCCGCGCTCGAAGGCGGCGGCGTAGACGAACGGCTTGAAGGTGGAGCCGATCTGCCGCTGGGCGAGGATCGCGCGGTGGTACTTCGATTCCTGGTAATCCCGCCCGCCCACACAGGCGCGGATGGCCCCCGTCCGGTTATCCAGCACCACCACCGCGGACTGCAGGTAGTCGGTGGGCTTCTCTTTCTCGTCCTCGTCCGTGCCCGGAACGAAATCGGCCCGCCGAGGGTGCGGGAACTTCTTTTGCTCCTCGATCTTCGTAAGCTGGCGATCGGCCGCCTCGCGCGCCATCGCTTGGAGCTGCGGATCGATCGTGCAGAAAACCTTCAGCCCGCCGCGCTCGATCACCCCTTGATCCAGCACCTCCACCAGCGCCCGGCCGACCGCGTCGGTCAAATAGTCTTCCTCCGCGTGAAAAGCGGTCTTCTTCACCCCCTCGATCCGCACGGCCTTGGCGGCAGTGACCTGCGCCGAGGTGACCATCTCCTCCTCCAGCATGCGGTTCAGGACCTCGTCGCGCTCCGCAAGCGCGAGCTCGAGGTTCTTGGCCGGGGAAAACTTGTTCGGGCTGCAGATCAGCCCCGCCAGCACGGCGCTCTCCCCGAGCGAAAGCTCGCCCGCCGATTTGCCGAAGTAGCCGCGGGCCGCCGCTTCCACGCCGTAGAAGCCCGAGCCGAAGTAGATGCGATTGATGTAGTGCTCCAGAATCTGCTGCTTGGAGAGCGCTTTCTCGATGCGCAGCGCCAGCGCGGCCTCGGTCGCTTTGCGGTCGTAAGTGCGGCCTTTCAGCTCAAAGGCGTTCCGGGCAAGCTGCTGGGTGATGGTGCTGGCCCCCTGGCGCACACTGCCGCCGCGAAAGTTCGCGAGAAACGCGCGCGCCATCGATTTCGGCTCGATCCCCCTGTGCTGCCAGAACCGCGAATCCTCCCGCGCCAGCAGCGCCTGGATGAACCAGCCCGAGACATCCTTGAGCGGCACAATTTGCCGGTTCAGCCCGGGCAGATGCGAGTAGAGCTCGCCATTCGCGTCGTAGATGGCGGACTTCTGCGAAACCTCGCCGATCCGCTCGAGCGGAAACTGTTCCGCCTTCGTCGTATAGTGCAGGTGCAGCCGCAGGCCGGCGATCACCGCGCACAATCCCGCCGCCGCCACCAGTGCCGCCAGCCAGCCTGTGAAACTTATCAATTTTCTGATGCCTGCACTCATGTGAACGTTTCGGCGCGGCACAGAAAAGCGGCTGCTTCCGCTAAGGAATCCTCGTAGGGCTCCGTCGAACGCAAATGTTGGCGCGGGACTGAGGCGCTTTCGCTCAGTCGCGCCGGATGGCCGCGCCGCCCGGAAACAGCGCCTCCGTCGCCTCCAGCCACTTCGCCGCCGCCGCCTTCAGCTCCTGCCAGCGCGCCCACGCCGCGTGCTCCGGCGCGCGGTGAATCTGCCGGAGAATGCTGCGCCATTCCAGCAGCGCACGCTCCAGATCGCCCGGGCGCAGCGTCTCCGTCAGCACCTTTTGCCGCGGGACGCGCTCGGCCACGACCGCGCGCACGGTTTCGCTCGCGCCCGGCGCATAGTCGGCCGGGATTCCCATTTCCAGGTACCCCTCGTGATCCGCGCGCGCGTAGGTTTTCTGGCACGTGATCGCCAGCCGCCCCGAGAAATCGCCCGCTTCGGACGCGAAGCGCGGCCCGCCCCGCAGGTTCGCCAGATCGAAAATCAAGTCCTCGATCGCATAGCTCTCCGCTTCCAGCGCCGCCGCGATGGCCAGGCCTTCGCCGTGCTGGAAGTGCGAAAAGATGAGCCCGCGCCGCGTCGGATTTCCGGCCGGATCGATCAGCCCAAGCTGCCGCCACGCCTGCGCCGGCGTCGTCGTGACTGGCGTGCCGAGGCACCACGCAAGCTCCACGCAGCCGCGGCACGGCAGCGGCAATTCGCGCCGGGTGGGCGGATCGAGCAGCGGCACGCCATGCGCATCCAGCCAGGCGGGCACTGGGTGGTCTTCGTACGAGAGCAGGGCCACGAGCTGATCCCCGCGCGGCGCGAGCTGCAGCAGTTTGCCGCCCCGCGTGAGCTCCCCGAGCCGCGGCAGAATCTCGTGCTGCAGCGCCGGCAGATCGACCGCCGCTTTCGCGAGCGCGCGCCGCAGCCACGGCGCCAGCGCCAGCCGCCCCTCCCGCCGCGTGCCAATCGGCAGCTCGCGCCCATGGATTTCCGACCCCGGCAGCCGGGCCACATTGCCGAGCCCCACCCCCTTCAGCGCGGAAGCCTGTTCCAGCGCCGGCACATACGAGCCGGCCGCTTCGCCGCCCTCCGGCGCCGGCGCCCATCGCCGCACCTCGCTCAGCCGCGCCCGCGCAGCCTCGTGCGGCTTCACCTCCCACTCCCCGCGCGAGCCCAGCATTTCCTCGATCCCGCGCCGCGCGTACCGCGCGCGCTCCATATCGATCCACAGCCCGCAAGGCATCGGCCCCGTTTCGAGCGAATGCTCCATCCCGAGCGGCACCGCCTCCGCCGAAAAGAGGCGCCGGCTCAGCTCCCGCGCCGCCCGCAATGGCTCCTCGCCGCGCTCCCGCGCCGCTTCCATCACCGCGATCAGCGTCGGCCAGTCGAGCTGCGCCGCCCGGCGCAAATGCCGCGGACGCGCATCCAGCAGGCGCGGCGGCTGCGGTGTAATGAGCGCGTACCCCGTTTCATCCAGCCCGCGCCGCCCGGCGCGCCCGTACATTTGCAGCACCTCATCCGCGCGCACCTGCCGCTCGTACGGCCCCGCCATGTAAGTGGTGCCGGTGATCGCCACGCTGCGCATCGAAAAATTGATTCCCGCGGCCAGCCCCATCGTCGCCACCACCGCGCGCAGCTCGCCCGCCTTGGCCAGCGGCTCGATCAGCCCCGCTCGCTGCGCGTACGAGAGCCCGCTGTGGTGGTACGCCACGCGCGCCCGCAGCAGCTTCGCCAGCCGCGGACCGGCGAGTTGCGCCTCCGCGTGCGAAAGCGGCAGCGGGTTGTCCGCCGGCAGCGCGCCGGCGATCTGCTGTGCCAGCTCCTCCGCCGCCTGCCGCCGCGGCGCAAAAAGCAGGATCGGCGCAAGCTCGGCCCGCACCGCGTTCGCGATCAGCCGCGGCCAGCCGCCGCGCACATTGGCCGCCGCGCGATCCGGCAACAAATGCAAGTCCACCTCCTGCAGCGGCACCGGCCGCTCCGCGTGCGAAACCAGCACCGCCTCGCGTCCCAGCCGGCGCAGCCACGACACGAGATCGTCCGGGTTCGCCACGCTCCCGGAAAGGAGCAGCAGTTGCGTCTCCGGCGGCGTGAGCGCGATCGCCAGCTCATAGTTTTTGCCGCGCACCGGGTCCGCGAGCATCTGGTATTCATCAATCACCAGCAGCGCGGGCCCCCGCTGGCGCAGCAGCCGGCCCTTCTGCGTCTCCAGCGTCGCCACCACCACCTTCGCGTCGAGCCGATGCGCCACGTCGCCCGTGCTGATCCCCACCTCCCAGCCGCGCGCCTGCCATTCGGCCAGCTTGTCATTCGCCAGCGCGCGCGTCGGCACCGTAAAAACCGCCTGCCCGCGCAGCTCCGGGTACAGCAGCTCGAAAATGTAAGTCTTCCCCGCCCCGGTCGGCGCATGCACCACCACATCCCGCCCCTGCCGCAACGCCCGCACCGCCCCCTGCTGCCAGAGGTCCGGGATGGTCAGCGATTGGAGAAGCGTATTCACCGCCCCGCTACCTTCGGCGGTGCATGGCCGAAAGGAAAGTGGCGGAGGCCGCCGCCCGCCTCACCGGCTTGGGTGGATCTCGTAATAAGTAGCGTCCGGGCAAATCTCGATCTCCTCAGACCAAGCGATCTGTCCGAAATCCCCGATGTGGACAGTTCGAAAAAAAGCTTCGTCCGCCAGCGGTGCAAAAACTCCGCGCCCTACCTCGCTGGAGAGATCAATCACCCCCACGACGCCGTTTGCAAAGCTAAGGCGAAGCCGAAAATCTCCTCCCCCTCTTTCCGTCCCACAAGCTGCCTTCCCATCGGCGATTGCGGCGTGATCACCAGCACCGCCAGCCCCTCGCTCTCCACTTCCGTCCCGCCCGCGCGCGGCCCTACAAAATAAACCGTGCGCTCGCCCTTCCGCTCCAGTTCCACCACCGCGCCGACATCGATCGCCTCTCCCGCGGCAAACTCCCGCATCGCCAGCGCTTCATACTGCTGCATCGCCTGCATCACTTCCGCCGCCTGGCGCGATTGGCCCCGCGCCAGGTACGAGGCCTCGAGCCCGCGCGTGTCGTATTTGTTCTCCGCCTTGCTCTGCTCGTCGGTGGCCTCCGCGTGCGCCGAACGGGCCGAGCGCGCATACCCCTCCAACTCCGCGGCCAGCGCCGCGATGATCTTCTGCACGATGCCGCGTTTATCCACAATCCCCCCGCGTTCACCTCCGCTGGCCCTGGTACTTTTTCTCATCTGTAGAAGACTGGCTTACTGGCTCACTGCGTCACTCCTCACACCCGCTGCCACTGCGGCTTATTCTCGAACACCCATCGGTAATACTCCACCCGCTGCAGCGCCCCGGCCGCGGCCTCATCGAGCACCAGCGTGCAGTGCGGGTGAAGCTGCATCACGGAGGCGGGGCAATTCGCGGTGAGCGGCCCCTCCACCATCTCGCCCACCGCCTGCGCCTTCGCCGTCCCCGTCGCGAGCACCAGGCAGTGGCGGGCCTCCATGATCGTGCCAATCCCCATCGTGATCACGTGCCGCGGCACCGCCTCGGCTTCGCCAAAAAAGCGCGCGTTGTCCGCGATCGTCTGCGGCGCCAGCGTCTTGATCCGCGTGCGCGAGGCGAGCGAGGAAGTCGGCTCGTTGAACCCGATGTGCCCATTCGCGCCCACCCCGAGCAGTTGCAAATCGAGCCCGCCCCCGGCGCGCATCGCGGCCTCGTACCCGGCCGCCTCCGCGTCGAAATCCCGCGCCAGCCCGCTCGGGAGATGCGCCCGCTCGGGCGGCAGATTGATGTGCCGGAAAAGGTGCTCGCGCATGAAATACGCATAGCTCTGCGGATGCTCCGGCCCCAGCCCGAGATACTCGTCCAGGTTGAAGCTGGTCGCGCGCGCAAAATCGATTTCGCCGCTCTGGTACAGCGCGATCAGCTCCCGGTAGAGCCCGAGCGGCGTCGAGCCCGTCGCGAGCCCCAGCACGCTCTCCGGTTTGCGCGCGAGCTGGCGCTGAAAATGGCGCGCCGCCAGCTTCGCCACGGCGGCGGGATCGGGTTGAATGATGACTTCCATCGAGCAGGAGCGGTTCGGATAATTGGCTTCTCCGGGGGAGTGCCTTTATGGATGAGCAAGCGGAGCCGCGCTGGAAACCCCTAAATCGCGCCCGCTCCTCACCCGCACATGCCTCCACCCGCCGCCTATGCCGAACGCCTCGCCCGCCTCGAGCTGCGCCCGGAGGATTTTGAGGAGAGCTTCACCCGCTCCTCCGGCCCCGGCGGGCAGCACGTCAACAAAGTCTCCACCGCCGTCACCCTGCGCCATCTCCCCAGCGGCGCCGCCGTCACCGTCCAGGATTCCCGTTCGCAATCCATGAACCGCCAGCTCGCCTGGACCCGCCTTCTCGACACCATCGAGCGCGCCCGCCAGGAAGAGCGAGCCGCCCGCCGCTCCGAAGCCGAAAAAGCCCGCCGCCGCACCCGTCCCCGCCCCTGGGGCCTCAAGCAGCGCATCCTCGAGCAAAAACGCCGCCGCTCCCAAACCAAGCGCCTCCGTAAGCCGGACTAATACTCGACATCCGCTCCGCAAAACACAAAACTCCGGCACATGGCCGCGCCGCAGCCCCGTACTTTTTCGCCTGAGGAGCTTCCCACGCTCGCCGCCGAGGTGATCCGGCGCGCGAAGTTCCCCTTCCTCGCCACCGTCGATGAAAACGGCCAGCCCCGCGTGCGCCCCGTTTCTCCCGTGCGCGTCGAAGGCTTCACCATCTACGTCGCCAATCTCCGCTCCTATCACAAGACCGCGGAGATCGCCGCCCACCCCCAAGTGGAGCTCTGCTATCTCGACGAGCGCCACGACCAGGTCCGCATCACCGGCCTCGCCGAAACCCTCACCGATCCCGTCCTCCTCGCCGAAATCTGGTCCGCCAATCCGCTCCTCCGCCAATACCTGGGCACCCCCGAAAACCCCGAGCTGATCATCTACCGCATCTCCCCCCTCCAAGTCCGCTTCATGCGCGAATGGGCGCTGGAGTACCACGAGATTCCCCTCTGATTTTCGCGACCAATAACCAGTGACCTCCTACTCCTACTCCTACTCCTACTCTAACTCGCAGCCTTCTGAGTAAGAGTAAGAGTAGGAGTAGGAGTAAGACCGCCAAGCCAGACACCAGGGAAACCAACCAGGGAAAACACACCATGACCGAGGGCTCCGTCGACACCCACCACAAAGCGCTAAAAATCAACCTGGACAACCGCTTCTACGGCACCTTCGCCGAGATCGGCGCCGGCCAGGAAGTCGTCCGCTGGTTCTTCCGCGTCGGCGGCGCCGCCGGCACGGTCGCCAAGAGCATCTCCGCCTACGACATGGCCGTCAGCGATGCCATCTACGGCGGCGCCGAGCGCTACGTCTCGCGCTCGCGCCTTCAGGCCATGCTCGATCTCGAGTTCCAGCTCAATCTCGACCGCCTCGGCGAATCCCGCGGCGACAGCACCGCCTTCTTCGCCTTCGCCGATACCGTCGCCGCCCGCTGCTTCCGCGGCACGAATGAATGCCACGGCTGGATGGGCATCAAATTCCAGAGCCACCCGCGCGATTCCGCCTCGCAGATCATCATCCACGTCCGCATGCTCGATGCCGAGGCCTCACTCCAGCAGGAAGCGCTCGGCATCGTCGGCGTGAACCTCCTCTACGGCGCCTTTTTCCTCCATCACGATCCCGATTTGCTCGTCGAGTCGCTCCTCGATAAACTCACCACCGGCCGCATCGAGATCGACATGATCGAGTTCTCCGGCATCGAATTCCGGATGGTCGACAACCGCCTCATGAGCCTCAAGCTCGTGCAGCTCGGCCTCTCCGGCGCCGCCATGTTTGGCGCGAATGGCGCCGTCCTCCAGCCTAGCGAAGTCCTGCACAAACATACCGTCCTCGTCGAGCGCGGCTGCTTCCGCCCCGTCACCCACGTGAACCTCGACATGCTCCGCTGCGCCGCGGAGAAGTTCACCGCCGATCCCGCCGTCGCCGGCAAACCCATCGTGCAGGTCATGGAGATCACCATGCGCAATCTCCTCGCCAGCGGCCAGATGGACCGCCGCGATTTCCTCGCCCGCGCCGATGTCCTCGCCGCCTGCGGCATGGTCGTCCTCATCTCCGATTACTTCGAGTACTACCGGCTCGCCGCCTACCTCGCGCGCCAGACCAAGGAGCGCATCGGCATCGTCATGGGCGTCCCCAGCCTCATCGAGCTCTTCGATGAAAAATACTACACCAGCCTGCCCGGCGGCATCCTCGAATCCTTCGGGCGCCTCTTCAAAAACGACCTCAAGCTCTACGTCTACCCTTGGCGCCCCAAGCCCGGCGCCGAGCTCAAGACCGTCGAAAACCTCGAAGTCCCGCCGCAGCTCAAGCCCCTCTACGATTACCTCAACCACCGCGGCTGCTTCGTTCAGCTCGACAACTACAAGCCCGAGTACCTCGAGATCTTCTCCCGCGACGTCCTCAAGCGCATCTCCGCCGGCGACGAAACCTGGGAAACCATGGTCCCCGCCGAAGTCGCCACCGTCATCCGCAAGCGCGGCCTCTTCGGCCACCCCCGCCCCGCCGCCGCGGCCGGCAGGGAGTAGCCGCATGCGGAGACGCTTACCTGCGTAGCGTCACGCCCCCGCGTGCTGTACCGAACACGCGGGTCTTGGAGACCGCGACCGCCACGGTCGCCGTGCCGGGCGCCCCGCCCGGCACACCGCACATCCAGTTGCGCCCCCTCCCCGCGAAACGCGCAGGCTCCTCTCGTTCCCATGCACTTGGGCACCACTTGTCCCGAAGCTTGGCTTCGCAAACCATGCTAAGCTAGCAATCGCCAACTACGGCCCGGGAATATTCAACTGCCGGCAAAGACTGCGCACGGTCCCCTCTTTCACTTCACGATGCCGCGGAACTGGCGCGACTTTTCCGTTCACCGGGTTCTTCCATAGTGCGTGATTGCCCCCTTCACGTTCCCAACGACAACCATGCGACGCAAGGTGGCGCTCCAAGTCCCGCAGCTTCACGCGGTCTGAGTGGTCAGTTCATAAACCTCTTGTACACGGCCCGATGGCCCTTCCGCCCGCGCGACGGCTTCATCCCGATGGTAGGAAAGCACCAACTGGAGCGCGTCATGCAAATTCGCCTTTGCCGCCGCCAGCGTCTCCCCTTCCGAAAATACCTCCGGCAGCTCCGCGAAATGGCAAGTATACCCCCCTTCCTTCGCCGGCTCGAAGATCGCCGTAAGCGTAAGCTGAAGCGCGTTCATTGGCCTCTCAACATATCGCCGGCCTCACCTCTTTCCAAATCCAATTTGCTTCTCACCCTAACCAAAAATAGAATTACAAAAAAGTGCTCACTCGAGATTGGGAAAGTGCTCGTCCTCTGATACTCTTGGCGCCGCTATGAAACCGGCGCCTTCGCTTCTCGACCGACGTTTGCCCGGCGCGAAGCGCCGCCTTCCACCATGTCATGTTGAGCGAAGCCGAAACACCTCCAGTATGTGGGCCGAGGTGGCGGAGGGGAATGGTGGGTTTGCTGGGTGGGCGAGAAACAGGCGGTGGGCGGTGCGGAGAAACCTCTCAGCTTACAAGAGCGCTTTCCGCCCGACCAACTCGCGTCCCTTCCAAAACCAACGCTTTCCCGTTCCAAACTGCGCAACATTCTACGTCCCCGAAACCTGCAAATCCGTTCCAAATGTCCGAAAACTCCCCCGACTCCCAGGGTTTCCCCTTACGCCGTGTCCGGAAACTGAACGGAAAAACGCCCTTTTCGTCTCATTTGTCTCATAATTCAAAACTGAGAGTCCCCCTGAATCCGCATGAACCCCTCCCTTCTTTGCGCCGCCGTCCTGCTCGCGAGTACTCTGGCCGCCTCAGCCGCGCCCCCCAATATCGTCTTCATCCTCGCCGATGATCTCGGTTGGGCCGATGTCGGCTTCCACGGCGGCAAGGCCCCAACCCCAAACCTCGACCAGCTCGCCCGCGAAGGCGTCGAGCTCACCCATCACTACGTCTACACCGTCTGCAGCCCCACGCGCGCTGCGCTGCTGAGCGGGCGCTACGCCACGCGTTTCGGCGTCACCACTCCGCAAAACAAACGCGCCTTTCCTTGGGACACCGTCACGCTCGCCACCGCGCTGAAATCTGCCGGCTACGATACCGCGCTCATCGGCAAATGGCACCTCGGCTCCCGCCCGGAGGAAGGCCCGCACAAGTTCGGCTTCGATCACGGCTACGGCTCCCTCGCCGGCGGCGTCGGCCCATGGAATCACCTCTACAAGAAGGGCGAGTTTTCCACCACCTGGCACCGGAACGGAGAACTCCTCGAGGAGCGCGGCCACGTCACCGATCTCCTCGCCGCCGATGCTGTCCAGTGGCTGAAAGGGCGCGGCCCGCGGCCCTTCTTCCTCTACCTCCCATTCACCGCCGTCCACATCCCCATCCGCGAGCCCGAGGAGTACACGAGCCGCGTCCCGGCGGAAATCACCGAGCCTGGCCGCCGCGAATACGCCGCCTGCGTCATGCACCTCGATGCTGCCGTTGGCCGGGTCCTCGCCGCCCTGCGCGAAACCGGCAGGGAAAACGACACCATCGTCGTCTTCACCAGCGATAACGGCGGCTACCCCACCGCCCGCAACGACGACCCGCAATACCCTGCCGACCAGTACGCCCCTGGCCCCGCCGGCGGCGACAATCGCCCGCTCCGCGGCACCAAGACCACCGTCTACGAAGGCGGCATCCGCGTCCCCGCCCTCATCCGCTGGCCCGCCCAGCTCAAGCCCGGGACCTTTTCCGCGCCCCTCCACATCTCCGATTGGATGCCCACCTTCTGCGCCCTCGCCGGCTATCGCCGCGAGAAAAACCTCCGCTGGGACGGCCAGGACATCTGGCCCTACCTCACCGGCGCGACCAATCCTCCGCCCCGTTCCATCTACGTCGCCGGCCCCGGCTTTCGCGCCATCGCCGTCCGCGAAGGCGACTACAAACTGGTCCTCACCCGCTCCGGCAAAAAGACGGACCCCGGCACCGAACAACCCGCCGAGCTCTTCGACCTCGCCGCCGATCCCAACGAAACCACCAACCTCGCCGGCAAACTTCCCGAAAAAGTAGCCGCCCTCCGCGCCAGGCACGCCGAGCTCTCTAAAAACGATAACGATTCCGCGGTGAAGAAATGACCTATTTTCGCTCTTTTTTTCGTATCTTTCGTGTTTTTCGTGCTTTTCGTGGCTAAATCCTCCCGCGCGTCACGTACTCCAGATGTCCCCATTCGATAGAGCCACCGCCGCCCTTCGCCGCCGCCCCCGCACCTGGCTCCTCACTGGTGCCGCCGGCTTCATCGGCTCTCATCTGCTCGAGAACCTCCTGCGCCTCGGCCAGCGCGTGATCGGCCTCGATAACCTCTCCACCGGCAGACCCGCCAACCTCGAGCTTGTCCGCGCCGCCGTCCCCGCGCGCGATTGGAAACGCTTCCAGTTTCGCCAAGGCAGCGTCGCCGATATCGGCGCCTGCCGCGAAGCCACGAAGGGCGTCGAAATCGTCCTGCACCAGGCCGGCTTCGTCTCCGTGCCGCTTTCGTTGCGAGACCCGCTCGGCTGCCACGACACCAATTCCACCGGCACGCTCACCCTGCTCGTCGCCGCGCGCGACCACGGCTGCCGCCGCTTCGTTTTCGCCAGCTCCAGCGCCGTCTACGGCGACGATCCGGCCTCGCCAAAACAAGAGGAACGTCTCGGCCAGCCGCTCTCGCCCTACGGCGCCTCGAAGCTCCAAGCGGAGCTCGACCTGCGCGTCTTCGCCCGCCAGTACGCCATGCCCACCGTGGCCCTGCGCTATTTCAATGTCTTCGGTCCGCGCCAAAACCCTGCCGGCGGCTACGCCGCGGTCATCCCGCAATGGATCGAGCGCTTGCTCCGCGGTGAAGCCTGCCAAATCCACGGCGACGGCTCGAACACCCGCGACTTTTGCCCGGTCGCCAATGTGGTGCAGGCCAACCTGCTCGCGGCCACCGTGCCCGCCGCGCGCCTCCAGTCCGGCGTCTACAATATCGGCCTCGGCCGCGGCACCGATCTCCGCCGCCTGCACGAGATCCTCGCCTCGCTCACGCGCGAGCACCTGCCCGCCGGCCGCCCGCGCGCGGCGAAGCACGGCCGCGCCCGCCCCGGCGATATCCTGCATTCCGTCGCCGAGATCGGCCGCGCCCGTGCCGAGCTCGGCTATGCGCCCGCCGCGACTCTCGAGCAAGGCCTGGCCGAAACCGTCCGCTGGTTCGCCGGCCCCGCCGGGAAAACTCCCGGAAAACTTTAAGTTGAAGTCCCCTCTCAAAGAGCCGACAACGCACCCCCGGTCCGAATCCACCACCCCGTATGCCTCCGAAAACCGACGCCCCGCCCGAGGAAAACAAGGTCATTGCCGCGCGCAATAAAAACCTCGAGCTCGCCCTCCAGCAGATCGCCAAGGACTACGGCGACGGCGCCATCATGCGCCTCGGCGACGGCACCAAGCTCGATGTCGAGGTCATCCCCACCGGCAATATCCTGATCGATCGCGCGCTCGGCGTCGGCGGTTTTCCGCGCGGCCGCATCGTGGAAGTTTTCGGCCCGGAGAGCTCCGGCAAAACCACGCTCACCCTCACCGTCATCGCCCAGGCCCAAAAGCGCGGCGGGCTCGCCGCCTTCATCGATGTCGAGCACGCGCTCGACCCGCAATACGCCCGCAGACTCGGCGTGAACCTGGACGACCTCCTCGTCTCGCAGCCCTCCTCCGGCGAGGAAGCGCTCCGCATCTGCGAGACCCTCGTCCGCTCGAACGCCCTCGATGTCATCGTCCTCGATTCCGTCGCCGCCCTCGTCACCAAGGCCGGAACTCGAAGGCGAGATCGGCGACACCACCGTGGGCGCGCAAGCCCGCCTCATGAGCGCCGCCATGCGGAAGCTCACCGCGCTCATTTCCAAGGCGCGCACCTGCTGCATTTTCACCAACCAGATCCGCGAAAAAATCGGCGTCATGTTCGGCAATCCCGAAACCACGCCCGGCGGCAAGGCGCTCAAATTCTACTCCAGCGTCCGCATCGATATCCGCCGCATCGGCGCGATCAAACAGACCGACGGCACCGTCACCGGCAACCGCACCAAGGTGAAGATCGTGAAGAACAAGGTCGCGCCGCCTTTCACCGAAGCCGAGTTCGACATCATGTACAACGAGGGCATCTCCTCCACCGGCTCCCTCCTCGACCTCGCGCTCGAGCAAGGCATCGTCGAAAAACGCGGCTCCTGGCTCAGCTACAAAGGCACCCAGCTCGCCCAAGGCCGCGACGCCGCCAAGGAACTCCTCAAGAACGACCAGACCCTCTACGGCGAAATCGAAGAAGCCGTGAAGGCCAAGTTGGATGCCGAGAAAACCAAGTAAGGCAGTAAGGCAGTCGTTTTGCCGAATCGCTTACCGCTCAATCGCTCCGATATCCGGCTTGGCCCCCCGAAACGGCAGCCCAACCTCGATCCCCGCGTCGACCAGCGCACTCCCCTCCACCGGACGCAAGAATCGCACCACCGGCAAGTCGCCATTTGCCTGCCGAGCCTGAACCAACTCCGCCTCATCCAAGCTCTCAAAATCTTTCTGGCTTAGCTTCATCCCACGCGTAAACGAATTGTTCGCCAAATCGCACTTCTCGACCTCCACCTTCACTAGATCCCTCCGCGATCGATAGCTGAGATTGTTCATCAGCTTGTGCCCAAAGCCGTCGACATCCGTTTGGTTGTCAGCCAGGCGGCAGAGCATGTTGAAGTTGCTGCTATTCCGGTAAGCGCTGTTGTTCAGCCAATCGCTCCCGCCCAGATGATGGTTGGAGTAAAATCCGTTCGCCTTGTTTCCCACCGCCACACACCCGCGCACCACGTGGCGCGGAATCACCTTGGGCATCCGTTCCACCGGCGTCGATCCATACCCGCCGGCCTTGAATCCGTTTCCATCCGCGCGCGCCTCGAACATCGGCGACCACCCGTTGTACATCGCCCAGCAATTCTCAAAAATCACCGGCTCGCTCGCGCCAAGGCAATCATAGCCATCGTCGCTATTGAACCAGGCTCGGCAGCCTCGGAAAATGTTCCCGACGCTCCCTTTGCTGGAATGGCAGCCAAAGCCATCGACATTGCCACCCCGGCCATCTTCCGAGGTGTAATCCCAATTGTTCCAGGCATCGCAGTTCAGAAAGAGATTCTCCGAGCCGCGAACGTGATAGATGCCGATCGCCTGCCCATCGTGCATTGAGAGTCGCTCAAAAATATTGTGGCTGCCCTGGCTCTCGAAGCAGATCGATTGCGTGTGCCCTTTCATCGTGACCTGCACGCCGGTGACTTCGATGCCGATCAAATGCAGCCACGAGCCGACGACATGAAAAGCCGTGATCCGCATCCCGTCCGGCTTCAATTGCGAAAAGTCGAAGACCGGCTTCTCGTTTTCATACGCCCGGTAAGTGATTGGCTTGCCCGGTTGACCGCTTTTCCGAAGCGGAATCACCAACTCGAAGATTCCCTTCCGCCGCGGATAATTTGGCTCCTTCATGAGGTACGTTCCGCCGCGCAGATAAACCACATCGCCCGGCGCCACCCCTTGCTGCGCCCGCAGAATCGTCGCAAACGGCTGCTCGATCGAACCCGCCGCCGCATCATCCCCCTTGGGCGAGACATACCATTCCGCACCCTCCAATGCTCGTGCGCAAAGCAGCAAAAGGCAGAAGAACGCGAACGATTTCATGAGGCGGACCAAAACGGTGAAGTCACGGCGCGCTGTCCAGCACCGACAAACTTTCCGGCAGCGCAATCAACTCTCCCGCCGCGCCCTCCGGCTTCCAGGCCACCCGCCCATCCTCCAGCACTCGCATGATCCTGCCGCGCAGCGTCCCCTTCAGCGTCTGCACGCGATCACCCGGCTTCAGCGCCGCGGTCCGGCAAAGGCTCTCGACAATGCTCACCATCGATTCGCGATCGAGCACGCCGGCGATGTAGTGAGCGACGGCGGAGCCAAGCTCACGCTTTCGCGTCGCGGGCAAATCGCTGAAGAGCGCAAACGACAATTCCCGGCCGACCGTGGCAAAAGTGTTCCCGTTGAAGAATAGAAACGGAGCCGCCCGATGGCAGGCTCGAAGGAAATCGAACGTCTCCGCGAGCGTCAGCTCCCGCGCTCGGGTTTGTTCCCACTCCGCGCCGCGCGCGCTTCCAGCTTCCGAGTTAATTCCGTGCTGTGCTCCACCTCGCGCGCACGCTCCTCGGTTGATGCTGACGATAGCGTCCCAGTTCCAGTTTTCGAGAAAAGCGGCTCGGGCTTGAAGCGGTGAACCGCCTTCTCCGCTTCCGCCCGGATATCCTCCGCGGTCAGTTGCTTCAGCAGATCGAGCCGGAGTTTCATCGCTCATAGATTGCCTCAACTCTGCATATCAGACAAGCGCGAGAATTGCCATGCCGTTCAATGCGCCGTTTCGCCTCCCACGATTTTGCCGCCCACGCGCTCCCAGCGGTAAATCGGCAGCCCATCGCCGCTGCGGACTTCGCGCCAGAGTGCCGGCGCGTCGCGCTTTTGCAGCGTGAGCTCGGCCACGCCGTCCGCCTGCGAGCTAAGCACCTTCAGGAAACCCTTGTATTCACGCGGGTGCCCGATCACGCGCGAACCGCCGGAATCCGCCGGGCCCGATTCCTTCTCCAGCACCAAAAAGCTGTACGGCAGCGAGCGCAAGTCGAGGCCCAGCTCGTCCGCCAGAGCAGCCCAGCGCGCATCCTGGAAAACCGAGGAAGGCGGCCTCGCAAACGAGTGGCACCAGTGCCGCGCGTTCTCCGAAGCGAACATCCCGCATGCCTGCGAGTGCGTGCAGGGCGCGACGGCCCGAAAGCCCGCCGCGCGCAGCGGCTCGCGCACCTCGGCGCCGAGCCGGCGGCTCTCCGCGTGCGTGCCCGCCTCCACCCAGATCACCTCGCGCGCCTTCCGGGCCAGCGAAAGCAGGCGCGCCAGCTCATTGGCGGGAAGCTCGTTCAGCACGTGCGAGACCAGCAAGAGCCCGTCCTCAATGGCGGGAAGCCCGAGCCCGATTTCCGTTTCCGGAAAGTCCGCGCGGGCGCGCGCTTCCGCGTGGCGCATCGCGAGCGCCGACCGATCGTGCACCGCCAGGGCGCGAAATTGCCCCGGCCACTTCGCGAGCACGCGCCGGCCGGCGATGCCCGAGCCGCAGCCCCAATCCAGCGCATGCGTGCTCTTCGGCCGCCAGCCGCGCACCTCCAGCTCCCCGAGCACGGCGTCCCATTTCCAGCCGATCCGCTCGCCGAAAGTCGCGTCGTAGAGTGCCAGCTCATCGTCGGCGCGCCAGTAGTCGCGGCCCGGGCCGCCGGTGAGAAAGCCCTCGCGCAGGCGGCGGAGGATTTCGAGCTCGCGAGGGGTGAAGTGAGGCATGGCTGGCCGCGGCGGCGGGTTTACTCCTTACTCTATCGCCGCGACGCATGCCCCCTTTTCCTCTCTATCCCGCCGGCCCCGAGATCGGCGAGCTGCGCACCCGCGCGCCGGGCCCCGCCGGCGCGCTGCCGCTCACCGATGAACTGCTGCGCCACAGCCCGAGCGGCGACATCTTCGGCCTCACCCAAAACGCCGGCATGGGCTGGGAGCCCGCGCTCGCCGCGGGCCAGCAGTTCCTCATCCTCACCACGCAAGGCGGGATGCGGGCGCCCGATGGCAAGCCCATCGCGCTCGGTTATCACACCGGCCACTGGGAAATCGGCCTGCAAGTCGAGGCTGCCGCGCACCGGCTGCGCGCGCTCGGCGCTGATCCCTTTTGCCGCCTATTGCTCCGATCCGTGCGATGGCCGCACGCAAGGCACCACCGGGATGTTCGATAGCCTGCCTTATCGCAACGACGCCGCCATGGTCTTCCGGCGTCTGATCCGCTCGCTTCCGCGCCGTTCCGGCGTGATCGGCGTTGCCACGTGCGACAAGGGTCTGCCGGCGATGATGATGGCGCTCGCCGCCATGCGCGATTTGCCGTGCGTCCTCGTGCCGGGTGGCGTGACGCTTCCGCCCGAGCGCGGTGAAGACGCCGGCGCCGTGCAGACCATCGGCGCGCGCTATTCGCGCGGGCTGCTCACGCTTGAGCGAGGCGGCGGAGCTCGGCTGCCGCGCCTGCGGCTCGCCCGGCGGCGGCTGCCAGTTCCTCGGCACCGCGGCCACTTCGCAAGTCGTCGCCGAAGCGCTCGGCCTAGCGCTCCCGCACTCCGCGCTCGCCCCCTCCGGCCAGCCCGTCTGGCTCGACATCGCCACGCGCTCGGCCGACGCCGTGGTGGCGCTGGAAAAGCGCGGCCTCAAGGGTGCCGACATCCTCACCTCGGCGAGCATCCGCAATGCGATGGTCGTCCACGCGGCCTTCGGCGGCTCCACCAATCTCCTCCTGCACATCCCCGCCATCGCCCACGCCGCCGGCCTCCCGCGCCCCACCGTCGAAGATTGGATCGACGTCAACCGCCGCACGCCGCGCCTCGTCGACGCCCTCCCAAACGGCCCCAACGGCCACCCCACCGTGCGCGTCTTCCTCGCCGGCGGCGTGCCCGAAGTGATGCTCCACCTGCGCGCGCTCGGCCTGCTCGACTTGAGCGTGCTCACCGTCACCGGCCAGACGCTCGGCGAAAATCTCGACGCGTGGGAAACCTCCGAGCGCCGCACCAAACTCCGCGGCCCTGCTGCAGGAGCGCGATGGCGTTCCGGCCGATGAAGTCATCATGTCGCCCGAGCAGGCGCGCGCCCGCGGCCTCACTGGCACGGTCGTCTTCCCCACCGGCAACCTCGCGCCCGAAGGCTCCGTCGTGAAAGCCACCTCCATCGACCCGAGCGTCGTCGGTCCGGATGGCGTCTTCCGCCTGCGCGGCCCCGCGCGCGTTTTCACCAGCGAAGCCGACGCCATCGCCGCCATCCGCAACGGCGCCATCCAGGCCGGCGACGTCATGGTGCTCGCGGGCATCGGCCCCATGGGCACCGGCATGGAGGAAACCTACCAAATCACCTCCGCGCTCAAGCATCTCCCCTTCGGCAAACACGTCGCGCTCATCACCGATGCGCGCTTCTCCGGCGTCTCCACGGGTGCCTGCATCGGCCACGTCGGCCCCGAAGCGCTGGCCGGCGGCCCCATCGGCAAAGTGCTCGAGGGCGATCTTATCGAAGTGGTGATCGATCGCCGCAACATGGTCGGCACTCTCAATCTCATCAGCGACGATCCCGACCTCCTTGCCCAACGCCCCTCGCGCCCCGATCTCGCCCCGCACCCAAAGCTTCCCGACGACACGCGCCTCTGGGCCGCGCTGCAGCAGGCCGGCGGCGGCACTTGGGGCGGCTGCGTCTACGATCCCGAGGCCATCATCGCGCGGCTCACAAGCTAGCCGATGCGAGAATTGATCCTCCTCGGTGGCGGCCACAGCCACGCCATCGTGCTCCGGATGATGGCTAGGCGATCGTTCCCGCCGGCGCGCGTCACGCTCGTTTCGGATGTGAATGACGCGCCGTATTCCGGGATGCTGCCGGGCCTGATCGCCGGCGCCTATCGCCATGAGGAGGCGCATATCGATCTCCCGAAACTGGCGCGCTTCGCTGGCGCGGCGTTCGTACGGTCGGAAGCGATCGGGCTCGATCTGGATGGCGGGCGCGTCCTCCTGCAGGATCGGGCGCCGCTTCGATTCGACCTGCTCTCGATCAATACTGGGAGCCATCCGGCGCTCGAGGAAATCCCCGGCGCGAGAGAGTTTGCCGTCCCGGCAAAGCCCGTTCCACAACTCCTCGCCTGGTGGCAGCGCGTCCTGGCAAGGCACCGTGAAAACCCAGTCACACCGCTCAGCATCGCGGTGATCGGTGGAGGCGCAGGCGGCGTGGAGTTGGCGCTCTCGATGCGCGCTCAGCTTCCCCGCCCAGTCGAAATTCACCTCGTGCAAAAGGCGCTCGAGATTCTCCCGGAACACCATCGGCACGCGCGCCAGCTGCTCACCCGCGCCCTGCTGCGGAAAGCTGTCCGCCTGCATACCGGCGAGCGCGTCACGGAGCTCCGGCCGCAGCTCATTCGGTGCGCGTCCGGCTTGGAAATAGAGGCGAAGGAGATCGTGGGTGTCACACACGCTGCCGCGCCCGCTTGGATTAGCGCGGCTGGCCTCGCTGTCGACGACGATGGTTTTCTCCTCACCGATTCGTGCCTCCAATCGATTTCGCACTCGCAGGTATTCGCGGCGGGAGATGTGGCCACCATGGCTGGCACGCCGCGGCCCAAGTCCGGCGTGTTTGCGGTCCGCGCGGGGCCGCCGCTGTATCGCAATCTGCGCCGGACGCTCGGGGCCGAGCCGCCCGCCCCCTATCACCCGCAGAAACAGTACCTGAGCTTGATCGGCACGGGCGACGGCGAGGCCGTCGGCTCGCGCGGCTGTTTCGCCTGGCGCTCGCCGCTCCTGTGGCGGCTGAAGCAGTGGATCGACCGGCGGTTCATGCGGCAATTCGACGTGTAGCCGAAGCGGAAAGGCTCGCGCCCTATTTACGCTTGGCAGGCCAGGATGAAACGCGGGCGATAAAACTGTACAAGCGAAACACCCAGCTCTCAGAGGCTCTGTACGGCACGATGCAGGGACTCGAAGTCACATTACGGAACGCCTTGGACAGAGAATTGACCCGCGAATTCGGCCCCGCTTGGTATAACGCGATGAGCACGAACTCCGTGCTCAAGATCGAAGAGAGGAAGAGTATCGCAAAGGTGCGTGAGCGGATCAAAAAGGCCGGAAAAGCAGAAACCCATGGCCGCATGGTGGCAGAGCTTTCCTTCGGATTTTGGGTCTCGCTCTGCGCCCGCCGTTTCATGGAGCTCTGGATTAAGACGGTCAGGCGCGCCTTCAAAGCCCAGAGACTTGACCGCGCCACTGTATTCGGGCGCCTGAACGGTGTGAGGATTCTACGAAATCGTGTCGCCCATCACGAACCCATCTTGAACCGCAATCTGGAGGACGATTTTAACAAGATCATCCAGACTGTGGGTTGGTTGTGCCCGATCACGGCTGATTGGGTTCAGAGCACAAGCTGCTTTCGGCCCAGTTTTTCGCAGTAGAAAGGCTTCGGAGCCCGCACCCTCGCTGGCTATTTACCTCATCCCGCGCCACAGTGCCCGTTCTCCATGTCTCGCACTGTTGCCATTGTCGGCCGGCCCAACGTCGGCAAATCCGCGCTTTTTAACCGCCTTGCGGGGCGGAAGATTTCCATCGTCCACGATCAGCCGGGGGTGACGCGCGACCGCATCGCGGCCGAGTGCCGCCTGGGGCGGGAGCCGTTCGAGATCATCGACACAGGCGGCATCGGCTCGAATGTGGACGCGAGTTTCACCGAGCAGGTGCATGCGGAGGTGGATATCGCGGTGGAGGCGGCGGATCTGCTGCTCTTCGTGGTGGATGGGCAGGCGGGTCTTTCGCCGATCGACCAGGATTTGGCCAAGCGCCTGCGGCGCGTGCAGAAGCCGATCATCCTCGTGGTGAACAAGATCGACCACGCGAGCCATTCCTCGCTGCCGGCGGAGTTTTCGCGTCTCGGCTTTTCGCCGATCATGGTGATCAGCGCGGAGCACAATCTCGGCATCGGCGACTTGGTGGATCGCTCGGATGCGCTGCTGCCGGAGCCCGACGACGTGCGCCAGGCGCGCTCGGAGCCGGTGAAGGTGGCGATCGTCGGGCGGCCGAATGTGGGCAAATCGTCGATCACCAATGCGATCCTGCAGGACGCGCGCACGCTAGTCTCGCCGATCTCCGGCACCACGCGCGACGCCATCGACATTCCGTACCAGCGCGGCGAGCAGCAATACATCCTCATCGATACCGCCGGCATCCGCGCCCGCACGAAAGTGGACAACTCGGTGGAGGTCTTCTCCGCGATGCGCTCGGAATCGAGCATCAAGCGCGCGGACCTTTGCCTGCTCGTGATCGACGCCACCATGGGGCTCACCATGCAGGACAAAAAGATCGCCGGCCTCATCCAGGAAGCGCGCAAGCCGTGCGTGGTGGCGGTGAACAAGTGGGATCTCATCAGCGAGCGCACCGACGGCAAGGAAGCGCTGCGCGAGGTGCTGGAGGAATTTCAGAACGACCTTTTCTTTCTCGATTACGCGCCGCAAGTGCTCGTCTCCGCGAAGACCGGCGCCTCGCTCGAGAAGCTTTTCAAGCGCGTGGAAAATGTGCGCGAGGCCGCGACGAAGCGCATCGGCACCGGCGCGCTCAATCGGATCATCGCCGCCGCCGTCACCCAGCAGCCGCCCGCCCACCGCTCCGGCCGCCGCTTCAAAGTGCTCTACGCCACGCAGCCCGAACATCGCGGCCACGGCGCCATCCCCGCGCCGGAGATCGTGATTTTCTGCAACGACGGCAGCCTCCTCGATACGAGCTACCGCAAGTTCCTGGAGGGGAAGATCCGGAAGGAGCAGCCGTGGCCGGGGCTGCCAGTGATCATGCATTTCCGGGAGAGGAAGCCTCGGAAGGGGTGAGGGGGCGGGGCTGGGATTCCGGGGGGCGGAATCTTAGTCGTAGTCGTAGTCGTAATCCCACACTTCGCGCAGAAGACTACGACTACGATTACGACTACGACCAAGAGCCCCCGCCGCCCGAAACCCGCCCCCGCGCTTGACGCCCACTCGTCTTCCGCTTAATTCCGCGCGAACTCTTTCCGTATTAACTCTTTCTAATGAAGCGCGCGTTTGTTTTTTTTCTCCTGATTTCAGCGGTTTTCCTTCTGCAAGGCTGCCGCACCGGGGGCCATCGGCGCGCTGGCGACTACCTGGGGGGCTTCCGGCCGCCGCAACAGCAGGGCCGTGCCAATTTCGATAATGTGAGCTACTGGGATGGCGATGGGGCGCAGGGCCCGGCGTCGATCAAAATCTCCCTGGGCGAGCAACGCGCTTATTTCTACAAAGGCGGAGAGCTCGTGGGTGTTTCGGTCATCTCCACCGGCCGTGAGGGCTTCAACACCCCCACCGGGTCCTTCAAAATTCAGCAAAAGGACATCGACCACGTTTCCAGCATCTACGGAAACTACGTGGATCGCGACGGCAACATCCTCAAGAAGGACATCGATCGCCGGAAGGACAAGATGCCCGCGGGCGGGGTTTATGACGGCGCTCGGATGCCGTTCTTCATGCGCGTCCACGGCGGCGTGGGGATGCACGAGGGCTTCCTGCCCGGCTACCCGGCCTCCCACGGCTGCATCCGCATGCCCGGCTTCATGGCCGAGGCGTTCTTCCACAACGTGCAGCACGGCACGCCGGTGCGGATCGTGCATTAGGCGAGAATACGGAGGATCGCTTCGGAAGAGGATGTCCGAAGTGCGGAAAAAACACTTACGCCTCCCGCGGGAGCCGATACATTCCATCGACCCATGCAGCTCACCGACGAACAAAAAGCCAAAGTGCAGGAGTGGATCGCCGCGGGCCTGAAACTCTCGGAGATTCAGGATAACCTCGCCAAGGAGTTCGAGGTTCGCCTCACCTATATGGATGCGCGGCTGCTGATCGACGATCTCCGGCTGACGCCGAAAGACCCGGTTGAGCCCGAGCCGCCGAAGCCGGCCGCCGCCGCGGCGCCGGAGGATTTTGGCACCGGCGAGCCGCCGATTCCGGATGAAGCTCTCGCTGATTCCGGCCCTTCCACCGGCAAGATCACGCTCACGGTCGATCAGATTACGCGCGCCGGCGCGATGGTGAGCGGCAAGGTCACTTTCAGCGACCAGAAGACTTCGGAGTGGTACCTCGATCAGTTCGGCCGGTTTGGGCTGGTGCCACCGGAGCCGGGCTACCGGCCAGCGCAGGCCGATCTCGATGAATTCCAGCGGCTGCTCGATCGCGAACTCACGAAGCTCGGCTTTTAGCGCCATGCTTTCGCGTTTTGCGCTGGCCGGGCTTGCCGGTACCGCCCTTCTTTTCCTTTCCGGGTGCGCGGGCGGCGGCGGCAGCGCCGGTGTCGGCACGGTGAATGTGCGCAATGCGCTCCTGCCTCCGAACACCCACGGGCGGCTGGTGAACCGGCGGATGTCGCCCCGGTACATTACCATCCATTCCACCGAGAATCGTGGCGCGACGGCGGCGAACCATGCGCGCTACCTGCTCGGGAAGGGCAAGCGCAGCCGACACAATCCGCGTTTCGGCCGGTCGGGCTGGGTCACGTGGCACTATACGGTGGATGACCGGGAGGCGGTCGCGCACCTCTTGCCGACGGAGCAGGGCGATCACGCCGACTACGGCGGCAGGGGGGATCGCTCCAGCATCGGGATTGAGATTTGCGAATTCAGCCAGCGTGGGCGGCAAGCGGCGGCGATCGACCGCACCGCCCGCCTCGCCGCGGGCCTGGCCAATCGCTATGGCATCCCCACGCGCAACGTGGTGCCGCACCATCACTGGCCACGCTGGGATTTTCGCCACGGCAAACCGTGCCCGCGGCTGCTCCTCGAGCGCGATCGCCGCGCGCCGGATGGCTGGGCCGAGGGCGCGAAGTGGAAGGCTTTCCTCGCGCGGGTGGACTCGTACCGGTAGGCGGGCCGGCGTAGCCTAATGCAACAGCGCGTAGGCGACGATGTTGACGTTGATCTCCTGCGAGTTGCGGATTTCGTTGCCGCCGCAGCAGCAGCAGCCCGAGGAGTTGTGGGTGTCGTTGAGGCCGTGGCGGGAGTAGACGACGACGAGCTTGCCGCCGGCTTCGACGCCTTCGAGCGAGGCGGTGCCGCTGGATTTGGCGAGGTCGAGGCGCTGGATTTGGTAGACGGTGCGGAAGAGGGCGTGCTCCATCGCGATGGCCTGAAGCGGGCGCTCGGGCAGGAGGCCTTTCATTTCGCGGCGGAAAGAGGCGTCCCACTCCTTGCTGGAGCAGCCGGCGGAGGCGAGCAGGAAGCCACCGCCGAGCAGGTACTTTTTCAAGTTGTCGCGCTCGGGCTGGAGGAGGCGGAAATCGCCTTCGCCGGTCATGACGAGGAACGGGTGATCGTAGAGCTCTTTCGAGTCGAGCTTCACCGGCTTGAAACGCCGCTCCGTGACGATGGTGGTTTTTTGCTGCAACGTGGTGAGGAAGGCGTCGGCGAAACAGCGCGAGGTTTTGTTGCCGGCGTAGATCACGTTGGCGCATTGCACGACGCCCTCTTTTTCGGCGAAGAGCGGGGCGGTAGTGGCGACGAAGAAGGCGAGCAGGAGCCGATAGGTTTTCATGGGATTCTCCGCTGTTTGCATTCTTACCGATTACGTTATAAAGCGACCGATTTCAACGTGAATCACAATTCGTCTCACGAGTGGCTCGCGGGTGCCGTGGCCTGTTTGCGTAAGGACCGAGGGTGGGTGAAGCGGTTTCGAGATACTTCCGCAAGTAGTCGAAAGAGCAGATTCGCGCATGATGGTGCGATGTTTCTACCGAGCCATTCATTAAGCACAGTCAGAGCTCTCAGGGGTTGTTGGCTGTTGAATAACGCGGTTGCATATCCAGCTATATAGCGGTCATGCATCATAGCGTTTTCGATGAAGACGCCACGCCAGTCGCGAAGCTCAAACAAAACGACAGCGTCATGATCGCGTTCCTCGGTCAAGGCTTGCTCTCCGGCATGCATAGATGCCAGTGGAGTGAGGAAGCAACTCGCAAACGAGCAGCTCAATTCTCGATATGCTCGGACTCCCCAATCTGCTGGATCGACATTGCGAATAATTTCAGCGCAGCGAATCCCGTCAGATCGTCTTGGAAAGATTATCCCGAATCGGCCTTGAAGAACATAAAAGCCAAGCTCGTCAGGTTTTGATGGGCCACCCTGACATAACTCCACAGCATAACCACCATCCTGAGCAGTTCCAAACGGAATAACTTCCCAGTCGTCCGAAACGAATTCAAGGTTGAGAGAGGCCGTGAAAACCCGAGTGTATTCCATGTAGCTGAATCGTCCGTGATGGGTGCATAATGGAACAATGATGCCGCCGACGCCTTTTATTTTCGGATCATTCACGATCGAGGCAAATGCGTCGAACATTTTGCCGTACATGTCGGCGTGAGCCGGCACGGGCTCTGGGATGCGAGTCATTCCAAAAGTTGCAGTAGCGGTGGGCAGATCCGGCCCGCGCTGATCTCCATGAAAGCGCCGTTGAAACTCGTTAAAAGCTGAGTGATCTCCGATATAGGCTGATTCCGATTCCGCGACAGTTCCATTCCTTACTTTAATGAGCTTTGGATAGCCAACCTGCGCGATTAGGATATCGAAGTCCGATCCTATACGTTGAGCACGAGCCGCAATGGCCGCGATCTCTGAGGCGGAGTGAGCGGCTGCCAACTTGGGAAACACGCGAGCGAAATCTTCTGTATTTCCCGCAAAGGCAAGAGCCAAGGTGTCGTTCAGACGGTACAATTTGAGCCATCCTGCGAAGACGGGATGGGATTTCCTCTTGGAGACGCTGGCCGTCAATTCAGTTTCGCTGAGCAGGTAAATCTGACCACCAAAAACCCTCCCCACTATTAACGACATGGATCTGAAGGATTACTCACGCTTCTTTTCGGCCGATTCGTTCTGGTCGTCGGGATTGGAAAAGTAGCGTTTCACGGCATCGCGATAGGCCTCGGGCACCGCCTCGGGTGCCATCGATTCGCCGGCCTGCTGGCGCGGATCGGCTTTGGCCATGCGCTCGTTTTGCACGGCTTCGGTCTCGCCGCCGGGCTGGCCCGCGCCGCCCCGGCCCTGGCCGGAATTGCCGCCGGCGCGCGCGGCCATGCGCAGGCGCGACGGCCCATAGAGGGGCAGCCGGTGCATTTTGCCGCGCATGCTGAAACCGTCTTCGCTGGAGCCGCCGAAGCCGGGGCCGCCCTGGCCCGGCTGGCCCTGGCCGCCGGCTTTGCCGGGCTTCGGGATGAGCGCTTGCATCATCTCCTCGAGCGTCTCGGAAAGGTCCTTCGGCCACGGGAAGCTGGGATTTTCGCCGCGGCACATTTTGCAGATGCCGTTGTCGCGGCGCAGCAGGGCCTCGAGCCGGGCGAGCGCTTCGCCGGAGCGGGCGTCGGCGGTGCGGCTGGAGCCGCTCTTCGCGGCCTCGACGGCTTCGTCCATCGCGCTCTGCGGATCGACGTCCTTGAGCGCCTCGAGAAACTCTTCGCCGGTGCTGCGCATCTCGCTGAATTCATCGGGCAATTTCGCGAGCGCCTCACCCATTTTCTTTTCGAGATCGCGCGTCTCCCCGGCGAGTTGCGCCTGGCGCTGGCCGAGCTCCTCCAGCCCTTTGCCGGCCTCCATCTCGCCGCGGCGCACCGACTCCGCGAGGCGGTCGAAATCCTTCACGAGCTCCCGCTGCGCCTGCACGATCTCGTTGAAGCGCGCGGCCTGCTCCATCACCTTTCCGGCGGCGGCGGCGCGGGCGCCGAGCTTCATTTGTTCGCCCATTCCCTTCTCCGTTTCGCCGAGGCGCTTCTGCAGCTTTGGCGCGGCGGCGGCGAGCTCCTCGGGGGGCGCTTTCCAGAGGCCTTGCAGCTCTTTCGCGTTTTCGAAGAGCTGCTTCATTGCTTCCTCGGAAGCTTTCGAGAGCCCTTCATCGAGATCGAAGAGCGGAAAATCCTTCGCGATTTCGCCGAAAATCTTGCCGGCTTTTTGATGCGCCTCGAGCGCTTTCTTGCGCGCTTCCTCGGCCGCTTTCGGGTCGCCGGACTTGGCCGCTTTTTCCAGCTCCTCGAGCGCTTTGCGCGCCTCGTCCATCGCCTCCTGCAGCGCGGTGTAGCGGGCCTCGAACTCGGCGAGGGTGCTCTGGGTGCGGAGCAGCTCGGCGTACTTTTCCTTGCTGATGATGTGAACGCGCGCGGGCTCGGAAACGGCCACGCCGAGCAGCGTGGGATTCGTATCGCCGGCCTCGGCGGTGAGCTCGATCGTCTGGCCCGGCACGAGACCGTACGGCGTGAGATTCAGCTTGCCGCCGATCTCCTGGGTGCGGCTCCCCTCCTGCACCGCCTCGGCTTGCGAACGCTCGCGGTAGCTCTCCAGCTTGCGGACGAGCGCGACACGGGTGAGGCCGAGATCGTCGCTCGCGGAAGCCTCGATCGGCAGCTCGGTATCGGGCGTGGCGAGCACGTCACCGGCGGGCTGGCGGAGCGCGACCTGCGGCCGCTCGTCCGGCGTGACTTTCTGCTCGAATTGCACAGTCTCCGAAGCGGTGCCGAGCACGTCCTTGACCACCAGCGTGAGCCGCGCGGTGCTGCGCGCCTCCCACGTGAAGCGCACGCGGTGCGTCTCGTCGGGCTGCGACGCAATGTCCTGCGCGGCGGCGCCGGGCTCGGTGCTTTGCAGCTTGAGCGTGCCGCCCTTCAGCGGGCGATTGCTCGCCGCGCGCGCGGTAAGGCGGCTGCCCGGCAGGACGGCGAGCGGCTGTGAGCCGACCGCGAATTCACGCCGCGGCAAGCGCGTGTAGGAGGGCGGATCAATGGAAAGAATGACCTCCTGCACCTTCGGCTGCGTGCGCACGGTGACCGGCATCCAATGGCTGCGCGCGCGGCCGACGGAGAAGGCCACCTGCAGGGGCGCGGAGACTTTTTCGAGCTGGCGCGAAAACTTCGTGTCGGTCTCGCGGAACGCGGGGGACTCCTCGATCTGCCCTGTGGCGGGATCGCGCGTGAGACAGCGGACCGGCCCGGGCAGCGCGCCGCCGGTGATCTCCGCGTGCACGAGCAAATCGCCGCCGTAGAGCACCTCGGCCTGCGCCGGCTGGAGATTGAAACGGAGTGGCGTGTACGGCGGAATATCCGCGCCGGGCGAAAGCAGCCGCCGCATGATGATCCACGTGGCCGGCGTGATGAGGAGGAGCACGATCAGGATCGAGGTGATCGTGAGGAGGCGGAGCCGCGCGGTTTTCAGTTGCCGGCGCGGCTTGGCGCGGGTGTCCTCCAGATTCGCCAGGCGCAGCGCGGCCATCTGGATGGTGCGGGCGCGCAGCCAGTGGGCAAGGCCGCCTTCGGGCATTGGCTGAGCTTCCAGTTCCAGCGCGGTGAGTACTTCGCGGCGCGGCGTCTCGAGCGCCCGATCGGCTTCGCTCGCCGCTTCGCGCCGCGCAAAACGAATCGCTTCCCAAATCCCGAGCAGCACGCCCGCTCCCGCAATGACCAGCAGCACACTCGCGATGGTGCGGCGGCTGGGGTCGCTGAACGCCGCGAAATAATCGAGCAGCCCGAACGCGAGCAGCGCGAGCCCCGCCCAAAACAGCGCGCCGTAAATGCCGCCGGCGATCAGCCCGCGGCGCCAGCGGCCCTGGAAGCGCGCAAGCTCGTCGGCAAGCGAGACGCGCACCGGCGGGGGGATGGTCCCACCGAGATGTGGCAAACGCGAAGGTGGCGGCACCGGGGCCAGCCGGGGCGGCAATGGGGGGGGATTGGGTTTGAAGCTCACAGCAGGCACTCGCTGTTATGAATCCACGATTTCCCGCGAAAAGCCACGGCGATTGGGCGGCGGCGGAAATGTGGCACATTCTGGGACGGAAAAGTTCCAGAATGTGCAACATTCCGGGATTCGCAGATTTGATTTATGAGACGAATGAGACGAAAACGCGGGTTTTCGCGTCTTGGTTCGCGACACGGCGTCGGGGGAAACCCCGAGAACGCGGGGGTTTTCGGACGTTTTGAACGAAAAGCGGGATTGTTGAGCGTTCGCATCCGGCCACTTCCCGGGGAATCGCGGCCTGGGGCACTCGCGCCCGATGACATTCGCGTCCCAGGACAAAATAGACTTTTGCGCCGAACGCGAAGCGGAAGCGGCGGCGGCGACATGAGCGGAGAGTATCAGGAAGCGAGCACTTTCCCAATCTCGATCGAGCACTTTTTTATATTTCTATTTTCGCGGAGTCACCAAGTGATGAGGACCTCGTAAATATCGGCTCCGCCTTCGGTTCCATCATTCACTTCGAAAACCAGCGTCTGGTCGTTAGCGGCAGAGGGGCTTTGCTTGAGAGTAGCGGAGCCCCGGCCTTTGGTTCTCTTTACCTCGACGGGGAGGCCCGCAAAGGGGGCGAGCGGGGGCACGAACGTGATGAACTCGTCTGACTTGTTGCCGTCCCAGGTCGGTTTCCACGAGCGGGTGTTGACGGTGGCGTCGGTCGGTTTGCTCCACGACTTGTGCTCGATCCAAAGCTTGCCGTCGCGCACCTTGATCACGTCAACCCCATCCACCCTGAGCTTCAGCTTGATGCGCTTGGAGCTCATGGCAGTACCGAGAGGGCCGCTGGAAGGGTTGCTCGCCTGAACGCGGTTTACGGTTTGCGGATCGGCGAAACCGAGAACGACCTCCATCCCGGGACGCAACTGATCGAGCTGGGTGGCCGTTCCGTTGATTCGCACTTCCACAGGTGAAGCAACGCGATAAGCTTTCAGGGTAGTACCGGCGTTGATGCTGATCGTTCGATTCCGAGCGTCGATGGAGAGCAGGGTATCGGCAGACTGCGCCGGGCGCGACCCCAGAAGGACGACAGCGGCGATCCACAGGCTAAAACGAAAGTCGATGAATTTCATCACAGCGGGCACTCACTTCCATGAATCCACGATTCTCCGCCAAAAGCCACCGCGATTGCGCGCGGGGTCAAGGCAGTGGCAAGTTACGAGCTCCGCCCGATGCCAATCCCCGATCAACGCCATCTCGCCTTCGCCCTCCGCGAGGCCCAGCGGGGCCTCGGCCTCACCAGCCCAAACCCCGCGGTTGGCGCGGTCATCGTAAAAGCCGGCCGGGTCCTCGCCAAGGGCTACCATCGGCGCGCCGGCTGCCCGCACGCGGAAATCGAGGCCCTCTCCGCCTTGCGCTCACCCGCCGCCGGGCGCGGCGCCACGCTGTACGTCACCCTCGAACCGTGCTCCACGCACGGCCGCACCCCGCCGTGCGTCGAGGCCATCATCCGCGCCGGCATCTCGCGGGTGGTGGTCGGCGCCATCGATCCAAACCCACGGCACGCCGGGCGCGGCATCGCGCTGCTGCAGGACGCCGGGATCGAAGTCCAAACCGGCGTGCTCGAGCCTGAATGCCGCGAGCTGAACGCCCCCTTCAACAAATGGATCACCACCGGTCTTCCCTGGGTGATCGCCAAGGTCGGCATGTCGCTCGATGGCCGCCTCACCCGCCCGCCCGGCGAAGGCCAGTGGCTCACCAGCCCGGCGTCGCGCGCCGATGCCCAGCACCTCCGCGCCCGCGCCGACGCCATCCTCATCGGCGCCAATACCCTTCGCGCCGACAATCCGCAGCTCACCATCCGTAACCTCCCCGGCTTCGAGGAAAAACCGCAACCCTGGCGCATCATCCTCTCGCGCGGCCAAAATCCGCTCCCCAAAAACGCCCACGTCTTCACCGACGCGCACCGCGAGCGCACCCTCGTCTTTTGCGGCAAATCCCTCTCCACCGTCCTCCGCGAGCTCGGCCGCGAACGCCAGGTCACGTGCGTCCTCATCGAAGGCGGGATGCGCGTCCTCGGCGAAGCCTTCGATCGCCGCCTCGTCGATGAAGTCTGCTTCTACACCGCGCCGCTCCTCTGCGCCGGCCCCGTTGTCGCCGTCGGCGGCCGCGGCGCCGCCACCACCGCCGAAGCCCCGCGCATCGCCGCCCCCGAGTACCGCCGAATTGGTGACGATCTCCGCTTGAGCGGGCGGGTGGAATGGGCGGCCTAGTATTCAGTATCCAGTTTTCAGTATTCAGTAATTTCAAATCACCTCTCGCGCGGATTTCAGCACCCACTGGAAACTGAATACTGAACACTGAATACTTTCTCGCCCCCATGCAGCCCCGCCCCCTCCGCACCACCGTCATCGGCAGCTACCCTTTCCCCGGCTGGCTCGAATTCGCCTCGCAGCACCTCGACGAATTCGGCCCCGCCGATCTTGCGGAGCTGCAGGACGACGCCGTGGTCTGCGCCTTGCACGATCAGCTCACCGCCGGGCTCGATGTCGTCACGGATGGCGAGCAGACGCGGCTCGATTTCAATCTCTCCTTTTACGGCTACCTCGAAGGCATGGATCTCGAAAGCGCGCCGCCACGCCGCTTCGGCCCGCCTGCGCACGATCAGCGCGGCCGGCACCAGATCAAGGGCGAACTGCGCGCTCCGCGCGGCCTCGGCGTGGTGGAAGAGTTTCGCCGACTGCGCCGTCTCGCTCCGGAGGCTGCCGCGGTGCTCAAGGCGAGCGTCCCCGGCCCTTACACGCTCAGCGGGCGCCTCGTGCCGAATGACCAGTACCGCGATCGCTACGCCATTGCCGAGGCGCTCCTGCCGATCGTCCGCGCGGAGCTGGAGGCGCTCGTGGCGGCGGGCTGCACGGAGATCACCGTCGATGAGCCCTCCATGAGCTGCTATGCGCATCGCGAAGACCCCTGCGCCTTCGTCGAAATCTTCAATCGCACGGTCGAGCCGGTGGCGGGCAAGTGCCGGCTCTCCACTCACCTTTGCTTCGGCAATTACAAAGGCCGCGCCGTCGGCCTGCGCCGCTACGGCCCGATGTTTCCCGCGTTTCTCGATTTCGAGGTCGACGAAATCCACGTCGAGATGGCAAGCCGCGAATTCGCCGAGATCGAGATCATCGCGCAGATCGCCGCGCGCCGCGATGTCGCGGTCGGCATCGTCGACGTGAAGAGCTACTACATCGAGACCCCGGAGATCGTCGCCGAGCGCGTGCGCCTCTGCCTGCAATACGCGCCGGCGGAGCGCCTCGCCTTCGCCCCGGATTGCGGTCTCTCGCAGACCGCCCGCTGGGCCGCGCGGCAAAAGCTGGCAAACATGGTCGCCGGCGTGAAGATCGTCCGCGGCGAGCTCGGCCTGTGATCCCCGCCTATGCCAAGGATGAGGCGTTTCTCGCCTCGCTCGAAGAGCCCGCGGCCAGCGCCGATGAGCTCCGGCTCTGGTGGCTGGGCCAAAGCGGATTCCTCCTCCGCCACCGCGGACGCCGCATCCTGCTCGATCCCTATCTCTCCGATTCGCTCACGCAAAAGTACGCGGCCACGGACAAGCCTCATGTCCGCATGACCGAGCGCGTGATCGCCCCCGAACGCCTCACCGGCATCGATGCCGTCACCTCCAGCCACAACCACACCGACCATCTCGACGCCGAAACGCTGATCGCCCTGCGAACTGCGAACCCCGCCTTTCGGCTGATCATCCCCGCCGCGAATCGCGCTTTCGTTCAGCAGCGTCTCGGCGCCGCCGCCATGGGCGACCCGATCGTGCTCGACGATGGCGCCTCCGCCACCATCGCCGGCTTCACCTTCCACGCCCTCCCGTCCGCGCACAACGAGCTCGAGCGCGACGACCAAGGCCGCCACCGCTATCTCGGCTACGTCATCGAAGCCGGCCCTTGGCGCATCTACCACTGCGGCGACACCCTGCTCTACCCGGGCCTCGAAGAACGCCTGCGCGCCTTCGGCCCGATCGATCTCTCGCTCCTGCCGATCAACGGCAACCTCCCCGAGCGCCGCGTCGCCGGGAACCTCGACGGCCGCGAGGCCGCCGCGCTCGCCCACGCCATCGGCGCGCGGCTCGTCGTCCCCTGCCACTACGAAATGTTTGCCTTCAACACCGCCGATCCGCGCGACCGTTTCGTCCCCGCTTGCGAGAAGCTCGGCCAGCCCTTCCGGCTCCTGCGCGCCGGTGAGAGCCTCGCGCTCTCGATGACTTAGAGAGGCCCTTACGTCCTGTACGACCTATCTCGCCTTGGTCGGGCAACCCTCCATTCCGCCAAGCTGCTCAATCTCGCACGCCGCGTTGAGATCAGCTTGCATGGTGGATGGGACTTTGGTGGTAGAGGACTGTCCTTTCCATCGGCCAGTATTCCTCGGCATCCAGACGAAACGGTTTTCCTTCGACCAATCTGTACTCCAGGCCTTTGTAAAATTCCACCTGCTCTTTGATCGCGAGTAGCCGGACTGCACGGCAGTTCCCCTGGCGGGCGAGTGTATCCGCAAAACGCATGAGCACTCCGCCGTAGCCTTTCTTTTTTTGACTCACGTCCATCGCGATTTCATCGATCATCAAAGCGCCATCGTCGACTCGGTGGAGCGTGAGGTACCCAAGAGCAGTACTCCCACGCATCAGGACATAGGTGCAAGTATGATATGCAGTGGCCTGCATTTGGAAGTACCGGTCACTCCACGTGACACGATCCATCGACTCCACCCCGCAGGTCACCTTGGGCAAGCCCACGCTCCGTTCGTTCAGCCGTTCAATATGGACCAAGGGCTGCTTCTTCGTGTCTTGCCGGTTGTGTCCGGCAGCATCCAAGCGGTGATTTGGAATTTTTCCGAGAAGGAAGAAGGCGCGATCCGTCTCTTCCATCATCAGACCCCAGAGCGTGGGGATGAACCCACTGCCGCGTTTGATGACCAGGGCGTAGCTGCTCAGTTCTGTCGGACTATGCTTAAGCACTTCCGCCGCACACGAACTCATCATCGCGCCCGAGTGGACTGCGCCATCAAGCAACAGAACGCTCTGAGCTCGAAAAACTTCAGCCGGATTTCCGCGCAGGAACCGTACATCCTTCTTGTTGGCGTCTACCTCAATGGGGAGGACGCGAACATCGGCAGCGAGGGAAGGAAACTCTCTCCCCATAACTCCGGTCAGGACTTTCAGCAGCGCCAAGCCCGAGCGCGTGATCGGACACCACACCGTGGGTAAGACCTCGAATCGTTCCAGGCGTTGAAGAAAGTCGCGCGCGTATGCCTCTGTTTCTTCAGCTCCGAGGAAGTAGGTTGTCACTCGATGGTGGGGGGCAAAAGGAAATAGAAGCCGAATCCGGGCTCCTCAGCCCGGCGTTCCGTGAGAGCCATCAACGGGGCGGCTCGGTTACCCTCTGCGAAAACCGGCGGAGACGAGCGGGTGCTCTTCGATCAGATCTCCCAGCAGCTCGTAGTAGCAGTCGCTGCACGCGTCGCCATTCGGCGTGGCGCGCTTGCCGGTGATGGTTTCCTGCAGTTCGACATCGCAGCTGCAGCAGTGCGGTTGCTCCGTTTGCAGTTCATCGATCAGGAGAGGGTTCTTGATCAGATCCGTGAGGAAGATTGCCATGGGAAGTAGTTCTTTGACGCTGAATGGGGCGTTCTACAAGCATTTAAAAGACCCCCGGTCAAGGAGATCATCCTTATCTCTTCGGATGCGCCGGTCGTTTGCGGATGCTTCAAATGCTGGTTCGTGTTGGGCAATTCGATCGGTGAGCGGCGCTGTGGCGGCGGGTCGAAATATCGACTCAACCATGGCTACCCTTGCGGGCCAGGCCAACTTTCCTCTCCCCTTTCGCCCCTTTTGTGTATTTCGTCCATTCCGCGCTTCTTCCCCTCTCGCAAAAACCGTTTGCCGGCATTGATACGTGTACGTATAGCTCTCCCCTCGCATGAACCTCCCGCATCTCCCCGCGCTGCGCCGCGGCAAACCGTACGAAAGCCTCGATTCCGCCGAGGTGCTCAATCACCGCACCGGCGAGCCGCTGGCCCGCGTCTCGCAGGTGAATGCGGGCATCATCCGCAAAGACCTCGGCCGCATCGGCGACGCCCGCGCGGCGCTGAAGAAATTCACCGTCGCGCAGCTCATCGAGATCTCCGCGAAAGCGGGTGAGCTTTTCCTCAACGGCGAGCTGCCGCTCGGCGACAAGGGCCACACGCAAACGCGCGGAGGATTACGTCGCGCACGCTCTCCGCCACCAGCGGTCTGCCGCACGTGATGGTGCGCCGCAACATGCAGAAGATTCACTACGCGCTCACCCACATGAGCACCGTGCTGAACGGCCTCACGCGCGGTCTGCCGCTGGAGGTGATCGACCGCGGCTTCGGCGAGCAATCCGGCGCGCGCGTGAGCCTTTACCCCACCACGAACGCGCTCGGCCTCGTCATGCCGAGCAATTCGCCCGCGGTGAATTCGCTCTGGCTCCCGGCCATCGCGCTGAAGACGCCGGTCATCATCAAGCCCGGCCGCGAAGAGCCGTGGACGCCGTACCGCCTCATCCAGGCCTTCATCGCCGCGGGCGCGCCGGCCGAGGCGTTCGGCTTTTATCCCACCGATCACGAAGGCTCCGGCGAAGTGATGAAGCTCTGCGGCCGCGCGCTCATTTTCGGCGACGCCAACACGGTGGAGCAGTACCGCGGACAACCCGAAATTCAGCGTGCACGGCCCCGGCTGGAGCAAGATGCTCATCGGCGACGACGAGATCGAAAACTGGCCGAACTACATCGATCTCATCGCCGGCTCCATCGCGGAAAACGGCGGCCGTTCCTGCATCAATGCCAGCGCCGTGGTGGTGCCGAAGTACGCCGCCGAAATCGCCGACGCGCTTGCGCAAAAGCTCGGCCCCATCGCGCCGACGCCGCCGGAGGACGAAAGCGCGCGCCTCTCCGGCTTCGCCAATCCCAAGATGGCCGACTTCATCGACAGCGCCATCGAAGACGGCCTGCAAACGCCCGGCGCCGAAGACGTCACCGCGAAGTACCGCAACGGCCCGCGCAAGGTCGACGAGGGACGGCGTCTACCTGCGCCCGACGATCGTGCGCTGCGACTCCTTCGCGCACCCGCTCGCGAACAAGGAATTCCTCTGCCCGTACGCCAGCGTGGTCGAAGTGCCGCAGTCGGAGATGCTCGGCAAAATCGGCCCATCGCTCGTCGTCACCGCCATCACGAAGGATCCGGCCTTCACCGCAGCAACTGCTCGAATCGCCGCTCATCGAGCGCCTGAATCTCGGCCCGGTCCCGACGATGAAAATTTCGTGGGACCAACCGCACGAGGGCAACATGTTCGAGTTCCTCTACCGCCGCCGCTCGATTGAGCTCGGCTGGTAATTGCGCGTTTGTCCAATCGCCATGCCAGACTGTCCTCCAGTCATGCTCGGCTCGTTGGGAGCCCGAATCACGTTGACGGAGAGAAGAATCTCGCCTTCGTTGCACCGAGATGTTCGAAAGATCACAGAGCGATTTTCTCTTCGCCGCTGGCGGGCTGCTGGTCGGCGCGGGCTCGATTTTCAATCTCGCCGGTTCTTACTTCGAATTCAATTCGACTGCCGACGACCCGGATACCCGCGCCATCGGCGCAGATTGGGCAATGGTGGGACAAGACATTCGCGATGCACTGGCGGACTTCACCGAAGTCCCACGCCAAAACTCGTGAGCGAGCGTTTCGAAAATCCGCCCGGGGAATCCACATCGCAACCCCCGGCTGCTCCGCCGGCTTCCGATCTGCCGGCGGAGGTACGCAAGACAATCGAACAAGTCGCAAAAATCCCTGGAGTTTCTGTTGAACCCCAGAAGCTGGAGCAGGCCCTGCTCGCGGTCATTACGAAAATCAGCTTCTCCCACCCACGGAGAGGGCCGCTCCCCAATCCGCAGGAGCTTGCGGACTACGACAAGGTCATTCCGGGTTCTGCAGAACGTATTCTTGCGGCCAGCGAAAAACAGGCCAAGCACCGAATCGCGTTGGAGCAGCAAACGGTTGCGGCCCAAAATCTGCAAAGCGGGAGAGGCCAGTTGTATGGCTTCGTCATTGCCATAGTTTGTCTAGTCTTTGCGTTCATCACCATCATCGCCGGCCATGATGTGGCTGGAACCATTATGGGGAGCATCGACCTCGTAGCGCTCGTGACGGTTTTCGTGCTTGGAAAGGCTTCCCAGCGGGCAAACCTGAGAGCAAAGGCAAAGGCGGTCCCGGAGCCGCCTGCCGGGTAGCTCGCCCGATCAGCACACGGCCAGGTAAACACGCGCGCCGAACTTTCTCGAATGCACCTGACTCCCTACGACACGCCACCGATCCCGCTGCCGCCGTTCGATTATCAGCCGCGGACGCGCATCGTTTTCGGCCCGGATTCGCTCGAGCAAGTGGGCGCCCTCGCCAGTGATCTCGGCTCGCGCCGGGCGTTGCTGGTCACCGATCCCGGCATCGTCGCCGCGGGTCACGCCGGCCGCGCCGCCGGCTTCATCTCCGCCGCCGGATTGCACGTGGAAGTCTACGATTCCGTTCGCGAGAATCCGACCACCGGCGACGTCGCGCGCTGCCTCGAAGTGGCCCGACGCGCGGAGATCGATCTATTCATCGGCCTCGGCGGCGGCTCCTCGATGGACACCGCGAAAGGCTGCAACTTCCTGCTCACCAACGGCGGCGAGATGAAGGATTACTGGGGCGTCGGCAAAGCCACCAAGCCGATGCTACCGCTCATCGCCGTGCCGACCACCGCCGGCACGGGCAGCGAGTGCCAGAGCGCCGCGCTAATCGCCGATGAAACCACGCACCAGAAGATGGCCTGCCTCGATTCGAAGGTCGCCGCGCGCATCGCCATCCTCGATCCCCTGCTCACCGTTTCGCAGCCGCCGCGGGTCACCGCTTGCACCGGCATCGATGCCCTCGCCCACGCGCTGGAGACCGCAGTTACGCGCAAACGCAATCCGATGTCGCTCATCTTTTCGCGCGAAGCCTTCCGGCTGTGCGTGGAGAATCTGCCGCGCGTCCTGGCCGATCCCGGCGATCTCGAGGCCCGCACCGGCATGCAGCTCTGCGCGGCCTTCGGCGGCACCGCGATCGAGAATTCGATGCTCGGCGCCGCGCACTCCGCCGCCAATCCGCTCACCGCGCATCACAACGTGGTCCATGGGCAGGCCGTCGGCCTCATGCTGCCGGCGGTGATTCGCTACAACGCGCATATGCCGGACGCGCATCAACTTTACCTCGAGCTCGCCCACGCCGCGCGCCTTCCCTCCGTCGAGGCGCTCGCCGCGCGCGTGGAGGAATTGCTCGAGCTCGCCGACCTCTGGACGCCGCTCTCCGCGCTCGGCGTCGAAGGCGACGCCCTCCCGCTGCTGGCCGAGGAAGCCTCGCGCCAGTGGACGGTGCAGTTCAATCCGCGCGAGATTTCCGTGGCCGATTTCACCCGCCTGTACGAACAGATCTACGCATGATCGTTCGCCTCGCTTTTTGTCTCCTCGCCACGGCGCTCGCCGCGCGCGCCGATTGGCCCATGCACCGCGGCGACCCGCAAATGCAAGGCCGCAGCGCCATGCCCGCGCCCGCCGAGCCCAAGGTCGCCTGGACCTTCAATGCCGGCCAGCCCGTGAAAGCCGCCGCCGCCATCGCCGCCCGCCGCGTCTATTTCGGCGACGATTTGGGCATCATCCACGCGCTTGATTTGGCCACCGGCAAAGTGCTTTGGACCTTCAAAACCGAAGGCCCCATCGAGGCTGCCCCGCTCATCCTCGGCGACACCCTCTACCTCGGCTCGGGCGACGCCTTCTTCTACGCGCTCTCCGCCGCCGATGGAAAATTGAAGTGGAAATACGAGACCGGCGACAAAATCCTCGGCGGCGCGAACTACGCGAAAAAGCCCGGAAGCGACGGTTACTACATCATCGTCGGCTCGTACGATGGCAGCCTGCATTCGCTCGATTCCGCTACGGGCAAAGCCGTGTGGCAGGCCGAGACGAGCAACCCCATCAACGGCTCGCCCGCCCTCACCGAGACTGGCCTCGTCGCCTTCGGCGGCTGCGATTCCTTCATCCACGTGGTGCAGCTTTCCGATGGCAAAGAGGTGAAGCAGATCGCTTCCGACGCCTACATCGCCGCCTCCGTCGCCGTCTCCGGCCGCATGGGCTACGTCGGCAATTATGGCAACCTCGTCCTTGCCTTCGATCTCGATGCTGGCGAGCTGAAATGGAAGTACCGCGACCGCAATTTCCCCTACTTCGCCTCCGCGGCCCTCACCGACGACCGTGTCGTGATCGGCGGCCGCGACAAGCGCGTGCATTGCCTCAACAAGGAAACCGGCGACGCCGTCTGGATCTTCCAAACCCGCGGCCAGGTCGATAGCTCCCCGGTCATTTGCCAGGACTCTGTGGTCGTCGGCTCCCAGGATGGCCGGCTCTACTGCATCACCCTCGCCGATGGCAAAGAGCGCTGGGCCTACCAAATCGGCGCCGCCGTCACCGCCTCGCCCGCGGTCTCCGATGGCCTCATCGTTGTCGGGGCGGAGGATGGAACGGTCGTGGCTATCGGGGAGCTCAGGTAGCCTCCTATCCCTCTTCCGGCGAAGTTCCGCCCTGCTGGTCGCTCTCCTCGATCTGCCGCAGCACGTCGGACCGGTCTTCCACTTCATCCCACACCTCTTTGCTCACGTACACCGGCGCCTTTTGCTGGATCGCCAGCGCGATGCAATCGCTCGGCCGGCCATCGAGCTCGATGATCTTTTTCTCGAAGAGCTCGTTCTCCGCGCTCACGATGAGCCGGGCGAAATACGTCTCGCTCTTCAGATCGTTGATGATCACGCGCTCCACTTTCGCGCCAAGGGCGGCCATGAGGTGGCCGATCAGATCGTGGGTGAGCGGGCGCTCCTTCGGCGTGTCGTTGATGAACATCGAGATCGCCGCGCCCACGCTTTCGTCCACGTAAATCACGAACACTTTCTCGTCGTTGCCGATGAAGACGGCCCGCCCGGCATTGAACGGCAGGACGGTGCGGATTTCCACCGGCACGACGGGTTTATTCATGCGCGCACCCTAATCCCGCGCCGGGAAGGGCTCAAGCCTCTCTAATAAAGAAGCGCGCACCTCCTCCGCGTGCCGTATTTTTAGCGCGCGCGAACGCCCCGCGCGCGTCCCCAAATTTTCACGAACCGCTGGTTGCATTCGCGCGGACGCGTTTCTACATGCGCGCCCTTCTGATGACGACGCCCCATTGGGACATCCCCGCCGCCATTTCGCTCTACAACATCGACCGCTGGGGCACGGGGTATTTTACGATCAACGAGCGCGGGAATATCACAGGTCGCTGCCGACGCAAGGATCCGCGCGACGTCGATCGATATCATGGAGCTGATCGAGGAGGCGCAAGGAGCGCGGGCTGAATTTCCCGCTGGTGCTGCGCTTCCAGGATCTGCTGCGGCACCGCGTGGAGACGATCAACAGCGCTTTCGCGAGGCGATCGAGGAGGCCGAATTACAAAAACGTCTATCGCGGCGTTTTCCCGATCAAGGTGAACCAGCTCCGCGAAGTGGTGGAGGAGATCATGGATGCGGGCGCGGCCGTTCCATTTCGGCATCGAGGCGGGGAGCAAGCCGGAGCTGCTCGCGGCGCTGGCGATCCATCGCGACCCGGAGAGCGCTCATCATCTGCAACGGCTACAAGGATTCCGCTGTTCATCCAGAACGCGCTGCTCGGCGTGAAGCTCGGCAAGAAGGTCATCCTGGTGGTCGAGAAGCTCGAGGAGCTGCAGCAGATCCTGCGCGTCTCGCGCGAGGTCGGGCGTGGAGCCGATGATCGGCGTGCGCGTGCGCCTCGCGGCGAAGGGCGCGGGCAAGTGGGCGACCGAGCGGCGGCGAGAACGCGAAGTTCGGCCTGAGCACCGGCGGAACTCGTGCTCGCGCAGCGAACATGCTGCAAGCGCGCCGGGCTCGCGCACTGCCTGAAGCTCGTGCATTTCCACGTCGGCTCGCAGGTGCCGGACATCGGCACGATCAAACGCGCCGTGCGCGAGGCCGCGCGCTTTTACGCGAAGCTCGCGCAAGATGGGCCACGAGATGGGCTACCTCGATGTCGGCGGCGGCCTCGGCGTGGATTACGACGGCTCGCGCACGGCCTTCGACAGCTCGACGAACTACTCGCTCACGAGTACGCGCGCGACATCGTCTGGAATCATCATGGACGTGTGCGATGCGGAGAAGGTGGCGCACCCGACGATCGTCAGCGAAAGCGGGCGCGCCATCGTCGCGCATCATTCCGTGCTGGTCGTGGAGGCGTTTGGGCTCGATCGAGAAGGACCGCGCGCCGATCGCGGATGGAGATCACGGAAGAGCGACCCGAAGCTGGTCGCCGAGATCCTCGATCTGCAAAAGCAGCTCACGCATGCAAAACCGCATGGAGACGCTGCACGACGCGCAGCAGATCAAGGAGCAGGCGCAGCCGATGTTCGACCTCGGCCTGCTCGAGCTGGAGAGCAAGGCGAAGATCGAGACGTCTATCTGGCAGATCGCGCACGCGCATCGTGCAGTTCTGCGCGGGCATGAAATACGTGCCCGACGAAGTGAAGGAGCTCGAGACCGCGCTCGGCGACCAGTACGTCTGCAACTTCTCCGTCTTCCAATCGCTGCTCGATCATTGGGCGCTCGGCCAGCTTTTCCCCGTGATGCCGATGCATCGGCTCGACGAGTTCCCCGAGCGCCAGGCCACGCTCGTCGACATCACCTGCGACTCCGACGGCAAGGTGAGCAAATTCATCGACCTGCAGGACGTGAAGGACACGCTCCCGCTGCATCGCCTGCGCGCCGGCGAGCCGTACTACATCGGCTTTTTCCTCATGGGCGCCTACCAGGACATCATGGGCGACCTGCACAATCTCTTCGGCCGCGTGAACGAGGCGCACGTCTTCCTCGATGAAGACGAAGAGAGCGGCTGGTACATCGAGGAGACCATCGACGGGCAGCACGATCGGCGAAGTGCTGGCCATGACGCAGTGGGACAACAACGAGCTCGATCCGCCAGGTGAAAGCCCAGGTCGACGCCGCCATCAAGAGCGACCGCCTGAAGCCCAACGAGGCCATGCGCCTGCTGGCCAACTACGAGCGCGGCCTGAAAGGGTATACCTACCTCCAGCTCAACGGGGCGCCGAAGTAGGCCCGCCTCCCATAGGTCCCATACATCCTATAGGACCTATCCCGAAATGCCCTCAAACTTCCATTTTACAGGCTGGGGGCTTTTCTCCATATTCCGCGCCCCATGCCGATCCTGATTAATATTCTCCTGGCGATCAATGTGATCGTCTCGATCTTGATCATCCTTCTTGTGCTGATGCAGCGCCCGAAGAATGAAGGGCTCGGCGCGGCCTTCGGCGGCGGGATGACGGAAAACCTTTTCGGCGCCCAGACCACCAACGTCCTGGCCACCATCACCCGCTGGCTCGGCGGCATCTTCTTCGTCCTGTCGCTGCTCCTCTCCTATCTCTACTCGCGCCATCCCAGCGAGGAAAGCGCCACCCAGCGGCAGTTGAGGGGCGTCGCGCCCCTCGCCACTCCGGCGCCTGCGACGCCCGCACCGAACACGCCTGCCCCGGGCGGTGCGCCCGCCGCGACGCCTAAACCTGAGACAGCGCCGGCTCCGTAGCGCTCACCTCAGAGCTGAAGGAAGTCGCGTCATCGGCCAAGCTCGAGCCGATACACCCGCCAGCATTCCAAAAACCCCGTGGCGAAATCCTCCGGGCGCGCGGCGGTCCAGCGGTCCACTTGCGCCTCGGTAAACCAGCCCCCCGTCTCGATCTCCGCTGGCGCGAGAACGAAGGGCCCTTCGTGGCGCGCGCGGTAAAGACGCACAAATTCCCAGCCCGTTTCCTCGCACGCGCTGACGGCGCCGATCTCCTCCACGGGAGCACTCGCGCCGAGCTCCTCTTCCAATTCGCGCTCCGCGGTGGCGTGATACTCGTGTCCGGCGTTCACGTGCCCGGCCGCGCTGGAATCCCACGCCAGCGGATGCACGTCTTTCCAGCGCGAGCGGCGCTGGAGGAAAATCTCCCCCGCGGCATTGAAAACGAAAATATGCACCGCGCGATGCTTCAGCCCGCGCCGATGCACCTCGCCCCGGCTGGCGTTGCCGATCACTTCATCGGCCTCATTCACGACCGGAAAGATTTCGCCGTGCAAATCCTGCGCGCGCGCGGCGAGCGAATCCACCTCCTCGGTTTTCGCGGGGCCGGCGAGGCGCAGCCACTGCTCGAGGCTCACCTCTTCCGCGCGCGTGGTTTCCGGCAGGCCGAGCCGCGCGAACGCCTCAGCCCATTCCGGCAGCTCCACGGCGATCTGCTTGCGCATCTGCTTGCGCCGCTGCGAAAAGCCCAGCTTCACCAGCCGCTCGAACCGCGCGGCATCGCACGCCGGCAGCTCGTGCGGATCGCGCGGGGTGAGAGTCACCACCGCCGACTCCACCTCCGGGCGCGGCATGAACACGCTCGGCGGCAGCGTGCGCGCGTATTTCACCCGCCAGCGCCGCCCGATCAGCAGCGTGAGCGCGCCGTACTCGCTCGTGCCGGGCGCGGCGGAGAGGCGTTGCGCCAGCTCCTTTTGCAGCGTGAAAACCATGCCGGCCACCGGGCTCGGCTCGGCGGTGAAATTGAAGAGGATCTGGCTCGAAATGTAGTAGGGCAGATTGCCCAGCACCTTCACCGGCCCGCGCGGGAACAGCTCGCGCAAGTTGTACCGCGCCGCGTCGGCATGCACCGTCTCGAGCTCGGGAAAGCGCTCCCGCAGGTAGCCGATCAGCCGGTCGTCCTTCTCGATGAGCACTCCGCGCGTGGACCGCGCCCGCGCGTACTCCGTGAGCGCCCCGAGCCCCGGCCCGATCTCCACCCACGCCCCGTCCGGCTCGATCCCCGCCTGCTCCACGATCCACTCCGCCAGGTTTTGATCGTGCAGGAAATTCTGTCCGAGGCTCCGCGTCGGCTGCACGCCCAGCTCGGCCATCGTGGCCTGAATGGTGGAAAGCTTCATCGCCGCCGGCTACTCCGCTTTCTCCGCCAGCTCCTTCACGGCACGCTTTTTCTTCTCGCGGAAAAGGGTGCGCGCCCGCTCGAGCGTCACGCCATCGATGAAATACCCGATCGCCGCGCGCCCGATCGCGTACGTGCCCGCCGCGGCCACGCCGCCCGAGACGAGATCGCCCCAGATCGGGATGAACTTCAAGACGGCACGCGCCCCTTCGCGCAAGGCGAGCGCCATGCCGATGTTCGCCCCCACCGCCCCGATCCATTCTCCCGCCAGCTTCACGCTCATTTGCCGCCCGGAAATGTACATGATGCCGGCGACCATCCCGGCCTGCAGCCCGGTGAGAATCGGGAAATCCGCGAGTGGGATCGGCTGCGCCCCCACCGCCCCGCAGATCGCGCTCATCGAGCGGACCACCCCCTGCGCGAGCTCGCGTTGCGCGTCGCGGAGATTGGCAAGCCGCACCATCTCTAGCTTCGCCTCCTCGGGAAGCTCGGCGACGATGGCCGTCGCCAGGCGCTCGACCTCGGCCGGCCCGCCTTGCAGCGCGAAAATGCCGGTCGCGCGTTCGCGCACCTCGGGATGTTTGGTCTGGTGCAAAAGGCCGTCCAGGCGCCGCCGCGCGGTCTCCGAGGCCCGCCCGGCCGCGATGCCGATCACCGGCAGTTTTCGCCCCGGATGCTTTTGCTCGAGATACTCGAGCAGTTGCGAAGCGTGCTCGAGGTCCGCCTCCGCGTCCTCGTTCTTCACCGGCTGCTGATGGAGGTAGAGGCAGACATCCGGCGCGTCGGTCCCCAGCGCGCGGCGCAGCCCGGTCATCGAAAGCGGCCGGCGGCCATCAAGCGCGCAGAGCCGCCCGCGTTCCGAGGAAAAAAGCTGCCACGTCCCGTCCTGCACGTGATCCTCCGTTGGCTGCGCCACCTCCGCTGAAAAGAGCGCGTTCACCACCGCGCTCCGGCTCGCCGCGCGATCGCCCAGCAGCAAAATCCGCGGCGGACGCTGGTGCAGAAAGAGCGTCCGCAGCGGCCGGATTTCCCGCAAGATTGGCGATTGCAGCGACTCGGGCAGCTTGCCGACGAGCCGTTCCAGTTTTTCGTAGAGGGAGATGAGGTTCACGGAGTGGCAGCCAATCTACACTCTTATCGGATCGCTCGCGCGACGCGAATGGGTTTTGCGAAACAGGTCCCAGGGCTCACCCCAGCGCCTTCGCCAGCAACCCCGTATGCTCGCCCGGCTTCACCTTCCGCCAAATCTCCCGGAGGCGCCCATCAGCCCCGATCACAAACGTCGAGCGCTCGGTGCCCATGTACTTCTTGCCGTACATGCTCTTCTCCACCCACACGCCAAACGCATTCACGAGTTCCTTGTTCTCATCCGCCAGCAGCGGAAAGGGCAGGGTGTGTTTGTCGATGAACTTCCGATGGCTCTTCGGCGGATCGATGCTCACCCCGAAAATCTCCGCGCGCCCCTCGAACTGTCCCCATTCATCGCGCAGCCCGCACGCCTGCGCCGTGCAGCCCGGCGTGTCGTCCTTCGGGTAAAAGTACAGCACCAGCGTTTTGCCCGCGAAATCCGCCAGCGAAACCGGCGTCCCCTCGCCATACTTCCCGCCGACGGCGACCGCGTGAAAATTGGGCGCGGCATCGCCCGGTTGGAGTTCTTTGCTCATGGTCATTTCGAAGTCATGGTGTGCACGCCATCCCATTCCGGCGCCGGCGGCTCTGCCTGGTAGAGCCGGATGCGCCGCAGATATTCCTGGATCAGCCAATCGTCCGGTGCGCCGCCCGCCGCCTGCAAAAACGACTGCTCTGCCTCCGCAAATTCGCGGTGCCGGTATTGCCGCACGCCGTTCTCGTACGGCGCCAGCCAGGCCGGCTCCGGCGTGCTCGGGTCGCGAAAATCCAGCACGGTGAACACCTCCACCGGCTTCGACTTTCCCTTCACCTTGAGCAGGTCCACCGTGCGGAGCACAAAAGTATCGGTCACCAGCTCGGCCGTCTTGTCGCCGATGAGCAGATCGACGTGAAACTCCTTGGTCGCCCCTTCCAGCCGCGACGCCAGGTTCACCGCGTCCCCGATCGCCGTCACTTCCTGCTTCGAATCCTCCGAGCCGAGGTTTCCGCAAATCGCGTCCCCATGATTGATCCCGAGCCCGATCTTCATCGGCTCGATCCCGCGCGCCTGCCACCCCGCGTTCAGCTTGGCCAGTGCCCGCAGCATATCCAGCCCCGCCGAGACCGCCTGGCTGGCATCCATTTTCTCACCGCGGCTGGTGATGACGCCCCAGGTCGCCATCACCGCGTCGCCCATGAATTTATCCAGCGTGCCTACGTGCGCGAACACGATGCGCACCATCTCCGTGAAGTACTCGTTGAGCTGCTTTACCAGCGCCGCGGGATCGGCGTTCTCCGTGGTCGCGGTAAAGCCGCGCACATCGGAAAAAAGCACTGTGATCCGCCGGCGCTCTCCGCCCAACGTATTCAGGTAGCTCTGCGGATTATCGAGCACCTCTTTCACCACATCCTTGGAAACATAGCGCTCCAGCGTGCGCCGCACCCGCATCCGCTCCCGGTACTCCAGCAGCCGCTCCAGCCCGATGTAGGTGAAGCCGCTCGAAACCAGCGTCAGCATCGGGCTCAGCAACAGCGGCAAATAGCCCACGCTATTGAACGCGCCCAGCGCCAGCGCAAAACCGAGCGCCACCGTGAGCAGCAGCAACACGCTGCGCAGCACGACGTTCGTAACCAACGCCCCCAGCAGGATCGCCGCCAAGCCTGCCAGCAGCACCGTGGCGATATCCTGCGCCTGCGTGCTTTCCCGCAGAAAATCGTTCCGCAGCACCGCGTTCAGCGCCCCCAGATGAATCTGCGGCCCCGGCTGCATCCCCTGCGGAGTGGCCAGGGTATCTTTCGACCAGTTCCCATAGGGGCCGATCAGCACGATCTTGTCCTTGAACACCGCGCCGCTCGCATAACGCGGGCTCTCCCAGAACTGCGGCACGAAGATTTCGTAGATCGAAAATGGATTCACCTCTCGCGAAAGCCGGAACGCGACTGGCTGATGCGTCTTGGGCAGGAGATGCGCATATCCCCCCTTCTCTGCCATCCGTGCCGCGAGCGAATAAAACTCAGGATCACCCTGCTGCGGCGGCAGAAAGGAATATTCGAGCAGCGTCGTGCGGTAGAGCGCCCTCCGCACCCGCCCATCCACGTCGGCGCGAAAATTCACGAAGGCGACCCTCGGATCCAGCCCGCCGGTCTCGAGCGGAATCAGCGAAGGCGCGGGCGGGACCAGCAAGGGCATCTGCCCACGCTCGTCCTGCCGCTCATCGAACGTCGCGCCGACGATGACCCGGTCCGGGTGGCGATCCAGCGCCGCGCGGAATTGCTCATCCCCCTCGCGCGGTGTGGGAAACATCATGTCGAACGCGATCACCTTCGCTCCCGCCGCGGCCAATCGGTCGATGATCGGGGCGTACACCGCCCGCGGCCAGGGCCAGCCTTCCTTCATCGATTTCAGCGCGCCCGTTTTATCCTGTGCGATGTCGTCTCCGAACAAGGTATCCAGCGTGAGCGAGGGCGAATCGATCGCCAGCATCACCACTTCCGGATGCGCCGGCAGCCGCCTGCCGATCCGCTGCATCCGGTCCTGCATCTGCGTCTCGTAGTGCTGGTAGTCCACCCACAAGCCCAGCGCCAGCACCGCCACCGCGAAAAAAGCCGTCGTCCCCAGCAGCAGAATATACTGCTGCCGTTTGGAGCTGGAGGAATCGCCGAGGCCGGGCATGAACGAGCCGAAGATGCCCACCGCTCACCCGTGCAGGCAAGCCTCCACCGCAAACTTGAAAATGTGGCTGCGTTGCTACGCTTCGGCGGCGCCACGCTGGAGGCCCTTGAAGCGGCGCGTGATATCGATCAGCGGCTGCTCCACCGCCAGCCGCTCCAGCGAGCTCGCGCCGACGAACCCGTGGCACTCCGGCACTTTCGACATGAGCGCCTGCGCATCCTCGGGCCAGGCGAGCGGACCGCCGTGGCAGAGGTAATAGATGTCGTTGCGCCCTGTCTCGCGCGCGCCCTGGATGATCGCCCGCGTGCGGTCGATCGCGTCGTCGATCGAGCAGGTTGCGCCCGTCACGCCGATCGAGCCGCCCACGGTGGTGCCGACGTGCGCGATGATGGCGTCCGCGCCGCTCTGGGCCATCGCTTTCGCCTCCTCCGCCGAGCCAACGTAGACGATCAAGAAAAGGTCCATCTTCCGCGCGAGCGCCACCATCTCGTATTCCTTCTGCACGCTCATCCCGGTCTCCTCCAGCACGCGCCGGAAGTGCCCATCGATGATCGTGTGGGTGGGAAAATTGTTCACGCCCGAGAAGCCCATGTCCTTCACCTTTCCGAGCCAGTGCCACATCCGCCGGCGAGGATCGGTGGCGTGCACGCCGCAGATCACGGGACACTCTTCCACGATCGGCAGCACCTCGTACTCGCCGATCTCCATGGCCACGGCATTCGCGTCGCCGTAAGCCATCATCCCCGCGGTGGAGCCGTGCCCGCTCATCCGAAAGCGCCCGCTATTGTAAATGATGATCAGATCCGCCCCGCCACGCTCGATGAATTTCGCCGAAATACCGGTGCCCGCGCCGGCCGCCACGATCGGCTCGCCGCGGCCGAGCGCGGCCTCCAGGCGGTCGCGGACTTCTTGTCGAGTGTAGGGGTTGCCTTTGCCGGTCCAGGGATTCATGCGGAGAGAGAGTTAAGGGTTGGGCAAACCTCTAGCGCCGCGCCGCGCCGGGGGGAAGGTCTCAGGCGCACGTCCACATGTCGGAAAGCGGCATCGGAGTTTCTGGTTCCTGGTTCTTGGTTGCGGCGCCTGCGCGTTCAGCTAGAGGACACGCTCATAAATGTCGCGGCGATGGCCAACCGCAAGTGCATGGATTCGCCACTCGCTGAGGTGGAATTCATAAATCACCCGGTAGTCCCCGACCCGAAGCTTATAAGCGTCCATGCCCTTCAACTTTTGATGCGGGAAACGGTCGAGACTAGCCGCCAGCTCGTGCAGTGCGCGTTCGATGGCTTCTTGCACGTCTTTTGGGAACGCGAAAAATCGCGCATCGAACCGCCGCGAACAAACGATCGTCGCCCGCCGGTTCAATTTGCCCTCGGTGCGAGCGTTCGACCTTCGCCCTCTGAGATCTCGCGCCGGCCCGCCTCGATCTCCCCGCGAAACTCCGCGCTGACAGAGAGTTCATCCTCGAAATATTCGAGAAACCAATCCCAAAGGCGGTGGGCCTCCTTCTGCGGCAGCTTTTTGATCGCCTCTTCGATTTCGGCAACGGTGCTCATTTCCACTAAGCTATCACCTTTCGGACACTATGCTCAAGCGGCGCCTGGCTCCCTTCGCCGTGGGCACCGAGTTTGTGCAAGCCCTTCCGTTCTTACTTTGAACCTGCTATCGTCCTGATCCGTCGCCGTTTTTCCGCCGCCGTGCTCGCCTTTCGCATTCGCAAATCCTGGTTTCTGCTGCTGGCGGCGGCCGGCGCCTTATCGCTCCCGCTGCCCGCCCAACAGATGACCGCGCGGGATCGGCCGCAGCACACGGATGAGACGCCACGCTGGAAAAATCCGCCCGGCTTCGAGAAGGATGTGTTCACTTTCGTGCGCATTCAGTACCACACGCGCGGCCGGCGGCATTTTGGCGGCGGCCGGCGCTGGGAGACCGATTTTCCCGATGCGGACCTGAATATCTCCTACCGCCTCCAGCAGCTCACCTCGATGAAGGTGGACCCGGACGGGCGCGTCCTGCAGATCACCGATCCGGAGCTCTTTCGTTACCCGTTCATCTACATCGTGGAGCCGGGCGACCTGGTCTTCACCGAGGACGAGGTGCCGATCTTGCGCAAGTATCTGCTGAACGGCGGCTCCCTGATGGTCGACGATTTTTGGGGCGAGGACGAATGGGACAATTTCGCCAAGGAGATGAAGCGCGTTTTCCCCGAGCGCGATTTCCAGGACATCCCGCGCAGCCACAATCTTTTCCACTGCGTTTTCGACATCCCCGACGAGCTCAATCTGCAGTGCCCCAACGTGCGGCTCGGCAGCACCAGCCAGTTTCACGGCGTCACGTGGGAGCGCGAGGACGCGCGCGACGTACATGTCCGCTCGATCACCGACGACAAGGGCCGCATCATGGTCATGGCCACCCACAACACCGACAACGGCGACGGCTGGGAGCGTGAGGGCGAAGACCCATACTACTTCTCCGAGTTTTCCGAGAAAAAAGCCTACCCGCTCGGGATCAACATCATCTTTTACCTGATGACCCACTGAATGGACAAACCGCACGCTTCCGACCAGCAAACCCTCGAACATCTCCTCACCGGCCGGCAGCGGCTCGGCCTGGAACTCGGCAAGGTGATCGTCGGCCAGCGCGGAGGTGATCGAGCAGATCCTGCATCGCGCTGTTCGCCGGCGGGCACTGCCTGATCACCGGCGCGCCGGGCCTGGCGAAGACGCTGCTCGTCAAATCGATCGCGCAGATCTTTCACCTCAAGTTTCAGCGCATCCAGTTCACGCCCGACCTGATGCCGGCGGACATCACCGGCACGGAAATCCTGCAGGACACGCGCCGAGGGCGCGCAGCCTCGTCTTCGTGCAGGGGCCGATCTTCGCCAACATGATCCTCGCCGACGAAATCAACCGCACGCCGCCGAAGACGCAGGCCGCGCTGCTCGAGGCGATGCAGGAGCATCAGGTCACCGCGCGCGGGCGTGCGCTATCCGCTGGACGAGCCGTTCTTCGTGCTGGCCACGCAGAACCCGATCGAGATGGAAGGCACCTATCCGCTGCCCGAGGCGCAGCTCGACCGGTTCATGTTCAACGTGGTGATCGACTACCTGCCCGAGGACGACGAGGTCGACGGTGGTGCAGCGGACCACCTCGACCGGCGGCGCGAGCCGATCGAGCCGCTCTTCACCGGCGAGGACGTGCTCGCGTTTCCACGACGCTCGTGCGCAAGGTGCCGATCGCCGAGGACCTGGTGCGCTACGCCGTGCGGCTCGCCGCCGCCTCGCGCCCGCGGCAGACCGGCACGCCGGAGTTCGTGAACGAGTGGGTGAGCTGGGGCGCCGGCACGCGCGCCGCGCAATTCCTCGTGCTCGGCGCCAAGGCCCGCGCGCTGCTCCACGGCCGCGCGCATGTGACGCCGGAAGACATCACGCGCGCTCGCCGCGCCCGGTGCTGCGGCATCGCATGCTGCGTCAACTACCGCGCCGAGGCCGAGGGCGTGACCGTTGGAAACGCTCATCGCAGCGGCTGCTGGAGGCGGTGAAGTGAGCCTCCGCGTCCATCTTGCATGAGCCCCGCGCCCGCCACCGCCCGCGCGTCCGGGCATCGACCCCGCAGGCGCTGATGCGCATCCGCAATCTCGAGCTGCGCGCGCGCATGGTGGTGGAGGGATTCTGGCACGGCCTGCACCGCAGCCCGTACCACGGCTTCTCGGTCGAGTTCACCGAGTACCGCCAGTACTCGCCGGGCGACGATCCGCGCTATCTCGACTGGCGGCTCGTCGCCCGCACCGACCGCTACTACATCAAGAAGTTCGAGGACGAAACGAACCTGCGCTGCCATCTGCTGGTCGACCAATCAGCCGCTCGATGGCCTACGGCTCGCGCGGCTACACCAAGGCGGACTACGCCGCGCACCCTCGCCGCGACGCTCGCCTACTTTCTCTCGATCAGCAGGGCGACGCCGTCGGCCTGCTCACGTTCGACGAAGCGGTGCGCGAATACCTGCCCGCGCGCCATCGGCCGGGCCATCTGCGCCAGCTCATGCTCGCGCTCGACGAGCCCGCCGCCGGCGCACTCCACCGATCTCGGCGCGCCGCTGCAAACGCGTCGCCGAGCTGTGCGCAAACGCGGCCTGGTCGTGCTGATCTCCGATTTGCTCGCGCCGATTGAAGCCCTCGAGGCTCCCCTCGCCCTCCTCGCCGCCGCGGGCCACGAGGTGCTCGCTCTTCCAGGTGCTCGACCCCGCCGAGGTGCAGTTCGAGTTCAACAGGCCCCGCCCGCTTTCGCGATCTCGAATCCGGCCGCGAGCTCTTCATCGATCCCGTCCTCGCCCGCGACGACTACCTGCGCCGCTTCGCCGAGCACGAAGCCGCCCTCGTCGCCCTCACGCAAAAAGTCGGCGCGCACCGCCGCCGCCTCACCACCGACGAGCCGCTCGACGTCGCGCTCTTCGATTTCCTGAGAACGCGCTCCGAGCGCGGCAAAGTAGTGCGGCGGAGGGAGGCGGTCTAAAAGGCCATGAGCTTCCTCACCCCGCTCTTCCTCCTCGGCGCCGCCGGCATCGCGCTGCCGATCCTCTTCCACCTCATCCGCCGCACCACGCGCGAGGTCACGCCATTTCAGTCGCTCATGTTCCTGCGGCCGACGCCGCCGCGCATCACCCAGCGGAGCCGGCTCGAAAACATCTTCCTGCTGCTCCTCCGCGCGCTCGCGCTCATCCTCCTTGCGCTTGGCTTCGCGCGCCCATTCATCAACCGCTCTGTCGCCGCGCTCGAAGGCGGCGGCACGCTCAAGCGCACCGTGATCCTGCTCGACCGCAGCGCGAGCATGCGCCGCGAGCAGCTCTGGGCGGAAGCCCAGGCACGCGCGGAAAAACTCCTGCGCGACCTCGAAAAACAGGACGAAGTCGCGCTCCTCACCTTTGATCGCGAAGTCCGCCCGCTCGTCGATTTCAAGGCTGGCAGAACACGGCGCCCGGCGCGCGCACCGCGTCCGTTCTCCCCGCGCTCCAGCGCTCGCGCCAAGCTGGGGCGCCACGTCGCTCGGCCCGGCGCTGCTGCGCGCCGCGGAAATCCTCGAGGCGCCCGCGACCCAAGACACACCTTCACCGCGAGATCATCGTGGTCAGCGATCTCCAGGAAGGGAGCCATCTCGATGGCCTGCAAGGCTTCCAATGGCCGAAATCGACGATCGTCACGCTCGAGCGCATCGGCGGCGGGAATACGAAAGCCAACGCCAGCCCGCAATGGCTTGCCGAATCCGACGAGAGCGATTCCGCCGCCGCTGAAAAAGCCGTGCGCGTCCGCGTGACCAACGCAGCCGGCGCGGACAACGAGCAGTTCGAGCTGCGTTGGAGCGCCGCCGAGGCAGACCCGAGCACGCGTGTCGCCGTCTACGTCCCCGCCGGCCAATCGCGCACCGCGCGCGTGCCGCTCCCCGCCAGCGGCGCGCCCGACTCACTCGTCCTCACGGGCGACGAGACAGCTTCGACAACACCCTCTTCATCGCCCCGCGCAAACCGCAGTCGAGCACCATTCTCTTCGCCGGCGCCGAAACCGCCGCCGACACCAAGCGCGCGCTTTATTTCCTCGAGCGCGCCTTCCCAAAAACCCGCACGCAAAACGTGCAGATCCTCGCGCGCCCCGCCGAGAAACCGCTGCCCGCGTGGGAGCTCACTTCCGCGCAATTGCTCGTGCTCGGCGAAGGCATCACCGAGCCCGTCATCGAAAGCGCGCGCCAGTTCGCGCAGTCCGGCCGCATCGTGCTGGCCCCGCTCGCCACCGCCGAAAGCGCGCAGCCGATCGCGCGGCTGCTCAATCTCTCCACCCTGCCCGCGAGCGAGGCGCCGGTGAAAGATTACGCGATCCTCGCGCAGATCGATTTCCGCCATCCGCTCTTCGCGCCCTTTGCCGATCCGCGCTTCAGCGATTTCTCCAAGATTCACTTCTGGAAATATCGGCGGGTCGGCTTCTCCGGCCTGCCCGAGGCGCAGGTGCTGGCGCGTTTCGATTCGGGCGATCCCGCGATCGTGCAGGCGCCGCTCGGCAAAGGCTCGGTGGTGATGATGATGAGCAGTTGGCGTCCCGCCGATTCGCAGCTGGCGCTCTCGTCGAAGTTCGTCCCGCTGCTCCACGCGCTGCTCGATCAGAGCGGCGGCCAGCCGGCCACACGCGCGCAATATTTCGTCGGCGACGAAATCCCGCTGCCGAGCACACAGGCCGCCTATCAAATCAAGAAGCCCGACGGCAGCACCGTGGATGCGCAGCCCGGCGCGCGCTTCGCCGCGACCGATCAACCTGGCTTTTACACAGTCACGCCCGGCCCACAGATCGTGCCGGTAAACCTCGATCCCGCCGAGAGCCGCACCGCGCCGCTGCGCGATGATCAACTCACCGCGCTCGGCCTGCCGCTGCGCCAAAACGCCGCCGCGGAGACGGATCCCGCCGCGCAGGCGATCCGCCGCGAGGCCGCCGAGGATGAGTCGCGGCAAAAGCTTTGGCACTGGCTGCTCCTCGCCGCGGTGCTCCTGCTCTTCGGTGAAACCGCGCTCGCCGCGCGGCGCCAAACGGTGCATGCTGGCGGCAGCGGTCAGCCGACACTCGATCCTCGAACCACGCCATGACTCATCTCCTTAGCCGCGCCCTCGATCCGGTGGTCCAGCGCCGCCGCCGCTTTCGCTTCGTTCGCGAGACGGCTTGGATCGCCGGCCTTCTCTGCCTCATCGGCCTGGCCGCGCTTTTCCTCGCGCTTCCGCCAGCCGACGCGGGCCGCGCGGCCGGCGGCCTCCTCGCCGGCGCGGCGGCGCTCGTCGCGTTGGCGCATTGGCGGCACGCGCGCTGGAATCCCGATTACCGCCAAATCGCGCGCGCCATCGAGCAGCGCCACCCGGAGCTGCACTCGCTGCTCGTCACCGCGGTCGAGCAGGCGCCGGAGACGCACACCGGCGAGCTGAATTTCCTGCAGCAGCGCGTGGTGCAATCGGCCATCGCCGAAAGCCGCAAGCACAGTTGGCTCGATGAAATCCCGGCGCCCCGCCGCTTCGGCGCGCGCGCGCTGCAAGTGCTGCTCTTCCTCGGCCTGTTTGCCGTGGTCGCGCAGCTCACGCGCCAGGCGCTGCCCATCTTCAGCAAGCCGTCCGCGCCGATCGCGGCCGTGGAGCCGCTCGTCAAGGTCACGCCGGGCGATGCGGAGCTCGAGCGCGGCTCCGGGCTCATCGTCACTGCCGAGTTCGAGCGCCAGGTGCCGAGCGCCGCCACGCTCATTATCCAGCCGCGCAACGGCCAGGCGCAGACGCATCGAGCTCACGCGCAATCTGAACGACCCGGTCTTCGGCGGCGGCCTCCCCGAGGTCGACCGGCGATTTCACCTATCGCGTGGAATACGCCGGCCAGCGCCACGCGCGATTTCCAGGTGAAAGTCTTCGAGCACCCGCGCCTCGACCGCGCGGATGCCACGCTCCGCCCGCCGGAGTACACGAAGCTCCCCGTCAAAGAGCTGCCCGAAACGCGGCGGCTCTCCGGCGTGGAAGGCTCGAAGCTCGACGTCGCCTTCCAACTCAACAAGCCCGTCACTTCCGCGTGGCTGCAATCGAAAGACGGCGCGGTCGTCCCGCTGGCGGTCGATTCCGCCAAGCCCGTCGCCGACTTGAAAGACCACGCCCTGCGCGCCAGCCAGGCGTACGAGCTGCATCTCGTCGACGCCGACGGCCGCGCAAACAAGGTGCCGGAATCGTTCGTGGTCGACGTGCTGCCCAACCGCCGACCCGAGCTGAAACGCAAACTGCCGCGCGGCGACCAGCGCGTCTCGCCGCTGCAGGAGCTGGCCTTTCACGCGGATGCCTGGGACGACTTCGGCCTCCTCACCTGGGGCCTCTCGCTCACCCTGCCCAACGGCGAAGCGAAAGAGATCGTTTTCGGGAAGGAGACGCAGGCCGATCAGCGCGTGGAAGGCAAACATCTCCTCCAGCTCGAGCCGCTCGGCGTCGAGCCGGACGAGCTCGTCTCGTGGCATCTCTGGGCGGAAGACATCGGCCCGGACGGAAAGCCGCGCCGCACGGCGGGAGACATCTTTTTCGCCGAGGTGCGGCCGTTCGAGGAAATCTTCCGCCAGGGCGAAGAAGGCGACGCGCCGCCCGGCTCGGCGGCGGGACAGCAGGCGCAAAAGCTCGCCGAGCTGCAAAAGCAGATCATCTCCGCGACATGGAATTTGCAGCGCCGCGAGCAGGGCGTCACGGAGCCCAGCCCCGCGTATCGCAAGGATGAGCCGGTGATCCGCGAAAGCCAGACCGCCGCCGTCGCGCAGGCCGAGGAGATGCGAAGAAAATGGAGCAGCCGAAGCCGCAGGCGATCATGGACGGAGTGATCAGCGAAATGCGCACCGCGATCGAAAGTCTGGAAAAAGCCGAGCCCGCGCCGCCGCTCCTCGGCGAAGCCTTGCCCCCGGAGCAAAAAGCCTATGCCGGCCTGCTCAAGCTCGCCGCGCACGAGTACGAGATCAGCCGCATGCGCGGCCAGGGCGGCGGCGAATCGCGCGGCGGCGCAAAGCAGGAAAGCTCGATCAGCTCGAGCTGAAGGAGGACCGCAACCGTTACGAGACCAAGAGCGAAGCCACCGAGGAAAAGGAGCAGCAGCACGAACAGCTCGCGATCTTGAACCGCCTGAAGGAGCTCGCGCAGCGCCAGCAGGACATCAACGAGCGGCTGAAAGAAATGCAGACCGCGCTGCAGGAAGCGAAAACCGAAAAGGAAAAAGAGGAAGCCAAACGCCAGCTCAAGCGGTTGCAGGAAGAGCAACAGCAGATGCTCGCGGACATGGACGAGCTCAAGCAATCGATGGAGCAATCGTCCAATCAATCGCAGCTCGCCGAGGAGCGTCAGCGCCTGGAGCAGAGCCGCGAGCAGGCTCAGAAAGCCGGCGAAGCCATGCGCGAGGAAAAGCCCACCGAGGCGCTCGCCTCCGGCACGCGCGCCGAGCGCGATCTGCAGAAGCTGCGCGACGATTTCCGCCAGAAAAGCTCCGCCCGTTTTCGCGATCAAATGCGCGACATGCGCCAGGACGCCCGCGAGCTCGCGCAAACGCAGGAGAACATCGGCAAACAGCTCGAGGAGATGGCGGCCCCAAAAGAAAACGCGCTGAAGTCGCTCGATGGCCAGACCCCGCGCGAAACGCTCGGCGAGCAATTCGCCGGGCAGCAGGAAAAGCTCGAGGGCCTTCAAAAAGAGATGCGCGAAGTCTCCGAGCAAGCCGAAGCCGCCGAGCCCCTCCTCGCGCGCGAGCTTTACGATGCCCTCCGCAAAAACGCCCAGGCCGGCACCGAGGATACGCTCAAAAAAGCCGGCATGCTCAGCGCGCGCGGTTATGCGTCGCAGGCGCGGCCCTTCGAGGAAAAAGCCCGCAAGGAAGTCGAAGAGCTGAAGACCGGCGTCGAGCGCGCCGCCGAAAGCGTCCTCGGCGATGAAGCCGAATCCCTCCGCCAAGCCCGCGCCGAGCTCGATGCCCTCGCCCAAGCCATCAACCGCGAAATCGCCCGCGCCCGCCCCGAGCTCGCCGACGCCGGAGACAAAGGCAAGAAGCCCGGGAACCAGCCTGGCGACCAAAAGCAAGGCGAGGGAAAATCCGGCGAGAAAGCTGACAACGAGAAAGCCCCCGGCTCAAAACCCGGCGAAGAAGCCGAAGGAGCAGGGGAAGGGCAGAAGCCAGGCGAAAAGGGACAAGGCAAGGAACCCGGCGATAAGCCGGGCGAAGGCCAGGGCGAAAAGGGTGAAAAAGGCGACAACCCCCAAGGAGGGGCGACGGCCTCGTCGCCCGGTCAGCGTCCCGGCAAGAAAGGCGAGGGCGAGCAACCCGCCGCAGGCGAGCAAGGCCAGAAAGGCAAAGGCAAAGGCGAAGGCGAAGGCCAACCCGGCGACCAGCCCGGCAAAGGCGCCCAGCCCGGATCGCCACAAGGCCAAACACCTGGCTCACCCGGCCAGGGAAACGGCCAGGGCGGCGACAACCAAAACGCCTCGCCACAAAACGCCGACGACCCCGCCAAACCCGGCAGCCGTCTCCGCGAGATGGTCGCCAACGCCGGACCGCGCCCACGCGGCGGCATCCGCACTGGCGCCGGCGGCAACGGCGCCGATGACCGTGGCGGCGGCCTCGAATGGGAGGAAGGCCCCCTCACCGGCGATGCCTTCGTCAAATGGTCCGACCGCCTCCGCAACGTTGAGGAGATGCTCGATAGCCACGACCTCCGCGAGCAAGTCGCCCAAGTCCGTGAGGACGCCCGCACCGTCCGCTCCGAGTTCAAGCGCCACAGCAAAGAGCCCCAGTGGGACACCGTCCGCATGAAAATCGGCAAGCCCCTCGCCGAGCTTCGCGACCGCGTCGCCGAGGAACTTGCCCGCCGCGACTCCAAGGAATCCCTCGTCCCCATCGACCGCGACCCCGTCCCCCCCAAATACGCCGAGCGCGTCCGCCGCTACTACGAGGAGCTTGGCAAGTGAGGGACGAACGCGCTCGCGCGAAGGTGCGAGAACTTCGGAGATGCTTGCGGTCGCGGAGCGTGTGCCTTGGGGAGCGCAGGCTTCGAGCCTGCCCGGTGAAGCTTCCAGCTTCGCCGTGTGCGGACGCTGTTATGGGATTTGACCCGACGCGGACGCCCCGCGCTCACGCTGGCCGGCAGGATGCCGGCCAGCGCAGGCTGGAAGCCTGCGCTCCCCAAGGCACACGTACTCGGCGTGGCGCGCCTTGCTGTCGCGTCCATCCCTAATCTCGGAATGCTCGCGCTCCTCACCTTCGAAGCCCGCCATTGGCTGATCCCCGCCCTCGCGGGCGCCGCCCTCGCGTGCCTCCTGGTGGCGATCAGCTACGTCCGCGCGCCCATTCCTCCGCGCAAAAAACTCGCCTGCGCCGCGCTCAAGCTCCTCGGCATCCTCGCCCTCCTCGCCTGCTTTCTCGAGCCCGTCTGGACCAGCGAACGCCCCAAGCCCGGCGCCAACAAAATCGCGCTCGTCGCCGACAACAGCGAAAGCCTGCGCCTGCTCGGCCGCGGTGAAACCGAGCCGCGCTCCGAAGCCTTGCGCCGCGCCGTCACCGGCGCCGAAAGCGATTGGCGCCAGCAGCTCAAGCACACCTTCGATCTCCACAGCTACCTCTGCGATTCGCGCCTCCAGCCCACCGCCGATTTCCACGAGCTGAATTTTTCCGGCCACGCCTCGCGTCTCGGCCAGGGGCTCAAAACGCTCACCGCCAGCTTCCACGGCCAGCCGCTTGCCGGGATCATTCTGCTCACCGATGGCGCGCCCACCGATCTGCGCGCCGAGGATCTCGCGCTCGAGGGAGTGCCGCCGATTTACCCCGTCGTCTTCGGCCACGAGGCCCCCGAGCGCGATCTCGCCATCGCCGGCAGCTCCGTGAGTCAAACGTCCTTCGAAGATGCCCCGGTCACGATCCAGGCCGAGGTAATGGCGCGCGGCTTTGCCGGACAGGAGATAACCGCCACGCTTACTCCCGAGGGCGTAGCGCCCACCACCTCCCTGGACCCCAGCAGAAACGAGACGCCCGCGCCCGCCATCAGCCAGACGCTGAGCGTTCCCGGCGAGAACGCGAAGGTCGTCTTCCGCTTCCAGCTTCGCCCGGAAAAAGTCGGTACGCTCTTCTACCGCCTGCACCTCGAGGGCAAAACCACCGCACCCGCTGCGGAAGCGACCGCGGCCAACAACGACACCATCATTACCGTCGAGCGAAAGCGCGGCCCGTACCGCATTCTCTACGTAAGCGGGCGGCCGAACTGGGAATTCAAGTTCCTCAACCGCGCCATCGCCGCCGATGATCAGACGCAGCTCGTCGGCCTCATCCGCATCGCGCGCCGCGAGCCAAAGTTCGAGTTTCGCGGGCGCTCCGGCGAATCGAGCAACCCGCTCTTCCGCGGCTTCGGCAATCAGAGCGCCGATGAAGTCGAGCGCTACGATCAGCCTGTGCTGGTGCGGCTAAACACGCGCGACGAAACCGAGCTGCGCGGCGGTTTCCCTAAAACCCCCGAGGAGCTTTTCGGCTACCACGCGATCATCATCGACGACGTGGAGGCGGAGTTTTTCACGCCTGATCAGATGGCGCTGGTGCAGCGCTTCGTCGGCGAGCGCGGCGGCGGGCTCCTGATGCTCGGCGGCATGGAATCGTTCGCGGAAGGAAAGTTCGCGCGCACGCCGATCGGCGATCTGCTGCCGGTCTATCTCAATCGCGCGCCGGAGCCCGTGCCCTCCGGCGCTGAGCTCCGCCTCGCGCTCACCCGCGAAGGCTGGCTCCAGCCGTGGGTGCGGCTGCGGGCGAACGAAGCCGAGGATCGCCAGCGCCTCGGCGACATGCCACCGCTGGAGCTGCTCAATCCCGTGAGCGGCCTGAAGCCCGGCGCCACGGTGCTCGCCTCCGCCCTCGCCGGCCAGAAGGAATACCCGGCGCTCGCCACCCAGCGCTTCGGGCGCGGCCGGAGCGCCGCGCTGCTCATCGGCGATCTCTACCAGTCCGGCTTCGGGGATGAGGCTCGCATGAAAGACCTCGAGAAAGGCTGGCGCCAAATGCTCCGATGGCTCGTGGCCGATGTGCCCGATCAGGTGGAGCTGCGCGCCGAGCCCGCCGGCGATGGCCAAACGATGCGCATCGATGTCCGCGTCCGCGACGCGAAATTCCTCCCCGTCGACGACGCGCAAATCCGCCTGCGCGTGCAGCGCTCCGGCGATCCGGCCCAGCCGCAGCCCGTCACGCTCACCGCCGATCCGTCTCCCACCGAGCCCGGCCTCTACCACACCAGCTACCTCCCGCGGGAAAACGGCGGCTACCGGCTCGAGGCCGAAGTGGTCAACGACGCGGGCGCCAAAGTGGCCGCCGCCGACACCGGCTGGAGCACCGATTTCGCCGCCGCCGAGTACCGCTCGCTCGCGCCCGATCGCGCCCTCATGGAAGAGCTCGCCCGCCGCACCGGCGGCAAAGTGATCGCGCCCAGCGAACTCGGCGCCCTCGCCCGCGAGTTGCCCCAGCGCACCGTTCCCCTCGTCGAAAAACTCTCGCGCCCGCTCTGGCACACCCCGTTTTTCTTCCTCTTCGCCCTCGCCTGCCTCATCGCCGAATGGGGCCTCCGCCGCCGCGCCGGTTTGCCATGACAACGAGTTCCCTTCAAATCACCGGCGGCGGTCATCCACCGGCCACGCGTGCCTCGGGGAGCGCAGGCTTCCAGCCTGCTCTGCCCGGCATCCTGCCGGGCAGCGGGGACGCCGCTCGCACGCGCGGCGGTGAATCTCATAACATCGGCCGCGCGGCGGCGAAGCAGGATGCTTCGCCGAGCAGGCTGGAAGCCTGCGCTACCCAAGGCCCGCGTCTTTGCCAGCGAACGCTGGTTCTCCTTCTCACCCTCCTGTTCCCAATTCTAAGCTGCCACGCCGAAGCCCCCTCCCGCCCCTCCCGCCCCTCCCTCCTCCTCCTCGCCGGCGCCGGCGGCAGCGACCAATACGCCACCGTCTTCGCCGACGCCGCCAAGCTCTGGGAAAAAGCCGCGGCCGCGGGCCGGGTGCAGGCGACCGCCTTCGGCCTCGATCCCGCCCAAACCAACCCGCGCGACGCCTTCCGCGAAGCGCTCCAACGCGAGGCCACCGGCACGGGCGATCTCTGGCTCGTGCTCCTCGGCCACGGCACCTTCGATGGCCGCGAAGCCCGCTTCAACGCGCGCGGCGACGACTTCACCGCCGCCGAGCTCGCCGAGTGGCTCAAGCCGATCAAGCGCCCCATCATCGTGGTCGCCGCTTTCTCGTGCAGCGGCGCTTTCCTTAAGCCGCTCTCCGCGCCGGGCCGGGTCGTCGTCTCCGCGACGCGCACGGGCTCGGAGGAAAACTACTCGCGTTTCGCCAAGTACATCTCCGGGAGCATCGCCGATCCCGCCGCCGACCTCGACCAGGATGGCCAGACTTCGCTCCTCGAAGCGTGGCTCACCGCCGCCCAGCGCGTCGCCGGCTTCTACAAAGACGAAGGCCGCCTCGCCACCGAGCACTCCATCATGGACGATAATGGCGACGGCTTCGGCACGCCCGCCGATTGGTTCAAGGGCCTGCGCGCCGTGAAACAGCCGCAAGGCAAAGGCGTCCCCGATGGCGCCCGCGCCCGCCAAATCCATCTCGTTCCGAGCACCGCGGAAAACGCGCTCTCCCCCAGTGCCCGCGCCGAGCGCGACCGCCTCGAGCTCGAGCTTGCCGCCCTTCGCGAACGTAAAGCCGAATTGCCCGAGGACCAATATTACCGCGCGCTCGAAGCTCTCCTCCTCCAGATCGCGAAAATCTACGAGCCCGCGCGCGGCTCATAGCAAAACAAAAGCCCCGCCGCATCTGCGCGGCGGGGCTTTGTCGCTAACCTAACAAGCCGGGACGGTTATTCCGTCACATCGATTTTCCGCGGCTTCACGTTCTCGCTCTTCGGGAGAGTGAGGCGCAGCACGCCGTTCTCCATCTTCGCGGTGATGCGGCCGGTCTCGATCGAGGGATCGAGCTCGAAGGCGCGGCGGTATTCCCAATTGCGCGATTCGCGGTAGACCGGCTCGCCCTTCACCTCGGCCACCGTGCGGCGGCCATGGATCACCAGCTCGCCGTTTTCCACGGTGATTTCGAGGCCCTCTTTGCCCACGCCCGGCATCTCCGCCTCGAGCAGATAGCCGTCGGTGGTCTCGACGATATTCGCGAGGGGCGTGAGGAATTCAGGGCGGCGCGCCTGCCCATTCGTGGCGGTCGGGCGCTGCGTTTCGTTTTTGGTCAAAGTGCTGTTCATAAGAGTGATGTTGTTTGGAGTTTTGAAGTTGGGTCCGCCGGCGAGGATTTCGCCCCCGCCGGCGGAGGTTGATTGTTTTAGGAGACGCTCACTTCGATGTGCCGCGGCTTGGCTTCCTCGGCCTTCGGCAGCGTTACGGTGAGGATCCCGTCCTTGTACGAGGCGGCCACCTTGGAGGAGTCGACCAGCGCCGGGAGCGAAACGCTCCGCTGGAACTTGCCGAAGTAGCGCTCGCTGCGGAAGGTCTTGCCTTCCTGCCCCTCGAAGTCGTGCTTGCGCTCCCCGGAGACGGTGAGCACGCCCTCGTGGAGCGAGATCGCGATATCCTCCTTCTTCATGCCGGGAAGCTCCACGCGGACGAGGAAGCTCTCCTTGTCATCGTAGAGATCGAGCGCCGGCGACCATCCGGAGAAAAGACCGCTATCGCGGCTCGGGAAGGAGAAGTCGAACAAGCGGTTCACTTCGTCCTGCAGCGAGGCGAGGCGATCGAGTGAGGTCCAGTTTTGCAGGGTAGGTGCGGAATAGCGGATAAGGCTCATAGTGTATGGTTGGTTAGAGTTTCTTCGTTGAAGTCGAGAGAAGTAAGAGCTTCAGGAATGCCAACGCCGTTTTGTGGCACATTGTTTCAGCATAAAATGCTGATGATCAGAATGTTACTCCAATTCAAACCTGGCTTCGTTTCCTCTATAATGCGCCATAATGGCGCATCCCTGCGCACTCCTCTCGTTTGCTACAGTGCGTCGATCTGGCGCACTAAGTCCTGCAAATACCCCATGTAAAAGCTCACGATTCTCCACCCCAGATATCCCAGCACTCCAAAGTAGAGAATGCGCGGCAGCCACTGCGCGGCGGTGCGCAAACGTTGCAATCCCTCCCGCTCATACTCCTCGCGCAAACGCGGCAGCACGCGATGCAGCTCACCCGTCTCTTCTGCCAGCAGGATTTCATCCAGCGCCGCCGCGGGGAGCGCGCCCCGCACCAGCCCGAGCGATGCTCCGAGAGTCTCGCCGGTCCGCAGCCGCGACACCGCCCGCTTCGCCAGCGTATGGAGCAGCCCGCTTCGGCTCGCCTCGGCCGCGGTGCCCACGCTCTCGATCACGTTGATCCCGGAATCGAGCTGCAGGTCCAGCGTCCCGCAGAAGCGCGAGACCGCCAGCGCCCGGCGCGCCTTCCCGAAAAACGGCACGGTCCGCAAAAGCGAGTCGATCGTCGGGCTCACGGAGCCTGCCTGGATCAGCGCGGGGATGAGCAGCGCCAGCACGCCCACCGCGCCGTACATCACAAGAAATGCCAGGCCGGTCTCGCGCAAGTACGCCGGCACGCCGCCCGGCCCCACCAGGATCCCCACGTTAAGCAGCAGCACGCCCAAGTGCAAAATCACCAGCGGATACGCGCTCTGCCGCAGCATCTCCGCCCGCGCCTCGGCCAGCACCCCGAAGTATTCCGCCAGCCGCTGCAGCCCGAATTCCAGCCGGCCCGAGCGCGCCAGCGACGAGAGCGTCGAACGCTCCAGCGCCCCCAACTCCGGCCGCAGCGCGTCGAACGCCTCCATCGCCGTCCGGTCTCCCGCGAGCAGCCGCTGCAGCCGTCCGCTCACCCTGCGCACCGACGCCGTCGACATCTTCGTGAGTTTCTCCGCCGCCACCGGCAGGCCGATGCCCGAGCGGAGAAGCTGCGCCAGTTGCAGGAAAAAGATTTGCTTCTCGCGATAGGTCACGGGGCGGCGAGCGTGGGTTTTCTCCTTCGCCGACGCAAGGTCAACGCCAGTTCTGCCGCGCAGAGGCTACTCGGGAAAGCGCATGTAGTCGCGCGCGTTGCGGTAGCAGACGTTCGTGATCAGCGGGCCGAGCAGGGCGTCGTCGTCGGGCAGCTCGCCGTGCGCGACGTCCTGGCCGAGGAGGTTGCAGAGCGTGCGGCGGAAGTACTCGTGCCGCGGGTAGGACATGAACGAGCGCGAATCGGTGACCATCCCGACGAAGCGCGAGAGGAGGCCTTGCGTGGAGAGCGCGTTGAGCTGCCATTCCATGCCTTCCTTTTGATCGAGGAACCACCAGCCGGAGCCCATCTGCACTTTGCCGGGGATGGTGCCATCCTGGAAATTGCCGATCATCGCGGCGACCACGTAATTGTCCGCGGGGTTCAGATTGTAGATGATGGTGCGGGGAAGCGTGTCGCCTTCGTCGAGCCGATTCAGGAAGGCGGAGAGCGAGACGCCTTGCGGGAAATCACCGATCGAATCGAAGCCGGTATCGGGGCCGAGCTCGCGGAGCAGGCGCGCGTTGTTGTTGCGGAGCGCGCCGAGGTGGAGCTGCATGGTCCAGCCGCGGGCGGCGTATTCCTGGCCGAGGAAGAGCATGATGAACGCGGCGTAGCGCTCGAAGTCCTGCGTGCTCGCGGCTTTGCCCGAACGCGCCGCATCGAAAATGGCGGTGGCCTCGCGCTCGGTGGGAAAATCCGCGTAGCAGCGCTCCAGGCCGTGATCGGAAAGCCGGCAGCCGTGCGCGTGGAAGAGATCGAGCCGTTGGCGCAGCGCCGAGAGGAGCGCCGGGAGCGAGCCGATTTCCTGGCCGCTCGCGGCCTCCAAGCGCGCGAGCCAGGCGTTGAAGGCTTCAGGGCGATGGACGTTCAGCGCGGCATCCGGACGGAAGGCCGGGAGAATCTTCGTGGTGAGGCCGGCCTTCGCGACGGCGGCATGATGCTTCAGGTCGTCCGCAGGATCGTCGGTGGTGCAGACGGTGGTGACGCGGAATTTTTTCATGATGCCCTGCGTGGAAAACTCCGGCAGGGCGAGGTGCTCGTTCGCGATCTCCCAGACGCGGCTCGCGCTGGCGTCGTCGAGCCGTTCGCGGATGCCGAAGTAGCGGAGCAGCTCGAGGTGGGTCCAATGATAGAGCGGATTGCGCAGCGTGTGCGGGACGGTGCCGGCCCAAGCGCGGAATTTTTCCTCGGGCGAGGCGTTGCCGGTGACGAAGCGCTCGGCCACGCCATTCGCCCGCATGGCTCGCCACTTGTAGTGGTCGCCCTCCAGCCAGATTTCGAAGAGGTTCCGGAACTGCCGGTTTTCGGCGATGTCTTTTGGCGAGAGGTGGCAGTGGTAATCGAAGATCGGTTCCGGCTCGGCAAACTCGTGGTAAAGCCGGCGCGCCGCGGAGGTGGTGAGAAGAAAGTCTTCGTTGATGAATTGCATGGCGGAGGACGGTTAAGCGGGGTCGGCCGATTTGAGACCTTTGAGGGCCTGTTTGACAATGGCAGTCGCTTCTTCGATTTCGGCGCGAGTGACGTTGAGGGGCGGGAGCCAGCGGAAGGCGTGGGTGCCGGAGGGGACGGTGAGGAGGCCGGCTTCATGCAGGCGATCGACAACGAAGAGGCTCGGACTGCGGCCTTCGGGAAGCTGGATGCGCTCGGCGAAATCGGGGACGAGCTGGATACCGAGGAGGAGGCCGACGCCGCGGACTTCGGCGATCAGCGGGGAGGCGAGGCCTTCAAGCGAGGATTTGGCGAGGGCGCCCATGGCGCGGGCGTTTTCGAGCAGGCCCTCCTCCTCGATGATAGCGAGAACTTCATTGGCGCCGGCGCAGACGAGCGGGGTGCCGCCGAAGGTGGTGCCGTGGGAGCCCGGTCCCAGGAGATCGCAGAGCGGAAGGGTGGCGCCGCTTTTGAGGGTGACGGGGCGGTCGCTGACCCAGATGGCCCCGAGGGGGAAGCCGCCGGCGATCCCTTTGGCCCAACTGATGGCGTCGGGCGCCACGTCTGGACTGAGAGCTTCCCAGCCGCACCAGGAACCGGTGCGCCCGAGCCCGCACTGCACTTCATCGAACATCAGGAGCTGGCGGTGTTTGTCGCACAGATCGCGCGCGGTCTTCAGAAACTGCGGCGTGGCCGGGAGAATGCCGACTTCGCCCTGGATCGGCTCCAGGAGGACGGCGGCGACATCGGGCTCCTGCAGGCCGGCGAGGAGCGCGGGGGCATCGTTGAACGGCACGTGGCGGAAGCCTTCGACCAGCGGCTCGAAGCCGGCCTTCACCTTCTCCTGGCCGGTGGCCGAGATGCCCGCGAGGGTGCGCCCGTGGAAGGAGTTCAGCATGGTGATGACCGTGTGGCGGTAGCGGCACGGCTCGACCAGCTCGCCAACCGTGTGCACGCCGGGCGGGGGCTGGCATTCGTTGCCGAATTTGCGGGCGAGCTTGTAGAGCGCCTCGTTGGCCTCGGCGCCGGAATTGCAGAAAAAGACCTTGCCGCCGCGGCCGACCAGGCGCACGAGGCGCTCGGCGAGGAGGCCCTGCTGGCGATGGTAGTAGAGGTTCGAGACGTGGACCAGGGTGCCGGCCTGCTCCTGGAGGGTCTTCACCACGCGAGGGTGGCAATGGCCAACGGAGACCACGGCGATGCCGGCGCCGAAATCTAGGTACGCTTTGCCGTCCTCGTCCCACACGCGGGCGCCCTGCCCCTTCGCGAAGCGCAGATCGAAGCGCGCATAGGTGGGGATAACGTAGCGGTCGAACAGCTCACGAGTCGCAAGGGCATTCATGGGACGGCGAACGTAGGCGCGGGCGGGCGGTTGGGAATGTTAAATTCGGGGGTAACTCCCGGCGGGTCCGGTGGGCGATGTTACTTGTCGCCTTGCGCAAAAGGAACATACCGTAGTGCCAATCCCCACATCATGTCCCTTTATTCCCTCCGTTCCTCGCGCCGCTCCTTCCTGAAAAATCTTGCCGTTACCACGGCGGGCGGCATCGTGCTCCCCAACTTTCTGCCGGCCCAGGAGAGCGCGCCCGCGGGGAAGAAGGTCGGCGTCGCCTGCGTCGGCTGCGGCGGCAAGGGTTTTTCGGACATGGAGCAGTCGTCGAAAGGCGGCGCGGAGATCGTCGCCATCTGCGACGTCGACGCGAAGAACCTCGCCAAGGGCGCGATGAAATTTCCGAACGCGAAGCAATTCCGCGATTTTCGGAAGATGCTCGATGAGGTGAAGGAGATCGAGGCCGTTACCGTCTCCACGCCCGACCACGCGCATTACCCTGCGGCCATGCACGCCATCGCGCTCGGGAAGCACGTCTGCATCCAGAAGCCGCTCACCAACACGCTTTGGGAAGCGCACGAGCTGCACAAGGCTGCCAAGAAAAAAGGGGTCATCACGCAGATGGGCAACCAGGGGCACACCTTCGAGGAAAACCGCGTGCTCAAGGAGTGGCTGCAGGCCGGCGTCATCGGCAAAGTGCGCGAAGTCCACGTCTGGACGAACCGCCCGATCTGGCCGCAAGGCAAAGACGTCACTTGGAAAGAGGGCGCCAAGCCCGACGACCTCGAATGGGATCTCTGGCTCGCGCAGTGCCCGAGCCGCCCGTATTCCCCGGATATCCATCCTTTCAAGTGGCGCGGCTTCGTCGAATACGGCGCCGGCGCGCTCGGCGACATGGGCTGCCACAATCTCGACCCGATTTTCTGGGGCCTCGATCTCGGCGTCCCCAATCGCATCGAGGCGAAACCCGAGGACCTCACCGAGGTCGCCTGGCCGCGCGGCGCAGTGGTGAAATACACGTGGAACAACGTGCCGAAGCACGGCGAGCTCTCCCTCTTCTGGTACGAAGGCAAAAACGAAGACGGCACCCCGAAGACGCCTTCCGCCCCGCCCGAGATGGGCGATAAGCCGGTCGGAAAAACCGGCTTCCTCATGATCGGCAGCGATGGCGTGATCGCCAACGAAGGCGACCAGGCCAAGAAGATGACCATCTACCCCGAGCAGCGCTCGAAGGACTTCCTCGCCAATCCGCCCGCGAAATCGCTCCCGCGCAGCCCCACCCCCGGCCAGCCGCAGCACGAGTGGATCGCGGCCATCCGCGAGGGCAAGGAGTTCCCCTTCATGTCGCGCTTCGATTACTCCGTGCCGCTCACTGAGCTCTGCCTGCTCGGCGCGCTCGCCATGCGTTGCGGCCGCCCGATCGAATGGAACACCTCCAAGCTCGAAGTCGTTGGCATGGCCGAGGCCTCGAAGTACATCAAGCGCGGCGAGTACCGCAAAGGCTGGGACTACTCCAGCGACAAGATCTAACTCGGTAAGCCCACTCACGTCCGAAACGCGATTCTGGGGGGATGAGCGCTACTTTCTACGCCTACGCCGCCATGGAAAAGGGCGGGCCGCTGCAGCCTGTCGATTTCGATCCCGGCGAGCTCGGCGATGAGCAGGTGGAGATCGCCGTCTCCCACTGCGGCGTCTGCCATTCCGACCTCTCCATGCTCGACAACGAGTGGGGCATGACTAAGTACCCGCTCGTGCCCGGCCACGAAGTCGTCGGCACCATCGCCGAGGCCGGCCCCGCGGTGAAGAAAGTGAAGGTGGGAGATCGCGTCGGCCTCGGCTGGTACTCGGGCAGTTGCATGAGCTGCCGGCAGTGCCTCTCGGGAAACCACAATCTCTGCGAGGCCGGCGAGCAGACCATCGTGAATCGCCCCGGCGGTTTCGCCGATCGCGTGCGCTGCCATTGGGCGTGGGCCTCACCGCTGCCCGAGCTGCTCGATCCCACGAAGGCCGGCCCGCTCTTCTGCGGCGGCATTACCGTTTTCAATCCCATCGTGCAGTGCAATGTGCGCCCCACCGCGCGCGTCGGCGTCGTCGGCATCGGCGGGCTCGGCCACCTGGCCCTGCAATTTCTCAGCAAGTGGGGCTGCGAAGTGTACGCCTTCAGCTCCACCGATTCGAAGCGCGACGAAGCCCGGCAGCTCGGCGCGCACCACATGGTCAATTCCACCGATTCCGCGCAGATGAAAAAGATCGCCGGCTCGCTCGATTTCATCATCAGCACCGTCAGCGCCGCGCTCGATTGGCCGGCCCTTCTCGGCGTCCTCGCGCCGAAAGGGCGCCTGCACTTCGTCGGCGTCCCGCCGGCGCCGATCACCATCGGCGCCTTCGACCTCATCGGCCAGCAAAAGGCCATCTCCGGCTCGCCGCTTGGCAGCCCCGCGACCGTCGCGCAGATGCTGGAATTCTGCGCCCGGCACGGCATCGCGCCGGTTACCGAGCACTACAAAATGTCAAAGGTGAACGACGCGCTCGAGCGGCTGCGCTCCGGGAAGGCCCGCTACCGGATCGTCCTGGAAAACGATTTCGCCACCTAAAACGGGCTCGCCGTTTTCCGCGCCCTCGCGGCACCCGCGGAAGCGCCGCCCCGTACGAAGCGCAGATTGAAAATCCTTCGTCATGCCAACCTCGCCCAAGCCTGTCGCGCCGCCCGAGCGGATCCTCATGATCGATGTCGGCGGCAGCAATGTGAAATTGATGGTGAACGGCGAGGAAGAGATGCGCAAATTTCCCTCCTCGCGCGAGATGACCGCCGCCGAGATGGTCGAGAAAACGAAGAAGACCGTCAAAGGCTGGGACTTCGATGCCGTGACGCTCGGCTTCCCCGGTCTCGTGAAAAACGGCCGCCTCGTGCGCGAGCCGCTGAACCTCGGCGGCTCCTGGATGCACTTCAATTTTGAACACGAGTTCAAGCGCCCCGTCCGCATCATCAATGATGCCGCCATGCAGGCGCTCGCGGTCTACCACGGCGGCCGCATGCTCTTCGTCGGGTTCGGCACCAGCATCGGCGCAACCCTCATCGCGGATGACGTGATCGTCCCCGTCGAGCTCGGCCTCATCCCCATGGGCAAGAAAGACCTCTTCATGACCCGCCTCACCAAGGAAGCCCGCAAACGCGACGGCCACGAGAAATGGCAGGCCGCCGTGCACGAGGCCGTCGCCCTCCTGCGCGACATCTTCTTCCCGGAGGACACCGTCGTCGGTGGCGGCAACGCCAAGCTTCTCGATCCCTTCCCCGAAGGCTGCCGCGCCACCAACAACCAGAACGCCATCAAAGGCGCCGTCCGCCTCTGGGAAAACGCCGACCTCGTCGCCGTCCCCTACGGCACCACTTGGCGCATCCACTGGAACCACCCCGAGCACCCGCCGGTAAAGAAATAGTGGAGAGGGCTGATCAAACGTTCTGAGTCGCGCCCGGTGAAACTTCATGGTGCACGCCCGCAGCACCGTCAGCACATCCGTATCAGGAGCGAACCAACCCAACAATACTATGCACTTCCTCTGGATGCTCATCATCGGTCTCATCGTCGGCGCGATCGCCAAGTTCCTCATGCCGGGGAAAGATCCGGGTGGGATCATCGTCACCATCCTCATCGGCATCGCCGGCGCGTTTATCGCGGGAATCCTCGGCCGGGCGCTCGGCTGGTATAGTGAAGGCGAACCGGTCGGCTTCATTGCGTCCGTGGTCGGCGCGATCCTGTTGCTGATCATTTATCGCCTGCTGACGAAGAATCGCCGAGTCGGTTAGCTTCGGTCCGCTGGCCAGCATACCGCTTTGCGCTCCTAAGACGACGGGGCGCGGGCGGTGATGCATAAGGTGAATCTGTTCCTCCATGGGCCGCGCGGTGATGCGTCGTCCTGTCGCGAGGAGCACGGTCACGCGGGATGGTGAGCTTTCGCAAAGCCGTCCTAGGCTATTGCGTCTGCCTCAGCGTTCTCGGCTCGGGTAGCGCGTGTGCGGATGAGTTTTTCGCGTCGGAGATCGAGCCGCTGCTGAAGAAGCACTGTTACGAATGCCACTCGCACGAGTCGGGGAAAATGAAGGGCGGGCTCACGCTGGATTCGCGCAGCGGCTGGGCGGAGGGCGGGGACAGCGGGCCGGCGATCGTGCCGGGCAAACCGGCGGAGAGCCTGCTCATCCAAGCGGTGCGGCGCGGGGACAAGGATCTCGCGATGCCGCCGAAGAAGGCGCTCGCGGCGGCGGAGGTCGCTTTGTTGGAAGAATGGGTGAAACGCGGTGCGCCGGATCCGCGGGCGGCGGCGGTGGCCGCGACGCGGGCGCCGGATTGGTGGTCGTTGAAGCCCCTCGCGAAACCGGCGGTGCCGCCTGGCGCGGCGCACCCGATCGATGCGTTCATTCGCGGCCGCCTGGCTGACGCGAAGCTGCCGCCTTCACCGGAGGCAGACCGGCGCACGCTGATTCGGCGGCTTACCTTCGATCTGCACGGGCTGCCGCCCTCGCCCGAGGAGGTGCAAGCGTTCGAGAAGGACGAGGAGCCGGGGGCGTACGAGCGGCTGGCGGATCGCCTGCTCGCATCACCGCGCTATGGCGAGCGCTGGGCGCGCCACTGGCTGGATGTGGTCCATTACGGGGAGTCGAACGGTTTCGGGATGGACCGGCCCGCGGATGGAGGCGTGGCCATATCGCGATTACGTGATCGCGGCGCTGAATGCGGACAAGCCGTACGCGCGCTTCGTGCAGGAGCAGCTTGCGGCGGACGCGCTATTCCCAGACGAGCCGGCGCTGATCGCCCGCGCTCGGCTTCGCGGCCGCGGGGCCCTTCAACCAGAGCGCGCTGGTGGAGCAGGTGGATGGCACCGAGTGCAAACGCATCGCGCTGAACCTGGATCGCGACGACATGGTGGCTACCACCGCGGGCACGTTCCTGAGCCTCACGGTGCACTGCGCGCGCTGCCACGAGCACAAGTTCGACCCGATCTCGCAACGCGACTACTACGGGCTGCAGGCGGTCTTTGCCGGGGTGGGCCGCACGGAGCGCCCGTACGATCCCGATCCGCGGCTGCGCGCCGAGCGCGCTGGCCTGCGCAAGAAAATCGCGTGATTTGGAGAAGAATCCGAAGGCGCATCCCGCGAGCGAGGCGGAGCGTGCGGAGTTGGCGCGCGCGCAGGCGGGCTGGGAGAAATCGCTCGCCGCCCAGGCGGCCAACTGGACGGCGCTCGACGTGGAGAAAGTGGAGTCGGCGAACGGCACCAGCTTCACCCGGCTCGACGATGGCTCGTGGCTCGCGACGGGGACCGCGCCGGACAAAGACACTTATAAGATCCATGTCAAAACGATGCCGGCGCAGGTGACGGCGTTGCGCCTGGAGGTGCTGCCGGACGATCGCTTGCCGAAGCGCGGACCGGGCCGGCAGGACAATGCGAACCTGACGCTTTCCGAAATCCGCGTGAGCGTGGCCGGCGCGGCCGAGCGGAGCGAAACCGAAGGCGGCGGCGCTGCAGAATGCGTCCGCGGATTTTGGCCAGGAGAACTGGGGCGTGGAGAAGGCCATCGATGGAAAAGTGGCGACGGGGTGGGGGATATTTCCGCGCGTCGGGGAGCCGCATCAGGCCGTATTTGAGCTGAAACAGGCGGTGATGGTCGCGGAGGGGGAGCGCATGGCGATCGAGCTCGATCAACTGCACGGGCAGCGGCATCTCATCGGGCGGTTCCGGCTCTCGGTGACGGACAAAGCGCCGCCGGTGCGCGCGCCAGCTTTGCCGGTGGATTTGCTCAGCAAACTTGCGCGCCCGGAAACGGAGCGCAGCGAGGCCGAGCGCAAAGAACTCTTCGAGGCGCATCGGCTCGTCTTCGTGAACGAGCAGCTCGCGCGGCTGCCGGCGGAGCAAAAAGTCTGGGCCATCGCCGCGGATTTCCCGCCTCTGCGCAACTACAAGCCGGTGAAGGAGCCGTACCCCATCCACATCCTGCGCCGGGGGGATATCACGCACGCCGCTGGCCGAGGTGAAGCCGCAGGCGCTCGCGGCGGTGAGCACGCTGCCGCCGGAGTCTCGCGCTCGCCGATCTCAAGGGCGAAGGCGCGCGCCGCGCCGCGCTGGCCCTCTGGATTACGGCGCCGGAAAACATGCTCACGTGGCGGAGCATCGTGAATCGTGTCTGGCATTGGCACTTCGGGCGCGGGCTGGTGGGGACGCCCAATGACTTCGGCCGCATGGGGTCGGCGCCCACCCATCCCGAGCTGCTCGAATGGCTTGCGGCCGAGTTCCGCGACCGCGGCGGCTCGTTGAAATAGCTGCACAAGCTCATCGTCACCAGCGCGACCTACCGGCAGGTTTCCACGTACCGCGAGATGCCGCGCGCTGGACAGTCGACAACGGTCTCCTCTGCGCGCATGAATCGCCCGCGGCTCGATGCGGAGCCGTGCGCGACGCGCTGCTGGCCGCCAGCGGCAAGCTCGACCTGACGATGGGCGGCCCCTCGGCGATGCAGTTCAAATTCGACGATCCGAAGAAGGAGGTCAGCCCGCGGATCGATTACGCCGCGTTCGATCCCGACAGCCCCGCGAGCTACCGGCGCAGTGTTTATCGCTTCCTATTCCGCAACTTGAACGACCCGCTGCTGGAGGCGTTCGACGCCGTGGACCCATCGCTCTCGACGCCGAAGCGCAACGATACCATCACTCCGCTGCAGGCGCTTTCACTTTGGAATAACCGTTTCGTCCTCCGCCAATGCGAGCATCTCGCCGCGCGGCTCGAACGCGAAGCCGCCGATACGACCCGCGCGCATCGAACGCGCCTTTCACCTGCTCTGCGCCCGCCCGCCTACGCCGGCCGAAGCCGCGCTGCTGGCGGACTACGCTGAGCGGCACGGGCTCGCCAATGCCTGCCGCGTGATCGTCAACTCGAATGAGTTTTTGTTTGTGAACTAAGCAACCTAACGAGCGGAGCCCAGGCCCGAAGGGCCTAAACATGAATAGCCGTGGGCGCCAGCCCACGGAGAAACCACAAAACGAAAAACCCCGAAAGGGGTTGAACAAAGAACGTCAGCGTGTCGACCTACGCCCAGATCATCTACCACATCGTGTTCTCCACGAAAGAGCGCGAACGGGTCCTCACCGCCTCCCGGCGTGACGACCTGTTTCTGTATGTGTGGGGAATCATCAAGAACAAGCAAGGCCACCTCTACCGGATCAATGGTGTTGAAGACCATCTGCACATTTTGACCAGCCTGCATCCGACGGTGGCGCTGGCGGATTTCGTTAAGGAGATCAAGCTAGCTAGCTCGTTCTGGATCAAGGAAGGACAAGTTTTCCCAGGATTCACGCATTGGCAGGACGGGTATCCGGCATTCACGCATTCGCTCCAGGAAAAGGATGCATTGATCGAATACATCAAGAACCAGGAGGAACACCACCGGCATGTCTCGTTTCTGGAGGAATACAAACGACTGCTGGCCGAAGCTGGGATACAATTTGATGAACGCTATCTGCCATGATCACGCGCAGGTTCGACCCTTTCAGGGTCGGGCCGTTTTGTGTGGTTTTCCGTGGGCTTTCGCCCACGGCTATTCATGTTGTTCGCCTTCGGCGAAGTTGAGGTGCCACCCGCGATATGAATACTGAACGTTCCCATTTTTCTCGCCGCCACTTTCTTTCGCAGGCCGGTGGCGGGCTCGGCTCGCTGGCGCTGGCGTGGCTGCTGCAGGAGCAGCAATTGCTCGGCAGTGGCGCGTTGGAGGCGCGGGCGCGGGGGACGCACCACCGGCCGCGGGCGAAGCAGGTGATCCAGCTGTTCATGCTCGGCGGGGCGAGCCAGTGCGATACGTTCGATTACAAGCCGGAGCTGCAGCGGCGGGGCGGCGAGAAGGTCGAAGTTCACGGTCACCGGCGGCACGGCGGCGAGCGCGGGGCCGTTGCTGAAGAGCCCTTGGGAATGGCGGCAGCATGGCGCAGTGCGGACGCTGGGTCACCAACGCGCTGCCGCATCTCGCGCAGTGCGTGGACGACATGGCGTTCCTCATGGCGATGAAGGCGCCGACGAGCGAGCACAGCGCGGGGCAGACCATGCAGACCAGCGGTTTCGTGATCGCCCGGTTTTCCGACCGTGGGCGCGTGGGTGAGCTACGCGCTTGGCAGCCTCAGCGACAACCTCCCGGTGTTCGTCGCGCTGCCCGATCCGGTCGGGCTGCCGTGGACGGGCAAGGCGGCGTGGACGAATGGTTTTCTGCCCGCGTCGCACCAAGGGACGATGCTCAATCCCGCCGCGGAGAATCCGGTTCCCGATCTCGTTCGCGCCGAAGAGCGCCGGCTTCGTGAATCCCGCCGAGCGAACGCGAGGGACTCGACCTGCTCTGCAAAGCTCAACCGCGCGCAACTCCGGCGCCGGCGATTCGCGGCTCGAAGCGCGCATCGCGAGCTACGAGCTGGCGGCGCGCATGCAGCTCGCCGTGCCGGAGGTGCTCGACCTGCGCGGCGAGAGCGACGCCACCAAAAAGCTCTACGGCTTCGGCGATGCGAAGACCGAGCCGCTCGGGCCGCAATTGCCTCATCGCGCGGCGGCTGATCGAGCGCGGCGTGCGGTTCGTCCAGCTCTGGTGCGGCTCCGGGCTCAACGGGCGCCTCGGGCAATTGGGACAACCACGGCGACATCACGCCCGGCTCCGATTTCGAGAAGATGTGCGTGCGCTCGGACCAGCCGATCGCCGGGCTGCTGCGCGATCTCAAGGCGCGCGGTCTGCTCGACGAGACCGTGGTGTTCTGGACGACAGAATTTGGGCGCACCCCATACAGCCAGAGCACCAAGGGCCGCGACCACAACGGCAACACTTTCGTGAGCTGGATGGCCGGCGGCGGCATCCAAGGGCGGCACGAGTTACGGCGAAAGCGACGAGTTTTCTTTCAAGGCCGCGTGCGACACCACGATGTGCTACGACCAGCACGCCACGCTGCTGCACCTCCTCGGGTTCGATCACGAAAAACTCACCGTGCGCCACAACGGCGCCGATCGCCGGCTCACCGACGTGCATGGGCGCGTGATCACGGAAATCCTGGAACACTCATGAGCCTGCCAAGCCTCTTGCGCGGAGCCCTCCTGGCGCTGCTCGCCGCCGGTGGCCCGTGCTCCGCGGCAGACGCGTTGCGTGCGCATCCGCCGATGCGCCCTTTGCCGGAACCTTCCCACCGGCCGATGGTCGCCACCACCGCGCGCTTCGTGGATGCGGTGAAGGGCGACGACTCCCAGCCTGGTACGAAGGAGCAGCCAGGGAAAACCATCGCGCACGCGATTCGCCAATTGAAGCCGGGAGAGACGCTTTGCCTGCGCGGCGGGACATACTATGAAGCCGTGACCGTCCGGGTCTCCGGCACGGCAGAGAAGCCGATTACGATCCGCGCGCATCCGGGCGAGCTGGCGATCATCGACGCGGGGTTCCGGGAATTTTACGAGGATCCCGCGAACGCCTGGGAGCCGTATCCGGAAGGCGGCGAAGGGGAGTTTCGCTCCACGAAAGCGTATCCCTCGGGCGGCGGGTTCGGGAATTTCGGCGACTCGATGGTCCCGTTCCATCGCTACATGACGTTCGCGGACCTGCGCTCGCAGAACGAGTTATGGCGGCCCGAGCTGGAGAATCGTTCGGACGATCCGGGTGGCATCTATGCCGGGCCGGGCACGCGGCGCGATTCGGAGACCGGGCGCATCCACATTCGCCTGTCGCACACGCGGCTCGACGGCTTGGGCGCCCACGCTTATCGCGGCGAGACCGACCCGCGCAAGTTGCCGCTGGTCATCGCTCGCGAAGGATACGCCTTCGCGATCGAAACGGCGGCGCATTTGCGCATTCAGGACGTGGTGGTGCGCGGCGCGAAGAACGCCGCGCTCAAGTTGGAAGACGCGGAGAATGTCGAGCTCGATGGCACGACGCTTTACGGAGGCTCGATGGCTTTGCGGGCGAGCCGCGTACAGGGCTTGCGGCTGGTGGATTGCGCGGTGCGCGGACACGCGGCGCCGTGGCATTCGCGTTTCCATCACAAGAACCGGGCCGGCTCCGGCTACCTCATCATGGCGGAAGGCGCGTGCCGCGATTTCGAGTTTACCCGCTGTGAATTCACCGATCACCACGACTTCCTCGCGTGCGCCCACGTGGAAGAAATGCGCTTCCATCGGAACTACGTGGACAACTTCAACGACGACGGCATCGAGCCGGGCCCGAAGCGCGAGCGCGGGCGCATCCTCATCTACCAGAACCTCATCTCGCGCTGCCTGAATCCGTTCACGGTGCATGGCAAGAAGGCGAATCCCGTGGCGGCTGAGCCGGGCAGCGGCGTCCATGTCTATCGCAACGTGATCGATCTGCGGCGCGGCACTTACAAGGCCCCGCCGGCGGCGCCGGAGCCCTCGGGCGCATTCCTAAATGAACCAACCGCGCTCATCGCGCACGACCACGGGAGCCCCACCCATCCCGTGTATTACGTCTACCAGAATACGTTTCTCATGCAGGCCGGCGCGTGGCGCGGCTACTATGCTTTCTCGTGGGGCGCGCTGCACGCGCGGGACCACCCGGCGCGTCTTCAACAACATCTTCTCCCAGATCGAGGGAGCGCCGGGGATGAACTACACCGCGCTCTCGCCGGACGATGATTTTCAGGCGGATGGGAACTTGTTCTGGAGCCTGCGCGATGGGCCAAAGCAAGCGGGCGACCTCTGCGCCACGTTCCGGCAATCGCCGCTCTTCGAGGCGAGCAAGCAGCGTTACGCGCCCGGATTGGGAGCGAGCGACGGCTTTGCCGATCCAAAGTTTGCGTCGCTCGACGCCGATGGAAAACAGCCGTTCGACCCGCGCCTTGGCGCAGGCAGCGCGGCCATCGGGGGAGGGATCGCACTGCCGGATGAATGGCCTGATCCGCTGCGCTCCGCGCGACCGGACATCGGTGCGTTGCCGCATGGCCTCGAGCCGTGGAACGTCGGCGTGCGCGGGCGGATTCACCTCGGCGCCGCGCCTGAGGGCAACTTCGTGATCACCGCGCCGCAGTGAGCGCCCCACTCCGGGTGCTCGCGAACCTTGGTGGCATAGTACACCGTGAGGACCCGGCCGTCCTTGAGGAGGACGCTGCTCGGATAGCCGCAGTCGCCGCTGATCGCGTCATTGACCAGGGCAAAGCGATCCTCCCACTTGAACTTGCCGGCGGCATCGCCCACCATCCCGAGTACTCCGAAGGGACCCACGCGATTTCCGACGGCGAGGAAAGTTCGGCCATCGCCCAGCAGGCACAAATCGCCGGGATGAATGTTGGCGGGCGCGAGCTTTTGCACGGGAGACCAGGTGCGCGCCTCGTCCACGCTCTCAGACATCCATAGCTCGGTCGCGCGGGAGCGCAACGCCGCCACGATCTTCCCATCCGGCAACCGCAACAAGGAAGTCTCATTGAGCTGCAGCTTGCCGTCGCCGATTTCGGAGACACGCTTCCACGTCTGGCCGTGGTCATCGGAGCGGTAGACATAGCTATGATTGCGCGTGCTCGCGTTTTTCTGGCCGGCGGGCCGGATCTCGTACCCATAGATCGCCAAGAGCATTGCGCCCTCCGGAAGAGTCACGATCCTGCCGTAGGGGCTTCCCAAGCCGATGTCCGAAACGTCGATTTGCGTGGGTTCCGACCACGTGGCACCGCCATCGCGCGAACGGGTGCTCCAGGTGGTGACTGGCTTATCCAGCTTGGGATCGTACTTCCCCTGCTCATCGTAAGTTTCCGTGCGGTAGAACCCCACCACCAACGTGCCGTCTTTCGCCTGGCCCAGCGCGGGGTTGCGGTCGTCGGCGGGCGAGTCCACCACGAGCGCCGGCTTCGTCCAGCTTTGCCCTTCATCGCTGGAGAAAACCATGTCGAGCCGCCCCGCGAGCCCGAGATGCCCGGCGCCCCCGCGCAGGACGACGGCGATCCGGCCATCGTGCAGCCGCAAGGCCACCGGGAAGTAGCCCTGCCCGCTCACCACGAGCGAGCGCTCTCCCAGAGGCGGGCCGGGCTCGCCGGCCTCCGCCGGAGCCGGCGCGGCCATTGTCGAAGAAGTGAAAAGCAACAGGGCGAGGAACAGGCAGCGCGTCATGAGGGGAAGGGCCAATCCTTTCGGCTTCAACTCGCGAAAGCGAGGAGCTAGAAATCAATCTCTCATTATGACATCGCGCCGACTATGTGATGCAGTCAGCCGGCGATCTTTAGGACGCGGATGTTTATTCCTTCCGCGCCATCGGCACCGTAAGCGGCGAGTAAGGAGGACATGCCTGTACCAATGAAAGCCTGCTGTCCGCTGCTGCTTCTCCTGATCTGCTCGGGCCTCGAGAGTCTGGCTGCGGAAAAGCCGGTGGTGGAGACGGAGGCGGCGAGCTCGCTGGGCACCACAGGGATCACTTTTAACGGTCGCGTGAATCCGCGCGGCGCGCCGGCCACGTGGCATTTTGAATACGGTCCGAGTGAGCGCTACGGCAAGGCGACCACGCCGCAGCCGCTCCCGCCGCGGCTGGCCGCGTTCTACCGCGAGAGCTGGGATGAGCGCTTGGGCGGCTGGCAGGCCGGGATGGATGGAAAAGGGCTCGCGCATCATGCGGAGGGCGGCGCGGCGGGCGGGTTCGTTCGCTTCGCGGAGCCGAGCGAGCACGATTTCAACCACGTCGACGGCATCGGCACGCTGCACCTTGCGTCCTACTTCTATCCGGGGAGCCATCCGAACGCGCAGGGCTGGCGCGCCGCGCTCGGCGGAGGCGATCCCGATCTGCGCGATGCCCGCGTGCGGCTGCAGGTACGCGGCAATGCGTGGGCGCCGAACGGTTCCGAATGCGTCTGGTGGACGCAGAGCGATCACGAGCTCGCGCCGCCGCAGCCGGCGGATTGGCGCCGCGCCAACTGGGCGTACACCGGCTTCAGCCTGAACCGTTTTTTGCGGTCGGGGAAATGGGAGGCAGTGGAGTACCGACTGCGCAATCGCTCGCACGACTGGACCTACGGCGGCAACAACCTCGCGCAGCGCCGGCCCAATTACGCCTACGCTTCGATCGATCGCGCGCAGGCCGCCGTGAGCTGCGATTTCTTTCACCTGCTCGCCGGCGTCGACCCGGCGCGGCCGCCTACGGGCTCGATCGATTTCGATGAATTCGAGCTGGCGTATCGCAACTACTCGCTGCTCCTTCCCTCGAACGGCGGGCGGCTCCTCCGCGCGCCCGGGGGCGATCCGACCACCCTCACCGATGGCTGGCGGCACGGCGCCGAGCGGATGTGGCGGAGCGAGGAAAATCCGGCGGAACCGCTGGAGTTCGCCTACGCCTTCGAGCGGCCCGTGGTGATCGAGAGGGTGCAGATTCATCAGCATCCGGAGTGGCCGGCTAAAGCCGTGGAAGTGCTCGCTTCCGCGGACGGCGCGAAGTGGCAGCCCGTGCTCGCCGGCGACCTCCCCGCTTCCTCGCCCGGCGGCCCGAATTTCGCGCACCTCCTCCGCCAGGGGCTCGCCGTGGCCGCGCGCGAAGTGCGCGTGCGCGTGCTCTCGGGCTGGCAGCCGCGGCATTGGGGGCTCGGGGAAATCGAGGTTTTCGGGACGGGTGCACGCATGCAGACGGACGACGATTGGTATCACGTGAACGCCGACCTGCTCGGGCCCGCGCCGGGCGAGACGTGCCATTACCGGCTCGTGATCACCACCGATGCGGGCACGGTCGCCGGCGAAAACCGGAGCTTCCGGCTCCCGCGCGATGCCGCTCCCGAGGCGATCACCGGCGCGGCCACCCCGCTCGGCGAAGGCGCCGCCACGCTGTAAGGGCGGCTGAACGCGCTCGGGTTGAAGACGCAGTATCACTTCGAGTACGGGCGCGACACCGGCTACGGGCAGACCACCGCTCCGCTCTACGGCGGCCTGCAAATCACGCCGCGCTCGTGCTTCGCCTCACTCACCGGCCTCGTCCCCGGCGCCGCGTATCACTACCGCCTCGTGGCGGTAAACGAAGCGGGCACGACGCGCGGCGCGGACGCAGTCTTCACCGCGCGTTGACCATCACCCAAGTCTTCCTGGATGCGACGCCGGTGCAAAGCGGCGCGGGGACGCGCGCGCACTCCGAAAGCGCTTCGCGCGAAAAGAGGCACGCCAGTTGGGGGCCGGAACCTCCCGCCGCCGGGCGCAAAATAACGTTCACGGGGCGGCGGGTGCGGCTAAACTTTGCGCTCATGTTCCCGTTCCTCCGAACATGGCCGCTCGTCGCGTTCCTGCTGGCGTGCTCCGGCGTGGCGGAGGCGCAGCTTCCGCGCACGATTCTTTTCGCGGATGATGAGGACGTGCTTTATCGCCCCGGCACGATGCGTCGCGCGGTGGAGCTGACGAAGTTCTCGGCCGACCCGGTGATCGCGCCGGACAAGCCGTGGGAGGGGATGCTCGGCTGGACGAGCGTGCATCGCGATCCCGCAGACCGGGAAATTTCAGCTCTGGTATCAGGCTTACCAGGAGCGGCGCACGGAGGACAAGACGCTGCGCTGCGTGGTCTGTTACGCGGAGTCCGGCGATGGCCGGACATGGACGAAGCCCAACCTCGGGCTGTTCCCGTTCTACGAGCGAGAAGGAAACGAACATCGTGCTCATCGGCGCGAAGGATGCGTATGGCGATCGCTATTGCAACTCGGTGGTCGTGGACCCGCGCGATCCCGACCCGGCGAAGCGCTACAAGATGGCCTACTACGACTGGTCCAGCGCGGGCGAGGGCGGCTCGGGCACGCACGTGGCCTTTTCGCCCGACGGCATTCGTTGGACGAAGCACGCCGGCAGATGGTCCAGCGCGTCCCGTTCGGCGGCAAGGGCCGCAGCCGCCGTTCGCGGGCGAGAACCCGTATGCGGAGGTCGCGCGCAAGGATGGGCGGATCGCGCAAAGCTGGCGCCTCCCGCTCGCCATGTCCGACGCGCTCGATGTGCTCTTCGATCCGAAGCGCGGCGTGTTCGTCGGCTATGGGAAGATGTGGACGCCCGGTCCGGATGGCGGCCTGGCTTGGAAACACGCGATGGGCCGCATGGAGAGCAAGGACTTCATCCACTGGAGCAAGCCGGAGCTGGTCCTCACCGCCAACGACCGCGATCCGGCGCAGCTCGAGTTCCACACCTCGCCGGTCTTCTTTTACAACGGGATGTATTTTTCCCTGAACCAGATCCTCGACCGCGGGGAGGGGACGATCGATGCCGAGCTCATGAGCAGCCGCGATGGCTTCCGCTGGGATCGCAGCCTCGCCGGTGCGTGGGCCATTCCGCGCGGGCCGGCGGAAAACTTCGATGCCGGCTCGATCATCACCAACGGCACGCCGGTCATGCTGGAGAAGGAGATGCTCTTTTACTACGGCGCCTACCGCGGCACGGCCATCGGCGGCGTGGGGCTGAACCGGCAGGAGGCGGGCGCGAAGGATTACCACAGCGGCGTCGGCCTCGCCACCACGCCGCGCGATCGGCTCGTCGCGCTCGCGCCGAATCCGCGCACGCCGGTGAAAGGGCAGAAGAAAGGCCAGCCGCAGCTCGTCAACACGGATCGGCCACGTGACGCTGCGCCCGCTCGATCTCAGCGGCGTGAAGAGCGTCACGCTCAACGCCAACGCCGCCAAGGGAGCGGTGCGGCTCGAAATTCTCAACGAGGACGGTTACCGCCTGCACGGCTTCACCAAGGACGACGCCGTGCCGATGGAGGACGACGACCTGGCGCACGAGGCCCGCTGGAAGGAGAAGCAGCTCAGCGACCTCCCGCCCGGCCGGTATCAACTCCGGGTGCACTTGGACGGCGCCGAGCTTTTCGCCGTGACCTTGAAATGAGACGACTGCCTTCGCTGGCAGTCTTCGGCTAAGCCATGACCGTAAGCTATGAGAACAACTTCGAGGACATGGTGGCTCTCACTGAGCACCAACTCTCGACCCATGCCGCTTACCACAAGCGCCGCCGGTGGAATCTCTACGGCAGCCCGCTGGTGCTTTTCGGAGTCTTGACGTATCTGGCTCACTCAACCCACCGGCTTGCGTTCCTCATCGCTGGTGCGGTTGGCGCATTGCTTTCGTTCGTATGGACGTGGCGCGCCTACCGGGATTTTCCCCGTAAAGCCGTCGAGAAGCTCCAGCGCGAAAAACCGCAGAAGGAGGTTCTCTGCCGACATACCATCACGATTACTTGCGAAGGTTTCACCGAGGAGACCGCGGAGTCCCGGCACTTTCAAACTTGGAGCGCGCTTTCCGACGTCGCCTACACTTCTGAATACATCTTCGTCTATAACACTCCCGCGACGGCTCACATTATCCCGCGCCGCGAGCTCGGTGACGAGCAATTCAAGCAAGTTGCCGAGGAAATCCGAAGATACCGCACCATATAAGGCATGATCTCGTCCCTTTCGCAGATAACTCGCCGGCGCTTTCTTCGTAACTCCGCCGCGGGCGTTGCCGCGGCAAACCTCGCCGGCGCAATCGGGGCGGAGCCTGTACCCGCTCGGCAGTTCCGCCTCTGGGCCATCGGCGACGCGCATGTGGGCACCGACCTGGCGCGCAAACGCGAGTCGCTCGCGGAGGCCATCCGGCAGTCGGAACAGGGCGTCAAAGACGGCGCACCGGCGTTCGACTGGGACATGGCGTTGAACGTGGGCGATTTCTCGGGCAACCAGGGACCGCCGGAGGATGACGAGGGCCGCGAAGTGCTGCGACAATACGCCGCCGCGACGAAGCACCGGCGCGAGGACTTTTACGATCTCGCCGGCAATCACGATGCCAGCGGGCAGGGCCAGCCGACGCAGTGGTGGTTCCGCAAATGGATCGATCCCACCGGCGAGAATACGCAATTCTCCGGCGTCGATCCGAAGCGCCGCCGGTATCCGGTAACCGGCACCTGGGAGCGCTACGAATTCCGCGTCGGCAATCTCCTCTTCCTCGTGATGAGCGACCGCAACGATCTTCCCGTGCCGGTCGGCCGCGGTAAGCGCGGCGGCTATCCCGCGGGCGCGGTCACGGGCGAGACGGTGGCTTGGTGGCGGGAACGCGTGGAGGCGAACCGCGACGCCATCATCGTCTCCGCGCATCACCACATGCTGCGCGAGACGACCGTCGGCTCCGGCGACTTCGAGGGCGGCACGCTAGAATCCCGACGGCAGCTACAGCAGCCGCTACCACGGCTACCAAAAAGACGGCGGCAGCCCGGAGGGCGCGTCTTATCTATACTATGTGGATGATCAGCCGAAAGCGCTGGCGTTCGAGAACTACCTCGCCGCGCACCCCGGCGCGATCGACCTCTGGTTCGGCGGCCATACGCATACCAACCCCGACGACGATTTCAACGGCCGCACTCATATCGAGCGAAAATGGGGCGCGAACTTCATCAACTGTTGCGCGCTCACCCGCTTCCACGTGGCGCGACGGTCGCGTCCGATGAGCCGGCTGCTCACTTTCACCGAAGGCAGCGCCGAAGTGCGCGTGCAGTGCTATCTGCATACCAACACGCACGCTCCGCAGGGCTGGTACCCGAAGGCCGAGCGCACGATCCGTCTTGGTAAACCGTTTCGCTTCGGCTGAAGACAGGCGCCCGCGCGCTCACGTAGATGCCGCCTCAACCGCCCCACCTCCCGAATGACCATGAATGGACCTGTTGGTTTTATTGCCGTTCTCTTCGTGCTTCAGGTGTTATCTGCCTCGGCTGCCGAGCTGCGGCTGATGCAGACACCGCGCGGCACGCATTACGGCATCTTCGCTGACAAACCCAGCAAACCAGCACCCACGCTGTTCATCATCGGCAATCCAATTTCGATGATGGGGCAGGAGAAGATGGGTTACCTCCTCGGCACCGGGCAAATCTTGGCGAAGCATGGCTGGATTTATGTGGTGCTCGATCCGGCATGTGAGGGCTACGACTTGAAAGAAGGCCAGCCATCGGGTCTGCGCGGCTGGGCGGCTCACGCGAAGAAGGGTGAGGATTTCGTGGGGCCGTATGCGCGAAATTGCGTGGATGTGCTCGATCATCTCATCGCGGAGGGCGTCACAGATCCGCGGCGAGTTGTCGTGCAGGGGGTTTCGCGCGGCGGATTTTGCGCGTTGCACTTCGCGGCGCGGGAACCACGCATCCAGGCTGTCGTGGGAGTGTCGCCGGTGACGAATCCGCTCGCGCTGACGGAGCTCGCAGGCGTCACGGCGCCCGAAGCGGCGACAATTAGTTTGGATGGGTTCTTGGAGAGGCTCTCGGGCCGCCCAGTATGGATCAGCATTGGCAATTCGGATGATCGCGTCAGTACGGATGACTGCATCGGTTTCACGCGCCGCCTCGTGGCCGCGACACGCAGGTTACAGCCGAAACTCAATCTCATCCCGGTGCATTTGCACATCGGTGTCTCGGCGGGGCATCGGTCGCCGGATGATGCCTATGGCTCTTCCGCTGATTTTTTACTCGCTCACTTTCGCAACCGCCAACCATGAATCGATGTTACTTTCTCGCGGGAGCCACGGCGGTCCTCCACATGCTCGGAGCCCAGCCTGGCAGGGCGCAGGAGGCTCCCGCCCTGACACGCGATGTGTTTACCGGAGAGTTCCCCCCGCAGGCTACGGTCAAACATTCGAGGAAGTAGAGGCCACCGTGCAGGAGGTGATCGAGCGTGTGTTTCGTGATGAGGACGGCATCTTGCGCAGTGGCGTGAATGGGCGCACGATGAAACCGCTGACCAATGACGAGGTGCTCGACCGGCCTACGGGCAAAGGCGCCTACACGGAGCACTCCGCGATGCCGGACGCGCTGAGGGCGGTATGGCTCAACTATGAAAATGCGGGCGAGGCCAGCGGCTCTTATCTCATGGCTCTTTGCCTGAAGTTCGAAGCGACTCGCGATCCGAGGGCGCGTGAGCTGGCTCGCCGCACGGTGAGTGCCATCGTCACCCTTTGGAACAATGCCTCGCCACCGGCGGGAAACGGCGGCGGCGGTCGCGGCTGGTTTCCAAAGCCGTACGCCGGCATCCACCGGGTAACCGGAATCGAGGAATGCAGCGCCGACCAATATGCGGGCATTACGCTCGGCCTGCACGCGTATCACCGGACGATGGCCGATGCGGCGGAGAAAAAGCAGATCGAGGAGGTCGTTGTCTCGTTTTCCGACTGGTGGCACGATCACGATCACAGCGGCGTCTATTTTGGCAAACCCATCTGGTGGAAGCGGCTGGAGTGGCATCCAATGGCCGCGGCCTACTTCCTCTACCTGCATGCTCTGGCCGAATCGTGGCAACCCGGCGCCAAGTCTCGACAGAGTTTCGAAACCTGGCTGAGTCTCAAAGCCACGCTGCTTCGCCCCGACAAGCCGACTGGCATCACCATGCACGGCCTCCCGGTACTTTGCCTGGAACAGCTTCGCATCCTGCGTCCCAATCTGGACGCCGTCTGGCAGCCCGCGCTGGTTCATCAGGCCGCGCTGCTCGCGGGGAGTGTCGATCAGACTGCGCAAAGCAAGTTCTTCGAAGTCAATGGCTACGCTTCCGATTACCTCGGCGCGGCGCATCGCCTGCTGCCCCACGCCGGCTATGACAAACTGGCGCTTCGCTGCCTCGAGGCCCTGAAAAAGCGCGGCGACTTCTACCACATCCGTCGCGATCAACGCATCGACCAACTCCCTTCCCTGGTCCGGGGCGACGACTACCGCGACGTCTTCTTCTGCGAAGGCCACGTGCATTGGCTGGCTGGTTACTGGCGTCGCAAACTCAGCCACCCGGCAGCGAAGTAGATATTTACTGGCGTACCTACCATCAGCTAAACTATGTCATCCCGCAGCGCCTCGGGCCACGCGCGCTCACTTCGATCCCGAGGTCACGACCAGATTGTCATAGCAACTGAGGTGGCCGCCGGTTTTCGACGGCTGGAGAAAAACGGTGATAGGCTTCGATCCGTTCGCTTCTCCAATCCGCCCGCTCGCCACCTGCCCGGCCACCTGTCCGGTGGGCTGCACCACGACCGTGTAGGAGCCCTTCCCGTCGAGCGCGAGCTGCAGGTGATTCCACACATCGTGATGAACGCGCTCTCCGGTATCGCTCCAGGCCCGGCCATCCCAAATCTGCCAGGTGCCGTTTTTCGCGGCCGCGCCGGCGATGATCTTGCCGTCGGGGCCGCTCAGTCCGATTGCGGTCGCGTGCGGTGAGCGTGCGGCAGGATTTGGGATCAAATACGGAAACCCTTCGCCGGAGCGGAGAAAGAAATCGACGTCCAGCGTGGCGCGAGCGGCCGGGTCCAACGTTGCCGGCAGCACCCGGTGGAGCGCGGCTTCGCCCGTCGCGCGCAGCGAGTTCACGCCCGCGCCAAAGGAGGTGCCGTTGGTGATATAGAAACCGCTCTTCGTGCCGGGCGGCTCCAGTTTCCAAGCTGCATCGCTGGCCTCGGCGGGGAAGGACGCCTGCGGGAGTTGCGCCTCGAAATCTTCGCTGAGCACGACGTCCGGGCCGGGCTTGGCAAAGCGCAGGGCGGGCTGCCAGTGCACCGCGAGATCGTCGAGTACGGTGCTGTGTCCCGGCGCGCCTTCGGGCAGGAACGCGACGCGCTGGAATTCTTTGAACACCGGCACGGCGATCGGAATATTCACGCCCGGCTGCTCGACGAACCGTTCCTTCGGCATGACCAGCGGCACCGGCTCGCAAAGGGCGATTTTTTCCGCGTCGCCCACCTCCGCGACATATGAGCGCAGCTCGAGATTCACGGTGATCGTGAGCTTCCGCCATTCGCCGACGGGGATCGTGTGAGGAGTCTCCACCCATATACCCGCGCCCGCCTTCGTCCCGGTGGAATAGGAGAGCCGCCCCGTCCCAGGCGCAATGCGGACGCCGACATCGCACTGGGTGCCATCGCCCTGCAGATAGGCGGCCACGCCGGCCTCCGCGGATTTTCGCCACAGCCAGAATGTGAAAACACAGCGGCCGTTCGTGATCGAGGTATCGAGCGCGGCGGAAAGCTTGCTGCGATCAGGCGAAGCGTTGTGCCAGCCGGTCAGCGTTCCGCTCCGGTCGCTGGCGCTGGTCAATTGGATCGCCTGGCCGGTGGCGCCGCGGCGGATGGCCGTTTGCGCGAAGGGCCGCGCATTCGCGCCCGTGCCGAGCCTGCCCCACGCGCCGGGGCAGGCGCGCCGCTCGGGATCGTAGTGCAGCAAACCCCAGCCGCCGGATTCACCCGCGAAGTCGCGCGGCGCGACCTCATCGAAATTCTGCTCGAGGAATTTGATGTGCCCGAAGTCGTGCAGATCGCGTTGCCACTGCGCCCAGCGCTGCTGCCAGGCGAGATGATATGAGCTGTACCAGACATCGCATTGCCTCCCATCGGTACCCGCGGGCAGCGGCGGCGGCGTGAAAAAATACGGCGGCCCGCCCGTCGCGATAATCTCGATCTCCGGATGTTTGCTCTGCTTGAGGTAACCCCGCAGCACTTCGTGAGACACGGTGCCGACCCCGGCCCGCGAGTTGGTGAGATAGCCCTTCTTCTCCACGCCCGGATCGTAGCGTCGCCTCGAAAAAGACCGGCGAGATGATGTAATCCAGGAGCCCTTCATCCACCCACGTGCGCCAGTCGGTACGCCAGTTGCCGAGCGGCGGCCCGATGTATTCGCCGGCCAGCGTGATCCCGATCTTGATCGCCGGATCGACCGCGCGCAGCCCCTGGCGCAGCTCGCGCCAAAGCTGCGTGAGATAGCCGCCGCGCAGCTCGCGCCATTTCTCCACCATGGGATTGCGCAAATCGAACGCCGGGCTATCCACGTCGAAGCGCGGGTCGGTCATGATGTCCACACCGTGCAGCCGCTGCATGTCGTCGACCACCGGCTGATTGAACCCGAAGCGGTCCGCCTTGTCCGTGGCCTCGATGAGCTGATTCACCTCACTCCGCATGTTCGCGATGAACCGCTTGATTCCATACTTTTTCGCCATGTGCACGAACTCGCCCACCTTCGCTTCGCGCACCTTCGGGTAGGCATACTCCGGCACCATCCAATACTTGTTTCCCCGCCGGTCGACCGAAACCATCTCCGGGTGCTCGAACAGCACCTTGGAAACGTAACCCCACGGCACCATGCGGCCGGGGCCGTCTACCCCGACGTTCTCCGGCGCGCCATCGCTATAGATATGCGGATGATAAACCCAAAACTCGAAGCCCGTCTTCTGCGCCGCCTGCTGGGCGGCTGCAAAGTAATCGTAGCGCTCGGCCATCACGTCGATATAGCGCCACATCAGCGCCAGCCCGGGATTCGGCTGCACGCGCGGATTGCGCCGCACGAACGGATCGAACTGCTGCAAATCGCTCCGCAAAAAGACGCCCGTGTACCCGCTTCCTTTCCAATAGCGAAACATGTTTTCCATCGCCGCCGGTGAATCCATCGCCGGATCGGTGCCGGGCCCGTACACGATGGTGTAATCCCCCCAGCTCGGAATCGCGTAAAGCTTCGGGGGGGCCTCTGCCGCGCGGGCGGCGAGAGATAGCGCGAGCAGGAACAACGACGTGAGCGCGTGCTTCATATTCAGGCCTGGATCAATTCGCGGAGCACGTGTCCATGCACATCCGTGAGGCGCATGTCGCGGCCGCCGAAGCGGAAGGTGAGCTTTTCGTGATCGACGCCGAGCTGGTGCAGGATCGTGGCATGGATGTCGTGAATGTCGACCGGGTTTTCGACGGCGGACATGCCCATCTCGTCCGTGGCGCCGTAGGTCATGCCGCCCCGGAGGCCGCCGCCGGCCATCCAGATGGTGTAGCCGCTGACGTGATGATCGCGGCCATCGGTGCCGGAGGAGTGCGGCGTGCGGCCCATCTCGCCGGCCCAGAGGACGAGCGTATCGTCGAGCAGCCCGCGCGCTTTCAGATCGCCGAGGAGCGCCGCGACCGGCTGATCGGTGATGCGCGCGTTTTCCTCGTGCCGTAGCTTGAGCTCGCCGTGCTGATCCCATGGCGCGTTGTTCGTGTGGGTGAGCGGGCAGGTGACTTCGATGAAGCGCACGCCCGCCTCGACCAGGCGGCGCGCGCGCAGGCATTGCAGTGGCGTATTGGCGGTCGAAGTCGTCGGGGCGATCGACACCGTAAAGCGCGAGCGTGGCTTTCGATTCGCGGCTGACGTCGCACAGCTCCGGCACCAGCGACTGCATCTGCGCGGCCGTTTCGTAGTTGCGGATGGCTGATTCCACGAGCTCCGGGCGGCCTTCCTCCGCGGCGCGGCCGCGATCCTGCTCGCGGAGGAAATCGAGCTTCGCGCGCTGCACGCCGGCGGGGTCGGCGGGGACGATGTTATCCACCGGCGTGCCGCTGGCGCGGATCATGGTCGCCTGGTGCGTGGCCGGCAGAAAGGAGCTGGCGAAATTTTGCGAGCCGCCGTTGGGGATCCAATCGTTATTCAGTAGCACGTAGCCGGGCAGCTGCTCGTTTTCCGTGCCGAGGCCGTACGAAATCCACGATCCCATGCTCGGCGCGGCGCCAATGCTGCGGCCGGTGTGAAGGAGCAGGTTTTGCGCGCCGTGCAGCGGCGTCTCGCCGATCACGGAGCGCACGACGCAGAGCTCATCGGCGACCTCTGCCACGTGCGGGAAGAGCTCGCTCACCCACAGCCCAGATTCCCCGCGCTGCTTGAACTCCCAGAGATTCTTCAGCCACTTGCGCGCGGCCTGATCGATTGCGAGCGCGCATCGGCTCGCCATTGTGCCGGCTGGCCGTGCCGCTTCGTCAGCTCCGGCTTCGGGTCGAAGGTATCGACGTGCGAGACGCCGCCATCCATGAACAGGAAGATGACGTGCTTGGCGCGCGGCGCGAGCGGCGGGGCCGCGCCGGTCCAGCGCGGCAGCAGCCCGGCCAGCGCGAGCCAGCCGAACCCAAGGCCCGTCTCGCGCAGAAAACCGCGGCGGGTGCGCGGCGGCGGCGTGCACCCGCGGCAGAGCGGATTCGCGGAAAGGATCGGGTCAGTGGACATGGATGAACTCCTGCAGATTGAAAATGGCGTGCGCCACGTCCTGCCACGCCGTCGCCGAGGGCATCAGATCGTCGGACTCTTCGCCGCGCAAGCCCGCGCACCGGCGGGCCAGCTCGAGCAGACGCGCGGTCTCCTCGGAACGCGGCGGACGGCCGAGCGCGGCGGCAAACATTTGCGCCGCGCGCGCTTCGGGCGTGGCCGCGTCGTCCTGCAGCGCACGGGTGCTCCAGTGCCGCGCCATCGCCAGGACGAACGGATCGTTGAGCAGGGCGAGCGCCTGGTCGGGCACGCTCGTGACGTCGCGCTTGCCGGTGGTCGCTTTCGGGATGGGCTGATTGAAGAGCGCCAGAAAACGCGGCGGTTCCATCAAGGTCATTTTCACGTAGAGACTGCGGCGGCCCGCGCCGTCGAGCGGGCCGCTGAGGAGCCGCTTGGCCGGATCCTGCGCGGCGCGCCAGGGCTCGATCGGCGTCCCGTACAGCGCCGGGTCGAGCCGGCCGGAAACCGCGAGCAGGGCATCGCGAATCGCTTCCGCCTCCAGCCGGCGCATGGGAAGGTGATGCCACCAGCGGTTTTCCGGGTCCGCGGCCACGGCGCGTGGATCGGGCGAGCCGGCCTGCCGCCAAACCGCGCTGGTGACGAGCAGCCGCACGAGCTTCTTTACTGACCAGCCCTCTTCCATGAAGCGCGAGGCCAGCCAATCGAGCAACTCCGGGTGCGAGGGGCGCTCGCCGAGGTGCCCGAAATCATCGGGCGTGCGGACCAGGCCTTCGCCAAAAAGATAGCCCCAGACGCGGTTCACGAAGACGCGCGCGGTGAGCGGATTGCGCTCGTCGGCCAGGGCGTGGGCGAGCTCGAGCCGGCCGCTGCTCTTCGCGGCGGTGCGTTCCGGCGCGAGGCGGAGAAAGCGAATCCCACCGCGCGGCACGGTATCGCCAAAGGTGGTGTAGGAGCCGCGCACGCCGATGCGTTCATCGCGCGCCTCGTGATAGTCCGCGGCGGAGCCGATCACGCGATCCGGCTGCAGTTGCTTTTCGAGCGCGCGGTATTGCTCAACGAGTTTGGAGAGCGCGGGCGTGGCGCCGGCCGTGTTCGCGAGCAGGCCGGCGGAGAGCGCCTCCTCGAGCAGGAGCGCGTCTTCGCTGCCGGCGCGCCCGTCGCGCCAGCGCTCGACGGTCCCGAGCAGCAGGCGCGCGATCCGCGCGGCAAGCTCCGGGCGCGTGGACGGCGCGCCAGCTGCGGCGAAGAGCGGCGCGAAACGCTCCAGCTCATCGCGCGGCGGCTGGCCGGGCGCGTGGCGATAAATGCGGGTGACGCCGAACCATGAACGCTCCGTCGTCGCGTCGCCCTCCTTCAGCTTGCCGTAGCCGGTGCGCGGCGGGAAATAGTTGTTCAGCGCGGTCGTGGCGAGCTCGAGGTAGATCCGCCGCCCCGGCGGGCCCGCGCCGCCGTTGAGCGTGAGCCAGCCGAACGCGGGGCGGGCGAGAAAGCCCATCCGCTCACAATGGAAGGAGTTGTCCACGATGAGCGATTGGGCGGCGTAGTTGCCGGCGGCGTGGCCGACCGAAAACGCGGCGGCTTGCGCCTGCTCATCGAAGAGCGGGCTGCGCACGGCCCCCGCGAGACGCGGCGACCAGGCGTGGCTCCAGCGGCCCGCGGGCACGATCTGCGCCAGGGCGCGCTCGCCCTCGAGCGCCACGATCGGCTCGCCATCGGCGACGAGGCCGTGCTCAATACCCGAGCCCTCAACGCGCCAGCCGGCGGGCAGCTCCGGGGCGGTGAATTCGGCCGCCAGGGTGAGATTGGCGCGGTTTGCCGCCGCCCGCTCCGTGCGTTGCTGGCGAAATTTCTCCGCCGCCCCCTCAAAGGCCCCCGTGATGCTTTCGCCGTCGGGTGAAGGCTGCGCCAGCAGCCGCCAAATGGCGGGCAATGTTTCCGGAAACGCCTCCGCTTTGCCGACGGTGGGCAGCGCTTGGATTCGCGCCTGAAGGCCAGTTCCATCCCCGAGCCAGAGCGCGGCGAGCTCCTGGCGGAGCGCCGTTTTCACGCGCGCCAGCGCGGCGATCATTGCCGCGTTCGGGTCCGCGGCTTCGGCGGAACGCACGCCCCAGCGCGTGCTCATGAAAACGCCGGCGAGCGCGTAGTAGTCGCGCTGGGCCACGGCATCGAGCTTGTGATCGTGGCACTGCGCGCAGGCCACGGTGGTCGCGAGAAAGCCCTTGGTCACCGTATCGATGATGTTTGCCATCGCCTCCTGGTGGATGCCTTCGAACATGGCGCTGTCGCCGTGCCGGCGTTCGCCGAGCCGCATCGCCATGGGCCCGAGCAGCGCCTCGTTCAGACGCGTGGACGGATCGACCCGCGGCGGGATGAGATCGCCGGCGATCTGTTCGAGAACGAGCTGGCGAAAGGGCACGTCCGCATTAAAGGCGCGGGTGAGGTAGTCGCGGTACATCCAGGCGTTCTTCGCCGGCACGTCCCATTCGTAGCCGTGCGTGTCGGAGTAATGCACGATGTCCATCCAATGGCGCGCCCACCGCTCCCCGAAGTGGGGGCTGGCCAGCAGCGATTCGACGAACGCTTCCTCCGCGTCCGGAGCGCTCTCCCGCACGAAGGCCTCGACTCGCGCTTGGCTCGGCGGCAGGCCCGTGAGCGCAAAGCTGAGCCGGCGCGCGAGGGTGCGCCGATCCGCCTCCGGCGCGGGCGCCAACCCTTTCGCCTCGAGCGCCGCGAGAATGAAACGGTCGACCGGCGTGCGCGCCCATTCCGCGCGTTGCACCGGCGGCGGGATCGGCTGGGCCACCGGCTGCAGGCTCCACCATTGCAAGCGCTCGCGATAGAGCGCATCCCACTCCGCGGCCGCGTCGCTCTTCGCGCGCGTGCCCGCCCCCGCGGCCCCGGCGCGCGGATCCGGCGCGCCGCGTTTCACCCACTCGACGAGCAGCTCGACTTCCGCCGGCGGCAGCTTGTGTTTCGGCGGCATCTTCAGCTCGGGGTCTTCGTGGCGAACCGCCGAGATCAGCCGGCTCTTCTCCGGCTCGCCCGGAACGAGCACCGGGCCGCCTTCCCCGCCCGCCTCCCAGCCCGCGCGGGAATCGAGCGCCAGCCCGCCCTTGATCTTCTTCTCGTGCGAGTGGCACTCGTAACACCGGTTCGCGAGCAAGGGCACGATCTTCTCCTCAAAAAACCGGTCGCCCTCGCTGGCGGCGGCAGCGCTCTGCCGCGTCGGCGCCAGCAGCGCGACGGCGAGCACCGCGGACGCGAGGGCGCGGTGATGGAGGTGGATGGAAGGGGGAACCATCGGCGCACGAGTTTAGCAGAAGGCGGCCGATTGTCCTGCGCGGTGTCTGGGAACTGAGGGACTTGATCTATCCCCGCGATCAGCGCGGTCTGAAAGCGTTCTGACATACGATTTCCGAGGTTGACGCAAGGTTGACATGGATTTTACGTTATCGCCATGAGCACTGTCATCGAATCGCTGCCGATTCAGTTCGCCGGCCTCCGGGGGAAGGGGCGCATCCCTGCATGGGCGAAGCTTTGGAACGTAAACAGCACCACCTTGGAGATGATCAAGGGGATGGACAGCAAGCCGGGGATCGTGGTGATCCAATCTCGCGAGCCGGCGGAGATGGTCGAGCAAGGTCAAGATCTGCCTCTGTGGAGCAAGGCCACGGCGGCCGCGAATCCCTACGTGGTGGTGGAATTTGCCGAAACGCACGAACACAGCGCCGACGAGTTGGCGGAGGTTTTGCGACTTTTTCCCGGCACCCGCCAGGTGGAGTTTGCCTACGGCCCGAGTCAATTAAAAGGTAGCCTGATGCAGTCCATGGCCAAGTATCTCGTCCATGGCGACGAACCGATCGAAACGGGCGTCGCGGTGCGGGGCGACAAAGTAGTGAAACGCATTGGGGTGGGCCGTAGCGCGCCGAAGACGGCGACGGCCACGGACGCTTTAGGCGAGGCGCGTGAAGTGATTGCCGCCATCCGCCCGCTTCTGGCGCCCAGCGGACGGCTCTCGGCGCCCAAGGTCGCGGCGCAGTTTGGCTTGAGCACCGCCAAGCTCGGCCGGCTCATCGGAAGCTCGAGGCAGGCACTGGGGAAAACCCCGGATGCGCCGAGCATTCAAGAGGGCCTCCGCCCTTTCGAGCGGGTGGCGCGACTGCGGGCGATCCTTTCCGAAAGTCATTTTCGGGCGTGGCTGGAGCGCGCGAACCGTCACTTGGATGATCAAACGCCAAGGCAGATCATCGAAAGCGGCAGAGCGGGAATTGTGGCCGACCTCGTGGAAGACATGCTGCTGGGTACTCCGAGCTGATTGAATGGCGATGGAGGATCAAGAATGGGATCGGCTCGTCAGGACGGCTCCGACGGTGGCGTTTACGGGCAATCTGAGCCGCGGAATTGCGCAACTCAGCTTCGAGCGAAGTCGAGAATATCCTTTCGCTTCCGGGAAACGAAACCGTTGCAACCCTGCCGGAGTGCTCTGCATTTATTTGGCCGAGAATCGCGCCACCGCGTTGGCGGAATATGATAAGTATTACACCGAGTTGGGTGATCATCAGCCCTGTGTGATCTACGCCGGCAACCTCGCGGCGAGAGCGATCCTGGATTTGAACGACCCAGCCGTGCGGGAATATTTCGGAATTACCGAAGCGGACTTCTTTTCATCATTCCGCACGAATCCAAAGGAAACACCGCTGGAACAGCTGGGCCGCGCTTTGACCCGGCAGACCACGACGGCCATCTGCGGATTGCGCTTTCCCTCAGACGCCAGGCACGAGAAATCGGCGCCGGGCTGCAATTTCGTTATCTTCAAACAGGCACTCAAAGCCCCGGACTCACTCCGCATTTTGGGACCACGCGGGGAGATACTGGAAGACTGGCCAGAGACAACGGATTAAAGAGGGATGGCCAAATGAAGCTTATCTTCAAACACCGATGGCTGCTGCCCGCCACACTGCTGGCCTTGGCAGCGTCGGCCTGCGCGGAGGGTGAACTCACCGGGACGGCGCCGCTCGAGTCCACCGGCGATCTTTCGGCGGAAATGATCGCCGGATACGAACGTTACCTGGATCGTGCAATGTCGGAGGCGGGGGAGAGTCGCGGCGCGTATTGGCAGCGGGACTTTAGTTCGCCGGCGCCTTACGAGAAATCGGTGGCGCCGAATCGCGAAAGGCTGCGCCGGATTCTTGGCGCGGTGGATCGGCGCGCAAGGCCGGTGCGGATGGAGTTTGTGAGTGGGCCGGACCAGCCGGCGCTGGTCGCGGAGGCGGAACGGGTGCAGGTCTTCGCGGTGCGCTGGACCGTGCTGGAGGGCGTGACCGCGGAGGGGCTTTTGCTCGAGCCGCGCGGTGCGGCGGTGGCGCGAATCGTGGCGCTGCCGGATGCGGATCAGACGCCGGAAGACCTCGCGGGCCGCGGAAAGGGACGAGAGGCTTTTGCCAAGAAGCTGGCGGAGGCGGGTTGCCAGGTGCTCGTGCCGGCGCTCATCGATCGGCAGTGTACGTGGGCGGGAAATCCGAAGATCGCGATGACCGATCAAGCGCACCGCGAATGGATTTGGCGCCAGGCCTTCGAGATGGGGCGGCACATCGTCGGCTTCGAAATCGAGAAGGTGGAGGCGGCGGTGGATTGGCTGCGGTCGCGCGACAAGGCCGGAGAGCCGCCGCGGCCGATCGGGGTGGCCGGCTACGGCGAAGGCGGATTGATCGCGCTCGGGGCGGCGGCGCTCGATCCGCGGGTGCAGGCGGCGCTGGTGAGCGGCTACTTCCAGCCGCGCGAGGAGCTGTGGAGCGAGCCGATTTATCGGAATGTCTGGAGCCTTCTGCGCGAGTTTGGCGACGCGGAGATCGCGAGCCTGGTGGCGCCGCGGTCGCTGGTGATCGAGCATAGCGAGGGGCCGCTCGTGGAGTGCCCTCCGAAGGCGGACGCGGCTCGCCGCAAGACCGCCGCGCCGGGCGCGCTCCGGCCGCCGGCGTTTGCCGCGGTGCGCGCGGAAGTGGAACGGGCGCGCGCGCTGTCGCACGGCGGTGACGGCCGTGAGTTTGGGAAGATCGACTTCATCGCCGGGGACGGCGGAGCGCCGGTCGAACCCGGCTCGGACAACGCGTGCGCGGCGTTGCTGGCGCAGCTTGGCGTGAAGGCCAACCTGGCCGCGGGCGCGGGCTTGAAGTGGCTCACGGAGACCGATCCCGCGGCGCGCCAGCAGCGGCAAATCGCGGAGCTGGAGTCCTTCTGCCAGCAGCTTCTGCATCGTTCGGAGGAAGCGCGGACCGAGCTTTGGAAATCGGCGGCGCCGAAATCAGCCGGCGAATGGCCGCAGGCCACGGAGCCGCTGCGGCAGCGGCTCTGGAACGACGTGCTGGGCCGCTTGCCCGATCCCACACAGCCGGCGAATCCGCGCGCGCGGAAGCTCGAGGAGCGCGCGGCGTACACGATTTGGGAGGTGACGCTGGATGTCTGGCCGGACGTTTTTGCGTGGGGTTACCTGCTCGTCCCGCGCGAGCTGAAACCGGGCGAACGTCGGCCCGTGGTCGTCTGCCAGCACGGCTCGGGCGGGCGCCCCGCCTCGGTGATCGACGAGGACGAAAAGAGCCGCGAGTGGCTCTACTATCGCGCTTACGCGCGCCGCCTGGCGGAGCGTGGCTTCATCGTTTTCTGTCCGCACAATCCTTATCGCAACCTGCCGGATTTTCGCCAGGTGCAGCGGAAGGCGCATCCGCTCGGTCTCACGTTTTTCTCGTTCATCATCGGCCAGCATCAGCGCGCGCTGGGATGGCTGAAGTCGCTCCCGTTCGTCGACGCAAAACGCATCGGCTTCTACGGCCTCTCGTACGGCGGCGTTTCGGCGCTGCGCCTGCCCGCCCTGCTGCCGGACTACTCGGTCTCCATCTGCTCGGCGGCCTTCAACGACTGGGCGCGCAAAGTGGTTTCCAACGGCTTCCGCTCCGCCTATCTCTTCACTGGCGAACACGAGATGTTCTCCTTCGATCTCGCCCATACCTTCAGCAATGCCGAGCTGGCCGCGCTGATCGCCCCGCGCCCCTTCATGGTCGAACGCGGCCACGACGACGGCGTGGCGCCCGACGAATGGGTGGGGCACGAATACGCGAAAGTGCGCCGTCTCTATGCGCGGCTCGGCGTGCCGGAGCGGACGGAGATCGAGTTTTTCAACGGCGGCCATTCGATCCACGGCGAGGGGACCTTCGATTTCCTGCACCGCCATTTGCATTGGCCGAAGCCGCCGGGAGCTGGAGGAAAAGCGCCATGAAACCGATCGAATCCGTCGCCGAGCTCGAAGAGCGCCTGAGCGCGCCGACCGAGGGCGTGCTCGAACAGTTTCGCACCTTGGCAGGTGACATCCTGATTCTCGGGGCCGCGGGTAAGATGGGCCCCACGCTCGGGCGCATGGCGCGGCGGGCGAGCGACGCGCATGGGCAATCGCGCCGCGTCTTCGCCGTCTCACGGTTTTCTTCGCCGGAGGCCACGCCCGAGCTCCAGCGGCACGGCGTGGAGCCGATCGCGTGCGATTTGCTCGATCGGGCAGCGGTGGCGCGGCTCCCGGAGGCGCCAAACGTCATCTTCATGGCGGGGCAGAAGTTCGGCACGGCGGCCGCGCCGGAGCTGACCTGGGCGATGAATGCCATGGTGCCGGCCATCGTGGGGGAGCGGTTTTCCCGCGCCCGCATCGTGGTCTTTTCAACCGGCTGCGTTTACCCGCTGGTCCCGGTGGAAAGCGCTGGCGCGCGCGAGGAAGATCCGCTCGGACCGCCGGGCGAATACGCGCAATCGTGTGTCGCGCGCGAGCGCATCTTCACGCACTTCTCGAAAGCGCGCGGTCTTGCGGCGCTCCTCTTCCGGCTGAGCTACGCCATCGATTTGCGCTACGGGGTGCTGCTCGATGTGGCGCAGCGCGTCGCGGCCGGCGAGCCGGTGGATCTGAGCATGGGCTGGGCCAACGTCATTTGGCAGGGCGATGCCAATGCGCGGGCGCTGCAGTGCCTCGCGCACGCCAGTACGCCGCCCGCCATTTTGAATGTGACCGGGCGCGAGAAAGTCTCCATTCGCGAGCTGGCCGGGCGTTTCGGCGAGCTGCTGGGACGAGCGCCGGTTTTCCGTGGCCGCGAGGGCGCCACGGCGTGGCTCTTCAATGCCGCCAAGTCGTTCGAGCTCTTTGGGCCCGTGACGGTCCCGCTCGAAGAGATGATCGAGGCGACCGCGCATTGGGTGCGGCTCGGCGGCGCGACCCTCGGCAAACCGACGCACTTCGAGGCTCGCGATGGCGACTTTTGATTTCCGCTCGGAGCTGCTTCGCGGCCTCGCTATTCCCGCGCACCCCCTCGCGCTCGACGCGCATCGGCGGCTGGACGAGCGCCGCCAGCGCGCTCTGACCCGCTACTACCTCGCGGCCGGAGTGGGCGGCCTCGCGGTCGGCGTCCATACCACGCAGTTTGCGATTCGCGATCCGCAGATCGGCCTCTTCGCCCCGGTGCTGGAGCTCGCGGCGGAGGAGATGAAGCGGCACCCCCGCCGCGTCGTGAAAATCGCCGGAGTGTGCGGTGAGCTGCGGCAGGCGGTGGCTGAAGCAGAGCTGATCCAATGCCTCGGATACGACGCGGCCCTCCTCAGCCTCGCGGCGCTTCGCGAGGCCACGGAGGATCAGCTCCTGATGCATTGCCGCGCGATTGCGGAAGTGATCCCGATCATCGGCTTCTACCTGCAGCCGGCGGTGGGCGGGCGCGTGCTGCCCTACAGTTTCTGGCGGCGCTTCGCCGAAATCGAGGCGGTGGCCGCGATCAAAATCGCGCCCTTCAATCGCTACCAAACGCTCGACGTGGTGCGCGCCGTGATCGAGGCCGGCCGCGACACCATCGCCCTCTACACCGGCAACGACGACAACATCGTTGCCGATCTCCTCACCCCGTTTCGCATCGGCGCCAGCGAGCGCCGGATCGCCGGCGGTTTGCTGGGGCATTGGGCGGTGTGGACGCGGCGCGCCGTGGAGTTGCAGGCGCGCTGCCGGAGCGATGCCGCCTCGCCCGATCTGCTCCGGCTCGGCGTGGAGGTGACGGATTGCAACGCCGCTTTTTTCGATGCCGCCAATGGCTTTCGCGGCTGCATCGCGGGCCTGCACGAAGTGCTCCGGCGCCAGGGATTGCTGGCCGGAAGATGGTGCCTCGATCCCGAGGAAACCCTCGGTCCAGGGCAGATGGAGGAGATCGATCGAGTCTGCCGCGCGTATCCGCACTTGAACGACGACGAGTTCGTTGCCAGCGGGCGCGATGAATGGCTGCGCGGGTGAATCCGCTATTCGGGAGCCCGTTCCGGCAGCCGCGGCGGCAGGCGGCGAGAGCGGTTGCCTTCCACTGGCCGGGCGGGCTCATTCAAGGCGCCGGAGGGCTGAAGCCGCGAAGGATTCAGGGGCGGGACCGAAAGGCGCGCGGGGGCCGCCGGTGCGGCGGGAGTGTCCGCCACCGGCGCACGGGCCTGCCTGCGCAATTCGAAAAGGGCGCCGGCGGCGAGAGCCCCGATGGCGATCGCGCTGACGATCAGCGCGGGCGAAAAGAGGCCGCGCTTTTTGGCGATGGGCAGGGGAACCACGGACGAGGGCTCCGGCGCCGGCTTGGCGGGCTCGCTGGCCCTGGAGCGGGCGAGCAAATCGCTCTTGACCATGCGCTCTTCCTTCGGCGATTCGACGGGCGTGGCCGGGACGGGGAGCGGCGCGCCGTCGAGCACGGCCAGGATGGCCTTCCCACTTGCGGGGCGCGCACTCGGCTCCTTGGCCAGGCACGCGGCGACGAGCCGCTCCCAAGGCTCGGGAATCGCCGCCCCTTTTTTGCCGAGCTCATGCCGGCGTGCGGCCATCGCCGGGGCGGTGTTTTGCATGGCCTGCATCACCACGTTGCCGCGGAAGAAGGGCGGCTTGCCGGTGAGCAAATCGTAGAGCGTCGCGCCGAGAGAATAGATGTCGTCGAGGTGGCTGGGAGGCTCGCCCATCGCTTGTTGCGGGCTCATGTAGGGCGGGGTGCCGCTGGCGTCGACGTGCGTGAGCCGCAGCACGGTTTCGGCCAGGCTGCACGAGATGCCGAAATCGGCCACCTTGATCCGGCCGTCGCGCGTGAGGAGCAGGTTGCGCGGCTTCAGGTCGCGATGCGCGATCTTCACTTCCTGGTGCGCGTGATCGAGCACGCTGCAAAGCTGTTCCAGCCACGGGCGCAGCGCTTCGGGCTCGAAGCAGCCGTGCGGCTGTCGCGACTTGGCCTCGGCGAGCGTTTCGCCATCGACGAATTCCATGACGATCGCGCCGCGCGTGGCGTCCTGCTCGAAGCTATGCACGCGCACGATATTCGGGTGCGACAGCTTCATGCCGCGGAGCACCTCACGCTTCAGGTCGCGGAGGCCGTCGGTGTCGCGCACCACTTCATCGGGCACCAGCTTGAGCGCGACGTCGATGCCGAGCACTTCGTCGCGCGCGAGCAGCACGCAGCCCATGCCGCCGCGGCCGAGCTCGCGCAGGGTGCGGTAGCGATTGAAAAGCAGCGTGCCGGGCGCCGAATAGTGCGCAGGGGGTTCGGGGACGGAAGACATGGGCGCGCTGGGAGAGCTATCGCCCGCGCGAGGCGGGGCGTAAAGGCTGAGGTGCTTGCATTTCCGGGACGCGCTTGCTTTCGTGGCTGCGGTTTACCGTTTCCCTCACGCAGCCCCCAAGCGCCGCCGCCATGCCTATCATTACTCCTCGCAAAAGTCTGCCGGAGTACGATGTGGTGATTGTCGGCTCGGGCGCGGCCGGCGGGATGTCGGCCTATGTTCTGGCGCGGGCCGGCGTGAAGGTGCTGATGCTCGAGGCGGGGCGAAACTACGATCCGGCGCACGGAGACGCCGATGTTCGAGACGGCCGACGGATGCGCCGCTGCGCGGCACCGCCACGCCGGACAAGCCGTTCGGCTTTTTCGACGCGACGGTGAACGGCGGCTGGACCGTGCCGGGCGAGCCTTACGTGCGTGAAGCGCGCGGATGAGCCGGGCTGGCACGAGGCGACGCGATTGGAAGGCGAAGGAGACGAAGCAGAATTTCATGTGGTGGCGTCCGCGCATGCTCGGCGGGCGGACGAACCATTGGGGCCGCATCTCGCTGCGGATGGGGCCGTACGATTTCAAGCCGAAGGCGCGCGACGGCCTCGGGCTCGACTGGCCGTTTGAATACAAGGACATCGGCGCCGTGGTACGACAAGACCGAGGCGCTCATCGGCGTCTACGGCTCGAATGAGGGACTGGAAAACACGCCCGATTCGCTCGCACGGCATCGCTGCAGCCGCCGCCCAAGCCGCGCGCGTACGAGTTGCTGATCAAGAAGGCGCGCGAGCAAGCTCGGCATCCCGGTGATTCCCTCGCACATGGCGATCCTCACGCGGCCGCTCAATGGGCGCGCCGCGTGCTTTTACGCGACGCCGATTGCGGGCGCGGCTGCTCGATCCGCGCGAATTTTCAATCGACGACCGTGCTGCTGCCGCCCGCGGTGGAGACCGGCAATCTCGACATCATCACCGACGCGATGGTGCGCGAGGTGACGCTGGACAAGGACGGCAAGGCGACGGGCGTGCACTACATCGACAAGGAGACCGGCAAGGAAGAGCGCGCCACGGCGCGCGTGGTGATGCTCGCGGCGAGCGGCTGCGAGAGCGCGCGCATCTTGCTGAACTCGAAGAGCGCGCTGTTCCCGAATGGCCTGGCGAACGGCTCGCGGCAAAGTCGGCCGATACCTCATGGACACGCGTGGGCAGCAGTCGTCGAGCGGGCAGATTCCCGCGCTGGAAAATTGCCCGCCGCACAACGAGGACGGCGCATCGGCATGCACATGTATATCGCCGTGGTGGCTCTACAAGGAACAGCTCGCCGGGCAAGCTCGGTTTTGCGCGCGGCTACCACATCGAGATCGGCGGCGGCCGGCGCATGCCGGACGATGGGCAATCCGGCGCCCGACAAGTACACGGGCGGCATCTACGGGAAGAAGTTCAAGGAGGATGCGCGGCGTTACTACGGCTGCGATGCGTCGGCTTCACCGGCCGCGGCGAGATGATCCCGAACGAGGACTGCTACTGCGAGATCGACCCGAACAAGCAAAGACAAGTGGGGCATCCCGGTGCTGCGCTTTCACTGGAAATGGAGCGACCACGAGAACAAGCAGGCCGTCCACATGCAGCAGACGTTCGCCGCAGATCATCGAGGCGATGGGCGGCAAGGCCGCCAGCTCCGCGCAGCCGATGGCGAGAAAGCGATCATGGCCGGCGGCACGATCATCCACGAAGTCGGCACGACCTGCATGGGCTGCGGAAGCGAAGACTCCGTGCTCAACCAATGGTGCCAGACTTGGGAAGTGCCGAATCTGTTCGTCACCGACGGCGGGCCGTTCGTCTCGCAACGCCGACAAGAACCCGACGCTGACCATCATGGCGCTCGCCATGCGCTGCACCACCTACCTGGCGGAGGAAATGAAGAAGGGGAACATTGGCTAACTCGTCATCATGAATATACAGCCACGCTCTCTCACGCGCCGCGAAGCGGTGCAGCGCATGCTCGCCGCCGCGGCCGCCATGCAGGTCATGGGGATGGAATCGTACGGCGTGCAGGGACTGCCGAAGACGATCGGGATGGACCCGAAGCTGCATGAGAAGGTGATCCCGTGGGATCGCCTCCTCACCGAGGCCGAGCTGAAAACCGTGACCGTGCTCGGCGACGCCATCATCCCCGCCGACGACCAATCTCCCGCCGCGAGCGCCGTGGGCATCCCCGATTTCATCAATGAATGGGTAAGCGCGCCCTACCCCGCGCAGTTGGAAGACCGGGTGCAACTGCGCGAAGGCTTCGTCTGGCTCGACCAGGAATCGCAGAAGCGCTTCCAGAAGAACTTCGCCGACCTCGCCGAACCCCAGGTCACCGCGATTTGCGACGACATCTGCTCCGCCGAACGCGCCAGGCCGGAGTTCAAGCAAGCGGCATCGTTTTTCGCCAAAATGCGCAATTTGGTCGCGGGTGGCTTCTATTCCACGCCAGAGGGCTGGAAGGACATCGGATTCATCGGAAATGTGCCAATGGTCGAGTTTCCCGGGCCGCCGCCGGAGGTGCTGAAGCACGTGGGGCTGGCGTAGCGGCGGCAGCAGTTTCCGGGCTAAGCGGCGGAATCTTCGCCTGCGGGAAGCTAATCCTTGATGGCCGTGGGGCGGCGAAATTACCGTCCAGCGCAATTCCGTCATGGCCGCTCCGAAACGCAAACTCGCTACTCCAAAGCTGCCGATGCAGCGGCAGTTCGCGTTTGCCGAGCAGGGGCGGTATTTCAACCTGCGGAGCATCTTTAACAAGCTCAACGCCAAGTACTTCCGCAATCGTTTGAAGGACTACACCATCACGTGGGGGCAGCGCCGGCGGCAGCGTCCGCGGGGCGGCATCGTCTTCGGCACGATCCAGGAGGAGGACCGGATGATCCGCATCCACCCGCTGCTCGACCGCTCCTTCGTGCCGCCCTGGTTTCTCGAGTACGTCATCTACCACGAGATGCTCCACGCGGTGGTGCCCGACCGGTACGATTCCCAAGGCCGCCGCCTCATTCACCACGAGGGCTTTACGACCCGCGAGCGCCGTTTCCACTGGTTCCGGCGCGCCAAGGCGTGGGAAGAGGAGAATCTGGCGCGGTTTTTGAGGTAGGGGACCGATTCCCCACGCAAAAAGCCGGTGGCAGCCTCTCGGCCACCACCGGCTCTTGCTATGGACTAACTAACTGCGGTCGCGCGCGGCCTAGACCGCCTTCTCGCCGGTCTCTTCGGTGCGGATGCGGACGGCTTCCTCGACCGGCGAGATGAAGACCTTGCCGTCGCCGATCTTGCCGGTCTTGGCGGCCTTGATGATGGCCGCGGTGGCGGCTTCCACCATGGCGTCGGCGAGCACGACCTCGATCTTGATCTTGGGCAGGAAGTCGACGGTGTATTCGCTGCCGCGGTAGATTTCCGTGTGGCCTTTCTGGCGGCCGAAGCCTTTGACTTCGCTCACCGTCATGCCTTCGATGCCGATTTCGGCGAGGGCGTCTTTCACTTCCTCCAGTTTGAAGGGTTTGATGATCGCTTCGATTTTTTTCATGGCTGGTTTGTTTCCTGGCCGAGCCGGCTCACCGCTGCGGCGGCCGGACCGGCTCGGAGTGGTTCCTGAAGCGGTCTGGCTTAGAGGATGTAGCCTTCTTCGCCGTGTTCGGTGATGTCGAGACCCTGGGTCTCGACTTCCGGCGTCGGGCGCAGGCCGACGATGACCTTCACGATGAAGGCGATGACGGCCGTGGCGACGATCGGAGATGACCAGCGTGAGCGCGACCGCCTTGAGCTGCTGCAGCACGAGCGAGGCCGCGCTTCGGCCGAGCCGTCGAGGCCGTCTCTTGTAGCCGTTGCGCGCCGGCGAGGTTGCCGTTCACGTCCGCGGTGGCGAGGATGCCGGTGAGGATGGCGCCGAGGGTGCCGCCGACGGCGTGGACGCCGAAGGTGTCGAGCGCGTCGTCGTAGCCGAGCCATGCTCTTCACGTAGACCACCGCGAAGTAACGGAACGACGCCGGCGAGCGACGCCGATGATCATGCGCGCCGGTGGCATTCACGAAGCCGCAAGCCGGGGTGATGACGACCAGGCCGGCGACGATGCCCGAGCAGAAGCCGAGGATGGAGGGGTGGCCCTTGAGGATCCACTCGAGCAGCGCCCAGACGAAGCCCGCGGTGGCGGCGGCGAGCGTGGTGGTCATGAAGGCGTTGGCGGCGACGCCGTCCGCGGCGACGCGCGGAGCCGGCGTTGAAGCCGTACCAGCCGACCCAGAGCATGCCGGTGCCGACCATACAGAGCACCATGCTGTGCGGGGCCATCTTCTCTTTGCCGAAGCCGAGGCGCTTGCCGAGGATCATGCAGAGGATCGAGCGCGCTCCAGCCCGAGGTCATGTGCACCACGGTGCCGCCCGCGAAGTCGATCGCCTTGATCTTGGCCGTCGGCATTCCAGACGCCGTTCATGAGGCCCGTGCCGCCCCAGACCATGTGGGCGATCGGGAAATAGACGACGAACATCCAGAGCGTCGATGAAGACCAGGATGGCCGAGAATTTCATGCGCTCGGCGATCGCGCCGACGATGAGCGCCGGGGTGATGATCGCGAACATGAGCTGATACATCGAGAAGACGTTCTGCGAAACCCAAGCGGAGTAGTCCGTGTTCGGCGCCGAGGTGACGCCCTTCAGGAAGAAGAACTCCGATGCCGCCGAGGATAGGGGCTATCGAAGCTGCTGCCGAAGACGAGGCTGTAGCCGACCGCCCACCAGAGGATGGTGACGAGGCCGGCGAAGCCGAAGGCACTGGGCGCAGCACGGAGAGCACGTTCTTCCTCCGGACGAGGCCGCCGTAGAAGAGCGCCAGGCCGGGCAGGGTCATGAAGAGCACCAGCGCGGCGCAGATCATCATGAAGCCGTTGTGGCCGGGGCCGGGATTGCCCACGAGCGGGCTGGTGACTCCTTCCGGGATTTCACCCTTGTCGTTCTTCAGCGGCCCGGACGGATCCAGGTTCGTGAAGTACTGCTCGATCACCGTCACGCGCTGATCGAGGGTGGCGCCGGGCTTTTCCGGGGCTGCGGGAGCCTCGGCGGGGGCCGCCGCGGGGGCGGGCGCCGGAGTCTCGGCCACCTTCGGAGTTACCTTGGGCGGTTCCGCGGCTGGGGCGGGCGCGGGGGCGGCGGGAGCTTCGGCGGCCGGCGGTGCTGCGGGGGCCGGGGTGGGAGGAGTCTCCTGGGCGCGGAGCGAGCCATGCGCGAGGGCAAGGGCGGCGATCGCGCACCAGGTTACGTGACGGAGTCGATTCATGTAGGTGCTTAGGTGTTGTGGTTAGGTGTCGCCGCACCCGTTCCGCGCCTCCCGCCAGGCGCCGATTGGTGAACCAAGTCCACCAGCGGCACGGAGCAGTGTGAAAAACGCGGTTCGTGTGGGCGGTCGCCCCCTAGCACCGGCCATGCCACTGGCCCGATAGACGGCACCTCACAGAGAAAAGAGCGGTCAGCCTTCGTGGCGGCGGCGCTCCCATCGCTGTATCTTTTTCGCCAGCCGCGGAAAGGCGTGGTCGGATTTGGACAGTTGGCGGGATTTTGCCAGTCCGCCAGGGGCAGAAACGCCCGGTTGCGTGCTAACCCGCCGTCGGCGTCGGGGTGGCCTTGGGTGCGGGAGTGGCCGCGGGCGCGGGAGTCGCCGGCACCGGGGTGGCTTTCGGCTTCGGCTCCTCCCACACGTGCAAATCACCCCCGTAGCCGCCGATCTCCTTGAGGAGCGCTTCGCAGCGCGTGCGCCATTGCACGAGATTAGGGACATCGAAGGGCTTTTCCGCGGTGCCGGGAAAGAACAGGTACGTCGCCTTCAGATCGCTCACGGGGCGGTTGTTCGCACTCGCTCGGGCGTTGATCTCCCGGCAAATCCGGAGCGAGCTTTCGCCGATCAAATTCATGGGGCCGACGTCGCCGACCACCGCGGGGTAGAGCTTTTTCTCGTAGATCACCACGCAGAGATCCCCAAGCGCCGGGGAGAATGCCGAGCGCCCACGCGCCGCGAAAAGCGCCCCGGGCATTACCACATAAGGATCGACCGCCGCGACCAGGTACGAGTGTTTCTTCAGGTCCGCGATCTCCATTTTCAACTGCGCCTGCGCCTCCTTGATCTCCTGCTGGCGCGCGGGCGTGGCGCCGACGAGCTCCTGCGCGTACTGTCTCAGCTTCGCCTCCCGCGGCGGGATGAACGAGCTCGGCTGCGTCCCCTTCTTCGGCCAGCGATAGCTCGTGAAGGGCTGGAAGGTCACGGAGGAGCCGTCCACCTCCGGGACGCGATCGGCATCGGAGCCATCGGTACAGGTATCCATGTCGCCCTGCAGAAGCAGCGCGCGACGCTTGCTCGCCGGGTGCTGCAGCTCGAGCATCGTCTCGCAATCGTAATAATTGTGCCGCGTGAGCAGCGCATCGAGCCGCAGCAGATTTTTCTGCACGCTCGCGGTTTTCAGCCGGTAGAGCTCATCGAAGACCGGGGAAACCTTGGCGGTTTCGAGGAGCTTCGGCAGCTCCGGGAGCACGGTCGGCAAATCCGCGTTCAGCCTCGAGAGCGAGGCCACATCGCGGTGCGGCTTCGGCACCTTCACCTTCACTTTGACCTCCACGGCGTACGAGGCCGGATCGTCCCGCTCCTCCGTGGCGGTGGTGCCGATCTCCGTCTCGAAGCTCGCGCGGTACTGGAGGCCGTTGAAAATTTTCCCCACCTCGAGGCGCTTGGCCGGCACGTAGGGTGGGGGAGTGGGCGTCGGCGCCGGAGTGGGTGTGGGAACGGGGACGGGCGTCGGCGCCGGCGGTGCTGGCGGGGGCGGGCAGCCGCTCAGCGCGGCGATGATCGCGCCCGCGGCGAGCAAAGTGAAGATCCAGCGAGCCATGGGCGCCTACCTTACACCAACCAACAGGAGCAGCGTGAGCACCACGCCGATCACGCTTAGCACGCTCATCATTCCCGCCGGCATCGGGGCGCGGGTCTTCAGGAAGGCGGGCACAAAACGCCCGGCCAGCAGCAGCGAAACCACCAAGCCCATGATCTCGCCGGCCAGGGGCTGCGAGCGCATGAGCATCGCCGCGGCGAGCAGCAGCAGCCCCGAAACCGCGCCCGCAATCAGCGAGGCCCGGCTCTTCGCCTTCACGAACCCGATCACGCCGCCGGCGATCGTCAGCAGGCCAAATACGATGAAAAAAATCCGGGTAAGCTCAAACATGGGGCACTCGCATACGCCATGATGCCGCCGAGGGAAATGCCGGATTGCGCGCAGCCGCGCCCCCGACGCTGTGTAGAGGAGGCTCTGTCCAGTTCCGCTCCCGCGGAACTGGACGTGTCGCCTCCAACTTTCGGCGCGGGCGAAGGCGGCGGGGCGGCGGCTAGGCTTCCCAAATTTCGCTCTTCGGCCTTTCAAACGCGGGCTAGCGTGTCGGCATGCGCCTCGCTCTCTCTTCCCTGTTCCTCTGGACGCTCCTCTTCTCCGGCACCCTCTGCGCGCAAACGGCCGAATGGGTCTGGCACGCGGAGGGAAAACCGGCGGAGGGCGAGGAGCGGTTTTTCCGGCGCACTTTCAACATTACCGGCAAAGTGGAGAAGGCGGTGCTCGAGGCTTCGTGCGACGACCAGATGACCGTCTGGGTGAACGGCAAGGAAGCCGGCACCAGCACCGCGTGGCAAAAGCCGCTGAAGCTGAACGTCACCAAGGAGTTGAAGGGCGGCGAAAACGTGCTGGCGGTGCGCGGCAAGAATGTCACCGGCACCGCGGCGCTGGTACTGGTGCTCTCCCTCGATCTCGAATACGGCAAGCGGCAGGTGATCATGACCGATCGCGATTGGCTCTCCACCGCCGAGACCGTGCCCGATTGGGAGAAGCCGGAGACGAAAACCACCGGCTGGAGCAATGTGCGGCTGGTCTCGAAGCTCGGCGCGCCGCCGTGGGGAAATGTCTTCAATGTGGAGCCCGCGGCGGCGACCCCGGCCGACCAGATCGCGGTGCCGCCGGGCTTCAAGGTGGAGCTGCTACGCTCCGCCAAACCGGGCGAGGGCTCCTGGGTCTCGATGGCCGTCGATCCACAAGGCCGGCTCTATATCTCTGCGCAGCAAGTGGAAAAGGGTGCGAAAGGGAGTATTTACCGCGCCAGCTTCGGCGTGGGCGGCAAGCTCACGGAGTTCGAGCTCATGCCGGCTCCGGTCGGCGCGGCGATGGGGATGCTCTGGGCCTTCGATTCGCTTTACGTGAGCGGGCAGGGGCCCGACGGCACCGCGATTTATCGCCTGCGCGATTACGATCACGACGATCGGCCCGAGACCGCCGAGCTTTTCAAGAAAGTCCCCGGCGGCACCGGTGAGCACGGCGCGCATGCCATCGTGCTCGGGCCGGACCGGAAGCTCTATTTCGCGCACGGCAATTCCACGCCGCTGATCGAGGGCATCTCGCCACATTCCGCGATGCAGCATTACGAGGAGGAATCGCTCCTGCCGCGGATCGGCGATCCCGTGGCCACCTTCTTCGACAAGCTGAAAATTCCCTATGGCCAGATCTTGCGCGCCGATGCCGAGGGCAGGGAATGGGAGCTTTACGCCGCCGGTTTCCGCAACCAGTACGACATCGATTTCAATCCCGAGGGCGAGCTTTTCACGTACGATTCCGACATGGAGTGGGACGTGGGCCTGCCGTGGTATCGCGCCACGCGCATCCTGCAAATTCCCAGCGGCGCGGAGTTCGGCTTCCGCGAGGGCACCTCGAAGTGGCCCACTTACTATCCCGATTCGCTGCCCGAGGTGGTCGATATCGGGCGCGGCTCGCCCACCGGTGTGAAATTCGGCACACGCAGCAATTTCCCCGCGCAATACCGGCGCGCCTTTTTCGCGATGGATTGGACGTACGGCCGCATCCTGGCGGTGCATCTCACCCCGAAAGGCGCGGGGTACGAGGGCACGTTCGAGGATTTCCTGAAAGGGAAGGGGATGCCGGTCTCCGATCTCGAATTCGGGCCGGACGGCGCGATGTATTTCATCGTGGGCGGACGCGGCACGCAGGCCGGGCTCTATCGCGTAAGCTACGTCGGCTCTTCGGACCAGGCGCTCCCGGCCAGTGCCGCCAGCGCGCCGAAGCTCTCGCTGGAAGAGTTGCGCCGCGCCGCCGCCGCGCGCGCGCTCCGCAAACGGCTCGAGGCATTCCACGGCCATGCCGATGTCGAGGCGCTCGATTCCGCGTGGCTGCACCTCGGCGAGGACGACCGCTTTCTCCGCTTCGCCGCGCGCGTTGCGGTGGAAAGCCAGCCGGTGGAGCAATGGCGCGCCCGCGCCCTTGAGGAAACCGATGCGCGCGCCGGCTTGCAGGCGCTCCTCGCGCTCGCCCGCTGCGGCTCCAAGGCCGATCAGGAAGCGATCCTCAAAGCGCTCGCCCGCTGGCCGATCGATGGCCTCGATGAGCCGCTCAAGCTCGATAAGCTGCGCGTCATCGAAGTCTCGCTCTCGCGCCACGGCCGCCCAAACGACGAGCTCGCCGCGCTCGCCCTGAAGAAGCTCGGCGCGCAATACCCGGCCAAGTCGTTCCCGCTCAACCGCGAGCTGAGTCAGCTCCTCGTCTTCCTCGGCGCGCCCGATGCCGTGGACAAAACGCTCGCCCTCCTCGACACCGCCGCCACCCAGGAAGAGCAAATCTGGTACGCCTACGCCCTGCACGCTTACGACGGCACGTGGACGCCCTCGCAACGCGAGCGTTACTTCGCCTGGTTCAAGAAAGCGCGCGAGTACCGCGGCGGAAATTCCTTCGCCAAGTTTCTCGACCGCATCCGCGACCTCGCCCTCGCCAAGGCGCCGGAGTCGCATCGGACCGCGCTCCTCGAGCTTGCCGCCGGCCAGCCCGCCAAGCCCGCGCCGCCGCCCACTCCGCCGGCGCGCCCCTTCGTGAAAGCCTGGACGATGGCCGATCTCACCCCCGAGCTCGACCAGGTTTCCCGCGGACGAGACTTCGCCCGCGGCAAGGAAATCTTCACCAGCGTGCAATGCCTGCAATGCCACCACTTCGGCAACGAGGGCGGCAATGTCGGCCCAGACCTCAATGGCGTGTCGAACCGCTTCGCGCGCCGTGACGTCCTCGAGTCGATCATCGACCCAGGCAAGGCCATCTCCGAGCAATACGCCGCCTTCATGCTGACCCTGACCGCCGGCGAAACCGTGGTCGGACAAATCGCCGAAGAGACGCCGGAGCGCACCACGTTGATCATCGATCCCGTCGCCGGCACCCGGCGCGAGATCCCCAAGAAAGAAATCAAAGCAAAAGAAGCCTCGCCCATTTCCCTGATGCCGCCAGGCCTGCTCAATATCCTCACCAAGGAAGAAATCTTCGACCTCCTCGCCTACATAGAAAGCAGCGGCAACTCGGCCGCGCCCCAGTTCAAGAAATGACCAATCCACCCTCGGGGTCGGCCCCCGCGGTGCTATCCCCGCCAATTCCCGCTCGCGCGTCCTTCGCTGGCCCGCTAGATGTCCGGCGTGCCCGAAACGCCGCCGCCTGCGCCGCCCGATCCGCTGGTCACCGCCTTCCTGCGGTATCTCGAAGTCGAGCGCAACAGCTCGCCGCGCACGCTCATCAACTACCGGCACGCCCTCGCCCGCTTTCGCCTCGCCACGCCGGAGCCCGCGTGGCACGCCCTCACCCCCGATCACTTTCGGCGCTACCTTTTTCAGTGCGGGAAAGACGGTCTCGCGCGCCCGACCATCCGCCTGCACTTCGCGGCGTTGCGCACCTTCTACCGCTTCCTTTGCGAGCGGCACGCGCTGGCGGAGAATCCGCTGAAGGCGGTGCTGCTTCCGAAGCTGCAGCGGAAGCTCCCCCTGGTGCTCACTGCGAAGCAAATCGACGAGCTGCTCACCGCGCCGCTGCGCGTTGAAAAGGAAGCCCAGGCGCCCGTCTGGATGCCGTTGCGCGACGCCGCCGTGATGGAGCTTTTCTACTCCAGCGGGCTGCGTCTCGCCGAGCTCGTGAAGCTCGATGTGCGCGACATCGATCCGTACACGGAAAGCGTGCGCGTCCTCGGGAAAGGGCGCAAGGAACGGGTGGTTCCGGTGGGCGCGCCCGCACTGCTCGCGGTGCAAAAGTATCGCCAGGCCGCGCGCGTCGAGACCGGACCGCTCTTTCTCTCGCGGCTGCGCCGGCGGCTCAGCGCCGCGTCCGTCTGGCATCTCTTGCGCCGGTATTTGCGCCACACCAGCATCCCCGTCGAGATCAGCCCGCACAAGCTCCGGCACTCCTTCGCCACGCACATGCTCGATGCCGGCGCCGATCTCCGCAGCGTGCAAGCCCTCCTCGGGCACGCCAGCCTTTCGACCACGCAGATTTACACGCACGTGACCACGGAGCGCCTGCGCGAGGCGTATAACGAGGCCCATCCGCGGGCGTGAGCTCGGAGCGCTTGGCGCCCCGCCTTCGTTCAGCTCGCGCCAACCAACCGGCTACTTCTTCTCCGTCGCGTTCCGCAGGTCCCTCACGCGGTCATGCGCGGCGCGCACGGCCTTCGCCTGCGCTTCCACCGTGATCCGCGCACTCGGCGGCAGGTTGTGCCCGTCCAGCGCCTTTTTGAATTCGGCGACCGCCGAGTCTTCGCCTCGCTCGCACTCCGCGAGGATGGCGTGATCGTCCTTTTTCGTGATCGCCGCCTTCAGGTTGATCCACCCGCGGTGCAGCGCGCCGGCCACCGATGAGCTGTCCTCGGGCTTGGTCGCCCCATGCTCCTTCGCCAGCTCGCGCAGCTCAGTGACGAAACGCGCCCGTTGGTCGGAAAACTCCGTGAAAAGAGCCTTCAGGTCAGGAGATTGCACGTCTTGCGCGGCGACGCGGAAGCCTTCCTGGCCGTCTTTGAGGGTTTCGATCAGGTCGTCGAGGATGCTAAGTGCGGTAGTGCTCATGATAGTTTGGAAGAGGCGCACCGGGGGATTCCTGGCGCCTCGTGAGCTAGTATCGGCTGAAGGCTCAGCGGCGGTTGCGTCTGCTTAGGGCGCGCATTCCGGCCCTGATCTATTCCAAGAAACCCGTAGAGATCGAACCGTGCCAACCCCGATTTACACTCGTGAAACGTGGACCATGTTAGCCGTCCCCTCAATGAACCTTCTCACCGAACGGCTGCACAGCCGGGATGTGCCGCGGATTGTCCGCGTCATTTTGCAGCATGTCGCCGGGCAGCGGCGCGCCGGCGATATCACGCCTGAAGCCTACAACGAAAAGCTCACCCGCTTGAGACGGGAGGAGCTCGCTCCAAACGGCTTTACCCTTCTCGAGCGCCTCCTGCCCGATGGACGCGTCCGCTTCCTGATCAAAGAATCAGGCAGCGGGACGGTGCGCGATATGGTGGATTGCGGCGCACTCTGACTTGCCCACTTCCAGCGAAGCTATTTCTTGTCGCGAGTGGCGTCGGCGTCTTTCTTGAGCTGCTCGGCCTGGCGCTCGGCCACGGCTCTATCGGCGTGAGCTTTCGCTTCGCCCGCATCTTTGACCGCTTCCGCGGCGTTTTCCTTGGCGTCGGCCTGTTTTTCCAGGGATTTTTCGCGTTGCTGCTCGGCCTTGTTGTCGCAAGCGGCGAGGGTGAAGGCGGTGACGATGAGCGGGATAAACAGGAGTTGTCGGTTCATAAAAGGTGTGTGTGTCGGGGGTTTGCTTTTGAATCGGCGCTGCGAGGGTCGCTGGACGGGAGCAGAAGCGGCTACGCCTTAACAGCCCCGAGCACCCGCTCGAGCAGGCTGTTGATCCTGGCCAGCATGGCGCGTGGATCTTCGAGCAAGCCGGCGGCCACCAGCGCGTTGTCGAAAACCTGCTCCGCCACTTCCGCGGCGAGGGCCGCGTCGTCGTGGCGCTTCTTCTCCAGGCCGATGAGCGCGGGATGATCGGGATTGATTTCGAGGTCCGGCTTCGATTCGAGACCGGGCGCGGCGCCTTCGCGTTGCTGCATCATTTTCATGACGCGGCGCATGCAGGTGGTCATGTGCGAATCGTTGTCGACCACCACCGCGGGGCTGCCGATGAGGCGTTTGGAGACGCGCACTTCGTTCACGCGATCGCCGAGCGTCTCCTTGATGAAATTCGCGAGCAGGCGGGCTTCGTCGTCGGTGAGGGCGTGCGCCTTTTCTTCGTCGAGCTGCAGCTCGGCCTTCTCGGCGGCGACGATGCGCTTGCCGTCGAAGTTCGCGCAGGTGATCCATCACGAACTCGTCGCGCGCATCGGTGAGGAAGAGGACCTCCCACTTCTTTCGCGGAAGACCTCGTAGTACGGGCTGGCCTCGGCGGCTTCGCGGCTGCGCGGCGAGCAGGTAATAGATTTCCTTCTGCGCCTCCGGCATGCGGCTCACGTAGTCGGGCAGCGAAGTGGCTTTGCCGCTCTCGGTGTGCGAGCACTCGAAGCGCAGCAGCTTCGCGAGCGCGTCGCGGTGGGTCCAATCGGTGGCGACGCCTTCCTTCAGGCAATGGCCGTGCTGCGCGAAAAACTTCGCGTACTTCTCGGGGTCGGCTTTTGCCTCTTCATCGAGCCACTTGAGCACGCGCTTGGTCAGCACCTCGTTCAGCTTCCGCATCAGCGCGGAGTCCTGCATCGATCTCGCGCGAGATATTCAGCGGCAGATCCTCGCTATCGACCACGCCGCGCAGGAAGCGCAGCCACTCGGGGAAGAGCGCCTTCGCCTTCGGCTGGATGAGAATTTTCCGGCAATAGAGATTCACCTCCGGCTCGCCGCGCGTGAGGGTGAAAAGCTCGAAGTTTTTCTCCGGCACGAAGAGCAGCGCGCGGATGGAGAGCGGCGCATCGGCGGAGAAGTGCAGCCGGTAGAGCGGCGCCTCGGTGTCGTGCGCGATGTACTTGTAAAACTCGTCGTAATCCTCGTCGGTGATCTCGCTCTTGTTCTTCGTCCAGAGCGCCTGGACGGTGTTCACCGCCTTGCCGTTCAGCTCGATCGGGAACGGCACGAAATTCGAGTAGTGCTTGATGATCTGCTCGACGCGCGACGCCTGCGCGAACTCGCTCTCGCTCTCCTTCAGGTGCAGCACGATGCGCGTGCCGCGCTCCAGGTCGCGGCGCGGGCTCGATCTCGTAGCCGCCGGCGCCGTCGCTGGTCCAGATCCAGCCCGCTCGGCGGAAGGCTGGGAGGAGCGCGTGTAGACGGTCACCTTATCCGCCACCATGAACGCCGAGTAGAAGCCGACGCCAAACTGGCCGATGAGATTCGCGTCGCCCTGGTTCGCCTTGACCTGCTCGAGAAAAGCCTGCGAGCCGGAGTGCGCGATGGTGCCGAGATTCTCGATCAGCTCCTCGTGCGTCATGCCGATGCCGTGATCGGTGAAGGTGATCGTCTTCGCCTGGTCGTCGGTGCTCACCTGGATCATTCAGCGGCAGCTCCGGCTGCTGGATCTCGGCGCCCGAAGTCTGGAGAAACTTCAGCTTCTCCGAGGCGTCCGCGGCATTGGAGATCAGCTCGCGGACGAAGATTTCCTTGTCCGTGTAGAGCGAGTGGGTGACGATCTCGAGCAATTGCCCGATCTCGGCCTGGAAAGCGTGTTTTTCTGCGGTAGCCATGGGAAGTGGATAAAATGGAGCCGGGAAGATTGAAGCATGTGCGCCGGATGTCCAGTGCGGCCACATTCGTGAACAACGGGCGGGTCGCGGCCCGCGAAATCGTTGGTGACGGCGGGCACGGCGCGCCACTTCTGCTTGCGGCTGCGCCGTCTCGTGGCATCGGTGATCCCTTTACCCTTCTGCCGGAATATTCAGCTCGCACGCATACATGCTCACCGTTGCCCAAGTCTCGAAGTCGTTTGGCGGCCGCACTCTTTTTGAAGAGGCGTCGCTGCAGGTGAACCGCGGGGAGCGGATCGGGCTGGTGGGGCCGAATGGGGCGGGGAAATCGACGCTCTTCTCGCTGATCCTGAAGGACGCGACGCCCGACGAGGGGCGCGTGGCGATCGAGCGCGGCGCGACGATCGGGTACCTGCGCCAGGAGACAGCGGCGGTGGGCGAGGAGACGGTGCTCTCGCTGGCGAGCGCGGTGACGCCGGAGCTGGCGCGGGCGCGGGAGATCATCCACCGGCACGAGGCGCACACTGGCGAGACTACGCCGGAGGAGGAAGAGGCGTACCACGACGCGCTCGGGGTGTACGCGGAGGGGAACGGCTACCAGCACGAGGCGCAGGCGAAGCGCATCCTGAAAGGGCTCGCCTTTCGCGAGGCGGATTTCGAGCGGCCGGCGCGCACGCTGAGCGGCGGCTGGATCATGCGCGCGCACCTGGCGCGCCTGCTGGTGGCGGAGCCGGATTTGCTGCTGCTCGACGAGCCGACGAACCATCTCGATCTCGAATCGCTCGTCTGGTTCCAGGAGCATCTGCGCACTTACCGCGGAGCGATCCTGGTGATTTCGCACGACCGCGAATTTTTGAATCAGCTCGTCGATTCGATCGTGGAAATCGCGCGGCGGCGGCTGGTGCGGTATCGCGGGAATTGGGACGATTACCTGCGGGAGAAAGCGTCGCGGGAGGAGCAGCACCTTTCGGCGTACAAGAACCAGCAGAAGGAAATCGCGAGCCTGCAGGAGTTTGCGGACCGCTTCCGCGCGAAGGCCAGCAAGGCCTCGCAGGCGCAGAGCAAGCTGAAGCAGATCGATCGCATGGAGAAGATCGAGGCGCCGCAGGCCGATGAAAAGACGGTGAGCAAGTTCCGCTTTCCGCAGCCGGGGCGCTCGGGACAGCGGGTGATCACGCTGAAGGAGGTCGACTTTGCCTATGGCGATCTCACGGTCTATCGCGGGATGAATTTCGAGGCGGAGCGCGGCCAGCGCACCGTGCTGGTGGGGCCGAACGGCGCGGGGAAATCGACGCTGCTGAAGCTGCTCGCGGGCCTGAACGAGCCGCAGGCCGGCACGCGCGAGGTGGGCCACAACGTGAAAGTGGGCTATTTCGCGCAGCATCGCGTGGAGATGCTGAACGGCAGGCAGACGGTGCTGGAGGCGGTGCTCGATACGCCGCAGCAAATCGCCGAGGTGACCGCGCGCTCGATCCTGGGCTCGTTTCTTTTTCGCGGCGACGATGTGTTCAAGCCGGTGGCGGTGCTGAGCGGGGGCGAAAAATCGCGCCTGGCGCTGGTGAAGCTGCTGCTCGATCCGCCAAACCTGCTGTTGATGGACGAGCCGACCACGCACCTGGATATCGGCAGCATCGACGCGCTGATCGGCGCGCTGGCGCAGTATGAGGGGACGCTCATTTTCATCTCGCACGATGTGCATTTCATCAAGGCGATCGCGCGCGCGGTGCTGCACATTTCCGCGGGCAAGCTCACGCCGTACGCGGGCGACTACGACTACTACCTCACGAAATCGCGCGCGGAATCCGAGCGCGGCGCCCTGACGGCCGGCGAGAAGCTCGCCGATTTCCGCCCCACCGCCGCGCCGGTGGCGGCGGCGGCGCGTTCCGGCCCCGGCATGCGCGAGCAAAAGGAGCAGAAGCGCGCGGAGGCCGCCGCGCGGAATGAGCGGGTGCGGGTGAAGCGCGAGCGCGAGAAGCGAATCGAGTCGCTGGAGATGGAAATCGTGGCTTGGGAGACCCGCCAGAAAACTGTGGCGACGGAGCTGGAAGACCCGGCCTGCTACGAGGCGGGCGGGAAAGCGATGGAGCTGAATCGCGAGCTGAGCGCGATCGCGGGCGAGCTGGTGCGGCTGAATGCGGAGTGGGAAAAGGTGGGGGCGGAGACGGCCGCGGCGGGAGAGTAGCTTTTGTCGCACGCGAGTTTTGCGTGGAGCGGCGGGCGCATTCGGGCAGTCTTGGTGCGCATGAGAACTCTCGCGTTGCTGATCTCCGCCGCTGCCCTCGCGTTGCCGAGTTTGGCCGACGAGGAGGTCGCGCCCGGAAAAAAGCTGCCGCCGGAGATTGCGGAGCGGGCGAAGCCGTTTCTCGCGGCGGGCAAGGCGGCCTTGCTCGCGAAGGATGCCGCGGCGGTGCGCGCGGCGGTGGCGCAGGTGATCGAGGCGATGGGACCTTGGGCGGGCAACCCGGAGCGTGCGACCGTGTATTATCCTCCCATCGATCGTTCGGCTTTCGATGCGGGCAAGGTGCGGGCGTACTGGCTCGCCGAGGTCGAGCGCGGCAGCCGCGGGGTTCCTTGGAAAAAGAATCCGCGCGGCGATCCGAAGCTCATGGAAGCCGGGCTGCGCGAGGCGGCGATTCCGCTGGCCGCCGTGGCACGGACCATCGCGCTCGTACCGGACCACGCGGAAGAATGGACCCGGCTCGTGCGCGGCGGCGCGGATTGGCTGATGGCGCGGCAGCACGCGGGCGGCGGTTTTCCGATGCCGGTCGGCCCCGCGCTGCACCCGCGCGAGAAAGTCGGCTTCATGATGAAACGGCTGCTCGAGGCGCATCCAGACATGGAGGTGGATGGCTGGATTCCCGACGATCGCGGCGACGGCGGATTGCAGTTCGATAACGGGCTCTGCGGCCGGGCGCTCATCGAGGCGTGGGAGCTCACGGACGATGCGCGCTATCGCGACTCGGCCTGCCGCGCGGCGGATTGGGCGCTGGCGCAGCCGATGGTGGCGAACTGGAACTACAACGCGTTCAGCGCCGGCTTGCTGGCTCGGGCGGCCTGCGCCACCGCCAATGCGAAATACCTCGCCGCCGCGGTGGAAAAGGCGCGCGTGGGCGTGCTGCCGGGCCAGATGAAAAGCGGCCGCTGGTTCGATCCGCACAATGCCTGCGCGGTGTATCACAACATCCTGCTGCGCGAATTGCTCGAGGTGTTTGCCGTCCTGCCGGAGCGTCATGAATTCCGCGGCGAGCTGCGCGAAGCGCTCGTACGCGGCCTCGGCCAGGCGGCGGACGAAACGCTCGCGCACGGCTTCGGCGGGGTGTGGAGCGCGAACTTCGCGCGGGCGCTCACCCTCCTGGGAGAAAACCAGAAATGGCGCGAGGCGCTCAACGTTTGCGTAAATGCGGCGCTCTCGGGCAGGGCGCTGACCCTTGGCCCGGACGCCGTGGCAGTGCTGGAGCTGGACGCCGGTGCCGGCTTGTCCCGGCACCAACGCGCAGGGCGATTGCTTCTCGCCGCGCAAATCGCGCCCGCGCCAGCGCGCGAGGGACAGCTCCGCGACCTCGAGTATGCGCGCATCGGCGAGCGCTCGCTCAAGCTCGACCTCTATCTGCCCAAGCCCGCGGCGACCCCGCCGCGCCTGATCGTTTACGTCCACGGCGGCGCGTGGCGCGCTGGATCGAAGGACGAGATGCCGCTGGATAAGCTCGTGGAGCAATGGTTCGCGATCGCCAGCGTGGATTACCGGCTCTCGCCGGAAGCGCCGTTCCCCGCGCAGGCGCACGACATCAAGGCGGCCATCCGCTACCTCCGCGCGAAGGCACCGGAGCACGGCTACGACGCCGCCCACCTCGCTATCGCCGGCAGCTCGGCCGGCGGACATCTCGCCGCGCTGGTGGGGCTCTCGAATGGCGTCGCTGCGCTGGAGGGAACGGTCGGCGAGCACCTCGGCCAGTCGAGCTCCGTGCAAGGAGTGATCAGCCTTTTCGGCGCCTCAAATCTTCAAACGATCCTCGCGCAGAGCACCGAGCACGGCCTCAAAGTACGCGTCCCGGCGCTGCAGCTCCTCCTCGGCGGGCCGCCGCCCGAAAAGCCGGAGCTCGCGCGCCTGGCGAGCCCCGTGGCGCACGTCGACCCGGCCGATCCGCCGGTGCTGCTCATCCACGGCGACGCCGACCCGCAGATGCCCGTGGAGCAAACGCACGAGCTCGCCCGCGTTTGCCAAGAGGCCAAAGTTCCCGTCCAGACGGTGATCCTCCCCGGCAGCAAGCACGGCGGCGCGGAGTTCTACGACGAGGTGCGCACCGCGCTGATGGCGGAGTTCCTGCGGAAGATCCCATAACCCGTCCGCCGCCAGTCGCCAAGTCGCCACCAGCCGCCACCAGCCGCCACAAAACAGTGGACAAATGTCCCGCCGCGGGTACGGTTCACGCCCCTCATTTGCCTCGTGGTGTAATGGTAGCACAGCAGACTCTGAATCTGCTTGTCTAGGTTCGAGTCCTAGCGAGGCAGCCAATTCCGGCATCGGCTACCCAGCGCCATTTCGTTGCCAATTCAGGCCCAAATGCCACTCCGGAAAGGGTTTCGGTCGCATTCCTGCCAAGGTTCCTGTGCCAGTCGATGCCACGCCCTGCCGCGAAACGTCTGCCGATTGTGCGTTCTCGTGTGCGTTCGTGCCGCTGGCGAGTAGCTACGGAGCGCCAAAGCTGGGAAGCAGTGCGACGACCTCCCGCAGGGCATTCGAGCCGATATGCGCGTACGTCTGCATTGTGAGGAAAGCCAAGTACCTTCGGGAAGTGTCAGAGCCAACGGATGAAGCGGTGCGCTCAGTCATGGCCGCTGACTCCCGCCTTGAACGGGGCCGCTCTTCCGCTACGCTCAGGTCATGATCCTTCAACAGCACCCCGAACTCCAGCAGCTCTCGCCTGCCGAGAAACTGGAGCTCGTTTCGGAGCTGTGGGACGACCTCGCCGCGCATCCAGAGGTGGTGCCAGTCACCCGGGAACAGATCGCGGAGCTCGACCGGCGCATGGAAGCCTATCGCAAGGATCCGAGCCAAGTGACCACTTGGGAGGCGATCAAAGCGCGGATTCTCAGCAGCGGGACGGACGCCGCATGAGCGAATTGGTGTTTCTGCTTTCGGCGGACATCGACATCCAAGACGCCTACGAATTCCACGAGGCCTATCAGGAAGGTCGGGGAACACTCTTCCTGCGCCACTTGGATGCGGCTTTCGGACAGCTCCGGAACTTTCCGGAGAGCGGGCCGATTGTTCATGGGAACTACCGCCGATTACTCGTGCTAGGTTACCCGTACGGCATTTTCTACGTGGTTGAGCCTCGCGGCGTAGTTATCTCAGCGGTCATGGACAATCGGCAGGACCCGGACCGCATCGTTCGACGCCTGCGGTAAGCGTTGTCTCGTTGTCTCGGAAAGCCCGATCCGGATGGCCCGAGTCGTTTTCCGCGCGTGCAAGTGAGCAAATAGGAGGCGAAGCTCCCGAAACCCTCCCGCCCATGAATGCGTCCACCTTCGGCTCGGCCCGCGTGCCGGCCCTCCTTTTCGCCGCGCTCTACGCCGCCTTTCTCATGGCGCTCGTTTTTTCCTTGGGCCTGCTGCCGGAGCGTGTCGCCACGCATTTCAACGGCGCGGGTAATCCGGATGGCTGGATGTCGCGCCCAGCGCTGCTCGCCGGGGCAGCGGCCTTCGGTCTCGTGTTCCCGCTCTTCGTCGTGGCCATTTGTTCGCTGCTGCGATTTCTGCCGGCCAGATTCGTCAATCTGCCCAACCGCGACTATTGGCTCGAACCCGAGCGCCGGAGCGCCACGAATGCCGCCGTGGCCACGCACGCCTGGTGGCTCGCCTGCCTGGAGATCGTCTTCGTGGGTGGCATGCACTTTTTGCTGGTTCAGGCCAATCGCGTGCAGCCTCCGCATGTCTCGAATGGCGGCATTGCCGCGGTCGCGGGCATTTTTCTCATCGGCGTGGCGTTCTGGATCGTCGCGCTCTACCGCCGGTTTCGGACGATGCCGGGGCCGGACGCATAGAGCGCCGCCGCGCCGAAATTGCGATCTCCAGCGCCGCCAGCTGCTCGGCGGAGTAGGAGAAAGGATGTCCTTGTCCGAACGGCGAATTTGGGAATTACTGGTCCACGTAAGCCCCGGTGTCACCCCTGCGATTCGTCGTACGTGCCCGGGGTATTTTTTTGCCGTGCTGGGCAGAGGCGTTTTCCCCTGAAGAGCGGCAAAGTTCTCATTCCTTCCTCCAATCGAAACAGCGCGGGAAACGCAAGCCAGTCCTCTTCCATAACGCAGAACGAAGTCGCGCGTACGCCCACTTGGGGAAGGCGACGTCCCCCTGGGCCCCGCTCAGCGCTTCGCCGGCAGCTTCTCCAGCATCTGCCGGGTGAAGACTTGGAAGAGCTCCGGCTTGGTCCATTGCGCCTTCAAGCCGCCGGGCACTTCGGGACCCGGATCGAGGCGCCACTCCTTTGGGCTCACCTGCTTCCAGACGCCTCCAACGCTCTTCGAGGACGCTACCATCTGGTTCCGAACCTCCTCATCCGTGAGCGGCACCGGTTTTCCCGCGGCGTCGTTCTTCAAATACGAAACCGCGTGGCAGCGGCCATCCATCATCGTGGCGGCCACGATGATCGTATTCCCATCGGACGCCGACCGCGTGAGAAACATCAACTCGCCAAACTGGTCCCCGTACACGCTTTTCCCCTCCTCCTGCACCGCCCCATAGACTTTGCCGAGCTGCTCCTTCTTCAGGCCCACGACCGCGCTCGCGGGCAAGGAGGCCAGGAAGATCGCCAGGGATATAAGAAAAGGGGCACGCATAAAGCCTCGAAACGGATTCGGATGAGGAGCCTTCGCAGAGTGCACGCCCGGCGCAATCGCCCTGCGTGTAGAGCTCTGTTCACTCCCCGCGTCGGCGGGAGTGGACGTGCCGCCTCCATCTTTCGGAGCGGGCACGACGGCGGTGGGGCGGGGGATTCGCCCATGCGCGGCCCCTTCGGGGCTGATCGGCTGGACAGAGCAGCCTCTACACTTGAGTTTCCCCCAATGCCGTCCACTTCCACGATTGCTCCTGTGCCTGGCAAGGCCCGTTCGCCCCTCCCAATCATTCTCCTGACGGTTTTCATCACGATGATCGGCTTCGGCATCGTGATCCCGGTACTGCCCGTGTACGCGAAATCGGAGTTCCAGATGAACCCGACGCAGCTCGGCTGGCTCGTCGGCATCTTCTCGCTGATGCAGCTTTTCGCCGCGCCCATTATCGGGAAAATCTCGGACCGCGTGGGCCGCAAGCCGGTGTTGATCGTCAGCATCGTCGGCACCGCGATCGGCTTCTTCGTGCTCGGCGCCGCGCACACCGTCTGGATGCTCTTTCTCGGCCGCGTCATCGACGGCATCTCCGGCGGCAATATCGCCACCGCGCAGGCGTGCATCGCCGACGTGACCCCGCCCGAGCAGCGCACTCGCGCGATGGGCCTCATCGGCGCCACCTTCGGGCTCGGTTTCATCATGGGCCCGGCGCTCGGCGGCCTGCTCGGCCTCTACTCGCACAAGCTGCCGTTCTACTTCGCCGGCGCCCTATCGCTTCTGAACGTAGTCCTGGTTATCTGGGTGCTCCCGGAGACCCTCACGAAGGAGCGCCGGCTGCACCCCGCCGAGCCCGCTCCGCTTGGCGAAGTGTTCAGCGGCGGCCGCGCCTCCTTCATCACCCTGCTCCTTGCCGCGACGCTGCTTTCCACCACCGGCTTCGCTTTTATCCACGTCCTCTTCGCCCTCTTTTGCGGCGACCACTTCGGCTGGAATGTGCGGGAGGTAAGCTACGCCTTCACCTACGTCGGCTTCCTCGCCGTCCTCGTCCAAGGCGGGCTGCTGCGGCGGCTCTTGCGGCGCAATATCGAAAAAGAGCTCGCGCTGACCGGCGCGATCCTGCTTGCCGCGAGCCTTTGGCTCCTCCCGCGCACGCACACCGTCGGGCAATTCCTAGCCGTCTGCGCGCTCCTCGCGCTTGGCAACGGCCTGCTCGTCCCCACCCTCACTGGCATGTCCTCACGCCATGTCCACGGCCGCGCGCAAGGCCGCGTCCTCGGACTCATGGCGGGCGCCGGAAGCCTCGGGCGTTTCCTCGGCCCGGCGCTCGCCGTCCTTCCGCTTCCCCTCGGCTTCTCCGAAAGCGTTCGCTCCGGCGATCTCCTGGCCGCGGTAAACCAAGGCTACGTCACCGCCTTCTCCTGGAGCGCCTGGATCGTCCTCGCCGGCGCCGCCTGCCTGCTCGTCGTCCGCGTGCCGCAAGATGCGCCGGAGGAAGCGGTGGTGGTGGCGGAGGTGGGGTAGGCTACCGGTTCGGATGAGCAGTGACCAGCCGGGGCGGGTTGGCGCCTGTGATGATCCAGACCGAGAGAGGAAGATCACTCATCTCCGACGATCGCTTCCACGTCGTCCGACTCAACCGTCACGACCGCCGGTCGCGCCCGTCCAGCAAGAAACTCCACTTCATATCCGCCCTCCTCGTAAACGTGCACAATCGTGCCAGCCTCGCCCATCTTCACGCCGGCATCAGGGAATGCACGGACCGACCGAATTCGAGCATGTTCGAGCAACGGGATTGGGCTTTCGGCGAGGTGCGGCTTCGGGGGCATGGCAATAACGGAGCGTACCACCATCGGCTTCCTCCCCGCAAGACACAGCCGAAAGCCCACACCCATGATTACCTTGTCATCGCCCGGAAGAATGTTTCACCTGACGCCGACCTTTCACGACTCCTCTGCCCTTGAGCGCGACCAGCACCCCGAATTCCGCTGAGGCTGGTTCCGCGCAGAGGGAATTGGCGCTCGCCGTCGTCGGCGGGGCGGAAATCAGCGGCGAACCGCTCGCGCGAAAGCAACCCGTACGGGTTTCAGCGTTCGCCAGTATCGGTGAGTTGGTCAGCGCGGTCGTCACGGGCCGGGAGCAGTTCGATGCCGCCGTGATTGTCCTCTCGGTCAACGATGCCGCGCGCCATGGTTGCATGCTTCCCTTGGTGCCAATCAGCCAGATCGTGGCCGTGGTGAAGGAGGCGCATGCGCCGCAGGCCCTCTCCGAGGCGAAATCGGCGCTCTCCCAGCACGGACTCACGCTGCACGCTTGCCTGCCCGCGACCGGCGCCACGGCGCCGAGCCTGGCCGAAGTCATTGCCGCGCTCGTGCCCCGTCGCCCGGCAGCAGAGCTTCCCTTGCGCCTCCCCATCGAGGAGATTTCCCGCACGGCGGGCGGCCAGGCGATCGTGGGCCAAATCGAGTCCGGCACGGTAAAGGTCGGCGACACCTTGGTCTTTTCGCCCCAGCACAAGACGAGCGTCGTTGCGTACATCGACTCCGCTGCCGCCGCGGCCGTCGCGGGCGAGCGCATCCGCCTCACGCTTAAGGACCGTCTCTCCCTCGAGCGCGGCCAGGTGGCCTCTCACGAGGCGGACGCCCCGATTGAGTCAAACCGCTTCAAGGGCCGCATCCTCATGACCGCCGGCCGCACCCTCGCGCTCGGCGATCGCTTCTGCGTGCGAATCGGCATTCAGGAACTCGAGGCCGACCTCGTGATGATCGAGCGCGTGCTCGATCTTGCCTCGCTGGAGCCACGCGAAGCACCCACGCGGATCGCACCGCGGGAAATCGCCGAGGTGACCATCCAAACCCGCGGCGCGCTGGTGATGGACAATTTCGACCGCAACCCCGCGCTGGGCCGTTTCGCGCTCGTCGAGCAGGGGGCGCCTTTCGCCGCGGGCATCATCTACGGCGGACACTATACCGACCGCACCCAGGTGAAGAGCCAGAACATCTTCTGGTCCGAGGGAAACGTCACGGCTCGCCACCGCGCGCTGCGGAACCGCCACAAGGGCGCGGTGCTCTGGCTCACCGGCCTGAGCGGCTCCGGGAAATCCACCCTCTCGCGCGCCTTGGAGCGCGAGCTTTTCCACATGGGCCTGCACGTCTACGTGCTCGATGGCGATAACGTGCGGCACGGCCTCAACGCCAATCTCGGCTTCTCCCCCGAGGACCGGGAGGAAAACATCCGCCGCGTCGCCGAAGTGGCCAAGCTTCTGAGCGATGCCGGCGTGGTGGTGGTCACCGCTTTCATCTCTCCCTACCGCGCCGATCGCCGCCGCGCCCGCGAGATCGCCCTCGAGGCCGGCGGAGAATTCTTTGAGGTCTTCGTCAATGCCCCCCTTGCCGTGTGCGAGCAGCGCGACGCCAAAGGCCTCTACAAGCGGGCGCGCGCCGGCGAGATCAAGGAGTTCACCGGCATCAGCGCCCCCTATGAGGCTCCGGCCGACCCGGAGGTGACGGTGCACACGGACCTGCACACGCGAGAGGAATGCGTGGCGCAGATCATCGAATTCCTCCGCCCGCGGCTGGAGGTGGAGGCGGAGGAGGAATTGGAATCGCGGGAGCGGGCGTGGCGCGAACGGTGAACGCCGACTCACCGCAGGCCGCGTCGGGCTCGGGAGAAACTGGGGCGTTGACCCCAGCCTTCGTCCGACCTTGCGAGATTTCCCTCGCTTTTTGCTGAAGATAAACGATTTAGTACCGCCGCACGCGCGTTCCATGAGAATAATCTCGAGGAAAGGGCGACTGCTTTATTTCGCCTAAACCCTACTTTTCCTCCGCCGGTGCGACTCAAATCGCCTCGGCACGTTCGTCCACGATTCTCTCATGAGCATGCCCGCAAACCTCGACCAACCCAAATCCCACAAACCGTTCTGGACCCGCTTCGAGGGTGCCTGGCGCTGGTTCGATTCCGACTATTTTCCCAAAGGCCCGCAGGCCGAGCTCGAGAAGCCTGATGTGGTGGACTGGCGGCGGGCGATGTCGTTCGTCTTCATCCACCTCGGCTGCGTCGGCCTCTTTTTCGTCGGCTGGAGCTGGACGGCCGTCTGGGCCGCCGTGATCGCCTACGTCGTGCGGATGTTTGCCGTCACCGGCATTTACCACCGCTACTTTTCCCACCGCACCTACAAAACTTCACGCGCCGGGCAATTCCTCCTCGCCCTCCTCGGCAATACCGCCGTGCAGCGCGGCGCGCTCTGGTGGGCCGCCACGCACCGGCACCATCATCAGCACTCGGATGAGCACGAAGACAAGCACTCCCCCGTGCAGCACGGCTTTCTCTGGTCGCACATCGGCTGGATGACCAGCTCCCGCAATTTCCCCACCGACTACGCCCGGGTGAAAGACCTCGCGAAGTTCCCCGAGCTCGTCTTCCTGAACCGCTTCGATATGGTCGTGCCGCTCCTCATGGCGGCTGGCCTCTACGGCCTCGGCGCCACCCTCAATGCCATTTGGCCCGGCCTCGGCACCTCGGGCTGGCAGATGGTCGTCTGGGTCTTCTTCGTGAGCACCACCTTCCTGCTCCACGGCACCCTCTTCATCAATTCGCTCGCCCACGTCTACGGCAGCCGTCGCTACAAAACGGGCGACGATAGCCGGAACAGCTTCCTCCTCGCGCTCATCACCCTCGGCGAGGGCTGGCACAACAACCACCACCACTGCATGACCACCGTGCGGCAAGGCTTCTACTGGTGGGAAATCGACGTCACCTTCTACGTCCTCAAGGCCCTCTCGTGGACCGGCTTCATCTGGGATCTCCGCCCCGTGCCCGCGCACGCCTACGAACCCGCCGCCGCCACCGTGCCGGCCGAGGAAGCGATCGTCCCGGTGGAAGTGACCACCTTCGCAAAATTCACCCATGAAGCCGCGCGCCTCGGTGGCGCCGCCAAGGACGAAGCCGTCCGTCTCGGCGGAGTTGCTAGGCACGAAGCGGCGCGCCTCAGCGAGGCCGCCAAACACGAGGCCGTCCGCCTCAGCGAAGCGGCCAAGCACGAAGCCGCCAAGCTCGGCGAGGCCGCCCAGGCAAAAATCGACGCCGCCTGGCCGGTGCCCGATCCGGCCGCCGACGCGCCTTCGGCTTAAGGCGTCTCCGCGTCCAGCGAGCGCAGACTTGGCAGGTGGGAGAATTGCTGCGATCTTCGGCCCGATGTCACAGCCATCGCCAGCCAGGAAGGAGTCATTCTCAGGCGCGTCTTGCGACCGGAACGAGGCGATCTCCCGCAGGAAGCTGCGCAATGGCTGCTCGGCTTGGATTTCGATCCAGCCGACCGCGTGCGTATTGCCGCCCTCTACGAAAAGGCCCGCGAAGGCGCGTTGTCTGAGGCCGAGGACTCAGAATTGGAGGACTACGGTGATGTAGGGCGAATGCTTGAAATGCTGCGGGCAAAAGCGCGTGTCTCCCTCGCCAGGTCCTCAGAGCGATGAGCCGACCGACCGCGGTCATGGCCGCGGAAGTGCGAAAGCGCGCGGGCAGACGGTGTGAGTACTGTCAGCTCCCCACGCTCTCCTGCGTAATCTTCGGCGCCACCAGCTTCGCCACTTCTTCCAGTTGCCGCTCGGTTTCCCTTTCGGCTTGCCCGTCGGGGCGGAAGAGCTTCGGCTCCGAGGCGATGAGCACCATCGCCCAGCGCTGGTTATACCCGCGCACGATGCGGTCGAGCGAGTCGACAAAGACCCGGCGCTCGTGCGTGGCCACCTGGCTTTGATAGCCGATGAACCAGTAATAGGCGAGGTTCTCCACGTCGTAGACCTTGTCGTCCTGGAACAGCTTGCGGGTATTTCGCAGGCGCGTTACCGCCAGCGGCGCGCGGCCGGGAATCGCCAGGGTCCGCTTGGCCGAGGCGCCCGTCGTCCACCCCTGCGCCTGCAGGCAGCGCTCCGGGCGATGAATGCCCGTCATCATATCCTGCCCGGAAAGCACGATCGACACGAGCACGCGATCGCCGCGTCCGTTCACGTAGTTTTTCCGGGCGAAATCCGAATCCACCAACACCTGCTTCTCCTTTTCCGTAACCTCGGCGTCATCGCCCCACCAGCCGCCGAGGAATTTCGGCAGCTCCATCTTCACCCCCACGGGCTGGTAGCCAAGCTGTCGCGGCAGCAAAAAAACGCAGCTCATCCCGCCGAGCAGCACCGCGAGCAGAATGGCGAGCTTAGTAGTCATACGAAATCGGCCCGCCGGGTTTGGGCGCCGCACTCACGTTCGGCTTGGCCTCGGTCGTCGCCGCGGACTGCGCCGGCGCCCGCGCCGTTTCGGGCGCGAGCGCGGACGAGAGCATTGATTGCCAATCGCGATTGAGCAAATTGGAAAACCCGATCATCGCGCCCACCGCGATCGGGAAGAAGATGAACCCAGAGTAGTCGTGGTAAAGCCCCGCCGCGAGGTGCGGATTGATGTACTTCGCAAAGACCACCACGCTGAAGACGCGCATCATGTTCCCCAGCAGCGCGAAGAAGAGCGAGCCGCCGAAGATCGTCACTTTCTTCCACATTTCACGCTGCGTGAAATGCACGTACAGCGCCGCCAGCATCGTCATCGCCGTCAGCGAGCGGATGCCCGAACAGCCGCCGCTCACCTCGAAATTGAAGCTCCCATCCAGCGCCCGCAGCGCCACGCCATCCGCCTGCACCTTGATTCCGATCAGCCCCGAAAGCTTCTCCGCCACCACCGCCGCCAGCGTCTGCAGTCCCACCGTGCGCGACACCAAAAACCCCAGCGGCACCATGAAGAGCAAAAAGGCGCATGGAAACAGGATCACCTTCGCCGTCTCGCGCCCCCAGAGGAAATACACCGCGCCGTACGCCACCAGCGGCAGCGCCAGAATCGCCAGCCGTCCCTGCAGCGTCCGCACCGCCAGCACAAACATCAGCGCCCCTCCAAAAGCGATCGCCAGCCCCGCCAGCGACGTCCGTTTCGGCGCCGCCGCCAGCTCCTGCCGGTGCCACCACACGATAAACAGCGCCGCCGGCAGGATCAGCCAGCCGTGCTCCAAATCGTTCTCCGCATTCCAGGCCTTCCAAGCCCAGACGGCCGTCGACTCCGCGCCATTTTGAAAAACCCGGTAAAAGCCGAAGAAGTAGATCAGCCCCGCAAACAGCACCGCCGTCAGCAGCGCCGCGAGCGGCTCGCGGCGGCACCACTCCGCGACCCGCCGGCACTCCTCGAAAAAACCTCGCGCGATCTCCGCAAAATCAAAGGGATCAGGGGTGTGCGCGCGGGACATGCAGGGAACACAATGTAAAGGATTTCGGGTCCCGGTCAAAGGCTGCGGCGATTAGCGCCAGGGCTGAACAGGGCTGAAAGCCCGAAAGGTGATAGCCTGGGTTGAGCCGCTGCAAGCGGCGAGGCCCAGGTAGGCGTGTGGACGGAATATCGAAGGCCCAACGGGCCGTTACAAAAGGTGGCGGTCCTAAGGCGCGCTTCCTACTCCCCCACGTAAATATTCTTCAGCTCGCTAAATCCCTCCATCGCCGCCTGCCCCAAATCCCTTCCGATCCCGCTCTGCTTGTACCCGCCGAACGGCGCCTCGATATGCACGCTGGAATTCGTATTGATGCTTAGCACGCCCGATTCCACCCGGCGCGCCACGCGCAATGCGCGGGTGAGATCCCGCGTCCAAATCGACCCACTCAGCCCGTACGGCGACTCGTTCACCTCCGCCAGCATCTGCTCTTCCGAGTCGAACGGCCGCACACACGCCACCGGCCCGAAAATCTCCTCACGCCAGCACCGGTCCGTGGTCTCCACTCCATCGATAATCGCCGGATTGAGATAGAACCCGCGGCGCTCCGGTCGGTCACCGCCGCAGAGGATTCTGCGCCCCCCATCCCGTGCCTCCTGCAAGAATCCTTCCACGCTTTCCCGTTGCGACGCCGAGACGAGCGGCCCGAGTTCCGTCTCGGCCTCGCCCGGGTCGCCGACCCGCAGCGCTCGTGTCGCTTCCACAAACCGCTCCAAAAACGCCTCGTAAATCGGCCGCTCCACAAACACCCGCGAGCGCGCGCAGCAATCCTGCCCGGTGTTATCGAAAACCGCGCCCGGCGCCGCGGCGGCGGCCTTCTCCCAGTCCGCGTCGGCAAAAACGATATTCGGCGATTTCCCCCCCAACTCGAGCGAGAAGCGCTTGAAATCGGGAGCCGCCATTTGCATCACCCGCCGCCCCACCTCCGTCGATCCCGTGAAGGAAATCTTCCGCACCAACGGATGCGTGATGAGCGCCTCGCCCACGCTGCCCCCTTCGCCGCAGATGACCTGCAGCACGCCCGGCGGCAGGCCCGCTTCGAGGGCCAGCCGTCCGAGCGCCAGAGCGCTGAGCGGCGTCGGCGTGGCGGGCTTCAGCAGCACGCAATTGCCCGCCGCCAGCGCCGGCGCCACCTTCCAGCAGGCGATCGCGAAGGGAAAATTCCACGGCACGATGCACGTGACCACGCCCAGCGGCTGGCGCAGCGTGAAATCGAGCCCCCCGCGCGCCACTGGGATCACGCTCCCCTGCGGCATCCCCACCGCGCCCGCGTAGTAGCGGAACGTCTTCGCCCCGCCGAGCACCTCCGCGCGCGCCGCGGCGAGCGGCTTCCCCATGCAGCGCGAATCCAGCGCCGCCAGTTCCGGCGCGTGCTGCTCGATCAGGCCCGCGAGATGGTGCAGCGTATCCGCGCGCAGGCCCGGCGCGAGATCGCGCCATCCGTTCTCCCAGGCGGTCTCCGCGCCCATCGCGGCGAAATCGACATCGCGTGGGCGTGCATCGTGCACCACGTGAAACGGCTCCTCCGTCGCGGGATCGATCAGTTCGCGCGCGGCCGCGTCTCCGCAGCACAGAAAGCGGCCATTGATGAGCGACGCATGGAGATCGGAAAGCATGGCTATATCTTGAGAAATCCCATTACGCCGAGCCATTCCGCGAAGCGCTTCGGCCAATCGGTCGGGCAAGGCACCTCCGCCGGCCGCAGCCCGAATCCGTGGCCGCCCTTCACATACGCATGCATCTCCACCGGCACCTTCGCCGCGTGCAATTGCTGCATCAGCAGGATGCTCCCTTCGATCTTCGCCCCGGCGTCGTCCACCGCGTGCGCGATGAAGGTCGGCGGCATCGTGCCATCGATCCGGATATCCGGCCGCAGTTTCGCCGGGTCCGCGATGTCCTGGATTTTCCACGGATAGACGAGCGCAAGAAAATCCGCGCGGCACGAGATTTGGTCCGCCGGAGCCTTTGCCTCATAGAGCCGCTTCGCATGATTGCTCGTCGCGATCACCGCCACCTGCCCGCCGGCCGAAATACCGAGCAGCCCGATCCGATCCGGTTTCAGTCCAAACTCCGCCGCCCGGCTCCGCACCACGCTCACCGCGCGCTGCGCGTCCATCGCCGCCCCGAGCTGCGGCTCCTTCGATCCCGTGGGCGAGGTCCGGTATTTCAGGACGAACCCGCTAATGCCGAGCGTGTTAAAATGCTCCGCCACTTCACTCCCTTCCAGATCTAGCGCCAATTTCGAAAAGCCCCCGCCCGGACTGATGATCACTGCCGCCCCGATGCTCTTCTCCTTTGGCGCGGGATAAACCTGCAGCGACGGCTCCGTCACCCCTTCGAGCCGGACGACCTGTTTGGCATTCGGCACCGCCGGCAGCACGCGCTCCGGCGGCTTGTCATTCACCGGCCCCTGCACGCCATCCGGCCAGAGCGGGATGGTCAGCGCAGGCTCGGCGGCAATGGAGAGCTGTGAGAAGGCAAGGAAGGCAAGGAAGGCAAGGAAGGCGTGGCGCATGGTAGGGGAATCGCCAGTAGACCACCATTCGCCTCGCCCACTCAAGAAACGTATACCGCTCTCATTACTCCCACCCCTCCCCTTCTTCCCATTCGAACCCCCCAGCCCGTCTACCCCTTCCGACCGCTTTTCATGTTATTAAACTCCGTGAGGTACATGCAAAACATCGGGCTATGCGGTTTGGCCTTGGGCTTCGGCTTGCCGAAAAGGAAACGGAGGATGGCTTTCATGAAAAAGTGGTTAAAGTGTGAATAAGTACGGGCCGGATTTCAAGATCGGATGTGAACAACTTTCGCCGGAGGGCGTGCGCGTTTGACCGCTGGGCCGGTTTCTGCTCCCCTGAAGGGCCGCCCCATGCCCCCCAAGATCCTCCCGGCCAACGTGCTGCGCCTCCTGGCGCTTGGCGTGATCGCCCTCTGGAGCAGCGTGCTCCAAGCGCAGGTGCCGCTCGTGGCGGCGGGCCAGCCGCAGGCGGTGATCCTCACCAAACCCGCGCCCTTGGGCCACGTCCTCCTCGCCGCCCAGGAGCTGCAGGGGCACGTACAGCGCATGACCGGCGTAGTGCTGCCGATCGATCTCGTGGGCACAGAAGCAAGCTATCCCGGCAAGCGCTTCGTCTACATCGGGGCGAGCACCGCCACCACCGCCGCCGGCATTAGTACCGTCGGGCTCGATACCGAATTCTACGTGATCCGCACCGTGGGCCTGCACCTTTACATCGTCGGCCGCGACGGCGGCCAGGACGAGTGGTTCGACCTCACCGATTGCCAGCCCGGCACGATGTTCGGCGTCTACCATCTGCTCAATGAAGTGCTCGGCGTCCGCTGGATCTGGCCGGGCGAAAGCGGCGTGGTGGCGCCCACGAGCAGCAGCCTCACCGTGCCGCTGCTCGATCTCACCACCGGCCCGGCCATGGTGCAGCGCAAATATCGCACCCCCCGCATTGGCCTCTATCTGAACGCCACCGCCACCACCTACGGTTTCGGCGTCCCGGTCGTGCCGGCCGACAGTGCGCGCCGCAATACCCTCGCGCTGGAGGAAATCCTCTGGCTTCGCCGCATGCGCATGGGCACCCGCAAAAGCCCCGCCTTCGCCCACTCTTTCACCACATGGTGGACGCAATACGGCGCCTCGCATCCCGAGTACTTCGCCGAGTTGCTCCCCGGCCGGACGCAGCCGCACCCCGCCGCCGATCGCGTGAAGCTGCATGATAGCAGCGCCGCCGTCTGGCAGCGCCGCGTCGATGATTGGCAAGCCGCCGGCGCCCCCAGCAACCTGAATATCTGCCCGAACGACAGCCGGTCTTTCTGCGTCTGCGCAAACTGCCTCGCCCTCGACCGGCCCTCGCAGGCGCCGGACATCGTCTTCAGCTCCAGCGAGGCGCTGCTAGGCGACCGCATCGCGCGCTTCTACACCGAGATCGCGAATCGCGTGAAGCTGATCAACCCGAACGCCACGGTTTACGGCTACGCCTACGATGTCTATAAGCGCCCGCCCCTCGAGATGATGCTGCCGGATAATGTGGCGCTCGCCTACATCCCAGGCGCCACCAGCGCCGCCTTGCTCGACAGGATGGCGGAGACTGAAAGCGACGTGCTCGGCTGGATTGCCAAAGGCTGCACCCAAATGTATTTGCGCCCAAATTGGATGCTCTCCGGGCATGCCGGCCCTTTCTGGCCCACGCGCCGCTTGGGCGATCACCTCAAGCGGATGCTCGCCGGCGGCTACTTGCGCGGCTTCGATTCCGATAGCTCCTGTTCCAGCTACGCCAGCTTTGGCCTCTATCACTATCTAGTCTGCCGCCTCCTCGCCAACCCCTCCCTCACCGTCGACAATATCCTGGATGAGTATTGCACCGGCTTCGGCAGCGCCGCCGCGCGCGTGCGCGATTATTTCTCGTTCTGGGAAAACTTCGTCTATAATCAAGGCGACGGCGGAAATGTAGATATCGTCAGTTGGGCGACCACCGTGCCCGCCTACGGCGCCACCTACTCCGACGATGCCTTCGACGGCGCGCTGCAAATCCTCGACGCCGCCTATGCCCAGCTCGCGCCCAGCGAATCCGCCGCCCGCGACCGCCTCGATTTCCTGCGTCTCGCCTGCGTTCACGGCCGCCTCACCGCCAAAGCCATCTCGCTCGTCAGCCCCACGCTTTCACTAGCTAACAATCCCGCCGCCGAAAAGGCGATGCGCTCCCTGCTCGCTTTCCGCGATACTCACGCCGAATCGTTCGCCCTCTGGCGCGAGTGGATGATCGATCGTGAGGGCAGCTTCGTCCCCAATATGGAGGCCTACTGGACCTCCATCCTGGCGGGTCCGGGCATTGGCACCGGCTCAAACGTCAACGCCTTCATCGAGAGCGGCAACCGCGTGGTCATGGAAGCCGAGCACTTCACCGGCAAGGTAGCCGGCGCCGGCCTCGCGGCGGGCTGGGCTTGGGAGGAGAACACCACCACCGCGGGCGCAGTTGGCACGGTTATGCAGGCCTTGCCGAATCCAGGCACCAGCACCGATACCCAGCTCTACGGGCCGCGGCTCGACTTCAAAGTAGACTTCCGTACCACTGGCACTTGGTACGCGCTGATCCGCATGCCGCAGCTCCCCGGCAGCGACAACTCGATCCACGTTGGACTCGATGGCGTAGTGAAATCCACGCGTGTCGAAACCGGCGCCACGGATTGGCGCTTTGTCACCACAAACAATAACGGTGTCCGCATCAGCTTCGATGTGGCGACTCCCGGCGTGCATACCTTGAATGTTTGGATGCGCGAAGACGGCGTGATCATCGATCGCATCATCCTCACCACGGACGCAGGCTTTACTCTTTCACCACTCAACAGCCAAGGCCCCGCCGAGAGCGCACGCCGCGGCGCCACCGAGCACCTCCTCACCGTCACCAATGGCAAGGGCGACGGCATTTTCGGCGAATACTCCATGGTGCCCATCACCGCCAACGCCGCCCCCGCGGGCTACGTCTTCGATCGCTGGATCGGCGCCATCGCCACCGTCACCAATTCCTTTGCCGCAAATACCTACGTCACCCTAGGTACCGGCGACCTCCAGTTGAGAGCCACCTACAAGCTGGACCCAGCTACCGACAGCGACAACGACGGCATCTCCGACGCTTGGGAAAGCACGCATTTCAACGGCCTGGGCCCCGCAGGCCTCGGCACGGACAACGATCACGATGCCATGAGTGACCGCGACGAATTCCTCGCTGGCACTGCCCCCAAGGACGCCGAATCCGTCTTCGCCATCAAATCCATCACCCGCTCTCCCATCACCGGCCGCCTCACCATCGAATGGCCCGCCATCGTCGGCAAAAAGTATCGCCTGCTCAACTCCCCGGATTTACAGGCCGGCGTCTGGACGCCGCTCGCCATCAACATCACCGGCGTAGCGCCATTCACTAGCTACACCGTAGACGCCACCACCCCCGCCGGCTTCTTTCGCGTGCAAGTCGAGTAGCTACATCGCCAGGAAATTCTTCAGCAACCGCTTCCCCTCCAGCGTCAGGATGGACTCCGGGTGAAACTGCACCCCGTGGATCGGATACTCTCGGTGCCGCAGCCCCATGATCTCCGCCTCCGCCGTCTCCGCCGTGATCTCCAACGCGGCCGGAAACGTCGATCGCTTCACGATCAGCGAATGATACCGCGTCGCCTCAAACGGATTCGGCAGCCCCGCAAACACCCCCGTCCCATCATGCTGAATTGGCGAAGTCTTCCCATGCATCAGCCGATCCGCGCGCACCACGTCCCCCCCATACACCTCGCCGATGCACTGGTGCCCCAGGCAAACCCCGAGCAGCGGCGTCGTCGGCCCAAAACGCCGAATCACGTCATTCGAAATCCCCGCCTCATGCGGCGTGCAAGGCCCCGGCGAAATGCAAATCCGCTCCGGCTGCAAAGCCGCGATTTCCTCCACCGTAATCTCATCGTTTCGCTTGATCAGCATCTCCGCGCCCAACTCGCCGAAATACTGCACGAGATTATAGGTAAACGAATCGTAGTTATCTAAAACGAATAACATAGCGTTTTGAGGTTAGATAACCTTCGCCTTTCCGATCGCCGCCATCATGCCCATCGCTTTATTCACGCACTCCTGATATTCTCCCTCAGGCGTGGAATCAGCGACCACCCCCGCACCCGCTTGCACATAGGCGACACCGTCTTTCAGAACGACGGTCCGCAAGGCGATGCACGAATCCGAATTCCCATCGAACCCAAAATACCCCACCGCCCCGGCATACACCCCCCGCTTGCTCTTCTCCAGTTGGTTAATGATCTGCATCGCCCGAACTTTCGGCGAACCGCTCACCGTCCCCGCCGGAAAGCTCGCCCGCATCACATCGTAAGCATTCCGATCCGCCCGCAACTGCCCCGCGACGTTCGAGACAATGTGCATCACGTGCGAATACTTCTCGATCGTCATGAAGTCCGTGACTTCCACCGTTCCATACTTAGCCACCCGTCCGACATCGTTTCGCCCAAGATCCACCAGCATCAAGTGCTCCGCGCGTTCCTTCGGATCGGCCAGCAGCAGTTGCGCGTTGCGATCGTCCTCCTCTTCCGTCGCGCCCCGCCGCTTCGTCCCGGCGATTGGCCGAATCTCCACGCGCCCGTCGATCGCCCGCACGTGCACCTCCGGCGAAGAGCCGACCAGCGCAAACTTCCCACCGAACTTCAGGCAGAACATGTACGGCGACGGATTCACAAACCGCAGCGTGCGATAAAGCGTCAGCGGGTCGCCCGGGTAATCCGTCTCGAAGCGCTGCGACGGCACAATCTGGAAAATATCCCCCGCGTGAATGTATTCATGACTGTCGCGCACCATCTGCTCGTACTCCGCGCGCGTGGTATTGCAGCGCGGCACCGGCGCTTCGCCGCCCGCTCGCGCAAAGATCGGCGGCAGCGCCGACGGCCGCTGCAGGCAGGTCACAATGCGCTGGATCTCCGCCGTCGCCCGCGCATACGCCGCCTCGGCCTCGTCCTTCTCCACCAGTGCATTCGAGACGATCCGCAGCCCGCGCGTGCGGTGATCGAAGATCAGCACTGTCTCGGTGATCAAGAACAGCGATTCCGGCAGTCCGAGCTCATCCTTCTTCGCCCCGCCGATCGGCTCGAAAAACCGCACCATGTCGTAACTCAGGTACCCCACTGCCCCGCCGGTAAAGCGCGGATGAGCCACCCCGCTGTGCGCCGGCATCGCGACGCGGTACCCCCGCATCAGCTCCTCCAGTTCGTGCAGCGGATCGCGCGCCGTCTCGAATTCGCGCACCGCGCCGCCTTCTTCGATTCGGACCTGCCGTCCGCGGCTTTCAAAAATCGCGCGCGGCCGCGTTCCCACGAACGAGTAGCGCCCGCCCTCGCCGCCCGTCTCCGCTGATTCCAGCAGAAACGCATATTGCCCATCGTCGATCTTCTCGAACGCGGAAACCGGCGTCTCGGCGTCCGCGATCAGCTCCGTGTAAACCGGGATCAGATTGCCCTGTCCGGCGAGCTGGCGGAATTCCTCCAGGCAGGGCGTGAGCGGGAGCGAGGTATTCATGCCGGCTGGTAAGTCTTCTCCGGATCGAAAACCCGCTCCTCCACGATCGTCACCGGCTCGCCCGCGCGATCCAGCTCCTGGAAAAAGCAGCTCTGATAGCCCGTGTGGCAGGCGCCGCCATGCTGCTCCACTTCAAAGAGCAGCGTATCCGCGTCGCAATCCACAAACCACCGCACCACCTTCTGCGTGTGCCCGCTCGTCTCCCCCTTCAGCCAGTATTTCTGCCGCGAGCGGCTCCAATAGTGCATCAGCCCGGAGTCGATCGTCATCTTCACCGCGCTCTCGTTCATCCACGCCATCATCAGCACGCGCTGCGTGCCGGCGTCCTGCACGATCGCGGGGATGAGCCCATCGGCGTTGTATTTGAACTGTTGCTTCATGATGCGGAAGAGTGGCGGAGAAAGAGAAAGCCCGACGATTCGCGGAGAATCATCGGGCCGAAATTCGACGCACAGCGGCGACGACCGGACCGCGAAAAGCGGTCTCAGGCCCGTCCTAGTGGTGCCACCAATGCGGAGAGATCACCTTCGCCATATACCCAGCCCTGCTGCGTCGTGCAATCCCAAAGTGCGCGAGCGCACAGCCTGCTCAAAATGCTGGGCTTGAGCGCTGGCGATCAGCAGCGTAGGCTTCGGGCATGAGCTTCGACGCCATCGAGGAGGAGATTTCCACTTGGGACTCTGCCAGCCTGCGCAGGCTCCACGCGCTCATCGTCTCCCTCCGCCTCCGCAGAGACGAGCCGGATTTTCCGAAACGGATGGCGGGGAAAATCGATGATCAGCGCCCGGAGAATTGGGTGACGCACGAGGAGTTTGGACGCGAATTGGGACTTTCGCCCGAAGCGCCCCGGGATCTGTGAGCTTGCGGCTGCTCATTGACGTTGAGGTTCTGGAGCTTGCGAGAAAGCTCCCGCGTCGCGAACAGGAGGCGCTGTGGCGTCGGTTCCGCGAAATCGGTGAGCATCCGGGCCGCTTTTCTGACTTCATACAGCCCGACGCCACCGGCCGCGATCTCGACGTTCATATCCATCGCGGATTCGCCATCCACTATTGGAACGATGGCGCAGACCGGCATGTGAAGATTCTCCATCTTTGCCGCGCCGATGAGGCTTAGGCGTTGAAGTCAATGACGCCCTAACCCGCCGTAATCTCCGGCTGCAGCCGCAAGATATCCCCCGGCCGCACCCCCGCCTGCGCCAGCGTCTGGCTATCCTGGATTTGCCGCCCGGAGTTCTTGTGGTGAAACTTGTACGAAAGCGGCGCGCCGTCCGGCCCATGCCGCGGCAGCGTCAGCTTATCCACCAGGATCGCGATCAGCTTGTTGGCGGGTGCGTCGTCCGGCACCTCCACCGGGACGCGTTTGTTTTCGGTCGAGTCGTAGACGGTGATGTCGATGGAAGGCATTTGAAAATCAGTTGAGGGCGCGGCCTACTTCGGCGCCTCTTCCGCAGAGGCCGCCGGCGCCGGCGGAGGCGGAGCGTCTTGTGCGGCGATCAATTTCGCCAGCAGCTTTTCGCCATTCTCCACAAAGTTCCACTCCTGCGGCACGAGCAAGGCATCCGCGCGCGTGGCGAAGTTCACGTTCTCCGCCTGCGGATTCACCGATTTGCTCAGCATCGAGGTTATGATCCCCACCAGCACTCCATACGAATCGTACACCGGCCCGCCGCTCGCCCCCGGCCCCACCGGCGCGGTGATCTGGATCAGCCCGCTCTCATCCACCCGCGAAACGATCCCATCGGACAGCGAGAAAAAGAGACCCTCGGGATGCCCAAATGCCGTCACCCGCTCGCCCACCGCGAGGTCGTCCAGCGGCAGCACCTTCTGGATGAAAAGGCTCTCGCCCTCGCCGCGCGGAAGCTCCAGCAGCAACAAATCGAGCTCTTTGTGGCGCGCCGCGATCCGCGCCCGCGCAAAGCTCCCCGTCTCCCGCCCCAGCAGCACGCTCCCTTCGTACGGCTTCGCGCGGTCCCAGCGCTCCCCGTCGATCACGTGCCGGCACGTGATCAGCAGGCCCGACTCCGCGTCCGCGAAAATCAGCGCCCCGGTGCCAAAGCCCGAGCGCGTGATCCACTCCCGGCTCGCCGGCCACCGCTTGTTTTCCTTCGCCACGATGAAGATCGCCGGCCGCAGCATCCGCGCGATCTCCCGCGCCGCCAGCGGCGTCGCCGGATTCACCCGCGGCTGCCGGATCTCCGGAAAATCGAACCGCTCCGGCGGCGCAATCGCCGATTGCGGCACGGTCGGCGTCCGCAGCAGCGCCAGCCCGATCACCCCCGCCACCGACGAAAATAGCCCGCTCGCGATCAGCAGGATCGAAAGAAACCGCGCCCAAGCGTGCCGCACCCTCAGCTCCTTGTGCCGCGTCACCAAATGAATCCCGATTCCCGCCAGGCAGAGGACTGGCAAAAACGGAATCAGCAAAGTCAGCAGCAGCCGCGTGTGCAGCGCGATCGGCGGCGGCGCCGGCGGCTTCGGCAGCCCGGACGCAGGCGCCGCGCGTTCCGGCACTGCCGCGAGCTCCGACGAAGAAATGACGATCTTCTCCACGTGCGTTTCTCCTATAAGACACCGTCGGCCACCAGCCGCGGCACCGCCTCGCACTTCTCCCGCCAGCCGGGAAAATTCCACTGGTTGGGAAACGCCCGGCATTGCGCCGGCTTCACCTCCTGCAGCGCACAATCGCGCCCCTCCAAAAAGAAGCACTCGCCATTTGGCTTATCGATCAGCGCCAGCCCATCCCGCGCAGGCCGCAGCCGCGTCCGCTCCTGGATGAACGTAAGCTCGTCCATCCCCACCTGCCGCGCGATCGCCCCGATCTCCCGCTCGCTCACCACCACAAACCCCGGCCAGCGGCAGCAGTTCGTGCAGCGCTGGCATTCGTAATGGATTCGCTCGGCCATCGGGGAAGCCGCCACCATAGCCCCACCCCCGCTGCAGCGTAAAAAAGAAATTCAAGTACGACCCCAGCCTTGCGAGCGCCCGATGTCTCCGCAAAGCTCGTCGACCCGCATCCGCAGGCGCGCTTCCCGCCAGCTATTAGAAACTCTTCTATATTCGCGATTTCCTCGTTTTCGACACAACAAACCCGCCGGGCGGGGGTTAATAGCTGTAACCCGGAGGCTTGGCGCGAAAACTGCGCACGGGCTGCCCGCGCCCCCCAGGCGCCATGACATGAAGTACCCGATTTCGCCCACGCCCGATGGCAGCCCCGGCGGCGGCGTCTCCACCTCGGTTGAGACCCCCTCCGCGCTGCTCGCCGAGGTCTACATCTACGTGGGCCAGGAGCAGACCGCCAAATACTCGATTGAGCACGGCGAGTACCTCATCGGCCGCGACGAGACCTGCCACATTGTCATCAACGCGGACCGCGTCTCGCGCCACCACGCGCGCCTCACCTTCAGCGCCTACGAGCTGGTCATCGAGGATTTCGGCAGCTCGAACGGCGTCTTCATCGAGGGCGTGCAGGTGCAGCTCCCCACCCGCCTGCACCCGGATCAGGAGCTGCAGATCGGCACCGCGCGCCTTTACGTGCGGCTGAACGACGCCACCGCCCGCCAGCTCACCGACGCCCTCTGGGACGCCGACCTCGGCCTCACCCCCGTGCGCCAGCAGCTCGAGGGCAAAAAGTACAAGGCGCTCACCACCATCGCCCGCGGCGGCATGGGCATCATCCTGCAGGCGCGCGATCTTCGCATCCGGCGCAATGTGGCCATGAAGGTCATGAAGACGGGCGCGCAATTCTCGCGCGAAAGCGTGCTCCGTTTCATCGATGAGGCGCAGCTCACCGGGCAGCTCGAGCACCCAAATATCGTGCCCGTCTACGAGCTCGGCATCGACGAGCACGGCGAGACTTTTTACACCATGAAATTCGTCAAGGGGATCACCCTCGACGAAGTGCTGCGCGGCCTCCGCCACGGCCGCAAGGAGATGGTGGAAAAGTACCCGCTCGCCTCGCTCATCACGATCTTCCAGAAGATTTGCGACGGCGTCGCCTTCGCGCACGCGAAAGGCGTGATTCATCGCGACCTGAAGCCCGAGAACGTGATGATCGGCGCCTTCGGCGAGGTGCTGGTCATGGATTGGGGCCTCGCCAAACAGACCACCGGCTTGCAGCGCCCGGAGGGCCGCGTCGAAACCGCGCTCGACTCCAAACCACGCGATCCCCTGCGCGGCTTCGAGACCATGCACGGCGTGGTCATCGGCACGCCGCCCTACATTTCGCCGGAGCAGGCCCGCGGCGAGCTTGATGCTATCGACGTTCGCTCGGATGTCTACGTGCTCGGCGCGATCCTCTACGCCATCCTTTCGCTGCGCGCCACGGTGCAGGGAGACTCGGTGGATGAAGTGCTCGGCAAGATCACCTCCAGCGCGATCAAGGCGCCTCTCGCTTTCAATCGCACGCGCACCCGCAAGCTGACCGCGCCCGGCGAAGAGCACATCACGCTGGTGCATTGCCCCGGCCAGCGCATCCCCGAGGGCCTCTCCGCCATTGCCATGAAGGCGCTGCGGATGCAGCCGGAAGAGCGTTACCAGACGGTCGAAGAGCTCCAGGCCGATCTCACTTCCTATCAGGGCGGCTTCGCCACGAAGGCCGAGCGCGCCAGTCTCTGGCGGCAAATCCTGCTTTTTGCCGGCCGCCACAAACGCGAATTCGGCCTCTTCATCGTCTTCGGCATCATCATCCACACGATGCTGGTGATTTTCGTGGTGGGCGTGAACAAAGAGAAGGATCGCGCCATCGCGAACGAGAAACGGGCGCGCACCAGCGAGTTGGAGCTCGCGCGGGCCATCGAGGAGCTGCGGGGCACCGCGCCCACCTACGCGCAGGAAGCGGCCAGCTTGGTCGATGACCAGAAGCTCGAGGAGGCGCTGGAGAAAATCGAGTACGCCATCGAGCAGGTGCCGAATGAGGCGAGCTATCACCTGCTGCGCGGCCACATTTTACAGGCGCAGTTGCGCTTCAACGAATCGAGCGACGCCTACAACGACGCGCTCCGGCGCAATCCGAGCCTGAAATCCGCGAAGGACAACGTCGCCCTGAACGCGAAAATCTCCAACCAGATCGGCGACGACGGCCAGGTGAGCCAGCCAATCCTCCGCGAGCTGCATGCGGCGCTCGTCGAGCAGAAGCGCATGGGCGAAGCGCTCGCCCTCGCTGCGCAGGTCGATCAAACCAAGGTCCGCGACCGGTCGCTCTTCGTCTCCGCCTGGAAGTCCGCCATGGGCAAGCGCGGTCTCCCGCTCCGCATCGAGACAAAGGAAGACGACACCTACTTCTTCGATCTTAGCAAGGTGCCGAACCCGGACTTGCGCCGGCTCCACTCCGCGCCGGTCAGCGGCCTGAATCTGGACGACACCCGCGTGGCCGATCTCACCGCGATCAAAGGCCTGCCGCTCACCAGCCTTTCGCTCTCGCACACCCCCGTGCGCGATCTCTCTCCGCTGGTGGGGATGCCCCTCCGCTCGCTCGTGCTCGATGGCACGCCGGTGATGAATCTCACCGCGCTCTCCAAAATGCCGCTGGAGTCCCTGCGCGTGCCGGCGACTCTCGTGCAAAATCTCACCCCCTTGCGCGGGCTCAAGCTCGAGCAGCTCAACCTCGCCGGCTGCCGCGCGGTGCGCGATCTGGAGCCGCTGAGCGGGATGCCCCTGGAGAGGCTCGATCTCAGCCGCACCGGTGTGCGCGACCTTCGCCCGCTCGTCAAATCGCCTCTCCGCGAGCTGAACCTCGACGGCTGCGTGGAGATCGCCGACCTCACGCCCCTGCTTGAAATCACCACGCTCGAAAGCGTACTCATCCCCGCGCAAATGAGAGACGTCGCCTTCCTCCGCGATCACCCGAATTTGAAACGCCTCTCGTACAAAAAGATCACCCAGCCGATTGGCGAGTTTTGGGATGAGCAGGCCAAACGCGCCGCGAAATGACGGCCCTAGTCATTCTCGCGGAATCCGGCGTGTTGGTGTTTGGCCTCGTGGCCGGCGTCATCATCTTCATCGCCTGCATCGTCCTCCTTGCGATACACTTGGAAAAGAAGCGCACCGCGGCGCTGGCCGCGGTCGCCAGCGACCTCAATCTCGCGTTTTACCCGAAGGGCGAGGCGCTCCCGCTCGCCGAGCTTTCGCAATTCCACCTCACCTCGCAGGGCCACGCGCGCATCCTGCGCAACCTCATGCTGGGCACGGCGCAAGGCGTCGATGTCGCGATCTTCGACTATCGCTTCACCATCGGGCATGGGAAAAACAGCTCCACCCACACCGCCACCGTCGCGCGCTTCCGGGCGCCCGATCTCCAATTGCCGCACTTCAGCCTGCGCCCGGAAAACCTCTTCCACAAGATTGGCACCGCCTTCGGCTACCAGGACATCGATATTCCCGGCCACCCCGCATTCTCGAAACGCTTCCTCCTGCGCGGCACCGACGAAGCTGGCATCCTCCGGCTGTTCGATACCGAGCTAGTCTCCGCCCTGGAGCAAATGCCCGGCGTGAGCGCCGAGGCCCAAGGCAACCAGTTCCTCTTCTACCGCGCCTCCAAAACCTCGAAGCCGGAAGCCATCCGCGCCTTCCTCGAGGAAGGCTTCCGCGCCTACACGCACTTTGCCGACGCCAGCAAGCGCACGGCGGCGGCGTGAATCACGCGCCACGCCCGCAGGCTGCCCAGCAGCCCGCCATAAACATACGCAAGAATCCCGAGCGTAATCAGCACCTTGGGTGAGAGGTCCAGCCGCGGCAGCAGGAAAATCAGCGTGGCGATTGCGCCGAGGTTCCAGGCCGCGACAAACAACCAAGCCCAAATGCCGCGAATTTCCGCCGTGGTGGAGAAACGCATGCCCTTGGTCACACCGCGCGTAGGATCACCGCGGCAAAGCCCAGGAAAAGCGCCGCCGCGCCCAGGCAGGCCCAAAACAAATGGGCTGACTCGGTCTCGATCTCGGGTTTGCGTTCCGTATTCATCGCGCCGTCCTTAAGCAGCCGCTGTGCCACGGGAGGCCCGGATCACTCAGCGGTCACTTTCAGCAAATGCTTCTCCGCCTTGTTCCCGCGATAGAGCAACACTTCGTAAGACTCGCCCGGCACGGCAAAGACATTGAATCGAGTCGTCGTCGTCTGGAGCCGCGGCTGGTCCAGCTTGTTGGGGGTGATCACCCCGCCCTGCTCATCATAGATCGGCCCGGCGATCGCCCCGTAGCCCCCGGGCACCAGCTCCGCCTGCACGTAGTCGGCCACGCCGTAGACGGTAATGAGCTTTCCTTGGGGCTTCGCGCTCAGCCGGATCGTCCAACCGGTCGTCAGCGTTTCGAACTCCGTCGGAGTCGTTGGTGTCAGCACCGGAGCGCCATTCGCCGCGGCTTGCGGCGGGTCGAAAGCGGTGGGAAAAATCAGGTCGCGTCCGGATTCAATCTGGCCCTTCGGTTCCCCCGCCGGAAGTACCGCCACGCCGAGCGAGGAAATCTCCACCCTATAGCTTTGCGCGAGTGAGGCTTCGCCGGGAGCCGTGAGCTCGAACAGCCGCTGTGGCGTGAGGCGTTTCGGCGTCTTGCTTGTCGCCGCGATGGCCACCGCGGCGGCGGCAGCGCAGAGGATTGTCGTGCGGAGGATAGGATTCATGGGGGAGTATCAGGGTGGACGCCTGTTTCGCGCGGTGGTAGCATTGAGACCGAGAGTTGGTCAACCGCCCCTTGCCTCAGCTCCTCCCGCCTTTGCCGATATGCCGCGCGTCCTCACCGTGACCGGAGTCATCACTCTGCTTCTTGCCATCGCCGTTAGCGGATGGGTGTTCCTGCAGCCGGCGGGCTACCTCTCCAAGGTGACGATGGAAGTGCGGCCGGATGGCTACCAGCCCGATGCGAAACCAGGCGGCCCGGATCCGTGGTTTATCCGCGAGCAGATGAGTGCCATCTGCAAAGCGGAAGTCCTCGAGCCGGTGATTGCGCAGTTGAACCTCGAAGCGGACTCGGGCGGTCGTGGCAAGGCGCTGCAGCAATTGCTGAAATCGCTCACCGTCCAGGAAGTGCGGAACACGGGCCTGATCGAAATTGGCGTGCGGCACCGCGACCCGCAGATGGCGGCGAACGTCGCGAATGCGATCGCGGTGGCTTACCGGAATAAACGGTTGGCCGCCCTGCAAACCGCGATGGAGCGCGGCCTGGCCCAGTTTCAGGACGAGGTCGGGAAGCAGCGCAAGCTGGTGGAGGAAGCCGCGCTGGCCATGGCGCAGATTCGGCAGCGCGAGAAGATCAGTGACCCGGACCCGGAAAGCGGCGACGCCTCCTTAACCGCTACCGAGGCGAACCAGAATCTAACCATCTACGCCGGCGCCAAGGCGAAATACCTCCAGGGCCGGCGAATTCTCGAAGCTGCGGAGCTCCGCCTCTCGACCGCCCGCATGGAACAAACGATCGAAAGCAACCCCGTGCGAATCTGGGAAAGCGCCCAGCCCGCCGCCAGGCCGCAGCGCCGCTGGAAGATCCTTTAAGCTCGCGGTCCCCGCGCGAGGCTCTGCTTTCCCGCGCTAGCCCAGCTTAAACCGCGGCGATTGCGAGAGGAACCGCGCCGGGTTCCCGTAGATCAAATCGTCGATCGCCTGTTCGGAATGCCCGCGCCGGCGCATCTCCACCGCCGTGCGCGGCACGGCCAGCGGCTCGGAGCGGCCCCAGTCGCACGCGCAATTCAGCCAGATATTGCGCATCCCGGCGCGCTCGACCATGTCGATGGCGCGCGGCGGCGTGCACTTCGATTCGGGATAAAGCGTGATTCCCGCCCAGAACCCGGCGTCGAGCACCATCTCCACGGTGTGCTCCTCCACGTGATCGATGATCACCCGGCCGGGATCGATGCGCGAGTCGCCCTTCAGCAGGTCCACGATCAGCCGCGTCCCCTTGAGCTTATCCTCTAAATGCGGCGTGTGGATGAGGATGAGCTGACCGTGCTGCATCGCCAGATCGACGTGCCGCTCGAAAATCGCGATCTCGTTGCGCGTATTCTTGTTCAGCCCGATCTCCCCGATGCCCAGCACCGTCGGCTTATCCAAAAACGTGGGAATGAGATCGAGCACCTCCTGCGCAAGGGTAATGTCCTCGGCCTCCTTGGGATTGATGCAGAGCCAGCAAAAATGCGGCAGGCCGTACTTCGCGGCGCGCGCCGGCTCGTACTCCGTGAGCTGTCGAAAGTAATCGTAAAAGCCCTGCACGCTGCTGCGGTCGAACCCCGCCCAAAACGCCGGCTCGCACACCGCGGCGCACCCGGTGGTGACCATCGCGGTGTAATCGTCCACCACCCGCGAGACCATGTGCGCATGAGGCTCGATGTAGCGCATGGCTAAGCCCCGCCCGGCCACGCGCCGACCGCCCCTTTTCCTGGCGCGGCGGCGAGCGGCTCGATCGTCGGGTCGCTAAAGGACAAGAGCACGCGCCGGGCGCGCTCCGGGCCTTCGCTCTCCAGCTCCTTCAGGGCGGCGCGGAAAGCCTCGAGCCGGAAATCGCTTTCCCCGCCGGCCCGCTCGACCCGGTCCAGGAACGCCGCGAGATCGATCAATTTCGATCGCGCGTCCATGAAATAAAGGTCGAGCAGCTCGCGGCGGTCCATGCGGTAGCCGGGGTCGGACCCCGGAGAAAAAGAGCGGGGGCAACGCGCCGCCGGGGTCAGAAGACCCCGGCTAAACCGCGCAGCCCATTTCCACCTGTCTACTCGTCGTCGACGCCGAAGTCTTTGTGGCCCTTTTCCTTGAGCTGATAGATCTTATCGAGCGCCTTCTTGGCGTCGTCCGGCTTGTCCGCGGTGACCGCCCCTTCCAGCTCCCCGACGGCTTTGGCGAGGTCCCCCATCTGCTCTTTGTACTTCTGGGTGTAAGCGGGTTTGTCCGCCTGGTCCTTGGTCTTGCGCGGCTCGAGCTTCGCCGCGGCGTCGAGGCTCTTCTTGACCTTGGCGAGCAGCTCGAGGCTCTCGGCCTTTTTCGCCGGGTCGGCCAGGTTGCGCTTCACCGTGCGGAGGCTCTTGTTCATGACGCTCATCTCTTTCGAGAGCGGCGTTTCGTCGTCGGCGGCGAAGCCGCCGAGGGCGAGGGAGAGAATGCACGCGGTGCTGAGGAGGATTCTGGATTTCATAGAGTTAGGCTGTGTCTGGGTATTCGCACGGCCCTGGGCGGGCGCGCGCTCCTTGCATTGACGCAAGGTGCCGCGGGAGAAGTCAAAGTTTCTTTCATGGTTCTCGCAGCCGTGGCTCACCTGTGGCACCTTTGCCCTTCCCCATGAACGAGCTGATAGTGTTCCTCACCACGACGCTCGGGATTTCCATCGAGACCGGCGTGCGCTACGCCATCGCCGCCGGGCTCGCCTGGCTGGTCTGCTACGTCCTTTTCCAGCGCCGGTGGCTCCACCGGAAGATCAACCCGGCCGCGCCGCCCGCCAGCGAAGTCTGGCGGGAAATCCGTTACTCCGCGCTCACCGTTCTCGTCTTCGGCGCGGTCGGCGCCGCCACCGTGCTCGCCGTCCGCGCCGGGTTCACGCAGATGTACTTCCGCATCGAAAAATACGGCTGGGGCTGGTTCTGGATCAGCGCCGGCCTCGCGGTGCTCCTGCACGATGCCTGGTTCTATTGGACCCATCGCCTCATGCACCGGCCCAGGCTCTTCCGGCTCTTCCATCGCGCGCATCACCTCTCCACCAATCCTTCTCCATGGGCCGCCTATTCCTTCGGCCCGCTCGAGGCGGTCCTCCAGGCCGCGATCTTCCCGCTGGCGATCACCCTGATCCCCATGCACCCGCTCGCCTTCTTCGCCTTCATGATTTGGCAAATCAGCTTCAACGTGATCGGCCACACCGGCTTCGAAATCTATCCCCGCTGGTTTCTCAAGACTTGGCTGGGCCGGCTCCTGAATACGCCGACCAACCACGTGATGCATCACGAGTACCTCCGCGGAAACTACGGTCTCTATTTCAACGTGTGGGATCGCCTCATGGGCACCAACCACGCCCGCTACGAGGAGCGCTTCGAGGAAGTAACTTCGCGCCCCCGCGCGCCGCGCGCCGAAGCCGGGCCGCACCCTAGCCCGGCCCCCGCTGCCTAGTGCGCCTCACTACGCCTCAAACAGCCCCCGCACTACTTTCCCCGCCACATCGGTGAGCCGGAAATCGCGGCCGCTGTAGCGGTAGGTGAGCAGCTCATGATCGAGGCCGAGCAGGTGCAGCATCGTCGCGTGCAAATCGTGCAGGTGCACCTTGTTCTCCACGGCTTTCGCGCCCGTCTCATCGGTGCTGCCGTAGCGCTGCCCGCCGCGCGCGCCGCCGCCCGCGAGCCACATCGTGAAGCCGGCGTTGTTATGGTCGCGGCCTTTGTTTTTGTTGAGCAGCGGCGGCCGCCCGAATTCGCCACCCCAAAGCACGAGCGTGTCTTCGAGCAGGCCGCGCTCCTTCAAATCCGCGAGCAGCGCGCCGACCGGCTGATCGGTCTCCAGCGCGTGGCGGGGATGGTTTTTGAGGATGTCGGTGTGATCGTCCCAAAAGGTGTGATTCACCTGGATGAAACGCACGCCGGCCTCGCTGAAACGCCGTGCCATCAGGCACGCGCGGCCGAAGTGCTCGGTCGGTTTGCCCTCGCCGATGCCGTAGCGCTCCAGCGTTTTCGGCGACTCCTTCGCGATGCTCATCACCGCGGGCATCTCGCGCTGCATGGCAAACGCCAGCTCGGCGGATTGCGCGATCCCTTCCAGCGCCTGGTTCGTGGGATCGTGCCGCAGACGCTCCGCATTCAGCGTGGCGAGGAGATCGAGCTGATGCCGCTGCGCCGTGGCGTCGCGCTGCGGATTTTGCAGGAAAGGCAGCTTGAAATCCTTGAGCGACTGCGGCCCCGCGCCGTTGCCGCCGCCTTCGCCGATCTGCGTGCCGCCGCACGCCGCGGGCAGGAAGCCGCTGCTGTGCTTGAGCGCGCCGCCGCCGGAAAACTCCGGGCTGATCGTGACGAATCCCGGCAGATTCTGGTTCTCCGTGCCGAGCCCATACGTCACCCACGACCCCACGCTCGGGCGCGGAAAAAGAAAGCTCCCGGTATTCATCTGCAGGATCGCCTGCGGGTGCGCGTCGTGATCGGTATGCATCGAGTTGATGACGCAGAGATCGTCCGCATGCTGCGCGATGTGCGGAAAGAGGCTCGAGACCGGCAGCCCCGACTGCCCGTGCGGAGTGAACTCCCACGGCGACTGGAAGTACACCGGGCCATCCGCGGCCGCGGCATTGACCTTCACATTGTGCTGCCGCGTGAGCTCCGGCTTGTAGATCGAAGGAATCCACCTGCGACGGCCCGCCGCACATGAAAAGAAAGATCACGCGCTTCGCCCGCGCGGTGAAATGCGGCGGCACGCGGCGCCAGCGGATTTTGCGAGGCGGCATTCGCGGCGTAGAGGCCATTGAAGGCGAGCCAGCCAAAGCCGGCGGCGGCCGAGCGCAGCATTTCGCGGCGGTTGAGGTTGAAGGGTGACATAACGTGTTACTCCAGGATGCGAAATTCGCCGGTCATCATCAGCGTCTGGCAAACTTGCGACCATCCTTCGGCGCTCTCGGGATTCTTGGTCAGCATACCGCGCACGGCGTTGAGCTCTGCCGAACTCGGGGCGCGGGTAAGGCACCGGCGCCACAGCTCAACGATGCGCTCGTCCAACGCCGGCGCAGCTATCCGCGAGAATGCGAAGCAGCGAGCCCGTCCGCTTGTTTGAGCACCAGCTCGCTGTTCATCAGGAAGAGCGCTTGCGCGGGGACGATCGTCGCGCGGCGCTGGCCGGTGACTAAATTGGGATCGGCCACGTCGAAGCATTGCATGGCCGGATTGAGCGCCGCGCGCACCAGCGGCAGGTAAATGCTCCGGCGGGTCGGCTCATCCGCGAGTTGTATCGAGGAAACCTTTGCGCCCGATCTCGCGGCCCTGCGGCGTGATCTTTTCCGCCAGCGATCGCCACCTGGCTGCCCGTCAGCGGACGGTGATCAAGCGTGCCCCCGAATCTCCAGCAGTGCATCGCGCAACGCCTCGGCTTCGAGCGGCTTGCGGTTCATGCGCCAGAGGAGCTTGTTATCGGCGTCCTTCTCCAAGCCCGCGGCACCCATCGCGGCCCTCGACGCCTGGCGATACGTGCGGCTCAGCACCAGCTCGCGGATCAGCGCCTTCACGTTCCATCCGCCGCGCACGAAACGATAAGCGAGATCGTCCAGCAGCGCGGGGTGCGTGGGCGCCGTCCCCATCGTGCCAAAATCGTCCGGCGTCTCCACCAGTCCGCGCCCAAAAAGGTGCTGCCAGATCCGGTTCACGATCACGCGACCGGTCAGCGGATTATCCGCGCGTGCGATCCACTCGGCGAGTTGGCGCCGCCCGCTCTCTCCCGCCGGGATCGCCGCGAACGGCACCGCGCCAGCGCGCTGAGCGGCCCGCGCGGGACCGTCTCCTGCGGCTGTCTTCACGTCGCCCTTGTAATAGCGCGGGCTATCCGCGGCCTTCGCCTTTTCCTGCACCGCCATGCCGAAGGGCGGCGGCGTGGGCGGGCGTTCCTGCATCGTTTTCAGCCGCGCCTTCCAATCCTCCACGCTCTTGTCCAGCGCGCTGAGCGTGGTGAGCTTCACCGCCATCTCGGCCGGCATCTTGTCGATTTCCGCCAGCGCCTTCGCCGGCTGAATGCCCGCTTTTACCAGCTCGTCGCGCATCGTGTTCCGCTTCTGCGCCACCTCCACGTACTCCTTCGTCATGCCCGCGAGCTTTTCCGCGTGCGCCTTTACGGCCACCGCGCGTTCACGCCCATTCGGGACCGAGCGCCATGCCCGTCCGCCTCCTCCTTGCGGTTGTTCGTCTCCACGCCGGTGAGGTGCGCGGTGCTGCGGAAGATGCCCGCGAGCGCGTAATAGTCGCGCGCCGGGATCGGATCGAACTTGTGATCGTGGCAGCGCGCGCAGCTCACCGTGAGCCCGAGGAAACGCCCGGCCCGTCGCGTCGATCTGGTCGTCGGCGACATTCAGCTCGTACTGCTCCAGATTCTGCTCGCCCAGCGTCTTCACGCCCACGGTCAGAAAGCCCGTCCCGAGCAGATTCTCATCGCGCTCCGCCGGCGAGCCCGCGGGCAGCAAATCCCCGGCGATCTGCTGTCGGATGAAACGATCGAACGGCGTGTTCTTGTTCAGCGCGTCGACCACCCAGTTGCGGTAACGCCACGCCAGCACGTAAGCCATGTTCCGCGAGTTGCCGCTCGATTCCGCATAGCGCGCCACATCCAGCCAATGCCGCGCCCCAGCGCACGCCAAAATCCGGCGACGCCAGCAGACGATCCGCCACCCGCGCGATCGCCGTCTCCGCGATCCCACCGCCAGCTTTCCTCGAATTCCTCGATCTCCGCCAGCGAAGGCGGCAGCCCGATCAGATCGAAATAAAGCCGGCGCAAGAGCGTCGCCGGCTCCGCATCCCCGCTCGGCTGTAGCCCATGCTTCTCCAACTCCACCAAAACAAACTGGTCCGTCCGGCCCGCCGGCCATCTTTCGTCCCGAACCGCCGGTGCCGCCTGCTCCTTCACCCGTTGCAGCGACCACAGCGGCTTTTCCTCCTCCCCCCACGCCCCGCCCGCAACGGCGCATAACGCCGTCGCAATGACAAACAGGAGGCCGTGGGGGAGGTGGCGCCGATGCACCCTATGATGATCAGGCGCCGTGTAGCTTCTTAGCCCCAGGATCTCGGGGCGTGAAGCGCGTCAACCCGCCCTATCCGCGCCCAGGCCGGCGTGAGCGCAATGCGTGATACCCGCCCAGCGCCGGCGGAATGCCCAACGCGACCCACGAGAGCGCGTCCCAAACACCGTCGCCAAGCAGTGCGGAAATCAGCCCGGCCATCGTGAGCACGGCAAGCACGAGCGGAATGGTGAAGCGGCGCTTCATGGGCCGACGGGGGTGAGCTCTTCCTCGCGCACCGGCTCCACTGCCGGCTCGCGCAAGTCAATTTCGAGCGGCGCATTCCGGCGCTTCCGCCACAGGTAAACACCGCTCCCGAGGACGATGATCGTGATCACGTCGAGCACGGCCCAGAGGATTTTCAGCTGCAGCCCGCCGTAATCGCCGAAATGAAGCGGCTGCGACACGAGCAGCCCGGTGATGTACCACGGCATGTCGCGCTTATCGGTGAAGGCGCCGGTCTGCGCGTCAATGAGCACCGGCTTGAGCAGCCGCGACGTGAACGGCTTATTGCCGCGCATGAAGACGGTGTAGTGATGCGGGCTGGATAATGCGGTGCCGGGGTAGGCCGCGAAGGCAAAGCCCATCGAGGGTTCGGCGGCGCGTGCGGTGTCGACGGCCTTTTGCAGCGAAGCGTGCGGGGTCGCCGGCGGCAGGCCCTGGTACGCGGCCGTCATGGCGGTGACTTCTTTGAACTGCCAAATCTTCAGCAGCAGATCCGCCCACGTGTTCAGCATGCCGGTCGCGCCCACGACGAGCGCCCAAGTGACCGTCGCGATGCCGAGAAGGTTGTGCAGATCCAGCCAGCGCAGCCGCGGCCCGCGCTCGCGGCGCACCGCGCCAAATGACCGGTCGCGCAGGAACGGTCCGTAGATCACCACGCCGGAGACCAGTGCGAGCAGGAAAAGCCCGGCCATCACGCCCAGGAAGAGCTTCCCCGGCAGCCCGGCAAACATATCCACGTGCAGCTTGAAGACGATATCCATGATTCCGCCTTCGCCGAATTTGCGCGTCCCTAGCACCTTCGCCGTGCGCGAATCGATGATGATGCCGGTATCGTCTTCCAGCGGCGCCTCGGGCGTGCGCCCAACGCCGACGTACAGTTCCTCGGGCTCCTTCGGGTCGCTATAGACGAGGTGGATGGCTTCGCCGGGCCGGTGGGCTTTGGCCGACTCCACCACGCGGTCGAGGCTCGTCCACGGCGTGCCCTTCGGCAGGTCCGCCGGCTTTTCCATTGTGGAAAAGGCATCGTCGATCTCGTGATGGAAGATGAGCGGCAGCCCGGTGAGGCAGAGCATCAGCAGGAAGAGCGTGCAGATGAGGCTGCTCCATTTGTGGAGCAGGCACCAACGGCGGACGGCGAGCGCGGAGAGCATGCGAAACGGGAGCCGGCCCGGCTCAGAATTCGAACTTCACGGAGCCGAGAATCGTTCGCGCCGCACCGCGCTGCACTTCGCCGCCGCCCTCGCCGCTCCCGGCATAGTAGTATTCCGAGTCGAGCAGGTTCTTCACATTCACCTGGGCCTGGAAGTGTTTGCGCCGGTAGAAGGCCACCAGCTCACCCTGCGCCCAGCCGGAAATATTGCCGGAGTTCGCGCGATCGATCTCCACCCGGTCCGCGAAGAAGACGCCGCCGCCGAGGCCGAAGCCTTTGAGCGGGCCGTCCTGGATCTCGTAGGTGGTGAAAAGGCCGCCGGAATTTTCCGGCACGCCGAGGAGCCGGTTATCTACGGTCAGCTTGAGCGGATCGTCCACGGAGCGGGCGTCCACGTAGGCGTAGTTGGCGGTGATCCGCCAGCCGGGCAGTGGCTCGCCGGAGACTTCGAACTCGACGCCGCGCGAGCGATCCTCCCCCGCGTTGACCGAGAAGAGCGGATTGGCCGGATCGGCGCCCGCGACATCGGTTTTCTCGATGTGGAATAGCGAGAGGGTGGTGAGCAGTTTGCCGCCAAAGAATTCCACCTTCACGCCGGTCTCATACTGCCGCGAACGCTCGGGATCGAGCGAAGACCCGTTCACGGTTCGCAGGCCGACATTTTGGAAAGACGAGGTCGACTCGGCATAGCTGCCATAGAGCGAGACATTGCGCGCGGGCTTTACCACCAAGCCCACGAAGGGGTTGAACGTCTCCTCGTCCAGCTCGTTGTAGGTTGGCGGGCCAAAAGCCGTCGTGCCCGTGAAAGCAAAGTCGCTCTCCGCGCTGAACCACTCGTAGCGTCCGCCGAACGAGAGGTAGACGGTCTCGCCGAAGGAAAGCCGGTCCATCAGCAGAATGGAGGTGGCCTCGCCGACATCGTCCGCCAGGTCGCCGAAGGTGACCGGAAAACCGGGGACCAAGGGCTGCGGCGCGTAGCCGGTGTAGTGCGGGCGGTAGGGATTGAGCGGCGCCTGGCCGCTTAGCACACGGGTGCGGTTATTGCGCTGGCGTTCGAATTCGCCGGAGAGCAGCAGTTGATTCTTCACCGTGGGGAAGCCGCCGCCGGCCACCGTGGTGGTCTTGCCATCCTTGTCCGTCACGGTGCGCGACGGCGCCTCGTAAATCGTCCAATCCCAAGTGTGATCGAGCCGCGCGGTGAAGTACTCGCCCGTGGCATCGAACCCCTCGGCGATGCGGCTCACGTCGCCGGTGACCGGATCGATGAGCGGCCCGGCGAAATTGAAGAGGAGCAGGTTCAGCCCATCGGCCTCGGTATACACGCCGTGGACGGAGGCGACCGTGCGGTGATTCTCGTTCCATTTGTGGTCGAGCTGGAGCAGGCCGCGCCAGGATTCCGCCTGGATGACCGTTTCATCCGGCTCGCCGAAATAGCGATGGTACGGGACCCCGGGCAGCACGCGGCCCTCGACGTACGGCAGCCCCGTGCTCGTGGAGCGTTCGTCCTGCGAGTATTCGCCGCGGAAGGTGAGCGAGGTGCTCTCCGCGATCTGCCATTTGAGCGACGGCGCGAGAAAGGCGCGCTCGCCTTCCACGTAATCGATGAACGACTGATTGCGCTCGTAGGCGCCATCCAGCCGCACGGCCAGCCGATCGGGGATGGCGTTCCAGTTCGCATTGAGCTGCGTGCGGTAGAAATCGTAGCTGCCCACGATCTGCTGCAAGGCGAAGCGGTTCTCGAAGCCCGGCGCGTTCGTGATGTAGTTTACCACGCCGCCCGGCTCGCCGCGCCCGTAGAGGATCGCGGACGGCCCCTTGAGGAACTCGATGCGCTCGAGGTTTGCCACGTCCGTCGGCCCTTCGAAGGTAAAGATGCCGCTGGAGGCGAAGTCGCCCGCGCGGAAGCCATCCTTGATCTGCGCCTGCTGCTGAAACCCGCGGATGAGGTAATTGGCCTCCGCGCCGGTGCGCCCGCCGGCGCGCTGCACGCCGGCCACGTTCTGCACCGCCTCCTGCGGATCGACGATCTGTCGGTCCTGGATCAACTGGCGTGTGACCACGCTCACCGAGCGCGGTGTATCCAGGATCGGCGCGGCCAGGCGCGTAGCGCTCGTGGCCGCTTCCGCCCGGTAGGTGCTTTCCGTTTCGGCGGTCACCACCACTTCCGAGAGCGTCGTGGCCGGGGTGATCCGTTCTTCGAGGATGGGCCGGCGCAGGCGTTCGCCTGTGGCGGCGGCATCTTGCGCAAAGGCGTGGTGGATGGCCGCCGTGGCGACGGCGGAGGCGAGGGTGTAGCGGAGGAGCGGCTGCATCCGCGCGAAGCTACCCTAACGCGGCCGTTAACACTTGTTCGCAGTTGCTCCGAGGTGACTACGAATTGCGGTGGGCCGCGTGCCTCGCTACGGAATGCGCAAATCGCACGTCATCAGCCCCGCGTTCAGCTTCCTGCACGGTGGTATCCCCGCCGGAACCGCCTCCGGCTCCGCTGCCACAAACCGCCGCGCATTCTCCTCCAGCCGGTACGCGGCCAGCGGCTTCCGCCGGCGATCCGTCAAAGTGAGCACCAACGGCATGTGCGGCAGGATACCCGGATGGAGCGAGGGATAGAGCGCGGTGCGCCGATAGCGCAGCCCGGCGTGCATGCGCCCATCCGCGCCGCGCTCGAAGGGAAGCTCCCGCCCTTGCACGAAGACGCGCGCGTTCTTGGCGAAAGCCGGCTCGGCGGTGAGCTCCAGGCGCTCGATCGACGTATCCACGAAGCGGCTCGTGCTGCCGCCCTGCAGCGGCTGCTCGCAGAGGAGCGGCCACGCTTCGAGCGCCTTGCGCACGGTGAGCCCCGTTTCGGCGCCACCGTGCTCGAGCATCACCGGGAAGCGCCACTCGAAGATCGCGCGGAAGATATCGACGGGCAGCGCCAGGCCAGCCTGCTTCAGGTCGCGCAGCACCTCCTCCAGATCGGCCCATAGCTGGGCCGGAAGAAAGAAAGCGTCGTGCAGTCTCAGTCCGTGATCGACCAGCGGTTTTCCAAACGGCCGGTCCAGCACCATGGCCGCGGCCGCGCGCCAAAGCAGGGCCACGGCGGACATCCATTCCGCCTTGGGCAGGCTCTCCACCGCGCGAAATTCCATGAGCCCGCGGCAGCCGCCATCGAAGGCCACATTCCAAAACTTGTCGAAGGAGGTCTCGCTGCGGTGCGTATTGCCGGAGGCGTCGGTGTGCAGGTGCCGGAGCGTTTCGCCGATGAGATGCCGGTGGTCGCCCGGCGGAAGCTGCTCGAGAAACAGGTAGGCCATCTCGAGGTCGTAAAGCGAGCTGGCGGATTCATCCGGGCGCGGCGCTTGCGACGCCGTGCCGACGTAGGGCCCGGTGAAAAGATACCCCAGCGCGGGATGATGCTGCCAGTAGCGCAGGATCGAGATGAGCCAGCGCGGGTTTTTGAAAAACGGGTTTTCGTCGAGCGTCGGCCCGCCAAAGAGCAGGTGATTGCCGCCGCCGGTGCCGCATTCCTCGTCCGGCCTCAGTTGCTTCAAGGAGCGCAGGCCGGCCACTTCGGCGGCACGCTCCAGCGCCGACATCCAGCGCGCGTAGTCGGCCCACGTCGGGCAAGGGGGCAGATTGATCTCCAGCACCCCTGGATCGGCGGCGATCGCCAGCTTCGACCACGCGCCGGTTTCGTCGGAGGGCACGTATCCGGAAAACGCCGGCGCGGCGATTCTCGCCTCGCGGAGCGACTTTCCGATCGCGTGCAAAAGCTTCAGCCACGCGCCCTGCAGGAAGGGCGGCAGAAACAGGTTCAGCCTGCCCTCTGCCACATCGAGCGTGAGGGCGCGGCGGCTCGCCGTCTCGGGCACTTTGCTGAGCGGCAGGCGCAGGCCCGCGGGCCCCTCGGCATTCAGGAGGTCGAGCGTGGCCCCCATGCCCCAATCTTCGGCGACGAACTTTTTGCCGTCGTGATCCAGCGGCAGCACCCAGACCACGCGCCCCTCCGCCAGCAAATCCTTCGCGCGAATCCACCGCGGCGAAATCCGCAGCGCCCGCCCCAGCGCCTCGCGAAAAACTTTCGCGGAAGCCTTCGTCACGGCCTCGCCCGCCGCCGGCAGCTTCACCACCGGCGCGCCATCGTTTCGCCACACCAGATTGATCGACCAGCGCGGGTTCACCTCGCCCGGGTAAAGCTTGCCCGGCGAGAAAATCGCCAGCGCGTTCGGCAGCGTCTGCGCCCTCAGCGCGTCGGCGAGCGCATGGGCATAGCGGAGCTTCGTCGGCCCCAGTGCGGTGATGCTCCACTCGCTCCCCTCGGGATTGATCGGCACATAGGTCGGCTCGCCGCCGAGCGTGAATTTCACGGCATGCCGGTCGAGCAGCGCCTCCACTTTGGCGGCGGCGGGTTCCAAGGGAGAATCAGGCATGGGAAGGCTCAGCGCTCATGGATTTGCAGGGACGAGTTCATTTGCGACGTGACCCCGCCTTTCGGATGAAAAATGCTCCCCCACGTGGGCGCCACGTGGGGCGGGGTGAGCCCCACCGCCGCCGTGATATGCCGGTCACTGCAAAGCACGCCATTCGTGGGATCGAACCCGATCCAGCCCGCGCCCGGCAGATACGCTTCCACCCAGGCGTGGAGCGCGCCTTCCGCGCGCCGGTCGGCGTCGGCGCTTTCCACCAGGTAGCCGCTCGCCATGCGCGCGGCCACGCCATGCCGGCGCAGCGTTGCGGCGAAAAGCACCGCGAAATCGCGGCACGCGCCGCTCCCCCGCTCGACCGTCTCGGCCGGCGTGCGCGCCATCCCCTCCTCGCGCCGCTCGTACCTGAGGTGCTCGCGAAAGGCATGGTTCAGCGCGACCAGCGTCGGCACCGTCGGCGCCGGCTGTTCGGGCGGCTGCCAAAACGGGAGCGGCGGCACCTCGCCCCCGGCCAGGTACGGCGCCAGCACCCGCGCCTGGTCCTCCTCGTACTTGAACGGAAAATCGACCGCGCTCGGCGAAAGGATGAACGCGAACGGGTTCCTCTCCTCCACCTCCACCTCCAGCCGCAGGTTCGCCTGCAGCATCGACGATTTGTCCGGGTAGAAACACGACGCCACCTCGTTATCGAAGAGGTCGCGCCGGTAGGTCACCCCCGCGCCGGGGTTCGTCTGGAAATCCGCGCGCAGCACGCGCAAATCGCGCCCCGCCCGCGGGAAAAGCCGAAAAAGGTGCACCGAAAAACTGACCGGCTCCGCGTAAATATACTGCGCCTGGAAAAGGATCTCGACGTTCACGCGGCCTCCTTCGCCATGGCGCGCCGTTTCATGTACACGCGCGCCGTGAGCACCTGCCCCCCGCTCCCCTTGAAAGTCCCGCGCAGCGGCGTCGCGTCGCGATAATCGCGCCCATACGAAACCGCCACGTAGCGCTCGTTGATCCACTGCCGGTTCGTCGGATCCAGCGCCACCCAGTGCATGCCCGGCGCCAGCACCTCGATCCACGCGTGCGTGGCCATCGCGCCCGTCAGCTTCCGCGTCGGGTCCGGCGCGAACGCCTCGATGTACCCGCACACGTACCGGCACGGCAGCCCCACCGTGCGCAGAATGCTCAGAAAGATGTGCGCGAAATCCTGGCACACCCCGATCTTGCTCTTCCACACCTGCGCCAGCGGCGTGCTGTTCTCCGTCACGCCCGATTTGTACGTAAACTCATCGTGGATCGCCTCGTTCAGCTTCTGCAGCGATTCCCCCAGCGGCTCCTTGCCACCGAAAAAACGCCGCGCCCAGAGCGTCGCCTCGCGCCCGATCACCACCGTCGGCGTCGGCTGGAGATAATCGAACACGTCCACCAGCTTCGAGTTCAGGATCTGCAGCGCCTCCTGCACCGACACGCTCAAGGCCGATTCCGGCCGCGGCAGCGGATACGTCCGCACGATCATCCGGTTCGTCACCACCAGTTGGCTGTGCCGGAACGGGAGCGAGAAAAAATCGACGTGATTCCCGAAATAATCCACGTACGAGGACGTGCTCACCCTCGGGTCGATCTCCAGCTTGTGCTGCACCAAGCTCTGGCTGGGCAGGGTCGGCGGAGTCAGCCGGGCCTCGCCGTAGGCTTCGGCGGCCGGATGCCCATAGCGGTAGCGCGTGGTATGCGTGATCTCGAACTCCATGCGGCGTGCGGCGTAGGCAATACTCCGCCCCAGCGCCGACCGATAGCACGAAGTTGCGTTCGGTGGCGATTTGGCGGGCTCCGTCCACGTATGTGTAGAGCGCGGCTCTCCGCGAGCCTAAGCGAGCGGGTGCCGCCCATCTTTCGGCGCGGGCGAAGGCGGAGGGGTGGCCGGATAATTACCCTTGGCTCAAAACCATGGAACGCGGCGATCCCACCGACGCTCTCGCGCTCAGCCTCGATGAGCGCCGCCTCCCCAAACGCATCCGCCGCCCCCGCCCCGCCTCTCCTTGAGCCGCAAAGCCTGCCGACGCTTGCGCCAACGGCGCCCAAGGAGATAGCCCAAAGGCAACGCCTTGGGTCACCACCCACATGACGTATTCAGCCCTGAAAGGGGGGGGCCGGCCGGCCTTGGAAGCACTGGGGTACGACATGGAAGAACGTAACCACCCGCCCCCTCACTGGGGCCGGACCGGCGTCGTGATGCTGTCCTTTTCCCCATAATACGCCTCCGTCGGGGAAACGAAGCGGAAGTAGCGAGTCTCAGCGGGGGTACTGCCGATCACTTCAATGGCATTAGGACCATGGGTGCGCCATTTTACGACCGCCTGAGTGGTGTTGAATTGCCGCAAGCAAGTGCCGTCCTTCCGAAAGGTGAAGTTTGAGCCGGCGGGCGTCTGCCACGTCTTGTCGATGAAGAGCGGCTCCATGGCCTTCGCGCCGGTGACGTGGACGGCTTCGCCATCCGCGGCGGCGCCGGGCTTGTCGGCGAGCTTTTCCAGTTCGGCCTTGGTGGCCAGGGCGGCGTCGAGCTTGGCGGCCTTGGTTTGGCGATCCATCAGCTTCCGCAGCTCCGCTTCGTAGCTGCGGCGGACCGGCGCGGCCGCCCGCTCCAGCGCCGCTTCGTAGGAGGCTCTAAGGCGGTCGAGGTCGGGGTCGGCGAGGAGGAGTTGCGGGGAAATGAAGGAGGCGAGCAGGAGAAGCCGGAAGCGAGTCATGGGAGTGATGGGAGGACTGAGGGAGAGCCTGTCGCGAGGGGGCGGGCGTGCCGATGCAAAACGCTCGCGGGATCGCGGAGGGCGCGAGCCCGGTTTTATACCCCGGCGGCGCGCACTTCTTTGACATTCCCTCCCGCTCTCCGTAATGCTCTTCTTCAGGCAGCGCGCCGCGCGTGCCAGCCAGTGGCTCGCGGCGGGCCGCCGGCCTTTCCCTCACCGCTTTCACTCCCCCTCCTGTGGCTGCCAACGAAGACTACATTCTCGAAATCCTCCTGGAGACGGGCCTGGTCACGAAATCTCAGCTCGAGCGCGCCCGCTCCGATCAGCGCGGCGACGAGACGATCATCGAGACGCTCGTCCGCGAAGGCGCGGTGACGGAGGAGGACGTGATGCGCGCCCTCGCCGCCCACGCGGCGATGGATTTCGTCGATCTCGCGCAGATTTCCATCCCGGAGGAGGTGATCGCAGCATGGTGCCGCCCGAGGTGGCCAAGCGCTTCAAGGTGGTGCCCGTCGCCGAATCCGAGACCGGCCTGATGATCGCGGTGGGCGATCCGCTGAATTTCGACACCTTCGATCGCCGTCACGCACGTGCTCCAGCGCGACCTCGAGTTCGTCTGCGCCACGCCGGACGCCGATCAACATCGCCCTATCGCAAATACTACGGCACCGCCGACGAAGCCGCCGACGACATCGCCTCGCATTTCGGCGGCGACATCGAGATCGCCGGCGAGAGCGGCGGCGCACACGGCGCCGAGGGCGATACCGCCGATGCGCCGATCATCAAGATGGTGACGATGATGCTGCTCGAGGCGCTACAACATGCGGGCGTCGCGACATTCACCTCGAGCCGCTGGAAAAGCGTTTCCGCGTCCGCTTCCGCATCGACGGCGTGCTGCACGAGATGCAGAACCCGCCGAAGAAACTCCAGACGCGCGATCATCTCGCGCCTGAAGATCATGACCGGCTCGATGTCCATCGCCGAGAAGCGCCTGCCGCAGGACGGCCGCATCCAGGTGAAGATGGGCAAGAAGCAGATCGATCTGCGCGTTTCCACCGATCCCGACCAGCCACGGCGAAAGCGTGGTCATGCGTATTCTCGACAAGATCGTCGCTCTCGCTCGGCCTGCCGCAGCTCGGCTTCCTCTCGCGACGACCAGGAAATCTTCGAGCAGCTCCTCATGCTGCCCGACGGCATCCTGCTCGTCACCGGCCCGACCGGCTCCGGCAAGACGACCACGCTTTACGCCTGCCTGAATTACATCAACAAGCCGGACAAAAAGCTCATCACCGTCGAGGACCCGGTCGAGTACCAGATGTCCGGCATCAATCAGGTGCAGGTGAATGCCGAGATCGGCATGACCTTCCCCGCGGCGCTCCGCTCCATCCTGCGCCAGGCGCCGAACATCATCATGATCGGTGAGATTCGCGACGCCGAGACGGCGAACATCGCCATCAACGCTTCGCTCACCGGCCACCTCGTCTTTTCCACGCTGCACACGAACGACGCGCCCGAGCGCCGTCGCGCGTCTCGTCGATATCGGCGTGCAGCCCTTCCTCGTCTCCTCCGCCGTGCGCGCGATCATGGCCCAGCGCCTCGTGCGCAAGATCTGCCCGAACTGCAAGCAGCCCTACGAAATGACCGAGGCGGAAATGCAGGCGCTCGGCATCGATCTCACGCAGCTCGAGCGAAGCCACACGTGGCCAAGGGCGCCGGCTGCGACAACTGCAAACACCTCGGCTACAAAGGCCGCGCCGGGCATCTTCGAGATCTTCATCATCGACGACGAAGTGCGGCACATGATCAACCAAAAGTCCTCCACCGTGGAGCTTCGCAAGCGCGCCCGCGAAATGGGCATGCGCACCCTGCGCGAAGACGGCATCCGCAAAGTCCTCTCCGGCATGACCACCGCCGAAGAGGTGATCGCCGTCTCGATGGGCGACTCCCATTAGCCGGGCGCCCGCAAACACGCCGCGCCGCAAGGAGCAAGGCGCCGAAGGCGATCAAGCCGGTGGCCGCCGGCTCCGGCACCGCGACGGCATCCAGCGTGACGCGGTCGAAATTCACCTCCACGCCGGGGCCGTTCAAATTCACCAGCCGGATGCCGAGCGCCTGCCCGAAATTCGGGTGGCCGGCGCCAATGGTGAGCGAAACGGTGGAGGTGAGGAACCTCCCCTCGCCCGGCGACAGCGTGTTGTTATCGGAAGCGATCACGGTGGTCCCCGCGAGCAAATCCACGCGGTAACCGGGAAACCCGGTGAAATCCCACGGCGCGCTGCCCGCGCCGGGATCGAAATTTCCCACTTCCACGCGAAGCGTGTACTGCGTGGAAAGTTGCAGGCTGGAGCCGAGCGTCTGCTGCAGGCCCGCCTCCGCGAAGTTGGAGTCGTTGTCGAGAAAGACCACGCCGATATTGGCCCCGTGCGGCACCGGATCGCGGTACGAGTCCGTGTTCGCGGGATTCCACACGCCGAAATAGCGGTCCGTATTGGTCGCGCCGGCGTTGTAGACGTTCCACCCCGCCGGGCCGGCCGTCATGCTGCCCTGGAAGGTCGCGGCGGGCGTGATGGGGTTTTCGAAGCTCGGGTTATTGATCGTCACCGAAACGGCCTGCAGCGGGAGCGGGCAGGCGAGCAAAGTGGCCAGCCATAGCGAAGAAGGGCGGAGGATTCGCGGCATAGCGGGAGAGGTGTGGCCGAAGCGTCAGCGATGCTGCTCCTTTTGTGCCACGAATCGATATTTGTCGAGGAGGGCTGGCGAAGAGCCCGCCCCGGCAGTATTTCCCATGCTGCATACCCCGCATGCCGCCGCTCCGCCTCGCTGCCCTCACCTGCAACCTCCTCCTCGGCGGCGCCAACACCTTTCTGCTCCATTTTCTGCGCACGCTGCGCGGACGCCCGGAGCAGATGCGCGTGGTCTCTTTCGGCGAGGTGAATGAGCACGCCGCGGATTTTTCGGCGCTTCAGGCGGATGTGCGCACCGGCCCGCTCCGCCGCCTGATCTATGAAGACCGGCTCCGCTGGGCGTACCATCAGGTGGAGGAATTTCGGCCCCACGCGCTGCTGGCGTGCCTGGGCTCGGAAAGCTTCGAGATGCTGCGGCTGGCGCCCGCGGGCGTGGCGCGGATCGGCCTGGTCCAGGCGGACGATGCGCAGGTGTATGCGATGGCCGCGCGTTATGTGCCGTCGATGGATGCCATCGTCGGGGTCTCGCATCAGATTGCGGAAAACCTCCGCGCGCGGCCCGAGTTTCGTGGCACTCGGATTGCGGAGATCCCGTATGGCATAGCGTTCGAGACGCCGCAGCCTCGGCCGGCGCGAAAGGCGGAAGAGCCAGTGCGCATCCTCTACCTGGGCCGCCTGATCGAGGAGCAGAAGCGGATCAGCCGGGTGATCGAGCTTGTGAAGCTGCTGGAGACCCGCGGCGCGCCGGTGCAATTCACGATCGCCGGAAACGGGCCGGACGAGGCGGCCGTCGGCGCCGCCCTCGCCGGAAATCCGCGCGTGCGCCTCCCGGGCGCGATCGCGAACCGCGACGTGCCGGCCCTGCTGCGGGCGCACGATGTTTTCGTGCTCCTCTCCGATTACGAAGGCCTGCCGCTCAGCCTGCTCGAGGCGATGGGCGAAGGCGTCGTCCCGGTCGTCTCCGATCTTAGCAGCGGAATGGGCGAGGCGGTGAGTGCCGACTGCGGCGTCCGCGTTCCGGTCGGCGATGTGTCCGCCGCGGCGGAAGCGATCGCGTCTCTTGAACAAAACCCCGAGCGGCTGGCCGCGCTCTCCGTAGCCTCGGCCGCGCGCGCCCGCCGCCAATTCTCCGCGGAGCAGATGGTCTCGAAATACCTCAGCCTGATCCGCGAAATCGCGCCGGTGGCGGACGCCGCGTGGACTCGCCGGCCGCGCATTCCCGCGCCGCTCGGCCTGCCCGCATGGCTTTACTCGGGCTGGCCTCGCCGCGTGCGTCGCCTGCTCAAGCGGCTGCGCTAGGGAATGGACGCGCGTGGCGCCCTCGGCAACATTGACCCGATGCCCCCGCTGTTCGACGTCGTCATTCCGCTGCGCGCGCCGGGCGACGTGTTCCTGAAAACGGCGCATTCGCTCGCGGCGCAAACGGAGCACTGCTTCAGCGTGCTGCTCAGCGACAACAGCGCCGGCGAAGAAAGCCCCGCGGTGGGCGAGGCGATGCGGATTTTGCAAGACGCCGGCGTGCCCGTGCGATTGATCCGCCCGCCCGAGGAGATGGGCCGGGTCGAGCATTGGAATTGGTCGCACCGCCAGGCGGAGGCCGAATGGGTGAAGCCGCTCTTCGTGGGCGATTGGCTGGAGCCCGGCTACGCCGCGGCCATCCGCGGTGCCATCGAAAGCGGCTCGGGCGCGGAGATCATCAACTGCTCCATGCGCAGCCATTTGGCCGATGGCAAAATCCAGGACACCACCTACGCCGGCGGCTTTCGCTCGCCGCAGGCCGCGCTGGCGGAAGCGTGCGCGGTCGGCAACAATTTCGGCGGACCGGTCAACGTCTGCTTTCGCAAGCTCGCCTTCGAGATGGTCGGCGGCTATCCGCCCGCGCTGCCCGTCTCCGCCGATTTCTGGCTGATCCTGATGCTGGCCCTCCGCCGCGGCATTCACACCTGCCCGGAGATTCTCGCCAACTTCAATTTCCATCCCACCCGCTTCACCACGAACTTCCCGTACCACCGCATCTTCGGCGACCGGGAGATTTTCGCGATCCTGCTCGCGGCCACTTCCTACGCGAACTTTCACGACATCCCGGTAGACCTCGCCGCGCGGAACCGCTTCTTTTGGTTCCTCGCGAAGCGCACGTTCAAGGGCTGGCTTAAACGTATGATGGAGAGGGGCGAGCCGTGATCGAGATCGTCATCCCGGCGCGCAATCCCGGCGAGGTTTTCACCGCCACCATCGACTCCCTCCTCGCGCAGACCGACCGCCAATTCAGCGTCCTGCTGAGCGACAACTATTCCACCCAGGGCCTCGAGCGGATCGAGGAAGCCGCCCAGCGCCTATCACAGGCCGGCATCCCCGTGCGCACCATCCGCCCTCCGTGGGAGCTCGGCCGCGTGCAGCACTGGAATTGGGTGCACCACCAAAGCGCCGCCGACTGGCTGAAGCCCCTCTTCGTCGGCGACTGGCTGGAGCCCGATTGCCTTGCCTCCTGCCGCGCCGTCATCGCCGCCGATCCGGAGCTTCGCTTCATCTTCTGGTACTTCCGCTACCATCGCGGCGAGGAAAGCTACGTCTGCGATTGCGGCCAGCTCGCCGGCCGCCTCGACCCAAAACCGCTCGGCCGCAAAGCGATCTTCAAGGGCAATTTCGTCGGCGGCCCCATCAACGTGCTCTACCGCCGCGACGCCTTCGAGGCGCTCGGCGGCTACTACACCTCGCTGCCGCTCATGGCCGATTTCGATCTCTACACGCGCCTCGCCATCCAGGTGCCGTCCCACGCCATCCCGCGCATCCTCGGCCACTTCCAGCTCCACGAAAACCGCTTCGCCCGGAAGGGCTCCGGCCTCCAGCGCGAATCGATGAACGCCGAGTGGGTCCTCGAAGCCGCGACGATCGCCTACTCGAGTTTCACGATGGGCAATCCCATCCCCCTGCGCGTGCTCCTGCCGCGAATGCTGCGCCTCCTCGCCGCATGGCTCCGCGAATGGCTGTTCCACACCGGCGGCAATATTCGCCGCCGGATGGGCGAGAGCACCGGCGACTGACCTTTGAGGCTGGAAACTCGGCTCCCGCCAACTACCCTAATGTCATGAGCACTGAAACACAGGAACTCATCCGCATTTGCGAGGCGCTGCCTGAGGGCAAGCGTGCCGAGGTCGCCGATTTTGCGAGATTTCTGCTCGAGCGCGAGGCGGATGACCGATGGGAGCAGATCATTGCCGACCCCGAACCGCAGCCGAAATTGGACGCTTTCCTCGCAGCCGCGCGTGCCGAAGGTGGAGAGACGCCTCTCGATCCGGATCGGATGTGAATTCCACCGCCCGACCCAGCTTCTGGCGCGCGTTCGATGCACTGGACCGAGCGTGCGCACGCGGCCCGCAGAGCCTACCGCACCTCCTTCTAGGACCTTTTGATTAGGTAAATCTCTTAGGAATCTGCGACCGTGGTGCAAAGTAGACAGAGTGAACCAAGTTTTGGTGGATCAAAGCCCCCCCGGTTCGAAAGCTACGCTCTAAGGAAGTGCAGCGCATGCGGCTCCTGTCTCTCCACAATCGGCACGGTAAAGAGAGCTGTCCGACTCTCATTTTGTCTTTACATCGCAGACGCAGCGTGCGCAACCTTGGCCTTGTAAAGGTTGGAGGGGCGTTGTGTATGCACCCACACCTCCTCCACAAACGCCGGCAGCGGATCAAACGAAATGCAGCACTCGACCAACTCTGTTGAATTAGGCAACCGACCTCCGAAGAAGCCGGTTTTTGGCATTTTTTCGGGTGGCGGCGTGAAGGGAGCGGCCTTTGTGGGCGCGATCAAGGAAGCCCAAGATCATGTCGAGTTTCAAGGATACGGCGGGACCTCGGCCGGATCGATTGTCGCTACCCTGCTCGCCTGCGGCTATACTATCGAGGATGTTGGCGAGATCTTGTTCGACGTGAATTATTCTCAGCTTTTCAAACGCCGCTGGGCATTTTTCTTTTCCCTTCGGTCCGGCTATTTTGATTCAGCGCCTCTGTCGCACTGGCTGGAATCTCTCATTAAGAAGAAGATGCCTCACGGCACGGGGCCGGTAACTTTCTCCCGGTTAGCGGCTGTACATCCGAATCCTCTGAAAATCGTTGCGACGAATATCTCGACTCAGGAGATCAAGATCTACGACGCAAAGTCAGAACCCTCCACAGACGTCGCGCATGCGGTCTTGGCTTCTTGTTCTTTTCCAGTGTTGTTTCCTGCAGTCGAACACGGAGGAAACGAAATTGTAGATGGAGGCGTGATGAGCAATTTCCCCATGTGGCTGTTCGATGACGAAAGACGCAATAGCGTGCGACCTACTGGCGTTTTGGGTTTTGCACTTACGCTGGAGGGTGCAAGCCGGCGGGGAACTTCATTTGCGTCTCAGCTTTATTCTATTTATCAATCGATTCTTGTTGCCCAGGACAGGGTGCAGGAAAAGTATCTGGACATAAGCAGAGACGCGGACGTGATCCGGATTCCATTGCCGCCGACCGCGACTTTTGATCCGAACCACAGTAAGGACGAACGGAAGGTTCTTATGGAAGCGGGCGCACGAGCGGCCATTGAATACTTTAAAAACGCCCCTGCCGAGTTCGACAGCAGGGTTCCAGTAAGCTCATCTGAGCTGCTGTCGGAGGCGAAAGCCCTACTCGCACGAGGCGCGCTTTCTGAGGCGCTATCAGCTGTTTCTAGGTCGCATGTCCTTCGAGGGGGTGTTGCGCGTGATGGTGGCCTTACCAAGCCCCGGGTTTACGTGAAGTACTATGTAGACTTAATGGACGCAGCTACCGATCAGGATAAAGTCAATATTCTATCCGAGATACTTGCAAGTCTAATTGACGCGCTGGGTGATAAATTCGATCGCATAGTAGGTCTAAAGAAAGGGAACGTTCTGCTCGCAGCGCATACCGCGTGGCGGCTCAATAAACCATTCGTTGTGGCCAAGACTGACCTTTCGTACAAAATGGGACTTCCCTTTGGGAAACGCTGAACAATGCGCCGCCCGTGAGGGAGATCGGCGGCGAGGCGAGGTTTTCAAAAACCTCGCGGGCGCATTCGTTTACTTTCCGGCGGTTGCGGGGTGGAGAGCGGACTCTCGCCCGGCAGTTTCCGGTGCCCCAAGGTTTTCTGGCGCCTCTTCATCGTGTGGGTGGGGTTTAGGCGACTGTGCCGGCCAGCAGCGTCCGCCTGACGATCAGCAGGTTAGCCAAGGCGAAGAGGGTTTGCAATTGCGCCAGGTTCTTGGCCAGGCCGCGGTAGCGTGCCTTGCGGTGCCGGAAGAGATTTTTGATGATGTGAAAGGGATGCTCCACCCGCGCCCGCACCTGCGCCTTGAGCTTTTCCACTGCACGGGTGAGTTCTTTGACGGCCCCGTCGGCCATGGCTTTGAGCTTCCCACGCTTGGCCGCGACCTGGAACTCCACCTGCGGGTGGGCGGTGGTGATCTCCATTCGTTTCTCCACGCCAAGGTAGCCGGCATCGGCCCAGACCGTCTTCTCCGCTCCGTGCAGCAGGGCGTGGGTCTGCGCGATGTCCGCGACGTTGGCCGCGGTGACCGTGACGGTATGGACCAGCCCGGAAGCGGCATCCGCGCCGATGTGCGCCTTCAGCCCGAAATGCCACTGGTTCCCTTTCTTGGTCTGGTGCATCTCGGGGTCGCGCTCTTTTTTGGCGTTCTTGGTCGAGGGCGGGGCGGCGATGATCGTGGCATCGACGATGGTGCCTTCCTTCATCAGCAGTTGGCGCTCGCACAGCAAGGCGCCCACCTCCGCAAAGATTTGCCCGGTCAGTTGATGCTGCTCCAGCAGGTGGCGAAACTTCAGCAAGGTCGTGGCATCGGGTACGCTTTCCACGCTCAGGTCGATGCCGGCAAAGAGCCGCATGGCCTGGCTATCATAGATCGCGTCTTCGAGCGCCTCGTCGGCCAGCGCATACCACTGCTGGAGGAAGTAAATCCGCAGCATGCGCTCGATCCCAATCGGCGGACGCCCGCGCCGGCCGCTGGGATAATGCGGCGCGATGACCGCGACCAACCGCGCCCACGGCACCACCCGCTCCATTTCCGCGAGGAACTTTTCCCGCCGAGTGGTCTTCTTTTTGCCGGCAAATTCCGCTTGGGCGAAGCTAGGCTGGTGGAGCATGGCCAAGCCTAGTGATCTCCCCTTGGCCCCTCCAGACGAAACTCGTGGCGGCCAGTATTAAATCAGTGTTTCCTTTGACGGCGAGATCAACCCCCACGAGAAAGTGTATATCGTAGACGATATCGCTTCGGACGCGAGCATTCTGCTGGGCGCGCATCGGCATCTGCTTAATCACAAAGTGCAGGTTGTAAACGCAGTAACGTTGCTTGAGCGCCAGGAAGGCGACGCGCGGGAGGAATTGAGGAAAGCGAATTGTTTTTTGAAGTCAGTTTGCGTGGTGAATGACTCTCATATCGAGAGGCTGCTCGTTGATCGGCAGCCCTTTCCGTGTCAAGATTGGCGCATCGCCTTGGGGGGGGCATGATTCGACTTTTGTCATTTCCCGTCATTTATTCTAATCATGCATAACCTACTTCTTGCTATAGTATCCTTCTTGCTTTTCCTTCCCATTGTGTTTCTCGCTGCGCGCTTTGGGAAGGCGTCTCTATTTGCGCTTTCCGTTGCCTTCATAGTTATGTCGAACATAACGGTGCAGATGCAGGTAGAGCTTTTTTCTGGAGTGGTGATTAGCTGGGCTATTATCATCTATTCGCTCGTATATTTGATTACGGACTTAGTGATCGAATTTTACGGCAGAAAAGTAGCTTACGGACTGGCTGGATTTAATCTTGCGGTGCAAATGGTTCTTTGGCTGTACGTCGGGCTATCCTTGAAGGTGACTCCTGCCCAGTTTGGCTCTTCCGTTGCGGTCCATGAGACGATGCGTTCCCTCTTTGGGACAACGTCTCAGATTACCATCGCGGCAGTTGTAGCGGCAATCGGTCCCTTTTCGGATATTTATGCAACAACGAGAATCCGCGAATACCTCAAACGCCGCCGGTTCTTCGAGAATGAAGTCACCAACCTCCTCGCCCGGACAAAACTTAGTACCTTCATTGGCGAGGTGGTTAACACGGTGCTTTTCTTCGGGCTAGCGCTAATTGGCACGGGCACTCCGCTTTCGGCACTTGTGCAGATAGTGGTAACAGCAACGATCGCTAAGTGGATAATATCCTTAGCAGACGCTCCGTTCTTGTGGGTCTTTCTGCGTTTTTTTCGCGCACCGTCGGATGCAGACTCTACAAATCTAAACTCGGGGCCGTCGATGAATATAGGTTCAGAAGAACGGTTCTAAAATCAGAGCTGGCTTGCTAGCTTCTCAAGCGCAATACGAAACGCAATATTGCTCACGTTAAGATCTGTTTTACCACCCGCGCTTTCTCTACGCCCGTCAGTTTGAAATCCAGCCCTTGGTGGCGGTGGGTGAGGCGCTCATGGTCAAGGCCGAGGAGGTGGAGGATGGTGGCGTGCAGGTCGCGGACGTGGACGGGGTTTTCGACGGCGTTGTAGCTGAATTCGTCGGTGGCGCCGTGGGTGATGGCCGGGTTTGATGCCGCCGCCGGCGAGCCACATGGTGAAGCAGCGCGGGTGGTGGTCGCGGCCGGCCTCGGGGCTTTTCCAATCGCCCTGGCCGGCAACGCCGCGGCCGAATTCGCCGCCCCAGATGACGAGGGTGTCGTCGAGGAGGCCGCGCTGCTTGAGGTCCTGCACGAGCGCGGCGCTGGGCTGATCGGTGTCGCGGCAGCGGGCGGTGCACCAGGAGGTGAGGCGGCTGTGGTGGTCCCAGTCGGGGTGGAAGAGCTGGATGAAGCGGACGCCGCGCTCGGCGAGGCGGCGGGCGAGGATGCAGTTGGCGGCGTAGCTGCCGGCGCGGCGCGAATCGGGGCCGTAGAGCTCGAAGGTGGATTCGGGCTCGCCGCTGAGATCGGTGAGCTCGGGCACGCTGGCCTGCATGCGGTAGGCCATCTCGTATTGCCGGATGCGGGTGGCGATCTCGGGGTCGCCGGCGGTGGCGAGGCGCATCTGGTTCAGCTCGTCGAGGCCATCGAGCATGCCGCGGCGGAGCGGGCGCGGGAGGCCCTCGGGGTCGTGGAGATAGAGGACGGGATCGCGGGCGTTGCGGAGCTTCACGCCCTGGAAGCGTGAGGGGAGGAAGCCGCTGCCCCAATAGTGATCGTAGAGCGGCTGATCGCTCGGGCGCTGCATCTTGGAGAGCATCACGAGGTAGTCGGGCAGATCGCGGTTCTCGCTGCCGAGCCCGTAACTGACCCACGCGCCCATGCTGGGCTGGCCGGCGAGCTGGTTGCCGGTGAGGAACTCGGTCATCGCCGGGGCGTGGTTGATCTGGTCGGTGACCATCGATTTGATGAAGCAGACATCGTCGGCGACCTCCTGGAGGTGCGGGAGCCATTCGCCGACGGTGGCGCCGCTCTGGCCGCAGCGGGTGAATTTCACGCGCGCGGGCAGGACGAGCTGTTTTTGATTGGCGGTCATCGTGGTGAGCCGCTGGCCTTGGCGCACGGACTCGGGCAGCTCCAGCCCAGCCCATTTATCGAGGCCCGGCTTTTCATCGAAGAGCTCGAGCTGCGACGGCCCGCCCGATTGCGTGAGAAAGATGATGCGCTTCGCTTTCGGCGCGAAGTGCGGGAGGCCGGGGAGCGCACCGTGGGGGCCGCGGACCACGGCGGGCGCGGCGTGCGCGCGGCTGAGCAGCGCGGAAAGGGCGGCGGCGCCGAGCGCGAGACCGGACTGGCCCAAGAAATAGCGGCGCGTGGTCTGAAGGGCTTCGTTATTCATGGGAGATGGCTTCGTCGAGATTGAGGACGATGCTGGCGAGGAGCGTGTGGGCGGCAAGCTCGGCCGGATCGAGGGCAGCGTCGGGGCCGGATTGTCCGGCGAGGTTGAACTTGGCGGCGTCCTCGGGGTGGGCGCGGTAGTAGGCGCGGGCGCGCTCCAGCTCGCGCTGGAGGATGGTGGATTCTTCGGGGCGCGGGGCGCGCAGAAGGACGCGGTGGAAGATGGACTCGATGGGGGGAGCGGACGCCCGCAGGGCCGCGACGGCGACGGCGCGGGCGGCTTCGCGGTAGCCTTCGTCGTTGAGGAGGGTGAGCGCTTGGAGCGGCGTGTTGGTGAGCGGGGTGCGGACTTCGCAAACGCGCCGCTGCGCGGCATCGAAAAGGAAGGTGGGCGCGATGGCGCGGCGCCAAAAGGCGTAGAGGGTGCGGCGGTATTGCGCGGCGCCTTCGCTAGGCTGGTAGGTGAAGCGGCCCATGAACATTTCCTCCCAGACGCCATCGGGCTGATACGGCTTCACGGGCGGGCCGCCGAGCGCGGGATTGAGCAGGCCGGCGGAGGCGAGCGCGGCATCGCGCAGCATCCAGCTCGGCAGGCGGAAGCGCGCGGCCGCGGGCGAGCAGGCGGTTTTCCGGATCGCGCGCGAGCAGGGTTTCGCCAACCTCGGAGCGCTGGCGATAGGTGCGGCTCATCACGATCTTTTTGAGCAGGTGCTTCACGTTCCAGCCGCTCTCGATCAGCTCGAGCGCGAGCCAATCGAGCAGCTCGTGGTGCGTGGGGCGCTCGCCTTGCAGTCCGAAATCTTCCGCCGTGCGGACGAGTCCGGCGCCGAAACAGAGCTGCCAGAGCTGGTTGGCGATCACGCGCGCGGTGAGCGGATTTTCGGGCGAGACGATCCACTGCGCCAGCTCCAGGCGCGTGCGCTTTTCGCCGCTCCACGGGGCGATGGCGGCGGGGACATCGGGGCCGAGCTTGTCGCCTTTTTTATCCCAGACGCCGCGGATGAGGACGTGCGTTTCGCGCGGCTCCTTGCGTTCGCCGAGGACCATCACGTCGACTTTTTGCGACGCCTTGGCTTCACTGAGCTGGGCGTTCGCCCGGTCGAGCGCGGTCTTCGCCTGCGTGTAGGGTGCGTGATCGGCGAGGAATTGCTCGAAGAGGCGGGCGCGCAGTTTGCCATCGATGTGGAGCAGGCCCTCGCGATGCGCGGCGGCCAGTTGCTCCAGCGGCGCGGGGTCGAGGCCGTTTACGGCGGGGCCGCGCTGGTCGGTGACCGAGACGCGGAAGCGGCCGATGTTGGCGTCGCCGAGCGTGGAACGCTGGCGCATTTCGAAAATGAGGTCTTCATCCGGGCCGAGCACGAGCGGCTCCGCGAGCGCAAAAAGGCCGATGTGCGGCTGGCGGGCGTCGGCGCCTTTGGTGGTCCAGCCGTTGCGCGGATCGTCGTCGAGCGTGTCCTTGATCGCGCCGTAGTTTTTCCCCTTCACGTCGGGCGAGAAATCGGCCACGGCGCCGGTGACGAGAATGTCGCGGATCTGCGAGCTGCCGCGGCGGCGCACCTGCACCTTGATGTCGGTGAGGATGAACTCGCCTGTCCTTGCCACGGGAAAGCTTGCCCTCCGTGTGCGACGAGTGCGGAAGCACTTCCAACTTCAGCCCGGTGACGCGGGGCAGGTGCACCGGCGCAATGAGGCGGTAATCGTCCTGGTTCGGGTTCGGCCCACTCGCCTGCACAGCGCCATCGGGCTCCTGCGTGAGCACCGTGCCTTCTATGGATTCGAGGGTGGCATTTTTCAGCGGGTGCCACGCGGTGAAGCCCTCGCGTACTTCCGCCGCGCGGGCGGTGAGCCATTCTGCAAACGGCGCCTCGGCCACGCGGCGGGCGGTGGCCTCGCGCGGCTTGCGCTCGTTCACGAGGCGCTGCGCTTCGTCGATGGCGCGCGGCGGTGAGCGCGCGATTGGTAAGCGAGGTAGGGCTTGGCGCCTTTGCCCGGCTTTGCCGTCTTCGTCGATGCTGTTGAAGAAGGCGCTGAGGCTGTAGTAATCGGCTTGCGTGATCGGATCGAACTTGTGCGTGTGGCACTGCGCGCAGCCAAGCGTGAGGCCGAGCCAGACGGTGCCGACGGTGTTCACGCGGTCGAGCACATAGTCGATGCGCGACTCCTCCGGATCGCGGCCGCCTTCGCCGTTGGTCATGTGGTTGCGGTGGAAACAGGTCGCGAGCTTTTGCTCCGGCGTGGCGTTCGGAAGGAGATCGCCGGCGAATTGCTCGATCGTGAAATTGGTCGAACGGCAGGTTGCTGTTGAACGCGGCGATCACCCAATCGCGCCACGGCCAGTTGGTTCGCGTAGCGTCGCCCTGGAAGCCGTCGGTATCGGCGTAGCGGGCGGCATCGAGCCACCACATCGCCATGCGCTCGCCGAAATGTTCGCTCGCGAGGAGGCCATCGACCAGCCGCTCGTAGGCCTGGTCGTTTTCGAAGGCGGCCGCCGTGTCCGGTGCAGGCGGGAGACCGGTGAGATCGAAGCTCACGCGGCGGGCGAGTTGATAGCGCGCGGCCTCCGGGGAAAATGCGAGGCCTTCTTTGGCGAGGCGCGCTTGCACGAAGGCGTCGATCGGCTGCTCCGCGCCCGCCGGCGGTGCGGGCCGGGTGGGCTTCTCGAAGGCCCAGTGTTTACCCCAAGGCGCGCCGGCTTGGATCCAGCGGCGCAGGGTTTCGATCTCCTCTGCGCGCAGCTTCGGCTTGTGCGATTTCGGCGGCGGCATCAGCTCCTCGGGATCGTCCGTGACGATGCGGGCGATCAGGTCGCTGGCTTCCGGTTTGCCGGGGACGACGGCGATGATCCCCTCGTTTTCCTTGGTCGCGCCTTCGTGGGTATCCAGGCGAAGGCCCGCTTTTCGGTGCTTTTCGTCGGGACCGTGGCAACTGAAACAATTGTCCGAGAGAATGGGCAGCACCTCGCGGCTGAAGCTCGGCGCCTCGGCGGCGCGGGCAGCGGGGAGCGCGGCGACGATAAAGATGAAGGGGAGGAGCTTCATGGGCGGCGGGCAAGATACCGCGAAATCGCGAAATGGAAATGGGTGGAACATGTTCGGGCATCGCCGCCGAGGACGCGCAGTGTGATGCTCCTCGCGCCACCCTTTCGCAAATGCTAAGCACGTTTTCTCCCCATGAAGCTCCCTATCTTTCTCCTCGCGTTTACCCTCGCCACCGCTTCGCTCTTCGCACAAGACGCCCCGCCGCTCACGCTGGCGCGGGAGAAGAACTGGCTGATCATCAAGGTCGCGCACCTTCCGGGCGGGGAGATCCGGGTCAACTATCTGGAAGCGTATTGCCGCGCCGGGTCGACAGACGCGGATTGGGGGAAGCACACCACGGTGGGACATCGCACGGAGCTTGTCTCGGCGAGCGAGGACGGCAGACGCCTCCAGCTCCGGTGCGCGGTGAATGATGGGCTGATCGTGGATCACGACATCCGCGGCGGCGCCGGCGAAGTGGCTTTCGATCTCACGGTGAAGAACCCGACCGGCCACGTGAACGAGGCGCATTGGGCGCAGCCTTGCGTGCGGCTGGGGGCGTTCGCGGGGGTGGAACGCGACGAGCCCAAGTGCCCGGACATCAAGCTGAGCCGCGCTTTCATTTTCCTCGACGGCAAGCTGAGCACGATGCCGACGCAGCCGTGGGCCACCCAGGCGCGGTACGTGCCGGGGCAGGTGTGGTGCCCGAAGGGGGTGCCGCGCACGGATGTGAACCCGCGCCCGCTCAGCACGCTGGTGCCGAGCAATGGGCTGATCGGCTGCTTCAGCGCGGATGGGAAATGGCTCTACGCCATGGCCTTCGAGCCGTACCAGGAGCTGTTCCAAGGCGTGGCGCAATGCCTGCACAGCGACTTTCGGATCGGCGAGGTGAAGCCGGGAGAGACGAAGCAGATTCGCGGGAAAATCTATGTGCTGCCGAACGATCCGGCCGCGCTCCTGAAGCGGTACGCGCGCGATTTTCCCGAGCATCAGCGGTAGGCGAGAAAGTAAGCCAGTAAGCCAGTCCGCCGCTGCGAAGCGCACTGGCTTACTGACTTACTGACTTACTGGCTTACTCCTTTCGTTTGACTCCGCCGAAGTCTCTGCTTTCATCCCGGCGCGATGTTTCCACCCCCCGGCAGGCGCACATTATTGATGAGGTTCATTTGGGCCGCGGCGCTGCTTGCCCCGGCGGCGGCGCAGGCGTGGCCTTGGAACAGTGAGCCGCAGCCGATCGTTTACAATGGCGCGGCGGTGAAGGCCGATGCGGGCTCGCCGCTCGCTTGGGACAATAGCCTGCGTGGGCTTTTCTTCATCCGGCATGGCGCGATCTCGCTGGCCAAATGGGACGGCGCCCAGCTCCGGCCTTCGGTGCTGCGGGCGCGCGCCGACGCGGGGAGTCCGGCGGCGCCGGTATCCGCGGAGCTCGAAGCCGGACTGCTGGTGGATCCCGGCTGGCACCTGGTCTTTTACGTGGCCGAGGGGCAGCCGCGCTGTTTGCGCTGGCGCACCGATCGCTGGATTCCGGAAACGCTCGGGCCGGAGCCGGTGACGAAACTTTTGGCCGTGGATGAGCGCCAACACGCGCTCTTTGCCTACGATGCCGCGGCGCGCGCGGTGCGGCGGTACCGCTACAGCCGCAATGCCTGGGGCTCCGAGATCATCGCCGCCGGCTTGGGCGCGGCTTCCGAGCCGGGGGCTTTCGATCCCGTGCGCGGCGCGCTTTACACGACCCATGCGACCGCCGATGCGGCCATCGCGCGGCAGTCGGGCATGGCGCCGCTGGAAACCGTGAGCGCGAACGCCCTCCTCGATCCGTGGCCGCTGTTGGAAACGAGGTGGAATGGCGCCGCGTGGACCACGCGTGTGCTTTTCGAGACCGGAATTCCGCAACAGCCGGCGGTGCGGCCAGCCGATGGACGGGTCTTTTTCACCACGCGCACGCGCGTGGAGGGCGTCTGCTTTTTCCAGCCGGCGGTCGGCAAGGTGGCGGAGCGCGCCGGCTCGGCGGAGCAATGGCGCGGCCAGCCAACCTTCGTCGACGACGACTCTTACGTCATCAAGAAGCCGAACAATCCTCCCGAATGGAGCTGGCCCGGTGGCTCGTACAGTAGCAGCGTGAGCATGATTCAAGTGCGGCCGGTTCCTTTGGCGTACCCGGTATCACTCACCCCTCCGATCGAGGTGGTGCCGTACTACAAGCCGGTTTGGGAGGAAGTGACGCTGCCGGAGCGCGTCGCTCGCTTCCGCGCGCTGGTGAATCCGCGCCAGGGCCGTCTGGTGCAGCATCGCGAGCTTTGGGGCGGCGAAGTGCGCCGCCGTCAAACCGGCGCCGCGGTCGACGGCTACCTCTACCGCGATGCCGCGGGCCAAATGGTCCGTTCGCTGGTGAGATTCGACGTTTATCGGTACGACCCATTCACCGGCCTCCCACTCGCCGCCCAGATTCATTTTCCGCGACTCGACGCGACGTTCGATCCTGCCAATCCGCCAACCTTTTTCAGCAAGTTGACTGATCCCGCCGGCATGTTTGGGGCGCTCACCCAGGAGCTCGCAAGCGCCTCCATCCCAGCGGGCCGCGTGCTGGATTCCACCAAGCCCTACGTGCCGGAATATCTCGCGAGGCCAGTCGACGTGAGGCTCTTCACTTCCGGCCACAGTTACGCCACGCCTTTGCTGAATCAGCGCGGCGCCCGCCATCGCACGTACTGGGAAAAGGCGACGGAGCTGGCGCGCCCCGCGGGCCTGGCGGTAGACCGCGCGACCGGCGCCACCTTCTACACGCAGGCGCCGTGGGAGCCCGGCCCGTTCCCGGAGCTGAATCCGAAGAGTGCGGAGTTGGGATTCCTCGAGCCGGCGCCGGCCTTGGACCTGGATGGGGGCTTCATCCGCGAACCGCAGCCGAAGTACGCGCGGCCGCAAGATGAAGGCGTGTGGATCGTGATGGTGTATTAGCGAGCTCAACTCGCGCCGCTGCTCCGGCACCGCCAGCGTCACTGATAGAACGGCTTCAACGCCGAGCCGCCGCGCCCCGTGGAAACCATCTCGGCTTTGCGCACCACCGGCGGCGGCGCAGGCGCGGCCACCGCCACTTGCACCGGGGCAGGCGCGGCGGCTTGCGCGATGATCGGCTCGGCGCCGTTTCCGCCGCGCGGGTAGCGATCCTCGATCTGGCTCAGCATCCGCCGAACGTGGGCGTACTTGCCGCGCGGGCGCAGGATGGCGTGGCTCTGCCAGGCGTCGCCCCAGCGAAGAATTTCGATGGTCACGCGCTTCACGCCCCAAGAGTTCATCGCACCGCGCGAGGGCTGGTAAAGATCGATGGTGTTCGTCCCCGCTAGCGCCCAGCCGTAGTCATCCACCTCGCGGATTTCGCCCGTCTCCACGATGCGGAAAAGCGTGCCGCTCGGCCAGCGCGACCAATCCGCCGCCGCGCTCTTCACCTGCCCATATCTCAGCGGCCGCCCGATCGCCGACATGGCGCCGTACTCGCGATGATCGCTCTCCGTGTGCGTGTACGCGGTGGTCCGAACGCTCTGCACCGCCGCGCGCGCCAGCGGCTTCTCGTACTTCGGCAGCGGTCGCGAAGCGCACGCCGCGACGAACAAACAGGCAAGAACGAGGACGTACCGGCTGGAGAGACGTATCATGCGGGAGGGGAGTTATTCACAAAAGCCCGTAAGTTATTCACAAGCCGGTGGCGAGCCGAAATGACGCGGCCGGAAGAAACCGCCGCATTTGCATTCCCCACCCGCCGCTCCTACGCTGCTCCCGAATGGATCGCCTCCTCCTGGCTGCTTCCACCTTCTGTTTCCTCTTCGGCTTTGCGTACACGATGTACGCCCTCGGCGCGCGCACTTATCGGCCGTCGCGGATCAATCTGCTGGCGAACCTGCTCGGCTTCCTTTTCCAGACCGGGTTTCTGTACCTGCGGGGGGAGATGATCGGACGCTGTCCGCTGACGAGCCTTTTTGAGATCCTCGTGTTCCTGGCGTGGTCGATGGTGATGTTTTATCTGCTAATCGGGCCGGCGTTCCGGCTTTCGCTGCTGGGGCTTTTTACGGCGCCGCTCGTGTTCATCATCCAGGTGGTGGCGCTGTTTTTGCCGGCGGCGCCTGCGCGCGTGGCCGGCCCGCCGGCGAGCCCGTGGCTGGAGCTGCACGCGGCGCTTTCGGTGATGGCGTACGGCGCCTTTGCCCTCGCGTGCGTGGCGGGGATCATGTACCTCGCGCAGGAGCGGCAGCTCAAGACTCACCACATCCACTCCTTCTTCTATCACCTCCCCCCGATCCACGATCTCGCGATCGCGAACAGCCGGCTCATCCTGGCCGGCTTTTGCCTCTTCACCTTTGGGATGGTGTCGGGGCTCATGCACGGGGTGGCGCACATTCACCTCTTGCGGATCATTTCGCTGGCCATCTGGCTGCTGTACGGCGCGATCTTGGTCGCTACTTTTTGGCACCGGATCAGCCCGCGGCGCGTGGCGGTGCTTTCGGTCTCGGCCTTCAGCGTGATGCTCCTCACCCTCTGGGCCATCCAGCTCGTGCCCAAATCGTAGCGCATGGAAATCCTCTGCCTCGGCCTCAGCCACCGCACCGCGCCCGTGGAATTGCGCGAGCGGTTTGCCGTGCCGGAATCGGAGCTCGGGCCGATGGCGGAAAAGCTCGCGCGCGCGGAAGGGGTGCACGAGGCGGTGGTAATCTCCACCTGCAATCGCGTGGAAATCTACCTCGCGGCCGAGGATCGCCCGCGCGGGCTCGAGGCGGTGCGGGAATTCATCGGCGCCCGCGCGCCCGGCGCCACGCTCGACGATGCCGCGTTTTTCCGGCACGAATCCGCCGACAGCCTGCGGCATCTTTTCCGCGTCGTTTCGGGCCTCGAATCGATGGTGCTCGGCGAGACCGAAATCCTCGGCCAGGTGAAAAAAGCGTACGCTGCGGCGCAGGGGAGCGGGGCGACGGCGCGCTACCTGAACAAGCTTTTCCAGCGCGCTTTCAATGTGGCCAAGGAGGTGCGCAGCAAGACGAATATCACGCGGGGGTCCGTCTCGATCGGCTCCGTGGCGGTGGAATTGGCGCAGAAGATTTTCGGCCGCCTGGCGCAATGCAAAGTGATGATCCTGGGCGCCGGCGAAACCAGCGAGCTCACCGCGGGCGCGCTGCAGGCGCGCGGCGTGCGGACGATCTTCGTGGCGAATCGCTCCCACGATCGCGCGGTGATGCTGGCCGAAAAGATGGGCGGGAAAGCGGTCCACTTCGAGGAGTGGCCGCGGGAATTTCACGATGTGGACATCCTGATCGGCTCGACGGCGGCACCCCACTACGTGGTGACGCTCGATCGCCTCGCGCCGATCATGCGGACGCGGCGCGACCGCCCGCTGTTCTGCATCGACCTGGCGGTGCCGCGCGACATCGACCCCGCCGTGAACGAGCTCGATGACGTGTTCCTTTTCGACATCGATCACCTGCAGAAAGTGGCGGATGATTCCATGGCCGAGCGCCGGCAGGAGCTGGTGGTTTGCGAGGAGATGATCGAGCGGCACGTGGCCGAGTTTTCGGCGTGGCTGGAGCAGGATCCGCAGCGCTCGCTGGAGTACTCGACCGTGGTGTCCGGCGGCACGACGGGCGGGACGGCCGCTCCCAGGACCACATGAATTCTTTGGACCGTCCGCTATGGGAGGGCCACTCTTGGAGTGCGGGGGCAAGCGTCAGCGCGACACCGCTTTCGGAGTGGATCGCCGGTGCGGAGCTGAACACCGTTCGCCTGCCCCAAGAGCATTCCGAAAGCGGTATGGCGCCGACGCTTCCCGCCGCAGTCCAACGCGTCACTCGCCGATCACTCTAAATGCCCGGACAGCCTCTCTCCCTCGCTTGGAAATCCCGCCCGCTGCGCATTGGCACGCGGGGCTCGGCGCTCGCGCTGGCGCAGGTGGATTTGACCGAGGCCGCGCTGCGGGCGGTGTTTCCGGAGCTGGAGACCACGGTGGAAAAGTTCATTACGCGCGGGGATCAGAAGCTCGATCTTTCGCTGTGGCGCGGGTCGGAGGCGGGCGGGAAGGGACTCTTTACGAAGGAGCTGGAAGAGGCGCTTTTCGCCGGGTCTATCGATGTGGCGGTGCACAGCCTGAAGGATTTGCCGGGGCATCTTCCGCCGGGGCTGGAGATTGCCGCGGTGCTGCCGCGCGCCGCCACCGCGGATGTGCTGATCGCGCGCGCGCCCGGCGGATTCGAGGCGCTGCCGCAGGGGGCGCGAGTCGGCACTTCGTCCGTGCGCCGGGCACGGCAGCTCCAATGGCTGCGCCCGGATTTGCGGATCGAAGAATGGCGCGGGAATGTGCAGACTCGGCTGCGGAAGCTCGGCGAAGACGCGGGCGTGTCGGCAATCGTGCTGGCGCAGGCGGGGCTGGACCGGCTGGGGTTCGAGACGGCGTCGGGGGCGATCGAATCGCAGGGGTACCGCTTCCATCTCACCTCGCTGGCGGAGCACCTCCTGCCGGCGATCGGGCAAGGGGCGATCGCGCTCGAAGCCCGTACCGATCGGCCGGAAGTGCTGGAATTGCTCGCCGGGATCAATCATCCGGCGACGTTTCGCGCGATCGTGGCCGAACGGGAATTGCAGCGGCTGCTCGCGGGGGACTGCACGCTGCCGGTGGGGGTGCGGACGACCCTCGCTGGAGATGCCATCACCATGGCGGCGATCCTCTTTGCCCAAGACGGGAGAGCGCCGCAGCGAGCCGAAGTAAAGGGAGATAACCCGCTGGAGGTGGCCCGCGAAATTTTCCAGAGGTTAGCTCCGACGTAATGCTTTGGCCTGTCGACTCTCTTCGACCCTGATTCGAGCTCCCGCGGAGCTGCGGCGGGCCCGCGGGACGATCACTTCGTCACGATGTCGTCGTCGGTCCACATGACGCGATCGGTGCCGGCGGAGCGGATTTCCATTTCCTGCTTGGAGAGCTGGTGGAAGAAGTAGGGGGTGCCGAAGCGGTCGAGGAGCTCGCCGGCGCCGTTGAGTTGCTGGCCTTCGGGAGGGCCGAGGCGGGCGCCTTTTTTGTTGTCACCGGTGAGCGCTTTCATGATCTCGGCGTTGGTGCCGACGGGGTTTTCACCGGCGATGGTGCGGAAGTCGGCGAACATTTGGCGGACCGCATTGAGCTCCATGGCCATCGCTTCGCGGACCTCAAAAGAGGAGGGCGCCGGGACGGGTTTGGCGGGCGCGGCGGGAGGCTTGGCACTGGGCATGGAGCCGGGCGCGCTGGCGGGAGAAGACGGCTGCGGGACTCCGGCGGGCGATGGCGCGGGAGCGCGAGCCGGCAGGGGCGCGACCGGCGGGGGGAACGGGCGCTCGGTGCGCTCCGGGCGCGGGGTGGCGATGACGGCGACCGGCGGCGGCGGGCTCGAGGGGATGAGGAGCCAGTAAAGGATCGCGGCGGCGGCGATAACCGTGGCCAGCGAGATCCAGTGCGAGGGCTTCATCCGCGCGGACTAAACGATGGCCGGGATGGGGCCGAACCGGCCGAGGTTCGGGAAGATCGTGTTGTTGAGGTCCGAGTCGGTGATGAGGCGGATGGGATTGCCGCCATTATTGTAATCGGTGCCGAACCAGCGGGCGAGGGCGGCGGAGTACTGGTCCACGGCCATGGTGGGAATCCAGCGGCCGGTGGTGGTGTCATCCGGGCCGCCGATGAGGAGTTTGGGAAGTTTCCCGTACGTCTGCCGGCCGTTGACCGCGCCGCCGACCATAATGTGGTGGCTGCCCCAGCCGTGGTCGCTCCCCTGCCCGTTCGATTGCAGCGTGCGGCCGAAATCGCTGGCGGTGAAGAGCGTCACTTCATTCGTCTGATTCATGGCGATCAGCGCGTTGTAGAAGGCGTTGATCGACTGGCTCAGCTCGGCGAGCAGGTTCGAGTGCGAGCCGGTCTTCGTATCCGCGTTCACCTGGCTGGTGTGCGTATCGTAGCCGCCCACCTGGACGAAGAAAATCTGGCGCTTCATGCCGAGGCCGCCGGCGGCGACGCTGCGTTTGCCGGCCTCGATCAGGCGCGCCACCATGCGGAGCTGCGCCATCAGGTTCGAGCTAAAGGCGGCGCCGGTGAGCGGCGCGATGTTGGGGAAATTCGCCGCGCCGTTCGTGACGAGATAACTGTAGGCCTGGTTATTCGTCGAGTCGGTGATCGCGCTCGTCAGCTCCGCGCCGGTGGTGATGGCGTGATCGAGCACCGTGCTGTAGGCCTGCGACAGCATGTTGGGATTGGTGAGCCCCAGCAAATCGCGCATCATCTGCTGCCGGGTCTTGGTGTTGCCCGTCTGATCGCCGGGCAGCGCGAGGGAAACGGCGCCGCTGGTGGAGACCGAGTAGAACGAGGTATTTGAGCCGACCTCGAAGGTGTTGGCGCCCGCGAGCGAGACGCCGAGCGAGATTTTGCCGCCGTTGCTGGTATTCACCGAATTGACCAGGTCGGCGCAGCGGCCGCCCCAGCCCGTGATCGGCGGCTGATCGGGAATCGAGGTCTGCCAGTGAGTGACCTGATCGCTATGCGAGAAAAGCTGCGGCGGGCGCTTGACGACATTGGCGGTGTAGGTCGCCTTGGTCAGCGGAAACACCAGCGTGCCGACATTGAAACAGACGCCCAGCTTCCCGGAATTGAACAAGGTGCGCAGCCCGGTGCAGGCGGGATGGAAACCATAGCTGTGCCCATCCGCATCGACGTAATTGGTGCCGTCGGCCTTTTGCAGATTGTTCGCCTGCAGCTCGCTTTGCAGCAGGCTCAGCGTCGCCGAGCGGCCGGTGACGTATTCATTATAGGAGGCCGTGTCGGTCGGCACGATCCAGTTGTTCGAGTCGTTGCCGCCGGCCATGAAGAGGCAGACGAGCGCCTTGTAATCGGTCGCAGACGACTGCGCCATGGCCGCATTGATGATGCGCAGGTCCGAGATGGTGTTGGTGAGCGCGGCGGTGCCGACGGCGGCGCAGGCGGCCTGGCGGAGGAAGTCGCGGCGAGTCCGGAGGACTTTTTGGGAATCGGATTCCATGGCTGTGGGGGGATGGGGATTAACGCTGGATGGCGAACTCGGTGGAGGTGATGACCAATTGCACGACCGCGCGGAGCCGGTTGCGGAACTGCGTGAGGTGCGTGGAATTGGGCGTGCCGCTGGTATACGTATACGGGAAGTTCGCGGTGCTGGAAACGTAGTTCACGATGCCATCGCGCATGCCCGTGCTCATGGTGCCGCCCATGAGCTGGTCGTTCATCAGCTTCACAAACTTGTCGATCCCGCTATTGCTGCCGGGCGCCCCATTCGCGGCATAGGTGGCGCTCATGTACGGATACATGTCGAGCACGATGGCGCCATTGCCGCTGCGGAAGCTGGTGCGCCCATCGTTGAGCCCGCTCTGCTGGATGCCCTGCTCGAGGAAATTTGTCAGCAGCATGATGCTCGTGTCCGAAGTGAGCTGGAATTCCGGCGTGGTGATGCCGTTCAAGGCGAGATCGCCGGGATAAGCATAATCCGGGAAGTAGAAGTTGAACACGGTCTGCGCGCCCATGGGCGTCTGCGACAGCGAAGCAGTGGTCGAATCGGCGTCCGTGCGATTCATGAACCAGGTGCTGTTGAAGAAGCTGACCGTGCCGGTGCGATCCAGCGCCGGGGCGATGAGCGGGAAGATGGTCACTCCGCCGATCGAGAGGGTCGAATTCCCCGTGCCGCTCGCGTTGACGGTAAATCGGTACGGGTCTGGCTGGCCATCGGGACCATTCGGGATGGTGACCACGGTGCGGCGCCCGCTGATCGGCAGGGCCGTGCCCGGATTGTCGGTGATATAAACTTCCTGCCCGACGGCGAGCCGATGCGCGACCGGCGACCACATATTGATGATGCTATGGTCGTTGTTCGGGGTGTAGCTGCAGCCGGCTTGCCGGTTGAAACAGGCGGGAAGGCCATTCAGCGCGCCCGCGGCGGCGGCGGTGACCGTGAACTGCGTGGTGGTCGGCGCCGTGACGACCGTGTAGATGCCATCGGCCGGCGCGCCGGTGCCGAAGAAGCGCAGGTAGCAGGACGCTCCCGCGATGAGGGAATGCAAGGTATTGTTCGGCGCGGAGGCGACCGAATTGATGGTGAGGACCGTCCCGGAGGTCTTCTGGAAGGAGACGCCGGCGCCAATGCTGGTGATATTCACCGCGGCACCCCCGGAAGTGGTGCTCACCTTGAAGGTATTCGCGGCCGAATCGCGCACGAAATATTGCGTCGTCAGGCTAATGCCGCCCGGAGTCGTGGTGGCATTGATCCAGATGGTGTCGCCATTGACGAGACCGTGCGCCGTGGAGGTGAACGTGTCGGCGTTGATGTCGACCGTGGCAGTAACGATGGGCCCGGCCAGGCGATAAGTGGCGCCCTGCGCGCCAAAGGCATCGACGAAGATGCTCGGGTTCGTCCGCGGCGAGACGGCGCCCGCCTGCGTGAAGGTGGGCGCAGTGCGCGTCCAGTACCACGTATTGGTATTATACGTGGTGGGCGGAAGCGGACTGCCGCTGGTCAGGGTGTCGAACTTGAGCGCCACCCATTCCCCCGCTCCGACGAGCAGGTCGCCGGTGAGATCGAGCCGCATCCGGTTTGGGAATGGGTTGGTGGCCGCGTTGTAAGTGCTGCTCTGGGTGAAGGTGCCGCTCACCGGCTTGCTCAGGAAGTATCGCGAGGGGGCGGTCACGCGGAGGACGGGCTCGCGCTGTTTGCCAAAGGTGCTGCTGGTCAGGAGCGCGGAGCTGCGGGCCTCGTAATCGAGCAGGATCGCCTTGATCACTTCCTTCATGTCGCCGCGCACGCCGGTGACCTGGCCATCCCAAGTGCGCTCACCGCTAAAGGCCTGCACCACGCGATAGACGTAGCCCGGGGTCGGGGCGCTGGTGACCAGGCGTTGGATGAGCTGGCGGCAGATGAACGGCCCGGTGTTCGGATGCTCGAAGATGGCGTCGAGCGCCTTGTCCAGGTCGCGCAGCCCGTTCGCGTCGAACAGGTTTTCGTTGTAGTAGGGCGACGTCGGGTCGGTATCGAGGATCGTGTTGGCGGGATTCGTGACCGTGGCGGGCGGCAGATAGACGTTGTTGAGCAGCTTCTTCGAGCCGAGCTCGTGATATACCGAGCTGGTGCTCGCCGTGCCATTCGCCGGGAAGAGCTGCATGGGCTGCATCCAGCCGGTGTTGTCATTGTACCCGCCGAAGTTGGTCGGGAGCCGGCCGCTGCCTGCGCGCGGCTGGTTATAGTTCCAACCGGTGAAGACGCGCGAATAGCCGAGGACGGAGCTTTGGTCGTAGGTGGGGACGAGACTGAACTTGGAATCCAGCACCAGCGAGCCATCGGGCCAGAGCCGGTTCAGGCCGATGGAGAAAAGCTGCAGGATTTCGCGCGCATAGTTCTCATTGGGAATCCGGCCCGTGACGAGGTCGCCGTTGCGGTTGCCCAGCATGTCCAGGTAGCGACCCATCGCGGGATGGAGCGTCACGGCCTTGAGCAGGGTGCGGAAGTTGCCGAAGGCGTTGTCCGCCAGCACATCGTAATAGGAGGAAAGCGCGCGCGCGTTGTTATCTAACGGCCCAATCGCCGAGGTGACCATGATCTGGCTCAGCGCATAGGCTACACGCTGGCGCAGTTGATCCGGCCCGGTGACCGCCACCCGCCAGAAGGCGTTGTACGTCTCCTCATCGGGATAGCGGTTATTGACGTCCTTCGTATCGAAGGTGAGATCCATCAGGTGCGAGGGCGCGAGGTTGAACTGGGTATTGAGCCAGCTCGGGAAGCCGCTTGTTTTCACCGCGGCGATATCGTCCGGATGCGGGCCAAAAGTCGCCTGGGTGAGGAAGCGCGCGGCTTCCGCGTCGGTGGGGGCGGCGGGCAGGGTGAAGCTGGGATTCGGATGCACCGGCGGCACGAAATTCTGCGCGCCATTGGCAATGGTGAAGTTCCCGCGGATTTCGCCGTTCGGGTAATTCACGGTGTGAATATTGATATACGCTTTGCCTTCGCGGATGAGCTGCACCTGCTCGGAGGCGCCGGTGAAAGTGCCCACGGAGGTGATATCCCAGACATAGCTGCCATCCGATTGCGGGATGGCGGTATCCATATCGAAGATGATCTGACTCGGGTGATTCAGGTATTGGTCGTTATGGATGTGCTTGCCGGTGACGGCGGTGGTGAGGCCGGAATAGTTGAACTTCACGATGGCCTGCGTCTCGGCGGCGTTCAGCCGGATGGTGGCCAGGCCGGTGCCGGAAGTGTTGGCGCCGCCCTGCGGGCCCATCTTGGTGAAGTAGAGGTTGCCCTGGGCCCCGGCGTCGGAAGCGAAGGCCACCGGCGGGGTGAAGTATTTCCAGAGGAGGTAGCCGGGAACCACGCCGGCGCCGTTCGCGAGGGCGGTGCCGTTGCCGGTGGTATCATTCTTGGCGCCGACGGCGAGGGTGTTCGCCGAGCCGCTCCCGCCGCGATGCAGCACCTCGACATAGTATTTCACCCCGGCGGTCATCTCCATCCAGCCGGACTTTTGCGACGCGTGGGCGGACCACTGCCGCGCGGTCGATCCAGCGCCGGTGGTGGCGGCGCGCTTCACCTTGTTCACCGGCTCGGTATCGTTGGAAATCCAAAGCTCCGCGGCGTCGTTGCCCGCGAGCCAGAAGTAATACATGCCGGAGGTCTGCACGTTCATGTAGCCGCGGATGCGGACGCCGTAATTGTCGCCGTAGTTCGTCGCGGTATCCTCGAAGGTATTGACCGTGGTGCTGATGTTCGGCGCCGTATTTACGGGGATGCTGGCGACGGTGAGCGGCCCGGTGAGGCCGGTCCAAACTTCCTTGGTGATTCCGTTGCCCGAATCGAGCACCTGCAGATCGAGCGCGGCGCTGCTGCTCCCGGCGGTGTTTGCCGCCGTCGCGACCAATTGGAAATCGCCGGCGACGGTGGGCGTGCCGCTGATGCGGCCGATGACGACGCCATTGGAGACCACCTGTGCAAAGCTGAGGCCCGCAGGCAAGGTGCCCGCGCTGATCGAGACTGCCGTGGCCGGATCGCCGCTGCTGGTGGTGATATCGAACGTGAACGGCTGGTTCAGGAACGCGAAGGCCTCGGGCGCGCTGGTGATCGTCGGCGGCGCCGCGGTGACACCCGTGACCGCGGGATAGAGGCGGTTCATCGGCACCACCTGGCTCGCTTGGCTGCTGCTGTACCAATTCAGGTGTGTCTCACTGACGGCCGTGCCGGAATTGGAGAAGTAATCGAGCTGGATGTCGTAGCGAATCCCCGCCTGCAGGGCGATCGACCCGATCATGTGGGTGAGCGCGCCGAGATTCGTCCAGTTATTGATGACGGTCTGGCCGCCGATCTTCAGCACACAACCCTGGCGGGCATAGACATCGAAGAAGTAGGTTTCGCTATATTGCGGCTGAATCTGGCCGGTCCAGCGGATGCAATAGGAGCTCGGGGTGATGCCAGGCGGGAGGGCGGCCGAGGCCGGGGTCGTGGTGCTCCACCGGAAGTCGACGGTCGCATCGGTGCGGGTCGCTACCAGGTTGGCCGCCGCGAAATTCGTCGGGCTGGCATACGGCGTGGCCGCGTTATTGTAATACGCGCCAGTCAGGCCGGTGCCCGTGGCGGTGCCGGTGGGCTCGATCGTGACCGCGGCCGTCTTCGCCCCGCCGACCGTGTACCCGGTGCCCGCGGCGATCGTGAGGGTGGCGGCGACTGGCGCTTTGCGGTTGGCGTTGGCCAGCGGGTGGACCGGCACGGTCAAAGTGCGGACGCCGGCGGGCATCACCAAGGTGGACGCGATAGCGGTGTAATCCGTGCCGGCAACGGCGTTGCCGCCGATGGTCAGGTTGAGCGTGACCGTTTTCAGCACGGTGGGGAGGCCGGCGCGCGTGATGGTGAAGGCGCCCAAGTCACTGGCCTCCTGGCCGGGGTCCGGCTGCGCGGCGATCGAATCGGAGCCGAGCGCGGAGACGGTGACTTCGTTTTCCGCGTTGAAGTTGTCCGAGGCGTACTCGGAATCGGTGACGGGACGGCCATACGAATCCGCGTCGCCGTTGCTCTGGCCGCTGTTCGGGTCGAGGCCGAGCTTCATTTCAGCCCAATCGCCCACGCCATCGCCGTCCGTATCGATATCGCGGACGAGCACCCGGTAGAAGGTGTTCACCGCGTAGGGCGCGTCGAGCGTCACGGTGCCGTTGGTGCCCATGATCTCGGCGAGCGGAACCACGTCCGCCCAGCTCGCGGGATTTTGCAGATCGGTGGTTTTCTGCACCGTGTACTTTTTGCCCTTGAGCGTCTTGAAGCTGAGGTGCACGACGTTGCCGGTGAGCGTGGTGCTGGTGACTTGGATGGTGGAGCCCGCGCTGGCGGGATCGGTGCCCGCGGCAATCTCCTCGCCGTTCGCGTTGCCGTCGCCGTCATCGTCCTTCGCGAGCCAGGCCGGGTCGTCCGCGTTGGGGACGTTGTACAGGCGCTCCCAAACGTTCTTGGTCAGCGAATCGATGTCCATCGGCTCCGCAAACGAAGTGGCGATGGAGGCGCACATAAGGGCAACGAGTGTTGCGGCGCGCAGGGAGAAACGGGCGCAGGCAGGGGGGATCTTCATGATTCTGGGAGGGCGGAACTGCACGTAAAAGGGGAACGCGGCCAATCGGCACGAAAGTGCCAACTGGAGCAACGACAAACAATCTTGGAATAATATTTTTTCCGCAAGCTCATTCTTCCGCCGAAGCGGCGCTCTGGGAAGAGCTTACGGCAGCATGGAGTCGGCCAACTTGCGAGAAACAATCGAAAATGGGGTGTTCTCGGAAGCGAACCATATGCCACAATTCCGCCTATTGTCCTCGCGCTGAGGTCCTAAGCTGGACATTCCGGGTGCGCGCAGGACCTCCGGGAAAATGAAGGTTTAGAGGCGCAATTCCAACTGCTCGTCGCCATCGGCGGGCGGCGGCGCCAATTCGCGCGGAGACGGAAGCTCGATGGTAAGGCCGAAGCGCTCGGCCCACCGTTTGCAGGTCGCGGGCGAGAAGCCCTCGAAGTGGTTGTTCACGTAAACGAGAACCCGGCGCACGGCGGCCAGATGTTGCCGCACTTTCAGCTCCCACGATTCCAGCGCGCCGTCGCGCGGCCAGGCGAGCCGGGTGTAGCGGTGGAGCCTCGTGCCGCCGGGGCCGTACTTCGATTCGGAATCGCCCATCAGCCGCAGGTAAAGGAAATCGGTGGTCTGCGGCAAGAAGGCGAACGGGCCCTCCGCCTGGCGCTCGACCGGCGTGAGGTCGTTCCAGACCCAGCAGACTTGGTGGCGCTCGAGCAGATGCGCGATCCGCGGCAGCGACCACTCGGCGCTGCGAAATTCTACCGCAAACCGGAATTCGGCCGGCAGGAGCTCGAGGAATTCGCGCAGCGCCAGCTCATCGTGCTCGGGGCGGAAGTACGGCGGGAGCTGGATCAGCACGCTCGCGAGCTTTGGCCGCAGCGGTTCGATGCTTTGCAGAAAGGCATGCAGCAGCTCGCGGCAGCCGCGCAGCTTCCGCTGGTGCGTGATCTCCTTCAGCATCTTGCAACTGAAGACGAACTCCGGCGGGGTCACCTCCAGCCAGTGGCGCGCGGAATGCGGCGACGGCGCCGCATAGAAAGTGGAATCGATTTCCACGGAGCCCAGATGCCGCGCGTAAAACGGCAGCCGCTCGCCCGGCGGCAGATGCACGGGGTAGAAGACGCCGTTCCAATCATCGAAACTCCAGGCGCAGGTTCCGATGGAGATGGGCGGGTCCATGTGAGAGGGGGTCATGGAAGGGCCTTCATCTTTTCGCCCGCCTCGCGGATGAGCGCTGCGTAGGTCTCGGAGGGGCGGTCGCCGGTGTGATCTTCCACAAGGCGATCGGTGCCCTTGGAGTAATCGAGCGAGAAGAGCCCGAAGCGCGGGGTGAAGGAGCCCCACTCGTAGTTATCGAAGAGCGACCAGTGGAGGTAGCCGCAGAGGGGCAGGCCTTCGTTGACGATCTTCACCACTTCGTGCACGTGCAGGCGCAGGAAATCGCTGCGGTGCATCCGGTCGCGGCGGCCGCTGGCCTGGTTGTCCGGACGGCGGCGGAGGGCCATCCCGTTCTCGGCGATGAGCAGCGGGCGGTCGTAATCCTTCGCGTAGCATTGGCAGAAGAAATGGAGCCCGCGCGGGAGGACGCGCCAGTCCCACCATTTGCTCGTCACCGTCGAGAGCACCCAGGAGCGGAATGATTTGTTTTTGAACTCGTGGTCCCAGATCACGGGGAGGCGGAAGGCGTGCGCGGCGAAGGGGTCGTAGTAGTCGAGGCCGATGTAATCGAGGACGCGGGTGCGGGGCGAGGCGTAGAGGTCGTCGAGAAAGGGGGCGAGCTCGCCGCTGTGAAAATTTCGCCTGCCAAACCAATCGGTGACCCATTTCGCCACCGCGCCGAAGTAGTAGGCCACGTCCTTGTGCAGCGGGAGGCGCGCCTGGCGGAAGGCGTGGGCGAAATCGGCCGCGCGATCCCGGATGTCGCTGGTGATTTGGTGGCGCGCGAGGCCGCGCTCGCGGGCGCAGAGGAGATCGAGGAGCAGCTTGTCCGACCAATAAACGTCGCTGCAGTAGTTGTTCAACGTGACCATCGGCGCGGGCCAGCCGCGCTCGGCATAGAGATCGTGCAGCGCGTTGTAGGCGGCCACGTGCGCGCGCAGGAGTTGGTTGTAGGCCGAGACCATCGTGCGGATGCCGCTCTTCGCGCCGGCGGGAAATTGGCGGCCGAGGTAGGAGTTGAGCACGAGCATGTTCGGCTCGTTGATGGTGATGAACCAGTGCAGCGGGCGCTCGAGCCGTTCGTTCACGTAGGCCACCGCCTCGCGCACGTATTTGGCGAAGAGCGCGGGCGTGGCCGGGTCCAGCCACGGATCGGGACCGAGCCAGGCGGGATGCACGAAGTGATGCAGCGTGACCACCGGCTCGAGGCCGTGGCGCCGGCAGGCCGCGAGCATTTTCGCGTAATGATCGAGCGCGGCGTAGTCAAAGGGCGGCGGCTGGCCGTGCAGCAAGGCGGGCGGCAGGTCGGGCGTGTCGTGGCGCACCGGCTGGATGCGGCTCCATTCGAGACCCATGCGAAAGGCCGAAAGTCCCATTGCGCGGCAGGCCGCGAAATCCTCCTCGTAGCGGCGCCAGAAATCGGCGGTGCGCCCCGTCGGCGCCACCTCGCCGCGCCGCTCCGCCGCGGCCCAATTCGTGATCGGCTCGCCGGGGCCATTGTAGCCGCCCTCGGCCTGGTAGGCCGAAGTGGCGACACCCCAGAGGAAATTGCTCGGATTGGAAACAGGCACGCCTCCGATATACGTACCCAAACAACCGGGCGCGCGGAAATCTATCGCCCGACCCTCCAAGCTTGACCGCCCCCCACCGCCAGCGAGGCTTGCTCACTCCCTATTTCCCATGATGCTCCGGCTCTTCCTTCTGCTCGCTCTCGCCCTTCCCGCGGCCGCCGCGCCCGCCATGATCGAGACCGACATCTGCGTTTTCGGCGGCACGGCGGGCGGCGTATCGGCGGCCTGCACGGCGGCGCGGCATGGAAAGAAAGTGGTGCTAACCGAGTTTGGGCAGCACATCGGCGGGCTGACTTCGGGCGGGCTGGGCTGGACGGACATCGGCAACAAGGCGGCGATCGGCGGCTTCGCGCGTGATTTCTACAAGGCGCTCGGCAAGCATTATGGCAAGCCGGAGGCGTGGACGTTCGAGCCCGGCGTGGCCGAGCGGGAGCTTCGTGCGCAGTTGAAGGCGGCGAAGGTGCCGGTCTATTTCGGCCAGCGGCTCGCTTCGGTGCAAAAGGAGGGGGCGCGGATCGTGGAGATCGCAATGGAGGATGGCAGCCGGTATCGCGCGAAGGTCTTCATCGATTGCTCGTACGAGGGCGATCTCATGGCCAGGGCCGGCGTGAAATACATGGTGGGCCGCGAGGCGAATGCGCGCTTCGGCGAGACGCTCAATGGGATTTGCGCGGAGACGCCGAAGCACCAGTTTGCCGTGCCGGTCGATCCCTATGTGAAGCCGGGCGACCCGGCGAGCGGGCTGCTCCCGTTCGTGCAGGCGGCGCCCGCCGGCAAGCCCGGCGCGGGCGACGCCTCCGTGCAGGCGTACAATTTCCGCCTCTGCTTCACCAAGGCTCCGGAAAACCGCCGGCCGATCGAGCCTCCGCCCGGCTATGATCCGAAGCAATACGAGCTGCTCGGGCGTTACCTGGAGGCGTTGGTGGCAGCCGGCAAAACGCCGACGCTCCGAAGTTTCCTAAAGATAGATATGGTGACGCCTACCAAGACGGACATCAACAATAACGGCGGCTTCTCCACTGACTATATCGGCGGAAACTATGCCTATCCCGATGCCGATTACGCCACGCGAGAGCGCATCTGGAAGGAGCACGAAAACTATATTCGCGGCTTCTTCACTTTTCTCGCCACGGACCGGCGCGTGCCGGAGGCGATGCGCAAGGACGCCGGCGAATGGGGCCTGTGCAAAGACGAATTTACGGACACCGGCGGCTGGCCGCACGCCCTCTACGTGCGCGAAGCGCGGCGCATGCTGGGCGAGTACGTGATGACGGAAAAGAACTGCCGTTGGGACGAAAAGGTAAATGACGGCGTGGGCCTCGGCGCGTACGGAATGGATTCGCACAATTGCCGCCGGATCGTCCGCGATGGGCACGCGGAAAACGAAGGCGACGTGCAGGTGGGCGTGAAAGGCCCCTACCCCGTGGCCTATCGCTCACTCGTGCCGAAGGCCGCGGAGTGCGAAAATCTGCTCGTGCCGGTCTGCCTCTCCGCCACGCATATCGCCTATGGGTCGATTCGCATGGAGCCAGTCTTCATGATTCTCGCGCAATCCGCCGCCAGTGCCGCCGCGCTCGCGATCGATGGCAAGGTGGCGGTGCAGAAAGTCGATTACGCCAAGCTCAAGGAACGCCTCCTCGCCGACCGGCAAATCCTGCAGTGGGAGGGCAAAGCGCGCGGGGAGGACGCGGGCCCCGCGCCCAAGCTCCCAGGCATCGTCCTCGACGATACCGATTCCGTGAAAAAAGGCTCGTGGATCGTCGGCAGCCTCACCAGCACGCGCAAAGTGGGCCACGGCTATGTGCACGATGGCAATGCTGGGAAGGGCGCCAAGTCGCTCGTGTGGGAGGCGAATATCCCCGAGGCCGGCGAATACGAAATCATCTTCCACTTCCCGCCCAATGCGAACCGCGCCACCAATGTGCCGGTAACCGTCGAGATCGCCGGACAAGCCACCGAGGTGAAAGTAGATGAACGAAACCCGAAAAACACGGGCGCCGTTTCGCTAGGCAAGTTTAGCCTGCCGAAGGGAAAGGGAATCTTCGTGCGGCTCAGCAATGCCGGCACGGATGGCTATGTAGTCGCCGATGGCGTGCAGTTCTTGAAGAAATAGGGTGGCTGGACGAGTGTCTAAGCTGGCGCATGTCTAGCCTAGTGTAGTGCTCCGCCATTAGCGTAACTTCAATGGCTGGCCCGGAGGGCCATTGGGAGTTTAGCCGGTGGCGTCAGCCACCGGTTTTCTCAAAGAAACGCGCCCGCCCCGGAGGGGTGTCGGAAAATCGCGCGCTACGCTAATTCCGACGCACTACACGAGATACAGCGCATAGAGACGCGCATCGCCCGTACCTGGAAAGCTAGCTTTAACCGCAAAACTGCCTGGCAGCGAGGCGCCGCCGGCCCAGGCGATCGGTTGCCGTAGGCCGGGGGCGTCGAGCTTCACGGCGTTTTCGCCGGAGAAGGCCGGAATCGGCCGGTCCTGCGCGTCGAGCAGCTCGATGCGGAGCGGCGCGTCGCTGGTGACGCCGTCGATGTTGGCGTATAGCTTCCCGCCAGCTTTGGGCGCCTGCAGGAGTTGGGTGACGAGCTCGCCGCCGGCGTCTTTCTTGCGCTTGGAGAGGTATCCGAAGCCATCGCGCCGCAACGTGGCGAGGCCGACTTCCTGCGAGCGAAACTGCCCTTCGCAATCCCAGTGCGAGTACCACATGTAGGTCTTGTCGCCGACGTTCTCGAAGGCGTGGCCTTGCAGGAGGGCGATGGTGTCCCACGCCCCCTCGCCACCGCGCGGGATCACCTTGAAATCCGGCACGGGCTCGCGGAAGTGGAGCCCGTCGTTGCTCAGCACCAGGCCGAGATCGATGCGCGTGCCCCAGAGGTGCGTGGAGCCTTTCGGCTTTTCCTTCGGGCCATCCTGCCACTGGCCGTAGAGGCCGACGATGACGTTGCCGCGGTTCCACATGCCCGCGCCCATGTGCGTCTGCTGGCCGGCGAGCGGCGGCGTGGTGGTCTGGCCCGGGCGTGCGAAGGCGAGCGACGGCACGCGCGACCAATTTACGAAATCGGGCGAGCGTAGGGCGATCATCACGCGGCCGACCTCGCGGCCATCGAGCAGCGAAGTCCACGGCGAGATGAGCTGGCCGGTGGCGTAATAGAAGCCCTCCCAGCGATAGAGGCCCGAGACCTCGAAGCGCTCGCCGCCGCTATTCATCGGGCGATCGCCCACCACTTTCCAGCTGAGGCCATCCGCGCTGGTGGCGCAGATCATCGCGCACCAGCGGCTCTCGTTCGGCCCCAGCGCGCTGCGGCCCCCGCGCACTTCCTCAAACGGCACGTGGGCGATGTAGGCCACCTTGTACCGCCGCGCCGGGTCGGGATCGGCCGGATCGTGCATCACGGAGAGAAAATCGTTCACCCGGCTGAGCGAAAACGGCTCCGCCTCGATCAGGCAGATATTGTTGCGCTTGTTGCCATTGAATTCCACCAGCCCCAGCTCCGGCTTCGTCCAATGAATTCCGTCGGTGCTCTCCGCGTAACACATCGGGCGCCACCAGCCGGGGGCGTTCCCGCGCTCGATCTTGCGCTGGATCATCCCGAGATACCACATGCGGAATTTGTCGCCGATGCGCAGCACGCTGCCGTAGATCACCACGTGCCCATGATCGGGCGAGCCCTCCGGCCCGCAACGCACCACCGGATTCGCAGGATGCTTCTCCGCCTCCACCAGCGTGAGCTGAAGATTGTGGCGCCACGGGACGGCGACGTCATCGAAGGCGAAGCACGTATGCTCGCCGGCTGGCCCTTCGGTCGCGGGCGCCGCGACGGCTTGCTGTTCGGAAGATGCGCCGGCGACGGCGGCGGTGAGGCCCGCGCCGAGAAAGGCGCGGCGGGAGAGAGGGAGAGGTTCCGGCATATGGGGAGAGGTCATGATAGGAAGCGGCGCGGCCGGCGCAATGGCGCGGTGGTGCTCATGCCCTTGGCGCCCATGAGCGAGAGGTAGAGCCTGCGCGGGATGGTAGCGAGTTGATGTTTTTCCGAATGGGTGGCACTAATCCATTGATGAACGCGATGATCGAAGAACGCCAAGCGCGGAGGTGCAAGCTTGGTGCGTAGCCGCATGAGTTGGCCATGGGCGACTTATGGCGGGTTTGTGCTGGGCGCGGCCGAGGCCTCCGTGGATTACGCTTCGAAACGTCACCTCAGCAACGCCACAAATCCTGCCTGCTGGAAATGCCGGTCGCCGGTGAGCGCCTCGGTCAGTCCTTCCTCCCCCATCACCGCGAAAGAGATGCAGTCGGTGAGCGACCATTCCTTATCGTGCCGCTCGTGGTAGAGCGTCAGTCCGCGCCGATAGAGCGCTTCATCAAAACCAATCACTTGCACTTTGGGATCGTTTTCGAGGCGGTCGAGCCACGGTTTGACTTTGGCGCGCCAGGCTGACTCCGCCAATCCATCCGCTACCTCCATCAGCACCCATCGCGTCGTGACGACCAAACCATCGAAAGATTCCGCCTCCAGCCGCGCCCTTTTGTGGAAAGTATCGCGGCGGTTCCAAAGCGCAAAGTAGAAGAACGCATCGGCAAACCGGCGGTTCATACCCTCTTCCGCGCGCCGTGGAGATAATGATCATGGTTCATTGCGAAATCCGACGGCAGATCATCCGCGATGCCAATAAACTCCGCATAGCGCTCGGCGAAGGTTCCTCCTGAGGATTCGCTGGCCGAAGTTGCGGGTAAAGTGATCTCCACCCGTGTGCCGTCGGGCACGGCGATCGGCAGCCTGACCGTGTTATTCTCGACGATGACGGTGATACTCATATCCGCAGTGTAGTCTCCCCACTCGGCCATGCAAGGCCAGGGCCGCCAGGTCGAGGCGCCTTGCAGCGCGGCAAAGCATGACCATGCCTACAGACGTCTCGGGACTTTCGCTCATCGAGATCTGCGCGCCAGCTTCGGCGACGATGGCGGCGAAGCCGTCGCGTCGATGATGGTCATGGCGGGCGTCCTTTCAAAAGCTACTCTGCCCTGAGGAGCACCTTCTCCAGCCGCGGGAGGCCTTCCGCAAAGAAGCGGTTGCGCACGGCGCCGACGTAGTGGCGTGCGACGGTGCCGGGCGCGCTGCGGCGGCGGAGCGAGACTTCGTAGTGGTGCGAGAGCAGGCCGCCTTTGCCATGGCGCGACGCGCAGAGCGCGTAAAGGGTCTGCTCGATGCGCCAGATGTGGCCGCGCAGGATACTGGTCTGCGCAAGCGCGCGATCGCAGAAATCGAAATCGATGGCGGGGCGATGGATGAGGCAAAGGCCGGTGTTCACGCGCGGCCAGAGCTTCACCTCGAGCTCGTCTTCGGCTTCCTTCGCGGAAATGAGCGTGGCGTCGGCGACGTCGGCGTTAAACCAGCACTCGGGCGGGTGGGCCTGCACCCAATCGAGGATTTCGCGCGGATAGGTGAAGAAGAGCAGGTCGCTATCGAAGACCATGTAGTGGCTGCCGGTGGCGAAGTGCGGCACGTCGAAAACCTTCAGCGCCAGCGGATGCATGCCGCGATATTCGTAGCAAAAGGGGAACGGCTTCAGCACCGTTTCGAGCGCGGCATCGGCCTCCTTGCGCGGGATGAGCCGCACCTGCGGAAACATCGCGAGGAAGGTCTTCGCGGCGTCCTGCGGCAGGGTGCCATCGTCGTGAATCACGATCGGCCAGGTGCACTCGGAAAAGTAAAACCAGCTCGCGAGCATCCACGCGGCGAGCTGCCAATCGTCTTTGCCGGTGAGCACGTGTACGGCGATCGATTGCGGTTTTTCATCCCAAAACGGCGCCTTCCATTTCTGGATCTTCGGCAGGGTGCGGTAGTGGTGCCGCGAAGCGCTCCACCCGCGACGCACATCGCGGCGGAGCAACCACCAAAGTCGGCCGGGGGAAATCATGGAGGGGAAGCGGGCACTTTTGCGCCAGAAAAGCGGCCCCGGCAAGCGGCGATGATCCGCGCGCGCACCGCGGGGGCGAGCAGCCATTCCGGGTGGCGGAGCAGTTGCGCCGGCAGGGCGCGTCCGCTCTCCGCGGAGCGCCCCGCATGGTAATCGTCGTAATCGAGCTGCGCCAGCAAGCGCCGCCGGAAAAGCCACGGCACCCGCGCGACCGGCAAATGGCGGCGCACGATCGCGCGGATTTCGTCGGCGGCGCGCGCCGCGGCGGTCGATTTCTGCTCCGCGTGCAGCCGAAATTGCGCGAGCGGCGCCTCGATCCGCTGCACCCGTGCGCCGGCGAGAAAACAGCGCACCCAGAAATCGAAATCGAACGCCAGGTGGTACTGCGCATCGAACGGCCCCACCCGCTCCCACAGCGCGCGGCGAAAGAACACCTCCGGCTGCACCCACTGCCGCTGCTGCCACCAGACCTCATAAATATCGAGCACCTCCGCGAGCGAATCGATGCGCCCCGCGTGCGCGCCCGTCCGCTGCCCCGCCGCATCGATCCACTCGATGCCTCCATAGACCAGATCGCATTCCGGATGCTCGGCAAAGTGCCGCACCACTCGCTCCGCCGCGCCGGGCAGCAGCAGGTCGTCGCTATTGATGAAACCGACGATCTCGCCGCCCATCCGCGCAAAAGCGCGGTTCAGCGCGTCCGCCTGCCCATGGTCCGGCTCCGAGGCGATGGTGTCCCCTGCCCTGCTGTGCGCCCGCGCGATCTCCACCGTGCGGTCGCGCGAATCGCCATCCTGCAAATGCCACCGCACCTGCGGCCCCTGCGCGGCGAGCGATTCGAGCGTATGAGGCAGGTAGCGTTCGCTTTGGAAAGTGGGGATGGCGAGGGTCAGCATCGGCGCCGCGTCGGGTGGGTGGGCACGATCCGGAGGCCGCTGCGGCGCGGGGCCTTACCGCGGGCTGTTCGACATCGGCTTCTTCCCGCGGCCGTGCAGTAGGTGCACCACGTCCCCCTGCATGTTGATCTCCAGCCCCACTTCTTTGCTGTCGGGCTTGCTGCCCGGAATCGTCTCCGACCAGGTGATGACCCACACCGCCTTTTTGCTCAAGATGGTCGAGCGCTCCCAACTGATTTTCGCGATGTACACCTCGCCGGCCTTCCCTTTCGAGGCGAGCGACTCCTCCGCCAGCTCGATCGCCTTCCGAATCGGCAGCTCCGGCGCGGCCTGACCGGCTAAGGGAAAAAGCAGGAGTGAAATTGCGGTGAGCAGAATGGTGCGAAAAAGGGTCGTCATGGCGGTGGTCGATGATGGTGGGCTCACGAAAATTGTCGATTCACTTCGACCAGGTGGGCGTAGAGGCGTGCGCGGCGCCTCCGAGGACCACCCCGTAACGGCAAAAAACTTTCGTCCTCTGCGCGTTCCCGCTTGTGCGCGGCGTTGAATCCTGATAGCGCCACTCCCTTCCAACCCATTATGTCGCCCAAAATCTTCGCTGGAATCGCCCTTCTCCTGGCTGCCGCCGCCCCTCTCCGCGCCGGTGAGATCATTTACGAACCGGATGGCAAAAAGGCCGTGGTCGAGGATTACTTCCCGTACACCGCGGGCACCTTGGAGCTCGAAATCGGCGCCGGCGCGCTCGGTTCGCTTGGCACCAAGGGCACCGACATCCGGCCTCATGTGGGCTACGCCATCGGCGTGCTCCGCCTCGGCGTGATGCTCAGCACCGCGGATGGGAACGGCATCTTCGGCGATGGCCTTTTCCGCGGAAACTTCGAGTTCGTCGGCGAGGCCTTCGGCGGCTGGATCTACACCGGCCCCGGCGATGGCCTGGCGGGCCTGGATATCTACCTGCGCTACAATTTCGTGCAGCCCAATGCCAAGATCGTCCCCTTCTTCCAGATCGGCGGCGGCGGCGTGTATAGCGATGCGGCTGGCGATGACGCCATCCAGCGCAATATCGGCTCCGATTTCTGCTTCGTCCTCGAGGCCCAGATCGGCTTCCGCTACCACTTCAACCGCAATTGCGCCCTCACCGGCGGCATCGAGTACCGCCACATCTCGAATGCCAGCACCGCCGACCGCAACCAGGGTCTCAACTCCCTCGGCGGCCTGCTCGGGGTGAGCTACTTCTTCTAGGTCCTCGCGTGGGCTCCATGCCCCGCTCAAAACTCGGCGGCGCCCTGCGCCGCCGAGTTTTTCTTTTGGCGGCCCTGCTTGCGCTGGCGACCGCCGGCGCGCAGGAGCCGCCGCTCGCCACCGCGCGCGCCCTCCGCTTGCTCACCCCGGAGGAGGCCGCTTTGCGCCGCGCGGTCGATGTCACCGGCACGGTCACCCTCGTCGATCCGGCTCGCACCATCTTCTTCCAGGACGAAACGGGCGGCACCTTCACCAAAATCGCGCCGAAGCGCCCGGAGGTTCGCGCCGGCCACCGCATCCGCGTCCGCGGTGTCACCTACGCCGGCCTCTACGTGCCCGGCATCGACCCCGAGACCATCGAGGTGGTCGGCGAAGGACCGCTCCCCGCCGCTCTCCCGATCACCTTCGAGCAGCTTGCCGCGGGTGAATTCAACTACCAGCGGGTCGAGCTGCGCGGGGTGGTGCGCAGCGTTGCCGGCAACGCCGAGCGCACCGTCGCGATCCTCAGCAGCGGCGCGGGACGTCTCGAGGTGCACCTCCCCGCCGAGGCGCTCGACCCCGCCTTGGGACTCGTCGATGCGTCCGTCGTCGCGCGCGGGCTCGCAGCCGGCTTCATCAACGATCGCCGCCAGCTCGTCACGCCGCACCTGCGCGCGCTCGGCTTGGAGGAAATCACGGTTGCCGAGGCGGCGGCGGATCCGGCCCAGCTCCCCCTCACCTCCGCCGATCACCTCCTGCGTTTCCCCGCGCACGGCCGCGCCGGGCACCGCGCCAAGGTGCGCGGCATCGTCACCCACGCCGCCGCAGACCGCCTCTTCCTGCGCGACGAAGAAGTCGGCCTCATGGTGCAGGCGCGCGTGGCCGAGCCGCTCCCGCCGGGCACGCTCATCGAGGCGCTCGGCTTTCCGGCCATGGGCCGCTTCAGCGCCTTCCTGGAGGATGCCACGTACCAGCGCACCGAGGGCGATTTTCCCGCCCCGTCGCCGAAGCCGTCCGATCTCAAGACGGTCCTCTCCGGCGCGCACGATGCCGACCTGATCTCACTGGAAGCCGAGGTCCGCGAAATCGTTCGGGCGCCCGAGGAAATCACGCTCCTCATGCGTGCCGGCGCGGTGCTCTTCCCGGCCAGGCTCCCGCGCGCCGGCGTGGGCGAATTGCTTCCCGGCCTGCGCACCGGCAGCCTGCTCCGGCTGAGCGGCGTTTGCTCCGTCGCCCAAGCGGCCTCCTCCCCCACGGGCTTCACCACCAAGCCGGTCGCCTTCGAGCTGCTCCTGCGCACGCCCGCCGATGTGCAAATCCTTCGCCCCGCCCCGTGGTGGACCGCCCGCAAGCTCGCCATCGTTGCGCTCGCCTGCGTCGCCGCCGCGGCGCTCGCCCTTGCCTGGGCCGCCATGCTCCGTCGCCAGGTGCGCCGCCAGACGCGCGTCATCTCCTCCAAGCTCCACGCCGAGGCCGTCGCCGAGGAGCGCCAGCGCATCGCCCGCGAATTCCACGACACCCTCGAGCAGGAGCTCGTCGCGCTCTCCCTGCGCCTCGATACCGCCCGCGCCAAGCTCGGCGACAGCCCCGTGCGCCCGCTCCTCGAAAGCTCGCGCCGCCTCGTCGACCGCCTCCAGAGCGAAGGCCGCGACTTCATCTGGGACCTGCGCGAGCACACCACTACCGCAGAGGATCTCCGCCGCGGCATCGTCGAGGCCACGGCCTCCCTCTGCGAGGAAACCGGCACCGCGCGCGCGGTCACCATCGACGGCGAACCCCGCGCGCTCCGCGGCGCCGCCGCCCACGCGCTCGTCCGCATCGCGCAGGAAGCCACCGCCAACGCCATCCGACACGGCCGCGCGAAAACCGTCTCCATCCAAGTCATCATCGAACCCGAGCAAGTCCGCCTCCGCATCGAAGACGACGGCGCCGGCTTCACCCCCTCCGATCCCCCAAGCTCCGCACCCGGCCACTTCGGTCTCCAGGGCATGCGCGAGCGCATGCAAAAACTTCAGGGCCAGCTCAGCATCCAAAGTGCGCCGGGCAAGGGCACAGTTATCGAAGCCATCGCACCGGCGTGATCTGATCAATCACCGTAACGTCACGCCAGGATCCCCTTCACCACTTTCCCATGCACATCGGTGAGGCGAAAGTCGCGGCCTTGAAACCGATAAACCAGGCGCGTGTGATCGATGCCTAACTGGTGGAGGATCGTCGCGTTGAGATCGTGCACGTGCACGGGGTCGCGGACGACGTTGTAGCAAAAATCGTCGGTCTCGCCGTAGACGGCGCCGGGGCGGATGCCGCCACCGGCCATCCACATGGTGAAGCAGCGGCCGTGGTGGTCGCGGCCGTAGTTGGTGGCCTCGAGCTTGCCCTGGCTGTAGGTGGTGCGGCCGAATTCGCCGCCCCAAATCACGAGCGTTTCATCGAGCAGGCCGCGCTGCTTGAGGTCGCGGACGAGCGCGGCCCCGGGCTGATCGACGTCCTGGCATTGCAGGCGCAAATCGCTGGGCAGGTTGTAGTGCTGGTCCCAGCCGCGGTGGTAGAGCTGGATGAAGCGGACGCCGCGCTCGGCGAGCCGGCGCGCGAGCAGGCAATTGGCCGCGAACGTTCCGGGCACGCGCGCGTGCGGCGCCATAGGCCGCGAAGGTCGTCTCGCCTTCGCCCTCCAGGCTGGTGAGCTCCGGCACGGAAGTCTGCATCCGGTAGGCCATCTCGTATTGCGCGATGCGCGTCTCGATCTCGGGATCGAGCTGTCGCGCCATCTGCTCGCGATTGAGCGCGGCGATGGCGTCGAGCTGTTCACGCCGCGCGGAACGCTTCGAGGCCCGGCGGATTCGAGAGGTAAAGCACCGGGTCGCCGCTGCTGCGGAAGCTCACGCCCTGGTGGCTCGAGGGCAGAAAGCCGGCGCCCCACAGCCGCGCGTAGAGCGGGTCGGCGGGGCGCGCCGCGCTGCCGCGCGAGATGAGCACGACGAAGGCAGGCAGGCTGCTATTTTCGCTGCCGAGGCCGTAGCTCGCCCACGCGCCCATGCTCGGCCGGCCGGGCTGCTGGTGGCCCGTCTGCAGCAAGGTGACCGCCGGATCGTGGTTGATCGCCTCGGTATGCATCGAGCGGATGAAGCAAAGCTCATCCACGACGCCGGCGGTGTGCGGCATCAGCTCGCTCACCCACGCGCCGCGACTGGCCGTGCTGCTGAAACTTGAAAAGCGACGCGGTGACCGGGAGCGACTTCTGCCCGCTGGTCATGCCGGTGAGGCGCTGCTGTCCGCGCACCGATTCCGGCAGCTCCTTTCCGTGCAGCGCACGCAGGCCCGGCTTGTGATCGAAGAGGTCGAGCTGCGATGGCCCGCCGTGCATGAAGAGGTAGATCACGCGCTTCGCCTTCGGCGCGAAATGCGGCTGGCCCTCGGCGAAAAGCGACTGCCCGAGCAGCGAGCCGAGCGCGGCCCCGCCGATGCCGCGCGCGGAGCGGCCGAAAAATTGCCGGCGGGTGAAGCCGAGCGGGAAATCAGCGCCGGGTGACATTTTCATCGAGGTTTAGGATGGCGTGCGCGACCGCGGTGCAGCGGCGCGAGCGCAGCCGGCGCTAGCTGCCGGCCCACGGGGGATTCGCCGACGCCCACGAGCCTTTTCGCAGCGGCGGCGTCTTCGGCAAAACGCGCCTGCTGCTGCTCGTGAAGGCGGCGCAGGATGGCCATCTCCGCCGGCTCCGGCTCGCGGGAAATGATGCGCTGGAATGCCTCGCGCAATTGCGCTTCGAGATCGCCCAGCGTGCGTGAGCGCCTGCGCCGCCACGCCGCGCGCCGCTTCCACGTAGGTCTCGTCGTTCAGCAGCACGAGCGCCTGCAGCGGCGTATTGGTGCGCGGCGCGGCGGACGACGCACGTCTCGCGCGTGGGCCCATCGAAGGCGAGCAGCGCGGGCGGCGGGCTCTGCCGTTTCCAAAACGTGTAGAGGCTGCGGCGCCAGAGGCCTTCGCCGCGGTCCGCCTGGTAGGTCAGCTCGCCATCGTAGGAGACCGCTTCCCATAGGCCCGGCGGCTGGTACGGCTTCACGCTCGGGCCGCCGATTTCTCGACGAGCAGGCCGCACGCCGCGAGCGCCTGGTCGCGGATCATCTCGGCGGAAAGGCGGAAACGCGGGCCGCGCGCGAGCAGGCGATTCTCCGGGTCCCGCGCCAGGAGCGCCGGTGTGGGCACGGACGATTGCCGGTAGGTGGCGCTGAGCACGATCCGCCGCAGCGTGGCCTTCACATCCCAGCCGATCCTGTCGAAAGCGTACCGCGAGCCAATCGAGCAGCTCCGGATGCGTGGGCGGTTCGCCTTGCGAGCCGAAGTCATTCAGGCGTGCGCACCAGCCCTTCGCCGAAGCATTGCTGCCACAGCCGATTCACTGCACCCGCGCGGTCAGCGGGTTCTCCGGAGCCGTGAGCCATTGCGCGAGGCTCAGGCGATTCGCGCGCCGCGCCGGCGGGCAGCGGCGGCAGGACCGCGGGCACGCCGGGGCTCACGGCCTCGCCGGGCTGATCGTACTGGCCGCGCTTGAGCAGGTGCGCGGCGCGCGGCTTTTCGCAGCTCCTGCATCACCAGCGTCTTCGGCAACTCGGCGCGAAACTTCTCCTCCGCCTTCCGCGCCTCCGCGAGCGCCTTGTGCGCCGCGCGCGAGCCCTCGCTGCCTTTCAGCTCCAGGTAGTGATCAAGCAGCGCGGCTTTCTGTTTTGCATCGCGCTTGTCCGGCGCGATCGCGAGGAGGCCCCGCACGCGCTCGCTCTGAAACCAAGCGCGCGTTTCCGCGTCGTTCACCACGCGGCTGAGAATGCGCAGCTCATCGAGCTGGCCGTAGAAACCGAGCCCATCGTCGCGCCGGCCGATCCGCCACGGCTGCTCGTTGTCGATCGAGCCCGCGAGCGTATCGCGCTGGATGGCGAGCTCGGCGGCGGCGCCATCGATAAACACCCGCACCCCGCCGCTTGCCGCGAGCCATCGTACGCGAGCGCCACATGGTGCCACTGCTTGCCGCTTCATCGCCGACTTCGTGGAGACACTCCATGGCGCTTCAGGCCCCAGCGATCCACGAGGTTGATCTGCAAGCGCCCCTTCTGCCAGAGCAGCTCGAAACCGCGTCGCGCGCCCTTCGGCTCCACCTTGGAAAGAGGCAGCTCAGCGACGCCGTCGGCTTCACCCACAGTCCGATCGTCCACGGTTTGTCGGCGGCGAGCGGCAGCTCGGCCGGCAACTCCACATGTTGCATGGCATCGAAGACCGGCGCCGCGCCGCGCAGTCCAGGCTCGTACTTCACCGTACCGTACTCGATGCCCGGAAACTGTTCGCCGGCCGTGTTGGCGGTGCGGCTTTCGAAATCGTACGCGGCCACCAAGCCTTCGCTCGGCAGCGGCGGGAGCTCGTCGGCCGCGCGCGCTTCCCACGCGGCGAGGCCGCCCTTGATCGGCCCGACGGCCTCATCGTATTTCGCCTGCGCCTCCTTGCGCGCCGCGGTGAGGCGCTCCAGCTCCGCGCGCTGCTCCGGCGTGGCGACCTCCAGCGTCGGCGGCGGATCGTCCTGCGTGACGAGCCCCTTCTCCGGCCCATTGTTGAAAAACGAAAAGAGCTGGTAGTACTCGCGCTGCGAAAACGGATCGTACTTGTGATCGTGGCAGCGGCAGCACGCGATGGTGCTGCCGAGCCACACCGTGGCCATCGTTTCCATGCGATCGGCGACGTATTCCACGCGGTACTCCTCATCGATCACCCCGCTCTCGCCGGTGACCATGTGATTGCGGTTGAAGCCCGTGGCCACCTTCTGCTCCAGGCTCGGCTCCGGCAGCAGATCGCCCGCGAGTTGCTCCACCGTGAAGCGGTCGTACGGCAGGTTGCGATTGAAGGCGCCGATCACCCAATCGCGCCACGGCCAGATCTGCCGGGCGTTGTCGCGAAAATAGCCGTTCGTATCCGCGTAGCGCGCGGCATCGAGCCAATCGATCGCCATGCGCTCGCCGAAATGCGGCGAGACCAGCAGCCGATCCACCGCCCGCTCGTAAGCATCCGGGGCCGAGTCTCCCAGGAAACTCTGCAGCTCCTCCGGCGCGGGCGGCAGCCCCGTGAGATCGAAGCTCACCCGGCGCAGCAGCGTGCTCCGCTCCGCTTCCGGCGCGGGCGCGAGACCTTCCCGCTCCAGCCGCGCCAGCACGAAACGATCGATCTCATTCCGCACCCAGCCCGCCTTCTTCACGTCCGGCAGCGCCCCCACCTGCGGCGCCACATACGCCCAATGCGCGCCCCACGGCGCGCCCGCCTCGATCCATTGCCGCAACAGCGCCCGCTGCGCCGGCGTCACCCTCTTGTGCGTCTTCGGCGGCGGCATCACCTCCTCCGGATCATCGCTCGCCACGCGGATGAGCAGCTCGCTCACGCCCGGCTTCCCCGGCACCACCGCTGCCACGTCGTCCTTCACCGCCGTCGCCCCTTCGCGCGTATCCAGCCGCAGCTTCGCCTTCCGCGCCTCCTCGTCCGGCCCGTGGCAGGAAAAGCAATTCTCCGAAAGAATCGGCCGTATTTCCCGGTTGAAATCGATCGCCTGCGCGGTGGCCGCGGCGGCGAGGCAGCAAAAGGCAAGTGTGGCGCGAAACATGAAAAGGGGGAGAAAAGCGGGCCGATGCTCCTCCACAATCTACCAGAAAGATGGAATTCTCTTCGGGATTGTTGCAATTCTGGCACCGAAAAGTTCCAAATTGTGCGCAGGAGGACTGCGAACGGGGGCGGCGTCGCCGGCATTCTCAAGTCTGAGACATTCACCACTTACTTCATCGTGACCGTCACGAACGAAGCCGGCCCACATGAACGAATTAACGGGTCAATCTTACCGGATGATGGGTCTCCCGCCCGGCACCTTGGCCTTGGTGGTGGCGTTCTGGCCGATTGTCCTGCCCGGACTGCTTCTAACGTTAATCTGGCCCATAAGGCTGGCGCGAAAAACTCGGCTTCGCAACCAGTCAAAAGGCCAGGATACTATTTTCGTCGCGAAAGAAAGCTTGTCGGCGGTGCACGGAGTGTACCATCCTGCCAGGAATGTACAGCCAGATGATGGCTGGATTTGAGTAAGCGAAACCGAATGCCAGCAGTCAGCAATCCATCGCAGTTACCTACCCAACCCCATGTCGTACAATCCACAAGCAGCCACCGATTTCTTTTTTGATTTCGATAACTTCACCAACCCGCCCTGGCCGGTCCAGGGAACGTCCACGCCAACCAATCCTCCACCGCCCAGCCCGGGCACCGTCAACGCGGAGCAGGTGATTTTTGGCATTGCGCAGCAGTTCTACACCTTGGGCGCGAGCGACTTCGAACAGCTTGCCCAGCAAAATGCCGGCTCGTTGAGCGTGGTCATCAACATTACCACGACCCTGGTCCAGCAGCACTTCGGCGGTTTCAATGAATGTTTGCAGTTGGGCTTCGAGGATTTTGCGCAGGGCGTCCTGTTCGACGAACGCCGAAATACGGAAGCGTACGGATTTTGGCCCCTGCATTGCATGGACGCAGTCTACGATGCGGAAGCCAAAGAATTTCACGCCATGCCGTACACCCCCAACGGCTACTATTACTGGTACGGATCGATCCGGGCAAATAGCCTTCTGCCTGGCGCCGATCAACCGAGTTGGCTGCAATTCGGGCGCTGCCTCGCCCTCGCGGCGGCCATTCAGAACGCGGCTCAGCCCAAGGGCATCGTCGGTCCGACTGGCTTTATCAAGCCTCGCGCCCTGCCGAAAACGCCCTATACGAATCCGGGCAACCAGCGGATTGCCACCGCGGAGCTCAACGCTTTTCGGGATCGCTATCTAAACATGTCGTTCGCGCAACTCGACGTGGCCTTCAAAACCACCGACGCCGGCCGGCTCGGCCCGCAACCGGGCGGCCTTACCGGCAGCTAGTCTAGTACTTCGCCATCAGCGTAGCATTCGACGATCAGCCTAACATTCAACGGTCAGCCTAACATTCGATGCCTGGCCCAGAGGGCCATTGGGAATTTAGCCGGTGGCGTCAGCCACCGGTTTTCATAAAAACGCGCATCAAAGAGGAGGCCGCCTCGACTCATCCAATCGTCGTCGTCTTAGACCCGGAAGAACCCGCAGTAGCACGTACGCGACCGCCAACGACGCGAGATCGCAGAACACCCACGTTTCAAACGCCAGGTAGTGATCGCCAAAAACTCGCGAAGAGAACGGCAGCAGAAATGCCCCTCCACCCGTAAATACGTCACACACCAAGTGCGCGAGATAAGCACCCGATAACAACGCTGCAAACTTTGCCTCCACGAGCAGCGGCTTCTTCCTCGCAATGATGGCGACCAGCAGCGTGAAAGCCGCGTACGCAGCTAGCGTGTGGGACCAGCTCGCGTGGCGGGAATCTAGCGAAAGGTGCGGATCGACCAAATCCGGCAGCATCCCGCAGAACGCCAACGTGCCCGCCGCTTTGATTGACGGTTCGCCTCCTTTCTTTGGAAGCCAGCGATAACCAATAATCACGGGCAACAAAGCGTGAGAGATCGGCGTCATGGATTTCTTTCGCGAAAGTTACCAGCTTCCGACCCTCGCCGATCGGAACTCTTCTACCAGCAAAGCACCGTCAGCTTCCGCGGCCCGTGCGCGCCGAGCACCAAAATGCGCTCGATGTCACCCGTCCGGCTCGGGCCGGTGATCACCGACATGAAGCTCGGATAGTTCGCCGAGTAGCGCTCGCGCAGCAGCGCGAAGGCGGACGGGAGATCGCGCAGGAGCTGATCGTGCCGGGCGAGGACGACGTGATGCGGCGGCAGCACCGAGAGCGCGCGGCCCCCGGCGCTGCGGGAGGTGACGAGAACGCTCCCCGTTTGTGCCACCAGCCCGTCGCATTGCGAAATACCCGCATCGCATTTCTCGAGCTCGGTGGCGGCGTAGGGCGCATCGGTGAGGAGCACCGGCAGGCCAAGCTCGCGGCAGGCCGCATCGGTCAAATCCCCGCGATGGGAGCCAATCCGCTTCCACCCTTCCCGTGCGGAGATTTCCCGCAGCAGCGTCATCGCTTCCTCGGGCGAATGGCGCAGGAGGAATTCCGTTTTCAGCTCGGCCGATTGCCGGCCAAACGCCGCCACGCGCTCCTCGAAAGAGTCGCCCACGGGCGGCAGCCATTCCTGGATCGTGCCCGGCCGCGGCGGCGCATGGGCGGTGTGAGGCCCGTCGTGCGCGGTATGCGCGCCGGGCCGGGGCGCCGGCACTTTCAGCGCTTCGCGGATGCGGCCGAGAATCTGTTCGCGCTCACCCACGGGGCCGGGTCCTCCAGTATTCCTTGAAGCTTTGCGGGGCCATCGGGGAAAGTTCGCGCGTCTTCGTCCAGGCGCGCGCGGGGTCGAGCAGGGTGCCTTTCACCAGCGGGTGGAAGAGCATCCCGAGGCGGCCGAGTTTTTTCGCGGCGTCGTACAGGCCCGGATTGTTCACCACCGCGGCGAAAATCCGGAAAGCGATCTTCTCCCACCAGAGCGGGCGCGCGTTCATCGCGTTGCGCCGGTTCTGCAGCAGGTGATGGTGCAGGTCGATCTTCACCGGGCACGCCTCCGTGCATGCGCCGCAGAGCGACGACGCATAGGAGAGGTGCTTCCAATTCTGCAGCCCGCGCAAGTGTGGCGTGATCACCGAGCCGATCGGCCCGGAATACGTCGTGCCGTAGGTGTGGCCGCCGACGTTCTTGTAAATCGGGCAGACGTTCAGGCACGCGCCGCAGCGGATGCAGTTCAGCGCGTCGCGTTGCTCGGCGTCGGCCAGCAGCCGGGTGCGGCCGTGATCGAGCAGCACCACATGATACTCCTCGGGGCCGTCGCTTTCGCCGGGCTGGCGCGGGCCGCCGTACATCGAATTGTAGCAGGTGATCGTCTGCCCCGCGCCGGCCGTGGCCAGCAGCGGGAGGAAGAGCGCCAGGTCCTCCAGCCGCGGCAGCACTTTCTCGATGCCCACCAGCGTGATCACCGTCTTCGGCAGCGCCGCCGATAGCCGCGCATTCCCCTCGTTCTCCGTGATCGAAATCATCCCCGTTTCCGCGATGGCAAAATTCGCGCCCGTGATGCCCACGTCCGCGGTCAGGTACTTCTGCCGCAACGCCCGCCGCGCGATCATCGTCAACTCCTCGGGATTGTCCGTCGGCGCGCTGCCCAGCTCTTTCTCGAACAGCGCCGAAATCTCGCCCCGCGTGAGGTGCATCGCCGGAAACACGATATGGTACGGCGCCTCGTGGCGAAGCTGCACGATGTACTCGCCGAGGTCGCTCTCCACCACCTCGAAGCCATCGTGCTCAAGCGCCTCGTTGAGATGAATCTCCTCCGCCGTCATCGCCTTCGATTTGATGATCGAGCGCGCCTTTTTCTCCCGCACGATCCCGAGGATGATCTCCTTCGCCTGCACGCCGGTGCTGGCCCAGTGGACCTTCGTCCCGCGCGCCTCCAGCTTTTCCACGAGCGAAACCAGGTGCTCGTCGAGATGATTCACCGCCTCGTACTTGATCTCCGCCGCCGCCTGTCGCGCCGCCTGGTAATCGCCGAAGGCCGCGCGGCGTATATCGCGCGCCACCTCGTATTTCTTCAGCGCGGTCTGGATGAGCTTCCGGTGGCGCAAATCGCCGGCGACGCGCCCGGCCTGCGCCTTGAATTCACTCGCGGGCGAAGAGGTGGTGATCATTGCTGGGCGAGCACTTCGGCGATGTGGAGTGACTTGAGCGGCGCGCCTTGCCGGCTCAGCAGCCCCTGGATTTGCATGAGGCAGCTCGAATCGTTCGAGATCACGTAATCGGCGCCCGTCTCCGCGGCGGAGGCGCATTTCACCTCGCCCATCGCCGTGGAAATCATCGGGAATTTCGCGGCGAACGTGCCGCCAAATCCGCAGCACGTTTCCGCCTCGGCCATCTCCACCATCTCCAGCCCGCGCACCTTGGCCAGGAGCTGCCGCGGCGGCAGTTTCTTCCCCAGCTCGCGCAGGCCGTGGCACCCATCGTGAAATGTCGCCTTCCCCTCGAACCGCGCGCCGACATCCGTGATGCCGAGCTTCGTCACCAAAAAATCCGCGAACTCGTAAGTCTTCCCCGCCAGCGCCACCGCCTCGGCGTGCTGGTCCGTCTCCGCGAAAAGCTGCGGGTAAAACACCTTCAACATGGCGCCGCAGGAGCCCGACGCGATCACCACCACCTCCGCCGAGCGCAGCCGCTTCACCACGTTCACCGCCACCTCCCGCGCCTCCTCCCAATACCCCGAATTGAACGCCGGCTGCCCGCAGCACGCGATCTTCTCCGGGCACTCCACCGTATGCCCCAGCCGCTCCAGCACCTGCACCACGCTGATCCCCACGCGCGGGTAAAACGCATCCACAAAGCAGGGGACGAAAAGGGTGACACGCATCGGTCCCGCGCAGATTGCGCGAACCGCGCGCGATGTGCAAACTGTGTTCTTCGCCGCCGATTGCCGTTGCGCACTCTTCACTTGGCGCGCCACCTTCCCCGCCCCTACGCTGTCGCCATGCGCCGCCGCCAATTCCTCTCCCGATCCCTTTTCGCGGCCGCCGCGGTCGGCCTCACTTCCCCACTTCGCTCCGCCGAAACAGCCCCCACCCTCGGCTTCAGCCTCTACGGCATGAAGACCCTGCCCCTCGATGAGGCGCTCAAGGTTTGCTCCCAGATCGGCTACAAACACGTGGAGCTCGCCCTCAATCCCGGCTGGCCCACCGAGCCCAAGGTGCTCTCCGCCGAAGCGCGACGCGCCCTCCGCCGGCAGCTCGATTCCCTCGGCCTCGGCGTCTCCGCGCTCATGCTCAACATGAGCCTCGCCGTCGATGACGCCGCGCACGCCAAAAACCTCGCCGCGTTCCAGGAAGCCGCGCAGCTCGCGCACGACCTCTACCCCGAGCGCCCCCCGCTCATCGAGACCGTCCTCGGCGGCAAGCCCCCCGAGTGGGAGAAGCTGAAGGCCGGCATGGCCGGGCGCCTGAAATCGTGGGCCGAAACCGCGTCCGCCGCCAAAGTGGTGCTGGCCGTCAAAGCGCACGTCGGCAGCGCCGTAAATTCCCCCGAGCGCCTCCTCTGGCTGCTCTCCCAGGCGCCCAGCCCCGCGATCTGCGCCGCCTACGATTACAGCCATTTCGAGGTTCAGGGCCTCCCGCTCGAGGAAAGCCTGCGCGCCTTGCTGCCCCAAACGCGCTTCATCCACGTCAAAGACTCCGCCGGCGACACCGCCAAGTTCCAGTTCCTCCTCCCCGGCCAGGGCCGCACCGATTACGCGCGTTATTTCAAGCTCCTCCGCGAGCTGCGCTACCAGGGCCCGATCGTCGTCGAAGTCAGCGCGCAAGTTTTCAACAAGCCCGGCTACGACCCGGTGGCCGCCGCCCGGGAGTGCTACGCAAAACTAAACGCCGCGCTCGCCGGCTGAGCCGATCACGGCTCCCCCGGGCGCTGCATCCGGCACGCCCGCACCGTATTCGCGATCAGCATCGCGATCGTCATCGGCCCCACTCCGCCCGGCACCGGCGTGATCGCCCGGCATTTCGGCGCCACCTCCTCAAACGCCACATCCCCCACCAGCCGGGATCCCTTCGGCGACGCCGGATCATCCACCCGATTGATCCCCACATCGATCACCGTCGCCCCTTCCCGCACGAAATCCGCCTTCACCAGCTCCGCCCGTCCGATGGCCGCGATCAAAATATCCGCCGAGCGGCAGACCCCCGCCAGATCGCGCGTCCGCGAATGCGCCACCGTCACCGTCGCGTCGCCCCCCGGCCCCTTCCGCATGAGCAGCAGCGCCATCGGTTTCCCCACGATCATGCTGCGCCCCAGCACCACCACATTCGCACCCGCCGTCTCGATCCCGCTCTCCATCAGCAGCCGCTGACAGCCCAGCGGAGTGCACGGCACCAGCGCCGTCGGATCGTCCATCGCAAGCTTCGCCACGTTCACCGGATGAAACCCATCCACGTCCTTGCGCGGATCGATCGCCGCCACCACCGCGCTTTCATCGATTTGCTTCGGCGGCGGCGATTGCACCAGAATCCCATGAATGAGTGGATCCGCATTAAGCTGCCGCACCAGCGCGAGCAGCGCCTCCTGCGTCGTCTCCGCGGGAAGCTCATGCTTCACCGAGTGCAACCCCAGCTCCTGGCACTTACGGTCCTTCGACCGCACATACGCCCGCGAAGCCGGATCATCGCCCACCAGCACCACCGCCAGCCCCGGCGTGAACCCGCGCCCTTTGAGCTCCGCCAGATCCGGAGCCAGCTCCGCCAGGAGCCGCTGCGCGATCGCTTTGCCGTCGATGATTTGTGGCATGTGGAGAAAAGAACAAATCCCCGTACTCCAAGAAATACACGAAAAAGCCGCGAATTTTCGCATCCCCGCCGAGCAAGCGCCCGTAGCGCAGGCGTCCTCGCCTGCCGTATCGCAGGCTTCCAGCCTGCCTCTTCCGACCACCCACGTCACCCCATCAGCCCCCGCAACACCGCCATATTCTCCACGTCCTCCTTCATCTCCTTCCCCTTCGGCGTCTCCAGCACCTTCGGAACGTTCTTAAAACGCGGCGCCGTCATGATGTACCGGAAAGCCTCCAGCCCGATCTTCCCCTTCCCGATGTGCTCGTGCCGGTCCACCCGGGACCCGAGCGCCGTCTTCGAGTCGTTCAGGTGCAGCGCCGCCAGCCGTTCGCGTCCCACGATCCGATCGAAATCCGCAAACGTCTTCTTCACGCCCTTCTCCGTGGAAATATCGTAGCCCGCGGCAAAGAGATGCGCGGTATCGATGCAAACGCAAAGCCGCTCCGGCTCGCGCACCGCGCCGAGGATCGCCGCCAAATGCTCGAACTCACACCCGAGACACGAGCCCTGGCCCGCGGTGGTTTCCAGCGCCACCTTCGTCTGCACCTCCGGGATCGCCGCAAAAACCGCATCGAGGCTCTCCACCACCTTCCCGATCCCGTTCTCCACCCCCGCGCCGAGATGCGCGCCCGGATGCAGCACCAGAAACGGCAGCCCGAGCTGATCCGCGCGCTCGAGCTCTTCGCGCAAGGCCCGGCGCGATTTCTCGAGAAAATCCGGATTCGCGGCCGAGAGATTGATCATGTAGCCGCTGTGTCCAAACACGGAGCGGAGCGCGCCCACGGTGGCGCGAAATGTCTCCACTTCCTTCTCTGGAAAAGGCGAGGCGGCAAACCACTGCATGTTGTTCTTCACGAAAATCTGCATCGCCGTGCAACCGATCCCGAGCGCGCGCTCCACCGCCTTGTCCACCCCGCCCGCGGTGGAAACGTGCGCCCCGAGCAGCGGCGGCGCCCCAGCGCGCGCGAGCCCGGCCGCTTTACGACCCGCCATGTTTGGAAGTGGGCGCGACCGCGCCAGTGTGCCTCTTTTCGAGACGGGCCTCTTTCGTTTTCAGGTCGAAGATCAAATCGGCCTCGCCGGCGTCGTCCTCCGCCGGCCGCGGAAAAGGCGAGAGCGACAGCGCGCCCTCCGCGTAGCGCACCTGCGCCGTGAAATTCTGCGCCGGCGCCCCCTCGTACAGCCCGCGGCCGAAACGGATCTCACCGGTCGCCGCGCACGCTTCCGCCGTCGGCGCCCGCCCCCGAAACTCCAGCTTGATCGCGGGGCTATCCACGAATTCGAACCGCCCCAGCCATTCGCTCACCGCCGCGTGCAGCCACGGCGAAAACGCCCTCGGGCTGATGCTGCCCTGCAGCTTCGCGCGAAACTCGCCCGGCAGCACGATCGCCTCCCCCCGCGCCTCGCCGCTTTGATGTTGCAAGTGAAGATCGCGCAGGCTCCAGCGCCCGCCGCTCCAGCTCGCGTCCGTGATGAGCTTGCGAAAAGGCACGGCCCGGTAGGCAAAGCGCTCCAGCTCCAGGCGTCCGAAGACATTCCAATCGCCCGGCCGCGCGATGATTCCCTCGAGCGAAAGATCGAGCTTCGGCGCCGCGGTCAGCTCCAGCTCGGGCGGCAGCAGCGCCAGGTCGTAGCCGCGCGCGAGATCCTGCAGTGCCAGCCCGGATTGCACCCGCCCGGAAATCCTTCCGGTGCGCGGTTGGTACGTCGCCGACCCTCGCAGCTCGCCCTTGCCATCCGCCGCGACCACCTGGTGCAGTTCCAGCACCCCGGCGCGGTAGCTGGCCACCGCCGAGACATGCCCCAAAGTGTAGCTCCCGCGCTTCACGCTTTCCGCATCGAGCCATGCATCGAGCGCGATCTCCGAGGGATGCTCCAGGTCCCCGCTGAATTGCACCGTCAGCACCGGCGGCTCCGCCTTGTACCTCAGCGAAGTGAGCAGCTCGATCAGCTCCGCGGCGCGCTGCCGGGTCGCCGGATGCTGCGCGATCGGCCGCCCGCGGTACGCCTGCGGATTGATCAGCCGCCCCGATGCATACACCTGGATGCCGAACACCTCCGCCTCCGCGCGCGCGAGGTAAAGCTGCTGCCGCGGCAGAAACAGCCGCGCGTTCAATTTCGAGATCTCGATCCGCGTGGTATCGGGATGCGCCGCATCCAGCGGCAAGGAGACGCGCGCGTCGCGCAGGTCCACGAATTCCAGGATCGATTCGCCGCGCGCCAGACCCGCGTAGTTCACCCCCAGCTGCATCTCGTCGATCACCGCGAACACGCGCCGCCGGTCGCGCGCATCCAGCAGCTTCACCTCCTGCGCCACCAGCCCGCGAAACGGATCCAGCGTGAGTCGCCGCAGCGAAAGCTCGATCCCCTGCTTCTCGAATTCCGCCGCGATCAGCGCCCGCCACGAGCGCGTAAACCCTTTCGTGCACACGTAAAAAGTCCCGGCCGCGAGCGCTCCCAGCGCCACCACGAAGGCGGCAGTGAGCAGGCGGCGGCGGTTGAACATGCGCGCCGAGCGTAAGCGCTTCCGCCAGCGAGGGAAAGGAGCGAACGCACTCGCGCCAATCAGCCAATTTCCGAGCGCCGCGAGCTCTCCGCTCCGAAAAACTAGCGCCTTTTCGCCGATAATTCTTGTCTCTCAAAAACCCGCTCCTTAGCCTGAAGCCGTCACGGCGGGAGTAAAAACCCCGTGTGAATAACTTGTGAGCAATGCTCGAAAACCACCTCCACTCCTTCAAATTGTCACATAAGTCCTGCCTTCCCGGGCGGGCCTCTTCAGCGGCGATGCTAAAATCGCTGTTCCACATCATCCCTGCCCGCAAAGCCTTTGTTTATGCGGGTTCCAGAGCAGCAGCCCGCGTCGGCTGCTAGGCATTTCCCCCTGTCGCGCGCGATTTTCCCGCGTGCGGCGTGACAAAAACGTGACGAGAATCCATCCTTTGCCGCCCCCCTTGAATAACATGGCCAACACCCCTCCCCACACCGATCTTCAGGCGGTTTGGGCCGAGATCGCCGCCACCATCAAGGGCGAGGTCAGCGCCGATACCTTCAACCGCTGGTTCCACGATATCGAGCTCGCCGCCCTCGACCCCGAGACGCTCACCCTGCGCGTCCCAAACAACATCTATCAGTTCTGGATCGAGAGTAATTACCTCTCGCTCGTCCAGTCTGCCGCGCTCCTCGCGCTCGGCGAAAAGCGCGATCTTCGCTTCGTCTTCGGCGAGACCGCCGGCGCCGTCGCCCGCAAGAAAAGCGATCCGCTCCCGCTCGAGCCCGAGCTCGCCGCGCCCGGCGAGCCGATGGAAGACGACCCCGCGCAACAGGCCAGCACCAATCTCAACCCGCGCAACACCTTCGATTCCTTCGTCGTCGGCGCGAACAACCAGTTCGCCCACGCCGCCTGCGTCGCCGTCGCGAGCGCTCCCGGCGAAAACCTACAATCCGCTCTTCATCTACGGCGGCGTCGGCCTCGGCAAAACGCATCTCATGCACGCCATCGGCCACGCCATTCGCGGCCGCAAGAAACGCGAAGGTCGCTCTACATCACCAGCGAGAACTTCACGAACGAGTTCATCGAGGCCCTCCAGAACGGCACCCTCGTGAAATTCCGCCAGCGCTACCGCCAGGCCGACGTGCTGCTCATCGACGACATCCAGTTCCTCGCCGGCAAAGAGCGCACCCAGGAAGAATTCTTCCACACCTTCAACGCGCTCTTCGATGGCCACAAGCAGATCGTCCTCTCCAGCGATCGCCCGCCCAACGAAATCGCAGAACCTCGAAGCGCGCCTCGTCTCCCGCTTCGAGTGGGGCCTCACCGCCGAGCTTCAGCCGCCCGACATCGAAACCCGCGTCGCCATCCTCCGAAAGAAAGAGGAGACCATGCGCGTGCAGCGTCAGCAATGACCGATCCTCGAGTTTCTCGCCAGCGCATCCGCACCAACGTCCGCCGGCTCGAAGGCGCCCTCATGCGCGTCGCCTCCTACGCCTCGCTCAACGACGGCCAGATGCCGACCCCAGCAAGGCCTCGAGCACCTGCTCAAGGACCTCCTCCAGGAGGAAGCGCGCCGCGCCATCACCATCGATCAGATCAAGACCCGCGTCGCCGAGCACTTCGACGTCCGCCTCGCGGACATGACCAGCAAACGCCGCCCCGCCAACATCGCCTTCCCCCGCCAGGTCGCCATGTACCTCGCCCGCGAGCTCACCAAAACCTCCCTCAGCGAAATCGGCGACGCCTTCGGCGGCCGCGACCACGGCACCGTCCTCCACGCCCATCGCCTCGTCAAAGAGCGCATCAAATCCGACGAAAAAGTCGCGCCAAATCGTCTCCTACCTCGACGGCCAATTCCAACGCTGACGCGGCGCTTCGCACAGGCCGCGGAACACAGCCGTCCTCGGCTGTGGGCGGGAACGGCGCCGCAGGCATCCTGCCTGCCGGCACCTCCGTCTTCGCCTCTCGCCCCGCCGCAAAACTCCGCCAACGAAGAACCACGAACCAAGAACAAAGAACAAAGCACCAGAAACTGCCGTCCAATCGTGGAACACCTCTTCCGTTCCGCGTTTTTCGTTGCCACTCGTGATTCGATTCGTCATCTACACCTTTTCCCTGTATGAAATTCAGCGTCAGCAAAGAGAAGCTCCTCGCGGGATTGCAGACCGTCCAGAACGTGGTCAGCACCCGCACGACGCTGCCGATCCTTTCCAACGTCCTGCTCCAGGCCCGCGAAGGCCAGCTCCGCCTCACCACCACCGATCTCGATGTCGGCGTCAGCGGCAGCATCGATGCGCAGGTCGAGACGCGAAGGCGCCACCACGCTGCCCGCCCGCCGCCTCGCCACCATCGTCCGCGAGCTGCCCGCCAGCGACAGTCGACGTCGAGGTCGACGCCAAAAACGTCGCCTCCATTCGCTGCGGCCAGAGCTTCTTCAAGATCCTCGGCCTGCCCGAGGAAGAATTCCCGCCGCTGCCGCGCTTCGAGCAAGCGCGCAGCTTCACGCTCAAGCCAGCAGGCCTCGCGCGACGCGCTCAAGAAAACCTCCTACGCCATCTCCACCGACGAAACCCGCTACGTCCTCAACGGCATCCTGTTCTCGTTCAGGAAGACAAGCTCACGATGGTCGCCACCGATGGCCGCCGCCTCGCGCTGGTCGATCTCGAAGTCGAATTCCCGCGCAGCGAGGAAGTCGACATCATCGTCCCCACCAAGTGCGTCACCGAACTCGCAGCGCCTGCTCGGCGACGAAGGCGACGTCACGCATGAGCGTCGGCGAAAACCAGGTCGCCTTCGAGATCGGCGGCACCCTCCTCGTCTCCAAGCTCATCGAAGGCAACTACCCGAACTACCGCCAGGTCATCCCCGGCGAGGCCAAGGAGCGCATCACCCTCGAGCGCGAGCTCTTCCTCAACGCCGTCCACCGCGTCTCGCTGCTCTCCAGCGAGAAATCGAACTCCGTGAAGCTCGTCTTCTCCAAGAACAACATCGAGATCGCCGCCAACACCCCCGACGTCGGCGAAGCCCGCGAATCCATCGCCGTCACCTACAAGGGCCGGGAATTCTCCATCGCCTTCAATCCCGAGTTCCTCATGGCGCCGCTCCGCAACCTCCCCAACGACGAAGTCTACCTCGACCTCATCGACGAAATGAGCCCCGGCGTCATCAAGATCCAGACGCCCGTTCCTCTACGTCCTGATGCCGATGCGCATCAGCTGACGCGGCGACCCGACCCCAGATCCCTGCCCCAAGCCGCAGCCCCGCGCCCGCAGCGCCAAGCCGCAGCCCCGCGCCCGCAGCGCCAAGCCGCAGCCCCGCGCCCGCAGCGCCAAGCCGCAGCCCCCAAGCCGCAGCCCCCAAGCCGCAGCCCCCAAGCCGCAGCCCCCAAGCCGCAGCCCCCAAGCCGCAGCCCCCAAGCCGCAGCCCCGCGCCCGCAGCGCCAGCCCCGCGCCCGCAGCGCCAGCCCCGTAGCCGTAGCGCAGGCTTCCCAGCCTGCCGTACCGCCGGCTTCCAGCCGGCCTCACCGTCCCGATCTCGAATACCCGCGACCCATCAGACCGGCGAAACCAGCCCCGTAGCGCAGGCTTCCCAGCCTGCCGTATCGCCGGCTTCCAGCCGGCCTCACCGTCCCGATCTCGAATACCCGCGACCCATCCGACCGGCGAAGTCCGCCCGTAGCGCAGGCTTCCCAGCCTGCCGTATCGCCGGCTTCCAGCCGGCCTCACCGTCCCGATCTCAAATACCCGCGACCCATCAGACCGGCGAAGTCCGCCCGTAGCGCAGGCTTCCCAGCCTGCCGTATCGCCGGCTTCCAGCCGGCCTCACCGTCCCGATCTCAAATACCCGCGACCCATCAGACCGGCGAAGTCCGCCCGTAGCGCAGGCTTCCCAGCCTGCCGTATCGCCGGCTTCCAGCCGGCCTCACCGTCCCGATCTCAAATACCCGCGACCCATCAGACCGGCGAAGTCCGCCCGTAGCGCAGGCTTCCCAGCCTGCCGTATCGCTGGCTTCCAGCCGGCCTCACCGTCCCGATCTCAAATACCCGCGACCCATCCGACCGGCGAAATCCGACTCGAATAACCGCCAAACCCGTCCGCGTAGATTCCCAGCAACACAGGCCCCCAGAGTTGTTCCAGCGCCTCTCCCAGCACTTTGCCGCAAAACGCCACGCCGCCGCCCCCATCCTTCGGCGTGCGCCCGATGCAGCGGCCGCCAAGCCACGCACCCGCCGCCCCTTTCCAAACATCCCCGCGTAACTGCCCCTCCCAACTCAAGTTTCGCCCCACCCGCCCCCCTCCGAGGGCTGAAAGCCCGCCATGTAAAAGCCTGGGTTGAGCCGCTCTAAGCGGCGAGGCCCAGGACCACCCCGCCCACAAGCTGCGAAGGGCTGAAGGCCCGCCACAGCCCCGCGCTCGCCACTGGCGCTCTGCCAGAAAATGCTCCCAACGGTGAGTTCGCCCCCGGAAGGCTCTGGTATCCCTCACCTAAGCTTTGTACAATCCCGTGGAATGTCCGGCAGCGAGGCCGATACCTGCCGCAAGCTCGTCGTCCCCCCGCTTCAACAGGCCGGTTGGGACAACGAGCCACATTCCATTGCAGAGCCGCGGACGATCACCGACGGACGCATCGTCCGCGTGGGCAACCGCTTCATCCGCCGACCGCCGAAACGCGCCAACTAATATCGCTTCACCTCCGCGTCCCCGTCCCCGAGCGAGCCCGAAGGGCTCAAATACGATTAGCCGGGGGTTTTCGACGGCTACTTGCCTGCAAGCAGCCGTCGAATACCCCCGGAAACCCACCAAAATCGGGCGCACCCCGGAGGGGTGCCACGAAAACCATGCGAGGATTCCACCGCGGGACCGCCAGCTTTTCTCTCGCTCTCCGCGCCGCCCAATGCCGGTTTAGCCAGCTTTGGTCTCTTCCTTTAGGTCCTTCAGCAGGCGGGCGAACGCGCGCTCGAACTGCTCGTCCTCCTTCCAGTCCGAAAAATCCGGGATGAAGTATTCCCTCACCTCCCGAGCGAGGTCGATGCCGCTCTCAGCATCCGGGCACTTCCAAACGCGCAGCTTCTCGAAATCCACCAAGCGCACGGGAAAAAGCTTTCGTTTTCCGCTCACCCGCTCCACCGCGAAAGCATTGTGCAGTTCCGTCATGACCCATTGGCTGGCCATGCTCTCCTCCGAGAGGACGATTAGGAGCTTATCATGTCGCAGGATCGCCGTCTTGATCTGCTCGTTTAGCTTCTTTCCTCCTTGGACGTCTTCGGGCGCAAACCAAACTTCCAATCCGGCCTCCCGCATCCGCCCATACAAATGGCGCGCGAAATCTTCGTTCTTTGAGCTGTAGGAGATAAAGCAAGACAGAGTCCGGACGCTTTTTTGCAACCCGAGAAAGGAGCGAGTTAGCGCGATAAATGGTTCAGGGATGCGACATCCGCGGAGAAATTGCTCCGGAAGTTCCTCTTTGAAACTGAGCAGGGTAGCCACGGTGATGTTTGAACGATCGTAGTGGATGACGCTGTCTAGGCCGATCGCGTCGGAGAAGTCACCTGCCACCAAGGTTAATCCGAAGGCGGTATGGACAAAGTTAGCCTCAGTCACCTTGGCCCCGCCGAGGTCGGCCCCCCACAAATCTGCATACGCCAATTGTGCCTTCGTCAGATTCGCCGCGCACAATTTCGCCCGGACTAAGTTTGCCGCACTGAGATTCGCCATGCTCAAGTCCGCACCCCGCAGATCGGCTTCGCAAAGGTTGACGCCGGAGAGATTGGCGTGGCGCAGATCGCATGACATGAGATTGATTCGATCCAAATCCGGCCAATCGCTGTCGCGCTCCCGCGCCGCATTCCATGCGCGAATCCCTTGGGCGCCCCCTCGCAAGGCGATTTCCGCTTCCTCACGCGTCATACTCATAAAGCATCATCCCCCGATTCGCCATTGCGGATTCGGATGGCCTCGATCACGTCGCTCACGAAGATCTTGCCGTCTCCGATCTTCCCTGTTTTTGCCGACCGGATGATGGCTTCGATCATGGCGTCCTTCACGGCATCGGGCACGTAGACTACGAGTTGAAGCTTCGGCAGGAAATCTACTGTGTATTCAGATCCACGCATGACCTCCGTGTGCCCCTTTTGGCGTCCAAAACCGTGCACTTCACGAATTGTCAGCCCTGTATCGGCCACCTCCTGAATGGCGTTTTTAACGTCCTCCAGCTTGAAGGGCTTGATCGTGGCTTCGATGCGCTTCATGGGGAGTGGGGGTATCAGCTAAGCCCCAGGGGAGGGGGCCTGCACGCTGTCTGTTGTGGTGAATGCTGCGCGGTCTGCTTCCGGCAGTGGCAGGCCGGGTGGGGTGATCGCCTCGCCCGCCTTCTCTTTTGCGGCGAGAGTGAGGTTCAGTTCGAGGAGAAACGCGAGCGGGTCGGCTTTGGCCGGCATCCCGTAGGCGGCGCGGACGGCGAAATCGAGGCACGCCTGCGCATCGCGCAGCGGGTTGGCGCCGGGCTCTTCCAGCGTGCGGTATAGCTGGCGCAGCGAGTAGCCCAACTTGCCCATGACGTCGCGGCGCAAGCCGCGCAGCGCCACCGCGGCGGCGGCCACTTCCGCAATCTGCGGGCGCGTCGGCGACTGCGGCCAGGGGAAGGTGTCGAAGACGGAATGCGGCGTGTAGCGGGAATCGCCTTTGAGCTTCGAGCATTTCGCTTGGAACCAGTGCCAGTGGAGGTCGGACTGGATCACGCCAAAGCTGTAGTCATCTGCGAATACGAACGCTTCCAACGTGTGGTCCGGGCGAATGTCAGGATCAATAAAGCAGAAGATCGGGCGCTTGGTGACTTCGCAGCAGGCCATGTAGCGAGGTAACTTCGCGATCCGATCAATCAGTTCCTTCCGGCATCGAAAGTGTTGCCACCACGTTTTCAGCCATCCCTGATCCTGCCCGGTGCTCTTGCCCGACTTGGCCTTTTCCTTTTCGGCCAGCTCGGTCACGCGCGGAAGAACGTAGGACTGCACATGCTCGAATGGTCTCGCAAAGCTCCGTGCCTCGAAGACATCGCGCTTCTGAAAATCGATAACCCACCGCTGCGGAGCCCCACTGATGAGCAACTCCGCGCCAATTAAGAACGGATGCACCACTTCTCGGTTGCGCGGATCGGCTGCGATTAAACTTGCGGCCTCCTCGGGAGTCAGCACGAAGCCGTGGTGCCGAGGAAATTGCCCGTTGTAGACAACCGGTGGCTCCTGATTCGCCCTCAGCTCCGCTGCCTGCCCCACGTCCAGTCCCGACGAAAGTGACGGGTTGATGGTAGGCAACTCGAATGTTTCCCAAGGACTATCGACGGAATCACCCCGTTGAACGTGGAGGAGCTTTTCACCGGGCTGGTCGCCTTTAATCCAATTGACGATCGACACATGAACCGCAGCCTCACCGCTCCACACTTGCGCCGAAACCGCCTCCGTGATGGTGCCGCCATTGGTAGCAATGTAATCGAGCCCGCCGGCCCGCGAATTGTTGTTGCGGATGTTCTGAGTGCCGACGAGCCCGGCGCGTTGTCCGGGTTCAAGAACATCGTGCGCTTTGCGAAACCAATAAACGCACAAGTCAGCCATTCCGGGTACTGCGGGATAAGCCGCACGCATCTTCTTCACGTATTGTTCGCCATACTCAGGCTTGAGCAGCTTCGCGCCCAGATACGGCGGGTTGCCGATGATCGCATCCGCCGCCGGCCACTCGGTAAACAGCGCGTCCGCGCAAACAATGTTCGCGTCGAGGTTATCGAGCGGGAGCGGCTTTTCCTGGAAGAAGAGTCCCTCGCTTTCGCCAAGCTTGGCGGCTTCGCGAATCTCCAGCTCCTTGGCGAGCATCAGTGTCACCTTGGCCAGCTCGACGGCAAAGGGTTGGTTGTCGATGCCGTAGAATTGCTGGATGGAGACGCCGCTGGTCAGCTCCTGCCGGCCTTTCACTTTTTGCAGCCGGAGGAGGAGCTCGCGCTCCAGCCGCTTCATCTCGCGGTAGGCCACGAAGAGGAAATTGCCCGAGCCGCACGCCGGGTCGAGCACGCGGAAGCGCCGCAGCTCCTCGAGCGCCGCGTTCAGCCGGGCCGCGTCTTTGCCCGCGGCTTCGATCCGCTCGCGCCACGGCCGCACGATGGTGGGGCCGACCACTTTCTGGATATCGAACTCGCTGGTGAAGTGCGCCCCGAAGGCATGCCGCTCCTTCGCGTCCATGCTGTGCTGGAAGAGCGTGCCGAAGATTTCGGGCTTCACCTGCGCCCAATCGTGCGTGAGCGCCGCGTGGTGGAGCGCGTAGGCCTCCACATGCTTCAGCTCGATGGGGTCCACCTCCTTGAACAGCCCGCCATTGAAATAGTCGACGCCCGCGTAGCGCCCGCCGCGCGCCGGCTCACGCGACGCCATCTGCCGGAAGAGTCCGCCGAGCAGATCGTAGCTTGCCGCCGGCTCTTTTTCGCTCTCCGCGAGCAGCGTCGTGACGAGCTGGTCCGGCAGCAGCCCGAGGTCTTCCGCCACCACGGAGACGAGCAATTGCAGGATGAACCGCTGCGCCCGCGTGCGGTCTTCCTTGCGCGCGACAATCTTGCGGAAGACCTCGGCAAAGATGTCGGCGGCCTTGCGCGTCACCTCCACGCGGTTGTTGCCGAAGACGGGCTTTTGCGCGTGCGGCAGCAGGAAGCTCAAGGCCGAGACGCTGTCCGGCAGCTCCCGCAGGTGGATGCGCTCCACGGGGTCGAAGAGCTGCGTATTGAAATCGTAGATCCAGAATTCGTCGAAGTTGCAGAGGATCACGTACGGCGGGCGCTTCGGCACGATGTGCGTCCAGTACTCGAAGGCTTGGTCGTAATGCTTCTCCAGGTTCGCGCCGCGTGATTTCATCTCGATCAGCACGCGATCCGGCCAGAGGAGGTCCGCGAATTTCTTGCCGCCCTTTGCCCGCGCCGCCGGCTCATCCTTGATCAGCTCCAGTTGCGCCGAACCCGGCTTCTTCGCGATGCGAAACTCCAGCGTCGCTCCGGCTTCCTGCACGCCGCCATGTCCAAGCGCACGGAAGAACTTGTCGAGGAAGAGTTGCGCCTCGCCTTTCTCATCGCCCTTCAGGGAACGCGCGAAGACGGCGAATTGCTGGAGGGATTGCTGAAGTTCTGCCGTGGCCACGGGGCGGAGCGTGGATAAGATCGGAACCTGGCGCAAGGGCGGAGCGGCGTGGGCGCGCCTGCTTCAGCCCTTCCGCGCTCTCCCAAGCATTTGCTTCGCTCGCCAGCGTTGAGGAGAGTGATTCTGGATTCGGCGTGCAGCCCGATGAGAACAGCTTACACCGGCTTTCTTCCCGGTAGACGCGAAGTATCTCGTCTCCAAAACGCGAAAACAGTCAGCACGATTGGGCCTGAGGCGGCGCCCCCCCGCGAAAATAGAAATACAAAAAAGTGCTCAATCGAGATTGGGAAAGTGCTCGACCCCTGATACTCTCGGTCCAAATCATGGACCCGACGAACTCGCCCGCCGGAGGCGCCGCCGCGCCGCACCTTGCGCGCAACGCAAGCCCTCCACCCTGCCATCTTGAGCGCCGTCGAAAGACCTCCAATCTCCCCGCGCGGGCCGAGGAACCGTTCACCCCTCTCAGCATGCGTTCCCGCGACCATAACTCCCATTCCTCCCCTGCCTCCCATTCCTAAACTTTCCCAGTTTCCGAATGTGCAACATTTCCGTCCAGCAACCCTGCATCTCGTCCCACCTGTCCGAAAACCCCCCGAAAAACCCGCCAAACTCAGGGTCTCCCCCGATGCCGTGTCCGGAAACAAGACGCGAAAACCCGCCTTTTCGTCTCATTCCTCTCATAATTCAATTCTGAGAGTCCCCCGAAACTCCCAATGACGCACAATCTGAAACTTTCCAGTTTCAAAATGTGCAACATTTCCAGGCCCGAGCCCCGCCTCTCCTTACCCCACCGACCCAATCAAATCATACACCTGCGCGCCTATGATCTTCACCTTCACAAACTCCCCCACCTTCGCTTCGCGCGTCAGCAGCACGCGGCCATCCACATCCGGCGCGTCGCCCTGGCTGCGCGCCACCATCGGCTGATCGACGAGCACGCGCAGGGTGCGCCCGATTTGCGCCTGCGATTGCTCCCGTGCGATGCGCTGCTGCGCTTTCATGGCGCGCTTGTAGCGGGCCTGTTTCACCTTTTGCGGAAGCTGCCCTTCCATCTTCGCGGCGCGCGACCCTTCCTCCTGCGAATAGGCGAAAATGCCCAGCCGCTCGAAGCGCGTCCGCTCGATGAAATCGAGCAGGTACTCGAATTCCTCCTCGGTCTCGCCGGGAAATCCGGCGATGAAAGTGGTGCGGATCGCGATCCCCGGCAGCCCCGCGCGAATGCGCTGGATCAGCCCTTCGATGTGCTCGGAGCTCGTCTCGCGCCGCATCGTTTCGAGCAGCCGCGGGTGAATATGCTGGAGCGGCATATCGATGTAGCGCGCCACCTTATCGCACTCCGCGATGCAGGCGATCAGCTCATCGCTCCAATGCGCCGGGTGCGTGTAGAGCAGCCGGATCCAAAAGTCGCCCTCCACCTTTTGCAGCTCGCGCAGCAGGCGCACCAGCGTCACCCCGCGCGACGAATCGACCTCCTGGCGCGGCCCCGCTTTTTCGCTCCAAAGATCCATCCCATAATAGGTGGTGTCCTGCGAGATGAGGTTGATCTCCTTCACCCCGCGGCCCACCAGCGCGCGCACCTCGGCCACCACGCTCTCGATCGAGCGCGAGCGATGCCGCCCGCGCATTTGCGGGATCACGCAAAACGAGCACGGGTGATTGCACCCTTCCGCGATCTTGGTGAAAACCGTGTGCGCCGGCGTGAGCCGAAAGCGCGGCGTATCCCAGTCCGGGATGTAGACCGGCTTGCGCGTCACGTAATTCAGCGGCTCCCACTGGTCGTCGTGCACCGCCGAGGGCCGGGCCAGCAGTTGCCCCACGATCTCGCCCGCCTGCGCCACCTGGTCGAGCCCGAGAAAGGCATCCACCTCCGGCAGATCGCTCATCAGCTCCTTGGAAAATCGCTGCGCCATGCAGCCGCTCACGATCAGCTTTTGCCCGGCGCGCTTGCGCAGCCCGCGCTGCTGGTGGGCGTCAAGGATCGCCTCGATCGACTCCTCCTTCGCCGTATCGATGAACGCGCACGTATTGACGATCAGCACGTCCGCCTCGTCGGCGTCGGCCGTCACCTCAAAGCCCTGCGCCACCACGCCGCCGAGCATGATCTCCGCATCCACCAGGTTTTTCGCGCACCCGAGCGAGATCATCCCCACTTTCTTTTTGGGTGGAGAAAGGAGGGCGCTCATGACGGGGCGCCAATTAAGCACAAAACTGCCAAGGCGCAATGGCGGCTATTCCTGCCGCGCCCGATCACTTCCGCAGCAGATCCCGCAGCCTCTCCGTCTCCGTCACCGGCAACTGGCACACGAAATCCTCGCACACGAACGCCGCCGGCTTCCCCTCGATCGGCCCCACCGTGCGCAAAAATTCCAGCTTCTGCCCCAGCCAGGCCTGCCCCGCCCCGCCTTCGGCCAGCAGCACGATCTTGTTCGGCAAATAACGCCGCCGCACTTCCGCGAGCAGCGCCTTTGTCCCTTCCGCGTCCGCCGGCCCGGCGATCACGATCTGCCGCGGCTTGCCGTTGAGCGCGTCCGCCGCGCACAGCATCTGCGGCATCGCGGTGGGCGCCCGCCCGAGCTGCTCGGAAAATGCGCTCACCGTTTTCTCCGCCTTCGCGCGCAGCTCCTCGTTTCCCGTGATCTGCGCAAGCCGCTGCAGATTCATCGCCGCGATCGAATTCGGCGAAGGCTCGGCGCCGTCGTAGTCCTCCTTCATGCGCAGCAGGATGTCCGGCGCATTCGCCCCCACCGAGAAGTACCCGCCGTGCTCCGCGTCCCAAAAAAGCTCGTCCATCTTGCTCTGCAGCGCCACCGCCCATTGCAGCCACGCCACGTCGAAGTCCGCCTCGTACAAATCGAGCAGCCCATGGATCAGGCTGGAGTAATCGTCCGCAAAACCGGCCACCGCGCTCGCCCCCTGCCGGTAGCTGCGAATCAGCGCGCCCTCCTTCCACAGATGCTGCCGAATAAACGCCGCCGAGCCCTGCGCCGCCTTCACATAACGCTCCTCGCCAAACGCCTGCGCCGCCCGCGCGAAGCCGGAGATCATCAGCCCATTCCACGCCGTGATGATCTTGTCGTCCAGATGCGGCCGCGGCCGCTTCGCGCGCACCTCCAGCAGCTTGCGCTTGCTCTCGGCCAGCGCGCGCTCGATCTCCGCCTCCGTCTTTTTGAATACCTTCGCCGCCTCGGACAGCGTCATCCGCTGGATGAGCGTATTCTTGCCCTTGAATTCATTGTGCGGATCGCTCCCCGCGGGTGCATTGCCGGCCTCCTCCACACCGTAGAAACGCCGGAAGGTCGCCGCATCCTCCTCCGGCAGCGCCGCGTCGATCTCCGCTCGCGTGCAACACGTAAAACGCCCCCTCGCCATGCTCCGGCTTTCCGTGTTCGAGGAACGAATCCGCATCCTCGGCGGAATGGAATCCGCCCTCCTTGTCGCGCAAATCGCGCAGCACGTAATCGAGGATATCGCGCGCCACGCGCTCGTGTTCCCCGCCGCCCGTCACTTGAAAAGCGTCGATGTACGAATTCGCCAGCTGCGCCTGGTCATACAGCATCTTTTCGAAGTGCGGGATGTGCCAGAAGCGGTCCACCGAGTAGCGGTGAAACCCGCCGCCGAGATGATCGTGCATGCCGCCCGCCGCCATTTTTTCCAGCGTGCCGAGCGCCATCCCCAGCGCCGCCTTGCCATCTCGCGAGCCGAGCCCTTCGCGCGCGAAAACGCGAAAAAGCAGGTTCAGCGAGACCGGGTGCGGAAATTTCGGCGCGCTGCCGAAGCCGCCCCATTCCGCGTCGTACGAGCGCGCGAGCTGATTGAACGCCGCCATCAGCATTCTCCTTCCCCACCCCGCCCGCCTTCGGCGTCACCGCGGTGTATTCCTTCAGCGCCTTGATCGCCTCGCCCGCGCTCGCCACCACGTTTTCGCGATCGGTCTTCCAAGCCTCCGCGATCTTCAGCAGCAGCGTGGAAAACCCCGGCCGGCCAAACTGATCCTCCGGCGGGAAATAGGTCCCGCCGAAGAACGGCTTCAGCTCCGGCGTGAGAAAAACGCTCATCGGCCAGCCGCCGCTGCCGGTCGTCGCCTGCACGTAGGTCATGTACACCCGGTCCACGTCCGGCCGCTCCTCGCGGTCCACTTTGATGTTCACGAAGTGCTCGTTCATCACCTTCGCGGTCTCCTCGCTCTCGAACGATTCGTGCGCCATCACGTGGCACCAGTGGCAGGTCGAGTAGCCGACCGAGAGGAAGATCGGCTTCTGCTCCTTGCGCGCCTTCTCGAACGCCTCCGGCCCCCAGGCGTACCAGTCCACCGGGTTGTGCTGATGCTGCAGAAGGTAGGGCGACTTCTCGCGTGCGAGGCGGTTGGCGGCAGGGGAAGATTTCACGGCGGGCTCGGCTCCTTGACAAAGGCTCACTGCAACGCCGACCAATACGGCCAGGCGCCTGGACCCAGGCGGAAAAGTCATGCGCAGCATTTTCGAGAACATCTTCCGCACGCTCCGCGATGGCAAGCGGCGTGCGCACGGCCTGCGCCTCCTCGCCGCCACCCTCACCCTGGTCCTCTCCGGCTGCGCCGGCGGCGGCGTCCGCCACACCAGCCTCAGCTTCAATACCGTCGTCATCGATGCCGGCCACGGCGGGCACGATATGGGCACGCGCTCCGGCCGCATCATCATGGAAAAAGCCGCCGCGCTCGATACCGCCCAGCGTCTCGAGCGCAAGCTGCGCGGCGCCGGCCTCCGCACCGTCATGACTCGCACGGGCGACTACTTCGTCGAGCTCGACCAGCGCGTCGCCATCTCCAATCGCACCGGCAACGCCATCTTCATCAGCGTCCACTTCAACGAGTCGCGCCCGAAGCCCTACGTCCACGGCTGCGAGACCTATTACTTCTCCGGCGTCTCGGCGGACCTCGCCCGCAACATCCTGGCGAAAGTGAGCGCCCTGCCCGGCAGCGCCCCGCGCTTTTCCAAGACCGCCCGCTTCCGCGTCCTTCGCAACAACCGCAATCCCGCCGTCCTGGTCGAGTGCGGCTACATGTCCAACCGCGCCGAGGCCGCCCGCTGCGCCACGCCCGGCTACCGCGAAAAAATCGCCGACGCCATCGCCCGCGCGATCCTCGAGCAAAGGCGCCCCTGATTCCCCTCCACGAAAGCCTCGCATCGACACCGCTTGCGGCTCGCCCTAAAGTAACCCCATGCCTGCCGCACTCGAGTCCGTCACTCGCGAAGCCCTCGTCCTGCCACCCGAGCAGAGACTGGCTTTGGCGCGCCAACTTCTCGAAAGCGTGGACCTGGAGCCGGAACCGGGCGCCGAAGCGGCCTGGGAGGCAGAGATCACTCGGCGCCTGGCCCGCTATAAGTCTGGCGAAGCCAAGCCTATCCCAGCGGGTGAAGTGTTCGCCCGGCTTCGGGAAATCGCGCCAGGCCGATGAGTTTAGTGCTGGAGTTTCTCCCGGATGCGTCCGCGGAGGTCGAGTGCGTGACCGGGGATTACGAGGCTCGCGCCGCCGGTTTGGGCGCGAGATTCCGCTTTGAGGTCGAGGCTGCCTGTGCCGCGATCGTTCAGCACCCGTCGCTTTGGCGAATGCGTTCGGCTGGCTATCGGCGTGTCAATCTGCCCGGCTTCCCATACTATCTGGCCTTCGTCATCGACCAGCAGACGGCACTCGTCATCGCGGTCGCACATTCCAGCCGCCATCCTGCGTACTTCAGCAGCAGAATCCCGTGAATTCATCTCATCCAGCGGGCCGCCGACCCCCGCTCCGCGCTTGTGATGCCGCCGCACGGCGTCGATGATCCGCTCTCCCTCATGAACGACACCTCTTCCCCCGCCTTCCCCGTCACCCGCCGCACCTTTCTCAAGACCGGCGCCATCCTCACCGCCGGCGTGGCCGCTCTCTCCGGCGCCGCCCGCGCCCAGACCAACAAGAACAGCAAGCTCCGCATCTTCCAGATCGGCGTCGGCGGCGTCGGCGCCATGCAGCGCAAGGGGCTGCAAGGCCACCCCATGGTCGAGTTCGCCGGCTTCTGCGATGTCGATCGCCGCCAGCTCGAGCAAATCACCAAGGAGCACCCCAACGCCTGGACTCTCGCCGATTACCGCGAAGCCTTCGCCCAGCGCGCCGACCAGTTCGACGCCGTGATCATCGACACGCCCGATTTCCACCACGCCACGATGATGCTCACCGCGCTGAAGCATCACAAACACGTCTATGGCCAGAAGCCGCTCGTGCATCAGCTCGATGAGCTGCGCATGGTCCGCGAAGGCCTCGCCGCCCGCCCGGACCTCGTCACGCAGATGGGCAATCAGCGCGCCTGCAAGGAGGGCCGCATGCAAGCCGTCGAGATGCTGCGCAAAAACCAGCTCGGCCGCCCCGTCGAGGCCTGGGTCTGGACCGGCAAGGTGGAGCGCGGCACCTACTTCGTCGATGGCTGGAGCGAATACAGCGCGCCCGTTCCCGTGCCGGAAACACTCAACTGGGACCTCTGGCGCGGCCCCCTCACCGCGGATCTCCCCTACAGCGAAGACCTCGCCCCGCGCCGCTGGCGCGCCTTCTGGGAAACCGGCGGCGGCCAGCTCGCCGATTGGGGCTGCCATCTGCTCGACCTGCTCTACTTCGCCTACGATCTGCCCTCGCCCGAAGCCGTCCTCACCCACACCATCCGTCCCGCCGCCACCGCTCACTCCTCGCACAATCAAAGCACGCTCACCTATCCCGGCGGCGGCAAGTTCGCGCGCGAAAAATTCGTCGTCCACTACAACGACCACGGCCTGCTGCCCTCCTTCGCCGCGCTCGGCCTGCCCGACACCAAAGTCGGCCCGAACCACACCATGGTCGTCTGCGAGGAAGGCACCCTCCTGCTCCAGGCCGACGGCAAAATCACCATCTTCCGCAAAGGCCAGGCCGTCGAAAACGAGCCGCTCCCGAAGGTCGAGCCCCGCGACCATTGGAAGGATTGGGCCGACAACTGCCTCGGCGCGAAAAAGCCCCTCTGGACCCCCTTCCAAATCGGCTGGCGCATCACCGAGCCCGCCCTGCTCGCCGTCAAAGCCACGCGCTACCCCGGCGAAGAGCTGCGCTGGGATGGCACGACCTGCCGCTTCACCAACCACGAAAAAGCCAACCAGGAAATCGTCTCCCGCACCTACCGCCCCGGCTTCGAACCGCCGAAGGTGAGCTAGAAATAATACACACCCGGCACCACCTGCCGATCGATATCCGATCGCAGCGCTCGCTCCAGGTTCTCGATGTGCTTGCGCGCCGTCGACATATACGCCTCGTCGCTTTCCTCAATACTCGCCATCTCACGCACAGACGCCTCGTCGTGCGCTCGAAAAATCTCCGCCGCCCGTCGCGCGCGCTCATCGCTCAGTCCGAGATCTTTTAACGCCTCCACACTCAAATCCAGCGCGCTCCCGAGCGTCTCGCGATGCACCTTCTGCACGCCCAGCCGCAGCAGCTCATAGGCATGCTGCCGGCTCGCCGCGCGCGCCAGAATTTTCACCTTGGGAAAGTGCTGCTGCACCAGCTTCACCATCTGCAGCGACTTCGCTTCATCGTCCACCGCCACGATGAAAAGCCTGGCCTTCTCGGCCCCGGCGGTGTGCAGCAGGTCCAGCCGCGTGGCATCGCCGAAGAACGATTTCATGCCAAAGCCGCGCAGCAATTCCACCTGGTCGGCATCGTGATCGAGCACCGTGGTCGCAAATCCATTCGCCCGCAGCAGGCGGCCCACAATGTGCCCGAACCGGCCGAACCCCGCGAGGATCACCGGATTGTCCCGCTCGTCGATTTCATCCGCCGCGCGCTGCGGCTTCGCTTTGTGAAAACGCGGCTGGATCAGCTTTTCATTGATCATCAGCAGCAGCGGCGCGGCCGCCATGCTGAGCGCGACTGCGGCGACCAGCAGGTTCACCTCCGCGGCTGAGAACACCTGCACCTGGTTCGCAAACGAGAACAGGACGAATGCAAACTCCCCTCCTTGCGCCAGCGCCAGCGCAAAAAGAAACTTGTCGCCATCGCGCAACCCAAAGCGCCAGCCGAGCAGCAGCAACACCACGAATTTCAGCGCGAGCAGCCCGGCTACGATCATCGCCACGGTGGCCGGCTGGCGCACCACCGTTCCGAAATCGATGCTCGCCCCCACGCTGATGAAAAAGAGCCCCAGCAGCAGCCCCTTGAACGGCTCGATGTCCGCCTCCAACTGCACGCGGTACTCGCTCTCCGCCAGCATCACGCCGGCGATGAAGGTGCCGAGCGCGGCCGAGAGGCCGGCCTTTTGCACGAGCAGCGCCATGCCAATGACGACGAACAGCGCCGTCGCGGTGAACATCTCGCGCAGCCGCGTCGCCGCGATGTAGCGGAAAAACGGCCGCAGCAAAAAACGCCCTGCCACCACGATTCCCGCGAGCGCCGCAAGCACCAGCAACGCCCGCGCAAAGGGCGGCATGCCCGGATCATTGATCACTCCCGCGCCCGCCGGGTACGCCTGCAGCAGCGGCAGCACCGCCAGGATCGGGATCACCGCGATGTCCTGGAACAGCAGCACCGCAAAGCACGCCTCGCCGCCCGGCGACTTGAGCAACCCCTTCTCGCCGAGCGATTGCAGCACGATTGCCGTCGACGACATCGCCAGGATCAGCCCGATCGCCACCGCCGGTTTCCACGTCACGCCGGCGCACACCGCCGCCACCCCGAGCACCGCGGCCGTCGCCGCCACTTGCATCCCGCCCAGCCCCAAAATCGGCCCGCGCAATTTCCAGAGCAGCGCCGGCCGCAGCTCCAGCCCGATGAGGAAGAGCATCATCACCACGCCGAACTCCGCGAAGTGCATCACGTCGCCGCCGCTCCCCACCAGCTTCAGCGCATACGGCCCGATCGCCACCCCGGCGAGCAGATACCCCAGCACCGAGCCGAGCCCGAGCCGCTTCGCCAGCGGCACCGCCACGAGCGCCGCGAGCAGATAGATGAAGGCCTGGTAAAACGGATCGCCCATGCGGGCTACAGTCGCTCGCGCCCGTGGGGGCGGGTCAAGTCCAGCGCGGGCCCGATCGGCACGATTTGTGTCGGGTTGATGTCGTCGTGCGTGATGTAATAGTGCCGCTTGATGTGGTCGAAGCTCACCGTCTCCGCGATCCCCGGCTGCTGGTACAGATCGCGCAAGTACCCATCCAGGTTCGGGTAATCCACGATCCGCCGCACGTTGCATTTGAAATGCCCGTGATACACCGCATCGAACCGCACCAGCGTGCAAAACAGCCGCCAGTCCGCCTCCACGATGCGCGCCCCAAAAAGAAACCGCCGCGTCGCGAGCCGCGCCTCCAGCTCATCCAGCGCCGCGAACAGCGCGCGGCAAGCCTTCTCATACGACTCCTGCCGCGATGCGAAACCGGCCTTGTACACGCCATTGTTCACGCGGTGATAAATGTACTGCGCCAACTCCCCATGCTCCGGCTCCAACTCGCGCGGAAACAAATCCGGCTCGGCCCGCCCGAGCGCGGCGAAGCCATCGTTGAACATCCGGCAGATGTCATCCTCGCTGTTGTTCACGATCCGCCGTGTCTCGCGATCCCACAGCACCGGCACCGTCACGCGCCCATCGAAATCCGGATCCGTCGCTGCGTACGCCTCGCTCAGAAAAGCGAACCCATTCACCGGATCGCTGCTGTGCCCCGGCCCCTCGCGAAACGCCCATCCCCTTTCATCCCGCACCGGGTCCGCCACCGTCACGCCCACTGCGCCCTGCAGCCCCTTCAAGTTGCGCGCAATCAGCGTCCGGCTTGCCCAAGGGCAGGCCAGCGAAATGTAAAGATGGTACCGGCCCGCCACCGCGGGATACGGCGTCGACCCATCCGAGGAAACGAAATCGCGAAACGCATCTTCCTGCCGCTCGAATTCACCGCTCGACGATTGTTCCTCGGGAAACTGGGCTTTCATAGCTACTAACTAAAGCGTCGCCTCGCCGATTGAGAAATCCGACGCCAGCCCCGTCGGCCCCGGTGCCGTCGCGCCCGCCACGAAAAAGTCCGCCGGCGTGCGCGCCCCCGCGGTGAGCTTGAACGCCACCGCCCCCATCTTCGCCCGCACGATCTGCTCCGCGATGATCCCAAAACTGTCGCCCGCGGCCGTGGTCCCAAACGCCTGCCCTTTGATCGTCACCCCGGCGATCCGCGAAGCGATCGCGATGTTGTCGCGCACGCCCGCGCCGCTCAGCCGCGCATCGTCGCGCGTGCCTTCGAGTCCATCGGCCCCCGCGCCCACGCCCGCCAGCGCGCTGCTCGCCAGCCAACTCCGCCCCACCGTGATCGCGCCGATCGCCGCATCCGCATTGCCGCCGGTCCCCGCCAGGATGCGCAGGCGATCCGCGCTCCCCAGCACCGTCACGCTGCCGATCGCCAGGTCGATCCCTCCCGCGGGAGGCGCCAGCTTCCCAAAACCCGAGATCACCGCCGGATCGGCCGCCGTCCCGAAAACATCTCCCACGATCGTCACCGCGCCCAGCGCGCCCGCGCTCGAAGTAATCGCCCCGCTGAACAGTCCGCCGCTGATTCGCACCGACGCAATCCCCTCGCGTCCCGAAAGCTCGCCCGCGCTCGCGCCCGTCATGCCAAAGATCGAGCCCGTCACCGCCACCGCGCCCAGCTTCGCCCCCGCGCCCGTCGCGTGGAAACTGGCTTCGCGAATATCCCCCGCCACCGTGAGCTTCGCCACGGCTCCCGCCAGCGTGCTCACCAGGTCGCCGCCCACCGGTTGCGTGCCCAATCCGAGCGCCCCCAGCGAATGTACGGTCAGCGCGGCCAGCGCCGGCTTGGCCGCGTCGCCATCGCCCGCCACCACGCGTCCCAAATCCCCCGCGATGCTCACATTTCCCAGATCCATCCCCGTGGCATTGAGAAACCCAATATTCACGAAGCCATTGCCGCCCGCCGGCCCAGGCTTCGCCGTCATGGTAATATTCGCGCGCGTCAGCGGCGCCGCATCGTCGCCGATGCGCAGTTCCTCCAGCCTCCCGCCCCCCGATGACGTCGTGCCGAAAGTGAAATCGCCGGCCTCGAGTTTGCCCACCGTCGTCCTGATCGTTACCAAGTCGCCATCCTCATCCGTGAACGTCGCGCTGCGCCCATCCTGCGACACCAGGAGCCCCGTGCTGAGGGCGAGATTAGCCGTCGTCGACCCGATCTCGCGGATGGTGAAATCGGACGTCAGCCCGCTCCCTCCCGGCCCCGTCGGCGCGGCAAAAAATCCTTCCTTCACGTCCTGCGCGATCGCGGTGAACGCAAACGCGCGCGTCCCCACCTTCGCCTTGCCGATCCGCTCCGCCACAATGCCGAACCCGTCGTTCGTCACCGCCGGGCTGCCCAGCGCCTGCCCTTTGATGGTGATGCTCTGGATCGTGGAAAAGATCGCCGGATTGTCGCGCACCGTGCCAAACGAAAGCTTCGCGTCATCGTTCGTGCCGGCCACCGCATCCGCGCCGGCGCTCGCGCCCGCCCGCACCGAGCTTTCGATCCAATCCCCGCCCACCGTGATCGCGCCCACGGAGGCATCGGCGTTGCTGTCGAAGAACGTTCGCCCCGCGATGATCTCCAGATGCCGCACCGAGCCGCGCACATTCAGCGCGGCCAGCGCGAGATCGATCCCGCTCACCGGCGCCGCGAGCTTTCCAAAAGCCTGCACGTTGAGAACTCCGCCCACCGGCGCATCGATGCTGCCCCCCACCGTGATCGTGCCGATCGCGCCGTCGCTCGTGATGCTCGAAAGCTGGTTGTCCGTGGCGGTGCGAATGTCCCCGGCGACTTTCAGGCTGCGAATCCCCGCCTGGCCGAAAATCGAAAAGCGCCCGCCTTCCGCGGCCGCGATGGAGCCGCCCACGATCACCGTTCCAAGAATGCCGTCCGCCGAGCCCGCGACGGCGATCGACGAATTGCGGATATCGCCCGCCACCGTGACCTTCGGCAGCCCGCCTTGCACGCTGATGCCGGTGCTGCCCCCGCTCGTCTGCGTCGTGGCGCCGAGCGCCCCGAGCGTCTGCACGGCCAATGCTTTCAACCCCGGCACGAGCGGATTGCCGCCGGGCGTGCCCGCGGTGAGCCCGCTGAGATCGCCCGCGATGCTCACCGTGCCGAGATCGATCCCCGCCGCGTCGAGGAAGCCCACGTTCACAAACCCGTTTCCCCCGCTTGGCCCGCGCTTCGCCGTGAAGCTGAGATTCGCGCCGGAAAATCCATCCGTGGGATCCCCCAAAGTCAGCCGCGCGAGCTGCCCACCACCCGCGTCCCCGATCGCGAACACCACGAACTCATGCGCCGCGAACGCCCCGCGCGTCGTCTTGATCGTCACCACGTCGCCATCGCGTTCGGTATACGTGGCCGTCCTATTCTGGTTCGAGAAAACCGGCGTGATGAACACCGGCGTCAGCAGTACGTTATTGGAGCCAAGTCCCCCGGTATAGCTGATGGTGAAATTTCCGCCCGGCGTTTGCAGCGTCGCGCCATTCGCCGCCATGGCAAAGGTGCCGGTGATCGGGCCGGCGGTGGTCTTGTCCAGCACGGTGAGAGTTTCGCCCGGCGAGGGAATGATCGTGGTCGAAATCACCAGCGGCGCCCCGGCCAGATCGATCTCCCCGTCGATCCTCGCCGGCGGCGCGCCGGAGCTGTTGATGCTGAGCGTCAGCGTGTCGTCGAGCGTGAGCGTCCCCCCATTGGTGATGAGGCTGCCGGGCAGCAGCGAGAGCGGCCCGAGCGTCCCACTGTTGCCACCGAGATTGAGCGTGCCGTCCGTGCTCACCGTCACCAGGGCCGCGTCCGCGATTTGCCCGGGAAAACCGAGCAGCGCCGTCCCGCCGGCGTTGATCGTCAGCGTGCCCGGAACGGCGATCGTATTCGCGCCGCGCCTCAGCTCGAGGAACCCGTCGTTCACCGTCGTCGGCCCGCTGTAAGTATTGGCGCTGCCGGCCGCGTAGATCAGCGTGCCCGCCCCCGTCTTCGTGAGACCCGCGCCCGGCGCGCCGCTGATCGTTGCCGCGATGCTCAAATCGGCCGCCGCCGCGCTGTTCGCCACGTTGAAAGTGCGCGTCGCGCTGCCGAGGCTGAGCTTGCCCTCAATCACCGCGCCGCTCGCGCCGTTGCCCACCGCGAGCACGGTCACCTTGCCCGCCAGCGTGAGCGTGCCCGCGCCGGTCGTCACCGTCGAGGCGCTCGTCCCGCCGGCCGTCATGAAAAGCTCGCCGATCGTCTCGCTCACGCCATTCAGGTCGAAGGCGCCGCCGGGATTCACGACCACTGTCACCGCATCGGAAATATTGTTCGGCGCCGTCAGCACCAGCGTGCCACCGATCTGCACCTCCCCCGCGATCGCGTTCACACCCGCCGTCTTCGCCAGCGTCAAGGTCCCTTCGGAGATCGCCACGATCCCGGCAAAGGTATTCGCCTCCGTGCCGCTGAATTGCAGCCCGCCCGTGCCGATTTTCGTCAAGGACGAGCCGGCGATGCCGCTGATCGCCGCCGAGATATCCAGCGCCGTCCCCGTGCTGCCCGTATTGAGGGAAAACAGCAGGTTGCTGCTGCCGAAATCGAGCTTGCCGCCGATCGTCGCCGGGCTCGGATTGCCGCCCGTCACCGTCACGTTCCCCACCAGCGTGAGCGTCCCCGCGCCGGTGGTAATCTGCGCGGCGACACTGCCGCCCACGCCCCCCGTCTCGAGATTGAGCGGGCCGATCGTTTCGTTGAACCCATTGAGATCGAGCAGGCCGGAGGCTTTCACCGTGACGGTGCTGGAGCTCGGGATATTCTCCGGCGCGGCCAGCCGCACGGTGGCGATGCCGCTGCCTCCGCCCACGTTGAGCGGGCCAGCCAGGGCTGGAATCCCGAAGGTTTTCGCCAGCTCCAGCACTCCCCCGGTCACGTTCGTCGCTCCGCTGTACGAATTGTTCGCGGAGCCGCTGAGGCGCAGGGTGCCGGGATTGGGCAGGGTGAAGCCGCCCGTTCCGCTGAGCACCCCGTTGATCTCGAGGTCCGCCGCGGCGGCGCCATCGGCCAGGAGGAAATCGTGATTGCCGCTCGCCAGCGCCAGGTTGCCGGTGATCCGCGGCGTGGCGCCGCCGCCGGAGGTGAGGCTGGTGGAGACATTCCCCGCGAGCGTGAGCACGCCCGCGCCGGTCGTCACTTGCGCCGCGGCGACGGGACTGCCGGCCAAAATGAGCCCGCCGATCGTGTCGCTCTGCCCGTTCAAATCGAAGAGGCCCACGGCGCCCATCTCCAGCACCGTGGCATTGGCGATTTGATTCGGCCCCAGCAGGCGCAGCGTGGCGGGCTGAAATTTGCCGAGCGAAAACGTGGCCAGCGAAAGCGCGTTTGCGTTCACGTTCTTATCCAGCTCCACCGTGCCCTCCACGATCCCCGCGCTCCCGTTGAGCGTATTCGGCGCGATCCCGCTCAGCCGCAGCGTGCCCGGCCCCAGCTTCGCAAATCCCCCGGAAGCGCCCGAGATCGTGGCGTCCAGCTCCAGGTCCGCCGCCGCCGCCCCATCGCCCACCGTGATCAAGGGCGTCAGCCCAGGCAGATCGATGAAGCCGGTCAGCCTCGCGCCGAACGTCCCGTCTCCGGTGACATTGAGATTGATATTCCCGCCGGGCGTTAGCTTGCCCAAGCCCGTGCCGACCGTCGCCCCTCGCTCGGTGCCGCTCTCCAGCGTCAGTTCGCCGATCCGTTCGTCGACTCCCGAAAGGAAAAAGCTTCCTTCGGTCCTCACCGTCACCGCGGAGCTGTCGGCAATTTGGTTCGCCGCCTTCACCCGCACGTCCGCGCTCGAGCTGAGGCCAATCCCATCCCCGATCACCAGCGGCCCCGCGATCGCCGTCACGCCCGCCGTCTTCTCCAGCTCGATCCCTCCATCCAGCACTGTGGTCGTCCCAGGATACGTATTCGCCGTCGTCCCGCGCAGCGACATCGTCCCCTCCCCGATCTTCGTCAGTCCATCGGCGCCGCTGATCGGTCCCTCGATGATCAGGCTATTGAGGCCCGCCGGCACATCGAAAGTGCGCGTCGCCGCCCCCATCGAGAGATTGCCCGTGATCGTCGCCGCGCCATTCACCGCGCTGCCCACCACGAGCGTGATATTGCCATTCACGGTGAGCAGTCCCGCCCCCGTCGTCACCGCCGCTCCGGCCCGCGCGAGCATGAGCCCGCCGATCGTTTCGTTCAGCCCCGCGAGGGCGAGCAGGTCGCCCTCGCCGAGGCCCACCACCGTCGCGTCGGCAATCTGATTCGCCGCGAGCAGTCGAACGTCTCCGCCCGCGGTCGTGAGCGCGCCGGGCACCGCGTCGAGCCCTGCCGTTTTATTCAGCTCCAGCGTGCCGCCGAGCACGCTCGTTCCGCCGGTGTACGTATTGGCGGCCGTGCCGCTCAGCCGCAGCGTGCCGGTGGAGTTGCCGCCCACGGTGAGCCCGCCGTTGCCGCTGATCGCCGCGGAGATGTTGAGGTCCGCCGCCGCGTTGCCGTTGATCACGCTGAAGTTGTGCGCGCCCTCCCCGAGCGCCAGTTGGCCGCCGATGAACGCGCCCACCGCGCCATTCCCCACCGTATTGACGATAACATCGCCCAGCAGCGTGAGCGTCCCCGTCGTCGTAGCGACCTGCGCGCCAGTGGTGGGTCCGCTCGCCAGCGCCATGCTGCCGATCGTGTCGCTGAACGCGCCTAAGCTGAGCGTGCCGGTTTCGTTCACCGTCACCATCGCCGTGTCGGCGATATTGTTGTCCGAGGCGGCGCTCACCACGTCTCCCGCCGTGCCGTCGCCGATGGTCAGCGCGTTGGGAATCGCCACCCCCGCACTTTTCGACAGCTTCAGCGTCCCCTCATTGATTTGCACGCCGCCGATGAACGTATTCGATGCGGACCCGCCCAGCACCAGCGCGCCTGAGCCTGCTTTGATGAGCGCGTCCGCGTCCGCCACGCCGCCGGAGATCACCCCGTTGATCGTCAACCCGTCGCCCGCGCCGCCCGGGCCGCTCGTCGTAATCGTCCGCGCGCTCGAGCCGAGCGCCACATTCCCGGTGATCGCCGGGGCCACGCCGTTGCCCCCATTCGAAACCACATTCCCGCCGAAAGTCAGCGTGCCATCGCCGGTCGTGATCTGGCCGGCCAGGCCCCCGCCGGAGTGCAGGACGAGCGGCCCCAGCGTTTCATTGAAACCATTCAGCTCCAGCAACCCTGAGCTGTTGATCGTCACCATCGCCGAGTTCACGATCTGGTTGTTCGCCAGGAGCTTCACCGTGTCCGTGCCCGTCCCGTCGCCCACCATGAGCGGCCCGGCGATCGCCGTGAGCGCGGTGCCGCCGATCCCGCCCGCCTTCTGCAGCTCCAGTCTCCCTTGCTGCAAGGTGGTCGTGCCGGTGTAGGTGTTAGTCACCCCGCCCGACAGGCGCAGGGTCCCGTCGCCCAGCTTCGTCAGCCCATTCCCGCCGGAGAGGCCATCGGAAAAAATCGTCATCCCCGGCCCCGTCGCCAGCACCGAAACGGCATCGTTGAACGTCACCGGCGCGCCGATCTCGAAAGTGCCCGCCCCCTCCGTGATCACATTCACCGCGCCCGGCCCATCGAAGATCATCCTGCCGGAGCCGAGGTTCGCGATGGTGTAGTCCGTGTCGTCGTTGAACTGCAGGCCCCCCACCGTGATCGTCACGCCCACGCCGATCGTCACCGTGATATCGCTCTCCCCGACATGGAGAAATTTCGCCGTATCCGCCGAGGTATTCGGAAACCCATCATTCGGCAGGCCCGAAAACTCGTTAAACCAGTTCGCCGGACTATTCCAAATACCGTCCAGGTTCGGCAGCCACCGAAAAGTCGCCGGCGCAATCCGCGCCTCCAACCGCTCAACATAGGGGAAACGAGAATCCAGCCGGGGGCACATGCCCGACTGTAAGCAAAGCACCTCGAAAGTCGAGGCGCACTCAGGTCGTTTGAAAAATTTCCGCTACATCAGCTGATACGCATCCACATCCACCGTCACCACCACATCCTCCGGGAACGTCAGCTTCTCCAGCACCGCCTTCAAATGCCGGCTCAGCTTCAGCGACCTGCGCTGCTTCGCAGCATGAGCTGAAACCGAAACGCCGCCGTGTGATTTCTCCAGCGGCGCCGGCGCCGGATCGCTCAGCACCGTCCCCGGCGGCAGCGCCTCCTTCAGCCGCCGTGCCAGCGTCTCCGTGGAAAACTGCGCCCGCTCCTGGTGCGGCGACCGCACGCCGATCAGCACCATGTGCGTGAACGGCGGATAATTCCACTGCTGCCGAAACTCGATCTCCTGCTCCCAAAACCCCTCGAAATCGTGATGCCGCGCATACTGGATCGACGGGCTGAAAACGGCGTGAAACTCTGCACGAACACCTCGCCCTCCACGTCGCCGCGCCCGGCGCGCCCGGCCACCTGCGTGAGCAATTGAAACGTCCGCTCGCCCGCGCGAAAATCCGGCAAGTGCAGGCTCAAGGTCCGCGTTCACGATTCCGACCAGCGTCACATTCGGAAAGTGCAGCCCCTTCGCGATCATCTGCGTGCCGACGAGGATATCGATCTTCCCCGTGCGGAACGCGCCCAGCGTTTCGCGGTACGCATCGCGCCGCTGCATCGCGTCCGCGTCCATGCGCTTCACCACCGCCTGCGGGAAAAGCTTCGCCACCGCGTCCTCTACCTTCTCCGTGCCGGTGCCCGCGTACCGGATCGCCGGGGTCCTTGCACTCCGGGCACTTCTTCGGCGCGAGCGCCGTGGTGCCCGCAGATGTGGCACACGATCGCGGTCCGCCGCGCGGTGAAAGGTGAGCGCCACCGAGCAATTCGGGCACTCGCACACATACCCGCACGCCTGCGCAGATGCAGCGACGTGGAAAACCCGCGCCGGTTCAGAAACAGGATGCGTCTGCTCCTTCTTCGCCAGCCGCGCGTCGATCGCCGTCGACCAGCTTTTCGGAAAGGATCGCGCCGTGTCTTCTTCGACTCCATCCGCAAGTCGATGATCGCGAATGATACGGCATCTTCTTGTCGTCCACCCGCGCCGCGCAAGCGCAGCAGCTCGTACTTCCCGGCCACCGCGTTGTGGTAGCTCTCCAGCGAAGGCGTCGCGCTGCCGAGCAGCACCGCGCACTTCTCCATGCTCGCCGCGCAGCACCGCCACGTCGCGCCCGTGATACCGCGGCGTCTCCTCCTGCTTGTAGGAATTCTCGTGCTCCTCATCCACGACGATCAGCCCGAGATTCTGCACCGGCGCAAAGATCGCGCGACCGCGCGCCGATCACGATCCGCGCCCGCCCGCTCGCGGATCTTGTGCCATTCATCGTGCCGCTCGCCCTCGCTGAGAGATGCGAGTGCAGCACCGCCACCTCGTGCTGCGTCGCCGCAAAGCGCGATCTTGAACCGCTCCACCGTCTGCGGCGTCAGCGAAATCTCCGGCACCAGCATGATCGCGCGTCTGCCCGCGCTCGAGCACCAGCTGGATCGCCTGCAGATAGATCTCCGTCTTCCCGCTTCCCGTCACGCCGTGCAGCAGCATCGGCTTCGGCGCCGGCTCCCCGCCATTGCGCCCGATCGACGCCACCACGTTCTCGAACACGCTCACCTGCTCCGGGTTCAGCTCCAGCTTCGCCGCCGCCACGAACGTCTCCTTCTCGAAAGGATCGCGCTCGATCTGCTTCGGCTCCACCAGCACCAGCCCCTTCTTCTTCAGCGCGTTCACCACCGCGTGGCTCGCGTCGCACTCCTCCGCCAGCCGGCTCACCTGCACCGGCTCCTTCGCCCCCGCCAGAAACTCGATCACCCCCGCCTGCAAAGGCGCCTTTGCCCGCAGCGCCTCCAGCTCCTCCGCCGCCACCTCGCGCGCCAGCCGCGCGAATAGCTGCGACTTCTCCCCGCCCCCGCGCCGCACCACCACCGGCAGCACCGAGCGCAGCGCCGCCTCGAGCGAGCAGCAATAATAATCTGCCATCCACTCTCCCAGCTGCAGCAAGAGCGGCGTCAGCATCGGCTCCTTCCCCACCACCTCCGCGATCGCCTTCACCCCTGCGGCCTCCGTCTCCTCCTTCAGCCCGATCACCGTCCCCGCCAGCGTCCGCGTCCGCATCGGCACCCGCACCCGCGAGCCCACCACCACCGTCCCCTCCGCCCCCTCCGGAATCAGGTAATCGAAACTGTTCCCCCCCGAATCATCGACAAGCACGGAAGCAAAGCGGGGCATCTTCCGCCAAAGAAAACCCCCTCCCCCTCCCAAAGTCCAGCGGCCGCCGTGTTCAAATTTGGCCGCCCCAAACGTGCGCCAGCCCACTTTGCATTTTGCACTTTTCAATTCTCACTTTGCCTTCCCCGCGGCCCGTCCGTCACATTTTCCCTTGCACACCCCTCTCTATTCAGTTATTTCTGTCCATACAGAAACACTCGAAATGCCCGCCCTCACCCCCATCCAGCAAAAGTTCATCCTCCACTGGGGCGAGCTGGGCTCCCGCTGGGGCCTCAACCGCACCGTCGCCCAGCTTCACGCCCTCCTCTTCATCTCCAAGCGCCCGCTGCCCGCCGATGAGCTCACCGAGCTTCTCGGCGTCGCCCGCTCCAACATCAGCACCAGCCTCCGCGAGCTCCAAAACTGGGGCATCGTGAAAATCGTCCATCTCCCCGGTGATCGCCGCGACCACTTCGAATCCCTGCAGGACGTCTGGGAAATGTTCCGCGTCATCGCCGAGGAACGCCGCCAGCGCGAAATCGAGCCCACCCTCGCCATCCTCAAGGAGTGCCTCGCGGAGCCGTCCGCCTCGAAAGCCGACGCCGTCACCCGCGAGCGCCTCACCGCCCTGCGGGAGTTTTTCGAGCTCACCACCGGCTGGTACGAGCAGATGCGCTTCCTCCCGACCGCCGCCATCCTGAAAGTCCTCCGCATGGGCAGCGGCATCCTCAAGCTCCTGCGCCTCCCCACCGCCTGAAGTTTTTTTTGCTCCATGAATTCTGTGCTTACAGAAATTACTGACACCGGCGACAGACCGCCTTGGGCGCTCTTTGTCCTGCTCGTCGCCGCGGCGTCCATCACCCGCGCCGTCCTCCCGCCGTGGCTCTTCATGTGGCTCATGGCCGGCGCGCTCTTCCTCGGCTGGAAGCTCCTCGCGTGGCCGGGCGCCGCTTCCGCCCGCCTCTCCTTCGCCGCCTATCTCTTCCTCTGGCCGGCCATGAGCCCACCGCGCCAAGGCGCCGCCGCGCCCGCGCCGCGCGAGTGGCTCCACGCCTCTGCCAATATCCTCCTCGGCGCCGCTCTCTTCTGGGGCGCTCCCCGCCTTTTCGCTGAGCCTCTCGCCGCCGGCTGGGCCGCCATGATCGGCTTCATCTTCCTGCTGCACTTCGGCCTCTTCCACCTCACCGCCCTCGCCTGGCGCACCCGCGGCTTCCAGCCCGAGCCCCTCATGCGCAACCCGCTCGCCGCCACCTCCCTCGCGGAATTCTGGGGCGCCCGCTGGAACCGCGCCTTCAGCGAGGTCGCGCGCCGCCAGATCCTGCTGCCGCTCGCCCCGCGCCTCGGCCTCGCCGGGGCCAGCATGGCCGTCTTCCTTTTCTCCGGGCTGGTGCATGAGCTCGTCATAACCCTGCCCGCCGGCACGGGCTACGGCATCCCCACCGCCTACTTCGCCGCGCAAGGCTCCGCCGCCCTCTGGCAGCGCTCGACACCCGCCCTCCGCCAAGGCTGGCGCGGCCGGCTCTTCACCCTCGCCATCGTCGCCGTCCCTCTCTGGTGGCTCTTTCCGCCCGCGTGGATCACGCGCGTCTGGCTCCCCTTCCTCCATTTCGCCCACGCTTTATGAAACTGCTCCTGCTCCAAACCGCCGGCCTCCTCCACTTCCTCATCCTCACCGCCAGCGCCCTCGTTCCGCGCGTCCTCAATTGGCGCGAAAACCTCCTCCACGCCCCGCGCCTCCTCCGCCAGCTCTACTGGGTCTACGGCGCCTTCATCGTCCTCACCATCGTTGGCTTCGGCGCCCTCACCCTCCTCTTCGCCCGCGACCTCGCCACCGGCTCGCCCCTCGCGCGCGGCCTCTGCGCCTTCATCGCCATCTTCTGGCTCGCGCGCCTCGCCGTCCAATTCCTGGTCTTCGATCTGAAACCCTACCTCACCCGATGGTGGCTGCGCGCCGGCGCCCACGCCCTCACCCTCGCCTTCCTCTACCTGAGCGCCGTCTACACTTGGTGCGCCCTGCCACCCGGAGAGGTGCAGCCATGAAGGCCCTCCAAGAATATCTGCCGCTGCTCCTCTGCCTCGCCGCCCTCGGCCAGGCGATGATCGCCGTCATCAATCTCGCCCTCGTCCGCCTCCTCCATTGGGAAGACGACCTCGCGCGCATGCCCCTCCTGGTCCGTGAAGTTTTCCACGTCCACAAGTGGTTCATCTCGCTCACCCTCGCCATCTTCGCCGTCCTCACCTGGCGCTTCGCCGCGGACCTCCCGGTGCTCCCGCTCGGCCGCTGGCTCGCCGCCGCCATCGCCACTTTCTGGGGCTTCCGCACCGTTCTCCAAGTCGCCTACTACAGCCCCGAGCATCGGCGCGGACAACCGGCGCGCCTGCTCGTGCACGTCATTCTGCTCCTCGTCTACGGCGGCTTCACCCTCGTCTATGCGGCCGCGGCGAGCGCTCCTTGACCTCATGAAAACGTCCCCTCTCCACGCGCTCCCCCTCGAGACGCGCCTGCGCGCCACCCGCCTCCTCGCGCGCCTCTCCCTCGGCTTCGTCTGGCTCTACGAAGGCCTCGTTCCGAAAATTCTCTTCCCGCATCTGCACCCGGAGCAATCCGCCCTCGTGGCCAGCTCCGGCCTGATGTGGCGCTCCCCGGAGGCCACCCTCGTCGCCTTGGGCCTCGCGCAGGCGATCCTCGGTCTCATGCTCCTCGCCGGCTGGTGCGCGCGCGCCGCCGCCTTGATCGCCACCGGCTTCATGGCCGTCCTCATCGTGCTCGTCGCCGCCGGCCGCCCCGAGATGCTCACCGATCCTTTCGGCGCGCTCGCCAAGGATGCCTGCCTCGTCGCCTGCGCCGCCATCCTCTGGCTGCTCCCGCCCGAGCCAAATCGCTGAGCCGCCATGAAAACCGCCGCCCCACCCAGCCAGCGCACCCAGCGCAGCGCGGACGCCCGGCGGCAATTTGAGGCCTCCGAGCGCGCCCCGCTTTTCCGCGCCGATTGGACCGGGGCCGTCTTCATCCATTTCGCCGTCGAGCCCGCCCACCTCCAGCCCAGCGTCCCCTTCGCCCTCGATCTCCATGAAGGCAGCGCCTGCGTCAGCCTCGTTGCCTTCACCATGGAGCGCATGCGCCTCGGCGCCCTGCCGCTTTGGTTCTCGAAATGGCTGCTCCGCCCGCTCTCCCCGTGCCGCTATCTCAACGTCCGCACCTACGTTCGCGAGGCCGGCCGCGACGGCATCTTCTTCCTCGCCGAATGGCTCTCCAACCACGCCGCCGTTCCCTTCGGCGCACCCCTCTTCGGACTCCCCTACCGCGCCGGCCAGCTTGGCTACCGCATCTCTCCTGGCCCCGACGGCATCCGCGGCCGCGTCACCTCCGCTACCGGCGCCGCCCTCCTCTTCACCGCCTCCCTCGACGCCGGCGCCCCCCTCGAAAGCGTCCCCTCCGGCACCCTCGAAGAATTCCTCCTCGAGCGCTACACCGCCTTCACCGAGCGCCGCGGCCGCAAGCGCTTCTTCCGCGTCTGGCACCCCCCCTGGCCCCAACAACCCCTCGACCTCGAGCTTCCATGCGCCTCCCTCCTCGCCGAAACCGGCCCTTGGTGCCGCGAGGCCCGCCTCATCGGCGCCCACTTCTCACCTGGTGTTCGGGATGTGTGGATGGGCGCGCCACATGCGATGGCGGCGTCCCTCGGATAGCGCTCTTACAAGGGCAGCGCGGTCGGCTCCGGGCTATGGCCGCGAAGGCTGGAGCTTGCCCGATACGCAAACTTCCGCGCGCGCATGATGCTGCCGAGCGGACGGTGCTCTTCGATCGCATGCCATGGCGTGAAGGAGAGCCGATCCACCGCGCTGCTCACCGCCGCGCTCGCGGGATCATCGAGATCGCACCGCGGAATCCGCAGCTCTGCCACTTTGAGAAACGGCGCGTGGGCCGGCTTCCACGCCACCGAGGTGTCCTCGATCGGCGTGCGCGCTTCATCGACAAAAAACTGCACGACGAAATCCAGCACGATGTCACCTTTGCGCAAGCGATCCGCCAGCTCCTCACGCAAGAAATCGTCGGTCAGTTCGCGCGGTGCCGGGGGAGCGGTCCCTTCCGCTGGCCGCACGGTAAACTTCACCGCGTGCGGCCCGAGCTTGATCGGCGCGGTGCTCGAGAAGTGCTCCGTCACCATGCTGCGCACGTTGCTGAGACCCACCGTGATGGCGAGCGAACCGAGAATCCGCGCCGCTTCCAGCGCACCGATCTTCCTGGCGAGGCTGAACGGCAGAAACCGCGACTCACTCGCCTCGATGAAAGCGATGAATTGTTCCGCGTCCCGCACCGTCGAGGTGACCGAATGACTGGTCGCGAGAAAATCTTGCGTGGTGGCATGCTCCTCGCCTGGCGGCGTCAATAACTTCGGTCCAGCGACTCCGGCCAGTTTGATGGCGATACCGCGAGGCTCGCGGCCCCTATCTGCTTCTCTCGTCGGCTTCCCATTGGAAAAGCGCACCACCGCCGGGAAGATGCGCGGTTCGCTGAACACCCCGAACCGGGCATGCGGCGGCAGATTGTCCAGCACCGTAAACGTGGCATTTAATCCGGCATGAGTTTTCGCATGAAACCCGCGCAGCGGACCGCCGCCCTGCGGCGCGTCCTTCCTCTGCCGGCCCTCGATCTTGCGCGCGAACGCCTCAAAACGCTCCTGTTCCCCAGGTTTCTCTATCTCCTTCCACCCAGTGCTCGGCAACGATGATTCGCTCATAAGACTCGCCGCGCAGCCTTCATGTGCCTGACGAAGCAAGGCAAGCCATTTCCCTTACGCTAACCAAGAACCAAGAACCAAGAACAAGGAACACTTCCTACTACTCCCGCCCCTCCGGCACCAGCACCACGCGAAACCCAAAAATCACATCCCGCTCGCTGCGATCCACCACGTTCCGGTACGCCGCGCAAAGCTCCGCCTTCGCCGAGGTGCCCCAGGAGCCGCCGCGCAAGACGCCCCAATCCTTGGCGCGCGTGCCGCCGGTATAGGCGTCCTGCACCCATTGCCAGACATTGCCGCCCATGTCGCAGAGGCCGAGCGCGTTGGGCGGGAAGCTGCCGACGGGCGAGGTTTGGGCGAAGCCGTCGCGGTAGCCGGGGATGCCGGCGGCGCCGCGCCTGGCCGGGGCCTCGGCAAAATTGCCGGTCTTTTCCGGCGGCGGCCATTGCCGGCCCCAGAGGAAGTCGCGCAGCTTGCCATCGCGCTCCTCGGGCGTGGCGCCGGGCTCGGGCGGGAGTCCGGCAGCCTGGCTCCATTCGAGGTCGGTCGGGAGCCGGTAGCGCTGGCCGGGATCGAGCGTGCCGGCGGCGGCTTCCTTTTGCGTGAGCCAGTTGCAAAACGCGACGGCGTCTTCCCAGTTCACGCGCACCACCGGGTGCAGAGGATCCTGCGGAAAATCGGTCGGAAGGCGCGGATGCCCGGTGAGGCCGCAGAAGGTCTCGAAGTCGCGCACGCGCACCGGCCAGACGCCCATCAGCACCTCGCCTACCGGCGCGAATTTCATCCCGAGGCTGTTCTCAAACGGGACGCCGCGCTCGGGGCTGGTGCGCTGCACGAAGCGCGCGCCGAGAAAAGTCTGCTCGCCCGGCTTGATCTCGCCGGTGACCCGCTGCGCCTTGAACCCGCGCAGGTGCAGCTCGCAATCGATCGGGCCCGGCTCGAGCTCTTCGAGCAGCAGCGGTGTTTTCCCCAGCTCCTTGCCGCGCAATATCACGGTCGCGCCGCCCGGCGCGCTGGTGATCTTCGCGCGGCCCGGTGAGAAAACGAACGCCGCCTCGGCCGGCTTCGCCGGATCGACTTGCAACTGCCGCCGCTGCGCGGGCCAGTGCGGATACGACGCCACGATCTCGTGCGCCCCATCCGGCAGCGCCAGCGTCACCGGCGCTTTGCCCGCGGGCTGGCCATCCACCGCGATCTCGGCACCGGCGGGGTCGCTTTCCACGCGCACCTGGCCCGAGGCAAACTCCGCCTCGAAGCGCGCCGTTTCCCCGCGGCGCACCTCGATTTTCTCGCGCTTCTCGCGGCCCTCGTGCGTCACCAGCAGCTCGTATTCGCCCGTCTCGATCGGCTGGAGCAGCGCGGGCCCGACCCCTTCGCGCATCGCCTGCCCATTCTGCAGGAGCTGGAATTTCGCCCCCTCGGGACGGCAGGCCACTTCGAGCGCGCCGTGGCTGCGCTGCAGCCGCACCTGCGGCAGCGTGGTCTCACGCCGCGGCTGCACCTCGATCGACACCTCCACGGGATCGAACCCCGCGCGCATCACGCGCACTTGATACCGCCCCGGCTTGAGGCTTTCGAAGCGTGCGGGCGCGCGGCGCATTTTCCCATCCAGCACCACCATCGCTTCCGCCGGCTCCGCCGTGATCGTGGCCGAGCCGGGCGCGGCGTGCTCCGCCCACCAAAACCAGCCGGCGCCGGCGAGCACCGCGGCCGAAACCAGCGACGCCGGCAGCAGCAGCGCGCGCCGTTTGCCCAAGGCCCGGCCCGCGCGGAGATGCTCCAGGTCCGCGTGCAGCTCCTCGGCGGAATCGTAGCGTTCGCTGCACTTGTTCGCGCAGGCGCGGAGCAGCACTTCGTTCAGGCGCAACAGGCGCGCGCGTTCGTCCGCCGCGAGCCTGCTCAAGTCCGTGTGCAGCGCGGGAAAATCGAGCCGGTCTTTCCCCATCGCCATCTCGTAAAGCACCTTGCCTAGGCTGAAGAGATCGGCCTGCACCGTGCCCGGCCCTTCCGGCGGCACGTACCCTTCCGTCCCCACGAACGAATCCTGTCCGCGCGTGGCCACCAGCCCGATATCCGCGATCTTCGGCACCCCGCCGACAAAGATGATATTCGCCGGCTTGATATCCCGATGCACCAGGCCTTGCGCATGCAGCACCCCCAGCGCACGGGTGAGCGAAAGGCCGATGGAGAGGCACTCATCCACGATCAGGTGGGAGCGCCGCTGCAGCTCCGTCCGCAGCGTCTTCGGCTCGTACGCCTCCGGCTCCACGCGGGTGCCGGTCACGTCGTCCGCCAGCTCCATCACATAGTAAAAGAAGTCCCCGCTCTCGTCGCGCCCCACGTGCAGGATATCGACGAACCCGAAGTCGCTGCGCGAGATCGGCTCGAACCGCGCCATCCCCTCGAACTCGCGCTGGAAGCTCTTCTCCGTCGGGAACGCCGCGCCGGTCCACCACCTTCACCGCGCGCAACGCCCCCGTGAGGCTCCGCGCCATCCAGATCACCCCGTACGCGCCGCGCCCAATGATGCGCAAAAGCTGGTGGTTCGGCACCTTCGGCCGGTCGCGGTCTGCGAGAGGCGTGCTGGAGGGGGCGATCACGGCTGGCGCTTTTAGCGCAAATGCCTGCAAAAGGCAAATCAGGGTTTGGCGGAAATGGTCGCGTCCGCGGGCTCGCCGACCATTAGAACCGAAAACCCAGCCCTGGCTTGGGGCCGAACGAAGAAGCGTCCATGCCGGCTTGGAGCCCTGACGTGATATCTCGCATGCAGGTCCACGTCCAGGGTTCGCCCACTGATAGGTCTTGGAATCCGCTTGGAATCCGGACTCCCCAGTTCGAGAACTGCGGAGCAGCAAGCGGCGGGGTGTGCATGTGCATACCTGGCCCGGTCCCCCGCGCCCATACCGGAATTCTTACCACGTGGTTACAATCACAAGTTTGACACGGCGCCGTGTGGGTGAACGCAATAATCCTACCCTCGCTCGTAGATTCCGCCGAATTACTTATCGCTGGAATCACAGTCTTCGAGGCGATCAAGCTCGTAGCCTCGCACGGCATCGCCTTTGTCCGCTGGTGCCGGCGCTGGCTGAAGCCGAAACCGCGACCGGGTCGCAAAGGCGCCGCGCGACGACAACGTTGTCGTTGAACGGCCGAGATAAATCGCGCGTGATACGCTGCCGCTGGGCTGCAACTGGCCGTGCTGTGCGAAAACAGTTCGTACAAGTCATACGCTCCGTTTTGGACTGCCGTGGCAAGCAACGGTGCGGAGCAACAGCGCCTCCCCCACCCCGCTGAGCACTCCGAAAGCGGCGTGGCGCTGACGCTTCCCGCCGCACTCCATAACGCTCAGTGCGCGCGGATGAACTCCACCATCGCCGAGCGCACGGGACTGCCGGGCTCCGGGATGCGGTCGCCGAGGCCGGTATGATCGTGGCCGGGGATTTCGCGCAGGGTCACGTCGGGGTGGCCGGCGGCGGTGAGGGCGGCGGCGAAGTAGCGGTTTTCGTCGGCGCGCAGGGCCATGTCGTGCTCGGCATGGAGGATGAGCCAGGGCGGCGTGGTTTTCCCGGCGTGATGGATGGGGGCGGCTTCGTCGGCGATGATCCTCTCCTTCGGCAGGCCCCGCTCCTGGCGGACCGTGTAGTGGGTCATCATCTGGCCCGCCAGCGGGATAATGCCGGCCAAGCTGGAAAGGAGGACCCCGTGTTTCTGAAGGTACCGGTCGTCGCTGCCGATCATCGCGGCCAGGTAGCCGCCGGCCGAGTGCCCGGAGACGAAAAACCGGCGAGTATTCCCCCCGTGCTCGCCGCCGTGAGCCAGCAGCCACGCGACGGAGGCGGCCGCATCTTCGACATAAGCCGGGTATCTGGCCTTGGGGCTGAGGCGGTAATTGACGCTCGCGACGAGGATTCCCTCAGCGGCGAGGGCGCGGCAGGTGGCGGCCGTCTTCGGGCCATCCTTCGAGCCCGCGGTCAGCCCGCCGCCATGGAACCAGACCAGGCAGGGCAAATCCTTCCCGCCTTTGGGAAAGTAGAGGTCCAGCTTGCAGCGTGCCTGCTCGTACTCGCTCACCGCGTCGCCGGGCTTGTAGGCGAGATTGGGCAGCGTGGCGATCGCCGGCTCCGCCGCGCCGGCCAGCATGCCCATCGCCGCGAGGAAGGTGACGATCCAGGAAAAAACAAAGACGGCCCACCAGATCCGATTCAGCCACGGCGGCAGATCGCGAGCGCCTCCCTTTCCCGGTTGGCAGCCGAATGGGCAGAACATGGCCCGGAGCGATCAGCGCAGCTCAGCCGCGTGCTTCCGCCGTGCCACAAGCGCGAGGCCGAGCAGGCAGAGCACCGCTCCGCCGGAGATGGAGACCGGTTTCCAGAGCGTCGCGCCGGCGGCGCCCGCGGCATTCGTGGCCGGTTTCCCAGCCCCTCCGCCTTTCGTCAGCAGCGCCGCGCGGCTCACCGGCTTCTCGCAACAAGCCGCGCCCTCCCCGAACGAAGAGGCCGCCAGCCCGAGCAGCGCCGCGGGGAGCAGGAGGAAACGCAAAGCAGACATGGGGGATGGGAGAGTAGCAGGCTACGCCGCTCCCTTCAAGGACGACGGCATTTCCTGCACCGGCTCGGACTCCGCTTCGTAGTCCACGCCCGGCAGGCCGAAGCCGAAGAGCTTCAGGAACTCGGCGCGGTAGCCGGCGATGTCGGAGAGTCTGCCGAGATTTTCGGTCGTGACCTGCGTCCAAAGCGCGGCGACTTCCTTCTGGATCTCCGGGCGCATTTCCCAGTCGTCGATGCGGATGCGGCGCCTCGGGTCGAGCTGCGGCTGGGCCCCGGTGGCAGAGGCGCTCGGCGAAGAGCCGGTGGATCTGTTCGATGCAGCCCTCGTGCAGGCCGCGCGCTTTCATCACTTTGTAGAGGAGCGAAATGTAGAGCGGGACGACGGGGATCGCGCTGCTGGCCTGGGTGACAAGCGCCTTGTTGACCGAGACGAAGGCGCGGCCGCCGGTGGCGCTCGAGCTGCTCGTTGAGCCGCTTGCGCGGTTGCCTCGAGATGTTCCTTCGCGCGGCCGATGGTGCCGTTGCGGTAGATGGCCCAGGTGAGATCGGGCCCGATGTAGCTGTAGGCGACGGTGAGCGGCTCCGTCGGCGAGCACGCCCGCGCCGCGCAGGGCGTCGATCCACATCTCCCAATCCTCGCCGCCCATCACGGCGACGGTGTCGGCGATTTCCTGCTCGTTGGCGGGCTCGATGGTGATGTCGGTCACGGTGCCCTTGTCGGTGTTCACCGTCTTGGCGGTGAAGGGCGCGCCGACGGCTTGAGCGTGGAGTTGAGCGTGACGCCGGTCTTCGGATGGGTGCGGCGCGGCGAGGCGAGGAGTAGATCACGGCGTCCACGTGCCCGAGATCGGCTTTGATCGATCGTCGATGGCCTGCTGCTTGATCGCGTCGGAGAAGGCGTCGCCGTTGATGCTCTTCGCGTAAAGCCCGGCGGCGTGCGCGGCCTTCTCGAAAGCGACGGAATTGTACCAGCCGGCGCTGCCCGTGCGGCCTTCTTCGCCGGGCTTTTCGAAGAAGACGCCGAGCGTCGCGGCGCCGCCCGGCGAAGGCCGGCACGATGCGGCTCGGCGAGCCCGTAGCCCGTGGAGGCGCCGATCACCAGGACCCGCTTCGGCATGCCGCTCGATGCGGCCCCTTGCTGCGCACGTAGGCGATCTGCTCCTCGCACGTGCGCGGCGCAGCCGGCCGGGTGCGCGGTGGTGCAGATGAATCCACGGATCTTGGGCTTGATGATCATCGCTCCAGCATCGTCCCCGCCGCAGCCGCGTCCAGATTTTTAAACGCCCGCCCACTGCGCCAAAGCGCCCCCCGCGACGCTACGGAAGCCCAAAGGTGCGCCATTTTGTAACGGTTGAAGTTACACTTCCCGTGTACGATCTTCAGTCAGGCCCCGACACTTTCCGACACTTGTGTCTCTGAATATGTCACTGCCGCCACCGTAACGACCCCTTTTTACTCAGAGGAAGCGCCATGGCACAGCCGGTGCTGCCTCACGATTGCAAAGTTCGCGCCTCCAACCCCTTTCTCCCATGCTGTACCTCGGAAACCGCTCTCACTCGCACAGCGCGCAAACGCAGCGGGCCCTGCACGCCGCCGATGGCTATCTCTACCTCGGCATGCCCGATGAGGCGCTCGGCGAGTTGCTGATCGTGCCCGTGCCGGAACAAACCGATCCCTCGGTGCTCCTGGCCAAGGTGCGCGTGCTGCTCCACCTGAAGCGATGGGGCGAGGCCGAGGAGCTCACGGTGCTCGGCACTTCGCATCATCCGGACGAGGAGGAGTTCACCGTTCAGCGTGCCTTCGCCTTGCATCAGCTCGACAAGGGCGACCAAGCCGTGGAGGTCCTGCTCGCCGCGCCCGAGTGGATTCGCCGCACCGGCATCCTCCACTACAATCTCGCCTGCTACGAAGCGCGCCTCGGCGACCTGACCACTGCCCGGCAGTGCATCAAGGCGGCGATCCAGCTCAATGCCGCGATGAAGAAGAACGCGCGGGTGGACCCGGATCTGCAGGCGCTCTGGAATTGATTTACGCGAACTCGTAAACGCACGCCGTCTGCGTCGGCACCTTCACGTGCAGGCCTTTTTCCGTGAGAGCCTGCAAGGAGAGCGCGCCGACGCTCTCATCGCGGTGACCACCGCGATCGAGAATCAGCCGGGCGTGTACCACTTCCGGTAAGCCCGCCGCTTGGGCGAGCTCGCCGGGAATGCGCAGCCGGCCCTCGGTCTCGAACTCGGGCCGAAAATTCGCCACGATCAGGAGCAGGCGGCCAGCGCTTGGTTGGAAGCGCGCGAAGCTGTAGAGATCGTCCGGGCAATCGGGAAAGCGGTCCGGACGGTTGAAGTACTTCAGCCCCCAATACCCGTCGCCGCGCACGGCGGAATCCTGGCACAGCGCGCCAAGGGCCGTGTAGAAGTTTCGCAACGCGATCTGCTCGGACGAAAGCTGGCCGCCGTCGTAGGCGTGGCCGTTCACCCACTTGGCGAACTCCGGCATGGTCCAGTAATCGAAGAATGTGGTGCGCGCTTCGTTCGTGTGGAAGCCCTCGATCCCCACACCCGGCTCCCCGACCTCCTGTCCATTGTACAGAAGCACCGGCCCGCGGCTGTAGAGAAATTGCAACGGCGCGAGCTGGTAGCCGGCCTCCGCCGCTCCGAAGCCGGTGTGATCGGCGCCCACGCCGTGCACGATCGGCGACGCGATCCGGCGTTCGTCGTGGTTCTCGAGGTACTGCACGAGGCGGTCGCCGGGGACCGGCGGATTCACCATCAGTTGGTTGTACTCGTCGTGTCCCGCGGCGCCTTGATAGATGGCGCGCAGGCCATCGTACGACGCATCGTAGTAGACCGCGTCGAAGCCGGCCTCCACGAGCTGCCCCATCTCGGTAATGGGATCGCCGGTGCCAGGGTACGGGTAGGCCTCCGCGATGAAAAACGCACCCGCATCGCGCTCGCGCGCCTGCGCCAGCAGGTACTTCCAAAACTCCTGCGGCACATAGTGGGCGAAATCGCAGCGGAACCCATCGACTCCCTTCTCCTGCCAATACGCGATGATCTCATCCATGCGATCCCAGGTGCGCGGCCGGGGCACGTAGGCAGTCCGCTGGGTCACGAAATCGAACCCGTAGTTGAGCTTCACCGTTTCGTACCAGTCGTTCACGCTCGGCGAAGGCGAGGTGTTGTTGTTCCCGGTCGCCTTAGGCGTGCGGCCTTCCGACCCGTCTTCGCCCGCGAAGCGGCCATCGAATGTAACGCCTTCCGGCTGCCAATATTCTGGCTTGGTGAGCCGCAGTCCCTGCCCCGCCGGCTCGTGCAAGTAGAAGAAGTGGTTGTCGCGCGCGAAGAACTTCTCCTGGTCATCGCCCAAGCCAAAATCCGCCTTCGGCCGCACCACCGAGCGATAGCCGCGCGCCACGTGATTCGGCACGAAATCGAGCATCACCTTCATCCCCGCCGCATGGATGCGCTCCACCAGCGACTCGAATTCCGCCATCCGCTCCGCCGGCTCTGTCGCGTAGTCCGGGCAGACATCGAAGTAATCGCGGATGGCATAAAACGACCCTGCCCGCCCCTTCACCACATCCGGATCATCCGCCGGCAATCCGAGCCCCGCATAATCGGTGAGCGTCGCCTGGCGCAGGACACCCGTGAGCCACACGTGCGTGATCCCCAACTCCTTCACGCCGCGGAGCGCCACCTGATCGATATCGCCGAACTTCCCACACCCATTTTCCTCGATCGTGCCGTCGCGCTTGTTCGTCCCCTTCACGTTTCCGAAATAGCGGACGACCAACTGGTAGATCACGGGCTTGATCATGGGAGGGAAAACCTCCCCATTCCAAGGCGGCGCGCCCGGAAGCGCCAGCGCTAAGTGAGTGGCGGAAAATGGAATGCGGCAGCGAGCTGCCGCATTCCAAAAAACCGTCCAGCCGATGGCTAGAACCGCACCGTCACGCCAAGGCGCGGGCGGCCATCGGAATAGTAATAACGCGTGGGATACGACGTGTAGTACTTGCTCCGGATGTACGAGCGGCGGCCATCGAGAATGCGGTAGTACCCGCGCCCATCGGAGTACACCACGCGGCGCACCGGGCGATTCCGCTCGATCACGTAGATGGTCCGGCTGCTGCCGCGATACCCGCTGCCATAGGAGCGCGAATAGCTGTAGCTGCGGGAGCTCCGATCACGATCGTAGCGGCCATAGTCGCGCCGGTCGTAGTCGCGGTAATCTTCGCGGTCGCGGTCGCGATCCTTGTGTCGTTTGTCTTTGTCTTTCGCCTCCGCCGTGCCGAGGCCGGTGGCCAGCGAAAATGCGATGGTGGCAAGAACGATGAGAGTTTTCATTAGTAGTTGTGGAAAAGTATCGTGGCGGTCGCCGGAAGTGGTTTGGTGAGAGGCCACCGGGCCGGCGATGTTCAGTGAGTCTGACGTGTTCGCACTCCCGCCATTCAGACTTTTTCCGAGTCTCTTACTCGCGCGGATACGCATGCGGCTTCAGCGCCACGAGCACCACGCGAAACCCCACCTGCTCATTCCCCTTGGCCAGGTCGGGCATGCTGCGCGCCCACGTTTGGAGCTCCGTTTTCACCGAGGCCCAACTGCCGCCGCGCAGCACATATTCCGGCGGCTCGCCTTCATGATAGTCCTCGCAAATCTCCGCGGCGTTCCCGGCCAAGTCATGCAGGCCAAAGGCGTTGGGCGGATATTGCCCCACCGGCGCGGTGAAAGGAAAACCGTCGTCGTAGCCGGCGATCGCTTGCGTCAGCCCGCGGTTTCGACCCAGCGCATCGGCGAAATTTCCGGAGCGCAGCGGCGGCCACGGCCCCCACGGAAAAGCCAGCGCCGGCTGGCTGGCGGCGAATCCCGGATTCACCTTTTGCAGCGCGGGCGCTTCCGCGTTTTCCAATTCGCCGATGCCCGCCGCGCAGCTCCATTCGTGGTCCGTGGGAATCTGGTAGTGGTAGCCCGTTGGAAGACCCTGCGCTTTCAGCTCCCGCTCCGTCAGCCACAGGCAAAAGGTCACTGCATCGATCGGCCGCACGCGCACCGCCGGGTGCTCGGTCGAGGTCTGGAACGCCGGCGCCTGGTACTTACCCGAATCGGCAAACCTCTCAAAATCTCCCAGGCGCGTTTCGTACACGGAGAAGAGCACCAGCTTTCCGCTGCTCCGGCCGCCGGCGATCGGCACCGGCACAAATTTCATCCCCAGCGAATTCACGAACGGCGCCTCCTTGCTCGCCTGCTCGATCCTGCTCTGCGGCGTTGCGGGAAGCGCGCGCGCCGCAATTCCCGCGGTCGCCGACTGCGCCACCGCGGCCGCCTTCACCGCCTCGGCGCGCTTCTGCTGCACCCCCTGGCGAAGCGGCGCCAGCCCGGGCTCGTTCGGCTTCAGCTCCGCCGCCGCATTCAGCTTGCGATCCGCCACCTCCACGTCGCCGCTCGTCAGCGCGCGCTGTCCCTCCGCGATCAACTCCTTCGCCCGCACGGCGAGTTGATCCACCGGCGCGGTCGTCGTCGCGCCGCGCTTGCCGAAGGAGCCGATCACCATCATCGAAAGCATGGCCAGCAGCAGAATCCCGAGCGCCAGCGCGCCCCGGCGCACCGCGGGCTTCGCGAGCATTCCCGCGGCCGCGCTTGCCGGCGAACGCCGCGGCGGCGCGGCTGGCGGCAATGGGACGCGCGGGGGGGCCGTGACCGGCTTGGGGCGGGCGGGCGGCGCCACCGTGCGCAGCGGCCTCTCCGCCGGTGGAACCACCGGCGGATCGCTCGTCTCGGGCGTGGTCGCCGAGGCCGTCACCTGCTTCGCCAGCAGCGAGGCGGGCGGCTTCGGCCCCTCGTCGCGCCCGGTAAAAGCGAGCATCCATTCGCGCGCGGTTCTAAAGGCGGAACGGCGGTGAATCGCATCGAGCAGCAGCGCGTTGTGCGCCTCATCGAGCGCCGGCAGCGGCGCCACCCGCGATTGCGACGCCCCGCCCAGCAGCTCATGCACCGCGCGGCCCAGCGCGGCCAGGTACGAGGCCGAGGTGGTGAGCGGCTCCGAGGTGGCGGGCAGCATGGTGTGCGAGGCATCCGCGTTCGCCGCGATGAAAAGCGCATCGAAGCCCGCGAGCGGATCGAGCCACACCCGCTGGCGCCCCCATTCCTCCGGAGGCCGCGTCGCCCGCTCGGCCGGCGCCTCGCCCGGCCCTCCCTCCAGAAATTCCACCAGCCAGCTCGACGGCGCCAAACCAATCCGCCGGATCCTATGCTCGCGCGCGTAATCCACCGCCTGCGCCACGGCCGGCAGCCATTCGTTCACGATCGCCACCGGCAGCTCGCCGCCGCGCTGGCTCGAGAGCAGCCGCGCCGCCATCACGCCGCGCTGCCATTCGCTCACGATCTCCCGCTCGCGCACCTCGCACACGTTCAGCAGCGTGGAATGCGGGGCCGCCAGCAGCTTGCGCGCCTGCGCCAGCAGTTGGCTTTTCTCCTCCGGCGGCAACCGCTCCGGTAGCACCCGCACGAAAAAACCGCGCTCCCCTGGCTCGCCCTTGGCCAGGTAACCCACCGGCGGCGGAAAGGCGCATCCCGGCGGAGGAACGGCAAGGCGTTCGAGCCGCAACGGCGGCTTGGCGGCCATCAGCGCGAGCGCCTCGTCCCCCATCGCGCTTTCGGATTCCGTGGCCGACGCCGTCGATTTCGCCGGGGACGATTCCGCGCGCTCCTTTTTCTTGGAACCCTCCAGCGCCGCGTCCCAAAGCTCGACCACCTCCCGTGCGCTCGCCGGGCGCTGCTCCGGATCGGCCGCCAGCAAGCGCCGCAGCAGCGTCAGCGCCGGCTGGCGCAAGCGCGGAAGCTCGCTCCATGGCAGCTCCCGGTCCGCATGCGCTCCATTGGCCTCAGCTCCCGCGCCGGCAAACGGAGGCACTCCCGCGATGAGGTGCCACAGCATCACTCCCAGCGCGTAAAAATCGCCCCGGCTATCCACGGGCGCTTCCGAGGTGGCCCCGCTGGCCAGCCCGAGACTGATCAGCTTCACCGTCTCCAGGCCATCGGGATCGGCGGTGAGCATCACCTTCTCCGGCTGGAGATCGCCGTGCGCCAGGCCGCTTCGCCCCAGCACGATCAGCGCGTCCGCCAGCGGCCGCAGCGTCTGCAGCGCCTGCTCCGGCGACATCTTCCCGCGCGCGGCAATCCGCTCCGCCAGCGTCTCCCCCTCCACCAGCTCCATCGCGTAAAAACACTCCTCCGCGTCCTCCGTGCAAAGATAGGTCACCCGCGCCACGTTCGGGTGCTCGATGGCCGCCGCCGCCTGCGCCTCCTTGAAAAAGCGCCGCCGGCTCTGCTCATCCGCCACCAGGCGCTGGTCGATGATCTTCAACGCCACCGATTTCCGCAGCCGCTTATCGTAGGCGCGATACGTCCGCCCCCCCGCCGGCCCGAGCTCCACCGGGTTCCCGCTTCCGTCCGTCTGGATCTCGAAATGATCGTAAGTAAGCGGCGCGAGCATGCCAAAACGGTGTGTAGCGCGCACGAAACGGATTCGCAATCCGGGAAACCGCGCCGCCCAACGATGCGTTTGCATCCCGCAACGCGAGCGCAGCCCAAAATGGGGCTTCAAAGACCCCGAAAACGGCCGTTTTTCAAAACCTGTCAACAGGCTTAAATCGGTCGAGAAGGGGTCGAGACCGGCTGAGATCGGCTGAGGCCGAAACGCCAAAAATCGTGGGTGTAGACGGTTTTCATGCACACGAATGAACCCGCCACCAGCCCCGAACCGGGCTTCACCCCCACTCCCGCTCCCGCGGAAACCGAGCGCCGCCAATGCGGCGGACGCCAGCTTCGCACCAAGCTCTGCGCCGCCTGCGCGCTGGTGAAACCGCGCGTCGCCTTCCGCCGCGCCACCGATGGCCCCGACCCGCACCGCAACGAGTGCCGCAGTTGCGAAAGCCGCCGCGCCGCCGCCACCGCCGCCGGCATCGCGCCCCCGGTCGCCACCCTCCCGCCCGGCTGCAAGCAATGCCGCCGCTGCGGCGAAGTGCGCGCGCTCACCGCCTTCACCCATGACGCGCGCACCCGCGACAGCCGCGCCCCCGTTTGCCGCCCCTGCCACGCCGCCGCGCGGGCCACCCGCCAAGGCGCCCGGCTCGCCAGCCTCGAGGAGCCGGATGAGCTGCTCGGCATGAACACCGCCGAGATGGAACAGCGCGCCGCCCTCGGCATCGCTATCGCCCATGCCACCTGTCCGCCGGGCCACCGGCGCACCCGCGCCGAGATCGCCGCCTACGCCGGCGTCAGCTCCGAGGCCATCCGCCTCATCGAAGTCAACGCCCTGCGGAAAGTGCGCGAGCAAGTGAGTGCCATCCTCCGTGAAGCCGGCCGCACCCTCCGGGAGGTGCAGCTATGAGCGCTCGCCTCCCCCGCGAAATCGAAGGCGAATTCGAGGCCGAAATCGCCCTCCCCTTCCGCATCGAATACCGCCTCGACGCCGACGGCGCCATCGACCTCCTCGCCCTCGTCCCCCTCTCCGAAGCCCTCCCGCCCGAGCTCCGCCTCCGCCTCACCGCCCTCACCGTCCACGAGCAGCGCTGCCTCCGCGCGGCGGCGGAGCGGGATGCCAAGCGGCGCACCGGTCAGTGATCCAGTGAGCCAAGTATTCAGTATTCAGAAGCGGCGGCCCGCACGACCAGCACCTGACTTACTGACTTACTGAACCCTGAACCCTGAACGCTACCCATGCGTCCCCAGCACCCCCGGCAACTCCCGCAACCCATTCCGCAGCCAGATCTCCACCATCTCGGCCACGCCGCTTCCGTGCTTCCCTTCGGTCACGAGCTTCACCTTTTGCTTCAGCGCCGGCAGTGCGTTCCCCACCGCCACGGAGCAGCCGCAGAGCTCCAAAAAAGCATGATCGTTTTCCGCGTCGCCGGCGCCGACAACCTCTTCCGGTGGCACGCCAAATTCCTTCAGCGCCGCGAGCAGCCCGGTGGCCTTGTTCACTCCGCTGGGAAGCACCATCACCGCGCCTTTATTGAAGATCACCTGCAGCTCGAGCCCCATCTCCTTGATCGTTTCCAGCACAATCACCTCGAACGGCTCGAACGTCGCCACGATCACGCGCCCCACCGAGAGCCGCTCCACGTGATGCTTCCGCAGCGCGTCCGCAAACGCCGGTGGCGGCGGCTTCGCCAGCAATACCTCGCGTCCATCTTGCGGCCAGTAAAGGAGCGCCCCATTTTCGCCCACAATCATATCGAACAGCTCGAAATGGTTGAACACCGTCTTCAGGTCATCGATCTCGCGCCCCGTCACCATCACGATGTGAATCCCCGCCGCGCGCAGCTTCCGGATCGCCTCCAGCGCAACCTCATCCACGCCGCCGTGCGTGGCGATCGTCCCATCGTAATCCGTGGCAAAAAGGCGAAAGCTCATGCCCTGTCATCGCACCTCGCCCCTCCTCCGCGTTTCCGCGACCCTCCCCGTTCCGCGTTAAAAAAAGCGCGCTGCGGCCCCCAAGAAAGGCCGCAGCGCGGGTTGCCACCAAACATGGGCTTGGCTGGGACTACAGCTCGCCGAGCTCGCGGCGCATATCCTCCTTGGTCTTGCCCAAGCGCTGCTGCAGACGCCCCATCAGCTCGTCCTCCTTGCCCTCCACGAACGTCAGGTCGTCGTCGGTCAGCTCCGCGTATTTCTGCTTCAGCTTGCCCTTCATTTCGTTCCAGCGGCCTTTTAGATTTAACTCAGTCATAGTACCAATAGTTTCGGATCGGCGGCTGAATCTGCGGGTGTGCCAGCGCGGAGCCTTCGTAGTCGTAATCTTAATCTTAATCTTAATCTTAATCTTAATCCCTTCACCACGCCGCCAACTCCCCCACTCTCTTCCTCACCCTCTCCATCTCCCCCAGAAACTCCACCTTCCTCCCAAACCCGCACCTCCTCGCCATCTGCTCCAGCGTTCCCTCCTCCGCCGGCAGCCGTGACACCGGCGCATCATCCATCCTCCTTAATACCGCCTCCACCCGCCTCAAAAACTCATAGCCTTCCCTCAGCTCCGAAGTCACCGGCCCCACCACCTCCGCCAGCTTCCCCAGCGCCTCAAACGTATTCGGCTCCCAAATTCCGCTCCGCATCTGGTGATACTGCGTGAAAAACTCCACCTGCATGATGCCACCGGGGCCCGTCTTGAAATCCAGCTCGCCGCCCCCGCGCTCCCGCACGATCCGCGCCTGCATCGCCCGCAGCTCCGCCCCCAGCTCTTCGCGCTCCCCGAAGCGCCGCCAGATCCCCTGAATCGCCGCCTGCGCCTCCGCCTTCTGCGGACCTGAAATCACCCGCGCCTTCGTCAGCGCCTGCGCCTCCCACACCTGCGCCCGGCGCGCGAAATACCCCTCGTACGCCGCCCGCGTCAGCGCCAGCGGCCCCGATTCGCCCTCCGGACGCAGCCGCGCGTCCACCCGAAAGATCGACCCCTCGGCCGTCTGCGCGCTCAGCGTCCGCATCAGCGACGCCGCCCCGGCCGGGTCCCCCAAAAACACCACATCCAGGTCCGCGCCATAGGCCAGCTCGCGCCCGCCAAATTTCCCCATCGCGATCACCGTCAGTTTCTCCGCCAGCCCCAGCTTTTCCTGCGCGAAAATCACGCACGCCTCCGCCAGCGACGAAAACTCCGCCTGCACCTCGCGCACGCTCGCGAGCCGCAGGATATCGCGCAGCCCGATTCGCAGCACCTCCGCGCGACGGTACCCCCGCGCCGCGTCCTGCCAGGGCAGCCCCTCCTCATTCCGCGCCAGCCCGGCCAGGTGCTCCTCCGCGCTGCGCCCCTCGCTCAGCCCGCCCCCGCGCGCGATCTCCTCGATCAGTTGCGGACGCCGCAACACGATCTCCGTCATGAACGCGCTGGCGTCGAACAGCCGCACCAGCAACTCCAGCACCCGCGGCGAGCGCAGCAGCGTCTCGAACAGCAGCCCGCGCGACCCATAGCGCTCCACGAAATGCACGAAGCGGATCAGCGCCGCCTGCGGGTCCGCCACCGCGCGCAGCTCCTGCAGCAGCACCCGCTCCAGCCGCCCATACAGACGCCGCGTACGCCCCGAGATCATCGCCCCTTTCCCCCCTTGCTCCAGCGACTCCAGCTCCCGCCGCGCCCGCGCCTCCTCCGGAAAAAACGACAAATCCCGCGCCTCCTCTTCCCGCCTCCCGCGCACCAGCACCCGCTCAAACACCGCCCGCACCGATCCCCTACACCCCGCGAGCCGCTCCCGGAAAACCGCAAGCGCCTCCCCTGTTCCGCCGTCCGCATTCCCCGTTCCGCGTTCCCCCAGCGCCCCCGAGATCGCCAGGCTCCGCGCCAGCTTCCCCAACTCCTCCTCGCTCTCCGGCAACGTATGGGTCTGCGCCTCCTCCGCGATCTGCAGCCGATGCTCCACCGTCCTCAGAAACCGGTACGCCCCGATCAACTGCTCCATCTCTTCGCGCGGCAGAATCCCCAGCTCCCGCAGCGCCGCCAGCGCCTTCAGCGTATTCCGCTCCTGCAAAAAAGCATGCCGCGCCCCATGCAAGAGCTGCATCGACTGCGCCACAAACTCGATCTCCCGGATGCCCCCGCGCCCCAGCTTCACGTTCCGGTCCAGGTTCTCCCCGCCCACAATCTCCCGCTCGATCCGCCCCTTCAGCCCCGCGATCTCCTCCAGCACATCGTGCGACACCGTCCGCGGATAAATGAACGGCTGCAGCCGGTGTGTGAACTCGTACCCCAGCTCCTCCCGTCCCGGCGTCCCCGCCACCACCCGCGCCTTGATCAGCGCCATCCGCTCCCAAGTCTCCCCGAACCCCGAATAATACCGCTCCAGCGCCTCCATCGAGCGCACCAGCGGCCCCGACGCCCCATCCGGCCGCAACCGCAGATCGATCCGGAAAAGCGCCCCCGCCGGATCCGGCGCCGCGAACGTCCCCACGATCTTCTCCGCCAGCCGCGTGAAAAACTCCTGGTGCGAATACCGCCCCCCGCGCCCCTCCATCGCCCCATCCTCTCCATAGAAAAACACCACATCGATATCCGACGAATAATTCAGCTCCTGCCCCCCCAGCTTCCCCATCCCGAGCACCGCGAACTCCGTCCCCGCCTTCCCCCATCGTTTCTCCAGCTCCCCCAGCCACCCCTCGCACACCACCTGCAAACAAAACTCCGCCAGCTCCGTCAGCTCCCGCGTCGTCTCCTCCACCGAAGCCCACCCGCCCACCTCCCGTAGCGCAATCCGCAACATCTCGCGGCCCTTCAGCCGGCGGAGCGCGCGGAAGGTGGGGTCGAAGGGCGTTCCGGTCTCCGCCGCCTGCAAATCGCACGCTCGCAGTTTTCCGTCCACTTTGACTCCGGCGGATTTCGCGAGCCATTCGAGTGCTCCCACATCTCGAATCAATCGCACCGTCGCCACTGGCGAAATGGCCAGCAGATGCGTAAGGGCGGCGCCGTGATCGGGGAACAGCGCCACCGAGGCGCAGAGCGCTGATGCATGACTTTCGGAACCGGCTCTCAGCCGCTCCAGTGCCTCGGCAGCGGCGGGCGGGTCTGGGTTGAACTGGACAGAGGGAGCTGGCACTTCAAGAGACGGTCGCCCCGGAGGAACCGCCGGACAAGATCGCGCATTCACGGCGTGGGAGCTGGATTTGTTTCGAAGTCGGACGATGCTGATTTAAGGTATGCGTATGCCGAAGACAAAAGAGCTCATCGACCTGTTCCGTGCGATCGGGAGGCACGACTTGACGCAAGCGGCTTCGATGGCTCGAAAACTGGCTTCGGAGCACGGCTCGCGCGGTCAATTCCGAGCTCAGCGCGATCTGCTTGGCGCGCTCAACGGAGCCGCCCTCGCTCCTCGGCAGGAACAACCTTCCGCCGTGACAGCAACTTGGACCGTGCCGAGCGCATTGATGCCACTCTCGGCGACCTCGAAAATGGAGGATTTGGAGCTTCCGTCAACCGTTAGAGTAGCCTTCACCGAAGTAATTAAGGAGTGGCGATCGCGTGTGGAACTGGCCAAACATCGACTCCCACGTCGCTGGCGGCTACTCTTCCACGGACCTTCTGGTTGCGGAAAAAGCGCATCCGCTGCGGCACTTGCCGCGGAGGTGAATCTTCCCGGATTCCTCGTGCGCTTCGACTCCCTCATCGGGGCGTTCTTAGGACAAACCGCTCTGCGGCTGCGCGAACTCTTTTATTTCGCAGAGCATACCCCATGCGTGCTCTTGTTCGATGAAGTTGACGCCCTGGCGAAGCGAAGGGGCAGCCCTATGGAAGTCGGCGAGCTTGACCGTATCGTGATCGCTTTCATGCAGGAAATGGAGCACGCTCGCGGTGACGGGTTTGTTATCGCAACGTCGAATATTCCCAGGGCACTTGATGACGCCTTATGGCGCCGATTTGATTTGAGAGTTGCATTCCCAACTCCAAAACCTGCGGACTTGGAGCGCTTTGGCAGACGGCGGGCCGAAAACTTCGGCCTCCGCCTGAGCCGCCCCAACATGACCCTCATCCGAAAAGTCCGTTCGTACGCAGACGCGGAGCAGATCATCGTAGGTGAGGCTCGTCGTCGGGTCCTGAGTATGGTGGAGTAAGCGTCGCGAATGCCCCGCACGCCTGCCACGCCAAAAAACTACTTCCTCAACGAGAGCCACGAGCTTTCGCTCGAGGAGAAGAACGGTGGTGGCCGTTATGTCGCCTACTTAGGGGTGGACTGGCCACACAAAGCGCGACGCCTACACGAGTCGTTGCAGCGAATTCAAAGCCGAGCGATGAGATCGAGCGATCCGTTGAGTGGACGCAAGTACTACATCCTCACCGATCCCGAGCCAGAGCTTACGAAGGAGTCGAAGGCGCAGGGTGCTATCGAAGGCCGAAAGGTCGAAGGGGTAAGTTTCAGCGGCGAACAGTCGAAGCTGTTTGAGCGGGTTGGCCTCGACTTGATTGAGGTTCACCCAAGTGGCTCCGCTACTGTTCATGCGACGCCCGAGCGCATGGAACAACTCCTGAGCAAAACTGCGCAACTGGTCAGCTTGGGTGCGCGCGAACAATCCCGATTTGTTGCATTTAGTTCGTTCGAATGGATCCCAAGCGAACTAAAGTTTGATAAAGCATGGCTGGATGAGATCGGAAGCAAGGTGACAGAGGGGTACATCAAACTTCAGCCCCTGATCAGCGAGCTTGAAGCAGACCGGGTGATTCGGGCACTCGAGGAACGATTCCGGGGCGATGCACGCCTACGCTTACGAGGAAAAGGCCGCACCTATCTCGGTAGATTTTTTCTGCGTGCCACAATGGATAGTGATCTGATCAGGTCTCTCGCCGACGAATTTTCTTCTATTCAGTCAATCCACCCGCCGGTAATTGCGTTGGCTGAGAGCCTTCCGCCGGAAATTCCTTCCATCGTCGGGCCCAGTCCGTCGCCGACCGCCGGGACACTGACTCTGCCCACTGTCGGCGTTGTTGACACCGCCGTGCCAGAGCAACACCAAGTGTTGCAAAACTATCGGCGAGGAGTCGTTACCGGCCTAAACTGCTCGAATACCGAGAACGATGATCACGGTTCGTTCGTCGCATCTCGAATCGTGTTTGGCGACGTGGACCTCAGTAAGTCCGCGGAGATTCCTAATGGTTCGTGCCGCTTCCTTGAAGTGCGGGTTGGCAATGGCCCTGAGAAAATCCTCGTCGAGAGCGTATCTGCAGCCCTGGCAACTGCGATTGGGGCAGCCCCGGATGTTAGAGTATTCAATCTGAGTTTCGATGGGGCATTGCGACTGGAGGAACTTCCGCCCAGGCAACGCGCTGAAGCCCTAAAGCACATTGAGGAGATCGACAATTTCGCGTTCGACCAGGATGTCGTCGTAGTCGTCGCCGCCGGTAACGCTGTGCGTGGTTTGATTCCGGTCCCGGGATATCCATTGCATTACGACAATTCCGGGTGGGAAATGCATACGATTCCACGGAGCTTTAATGCGCTGACGTGCGGGGGCACTGCTGCCCATATGAGCGCCGGCGGGTTGGCGTCAGAACCGGATGCGCCAAGCCCTTTTACTCGCCTTGGTCCCGGCTTCGCGAAGAGCCCGAAGCCAGATTTCTGTGCGCCTGCCGGCGACGCAAACTCGGCTTATCGGTCTCTACCTGGATCTGGTGTGTGGGGCTTTGGAGCCTTGGGTCACGCCAAAGAAGGTTTCGGTACCTCCTATGCAGCTCCCCTACTTGCCCGCGAAGCGGCGTTCGTTTTGGAAGAGTTGCGTGCCAGGTGCCCCGGTGACGCGCGTCCCTTCGCGTGCGCCGTAAAGGCCGTGCTTGGGTTAACGGCAGATGATGTGGCGTCAAAGCTCGACCCAGCCCTTCATCCACTAGCGAAACGCGCTCTGGGGTACGGCTACGCAAACTCGGAAAGTTTTCGGAGGGCTCAACAATCGAGGGCTCGATTTGTGTGGCAAGGAGTAATTCCGCATGACGATGAACTGGTCCGGGTGCAGCTTCCAATCCCATCCGCATGGCTGGAGGCCGCAACATCTCCAAGGCTACAGGTTTGTGTTGCATGGAATACCCCAGTTTCATCGGCAGCCGTGGACCAATGGGCCTGCCGGGATGTGCGCCTGATTCTCCGCCCTGGTCCGGAAGCCGAGGCATTGCGCGGATCGATGGGTAGAATTCCAGGTTATCCTTTGTTTAAGCGAACTTGGAATTTTGAGAAGGCTCGCGCGAGAGGCGGTACCCCCGAAGGTGATGCTTGGACGCTCGAATTTTCCTATAGCGAAATTGCTGCCTATGCGGCAGGTCACTTCGTCTCCCCGCCCCAACGCCTCGCCTTCGCCGCAGAGATATGGGATGAGAATGAAGCTCCGCTGGATCCTCACACATATATCCAGAGCCTTCCGATCGCGCCCACCCTCATTCGCCTCAGCAACACCGCCGCATGGCTGCCGCAGCCAATAACAATCACTTCGGACTACTGATTGAATAACGCGGAAAACGGCGGTCGCTCTTCGTGCGCACCGAAGGTTGGCTGTATCATCGGTTCGAGAGCACTCACCCCTTCGCCGATGGCAACGGGCGCACGGGCCGCGCCCTCGCGCACTGGGAGCTCTACCGCCGCGGCTTCGATTCGCACCACATCTTCTCCATTGACGAGCACTACTGGGAAAACCGCCCGCGCTACTACGCCGCTCTTCAGGCCACTCGCGCCGCGGGCGACGACCTCACCTCCTGGCTCGAGTACTCCGCCGAAGGGCTCGCCGTCACCCTGGAGCGCGTCTGGAAACGCATTCAGCACCTCGCCGCCAAAACCCGGGGCCAAAAACTCGTTCTCCGGCCCAGGCAGGAGCAGCTCCTCGATCTCCTCCGCGAGCGCGGCAGTATGCGGCCCGCCGACCTCTGGGCCGCTCTGCGAATCTCCAAGCAAGGCGCCATGGACCTCCTTCGCCCCCTCCTCAAAGCCCGCCTCGTCGTGCGCGAGGGCACCCTCAAATCCGGCCGCTACCTCCTCCGCTGAATGGCGGCGCCAATCCTCGCGCCACCAACTTGACCCATTACTTGACTCAAACTTGACCCATCGTCGTCCCTCGCACTCTCGCCCAGCGAAAATAGAAATATAAAAAAGTGCTCGGGCGAGATTGGGAATAGTGCTCGCGTCTGGTAGCATCGGCCCAGTGGAAAACGCCGCCATCATCCATGAGACTGCCGGTCCCTCACCCGCCCTCCCGCGCTCCTCCGCTGGCCCGATCGTTGAGTGGCGCATCTGCCTCCTGTCCTACCTCCGTGTTCTTCCGCGCCTCCGTGTGAGATCCAAACGCCGGTGCACCAAAAACCCCACATCTCGTCTCATATGTCCGAAAACCCCGGCACACCAAAACCGAGCCTCTCCTTCGTCTCCCCGAACCCTAAGTTCGCAAAAACCCGCATCTCGTTTCATCTGTCCGAAAACCCTTCGCTCCACGCCCCTGTATTCCGACGTCCCGTGAAGCTTCTCCTCCTCATCATAATCCTCGCCGTCCCCTGCGTGGCCGCCCCCGAGCCAATCACCCTCAAGCTCTGGCCCGATGGCCCTCCCAGCGCCATGGCACCCAAATCCGAGCCCACCGAAAAGCTCATCAAATCCTACGGCGGCGTCACCCCCACCCGCGTTAGCGACGTCACCGATCCCACCATCACCGTCTACCAGCCAGAGCGCGAAAAGCGCACAGGCGCTGCTATTATCGTCGCTCCGGGCGGCGGGTTCATGTTCCTCTCCTACGCGCATGAGGGCACGCAGGTCTGCGAGTGGCTCACCTCCATCGGCGTCACCGCGGTGCTGCTGAAATACCGCACGCCCACGCGCGACGAAAAAGAGCCCTCCGCGCTCCCCGTGCAGGATGCCCAGCGCGCTCTCGGCCTCGTCCGAAAGTACGCGCCGGAGTGGGGCGTCGTCCCGCACCGCGTGGGCCTGCTCGGCTTCTCCGCCGGCGCTAATCTCGCCGGCCACTCCGCTTGGGACCGAACTCCGCGCACGTATCCGCAAAGCGCCGATCTCGACGACCAGCGCGGCCCCGATTTCCTCGTCTTCATCTACGGCGGCGGCTTCCTCGATCCCACCGATAAAACCAAGTTCCGCGAAAACTTCCTCGTCCCGCCCAACGCCCCGCCTGCCTTCTTCCTCGTCGCCCACGACGACAAAACCAACCCCATCGAAGCCGCCCGCCTCTACCTCGAGTACCAGAAACACGGCCTCCCCGCCGAGCTTCACATCTACACTAAAGGCGGGCACGGCTTCGGCATGCGCAACGACCAACATCCCATCAACGCCTGGCCCCAGCGCTGCGCCGAGTGGCTCCAAAGCATGGGCTATTTCGCCCAGCAATAGCCCCGCAGCCGCCACGGAACCGCGGTATTCCTACTCTTACTCGTACTCGTACTCGCCTCAGCCGCTGCTTCCGCCCCGCCCAAAAATCCCGCTCGCCGTTCCCCTCCCGAAGGTCTTCAAAGTAGCCACCCATGTTCGACGCCTTCGTCATCTTCGCCTACTTCGCCATCGTCATCTCGATCGGCCTCTACAAAGGCCGCGGGGACAAATCGATGGAGGGCTTCGCGGTGGGCGACCGCAATATCCCGTGGTGGGCGGTGCTCGCCTCCATCCTCGCGGCGGAGATCAGCGCGGCCACTTTTCTCGGCGCGCCGGGCGAAGGCTACGCCATGCGCAACTTCACCTACGCGCAACTGGCCATCGGCACCATCCTTGCGCGAGTCATCATCGCGTTCGTTTTCATCAAGCCGTTTTACGATTTTCGCGTCGTCTCGATTTACGAGTTCTTGCTCCTCCGCTTTGGGAGCCTGACGAAAAACGCCGCCTCGGCGATCTTCCTGGTCACCCGCGCGCTGGCCAGCGGCACCCGGCTCTACGTCGCCGGGGTGGTGCTCGTCCTGGCGTACGAAATGTTCACCGGCACGCACTTCGGCGAGTCGCGCGAAGCCCTGCACAAGGCCATCGCGGCGGCCACCGGTCCGGCGCAGCTCGAGCAGCTCACGCGCGAGCTCGCGGCCCTGAACTGGCGCGAAGTCGGCATCTACATTGCCGCCCTCGCGGGCCTCACACTGGTCACCGCCATTTACACCGCGCTCGGCGGCATCAAGGCCGTGGTCTGGACCGATGTGATCCAGGCCACGATCATGTTTGGCTCACTCGGCTTCGCCATCTACCTGCTCATCAGCCGGAGCGAAGGAGGCTGGGCCGGCGCCATGGCGAAGCTCACCGGCGAGGGCGACCTGAAGTGGTTCGATTCCGGCATCGATCCGGCGCGCACCGCCTGGGGAAACATCCGCGGCATCCTGGAAAGCGAGTACACCATCTGGGCGGCCATCTTCGGCTCCACCTTCCTCACCATGGCCACCCACGGCACCGACCAGGACATGGTGCAGCGCATGCTCACCGCGAAGGACCATCTGCGCAGCCGGCTCGCGCTCATCCTCAGCGGCCTCGCCGATCTCCCGATCGTCCTCTGCTTCCTGCTCGTCGGCATTCTCCTCTGGACGCACTACGGGGAGCCGGGCAAGCAGCACGTCTTCGCCTATTACATCCTGCACGAGATGCCGCCCGGCGTGCGCGGCCTGCTCGTCGCCGGCATCTTCGCCACCGCCATGGGCTCGCTCAGCACCGCTCTCAATGCCCTCGCCACGAGCTTCACCGCCGATTGGTACCAGCCCTACTTCGGTCGCAACGCCAGCGACCGCCAGATCGTCCGCGCCGCCCGGCTGAGCACTGTCGTCTTCTCCATCCTGCTCGTGCTCATCGGCTCCGCCACCGCCTACGCCGTGATCGTGCTGAAATCGCGCATCATTCCGATTGTGCTCGGCATCTTCGGCTACACCTACGGCTCGCTGCTCGGCATCTTCCTCGTCGGCATGCTCACCCGCCGGCGCGGCAACAATCGCGGCAACCTCATCGCCATGCTCGTGGGCTTCATTGTCGTGGCGATCCTCAGCGGCCTGCACACGGATCTCGCCATCCTCACGGGCCTCCGTCCCGCGCTCGCCAAAGGCGAGCACGCCTGGCCCGGCCTCGTCATCGAATTCCCCTGGCGCATCCTCTTCGGCACCCTCGTCACCGCCGCCATCGCCCTCTGCTTCCGCACCCCGGAACACCAACTGCGCACCGCCCAGGCGCACTTGGACGCGAAGACATAGGTCCAGCGCATGACCTCCTCCGGGATCACTCCGTCGGCTCGCCCGAAGCTGGCTCCCGGCGTCCGCCTGCAAAAGGACCCTCTCACGCAGGAGGCGGTGCTCCTGCAGCCGGAAGGGGTGATCGAGCTGAACGATTCCGCCGCGGAAATCGTGAGCCGGTGCGATGGCAGCAACACGGTGGAGCGGATCGTTGAAGCCCTCCTGGAGGAATATGATATGCCGCGCGAGGAGATGTTTGGCGATGTCTCCGCCACCCTCGAGGGCTTGCTGCGCCGCAAACTGATCGTGCTCGAAACCCGCGCATAGGCCCCATGAGTCCCATCGGTCCTATTCCTTCCCATCGGCCCTACGCGCTGCTGGCGGAGCTCACCTACCGCTGCCCGCTGCACTGCCCCTATTGCTCAAACCCGGTCGCTTACCCCGGCGGCGCTGAGCTTTCCACCGAGGAGTGGCGCCGCGTGCTCGGAGAGGCGGCGGCGCTGGGCGTGCTGCAGGCCGGGTTCTCCGGCGGCGAGCCGCTTGGGCGGCGCGATCTGGCACAGATCGTGGCCGCCGCTCGCGAGGCCGGGATGTACACGAATCTCATCACCAGCGCGGTCGGCCTCACCCCGGCGCGCATCCAGGAGTTGCGCGAGGCGGGGCTCGATTCCGTGCAAATCAGCCTGCAGTCCGATGAGCCCGCGCTCGCCGATCGCCTCGCCGGCACCGCCGCGCATGCGCAAAAACTCGCCGCCGCGGCCGTCGTCCGCGAGGCCGGGCTGGCGCTGAGCCTGAATGCCGTGCTGCACCGCGATAACATCGAGCGCCTCCCGCGGATCGTGGCGCTGGCCGAGAGGCTCGGGGCGGCGCGGCTGGAGCTGGCAAACGTGCAGTTTTACGGCTGGGCCTTTCGCAATCGCGACGCCCTCCTCCCCACCCGCGAGCAGGCCCGGCGCGCGAGAGAACAAGCGCTCGAAGCCCAGCGCCGCCTGGCCGATCGCCTGGAGATTTTCTACGTGCTGCCCGATTACTACGAATCGCGCCCGAAGCCCTGCCTCGCCGGCTGGGGGCGCCGGTATCTCACGGTCAATCCCGTGGGCGACGTGCTCCCGTGCCCCACGGCGTTCTCCATCCCGGGGATGCGCTTCGAGAATGTGCGGGATCGCCCGCTGGCCGAAATCTGGCGCGAATCCGAGAGCTTCTCCCGCTTCCGGGGCACCGCGTGGCTCCCCGAGCCCTGCCACTCGTGCCCGCAGCGGGAGATCGATTTCGGCGGCTGCCGCTGCCAGGCGGCGCTCCTCGCCGGCGATCCCGCGGCCACCGACCCGGTTTGTTCGCTTTCGCCACACCGCGAGATCGTCGACCGCGCCCTCGCCTTCGCCGGGCCGGATGCGGCATGGGCACCACGGCGGAACCCCTTGAGCAATCCCTGAAACTCGTGACCCACACGTCCTATCTCCGTTTCGTGCCATCGGCGGGGCAACTGCGCACGGCGACGGGGATCATCATCGGCATCTACGCCACCTTTCACCTGCTCAATCACTCCCTGGGGCTCATCTCGCTGCAGGCGCAGGAGACGGCGCGGCCGTGGGTGATGCTCTTTTGGCAAACCATCGCCGGGCAGATCCTGCTGTACGGCAGCCTAGGGCTGCACGCAGTGCTGGGACTCGCCTCGATCGTGCGTCGGCGGCACTACCGGATGCCGGCGTGGGAGACGGTGCAAATCCTACTCGGCCTAGCCATCCCTTACCTGCTGCTCGTGCACATCCTCAACACCCGCGGCACTCGGCTGCTGGTGGGAATCGATATCACCTATCCGTACGAGATCGCCCACCTGTGGGTGGACCCGTCGATTCGCTACCGGCAGATCCTGCTCGTGCTGCTCGTCTGGGGCCACTTCGTGGCCGGGCTGCATTTCTGGCTGCGGCTGCGGCCATGGTACCAGCGCCTGACGCCCGCGATTCTCCTGGTCTACGTGTTGATTCCCTTCACCGCGCTGCTCGGGTTTGCCGAGGTGGGAATGGATGTCTCCGCGCGGGCGCACAGCGATCCGGCGTGGCTCAAGCTCATCAAGAGCCAGGGGATTCCGCGCGATCCGGAGGCGTTTTGGCTGCGCAGTTTCCTGAAGTTTTGGGCGGCGCCATCATGGGTGGGCCTGGTGTTGCTCGTCTTCGCGGTCTCGCAGTTTCGCAACTGGCTGCAGCGGCATCGGCGCTTCCGCGTGAGCTACCCGGACGGTCCGCCGGTGGAGGCGCAAATCGGGATGTCGATCCTGGAAGTGAGCCGCATCGCCCGCCGGCCGCTCCTCTCCGTGTGCGGAGGCCGCGGCCGCTGCACCACCTGCCGCGTGCGCGTTGAGCGCAGCGCGGAAGATCTCCCGCCGCCAAACGAGACGGAATCGCGGGCCCTCGCCTGGCTTGGCGCGCCGCGCGGCGTGCGGCTCGGCTGCCAGCTTCGGCCCACCGGCGATATCCGCGTCCATCCCCTCCTGCACCCGAGCCTCGCCAACCTCGATCCCACCATCCTCCCGCGCGCGTACGCTTTCGGCGAGGAACGGCGGGTCACCATCCTTTTCATGGACGTACGCGGCTCCACCGAGTTTGCCGAATCGCGCCTGCCATACGACGTCGTTTTCCTGCTGAATCATTTCTTCGCCGAAATGGCGCAGGCGGTGGAAAACACGGGCGGGCACTACTCGAACTTCACCGGCGACGGCCTGATGGCGCTCTTTGGCCTGCGCACTTCGCCGGACCACGGCGCGCGAGACGCGCTGCATTGCGCGCTCCGCATGCTCGAAGGGCTCGACCGTTTCAACCGCCGGCTCGCGGGCGAGCTCGCCTCCCCCTTGGTGATCGGGGTCGGAATTCACACCGGCGAGGCGATCGTCGGCCGCATGGGCCCTCCAAAGACCCCGGTTATCACCGCCCTCGGCGATTCCGTAAACACCGCCGCGCGGCTGGAGGGGCTCTCGAAGAGTCTCGGCGCGCCGGTCATAGTCTCGGTAAATACGCTCGAGTCGGCGGGAGTGGAGTCGGGAACACCGATGCACGAAGTGCTGCTCCGTGGCCGGTCCACGCACCTGCCAGTGGCGGCTCTGGAAATAAATGCGCTCGGAGCTATCATAGGGCGAGAGGAAAGCAAGTTAAGTATCTGTAAGTGAGCACTTTGCGTATGAATTTAAGTTTTGAGTGAAATATTTATCTTTCTGTGGACAGGGGCGTGAATAGAGTTATTATCACTCAACGCTCTTCCTCATGAAACTGACTTTTCGCTCTCCCCTTTCCGCCATTGCCGCCGGTGCGCTCGTCGCCGGTTTTCTCCACTTCACCTTCAACACCGATCCGGTGACTGCCACCGTGACCGCGGTTCGCGCCGCCGAAGCGGCCGCCCGCGGGGTGAAGCTCAGCTCGCCTCTCACCTTCAGCGAGCGCGTGGCCAACGTCTACTCGTCCGTGGTCGAGCGCTTCAGCCCGCAGCGTGCCCGGAGCGCCTCGACCCTCCTGCTGAATCAGCCGGTGGCCATTTTGCACGACAAGGAGCGGCTCTGGACCGAGCTCCCGCGCGGGACGGCGGTGCAGTTGGTCTCGGCTGAGGGGGCTTTCGTCCGGGTCCGCCATGCGCGGAGTATCGTCACCATGCCGCGGAGCGCGCTGGTGCAAGGGGCCACTCGCACCAACTGATGCCATGAGATCGCATTGGGCGAAACCAAGCCGCAGTGTACCGGCAGATCGCCCGCGGGCCCTCGGGCCGCGGCGTGCCAACCGGCGCATTTTCCGCCTCACGCCCACTTCCCGCCCGCCCATCCGGCGCGCGTAAACTTCGGGGGCGCGCCTAAGGCTGGCCGCCTGGCCCGGCCGCTGCCTCGGCGCCCTGCTCCTGCCGGCGGAAGATATCCGTGCTGCCGGGGCTGCGCTCTTTCCAGAGCCAAATGCCGCCGCGCATCCCGAATTCATTCGAGACGATGGAGACATCCGGCGGGAGATCGAGGCTCACGTTCTGGGCGTTGCCGCCGCCGAGGTAGAGGCGGTCGAAATTGGTGAGCACGCGGAGGGTCTCGATCGCCTTGGCTACGCGCTTGTTCCACTTGCGCTTGCCGATATCTTCCAGCGCCACTTTGCCGAGTTGCTCCTCGTAGGTCTCGCCCTTGCGAAAGGGATGATGCGCCAGCTCCAGGTGCGCCGAGGCGCGGCCATCCTCGAAGAGGCTGGAGCCGAGCCCGGTGCCGAGGGTGATCGCCATCTCGACGCCCTGGCCGGAGATCGCGCCGAGGCCTTGCACGTCGGCGTCGTTGAGCACGCGCACGGGCTTGCCCAGCTTTGTGGTCAGTGCGAGGTCGAGATCGAAACCTTTCCAGAGCTCCGTGCCGAGATTCGGCGCGGTGACGATTTTTCCCCGCCGCACCACGCCGGGAAAGCCAACGGAAACCCGCTCGTACGGCGGCAGGCCCGCGACCAGTTGCGCCAGGGTCTCCACCATCAATTCCGGGGCGCAATTTGGCGGGGTTTCGACGCGCACGCGGTCAGTCACCATTTCACCTTCCGCATCCAGCACCGAAGCTTTCAGCCCGGTGCCGCCGATATCGATCGCGAGCGTAAAGGGGCCGGCGGCTTCGCTGGGCGCACGCTTTGGCTTGGCCTTGGGAGCGGGAGTCTTTGGGCCGGCGGCCGAATCAGGAGCGGTTTTCATGGCGAGACCGGCCATTACGAGTCAGCGGCGATTTCGATTCCAGCCTATTCAGCTATGTGCGCGGCGCCGGCGACGGCCAATGACGAAAGGGATGGCGGACGCAGCCAGCGCTGCCGCGCAGGGCTCCGGGACCGCGAACGTGATGAAGGTAGGCTCGTCCAACCCGCCGCTGCCGGCGGCCACGAAATCGCCCAAATAGACGGCACTGGCGCCGTCTGTCGTAAAGCGCTTGACTGAATTGTTCTCGTACCCGCTGACGAAGAGGCGATTGCCCGGGCCGAAGGCAATCCCGAACGGACTCGCGAGGCCGCCGCTGCCGGCCGCCATGAACGAAGGGTCCGCCACGCCGGTGCCCGGATTGAGTTTTACGACCTTGGCGCCGCCCAAGTCGGCCACATAGAGACTGCCGCCCGCATCGAAATCCAAGCCGTAGAAAGTGCCGCTTCCCAGCGTAGCCTCGAAGGCCCCCGAAACAGCATCGTAGCGGTGGACTTTGCCGCTCAGGCGCCCAGCGACAAAGAAATCGTCGCCGTAAAATCGGATCCCCACGGGAGCCACCAACCCCCCGCTGCTGACCGAGGAGACAAAGGTCTTATCAAAGTTTCCTCCGGCATCGAAGCGCAGGATGGAGTTCGTCCCCTGGCTCGCCACGTAGAGCAACCCATCCGGTCCAAAGGTGAGATCCGTGGGGGAACGCAGGCTGCCGGAGGGCAGCCCCTTCTCACCGCTTCGGATAAAGACATCCATAAAGGCTCCGGTAATCCCGTTGTAGCGGAGGATGCTATGAGTGCCGGAGCTGGCGACATAGAAATGGCCATCGGGACCAAAAATCCCGCGATGCGGCGCGTCCAAGCCGCCGCTCCCCGTCTCGATGAAGATTTTCAGAAAAGCGCCGGTGTCGCTGTAGCGGAGCACCCGGTCATCCGAAAAGCTGCTCACGAACAAGTCCGCCTTGGCCCCTGCCGCGGCAAGTATGGCGAAAGTGAGCGAGAGCCAGGCCTTCACGGGGGAACAGGAGCGTATGTCTGGAAATGACGGAGGGGAAGCCTGTTCCGGGGAAAAATGCGCGGTTTCAGACTTTTCTTGCTGGGGATTCCCCATATACTGAGAGGGTCGCCATGAGCTCGCTCCTTTCGCAGGACGTTTACGTTACGCCAGAAGAATACCTCGCCGCCGAGGAAATCAGCGAGGTGCGGCATGAGTATCGCGCGGGTGTGGTGCAGGAGATGGCGGGCGGCACCCGGACGCACTCGGATATCATAATTAACCTCGTAGTTGCCTTGGGTTCGCAGCTCGCGGGTCGGCGGTGTCGCGTCTACGCCTCCGACATGCGCGTTCGCATCCGCGACGCGGAGCCAATGTTCTACTACTATGCGGATGTGATGGTCGACTGCTCAGGCTCACATGAGAACGAAGTGACCGAGCCGACGGTGATCTTCGAAGTGCTTTCGCCCAGCACCGCACGAAGCGATCGGGGCGATAAACTGGTCAACTACCTGGCGCTGCCGACCATGCGGGTATACGCCTTGGTCGATCAGGATCAGCAGCGCGTGACGGTCTACCGCCGGCGCCAGGCCGGCGCGTGGCCGAGGGAGGTGCTCACCGGCCCCGACGCTACGCTCGAGCTGCCCGAGATTGATTGCCGTCTCCCCCTGACGACAATTTACGCCGGGGTGACGCCTCCGCCGGTGTAAGCGACGCGGCCAGATCAGCTCGGCAGCGAGTCGTCCAGCGCGGCGATTAGCTCGGCCATCGTGTCGCGAGTCTCGTCGCCCATGTTCGAGATCCGGAAGGTTTGGCCTTTCAGTTTTCCGTAGCCGCCGTCGATGATGAAGCCGTGACGTTCCTTGAGTCGCTTGAGCGAATTCCGGGACGTCGATGCCGCGATTGTTCGCCACGCAGGTGAGCGATTTGGAGCGGTAGCCTTCCGGGGCGAAGAACTCGAAGCCGTGCCGGCGCACCCAATCGTGGATCATCCCATTCGTTTCCTCGTGGCGGCGCGAAGCGGGCTTCCACGCCTTCGGCGAAGATGTCGTCGATCTTCGATTGCAGCGCGTAGATGTGCGAAATGGAGGGGGTCGACGGCGTCATGTCGTCAGCCTGATTTTTCTGAAACTCGATGAAATCGAAGTAGTAGCCGCGCGCCGGGACCTTCGCCGCGCGGGCCAAGGCGCGCTCGCTGGCGGAGAAAAGCGCCAGGCCCGGTGGCAGGGCGAGCGCCTTCTGCGTGCCGGTGAGCAGCACATCGATGCCGAGCTCATCCATGGGGATGGGCACAGTGGAAAACGACGAGACCGAATCGACGACGAGCAGCACCTCGGGAAATTCGCGCACCGCCTCGGCGATTTCGCGGAGGGGGCTCATCACGCCGGTGGAGGTCTCATTGTGGATCACCGTCACTGCCTCGAAGCCGCCGCCCTTCAGCTTCTCGCGGATCTGCTCACCGCGGATCGGCTGGCCCCACTGCACCTGCAAGCCTTCCGCCTGCTTGCCGCAGCGCTTCGAGACATCGAGCCATTTGTCCGAGAAGGCGCCGCACATGCAGTTCAGCACTTTGCCCGCGCCCACGAGATTGCGCATCGAGCCTTCCATCACGCCCCACGCGGACGAGGTGGAGAGGAACACCGGCTGTCTCGTGCCGAAAAGCTCCTGCAGGCGGGGGTGGATCGAGGCGTAGAGTTTTTTGAAATCCCCGCTGCGATGTCCGATCATCGGCCGGCAAAAGGCGGCAAAAGTTTTCTCGGAAACCTGGATGGGGCCGGGGATGAAAAGCTTCACGGGGATTTAGGAATTCGATTGAGGGTTGAAGATTTCGCGGTGACGCGGGCGGAGAGCCAACGCCAATATGCTCGGCGCTGCAAGGGCGGGGTGCGCGCCAGAGGAATGCCGCTCGACGCAAATGTCCCGGCCGCCAAACTTCCGCGACGGATGAGTTCTCCCGCAGCCAAGCCCGCATGACGCTTCCGAGCGCGCATCTCGCGGTCGTTGAACACGACAAAATCGTCGAGTATCTGCTGAATCGGGAGCACCGATACGGCGGGAGCAAGGCGCGGTTTTTTGCCGAGTTTGGATTTGCGATCGTGGCGTGGGAGACTCTCGCAGAAGCATTGTGCGCTCATGGCCAGAGCCACGACGTTGCCCGGTGGAGGGAAACCGGCTTCGGGCCGCGTTACGAGGTGGAGGGAGAACTCGTCACCCCGGACGGTCGACGTCCGCGCGTGCGCAGCGTCTGGCAAGTCGACAAAGGAGAGATTGCTCCACGCCTGATCACCGCGTACCCTCTTCCCGCGTCATGATCAAAGAACACGACTGCGTAGTGCTTACGCACAAGCTCCCGGAACAGGGGTTGGAAGCTGGTGACATTGGGACAGTCGTTCATATCCACAGCGGAGGAGCCGGATATGAGGTTGAATTTATGACGCTCGCTGGGGAAACGATTGCCGTAGCGACCTTATTGCCCGCCCAGCTTCGGCCAGTCGCTCCGCGCGATATCGCGCATGTGCGCGAGTTGCAGGCGGCGTGAGCTCGGAGAAAGCCGGTGATTGGACACGAGTTCGATTACCGCTAAGACTAGGGGTTCCAACGCCCCCGTGAACTCCACGCTCCCCTACCGCGACACCAAGCCCATCGGCGCGGCCGACTTCTATTTCGCCATCAACGCCACCTTTCGCTTTATCCTCGATCGCCTCGGCGCCGAGGGCCTGCGGCGATACTGGCGCGAGATCGGTGCGGGGTACTACGCGCCAGTCTCGGAGCGCTGGCGCACCAACGGCCTCAGCGGAATCGCGGAATACTGGCGCGCGTTTTTCGCGGCGGAGCCGGGGGCAGAGGTGCAGCTGATCGAGGAACAGGACGAGGTGCGGCTGGAGGTGGCCGTGTGCCCGGCGATCCGGCACCTGCGCGAGCACGGCCGCGAGATCGTGCCGTGCTTTTGCCAGCACTGCTATTTCGTGAGCGAGGCGATCGGCGCGCCGGCGGGGTTCACCGTGCGCGTGCAGGGCGGGAACGGCTCGTGCGTGCAGCGGTTTTTGAAACGGGAACTGGCGACGGCGCCACAACAGCTCGAGCAAATCGCGGAGGCACGATGATCGGCGTGTACGATTTTTGCGGGCATTACGAGTGGACCTTCGCCTGGCTGGAAGCGCAGGGCGGACACGCGCTGGTGAAGGCGTATTGGGATGCGGCGATCCATCGCGATTCGCAGCGGCACGCGGCGGCGCTCATCACCACCGGCGGTTTCGAGGGGATGAAAAAGTACTGGGGGCATACGCTGGAAGAAGAGGCGGCCGGCTACGCGATCACCGCCACGGAGGAGGTCTTTCGGATCGATATGCAGGCGTGTCCCTCGAAGGGGTTCCTGATCCAGAACGGGCTCGTGCAATACCACGATTATTGCGACCACTGCATCGGCTGGATCGGGCCGCTCATGCACGAGGCTGGGTTCACGATCGATCACGAGCACAATCACCGCGGGCAGTGCTGGTGGGAGATCCGGCGCGAAAACGATGCGGCGCGGCCCGGGATCGCCGGGGCGCTGAGCGGGCCGAGCGATGTGCGGTTGCGCGACGATTGGGGAGCGGTGGAAGAGATGGATGTTTTCCGGCGGGCTACTGATCCGGACGAGAAGTCTCCCCACACTGCAAAATGATCATGCTTCGTCTCGCCCTGGCCGCTTCATTGGCCGCGCTTATGAACTACGAATCGTCCGCGGCTGAATGGGAGAAGCTGCCGCCTTTGCCGGAAGCGAACGGCGGCTTCATCTGCGGAGCAATCGGCGGCGAGATCGTGATCGCCGGCGGCACGAATTGGCGCGGCGAAACCAAACACTGGCTCGATCAGATACACGCCTTCGATCCTCGGCGAGGCACGTGGCGAGAAGCGGGCCGGCTGCCCGCGCCGCTCGCCTATGCGGCGTGCGGCGAGACGCGCGAGGGGCTCGTTTTTGCGGGCGGCAGCAGCGGCGCGGAAAGCCATGGCTCGCTGTGGCGTCTGGATCGCCAATTCGCGGTGCAGCCGCTCGCGCCCCTCGAGCAGCGCTTCGTCTATGGCGCGAGTGCGGTGCTCGGCGGGGAGTTATTTGTGATCGGCGGCGCGGCGGATCAGGCGAAGCTGGAGACAGCTTCAAACCACTGCCACGCCATCGATGTTCGTACCGGGAAATCGCGAAGGCTGGCGGATTTGCCGGCGCCCAGTTTCATCACCGGCGCGGCGGCGGCGTGCGGTGGGCGCGTTTACGTTTTTGGCGGCGCGCGGTGGGATGCCGTTTCCGGCGCCGCCTCGAATCTCGCTGGCGCATTTACTTACACGCCGGCGGAAAACCGCTGGGAGGTGCTGAAACCGTTGCCTTCCGCCAACCGCGGACTTGTGGCGGTGACGCTGGACGACCGCCACATCCTGATCGCCGGTGGCTACAAGAACGACGTCGAAGAGTTCACGGACGAGGCGTTGCTTTTCGATGTCGAGCGTGGCGAGTATCGCCGCACGGTGGCGCTCCCCTATCGATCGCTGGTGGCGCTGGTAAAGCTGCGCGACCATGTCTATTGTTTGGGAGGCGAAGATCGGAAGAAGCATCGGACCGATGCGTGTTACCGGATCGCCGCGGAGGCATTGCTGAAGGCCGCGCGATAGCACGACTTTCCCCCGACGTTTCACGCCGCTCGCGCGGGGAATCCACGCACACTCGCCATAGATTTTGCCCCCGAGCGGGTTATTCGTATCGTCCCCTCGAATGCCCCTCAAAGTTTCGCTTCTCGCGCTAGCCGCACTCGTCGCCCTTGGCGGCTCGATGCGTGCGGAGCATGCGCCGGCGGAGGCCGCGCTAGCGCTGCTGGAGCGGCATTGCGTGAAATGCCATGGCGGCGAGAAGACGAAGGGCGGGCTGGATCTCGCCACGCGCGAGGCGCTGCTGCGCGGCGGCGAAACCGGGCCGGCGCTCTCGCGGGAGAAACCGGAGGAGAGTTTCCTGCTGCAGACGCTGCGTCACGAGGCCGACCCGCACATGCCGCACAAAAAGCCGAAGCTGCCGGCCGAGGAAATCGCGCGGCTCACCGCTTGGGTGAAAGAGGGCGCGCCGTATCCGCGCGCGCTCAAGACGGAGCCCGCGCCATCTCAACGAGGCTTCACGATCACGGAAGATGATCGCCGACACTGGGCGTTTCAGCCGGTGCGGCGGCCCGAGCTGCCGGATGGTGGGACTGCCCATCCGATCGATCGTTTCATCGGGGCGCGGCTGGCGGAACGCGGGCTGGCGCTTTCCCCGGAAGCTTCGCGCGAAGTGCTCATCCGCCGTGTCACCTATGATTTGATCGGGCTGCCGCCGACGCCGGCGGAGATCGATGCGTTCGTCGCCGATGCCACTCCAGACGCCTACGAGCGCCTGCTCGATCGGCTGCTGGCCTCGCCGCATTACGGTGAGCGCTGGGGCCGCCACTGGCTCGATCTTGCGCGCTACGCCGAGACGGACGGCTTCGAGCACGATGCGGTGCGGCCGCACTCGTGGCGCTATCGCGATTACGTGATTGCCGCTTTCAACGCCGACAAGCCGTACGATCGTTTCATCCGCGAGCAACTGGCCGGCGACGAGCTTTGGCCCGGCGAACCGGAAGCGCTCACCGCCACGGGCTTCAATCTTCTCGGGCCGGATATGGTCGACAGCTCCGACCAGTTGCAGCGCCGGCACAATACGCTCAATGACATGACCGACACCGCGGCGCTCGCGCTGCTCGGGCTCACCATGGGCTGCGCGCGCTGCCACGATCACAAATTCGAGCCGCTCTCGCAGCGCGATTACTACCGCCTGCAGGCGTGTTTCGCCCCCGCCGCTTTCCGGCGCGAGGAGCCGATTCCCACGCCTTCCGCGCGCGCCGCCTACGAGGAGGGCATGCGCCAATACGAGAGCGATCGGCGCGTGCGCGCGCTCGTGGAAATGGAGGCGCCGGTGCGCGCCGCGATCCGCGAACGCAAGCTGGCCAAGCTCGCGCCCGAGGCCCGCTCCGCGCACGAGACGCCCGCCGGGCAACGCAACGACGAGCAGGCGAACCTGGTGCTCGAGACCGAGGAGAAGCTCAAGATTTCCGAGAAGGAAGTGAGCGCCGCCTTCACCGGCGCCGAGGCTGCCCGGCGCAAAGAGCTGCTCGGCGAGGTGAAGCGCGTGCCGAAGCCCGAGCCGCTCCCGCAGGCCATGGCGCTGGCCTCGAGCGATCGCGCGGTGAAGACGTTCGTGCTCCAGCGCGGGGAGTACAGCCAGCCGGGCGAAGAGGTCGGCGCCGCGGTGCCGGCGATCCTGTCGCGCGCCGAGCCGGCGGCGCAATTTCCAGCCAGCGGCGCCGGGCGGCGGGCGATGCTCGCCGCGTGGATCGCTTCGCCGGAGAATCCGCTCACCGCGCGGGTGATGGTCAATCGCGTTTGGCGGCAGCATTTCGGCCGCGGGCTGGTGGCGACACCGAGCGATTTCGGCACGCACGGCCAAAAGCCGTCGCATCATGAGCTGCTCGATTGGCTGGCGAGCGAGCTCATGGTGCAAGGCTGGAGCATCAAGCGCCTGCACAAGCTCATGCTTACCTCCGCCACTTACCGCCAAAGCTCCTCCACTGTGGTGCAGGCTTCCAGCCTGTCTTTCCGCGCGGCCTCCGCCGACCCGGAAAACCGCCTCTACTGGCGCATGAATCGCCTTCGCCTGGAGGGCGAAGCGATCCGCGACAGCCTGCTCGCGATCAGCGGCCAGCTCAATGCGAAGCTCGGCGGCCCGAGCGTCTTCCCCCCGATTCCCAAGGCGGCCTTCGCCGGGGCAAAGGGCTGGAACGAAAACGATCACCGCGCGGATTACTCCCGCCGCAGCGTTTACATCTTCGCCCGGCGCAATCTCCGCTTCCCCTTCCTCGAGGCCTTCGACGCGCCCGATAGCAACCTAAGCTGCCCCGCGCGCGAGCGCAGCACCACCGCGCCGCAAGCGCTCACCCTCCTCAACGCCGAGGAAGTCACCCAAGCCTCCACCGCCACCGCCGAGCGCGTAAGCAAAGCCGCCGCCACAGACGAAGCGCGCATCTCCATGGCCACCCGCCTGATCCTCGGCCGCCCGCCGCGCCCCGCCGAGCTCGCGCTCGCGAAACAATTCCTCGCCCAATCCCCGCTGAGCGAGTACTGCCGCGCCCTCTTCAATCTGAACGACTTTATCTATCTCGAATAGGTCAGAGCTCGACCCGGGTCTTCCAGGCCCTGATTTTGCCGACATTCCTCGCATCGACCGGCTCCAACGGCGCGAACTCACTGCGTGAGGCCTCGGAGAGCTGTTTGTAAAAACTATTGGTAACTACGATCTCGTCGGCGGTGCCTTCGCTCATGAGCCGGGCGGCGATATTGATGCTATCCGCGATGAAGCCGCAATGCGTGCGGCTAAAGGGGCGCAGCGGAAGCGATTGCACGCTGCCCAAGGACATGCCGATGTGGATGCCCGCTTTGGGCTGCACCCGGTCGATGTGCTTTTGCCACTCCTCGGCGACGGAGCGGCCAACCGCGGCCAGGAAACGTGCGGTGCGATAGGCGGCTTCGATATAGCCTTTGGGCTGATTGGGGATGCCGAAGAAGCCGATCACTTCATCGCCGACAAACTGATAGAGCATTCCGCCGTTGTTAAGTATCTCGTATCTAGCCCTGGAGTAGAAAGCGGTGAGGTTATGGCGGATAATCTCAGGATCGATGGTGTCGCGCACATAACTGGAAAACGAGCAGAGGTCCGCGAGGAGAATGGCGACATTCGGGTATTCGCGCGGGGCGAAGATATCGTGGATATCGAAGCTTTCCGCGTCGCGCAGTTGGCGCAGCCGCCAAGGGCCGAAATGCCACAGGAGCTGCGATTTCAAGGGATCGTGGTGGTACTTGCCGTCCGGGCCGGTGCCGAAGGCGTATTCGCCTTTCGCATCGTCGACCGCGGACCGGGCAACGCGCAGGGCATCCGGGACGATCTGCCCGATGGTCACGCCGAAGTGCTTGCCAACCAAGCGGGAGAAGGCGGCCTCATCCCATGCTTCGAGGGCAATGTTCGGCCCCAGCGATTCGCGGCAGCGTTCGACGACCTCATCGAAGCCGTCACGGGCGGCGCGATCGAGCACGAGCACGACGCGCTTCGCCATGGCGAATTGCTTGGCCACCGCGCCCCCGTATTTGCGGGTGAGCGAGTTGAAGACATCGTCGTCCGCATACCCAAACTTCACTTCGACGAAATAGGGCGGTTGCGTTTTCGGCGTAACGAAGATGTCCGCAAAGCCCCTCGCCTCGCCGAGCGCCACTTCCCGGTGGATCTCGACTTCCTCCGGCTTCTCCCCGTGCTCGCGCGAGTGCTCGGAGCGGCAAAGATCGCAGCAAAGCTCCTCGATGAGGAGGCGCAGTTCCAGGAGGTGATCGGAGATGTCCATGGGTTAGCCCCTCTGCAGCAGCGCGCGCCGAATTTGATGAATCAATCCCGGCCCTTCGTAGATGAGGCCGGTATAAAGTTGGATCAGCGCGGCGCCGGCATCGAATTTTTCCAGGGCGCTCTCGGGCGTAGAGATGCCGCCGACCGCGATGACCGGGAGGTTGCAGCGCGAGGTGATGAATTTCACAATCTCGGTGGAGCGCTGCCGCAAGGGGTCGCCGCTGAGGCCGCCCTGGCGCGCGGGGCCGGGAAGGCTGGAGTGGTCGATCGTGGTGTTGGTGGCGACGAGGCCGGCGAGCTTGTGCTCGAGCGCGAGGGAGATGATTTCGCTGATGGCGTCCCACGAAAGGTCGGGCGCGATTTTGACCAGAAGCGGTTTTTGCGAGGTGTTGCGGCGCTGGATGGTTTCGAGCAACTCGGCGAGCGGGCCGAGATCCTGCAGCGTGCGGAGCCCGGGGGTGTTCGGAGAGGAGACGTTCAGGACGAAGTAGTCGCCAAAATGGTACAGGCGCTCGAAGCTGAGGAGATAGTCGGCGTTGGCCTCCTCCAGCCCGCTCACGCGCGATTTGCCGATGTTGATCCCGATCGGGATGCGCGGCCAGCGGCCCCCATCGCTGGCGCGGCGGAGGCGCGCCGCGATGGCGTCGGCACCGTCGTTGTTGAAGCCGAGGCGATTGACCACCGCGCGCTGGCGTGGATAGCGGTGGATTCGCGGCTTCGGGTTGCCCGGCTGGGCGCGCGAAGTGACGGTGCCGAGCTCCGCGAAGCCGAAGCCGAGCGCTTCCCAGGCGAGCAGCGCCATGGCGTTTTTGTCGAAGCCGGCGGCGAGGCCCACGGGGTTCGGAAAGCGGACGCCGAAGACGGTCCGCTCGAGGCGCGGATCGTTGCGCCGGGCGAAGCGCCGGAGCCACGGCCCGCCGGCGGCGAGCAGCGCCATGGTGCGGTGATGCGCCTTCTCCGGGTCGAGCGTGAAGATGAAGGGACGTAGGAGACGATAGAAAGTCATGCGGGCGAGCCGGGGGAGCCTCGCCCGGAGGAGGCGGCGGGTCGAGAGTCGTTTGCAAGCGGGGTGCCTGATCCTGGTGCGATCGGCTTTCGCCCAGGATCTGAAGCAGTTCGTCGGCGCGCTGGATGCGCAAGCAAGCGCGGAGCAGGGAAGTGCGTTTCCGACTGGTTTCGGTGCATCCTGCCTATAGTCAACTCGGCGACCTGCGGAGATAATCTGCGCCTCTCCCGCTCCCCGTATGAAAGCACTCTTCTCACTCCTCCTGCTCGTCATCTCGTCGACGGCGCTCGCGGCCGCCCCGCTGCGCGTGCTGGTCCCGCTGGAGGCCACCGGCGGTGCCGCGAAGATCGCGGCGCTGCTGGAGACGCGCGGCCTGGCCGTTGAAAAAGCGAACTCATTCCCAACGGCGACGCAGCTCTCGCAGTCCGACGTGCTGGTGCTTTTCTCCGCGGAGATGAAGCCGGCGCAGTCTGCCGATCGCGAGGCGCTGGAAAACTTCGCGCGGCGGGGCGGCGCTTTTGTGGTGCTGCATGGCGGCGTGGCAACGGGGTCGGCGAGCTGGTGGAAGCCGCTGATTGGTGGCGCCTGGCTGCCCGAAACCAGCCGCACTTTTTCCAGCCGCATGATGCTGTACGTGGCCACGGATCAGCATCCGATCGTCCGCGGCGCCTCGCCGTTCGATCTCGATGACGAGACGCTCTACGACCTCGATCTCGACGCGAACATCCGCGTGCTCGCTTCCGCGTTTACGCCGAAGGTCAGCGGCGTCCGCGCGGATCGGGCGGAGGCGGCGCAGGCCAAGGCGAAGGCGGATCGCGCGAATGTGTACGACCTGCAGCCGCAGATGTGGGCGTTTGAAAACACGCTGCCGGGCGGAAAGCCGCACCGCGCTTTCGTAGCGCTGCAAGGCGCGCCCGCCACGCTCGATCACGCGAGCATGCAGACCTTTCTCCTGCGCGGGCTCGCGTGGGCGGCGGGCCGCGAGAATCTCAATGAGCTTTGCCGGCCGGAGGAATTGGCCACGCTGCGCTATCCCGCGGGCGGGCCGCTGGAGCCGGACGCCACTGCCGCGCAATTCAAGCTGCACCCGGATTTCACCGCGACCGTGGTCGCCGCGGAGCCGCTAATCAACAAACCGATCGCCATGCAATGGGACGCCGCCGGCCGCCTCTGGGTGGCGGAAACGCCGGAGTATCCGAATGGCCGCCGGCCGATCATCGCGGAGCCGTGGAAGGAAACCGGCGCGCTCGACCCGGACAATTTGGACCGACCCGCGCGCGACCGCATCAGCATCCTCGAGCGACACCGATTGGCGAGGGCGTCGATGGACGAAGAAAACCGTCTTTCACGAAGGGCTGGAGCTGGTCACCGGCTTCTGCCTTTACCGCGAGGGCGTGATCGCGCTCGCGCAGCCCGACATCGTTTTCATCCACGGCCAAGGCGCCGCGCAAAAGATCGAGCGCGCTCTACACCGGCTTCACCCCGGGCGACACGCACTTCGTCGCCAACCATCTCATCGTCGCGCCGGACGGCTGGATCTACGCGAACATGGGCGGCAGCGCCGAAGTCGAAAAAGCCCGGCACCGGCGAATCGTTCGGCCAAGCATCAGCGCCGGAGTTTTCCGCTTCAAGCCGGACGGCTCCGCGATCGAGCAAATCTCCTCGAAAGGCGGCAACGGTTTCGGCCTCGACCTCACCAGCGACGGCGAGCTCTTCTTCGGCCAGGCCACCAGTGGCAATCCGATCCAGCACGTGGTCGCTGCCCGAGTGCGTGCTCGCCCGCGGCAAGGTCGGCACCGAGCGGCGGCGCGCAGTCGCGTGATCAAGGGCCGCAAAGTCGTCGTGCCGACATGCCGGAGCGCGTGCCGTTGATGCAAATCGATGCCGTGGGCGGCTACAGCGCGGCGTGCGGCAGCCTCGTCTACGAAGGCGGCGCGTGGCCCGCCGAATGGGAGCGCGCGCTCTTCTGCACCGAGCCGATCCTCGACATCATCCACAGTGAAAAGCTGCGGCCCGCGCGGCGCCACCTTCACCGGCGAAATGGTGCGGCCCGAGGCGGAATGCCTGCACTCGCCCGATTATTGGTTCCGCCCGATCGACGTCACGCTTCGGCCCGGACGGCGCGCATGTACGTGGTCGATTTTTACAACCCGGTGGTCTCGCACAGCGACTCGCGCGGCCCGCAGCACAGCAAGGCCGGCGCCGCCGTCCGCCCGGATCGCGAGCACTACTTCGGCCGCATCTATCGCATCCAGCACAAGCAGGCTAAAACGCTCGCCGTCCCCGATCTCACCCGCGCCGCGCTGCCCGAGCTAGTGCAAGCGCTGCGCCACCCGAACCGCGTGGTGCGCCACAACGCCCACCGCCTCATCATGGAACGCGGCGCGGAGGAAGTGGCCCAGGCGCTGGAGCCGCTCGCCGGTCCGGCGGAAAAATCTACCTCCGCGCGCATCCTGGCGCTCTGGGCCTTGCATCGTCTCGGCGCGTTGCCGGCGGAAACCCTGCGCGAAGCGGTGCGCTCGCGCGATCCCGCCGTGCGCAAAAACGCCGCCTTCATCGCGGAGGGCCGGCCGGCGGATGTCTCGCTTGAGGATATTACGGAGGGCCTGGCCGACGCCGAGCCGCGGACGCGCCTCGCGCTGCTAGCCGTGCTCCCGACGAAAATGACCAGGCCCGGCGCCGAGGCGCTGGTCGCTCTTTTCCCCAAGCTCACCGGGGACGTCTCGAAATCCGCCGCGGTCGCCGCCAGCTCGCTCGCCCAAGGTACGGTCCTCGATTGCGCGCTGGAGGCCAAACAACCGGATCGCCTGACGGAGTTGGTGCGGAGCGTGACCGACCGCGTGGTGGAAACCCACGGCGAGGACGTGATCGTCCAGGCTGTGCGCACGCTGCCGGCGAAGCCCGCGCGCGCCGATGCGCTGAAACTCCTGGTGCTCGAAGCCGCGGCGCGCATGGACGTGAGGCCATCCGCCCCCGCGATCCGCGGTGGCTCTCCGGAACATCCCACCAGCGCGCTCATGAGCTTGGGCGAGCTGCTCGCCTCGCCCGACCGCGAGCTCGCCACCGCGGCGCTCTCCGTGGCCGCGAAATGGGACAAACGAGGAGTCTTGAAAGAGGACATCAAGCGCGTGGCGGGCGAGCTTCTCGCCGAGTTGGAAGATGCCAAGGCGCTCCCGGCGCGGCGCGCGCAAATCGCCGCCGCGCTCATCGACGCTCGCGCCGCGAACCCCGAAATTCTCAACGCGATTCGCCGCCTGCTGAAAGACCAGGGAGTCCCCGACGAGGTGAAACGCCGCGCGGTCTCTGCTCTCGGCGCGGGCGACGACCGCGCGCCGGGGCAGGTGCTCGTGGAGACGTTTCCCGCTCTGCCACAGGCCTTGCAAACGCCCGCCTTCGATCTGCTCCTGGCGCGGCCGGAATGGACCGGCGCCTTCCTGCAAGCCATCGCCGCCGAGAAGCTGAAAATCTCGACGCTCGGCCCCGCGAACATTTTCCGCCTGCGCACGCATCCGAACAAAGAGATCGCCGAGCGCGCCACCGCCATGCTGAGCAAGCTGGTGAAAACCAATACCGACAAGGACAAGCTGATCGAGCAGCTCACGCCCGTGGTGACGCAACCAGGCAATGCCGCGAACGGCAAAGCGCTCTTCGCCGCTGCGTGCGCCACCTGCCACGTCTTCGACGGCGAAGGGAAAGCGATCGGGCCCGTGCTCACCGGCATCGGCGCGCACGGCCCGGAGCAGTTGCTCGTGAGCATCGTCGACCCAAACCGCGTCATCGATGCCGGCTACGAGACCTACAACGTCGCGACCATGGACGGCCAGCTTCAGAGCGGCATCCTCGCTTCCGAAAACGAAGCGCGGCTCGTCTTGCGCGGACCCGCGGGCGACCTCGAAGTGCCGAAGACCCGCATCAAATCAAGCGAAAACACGCACCGCTCGCTCATGCCCGAGGGCTTCGAGGGGCTCGGCGCAGAGGCCTTGCGCGATATCCTTACCTATCTCTGCGGCGAGCAATCGCGCTACCGCGTGCTCGATCTCAGCCAGGCTTTCACCGCCGATACGCGACGCGGCCTCTATGCCTCGCAGGAGAAAACGCGCGACACCGTTTCGTTCAAGCAGTTCGGCATCGTGACCGTGGAAGGCATTCCCTTCCACCTCGCGAATCCGGAGGCGAGCGCGCTCGGCGGCAACGTTATCGTCCTGCGCGGCGGCCCGCCCGACTCGTTCGCGAAGACGCTGCCGGCGCGCGTCGAGGTGCCGGTGAATCTGCCCGCCAAGGCGTTCCACGTCCTCGGCGGCATCGCCGGCTGGGGCGCGAACAAAGCCGATCCCGAGGGCCGCCCGATCATGAAAGCCACCCTCCAGTTTGCCGACGGCCAAAGCGAGACGGTGACCTTCCGCAACGGCGTGGAGTTCTCCGATTACATCCGCCCCATCGACGTGCCCGGCTCGCGCCTCGCCGAGGGCGTGGTGAAAGAACGCCAAATCCGCTGGTTCACCATCCCGGTCAAGCGCGCCGGCATGGTCAAGAGCCTCGTGCTGGAGAGCTTCGAGCACGGCCCCGCGCCCACGACCGCGGCGATCACCGCGGAGCTCAGAGCCCCGTAGCCGCGGCTTGGCTGGCTTCCGAAAAGCCTCCCCCACGCTCGCTCCGGACGTTATAGAGGCTCGGCCCCAGCCCCGCGCCGTATGCGCCTCAACTTCGCCCTCGCCTTTCTTCTCCCTCTCGCCGCCTTGGCCGCCGAGCCTCCGAAAAGCACGCCCATCCCGATCCCCGTGCTCAAGAAAAAGGTCTCCTTCCAGAGCGACGTGCTCCCGATCCTCAAGCGCAACTGTCTCGCCTGCCACAACTCCACCGATGCGGAGGGCGACCTCGTGCTGGAGACGCCGTCGGCCATTCTGAAGGGCGGCGAGCGCAGCGGGATCGTCGACCTCAAAAAGCCTTCGCAGAGCCTGCTGCTCACCACCGCCGCGCGCGAGACGAAGCCGTTCATGCCGCCGCGCAATAACAAGGTCGGCGCCGAGGCCCTCAAGCCTCAGGAGCTTGCCATCCTGAAAGCGTGGATCGAGCAGGGCGCCACCGGCACCGTGAGCGCGAAGGCCGGGCCGGTGCGCTGGCGTCCGCTCCCGCCGGGACTGCACCCGATCCTCTCACTGGCCGTCACCGCCGATGGCCAGTTTGCCGCGTGCGGCCGGGCCAACCAGATTTTCATCTATCATATCCCCACCGGCAAAGTGGTGGCGCGCCTCACCGACCCGAAGCTCGCGGACAAATCCGCCCGCAGCGGCTACAGCAGCGCCGCGCAGCGCGATTTCGTACAGTCGCTCGCCTTCAGCCCGGATGGCCGCCTGCTCGCTTCGGGCGAGTACCGCCAGGTGAAGCTCTGGCAGCAGGAGCCGAATCTCCCGCAGCTTACGCTCGGCGGGGATGGCGTCACCGCGCTCGCCGCCAGCCGCGATGGAAAATGGATCGCCACCGCCGGCAAGGACCACGTCGTGCGGCTCTGGGACGCCGCCACGGGCCAGGCGGGCGCCGCATTTCCCGGCCACACCGCGCCTGTGCGCGCGCTGAAATTCTCCGCGAACAGCGGCCGCCTCGCGTCGGGTTCGGAAGACAAAACGATCCGCGTGTGGGATGTCGCCGCGGGCAAACTCTTCAGCCAGGTGGAAGCGCCGGGCCCGGTGACCGCCGTCGCCTGGCTGCTCGCCGGAAAGCAAATCGCCAGCGCCGGAGCCGAGCCCGCGATCCGCCTCTGGGAGCTTCCCGCCTCCGCCGAGACGCCTTGGAAGCCGCAAAAAGAGCTCGCCGCCGGCACCGCCGCAATCACCTGTCTGGAAGCGCTCGAGCCCGATGGCCGACAGCTTCTCGCCGGGGGCGCCGATGGCACGGTGCGCCAGTGGGCCGTCGATCAGCGGCGCGAAATCCGCCAGCTCAAGCACGGCGCGCCCGTCAGCGCGGTGGCGTGGGCGCCGAATGGAAAAACCATCGCCACCGCCGGCGGCAACTTCGCCCGGCTCTGGAGCGCCGATAAAGGCCAGCAGCTTGGCGAGATGAAAGGGAGCCACGCCGAGCGCCGCTCGCTCGCCCGCAACGAGCAGAAGACCGCCTTCGCCAAAAGCGAGGTCGCCTATTGGAAGACCGCGCTCGACACCGCCATCAAAGCGCAGGCCGCCAAAGCCGACGCCGCGAAAAAAGCCGGCGAGGCCCTCGTCCCGGTGGAAAAGACGCTCACCGAAAAGCGCGATGCGCTCGCCAAGATCGCCGACGAAAAGTTGAAGCCCGCCGCCGAGGACGCGCTGAAAAAAGCCGAGACCGGCAAGGCCGCCGCCGAGATCGCCGTCAAATCCGCCCAAGCTGCCGCCGAGCAGGCCACCCGCGCTGTCGCGGAGGCCAAAACCGCCGCCGAAAAAGCCGCCGCCGCGCTGGCTCAAGCCGAGGCCGCGCTCGCCCACGCCAAAACGTCGCTCGCCGAGAGCGAGCTGCCGCTGCACGCGGTCGCCTTCTCCCCCGATAGCCTTACCGTCGCCACGGCGGGCCGCGATGAAGTGGTCTCCACCTGGAGCGCCGAAAATGGCGCCGGCTTCCAGGCCTACCCCGGCACGCTCGGCACGATTCGCGCGCTCGCCTACACCGCCGATGGCCGCCTCGTCTCCGCCGCCGAGCGCAGGGGCGCCATCGTCTGGCGCACCGCACCGAGCTGGCTTCTCGCCCGCAATCTCGGCACCGGCGACGAAAAATCACCCATCGCCCACCGCGTGCTCGGGCTCGATTTTTCGCCCGATGGCAGGCTGCTCGCCACCGGCGGCGGCGTCCCCTCGCGCAATGGCGAAGTGAAAATCTGGCGCCCCTCCGATGGCACGCTCGTGCGCGACCTCAATCCCTCGCACAGCGACTCCGTCTCCAGCGTCGATTTCTCCCCCGATGGCCAGCTCCTCGCCACCGCCGGCGCCGATAAATTCGTGAAAGTCTTCAGCGCCGCCAATGGCCAGCTCGTGAAAACGCTCTCCGGCCACACCCACTACGTGCTTGGCGTGAGCTGGCGCGCCGATGGCCGCAGCCTGGCCAGCGGCGGCGCGGATAAAGCGATCAAGCTCTGGGCCTGGCCCGGCGGCGAGCAGCTCAAGAGCATCGAAAATTTTCAGAAAGAAATCAGCACCGTCCGCTTCCTCGGCCTTGGCAGCGAGCTCCTCACCGCCTCCGGCGAAAGCCGCGTCCGCCTTCTGAAGGAAGACCTCACCCCCCTGCGCGAGTTTGGCGGCAGCAAAGGCTACCTCTTCTCCACCGCCACCACGCCGGATGGCCAGGTCATCCTGGCCGGCGGCCAGGACAGCACCCTCCGCATCTGGAACGCCGCCACCGCCAAATCCCTCTTCACCCTGCCGCCGCCGGAGGCAAAATAACGCCCCGCGCAGGATTTGCTTTACGCCAAAAGCGGCGGCGGATTCCTCCTCCCATTCTCCGCTCCCGCGCCCCAGCATCGCGGCATGTCGCTCGATCTCCTCCTCCGCGAACCCGCCACCGACCCCACGCCCGTCTATCGCCCGCGCGACAGCATCTACGCCACCGACCTCCTCGCCGCCGCGGTCGTACACCTCGATCTCTTCACCTGGCTCGGCGACCACGCCTCCACCCTCGGCGCCATCTGCGCGCACTTCGGCACCCAGACGCGCCCCACCGACGTGCTCATGACCCTCTGCACCGCGATGGGCCTCACCACCCAGGCCGGCGGCTGCTTCCACCTCACTCTGCGCGCCCGCGAGCACCTCTCCAATGAGTCGCCCTTCAGCCTCGTGCCCTACTACGCCTCGCTGCGCGACCGGCCGCAAACCCTCGAAATGGTGCAAGTCCTCCGCACCGGCAAAACCGCCAACTGGGGCAGCTACGACGCCGACGAATGGGCCCGCGCCATGGAGCGCCCGGAATTCGCCGCGCAATTCACCGCCGCGATGGATTGCCGCGGCGTCCACTTCGGCGCCGTGCTTTCCAAGAAGCTCGATCTCTCCGGCGCGCAGACCCTGCTCGATATCGCCGGCGGCTCCGGCATCTACGCCTGCTCGCTCGTCGCCCATCACCCGCACCTGAAGGCCGCCGTTTTCGAAAAACCGCCCGTCGACCGCATCGCCCGCGAAAACATCGAGCGCCGCGGCGGCACGGGCCGCGTGGAGGTGATCGCCGGCGACATGTTCAAAGACCCGCTCCCCACCGGCTTCGACGCTCACCTCATCTCGAACGTCCTCCACGATTGGGACGACGACGTCGTCCGCGACATCCTCGCCAAATCCCACGCCGCCCTCGCGCCCCACGGCCTCCTCATCATCCACGACGCTCACATCAACGCCGACAAAACCGGCCCCCTCCCCGTCGCCCAATACTCCGTGCTCCTCATGCACTCCACCCAAGGCAAGTGCTACTCGACCGGAGAGATGCGCACCTTGCTGAACGCCATCGGCTTCGATTGGCTCGACCACCAGCCGACCGTCGCGGATCGCAGCTTTATTTTGGCGCGGAAGATTTAGGATGGAATCGCCGCCGGAATAGGTCCCATAAGTCATATAGGTCCTATCTAACCGTGCCATGTCCGCTGACGGCTTCATTCCACCTCATGGAAACTACAAAGGGCTGCGCTCTTATGAGAAGGCAGAGGTGATTTACGATCTTACGTTTCACTTTTGCCACCGTTTCCTCAGCCGAAGCGATCGCACTATCGACCAGATGGTGCAAGCCGCTCGCTCGGGAAAGCAAAACATCGTGGAGGCGAGCAAGGCTTCGGGCACTTCGAAAGAGACGGAGATCAAGCTCACGAACGTGGCACGCGCCAGCCTTGAGGAGCTTCTCGTCGATTACCAAGATTACCTCCGCGTGCGCGGCTTTGGGTGCTGGTTGAAGAATTCAAAACAGGCAGCCTATGTGAGGAAGCTCGGGAGCGCGCCCGGGACTTCATATGAGAACTACCGCGAGTATTGCGAAACGCGCTCAGCGGACGTGGTGGCAAACATTGCCCTGTGCGTCATTCACCAAGCGAATTACCTCCTGGATCAACAGCTCCGCCGGCTGGAGCAAGATTTCGTGAAAGAGGGCGGGCTCCGCGAACGCATGACGCGGGCACGCCTGCGATTCCGCAACGGCCGGGCCTCGCCGGAATAGGTCCTATACGGCCTCTCGGACCTACTCCTCCAGCACCACGCTATTCACAAACCCGCTCACCACCACCCCGCGCACGGAGAGCTTTCCCGCGGGGGCGGAGATGGCGGCCTGAAGCGAGCGGAAGGGCGGGAGGTGCTGGGCGCCGAAGGCGCGGCGCTTGACGCCGTGGCCGGGCAGGAGCGCGGGCAGATCGAAGGCGAGGAGGAGCGTGCCGGGATCGGTGGCGACTTCCTGGCGGAGGATGACGGGCTCGTTTTGATCGAGCTGCACGGCGACGGCGGCGGTGGCGCGGGAGCCGAAGAATTCCACCTGGAGGCTCAGGGCGCTCTTCGGGGAGGCGGGCTCGCGAAAGGTCGTCGCGCGGGTCTCGACGGAGCTTGGCAGGTGCGCGCCGGCGTCCTGGTAGGTGGATTCCACTTCGTTGCCGGCGGGCACGTAATCCAGCCAGCGGCGCATTTCGCCATCAGCCCGGCCGAAGTTCAGTCGTTCCTGGCCGGCGGCCTTGGAGGCGGCCCAGCAGCGCGGCGCCCATCCCGTCCAAAGGCCAGACCAGCATTCGCGCTGCGTGTGGTAAACCAGCACGGTGCCGGGGCCGCTCTCGTCATCGAGCGGCAGGGAGAGGAGGTAGCGGTGCTTCCAGTAGATCCCAATGGCCTGGCTGGCGAGGCCCCGCTGGATGCGCTCGATCACATCGTGGACGGGCAGGCTGGCGGCTTCCTTCACCTCGCGCTGGGTCTGCGCCAGCACGCGGCCGATGGTAAAAACGCCAGCATCCGAGAGGAACCAGAGATCGCTTCCGACGCGGGCGATCAAGCCGGGCGCGACGCAGCCGAGCGCGTCGGAGATTTTCGTGACGGTCGCGTTCGAGAGCGCGTGCGCGGCGTCTATGCCGCTCGTGGTGGCGGGGTCGGCGCGCACGACATAAATGGAGTTTCGTTTGAAGACGACAATTTGGTAGTCATCCCACTCGGCGAGGCCGGTGATCGGATCGCCTTCGCCGGCGCCGACGCGGATCATGAGATGGGCGGCGTCCCAAGTGGCGCCGTCGCTGAGATGCGAGGCATGGAGCGCGTCGGGCATCGCGGCGATGCCGGCGAGCCAGAGGCGATTTTGCGCGCCGATGAGGATATTGCCGAGCGGTGGCTGCGCGGCTCCGCCCGTGCCAAGATCGGTCAGCGTGGCGCCATCCCACGCATGCAGGTGCGCGCCGGCGGCGGCGATGTAGAGTGCGTCCAGCAGTTGCGCGAAACGGATCGGCGCGGTGACATCGGCCGCATAGATGGAGAAGCCCGCCCAGGCGGTTTCGTCCCATTTCCACAGGGCGCCGTTAGCGGCGGCGACCAGGTACTCGTGCGCGGGTGTGTCGTACCAGCAGAGTCCCTGGATGGCGCCGGGCAGCGCTTCGCCCAGCGTTTCGGTGCCACGGCGCGTGGTCGCGGTACCGTCGCCAATATCCATATTTACCAAGCGATAGGCTTCGGCGGGTTGGAGTTGGTCCGGCGGGCCGTAGGAACGCTGTCCGCCGGCAAAACCTGGGCAACTGTCCACCAGCAATGGATCGTTCAGCGCATCGAGATGAACGGCGGGCATGGCTACCAAACCTCCTTTCCGCCGGCGCCGAAACGATCGTATCCCGCGTAGCTGAGCCCGTGGAGATCCACCGGCAGGATGCGCTGCTCGCTCGCGCTTTGGTTGCCTTCCAGATCGTGCATGATCTTCAACTGCGCCTCGCCTTCCTGCATCTTGAGTTGCGCCTTTCCATATTGGCGCTGGCGCTCGAGCAAATCCGCCATGGCGAAAGCCGCGAGCGCATTCTCCGCATTTGCGAGCGGGGTGGTTTCGTAGTCGTTGGCCCACGCGGGGCAGGCTCGCTTGCACAAGGCCAGAATCGGCAGCGCCTGCGGCGGAACCTGCATCAAGCGGATGCGCTGGCGGCGAGGGTAGTGGGTAACGGCCCCGGGAAAAATCCCCGTGGTGATCCCCGCGCCAAACTGCACGGAATAGTTGCCGCGGGTCACCTCCTTCTCAAAGCGGACCACGAAGAGGGCGCTCTCCAGCACGAGCCAGCCTACGCCCAACTGATTGGGCAAGGTGCGAACCAAGCGGGCGCCGCTAGCGGTTTCGAGCTCGATCGTGGCAAGTTTGCCATCGTCGTCCTGGATGCTGGCTTCGTCGCGATCGAAGGAAACGAAGCTGTTGTTCAGGGTTGCGGGGGGGCCGAGCACCACGGGCGGAAAAACCATGAAGCCGGCCGGCTCCCCCGCTTCCTCGAAGACGGACGGCGCGTAGTCGAAAACCGCCGCGGCCTCGAAAGGCGGCAGCGTGGCGCTCGCGCCGGCGCGGACTTTGAGGACGCGCTCGATCTCGACCGGAAGGATGACCCAGGGATTCTGGGCGGCGGCCGTGCTGGAGACGAGACAGAGGCTTTCGCGCCAGGCCGCCGCGTCCCAGAGCATGCGCAGGCGCGCGCCGAGGAAGGCTTTGGCCGCGGTGAGGCTGTCCTCGTCGGTCTGGCCGGCTTTGGTGCAGATGTAGTTAGCTAGTTCGAGAAGGGTCATAGATTCAGGGTGTAGCCGTTGATCCGCATCGAATGGACGAAGCCGGCGCCGGTCACGGCGAGGCTGATTTGCTGCGCGGTCTGGATGGGCGTCTCGAAGGGGGCGGCGCCGAAGTAACCATAGCTAGTGCCGGTGGCCGCATTCTGCGGGAAGACGGTGATCAACTGCAGGCCCAGCACATCGGAAGGGCTGCTGTTGAGCGCGCCCGCGCCTTTGCTCGCAATGGCGTAGGTGACCCCGTTGGTGACTACGGAGCTATCCGCGGTGAGTCCGATCATCCCCCGCACCTGCGAGGCGATGGAGGGAATACAGCGGGAAAGATCCACGGCGGAAAAGGAGCGCGAAGTGGCATTGACCTGCGCATTGGTAAGCTCCGCGGCGCCGATGAAGGGATTGAGCGCCGGCGCCGTGGCGGCCGCGTCGCCGGGCGGTGTGATGGCGACTTCGCACCCACGTTGCACGAACCGCACGAGAATTCCGGACCCGTCCAGGCGCACGACGCCGAGCAGAGCCTGGTAGCTATAGCCCGCCGGGAGCGTGGGCGAGCTGCCCGGCGTCACCGCGGTGGAGAAGAGCAGCCGGTCGTTGGTTCCGTCGCTGATCGCCCAGATGCCGCGAAACGCGCTCGAGCCGAGCGGAGTGTAGTCGCGGCCGTTCGGAGTGGCGGCGCTCGCGTAGCTAGTAATATCCAGCGTCGCGGCAAAGGCGGTGGCGTAGCGCACGTTGCCATTGGCCGCGCGCATCACCACTTCGTCGGCCGTGACGTCGATCTGCGTATTCGGCGTGGCGGCGTTATTGTGCGCCACCAGGTTGCGAAAACCGGTTCGCGCCTTGCCGGCGGTGACGAAGCTGGACTTCTGGATCTTGCGAAACAGGCCGGAGGCCGTCTCGTAGAAGAGGAAATAGTCGCCGTCCGCCGCGGTGGTCGTCTCGCCTTTCCCGGTATAGAAGCCGGTGAGGATGGTGGCGCCATCGACGAGCGTATTGAGTTTCTCCGCGGTCACCGAGTTGTTCGGACTTACGCCGCTGAAGAAGTAGCCTTTTTGAAGGTCGGGCATGGCTGGTGAAATGGCAAGTTGCTAGACCGAGGCGGCCTGGAAGTGCATGGCATCGGCGCGGCTCCAGTCGCCGCCCCAAGTCCAGCCGGCCTCCTTGAAGATGCGGACGGCTTCCTTCGGCATCATCCCTTTGCCCTCCTCCCACTTTTTCCCGAGCCCATTGCGATCGGGATCGAGATCGATGGCGATACCGTAGGAATGCATCGAAAGGGCTCGGCCGCCTCGCATGGAGCGGAAGTTGTAGCAGCCGCCGAAGAGATCGAGGCGCGCGGCGCGCACCGCCTCCACCGAGCCATAGTGCTCCAGGAGGCGCGCCAGGCATTGCATGAGCGATTGCGCCACGAGACGATGGCAGGTGATTTTTCGGACGACCGTCTCCGGCTCCCAGGAGAGGCGGAGCGGGTACGGGGTGAGGACCTTGGTCAGGCACCGCGCCTCCCAGCGCTCGGTGGGGCGGCCGTCATTGGTGAGCTCGATCTTGCCGTAGTAGGCGGGCACATTGGCCTGGGAAGGCCAGTTTTGTTTCAGGATTTCAGTCATAGGATGAGTGGATTGTGGTTGGTAGCTAGTGATCTTGTTTCGCCGAAGTGGTGTAAGGACCGCGCTGCGGCGGCGCGGGCGGCCGAGGGCCTCGAGCAAATGCCGCATGGCGGCGCGGACTTGCCGGCCCGCCGGCGCCGCCGCGGGTGGCTGCTCGCTCATCGCCGCCAGTGAGCTAAGGTTGCCGCCAGCCGAGCGCGGCGTGGAGCTGTTGATTGGTTTCCTGGCGCAGCTTTTGGTCCTCGGCGCGATCTTCGCGGTTTTCGCGATGGATCTGCGCCAGCAGCTCGCGCCAGCGGTCGTCGCGTTGCCTGGCCATCTCCTCCACTCGCGCGAACCCATCGCGCACGGTGGCGAGGAATTGGCTCAGCCATTCGCGCACGAAGGGCAGCCCTTGCCAGAGCAGCACGGCCAGGAGCACGGTGGGCAGGCCGAACTGAAAGAGATCTTTTAGGTCGATCGGGTTCACGAAACGATCGCGCGGTCCTGCGCGCGCCTCCAGTTCGTGCCATCGGCGAGGGCGAGCGTGGCGCCGCCCGTCTCGTCGGAGACATAGATCACGCCGGCTTCCGTGGCGGCCGGCAGCGTGGCCACGGTAAAGCTCTTCAGGAAAGCTGGGCCACCGAGCGAGATGGCCCCGGTGCCGGCCATGCTGAGCGAGAGCGGCACGAGCGAACCGTTGTCCGTATCGATGAAGTCGATCCGCCGGGTTGCGCCGGTCCCGTTGTACTGCACATCCATCTTGCCGACGTTCGCGCGCACCAGGCGCAGGAGGCTTCCGCTGGAATGCGAAGCGCAAATGGCCCAGCCGCTCGCGAGCAGATTTCGCTGCGTCTGGTCGGTATCCGCGCCGGCCATCACCGTGCCGATCGCATCGAGCGTGGAAGTCGCGGGGACCGCGCCCGTGCTATTGAGATGCCAGCCGCCGCTCGGCCCGACGATGCTATGCGTGGCGCCGGTGCTAGTTTTGAAATGCAGCGACCAATCCGTGTCCAGCAGGATGCGGGCAAAACCATTTCCATTGGCCTCCTGGCCGATGATCACTTTAGGCGGGGTCGCGCTGCCGGGCGTGCCGTCGGGATTGTAGATGCCGCCGGCGAGATAGACCGCTTCGTTCAGATAAGTCGCGGCGCCATTGTTCTTGTAGCCGACCGCGCCGATCTCCGCGCCGTCGGTGTGGCGAAGAAAAGCGAACGCGCTGGCGCCATCGGCGCTGGTGTGCCGCACCGCGGCGACGTTCGCCGTGCTAAAGGTGACGGCCCCGCTCGCCGTGCTGGTGAGCGTGTGCTGATTGCCGCCAGTGCTGGCGGTGAGCTGCGTGCAGGAGAGCGCTGCTGGTGCAGTGCCGCCAAGGGGACCAGGGCTGGCCGGATCGAAACTGGTGCCGGGATTTGAGATAGGCATGAGCTGTGTGCTAGGTTCTTGGTTCAGTGGCCTTCGTGAGTGCTTAGTGTGCTTGTGCCGGCGCCGGTGATCGCGTGAATGGCGGCGTGGGTCATGTTCTGGCTGTGCACCTCGTACGCGCCCCCGGCGGCCTTGAGGCAGATGCCCCTCGCGGCCTCGGCCGTCCGCCCCATGGCGAGAAAGACGTCGCTGGCGCCGGTATTCACCAGGACGGCGGAGCGGCGGCGCAGGTTTTCCGGCAGCACGATGCTGCTGGTGGTGGTGATCGACTTGCTATCGATGGTCGAGGCCTCGTAGGCGTATTCGTTGGTTCGGGATGGCATTGGTAAGTGAGATTTAGGATTGGATATGAGATTTCGGTGGCAGGAGCCGGTTCCGCGTTTCGCGTTCCGCGTTTAGCTGGCCCAGGCGGCTTTGACTTGGGCCGAGGAGTGGCCGATGCGGCGTTGGAATTCGGAATTGTTGCCCAGGCGGCGCTCGAGGCGTTTGTAAGCTTCGAGCACCTGGTTGCCGGGCTGAGTGGGATCGGGTGCGGCGCCGGGTATCCCGAGAGAGGCTGGCGCCACTCGGCGGCGCAAGGTGAGCGCATCGCGCTGGGCGATGGGCAGGGCGAGCGAGAGGCTGGCCACGACCTCCCCGGAGTCGGTGTTTACCAGCTCGTATTCGTAGTTAGGCACAGTGTCAGTCCGGCCAGGTGTCGTCGTCGGCAGACTCGGCGAGTTGGCGGATGGCGCCTTCATCCTCGCCCTCGGGCAGGGGATCCTCGCCGAACGGCAGGCCGTTGATTGTCTCGAGCCGCACGACCGCGCGACCGCCCTCGAGGCTGGTTACTTTGGCGCTGGTGGTGATCTCGATGACTTCGCCCACCGAGGGGCTGGGCTTGCCCGCGTCGCCGGGCATAAGGGCTTCGAGCGGAATGGAAATGGAACGTCGGTGCATTGGTAGCTAAGGATAAAAAGTATGAGTGAGAGTAAGTTGGCGGTTGGCCGCGCATTGCGGCGGGGGGGCCTCCCCAGGAACCCCCCGCCGCTCCCCATGCGCGCCTCGGCCGGCGCTGGCCGCTGGCCAGCGCGGCCCTGCCAACCTGTTGCCTGGGCCTAGGCAAATTCCGTCCGCGAGCTGAGGCTCAGCGCGTTCGGGCAATTCAGCGCGCTCGCCGCCCAGTAGGCTTTCCAGCCCGCCGTCATGAATTGATTGAGCGGATCGCTCTTGTCGGCACGGTCGACGATGATCACGCGCGGATTGTACGGCGAATCGCCTTCGATCGCCGGCACGCCATAGGCGCCCTGGCCGAGGATGAACGAGCGATAGACTCGGTTCGCCGCGGTGCCGGCGAGCGAGAAGGTGCCCTCGGTGCCCGCCGCGTCTTCGACGTGCGGATTGGTGTGCTCGACGAAGCGGCAGCCCGCGTAGGTCTTCAGTTCGCCGCGGAACCGGCGCGTGGGATCGCCGTAGTTGCTGGCGTCCTGCCAGTCCGGATCGTTTTGCAAATCATGGCTCACCTGCGGCGGGATGACCGCCACGTAGTGCCCGGAGATCATCGGCGCCCGATTGATCTTGAGCTGGGTCGCCGCGCGCAGAAAGTCCGTGGCCGTTGCCTTGCCGCCGGAGACGGTGGCCGCGCCGAGCGCGGCGAAGTTGCTCAGCCCCTGCGCGTACATCTTCTGGATCGTTTCCGTGACGGTGCCGCTGCCTTGCTGCAAGGTCACGCCCGCCTGCGACGCCGTGACCAGTGCGCTGCGGGTGATGCAATCCGCGAAGAGCGCGCAGTCCTCGCTCATCAGGTTGATGTTCTGCTTCAGCGCGTCGAAAAGCTCCGTCATCGTGAGGATGTCGGTGATCTTGGAGGCTTCGCCGTATTGCTGGAGCTGCACGTCCACGCGATCGAGCGTGGCGTCGGAGAAGGACGAGATCGCCGTCCCTTCCGTAAGCGTCTGCACGTTCGCGACGACTCCGGAGGAGTTCACCGCGGCTTTGCTGCGCCGGAAGAAGGAGATCACTTTCGAGCCGAGCTTCTTCGGCAACGGCTGCTTCACCGCGAACTGGTCGAGCACGGTGAGCTGCACCGCGTGCTGCAGCAGCGTCTTGCTGAAGAATTTCTGGTACTCGTTGGCGAGCGTGGTGGTGGTACTGGTAGCCATTTAGTTATAGTTAGTTAGGTTGCTGACGTCAGTTGGTGAGTGAGTTGTTAAGAATCGAGCTCGGCGGCCAGGCGGCGCAGGTCGCGCTCGCTCAGCTCCCCGGTGCTTTCCCCGGAGATCCGGGCCGGGCCGCTCCCGGTCACGCTGGTCAGCCGCACCAGGCGGTCGTTTTCGCGGGCGAGCGACTCGAGCCTGGCCTGGAGGGCCGGGATCGTGGCGGCGGTGTGGCGCGCCTTCGCAAAGGCGGCCGCGTGCCGGAAGCCGTCGGGCGTGAGGGAGAAAATCGGGGTCTCCCTGAGGACTGAGCGGAGAGTCTGCCCGATCTCCGAGCCCTGGTCAGTGAGCTCGGGCGCCGCGTCGATCTCCCGCCGCACGCTCTCCCACCATTGCCGGTGGAATGTCTCGTGCTCGGTGGCCGGGATGGTTTCGGCCCGCGGCGCAAATTCCGTCGGCATGCCTTCCGGGTGGACGGGCGGGTTGACGGTGGACTCAGGCGCCGGGTCGGTGGATTCGATGGTTTCGGGAGTGGTAGTCATGGTTGATTGGCGAGACAGGTGGGAGGTTTACGGAAGCAGTTCATCGAGCTCATCGACCGCCGACGCCGGCTCGTCGAATCCGGAGGCCGCTAGTGATTCAAACCAGGCATGGAGGCCGCGGTAACCGCAGGCCCAGCCGCACTCGAAAGCGGCGCCTTCGCTCATCGCGGCGCGCTCGTTGGCGCTGCCGATTTCACTATGCAGGATGCCGCGCAGTTTCGCGCCGGCCAGCGTGGCGAGAAAGGTCGCCAGGGCGCGCGCGTCTGCCTCGGTCCACTCGGGCGGGGCCGTCCAGGTGGAGCGACGCGCGAAGACCAGCAAGGCCCGGAGGAAGCGTCTCATGCGGACACCTCCATGGTGCGGGTGGAAATGGGTGCCGCATTGTGCGGCAGGGGCACGCCGGCGGCCGGGGCGCTTCCTCGAAGCGCTGTGGCAGGCTGGACAGGTGCCGAAGAGGAGCGCGCGGCGGGCGCGGGAAGAAAGAGGCGCTGGACGAGACGCGGATCGTCGAGCTCGAGGATCGAGCGATCCAGCTCCCGCTGGTCGATCCACGGGCTCTGCGCGAAGAGCCGCTTCCGAAGCAAGGCGCGCTGGAACTGCGCCTGGCGATTCCAAGTCTCGCTGGAGCCGTTCGGCTGGATGAGCCACCCCTCGGCCGCGAGCGCGCTCTCCGGCAAGCGGCGCAGCTCGCCGGCCACGAAATATTGCGTGTCGCGATCGTACTGCAGGAGCGTGGCCCAGGCGAGCTGCAGCAGCCCGCCGAGCGACATGCGGAAGGTGCGGGCGCGCAGCTCCACCCCCATGTTTAGCAGGCCGCTCAGCCGCTCGATTTCCGTCGCCGTGCGCCGCGCCGCGAAGGGCCCGGATTCGCCCACCCCGAAATCCGGCACGCCGATGTGATGCTCGGCGATCTGGCGCGTCTGCGTTATCTCCTGGTCGAAAGAAACCGGCGGCGGCGGCAGCTCGATCGCGCTCAGCCCCTGCGGCAGGATCTGGCCCGGGATGAAGCGCAGATTGCCGGCGTTCGGGATCGGCTGCGTCGAGGTGAAGAGCGGCCTATTGCAGAGCGTGAGATAGTCGCTCTTCTCGTTCCAGTACTTGCAAAGCGAGGCCTCGAAGGCGCCGGCCTTTTCAGGAATTCCGCGGGAAGCGTAGTGCCCCTTGTCCTTGATCTCGCAATCGAAGCGCACGATCGGCAGCCGGCCGTGCCGAAAAGGGTTGCGCTGGCTCGGCCGCAGCGGCTCCTCCGGGGCGAGCGGCGAAAGCCAGTGTACCCACCACTCGGAGAGCGCGTCGGCCGCGGAAGCAGAATCGGCCGCAGGAAAAGAGCCGGCCGCAGGCCGCTGCTCCCAGATTTCCCACACGATGATCGCGCCCTCATCCGCGGCGCTGTGCGTGATCCCTTCGCGCAGCCGGCGATTCTCTTCCAGCTCCGTGGCCTCGCCGCACTCTGCCGTGCCCCGGCCGGAGATGCGCTGCAGGAACTCCGCGTCGCGCCGCTGAAACCGGCCGTCGCGCAAATACTGCTCGCGGGAAAGATGATGACCAGCGTCACGCGGTCCGCGTCCTCCAGCGCCCTGGTCGATTCCGGCACGATGCAGTGCTGCGGCTCGATCACATCGAAGGCGAGGCGGCCGGGCCGCGTTCCTGGTTGCTGGTTCTTCGTTCCTCGTTCCGCGTCCCAGTAGACTTTCACCGGCACGTGCCCCGCCATGAGCATCTTGTCGATGCCTACCAACATCTCCGCCTCGAGATTGCTCTCCTGCTTCAGCTTGTAATCGAACCAGCGGCCGGCCTCCTGGGCCAGGGGCGCGATCTCGGCGCGCTTGGCCACGAATTGTGCCAGCGTCTCGGTCCCGAAGATCTGGCTGAAGTAGAACGGCTTCAGCTTTTCGATGATCGAATCCGCCAGCGGATAGTGCAAATCGGCGGCGTGCGGCCAGGGCTTTTGCCGGCGGCGCAGCCCATCGTGCCGCATCGCGTACCAGACGCTTTGCCGGCTGAGCCATTGCTGCCGCGAGCGGATATCGTCGCAGACGCGGGCATGGAGTGTTTGGAGGTTGGTCATGTGTCTAAAGTTCTTGGTTCCTTGTGCTTGGTTCCTGGTGTCTGGCATGAGGGCGCGCGCGAGCGCTGGGTCCAGGTCGGACCGGTCGGACGGATTAGACTGATCGCTTATCCGCGCGGGCGGATTGGTCAGCCGGCTTGCATTCCGGCGGGCACCTCGCCCGGCTCCGGGCCGGTGAAGCGTTCCCGCCATTCTTCGAAAAGGTCATGCCGGGCCTGGACCGGCAGCGGCCGGCAACCCCAGGCGCCGCAGAGCGCATCGGCGCGGTCGGGCGAAGGAAGGCCGCGGCGGCTCAGTTCTTTCTTCGGCTCGAGCCCGAGTCTCCCATCGCTCGTGATCCGGGCCCGGCGCGTCGTGAGTTGCGCCACCAAGTCGTCGTCCTGCGGCAGGACGATCTCGCCCCTCGTGAGCGCGGCCGCCGTCTCGTGCCAAAGCTCCGCGCCGCGATCCTCATAGCTGGGATCGAAAGCGCGGGCGCCGTTGTTCACGCGGTTCACCTCCCAGCCGGCGCGCCAGAGCGCGTCGATCATCGGTTTGCCCAGCCCGCCCTCGTCGGCAAAAATCTCCGCGGGCTCCAGATCCGCCTTGCGAAACTCCATCGCGAAGCGGCCCACGCTCGCCATCGTATCGCGCTCGCGCCAAGCCGCCGCGATCTCCACCCGGTTGCCCGTCCGCAGCGCCAGCACATTCTCATCACCGCCCGCGGCGAAATCGCAAAACGCGCTGCGGCTGCCCTGCTGAGACCGCGGCGGATGCTGCAGCGCCCGCTGCACCAGCCCCAGCGGGAAGACGAACGCGGTCGCCTCATCCTGATCCATGAACTCGCCATACACGCTCGACCGCACCAGCGGATGCTTCTCCCCGTACTTGGCAATCATCCCCTCGATCCGCTCGCGCGGAATGTGCGGGCATTCCGCCAGGCTCACCTGGCGCCGCTTGAAGAGCGCCGCGTTCCTGGTAAAGGCATTGTAGAACGCGCCCATCATCAGTCCCGGCGAGGAAACGTACAGCAGGCTGTTGAAAGTACAGCGATCGATTGCCTCGAAAATATCCTCCTCCACGCTCTTCGCTTCATCCACGATGAATAGCAGCGGGCCCTCCAGATCGTCTTCCTTATGCCACCCTTCGGCCCGTCCGGCGTGATTGGTAGTAAACGCCACGATCTTCGATCCAGTCGGGGTGGTAATGGTCGAGTAAGGAGAAGTGACCCAGCTCCAGCCGCTCATCCGCCCACGGTACCGCTCAAATGCGGGGTAGAGCTGCTGATCCAATTGCTTGCCGTCTTTGGTAGTAACCACCACCTTGCCGCGCTTATAGACAGTCACCCACCAAAGCGCGAGCGCCGCCACCACCCCGCTCGACTTCCCAGCTCCGTTGGGTGTCATCAGCCCGCCCATGACCCGCTGGTTCGGCTTGTTGAACCAAGTGAGGACTTCCTCCTGCCATGGATAGCTAGCCATCCCGAGCAGCTCTTGCGAGAACTGCACCGGCGTCGTCGTCGGCATGAAGGGATACGGTTTCATCAAGCAATCTCCCCCTGGTCATCGGCCTGAAGCTCGACTCGCCGGCGCCGCTGCAACTCCAGCATATGCGCAAGCGTAATCTGGCCATCGAAGCGCATTTCACTGGGATCGAGCGGCGCTGCCGAGTCGCTTGCCGTCACCTGATCGCCGCTCGCGTTTTCCCACAACCACACAAACGCCCTCCAATCGAGCTTTGCGTCCTTGGAAGCGCCCTCGCGAATCTTGTTGAGAATTGCGCGGCGGAACTCGGCGCGCGCCTTGGCAAGCTTGTAAGTGCAATCAGGCGCCTGGCGCCTGCCGGCGTCGAGTTGGTCACGCGTTATCCCGGCCAGCAGGGCGGCCGCCTCGTCGGATAGGCCGTGCTTGCGAATTGCGTTACAGACGCGATTTAGCGTCGTCGCGTCGCCGATCTCCGGCCGCCCTGCTGGCGCCTTGCTCCACCCGCCCGCTGCGGGCTTCTTGGCGTCTTGTATAGTGACCTCTGACATCGCTGCCATCTAAACATAGGTCGAGCACTTTTCCAATCTCGATTGAGCACTTTTTTATATTTCTATTTTCATCTTTGCAGCACAAAGCGAGCGTAAGAAAACGCGAGAACCGCGTGCGCGCGTGTCGATTTCACAAGTCCAGATCAGGAGTTTTCGCGCTTTCGTGATCCCGCGGCGCGTGAGATTCACGTTTCTCTGTCCATTCGCCGCTTCGCCTCACCTCTTGCCCTCAATCCTTGCCCAACGTTCCTGGCAAGGATTTCGCCACAGGATTTTTGGAATGCTGGCGGGCATACCGCTCTCTGCGTTGACCGTTTCCGGGAATATTATACCTTGAAGGTATATGGAGGCGACCACCATCAAGCTCGACGCCAAGCTCCATTCCACCATCCGGCGGCTCAAGGCGCGTGATCAATCGCTTACTGGATACGTGCGAGATCTCGTTGCTCGCGAAGAAAAGCGCCGGATGTTGGAGACGGCTGCCGAAGCGTACTCCGTGCTTCTCGCGGAGCACAAAGACGAGGCTGAAGCCGTCGCCGCCTGGGAAGCGGCCCCACTCGCCGACGAGCCACGCCGACGCCGCGCCAAATGAAGCGTGGGACCATCGTTTGGGTCCGTGTCTGATTGACCCGGCGCTTCTCCCTCACGCCCTTTCCCACTTCGCGATCACGCGCTCCATCGCGCCCCGCACCTGCGCCCGCGCCTCATCGCGCCCGCGGCCGCGCCCGAGCAGCTCGTCGTAATTCGTCTCCGCATGGCGAATATGCGCGCGGACGGCCAGCCGGACCGCCCCCTCGTCCAGCTCCCTGGCCGAGGCGGAGCGCCCGACGCGCCCGCTGTGCTTGATGCAGGCAGGCTCGGCGATGAGCCGGTCCCGCCCCCGCGGGAGTGTCGGGATAAAGCTCCCGCACGCGCGCGGCGAATTTCGCCACGTACACCTCGTCAAGCTCGGCGCGGCGATCGGCCTCGCGCAGGAATTAGAATTGTCACCTGCAAGCCACTATGTATGTACTCGCGCGGGACGAGCAGACCCATTTCGCGCGAAGCGCTTTGGACTGCGTGCGCGTCCTCACGCCGCTTTGTTCCAGGCTCGCAGGCAGGATCGACGCGCGAGTTGGCACGGGGCCACGCCACGAGGGGTACCAGAGGTTCCGGGGCAGCAACGCTGGTTCAGAGCGGCGCGAGGACGCGCACGCAGTCCAAAGCGCTGCGCGCAAAATCATGGAAAGGCCCACGCCCCGCCTTCGCAGCGGACTGAGCGCCGCCTGCGTTCTAGAATCCCCCGCTCTGTGTCGAACGTTTTTTTCCCACTGATCCTGCTGGCGGCGATGTTTGTGACGCTGGTGGTGGAGCATTTCCTGCCGCCGATTCCCGGCATCGGGGCGCGCATTTACCTGATGCCGCTGGTGATTGTTTTACGGGGCGGTGGCGCTGCCGGTGTGGGGGATGTTGCTGCTCGCCTTCGTGGTCGGCATCATGTGGGACCAGCTGCACATGCATTTTACCGGCACGGACCTGGAGGTGGCGCTCGGCTTCTCGGTGATCCTGTACGGAGCGCTGGGGGGAGTCATGAGCGGCTTCCGCGCGTGGTTGGTGGAGCCCGTAACATGGCTGAGCCAGTGTGCCACCAGATAAGGGGGTCAGTGAACTCTTCTCTGAAACGGCCGAAGCGCGGGACCAATAGTGAGCCGGTACACGCCTACTTCTCCCGTACCGTCTTGAGGATCGGCTCTCGAAACAAATCTGATTCGAGCTCGAATGCTTCAGAGCAGGTACGGACCAACCATTTTGGGAGCTCCTCGGTGAAGACGACGGGCTTATCGTTCAAAGTTGCTTCCCTTCCCCAAGCGTCGAGGAAAACCCGCAATAATGGCTTTCCCTCAATGCTGTCGATGAAGATCGCCCAGGAAACGCCCCCTTCACGATGGTTCGACGGGATATATTGGGAGAGAGCGGCGGCGAGGGATCGTGTTTGATTGGTTGGAGGAAAAGCCGATCTTATTTCTAGCGACTTCTTGTACGTTGTCGGATGTTTCTGTGGACTTACGCCATCGAAGGGTTTTTCTCCGGCGGACCAGAAGAAGATACGTATCCGGCATCGTTCCAGATTTCCCAGGCGCTTCGATATTGCCTCCTCGCCGCATCCACTCTCGACGAATATTATCGAAGCGACGCATGCCGTCACGCACATCAGCAGTTTGAGAGCCTTGGTTTTCATTTTCGCCAATTTGCAAAGTTTGCGGTCGGATTTTGAGTATGGAAACTCCGATGTCCCACATGTTTGGTCCTAATGCCCTCTCCTTTCGCGCGCACTGTACATCGCTCACTTCCCTGTTGAGCAGCGGGATTTGACTCGGGCTTGGCCATTCGTCGCAAGGTGCCCGGAATCCTGCCTCATCTCAAGATTCCAGGCGCGCCAGCAGGATCGGCGCGCGAGCCTCGGTGAGGCGCCTCGCATCGAGTGGTTCCAGAGGCCTCAGGCCAGCGACGCTGGTGCAAAGCGGCGCGAGGACGCGCACGCACTCCCAAAGCGCTTCGCGCGAAACCATGGAACGCGCCCGCCCCGCCTTCGCAGTGGACTGCGCGCCGCGCCCGTTCTAGAATCCCCCGCTCTGTGTCGAACGTTTTTTTCCCACTGATCCTGCTGGCGGCGATGTTTGTGACGCTGGTGGTGGAGCATTTCCTGCCGCCGATTCCCGGCATCGGGGCGCGCATTTACCTCATGCCGCTGGTGATGTTTTACGGGGCGGTGGCGCTGCCGGTGTGGGGGATGCTGCTGCTCGCCTTCGCCGCCGGCATCATGTGGGACCTGCTGCACATGCAGTTTACCGGCACGGACCTCGAGGTGGCGCTCGGCTTCTCGGTGATCCTCTATGGCGCGCTGGGCGGGATCATGAGCGGCTTCCGCCCCTGGTTTCAGCGCGGGCGCTGGGAGGTGCATTGCATCCTCTGCGGAATCTTCACGGGGATGATCCCGCTGGCCGAGTACCTGATGATCAGCATCCGGCGCCTGCCCGTGGTCTTCAGCTTCAATGAGGCGATCTGGTGGCGGATCGGCGGCTCGGGCGTCGCGGCCATGTTTCTCGCCCCTTTCTTCTTTTTCGGACTGAACTACTTTGCCTATCTCGTGGGCTACGAATTGAACCCCGAGGAAAACAACCCGGAACTTTCTCCATATGGCTCGCCAACGTAGACCCAGGGGCCCCAGCGCGGAGCTGCGCATTTACTTCCTCGCCTTCGCCATGCTCTGCGCCCTCGGCGTGATCGTGGGCAAGCTCTGGTGGGAGCAGGTCGCCCGCGGCAAGATGTGGGCGAACAAGATCGCCAGCCGCTCGCTCGTCACCGTGCGCATCCCCTCGGTGCGCGGCGAAATCCGCGACCGCAACAGCCTGACGCTGGTCGAAAACCGCGCGAGCTACGAGGTCGATTTCTACCTGCCGGACATGGTGCGCGGCTACCGCCAGCAGAACGACGGCAAGGTGCCGGTGAAGGTTTACACCGGGACCGTCCGCTCAGATGCTCAAGGAGAAAAAGGCGGCCGGACATGGTGCAGATCGTGAACAGCGGCATCATCGCAAGACTGCGGCCGCTGGACCTGGCGAAGGACTACAACGCGGAGCGCCTGGAGAAGCATTATCGCAACGATACGGAGGTGCCCTTCACCTATCTGGAGGACATCCAATTTCCCACGATCGCCAAGTTTTCCGAGCACAACGTGGGGCTGCCCGGCGTCGAGATTTCCGTGCGTCCGGTGCGCCAATACATCTACGGCGCGCTGGCCGCGCACCTGCTCGGCTACGTCGGCGCCCCGAACGACATCGACCGCCTGCCGGACGTCGACAAGTACAACTTCTATCAGCCGGACGTGGAGGGGAAATCGCAGGTGGAGCTCTACCTGGACAAGGCGATCCGCGGCACCCCCGGCATGCGCGTGATGACCCGCAACGTAAAGGGCATCATCGAGGGCGAAGTCCGGCGTGACGCCCCCAAGCAGGGCAACAACGTGCTGCTGACCATCGATGCCCGCATCCAATTCATCGCCGAGCGGGCGCTGCGGGCCGGCGGCATCGGGCGCGGCGCGGCGGTGGTGGTGAATCCGCAGAACGGCGACATCCTCGCCATGGCCTCGGTGCCTTCCTACGACCCGAACACCTTCATCCCGAGCGTCTCGGCGGACGATTGGAAGAAGCTCACCGACGACGACACCGATCCGCTCACCAACCGCGCGATTCAATCCTACGCGCCCGGCTCCACCTTCAAGATCGTCACGGGCCTTGCCGGCCTGCGCAAGGGCCTCGCCTCGAGAAACACCTTCACTTGCTCCGGCGGCATGACTTACGGCGCGAAGTACATGAAGTGCTGGGTGGTGGATAAGCACATGGCGCCGCACGGCCCGCTCAGCCTTTCGGAGGCGATCAAGGTCTCCTGCAATGCCTTCTTTTACCAGTGGGGCAATGCCGCCGGGATCGACCAAATCGACGCGGTCGGCGACGCCCTCGGCCTCGGCCAGAAGACCCACGTGCCACTTTCCGGCGAAAGCCCCGGGGTTCTGCCGGGACCGGATTGGCTCGCTCGCGTGAGCCCGACCGAGCGCTGGTCGCAGGGATACACGGCGAACGTTTCGATTGGCCAGGGCTCGTGCGAAGCGACGCCCCTCCAGATGGCCATGGTCACGGCGACCGTTGCCAATCGCGGCGTCTCCTACCAGCCGCGCCTCGTCCATCGGGTGCTCGACCAGAACGGCCAGGATGCCCGCGACGAGACCGGCAACATCATCGCCCCGCACGCGCCCAAGGTGCGCGCCGATCTGCACAGCGCCGGCGTCACGAACGACCAGATCGAGCTGGTCCGGCGCGGCATGTGGAAAGTGGTGAACGAGCCCGGCGGCACTGGCAAAAGAGCGCAGGTGAAGGGCGTCGAGGTGGCGGGCAAGACCGGCACGGCGCAATTTTGGCGCGAGGTAAACGGGCGCAAAGAGAAGGACAACCACACCTGGTTCATCTGCTTCGCGCCGTACAACAACCCGAAGTTTGCCATCTGCACAATGGTCGAGGGCGGCAAATCCGGCGGCGGCACCTCTGCCCCCATCGCCCAGCGCATTCTCGAGGAGAGCTTCGCGCTCGAGAACGGCTACGACCCCGGCATCGTCAAGCAGGAGCCGGCGCAGGGCCACTTCAAGATGATCGAGGAGGTCGACCTACAAGAACATCGAGAATCTGCCCGTGGGGAACGTGGACGAGGAAACCGCCGATCACACGGAGCTTCCGCCGGAGAGGACCAAGGAGAAGCAGGTGCGCGCCGCGCCCGATATCCGCGCCGAGGCCGACGCCCGCGGCCGCGTGGGCGCCCGGCGCGCCGAGCCCGCGCAACGCCCGGACAAACGCAACTTCTTCGAGCGCTTCTTCGGCCCGCGCAAGGCCCCGCCGCCTGCGCCGCCGCGGCAGCCCTTCCTGCCGCCTGGACGGGGAGGGAGGTAAGAACGACATGGCCAGGCCACGCGCACGGAGCACAGGCATCCTGCCTGTGGGTGGGAACGGATCGGCAGGCATCCTGCCTGTCGGGCCCGCTGCTCCGCTGCGCCTCCGCCCCCCGCACAATTCGCCTAAACGGATTGCGCCCGCGCCTTCTCCCGTCGAAGAATACGCCTTTCGTATCAAACCGAACGTTTTCCATCTCCCCATCTTTGGCTTGCGTGAGCACCCCTGCTCCTACGCAAAGTCCGGCATTCCCAGCTTTCCTCCATTCTCCAAATCTCAACGCGGCGCGCTTTTCCGGGCGGCCGATCCCCCAGGTGTTTTCCAAACTTTACCCCAAACTTCTTTCCATGACCGAACGCGTCAAACGGCTGATCGGCCTGGCCCCGCGCCAGACCGGCAACAAACTCATCATCAACTCCGAAAAACTCGAGCGCCGCGTCGCGCTCTCGAGAACGGCATGCTCGAGGAATACTCCATCGAGCGCGAGACCGACCGCAACATCGTCGGCAGCATCTACAAGGGCCGCGTCAAGAACATCGAGCACGGCCTCAAGGCGATGTTCGTGGACATCGGCTTCGAGAAGAACGCCTTCCTGCATTTCTGGGACGCCCTGCCCGCCGCGCTCGATAGCGGCATCGAGCAGGTCGAGCGCACCGGCGACAGCAAGGAACGAAAAGCGCATCACCGCCAAGGACATCCCGAGCATCTACCCCGTCGGCAGCGAAGTGCTCGTGCAGGTGACCAAAGGCCCGATCGGCACCAAGGGCCCGCGCATCACCACGAACATCTCGCCTCGCCGGCCGCTACCTCGTGCTCATGCCGTACAGCGACCAGAGCGGCATCTCGCGCAAGATCGAATCGCCGAAGGAGCGCGAGCGCCTGCGCAAAATCCTGCGCGAACTCGACATCCCCGAGGGCATGGGCGTCATCATCCGCACCGTCGGCGAAGGCCAGCGCGCGCGCTATTTCGTGCGCGACCTCGGCCTGCTCGTCGAGCAATGGCGCGCAGATCGAAGAAGCGATGAAGGAGCAAGCCCGCGCCCGCCTGCGTCTTCCAGGAGCCCGACCTCATCGAGCGCACCGTGCGCGACTTCCTCACCGACGAAATCGACGAGGTCGTCTGCGACGACGACGCACGCCGTGAAGCGGATGCAGCGAGCTCGTCGGCCAGATCTCCGCGCCGCGCCGCAAGGCCGCATCAAGCACTACACCGAGCACGCAGCCGATCTTCGAGCGCTACAACATCCAGAAGCAGATCGACGACGCCTTCCACCGCCAGGTCTGGCTGCCCGTGCGGCGGCTACATCGTCATCGATGAAACCGAGGCGCTCATCGCCATCGACGTGAACACCGGCCGCAACAAAGGCGGCAAGGACGTCGAGAAAACGATCCTGCAAACCAACCTCGAAGCCGCCGACGAAATGGCGCGCCAGATGCGCCTGCGCAACATCGGCGGCCTGATCATCGGCGACTTCATCGACATGAAGATCGCGCAAGGATCAGCAGGCCGTTTATCAGCGGATGAAGGACCGCCTGCAGCCGCGACAAAGCCAAGACGCACGTCCTGCCCATCTCGCCGCTCGGCCTCATGGAAATGACCCGCCAGCGCGCCGCAGGAAAGCATCAGCGGCGCCGTCTACGAACCCTGCCCGTACTGCCACGGCCGCGGCAAAGTGAAGAGCGCCATGACCATGAGCGTCGAGCTCCAGCGCGCGCTGCATCAGCGTCATGCGCACGCTATCCGGACACGATCCACGAGCTCAAGATCATCGTGCATCCGCACGTGCTGCAGCGCCTGCGCACCGAGGACGAGGAACTGCTCGTCGAGATCGAGCGCAAGTACGCCGGCCGCCTCACCTTCCGCGGCGACCCGGCGTATCATCACGAGAAGTTCACGGTGATCGATGGCGTCACCGGGCAGGAGCTGAAGTAGCGCCAGGCGGCGCCTCCTCCCGAACGCCGCTGGGCGCCGGCAGGGCGAAGGCCACCAAGCTCCCGCCGGTGGGGCGCCCCGATTTTCCGCCGCCCGCGGAGATGACCACAAACTGCCGGCCATCCGCGAGGTAGGTGCTGGGCGTGGCGTTGCCGCTGAAGGGAAGCGGCGCCTGCCAGAGGAGGGCGCCGGTTTCCTTGTCGAAGGCGCGGATCGTCTCATCGGCGGTCGCGGCGATGAAGATGAGGCCGCCCGCGGTCACCACCGGCCCGCCGTAGTTCTCCGTGCCGGTCGGCGCCAGGACGCGCGCCTTCAGCTCCTTGTATTCGCCAAGCGTCACCTTCCATTTTAGCTCGCCGGTGTTCAGGTCCACCGCGTTCAGGGTGCCCCACGGCGGGCTTGATCGCGGGGTAGCCTTCCAGATCCAGCCAGCGGCGGAATCCGCGCGAAGGCGTACGGCGGCGATTTGTCGGGCGCCGCCGGCGCGGCGGGCGCGGCGGGCGCGGCGCCTTCCTCACGCGTCGCGGAGGCGGGCTGAATCCCGAGCACATAATCGACGATCGCTTCGCGTTGCGCCTCGGGAATGCGATCGAACGCCGGCATGCGGCCGCCTCCGCCTTGTTTCGTGATCGTCACGATCTCCTCCCGCGTTCGGCGTTTGCCGATGTCGGTGAGCGGCGGCAACCCGCCGAGCAGGTTGCCGGCGCGATCGAGGCCGTGGCACGCCGCGCAATTGATCATGTAATCGCGTTCGCCGCGCGCAAGCGGCGAGCCGTCCGCGCGGCGCGTCTCGACCATCTGCACGACCCAGGGGATTTCGTTCACGTTGACGTAGTAGATCCCGTCGGGATCGGCCGCGCCGCCGCCCCATTCCATGCCGCCGTCGAAGCCGGGAAACATGATCGTCTCGTTCAGGCTCGGCGCCGGGAAGGGTCCGAAATTGGGCGAACGTTTGATGCGCTCCAGCGTGGTGAATTGCGCCATCTGCGAGAGCGTGGAGATGTCCTCGTCGCCGTAGCGTTGCCGCATCAGCGGGGCGGGCTTGGTGGGAAAAGGCTGCGTCGGCCAGGCCTGTTCGCCGCGCAAAGTCGAGGCGGGGACCGGCTTTTCCTCGATCGGCCAGAGCGGCGCGCCGGTCACGCGATCGAAGACGAAAAGCAGCCCCTGCTTGGTCCCCTGCGCCACCGCGTCGATTTTTTTGCCGCCGTGGTTCACGGTCAAAAGCACCGGCGGACACGGCAGATCGCGATCCAGCAAATCGTGGTGCACCAACTGGTAGTGCCAGAGCCGTTTGCCCGTGGCGGCCTCCAGCGCCACCAGGCAGTTGGCGAAAAGATTCATCCCGTGGCGCTCGCCGCCGTAGAAATCCGGCTCCGCCGTCTTGGTGGCCACGTAAACGATGCCGCGCTTTTCATCGAGCGACTGGCCCGGCCAGGGCATCACGCCGGTCGTGGTCTTGTAAGCCTCCGGCGGCCACGTCTCGTAGCCCACTTCGCCCGGCCGCGGGATGAGATGGAAAATCCAGCGGCGCTCCCCGGTGCGGACATCGAGCGCCCGTACCGCGCCCGGCCCACCCACGCCGCCGATGATCAGCAAATCGCGATAAATCACCCCCGGAGTATTGAGCCCGACATTCGGCGGCGTCTCCTCATCCAGCCCGCTGCCGAGATGCAACGAGCCCTTCTCGCCAAAGCTGCGGATCGGCGTCCCATCCTTCGGATCGAGCGCATAAAGATAGTTCCCCGACCGCGGTGAAAATCCGCTGCTCGCCGCCTTCTTCGTTCTGCCACCAAACCAGCCCGCGCTGCCGGCTCCGCCCCGGTTCCTTCCGCTCCGAAACCGGATCCCATTTCCAAAGCTCCTTCCCCGTCGCCGCATCGAGCGCGATGACTTTCCGCGTGGGCGACGCCGTATAAAGCACCCCGCCGATGATCAAGTTGTTCGCCTGGTACTCAGCCTTGTCGCCCGTCTCGTAAGTCCACGCCGCCTTCAGTTGCGCGACGTTGCTGCGATCGATCTGCTTTAGCGGCGAGTAGAGGCTGCGCTGCTTGTCGCCAAGGTACGTTGGCCAATCCGCATTGGCCGCCGGCCGCTCGGCGCTCCGTCCGGTCGGAAGCAAAAGCGCACAAGTGGCGAGCAAGCAAACCGCCGAGGTCGATCGTGCCGAGCGATGGAAGAGGAGGGCGAACATACCGGCATCGTTAAGCCCCAAACCGGCCGAGACAAGCGCAAGAAAGTGCCGTGCCCTGTGCAAAATCGGCCACCGCCCACGCGAGCCCGAAGGGCTCAACATGAATAGCCGTAGGTGACAACTACGGAACGTAAGTGTGAGGAAGGCGCCGTCCCCGAAGGGGGTCGAACGATGGCCGCCAACTAGCGACGCGCGAACTTTTGTTCAACCCACTTCGCGGTTGAAGGCGTTGTCTTGGTGTTCTGTGGGTTTCACCCACGGCTATTCATGTTTGGCCCCTGCGGGGCCGGCGCCGCACTGAAAAGGCGACCGCCCCCAGCGCCAGCAAACCCAGCGAGCCTGGCTCCGGCACCACGGCATACAGCTTCCCCTGCGTGATCCCATATACGGTGCCATCCGGGCCGATGATGGTCGGCGTGTACGGCTGCCCTCCCGGGCCAGCCAGCTGAATGCTGGTATAGTCGCCGGTCACCAAATCCCAGCGATACAGATGTCCGTCTTCGTTGTTGGCGTAGATGGCGTGGCCGAGCAAATCGACGGCGGCAGTGTTGATGCACCATTCGTCGTCGTTGGGGCCGGGGCTCGCCAGCGTCATCACTTCCAGCATGTCGGTCTGGCCGGTGAGCGGATCGACCTGGGTCACATTGGGGTCGAGAATAGCTATCTTGTTCAGCCCGCCGTTGTAGCCATAGCTATTGTACTTGGTGAAGATGAGGTAGGGCGAACCGGCGGCGGAAGTGTAGCCGGGAACCAGATAGCTAGGCACGATCGCCACGGTGCTGTCCCAGCCGTAAGAGCCGGAGAGTTCCTGCGTCTGCAGATCGGCCGAGAAATGGAGCAAAGTGCCGCGGAAACCAAAACCGGACGAGCTTCCATAATAGATATCGCCATCGGGGCCGACGGTCGGTGAGGCGGACGAGATGCCGTAGACGCCGGCCAGCGTGCCGGTGGCGTTGAGCGGCGCGAGGGTAGTGCTGTCGAGCCGCACGAGCTTGCCGGTGCCGAAATCGCCGCCATCATTGAAGACCGCGTAAACAACCGCGCCATCGGTGGTGAGCGCGGGGGCGGCATTGAGCGCGGCTTGCGGAAAGCCCGAGACATCGCCGCCCAGCGCGTAGCTTCCCACTCCCTGCGCGGAGATGCGCGCGATGCCGCCGCCTTTCGGGAGCAGCGGCGTATCGTTCAAAACCTGGAAGCCAAAATAGATATTGCCCGCTGCGTCGGTCGTGATCGGTGTGTTGATCTTTACATTCCCGTCGTAAATCCCCTTGTCAGCCAGGTAGGCCGCCTGGCCCGGCGAGTTATCGAAAAAGGCGAGCTTGCCCGTGGCCGCCGGCGTGGCCTGGTCCGGATTGTCGCGCCAATCCATGGTGCCACCGGCCGCCGGGATATAGACACGATAGGAGCCGGGCGACGTTTTCGCCAGCACGGGGGAAAAGCTCGGGCGCCAAAACGACGTCGGCGCAATATAGTCAGTCGCCTGGGTCCAGAGCAGCTCGCCATTGGCCCCCGAGCGCCCTTGCACCACGAAAGCGGTGTTGTTCTGTCCGGTGGTCACGGGGACGATTACCGTGTTGTTTTCCGTGAAGGTCGGGGAGCCGTAGTGAGTGTAGTAGCCCGGAAATAGATCCATCGGGGTCTGCCAGGCGATGGTTTCGAGGGCCTTGCCTTGCACCAGGGAGATGCCGGTGTGCTGCGCATTGCCGCCATACATCGGCCAATCCGCCCACGCGGACGCCGGAACGAAAAGGCCCGCGAGCAAGGCGGGAAGCGGCACTTTCAAACTACGCATCGATGACTTGGGGTGAAGGCGGACCATCGTGCCGTTCCCCGGCGAGAGCAACGCGATTTCTCCAGCGACGGCTCAAATCACCACGCGCGAGCCGAGCTCCACCACGCGGTTCGGTGGAAGCCGGAAAAACGACGTGGCGTCGCGGGCGTTTTGCGACATCCACGCGAAAAGCGTCTCGCGCCAGCGGCCGGGAAAGCCGCCGGACTTGGCGAGGATGGTTTCGCGCCCGAGGAAGAAGCTGCTCTTCAGCGGGTCGAACTCGAACTCCGGGCCCGAGATGCGCTGGAGCGCCTCGGGCACATTCGGCTCATCCATGAAGCCGAACCGCAGCGTCATGCGCCAAAAGCCCGAGGTCCAGGCAATCGATGCTCAGCCGCTCATCCGCGGCGACGTGCGGCACTTCCTCGGTGCGGACGTTCAGCACGACCACGCGCTCGTGCAGCACCTGGTTGTGCTTGAGATTGTGCAGCAGGGCGACCGGCGTGCCGGTGGGATTGCCCGACATGAAAATCGCGGTGCCCGGCACCCGCGCCGGCGGATGGGCGCGCACCCGCGCGAGCAGCGTGGCCAGGGGCACCGCTTGCTCTTGCATCCGCCGGGCGAGCGTCGCGCGCCCGCGGCGCCACGTCCAAAAGAGCGCGAAGATCAGCGCCGCGACGAGCAGCGGGAACCAGCCGCCGTGCAGGATCTTGGCGAAGTTGGCGAAAAGGAACGCGCAATCGATCACGAGGAAAACGGCGGTGAGTGACGCCCGCCGTCCACGCGCTCCATTTCCACTGCCAGCGCGCGATCGCGTAGAAGAGCACCGTCGTGATCAGCATGGTGCTGGTGATGGAGACTCCATAGGCCGCCGCGAGGTTGCTCGAGGACTCGAAGCCGAGCACCAGCGCCGATGCACGAGAACATCAGCACCCAGTTGACCAGCGGCAGATAGATCTGGCCCATTGCGTGCTCGCGGAGGTCTGCCGAATCTCCAGGCGCGGACTGTAGCCAAGCTGCACCGCCTGCATCGTGAGCGAAAACGCGCCGGTGATCAGCGCCTGCGACGCGATGACCGCGGCGGCCGTGGCCAGCACCACCACGGGAATCAGCGCCCAGGAGGGCGCCAGCCCGTAGAACGGATTTTCTGCCGCGGCAGGATCGCGCAGCAGCAGCGCGCCCTGGCCGAGATAATTCAAGACGAGCGCGGGCAGCACCACCGCAAACCAGACGAGCCGGATGGGCCGGATGCCAAAATGGCCGATGTCCGCGTAGAGCGCTTCGCCGCCGGTGACCACGAGGAAGACGGCGCCCAGCACCAGGAAACCATGCCAGCCATTGTGCAGAAAAAAGGTGACCGCATGGTGCGGGCTCAGCGCGCCGAGAATCGCGGGCAGGCGCACGATCTCCGCCACCCCGAGCGCGGCGATCACCAAAAACCACAGCGCGGTGACCGGCCCAAACAGCGCCCCGATTTTCGCGGTGCCGCGGCTTTGCACGAGAAAGATCCCGATCAGGATCAGGATCGAGATCGGCTCCACAAACGGCTGCAGCCTCGGAGTTACCTTGTCCAGGCCCTCCACCGCGCCGAGCACCGTAATGGCCGGCGTGATCATCCCATCGGAGTATAGCAGCGCCGCTCCGAAAAGCCCCAGGAAGACGAAGGCGCGGCTCGGCCGCACATGCGAGACCAGCGCGGAAAGCGCCAGAATCCCACCTTCCCCGCGATTATCCGCCCGCAGGATGAAGACGAGATACTTGATCGAGATGATGATGATCAGCGCCCAGAAGATGAGCGAGAGGACGCCGTAAACATTGGCCGGGGTCGCCGCGATTCCGTGCGCTCCATGAAAGCACTCGCGCAACGCATAGAGCGGGCTGGTGCCGATATCGCCGAAGACCACGCCCAGCGCCGCCATCGCGGCCAGGGCCAGACGAGGCTGGGCCGGATGGGCGGGCGCCGAACCAGAAGGGGCAGTATTCAGTTTTCAGTATTCAGTGGCGATCATCGCGCCGCGGGCGGATGATCTTTGGACGTCCTTCGGAGTCTGGGGACGCCCGCTTTCCTGGAAGAAAAGCCGCGCTCCTTGCTCTCGGTGTGGCGCTTACGAGGTTAGCTGTCGGGCTGGAGCCACCAAGTGCTCCCGATGCCGCAGGCATCGCACGCCCCGATTCCGCTCGCGCGGAAAGATTCGGTTCCCCCGTTGCTCCGGCACGGGGCCGGCGCATTCAGCATGAACAAAGAACTGGCGGAATGTTAGCAATGCCGGGGCGCTGGGTCAAGACGGGCGCGGGCGGCTATTTCTTCACCTCCGCTGGTGTAGCGTCGCATTCATCGCGCGACTGAATACATAGGGTGCATGGCCAACAATAAGTATCGGCTCCCGCCGCCGCCGTATCCCGCGTTGCGCTGGGTGCTTAGGGTTTTCCCGTGGCCGTTCGTGATCATTGGGGCCGTCACGCTTCTGCTCGGCGTCAAAACGGGCTGGCGCGCCGTCCAGAGCCGGCATTGGCCCTCAGTGAATGGGCTGATCAGTTCGTCGAAAACGGTGACCGAAATCCAGGCTCCCGACCGTGCGCAAGGCGACAGACAAACTCGCCCCTCGCGCACGGTGGATCGCGCCGCGATAATTTACGATTACCGGGTGGGTGACCGGACCTACGCCGGTTCCACCGTGTCGTTCGGTGATTTTGGGTCGAGCCGTAAAGGGCACGCGGGCGGGATCGTGACGCGCTATCCTTCGGGGAAGATGGTCGCGGTCTTTTACGATCCCGCGCGGCCGGAGAGGGCGGTGCTCGAGCCGGGCTTTTCCTGGAGCCTGCTGCTCGCGCCAGTGATCGGATTGATCTTTCTGATCGGCGGCTTGGTGACGGCGCGCTTCCTGTGGAGAGCGATGGCCTGAGGATTTGCGGAAAATTCCCCTCTAAAAGAAGAGTGCCAGGCCGCCGACCGAATGATCGACGACCTGGCTGTTCCCCCCAGAACAACCGGAACATGGCGCACTTTTGCGCGGGTGCCAAGAACTTTGTGAAACTTTTCACAAGCACCGGCTGGACGCTCGGCGCGCCGCTCCGCAGGTGGAGGAGGTCCGCATTCTCTTCCATCCGGCCGGAAGCCGTGCTACACAAATGGGCGCCACTACCACGCGCCCCTCCTCCTGTGATCCCCGAAACCGTCATCACCCGTCTCGTCCCCTCACGAGAGCTGCAAACGATCAGTGTGTGGCCGGCGGAGTTTGCGGCCTTGCAAAAGGACGATACGGCGATGTGCGAGAACTATCGGATCACCGTGGTGGAGAAGGAGGAGAAACGCAGGTCCCCCACGCTGGCTACTTATACCGCGACGTTTGCCTCCGTCGCGGAATGACCCGCGCTCGAGTGTAGGCCGGCGCCCGCTCGCCGAGAGCACGGGCGTCTTGAAGGGCGTCCCGGCCTGAGCTTCAAGTAGCGCATGCACCGTTTCCCCCGACTGCTCCTCCACGCCGCGCTCACCCTCCTGCTGGCCGCCCCGCTCCCGGCCGCCGCGGCGCCGCCGCCGAATATTGTGCTCATCATCTCGGACGACCACGGCTGGACCGACTACGGCTTCATGGGCCACCAGCAGGTGCGCACGCCGCGCCTCGATCGGCTCGCCGCGCAGAGCCTCGTCTTGCCGCGCGGCTATGTGCCCGCGAGCCTCTGCTCGCCGAGCCTCGCCTCAATGATCACGGGGCGCCATCCGCACGAGCACCGCATCACGTCGAACGACCCGCCGGCGCCAGCGGGGGACCAGCGGGGGAAGGCGCGCACGGGCCCGGAGTTCGTCCAGGGCCGCGCGCAAATGAGCGGCTTCATGCGCGAGGCGGCCACCGTACCGCGCCTGCTGGCGCAAAAAGGCTACGTGAGTTTCCAGACCGGCAAATGGTGGCAGGGGCACTTTTCCTCCGGCGGCTTCACGCACGGCATGAGCCTCGGCGAAGAGGCCAAAGGCGGCCGCCACGGCGACGCCGGCCTGGCCATCGGCCGAAAGACAATGCAGCCGGTGTTCGATTTCATCACGGGCGCGCTCGCGGAGAAAAAGCCGTTCTTCGTCTGGTACGCGCCGATGCTGCCGCACGATCCGCACGACGCCCCCGAGCGCTTCTACGCGCATTTTCGCGACACCGCGCCAAATGAGGCGACCGCCCGCTACTGGGCCAACATCGAGTGGTTCGACGAGACGTGCGGCCAGCTTCTCGACCACCTCGACGCGCAGGGCGCCGCGGAGAACACGCTCGTCCTTTACGTCGCCGACAATGGCTGGATTCCCGCCGCGTCCGGCAAAAAGTTCGACCCGCGCTCGAAGCAGTCGCCCTACGATGGCGGCCTGCGCACGCCGATCCTCGCGCGCTGGCCCGACAAGATCGCGCCACGCCGCGGCGAGGCGCTCGCCAGCTCGCTCGACCTCGCCCCCACCATCTTCGCCGCGGCCGGAGTCGAGGCGCCCGGCCTCCGTGGCGTGAACCTCGCCGACGATCGCGCCCTCGCCGCGCGCACGACCCTCTTCGGCGAGTGCTTCACCCACAACGCCATCGATCTCGCCCGCCCCGCGGCCAGCCTGCGCTGGCGATGGATCATCGAAGGCGACTGGAAGCTCATCGTCCCCGCGCCGCAAAACGAGCCCGGCGGCCAGCCCGAGCTCTACCGCCTCACCGCCGATCCTTCCGAAAAACAAGACCTCGCCGCGCGGGAGCCCCAGCGCGTCGCGCAGCTCCGCGCGCAGCTCGACGCCTGGTGGAAAGGCGAGTGACTTTTCATCAAAGCCGCTGCGGGAAACCTTCGCCGCAAAAGCTCGCCGAGCGCCGCAATCACGAGCGACCCCAAGGAGGGGCGACGGCCTCGTCGCCCAAAGCCGTGGCAACGGCTCTGAACCCGTCGCTACACAGTGCGCGCTCCGTGCCATGCGACGCCACAGTGCGGCTTGTCGCAGCGTGGGCGACGAGGCCGTCGCCCCTCCTTGAGGTCGCTCGCGCACTCGACCGTGCCTGCGTAAAGCGCGCTCTCCCGCACCTTAATCCGCGGCCGATCACCGGCAGGGCCGTTTTACTCCCGGGTTCCCAGTTCACGGGCTCGACGCATCGCTCGTTAGAATTTCGGCAGCACGTTTTTGATCCCCTCATCGAGCGGGAGCAGATCGGGGAGCGCTTGGTGCGCTCGCATAAGCGCGTCGAGTTGTATGCTCATCTCGCCGGCCCGCTCGGCGTGGCGAGGGTCGGCCGCGAGATTGCGCATCTCGAGCGGATCGCTGGACAAATCGTAGAGCTCGACGCCGTGGCGATCGGGGCCGCCGTCGCCATGCGGATAGCGGATGTATTTCCACTCCGCCGTGCGCAGGGCGCGCACATTCGGCGTATAGGGAAACTGCGGCTCATAGTTGTACTGGTAGAAAAAAGCGCTACGCCAGCCGGCGGCGTCGCCCGCGAGCAGCGGCTTCCACGAGCGGCCATCCGCCTCCGTGAGCGGGGCGGCCCGGCACAGCTCGAGCAGGCTCGGCGCAAGGTCGAGGGTGAGGACCATCTCGCGCACCAGCGCGCCCGCGCGAATCAGCGGCGGGTAGCGGACGAGGAGCGGAATGCGCAGGCTTTCCTCGTAGGCCGTGCGTTTATCGACGCGGCCGTGCTCGCCGATCGCGAAGCCGTTGTCGCTGGTGAAGACGAGGACCGTGTTCTCGAGCTGGCCGCCGGCGCGCAAGGTTTCGTAGATGCGCCCCACGCTGTCATCGATGGAAGCAATGCAACCGAGGTACGCGCGGACGAAGCGCCCATACTCCTTTTGCCCATAGAGCGGTCCGCCGAGGCCGTGCCAGGTGGGAAACGATTGCTCCAGCCACGCCGGCTTCCCCTGGGCCGCGCGATAACTTTCGGCATTCGCCGGCGGCGCGACTGGGAACGCATCGAAGGCGTGCTCGTACTTCGGCTCGGGCACGATCGGCCCGCCGTGTGGCGCCTTGTGTCCGAGCACGAGCATCCACGGCCGCTGGTGCTCCCGCTTCAGCCAATCGATCGCCGCGTCGGTGACCACCGAGCTGTAGTAGCCTTTGATGACCTGGCGCCGGCCGTTCACGTTGAACTCCGTATCCCAGTAATTGCCCTGGCCCTTGTGGCTCATCCAGAAGTCGAAGCCGGGCCGCTGCTCGTCATTCTCTTCGCCCATGTGCCATTTTCCTATATATCCCGTCTCGTAGCCGGCCTCCTGCAGCCGGCGCGGAAAGCCGGGCAAATCGCGCGGATACTCCGTGAAATTGTTCAGCACCTTGTGCCGGTGGGCATACTGGCCGCTCACCAGCGACGCCCGGCTCGGCGAGCAAAGCGAGGTGGTGACGAAGACGTTCGTAAAGCGCGCGCCTTCCGCCGCCAGCCGGTCGAGATTTGGAGTCTTAAACCACGGGAACTGCGCTTCCTTCCCGCGCTCGCGCTGCACCACGGCGAGCGCGTCCCAGCGCATGTCGTCCGTGAGGATCACGAGCACATTCGGGCCCGAGTCGGCGGCGCAGGCGAACGAGCTGAGGAAGGCAAACGCGATGAGCATCCAGCGGGTCATGAGGAGAAGAGGGAGGGGCGGGCCAGGTACCTTAGGGAATACGCGCAGAGCGGGCAACGTCGGGAGGAGACGCTCGCCACTGGTCAATCTGGCGGCTGATATACCAACTGACTCCGACGCTTATGCTCTCCGCTTCTCTCAAAATCATCCGGACCGCCATGAATCGGCGCGTGTTTGTCTCCAGCGCCTTGGGACTTCTGCTGGCGGGAGGCGCTTTGGCCCAGGCGCCCAAGTCGCCGGATGGCCCCCAGCGTGCCGAGCGCTTCGTTTCGGCGCCGGGACCGGCGGTCTTTGCCGATCGCCTGCTGCAAGACGCCATCGATGCCGTGGCGGAGGCGGGCGGCGGGGTGGTCCTGCTTGGCGCCGGGGACTTCAAACTCTCGCGCACCGCGGGCGATGAGACCGTCGTGATCAAAAGCGGCGTCACGCTCCGCGGGCAGGGCCACGCCACGCATCTCTATCTCGATCCGAAAACTCCGCCGAACCCGCTACGTTATTTCCCGCTCCGCATCGGCACGGGGAAAACGCCCGCGAGCAATGTCGTCATCGAGCAACTGCGCTACACGGGGCACGACAAGGCCATCGGCGGCGGGTCGATCATGGGGCTGAACGCGCGGCTCGACGAGCCGGAATCGCTGCTGCTCTCCTGCGACAATGTGAGCATTCGCCATTGCTGGATCTACGATGCCAAGCAAGCCGCGGGCTGCACCAAGCCGGGCGGATCGATGTATGAGGCCAAGACCGTCATCACGCCTGCGGAAGCCGCGGCCGCCAGCAAGGCCGGGCCCGGGCCCAACAATTACACGAACCCGGACCGGCTCGCCTCGCAATTCAAGAACTGGCAAGTCTGCCACAACTTCATCGACACCTGCGGCAACAAGGCCGTCGAGCTCGCCGAATGCAACGGCGGCCTGATCGCGGACAACTACATGACCAATGTCGTTGACGGTCCGCAGGTGATCTTCGGCAGCCGCAATGTGCAGATCCGCGACAACGAGGTCTACTTCACCCGCACGGGCATCAACATCACCGAAGGCTCGAATCACATCCGGGTGAGCGGCAATCATGTGGAGCCAGTCCCCACCTTCACCAAGAACGCGGCCAACGCCTGCCTGCTCTTCCGCACCGAGCCTCTGCCGCTCGTCTCCACGATCTCTCACGTGGTGGTGACGGGAAATGTCTTTCGCGATCAGACGACCCAGCAGAAGGGCACGGTGAAGTTCATCACGCGGCCGGAATCGCTCGGCTGCACCTATGAAGCGATCACGCTGACGGGGAACGTCTTCGATGGCGACGTGCTCGTACTCGACAAACGCTCGCCGGCGATGAGCACGATCCGCGACGTGATCTTTGCCGACAACATCTGCGAAGGCGACCTGATCTCGGAGCCGTCCGGCGTGATGAAGGCGGATAACGTAATGGTCCGTGGCAATCAATTACGGAAGCCCGGCAACTACATCCTCCAAGCCAGCGGCTGGATCTGGTCCGGGAACAGCCACCCCGGCGGATCGCTCACCATCGCGCCCGGCGCGGAGAGAAATGTCGTCCACGGCAACGTCGTTACCGCCGAGATCACTGACCAAGGCGCCAAGACCGACCTGGCCAACAATGTGATCCGTCCACCGCCCCGCTGACCGGCCGCGCCGCGCGCTCAAGCGCCTGCCTTTAGCGACGCCATATCGATCGAGAAGCGGTACTTCACATCGGACTTCGCCATCCGCTCGTAGGCTTCATTGATCTTCTGGATCGGGATCACTTCCACGTCGGCGGTGATGTTGTGCTCGCTGGCGAAGTCGAGCATCTCTTGGGTCTCGGGAAGGCCGCCGATCGGCGAGCCGGAGAAACTGCGGCGGCCAAGGATTAGGCCGAACACTCCCACCGACAGCGGCTTTTCCGGTGCGCCCACCATGGTGATATTGCCATCGCGGGCGAGCAGATTGATGTACGCGTTGATGTCGTGATTCGCCGCCACGCAATCGAGGATGAAGTCGAAGCTGCCCGCGTGCTTCTTCATTTCGTCGGCGTGCTTCGAGACGACCACCTCATCGGCGCCGAGCCGGAGTGCGTCCTCGGTTTTGTTCGGGGAAGTGGTGAAGACCACGGTGTGCGCCCCGAAGGCGTGCGCCCACTTCACGCCCATGTGGCCGAGCCCGCCGAGGCCCACCACCCCGACCTTCTTTCCTTTGCCGACCTTCCAATGACGCATCGGCGAGTAGGTGGTGATGCCCGCGCAAAGCAGCGGCGCCGCGCCGGCCGGATCGAGATTCGGCGGGATGCGCAGGACGAACCGCTCGTCGACCACGATGCTATCCGAATACCCGCCGTAGGTGACCGGCGCCGTCCCGTGCTTGTCGGGCGAGCCGTAGGTGAGAACCTGGTTCGCGCAGAACTGCTCGAGCCCGCTGCGGCAATTCGGGCAGGTATGATCCGAATCCACCAAACAGCCGACGCCGACCAGGTCACCCTCTTTAAACCTGCTCACCGCCGACCCGACCCTCGCGACGCGGCCCACGATCTCATGCCCCGGCACGCACGGATAGACGGTCGGCATCACCTCGTGCCATTCGTCGCGCGCGTAGTGGAGGTCCGAGTGGCAGACCCCGCAGAAGAGGATCTCGACCTGCACGTCGCGCTCCGTGGCATCGCGCCGCGGGATGCTGGTGGAAGCCAGCGGCGAGGTCGCGCTGCCGGCAGAGAAGGCTTTGGTCTTATACATGGTTCGTAAGTGTGCGGGTCTTCATTTGGTGTTACTTCGCACGCGGGAAGACATGCTCCAGTGCGGCGCGCAGGTTGAGCCGGCGAAAGGCGTGCTGGGTGGCGGGATCTTCCACCGGCGGGCCGGTCTTTTGGAAGATCGCCATCATGGCCTCGGGCAGCGTGGGGCCATCGGCGCGCCAATCGTAGCGGCCTTTTTCGATCGCCTCGCGCAAGAGCATCGCCGCGCCGCAGAGGATCGCATTCGAGGAGCTGGTGGCGCGGGCGGGCACGACGAGGTCGATCTTGGCGTGGCGATCGAGATAGATTTCGTCTTTCCCCACCTTCACGGCGCCGATGGCGAAACAGTTTGGCTGCGAGGCCGGCCACGAGATGCCGTTGGTGAAGTTGTGATTGCCCGCGGGGGCGCTCACCCAGATGCCGAGGCGGCGCAGCTCGGCGAGCTTGGCGTCGATCTCCGTGGGGACTGGCTCGGCGTGCGCCTGATCATCGACCGGGGCGAGATTCACCGTGGTGATGCGGTATTGCACGTGATTTTCCACGATCCACTGAAGGGCGGCGGCGAGCGGCGCGCTGTCGGCGATTTTGCAGTGGCAACACTCGAGGCCGCGGATCACGGCGAGTTGATTGTTGTAGGCCACGCCCCACTTGCCGCCGTAGTTGACCGAGGAAGGAATGCCGATGGTCGAGCCGTGGTAACCGCGCCCTTCGTGCTTCGGGTCGGAGTCGCCATCGACCGCGTCGTGCGTCACGAGGACTTTGGGGACGCCATCGATCTTGGCCGTCCACTCCGGCATGGAGAGTTTGCAGCCGTCGTCCACCAAGGCGAGCGTCTGGCCGCGGCCGAAGGTGAGCTGGCCGGAGTAGGCTTCCCATGCCTCGACGATGCCCGCGCGCCGGAACTCTTCCGGCTGAGCCGGCTCTTGCGCGAGGGCCAGGCCGGTGGAGAAAAGCAGCGGAAGGAAGAGGAGGCGGGACATGGGAGGCTCGGCGGGGTGATCAGGATCCTGCGGCGGGCGCGTCGCGGCGGAATTCCTCGCCGCCGATGAACACCCTTTTCACGGCCAGTCTTTGGTCGAGCACGAGCACGTCGGCGCATTTGCCTTTGTCGAGGCTTCCGACTTCGGTCGCCACGCCGGCGCGCTCGGCCGGGGTGAGCGTGGCCATGCGGATGACGTCCGGCAGCGGGGCCTTGGTGGCGCGGGCCATCGTGCGCACCATGTGGTCCATGCCCATGATGGAGCTGGCCAGCGTGCCGGTGCCGGGCATCCGGCCGACGCCGCCGTCGCTCATAAAACAGGCACCCTTTCTGCGCCGGGCCGATGCGGTATTCGCCCGGCGGCATGTCGAGCGCGCGGTTCGCATCGGTCACCAGGCAGAGGCGCTGCGGGCCCTTCATCCGGAGCGCGAAGCGGAGCAGCTCCGGCGCGAGATGATGGCCGTCGGCGATGACCTCCGTGCTCATTTCGGGGTGCATCAAAACGAACTCCGCCATGCTGCCCTGCATCGGCGTGCCCAGGCGCTCGCGCATGCCGGGCACCGAGCTCATCGCGCACCAGAAATGATCCACGTGCCGCATGCCGGCGCGGTACGCGCGCGTCCATCTCCGTCCAGCTCGCGTTCGAGTGCCCGCACGTCACGAGGCAGCCGCTCTTCGACGCCGCGCGATAGTAGGCCTCCGCCCCGGGCAGCTCCGCCGCGCACGTGGCGATCTTGATGATCCCGCGCCGGAAATAGCCGCGATACTCCGCCACCACCGGATCGCGCCGGCCCGCGGCGCGTGCGCGCCGAGTTTGTCCTCCGCAAAATACGGCCCGTAGAAATGCACGCCCCTCACGCCGCGCGCCGTCCTCGAGTTTCCATTCGCGCTGCACGGCCGCGCATGCGTTCAGCATCGCGTCGAGCTGCGCCGGCGAGCCGGTGGTCGTCGTCGGGAAGATCGAAGTCGTGCCGTGCCGGGTGTGGGCGCGCACCGCCGATGCGCACCGCCTCGGCGCGTGCCATCCATGAAATCCGCGCCGTCGCCGCCATGCACGTGCATCTCGACGAAACCCGGCGAAATGTAGCCGCCGCGCGCATCGATCGAGCTCGGCCTCACGAGGCACGCGAATCTTGTGAGCGTCGCCGACCGCCTCGATCCTGCCGTTTCGGCAAACGACGACGGCGTCTGGGCAGCAAGCGATCCGGCAGGATCGCCGTGCCGTTGCAGAAGACGAGTGGCGCCGACGTCTTCGTCTTTGGATCGTCGGTCTTCATGGGTGTGGAAATTGGCGGCTCACAAGCTATTGAGCCAGAGCTCCAAATGGGTCCAGCCTTCCGGACCGGCCACGCGCGCGGCATCGGCAGGATCGGCGTCGTTCAAGCCGTGCGCGCGTTCCCATGCATCGGGGAGGCCATCTCCGTCCCGGTCCGATTCGGGCTCTGCGCTGCGCAACGCTGGCCAGGCGTCCGCCTCAATGGTGAGCCGCCGGCGGCCGGTGCCGTCGCGGATCCCGGCGACGATCCGCGCGTCCACCGGATCGCGGCTCGGCTTCACCGCCCCGGCGTTTTCCAGCACCCGCGCATACGCCGTGGCGGCCGTGAGCTTCTCGGCGGGCGGATCGAAATCGAGCGGCGCGTCGCGCAGGATGAGCGTGCTGCCGGGATACACCGCGAGCAAATCCGCCTGCGCCGCGGCGGGCGGTGGCGGCGAAGCTTCGATCTGATTGCCCTCGAGAAACAGCTCCGCCGTCGCGCCCTTGTAGATGGTGAACGCTTTGCCGCGATACCCCGCGGGCGTGTCCGCGCCAGGCTTCAGGTAATTGCCGGCGTAATTCATCGCGATGCGCTCGGCTTGCTCGAGATTGCCCGCGCCGGTGTAGCCCGCGCCCGAGCCCCAGTTGAAAATCACGTTGTGGCGGAAATCGATGCGCGGCCCAGGGTCGCTCGCCCGCCCCGGTTCCGGCAAAGTTTGGTAGCCGCCGGGACGCGGATTGCGCGAGCGATTGCTGGCGTAAAGATTGTGCAGGAAAGAAATGGCGCCCCGGTACGAGGCAATGATCGAGCCATAGGAATGCTCGGTGAGCGCCTCCGCGATCAGGCAGTGCTGCACCGTGACCCGGTCGGAATCGCGCGTCACCGAGAGGCACTCATCCGTGCTCCACGTCGCGGAGCAATGGTCGATGATCACGTCCCGTGCATCCCACAGGCTGATCGCGTCCACCTCGCCGGCTTGCGAGTTCTTGTCGCCTGGCCGGCAGCGCAGATGGCGGACGATGACATCGTGCGTGCCGCCGATCTGCAGCTCGTGGCCCTTCAGGCAGATGCCATCGCCCGGCGCGGTCTGGCCGGCGACCGTGATGAACGGATGGAGGATGCGCAGCGGCTTCGCCAGCTCGATCGTCCCCGAAACACGAAACACGGTCGTGCGCGGCTCGCGCGCCTCCAGCGCGGCACGCAGGCTGCCGGGCCCGGAGTCGTCCAGGTTCGTGACGGAGATCACCCGCCCGCTCCGTCCGCCGCGCGCCCATTTTCCCGCCCCCTCCGCGCCGGGAAAGGCCGGCGTGGCGCGCGCGCCGGCCGCGTTAAAGCGCTCAACTCGAACGCCCACGCTTTGCTCGGCCCAAACAGAGCCGCAGCTCAAGGCGAGCAGCACCAAGCCCGTGAGGAGCAGTTTCATGGGGGACAAGGACGACCTGGAGATTGGAAACTGATTGAGCAGCGCGCACCAGCTCGAAAGCGGCACGGCCGGCCGGCTTGTCGGCACGGCCAAACTGAATGAGCGGAGGCTAGCCTTGCCCCGGAAGCCGCGGGCGCTAGGCTGCGTCCCAGGAAACCAATGCCCCTGGCCGCGAGACTCACCGACTTTCATCAGTGTCCCATGCTCACGCCGGGGGTGCCGCCGATTCCGCACGTGGGCGGGCCGATCTTGGGACCAGGGTGTCCGACCGTTTTGATCGCGGGCCTGCCGGCGGCGCGGGTGGGGGATATGGCGGTCTGCGTGGGGCCGCCGGATTCGATTGTGATGGGTTCTGCGACCGTGATGGTCGGCGGTGTGCCGGCGGCGCGGCTGGGCGATACCACCGCGCACGGCGGCGCCATTATGCTGGGCGCGCCGACGGTGATGATCGGCGGCTGAGTCTAGGCCCCACGAGAAATGTCGGCCAATCAGCAACACGTCATCCAGTCGCAGGTCTTCGACGTGACCTTGCGGGAACGGGGCCTCGTCCATTCGGTGCAGGAAACGCTTAGTGGACTTGCGCGGGGTGCCTTGCTCCGGGAGACCGATGAAATTTTTTCGCGCGTCGCCGATCCGGAGCGCCATGTGCGCATCGCTCGGCTGGACTTGGATTTGGGCACGCTCTCTTTGGACCACTTGGAGGAAGACTTCCTCGCTAAATACCGGCCAGCGCTCTGGAACGCGCTGACTTCCTGCCTCGAGCAAAATCCCCCGGCGCCGGCGGATCACGAGGCGAGTGGAGGAACCGAGATAGCTTCCAGCTCGTCTTCAATGCTCGAAGCATGGCCGGGAGATGAGGGTCCCTGGTTTATCGACAACGCTGGCCTGGTGATGCTCGCGCCGTTCTTTCCACAATTCCACAGGGCCAACGATCTCCTCGTGGGAGACCACTTCCGCGAGGCCGCCGCCGCCGAGCGAGGCGCCTCGCTCCTGCGACTCCTCCTGGGCGGCGAAGTAAAGGCGGGCGAGCACACCCTGATCCTGAATCGGGTCCTTTGCGGGCTGCCGCCGGAGACGCTGGTGCCCAGCGGGTTCCAGCCGCGGGAGAGCGAGAAACGAAATGTGGAGAGCCTGCTGGAGAGCGTGCGGCAAAACTGGCCCCGCGCAGCCAACCTTTCGCTGGAAGGGTTCCGCAACTCTTTCCTCTGGCGCGAGGGCAAATTGGAGCGCAACGAAAGCTCGTGGCGCCTGACGGTCCAAACCCGAGGTTACGACGTGCTGCTGGTCCACCTGCCCTGGACCTTTGCGGTAATCAAGGCCGCATGGATGCCGGAGCCGCTGTACGTGGAATGGGTTTGAACGCGGCGATGCGACTGCGCCGAGGCCGGTTAGTTAATCATCACCATCGCGCCCCTGACGGTGGTCTCGCCGTTCGAGGTCAACGCGGCGGTCGCTGCCCCATGAGCTGTTAGTTGAGTCTCCGCGTCGAGGGCGACCGTCAGGCCGGAGACGGTCACGCCGTTCTCCCCCTTCGCCGCCAGCATACCCGCTTGCGCTTGCACCGACGCATTCTGCGACGCCGTCAGCGCAAGGTCCGCAGTGCTCTTGATCGTGATCCCCGCGGGGGATAAGACAATCGAGTTTCCATTTTGATCCGTGATCGCAATCGATCGGTCCTTGTCGCTCAACACCAACTGATTCGACGCTGGCGTCTCAATCGTGCAGATCTTGTTCTTGTCGTCGAAGACAATCTTGAGTTGGCCCAGCGTCACGATGGCCTTGGTGGCGTTGTCCTGGTCGGGTGCCGTGGCGGCGCTCCTGGTTTGGCTATACACGCTGCCGAGGATGATCGGATCGCGCGGGTCCTCGTTGAGGAAACCGAGGATCACCTCATCGCCGATTTCCGGATAGAAGAAAATCCCGGCATTCGCGCTCGCGTAAAAGGTGGCCAGTCGCGCCCAGATCCCATCACCCGCGGGGTTCACCATCGGCACGGTCACCAGCACGCGGAATGCGCCTTCGGGATCGCCAGCGATTTGCTTCACCAATCCCGTCTGCAAGCCGCGCACGCCCGGCAGCAGCCCCGCGGCAGGATCGGCGGCGATCCCCGGCTTGCTGGCAAACCACTCTGGCTCGAGCCCCAGGGAAACTTCCGTGGTCCAATTTCCGTCTTCGATGGAATGCGTCACCCCGCCCACGTATCCCGTTCCGTCGAAGCGTGTGCCGAAGCCGTTCACCTCGATGAGCTGACCCGGCAAAATGGCCGCGGAGCCTTGGAATTTGATTTTCCCGGAGACTTTGGAGAGTTCCGCCTTGAGCATCGCCGCCCGGGCCCAATTCTGAAGGGAATCCGCCGCGACGGAGCCACTCGTGGCGAGACGGACCGTGCCCGCCCCGATGACTCGCGCGAGCGTAGTGCTCGTATCCTGGCCGAGCGCATTGATGTCGCCGGGCTCCGCATCGGCGGTGATCATCGCTTGCGTTTCGGCATCCCACGATGCGCATTCCACGGTCGAGAACTGAGTGCGCGCGTCCAGTTCCATCTGGAAATCCAGGACATCGATTCCGTAAGTGACCGAGAGCGCCGCCACCTGGCGCAGATCGGGTGCTTTGATGGTGAGCTTGCCGGCCTCGGCCAGGATGGGCCAACCGTTGATCTGCGCCCGGATGGTGATGAAATCCCAGTCGGTGCAATTGAACTGGGTGACGCCGGGCCATGCCGGCGAAATCGCGGCGACCTCGGGGGTAAAGCCGTGGGCCGCGACGATTTGCGTGATGATCTCGGTGTCGGCAAGATTGGTATAGTAGGCGCTTTTGCGCCCGACCGTCATCTGGAACGCGGCGTCGCGGCACTCGAGGATCAACTGTGATGAATTGCCGCGATTCCGGATGCCATGCTTCACGATAATCCCCTCGAAGATCGATGACGTCTCCGAAGCATAGCCGGCCTTGAGCACGATTTTCCTCCCGGGCGAAAAGTCGCCGGCCTCGCTGGCGGTGAAACCTTCGCTCGCGCCGCCAAGGCGAACAACCAGCCGGGCCGAAGGGATGCGATTGGCCGCCTTCGAGACGTGAACGGACATAATTTCGTAGCTGTCCGAAATATCGTTCCCATCGACGATCACGGCGATAGTTACCAAATCCTTCTCTGCGAGACTGAGGGAAGGAGCGGGCATCCGGGGTTAATTAACGTTCAGACTTTTCCGCAAGCAATTGGTGCAGCCTTTCCATCGCTTCCTGCACCACCTGTTCCTTCAATTCACGAATCGCCTCCGCGGACAATGACGCGGCCTCATGGGTGATGGTCTCGATTCGGGCTTTGATGATCACTTCACGGATTTCCAGTGGCATGGCGAGGAGAGAAAGGGCGATATGGGCGGTGGCTCCTCGGCGCCGATTCCGGAACGAATCGAAGCGCTCGAACCCGTGCTTACACATCCCGGATGTCATAGCGGACGCTGAACTTATTCAAGGAGAATAGTCGCGCTGGCGAGCTTGGGCGGCGGGCCAAAAGAATAGCCCAAAGCTCATGCGGCCAGGAGCAGCGCCGCGAAGTTTCGCACTGACGTGATGCGCCATTTGCCCCTCTGCGATTCATCGCTCCTCAAGATAGGAGACGAAGCCCGCTTCCGTGCGCTGGAGCTCCGCGCGCAACGCGGCCCGGAGGCGGCCGGCGCACTCGCGGTGCGCGGGATCGTGGATGAGGTTCTTCAGTTCCTCCGGATCGGACTCCAGGTGGTAGAGCTCCTCACCGGAGACGCGGTCGAGGTAGGCGATGAGCTTGAAGCCATCGCGAACGACGGCGGTGTAGAGCGGCACGCCCTGGTAATTCTTTTGCGCCGCGCCGGTGAGGATGGTCTGCGTGGCCTCGGCGCCGTACTGGTTGCCCATGTGCTCGTAGAGGCAGGGATGGGGCCAAGGCGCTTTGGCGTCGAGGAGCAGCGGAGTCAGGTCGCGGCCGTGCGTTTTCCATGGGACCTCGAAGCCGCCGATGGCCAGGATCGTCTCGACCAAATCCGGCCCGGAGACCGGCTGCTCGCAAAACGCACCGCGAGGGAATCTGGCCGGCATGCTGATGATGAGCGGTGAGCGATAGGTGGCATCGTACGGGGCCAGCTTCGTGCGAAAGCCGTGCTCGCCCATGGCGAAACCCTGGTCCGCGGTGAAGATGATGAGCGTGTTTTCGAGCTGGCCAGTTTCGCGGAGCGTGGCGAGCAGTTTGCCCACTCCTTCATCGATCGACGGGACGCATTCATTGACCTGGCGCACCCATTCGTCCCAGCGCTTGTGGCCTTTCGCTTCGCCGAACGCCTCCCCGCCTTTGCCGGCGACCGGGTGACCATCCGCGCCCGGCCTCCAAGCCTGCATTTTGTCGAGGTAGGGCGGCTTGGCGGGGCGGGGCGGAAAGATGTCGGCGGGCGCGGAAAGGGGCGCATCCTGGTAGGCGCCTTTGTGGCGCGCGGGCGGAGTCGAGGGGCCGTGCACGTTGCCGTAGCAGAGCCAGAGGAACCACGGCTTGGATTTTTCGCGCTTCTCCCCGCGAATGTATTGGCAAGCCCATTCCGTATAGTTATCGGCGGGATAGCCGGCGGTCTCCTGCTCCCGGCCATCGAAGGCCAGGATTTGCGTTTGGTAGTAGGCGCCGGCGTTCTCCGGGTGCAGCGGACGGTTCCAGACGATTTGACGATCCCAGTCGCGCCCCCAGCCGGCGTCGGTGCCGGTGTGCCACTTGCCGATCTGCGCGGTGTGGTAGCCTTGCCGCCGCATCTGCGCGGGAAGGAAAGGGCACTTTTGCGGATCGTAGGTGCTGCCGGGGTAGACGCCCGCCATGGACATCGATTCGATCCCGTGCGGGTGCCGGCCAGTGAGCATCGTGGCCCGCGACGGCATGCACCAGGAGCCCAGATAGGCCGCGCGAAACCGCACGCCGTTCCGGGCTAGCTCATCGATCTGGGGCGTCTTCACCCACGGCCACGATTCCGGATAACACCGGAGAGTTTTGGGCGAGTGATCGTCGGTGTAAATGAAGAGGATGTTCGGCCTGGCCGGGGCCGGCTGCGCAATGGCGAAGCCGCCGGCGAGCCCGAGGAGCGCGAGCGCCCTGGAAAGCACGGGGAGGAGCATGGCGAAATGCTAAGCCGCGAGGTGGCCGCGACGAAAGCACATCTGAACAGGAGCTGGGCTTACAATTCACTGATGGGTCGCGAGTCGGGGCGTCCCATGCCGCGTTCTAGATGACGAACTCCAGTTGAACGATTCGCACTTCGTTGCCGTCGGGATCGACCCAATAGGTCACAATCCAGTTCTTGATTTGCGCCACTGAATACGTGCGCCCGGTGGGACCTCGATCGTAATAATCGGCGGAGTTTGCCGGAAATTCGGCAATCCGATTGAAGAGATCCAGCAACTGTTGACGCTCTCTCGCCCCGCTTCGATGGAAGGCGGCAAGAACATCCCCAGAGACAGACCAGCGAGGCTTCACCGACCTTCCTGCAAGAGGGTCGTATGGAGGCGCAACAGATCCTCCTCGCCATAGGCACGGCCACGATCCATCTCGGCATTGATGCGCTCCGCGCGCTCCAGCCAGGCGGGGTCGCGCTTGATGCGAGCGAGACGAACGCACGCGGCAAGCTCCTCGAGTTGCGCGTCCGAAAGCCGCGGCACCTCATCTTTAAGCTCAGCGAAACTCATGGCCGAAATATACCGGACGAGCGTGTCTCGGACCAGCCCTTTCAGCTCGGCGACCTTGCTTGGCTCGCGCTCAGCAAGGCGAGGATTTCCGTATTGTCGAAACCGAGCGCGTCGAAGGCTTGGTCGAGATGGGCGGGGGTGCGGCCGCCGATGAGGGTGCAGGCGGTGTGCGGTTGGTGCAGCGCCCAGGCGAGGGCGAGGTGGGCGGGGGTGCAGCCAGCGCGCGCGGCGAGCGTCTCGAGCTGGGCAAAGCGGCGGGCGGCGGTCTCGGTGAAATAGATCGGCTGATGGCCGGGGACGAGGGTGAAGCGGGTGCCGGCCGCCGGGCCGTCACGGTGCTTGCCGGTGAGGAAGCCCGCGCCCAATGGGCTGTAGGTGACGATCGCGAGGCCGTGGCGCGCGCAGATTTCCACCAGCGCATCGTCCACCTCGCGGACGGCGACGTTGTGATTGTTTTGCACGGCCTGGAAACGTGCGAGGCCAAGCTGGGCTTGCATTTTGAGCAAGCGGGCGAGTTGCGCGGCGGTGACGTTGCTGATGCCGAGCGCTTGGACTTTGCCGGAAAGCACGAGCTGATCGAACGCGCGGAGGGCTTCGGCGGTTTCGGCGGTGGCGTCCCAGCGATGCAGGAAGAGGAGCGGGAGGGCGGCGAGGCCGAGGCGGGCGCGGCTCGCGGCGACGGAAGCGGCGATCGCCGCGCGGGTGAAGGGCGGCTGGAGCTTGGTGGCGACCAGCACTTGCTCCGACTCTGGACGGTGCGCGGCGAGCCAGGCGCCGACGATCTTTTCCGAGGCGCCATCCGAGTAAGCCGCAGCGGTGTCGAAGAAACGCACGCCGCGCGCGAAGGCGTGATCCATGAGCGCGCGGGAGGCGGCTTCGTCGATCTCGCGGCCGAAGGTGACGCAGCCGAGGCCGATGCGGCCCAGGCGGGCGGCGAGCGCGGTCACGCGAGGAGGCGTTTCAAGACGGTCGCTTTTTCCACGCCGGTGAGGCGCTGGTCGAGGCCCTGGAACTTGTAGGTGAAGCGCGCGTGGTCGATGCCGCAGGCAGTGGAGGATCGTGGCGTTGAGGTCGTTCAGGTGGACGGGATCGGCGACGACGTTGTAGCTGAAGTCGTCGGTCTCGCCGTAGCGTCGATGCCGCCCTTGATGCCGCCGCCGGCCATCCACATGCAGAAGTTGCGCGGGTGATGGTCGCGGCCGTAATCGGTCTTGGTCAGCTTGCCCTGGGAATAGACGGTGCGGCCGAATTCGCCGCCCCAGACGACGAGCGTGTCGTCGAGCAGGCCGCGCTGTTTGAGGTCCGTGACCAGCGCCGCCGATCGGCCTGGTCGGTGTCTTTGCATTGAGTGCGCAGGTCGCGCGGGCAGATTGCTGTGCTGGTCCCAGCCGCGGTGCAGGATCTGCACGACGCGCACGCCGCGCTCGACGAGGCGGCGCGCGAGCAGGGCGCTCGCGGCGAAGGTGCCGGGCTTCTGCACGTCGGGGCCGTACATGTCGAGCGTGGCCGGCGTTTTCGCTGGAGAGGTCGACGAGCTCCGGCACGCTCGTCTGCATGCGGAAGGCCATCTCGTATTGGCGCGATGCGCGTCTGGATTTCCGGATCGCCGAGCTTGTCGAAGCTGCGCTGGTTGAGCTTGCGCCAGCGCGTCGAGCATCGCGCGGCGGTCGGCGCGCGGCGACGCCGTCGGGATTCTGCAGGTAGAGCACCGGATCGCCGACGCCGCGCAGCGCGACGCCGCTGTATTTGCTCGGGCAGGAAGCCGCTGCTCCACATGCGGGTGAAGAGCGCCTGGCCGTTGCGCTCTTCGGGGACCAATTCGGCGTGAGCACGACGAAGGCGGGCAGGTCGTTGCTCTCGCTGCCGAGGCCGTAGGTGAGCCACGAGCCGATGCTGGCCTTGCCGGGCACTTCGCTGCCGGTCATGACGAACGTGCAGGCCGGGTCGTGATTGATCGCGTTGGTGTGGACGGTCTTGATGAGCGCGATGTCGTCGACGATTTGCGCGGTGTGCGGCAGCAGCTCGCTGACCCAGCGGCCGCACTGGCCGTGCTGCGCGAACTTGAACATGCGACGGCGCGACGGGAAAACGCGCCTGGCCGCTGGTCATCGTCGGTGATGCGCTGGTCGCCCTGCACGCTCGGCGGCAGGTCCTTGTCGAAGTACTCCTGGAGCTCCGGCTTGTAGTCCCAGGTATCGAGCTGCGACGGGCCGCCGTTCATGTGCAGGTAGATGACGGCTTTCGCCTTCGGCGGCGAAATGCGGGAAGGCCGGCGAGCGCGCGGATGCACGCCGGCGCGGCGGCGCGGCGAGCGGCCTGCGCGTCCGAGCAGGTACGCCAGCGCCGAGGCCGCCGAGGCGCAGGCCGGTGTTGCCGAAGAACTGGCGGCGGGTTTGGAGGAGATCGATATTCGAGGAGAGGGTTCATGGGAATGAATGACGGCGCCTTCAGTTTCGATTGAGCGTTTCGTCGAGGTTCAGGATGAGATTGGCCACGAGCGTCCAGGCGGCGATTTCCGGCGCGGGCGCGAGCGCGCGCGTGGCTTCGATTCGCCGACTTTGATCGCCTTGGCGGCGGCGCTTGGATCGGCCGCGAAAAGCTGGCGCTGGCGTGCGAGCGCGGTGTGCAGCATGGCGCTCTCCTTCGGCTCGGGGGCGCGGGCGAGGACGGTGCGGAAGAGCCACGCCAGGCGTTGCTCATCGCCGCGTCGCGCACTCCGCGAGGATGCGCTCGGCGAGCGCGCGGGCGGCTTCGAAGTGCTGCACGTCGTTCATGAGCTGCAGCGCCTGCAGCGGCGTGTTGCTGCGCTCGCGGCGGGTGCAGGATTGCTCGCGGTCGGGCGCGTCGAAGTTGCTCATGAAGGGCGGGGGCGCGGTGCGTTTGAGGAAGGTGTAGAGGCTGCGGCGGTAGAGCGCCGGGCCGTGTCCTGCATGTAGTAGCGCGTGTTGCTGTCGCTGAAGCCGACCGGCTCCCAGATGTTCGGCGGCTGATAGGTGCGCACGCCGCGCCCGCCCATCGTCGAGATCGATCAGGCCGCTGACGAAGAGCGCGTTGTCGCGGATTTGCTCGGCGTCGAGCCGGAAGCGCGGGCCGCGGGCGAGCAGGCGGTTCTCGGGATCGCGCTCGCGCAGCTCGCGGCGTGAGGCGCGACTGCTGCCGGAAGGCGCGGCTGGTCACCATCAGGCGCACGAGCGCTTTCACGTCCCAGCCGCTGCTCGCGGAAATCGACGGCGAGCCAGTCGAGCAACTCGGGATGGCTCGGCGGCTCGCCTTGGGAGCCGAAGTCGTGGCTGGTCTTCACCAGCCCGATGCCGAAGAACTGCTGCCAGAAGCGGTTCACCGTCACGCGCGCGGTGAGCGGATGCTCCGGCGCGACGAGCCAGTGCGCGAGATCGAGGCGCGTGGGCCGCGGCTCGGGGTCGCTCTGCTTCAGCGGCGGCAGGAACGGCGGGCGTGGCGGGCGCGACCTTTTCGCCGGGCTTGTCGTACTGGCCGCGGATCATGACGAACGCTTCGCGCGGCTTGTCCAGATCGCGGAAAACGAGCGTCGCGGGGATCGCTTCCTCGAGCGGCGGCGCGCCTGGCCTTGGCATCTTCCCACACGGCGCGCCGGTGCGCGATCTCGTCGCTCACGGGATGAGCGATGCGCGTGAGGTAAAAATCCAGCAACGCTTTTTGCTGCGCGGGATCCGGCACTTTATCGGGCCCGACGGAGAGCGCCTTGGCGAGCGCCGGCGGCACTTCCGGTGAGCTCGCTTTTCCGGCGGCTTTCCACCAGAGCTGGAAAGAGGCGAGCGGATCGGTAGCGGGGCGGGCTTCGCCGCTCAGCGTGCAATAATCCCAGGCGACGATGCCGCCGACCTGTTGCACCGCCAGCGTTTTGAGGGCGGTGCCGGCCGCCAGTCCGACGGCCGCGGGATCGAAGCTGAGCTTCGTCCAGACGCCCGGCTTCGGCAGCGCGCCGAGATTGATCGATTCGGAAACCGGGCGCGATTTGGCGGATTGCAGCGCCTCCTCTTCGCCCCACGACAATGCTTTTCCCATCCACCACGATCGAGAGGGTGCTGGGCGGGCTCTGCGGGTCGAGACGCACCCAGACTTCGAGGCGGGCTTTCTCCGGCAAGACCACCGGCTTGCTGCGGAAGGTGATCACGTCCTCGAAGAATTTGCCGCCTTCCTGCCGGAGCACACGCGGGCCGGAGACCGTGCCGTAATCGGGTTCGATTTCCCACGTCGGAAGGATTGCGCGACGTACTGCGCACATCGGCGCCGAGAGGGAAGGTGTCGTCGAAGATCACCACGGTGCGTGGCTGGGCAGGGGGATCGCGGAGCGGGCTCCGTATAGGTGAGGCTCGAGGCGTCGAGTTCCTTGAGCGCGGCTTGCTCGGCCTTGGCCGCGGATTCCAGCGCTTCCTGCTGGCCGCCGCGCGGCAGCTTCTGCACCGGCTCCGTGAGCGCGATGTTCTTATCCATGCCCGGATCGGCGTTGCTGTAGAAGAACGCGTACATCGAGTAGAAGTCGCGCGCGGTCAGCGGATCATACTTGTGATCGTGGCAAACCGCGCAGCCGCCGGTGAGCCCCATCCAGGTGGTGAAAAGTGTGCTCGTGCGGTCCACCGCGTAGCGGTAGAGAAATTCCTCCTCGATCGCGCCGCCTTCGCTTTGCGTCACGTTGCAGCGGTTGAAGCCGGTCGCGGTGATCTGCTCGGGCGTGGCGTTGGGAAGCTGATCGCCGGCGATCTGCCAGACGGTGAATTGGTCGAACGGCAGGTTGTCGTTGAAGGCCTTCACGACCCAGTCGCGGTAGGGCCACATCGCGCGCTCATTATCGAGGTGCAGCCCATGCGTGTCGGCGTAGCGGGCCACATCGAGCCAGTGGCGCGCCATCTCCTCGCCGAAGCGCGGCGAGCGGAGGTAGCGGTCGACCATGGCTTCGTAGGCTTGCGGCGACGTGTCGGCCGCAAAGGTATCGACCTCCGCGAGCGTGGGCGGCAGCCCGGTGAGCGCGAAGGCCGCGCGCCGGATCAGCCTGGGCCGGTCGGCCTCCGGGCTCATGCGCAGGCCCTCGACGGCGAGGCGTTGCTCGAGAAAGGCGTCGATCGGATTAGCCGCGCCCGCCGTCGCGGGAACTGCACGCGGGGCAGGGGCCTCGAAAGCCCAGTGCTTCTGGTAGTGCGCGCCCTGCTCGATCCAACGCTTGATGGTTTCTTTCTGCGCGGACGTGAGCTTCTTGTGCGATTTCGGCGGCGGCATCAGGTCGTCCACATCGGTGGCCACGATGCGCTGCCAGACTTCGCTCTTCGCGAGATCGCCCGGCACGAGCGAGGTGACGCCGTCCCTTTGCGCGAAGGCGCTTTCCGGCAGATCGAGCCGCAAGTCCGCCTCGCGCTTCTTCGCGTCGGCGCCGTGGCAGGCGAAGCAGTTGTCCGAGAAGATGGGGCGGATGTCGCGGTTGAACTCGGGCTTCGAGGGCACGGGCGATTCCACGGCCGCGGCGCGGGCCAGCAGCAGGAGCGAAAGGAAGATGGGGGAACGAGGGCGCACGGGACGGGGAATTTACACTCAAATAGGAATCCCGCACGGGGAGGGATTGTTATGTGCGGCAGTTTCGCGGCGGGGAGGGAGGGGAGCGGCAATCAGGATTTCAGGCTGCGCGCTCATTGGGAAAGCAATGTGGAGGCCGTAATACGATGATCGCCAAAGGAGCCCGCGGCGTTTTATTCTCCCCGATCGGCCATGAAACGTTTTCTCGCTTTCGCGCTCCCGCTTCTTGCCAGCACACTCCAGGCGCAGACGCCGGTAGGGGTGCAGGGGAGAGTGGGGGCGCCACCGGAGAGTAAGACCGTGCCCCGGCTGCAAATCACTAGCCCGGGTGTTTACGAAAACCTGATCGTGGATGGCGGGGGAGCGAGCGGGAACCTGGTGAAGATCACGGCGGATAACGTGACGGTGCGGAATTGCGAGATTCGCCATGGCAGCGGGAATGGCATCGGCGTTTTCGGAAAGAACGTAGTGATCGAGAACTGCCGCATTCATCACATGCTCGGCGGCACTTTCCAGGAGCAGACGGACGCGCATGGCATCTCCGGACGCTGGGGCGACACGATCATTCGCAACTGCGAGATTTCGCACAACTCGGGGGACTGCATCCAGTTCGACCCCGATCGGCAGTCGTCCGGCACCGCCACGATCGAGAACTGCACCCTCTGGACCGGGCCGCTGCCGGCCGACGCCGCCGGCTTCAAGGCCGGGCAGCGTCCGGGCGAAAACGCGATCGATACGAAAGTGCCGCACCCTGGGCCGAGATGCCGGCTGATCATCCGGAATTGTTACGTGCACGGATGGAAGCAGCCGGCGCAGATCGACAACGCCGCGGCGCTGAATCTCAAGGAGAACGTGGATGCGGAGGTGAGCAACTGCGTCTTCAACGAGAACGAGATCGCGTTGCGGGTGCGCGGCCCGGGCGGACGGGGCGGCGCGCACGTGGTCATCAAAGACTGCGCCATCTACGGGGCGGGCACGGGGATCCGCGCGGAGGACCAGGTCGAGGTCTTGAAAATCGAGCGCCTGGGGTTCGGACCCGGCGTGGGGGAGCGCATCAGATTCGTGAACGGGCGCAGCGCCACGGGGTTTGAGAATGTGGGCGAGCATGAGGCCCCGCCGTTCGATGCGGTGATGAAAGCCGGACGAAAAAAAGAACCGTGACCTCATGAAAACGATGCGTTTCCCCAAGAGCTCCCCTTTCATCTTCGCGCGCACGCTGGCTTTAGCATTCGGATGCGCGACTGCCGCCGGGGCGCAGGAGACCGGCGGGGCGCCGGGGATCGTTCACCGCGAGAACGTGGTGTACGGGCAGGTGCATGGGGCGGGGTTGCTGGCGGATATCGCGTTTCCGGCGGGGAAGACGAAGCTGCCGGCGATCATCTCGGTGCACGGCGGGCGGTGGAAGGCGGGGCACAAACGCGACTCTTCGGCCATCAAGGTGGAGCAGTGGGCGGGGTTCGGATATTTCGCGATGTCGATCGATTACCGGCTCGTGGGGTGTACGCCCGCGCCGGCGTGCTACCAGGATTTGCAGTGCGCGATCCGCTACGTGCACGCGCAGGCGGAGCAGTACCATATTGATACTAGCCGGATTTATTTGATTGGGCAATCGGCCGGGGGACATTTGGTTTCGCTCGCGGCGACGCTGGGCGAGGGAGGCTGGCCGCGCACGGGCGGGTGGGAGAAGGCGGGCAATGATTTCCGCGCGGCGATCAGCGTGGCGGCGTGTTACGATCTGCCGAACTTGAGCTGGGGCGATATTTGGACGCCGCCGGGGCAGGACCCCGCGGGGGCGCGGGCGCATGCGTCGCCGGTGAATCACGTGAGCAAGGCGGGCAAGCCGCTGCTGGTCATGCACTCGGACAACGACAAGTCGGTGCCGATCGCGAACGCGCTGCTCATGATCGAGGCGCTGAAAAAGGCCGGCGCGAACTTCCAGTTTCATCGCTACCCGGAGATGGGGCACATGGGGATCAACGACGAGGTGATCGAGAAAACGCGGGCGTTCATTGAAGCCAATCCAGGTAAATAGTCGCGATGAAGATTTGCTTCATTCTCCTCGCGGGCTTTGTGCTCAGTTTTGGGGCGGCGTTTGCCGCGGCGCCGGTGGAGGTCAAGATCGCCGAAGAGGGAAAGGCGCTGCTCCCGGTGATCGTTTCGCCCGGCGCGACCGAAGGGACGAAGTCCACCGCTTCCACGCTCGCTGGGATGCTGGAGCGCATCAGCGGCGCGAAGTTTGAGGTGATCGCCGGGGACGGCGCGAAAGGGCTCGCCATCGGGCGGGCTTCTGATTTTCCGGCGCTGCAGCTTGGGGGTGGATTTGCGCCGACGGACCCGGCGCGGCGCGAGGAGTATCTGCTGCGATCGCATGCCGCGGGCGCGTGGCTGGTAGGCGCGACCGACCTGGCCGTGCAGCACGCCGCGTGGGATTTCCTGCACCGGCTGGGCTATCGCCAGTTCTTTCCAGGCAAGACCTGGGAAATCTTGCCGAAGCGCGACCGGCTGAGCATCGCGGTGGAGGCGACCGAGCGCCCGGCTTACCACTCGCGCCGAATCTGGTATGGCTTTGGCCCGCTGGCGGAGAACAAGGAAGCTTATGATGACTGGTGCGCGAAAAACCGCGCGGTGGCGGGCATCGATTTGCACACGGGCCACGCGTACGACGGGATCTTGAGCCGGCAGAAAGCCGCCTTTGCCGTGCACCCGGAATACCTCGCGCTGGTCGGCGGCGAGCGGAAGCCCGCGAAGTTTTGCATCTCGAATCCGGGGCTGCGGCGGCTGGTGGTGGAGGACACGCTCGCGCAACTGGCCCGCGAGCCGCAGCGCGACTCGATCTCGATGGACCCGAGCGATGGCGGCGGCTGGTGCGAGTGCTCGCCATGCCAGGCGCTCGGCAGCGTTTCCGATCGCGCGCTCCTGCTGGCCAATGAAGCAGCAGCCGCCGTGCACGAGAAATTTCCAGGCAAGCTTGTCGGCATGTACGCCTACAATGAGCACTCGCCGCCGCCGGCCATCGCGGGGCGCCCGAACGTGGTGATCAGCGTGGCCACCGGATTCATCCGCGGCGGCTTCACGGTCGATCAGCTTCTCGACGGCTGGCGTAAGCAGGTGCGGACGCTCGGCATCCGCGAGTACTACAGCGTGAACACCTGGGACCGCGATGCGCCGGGCGCGGCGCGCGGCGGCGATCTGGCATACCTGCGGCGCACCATCCCGCATTTTCACGCGCAGGGGGCGCGCTTCCTTTCCGCGGAATCGAGCGACAATTGGGGGCCGAACGGGCTCGGCTATTATCTCGCTTCGCGGATGCTGTGGGATGTGCGCGAGGCGCAAAACCTCGAGCCGCTCGTCGCCGATTTCCTCGAGAAAGCATTCGGCGCCGCGCGCGGGCCGATGGGCAAGTTCTATCAGCTTCTCGACGGCGCCAAGCGGCAGGCGCTCACCGACGATTTGCTCGGCCGGATGTTTCGCTTGCTCGATGAAGCGCGGCAGGCGGCGGCCGATCCTGCGATCCGCGCGCGGCTGGACGATCTCGTTCACTACACCCGCTACTGCGAGCTGTACCTCGATTATTCCTCAGCAACCGGCGCCGCGCGGCAGGCGTTTTTCGAGCAGCTCCTTCGGCACGCCTGGCGCATCCGCACCACCGGGATGGTGCACGCCAAGGCGCTCTATCGCGACCTGCCCTCACGCGACAAGGCCGTGGCGGTGCCCGCCGCGGCGCGTTGGGATGCGCCGGTCGCCGCCAACCCGTGGAAGCAGGATCCGCCCTTGACCGCGAAAGACGCGGAGCGCTTCGTGCGCGAAGGCATCGCCAATCGCAAGCTGCTCGATTTCACGCCGCTTTCCTTCACCGACAAGCTCGTACCCGCGACCGGCCTCGACTTGCCGAAAGTGACTCCGGGCAACCCCGGCCTCTACCTCCGCGGCGTGAACCATTATTATACGTGGATCGGCGAAAAGCCCGGCAAGGTGAAGCTGCGGTTGAAAGCGGGGATCATTTACAACTCGCGCGGCCCGGCGATCATCGAGCTTTTCCCGGTGGCGGAGCCGGAGGGCAAATCCGTGGCGCGGATCGAAGTCCCGCCCGACAAGGTGGAGCGGGCGATCGAATTGAACAGCACCTTCACCGGCCTGCATCGCATCGAGGTTTCCGATGGGACCGCCGGCACGTCGCTCGCCTGGGACGCCGGTGTTCCCATGACGGTCATCTCCAGCCCGGAGTCGCCGGCGAAGCTTCACGGCCGCTGGACGCTCTATTTCCATGTGCCGCGCGGGACCAAGGTCATCGGCGGGTTTTCCTCCGGCGAGGGCCTGCTCCTCGACCCGGCCGGCAAGACCGCGCACGAATTCGAAGCGCGGCCGGGTTACTTCAAGGTGCCCGTGCCCAGCGGCAGCGATGGGCAGCTTTGGAAGTTTGCCCATACCAGCGGCCAGCGCTTGCTGATGACCGTGCCCCCCTGCCTCGCGCGCGATGGGCGGGAGTTGCTGCTGCCGGCGGAGGTGCTGGAGGGCTCCCGGTAATTACGCGGCTGAATCTCCCCAGCGATCAGGCTCCCCCGACATCGCATTTTCCCCGCCCCAAACTTTCCCGCACCGGCGGATTATCTCTGCACCCTCCATGCGGCTTTTTCGGTTCTTTCTGGCCGCTACGGGCAAGGCGCGCCCCCCCGCATCCGCTTGCACTTCGTTTACGGAACCATACCGTACAGCCGATCGTCCCCATCATGTGCGGAATCACCTTTATCTCATGGACCAAATAACCACGGCCATCACTATCGCGCTCGCAAACTTGGCTAAACCCGCGATCCGGGATTCGTACGAAGCCCTCAAAGCGCTCATCGGGCGGAAGTACGGGGCTCTGAAGAACGCTGTCGACGAGGCCGAGCTCGCGCCGAACTCTCCGGGACCACGCGAACTGGTGGCTGAAGAAGTCGAGAAGGCGCGCGCCGCCGAGGATCCAGAGTTACAAGCAGCGGCCAGTTCGCTCCGGGATTGTGCGACAGCCATGGGCATTAGCGCTCCGACGACGAACGTATCAGTTGTCGGTAAGCACAACATCACCGTCACCAACGCCGGTGTTGTAAAGATCGCCCCTCCGCAATAAGCAGTGGAGCGTGACGAACTAACTGTCGAAACACCGGCCGCGCCTCCCGCGACCTCGGTGCACGTGGAGGGCATGAACAATGTCACCGTCGTGCATGCGCGCAATGTGCACGTCGCGACCCCTCCTGCCGCCGACGCGACCGAGTTGCGAAACCTCCAGCATTTGGCTGACCGAGTTAGGGGGAGATGGATCGACGATGGCCTGTCTAAATCCCTCTCTGAGTTCGTGCGGATCAGGATGCATTTTGACGAGCGGCCGGACTTTGTCAGCTACCGCCCCCCGCGGATCATCAAACGGCCAGACCAACCCGCCGCGATTCTTGACCCCAACACGGGGATCCCTCAAATCTTCGCCGATCGAGGCCGAAAACTGCTCATTGCGGGCGAACCTGGCTCCGGGAAAACCACTAGCCTGCTCGAATTGTGTCGCGATCTGCTTCTGCGCTGGCAGGAAGAAAAAGTCGCCCTTCCAGTCGTGCTGAATCTCTCCACCTGGACGGCGCAGGCGCCGCTGGTCACTTGGGCGGTCGACGAGATGCTTCGGCTTTACTCTGTCTCGAGAGAGTTTGGCCAACTCTTCATCGAGCATGGTCGAATCATTCTCTTGCTCGATGGCTTGGACGAAGTGCCGGCTGGCTTGCGCCGCGAATGCGTCCGCGCCATCAATGGTTACGAGCACGGTCTTCCAGGTCTCGCGGTGACTGCTCGTCTCCACGAGTATTCATCACTCCGGGAGCAGCTCAACTTGAACGTCGCCGTTTGTCTCTGCCCGTTTCAGCCGGCGGACGTCGACAAAAGCCTGGCTTCCGTAAGCCCCCACCTGGATGGACTCCGCGCCGCCATCGCCGCCGACCCGGAACTGGGCGAATTGAGCACCAATCCGCTTATGCTCTCGGTCATGACGCTGGCCTTCTTTGATCGCGCCGCGGAGACCGTCTTGGCCGTGCACGCCTGCGGTTCGCGTACCGCGGGCATCTTCGAGGTATACATCGAACGGATGTTCGAGTGGGTAGACAAGCAGGGCAGCAGGGGTAACAACGAGCCGCGCAAACGGAATGAGCATCAGCCACGGCTCTCAAACGACAAACTGCTCCGGCGTCTCGGAAGATTGGCCCGTCTGATGCAGTCGCAATCTTTGGCACTCCTCGTTGTCGAAACGATCCAGCCAAGCTGGCTCGCTCACCGGTGCCCGCGCTGGATCTACGCTGCCGTTACGAGGAGTCTCACCGCGGTCGCGCTGCTCTATGCCGCCGATGCCTTCGGTCGGGGCCTGCCCTACTCCCCCCTCTGGCTTGGCCCCGTTATCGCACTCCCGGGCATTCTCTATGCTGGGAGCTTGCTCCACAGAAACACCCCGGTGGCAATACCCTCGGGGATCCTGAACACCCTGTACTTCATGGCGACCGCGCTGCTTGCATTCATGGCAGGGCTTGCTCCCAGTTTTTTCGCCGATGGCTGGGCAGGTGTCGACGAGGAGGTGATGTATGCTTCCGCCTGTAAAGCATTGCTTATCGGTCTCGGGGCGCTCCTCGCCAATCCTGGGCCGCGCTGGACAAACGGCTATAGCGATATTTTTCCAGTCGAGCTTTTCGGATGGTCCACCCGTGCCGCGCTCAAAGGAGCGTGCTTGGCAGCCTTGCCATCCGCGCTGGCCTTCTGCCTCTGGGGTTTGGCTCACCGGTGGGTTTATTATGAATACTTCGGAGGCATAATCCTCGCGGACTTATGGAGTGATGGCGTCCGCGGAGCCCTTGGCGGCATGTTATCCGGGGCGGTTCTCCTCGGGCCGCGAGGAGGAGTGGTGGAGGTTTCGGAAAAATTGCGGCCAAATGAGGGGATGATCCGGTCTCGCCGCTATGCGCTCGCAGTTTTGTTCGGGTGCGGCGCCGGGCTCATTGGCTTGGCCTTCGCCTTGGATTATGTGGGAGCTTGGTCGAGGATTGCTTTCGATTTCGACGCAAATGCGACCATGGCTTTGGTGATCACGTTGACGGCGGCATTTCATTGCGGTGGCCAGGCCCTTCTTCGCCACTCAGTTCTGCGGGTCCTGCTCGCCGCGACCAACTCATTGCCACTCCAGTTCATCAGATTTCTTGAAGAGGCGCGACGGCTCATTTTCCTGCAGCCTGTGGGAGGCGCGTATCGTTTCATCCACCGGCTCCTGCTCGAGCATTTCGCCGCAAGAGCCGCGGCTTCCCAATCCACTCACCCCCGGGTGTCCTAGTGGCGGGGCGGGCCACCTCGCTCAGGCCCCAGCGGCGATCAGGCTCCCTCGACATCGCATTTTCCCCGCCCCAAACTTTCCCGCACCGGCGGATTATCTCTGCACCTCCATGCGACTTCTTCTGTTTTTTCTGGCCGCTACGGCCTTCGCCGCCGATCTCACCGTCGATCCGCGCGAGCTCCCGCGCTACCCCGCCGTCGAAACCAAGGACGCGCTCTCGACTTTTCAGGTGCGGCCCGGCTTTCACCTCGAGCTCGTTGCCGGCGAGCCGCTCGTCGCCAGTCCCATCGCGATCTCCTTCGATGAAAACGGCCGCATGTTCGTCCTCGAGATGCGCGACTACTCCGAGGATCGCGACGTCACCCCGCACCTCGGGCGCGTCCGCCTGCTGGAGGACATCGATGGCGACGGCCGCTACGAGAAAGCCACGATCTTCGCCGACAACCTCCCCTGGCCGACCGGCCTGATCTGGGCGAACGGCGGCCTCTTCGTGGTCGCCGTTCCCGACATCATCCGCTTCGAAGACCGCGACGCCGACGGCCGCGCCGAGAAGCGCGAAGTCATTTTCACCGGATTCCATTCCGAGGCCCCGCGCCTCAATGTCCAGGCCCTCCCAAACTGTTTCCAGTGGGGGCCAGACAACCTCATCCACCTCCAGACCTCCGTGGGCGGGCGCGGCCGCCTCCGGCGAGCCACGGAGAAAACCGCCGAGATTTCCAGCGGCGATTTCGTCTTCGATCCGCTCACCTACGAGTGGCACACCGAAGCCGGCGGCGGCCAGTACGGCATGAGCTACGACAATCGCGGCCGCCGCTTCGTCTGCAGCAATAGCGACCATCTTCAGACCTACGTCTACGACAGCCGCGGAAAGGAGAAGCTCTCCGGTCTCCCTCCGCCGCGCGCCTCCATCGCCGCCGATGGCCCCGCCGCCGAAGTCTTCCGCATCAGCCCCGATGAGCCCTGGCGCGTCATCCGCACGCGCTGGCGCGTGAGCGGCAAGGTGAAGGGCGCGGTCGAGGGCGGTGGCCGCGTCTCCGGCTACTTCACCGGCGCCACCGGCACCACCGTCTATCGCGGCGACGCCTTCCCGCCCGAGTACGTGGGCGACACCTTCACCGGCGACGCCGGCGGCAACCTCGTCCACCACAAACGCCTCCGCCCGAACGGCGCCAGCCTCCTCGGCGAGCGCCCGCCGGACGAAAAGAACATCGAGTTCGTCGCCTCGCGCGACACCTGGTTCCGCCCCGTCAATTTCGCGAACGCCCCCGATGGCTCCCTCTACGTCATCGACATGTATCGCGAGGTGATCGAGCACCCGTGGAGCGTGCCGGAGGAAATCAAAAAGCACCTCGATCTCACCAGCGGGCGGGATCGCGGCCGCATCTGGCGCCTGGCCCCCGATGGCTTCAAGCCGAAGCCGCCGCCCAAGCTCGGCGCCGCCACCACCGCCGAGCTCGTCGCCGCCCTGGAAAGCCGCAACGGCTGGACCCGCGATACCGCCACCCGCCTGCTCTGCGAGCGCCGCGACGAATCCGCCGTGCCGATCCTCGAGCACACCGTCAGCAATGCCCTCACCCCGCTCGGCCGGCTCCACGCACTTCGCGTGCTGCATACCATGCGCCGCACCTCTACCGCCGTCCTGCACGCGCTCGACGACCAGGATGAAGCCGTGCGCGAGCTCGCCGTCCGGCTGACTCCCAGCCTCGGTGTCAAAGGCCTCGACAAAGCCATCTGGGCCAAGCTCACCGCGCTCGCCGAGCGCGAGACCGCGCCGCGCGTGCAGCTCGAGCTGCTCTTTACGCTGGCGCACCTCGAGCACAAGGGCCGCCCCGAAGCCATCGCCAGCATCGCGCGCCGCTCCGCTGCGGAGCCCTGGATCCGCGCCGCCATTCTCGCGGGCCCCGACGCCGCCGCGGTCTTCTCGCTGCTCGCCGCCGATCACGCATTTCGCGCCAAGCCTGAAGCCGAGGCGCTCCTCGCGGGCCTCGCCAAATCGATCGGCGCCCGCGGCAACGAGGACACCGGCGCCGTGCTGCGCGCGGCGAAGCGCCCCAAGACCAGCTTCGCCCTCTACGCCAGCCTCTCCGAGGGCATCGTCAGCCGCACCGGCGGACGGCCTTCCTACGGCGCGAACGAAGTCTATGCGGAAGCCCGCGGCGCCATGCTCGATAACGCCGAGCCGCTGGCCCGGCGGGTCGCCGCCGCGCGCCTCCTCGCCTTCGATGACCCCGCCGAGGCCACGCCGGTGCTTCTCCTCGCCACCCAGGCCGAGGGCGCTTCGTCCCTGCGGACCGCCGCCTTCGCCTCCCTCGCCCGTTTTCCCGAAGATGCCGCGCGCAATGATGCCCTGCTCGCCCGCTGGAAAACCCTCGACCCCTCGGCCCGCATCGAGCTCACCCGGTTCCTCGCCGCCCGCCCCAGCTCCGCCCGCCAGCTTCTCGGCGCCGTCGAAAAGGGCGCCGTCCCCGCCGCCGAAATAGGCGCCACCGAGGCGCGCCTCCTCCAGTCCAGCAAAGATGCGCAAATCGCCGCCCTCGCCAACAAGCTCCTCGCCCAGCCCAACGCCGGCACCCGCGAGGAAGTCCTCAAGCAATTCGAGCCCGCCCTCACCGCCGCCGGCGACAAAACCAAGGGCCACGAAATCTTCACCCAGCGCTGCGCCGTCTGCCATCGCCTCCGCGGCGAAGGCACCCCCTTCGGCCCCGATCTCGAAAGCGCCATCCCCGGTGGCAAGGAAAAGCTCCTCACCCACATCATCGACCCCAACCGCGAAGTCGCCCCCCAATTCGCCGCCTACACCGTCGAGCTCAAGGACGGCGCCGCCCTCGCCGGCATCCTCGCCAGCGAAACCCCCTCCGAGATCGTCCTCCGCGAGCCCCTCGGCAAAGAAACCCCCCTCCCTCGCGAAAAAATCGCCCGCCTCCAAACCACCGGCCGCTCCCCCATGCCCGAAGGCCTCGAAGCCGGCCTAAAGCCCGAAGACCTCGCCAACCTGCTCGCGTTTCTGGAAGGCAAGTAGTAACATTGGCACGTGAGCATGACTGAAATCATCGAGGAACTCCCCCGGCTCTCGGCGACGGAGCGCCGCGAGCTGAGCCGGCGCCTCAACGCCCTCGAGGCAGAGCAAGAAGACCTGCGCGTTTGCGAAGAATCCGCCCGCCATGGTTTCGCGCTGCTCGACGCCATGGAGGAGGAGGACGAAGCTCGTGGCCAACGCCAGTAAGGGCGAAGTCTGGCAGGTAGAGACTGAATGGCATCTGGTCTCCAAAGCGCTGGAAAATAGACTTTCCCACTGAGCGTAAATCCGAACGGACTCCACCTGCGCTGGCTCCCCCCAAAACGCAATTCAGCCGGGCCCCCTCGCGGGAACCCGGCTGAACATGCACTTAATCTTTGCTAGCTAAGCGCGGGGCTTAGTAGTCCATGCCGCCCGCGCCGTGGTGATCGCCACCACCGGCCGGCGCTTTGTTCTTCTCGGGGAGCTCGGTGATCACGCACTCGGTGGTGAGGAGCAGGCCCGAGATGGACGCGGCGTTCTGCAGCGCGCTGCGGGTCACCTTGGTCGGGTCGACGACGCCGGCCTTGACGAGGTCTTCGTATTCGCCGGTGGCGACGTTGTAGCCTTCGTTGCCCTTGCGGCTCTTGACTTCGCTGACGATGAGCGCGCCTTCGACGCCGGCGTTGTCGGCGAGCGTGGCGGAGCGGCGCTTCGATGGCGCGGCGCACGATGTCGAGCGCCGATCGCCTCGTCGCCTTCGAGCTTGAGGCCGTCGAGCGCCTTCTGCGCGCGGATGAGCGCGACGCCGCCGCCGGGGACGATGCCTTCTTCCACGGCCGCGCGGGTGGCGTGCAGGGCGTCTTCGACGCGGGCCTTCTTTTCCTTCATCTCGGTCTCGGTCGCGGCGCCGACATTGATGACGGCCACGCCGCCGGCGAGCTTGGCGAGGCGCTCCTGGAGCTTCTCGCGGTCGTAATCGCTGGTGGTCTCTTCGATCTGGCGGCGGATCTGGTTCACGCGGCCCTGGATGTCGGCCTGCTTGCCGGCGCCTTCGACGATGGTGGTGTTTTCCTTGTCGATGGTGATGCGCTTGGCCGGCCGAGGTCGTTCGAGCGTCGAGGTTCTCGAGCTTGATGCCGAGGTCTTCGGTGATGCAACGGCCACCGGTGAGGATGGCGATGTCTTCCAGCATGGCCTTGCGGCGGTCGCCGAAGCCAGGAGCCTTGACGGCGGCGACGTTGAGCGTGCCGCGGAGCTTGTTCACCACGAGCGTCGCGAGGGCTTCGCCTTCGACGTCTTCGGCGATGATGAGGAGCGGCTTGCCGGTCTTCGCGACCTTCTCGAGCACGGGGAGGAGGTCCTTGAGGCGAGCTGATCTTCTTCTCGTGGATGAGGATGTAGGCGTTGTCGAGGATGGCTTCCATCGTCTCCGCGTTGGTCACGAAGTAGGGCGAGAGGTAGCCCTTGTCGAACTGCATGCCTTCGACGACGTCGAGCGTGGTTTCGATGCGACTTGGCTTCTTCGACCGTGATGGTGCCGTCCTTGCCGACCTTGTCCATCGCGTCGGCGATGATCTTGCCGATGGCGGTGTCCCAGTTGGCGGAGACGGTCGCGACCTGCGCGATTTCCGTGCGGTCCTTGACCTTCTTGGAGATGCGGGCGAGCTCGGCGACGAGCGCTTCGACGGCCTTGTTGATGCCGCGCTGGAGCGAGGTCGGGTTGGCGCCGGCGGTCACGTTCTTGAGGCCTTCGTTATAGATGGCTTCGGCGAGAACGGTCGCGGTCGTGGTGCCGTCGCCGGCGATGTCGCTGGTCTTGCTGGCGACTTCGCGGACGAGCTGGGCGCCCATGTTTTCATAGGGATCTTCGAGTTCGATTTCCTTGGCGACGGTGACGCCGTCCTTGGTGATGGTCGGGGAGCCGAATTTCTTGTCGAGGATGACGTTGCGGCCGGATGGCCCGAGGGTGGCCTTGACGGCGCGGGCGAGTTTTTCCACGCCGCGCAGGAGGGCGTGGCGGGCGGCTTCGTCGAATTGGAGTTGTTTAGCTGCCATGATGTTAGTTGGTAGTTAGGTAGTTGTTTGAGTTTGAGTTGGTTCGCCGGTCAGCCGCGGTGGCTCCTAGTCAGTCTTAATCGTAGTCTTAGTCGAATCCGAAGCCGCTGCGTCCCGGAGACTGACTGATTGACTACGACTAAGAGTTCAAGCGCGACTTTCAACGGCAGTTGATTAGCCGAGGATGCCGAGGATGTCGTCTTCGCGCATGATCAGATAGCTCTCGCCGTCGATCTTGATTTCGGTGCCGCCGTACTTGCAGATGAGCACTTTGTCGCCCTTCTTGACGGTGAAATCGATGATCTTGCCATCTTCGTCACGCTTGCCGGTGCCGAGGGCGACGACTTCGCCTTCCTGCGGTTTTTCTTTGCGGTGTCGGGAATGATGATCCCGCCTTTTTTGTTTCCGCTTCTTCGAGGGGCTTCACGAGAACGCGATCGCCGAGGGGTCGAACGTTGACTTGCCATGATTGTCTTGGTAGTTTGGTTTTGGTTGGTTGGTTGGTTTGGTGGATTTACAGGTCGCGCCATCCCCCGGCGGAAGCCGGCAGCGCGCGGATCAGTAAAGTGGTAGTTATTGGGGAGCGAAAAACTAAGAACTGAGAACAAAGAACCAGGAACTTGCCGCCTTACTTCTTCTTGTCCTCGTCCACGACCTCGAACTCCGCATCGACGACATCGCCGTGCTTGCTTGCTCGGGCCGCCCTGCTGGCGTTCGCCGTGTGGTTCGGGGCCGGGGCCGCCTGCACCCGCGCCTGGGCCGCCGGCGCTGGCTGCCGCCTGCTTGTAGAGTTCTTCGCTGACTGCCTGGAATTTGTTCTGCAGCTCCGTGTACGCGGTCTTGATCGCGTCGGTGTCGTTGCCCTTCAGCGCTTCGCGCACCTTGGCGATCAGCTCCTCGATCTCGGTCTTCTTGTCGCCGGGGAGCTTGTCGCCCAAGTTCCTTGAGCTGCTTCTCGCACTGGTAGGCGAGGTTGTCGGCGTTGTTGCGGATCTTCGACGGCTTCCTTCGCCTTCTTGTCCTCCTCGGCGTGGAGCTCGGCTTCCTTCTGCATCTTCTCGACCTCTTCCTTGGAGAGGCCGCGAAGCTGCCGGTGATGGAGATCTTCTGCTCCTTGCCGGTGCCGAGATCCTTCGCGCTGACGTGCAGGATGCCGTTGGCGTCGATGTCGAAGGTGACTTCGATCTGCGGCACGCCGCGCGGCGCCGGCGGGATGCCGTCGAGGTGGAAGGTGCCGAGCTTCTTGTTGTCGCGCGACATCGGGCGCTCGCCCTGCAGGACCACGATTTCCACGCCCGGCTGGTTGTCGCTGTAGGTCGAGAAGATCTGCGACTTGCGCGTCGGGATCGTCGTGTTGCGCGGGATCATCGGCGTGGCCACGCCGCCGGCGGTCTCGATCGCCAGCGTGAGCGGCGTCACGTCGAGCAGGAGCACGTCCTTCACGTCGCCCTTGAGCACGCCGCCCTGGATGGCCGCGCCGATGGCGACGACTTCGTCCGGGTTCACGCCCTTGTGCGGCTCCTTGCCGACGAGCTTGCGCGCGGTCTCGATGACCTTCGGCATGCGGGTCATGCCGCCGACGAGCACGAGTTCGTCGATCTCCTTCTCGCTCAGGCCCGCGTCCTTCAAGCACGCCCGCACCGGCGCCGAGCGTGCGCTCGAAGAGATCGTCGGTGAGCTGCTCCAGCTTGGAGCGGGTGAGCTCTTCTGGATGTGCTTCGGCCCGCTCTGGTCCGCCGTGATGAACGGCAGATTGATGTCGTACTGCTGCGAGCGACGAGAGCGCGATCTTCGCCTTCTCCGCCTCTTCCTTGATGCGCTGGACCGCGTCGGGCTGCTTCGTCAGATCGATGCCGGTGTCCGTTCTTGAACTCGTCGAGGATCCAATCCATGAGCGCGATTGTCCCAGTCGTCGCCGCCGAGGTGCGTGTCGCCGTTGGTCGCCTTCACTTCGAAGACGCCGTCGCCGATTTCGAGCACCGAAATGTCGAACGTGCCGCCGCCGAGGTCATACACCGCGATCTTTTCGTCCTTCTTCTTGTCGAGGCCGTAGGCCAGCGACGCCGCGGTCGGCTCGTTGATGATGCGCAGCACTTCGAGGCCCGCGATCTTGCCCGCGTCCTTGGTCGCCTTGCGCTGCGAGTCGTTGAAATAAGCCGGCACCGTGATGACCGCCTGCGTGATCTTTTCGCCGAGCTTCGCTTCCGCGTCGCTCTTCAGCTTCGCGAGGATCATCGCGCGAAATTTCCGGCGGCGAATACGTCTTCGTCTCGCCGCCGACGTCGCACCTGGATGTGCGCGTCGCCGTTCGCCGCCTTCACCACCTTGTAAGGCACGCGGTGCAGTTCCTCCTGCACTTCGTCAAACTTGCGCCCCATGAAGCGCTTCACCGAAAAAACGGTATTCTGCGGATTCGTGACCGCCTGACGTTTCGCCGCCTGGCCGACCAGCCGCTCGCCGTTCTTGGTAAATGCGACGACCGAAGGCGTGGTGCGCGCGCCTTCCGAGTTTTCCAGAACCATCGGCTCCCCGCCTTCCATGACGGCCATGCAGGAGTTCGTCGTGCCGAGATCGATGCCGAGAATTTTTGCCATAAAGAGAAAGTCGTTGTGCCACCGCGGATACTGCGGCAGCGAGTGTGTTGTCCCGCCTCCCTTCAGCATGCGCTGAGCCTGCGGAGAGTCAGATTCACAAACCCCTTGGGCACAAGTGCTTAGCCATAGCCTCACCTGTCTGCCATCTGCGCCACGCCCACCGTAATGTCACACCCTCAGAGCGCCAAGTGCGCCAGCTTGTCACATACCCAGAATGGTGATATCCACACGAGCCGTCCTTCCGCCATCGCGCAGGCGGGATTTTTACACTTTCAGCCACGACCTTTCCGGTGCTGGCACCCCATTCATCTCGCGACTATCTGAGCTCGCGCCAAACACTAGTCTCGGCGGTGACTTCAATTCCTCCATACCCACGGCGTCCGATTATCCCTGACGACTCGCGTCCCGCATCCAGGATGCTCGCATCGACACTCTCAGGAGCGCTGAAAGCGCCGCAGCTAAAGGCTTGGGTTGAGCCGCTGTAAGCGGCGAGGCCCAGGATCATTACAGCGAAAAGGATTGAAGGCCCGAAGGCTGCCACAGCCGCGCTCACCGATCGCCGTTCGCCGAGATCTACCAAGACACCACCCATTACACACCCACCATCCGCCCCGCCGCCGCCGCGATCTCCTGCGCAATGAGCTTCTGGGCCGGCTTCTCCTTAGGCCAGTCGCCTACATTCGCGTGGTTGGCATCGTCGGCGGTCGGTGCCGCGATCACCGTCAGCCGCTGCTTCAGAAATTCCCCTGCAATCACATCCGCCCTGCCATACAGCGTCTTCCGGCAGGCAGCCGCGACGGCCCTGCCCCGAGCCCACACCTCCTCTACCGTGATCCCCAGGTGTCGCGTCACGGAAAGTTCTTCGTACGGATGGGGGACGAACGGGTCTGGCTTCAGCGTCCCGTCCGCGCGGAAATGACTGCTCTGCAGGACGAACCTCGCCAGCACTTCACTGCTCGATACAGGCGTGCCCACACCGTTGGCCTCTCAACCCGCGTAGACGCGCCGCAGCACGGCCTGAATCGCCTTCGGCATTTCTCCCAGGAACGCCTCCGTCCCGGCCACCTTGCCGTTACCAAGCAAAGCGGCGTAGTGCAGGTCGCCTGCCGGGCTCACACTCACGCTGAGTGTTCTCCGGGCCGACCGATGCCACTCCAGAGTCAGATGGCCGTCGGCTTCGACCCCGGCGCTGGGCATGGGCGTGCCCGACGGCAGGGCGTCCACGAATACGTACGCCGTCCGATACGTCTCCTCCTCTACCGGTAGGGCGTTATACCCGTCCCAGTTTGGCTCGCTGCATTCGGAGAAGATTCGGCCCAGGTCGCGTTTCACCACAGCCGTCGGCGCGTCCAGCGTATGCGGCCGCGAAACGTGTGCACGAAGTTCTTGCCTCCGCTTCGCGATGTACCTGGCGGCGGAGCTCGTCCCTCCGGTGCTCAGGCCCACCGGTGGTGTGGTGGCGAAAAAGGCGGCGGGGCTGATCACTCGAATTCCCTCAGCAGCGTAGGCTGAACACTGCCAAAAAACACCTTATTCTTCAGCCATCGCATTTCGGCGAGCCGCGATGCGAGCCACTCCTCGCTCGCCGCCGCGGCCTCCAGCGTATAGACATCCACGTCCACCAAAAGGCTTGGCTTCTCCTCCGGTTCGCCCTGCTGTAGCGTCTTCACTAAATTGATCGCGTACGGATGACCCGGCACTGCTAGAGTTTCGTGGTGCAGGAAATGTGCGAGCGGCAGCGCCACTCCTTGCGGTCGTTGGGGCGGACTTGTTAGATAATCAGCCAGATCGCCCGCCGCCGCTTCTGGAAGCGTGATCTGGTTGATAAATCGCAGGCCGGCACGGCCGATCTCCGCCGCTCCACTAAGGCGTGCGTGCACTCTCCAAAGCCGCAGCGCTTCGCTCATGAAGTTCTCCCAGTCTATGTACGGCTTCAGCCGCGAAAATGAAAAGAAATCACGGTGAAAGACAGCCACCTGCCGCTCGTCCTCAGTTAAGACACGGGCGCCGCGCCAGCCGTAATCCCTGCGCCCTTGTGGCGCGAATTGCGGACTACCCACCCGCAGCTCCGTCAAGGATTCCGAAAGCGACTCCACCTTGGGATAGTCGGCGTTCAACTCCTCGAGCTCCTCCAGCAACCGGCCTTCAGCCCACTCCATTTGGGCTCGCGTCCGCACCTCCAGCACCGCCTCCGTAATCGGAGCCGCGCCGAGGTGTGGAAACGCCTCGCGCAGGTCTATCTCGAGGCGAGACGCTGCAAATGGCATCCCTCCTCTCTCCGATTCCAAACGCCGCTAGTCGAGCGGGAACTCGGCTTTTGCGTCTTCTCGACACGTTCTTCCCCTCGCGCCCTTTAGTGCCGATTTCCAATCCGGCTAGCGCTCGCCTGACGGCGAAGCGACACCTTCCGCCGAAAAAAGAAATACAAAAAAGTGCTCAATCGAGATTGGGAAAGTGCTCGACCCCTGGTACTCTCGGCGTCATCATGGATTTGGTCCTCTTGCAGCCAGTAGCCCAGACGCCCGGCGCTGGCGCCGAAACGGTAATCGTCACCTCCACCGGCCCTGCGGCTTCACCGGATTCGGCCTCTTCGTCCCATGAATCCCCTTCCTCCCATACCTCTCATCATCCCGCCCGCCCCCCGCACCCCAACCGCTCACGCCCAAACTGAAACTTCCGCGTTCCAGATTGTGCAACATTTCAACGCTCAAAAACCCTGCATCTCGTCCCATCTGTCCGAAAACCCCTGCGTTTTTGGGGTTTTCCCCCACGACGTGTCACAAATCAAGACGCGAAAACCCGCCTTTTCGTCTCATTCGTCTCATAATTCAAATCTGCGAGCCCCCGAAATGACGCACCAGCTGAAACTTTTCAGTTTCAGAATGTGCCACCTTCGCCGCCCGCCGCAGCCCTACAACTGCGCCTCGTATTCGATCAGCCGTTCCAGCGCGGCCACGAAATCCGGCAGCGCGGCCACTGGCACCATGATGGTGTCGCGCCGGCCGCTGACGTCCTCGGTGATCTTGAGGAAGCGGCCGCGATCGTTCTCCTTCAGGTCGATGAAGAAAACCTTGCGGTCGCTGGCGATCTTCTCGCTGGCAATCGGCGGGACATGGGGCCTCGGGGTGTAGTCCATAGACCTGAAATTTATCACAATCCGCTCAGCGCTGTCCACCTCCCAGCAAACTTTGCGCAATTTTTTCCGCTTCGTGTCGCATTCTTGATCATCCCCGCGCGCGCCCTTGCGCGCGGCCGGGGCGCGCGGCGCGATGGAATAGCGATCCTCCATGGCAGACTCCTCCCTCCTTTCCCGCAAATGGCTGCACTTCCAGGTCCGGACCTGGCTCATCATGGCTGCGATCATGCTGGGGGCCTTCGCCATCATCAGCATCCTCTTCGTCCGGCGGCAACTGATCGAGTACCGGCCGGCGCACACCTTCAGCGTCAGCTCGCCCGAGTTCTTCGGCTCGGCCCACGCGCTGGGCGATCCGCTCCCGCTCGAGGGAAACAAAATCCAGCTCCTCCACAACGGCGACCAGATTTTCCCGGCCCTGCTGGACGCGATCAAATCGGCGAAGCACAGCGTCAATTTCGAGGCGTTCCTCTTCAACTCGGGTGTCGTCGGCAGCCGCTTCCGCGATGCGTTGTGCGAGCGCGCGCAGGCGGGCGTGAAGGTGCGCGTGCTGCTCGATGGCCTCGGCTCCAGCACCAAGCTGAAGAATGAGGACGTGGAGCTCATGAAGCAAAAGGGCTGCGAGTTCGCCTATTTTCACCCCACCCGCTCGCTGCGCGTCGACCGCTCGAACCGCCGCACGCATCGCCGCGTCCTGGTGATCGATGGCCAGGTCGGCTTCACCGGCGGGGTCGGCTTTGCCGATGAGTGGCAGGGCAACGCCGATGCGCCGGACCACTGGCGGGAGGTGCACGCCAAACTCGAAGGCCCGATCGTCGCGAAGCTGCAGGGCGCCTTCCAGCAGCATTGGATCCGCACCACCAAGCAGGCGCTGAGCGGCGCGGGCGAGTTCCCCGCGCTCCCGGCGATCGGCAAGCTGCGCGCGCAAATGACCGCGTCGCACTCCTTCTCCGTCGCCCCGGTCGCCCTGATCCAGGCCGTGGCGATCGCCGCGGCGGAAAAGCGCATCTGGATCACCAACCCCTACTGCACCCCCACCCGCGATCAGGTGGATTTGCTCGTCGACGCCGTGAAACGCGGCGTCGACGTCCGCCTGCTCCTCCCCGGCAAACACAACGACCAGCCCGCGACCAAGGCCGCCGGCCGCACCGCTTACGGCGACCTCCTGCGCGGCGGCGTGAAAATCTACGAGTACGAGCCAACGATGATCCACGCCAAGACCATGGTGGTCGATTCGCTCTTCGCGATGTTCGGCTCCTCGAACCTGGACGCCCGCTCTTCCACGATCAACGAAGAGCTCGACATCTCCGTCTACGATGAGGGCTTCGGCCGCGAGATGGATGCCGTGTTCGAGAAAGACCTCAAACAGTCGCGGGCCTACTCGCTCGAGGAATATAACCGCCGCTCACTCTGGGAACGGTTTACGGAATGGTTGATGATGCCGTTCCATTCGCAGCTCTGAGCCGACGCCTATTTGGCGTCGTCTGTCGGCTTCGCCACCACGCTGGCTTGCACCGGCAGCGGCGGCTTCGGCTCCTCGATGGCCAGGCTCCTCACCGGCGGCAGGATCTCCTTGAAGGTCGCTCCATAGATATCCCAAACCGTTAGGAACAGCGCGCAAACGATCGGCCCAACGATGAACCCAATCGGCCCGAAAAGAAACAGCCCGCCGAGCGTCCCGACCAGGATCAGTAGATCGGGCATCTTGGCATCCTTTCCCACCAGGATTGGGCGCAAAATGTTATCGATCGTGCCGACCACCGCGGCGCACCAAGCCAGCAGCGCGATCGCTTTTCCCGGTTGCCCGGTGCTGAAAAGATAGATTACCGCCGGCACCCAGACCACCGCCGCACCGATGCCGGGGACGATCGAGAGGATCGCCATGATCGTCCCCCAAAACGCCGCGCCATCGATGCCCACCGCCCAAAAGGCCAGCCCCGCCAGCGCGCCTTGCAGCAGGCCGATGATCAGCGTGCCCTTCACGGTGGCCCTCGTCACGGACGTGAGCCGGTCGAGCATGCGCGCTTCGTCATCGTGGCTCAGCGGGATGTAATAGAAAATCTTTTCCAGGATCTGCACGCCGTCGCGCAGGAAGTAAAACATCGCGTAGAGCATCACGAAAACATCGAGCAGAAAGCCCGCCGTGCCGGCGGTCATGCGGGATGCGCCCGAGACCAGGATGCGCCCGGTCGATTGCGCCGCGTTGCCCACCGTCTCCACGATCTGCTCCTGGCTCGGCACATAGTCGGCCAGCGCCGGGAAACGCAGCACCAGCCAGTCGTGCGCGTTGAAAGTGCTCGCGCTGCCGAAGTGCTCTTTCACCCACGGAATGGCGTGCTCGCTCACGTTGAGCGCCTGCTTCACCACCACGCCGAGAAACGCGCTGATCGGCCCCGCCACGATCACAAACAGGATCAGCAGCGTAACCGCGGCGGCCAGCGATTGTCGCCCCTTGAAGAGCCGGCAGATCCGCAGGTAGAGCGGCTGGCACAGCCCCGCGAGCATCGCACCGACCAGCAGCGGCTTCAGAAAAGGCCACGCCACCGCCACGAAAAGCGCCGAGATCGCCAGCACCAGCAGCAGGACGAAGGCCGTGCGGAAACTCGCCCCGCTGATATTGACGCGGGTCATGAGCGGTTCACGACCGAATCGCCCCCCCGCTCGCGTGCGCTCACCATCTCATCGTAAATCCAGCGGTAGGTTTTCTCCAAGCCGTCGCGCAGGCGCGTGGCCGGCTCCCAGCCAAAGACCTGCTGGATCAGCGTATTGTCGGAGTTGCGGCCGTTCACGCCTTTCGGCGCGCTCAGGTTATAGCGGCGCTCCAGCTTCACGCCGGCGATGTCTTCCACGATATCGACGAGTTGGTTGATCGACACCAGCTCGTTGCTGCCGATATTGATCGGCTCGACGAAGTCGCTGTTCAGCAGCATCTGCGTCCCTTTCAGGCAGTCGTCGATATACATGAAGCTGCGCGTCTGCTGCCCGACGCCCCAGATTTCGATCTCGTTCGGCCCGCCGAGCTTCGCCTGGATGACTTTGCGGCAAATCGCGGCCGGCGCTTTCTCGCGGCCGCCATCGTAAGTGCCGTGCGGACCATACACATTGTGGTAGCGGCGCCACGCGCGTCTCGATTCCGAAGTCCTCGCGGAAATGGCGGCACATCCGCTCGCTGAAAAGCTTCTCCCAGCCGTAGCCATCCTCCGGCAGCGCCGGGTAGGCGTCCTCTTCCTTGAGCGCGGTGACGTTCGGGTCGCGCTGCTTGTCGGCGTTGTAAACGCAAGCGCTGGAGGAGAAGAAAAAACGCTCGCGCCCCGTACTCGCGCGCGGCGATCAGCAGGTGCGTATTGATCAGCACGCTCAGCATGCAAAGCGCCTTGTTCAGCTCGATGAAACCCATGCCGCCCATGTCCGCCGCGAGATTGTAGACAGTATCGCACCCCTCCATCGCGCGGCGGCAATCGTCGAGCAGCTCGATGTTGCCCTGCCAGCTCTCCACGTCGTCGAAGCGCTGGTACCACTCGCCCAGCGGCTTCTTGTCGACCGCGCGCACGGTCTGCCCTTGGCGGCGCAGATCGGCCACGAGATGCCCGCCGATGAAGCCGCCGGCGCCAGTCACGAGGATTTTGCTCATGCGGGAGTTTCCGAAAGGGAGCTACACCGCGCAACCAATCTTCGCCTGCGATCCGCCCTACTTCGCCTCCGCTACGAAAAGCCGCGTCCACGGCCCGGTGCTCACGTTGAAATAAATCCGCTTCCCATCGGCGCTGAAAGCCGGATGCGGATGCGATCGCCGCCACGACGCGGCGCCGCCGGAATTGTCGAACTGGTGCAGCAGGTGGTGTTGTCCGCCGCGCGCATCGGCCAGCAGAATGCCCCATTCCTTTTCCGTGCCGCCGAATTTGTCCATCGTAGTATCGGTCACGATCAGCTTGCCATCGAGGCTGGCCGAAGGGTGATCGCCGCGCGGGGTGGGCAGCCCCGGGAGGCGTGTCGATTCGCCGTTGTTGCTATTGAAAAGCCGGAAATACGTTTCCACCACCCTGCGCGAATCCGGGTGCCACGCCGGGTGGCCCCAGTTTGCGTTGCTGTAGAGGAAACGGTTTTCGGACAGGCTGTAGCAGACCAGCCCGAGCCGCTGGCTGGCGGCCTTGCTCCGCGGATCGCCCGCGCCGGGGATGGCCATCTTGAAAAAAATGCGGCCGCGATCCGGGCTGAGCACCGGAAAGAAGATCGAGGCGGAGCGGCCGTTCAGGATCTTCACGAGCCAATCCGGCTTCACGTCATCGGCCTTCACCGCCGTGCGAATTTCGCCGGTCGCCACATCGGCCAGCTCGAGATCGCGGTGCGGGCCGGCCTTCCAGTGCGGCCCGTAGAGCGGGAGCAGATCGGCATCGGGCTGGCCCCAGCCGCTCAGGCGATCGCGCGCCAGCTCGCGGCTTTTCAAGCTCGGCAGCTCCACCACCGTGGTGCACCACTCGCCCTCGCGCTCGCTGTGAAACGAAACGCGTGTCCCCTTCGAGAGCCACTGCTGGCAGGCCACGCGATGCGCGTCTTCCACGTGCAAATCCCGCGCGAGCACCGTCTCTTTTCCGCTCTCGCGATCGCGGATGCGCACCTCGCCCGTTTCGCCGTTCTTCGCGCCGGAGGCAAAGAAGAGGACGCTCTTTCCGTCCGGGCTCTCCGGCGAGGTATTGAAGTATGAGTGCATCGTGTGCCCCGCCGCCTCCGGCGACACCGGGCTGATCTTCACCTCGCCCCGCCAGCGCGCGAGCGGATCGTCCTCGGCGAAGGCCAGCAACGGACCGAGCAGAAGCGAGAGCAGGACGGGGAGGCAACGCATGGGTTTAGTGCAAAGTGAGAAATGAAAAGTGCAAAGTGCAAAATGAAGACCCGCGTCGCACGGCCCAGCGGCAGAGACACCGGCAAGAGGACCGGCAGGAATTGTGCGCGAATCCGGGAGTTCCCTGGGGAAAAGCGGGGTTCATGCAGCGTGAAGACCGGCAGAACCGGGTCCCATTCAACGATGCCGCGCCCCATTTCGCGCGAAGCGCTTTCGGACTGCGCGCGCGTCCTCGCGCCGCTTTGTTCACGCGCCGCCGGCACGAAAGTCGACGCCAAAGACCGCTTCCCGGTGGGGTGGCGCTGGTTCAAAGCGGTGCGAGGACGCAACGCACTCGAAAGCACTTCGCGCAAAAGTTTCGGGCAGTGTCGGCCAGGCGCGCACCCCCCCACTTTGCATTTTGCACTTTTCACTTTTCACTACGACAGCAACTTCCCCATGAAAGCCTCCCCCACTCCCCACCCGCGCGTTTCCCGCCGCGTCTTCCTCCAAACCGCGGGTCTCGCCGGCGGCGGCATCCTTGGCAGCGGGCAGCTTTCCGCCGCGGAGGCCACCGCGAAAGGCCCCGCGCGCGAGGTGGATGTCCTGGTGTGCGGCGGCGGTTGCGCGGGCACGGCGGCGGCGCTCGCGGCGGCGCGCAATGGGGCGAAGACGCTCCTGGTCGAGCGGGCGGGCTTTGCGGGCGGCATCATCACGGCGGTGGGCCTGCCGTACTTCGATGGCATCGCGGACATCGCCGATAACCGCGTCATCGTGCGCGGCATCGCGATGGAGCTGCTCTCGAAAAGCGGGGTGTGCGCGGCCGAACGCCACGCATACCGAGAAGCACAACCCGGTCATCCGCAACGTGGAGCGGTTCAAGCTGCTCGCCGATCGCCTCTTCACGGAGCAGCGCGGGCGGCTCGATGTGCTCTACCATTCGAGCGTCTGCGCCGTGGAGACGGAAGGCGATCGCATCCCGCGCGTGCTGGTGGCGAACAAAGCGGGCCTCATGCCGATCCGCGCGAAGCAGGTGATCGATTGCACGGGCGACGCCGACGTCGCGCACTGGGCCGGCGCGCCCACCGAGAAGTCGCCGGAGCTGCAGCCGCTCACGCTGCACTTCCGCATCGGCAACGTGAAGCCCGCGCCGAGCATCAGCGAAGACTCTGCCGGGCCGCGCTGGAAAAGGCGCACGAGCGCGGCGAGCTGCCGATGTTCTACGGCCCGGGCGTCATGTTCCTTTTCGCCAGCGACGAGGTGTACGTGCACGGCATCCGCGTGCCCGGCCGATGCCACGGACCCCGCCGACCTCACGCGCGCCGAGATGCAGGGCCGCTCCGATGCCTGGGCGATGTTCGAGGCGTGGAAGCGCGACATGCCGGCGTTTGCCGAGGCCTATTTCATCACCAGCGCTCTCCGTTCATCGGCGTGCGCGAAACGCGCCGCATCGTCGGCCAGCACGTCCTGACCGAGGCAGGAGATCATGGCGGCGCAGAACGTTCGACGACGCCATCGCCACCGGCTGCTGGTACCTCGACCTGCACCCGAACAAAGTGACCCTCGGCAGCGCCAACGCCGTGCCGAAGCAGCAGCCCGCGCCCTACGACATCCCCTACCGCACGCTGGTCCCGCAAAAGCTCGCCAACCTGCTCGTCGCCGGCCGCTGCCATTCCGCCACCCAGCTCGCCGCTTCCTCCACGCGCGTCACGGTGACCGCAATGGCGATGGGCGAAGCCGCCGGCGTGGCCGCCGCCCTCGCGGTGCGCCTGGGCAAATCGCCGCAGGAGCTCGGGCCGGCGCCGGTGGCGGCGCGGCTGCTGGAGCAGGGCGGCGGCGCCTCGCGCTTCTGGGCCTGAGCGTTCGGGCGAAAAAAACCCTCCCACGCCCGCCCACCGTGCACTACCGTCCCGACCCTTATGTTAAGCGCAGGCATCGTCGGTCTTCCCAACGTCGGCAAATCCACGCTCTTCAACGCCGTCACCCGCACGCAGAAGGCGCAGGCGGCGAATTATCCGTTTTGCACCATCGACCCGAACGTCGGCGTCGTCACCGTGCCCGATCCGCGGCTCGCGGCGCTCTCGAAACTCTCGCACTCGAAGAAGATCGTCCCGGCCGCGATCGAGTTCGTGGACATCGCGGGGCTGGTGAAAGGCGCGAGCGCGGGCGAAGGGCTCGGCAACCAGTTCCTCAGCCACATCCGCGAAGTGAACGCCATCGTGCAGGTCGTGCGCTGCTTTGAGGACGCGGACATCCATCACGTCAGCGGCACCGTCGATCCGGTGCGCGACATCGAGGTCATCAATACCGAGCTGATCCTCGCCGACCTCGCCTCCGTGCAAAAGCGCGACGACCGCCAGACCAAAGCCGCGCGCAGCCGGCGACAAGGCCGCCAAGGCCGAAATCGCGCTGTGCGAAAAACTCATCCCGCATCTCGACGCCGGCAAACCCGCGCACCACGCTCGCGCTCAGCGACGACGAGAAGAAGCTCGCTGCGCGAATTTTTCCTCCTCTCGCGGCAAGCCGACCATCTTCGCCTGCAACGTCGCCGAGGCCGATCTCGCGAACGTCGCCGCGATCGTCGAAGCCGCGCGCGACAACGAAGGCGTGCCGCCGAGCGACAACGTCGAAGTCACCGCACGCCGCGCGCTACGTCACCGCGGTGCAGGATTACGCGCGCGCGCATTTCGGCACCGAGGCCGTGGTCATCAGCGCGCAGATCGAGAGCGAACTCGCCGACCTCACCGAAGAGGAAGCCGCGGAATATCTCGCCGGCATCGGCGTGGCGGCGAGCGGCGTCGGCTCGCTCATCCGCGCCGTCTATCACCTGCTCGGCCTGCGCACCTACCTCACCACCGGCGAGCAGGAGACCCGCGCCTGGACCATCCGCGCCGGCGACAAAGCGCCCGCCGCCGCCGGCGTCATCCACACCGATTTCGAGCGCGGCTTCATCGCCGCCGAGACCGTCCACTTCGACGACCTCATCCGCCTCGGCTCCTACGCCAAGGCCCGCGAAGCCGGCAAGCTGCGCATCGAAGGCAAGGAATACGTGGTGAAGGACGGCGACGTCGTGGAGTTCCGCTTCAACGTCTAACGACGCCCCACGCCACTGGCTTACTGACTTACTGGCTTACTTTTTCTCCCCGCATGAGCCTCCGCCTCCTTCTCGCCCTGGCCCTCCTCACCCTCCCCGCCGCGGCCCAGCAGAGCGTCATTCGCAAATCACTCTGCCGCATCTCCAACACCGCCCAGGAGCCGAACTACCGCATGCCGTGGCTGTCCGGCACGATGGGCGGCGGCAGTGGCACGGGCTGGGTGGTGGGCAAGGAGCGACTCATGACGAATGCGCACGTGGTCAGCAACGCGCGCTTCCTCACGCGTCGAAAAGGAGAACGATCCGAAGAAGTACATCGCGCACGGTGGAGCACATCGCGCACGACTGCGACCTGGCGCGTGCTGCAAGCGTGAAGGACCCCGCTTTTTTCAAGGACACCAAGCCGCTCGCGCTCGGCGGCATCCCGGAAATCGAGAGCACGGTCTCGGTCTTCGGCTACCCGATCGGCGGCGACCGGCTGTCCGTCACGCAGGGCGTCGTTTCGCGCGTGGATTTCCGCACCTACACGCACTCGGTGATCGATTCGCATCTCACCATCCAGATCGACGCGGCGATCAATCCCGGCAACTCCGGCGGGCCGGTGCTGCAGGAGGGCAAAGTCGTCGGCGTGGCGTTCCAGGGCTTCTCCGGCGATGTCGCGCAAAACGTCGGCTACATGATCCCGACGCCGGTCATCCAGCACTTCCTCAAGGACATCGAAGGACGGCCGCTACGACCGCTACATGGATCTCTCCATCGGCATCTTCAATACGCTCAATCCCGCGCATGCGCAAGGCGCTTCGGCTCCCGGAAGACGACCGCGGCGTGATCGTCACCAGCGTCGCGACGCGCCGGCGTCTGCGGCCGGGCGTGCTGCAGGTCGGCGACGTCATCCTCGCGATCGACGGTCATCCCGTCGCGAGCGACGGCATGGTCGAGCTGGAAGGCGAGCGCGTGCTGATGGCCGAGGTGGCGGAGCGAAAATTCATCGGCGACACCGTGAAGCTTCAGCGTGCTGCGCGACGGGAAGCCGCTCGAGGTCACCGTGAAATTCGACCGCGCGTGGCCCTTCACCATGCAGGCCAGCGAGTACGACGTGCAGCCGGCCTACGTGCTCTTCGGCGGGCTGCTCTTCCAGCCGCTCTCGCGCAATCTCCTCGGCGCCTACCACTTCGAGAGCCAGCGGATCGGCTACTCTTCGACCATTTCATTCACCAAGGAACTCTACAAGGAGCACCCGGAGATCATCGTGCTCAGCGCCATCCTGCCCGACCCGATCAATACCTATCTCAGCGAATTCCGCGAAGGGATCGTCGAAGAGATCAACGGCAGAAGATCCGCACGCTCGAAGGACGTGGCCGAGGCGTTCGCGCAAAAGCCGGAGTACTTTCGTGATCAAGTTCATCGGCTACGGCCGCCCGCTGGTGCTGGAGCGCGCCGCCGTGGAGACAGCGCGCGAGCGCATCAAGCAACGCTACAACGTGCTCGCCGAACGCAACCTCGACAGAGCCGGCCCCGCTTCCTAGACTGCGCCATGCGTCCTCTCTCCTATCCTCGCCGCTCCTCCTCGCCTGGCGCGGCTTTCGCCGAAGCCCCAGACCACCGTCGCGCCAGCCGACGCAAGCTCTCCGTCGTCCGGGTGAACGTCACCAACCAGCCGTGGGATTTCACCAGCCGTGGGGCAAGCGCCGCCCGTTCTCGCGCCGCGCCGATCGGCGCCGTGCTGCCGAGCAATCGCGTGCTCGTGACCGGCGGAACTGGTGGCCAATGCGAACTACCTCGAATTCGAGACTGCCCGAGGGCGGGCAGAAAGCTCCCGCCGACAGTGGAGGCGGTCGATTACGAGTGCCAATCTCGCGCTGCTCAAAACCGACGAGACCGATTTCCTCAAGCCGTTCCAGCCGCTCGAGCTCACCGTCGCGACCGTGGGCGACTCGCTCTCCGTCTGGCAGCTCGAGAACAACGGCGACCTGCTCGTCACCAACGGCCCGATGACCACCGCGGAGGTCGACGCGCTACCCGATCGATGACTCGCCGTTCCTCATCTATCGCGCTCACCGCGCCGCTCCAGTTCCGCGACAGCAGCTTCACCCTGCCGGTGGTCAAGGATGGCAAGCTCGTCGGCATGCTCATGCGCTACGACGCGCAATCCAACAACGCCGACGTCGTGCCCGCGCCGGTCATCGAGCATTTCCTGAAGGACGTCGCGCAGCCGCCGTACAAAGGCTTTCCGCGCGTCGGCATCAGCTTTTCCAGCACGCGCGATCCGCAGTTCCGCCGCTACCTCGGCCTGACCGAGCAGGCGCACGGCGGCGTCTATGTCACGGAGGTGGCGCCCGGCGGGCCGGCCGCCAAAGCCGGCCTGGAAAAAGGCGACGTGCTCCTGCGCGTGGACGATCAGCCGGTGGATCAGGACGGCAATTACGCCGATCCGGACTACGGCAAGATCGCCGTCGGCCACTTGTTCTCCACGCGGCACTACATCGGCGACACGGTGAAGTTCACCATCCTGCGCAAAGGCGAGAACAAGGACCTGAATGTCGTCCTCTCGCGCCGCGCCGCCGCAGAGCTATGTCGTCGAGCCCTACATCATCGATCGCGCCGCCGAAGTTCTACATCCTCGGCGGCCTCGTCCTGCAGGAGCTCTCGCGCCAGTACCTGCGAGAGTGGGGCAACGACTGGATGAAGAAAGCGCCCGAGCAGTTCGTCTATCTCGAGCGCCAGCAAAACGAGCTTTTCCAATGAGCCCGGCCGCAAGATCGTCTTCCTCAGCCGCGTGCTGCCCACCGATGCCACCATCGGCTACGAAGATCTCCATTACTTGCTAGTGACGAAAATCAACGACCAGGACATCCGCTCCCTGCAAGACATTCCCGCCGCGCTCACCAAGGCGAAAAACAACCTGCACAAAGTGGAATTCTCCGCCGAGCCCACGCTCATCTACCTCAACGCCGAGCAGGTGCAATCCAGCGACGAGATCCTGGCCAAGACCTATCGCCTCCCTGCGCTCAAGCGGCTGGAGTAAGCCCGCCCAAGGTTGATGCTGCCCCGAGTGTCTGATGGCCTTTGGCACCCGCCGCGCCAACACGTGCCACCCAGCCCGCAGGGCTGAAACATGAATAGCCGGGGGTTGAGCGCAGCGAAACCCCCGGAAACATCAAACACGCGAAGCACCCCGAAGGGGGTGCAACTGAAATGCCCACACCACCCTACGCCTGCATTTTCGACTGGGACGGCGTCATCATCGATTCCTCCCGCGCCCACGAAGAAAGCTGGGAGCGTCTCGCGCTCGAGGTGAACCAAACGCTCCCGCCCGATCACTTCGTCAAAGGCTTCGGCCGCAAAAACGAATTCATCATTCCCGAGATCCTCAGCTGGACCCGCGACCTCCCGGAAATCCATCGCCTATCCCTGCGCAAGGAAGCGCTCTATCGCGAGGTCGTGCAGGACCGCGGGCAGCCCGCGCTGCCTGGCGCCGCCATCTGGCTGGAGCGCCTCGCGGCCGCCGGCATTCCGTGCGCGATCGGCTCCTCCACCCACCGCGCGAATATCGAGCTCATCCTCGATTTGATCGGCCTCCGCCAACACTTCCAGCACATCGTCAGCGCGGAAGACGTCACCCTCGGCAAGCCCGATCCCCAAGTCTTCCTCACCGCCGCGGCAAAGCTTGGTTATGCGCCCACCCGCTGCGTCGTCTTCGAGGATGCTCTCGTGGGTATCGCCGCCGCGCGGGCGGGCAAGATGCGCGTCGTCGGGGTGGCGACCACCCACCCGCCCGAGGAGCTAGGCGATGCCGACCTGGTGGTGCGCCGGCTCGATGAGCTCCAGCCGGAAACGCTCGCCGCCTGGTTTACCGCCGCTTCCGAAGCGTGATGCGCTTCAGCCGCGCATCGTCGGGCGGGCTCCAGCTTTGGATATCGGGATCGTCCTTGAAGGCATTGTGCACGATGCGGCGCTCGTAGGCGTTCATCGGCTCGAGCTGATAGGAGCGGCCGGTCTGGCGGACGATCTCGGCGATCTGCTGCACCCGATGCGCGAGCCCGTCGTCCTTCATCTCGCGCCAATGCTCGATGTCCACCTGCACCTTGGGCGCGCGCTTGTCGCGCGCCTGGAGCACGCGGTTGAGCAGGAGCTGGATGTCCTCCAGCAGCGCGCCATTGCGGCCGAGCAGCCGGTCCTTTTCCGGCCGTGTAGACCTGCAGGTCAGCTCCGTGCTCGTCCTGAGTCTCCTTGATCTCGCAGACGAAACCGAGCAGACCAAGCATGGTATCCAAGGTTTCGCGTGGGTGGAGGCTCATGGCGTTGGGTCAGCGTCTGCTTCTTTCTGCCGCGTGCGCGGCACTTTCTGCAAGACGGGTGTGAGCTTGATTCGCGCGTCGACGTAGAGCTGCACGATCAGAAAACAGGTTTTGCACCGTCCAGTAAAGCGCCAGCGCCGAGGCGTAGTTGTAGCAGAAGACGATGAAGATCACCGGCATGAACATGAAGATCCGCTGCTGCACGGCATCGCCGCTCTTCGGCGAGATCGCCATCTGCCAGAACATCGTGACCGCCATGACCAGCGGCAGCACATTCAGCGGGAAGCCGAAGATCGTCGCCACCGTGTCCGGCTGCGAAAGGTCGTTCACCCAGAGGAATGCGTGTTCCGCAGTTCCACGGCCTTGCCGAGCATATTGTAAAAGCCGAAGAAGATCGGGATCTGCACGAGCATCGGCAGGCAGCCGCTCAGCGGGTTGATCTCGTACGTTCTTGTAGAGCTTCATCGTCTCCTGCTTCATCCGCGCCGGGTCGTCGGGGTACTTCTCCTTCAGCTCGGTCATTTTCGGCTGCAGCGCCGCATGCTCTTCATCGATTGCGTGGCCTTGTTTTGCAGCGGCCACATCAGCCCGCGGATGATGATCGTGAGCACGATGATCGCCAGCGCGTACGTGCCGAGCCACGCGCGGAGCGTGTTCATGGCTTTCAGCAGCGTCTTGCTCACGATGCCGAACATCCCGAAGTACATGATCTCCTCCTCCCGCGCGCCGAGGCGCTTCAGCCGCTCGTACTCGCGCGGGCCGGTGTAGAGCTGGAAACGCTGGGTGCGCGCTCGCGCCGGCCTCCAGCGTGAAGCCCGGCAGCCCGAGCGCCGCCTGCACCCCGTTGAGCGTTTCGCCCGTGGCCGAGGCGGTCGGCGGAGGCGAGGGATGCGTCCCGCGAGACCGGCTGCCGAATCAGCTCCCGCTTCACCGGGAAGCGATGTGCCCCAAGCGCTCGAGGTCTTCGCCCCCTTGGGCGTGACGATGCTGCTGTAGTATTGGTTCGTCACTCCCGCCCACGGCGTCTCGACCGTTTCCGTGAAGACCGGCGCATCGCTCGTGCCCATGCCCAGGAAGCCGCCCGCCGAAAACGATCCCGAATCCTTGAAGACAAACTTGCCCGCGCGCAGGTAGCCCATGCCCGTGTAGGTGGGCAAATCATCCTGGTGCAGCGGGATCGCCAAGCCGGCGTGCACGTAATACGACGGCAGCCCGAGGCTCGCCGCGTTCTTGTTCGTGAAAGTCACATCCAACAGCGCCACGTACTCGTCCTGCGGCGCCCCGGCGCGGGGAAGCGTGAACTTTTTCGTGATCTGCAGCCCTCGCGCATCGGTGCGCTCGAAGGTGATCTCCTTGTCGCCCGGGGTAATGTTGAAGGGGGCTGTACCGCCTTCCGCGCCGCCCTCGGTGATCGCGCCGATGGGGATCGGATTGAGTGGATTGAGCTGCACCGGCACATTCTTTCCCGTCTTGTGCTGCAGCAGCGCCGCCCGCGCGATGCCCCCGCCGAGATTCGTGAAAGTGTAATCCACCGCGGGCGTGGTGATCTGCTCGGTGCGTTCGGCGACGGCGGGTTCGCCGGGGGCGGCGGGCGCTGCCGTGCCCGGAGCGCCCGGCGCGGCGGTGGTGCTGGGTGTGACGCCCGCGGTTTCCGGCGCGGGCGTGGCCTTGGGCTTGTTGGCCGCGTCGAACACGCGGCGCTCCTCCTGGTACTTCGCCATTTGGCGGGAGTAATACTGCGTCCACCCCAGGAGAACGGCGATGGCGGCGACGATGGCGATGATTCCTTTGCGATCCATATCAGAGTTGTGAAGTAAGGCGATTGGGTCGCGGCTGCCGCGGCGGCACGGGGTCGAACCCTTCCCCGCCCCAAGGGTGGCAGCGGCCAATGCGTTTAAGGCCCAGCCACGAGCCGCGCAGCATGCCGTGCGTCTCGCAGGCCGCGAGAAAATAGCGCGAGCAGGTCGGCTCATAGCGGCAGCCGGCGTTCGGCTGGCCCACCATCAGCGACAGCACCGGCGAGATGCAGAGCTGATACCCGCGAATGAAGAGACGGAGAAGAAAGAGCATCACGCGAAGGCGTTCAGGCGCCTGGCTTCGATTCCGGCGCGGGCGCCTCCGCCCCTGCCGGCGCGAGAATGCCGCTGCGCCGGGCCAAAGTTTGCCACTCCGCCGCGAGCGCTGGAAAATCGGCGCGGGCGGCGGGCGCCCGCGCAATGAGCACGATCCAGAGCCCGCGCCGCAACGTCGGCCGCGCCAGGCGAAACAGCTCGCGCAGCCGCCGGCGCACCCGGTGCCGCACCACGGATTCCCCCACCCGCTTCGAGGTGATGATCCCGATCCGCGCCGGCTCTTCCCCGGACGCCTGCCGGAGCACGCTCAGCACGAAATAGCGGCCCGGATAGCCCGTGCCGTCGCGCTTCACCCGCGCAAACTCGCCCGCGCGCCCGAGACGGGCCGGTTTGGGAAGGCGCAAGGACACGGTGTAAGCTCTTGGTCCTCATGGTAATCGCGCTCCGGGACGGGCGGCGGGAGCGCCGCGCCGGGGCCGGATGAGGATCGAGGAAGGAAACCTGAAGGGAAGCGCGCCATCGCTTCCTGGGGCGGAACCTGGCGAGGCCGTTCAAGCCGCGGCCGGAGCAGCCGCGGCCTTGCGGCGGGCGCTCGACTTGGTGGCGCGTTTCTGTTTGCGCTGCACCAGGGCTTTGGCGGCATTGTTTTCCTGGTCGATGTGCCGGTCGAAGTGGATTTCCACACCCTTCGGCAGCAGCCGCTTGCGGCCCCGCTGGCGGCGGCGGGCGAGAATCGCGCGCCCCCCTTTGGTCTTCATGCGGGCGCGAAACCCGAACTGCTGCTTGCGGGTCCGCTTCGAGGGCTGGTAGGTGCGTTTCATGGCTTCTAGGTACGAAAAAGGGTGGGAACTGTAGCGGCGTGCGCGGGTGTGTCAACCTCTTCGGTGCGGGCAAATCAGCTATCGGCAAATCCCCGGCCCTGCCAGAAAGCGCAAAAACGAGCGGTGCCGTGGAATTGAATTGTGAATAACTTGGGAATAGCTCACAACCTTCGCCGATGCGCGCAGCTCGAAACCGATGGTCTGAAATGGCTGAAGGCCATGTCCTAAAAACGGCGGGCGCACCGGCACTTGGGGACGAAGTGGGAGATTTTGGGGCGCGAATCCGAAAGGCGAGGGGTGTGGAACGGTGAGGGCGAGCGGGTCGCGAGGCGCGATGAGCATGGAACTCAAGGCCGTGCGGGGTTCCACGGAGACGGGGCCTCCCCGGCGGGAAGGGGCCGTGTAAAGCACAAAATGCCACAGATGGCAAGGATAATCATCTGTGGAACGAAAATTTAAGCTTGCGCAAACTTCTTGCGTGAGCAGGGGGCAGTGTGGTTCAAAGTGGGGCGTTGTGGAGAAGCATGGGGTGAATAACCTTGAAAACTACCGATCATGTCCGCCTTACCGAACTCAATCCCGACCTTCTCGGGCGAGTTCCGTCATGGCATCGACCCGAAGGGGCGCGTGACCATTCCGTCCGCGTGGCGGAAGTCGGACGCGGACGAGTTCTATCTGATGATCGACCGAACGAATTCGTTCCTGCGTGCCATGCCGCCGGAGCGGTTCCGCGCGGTGGCGGAGAAGGTGGCCGGCGAGCCGGGGGTGACGACGAAGGATCGGACAGTTTTCCTGCGGCATTTCTATTCCCGCGCGATCCATGTCATCGCGGACAAGCAGGGGCGGCTGGTGCTGCCGGAGCCGGCGCGCAAGCAACTCGGCCTGGCCGAGGAGGCGGTGCTGGTAGGCGCCTTCGATACTTTCGAGCTCTGGAACAAGGCACGCTGGGAGGCGACGCAGCAATCCGAGTCGACCACCTTCGACAGGGTGGCAGAGCTGGCCGGACTATGAACGCGCTCCTCTCACCCCACGACGACCCGGCCGCGGCCGAGGCGCTCCCCACGGCAGCCGGCGCGGAATACCACGTGCCGGTGCTCCCGCGGGAGACGGTGGATGCTTTGCGGCCCGGGCCGGGCAAGGTGTTCATCGATGCCACGCTCGGCGGCGGCGGGCACAGCGACGCGCTGCTCGCGGCGGGCGCACGGGTGATCGGGATCGACCAGGACCCGGACGCGATCGCCTTCGCGAGCCGGCGGCTGGAAAAATACGGCAGCCGTTTTCAGCCGGTGCGCAGCAATTTCGCGGAAGCGGCGGAGCAGCTCGACCGGCTCGGTGCGAAGGCGGTCGACGGCGTGCTGATGGATCTCGGCGTGTCGTCGCACCAGCTCGATGAGGCGGCGCGGGGGTTTTCGTTCATGCGCGAAGGCGCGCTCGATATGCGGATGAACCCGGACGCGCCCGTGAGCGCGGCGGACTTGGTGAACACGATGCAGGCGTCGCAGCTCGAGCGGATTTTTAAGCTCTACGGCGAAGAGCCGGCGGCGAAGCGGATCGCGGCCCGGCTGGTGCGCGAGCGCGCGGTGCGGCCGTTTTCCACCACGCTGCAGCTCGCGGAGGCGGTGGAGAGCGTTTCGCCGCGGCGCGGCAAGACGCACCCCGCGACGCGCGTTTTCCAGGCGCTGCGGCTGGCGGTAAATCGCGAGCTGGATGTGCTGCCCGAGGCGCTCGAGGCGCTGGCGGCGCGGCTCGCGCAGGGCGGACGCTTCGCGGTGATCTCGTTTCATTCGCTCGAAGACCGCCTCGTGAAGCAATTCTTCGCCACGCGGAGCGCCCCCACGGTCGACGATCCCACCTGGCCCGCGGCGCGCCCGAACCCGCTCCTCCTTTTCAAGAAAATCACCGGCAAAGCGGTCGCCGCCGGTGCAGCCGAACAGCAGTCGAACCCCCGTGCGCGCAGCGCGAAGCTGCGCGTGGTGGAACGGCTGTAGACCGCCAGACCCCTCCCGCTATGAATCGCCGCCGCCACGCCAACGTCATCCAACTCGCCCCGATCGCCACCTGGGTGCTGCTCGCCCTTTTTGGCTGCGCGGGCGCCCTGTACTTTGTCGACTGCAAGCACCAGGCACACAAGCGCGGGGAGAAGGTCAAGGCTCTCGAGCGCGAGCTGGTGGATCTGCGCAACGCCAACGACGTGGCGCGCAACCGCATCGCGCTGCTCTCCTCGCCGAACGTGCTGCGCAAGCTGCGCGTGACGGACAAGACCTTTCTCGCGGAGTACGTGGAGATCACGCACGACAAGCTCGTCGTCGTGAATGAAACGACCGCCGCCGGCGCCAGCGACCTCCGCCCCGTCTCGAACGAGAGCCGACCATGACTTGGGTGCCATGCGCTCTTCTCCCAAATTTCGTGCCCTGACCGTCTGCTGCGGACTCGCCGCGGGGTTCACGATTTTTTCGTTTCGGCTGGTCCACCTGCAGGTGGCGAAACACGCCGAGTATCAGGCGAAGGCGAGCGAGAACCACGGCCTGCGCCAGACGATTTACGCGCGCCGGGGCACGATCTTCGACGTGCGCGGAGTGCCGCTGGCGCAGAACGAGCCGGTGAAAACGGTGGTGGCGGACGGCGCGCTCATCAAGGACCGCGCGGCGCTGGTGAAGCTGCTGGCCAAGCCGCTGGGCATGACCGAGGAGGCGCTGAAGGCGCGGCTCGGGCGCGAGCGGATGTCGACGAAGGAGGGAAAGCTGATGCCCTCGCGGTATATCGTCTTGCGCCGGGATCTGCCGGAGAGCACGGCGGTGGAGCTCACCGCGCAGCTCGCGAAGGAGAAGATTCGCGCGGTGTTTTTCGAGCAGGATGCCGTGCGAGTGTATCCTAATGGAGAGCTGATGTGCCACGTCGTGGGCACGGTGAACCACGACAACGAAGGTCTGGAGGGCGTGGAGAAATCGCTCGATGGCTACCTCCGCGGGCACGACGGTTTCCGCTACTCGGAGCGCGACCGGAAGGGGAAGGAGATGGTGCGTTTCCGCCAGCAGGAGCGCCCCGCGCGCAATGGCAACGATGTGCGGCTCACGATCGATGCGGGCTTGCAGATGATCGTCGAGGCGGAGCTCGACGCGGCGGTGCAGCAGTACAAGCCGAAGATGGCCACGGTGATCATGATGCGTCCGCAGACGGGCGAGATCATGGCGCTGGCGAACCGGCCCGATTACAACCTGAACGAGCTGGATAACGTGGCGCCGGAGAAGCGGCTCAACGCGCGCCATCATGTCGATGGTGGAGCCGGGCTCGACCTTCAAGATCGTGACCACCGCCGGCGCCCTGGCGCAGAAGCTGGTGACGCCGGAGACCGGGATTTACTGCGAAAACGGGCGCTTCAAGTACGGCGGCAAAACGCTGCACGACCACCATCCGTACGGCGAGCTGAGCGTCAAGGACATCCTGGTGAAATCGAGCAACATTGGCGTGGCCAAGCTCGGCATTCAGCTCGGCGACCAGAAGCTGTACGAGTACGTGCGCCGGTTCGGTTTCGGCGAGCGCACCGGCGTGCTGATGCCGGGCGAGATCGGTGGCGTGGTCCACCCGCCGCACCGCTGGTCGAAGATTTCCATCACCCACGTGCCCATGGGTCACGAGGTCGGCGCGACGCCGCTCCAGATCACCACGGCGATGTGCGCGATTGCGAATGGCGGCCGGCTGATGATGCCGCAAATCATTCACGACGTGACCGATCCGGAGGGCAACGTGGTGCAGGCCTTTCCGCCGGTGGAAGTGCGCCGGGTGATCCCCGAGAAGACCTCGGCGCAGCTTCGCTCCGCGCTCGCGGAAGTCGTGAGCAAGCGCGGCACCGCGCAGCTTGCGCACGTGCCCGGCTTCAAAGTGGCGGGGAAGACCGGCACGGCGCAGAAGATCGGCGCGAACGGCACCTACGAGCACGGCAAGTACGTGGTCTCTTTCCTGGGGTTCATGCCGGCGGAAAACCCGGAGTTCGTCTGCCTGGTGATGATGGACGACGCGACCGCGAAAAACGAGCTGAACTACGGCGGCACGCTCGCCGCGCCGATCTTTGCGCGCATCGCCGAGAAGGCCGCGCGCCATCTCGACCTCGAGCCGACCGAGGAAATCCCCGACCCGAAGACCGCGCCGAAATTGGTGACGCAGGCGGATCGAATCCGTGATTAAGTCGCTGATGAAACTCGCCGCCCTACTTTCCCAGGTCGAGACGCTCTCCGTGCGCGGACGCACGGATTTGGACGTCGCCGGCTTTGCTACGATTCGCGCCAGGCGAAGGCGGGCATGGTCTTCATCGCGGTGAAAGGCGAGAAGGTCGACGGCGCGAAGTTCATTCCGCAGGCGATCGAGCGCGGGGTGCGGTGGTGGTGGCCGAGCAAATCGTGGAGGATGAGCGTGTGACCTCGGTGGTGGTGCGCGATGCGAGAATCGCGATGGCCGACCTGGCCACGGCTTATTTCCAGCGGCCGGCGCTTTCCCTGAAAGTCGCGGGCGTCACGGGCACGAATGGCAAGACCACCACGGCGTTTCTCATCAAGCACATCTGCGAGCACGCGCATGCTGCGCTGCGGGCTGATCGGCACGGTGCGTTACGAAATCGGCGAGCGCATTCTGCCGGCGGCGCGCACCACGCCGGAGTCGCTCGACGTGCAGCGACCTGCTCTGGCAGATGCGCTACGCGGGCTGCAAGGCGGCGGCGATGGAGGTCTCTTCGCACGCGCTGATGCAGGAGCGCGTGCGCGGCGTGGAATTCGACGCGGCGATCTTCACGAATCTCACGCAGGACCATCTCGATTATCACAAGACGATGGAGGCGTACTTCGAGGCGAAGGCGCTGCTCTTCACAGGGCTCGCCGCGCAGAAGCACAAGAAGGCGACGGCGATCATCAATGCGCGACGACCGCTGGGGCGCGCTGCTCGCCGCGCGGATCAGGGAGTCGGTGCCGGTGACGACCTACGGCCTGGGCGCGCCGGTCCGATTTTCGCGCGAGCAATGTGCGCATCGATTTCAACGGCACCTCCTACCAGCTCGATGCGCGCGGCCGCAGCTACCTCGTGCGCTCGCCGCTGATCGGGCAAGTTCAACGTGTACAACTCGCTCGCGGCCATCGCCGCGGCCTCCGCGCTCGGGCGTGGAGGTGCGCACGGCGGTGCTCGCGCTGGCCAAGGCGACGGCGGTGCCCGGCCGGCTGGAAGCGGTGCCGGCGCAGCGGCAGTTCCGAATTTTCGTCGATTACGCCCACACCGACGACGCGCTCGCTGAATGCGGCGAAGACGCTGCGCGAGCTGAATCCGGCGCGGCTGATCGTGGTCTTCGGCTGCGGCGGAAATCGCGATCGCGGCAAGCGTCCGCGCATGGGCGCGGCGGTGGAGCGGCATGCGGACTACGCGATCGTGACGTCGCGACAATCCGCGCAAGGAAGAGCCGATGGCCATCATCGAGGACATCAAGCCCGGGCATGCCGCGAGGCAACTACGAAGTGGTGGTCGATCGCAAGAAGGCGATCTATCGCGCGGTGGCGATGGCGCAGGCGCGCGACATCATTCTCATCGCGGGCAAGGGCCACGAGACTTATCAGGAGTTCGCGGATAACACCGTGCCATTCGACGACATCGTCGGTGGCCCGCGAATGCGCTCGATGAGAAACGGGTGGAGCTGCACCACTGACATGGATCGCCACCCGACTCGAAACCATCGCGACCTGGACCGGCGGCACTTTGCGCGCCGGCGATCGCCGACGTGCGCGCGTCGGTGCGTCTGCACCGATTCGCGCAGCCTCCAGGGCGGCGATCTGTTCGTCGCGCTGCGCGGCGACAAATTCGATGGGCACACGTTTGTCGTGGAAGCCGCCAAGCGCGGCGCGATCGGCGGCGGTCGTCGAGGAGATGCCGGCGGAGCTGCCCGATAGCTTCGCCGTGATCCACGTGCAGGACACGCTGAAGGCGCTCCAGCAAATGGCCGCGAACTATCGCCGGCAGCTCGCCATGCAGGTGGTCGGCGGTGACGGGCAGCAACGGCAAGACCTCCACGAAGGATCTCACCGCGTGCGTGCTCGAGCCAGAAATTCCAGGTCGCGAAAACGGAAGGGAATCTGAACAACCACATCGGTCTGCCGCTCACCATGCTGCGCGCGCGCGGCAGCGACCAGGTCGGGCGTGTTCGAGATCGGCATGAACCATCCCGGCGAGATCGCGCCACTGGCGGAAATCGCGGCGCCGGATGTGGCGATCATCACCAACATCGGCATGGCGCACATCGAGTTCATGGGAACGCGCGAGGCGATCGCGCAGGAAAAAGGAATGCTCGCGGAGGCGCTGAAGCCCGGCGGGTACGTGATCCTCAACGCGGATGATGAATTTTCCAAGTCGATCGCGGCGCGCACGAAGGCCGACGCGGTGTTCGTGGGCATCGATCAGGGCGACGTGCGCGCGCGCGATTTGCGCCCGCATTTTCACGGGGTCCGTTTCACGCATCGTCGACGAACGGGAGCTCGGCGGAAGCAGAGCTGCCGGTCCCCGGCGTGCACATGGTGCGCAACGCGCTCCTCGCCGTGGCGGCGGGCCGCGTCTTCGGCCTTTCGCTGGAAGAATGCGCCGCTGGGCTGCGCAAGCTTGCAGCTCACGCAAGGGCCGGCTGGAGCAGAAGATCGTGCGCGGCATCCAGGTGCTCGACGACACTTACAACGCCAACCCCGATTCCGTGTGCGCGGCGCTCTCGACGCTGGCGCAAATGCCCGCGGCGGGCCGCCGCATCGCGGTGCTCGGCGCGATGGGCGAGCTTGGCGCCAGGACGAGGAAGGCCACCGGCGCGTCGGCGAAGCGGCGGCGCGCGAACGGATCGATTGCGTGATCGGCGTGGGTGGGAAAGCGCACTGGATCACCGAGGAGGCGTACGCGCGGCGGCATCGAAAAAGTACTCCACTGCGAGACTACCGAAGAGGCCGTGAAGGTGCTCCGCGACATGGCCCGCGCGGGCGACGTGGTGCTCGTCAAAGGAAGCCGCTCCGCGCGCATGGAGCGCATCGTGGAGGGACTCACGCACGCCGTATGATGTACTTCCTCTACAAGCTCAGCCAGGGCCCCGGCAGCGAAATGCTGCGCGCGCTCAACGTCTTCCAGTACATCACGTTTCGCGCGCTGGGCGCGGCGCATCACGGCGTTCCTGCTTTCGCTCCTCTTCGGCAATTGGGCCATCCGCAAGCTGATCTCCCTGAAGGTCGGCCAGCCGATTCGCACCAAGGAGGAAGTGAACAAGCTCTACGAGATGCACGGCGGCAAAGCCGGCACGCCCACGATGGGCGGCGTGCTGCTGCACGGCGCGGTCGTCGTCTCCTCGCTCCTTTGGGCGCGGCCCGACAACCTCGCGGTCTGGCTGCTGCTCTTCGCGATCGCTCTACTGCGGCGGCGCTCGGTTTTTGGGACGATTACCTGAAGGTCGCGAAGAAGAATTCCGCGGGCGTGAGCGAGCGCACGAAGCTCGTCGCGCAGTTCATCCTGGCCGCGATCGTCGCCGCATTTTTCCTCTTCAACCCGGAGATCAACGTGCAGGCGCGGGCGCTCTACGTGCCTTTCTACAAGGAGCCGCTGATCCCGAATCTCGGGCTGATCGGCACGATCGATTTTCTTCGCGCTGGTCATCGTCGGCACGTCGAACGCGGTGAATCTCACCGATGGCCTCGACGGCCTCGCCGCCGGCTGCACGATCACCAGCGCCTTTGCCTACGCGGTGCTCAGCTACGTTGCCGGGCACGAGCGGATCGCCAGCTTATCTGCAGATCCCGTTCTACCCGTTTGTCGGCGAGCTGTCGGTCGTTTGCATGGCGCTCGTCGGCGCGTCGTTCGGATTCCTTTGGTTCAATGGGCATCCCGCGCGCGTCTTCATGGGCGACACCGGCTCGCTCGCCATCGGCGGCGTGCTCGGCGTGGTGGCGATCTGCTGCAAGCAGGAGCTGCTGCTGCGTCGTGGTCGGCGGCGTGTTCGTGATCGAGGCCGGCTCCGTGCTGATCCAGCGCACCTGGTTCAAGATCACCAAGCGCATGTACGGCGAAGGGCCGGCGCGTCTTCCTGATGTCGCCGATCCATCATCACTTCGAGCTCAAAGGCTGGAAGGAAAACACCGTCATCGTCCGCTTCTGGATTCTGTCGGTCATGTTCGCCCTGCTCGGGCTCGCCACTCTGAAGCTGCGTTGAATGTCACCTCACCAAACCAAACCCCAACCCATAACCGTTGCCGTCCTCGGCGCTGGCGAAAGCGGCGAGGCGGCAGCGGTCCTTCTCCAGGAGACCGGAGCCATGGTCACCATCCTCGATACCGCTGAAGAAAACCGCCTGCGCAAGAAGATCGATGCGCTCGGCGCGCGGGATATCCGCGTCATCGCCGGGCTCGCCGCCGCTGCACGATGATAGCGTTTACGACCGCGTGATCCTCAGCCCGGGCATCGATCCGAGCGTGCCGCTGGTGCAGAACTTTCTGCGGCGCCGCATCGAGATGATCGGCGAGCTGGAGCTGGCGTACGAAATGTGCCGCTGCCCGATCGTCGCGCATCACCGGGACGAACGGAAAGACCACCACCACGCAGCTCGTTGAGACAAATGCTCAACGCCTGCGGCGTGAATACGGTGGCCGCCGGGAATATCGGCCCGGCCTTTTCCGCCCGGGTCCGGCAGAGCGACTCGCTCGATGTCATGACGCTGGAAGTCTCTTCGTTTCAGCTCGAAGCGATCCGCAAATTCCGCGCGAACATCGCCGTCTGGCTCAACTTCGCGCCGGACCACCTCGACCGCTATCGCTCCATGGACGAGTACTACGCGGCCAAGCTCCGCATCTTCGAAAACCAGACGGAGGAGGACTGGGCGATCGTGAATTTGCGCGACACGCTGCCGCCGCTGCGCGCGCAGAAGATCACCTTCAGCGCCTACGCTTCCGGCGGAGATTTCGAGCTGCGCGACGGCGTGATCCACTTCCACGGCGAGCCCGTCCTCGCCATCGGCGGAGACGCACCTTCGCGGCGCGCACAATGCCGAAAACCTCATGGCGGCGCTCGGCGTCGGGCGTCGTGCGCGGCCTCGAGTTTCGAGCAGATGCGCGGCGCCGCTCTGCGCGTACCAGCCGCTCGCCGCACCGGTGCGAAACGCATTCGCGTGCTGGATGGCGTCGAGTGGGTGAACGACTCGAAAGGGACAAATCTCGACTCTGTCGAAAAGGCGCTGCTCTCGGAGACTCGCCGCGTGGTGCTGATCGCCGGCGGGAAAGACAAAGGCTTCGAGTACGACTCGCTCACCGAGCTCGTCGCGGAGAAATGCCGCGCCGCGATCGTCATCGGCGAGATGGCCGATCGCATCGAGCAACTCTGGTCGATCGCGGTCCCCTGCCGCAACGCCGGCCGCTCGCTCGAGCGCGCCGTGGCGCTGGCGCAGGCCGAGGCGCAGCCGGGCGACGTGGTGCTCTTCTCCCCGGCACTTCGAGCTTCGACATGTTCAAGAACTACGCCGACCGCGGGAATCAATTCCGCGCTCTGGTCCAGGGGCTCAATCCAAAGGAGGGCGCGTAGCATGGATCTCGCCATAGCCGCCACTCGGCGCACCGTGCGGGCCTTGGGGAGCGCAGGCTTCCAGCCTGCCCTGGCCGGCATCCTGCCGGCCGGCGCGGGGCGCGCCGCCCGGGCGCGCCGCATCCTTTTCCAGAACACCGCCCGCGCGCGACGCAGCCGGATGCTGCGCCGGGCCGGCTGGAAGCCTGCGCTGCCCGAGGCCCACGCATCGCCAGTGCATGCTGCTACTCCCGGCGCGGCGCACCTCATCCCTTTCCCACTTCCCACCTAGCCACCCTATGAACCTTCGCTGGCCCACCCTTCCCAAATTGCCGAAGCTCCCGAAATTCCCGCGCGGGCGGTCGTCGCCGCCTCCGCGGTCGCGCGCGTTGCAGGCGCGCACGGGCCGCACGGCCGAGCCGATGGAATACGAGGAGGAGCAGCCCACCACGCGGCTCTCGTCCGCGTTTGTCGTGGTCGTGCTGCTTCACGTGGTCGCCGTCGCCGGCATCTACATGTTCAATAGCATCAAAGCGAATCGCCGCAGCCAGGAGGTGCTCGCCGGGCCGGAAAAGGAAAAGACGGTCGAGAAAAAGCCCGCGCCCTCGATCCCTGAGCCGGCGCTCCCGGTGCGCACCACCGCGCCGGCCTCGCTGGTGGGCGGCATGCGCGTTCATCACGTGCGCGCAGGCGACACGCTGATAAAGGTCGCCGCGCTTCACGGCGTCAGTGCCGCCGAATTGGCGGAGGCGAATGGGATGAAGGAGACCTCCACCCTGCGCACCGGCACCGTGCTGAATCTCCCGGCGGCTCGGCCCGCCGGCGCAGCCGATCAGCGGAAGAAAGAGTTTCTCGCCAAGCAATCGGAAGAAGCCGCGCCGAAAGCGTCCGCGAAAGCGCTTCCGAAAACGTACACGGTGCAAAAGGGCGACACGCTCGTCGGCATCGTCCGCAAGCTCGGCGTCTCCTACGAGGACTTGGTGAAGCTGAACAAAATCGACGACCCGAAAAAGCTGCAGATCAACCACGTCCTCAAGGTGCCGCCGAAAAACTAGCGCACCCGCGCCGCCCCTTGCCAACGCCCGCGGCGCCATCGCGCTCGGGCGCTGGTTTCATTTTCCACCCATGCACAAACAAAGCGTCTACCTGCTCGTCCTGAGCGTGGCAGGGCTCGTCGTGCTCGGGCTGGTGATGCTTTTTTCGACCAGCGCCTTCGCGCAGGACGCGCAGGGCCAGGCGGACTTTTTCATCAAACGCCAGGCGATCTGGCTCGGCGTCGGCTTCTTCGTCTGCCTCGCCGCAGCGCGCCTCGATTACCATTTCTGGCAGAAGACGTGGTGGGTCTGGTTCATCCTCGCGGTGGTGTTGCTGGTGCTCTGTTTCGTGCCGGGCATCGGTCAGCGGATCAATGGCTCGGCCCGCTGGATCAATCTGCGCGTCGCTTCCTTCCAGCCCTCGGAGCTCGCGAAGCTCGCGGCGATCTCGTTCCTCGCCTGGTGGTTCAGCCGCGACGATCGCATCGCCCGGCGAGTTCGTGCGCGGCTTCGTTTATCCGCTGGATTCCCTGCGCGATCTCGATGGGCTTGATCGCGCCGGAAGTCGACATGGGCACCACCGCGCTGATCGGCGCGACGCTGCTACCTCCTGATGTTCGTGGCCGGCACGCGGTTGCGTTACCTGCTGCCGATGTGCCATCGTCGGGATCGCCGGGCTCGCCTTCGTCGCTCTACAACATGCCGGAGCGCCTCGGGCGCGTGCTCGCGTTCATCTATCCGGACAAATATCCCGCCGATGCTTACCAGGCGCAGCAGGGGCTGATCGCGCTCGGCTCCGGCGGCGTGGAAGGGCTCGGCCTCGGGCAATCGGCCGGCAGAAAATGGCCTACCTGCCCTTCGCGCACACCGATTTCATTTTCCCGATGATCGGCGAAGAGCTCGGCCTGCGCTTCACGCTGCTCGTCGTTTTCGCGCTATATCGTCATCATCATGTGCGGCGGGCATCATCGCGATGCGGGCGCGCGACCGTTTCGGCATGCTGCTCGGCTTCGGCTTCACGCTCCTGATCGCGATGCAGGCCGCGGTGAATATCGGCGTGACCACCGAGATGCTGCCGAACAAAGGGCTGCCGCTGCCGTTCATCAGCTACGGCGGATCGAACCTCGTTTTCTGCCTGCTCGGCGTCGGCATCCTGATCAATATTTACCGCCAGGGGCTCAGCGACCGCGAGGCGCGGCAAACGATCCGGATCCGCGCGCGTGAAGTCAAAGGTCGCCGCCGCCCCGTCGTGCGGATCTAACGCATCATGAAGTTCGTCATCGCGGCCGGCGGAACCGGCGGACACCTGTTTCCCGGGCTCGCCGTCGGCGAAGTGCTGCGTGCAGCGCGGGCACGAGGTGATGCTCATCATCTCGGAGAAGGAGATCGACGCGCTCGCGACGCAAGGGCCGCGACGCGAGTTTCGCATCGAGAAGCTGCCGGGCGATCGGCATGCAGAGCAAATCGCTCGCTCGCGCTGCTCGGCTTTCTGCGCTGAAGTTCAAGGCGGGGCTCGATCGCGTGCCGCGCGCTCTACCGCGACTTCCAGCCGGATGCCGTGCTCGGCATGGGCGGCTTCACTTCCACCGCGCCGATCCTCGCCGGGCGCTTGCGCAAGATGCCCGACGTTCGTGCACGAGTCGAACGCCATTCCCGGCAAGGCGAACAGGCTGAACGCGCGGCTCGTCACGCGCGTCCTGCTCGGCTTCGAGGAATGCGCGCAGCATTTTCCCGACGCGCGAAGTGCGAGGTCACCGGCACGCCGATCCGCCGCGCGCTCGTCGGAGCGCCTCGCCGAAAGCGGAGGCGCTCGCCGCGTTCGGCCTCGCGCCGGACCGCCGCACGCTGCTCGTGATGGGCGGCAGCCAGGGCGCGCACGGCATCAATCGCGCGCTCGTCGACGCGCTGCCGCAGCTCGACGGCGCCCGCTCCAGGTCATCCATCTCACGCGGCGCGGCAGGACGAGGCGATGCTGCGCGACAGCCTACGCGAAGGCCGGCATCCCCGCGTTCGTCGCGGCGTTTCATCATCGCATGGAGGAGGCCTACAGCGCCGCCGATTTCGCCATCGCGCGCTAGCGGCGCGGCGAGCCTCACCGAGCTTTCGCACTTCGCGCTGCCCGAGCATGCTCATCCCGTATCCGTTCGCGGCGGAGGATCATCAGACTTTGAACGCGAAAATCTTTGAACGCGGCGGGCGCCGCGATGCTATTGACAGGAGCGCGAAACCACCGGCGAAACGCTCGCGGAAAAACTGCTCTGGTTTCTCGACGATCCGGCCCGCCTCTCCGAGATGTCCGCCCGCAGCGCGCAGCCTCGCGCCGCAGCAAGCCGCCGAACGCGTCGCCGACGTCGATCCTCAAACATCTTGCGCACTGAATGGATACCGGCCAAATCCTTGCAGACATCCTCGTCGGCGGTGAACTCGACGATTCACCTGCATCGGCGTGGCCGGCTCCGGCATGAGCGGCATCGCGGGGCTGCTGCATGGCGCTCGGGCATCACGGTCAGCGGCTCGCGACAAGGCGACGCACCGTCGAGATCGAGCGGCTGCAAGACGCTCGGCCTGCGATTTTCCACCTCGTGCAGCACGAGCCAATGTCGCGCGACGCGGACCTGGTCATCTATTCGTCCGCGATCCGGCCCGGCAACCCGGACTACGACGAAGCGCTGCGCACAGGCGCAACGATGGTGCGCCGCGCGGATGCGCTCGCGGCGATCATGAATTGCAAGAAGGGCATCGTGGTCTGCGGGCATGCACGGCAAGACGACGACCATCGTCGATGGCCGCGCACGTGCTGCGCGTCGGCGGGCTGCATCCGTCGCACTATGTCGGCGCGGAGATTCCGATCCTCGGCACGAATGCGCAACTGGGATCCGGAGGGCGAATACTTCGTCGCCGAGGGCGATGAGAGCGACGGCACGCTCGCGTTCTATCACCCGGAGCACGCCATCGTGCTGAACATCGAGGAGGAGCATCTCGACTACTACGCGGACCTCGCCGCCATCGAGGCGCGTCTTCAACCAACTCCTCAGCCAGACGCGCGGGCAAGCGTCTTCTATTGCGCCGACGACGCGAACGCGACGCGCATCTGCTGCGACGCATCCCGGCGCGATTTCGTACGGCGAGCGCGCACAGCGCGTTCTACCGCTTCGACGACCTGCACGCGAAGGATTTCCAGTCGCACTTCCGCGTGCTGCGCGGCGGCGAGCCGCTCGGCGCGGTGACGCTGAACGTGCCCGGCCGGCACAACGTCAGCAACGCCGTCGGCGTCATCGCGCTGGCCACGGAACTCGGCGTGCCCTTCCCGAAAATCGCCGAGGCGCTGGAGACGTTTCCGCGGCGCGCGGCGGCGTTTCGAGATCAAGTATCGCAGCGAGCGCTACATGATCGTGGACGACTACGGGCATCATCCCAGCGAGGTGAAGGCGACGCTCGCGACCGCGAAGAACACCGGCCGCAAGCGCGTGCTCTGCGATGTTCCAGCCGCACCGCTACACGCGCACGCAGGCGCTCAAGGAGGAGTTCGGCCGCGCCTTTCACGATGCCGCCGCGGCGTTCGTCACCGACATTTATCGCGGCCAGCGAGCCGCCGATCGAGGGCGTCAGCGGCGCAGACGATCGTCGAGACATGATCCGCGACGGCCACGCCGCGGCGAAGTACGTCAGCCGGACCGCAAGAAGATGCGTGCTCGAGATCGGCCGCATGCTCGAGCCGGGCGATTGCGTCGTATCAGCCTCGGCGCGGGCAACATCCACGAGCAGGCGGCCGCTGCTGGCGACGCGACATCAGCGACGTCGAGGAACTCCAGACGCGTGATGGGCCCCGGCACGATCAAGCTTTACGAGCCGCTGTCGAAGCACACCACGATGCGCGTCGGCGGGCCGGCGCAGTTTTGGGCCGAGCCGGAAACCGAGGAAGGCTTCGCGCGGCTCGTGCGCTTTTGCACGCGAGACGAGCATGCCGCTTTTCGTCATGGGCCGCGGCTCGAATCTGCTCGTGCGCGACGGCGGCATCCGCGGCGTGGTGGTGCATCTCGCGCGCGGCGAGTTCAAGCAAAGTCGAGGTGCGCGACGGCCAGATCACGGCCGGCGTCGGCGTGAAGCAGACGCGAACTCGCCTATCGCGGCGCGCGATGCGCAGATCGGCGGCTTCGAGTGGTTCGAGGGCATCCCCGGCAACGTCGGCGGCGCGCTGCGCATGAACGCCGGCGCGATGGGCGGCGAGACCTTCCGCCAGGTCGTGAGCGTGCGCTTCGTCGATCCGCACGGCGAATTTCCACACGCAGCACGCCCGGCGAGATGGACGTGCACTACCGGCACGTGCGGCACGCTCGACGAAGAACTACGCGGTCTCGGCGACGTTCGTCGGCCAGCCGAGCACGCCGGAGGAAATCGAGGCAGCTGCTCGATGCAGTCGACGCAAAAGCGCACGACCATCGCAGCCGCAGCGAATCGAGCGCCGGCTGCATCTTCAAGAACCCCGAGCCCGATGCCCGGCGGGCAAACTCGTCGACGAACTCGGCCTCAAAGGCACGCGCGTCGGCGGCGCGAAGGTCTCGGAGATCCACGGGAATTTCATCGTGAACGACGGCGGCGCGCACCGCGCACGACGTGCTTGAGCCTGATCGAGCAGATCAAGGACAAGGCGCTGCAGCGAGCGCGGGCTCGAGCTGGAAACCGAAGTGCAGATCGTCGGCGAAGAGAAAGGGCTCCATGACTGAGCAATTTTCCGAAAGATCCACCCTTCGCCGCCGCGTATTACGCCATTACCATGCCATACTAAATACCAGGGAACGAAGATCGCCGTCCTCATGGGCGGCCCAGGCTCCGAGCGCAAAGTCTCGCTCGCCTCCGGCGCGGGCGTTGGCGAAGGCGCTGCGCGCAGCTCGGCGCGGACGTCACGGAGGTGGATGTCGCCGGCCCGGATTTCGTCGTGCCCGCGGGCGTCGAGATCGCCTTCAACGTCATCCACGGCACCTTCGGCGAAGACGGCCAGGTCCAGCGCATCCTCGAAGCGCGCGGCATCCCCTACACCGGCGAAGGCGTGGCTGGCAGCGAACTGGCGATCGACAAGATCGCGACGAAGCGCCGCCTCGTGGAGCGCGGCGTGCCGACGCCCGAATTCGAAATCCTCGCGCGACGGCGCGAAGCCCACGCTGCCGCTGCCGTTCGTGGTGAAGGCGCCGCGCGAAGGCTCGAGCGTCGGCGTCTATCATCGTGCACGACGCGGCGAAGTTGCGAGCCGTCGCTGCAGCGAGGCGCGCAAGTTCAGCCGGCGAGCTGCTCGTCGAGGAGTTCATCGCCGGGCGCGAACTGACCGTCGGCATCGTCGGCGACCAGCGCGCTGCCGATCATCGAGATCCGCGCCGAAGAAGGACTTCTACAACTTCGAAAACAAGTATCCCTTCCTCAATCCGAACGCCGCCGGCGCCGATCATTTCTGTCCCGCGCCGCTCAGCGAGCCGGAGACGAAACGCGTGCAGGAAACTGCGCTGGCCGCGCATCGCGCGCTCGACTTGAGGTCTATTCCCGGGTCGATGTTCTGCTCAGCGACGCTGGAGCGCCGTTCGTGCTCGAAGTCAATACGATCCCCGGCATGACTCCCGTCCAGCCTGCTGCCCGAGGCGGCTGCGGCCGCCGGCATTTCCTACCCGGAGTTGTGCGCGCGAATCCTCGAACTCTCGCTGGCCGCGAGAACGCGGTCGCCATGAACAACGCCCCCCGCCAATATCGAAACCAGCGGCTTGCGAAGCCCAAGCAGCGCCAGCCAGCAGCACCTGCTGGAGGTGAGCATTCGCCGCGACAAGGAGCGCTCGCGCATGCTCCGCCATGCCGCGGGCAAGTTTCTCTGGCTGCTCCTTTTCGCCGCGCTTGTCCGCCGGCGCGTGGGTCGGCACCCGCGAAGCTGCTCCGCCGCTTCCTTTGGGAAAACCCCGACTTTTTCCTCACCGATGTGCGCGTGACCACGGACGGCACGCTCACGCGCGAGCAGATCATCAACGCCGGCGGGGTGGTGCACGGCAGCAATATCTTCACGCGTGGATCCGCGGAGGCCGCACCGCGCTCAGCGGTTGCCGCAGGTCGAGAGCGTGGAAGTGCAGCGCTCGCTTCCGAACCGGCTCGAGATCGACAGTGAAGAGCGCCAGCCGGTCGCGTGGCTCACCGAGCAGGCCGACGATCGACCCCACCGCGAGCGACCGCTCCTTCCTCATCGATGCGCGCGGCTTCGTGATGAAACGCGCAAGCTGCTCCCGGAGTACCTTCATCTGCCAGTGATCTCCGGCGTGGAAATCGAAAACCTCGCCGCGGGGCAGAAGGCCAGCTCCCTGCGAAATCCAGTCCGCGCTGGAGCTGGTCCGGCTCAATGCCGACAGCACCCGCTGGCAGGTGCGCAACATCGATATCGCCAAAGGCATACTGCATGGTGGTCACCGATCGCACCCACGCGCAGATCACCTTCGGCCTCGACGACATCGACAAACAGCTCACCAAGCTCAACCGCCTGCTCGAATACCTGGAGCCGCAGCATCGCGAAATCCAGACCGTGAACCTGATCGTCGAGCGCAATATCCCGGTCACCTTTTTCGAGCCCGAAGTCGGAAGCGCCCGCCGGCGCCGCCGAAGCCGCGGTGACACCAAGGCCGCGCCGAAAAAGCGAGACGCGCTCCACCCGCCACCCGCCACGCCGAAATCCGACTCCGGCGCAAAAAGTCGAACGGCCTTCGCAAACCTTTTCGTCTGAATGGCTAAAGACCAAATCGTCGTCGGACTCGAAATCGGAACCTCCAAGGTCTGCGCCGTCGTCGGCGAGACCAAGAGCGACGGCACGGTGAAGATCCTCGGCGTGGGCGAGGCGCCCTCGCGCGGCGTGCGCAAAGGCGAGATCGTGGATTTCGAGACCGCCGGCGAAATGCGTCCGCGAGGCGCTCGTCGATGCCGAGGAGAAGAGCGACGTGATGATCGGCAGCGTCTATCTCGGCGTCACCGGCGGCGCACATCGAGAGCTTCAACAATCGCGGCGCGGTCAACATCCCCGAGGAGCGCGAGGAGATCTGACGAGGAGGATTTCGAGGACGTGCAGGCCAGCGCGCGCGAGGTCAGCATCCCCGGCGCCGAACATGTTCCTGCACACGATCCTCCAGCACTACTACGTGGATGGGCAGGACGGCGTGCTCAATCCCATCGGCATGCTCGGGCGCAAGCTGGAGGCCGATTTCCACATCATCCACGGCGTCGGCAACCGGATCAAAAACAGCGATCCGCTGCGTGAAGGAGCTCGATATCGAAGTGCTCGATGTCGTCTTCAATCCGCTCGCCGCCGCGCAGGTGGTGCTCGATCAGAACCAGAAAGACCTCGGCGCGCTCGTCGATCGACATGGGCGGCGGCACCACCGACTACATCGTCTACGTCGATGGCGCGGTGAAGGCGAGCGGGTGCGCTCGCCATCGGCGGCGATCACATCACGAACGATCTCTCGCTCGGCCTGCGCATCCCGATGGCCCGCGCGGAGAAGCTGAAGGTCGAGGAGGGCAGCGTGATCCTCGGCGAATGCGCGCCCGGCGAGATGGTGGTGCTCAAGGACGAGACCGGTTTTGCGGGCAAGGAAGTCGAGCGCGAGATGCTGAACACCATCATCCACTGCCGCGTGCGCGAGACCTTCGAGCTGCTCAAGACGCGAGCTGGAGCCGCTGGGCGTCGCTGCGGTACCTCGGCGCCGGCGTGCTGCTCACCGGCGGCTGCAGCCTGCTCCGCGGCATCGATCAGCTCGCCGAGGAAGTTTTCGCAACTGCCCGTGCATCTCACCCACGCGCAGCACGATCTCGGGCCTCACCTCCGCCTTCGAAAATCCGCAGCTTTCCACCGCGATCGGCCTCATCAAGTACGCGCACGCCATGCAGCCGGATCGCCCGCAGGGGCTGCTCTCGCGCCTGGCGCGCCGCTTCCGTTTCTTTGGCGTGGCCGCCGCGCTGCTCCTCGGCTGTGGATATCTGGCCTGGAGCCATCGTCTGCCCGCGGCGCACGGCCACGCGCAACAGCCGCCATCTGCAACAATCTCAAATCCTAAATCGTAAGCCTCAAATTCTCAGCCCATGATCGAGCTCACACCTGAAAATCTCGACGTCCCGCCCACGCGCCTCAAGGTTATCGGGCTGGGCAGCGCCGGCGGCAACATGCTCGATCGTATCGTTCTCGATGGACTCGTCGAGGGCGAGCTGGTCGCCGTGAATACCGACCTCCAGGCGCTCGCCGGCTCCGTCGCTCCGCGCAAAATCCAGATCGGCCAGCAGGGCACGCGCGGGCTCGGCGCCGGTGGCGATCCCGAAGTCGGCGCCGCCGCCGCGCAGGAAGCCTTGGACGAAATCTCCGCCGAAATCTCCGGCTCGAATGTCGTGGTCTTGCTCGCCGGTCTCGGCGGCGGCACCGGCTCCGGCGCGCTCCCCGTGCTGGCGGAAGCCGCGCGCGCCCAGGACGCGCTGGTCATCGTCGTGGCCACGCTGCCGTTCGCCTTCGAGGGAAATCGCCGGCGCGCGCAGGCGCTCGAGGCGCTTTCCGCCGTCGATGGTTTCGCCGATCTGCTCATCTGTTTCGAGAACGACCGCATGGGCGAGCTCGTCTCCGCCCGCGCCGGGATTCGCGAGGCGTTCGCCGTGGTCGATCACACCCTCGCGGAAGCGGTGCGGACCCTCAGCGCGGTCGCGCGCGGTCGCGGCCTGCTGCGCGCCGGCCTCGATGAAATCAGCGCGGCCTTCACCGGCACGGGCTTGCGCGCCCTCTTCGGCTGGGGCGAAGCCTCGGGCGACAACCGCGTGCATGAAGCCGTGGAGGCCGCGCTCAAGAGCCCGCTGCTCGAGCGCGGCCGCCAGCTTCGCGAGGCGCAGGCCGTCGTGATCCAACTCGCCGGCGGCCACGACCTCACGCTGAACGAGGTGCAGGTCGCGATGGACGAAGTCCGTCGCCAGCTTCCCGAGAAGGCGAGCCTCTACTGCGGGCTCACCGTCGACCCGGCGCTCGGCGCGCAGCTCCGCCTCACCATTCTCGCCTCCACTTACGCCGGCGTGGCCGCCGCCGAACCCGCGCCGCCGCCGCCCGCGCCGGCCAAGGTGAAGCTGCCGCCCGCGCCCGCGCCCAGCTACCGCATTCAGGCCCCGCGCGTTCCCATTACCCCGCGCCCGCGGCCGGTGGAGGAGCCGCTGGAAATTTCCGTGGAGATGCCCGCCAGCGTCGAGGTCGCCGAAAGTGCCGAGCCGGAACTCGAGGCCGAAGTGGAACCCGAGCTGATCCCGGCTGCCGAAGCCGAGCTGGAAGAGGAGCCGATCCCCGCCGAAGCCGAAGCCGAAGCCGAGCCTGAGCTGGAGCCGGAGCCCGAACCCGAGCCGGCCCGCCCCACGGTGCGGCCCCGCATGCGCCCGCTCTTCGCGCCGATGCAGGCAAACGTGCGCCGTTCCCCCGACGATCCGCCCGCCCTGCCGAAGCCGCCGCGCGAAGAGAAGCAGGAGCAGATGCTCTTCGAGCCGGTCAACCGCGGCCGTTTCGAAAAGAGCGAGCCGACGATCATCGACGGCCAGGACTTGGACGTGCCGACATTCATGCGCCGCAACGTGCGGCTCGACCGGTAGCGGAGAACGCCGCCGTTACCGGCTCCGGCTCATCGCGGGATCCCACTTTCCTTTCACCTTCTTCCGCGGCACCTGCCCGGCCTGGATCCAGCCGCGCTTCAGCATATACTCGCCGATCTCCGCGGTGATCATCCGGGCGGTGCGGGCGGCATCGTCGGTCACGCCTTCCTTGCTATTGATGAGCGCGGTGGGCGCGGCGGAAAACGGGATCGGATTGGTCGCCGCGCCGGGCGTGGCGTTGCTGCCGCCCGTGGTGTTGAAGCGCAGGAATGGCGCGGGGGCGCCATCGTTGCGCACTTGCACGAGCGTCTCCATCTTGGTGCCGCCGAAGCCGAGCCCCAGGCCCATGCGCAAAATCCGGCTGCCTTCCTCGATCCGGGTGAACTGCCCGCCCACCACCCACTCGCCGCTGCCCGCCCTCGTCCGCGGCGGGACGACCGTCGCCGGCACGCCCATCTTCGAGAGCTCCTGCGCCACATAGCCGGCCACCAGCTTCTGCGCCGCCGGGCCGAGGCGGCCCCGCTTCTTGCCGAAAACTTTCTGCCCCACCGCGTTCTCCTTGATCTCGGCCCCATCGATCCCGAACGGCTCCACGAGAATCCGCTGCGGCCGTTGCGAAGGCTCCGTGCGGCGCTCGCTCGAAACGTTTTCCACCGACACCGACGCGCAAGAGCAGAAGAGCAACGCGCCGGCGCCGGCGCCGGCGCCGGCCCATCGCAAAAGTTGGATTTGCCGCATACGCCAATCTTCGCTCCCGCATCAACCAGCGGTTGTATCGGTCCGCAGGAGCCCAATCTTTATAGAAACGGGGCCGTCGCTGAGATGCGAAGCGGCCCCAAAAAAAAGCCCCCAACGATTTTTGCCGGTAGCTGTGCCGGGATTCGTTGGAGCCGAGCGAATCGTCGTCCGCTTTTCTGAGCCCGTCAACCGTTTGTTGCGGGTCGGGCCTGCCACTCAACGCGCGCGGACGAGCCCAGTCTCCGGCGCAGCTCCGCCTCGATCTCCGGCCACTCTTGATCCAGATCCACGCTCGCGACGCGCAACCGGTGCCCGGCGATCATGTACCCATGGTTGAGCCGGTGGTTCACCGCCGGGTAGAGCAGCATGCCTTCGCACAGCTCCCAGCCGGGCACGATCGCCTGGTTTGTGAGATAGGCGTGGAGCTGGTAAAGGTGCGTTGAATGCAGCCGGCGGCGGTCGTCGCGCTCCGCGAGTGCCTCCCGGTAAAATTTGCAGTCGAGGATCAGCTTCCGCTGCGGCCACTCGACGGTCACGTCGGTGTGCATTCCCGGCAGCAGTGCGCGCGCTTCGTCGCTCTCCGCCTCGCCGTTCCACTCGATGTATTTCGCGCTCACCTTTGCGCCGAGACAGTGCCGCCGCGCGAAGTGAAAGACGAATTTCTCGAACAGCTTCGGCATCACCCGATCGTCGCGCAGGAAATCGCGAAAGCGGACGGCGCCGCCGGATTCGGCGGGCAGGAGGGTCTTGTGCAGCAACTCGCAAAGGCTCAGCAGGAAGCGGTAGTGCCGGTTGTTGCGATGGAGCTGCACGCGCCGGAACAGCGCGGTGTCCAGCCGCACGGTCCGCACGTGCGCGAGCCATTCGCGGGCCACATGGAGCGAGCGCCGGTTCTCCGCCGTGATCTCCGCCGCGAGCAATCGGTCCAGCGTCGCGCGCAGGATGCGGTTGTGCAGCACATCGTGGCTCAGCTCGTCGAAGGTGCAGACCATCCGCGCCCGCCATTGGGATTGGCGCTTGGTGCTTTCCCCGAATTCGATTCGGCCTCGTAACAACGACACCTCCTCGGTGCGATCGACATAGGAGCGGTCCAGCCCGCGCCGCACGAGCTGCCGCACGCCGCCGGCAAAAATCGCCGCGAAAAGGTTTACCAGGTCGGGGCAGCGCTCGGCCGAGACATCCCGCCCCTCCCCCTCCGGCAGAAAATCCCAAGCGTACGTCAGCAGGTAATAAACGTTCCGGATCGGGATCGCGCTGGCCATCGATCAATCGAGCAAGAGGCTGCGCACGCGCTCCAGCCGGGCCGGATCATCCACCCAATACTCATGGAGCAGCGGCAGGATTTCCCATTCGATGATCGCGCGATACCAGGCGTCGCCATCTTCGATCAGCGTGCGCGGCACGAAAAAGCTGTGTCCCACCAGATAGCCTCGGCCGAGGTTCGCGGCGTCCTCCGCGATCATCCGGTTCACCTCGTCCGCGCGCGTGCGGATGCGCGCCACCAGCTCAGTCGAAGCGCCGCGTCGGAGCAGCGTGCTCTCGAAGTTCTCGCTGGCAAAGCCCGGCTCGATGGTGATGAAAGCGAAACGCCGCCGCAGCGCGTAATCGACCATCGCCAGCGAGCGATCCGCGGTGTTCATCAGGCCGATGATGTGCAGCCGCTCCGGCACATAAAACGTCTCGTCGGGCGAATACGTGAGCGGCATCGCGAAGCCCGGCCCGCGCTTGTCCGGCTCGAGCAGCACCATCATCTCCCCGAAAATCCGGCTCAGGTTGCCGCGGTTGATTTCATCGATGATCAGCACGTAATCGCGCTCGCGATCGGCCTGCGCGCGCACACAAAACTCATAGAGGTGTCCGTTGCGCAGCGTGAAGCCGCCGCCCTCGTTCGGACGCCAACCCTGGATGAAATCTTCATAGCCGTAGCTTTGGTGAAACTGGATCGTCTTCACCCGCTGGCGATCCGCAGCGCCCAGCAAGGCAAACGCGATCCGCTCGGCGACGAAGCTTTTCCCAACCCCCGGCGCTCCCTGCAGGATCAGGTTCCGTTTGTGGCGAAGCGTGGAGAGGATGGTGCGAAGCTGCGTTTCCTCGATGAAAAGATCCTCGAGCGCGTCCGCCATCGTGTAGCCGACTGGCGGGTCGATGATACTCACCGGCGGAGGGTCGATCTCCTTCTCCAATGGCGAAATCGGATCGGGCGGCTCCGGCGGGAGCGCTTCCTTTTTCGGGCAAACGACATAAATGAACGACTGCACATCGGTCCAGTCGCGCGGCCCGAATTCGCTCAGCCGTTCGCGGAACGCCACGCCCGCACCGCGGCAAAGCCCGCGGGTGTCGCCCGGGTCGACGGCAGCGGCTGCTCCAGCTCGAGGGCGAGCTTGCGGTACTCCTCGATCTTGATCGGAAAATAGTCCTCCGGACGCAGGAGCCACAGCGCCGCGGAAAGCGCATCCCAGCTGGGCTTCAGCCCGGCTTCCTCGATGGCGGCAAAGAGCGGCGCCACGGTTTCCGGGCCGGTCCAGGGCTGCGCGGCCACCTCGAGCAGCACCCGAAGGAGGGGCGTCGCCACCGCGTTGTCATCGCCAAAGGTCCCCGTCCACGAACGAAAGTTCGCGAGGTTCTGGGCGCGCTTGCTCAGCTCCGAGACCAGCCGTTTCCCCTCGCCCGCCTCGATCAGCGCACGCGCTCCCGGCAACCCAGGGTGCGCCGCGAATTCCGTCAGCCCCTTCCGTTTGTAGGCCAGCTCCTCCGTCTCCAGTTTTCCCGGCTCGGCAAAACTGCGGAAGCCCGGCATGCGCTGATGGAACCGCTCGAGCAGCCGCGCGAAGGCCGCCTCCGAAATCGTGAAGCGAAATCGCGAGGCCTCCAGATCCGCCTCGCGGGAAAACGCCGGGAAGCCCTCCGGCGCATGTGCGCGGACCGCCTCGAGCCACGCGCTGTAGCTCGCAAAATCTTTTGGAACGACCGTCACCCCGCGCGTGCGGGCCAGCTCGATCGCTTTGCGATCGGTCCCCAGGAACTCGTTCGGGCGGGTCCAAAACAAGCCGAACGAGAGATAGGCCATGGCCAGGCTGCGCAGCTTCAGGCAGCGATCGAACGTCTCCGGGCGAATCCCCGCCCGGCCGTCCTGTTGCGCCTGCGCGAAGAGCTCCCACAACAGCCCCACGTGCTCCGGCTCACGCTCCGCCGCCCACGGCATGAACCACGCCTTTCGGAAATCCGCCACCGGCACGCCCTCGAAATCCTCCGGCACCGGCGACGTGAGCTGCCAGCGCTCCCGTAGGAAGCGCCACAACGCGATCCGATTCTCGCGCCGCAGCCCGCGATTGAAATTCGAGAGAAAGGTAAACGGATCGATCTCCGCCAGCGGGATTTCCGTGCCGTCGCTCGCGTTGTCCGCGAGCTTGATCGGCATCAGCCCGGCCTGCTGCATCTCCCGCAGCAGCGCGAGGAGCTCGCCCTGGCGCTCGCGAAAGCCCAGCAATCGCTGCGCGGTTTCCTCGTGAATGGGTATCCAGGTGAACATGGAAGGCCGGTCGAGCCTAGGGCGGGCCACTCCGCGGCTCAAGCCGTCCGCCAGGGGGCCATCACGCTGGCTGATGTTCCGCCGCCTGCTCCTCGGCCGCTTTCGCCGGGCGAATCTTCTCCGGACGGAAGCTCTTCTTCGAGCCGTCGAGGAAGCGCGCCGTCACCCACAGGCTGGGCGCCAGCGTATCCACGGAGATGAGTCGGCACATCTCATCGGTCGCCGGGATTTCACCCCGCAGCGTCGTCAGCACCATCAGTCTCCGCTGGTACGTCTGCCGGTACGCCACCGCCGTCATCGGCTCGGCGCCGCTTTTGCTTTCACCATCGGGAGGGACATCCATGCCGCACTGTACGGCGGTTTGCGTACGTTGAACACCACTATCGCAGGCCGTGGAAGCTAAGCCGCCGCGGCGCGCGGCTCGAACCGCTCTTGCAAAGCGGCCCGCATCCTCTCCACGTGCCGGGCCGCGACGAAGCATTCGAGAAAGCGCTCGCGCAGCCGGCGCGATTCGGCCACGGGCGCGAGCAGCAGCGTTTCCAGGCGCGCGGCAATGGCGGCGGCGTCGCGCGGCGGGACGTAGCCGGCGTGATCGGCCGGCAGCATCTCCGGGATGCCGCGCCAGCGCGTGGTGATGACGGAGAGGCCCGCCGCCATCGCTTCGACGACCACCACCGGCAAGCTCTCCGCGTGGTAGTAGGTGGGAAAGCAGAGCACGTCGCTCTCCGCGAGCAGGCGGTCCTTTTCCTCGCCGCGGACGAAACCGGCGTAGATCACGGATTTCGCCACGCCCGGCCGCGCGAGCCTTTCGAAGAACTGCTGCTTCTCATCATCGCGCGGAAATTCGCCGGCCACGGTGAGCCGCGCGCGCAGGGACGAACCGGCGGCCTCCATGCGCGCATTCAGGAGCACCACCGCCTCGATCGACTCGAAGACCCCCTTTTCCGCCGTGCAATGCGCGAGGAAAAGGACGCGGAGAATCGCCGCCTCACCCTGCGGGGTGGGCGCGCTCCGGGCAATGAGCCGCGCCTCGCGCCGCGGCAGAATCGCCGTCTCGAAATCGGGGCACGGATCAGGGATGCCGTTGGCGATCACCTCCACCGTGCGCGAGCGAAACCAGAGCGCATCGCGCATGCTCGGGATGGCCAGGGCGATCCCGAGCGCCGGGCGGGCGAGCAGCCGATGCGTGAGCCAGCGTTCCCACCCGAAGCCCTCGCGCCGCAGCCAGTCGCCCAGGCCCACCGCGTGCCAGTGGTGGACGAAATCCGGGAAAAACGGCCGGCAGAGCATCATCACGATCCAGTCCCGGTAAAGCGCGGCCCGCTTGCCCGGCGCGGGCACGTAGTAAAACGTTTCCACGCCGTGGCGGAATCGGCACCAAATCGCTTCGCAGCAATACTTCAACACCAGCAGCGCCTTCTCCGCGCGGAACGCCCCGATATCCTCCAGGTGATCTGAAAAGCGCGCATTCACATGGTAGCACTGCACTTCGCCCGGCTTATCGGGCTGCGGCGGCCCCTGGCGCCGGTCGCCGCCAAACCCCGCCAGCATCAGGCTCACCATATAGCTCTGGCCATGGTGCGGGGGAGGCGTATGCGCGAAAACCAGGAGCTTCATGAGGAGCGGCCAGGCAATCTCATTCCGGCTCGGGCGTGAGCTTGAGCGCCAGTTTCCGAAAATCCTTCAGGCGGTGGAAGGTGGCGTAATCCGCATCGTGCTGATTGGGCGCGTTGATGCTGGTACGCGAGATGAGCACGAGGTCGTCGCCGTCGATCAGCGGCTTGGCGTACATGAAGGATTGCGAGAGCTTCGGGGCTTGGGCCACGCAGCCGGCTTGGAACCAGTTGAGCCCATCGAGACCGTAGAGGAGCATGAGAAAACGGCGGTCGTTGCCGCCGGTGCCGTGGCCCCAGAACCGGCCCCCTTTCTCCGCCGTCTCCCAAAAGTCCGCCGTGCGCTGGGCGTCGACCACCAAATTTGCCGTGGCCCAAAAAAGCTGCGACGGCTCATCGCGCAGCACGCAAAATTTCAGCTGCCCGCCGGGCATCGGATGAAACTGCACGAACTTCAATTCGAGCTTCTCGCCCGTATCCTCGAGATCGAGCACCGCGCATAAGCCGGCGGTCGATTGCCGGTTCGGCTTCACCGTGGCGAGCACCCGCAGCCGCCCGCGCACCTCGATCACATTAGGCTCGAGATACTGGCTGGGCTGCTCGGCAAAGGCTGGGTTCGTCAGCGGCGCGGGAATGCCGGGAAACGGCACGGGCTCGGAGATCCTCCAGGAAGCGGGATCCATGAGGTCCTTGGAAAGGTCCCCCGCCACGGCCCGCGGCCCGCGGTTCTTCCCTAGCGCAAGGTCATCGACCGCCCAGTAGAGGTGCTGGTTCTTGATCACCATGCCGGTGTGGCAATTCCAATAGTGCCCCTTGAAAAGCGTCACCGGCGCGGACCAGCTTTTGCCGCCATCCTCGCTCTTCAAAAGAAGAAGATCGTCGTTGCGCGACTTGGAGCCCGGCTTGTTGGCAAAGAGGTAAACCTTGCCCCCGTGCGTCCACGGGACCGCCGAATAATAGGGAAGGCTGGAAACCTCCTTCCAGGACTTCCCGCTATCCTCACTGCGAACGAGGTGAATGGTACTCTGCTCGACTCGCCGCGCCTGGCTGAACTCAACCCGCGGCACCACCGGCGCCACCGCGAGAAACGCGCCATCTTCCAGCCGCACCAAACCGCAGCCCTCTACATACGACTCGGGATCGGGATTATGATAGACGACCGTGTACTCCTGCGCCAGCGGCCCCGCGGCCTGCAGCGATGCGAAGAGCGCGCAAGCTAGATAACATGGAATCAGGAATCTCATCGTGTTAGCCCGCGCGGGTATCGCCGGCGTCCGGCGGCGGCGCGGTTTTCTTGCTGGCGGCGGGAATGCTGAAGCCGATGTAGGTTCCGGCGCTGATGCCCATCAACGTGAGCTCGTTGGTTCCAAACTCTGGCATCTGCAGTTGCGTGCAGACGCTCCGGATAAAGACCAGCCCGAGCACGAGGGTCCAAACTACCATCTGAAAACGGTGGAAGCTGATTTGATTCTGATCGCTGAGAAGATCCTCGAAAAATCGCTGCGCGGCCGGACGCTGGAGATAAGTCTCGCGCGGCTCCCCGGGCGCGGCCGGCGGGGCCGCCGCGCTCCCGACGGCCTTTGAGAGCACCGCCACTCCCAGCGTGGTGCCCGTGCTGATTCCGAGCAGGATCAGGCATTGGTCGGTGAGCGTGTCGGTCTGCCGCTTCACCACCCAGAGAAAGATGTAGGCCGCCGCGAAGAGGAAAAACCAGAACGACATCTGGCAGCGCGCCAGGCTGAAGCGAAACGTGCCATCCGGGCGCGGCGCGGAATCCGGGTCGCGCACGAGCTCCGTGCGGCCTGCCAGATAAATGAAGAAGACAAACGAGATCGCTACCAATCCGAGCCCGGCCATCAAGGAGCCCAGCGAGTAAGTGACCAAGGCAAATTCGCGGAAACCGTCCTCCTTTTTCTCCGTCGAGCCCGGCGCCCGGGAGAGCGCCGGCTGCACTTCCGAATCGAGCGTGAAAGACTTGCCATCCATGTCGAAGCCGGCCGTCACGGTGGCTGGCGACCAACGGTGGATGCCGCGGTAGAGTTTATCCCACTCCGGTTTATCCTCCGGGTGCTGCTTCAAGACAAACTCCAGCGCATAGATGGTGATCTTGCGTCCGCCGGCCCCCGGCTCAAACGGATTGCTTGCCTTGACGTGCGTAAGCCGGCTGCCATTCAGCACCAGGTACAGATCTTCTTTCACGTGCAGGAGGAGCGCCGTGTAAGCGTGGAAAGCCTGCCACTTGGTAAACCACATTTCCTGCGCCGCCTCGGCCACCGCCCGCGCTTCATCCAGCTTCTTCTCCTCCGTTGCGAAGGAGACCGGCGCCACTGCGGGCTTGCCGGGTTCGGCGGCCACGGCCGGCGCCGCCGCCGTCATCAGCTTCATCCGGGCTAGCTTCGCCTTCTCCACGGCGAGTCTCCCAAACTCGGCCTCCAGCTTTTCACGCTCCTCTTGCATCAGGTCGCCGTACGTCCGTCCGACTGAGCGCGCCTTCTGCCAATGCGCGAGGAAAAGCTCGAGCTGATTGCCCTTGAATTGCTTGTCTCCCGTGATGGTTTTGCGCTCGATCTGGTTGAATAACCAGCCGTCCAAATCCCGCACGTTCAAGGTGATCGCCTGCCCAATCCCGGCGCTCCGCGGGTTAACCGTCTCGACGCCTCGAAACCAGCGCGTGGCGTCGGCTTCCTGTGCCGCGGCCAGGGGCGCCGGCAGCGCTGCCATCAGCAAAGTGCAGAGGAGGCGTTTCATGGGGTGGCGGCGCCCCCCTGCGCCTTCGCCTCGGGAAACTTGAAAGCTAGATAACTGCCGGCGCTGATGCCCATCAGCGCAAGCTCATTGACTCCATAGACGGGCATTTGCAAAAAGACCCACACGCTCTTCACAAAGACCATCCCGAGCACCAGTGTCCAGACCACCATCTGAAAGCGGTAGAAAGTGAGACGTTCCCCATCGCTCAGCAGCTCGTAGAGAAAGCGTTGCGGGCGGCTGCGGTATACCCGTGTGGTGGTCGGCGGATTCGCACCCAGGCTCTTCGTGATGAAATTGGCGCCGAGCATGGTGCCGGTGCTGATGCCGAGCAGCACCAGGCATTGGTCGGTCAAGTTGTTGGTTTCCCGCTTCACCACCGCGAGGAAGACGTAGCCGCCGATGAAGAGGAAAAACCAAAAGGCGGTCTGGCAGCGCGCCAGGCTGAATTGCTTGGTGCCATCGGGGCGCCGCGGAATGTCCGGGTCGCGCAGCAGGTCGGTTTTCGCGGCCAGCCAAAGGCAACAGATGAAAGCCGCCAGCACCAGCCCCAAACCCGCCGCGAGCGACTCGGCGCCATAGGTAATGAAATAGAATGGGGCATCCGTCTCCTTGGGTTTCTCATCGGCCGCGCGATTGATCGTGTATTGCGAGGCCTCCAGGTCGACGCCGAGCCGCACCTGTACTTGCACGCGGCGTTGCGCGCCCCGGATCAGCTTGTCCCATTCCTCGTTGTCGGCCGGGTCGTTTCGAAGGATGAAAGTAAATTTGTCGATCGTGCGCCCATCCTGACGCTCGCCATGGATATCGACAAATTGCGGCTGCACATGTTTCAGGCGGCCATTGCCCAGGATCAGGTAGAGGCTTGCCCGCACCTCTTTCCGCAAGGCCATGTAAGCGCGCAGCGCCGCCATTTTGGCCTCCCATGCATCGGCCTCGCGCTCGTAGGCTGCATAGGCGGCCGCCGCGCTTTTTAGCTCCTCCGCCTGCTGCTGCTCGATGGCGGGCGGTTTGTCCGGCTCGGTTTTTGGCGGTTCGGCCGTGGGTGGTTTGTCAGGCGCCTGCGGCTGTTCGAGCCTCCGCTTCTTGTCCGCCTCGGTCCTCTGCCGCTGCTGCTCCCGCTTCTTGTCGAGCTCCGCTTTCCGCTGCTCGAGCTCGCCCCTTTTGTCCATCATCGCAGACCACGTATTGCTCCGCCACTCGCCCCAGTCCGCGACGGTCTTCCTGGGAGGCAGCATGTCGAGCCACATGCGAAAATTCTCGGCGGTGAAATGCCGTGCACTTACCATGCGGTACGTCCTGATCAGGTCGATCAGCCAGCCATCGAAGTCTCGCACGGTGACGGTCAGCTCGCGGTCAAACTTGGCGTGTTCCGGGACGACCTTGATCACCCCGCTCCCCAGCGGCGCCTGTTCGGAGACGGTCTCCTTGCCGAGCGCAACGGCGCTCAGCACCCAAAGGGCTAGGAGAAGGCCGCGCATGAACATGGGCTGAAAGGCCGGCAACTCGCCGTGCCTCGGCGATTGCTTGCCTCGAACCATGGCGCGACGGCAAGACAAATCCTGCGGCGCCTCTGTAACTAACTACGGCATGGTGACCCGCAGCCGAAGGAAACGCTCGACGTTCGGAGCGATGGGCGTCCTGTCGCGCAGAGTGACGGTGCGAAGCGGGCCATCGTCGCTGAAGCTAACCTGAATAACCTCGGCGGTCGACCAGGTCTGGAGATCGGCGGAGGATTCGGCGTGATAGCTAATACCCGTCGGCGCTGGCTCGGGCCGGGTATAGGTGATCGAAGAGGTAGTCGGCGCCAGAGACGTTGACCGTCCCATACTGCAGGCGGCCCGCGCTGCCGATCGTACTGGGTGGGAGCCCGAGCGCGCATTTCATGAGGTTGCTCAAGCCATCGCCCTTGAGCATGGCGTCGGGCGGGGAATTGGCGGGAAGGCCGTTGGCTTGCAGCCAATAGTCGTAGGTAAACGGCGGCGCCGTCGCCGCGGCGCTGAGCGACCAGGCGGAATCGCCGGGGGCGCCCGTCGCGCGGAGGCGGTACTCGTAGGCGACGCCGGGCGTCGCGGAAAGATCGGTGTAAGTGGTAGTGTTCGCGGCAAGATCGGGGAGCGCGGCAAAGACCCCGCCGGCGGGGCGGCGCTCGAGGCGGTAGCCGGCTTCCGACCCCGCGTTATCGAGCCATCCCAGCCCAATCCCCGCCACCGCGCCCGGCGTGGCGGTGAGGAATGACGGGCGCGTGAGCGCGTTGACGTAGGTAAGCTCCAGCGCGGGGGCGGAGAGCGTGCCTTGCTCACGCGAGGCGAAATCGATCGGCCCGCATTGCCCGCCGGGCACGAGGGCGATCGTCACCAGGTTGTTGGCGCCTTTGTTTGTATTGATCAAGCTGGCACTCAGCGGGATGGAGGCGACGGTGCCGGGCGCGGGCACAACGCCAGCATTGGCCAAAGTATAGTTGCCAAGGTTATAGAAGGTGGGCGTGACTAGCAATCCGGCGGTGTCGTTTTGCGGCGCGTTGCTCCAGGTGAGCGTGTTTTCATCCCAGGTATCCGAGCTTTCCTGCAGCATGCGGAACGAAGAAGAGAAGGATTTTCCAGCAGTGAAAGTGGGCTGCAGATTGTGCGAGACCACGCCTAGCTTGATGCGCGCCGTCTTGAGCGTCGGCAGGCCGCTGAGGTCGAAGCGCAGCCAGCTTTTCGCCACGGTATTGAGCGAAGCGGTGGCGACATCGGAACCCGAGACGCGGATCGTGGAGTCCGCGCCCAGCGCCCCCGAGGGGCTGTCCGCGCGCACGGCCGCATCGGCCAGCGCCGGCAGGTTGAGGACAGCATCGGCCGGCGGCGTGGTGGCGCGGGCGATCGGTTGGGAAGTGGCATCACCCGAGCCATTGTAAGCGATGAGGCGGTACTCATAAGCCGTGTCCGGCGCAATCGCCGTATCGGCATGGGAGGTCGCGTTGGCGGCCGGACTCGTCAGCAGGCTGAAGTTAGCTTCCCCCTCCGCGCGGCGTTCGATCCGATAGCCTGTCATGTAGCGCGTCGCCGACCAGGCGAGGTTATTGTAAGGCGTGCCGCTGGCGGCGTAGTTGGCGCTGAAACCGGCGGGCGCCGCGGGCGGAGGCAGCGGACCGAGGCTGACATTGCTAAAGGCGCCGAGTTGGTAGTCGGCGGTGTAGTTGGATGCAATATCCGCGCTGGAATGATAGAGCCCCCAATAAGCGTTGGCGGGAAGGGCGACCGTGGTGGTCGCGAGGGTGATCCAACTGGTGCCATTGGCGGAGGACTCGGCGGTGAAGGTGTTGCCGAAGCGGGTGAGCTTCAGCCACCGCGGCGTGATCTCGGCGTTGTTCGCGGCCGGGAGTTGGGCGAGGGCGCCGGCGGTGATGGTCCGGTAAGCTAGCTTGGCTCCATATCCGGTAGCGTCGCCGCTGGTCACCGCCGCCGCAAACTGCGCATCGGCCAGGAGCGTGCCCCGCGCCATGATGGCAAAGCGGGCTGCGGTCTGGGCGGGCGAAGCTGCGGGCACGAAGGCGATCATTTCGCCATCGCCGCTGCGCTGTTGGTAGATAAAGCGGCCGGCGTCCGCGGTATCGGCCGCGGTCAGGCCGCTCCCGCCGATCTGCGCGCCGCCGATCGCGCCTTCCGCCTCCACCGCGGGCGCCGAATCGGTGACCGTGCCGATCATCGTCGAGCTCCAGGCCGAGGTGAGTGTCGCGGTGGGATCAGTGATCAGCACCGCGTGGCTCGTCCACTGCGCCAGTGCCGCGCCGCCGGTGGGATTGGCTAGTGAAACCGTGAACTGTCGCGGAAGCTGTGGAGTCCCGGTATTGGTCAGCGGAACGTTGATCTGCTGCGGCCCCGTCTCGCCATCCGCCCACGTCAGCGTGCCGCTCGTCGCCGCATAATGAACGCCCGCGAGCGCGGAGTTATTGTTTACCGAGTAGCCAATGCTCACCGCGCCGTGCAGGCCGCCGAAGCGCGACACCGGAATGCTGGCCACGCCCGCCGTCTTATCCACCTTGGTCGTCGTGCTGCTGAAATCGAAAAATCCCGGCGTCGCATCGAAGGAAACCTCATTCGACGCCACCGAGTCGCCGCCCGCGCCCTGCGCCACCACGCGATAATAGTAGACACTCCCCTGCGTGAACGGCCCGGGATCGTTGTACGTGATCGCATTCTGGCCAACCGTCGCAATGCCAGTATAGGCGCCCGTATTGACCTGGCGCTCAATCCGAAAACCGGTCTCGTTCGACGAATTGTCCTTCCAGATGAGCTGGCCATTCACGGCGCTAAACTGCACCACGCTCAGGTTCGTCGGATTCGCCGGCGCCGGCGTCGCGCCGGCATTCACGGTCAGCGTCGCGAGCTCTCCCTGGCTAAGATTCAAGTAAGTGCCGCCCGGCACCGTTTCCAGCTTCAGCGTGCGCACCGCATAGGTGTACGCCTGGCCGGGCGTGCCCGTCGCATCGCTATAGTTAGTCACATTGATCGGAGTCGTCGTGAGCCGCGTAAACGGTCCGCCCAACGTATTCGCCCGATAGACATGGTAGCCTTGGAGCGCCGTCTCCGTAACCGCGGTCCAATTCAACGTGACCTGCCCATTCGCGCTGATCGCCGTCAGATTCCGCGGCGGCATCACCATGTGCAGGCGCAGGCTCGGATCGCCCATCAACCCGGTATGCACGCCGCTCTGGGAAGACCCCGGCGGCTGATAACCCACGCCCCCCGCCAGGGCGGCGGAGGCGTTCATCGAGATGCGCGCGGAATAGCCGATCGCCTCTCCCATTCCCATGTGGTGCATGTACCAATGCGGCCGGCCGGCCCACATGCAGGTTAGCCCGAGCGAATCGCCGGTGGCGGTGCCGGCCAGCGGCGCCCGCATGAAATTATTGTCGGCATCCCAATCGCCGTGATAGCTGCCGAAGAGACTTGTAAATACCACTTTGCTGGCTTTCCGCCCGAAATCGAGGCTATTGCCCACCGAGCCCGCGCTTTCGTAACTCCCGCCGCCGCAGCCGTAGCCTAGGAGATAGCTATTCGCCGCGGCGAAATTCCACCATTGCCCACTCGGCGGCTCATCGAAGATCGGCGCGACGGGCGGCGTCGCCACGCCCGTATTGCCCCATTGCCACCCGGAAATAGCGAACACCTCGCCGCTGAACTGCCCGAACCCATCGCGCAGCAGCGTGCGCCGTGGGATATTCGCGTACGCCCCGAGCCGATATCGGTAGTCGTGCGCCTTGCGCAGGTAACGCCGCAGCAGCGTGGTCTCGCTTACCGCGGCGGCAGGCGCCTTCGTCATCCCCCGCATATGCACGCGCCCAACCATTAGCTCCAGCGCCGATGGCAGCGTGCTCTGGTCGAATTTTCCGTCGCCGGGAATATTTTGGTTTTGCGTCCGGCTGGCCGTGATGTTGTTCACCGTCGCATCCGTCCAGGTCCCGTTCATGTCGCCGTAATAACCGTCCGCGGGCCACGCGCCGTAGTGATCGCCGTGCCCATCCGGCGCGATCAGTCCGGAGTACGGCACCGGCACCTGTCCGAGCAAATAGACCATCTTCACGCTCGCCGGCGCGGCATCGTACGCCGCCTTGATCAGCGCCTTCGTGCTCACCGCCGTGCCCGAGCGCGGCGCGATGATCGTCTGCACCGTCCACCCATCTGCCGCCAGATCCGCCCGCAGTTGCGCGATCTCCGGCGCCAGCGGCCCCGACATCGTATCGTCCACCACCAGCAGCAAAGTGCCGCGGTTTTCGGCCGCCGGCACATTCACTCCGGCGCTGAGATACCCCATGGTGCGGTTGGGCGAGACGCCCGTCATCGTCTGCTCCAGCCAGTACTCATACTCCACGTTCGGCAGCGCCGTCAGGTCGGGGTAGCTGGTTTGCGACGTCGTCAGTGTTGCCTGCTGCACCCAAGTGGTCTCGCCCTTCAACCGGCGGAGGATTCTCTGCGCGGAAACATTGCTCGGAAGCCGCTGGTTCCAATTCAACGTGAGATGCGGCGGCACCCCCGCCGTAACGACCGTAAACTCCACCGAATAATCCCGCGGCACCGCCCCGCACGGAGGAGCGGCGCAAACAATGGCAAGAAATAGGCACGCCGCGAGGCGTAAGGGGAGGCGCATGAGGGGCTTACACGTTAGCATTCGAGCCCGCCCGCGCAACTGCGTGGCGCAGCCCCATTCAAAGAACGAAGAACCAAGAACCAAGAACCTCCCCCTTCACTCCCCCACCCTCTCAAACGCCCCCTTAATCCACTCCCCCCGCGTCGTGTCCGCCGTCGCTCCCGGCGCCTTCACCCCGATCCGTTCCGCCAGCTTCTCCCACCGCGCCCGCACCTCCGGCTCCAGCGTCCGCTCCAGTTCCGCCGCATGCCCCGGAAACGCCTCATAGTACTGCCCCTGGATATTCTTCCCCCGCTCGCCCGGCTCCGACTTCCCATCGGAAAGCCCGTGCAGCCCCCCCGCCGTCCCCCACCATTGCACCGCCGCAAACAGCGGATGCCCCGGCGGAACATCGCTCACATACACCGTCGCCGCCCCCGCCGCGTGCAGACGCCGCTGCAGCCTCTCCACCGGCAATTTCTGCATCGGCAGCGAAGTCTCCCGCGCCAGATGCGCCGCGTGCCCGGCCGCCTCGCCCAGCGCCATCCAGATCGGCTCATACCGCAGCGTGCACAGCCCCACGTGCGACGCGCTCATCGCCCCCGGCACCAGCAGATTCTCCACCTGCTTCGGCACCAGCACATCGAACGGCACCTGGTACGGCGGCACCCGTTGGTAAAATTCCCCCGTGTGCTTCCCCCCGAAGCGGCTCCCTTCGTGCCCGGTCCCGTGGCAGTTCGGCCCGTAATCCCCCGACGCGATCGACTCCCGGTGCAGCGGCCCGCGCACCTCGCCCGGCGCCCCTTCCACGTCGCCCTGCGTGTAAATATAGCGCCCCGCCATGCGCCGCGCCTCCCGCACGTAAAGCTGCTCCGGCAGATGCGCGTTCTCCAAAAACTCGTCCCTGCACCAGCCCCACTCCCGCGCCTCCAGCCGATGCTTCTCCGGCACCGCCTCGTCGTTCTGCAGGAAAAAAGCAGCCCCACATTCCAGCGCACGTGCTCCGCGAACACCCGCTGCCGCGCCGTGTTCAGCATCACCCGCGAAAACGGCGGCTGCTCGATCCCCGTCGTCGCGCCCCCGCGGATCGCCACCCCGCCGCCCCCATCCGGCCACTCCTCATTCCTCCCTGGCAGCGAGAGCCGTACCGGCCCGCGCGACATATCGTTGATGTCGTGCTTCCCGTGCGGCAGCGGGATCTGCGTCTTGAAAATGCTGTCCGTCTTCAGCCCGAAGATCGTCTTGATCGTCCCCTTCTCCAGCAGCGGCAGCACCCCCGTAAACTCCTCGCGCTGGTACCCCGATGGCGCCTTCGGCGTCACCCGGTTCCCCGCCACGTTCGTCATGATCAGCCGGAAATTGTACGCCTGCAGCTCCTGATCCCCCTCCTCCGGCGCCAGCGCCTCGTGATACTCCTCGCGCCCCTCGCGCCCCACCCGGTACGGCACCCCCGCCGCCGCCATCAGATCGCCCTCGTACGTGGCATCGATGAAATACCGCGCCCCGATCGAGTGCCGCCCGCCCGTCGGATCGGCAAACAGTGCCACCTCCAGCGCCTTCATCGGCCCCGCCACATCCCCCACCGCCTCGCTGCTCATCGCCACGCTCTCCAGCGCCCAATTCAGCTTCACCGCGATCCCCGGCTGCGCCGCCAGCAACTTCTCGAAAATCGCCAGCGCCACCTTCGGCTCCGTGTGCGTCCCGCGAAAAGTCACCTTCTCCGTCTCCCCCGCAAACTCCCCCCGGTAATGCTCCAGCACCGCCCCCGTAAACCGCAAAAACGCTCCCGACAGCCCCTCAAACGTCCGAAAATCCGGATGCTGCAACCCATTCGTGGCCATCCCCCCGATCCGCGTGCTCGGCTCCACCAGCAACACCCTCTCCCCCTCCCCCGCCGCCGCCACCGCCGCCGCAATCCCACAAGGCGTGGCGCCGTAGATGAGGACGTCGGTCTCTCCAGCGTACGTCATCACTTCGAAACACAACACCGTGAAACACACGAGCCGAAACAACGGAAAAAGATACAAGCGCATTTCAGGAGGGGTAGAGGAGACGGGGACCTGCGGCGAGGATGCACGGTATATGCTCAAAGACAAACGGGGAGATCCACCGGGAAAAGCGCAAGTTGGCTTGCGCCCTGTGCAGGGGGACTGGTATTCCGCTTTGACACAAGAAGATGGCGATTCCTCATGCCGCTGAACTGGTCAAAGATAATCGAAAGTCTACAGGAACGAAGGCTCATTCCGATCCTCGGAAGCGACGCCGTTCCTGTCGTTCGCCACGGTAAAACTGCTCCCCTCCATGAGTTCATCGCGAAGCAACTCCGAGCCCGGCTGAAACGGGCAGAATTTGCGGTTCCACCCGTTGCGGCTGAAGGCCTTCGTCCCTTCGTGCGCGACGTTTGCCAGCATCCCGCTAATTTGAACCGCGCGAGGAATCTCCTAACAGCCCCGCTCCGCCAGCATCTCGTCGAGATTCACCATCTCCTATTGGCTGGAGTCAAACCGGCGCCGCACACCTCGGCGCTTCGCTTATTCGCTCCACTTCCGCTTATCCTTTCTACAGATATCGACGGCGCGGCGACACTAGCGCTGACTCAGGCTTGTGGCATCGAACCTCGTTCCCTGAATCTCAAGCGTATCACGACACAGACGCTGGAAGACCTGCCGGACGATTGGGAATCACCCCGCCCCAGTCAGCCTGCGCCTCTTCTGTACCACCTCTTCGGGCGTATTGAACGACAGGATACTTTCGCATTGACTGAGGACGAAACACTCGAAGTGTTTTGGAAGTTACAAGGACCTGATGCCCCTCGAAATTTGCGGGAAGCTCTAGTCGAGAAAGATATCATTCTGCTGGGGTCCGGGTTTCCAGATTGGCTGCTCCGCTTTCTATTGAGACTCGCGCGAGGACGTCCGTTTGCTGATCCGGCCGAATTCAGCTTCAATTTAATCGCGGAACGCCATCTTCTTGAGCGAACGGCCGCCTTCGACACTTCGCTCCATGCATTTCTAAATCAATTTCACTCCTCGAATGTTTGGATTTATCGCGAGTCGGATCCGACCCAATTCATGGCTCGATTGGAAGCTGAAGTTTCCGTTCGACGCAAACACCGTGTAACATTGCCGGAGAAGCCGTCCGACAAACCTGCACCGAAGCAGCCAAAAGGTCGTCATGTCTTTATTAGCTATGCCGTCGAGGACGTCACCTTCGCGAAAAAACTCGCTGGAGCACTGACTACACGCCTCCTTCCTACTTGGTTCGATCAAGATCGGATGAAAGGGGGAGAAGAATTGAATCCGGCTTTGAAGCAGGGCATTGAAGACGCCCATTTGTTCGTACCGATAATTTCGACGGCGACCAATTCGAGTGCCAGCAGACGCGCCTTCGTTGAAGAATGGAAATATGCTATCGCCCATTCCCGGGGAATTCAACTCAGAGTTAGACCGTTCATCGTACCAATTCTTATTGGAGATATAGCATATTCCGAATTGGCAGGTGAGGCGAAGAGTTTTCAAGACATGGACTTGGTTTTTCGCTCAGTATTGGGCGATGATCCCCATCAGTTTGAGCTCCTCATCAGCCAACTTGCAGAGAACTACCGGCGAGTTGAACTTGCTCTACGCGGGCAGACCTCCGCCGCTCCATGAGCAACGCAAGCCCACACTCTCCCTGGCCAGGGTTGATTTCGTACGGCGAAAGCGAGCGAGAGTTCTTCTTGGCGCGATCAGCCGAAGCGAAGACGCTATTGCGTGGCGTTAGCCGCGAGATGGTAACAGTCCTGTACGGTCAATCAGGGCTAGGCAAGACTTCCCTACTCCAGGCGGGCTTGTTCCCGAAGCTGCGTGCCAACGGAAGCTTCCCTGTTCGGATTAGGCTAGCCTTCGACCAATACGCCCCGCCTCTCACAGAGCAAGTATATATTGCCATCGAGCAAGCGGTTCAAGCGGCGCGAGTATTGTATAAAGAGAACCCTGATTACCACGTTACACTCCCGATCACATCCAAGGAGGCGGTGAAGCGACGTCTATCATTGTGGGAGTATTTTCATGACCGAAACCACTTCTTTTGGAGCGCCCGCAGCCGGCTACTCACGCCGGTGCTCGTTTTTGATCAATTTGAGGAGTGGTTCACCCGTGGTGACGCGCTGGCAGTAGAGGCTAGACAGAAGTTCCTGAAGGAGCTTCACGAACTACTTGATAACGAGCCGGCACCTACGTTGGAGTCTTCAGAGCGATGGACCTTAGACCGTGTGCCCCTCTCTATCGTCCTGAGCCTGCGCGAAGATTATTTAGCTCAACTCGCGGGCCTGCAGAAATTCCTTCCGGGTCTTCGCTCCAGCGAACTGCGGATTCTTCCCTTCACAGAGGGGCAGGCGAGGCAAGTCATTGAATCTCCCGCACCTTGGGCGCGGAGCGAAGAATTCACCACCGTCGTCCTCGAGGCTTTATCAGAGTCAACCAGAGAGTCTCAACAATCTGTGGCTACGTTAGGCGCGCCCAACTATGATCCTGCGATCCTCAGCCTGCTCTTGAATCGCCTGTTCAATGGCCTTGCCGTCGCCAAGACTGCCGTTGCACGTGCTGCGATCGTTCGCGAGCAAGGTCCAAACGTGCTTCTTGATTTTTATCAAGAGATCACTTCGCGGGCGGGGATAAGCTCGAGAGAGCGCGACTTCCTCGAGGAGCACCTCGTCACTGAGTCTGGCCTCAGAAATAGCGTCGCCCTTGAGGACGCTGAGAAGAAACACGGTGTACGGAAGAAGCTTCTAGAAGAACTTCGGGATCAGCGACTTTTACACTTTGACGACCGTGCACTGGGTCACGCTCGGGTGGAACTCGCGCATGATGTTCTATGCGCTGTTTTGAATCGATCTTGGAAGCAACGACATGCTGAATCTATGCGAGACACCATAGTTAAAATCACTACGACCGTATTTGTGGCGCTGCTTCTTGCTGGAGCGGTCTACTGGGCCATCACTAGAGGATATCCGATGTGGGAAGATCGAAAAGAGCGCAAGGCACTTCTGACCAAGCGAAAGCAAGTCCTAAAGAGTATCGGCGAGGTCAAAGAGAAGGTCGAGTCGGGGTCGCTTGCTGAGGCGCGCACCCTGCTAACTTTGAAACAGTACGAAGTTGCGAAGCTTCAAGTACTGGAGCCTTCGGAAAAGACCGAGTTTGATATGGCCCTAGCGAATGCAAGCAGCACACTTGCAGCTGCACACTATGTTCGGGGCGAGATTCGAGCGGGTCTTTCCAACAGTTATGACGGACTGGTTACCTACATGCAAGCGTTGCAATCGATAGTTCCGGCAAGGGCGCACGACTTAAGAATCGCGCAAATTCATGAAGGCATCGGACGTCAGCATCTGCAGGTTCGCGAGAATCGGAGCGCATTGTCTCACGCTGCTGCAAGCAACTCTATCTATGAAACGTTGGCTGGCGGCGACCCGCTCGCTGCAGGGACAGTCCTCCAGTTTGCATTCAGTTTCGCGGTCGTCGGCGACTGTTATATTGCTTTAGGCGAGACGGAGGAAGCGCTAGTCGCATACCAGGAAGCATACTCCATTCTTGTCCCTCTCAAGGAGAGATTCCCGGAGGACGAGAGCGTTCTCGCGCACGCTAGTCGGATTTGCCGCCGTCTAGGCGTTGCGCTGTCTGTTCAAGGCAAACCGGGGAGAGGCATTGAGATGCTGCGACTGGCCCTTCGGCATGCGGAGACGCTCACCTCCAAGTACACCAACCGCAGTGTTTACGAGCTGCTGCGGGGTTTCGCAGCTGCAGAGCTGTATCTGGAGGAGGGAAGAAGTGAGAGCCCCGAGTCCGCAGTATTCGCTATCCGTTCTGCATTGAACCGTTACATTGCGCATTCGTATCTGGAGGATAGTAAAACGGTATGGTTTGAGCTGACGAGCCTGCTTCGCACCGCACTCGGGACGAACTTGTTTCTTGCGGGGAAGTTTGATGAGGCGATTATCGAGTTACGGCGCGCGGAAGCAGATATCTACACTTATTCTGAGTTGCGTCCCGACGATGCGGTGAGTCCTTCGCGCCTCTCTTTGATTGAGCTTCGTCTAGCACAGTGCCTTAAGGTTGAAGGGTATCTGCCGGAGACCCGCAGTAAGCTGATCAAGAGTTGCGATCGACTTCGCGCTTTGCGGGATCAATTCGGTCTTGACGCGCGGGAGCAGCTATGGTTGGAGGAGTCCGAAAGTGAACTTGCGAAAGTAGAAGGATTGCAAGACTAGCTAATCACCACGGCGGCGGATCGAGCGGACGCGCATCGTCCTCCAGAAAGGCGAGCACCTTTGCCGGGCTGTGATGATCACCCTCCTCCAACTCCGCGGTGTCCTTCGTCGTCAGTCGACGGCCCTCGGCATCCGCCACCACCAGCACCGGCAGGCCATGTCGCGTGGGATTGCCATACGCGCGATCAACCTCCTGGTTATGCTCCTTGTTCACGTCGATCATCACCACGATGAACTTCCGTTTCAGCACCTCGGCGATGCGCGGGTCGTCCCGAAAAAGCGCGTGCAGCTTGTGGCACCACCCGCACCAATTCGCGCCGAACTGCAGCAGAATCTGCTTCTTCTCGCTCTTCGCCAGCGCCACCGCCTCCGCGATCGCCTTCGCTCCATCCGCCTTCTCATCGTAAATCGCCGGCCGAGCCCCCCGCGCCTGCGAAAGCGGAAGCACCACGCCACAAAACAAAACAACGAAGAAACAAAACCAGGCTCGCATCCCCGCAGCCTGACCGCTGAACCCCGACACGTCACCCCGATTCTCCCGTTCCCTCCCACTCAATCCCTCGCCCTCCAACTCCAACCAACCGCGAAGCAACCGTCCCAAATCCGAAAATAGAAATACAAAAAAGTGCTCAATCGAGATTGGGAAAGTGCTCGACCCCTGATACTCTCGGTCCAAATCATGGAACCGACGATCTCGCCGCCGGAGGCCCCGCCGCGCCGCTCCTCGCGCGCAACGCAACCCCTCGACCTTGTCCTCTTGAGCACGCGGGTCAAGGTGGCAAAGGGGAATGGTGGGCGTTGCTGGGCGGCGAGAAACAGGCGGGCGGCGCGTAGAAACCGTTCACCCCTACAGCATGCGTTCCCGCGATCATAACTCCCATTCTTCCCATGCTTCCCATTCCTAACCTTTCCCAGTCCCCGAATGTGCAACATTTCCGTCCGATAACCTGCAATCTCTGCCCACCTGTCCGAAAACCCCTCCAGGAAAAGGGGTGCCCTCGCCCCGCGTCTCCTTTCCATTATTTCCGAAATTCCCCTCCGCTCAGGGTTTCCCCCGATGCCGTGTCCGGAAACAAGACGCGAAAACCCGCCTTTTCGTCTCATTCGTCTCATAAATCATTTCTGAGAGTCCCCCGAAACTCGCACCGCCGCATCCACTCGCCGAACAGCGCGACACCCGCCTTCGCAGGAGCGACGGCGGCCTCAGTTCAAGGCCTGTAGTCAGCTTGCCCCCTAAACGCCCACCCAAGCACACGCCGTCCTTGCCCCGAGCCTAAAACCCGCATTTCTTCTCCCTGTCGTGCTCCCCGCGATTTCCATCCGCAATTTGACCAAGGTTTACCCCATCCCGTTTCGCCGGGAGAAGGTGACGGCGGTGCGCGATCTTTCGCTGGAGGTGGGGGCGGGGCAGGTCTACGGCCTGCTCGGCCCGAATGGCTCGGGCAAGAGCACGACGATGAAGATCGTGCTCGGGCTGGTGACGGCCACCCGCGGCGAGACGCAGATTTTCGGGCGCGACAGCCGCGAGGTGGGGAGCCGCGAGGAGGTCGGTTTTCTCCCCGAGAATCCGTACTTTTACAAATTCCTGACTGGCGCGGAGACGCTGCGTTTTTACGGCAAGCTGTGCGGCTTGCGCGGGGCGAAGCTGGAGGCGCGCGGGCGGGAGTTGCTGGAGCTGGTGGGGCTCGCGGACGCGGCGGATCGCCGGCTCGGCGGCTACTCGAAGGGCATGCTGCAGCGGATCGGGCTGGCGCAGGCGCTGGTGCAGGAGCCGCGCCTGCTGGTGCTCGATGAGCCGACGGCCGGCGTCGATCCCGCGGGCTCGCGCGAGATTCGCGACCTCATCCTCGATTTCAAGAAGCGCGGGCTCACGGTGCTGCTCTGCTCGCATTTGCTCTCGCAGGTGCAGGAAATCTGCGACCGCATCGGCATCCTGCACCAGGGGAGTCTCGTGCGCGAAGGCCGGCTGGATGAGCTGATCTCCATCGAAACCCAGACCGAGCTGATCTTGGAAAATGCGTCGCCGGAGCTGCTCGCGCGCATCCAGGCGGAGGCCGCCGCCAGCGGCGCGCGCATGCTGGAGCAGCGGAAGCCGCAGACCACGCTGGAGCGCTATTTCCTGGAAGTGACCGGAGGGCAGACCAAATGAGCGAGCCGGCGAAACCGACGATCGAGCCCGTCCGGCACAAGGCCTTCTCGTGGGGTCGCATCGGGGCCATCGCGTCGAACACCCTGCTCGAGCTGATCCGGCTGAAGGTGTTCTACTTGTTGCTGCTCTTTGCGATGCTGATGATCGGCTCCTCGCTTTTCATGGTGAAGCTCACCTTCCAGGAGCAGTTCCAGATGCTGAAGGACGTGTCGCTCGGCGCGATGTCGATCTTCAGCTGGCTGCTGGCGGTGCTGGCCACCGCGATGGTGCTGCCGAAGGACCTCGAGGACCGCACGCTCTACACGATCCTGGCCAAGCCGGTGCCGCGCTTCGAGTACCTGCTCGGCAAGCTGCTCGGGCTCATCGCGCTGCTCGCCATCGCCACGCTGCTCATGACCGGGCTCTTCCTCCTCGTGCTCTTCGTGCGCGAGCAGACGGTGCTGGCGGAGACCGCGCGCTCGCTGCCGCCCGCGCAGGTGCCCGCGGCGCTGGAGGAAATCCGCCGCTCCACCTTCAACATCAATCTCGTGCCGGGGATCGTCTCCATTTTCCTGAAATCGGCGCTCTGCGCCTCGCTCACGCTCTTCATCTCGACCTTTTCCAGCTCGTGGATTTTCACCGTCCTGGTTTCGCACCTCGTGTACGTGATCGGCCATCTGCAGGGGATCGCCCGGCAGTATTGGCTGGAAGAACAGATCCCGTCGGTCGCCACGAAAATCTTCCTCGCCGTGGTGGCGCTCTTCTTTCCCGATTTGCAGCTCTTTTCGCTGGTGGACGACATCGCGGTCGGCACGGCCGTCCCCACGCTGCTGTTTTGGAAAACGTTCGGGCTCGGGCTGATGTATACGGTCATCTACCTTCTCGGCGGCTATTTCATGTTCGCGAAACGCGAGCTGTAAGTCGGTCTCATGAGCGTGCGCCGCATCCTTCTCTGCCTGCTGGGCCTCGCGCTTTTCGGCGCGCTGAAGCTCCCCCTGGAGCGCCAGCTCACGCGCGAGTATCGGGCCGCCCATTTCCTCCAGTCGCAGCTCAATGCGGATGTGCGCGAGCAAGCGGGCCAGATGGGATTCGTGGCCGCGCTGAGCGGCTTCCGCTCGGTGGTGGCGGATGTGCTCTGGATTCGCGCTTACGCCGCCTGGGAGGGCAACCCGCAGTGGGGCCGGATGAAATTCCTTTTCGATGCGGCCACCACGCTCCAGCCGCGCTCGATGATGTTCTGGGACAACGCCGCCTGGCACATGGCCTACAATGCGAGCATCGCCGCGCTGAACAATCCGGACCAGCCCCGCGAGGCGCTCCGGATCAAGGCCCAGCGCGAGTACATCCGGCTGGGCGAGGAGTACCTCCTGCGCGGGATCGGCTACAACTCCGACCGCGCCATGCTCTTCGACCGGCTCGGCATGCTCTACCAGCAGAAGATGAACGATCACTGCAAGGCCGCCTGGGCCTACTTCGAGGCCGCGAAACGGCACGACGCCATGGGCTACGTGCACCGCTTCGCCCTCTACGAGCTCGCGAAATGCCCCGGCCACGAGGCGGAGGCGCTCAAGCTCCTGCTCGAGGCCTATCACTCCGGGGTCAATGAGCGCACCCCGTCGCTCCTGAAACTGATCGAAACGCTTCAGGAAAAGCTGAAGGTGCCGCCCGGCGAGCGGATCGATATCGCGAAAGATTTGGAGGAGGCCACGCCCCGCCGAGCCCCAGCGCCGGCGCCGAAATAAGAATTCGCTGGTCCAGCACGTGCTAGATTCACCCATCGTCCACGCCACGCTCCATGCGCCCCACCAATGGCGATCCGTCTTCAACACCCTTGATGCGCGGAGGAGTTTCGATTACCAGCACACCCAGCACTGCTTCCACGGCCACATCCATGCATCGCGCGCCTACGTCTCCGCCCAGACCGTTCACCCGGTCCCTTTGGAAACCCCTCGGCCTCAGCCGGAAGCCCGGCATTTCCTCCATCCCGGCCGCCTGGGGCAGCCGCGGGACGGCCGTCCGCGCGCGCGCTACCGCCTCCACACCCCCGCGCCGAAGCTGGTGGAGCGCCGCCGCGTAGCCTTCCGCCGATGGTCGCGGCTGGCAAAAGGATTGCATATCCCGCTTGAGCAGATGATGACAATGCACCGTAATTGCGAGGCGCCCCCTCGCTCATAGCTCCCGGCTCGCCGCCCCCGCAGCGGCCGCGGCGCCCCGCCCCATGCGATTTGCCATTTTCGGAGACATCCACGCCAACCTCGAAGCGCTTGCAGGCGGTCCTGAAGGACGCCGAGGCGCACGAGGTGACGCATTACGTCTGCCTGGGCGACGTGGTGGGGTACAACGCCAACCCGCACGAGTGCGTGGAGATCATCCGGAACCTCGAATGCCCGGTGGTGAAGGGAAACCACGACGAGATGGCGTCGCTGGAAGAGGACCTCGACCGGCTTCAACCCGCTCGCCGAGGAGGCGATCAACTGGACGCGCAAGCAGCTCACGCCACGAGGACAAGCAATGGCTGCGCGAGCTGAAGATGGTGCGCCAGGTGCGCGATTTCACGATCGTCCACGCCACGCTCGATACGCCGCACAAGTGGGGCTACGTCTTCAATCAGCTCGATGCCGCGGCGAGCTTCAACTACCAGCACACCCAGCTCTGCTTCTACGGCCACACCCACTCCCCGCGCGCCTACATCCGCGACAGCTCGGTGCGCACCGCTCACCTCGAGAAGCTGCACAATCGAGCCGGGCAAAAAGTACTTCATCAACGTCGGCAGCGTCGGCCAGCCGCGCGATGGCGACTGGCACGCCGCCTACTGCCTCTACACGCCCGCCAAGCAGCTCGTGGAGCTGCGGCGGCTCGAATACGATATCTGGACGGCCCAGGATAAGATCGTCGACGCCGGCCTGCCGCAGCGCCTCGCCGACCGGCTGGCCTTGGGCAAATGAGGCTTCGCGGGCGCGCAGGCACGCGCCGCCTCAATTTGCGGCGCGATATCCCGCGGGATCGATCTCCACCCCCGCATACCCCGCGGCGATCAACCCCTGGCGCAACTGCCCTTCCGTCCTCGGCAGCCGCTCCATTTCCTCCGGTGCGATTTGCACTTTCGCACGGGGGCCATCGGCGAGGTGCCGCACCCGGAAAACGCGGAAGCCCAACCCGCGCACGAACTCCTCGCCAGCTTCGACCATGCGGAGCGCTTCGATGGTCACCGGCGTCCCGTGCGGAATGCGCGAGGAAAGGCACGGCTGCGCGGGCGCATCGGCCGTCGGCAGACCGAGCCCTCGAGACAGGGTGCGGATTTCCTCCTTGGTGAGCGCCGCCTCGCGCAACGGCGCCACGATCGAGAACTCGGACGCCGCCCGCCGTCCGGGGCGCACTTGGAGCATGTCGTCCGCGTTTTCTCCATAGGCGATGGCCTTGAAATTACGATGGAGGGCCAGGCGATCCAGCTTCGCGAAGAGCTCCGCTTTACAGAAGTAACAGCGATTGACCGGGTTGCTGGCGTAGCTCGGGTTATCCAGCTCGTCGGTTTGCAGCACTTCCACGCGAGCGCCGAGCCGCTCCGCGAGAGCGAGCGCGTCGGCGAGCGCCTGCCGCGGCAGGCTGGGGCTATCGGCGATCGCGCCGAGCACTTGAGCGCCGAGGGTGCGGTGCGCTTCCGCGAGCAGGTACGCGCTATCCACCCCGCCGCTGTAAGCGATCACCAGCGGCGCATGCGCACGGAGAATTTCGCGCAGACGCTGGAGCTTGGCTTCGAGAGCGTTGGTCACGGCAAACCTATAGCACACCGCCCAGCCCAATTCGACGGGGGAAACCTTTAGGCGCCCGTCAAAGCTGCAGCCGCCGAAACAGCTCATCCAGCGGCACGCTCAGCCCGATGAAAAACTCGCCGAAGTCCGCGTACTGCGCGCTCACTTCGTCGAAACGCATCTTGTAGACGATCTCCTTGATGTAGAACGAGTCGTGCGCGAAGAGCGTGACGCCCCACTCGGCATCGTCCAGGCCCGTCGCCCCGGTGATGAGCTGCAGAATCTTTCCGTGGTAGGTGCGGCCGAGCTTGCCGTGCACGGCCATGAGCCGCTTGCGGTCCTCGAAGGGCAGCGCGAACCAATTCTGGCCCGGGGCGCGCCGTTTCGTCATGGGGTAAAAGCAGAAGATCTCCCACACCGGCAGCAGCGGGTAGAGCTTGTCCTTGCGATACTTGTCCATGCGCGCCTTGATCTCGGCCATGCGCTCCTCGTAGCGCGGCTGGCCGGGCTCGAGGTTTTCCTCGCGCTTGAGCATCGCGGCGTGCTCCTCCTGCGTCGGCATGTACTCGCTCTCCTCCGTAAGCGAGAGGAAGGAATACATCGGTGTGAGCACGTCCGGCCCGAGCGAGAGCGTGAGCCGCTTTTCGCAGGTGTTCGCCACGTGCAAGTCCGGCGTCAGCAGCATGAAACCGATGTCCGATTTCGGCGAAACCATCGAGAAGATCAGGAGCTGCGTATCCGGCAGCGCGCGGATTTCCTGCACGATCTCGGTGAGGTTCGTCTTGGCGGTGATGCGCTCCTCCGGCGAAAGCATCGCCCACTGGCCGTGCTCCACTTTGTAAAAGAGATGCAGGACGTGCCACCCCTCCGCGGGGATGACGGCGTTCGAGTTTTGAAAAGACATAGGCTACGGCGTTGGGCTGCGCGAGGGGGGTGGAAAGATTGCGGCGCAAGGGGGCGGGGTCAAGGCGGCAGGGGGAGAGGCGAAAAACGTCGGCCGACTTCGCGTTAGGGAGAGCCGAGTGTTTCCTAGCCAAAGGGTATCCCCCAATGGTATAGATCGAGCATGAGCACAGCGAAGGTCTTCATGAATGGCCGGAGCCAGGCCATTCGGTTGCCGAAGGAATTCCGGGTCAAGGGCGGCGAAGTGGAGGTGCGCCGGGTGCCGGGTGGAATCCTCATTCTGGAAAAGGACCCGTGGGAGATTTGCATCGAGGCGTGCCAGGAGATGCCGGAGGAGTTCTTCGCGATCATGGAGAAGCGCAAGCTCCCGCCCCCGGAGGAGCGTAAGTGGAGCGAAGCTTCCGAGTGACTTACCTCCTCGATACTGACTCGTTGGTCTTGATCGTTCGTGAATTGAGGTGTGCTTTGGAGAAGCGTGGAAAATTGATCGGCCCGATGGACATGCTCATTGCCGCGCACGCCCTCGTACTTGGCGCGATCTTGGTTACGAACAATCGCGATGAATTTTCGCGAGTGCCAGGCCTGGTGATCGAAAGCTGGACGGCGCCTGCTTGACTGTCTCGGCACAGCGCGCTCACCCCACCTGCCCCTCGCCCCACACGCACTGCTGCAATCCGCGCTTCCTCCGCAACGAAACCCACGGCTCTTGCGCGCCGACATCGGTCGGGTCGGGCTCCTCGGAGAGTGGCTCCGCGAGCTTGGCGGGCGAGAGGATGGCCAGGAAGACGAGCCGCTCGGGGTGCGGATTGTAGGTGCCGTGGATCGTGCCGGCGGGGATGTGCGCGATCTCGCCGGGGCCGAGCAGGCGGTATTCGTCGCCCACCCATTGCTCCGCGCTGCCCTCGATCACGTAGATGATTTCCTCGCGATGCGGATGAAAATGGAACGGGTGGCAGTGGCCGGGCTCCATGTGCGCGCGCACGAGGAGGAGCTTCTCGGCGTCGACCACGTCGGGCCGGCAGAGCCAATGATTGAGCGTCCACGGATTGCGCTCCTCGATGCGCTCGGCGGGCTGGACGAAATGGCGTGACATGGCGCAACGGCGGGCGGCTATTTCACCAGCTCCGGCTTTTCCATGAAGGCGTAGCAGAGCATGTGCAGGATGTGCATCTGCGCGTCTTCCACGCGGCCATAGTGCGTGTCGCCGATCACCAGCACCTCGGCGGCGATCTCGGCGGCGCGCCCGCGTTTTCCACCCACCAGCGCGATGGTATGCATGCCGTGGCCCACCCCCCAGTCGAGCGCCTTCACCACGTTGGGCGAGTTGCCGCTGACGCTCACCGCCATGAGCACGTCGCCAGGCCGCGCGTAATTGGCGAGCTGGCGCGAGAAGATTTCCTCGTACGAGTAATCGTTTCCCAGCGCGGTGATCCAGCTCACGTTATCGGTGAGCGAAAGCACGCGGAACCGACGGCCGACCGCATCGGACGAGCCTTTGCCGAGATCGGTGGCGAAATGCGAGGCGTTCGCGGCGCTGCCGCCATTGCCGCAGATGAAGATTTGGCGGTCGCCCTCGTGCGCCTCGCGCAGAAGCTCGATGCAGCGCGCGACCCCCTCCACCGGGATCGAATCGATGGCGCGTTTGTGGGCGGCGAGATAGTCGGAAATCCAGTCTTGCATGGGGAGGCGGAGTCTACGGACGCGGGGCCGCGGAGGGGAAGCCGAAGAATGCGCCCGTGATCAGCCGAGGCCGCGGGCGGCCAGAGCCAGGGCGCCAACTGGCACCACGTCCTCACCGAGCGCCGCGAGGGCGATCTCCGGTCCCGGCTGGAAGGCATCCATCAAGAATCCGGGCAGCGCTTGCGCCACCGCCGCGCGCATCGGCTTGCCGAGCAGCGAAAGCCCGCCGCCGAGCACGACGATCTCCGGGTGAAGCAGATGCACCACGTGCGAAAGCGCAAAGGCATACTCCCGCATGCTCTCCTGCAGAATCCGCGCGGCGAGCGGATCCCCGTCCTCGAGCGCCTCGCCAAGAAAACGCGCCTCGCCGCCATTGGCCCCCTGCGCGAGTTGGGCCAGCCGGCTCTGCGGCGCCTGCTCGATCTCCCGCCGGATGCGGCGATCCACACCCCACCCCGAGCAACGATCCTCGACGATGGTGCCATCGCGCTCCAGTCGCAGATGGCCGATCTCCACCTCACCCGGGGCCGCGCCATGGTAGATGCGTCCATCCACCACCAGGCCACCGCCGACTCCGCTCCCGAGCGTGGAGTAGAACACGGGATTTCGGCCGCGCCCCGCTCCATGAGCGGCTTCCCCGAGCGCTGCGGTATTCCCATCGTTATCGACGAAAACGGGCACACCGCTCTGTTGGGAAAGCCACTCACCCAACGGAAAACCATCCCACCCCGCGATATGGTAAGACTTGATCACCTCGCCGGTGCGCCAGCGAACGGGGCCACCGTAGCCAACCCCAATCGCCGCGGGCTGCCAGCGCTTGATGAGCCCAGGAAGCGCGCCGGCGATCTGCGCGCGAATTCCTTCGCCGCCGGCCGGGCGATCGACCGCGAAGCGCCGGCGATCCAGAATCTCGCCGTCTCCCGTCCCGGCGCACACCTGCAATTTCGAGCCGCCGATTTCGATCGCGAGGAAATTCATGCCGTTGCCCGAATGATCCCCCCAAGCGTCTCGATCCCGCGAACGAGCTCGTCTTGCGAAGCCTTGGCACAATTCAGCCGGAGGCAACTGCGCTCGGATGGCGCAGTGAAAAACACCTCGCCCGCGGCGAAAACGATACCGGCGGCGCGCGCCTGGGCTTTCACCCTGGCCAGCTCCACCAAACCCGGCAGCTCGGCCCAAAGCATGTAGCCGCCGCGCGGCGGGATGACTCGGGTGCCCTCCGGGAAGCTCCGCGCGATCGCGCCCAGCGCGAGCTCCCGCCGGCGCCGGTTGCGCTCAAGCAGCCAGGCGAGATGCGGCTCCATCGCGCCCACCTTGAGGAACTCCCGCAGCGCAGCCTCCGCCACCACGGCGCTGTGCATATCCTGCTGGCATTTGCGCGTGGCAAACTCCTCGTGCAACGCCCGCCCCGGCACGCAGAGGCCGACGCGCAGCCCGGGCGCGACTGACTTGCAAAACGACGAAGCATAGGAAACCACTTCGCCCGCCGGGTCCCACTTCTGCAGCGGAGGGGGCGCGCCCCCTTCCACCAGCTCCGCGTAAATGTCGTCGTCGATCAGCCGAATGCCGAGGCGGCGGCAGATTTCGACCAGCCGCTCGCGGCTGCTCTCCGGGAGGGTCGCTCCGGAAGGATTCGAGAGCGCCGAGCAGACCACGAGACACCGCGGCCGCCACCGCTCCAGGAGCGGCTCTGCCGCCTCCGGGTCGATGCCATCGCCCCCCATCACCGGCAGCGGCAGCACCTTCACCCCCGCCGCGCTCAAGAGCTCCAGCAAGCCGTAATAGGCCGGCGCCTCGCAGGCGACCGTGTCTCCCGGCTGCACCGTCACCGCCAGCAGCACCTGCAGCGCTTGCGTGCAGCCGGTGACCATTACGATCTCGTCCGCCCGCACCTCTGCTCCGCGGCGCCGCAGCCGCTCGGCCAGGATTTCCCGCAGCTCCCGATCGCCCTCCGGATGATGATAGGCGAGCATGGCCGCGCCATCGGTGGCAAAGGCGCGCGTAAACGCCTCCTCGAGCTGTACCCGCGGCAGCGCATCGAGCCCAGGCACGCCGGCGGCGAGATTGATCAAACCAGGCTCATCCGCCTGCCGCATGAAATCGATCAAGCGCGCGGGCGCGGCGATGATCTGCGGGCTGGAGAAGTTTTCGTGCATGGAGCAGGTTTACGATCGCCCTGAAGAGTATCCCACGCGATGGCGGGATGGAAAGCGGCACTCGCAGCGGCCAAGCGTGCCCCGTTAACGCGCGCGATTCACCGGGATGATCGCAGTGGAGATGGGACGATGGTCGCTGGCTTCATTCCATCCGGGGCCGCGGTAGATGTGCGTCTTGCCGGGGGCGATCTCATGGACGAGGCCGCGCGCGGCGAAGAGGTAGTCGATGCGCGAATACAAGTCGGCGGCGCGCCAGTAATGGGTCCAGCGGTCGCCCAGCGAATCGGCGGCAGGGAGCTCGGTGAGGTGGCGCGCGGCGCCGCGGGCGCCGGCGATGGTTTGGATCGGGACTTCGTTGCGGTGATCGTTGAAGTCGCCATAGAGCAGGAGGTTGGTTTCCGGATCGGCACTGAGGATGCCATCGAGGTAGCGGCGAACTTGCTCGGCTTCGTGCCGGCGAATGACCGCTTCGTCTTCCGGCACGGCGAGCTTTGATTTGAGATGCACGCCGACGAGCCGCAGGTCGTAGCTATCCGTAATGCGGATGGTGACATCGAGGATGCCGCGCTCGATTTTGCGCGGCGCGCCGTTGAGCTCGTAGGTGAGGTTGGGCTGTGAATGCCGGGCGACTATCGGGTAGCGGCTGAGCAGTGCCAGGTGCCGCTGAGGGTCGATCGCCTGCACGTATTCGGATTCGGGATATTCCAGGCCGACTTCGAGCAGGCGGGCCTGAAAGGTGACGAATTGCTCGGGACTGCCCATCTCGCAGACGCCGAGAATATCCGGCGCGATTTCGCGGACGATTCGGGTAACGCCAGCGGCGGCCTCCTCGGGTTTCGGTCGGGCGCGGCGCGGGCCAGGAGCGTCGGCGGCTTCGGGGCCGAGATAGTTTTCGAGGTTGTAGGAGGCGAAGATGATCTCGGGTGCCGCCAATGAACTATTGGCGCGGCCACACACCAGCGTCAGTAACAGCGTGGCGACGCGGCAGGGGTAGCTTAGGTGCATGGCTGCCAGCCAGATTTGAAGCTCGGCGCGAGAATCCAACCGTGATTCATCAGAACAAGCCCCGGAGGGTCAAAGGTATCACGCGAAAAATCGGGGGTTTTGGTCCGGTGTGTCCGGTGTGTCCGGTGTGTCCGGTGTGTCCGGTGGGTGCGAGTAGAGTCAGACGCATCAGCCGCAAAGTATTAGACCTCCAGCACTTTCCCCATCTCGAGTGAGCACTTTTTATATTCCTATTTTCATTTCCATCGCGGCCGATCGGTCCCGGCAGGGTGGCCGACGGCGGAAGCGCCTCCCCACGATCGGCCACGCGGCGAGCAACAGCGTTAGGGAGCCCGGCTCGGGCACCGGCGTGAACGAAAGCAACAGGCTCCGCTGATTCCCGTTCAGTGCGAGCGAGAACGTACCGCCGTCGAGATCATTCAGGAACGGGCTGGTATCGATGAAAAACTTGTCCGGCGCGAATCCCACGACCGTATTCGCCGCCGTCGCCAGGGTGAAGGTGTAGGGGACGTTGTTCGCGAAGTTTGTGACCGCCCCCGCATTGTTATTAGGCAACAGACTCGTGATCATCAAGACAATCGGGTTGCCGGGGGTGGCCGCGCCGATAGTGAAGGTACTCGCGATATTGAGGAAATCCTGATTCACACCGGGATTCGTCAGGATGCTATTGAGCTCGAAATTGTAGCTGCCGCCGCCCGCCAGCGAAAAGTTCTCCAGGTTCGCGGTGCCTGGGGAGTTGCCGGGCGAGAAGGTGCCGCCATCCTTGACCGTGACGGTGCCAAAGCTGCCGCTGCCCGTGACCACGGAACCTTGGTTGATGTTCAGGTTGCCGTTCTGATCTCCGCTATTCACCAGCCGCGCGCCATTCAGCTCGATGCTGGAAGTCCCGACCGCCGTGAGCGTGCCGCTCGCCGTGATGGTGGTCTGGGAGCCATAACCGAGGACCAGCGATGTGCCGGTATTGCTCAAGGTGCCGGTAATCGTCACCCGGCCCGTGCTCTCCACGGCGCTCGTATTCATCGTGCCGCCCACGGTCACGTTCGCTGCTGGCGAGAGGTATCCGGAGCTAACATTCAGCACGGCGCCGGAACTTTGATTGAGTGTGCCGCTGAAAGTCACCCCGTTGAGGCTCGAGGTGCCGCTCTGCTGCTCCACCGTCGTACCGGGGAGCACCGTCGTGAAGTTTACGATCGTGCCCGCGCCGAGCCGATGGATGCTGGTGCCGTTGAAGCCCAGAAAGCCGCCATTCACGGTGGCTCCGCCGTAAATGAGCGTGCCATTCGCGGCGGGCACGAGCGAGGCGTTGTTGAGATTGAACGTGCGCGCCGAGGTGGTGAAGTTGTTGGGAACGAGAAGACTGGCGCCATTGTTGATCGTCACTGGCCGGTTGGCGGCGCCCAAGTTTCCATCATTCGCCACAGAGAGCGTACCCGCCGAGATGGTCACGCCGCCGTTGAAAGTATTCGCTCCGCTGAGCGTCAGGGTCCCGGCGCCCAGCTTGGTCAGACCGCCATCGACCGTGAAAGAGCTGGGGTCGCCGGCATTATGCAAGATCGGAGGGACGATTGTGATGTTGTTACCATTGGTATCTATTTTGGCCCCGCCCTCCAGCACCTGCACGGTATCCACATTCGTGATGAAATTCGTGTCGCTGGCCGGTGTCAGCACGGTGCCGCCATCGAAAGAAAAAGTGCCCGTCCCGGTCAGCCCGCGGATGATGCGCGGACGCAGCGTGCCACCACGCAAAATGTACGACCCCACGCCTGTGGCCGTGCTGCCGAGCTCGAGCCGCACAGTCGCATTCACCAGCCCGCCCGTCTGCACCATGGTGGCCGGCCCGCCGTAACCCACCTCCACGGCGGGCGAGGTGAGCGTGCCTCCTGAAATCTCGTAATTGCCCATGCTGTCGGGCGAGAAGGCCATCACGAGCTCAGCGGTGACGAGCGAGCCCCCGCTCTGCTGCACCTGCCCAGGACCAAAGGCACCCACGGCTAAATAGACACTCGGGAGAAATTGTCCCCCGCTGAGCTTGTAGGTCCCGGTCGCATTGGCAAATTGCCCGATATTCATCCGCACCGCGTTGAACGTGCCGCCGGTTTGATTGACCGTGCCCATACCCGAGACGCCGATCAGCGACAGCTCGGCATTCACTACGCCCGTGCCGCTCAGATTATAGACACCGGTCGCGCTTGCATTCAGCCCTACCGTCATTTGCGTCGAAATGGTGTGCGTTCCGCCGCTATGATTGTAGATGCCTGTTCCGCCCGCCACATTGCCGATATCGCTGGCGGTGGCGGTCACGGAACCGGCGGTTTGGTTAAGGGTGGCTGGAAGCGGCCCGGCCGCGTTCCCGACATTCAGATAGATGCCGTTTGGGCCGGCATTGAATGAGCCGCCGCTCACGAGAAAAGTCCCGCCGGGCGCCACCTGCACGAAGCTATTGGTGATGGAGCCACCGGTGGCCAGCTCCAGCGTTCCCGCATTGACCATGGTCGACCCGGTGTACGTATTGGCGCCGGTCAGGGTGAGCGTGCCATTGCCCAGCTTGGTGAGCCCGCCGTCCGGATTGCTGCCCAGGGCCGCCGCGTGGATGAGCGGCTGCGGGATCGTGATGTTGGACCCGAGCGTATCGATCCTGGCCCCGCCGGCCTGCACGTTCGCCGCGGTGAGCCCGGTCATGAAGGTCGCCGTGGAGATGTTGGGGCGCAGAGTTCCACCATTGAAATTGAACGTGGAGGTAGAGCCGCTGGCGGCATTGTTGCTGATCGATGGAACGGTCAGCGTGCCGCCGTCTAGGTTATAGGTGCCATTGGCCGAGAAGGCGCCGCTGCCAAGATGAAGCGCGCCCGTCGAGGAATGTGAGCCACCGCTCTGCGTAAAGTTGCCCACGCCCATGTGCCCCACGGTGGTGCCGCCGGTGGTCAGATTTCCGGCACTCAGCGTGTAATTGCCGGTCGAAGTGTCATTGACTCCGAGGAAGAGCCGCCCGGAGACCGTGTGCGCGCCGCCGCTCTGCGTCATCGTGCCGGTCGCACCCGCGACATTGCCGATATCGGATTCCACGGAAGTGATCGAGCCCGAGCTCAGCGTGGCGGTGGCGACCGGGACGCCGGCGGAGTTTCCCACCTGAAAAAAGGCTCCTGCGCCGGTGTTCACGTTGCCGCCCTGGATCGCCAGGTGGGCGCCGGAATTCACCCGGATGAAGGCCGCGCTGCTCGAGCTGCCATTCGCGAAAATCAACGAGCCCGTGCCAACCGTGAGGGAGGGAATCGAAACCGCGCCGCTGATGACCACATCGCCCGTGTTCGATTTCGTCAACAGGCCTATCCCCGTGACCGAGCCTTGAAAGTTGACCGGGCCCGCGCCGGTGATCGTCGTATCGTTGAGGAGCTCGACCTGATTGGCAAAGGTGATCGTGCTGCCCGTGGTGACCGCGATCGTCGGAGCCGCCGTGCCGGTCTGGAAACTGAACTTCTGCCCGGAGAAGGAGAAGGCGCCCGCCGCGGCCGCGAAGCCGATGCTCTGCACCCGCATTCCGCCGGCGAAATCCTGCACTGGGGTGGGTCGCGTCGTCCCGGCAAAGGAGAGAATGGTGTCCGTGGCGTTGCTCGGCGGCGCAGCATTCGGGTTCCAGTTGTTCGCCGTGGATAAGTTGTCGTTGGCGCCGAGGCCGTCCCACAGGAAGGTGGCCGCGGCGAGCGGCGTGCAAAGAATGGCGGCGGAGAGAATGGAGCCGACGAGTGGCCTCGCGAGGCCCGGGGTGGGTGCTTGCTTGGACATAACCTGGGAAGTTGCGCCGAATTAAAGACCATCGGCGCGCATCAGATCGTGCATGCGGCGGGCATCTCCGGCAACAGTATTTCGCAGGCGGCCTTGTCATAAGCGATTTGCTCACTATGCTCAACATGGTTGATTTAACCGCTGTCGCAGTGTTGTCTCCGCGGCGGAAGACATTAGCCTCGAAGATAATCGCGATGGATCGGGGATAAGCGGATGCTAAGGCCGTCTTGTCCGGAGGGGGAGAAAGGGGTTTCTCGCGTTAATAACGCCATACCCGAAGTAGGCCGGCAGCGCTTAGCGATCGCACATTAACTCGGGCATTGGGAGCTTTACGATAGTTCGCAGTGGTTTGTCTGTTCCGCCGCCGAAGTTCAGGATTACGAGCGCAGCCCAATCGAAACGGAGGCGAACACGTTTGCGGCAGAGCTGCTCTTTGCATCGGCGATTCTTGAGACCTTCCGGATGGCGCCAGCGCTTCGTTCCGGCCCCCCCCACTCGCATTCGAGGCTTCCTCGTATGAGTGAGCCGTAGAATTGGGGGTGATTCCCGTCAGGCCGCGTGCCATCCGGGGCCGCGGTAGATGTGCGTCTTGCCGGGGGCGATCTCATGGACGAGGCCGCGCGCGGCGAAGAGGTAGTCGATGCGCGAATACAAGTCGGTGGCGCGCCAGTAATGGGTCCAGCGGTCGCCCAGCGAATCGGCGGCGGGGAGCTCGGTGAGGTGGCGCGCGGCGTCGCGCGGGCCGGCGATGGTTTGGATCGGGACTTCGTTGCGGTGATCGTTGAAGTAGCCATAAAGCAGGAGGTTGGTCTCCAGCTCGGCACTGAGGATGCCATCTATGTAGCGGCGGACTTGCTCGGCTTCGTGCCGGCGAATCACCGCTTCGTCCTCCGGCACGGCGAGCTTTGATTTGAGGTGCACGCCGACGAGCCGCAGGTCGTAGCTATCCGTAATGCGGATGGTGACATCGAGGATGCCGCGCTCGATTTTGCGCGGCGCGCCGTTGAGCTCGTAGGTGAGGTTGAACTGCGAGTGGCGCGCCACAATGGGGTAGCGGCTGAGCAGCGCGAGATGACGTTGCGTGTCGATGGCCTGCACGTATTCCGCCTCCGGATATTCGAGGCCGGCCTCGAGCAAGCGCGCTTGGAAGGCGGCGAACTGCGCTGGACTGCCCATTTCACACACGCCCAGGATATCGGGTGCGATCTCACGCACGATGCGCGTCACGGCGGAAGCAGATGCTTCGGATTTTGGGCGGGCGCGGCGCGGGCCGGGAGCCTCGGCCGCTTCCGGGCCCAGGTAATTTTCGAGATTGTAGGCCGCGAAGATGATCTCCGGCGGCGCCGCGAAAAGCGGGGCAGCGAGGTAAAGCACGGAGAGCAGCACAGCGGCGTGCGGTAGGTGCTTTGCGTTCATGGGCCTCGATGTGCCCCACCATTCCATGCCATCCGCTGAGGGCAAGGTTGCGGGGTGGCCTGAGGGGGAACGCACAGCTCATGTGCAGCGCTGGCGGGCGGGCTTGCCTGCCGTTCCAGGCGGTGTCATCGTCTCCGCTATGAGCCTGCTGCATGCGCCGACATATCGTTGGAGCGTCGAGGATTATGAAGAACTTAGCCGCGCGGGTTTTTTCGACCCGGACGAACGCATGGAGCTGCTCAACGGCGAGATCATCGTTATGTCCCCCATCGGTTATCGGCATGCCATGGCCGTGAATCTGCTGAACGAGTTCTTTACCGCAGGGTCGCGTGGACGGTATCTCGTCGCCCCGCAGAATCCGTTCAACTTGGATAAGCTGTCTCAACCGCAGCCGGATCTGGCATTGCTGGATCGCGGGTGCAGATCGCTGAAGCGACACGCGGAGCCGAGGGAAATTCTCCTCGTGATCGAAGTCGCCGATTCCACCGTCCGCTATGACCGCGAGGACAAAGGGACGGCATATGCCGCGCGCGGCGTGCGTGAGTATTGGCTGCTGAATCTCGAGAAGAACTGCCTCGAGGTTTTCCGCGACCCTCAAGCCGAGGGGTATGCGGAGCGCCTGATCTTTGACCCTGCGGATTCGGCGGCTCCGCTGGCCTTTCCGGATTTGGTGCTGAAGGTGGGCGAGTTTTTGCCATAGCCGGCGGGCGCACAGCGCACGGTGCGGTGCCGCGCGGGCTTGCTCCGATCCCCGCGCGATGTCATCCTCTCGCGATGAGCCTGCTGCATGCGCCGACCTATCGTTGGAGCGTCGAGGGTTACGAAGAACTCGGCCGCGCGGGTTTTTTCGCCCCAAACGAGCGCGTGGAGCTGCTCCATGGAGAGATCATCGTTATGTCCCCCATCGGCTATCGGCATGCCCTTGCCGTGAATCGTCTGACCAAGTTTCTGATTCGGCATTCGCGCGACCGGTTCGAGGTGAGCACGCAAAACCCCTTCAATTTGGATGAGCATTCACAGCCGCAGCCGGACTTGGCGTTGCTCGATCCTGCTTGCGATTCGGTGCCGCGGCATCCGGAACCGGCGGAAATATTTCTCGTGATCGAAGTCGCCGATTCCACCGTGCGGTACGACCGTGAGGATAAAGGCGCGGCCTATGCGGCGCGTGGAGTGCGCGAGTTCTGGCTGCTCAACCTGGAGGAGAACTGCCTCGAGGTATTTCGCCACCCGCAGGCTCAAGGCTACGGTGAGCCGCAGGTCTTTGCGCCCGAGGAGTCTGTCGCGCCGCTGGCCTTTCCGGATCTGCTGCTGAAGGTGGGCGAGTTTTTGCCGTAAGGCGCGCGTCAGTCGAGGTTCAGATCGAGGAGGCCGTTGGAGGCGATGACGGCCAGTTTTTTCGGATTTTCTTCGCGGGGAGTGACTTCGATTTTGCCGCCGGCGGTTTGGACGAGGAGCTGGCCCGCGGCGATGTCCCAGAGGGAGACGGCTTGCTCGATGTAGGCATCGAGGCGCCCGCAGGCGACGTAAGCAAGATCGAGCGCGGCACTGCCCATGAGGCGCGTTTTGCGGACGCGCTGGGCGTAGCGCGCGAGAAGGGGGACGCCCTCCGAGATCGTGGTTTTCGATTTCGACATCCCCACGGAAACGATCGCCTCGCTCAGGCGCGCGCGCGTGCTGACGTGAATGGGGCGGCCATTGAGGAGCGGCGCCTGCCCGAGCTCGGCCTGCCAAAGCTCGTCGCGCATCGGATCGTAGATCACGCCGAGCTGCATTTCGTCGCCGCGGCGCAGGGCGATGGAAATGCAGAAATGGGGCAGGCCGTAGAAGTAATTCACGGTGCCGTCGATGGGATCGACGATCCAGTGGTACTCGCTCTCCTGGTTGCCGGCGATGCCTTCTTCGCCATAGAGGGCGTGGTCGGGGAACGCGGTGAGCAGGTGCCGCGTGATCAGGTCCTGGGCGCGAACGTCGAGCTCGAGCTTGATGTCGTGAGCTTCGAAGGAATTGACGTCGAGAGGCTGTCCGAAACAGGAGCGGAGGAGCTCGCCGGCCGCGTGGGCGGCGGTGATGGCGGTCGCGAGAGGCGTAGACATCCGGCGAGGGTATGTCGCGGGAGCGCCGGAGCGGGAGGAATTTTGCGGAATTCTTCCGCTCCGGCCGGCTATGGCGTCAGCGAGAGGGCGGTGAGCTGCTTGTCGTCTTTGACGAAGAGCTTGCCGTCGGAATATGCCGGGCTGGCCCAGGTTTTGCCGCAAACCTGCAGGCGGCCGAGCTCCTCATATTTCTCCGGGCTGGCCTTCGCGAGGAAGAGCTCGCCGGTGGAGTTGAGCGCGAGCAGCTTGTCGTTGACGATCGTGATGCTGGCGTAATCGCTCAGGCCGGTTTGCGACCAGAGCTGCTTGCCGGTTTCGAAATCGACGCACACGAGGTCGGTGCGCGAGCCCGGCCCGATGGTGAAGAGGCTTTTGCCGGCAAGCACGGGGCTGCCGATGACCGTCTTGAGCGGAGCATTCGCCCAGACCTGCTCCGCGGCGAAGTCGGCGCCCTTTTTGGTGATCTGAAACTTCTGCGTGCCGATGCCGCTGGAGGTGACCGTGACCGTATCGCCGGAAATCACGGGCGTGCTCACGTGGCGCTTGGCGCCGGTTTTCAGCGGCACGCGCCAGAGGATCTTGCCGCCCGCGGCGTCGACGCCCATGAGCGCATCGGCGGTGAAATGGACCGCCTGGCGGGTGCCGGCGAGCGTGCCCGCCATCACCGAGGTGTAGGCGGTGTTGTCGTTGCCGGCGCGCCAAAGCTCTTTGCCGGTGAGCTTGTCGAAAGCGACGAGCGTGGCGCCTTTCGGGCTGCCCACCGGAACGAAAATGCGGTCGCCATCGATCACGCCGGAGCCGTTGTTACCGTGCCGCCGCGAGGCGGTTTCCTTGGCATCGGGGTCGCCGCTCTTGTTGCCGAGGAACGTGGCGCCGTACTCGGTTTCGAAATTGGTGCGCCAGCGCGTTTTGCCGTCAGCCAGGCCGAGGCAGCGAAATTCGCCGCTGCACGACTGCACGTAGACGCGGTCCGCCTCGATCAGCGGAGTGCAGCGCGGGCCGTCGCCGTAGTTGTTTTGGAACTTCACGGTGGGCGCGATCGGCACCGTCCAGAGCAGCCGCCCGGATTTCGCGTCGACGGCGTGGGCGGTTTCCTGCCCGTTCTGCGCATCGAGATAGACGACCGTGCCGCCGGAAATGATCGGCGACGCCTGGCCGGCGCCGACATCGATTTTCCAGAGGACCTTCGGCTCCGCCGGGAGCGCGTTCAGCGAATGATTCGGATCGGCGACCGTGCCGTCGCGGTTTGGGCCGCGCCACTGGGGCCAATCAACCGCATCGGCGGCAAGCGGAAGGAGCAGAACGGCGGCGAGGAGGACGAGGCGTTTCATGGGAGGATGAAGTGGGGAAGGTGTAGCACGGCGCGGGGCCGCCGCAAGCCGCGGCACGCGCGAGTGAGTATGCATGAGAGCCTCAGGAGCCGAAATCGGCCTCGATGCGCAGCGAATCGCCGGTGGAGACGCGGACGTCGCGGACCTTGATTTCACCGAGGGCGCGGCTGGAGAGCGCGATGGGGTGCTGCGCCAGTTTTTCGAGTTGCGGGCGAATGAAGCCGGTGGCAAGGCTGCCCGCCATCCCGGAGCCTTTCACCTCCAGGTCGGAAAGGTGGAGCATCAGCGCATCGTCCACCGTGGCGCGACCGGTCAGGCGCACGGTGGCCTTGACGAACCCGAACTTGGCCACCACCTCGGCGGTCAGCTCGAGCGTGCGCGGATTGATCGCATTCAGATTGAGCTTCACATCCTGGAGATCCGCGCCGTGCTCGCGCGCGCGCTTTTGCCCCTCGACGAGGATGAGCCGCTGCAGATCGAGCGGCTGGATTTGGGCGGAGACGCGCCCTTCGGCGGCGCGCTGGAGCGAGAGCAGGCGGTCGATGCCTTGCGCGGAAAGCTCGCGCAGTTCGGCGTCGCGCGCGCGAAGCTCGAGCTGCACCGGCGCGCCGCGGACGATGAGCGGTTTCGCGTCTAGCTCGAGCGAGCCGACTTGCAGCGCGCCGCCGAGCGGCGCGCCGGGCTTCACGTCCGGCGCCTGCTCGCCCACGGAGCCGCCGGTCAGGTCAATCTTCAGCCGCTCGATGCGCGGGTAGCCGGGCGCATCCACGGTAATCTCGCGCGGCGTGAGACCGCCCTCGGTGAAGCCGGCGGTGAGCGCCTGGCGCAGGGCCTCGGCAGAATCGGGGAAAGCGGAAGCTTTGAGTGGAAGCATGGTTCGAGATAGTGGCTCGGGCGCAGGGTACGCGGCTTTGCCGGCGGGGCGACAGCAAACGTTGCGTGGTGCGGCTACGCAACTTTGGCATTTTTCACTTTGCACTTTGCATTTTTCATTGGCAGGCGAGCGTGAACCCGCGCATCGCGCGACGCTCCCCCTTATGTTCTCCCGTCGACAATTCCTTCTCACCACGAGCGCGGCCATCGTCGCGCGCGGCGCTTCCGCTCAAGCCGCCGAGCCCATCATCGATATCCATCAGCACACGAATTACGTTGGCCGGGCGAATGAGGACCTGAACCTGCATCAGCGCACCATGGGCGTGACGCAAACGATCCTGCTGCCGGCGGGCAGCGCGATGGCCACGCGCTCGACGCACCAAGGGAAATCGAACGGCCTGGCCGCCAAGGCGATGGGCAACGACAGCGTGCAGGCGGTCGCGAAAGAGCATCCGGGCGAGTATTTCTTCGGCGCGAATGAGGTGACCGATTTCACGACCGCGCGCGCGGAAATCGAGCGCTGCCTCAAGCTCGGCGCCAAGGTGATCGGCGAGCAAAAATTCGGAGTGGAGTGCGATTCGCCGCAGAGCCAGGAGCTCTACCGCCTCGCGCAGGATTATGGCGTGCCGGTGCTGCTGCACTTTCAGCACGGCATGTACAATTTCGGGATCGAGCGCTTCCACACCATGCTGGAAAAGTTCCCGAAGGTGAGCTTCATCGGGCACGCGCAGACGATCTGGGCGAACATCGACAAGAACCACGCCGATCAGAGCATCCTCTATCCGAAAGGGCCGGTGACGGCGGGGGGGATTACGGACCGCTTGCTCGCGGATTATCCTAACATGTTCGCCGATATGTCGGCCGGCTCAGGGCTGAATGCACTGACCCGGGATGAGGAGCACGCGCGCGGATTCATCGAGCGGCACCAGACAAAGCTGCTCTTCGGGAGCGACTGCCCGGACTTGGAGGGCCGCGGCGAAAAATGCACCGGCGCCAATATCATCGCGACGATCAGGCGGCTGGCGCCGAGCAAGGCGATTGAGCGAAAGCTGCTTTATGAGAATGCGAAGCGCGTGCTGAAGCTATAGAAGCGCGAGTTGGAGAAATAGTATGATGCGCTTTGGAAAGCAGTGCTGCGTCGTCGCGTGGGCGCTCACGGCCATTCACTTGTTGCAACGCGACCCGCACGTCTTCCCCTCGGTCTGGTGGCTTCAACTGGGATTGATGGTGGCTTTTCTATCCGCCGTGCTCGGAGTGATCGCCGGCTGCGCCGAGAAAAGCATGGGCCTCGTCCTATGCAGCGTTCTCCCCATTCTCGTGCTTGGCGAGATCCTGGACCCCATGGGGATTCGCAATTTCGTAATACGATGAGTCGGATGGGCCGGGCTGGCAGCGAAAACTACGCCCGCACGCTCACTCCTCCCCGTAGGCCCGCTCGACCATCGTCTTGATCGCTTCATCGCACCCGTCGTCCGCACTCTCGGAAGCGATATTCGTCGCGGCCACGAAGGCAGAGTTTTGCCCCGGCGCGACCCACAGCGCGCAGTACCACATGGTATTCGAGCCGGTATGCATGAACACGTCGCCGCCGCCCCAGGTGCGCTTTTGGACGACCCAACCGAGGGCGTAGTCTTCCTTCGGCGCGCGGGTGTGGAGCTTCTTAAAGCTGGCGGGCTGGAGGAGCGTGGGGCCGGAGCGGCCCTCGGCGGCGTGGAAGGCGGCGTACTTCGCCAGGTCGCGGATGGAGCAATGGACGGTGCCGGCAGGGCCGATGGCGGGAGGATTGTCGGCGGCGGGCCCGGGCGGGACGGGCTCAGGCTTGCGACCGGTGCCGGAGTGGCCCCACGGCTGATCCACCGCATCCATGGAACCCGGCGCGCCGAAGCCGGCCGAAGCCATGCCGAGCGGCTCGAAGAGCATCGTGCGCAGCATCTTTTCCCACGACTCGCCGCCGCGGCGCTCGAGCATCACGCCCGCTACGTTGTAGCCTTGGTTGGAATAGAGAAATTTGGTGCCGGCGGGGACTTCGGTGCGGCGGGTGATGAGGCCGCCAAAGAATTTCAGCCGCTGCTCGGCGGGCGTGCCGCGCTGCTGCCAGGCCCTCATCCAGAGATCGTCCGGCGGATGGGCGGGAGCGCCGCCGCGGTGGGTGAGGAGCTGTTCGAGAGTCACGTCCTGCCAGTCGTCGTCCATCACCCCGGCGAGCTCGGGGAAGACTTCGCTCACGGTGGTGGTCCACTGGATTTTGCCGTGCTCCACGAGAATGGCCGCTAGCGTCGCGGTCATCGATTTCGTGCAGGAGCCGATGTGCCATTTGTCATCAAGCGTGACCTCCTCGTCATCGCCGCTCTTGCGCAGGCCGGTGGCGGCGAGCTCGGTGATTTCGCCATCCACCACCGCGGCGGCGGCGAGCGCTGGGAGCCGGGAATGGCGTGATATCTTTTCGAGCCGCTCCTCGAGCTCCGCCGTGCCGACGGCCCGCGATGTCGGCTCAAAGAGACAGAGGAAACCGAGTAGCGTCGCGGCACAGCGAAAGATGGAAACGGTCATCGGCGGCAATTTTTTCGGCGAACAAGCTGCATTCCATAGCCGGCGTGGCGCGTTGCCGCCGGAGGAAACCGACAACGCCAGGCCGTGCTACCAATTCAATGCGCCAACGATGGCGCGAATGTCCGTGCGATGCAAGCCGGGGCCGGGTGAATTATTTGCAATGCGCCCTGCGCGGCGCTGCCAACGCGCCTTCAGTTCACGCGAAACGGCGATTCCCCCATGACATCCTTCAGCTTGGCCGCAATTTTCCGCACCCCAAGCTCGAGCCGGGTCTTGATCGTCCCGAGCGGGATATTCGTGTGGCTGGCGATTTCGCGCTGGCTCATGCCTTTGTAGAAGGCGAGCTCGACGGCGGCTTTTTGCGCCGGCGGAAGGGTCTCGAGAATATCGGCGAGAATGTGGCGGATATCCGCCGCTTCGATATCGGTCTCGACGCGGGTGTGGGTCCACGCTTCGGGCTGCTGCTCGGTCTCTTTTTGGAAACGCTCTTCCACGCGGAAATAGGCCTGCTCCCGGCGAAGACGGTCGATCGCCCGGCGGCGCGCCAGGGTGATCATCCAGCCGAGCGCCTTGCCCTTCTCGGGCGAGTAGCGCCCGGCGAGGCGCCAAATTTCGAGAAAGACTTCCTGCAGCAGGTCTTCGGACGAGTGCTCGTTGTGCAAGACGCGCACGATCACCGCGCGCAAAGTCGCCGCATGCCGCCGGTACAGCTCCTCGAGACCCCGCGATTCCTCGTGCTGCACGAGCTCCATGAGCTGTTCGTCGGTTTGTTCGGTAAGTTCCTGGGAAAGCTGGGCGGGGGCTTCAAAGGTGTAAAGCATCGGGGTTTTGGGTATGGGCTACCCGAAAACGCAGCAATGCAGGTGCCATGGCGCTTTTACTCAGGGGAGCTCGCGGCACGCGAAAAAATTGTGTCCGCGTCCGATACACTTGTGTAGCGGAGGCGACACGACACATCGGCGAATCCGCTGGTTCGAGCGACATTCGCAGGGGCTCTGAAGATGGATCGCACGTTATGGTATTTTTGGATGCCGGTGGTAAATCGGAAGGATCGGAGCGCTCCGCCGATTGCCGGGCTACCGCGCGCCTTTGATGCGCTTCACGCTTTTCGCCAAGGCCGCCGCTACTTTCGCTGGTGGGGTGGGCTTCCCCTTCTTGCCGGCCTTCAGTCGCGCGGCCAGCAATGCCATCACGGCCGCTTCGTCCGGCTTCAATTTTGCCGCGGCTCTTTCGCTCCGCTGCCGAATGGATCGAATGGTCGTCCCTTGCAGGTAGCTTTCGAGCACCTCGGGGTGCACGTAGCATTTGCGGCAAATCGAAGGGGTGTTGCCGAGCAACTTCGCCACGCCTTCGATCGCTTTCACAATATTGCTCTTTGCCTGCTTCTGCGAAGTGAAGTGCTCCACCTCGCGCAGGGCGATGGCGGCGAGGACCGTCCCGGACCAGGTGCGGAAATCCTTCGCGGTGAAGCTCTCGCCGGTGATGTCGCGCAGGTAGGCGTTTACGTCCTGCGATTTCACATCCTGCCACTGTCCGTCTTCGTCGAGGTAGGCAAAGATTTCCTGGCCCGGCAGATCCTGGCAGCGCTTCACGGTGCGCGCGAGATGGCGGTCCCGCACGTCGATCTTATGCATCTTGCCGCTCTTGCCGCGAAACTGAAAGGTGACGGTATCGCCGGAGATCTTGGCGTGGTGATCGCGCAGGGTGGTAAGGCCAAAGGACTGGTTGGCGCGCGCGTACTCCTCATTTCCCACCCGGATCAGCGTCGCCTCCAGGAGCTTCACCACGGTGGCGAGCACCTTTTCGCGCGGGAGCCCCTGGCGCGCCATATCCTTCGCCACGCGCTGCCGGATGAGCGGCAGCGCCCGCCCAAACGCCATCACCCGGCCATACTTGTTTTCATCGCGGACCTGCCGCCAATACGCATGGTAGCGGTATTGCTTGCGCCGCCGCGCGTCATTGCCCGTCGCCTGCAAATGCCCATTCGCCACCGGCGAAATCCACACGTCGGTCCACGCCGGCGGAATTGCCAGGCGCTTGATGCGCCCGAGATCATCCGGATCTCGGACCGGCCCGCCGCTGGGCTGGATGTAGACGAAGTTTTTGCCGCGCTTGCGCCGGGTGATGCCCGGGCGATCGTCCATGATATACCGCAGCCCGGCCTCCTTCGCGGATTCGGTAGGGGATACGGCAGTAGCGAGACGCAACATTGGCTCCGCCTGAGACATCGTGCGGAGTGCCGTCGGCGGTGGTTTATCCGATGGCCCGCTGCCGCAGCGCGTGATCGCAGAGCACCAGCGCCGCCATCGCCTCCACCATCGGAACCGCGCGGGGCAGCACACACGGATCGTGCCGGCCGCGGGCCTGGAGCTCCGTCTCCTCGCCGGCGGTGCTCACGGTCTGCTGCGGGCGAAAGATCGTGGCCGTGGGCTTGAAGGCGATGCGGAAAAAGATCGTCTCGCCATTGCTGATGCCGCCCTGGATGCCGCCGGAACGATTCGTGGCGGTGCGGACGCGGTCGCCTTCCATATAGAAAGGATCATTGTGCTCGGAGCCGCGCATGGCGGTGCCGGCGAATCCGCGAGCCGATCTCGAAGCCCTTGGTCGCCGGCAGGCTGAGCATGCCCTTGGCCAGGTCGGCCTCCAGCTTATCGAAGACGGGCTCGCCCAAGCCCGGCGGCACCCCGCGGATCGCGCACTCGATGATGCCGCCGACCGAGTCGCCCTCGCTCCGCACCTTCTTGATGAAATCGATCATTCGCTCCGCCATGGCCGCATCGGGGCAGCGGACGATGTTGCTTCGACTTGCGCGAAGGTCACCTTCTCCGGATCGACCTCGGCCACGAGCCGGTGGATCGATTTCACGTAGGCGACGATCTCCACGCCCGGCGCAAGACCGGCCAGCACCTTCTTCGCGACCGCCGCGGCGGCCACGCGGCCGATGGTCTCGCGCGCGGAGGAGCGCCCCCCGCCCTGCCAGTTCCGGATGCCGTACTTCGCCTGGTAAGTGTAGTCCGCGTGCGAAGGGCGGAAGGCCGTCTCCATCTCGCGGTACGCCTCCGGCCGCGCGTCTTTGTTGGTCACCGAAATGCAAATCGGCGTCCCGAGCGTTTGCCCCTCGAAGACGCCGGAAAGGATCTGGCAGCGGTCCTCCTCCTCGCGCGGCGTGACGATTTCGCTCTGGCCGGGCCGCCGCCGATCGAGGTCGGCCTGGATGTCTTCCGCGGCAAGCGGGATCCGCGGCGGGCAGCCGTCGATCACCACGCCCACGCCGCCGCCGTGGGATTCCCCGCAGGTGGCGATGCGGAAAAGGTGACCGAAGTGGCTGGACATGCGGAAAGATACGTACAGGGGATCGCCGGGGCGAGGGAAGTGAAGGATTTCGGCGCAGCGCCCAATGCTTTTGTGATATGCTGAGGGCAACATGCCTTCGCCGCGCCGCAACCAAGGGAGTGACCGGCGGTAATGCTTTACCGGGCGGCCATCGCGCTGGTGGTGCTCTTTTGGGGCGCCATGTGGACCCTGCTCATTCGCTCGGAGCTGCGCCCGCAGGAGGCCGGCTGGCGGGCGGTGCCGGTGGAGCTGGTCCTCAAGCAGCTCTTTCACCATGGGCAATCGTCGGACCTGAACATCCGCTCGGGCGCCTCGCGGCTGGGGCAGTTGCGGCTTTCACCACGCACGAACCAGGAGACGGGTGCGCACGCCCTGGAGGTGATCGGGAATGTCCAGGTCGACGGCCCCGGGGTGCCTCCGCAAAGGGCGTTTTGGAATGGCGCTTTTGAAATGGACCGCGCCTTTCGCGTCACGGCCTCCCGCGTGAACGTTACCATCCGGGCGCGCGGTCCGCAGACTCCGGAGATGGTCGCGACTACGCTCGAGCTGGTCCTCGATCCGCTCGCGGGCAAGGCGCGCTACCGGCTCGGCCTCGCCGGCGAGGCGCCGGTCGAGCAGGAGTTCACGCTCGACGAAGCGGGCCTCAACGCCGTTCTGGCGCGCTGGGGCGTCGGCTCCGAATGGACCCGCCACCTCTCCGCCGGCCGCGGCGCCATCGCCCCGGTGCTCACCGCCCGCCAGGCCCGGCTGCACGCGCACGGCGAGGAGCTCGAGACTTTCCTCGTCACCATCAAAAACCAAGGCCAGACCCTCCTGGAGATGCACGTCAGCCAGCTCGGCCAGATTTTGAAAGCCAAGACACTGGTCGGCTGGGAGCTCTCCACGGATTAGCCGCTGGCTCACTGGCTCACTGGCTTACTGACTTACTGGCTCACTACCGCATGATCTCCACGCGCTCCCTCACCAAACATTTCGGCGGCCTCGTAGCCGTCGAGGGCCTCTCCCTTGAGATCGCGCAGGGCGAGTTCTTCGCCTTCCTCGGGCCAAATGCCGCGGGCAAAACCACCACCATCAAGATGCTGAGCGGCCTGCTGCGGCCCTCCTCCGGCGAGGTGGCGATCTGCGGCTTCGATATGGAGCGCGACGCCGAGAAGGCCAAGGCCCTCATGGCCTATGTGCCCGATTTTCCCTTCCTCTACGACAAGCTCACCGCGCGGGAATTCATGCAGTTCGTCGGCGAGATTTACCGCCTGCCGCGTCCCGAGCGCGAGCGGCGCACCGGCGAGCTCTTCGAGAAATTCCATCTCGATGAGTACGCGCACGAGCTGGTGGAAAACCTCAGCCATGGCAGCCGCCAGCGCCTGGTCATCTCCTCCGCCCTCCTGCACGATCCCAAGGTCCTTGTCATCGATGAGCCGATGGTCGGCCTCGATCCCATGCACGCCCGCATCGTGAAGCAGGAGTTCCGCGAGCGCTCCCGCGCCGGGATGACGATCTTCCTGTCCACGCATCAGCTCAGCGTCGCGGAGGAAGTGGCGGATCGCGTCGGCATCATCCACCGTGGTCGCCTGATCGCGCTCGGCACCGTGGAGGAATTGCGCCGTCAATCTGCCGAATCCGGCGCCCTCGAGAAGGTTTTCCTCACCCTCATCGACGCCGAAGAGCGCGGACGCGAAGCGGCGGCGGGAGAGCGGCGCTAAAGAATCCCCGGGCTGCTCAGGTACTCGCAAAGCTCGGCTTTGGTGGGAAAATGCCGCACCGGCGCTTCCTGCTCGAGATACCCGAAACCCGCGCCATACGCCGCGCCGTTCACGATGCAGACATCGGTGCCGTTCTCGGCGATTTGCCGGCGCCCTTTCTCCAGCGTCTCCTCGCGCGTGCCGGCGAGCTCGTACTTCCACCCAATGAGCCGGCTCGCCGGAAAGAGCGCGCGCAAGTGCGAGATTACCTTCGGCGCCGGCGCCAGCGTCAGCGTGATCGCCCCCGCGCGTGTCGGGATTTTCGCCGAGCCGATCGGCGTCCCATCCGCCGCGTATGCCTGCTCGACGCGAAAATCGCAGAGTGCCGCCGCATGGTAAACCGCCGCCACCGGCTCCCCGGAAAGCTCCGTCAGCCGGCGCAACAGATCCTCGTTCGTCGTGAAAACGATCCGCCGGATCCCCGCGGCGAGCGGGCCCGGAAACGTAGCGCCCTCGCCGATGAGGCAAACTACCGTGCGCCCCGCGGCGGCGAGGGCGTTGGAAAGCTGAATCCCAAGCGTGCCCGTGGAATGGTTCGTGATCCGGCGAACCTGATCGATCGGCTCGTAGGATGGGCCGCAGGTGACGATGATGAGGCCAGGCCGGCTTGGATCGGATTTGTCCACAATTTACCCGGATTTTAGAGGGACCGAGCTTCCTTCGGGAGGGGTCGCCAGTCTCTTTCCCAGGGTGGGAATGAAGGCTTGGAGCGCCTCCGCCAGCGCCGCCCGCGCCGGCGCCAGGCCCCGCACAAAGCGCGCAAACGGCGCGATGCGGCTCGGCCGGCGCAAAAGGTAGAGCACCAGCGAAACCGGGCGCGGCGCCTGCCGGCGTTCGTCGAACCAGATGCGCATCGGCACCGGCAGGTCCGCGTCCACGGGATCGCTGATCACCCGCAGCGCAACGACCGGGATAAAATTGCGCGGCGCCGGGCGCACACTCGCCATCGCCGAAGCCGTCGTGGCGATTGCCTCGGTTTCCATGTCTACCGCCAGCGCGCCAGAGGTGCGGGTGATCGCCCCGGTGGTGCGCGCGAGCGCCGCCTTGTCCGCGGCAAATTCCAGGATGCGCGGCGCGGTGACGATGGGACCCCTGAGCGCCCCGGCGGGGGTGGAAAGATCCTCGAGCCCGCGCGGATCGAAAATCACCCGCCCCACTCGCGCATCCGGGTGGAGTCCACCCGCAAACCCCGCGCTGATCAGGGCCGCTGGCGAATGCTCCCGGATAATCTGCCCGGTCCGATGCGCCGCCGCGCCTTCGCCGACGCCGGTATGAGCCACCACGATCGGGATGCCATCGATCATCCCCTGAACGGTCAGCCCAAAGCCCAGGCCTTGGTGGCGCTCGATGGTCATGGCCCGTCGGAAATCGCCACTTTCATCCGGCAGGGCGAAGAGAATGGCGATCGGCGGCGGGCGGGTCATGCTTGGGCGCTATTCTTGAACGATTTCCCGCGAGTGCCAGTCAGTTTACTCCAAGGCGGTGCGCGAGTGCCTCCGCGAAACAACCCAAAATCTCACCTTGACGATTTCAAGTAGTCAGTTTGCGCCCGGTTAGTTATGTTGCCAATCCCCTTTCCCTTATGAACCTCTTTCACGCACCCATCTTCGCCTTGCGGCTCGGTCTCGCCGGCGTGGCCGCCGCCGCGGTGCTGGCGCCGCTCGCGGCCCAGGCGCAGGCCCCCGGTCTCGACCAGCAGGACCTGGAAAAAGCGGGCGCGCTCGCGGACGCTGGGAATTACCAGGAGGCCGCGGACCTCTACGCCGGCATCCAGAAGAATTACCCCACTTCGCCGCTCATCCCCCAAGCCACGCTGCGGCTCGGCTACGTCTACTTCCGGCTCGCCGATTACGACAAGGCCGCGGAGACGCTGGCTGCGGTCGGCGGGCTGAAGAACGTGACGCCGGAGGCCACGGAGCTCGCGATGAGCCTCATCCCGCAGGTGCACTCCGCCAAGGCCGCCACCATGAAGGCCGACGCCCCCGCGCGCAAAACCGCCTTCGAGGATGCCGTGAAGCAGTTCGACGCCTTCCTTCAAAAGTATCCCACCAGCACCGAGGTGGAGGCGGCAAATTACGGCAAGGCGGTCGCACTTTACCAACTCGCGCGCTACGAGGAGGCGATCGCGACGCTGACCGGCAACGTCACGAAATTCCAAAAGAGCGACACCGTGCTCGATAGCCAGTACTTGCTGGCCCTCACCATGGGCACGCTCGCGAACGTCACCGCGCAAAAGGCCACGGCGCCGGACCCCGCCAATGATACCCGCTACGAAAACGCCGAGAAGCTGCTGAACGACATCATCAATAAGCGCAGCGACGTGGCGCTGGCCAACGATTCGCGGTTCCAGATCGGCGAAATTCTCTATGTACGCGCCGGGTTCATCCCCCCCAAGGAGGAGGCGACGCGCAAGGCGATGTACCGGCGCGCCCTGGAGGCGTATCGGCTGGTCGCGCCGAAGGATTTGATCATCCAGGCGCAAAAGGTCCGCATCGAGGCCATCAAGGCCGCCCGCCAGCAGGCGCTCCTCGCGCGCGATTTGGAGAAGAAAAAGCGCATCGACCGCTTCCTCGATCGCGAGCAGGAAAAGCTGGCGAACCTCGAGGCGCGCCCGGACCAGACGCTCACCGCGCGGCTCAAGGGCGGGCAGATTTTCTTCCACCTCGGCGCGATGGACGAGGCGCGCGTGGTGCTGAATTACGCGAAGGCCTTCGTGGAAGAGGAGGACCAGAAAAAGGAAATCGTCTACTACACCGCGCTCAGCCTCGCCTCGCAAAACACCAATGCGAAAGGCGCCGTCAAGGCGCTCTCCGACAGGACGGAGGCGGCCTATCAGGAATTCGTCGGTTCTTACAAAGGCGACCCGATCGCCGAAAACCTGGCGGTCGTCGTCGGCGTCGGCTACGTGGAATCGGACCCGCCCAAGTCGATCAAGTACTTCGAGGAGTCCGCAAAGGATTACCCGAAGGGCCACTTCAAGGTGCTCGCGCTCACCCAGCAGGCCTCGGCGCTCCTGCGCCTCGAAAAGTATGACGAGGCGCTGAAGGCCTTCCAGGAGACGCTGGCGCAAAAGCCGGAGAAGGAGGTCGCCGCCGCGGCCGAGTACGGCGTCGCCACGGTTTACCAGAAGACGCAGAAAATCCCGGAGGCGCTCACGCAGTTCAAGAAAGTGCGCGATGAGTACGCGGGCTTGTCCGAGGCGGAGAACGCCGCCTTTTGGTACGGCCAGCTTCTGGGCGAGAGCGGGAAGCCGGCGGAGGCGGTGCCGGAGCTGCAAGCCTTCGTGAAGAATTTCCCGAAGAGCGAAATGATGCCGAACGCGCTCTACTACCTCGCCCAGTCGCAATCGCAGATCGGCAAAAAAGACGACGCGATCGCCACGTACAAAAAGCTCGGAACCGATTTTCCGAAGAGCGAAGTGGCCCCCTTCTCATACCTCCAGCGGGGCAATTTGCTCATGGGCGACCAGAAGTTCGACGAGGTGATCGCGACGATGCACGAGCTGATCAAGGCGTATCCCGATGGCAAGCAGCTCTTCCAAGCCTACGATCTCATCGCGCAGATCCACAGCAGCCAGCAGAAGATTCCCGAGGCCATCGCGACCTACGAGGAGTTCGTGAAATCCAAGCCCGAGGACGAAAACTCCGCGCAGGCGCTCTCGCGCGTGGCGCCGATGTGGATGGCCGAGGCCAACAAGCTCGGCCGCTACGTGGCGCTCAATCCCGAGCAGCAGGAGGCTTGGAAAAAGGACCTCGACGCCTCGATCGACGCGGCCGTGCGGCTCGTCACGAAATACCCCGAGTCGCCGCAGGTGGCGCTCGGCCTGAAGACCTTGCTGGACGTCCAAAAGATGCGGCAATCCGCCAAGCTGATCACGCCGGAAGACGTGCAGAAGTACTTCGCGGACTTGGCCGAAAAGTTCAAGGACAAGCCCAGCACGCGCTCGAAGATCATCTTCACGCAGGCCGCGAACATCTTCGAGAAAGACAAGGCCAAGGCGATCGAGCTGATGAGCGGCGCCTACGACGAATCGCTGAAATATTCCCCCGCGGACCTCGACCTCTACGGCACCGCGCTGATCGAGCAGCAAAAGTACGACGAGGCGAAAAAGGTCTACGACAAACTGGCCAAGGATTATCCGCTGCCGCCGAACGCCGCCGCCGAGCCGGGCAAAATTAATGCGCCGCAGGAGATCCAGGAGGCGCAGGCGATGGTCCTCTTCGGCCAGGGCAAGATTCTCCAGGAGCAAAAAAAGGAGGAGGAGGCCGGCAAGCTCTTCGCCGATCTCGAAAAGCTCTACGGATGGTCGCCCAAGATGCTCGAGGCCAACTACGGCATCGCCCTCTCGCTCTACCAGCAGAAGAAATACGAGGACACCCTCAAGCGCCTGGTGGGCATCGTGAAGGCTAGCACCGCCTCGCCCGAGCTGCGCGCCAAGGGCATGTTCCTGCTCGCCCGCGTGCATGAGGACCAGGGCAACTTCGAGACCGCCATCGATAACTACATCAAGATCGGAAAGATGTTCAGCGGCGTGCCCACCGTGGCGGCCGAGGGACTCTGGCGCGGCGCCAACCTGCTCGAGCGCCAGGGCAAAGGCGAAATCCCCATGCCGACCCCGCCCCCGAAAGCCGCCAAGCCTGCCGCCGCCGCCAAGCCCGGCGCGGCCCCCGCCAAGCACTAGCCTCACCTCCCCCGCCGCCCTCATCCCCCAGAGATCTTCGCATGTCCCTCAAGAGAACCTTCCTCCTCCTGGCCGTCGCCGCCGCCGGCTCGTCCCTCGGCGCCTGTTCGGGAAAGAAAACGACCGCGGAGCAAAATGCGGAAAAGGTGAAAGCCTTCCAGCAGACCCAACTGGCCAAGTCGGCCAAGTACTACCAGGAAATCGTCGACACCTTCCCCGACTCGCCCTTCGCGGCCCAAGCCAAGGAAAAGCTCAAGTCCATCGGACCCGTGGCCACGCCAAAGCCGGCGACTCCAAAGAAGAAGTGATCTTGGCGGATAGGCACGTCGTCCCATCACCCCCCGGCGCCGCGGGAGGGCGAGCGTCCCGCGAGCCTCGTCAGGAACCGAGCGCAGCGAGCCGTTTCATTCACCGGCATGAATACCGCTAAACTCAAGCCGCTCCGCCCCGGCTCGGCCGCGTTGAAGAAAGAGCGCACCCTCGCGCTTTGCGAAGCCTTCGCCCGCGTCTACCCGGAGGCCCATTGCGAGCTCAACCACCGCAACGCCCTCGAGCTTCTCATCGCCACCATCCTCTCCGCCCAGTGCACCGATAAGCGCGTCAACCTGGTCACGCCGGCGCTCTTCGCCCGCTGCCCCACCGCCCGCGCTTACACCGAGATCGACCCCGAGGAGCTGGAAGCGCTCATCCAATCCACCGGCTTTTTCCGCGCCAAGGCGAAGAACATCCGCGCCTGCTGCGCGGGCCTGGTCGAAGAGCACGGCGGCGAGGTGCCAAACTCCATGGAGGCGCTGACCGCCCTCGCTGGCGTCGGCCGCAAGACCGCGAACGTGGTGCTCGGAAATGCCTTCGGCCTCGAGATCGGCGTCGTGGTCGATACGCACGTGCAGCGGCTCTCGGCCCGCCTCGGCCTCACGAAGCAGAGCGACCCGGTAAAGATCGAGCAGGAGCTGATGAAGCTGGTCCCCCGCGAAAAATGGACCCTCTTTTCGCACTGGCTGATCTGGCACGGCCGGCGCCGGTGCTTCGCCCGCAATCCCGATTGCGCCGGGTGCGAAGTACAGGCGCTCTGCCCGAGCGCCTTCAAAGTGGCGGGCGCCAGAAAGCGCGAGGGGTAAGATAGTAAGATACGTCTATCAACGCAAAACAAACGGGCCGTGGGTAGCGCAGGCTTCCAGCCTGCTCGGCGAGGCATCCTGCCTCGCCGCCGCGCGTACAGTGATAGGGGCGCGGGCGTCGCTCGCAGGACCGGTGCTTAGCGTCCAGCCTGCTCAGCCCCCCTCCGAGTGACCCGCCACACCACCTCCGCCTACCCCCGCCGGCGACGGAAGCGCTGAAGTCCAGTGAGAGCGCCGAGGCCGAGGAGCAGGCTCATCGCGGTGCTCGGCTCGGGGACGGCTATGAGGGCGATGTCGTTGCCGCCGTGGGGCGTGCCGGCGAGGATGTTCGCGTCGTAGGAGATGGCGAACTGGGAGCCGTCGCCGCCGGTCGGGCCGCCGGTGAGGACGTTGAACGTCTCGCCGTTGAACGAGTCCCCAAAGGACATCGAGGTGGTGGCGTTCGCGAAGCTGCCCGTGACGGCGCTGCCGCCGGTGTTGCTCACGATGAAGAACACGCTGCCGTTGCCCTCGAGCGCGGAGCTCGGGAGGAGCGACAGGTTCAGCGTGACGCCCGCGCCGCTGTTGCTGAGGCTCACGGAGGAAGCGACGAGCAGGTCGCTGATATTGAGCGGCGTGCCGGCCAGTTGGATATTGAGGTTCGAGCCGGGGTTCATATTCAGCGAACCCTGGGTCGTGAGGGTGCCGATGCCGCCGACGCCGGGAGCGATCGTGCCGCCGTTGTTGGCTGTGAGGCTGCCCGTCATGGTGCCGGTGCCGCTAGCGGTGCCTTCCACCGTGAGCGAGCCGCTGACGCTGCCCTCGTTCTCCAGCATGCGCGTGGCTCCGACATTGTAGGTGCTGTTGACGAGGTTCGTGACATCGAACGTCGCGCCGTTATCGACGTGGATGTTGCCCGAAATCGAGCCGTGCAGCTCGAGCGTGCCGGCCTGGATGTCCGTGAGGCCGGTGGAATTGTTCGCGCCGGTAAGGACCAGCGTGCCGGGCCCCTGCTGCAAAAGCTGGCCGCTGCCGGTGATCGTGCCGGCGTAGGTGACCGAGCCGGAACGGTTGAAGGCGAGCGTGCTGTTGTTCAGGACGTTGCCGCTCAGCGTGCCGGAGGCGCCGCCGTTGCCGACCTGAAGGATGCCGGCGTTGATGTTGGTGTTCACCGGGGCGAGCGCGCCCGTGGCGATCAGCGTCCCGCTGCCGGCCTGCACCAGCGTGCCGCCGGTGACATCTCCGCCGTAGGTGATCGTGTCGGTGCGGTTGAAGGCGAGCGTGCCGCTGTTGGCGACGTTCCCGCTGATCGAGCCGATGGTCCCGCCGTCGCCCACCTGCAGCGTACCCCCGAGGATGGTGGTGCTGGCGGGCGCGAGCGCGCCGGTCGCGACCAGCGTACCGGGGCCCGCCTGCACCAGCGTGCCGGGGCCGGTGACGTTGCCGGCGAAGGTCACGGTATCCGCGCGGTTGAAGCTGAGCGTGCCGCTGTTGGCCACGTTCCCGGTGATCGAGCCGGTGCTGCCGCCATTGCCGATGCGAAGGGTCGCCCCGGTATTCACCGTGGTGCCGCCGGTGTAGGTGTTGGCGCCGGTGAGCGTAAAGACCGGGTTCGTGCCGCCCACGACGAGCGCGGTGAGTGCGCTGCCGTCCTGGATCGTGCCGCCGAAGGCGCTCGTGCCGGTGACGGTGAGCGTGCCGGTAGCCGCGCCATTGTTGGTGACGGTGCGCGTGCCGGCGCCGGTATCGGTGAGGCCGGCAAGGGTCTGGTTATTGCCGCCGAGATCGAAGGTGCCGTCGGTGCCGATCGTGAGCGTGGTCGTCGTGGGCAGCGCATTGTTCACGCCGCTGACAATCGCGCCGCTGTTCTGCACGAGCGTGGAACCGGTGTAAGTGGCGGCCGTATTGAGCGTCACGTTCGAGCCGTCGACGGCGAGGTTGCCGTTCGTGCCGGTGATCGCGCCGCCGATGATGACGTTGCCCGCCCCTTGGAAGGTGGTCGTGGCGTTGGTCGTATCGATGCCGCCGGTGAGGGTGAGGCTGCCCGTCGCGGCGGGCACATCCGTCGTCGGCTTGATGGTCGCGCCCCCGCCGGTGATCGTGATCGGGCCGGCGAAGGAGGCGGTGGTGACGCCGCTCGCCAGCGCCAGGGCTCCGGCGGCATTGCGGCCGGTGCCGCTCAAGGTCAGCGCTTCGGACGTCGTATAATTGGTGCCGAGGCGGAGCGTGCCGCCGCTCTCGACGATCGTTCCCGCCGGGCTCACGCCGAGCGCGCCATCCGCGGTCACGGTGATCTCCGCGCCGCTGCCGATGATGGTCGCGCCGCTGTACGTGTTGTTGGGGTTCGACAGGACAAGCCCGCCGGGGCCGCGATTTTCCACGCCGCCGACGCCGATGATCTGGCTGCCGAAGGTCAGGTCGTCCGAGCGGTTGAAGGCCAGCGCCCCGCCAGAGTTGATCGTCACCAGGTTGGTTCCCGAGAGCGAGCCGGTGAGGCCGCCGTTGCCGAGTTGGAGCCGGCCGCCATTGATGACGGTGTTGCCGGTGAAGTCGTTGTTGTTGGTCAGGATCCAGGTGTTGGTCCCTTCCTTGATCAGGCTCAGGTTGCCGGTGAGCTTCGAGGCGAGCGTATTGTTCACCGCGAGCGTGCTCGTGCCGGTGAGCGTGAGCGTGTGCGGGTCGGCGGCCAGGCCGCCCAGCGCAACGTCGCCGGTATTCGTAAAGTTCACCGCGCCGGTGCCGGAGGCGTCCAGCACCGCGCCGACCATGCCGGCGCCGACGGTGAAGAGGCGGTCCGTGCTGGTCGCCGCGCCCGTGTAGCGGAAGATCGCGCCGTCATTGATGACGAGGTTCGAGGCCGCATTGGTGGACGAGCCGATGGCGCTGTTCGTGCCGCCGTTCGCCAGCGTGTTCGCCGTGAGCGTGCCGGCATTGATGACCGTCCCGCCGGTGTAGCTGTTCGTCCCCGTAAGCGCGAGCGTGCCCGTGCCGCCCTTGTTCAGCGTGCCGCTGCCGCTGATCGTGCCGGTAAGGCTGTGCGTGGTGCCCGCGTCGACCGCGAGCGTGCTGGTGGCCGCGCCGAGCGTGTAATTCCGCGCGGAGGTGAGATTCACCGTCGACTGCACCGTGCCCGCGTTGATTACCGCCGGGGTCGCCACGGCGCCGAGGCTGGTGTCGGAATTGATCCGTACCGTGCCGGCGTTGACCGTCGTGCCGCCGGTGAAGGTGTTGTTGCCGAAGAGCGAGAGGACCCCCGCGCCGTTCTTCGTGACGCTGCCCGCGCCGGTGGTGACCGTGCCGCTGATCGTCGTATCCCCTGCGCCCTGGACGATCAGGTTCTGGCCCGTGCTGGTGACCGAATTCGCCGCGGAGAGCGTGAGCAGCCCCGCATCCGATTGGATCGTCGCGCCGCCCGCGCCGAGCGTGACCGTGCCGCCGTACGTGTTGTTGCCGCCGAGATTCCGCAGCGCGCCGGTGCCGCCGAAGCCGGCGCCGATAATCGTGAGCGCCTCGGCCGGGACGGTGATCCCGCCTTGCAGCTCCAGCGACGCGCCGCTCGCGACAGCCGTGCCGGCGGCGGTCGTGCCGAGGGCGTTGCTGTTCGAGATGCTCAACGTGCCGACATTCACCGTCGTGAGACCGGTGTAGGAATTGGCGTTGGTCAGCGTCAGCGTGCCGGTGCCCGCTTTGGTGAGGGCCAGCGCGCCGGCGGCGTTGGTGATCACGCCGTCGAAGGTGTTGTTGAAGCCGACCGTATTATCGGTCGCGGTCGAGCCGCCGACGATCAACGTGCGCGCCGTCGCGCCGGAATTCGTGATGAACCCGCTGCCGCTGATCTGCTGGAGCGTCTGGTCGAGGTTCCCCAAGTCGAACCCGGCGCCCGCGGAAACGTTGAGCGGGCTGGTGATCGGCATCGCGCCTGCCACGCCAAGCTTCAGGATACCGCCTGTGACATTCACACCCGCGCCGCCAAAGTTGTTGCCGGCGTTGCTGAGGAGGAGCGTGCCCGGCCCCGCCTTCGTGATCGCGGTACCCGTGGCGGTGCTGGTGACCGCGCCGCTGAGCGTGCCGGTGACCAGCGGGCTGGCGACCGTGATGGTGCGGCCGTTCGCGCCCAGGTTCGTCGCGCCGGAAAGCGTGAGATTGTTGCCGGCGAGCATGCCGCCGAAGGTGAAATCGCCATTCACGGTCACCGCATTGGCGATCGTGCGGGCGGTGCCGTCGCTCAGCACCGTCGTGCCATCCCCGATGGTAAAGGTGCCGGTGCCGACCGGGCCGGAGGTGACCGGCGTGCCGGTGCTGGCCGCGCCGAAGATCACGGAGCCTTGATTCAGCGTGAAGCCGTTCGTGAAGGTGCTCGCGCCGGAGAGGACCACCGAGCCGGCGCCGGTCTTCGTGACCACGCCGCCCGCGCTGGTGATCGGGACGGAGATGATCAGGCTGTTCGGCGACAGGCCAGACGTGGAGATTACCGGGGCCGAAGCGGAGAGGCTAAGCCCGGCGCCCGAGATGGTCGGCGTAAAGCTGAAGCTGTCGTTTACCGAGGTAATCGCGTTGGTGCCGCTCAAGGTGAGCGTCGCCGCCGCCAGCGTCGGCGTGGCATTGCCGCCGGTGTTGTTGAAGGTGACGCTGGCCAGCGTGTTCGTGCCCACCATGTTCAGGACGCCGCTGCCGCCGAGCGTCACATTGCTGGTGCTGGCGATCTGGCCCGCGTTGGTGTTCATCGTCACCGTGGCGTTGTTCACCACCAGGTTGCCCGGAATGACCACAATGCCGGCGCCGGCGCTGAGGTTCGTGGTGCCGCCTTGGAAAACGGAATTGCCGGTGTAGGAATTCGAGAACGCCGGATTGAACGTGAGCGTGCCGCCGCCGCCCTTCACGAAGTTCATGCCGCCAATTATCTTCGTGTTCAGGTTCATCGTCCCCTGGTTCAGGTACACGTAGAGATCGGAGCCCGTGCCGGTGAGCGTGGAGGTCGCATCGGTGCCGGCCAGCGTGATCGTCGAGGCGGTGTTCGTGATGATGCCCACATCGAGGCCGACGCCAACGCCGGCCCCGAGGGTCCAGGTCGTGGTCGCCGCGGGCACCAGCCGCCAGGAGTTCGCCACCTTGTTCGCGGTAATTGTGCGGGTGCCGGTGTTGAGGTCGCTGACGTTGTCCGCCGCTGTTGTCGCGCCGTTGATGTCGGTGATCGCGGAGAAGGGCGGGAAAACCACCCCTTGGCTGTTCGTGCCCATTTCGATCACGCCAAAGCCGTCCTTGTACGTAGCGAAGGTGTTGCCATTCGCCACTGCCCATCCACCGATCAAGCCGTCGTTCAGGTTCGCGGCGCTGAAAGCGGAACCGTTGACTTGAGTGAGGATGATGTTGCCGTTCGCCCCGAGACCCTGCAGGCCCAGGGTATTGGTGTTTGCGGTAAATCCGTTGAAGTTAACGATGCTCTGGCTCCCAGCGGTGCGAACGAGATTCGCGATCGTGATCTTCGCGGTGCTGCCCTGGTTCACCATCGGCAACACGTTGATCGTGTTCTGGCCGGCGGTGGAGGTGACCGTGCCGAGGGTGATCGTCGAATCGACCGAGCCCGCAGCGTTGAAGTTCAGCGACGCCCCCTGCATGTTGATCGGCGCCGTGGCGCTGATCCGCGCCGGGTTGAGATCGGTGAGCGGATTGAGCCCGTACTGGTCAATAAGCAGGGTGCCATAGTTCAGGTTGAAGGCGCTCGAATTGAGGATCGAGCCGCCGTCGCGCAACTGGAGCACGCCGCCGCGCACGGTAGTGGCGCCGGTGTACGTGCTCACCCCGGTGAGCGTCGTGGTGTTATTGCCCGAACGGGTGAAGCTGAGCGCGCCGTTGATCTGGCCGGCGAAGGTCGTACCGCCCGTGGCCGCGGAGGTGAGGGTGACGGTGTCGTCCCCGCCGGAATTGGTGATGGTGCCCGCGAGGCCGGGGAAGGCGTTGTTGCTCGAGAGCGAGCCGAACGCCTGCGAGCGGTTGCGGAGATCGAGCGTGGAGGTGCCGTTCACCTGGAGGGCGGAAACCGTGGGCGTGGTCGCCGTCGGGTTCACCACGATCGTGTTGTCGAGGCCGCTGTTGAGGTTCAGCGTGCCGCCGTTCAGCGTCGTGGAGCCGGTGTACAGCGCCTGCGCGTTCAGGTTCAGCGTGCCGCCGTCGGCCTTCGCGAGACCGCCCGTCGAGCCCGCCGCGAAGTAGCTGTTCGCGTTCAGCACGCTGTTGCCCACGGTGTGGACGACGAAGGTCGTGCCCGTTACCCCGCTGGTGATCGGCGTATTGATCGTCGTGATGGCGCCATTGAGCGCGAGGATGCCGGAGCGATCCACCTGGAGCGCCAGGAGGCCGGCGTTCGTCCCGTACACGCCCATGGCCGCGGGCAGCGCGCTGGAGAACGACCCGGTGCCGCTGGCCGTCAGCGTGTTCATCACCCGCGTCACGCCGGAGGTCACCGCGGAGTTGAGGCCGGCGTTCTGCGTGGCCGCCCAAAGCGCCGAATCAGTCTGGAGCTCGTTCGCCGCCAGCGGGCGATAGAAAGTGCTGGCGGAGTCTCTCACTAGGAAGCCCGTGCCGAGCCCGGTGGGCGAGGCGTCGCCGAGGATGTCCGTGCGAACGGGCATCGTAGTGGTGCCGTTCGCGCCCGTGCCTTGGCCCGTGATGAGGTTCGGCGTGGTGATGGTCAGCGTGGCATTGCCGTTGGCGGCGGTGCCGCTGAGGCCGCGGTAGACCGCGGTGCCGGTGGCGTTTTGCGCCGTCAGCGCAGTGACCGTGAGGCCAAGCTGGCGCGCCGCGTTCGGCTGGAGCGTGAGGAAACCGCCCCCGTTGATATTCGTGAGGTTGGCCACCTGCTCGGTGGTGTTGGTATTCGCATTGCCCGTGATGATGATCTCACCGCCGGAAAGGTTCAGCGTGCCGGCGGCGTTCAAGCCGAGGCGGTTCGCGAGATTCGTGCCCGCGTTATCCAGGAGCAGCGTGCCGCCGCTGTTCACCGTGATCGTCGATGCCGCGACGCTGGTGGCAGGGAAGGCGGTCCCGAGGCCGCGGTAAACGAGCGTGCCGCCGCTCACCGAGATCGTGCCGGTGGTGCCGGTGCCAAACGCCTGCGCGCTCGTCATGCTGAGCGTGCCGGTGCCGATCTTGTTCAGGAAGACGGCATTCACGACCGCGTCGTTGAAGCGCGCCAACTGCCCGGAGAACGTGGTGTCCTGGTTGTTGTAGCCAACGCTCAGCGTGGCCGCGCCGCCGCTGTTGAAGATGATGCCGTCGCCGGAGAGCGCGCCGATGGTCGTCGACTGCCCGTTCAGGTTCAGCTTGGTCGTCGGGCCATTCAGCGCGATCTCCGAGAAGCGCGAGCCCGCATTGAACGTGCCGATCATCAAGGTGCCGTTGTTCACGTTCACCTTCCCGGTCATGATCTGCTGGGCGTTCAGGGTCAGCACGCCCGTGCCTTCCTTATTGATGCCTCCGGAGGAGCCCACCACGCCGCGGATATCGAGCGTCGCTTGCAAGGGCGCCACTTCCACGCCGTTCACGATGATCGGATTCACCGTGATCGTGTTTAGGCTGGTGCCGAAATCGGTCCGGCCGAGCATGAGGTTCGTCGTGCCGACATTGGACGACGAAGCCGTCACGCCGCCGCTGCCCACCGTGAGCACGCCGTTGGCGCCGGGGAACGGCGTCGTGCCGGTGACGGTGCCGGAGAAGAACGAGTTGACCGTCGGGTTGCCGTTGCCGCCCACATTGTTGAAGATGAAGCCGGTGACGGTGTTGTCGCCGAAGAGGTTCAGCACCGCGTTGCCGGTAAGCGTCACCAGGTTGCCCAGCGCGATCTGCCCGGGAGCGTTGTTCATCGTCACGGTCGCGTTGCTGATCACGAGGCCGCGGGTGGGATCCGCCGCGAGCGGAATCGTGCCCGCGCCCGTGCCGCTGAGGTTCAGCGTACCGCCATTGACCACCGTGCCGCCGGTGTAGCTGTTCAGGCTGTTCGCGAGGGTGATCGTGCCGCCATTGGCGGTGAGGATCGCGCGCACCGCCGAGCCGCCCCCGTTCGTGTTATCAACGATCCGCGAGTTGATCGTGAAGGTGTTCGTGCGGTTGTAGACGTACAGGTCGCTGTTCGCCGCGGGCGTGAGGCCGCCCGCCGTGAGACGTCCGCTATCGACGGTGGCGCCGAGCGTTTGGTTGTTGTTCGGCCCGATGAGGCCGCCGCTGGTGAGGTTCAGCGTGTCGGTGGCATTGGTGAAGGTCAGGTTGATCGCTCCACCCATGCTGAGCACGTTGATCGTCGATCCGCCCGCCGGCACCGCCGAGGTGGCGCCGATGCGGATATTCTTGTCGGCGAAGTTCCCGGCGGGGATTGCCGTGCCGTCGTAATTCGCCGCGCCGACCTGGCCCATCGAAGCGATGCCCAAGCCGGGAATGTAGGTCGCGAATTCGTTGCCGTTCGTGATCGCCCACGCGCCGATCAGGTTGTTCGTGAGCGCCGGCACGGTCGCGAGGTGAATGCGCGAATTGCTGCCGATCAAACCGAGGTTCGTCCCCTGCGCCATGAAGGTCGCCGATGACCCGGCCGTCCGGCTGAGGCTCGTCGCCGTGACATCGATCGAGTTGATGTTCGTTCCGCCAACCGCGGCGTTCAGGACGCTGAAGCCCTGGTCGGCCGTGAGCGCACCGATCGTCTCCGCGGAAGCGGTCTGCACCCGGCCCTGGATGGTGAGGGTTCCGCCGCGGAAAGTGATCGGCGCCGCGTCGTTGATGCGGTTGGCGAGGTCCTTGATGCCGGCGTTGTTGTCGGCGCTCAGCGCGGCGTAATTGATCTCGATGCCCGGCGTGTTCACCAGCGCCGCGTCGTCGCGCAGCACTGTGGTGCCGCCGTTCAGGAGCGTTCCGCCCGTGTAGGTCTGCGGCGCAAACAGGTTGAGCGTGTTCTGCCCGGCGCGATTGTAGAAGATGTTCCCGGTGATCGAGCCGGCGAAGTTGCGCGCGGCGTTGTCCTGGCTGTTGACCAGCGTCGCCTGCGTGCCCGCCGTATTCACAAACGTGCCGCCCGCCCCCGCCACGGCGTTATCGCCGAAGATGCTCAGGAAGTATTGCGAGTTCCCGTTCAGGTCGATCGTGCCGCCGTTGAAGGCGAGGAAGTTGTTCGCCATGATGGTGTTGGTCCCACCATTGAGCTTCACGGTCCCCTGATTCACGACGTACTGGCCGGACATCGTATTGACGCTCAGGCCAGCGAGGCCCGGCAGCGTGGAGGTGGGCGTGCTCAGCGTCAGCATGCCCGCGCCGGCTTTGACGAAACCGATGTTGCCATTGGTTACGCCATTGCCGCCGTTGAGCGTGCTGGTGAGGTTCAGATCGCCCACCGTCCAGATGTTCAGCGGCGAGAGCGTATTCGTCTGGTTGAGGACGCCGCCATTGATGCCGGCGTTGCCCGCCTTCGCCAGGATACCGCCGCTGGAGAGGTTGAAGGCGATCAGCGGATTGAGGTTGAGCGCGCCGCCGCTTTCCAGCGTGAGCGAGTTCAGCGTCACGCCGGCCGCGGCGGTGGTCGGCGCGGTGAGGCGCACGTTGGTGTTCGCCGTCAGCGCGTTCGTCACCATCTCCGTGGAGGTGTTCAGCGGGCGAAGAATCGCCGCGGTGCCGGTGGCGGCGGCCGCCGCATCGCCCGTCGCAAAAGAAACGCCGCTGCCCGTGGCGCTCGGATCGATCAATGCCCAAGGCAGGATCGCCTTGTTCGTCGTGCCGGTGGCGCCCGTCTGGCCGTTGAAGACGAAGCCGTTCGCCGCCGTGTCCTGAATGGTCGCCACGCCGTTCGCCGCCGCCCCGCCGAGGCCGGTGCCGCGGAAGAGCACCGACGCGCCGCTGGGCGGGGTGCCGCTGTTCTGCGCGTTCGCCACCGCATTCGACGCCGCGCTGAAAAGGAGGTTCGCCTGCCCCGTCGGCTGCGCCGTCACCGTGATGGTGGTCAGGCCGCGGGCAAAGGTCGGCGCGCCGAGCGTCTCCGTCGTGACCGCCGTATCGTTGCCGATCAGGTTGAAGCTCGTCCCGCGGAAGGTCACCGGGCGCCCCCCGAGGCGGTTGTTCACGTTATTCCCCGCGACGCCGCTGTTGTTCAGATTGACGGTGCTGCCGACATCGAGGATGGCGGGGACGGTGTTGCCACCCGTGATGGTGCCCGCCCCGGAAAGGCCCAGCGTACCGGCGAGGACTTGGAAGCCGGTCCCGGTGTCGGTCGGGATGATCGTCTGCGCCGTGGTGAAGTTGAGCGCGCCGCTGCCGAATTTGCGCATCGCGAAGTACTGATTCGCGGTGGCGGTCGCGGCGGTGAGGGCGCTGTTGACGTTGATCGTGCCATTGGCATTGAAGATCAGCGCTTTGCCGGAGGTGGTCGTGTTGTGGATCCCGCCGTTGATGTTCAGCGTGGAGCCCGCGTCGGCCCCGATGACTGCGTCGTTGTTCACCTGCACCTGGCCGGTGGTCGTGTTGGTCCCCACGAGACTCTGGAGCTGGCCGCCGAAGTTGATGCCGCCCTGCGCTTGGTTGCCGGTGCCCTGAAGATTGATCGTGTTGCCAATCGACACGCCGGCCAGTTGCAGAGCCGCGCCGGTCGCCGTCGCGCTGGGCGCCACGAGGATCGTGCCGGTGCCCGCGGCGGTGTTGTTCGCCAGGCGCACCGCGCCCGCGTTGATGCTGATGCCGCCCGTCCACGTCGGATTGGCCGCGCTAAGCTGGAGCACGCCGTTGTCGTTCTTAAAGAGCGCGTTCCCCACCGCGCCGAGGCCGAATGCCGAAGTCAGCGTGAGCACGTTGCCCTGCGTCACTTCGAACCCGTTCTGCGCCTGATTGAGGGTGAAGGTGCGCGGCGACGAGAAGGTGCCCGCCGCGCGGAAACCCGCGCCCGTCGTGGCATTCACGTTCAAACGCACGACATTCCCCGCGTCGCCGAGCGCGCCGTCGTTGGAGGTCTGCAGCACGCCGCCGGTGATGTCGATGATCGCGCCCGTTCCGCCGAAGGTGTTCGCCGGATTCGCAAGCACCAGCGTGCCCGCGCCTGACTTGGTGATCGCCACCGCGCCGGAGGCGACATTCGCGCCGGAGAGCACGCCGCTCAGCGTCAGCCCCTGCACCACATTGGAGACCGTCGCGGGCGCGACGTTGAAGTTAGCGCCGGCCACGAGCGTGAGATCCTCCGAGACAAGCAGTCCGTAGCCGTTGTTCGCCGTGAGGTTGATGCCGTTCGCGATCGCCGCAAAGCTGGCGGGCGCGAGCGTTTTGTTCGCCGCTTGGTTCAAGGGCAGCAGGCCCCCGGCCCGGCCGATCGTCAGCGTCGGCACGATGCCGGCATCGAAGTTGAGCGCGCCCACCGGAATCGTGTTGGGCGTGCCGTATCCGTCCCCGTCCGCGAGCAGCGAGAGCGTGCCCAGGTTCTGGAAATTGATCGTGCCCGTGAAGCCGTCGGCGTTGAAGAAGAGATTGCCGAGCCCGGTCTTGGTGATCGAGGGAATCGACGCGACATTCATAATCCGGCCGAGCAGCGCCACGTTGAGGTACGGCGTCGGGATTTGGACGGTCAGCGGCCCATTCGCAAACGTGAGCTGCCCATTCAGCGTCAGCGTGCTCAGGGTCGTGCCCGTGTTGTCGAAGATCGGCGAGCCCGCAAAGGTAACGTTATTCGCGAGCGTGCGGCTGGCGTTGTCGACGAGAATGCGCGTCCCGTTGGCGACCGAAACCGAGCCGATGCCGAGCGGCCCGCTCACCGCCACACCGCCCCCCTGCGCGGGCGAAGAGCTCGTGCCCAGCACCACACCGCCGGCCTGCAGGTCGAAGCCGGAGAACGTGCTCGCGCCGCTCATCTGTAGCAGGCCTGCACCCGTCTTCACGATCGACGAGCCCGGGCCAGTGATCGGCGCGCTAATATTCAGCGCCGGCTGGATGTTCGTGTACGTCCCACCGGCCAGCTGGATCGCGCCGACATTGAAGGTGTTCGTGCCCGAGGCGAGCGCGAGGCCGCCGCCGCTGATCACCGGAAGCACGGCTGCATTGCTGGAGGTGACGGTGACCGGCGCATTGCTGGTGAGGGTGAGCACCCCGCCGGTGGCCACGGTCGGCGCGCCTTCGCCGCCGTTGTTGTTGAAGACGACGCTGCTCAGCGTGTTGTTGCCGACGAGCGTGAGCGTCCCGCGTCCGTTGATCGTCACTGCATTCGAGGGATCGATCTGGCCCGCGTTCGTGACCATGGTCACCGCGGCCCCGGCGCCCTGCACGCCGCCGTTGATCGTGAGGCCGCCGGCCGGAATCACCACCGTGCCCGCGCCGCCCGCCAGGTTCAGCGTGCCTTGGTTGACGATGGTGCCGCCGGAGTACGTATTTGGCGCCGAGAGCGCCGCCGTGCCTGCGCCGGACTTCACGAACGAAGTCGTCGCCGTGCCGAGGCCGCTGTTCGCGATCACCGAGTTGATCGTAAGGGTGTTCGCGGCGTTGTAGACGATCAGCTCGGTGTTGCCGCTGGCGGCGGCGCCGCCCGTGGTGATCACGCCGCGAGTCGCTGCGGAGCCGATGTTCGCGGGGTTGTTGTTATTGCTGCGCAGGATGCCGCCCAGCTCGAGATTGAGCACGTCGCCCGCATTGGCGAAGAGCAGATCGTTCTGGAACCCGCCCGCCAGGCGGAGCAGGCCCGTCGTGGCGCCACCGGAGGGCAGGGTGTTCGTCACCGCGACGAGCGAGTCGCCGCCGACGTTCGTGATATTCCCCGGAGCGAATGCGAGGTCGTAACCGGCGTAACCGCCCGTGCCCACGGAGCCGATGCCATTCACGGCGTTATAGGCGGCATAGTCGGTCGAGTTCGCAATCGCCCATGCGCCGAGGGCGCCATTGGGAGCCGTGACGAGCGGCGTGGTGAAATTGATGCGCGCGTTGTTGCCCGGCGCGCCCAGCACGTTCGCCGAGGTAAAGTTGACCGTGGTGCCGGAGAGGCGCGTGAGACTCGCGGCCGTGAAGTCGGCCATGGCGATCGCGCCCGAGCCAAGACCCGCGGAGGAGACGGTGAGCGTGTTCGCGCCCTGGGCCGCGGTGATCGGGCCGACCGTCTCGGACGCGTTGTCCGTCACGCGGCCGGTGAACTGCAGCGTGCCGCCGCGCAGCGCGATCGGGGCGGTGTCGCTAAGGCGATTGGCGTTCGCGGTCTGCAGGCCGCTGTTGTTGCTCAGGAACAGCGTGGCGTAATTCAGGTCGATACCCGGCGTGTTCAGCAACGTCGCATCGTCCTGCAGCGTGGTGATGCCGCCCATGAGCACGGTCTGTCCGCCATAGGTTTGCGGAATCTCAAACGTGAGGGTATTGCCGCCGACGCGCCCGAAGTTGACGTTCGCGCCGGTGATCCGGCCGCCAAACGTCGCGCTGCCGGTCATGTTCGTCACGAACGTGCCGGTGCCGGTGCTGCTGGTGAGCGTCCCCGGGTTGCCGGAAACCGCCGGCGCGGTGAACGCATTGCCGAGCACGCCCACGTATTGCGTGTTGCCGTTCAGGTCCAGCGTGCCGCCCGCGTCGATGTTCAACGCCTGGCTACTCGGGAAGATCGTGTTCAGCCCGGCGTTAAGCCGCAAAGTGCCCTCGAGCACGTTCGTGGTGCTAAGGTAGAACTGCGGCGCGGAGAGCGTCATCGTTCCGCTGCCGGCTTTGCCGAGGCTGTTCGGACTCACGATCGAGCCGGTGAGATCCAGGCTCGAGGCCCCATTGATCTGGAACACCGAGTTCGCGCCGTGACCCACCGTGCCGGCGAGTGTATTGGCGCCCCCGGCATTCAGCAGCCCGCCCGAGCTGAGGGTCAGCGTGCGTCCCGCCGTGCCGATGGTGAGGCCGGCGCCGCTGATCTTCAGCGCATTGATCGTGCGATTCGCCGTGAGGCCCGTGCTCGCGGTGACATTAAGAGTGTCCGTCACCGCGGCCGTATCGAGGTTATTGCCGTTATTGTAGGCGGTGAAGGCCACGATCCCGTTGGTCGCATTGTAGCTGGCAAAATCATCGCCAATCAGCGCACGGGTGACCACGCCATTGGAGACGTTCAGGCCGGTGCTCGTCGTAAAGAGCACCTTGTTGTTCGTCCCGAGGCTCGGGATCCCCGTGAGGTTGAGCGTCGAGCCGCTGTTCGCGAAATTCGCCGAGGCAAACGTCAGCGACGTATTGCCGCCGGACATCGTGATGGCGCTTTCGATCGTATTCACCGTCAGCGCGCCGGCCACTTCCGTGGTTCCGCCGGGCGCTCCAATGATGTCGAGCGTGCCGCCCTGCAGCGTCACCGGCCGGCCCGGGATGCGCCCGCCGGGCGTCGTGTTGCCGCCGCTGTTGTCGAGGCGCAGCGTGCCGGTGGGGAAGAGCGTGATGCCGCTGGTCGCCGTGAGCTGGCCGTTGGTGCCGGTGCCGCTGAGCACCACGAGGCCGCGATTCACCGTCGTGGAGCCGGTGTAATCGTTGTTGCCGTTCAGGGTCAGCGTGCCGGTGCCGGAGTAGGCGAGCGACTGCACAAACGCCCCGGTGGTCACATTGCCGGTGATGACCGTGTTCCCCGACCCGGCAATATTCAGGGCCGAGGCTGCCGTGATGTTCGTCACGTTGCCGGAAATCGTGAGGGTCTTCCCGGTGTCGAGATTGTTGAGGAGCAGGCGGTTGTTATTCAGCTCCACGATGCCGCCAAGCTCGATGTTGTTGGCGCCGCTCACCGTCGCCGGGTCGCCTTGCAGCTGCACCTTGTTGGTGATCTTGTTCGCGCCTGTGAGGTCGCCCGCGCCGGCCTGAATCACGCCGCCGTTGAAGACGAAATTCCCGGCTGTGGCGCCGAGCGCGGTTGCCTTGTTCAGGATCAATGTCCCCTGCCCCAGCACCGTGCCTCCGGTATTCGTGTTGGCCGCCCCGGTGAGCGTGAACGTCGCGTTGTTGGCCATCGCGTAGTTCATCCGGATGATGTTCGTCGTGACCGACGTGTTGTCCTGGATGCTGCCGTTCCAAACCGTCGAGCCCATGCCGCGCACGTTGATGGTGCGCGTGGCATTGGCGGTGCCTTCGAGGTTGATCAGGTTGCCATTGATCGTCAGCACCGCCCCGTTCTCGAGGTTGTTGCTGAAGGTCTGGTCGTTCGCGCCGGACGCCTTCGTGATGTTGTTATTGATCGTGATGTTGTTCGCGCCGGCGAAGACCGCGCTCGAGTTGTTCCCGAGCGTCACCGGCACGCTGGTGGTGAGCGGACCGCCAAAGGCGGCGATGGCGCCGTTCGTCAAAATGAGCGACGCCGCGGAGCCGATGCCATTGGCCGTCAGGCCCAGCGTGCCGCCGCCGGCCGTCAGATTGCCGGTGAAGGTATTGGCCACCGCCGGGTTGAGCACCCAGATGCCGCCGTCGGCCTTGCTCACCGCCAGGGCGTTCGCGCCGCTGTTGGTCAGTTGCGCCGTGATCATGCTCTGATCGGTGTTCGTTCCGCGCAGGCTCAGCGTGAAGACGCCCGTCGCCACGTTCGTGATGTTGGCGAGCGTAAGCCCGCCGCTGCCGGAAGAGTCGATGGTCACGGTGCCCGTGCTGCCGACGAGCGCGATCGGGCGATTCGACGTTTCGCCCGCGCCGGTGTACAAAAGGTTTACGACGTTCGCCCCGCTGCCCAAGGCGAGCGTGCCGCCGCTGGCGCCGAGATTGCTCGAGGCCGTGCCGGCCGCATTGCCGAGCGACGAAACGAAAAGGCTGCCATTCGTGAGGTTCGTGTTGCCGGTGTAAGTGTTGGCGCCGGAAAGAATCAGCGCGCCGGCGCCGGTCTTGGACAGCGAGCCATTGCTGATCACGCCGGAGAGCGTGGCCTGCGTCTGCGCCACGCTGGTGGTGGCGTTGGCATCCACTTGGATGGAGCGATTGCCGCCGCCGAGATTGATCGGGTTGATCACTTCGGTTTCAAACTGCGAAGTGGCCGAACCGAGGATGAACGCCCCGCTGGTGAACGGCGCGGTGCCAAAATTCAGCGTGGCCGGCGTCGCCACCCCACCGATGGCCACGGTGAGCTTGCCCGTGGACGCGGCGAAACCGCCCGCCGCCGTGCCCGAGGCCCACTGCACCTGCCCCGCGCCGGCCCCGAGCGAGCGCGTGAACGTGCCGGCGGTTTCGAGCACGCCGCCGCCGAAGACGAGGTTGCTGTTCGGAGAAAGCCCGGCGCCATCCTGCGCGCGCAGCGTCCCGGCGTTGATCGTCGTGGGGCCGGAATACGTGTTCGCGGCGTTGCCGAGAATCCAGAGGCTGCCCGCGCCGCCTGCCTTGGTCACGGAAAGGGCCGCGCCGCCGTTCGTGTTATCGACTAGTTTCAAGTCGATCTCGTTGTCGCCCGTCGAGCTGCCGGTAAGGGTGAGCGAGCGAGCGCCCGCCGTGGTGTACCCCACCGCCCCGGTGTTGTTGAAAATGAGCGCCGCATTGTTCGCCACCCCTGTCGCGAGAATGCTATTCCCGTAGGTGCCGGAGGAGTCGAGCGTGCCGCTCCCGGTGAGGGTAAAGAGACGGTCGATGCTCACGGACGGCGTCTGGGTGGTTTGGTAAATCGCCGCCGTCGAGCCGGTGTACTGGAGCACGCCGTTGTTGAAGATGAGGTTGCCGGCCGCGTTGGAGGAAGCGCCGATGGAGCTCGCGACGCCGCCATTCGCCAGGCGATTCGCGATGAGCGTGCTGCCGCCCGCGATCGTGGTCACGCCGGTGTAAGTATTCAGCCCGGTGAGCGCCTGGGTGCTCGCGCTCGTGCCGCTCTTCGTGACATTCATCATGCCGCCGCCGGCGCCGTCCTGAATCACGCCCGAAAAGACCCCCACGCCGGTGGTCGCGGCCGTGCCGATCGCCAGGGTGCTGGCGGCGTTCGTGCCGCCCCCGCTGTTGGTGATCGTGCCCGCGCCGTTGAGCGCGCCGAGGGTGATGACTCCGCCCGCGCCCGCGCCGTTGAGATCGAGGATCGTGTTCTGGCGAAGATTCGCCACCGTCCCCGCCGCCGGTGCGCCCAACGCCGCGGTCGCGCCGGACAAGACCACCGTGCCTTCATTGAGGTGGACGTTGCCCGTGAAGGTGTTGTTGCCGCCGAGGATCAGCGTGCCGGTCCCGGCTTTGGTGAAGATCGCCGCCGCGCCGGCGCCGATCGTCGAGTTGATGGTGAGCGCATTGGCCGGCGTCGCGCCACCCGTGATGAAGATCAGGTCGCCGGCCACGTTCGAGGCGGCAATGTTGCTGCCGGTGATCGTCGCCGCCCCCGCGGAGTTGTCAAAGAGCAGGCCGCCCGCCGCCGTCGCCGAGGTCGTCGTCAGCGTCAGCGCGCCGCCGAGCGTAATCGTCTGCCCACTGCCGACGACGCGCACCGAATTCGCCGCCACCGCGGCGGTGGTGGTGAGGTTGGCACTGTTGACATAATTCGTCGTCGAGCTTCCGGTCGCCGCCGGCAACGCGGTCGCCGCATTCAAGGCCGTGACGTTCGTGTTCGCCGCCGGCGTGGCCACGAAGTCGATCGCGCCAGTGGCCGGATTCGTGATGTAGGCGCCGGTGACGAGGCCGTTCAGCACCGCGGTCGGAACGGCCGCGAATTGAATGCCGGTGCCCGTGCCCGGCTGGAAATTCACCACCGCGCCGAGCGTCCGCGCTGTGTACGAGCCGAGGCTGAGCGTCGGCACGCCGCCGTTTGCGGTCGTCTTAATGACGCCAGTGCCCGCCGTGGGCGTGAGCGCGCCGACCGCTTCCGTGAGCGTGCCCGCGGTTGCGGAGCCCTGGTATTCAAAGGTGCCGCCGGCAAACCCATTCAAGGTCAGCGGATCATTGTTGAAGATGATCTGGCTGGTGTTGTTGATCACGTCCGCGCCGCTCCCGCTCGCCGCGCTCGGCCGCACCTGCAGCGTCCCGCCACCGATGGTGACGTTGCCGGTGAAATTCGCATTCCCGGTGAAGGTCAGGGCCGTCGACGCCGCCACCGCCGTGGAAATGTTGTTGCTGATGCGAATGTTGGTCGCGTCGACGATGCTCTCAATCACTGAGCCGCCGGGCACGTTCGTCCCGGAAACCGCCATGCCCACCGCCAGGCCGGTGGTCGAGCTCACCGCGAGCAAATTCGTGTTCGTGCCGCTATTCGCCGCGGCGCTGGTGATGCCGGTCGGCGCCGTCGCGTAAGTGCCGGCGGCCGGCGAGTAGAGCCACGTGTTGGTGCCCACTTTCGCCAGCGAAGTGATGTTCGCGGCGGTATTGTTGTTAATGACCCCGCCGATCTCGTTGACGATCGAAGGATCGCTGGCGCCGCCGAGGAACAGCGTCTTGCTCCCCGCGCCGCCGGCCCCGACCGGGTTCCCTTGGAAACGCAACGCCGTGCTGCCCGCGGGCTGGTTCGCGAGAATGATGCCGGCGGCCGTGGTGCCGGAAAGATTGAGCAGCTTCGTGCTGTCCTGCCCGGTGCCGCGGTAGTCCAGCGAGCCGGCATTTAGCTGAATGGCGCCGCCGCCCGTCGTCACATTGTTGCTGAGCGCGTTGATGTTCGTCACCTGCGTGGTGCCGGTGCTGTTGAAGCTGCCGGTAAACGTGCCCGCCGTCCCTTGGATCACCAGGGTGCCGGTGCCGGTCTTCGACCAAATGTGGTTGCCGCCGGCCGGGCTGAGCAGATTGCCGGTGATGACGTACTCGGCATTGCCGCCCAGCGTGAGAACGCGCCCGGTGGCGTCGTTGAAGCTGAGCGAATTGTTGAACGTCAGCGTGCCGTTCAAGTTGTTCGCAAACGTGTACGGATTTCCCGTGGTGAGGGCGACCGTCGTGCCCGTCCCTTGCGTCAGATTGTAGCCATCCCGGCCAGTGTAGGTCAGCGTCGTATTCGAGGTCTGCGCCGCAAAATTGCCGAAGGTGATCGTCTGATTGATGGCCAAGCCATCCACGGCGCGGCTGACCACGATGCCGCTGTTTGCCCGGAGGTTGATGTTGCGCGTGGAAAAGCCGGTGTTGGCGTCCGCGCGCACCTCCAGCGTGCCGCCGTTCAGATCGATGGCCGCCGCGAGCGTGTTCTGGCCGAGCGCCGTTCCCGTCGCCACCCGCACCGTGCCGGAATCGATGCGGACGTTTTGCAGGAACGTGTTGTTCGCGTTCGCCAGCGTGAGCGTCGTGGTGATCGTGTTGCCGGTCTTGACGAGTCGGTCGATCGCGTTTTCAAACCCGGTCACCCGGCCATTCAGGAAAAAATTGCCGTTGCCGTAAAAGACGGAGCTGGCGCTGGTGGCCAGGTTCACCAGCCCGTTCACCGTGGCCGTGCCGACCACCGAGGAGATACGAGTCTCCGCGGCTCCGCTGCCGATCGTGATATCGCCAAAGGTATTGTTGCCGATGCTCACCAGGCTGCCGCTGGCATTCGCCGCCTGCGGGCCGCGCCCGAGGATGCTAATCTCGCGCGTAAAGGTGGCGCCCGTGGTCCCGCCCTGCACCACGAGCTGGCCGCCGCTGAAACCTGGGTTGCCGGTGTTCGCGATGCCGTTGATGGATATCGGTGTCGTGCCCGTGCCGAGAGCGCCCTGCCCGGAAACGACCAGCGCGCCGTTATTGATGACCACTTCGCCGCTGAAGGTGCTGGCGTTATTCGTCAGCGCCAGTGAGCCCGTGCCCACTTTCGTGAGGCTGCCGCCCGCGCCGGTGATCGTGCCGCCGAAAGTTGTGGCCGTATTGTCCCCGCCCACGGTGAGCCGGCCCGATCCGAGCGCGACATTGCCGCCCAGCGCGCCGCCGCCCGCAAGCGAGCCGATGCTCTGATTCGTGCCATTCAACTCGAGCCCGGTGCCGGCGGTATTCGCGATGACTACGGCCGCGTCGTTGCCAAATGCCGTGCTGCCGCTCCCGCGCACCACGCCTTCATTGATGCGCAAAGGCCCGCTGAAGGTATTCGCGCCGGAGAGAAGGAGCGTGCCCGACCCGTCCTTGATCAAGCTGCCCGTCGGAATCGCGCTGGCGATCGTGAAGAGCCCACTGCCGAGTTGGTGCACGAAAAGCTCCCCGCCGACACTGGTCACCCGCCCGCCTTGCAGCGTGCCGTTGTTCGGCCCGCGGAAAAGCAGCGCGCCCGAGGAGACCGTCAGCAAATTCGATGGCGCGCCCATGTTCACGATGCCGCCCGTGTTGGTCGTGTCGAACGTGAGCGAATTCACCGCGCGATTGGTCAGCGCGCCGCCATCGGTCCAATTCAGCACGCCGCCGGTGTAGACCGTGTTGAGCGTCGTGAAATCCGTCGTCGCGCTGTTGCTCGCTGCATCAAGCGTGGCCGCCGTCGTGTCGTCGAAACGCGAGATGTTGTTCGCCCCGTCCACTCGCGCCAGGCCCGTGCCGGTCGCGTCCTTCACCAAGGCGTAGCCGAAGATGTTGTTCGCGCCAGTGGGCGCGCCAGTGCCGCTCACCGGGCCGCTCACCGCATAAGTGCGGGCGCCCGCATTCGCGGAGGTATAGTCGAACACCAGCGTCGAGCCGGCGCCGCGATTCACGGTGCCGCCGAGGGTGACGGTCGTGCCCGTCCCGTTGTTCGGGTCGATGGCGAGAATGCTATTCGTCGCCGGCGAAAGCGTGAGGTTGCCGAGCGTCTGCGTGCTCGCGCCCGTCGCCGCGCCGCGCACCGTCAGATTGCCGCCCGCGAGATTCAGCGGCGCCGTCGCGCCAAGCACGCCCGTCGGGTTCGCCGAGAGGTCGGCCACCAAGGTGCCCGCATTGATCGTGGTCGCCCCCGTATTGGTATTGGCGCCGGTAAGCGTCCACGTGCCGGTGCCGTTCTTGATCAGCCCGCCGGTGCCGGTTTGCAGCCCCGCCGCCAGCGTGCCGGTTCCGCTGCCCGTAAGCGTCAGGTTCGCGCCGGACCCGGTAATGCCCGTCGCGTTCGTCAGCGCCAACGAGCCCGCATCGACCGAAATCGTCGTCGAGCCAGTGAGGGCGATCGGACCCGAGAGCGTATTGTTGCCGCTCACGTTCACCAGCGCGCCGGTTTGGCTCGGAGCCCCAGCCCCGCCTAGCGTCACCGCCGGCGTAAGCGTCACATTGTTCTGCACCTGCAGGGTGGCGCCTTGGCTCACCGTCACCGCGCCGGGCGTCGTCCCAAGCCCGTTCGAATTCTGCACGTTCAACACACCCTGCGCCACCGTCGTTCCGCCCGTGTACGTATTCGCCGCGGTGAGCGTCAGCGTCCCCAGCCCGCGCTTCATGAGCAGGGTCGCCGCGTTCCCGCCGATCGAATTCGCAAACGTCACGTTATTGCCGTTCGTGTCGATCGTCGCCACCGGCGTGTTGAAATTGAGCGTCCGCGTGCTGATGTCGGCCGTGTTGTTCAGCCCGTACTGCAGCGTGCCGCCGTTGAAATTGATCGTGTTGCCGGCGCCCAGGCTCGCCGGGGCCGAGAAGTTCACCGTTCCTCCGTTGAGGTTCACCGCGCCGGTGAAGGTGCTGGTGCCCGTTAGCGTAAGAATGCCCGTGCCGACCTTCGTCAGCTCACTCGTGCTCGCCGCCCCCGCAATCGCGCCGCCGAAAGTCGTGTTCTCGTTATTGTTGCCGACGGTGAGCGTGTTCCCGCCCAGTTGCACGTTGCCGCCCGTCGTCCCGCCGCCGGAAAGCGAGCCAATCGCCGTATTGAACCCGGTGATGTCCAGGTTCGTATTTGCCACGTTCACGAGCGTCACGGCCGAATCCGTGCCGAACGCATTCGCCGCGCCGGCCTTCAGCGTCGTCCCGCTGACCTGCGTCGGACCCGTGTAGGTATTCCCCGTGCCGCTGAAGGTTAGCGTGTTCCCGCCCGCGATATTAAACCCGCCGGTCCCGGTAATGTTCCCGGCGATCGAGTTCGCGAAGTTGCCCGTCGCCACCGTGACGACCGACCCGTTGTTGAGCGTCACCGCGCGCGTCGAGGCTAGGGGCGTGGCCGCCGTAAAGGTCAGCCCAGCCGTGCCGTTGAACGTCAGCCCGCCGTTGGCGGCGCCTAGGTTCGCATTGTTGCCGATGCTCAGCGTGCCGCTATTCACCACCGTCCCGCCGGAGTAATTGCTCGTCGTCGCGCTCAAAACCACCGTGCTCGTCCCCGACACCACGACCGCGACGGCGCCGCCGTTATCCAGCACAGGCGAGGCCACCGTGATGCCTTGGTTATTCCCCGTGGTGAGATACAGATTCCCGCCACCCGTCGGCGTGCTCAGCCCGGTGCCGCCGGTGATCGTCAATACCCCAGAGCCCGCGTTCAGGACGCCATACGTGTTCAGGTTGAAACCCGTGCCGATCGTCAGCGACGCGGCGGCGCCCGTGTACCGCAGCGAGTTGATGTTCCGCGTGGCCGTCGTCGTCGTGGCTCCGCTCAGCGTGTAGTTGCTCGTCAGCGCGTGCGCCGCCGTCCAGGTCGCGTCGGTCGTCACGGCCGTGATGTTCGCCGGCAACACATTGCCCGCAGCATTGTAAACGGCGTAATCCGTCTGCGCATTCGCGGCCGTGCCCACCGTCGCCCATGGCCCGATGATCTGCCCGGCCGGAGTCGCCGTGGCGCCAGAGACCACGATCTGGTTCACCGTGGTATTCAGCCCACCACCCCCCGAAAACGCCACGGTGGCCGAACCCGTCTGCGTCAGCCCGCCGAGCGTGAGAACCTCCGTGCTCCCCGTGTTCGTCGCATTCGTCGAGGTGATCGCGAGCCGCCCGGAATTCACCGTCACCGCCCCGAGCGTCTCCGCGTAATTGATCGCCCCCGCGGTGTTCGTGTAAGTGATCGCGCCGCCGTTCACCGTGATCGGCGCGGCATTGCTCACGCGATCCAGCGCCCCTTCCGCCGACGTCGTGTTCGTCAACGTGATCGCTCCATTGTTCAGCGTAATGCCGCTCGTGTTCAGTAGCGCCTGGCTGCTCGCCGCCAGCGCCATCGTCATCCCGTTGTTGATCGTCGTCGCGCCCGACCATCCACTGGTGCTCACCCCGTTGAACGTAAAGGTCCCCGTCGTCACACCGCCAAAAACGCCGCCGCTCAGCACCACCCCGCCCGTGCCGCCCACCGGCCCCGTCACTGTCGCCGCCGCCACGTTATTCAGCGTGAGCGCCGTGTTCGCCGCCCCAAAACTCAACGGATTGGCCACGCTCGCCGTCACCGTATACCCCGTCGTATTGAACTGCAGCCCGCCCACCGTGATCGGCGACGCCAGCGTCACCGTTCCGGCCGGCCCGGCAAACACCGCCGTATCCAGCGCGGTGTTGCTCCACGGCACATTGCTCAGGCTCATCCCATCCCACCAATTCGGAGTAATCGTGTCCCACGTCCCCGGCCCGCCCAGATTGCCAAAGGCGTTGGACCCATTCGGCGCGCCCGGATTCGGCTCCCAGTACAAGGAAGCCGCCTCGGTCTTCATCGTGCCCATCAGGGTCGTGAGCACCGGCAGCAGGCTCAAAATCGATCCGGCCAGCACCGTGCGTTTGCGCAGCACCCGCGAGGTCGCGGGCGAAGTGGTGGCCTTGAAACGGCGGGAGCGGCGGAAGGCGCGAAGGGAGAGCTTTTTCATGATGAGGAAGGGGGTACGAACGCTGTTCTGGAAATCCAAAGAGGGGGATCGATGTCGCCGAGTAGGCATCGGCCTGCGCGGCGAAATCAGTTGTGGGGGAAAACGGGTGATAAAGTTCTAAAGACACAGCGTGCCGAGCCACCGATCGCGAACGATCTTCGGCTCAGCACAACGGCAAAGGCGGTCTCTCAGAGAGAAACCGCCTCAAACGGGGGTGGAGGCTGGGTGCGGAAAACTCGGGAAATAAGTAAAAAGGGGATTTACTAGGGTCGGTCACCTTCGCCCAAAAATTCGCCAAATCAAATTATTTTCGCCACAAAGTTGTGGCGGAAAATACGGCAGGTCTCACGAGCCCTGAAATCTTGCCCGTGCCGCCACTCTGCGCAGTACGCACAGTGGTATGAATGCCCCGCGTCCCACCGTCACCGCGTGAAAAAAAGTTTTTCAAAACGCCTTGATCGGGTGCGCGATTATCCAAATACCAGTTGATCGAACTCGCGCCTCAACCGCTCCTTCAACTCACGGAACCACCCACGGATTCCAGCCGCGGAACACAGGCGTCCTCACCTGTGGGCGGGAGTGGCGCCCCAGGCATCCTGCCTGTCGGCCCATCCTGCCTACTGCGCATTCCTCACCCACAGCACCACCGCAACGCCCAACCCCAGACTCGACACACGCCCCCTCCCCGCCTTTCGTATCCGCCGCTTATGAAAATCGTCCTCGCATACTCCGGCGGCCTCGACACCTCCGTCCTCCTCTCCTGGCTCAAGGAAACCTACGACGCCGAGATCATCGCCTTCTGCGCCGACATCGGCCAGGAGGAGGAACTCGACGGCCTCGAAGAAAAGGCGCAAGCAGCACCGGCGCGAGCAAGATCTACATCGACGACCTGCGCGAGGAGTTCGCCCGCGACTTCATCTTCCCGATGATCCAGGCCGGCGCGATCTACGAGGGCCAATACTTCCTCGGCACCACCATCGCGCGCCCGCTCATCGCCAAGCGCATGGTCGAGATCGCGCAAGCCGGAAGGCGCCGACGCCATCGCCCACGGCGCCACCGGCAAGGGCAACGACCAGGTGCGCTTCGAACTCACCGCCGCCGCGCTCGCGCCCGAGCTGCGAAGTCATCGCCCCGTGGCGCGAGGAGCGCTTCCGCAACGAATTCCCCGGCCGCGCCGGAGATGATCGCCTACTGCGAAGACAAAAGCATCCCCGTGCAGGCCAGCGCGAAGAAGCCCTACTCGATGGACCGCAACCTCCTGCACATCTCCTTCGAGGCCGGCATCCTCGAAGACCCGTGGTTCGACGCCAGCGCCGAAAAAGCCCGCGACATGTACGTCGCTCTCCGTCTTCCCCGAGGAGGCGCCGGACAAAGCCGAGTACGTCGAGCTCGACTTCGAAAAGGGCCACTGCATCGCCGTCGGCTACCACGAGATCGACGCCTGCTCACCGCTAGGCCTCAAACGGCGTCACCTTCACCGCCGAAGGCGCCGCCCTACTCACCCCTCGGCATCATGCGCGTCCTCAACAAGCTCGGCGGCAAACACGGCGTCGGGCGCGTGGACATGGTCGAGAACCGCTTCGTCGGCATGAAATCCCGCGGCGTCTACGAAACGCCCGGCGGCGCCATCCTGCACTTCGCGCATCGGCAGATCGAATCGCTCACCATGGACCGCGAAGTCATGCACCTGCGCGACAGCGCTCATCCCGAAATACGCCGAGCTCGTCTACAACGGCTTCTGGTTCGCGCCCGAGCGCGAGGCGCTGCAGGCGCTCGTCACCGAGAGCCAGAAGAACGTCACCGGCACCGTGCGCGTGAAGCTCTACAAGGGCAACATCATCGTCGCCGGCCGCAAATCCCCCGTCTCAGCCTCTACAATCCGCACATCGCCACGATGGAAGCCGACCCGACCAAGGCCTACAACCAGGACGACGCCACCGGCTTCATCGCGCCTCAACGCCCTGCGCCTCAAAGTCGCCGCCCGCGTCCACGCCCAAAGCGCGTAGCTAGATCACTTCGATGGGATGTGCCACGATCCAGATATCTACCTGCCTGAAATCCGTCTTCAACTGCTCTTTGAACTCTCGGAACCAGCCTCGGATTTCCAGCGAATCGGAAACGTCTACGAAGACGCGCGCCAATTCGTCCCGGTAGATCGCGCCTTGGTGCTCCCATATCCCGCGAATCTGCTGAGTCTCCACCGAAACGGCGCCAAATTTCTCACGTAGCCGAATCACGACTGCGGCGATGATCGGATCAGGCACCGGCGAACCGTCATTATGCCGGAGCGGCAGCAGTATCTCGTACCGGTGCATGTTCTCCCTGGAAATTCGGGCGGCCTTTCACCGAATACTCGAGCCCTGCCATCGCCATATGGCCCAAAGCCTCTTCGGGAACCATCGTGTCTCCCCCTTGAAACGTGCGATAGGAAAACCGGCCGGTGAGGAAGCCCAAGCCCCGCGTCTCCATCTCGGGATTGGGGAAGCGGATAATCACCATGCCACTCCTTTACCCGATCTTCCTGCCACGTGCAAGAAGGCCCGCCCAGGACAGACTCGACAGATCCCCGGCATGAAATCCCGCGGCGTCTACGAAACCCCCGGCGGCGCCATCCTCCACTTCGCCCACCGCCAGATCGAATCCCTCACCATGGACCGCGAAGTCATGCACCTGCGCGACAGCCTCATCCCCAAATAAGCCGAGCTCGTCTACAACGGCTTCTGGTTCGCCCCCCGAGCGCGAAATGCTCCCGGCCCTCATCACCGAGAGCCAGCGCAACGTCACCGGCACCGTCCGCCTCAAGCTCTACAAAGGCAACCTCATCGTCGCCGGCCGCAAATCCCCCGTCTCCCTCTACAATCCCCACATCGCCACCATGGAAGCCGACCCCACCAAAGCCTACAACCAAAGCGACGCCACCGGCTTCATCGCCCTCAACGCCCTCCGCCTCAAAGTAGCCGCCCGCATCCACCGCCAGAGCACCTAGCGATTCACGGAATGACGATGCACGTCGCTCCTTGCCAAATCCGGCTACGCTTGCTGTCGCTTTGTCAACAATCTGCGCTTAACGATGGTGGTTGGTGACGTTCTAATTTCAAAGTTGTAGGAAGGAAATGCGGCGGCAGCGTGCTCATCACCGGGATGACCTGCAGTGTACCACAGCGCAGTGTCTTTCATTGCCATCACGACACCGGCGAAGTTTGGAAACAAGCTAGCTCGATTGACTCCCTCCATCGCCAAGATGAAGCACAACCGCTCTGCCTCGGAGGCAGGAAGCGAAATCCTTTGAATGAATGGGGAGGAGGTGCTCACGTTTCGAGATGCTGCCCACGAAACTAATAATGTGTCGAATGGTGTGCGGTCGACTGCGCATTTGTCCCGCTTGCACCGTTTGCCCAGAGTAAATACTCCTTCCTGCGCTCGCAGGTTCGAATTTGTCGCGGTTGGGGCAGTTACGATTTCAAAGGGTAGAGGCTCGTCACCAAGCAATTCCCACTTATCATAAGCTAGGGCCCAAACAGAAAGTTTTTGGTTGGGATTCTTACAGTTCAACGCATCACCCGCTGCGAAGAGGGCTGCTTTGAGCGGATGCCATGACCAATCGAGCAACCTCGTTGGGACGCCATGGTGCTGTGCAAGCGCCATCGGCGAAAGCACCTCTTCCGGCGGCCAAGTTTCGATTTGCGTACCGCCATACTGCAACAGCTTCCGCAATCTTTGATTGTCCTCGGGCACGTGAAGCCCGTTCCTATCAGAGACGTCGAGGAACGAACGTAAGACTTCCCGTTCCGCGTCAATCTGCTCGGCGTTAGTGTGTGGGGTTGGCGGCCCAAAAAGGCGAATGTTCTGCGAACCACTTCTCAAAGCAGAAGGGACGAGGATGAACGAATCGTCTCCATGGCCACGGAAGATCCATCCTTTCGGGAAGACTGATTGGAACGACTCAGCACGTGGAGAAAGGGATCGTACAAATTCGTCCGCGGTCGCGCATTCTCTAGTTTGGACTAGCCGATTCAGTGCAGGGAGGTTTAAGCCGTGCTTGATGCAGGTGCTCATCACAAACTCCGCGACGTTTGGCACGGGGATGTCGCCGGTCCACTCGTGGGGCACAAAGTACTCATACAAGAGAGCGATGAACTCAGAAGTAGCAGACGGCCCGCTCGGCGGAATAAGCCCAAAATACCTCAATGCATCAACATTCGGAGCGGAAAAGGCAAACGCGGCGTACAGTCGCAGCGCCTTCCACTCAATCTCCGAGTCTTTTGGATGCTTCTGTTGAAGCAGGTCGAAGATCGGAATGAACTCTCCTGTGCCATCAGCGAAGCGCTCACACGCAGATACGAAGTCGGCGTTCCACTGCGTGAGTGGATATCGTTGGTCATCCTGAATCTCCGCGATGGAAATCATTGTGTTCATCCTCCCACCAGACAGAGTCAGTTGTCGAGGAAACGAATGTGCTAGATGAGCGGAGGCGCCAGCGCGAGAATCGCGCTGTTTCGCTGGACGCACGGCGATGCGAGCGCGTTTCGAATCGCAATTCCACCGCGTTTGATCTAGACGCCGGCGATGCCCGATTCGTCACCTTCCTCGGGCGCTTCCCTGCCCGCCGCCATGGCCGCATTGCGCGCGGCGTGGGCGCCGGTGCGGGAGGAGGCGATGCGGATGCAGATTGCGGCGGCGGATGGGGATGCGCTGGCAGGGCGGGCGTTGCCGCCGTTGCTGGATGAGCTTTGGGCGGGGCATGAGCGGGCTTTGCGGGCCATCGCGATCGAGGATCGGGACGAGTTGTGCGCGCTGAAGTTGGAGGTCGGGCTCAAGCATTTCCCGAATGGGGAGTATGAGACACTGGTGGAGAAGATGTTGCAGGCGGGGGCGGAGGCGGCCGAGGGCATGGATGAGTTGTCGGAGAGCATCCTGGCGGTGTTGGCAAAACTGGAGACGATCACGGCGGAGGAGTGGGACGCCATGCCGGCGGAGCAGCGCGCGCGGTATGAGGACCCCTTGCGTATGATGCGTGAGAACCGGGATGGGGTGATCGCGACGCTGCCGCTGGAGCAGCTGCAGGAGTGGGAACGGCGCTTCGAACGGGCTTCGAGAAGGGCTGACCCGGGCATTTCAGCGTAAATCACTGCTCCCGAGAGCATTAGATGGCCATGGAGCAGCTTGTGGTGAGGGCACTACAAGGTGGTAGTGCCCATGCGCGCCAGAATTTCGGGACGCCACAGTCTGGTTTGCGGCTTCGCGCCAGATTTTCGAGCACACAACAGTCTCGTCTTGGGCTTCGCCCAGATTTTCGGGCACACCACCGTCTGGTCTTGCGCTTCGCCCCAGATTTTCTGGGACGACACAGTCTGGTTCAGGCTTCGCGCCAGATTTTCGAGCACGCCACAGTCTGGGGTGGGGCTGCGCGCCAGATTTTCGAGGCTTCGCGCCAAATTTTCGTGGGCATCACCAGCAGATGGGAAGGACCGCCGGGTAGCGGGGACGGGCACTACAAGGTGCCACCAGCTCCGCGAGTTCCTACGCCGTGAACGGTCTCGCCATCCTGGGCATCACCGATCCGCCGACGCAGAGTGAGGTGGAGCAGCTCCGGTTGAAGCTGAACGAGCTGCCCCCCTCTCCCCCTCTCCCAAGTCTCCCCCTCTCTCCCCTAAAACGCCACCCGATCATCCCGCCGCTCCTCCTGCTTCCCGCCCGACATCGAATGCCGGCGCGAAGACCGGCTGCTGCGCTCGTCCCGCCCTGCCGCGGGCGTCCGCGCTTCCTCCTCATCCTTCTCGAAAATCAGCAGCTCGCTCAGCCGGTTTTTGAAACCCTCCGGCTCGAAATTCCGCTCCACCACGCCGCGGTGGCAGATCGAAACGATCCCCGTCTCTTCGCTCACCACGATGATCACGGCGTCGTTCTCCTCCGTGAGCCCCAATCCCGCCCGGTGACGCAGCCCGAGGTTCCGGTCCAGATCGCTCCGCTGGCTCACCGGAAAAATCGCCGCGGCGGCCACGATCCGATCCGCGCGAATGATCACCCCGCCATCGTGCAACGGCGTTTTCGGATGAAAAATCGTCACCAGCAGCTCCGTCGAGAGCGCGGAGTCGATCGTCACGCCGCTCTCCGCAAACTGCTCCAGGTTCGTCTCGCGCTCCACCGCGATCAGCGCGCCCAGTTGCCGGTTCGCCAGCTCGAATGTCGCCTCCGCCAGCACCTCCACCGATTCGCGCGATTGCGTGCCGAGCGCCAGCAGCCGGTGGCTGCCCAGCGCGATGAGCGCCCGCCGCAGCTCCGGCTGAAAAATCACCAGCATCGCGAACGCCAGAAAGGTGGAAATCGAGCGCAGCAGCCAGCCGATCAGTTTCAGCTCCAGGAGCTGCGAGAGCAGCATCAGCGCAACGATGAACACCGCGAGCCCGATCAGCACCCGCGCCCCGCGCGCCGCGCGCACCACCAGCCACAGCCCCCAAATGCCCAGCGCGAGCAAGCAAATCTCCACCCCTTCGCGCCAATGCGTGGCGAAGTAACTGGAGAAGCTCGCGAGATTCATGCGTGCAAAATGGCTTCCGTCATGCGCAACGCCTCGAGATTTGGCCGCGCCTCATGCACCCGGAAAACGCGCGCGCCCATCGTCCGCCCATGGCTGGTGATCGCCACGGTGGGCCACGAGGGCGCCTCGTCGCGCGCGGCGCCCGTCACCTTGGCGAGGAAAGATTTTCGCGAAACGCCGAGCACCAGCGGGCGCCCTTCCACCGCGAGCTCCGGCAGCCGGCGCAGGAGCGTGAGATTGTGCTCCACGGTCTTGCCGAAGCCGATGCCGGGATCGATGGAGAGGCGCATCATATCGATGCCGGACCGTAAGGAGGACTCGATAGTTTGTCTAAAGGAATCCCGGATTTCCGCCACTACATCCGCATAGTGCGGCGCGTGCTGCATGGTCCTCGGCGTCCCTTGCATGTGCATCGCGATCGCCCCCGCGCCGCTCTCCGCGATCGCCGCGCGCATCGCCGGATCCCGCAGCCCCGTCACATCGTTCACGATCGCCGCCCCGCGCGCCACCGCCGCCGCCGCCACCGCCGGCTTCATCGTATCGATTGAAAGCACAAAGCGCGTCTCCCCCGCCAGTGCCTCGATGATCGGCAGCACCCGCCGCAACTCCTCCGCCTCGCTCACCGGCTCCGCGCCCGGCCGCGTCGATTCGCCGCCCACATCGATGATCTCCGCGCCCTCATCCGCCAGGGCGCGCGCATGCTCCACCGCCCGTTCCAGCGAGAAAAATTGTCCCCCGTCCGAAAACGAATCCGGCGTCACATTCAGCACCCCCATGATCACCCCGCGCACCGACAGATCGAAGAGCCGGGTGCGCGTTTGCCAAAGCATCCCCCGAAAATGAGTCGGCGCGCCAAATCTGCCAAGAAGCGACGGGTGCAAAGATCGCGTGCGTTGGGGAGCGGAGGCTTCCAGCCTGCTCTCTGGCCGGCATCCTGCCGGCCAGCCCGCGTGGATCTCGCCCCGCCGCGCTGATTTCCTTATTCCGCGTCCCTACCCGAAGCCCTCGGCCCGCCCGCAAACTGATCCTTGCTTCCACTCGCCCCCCGTTGCTTCACTATCCACCCGCCCTTTTCCGGCTCAACTCCCCTCCCCTTTCCACCAAAACTACCTCGCACACCTATGTCCGAAAAAATCGCTTTCGTCGGAGTCGGCCGCATGGGCGCCAACATGGCCCGCCGCCTCAAGGATCAGGGCTTCAACGTCACCGCCGTCTACGACGTAAACAAAGAGACCGCCAATCACCTCGCCAAGGAAATCGGCGCCACCGCTCCCGGCCTCCTCGGCGACGTCACCGCCGCCGCCGATGTCATCATCACCGTCGTCAGCGACGATGAAGCGATGGACCGCATCTTCTCCGAGAAGAGCGACGATTCCCTGCTCAAAGGCGCGAAGGGCCGCCTCTTCGTCAATTGCGCCACCATCTCGCCCGCCACGCATGTCGAGACCCAGCGCCGCGCCGAGGCCGCCGGCGCCCAGACCCTCGAGGCCTGCATGGCCTCCAGCATCACCCAGGCCCGCGAAGGCACGCTCTATCTCATGCTCGGCGGCGACAAAGCCGCTTACGATCGCGCCGAGCCCGTCCTCGCCAAGCTCGCCGCCTCCACCCGTTACATCGGCCCGGCCGGCAATGCCGCCCAGGTCAAGGCGCTCGTGAACATGGTGATGAACATCAACACCGCCGGCCTCGCCGAAGGCCTCGGCCTCGGCGACGCGCTCGGCCTCGATCTCACCATGCTCCGCGAAGTCTTCTCCCAGACCGGCGCCAATTCCCGCGTGCTGGCCACCGACGGCGAAGACATGCAGAATCGCGACCACTCCTGCTTCTTCTCCGCCGCCCACGCCGCGAAAGACAGCGGCATCGCCCTCACCCTCGCTCGCGAATCCGGCCTCGAGCTGCCCCTCGCCGCCGCCACCAAAGCCCAATACGACCGCATGGTCTTCGAGGGCCTCGGCGACCTCGACAAGTCCGGCATCGCCGAGCTGACCTTCAAGGGCCGGCGGTAACGGGGCTCCCGGTGCCCAAAGCTCATTGACTACACCGCGGTTCGGGGGGCATAGTCACAGCTATCTCAGAGCAGACAGCGGCCCTCCCCGATTCCTTCTCATGAACAAGAAACTCATCAAAGCGGAGGAGGCGATCCTTGAGCTCCTCGTCGAGCGGAAGACCGCTTCCATGTCCGACTTGCTTGAGGAATTGGGTAAACGTACGGAATTCGGGGCCGCCGAGGTTCGGGCCGCATTTTGGACCTTGGCCTCTGCAGGCATGGTGGACGCGGAAGGCGCCTCCATCACCCTTCGGCCTGAAGCCGCTGCGGCATAAGCCTGAACCTAAGGATCACGGCTTCGTGGACGAAAGGCAGCGCCGCCTCCATCCACCGGCCCCCGGCACGGCCGGCGCTGATGGTCGCGATCACCGAACCGTTTTTGCTCGTGACCGCGATCGGATACTGTACTCCGCGTCGTTCCGCCGCCTCGCGGTCGTGACGCAGGTGCTCTCCCCGACGGAGGGCTTTGCCGGCCACAACCGCCTGACACATGCCCTCAAGGTGGCGCAAGTCGCGAGGCGGCTGGCGGAGTATCTCCAGCGAATTTACCCTCTCGACCAAATCGAGAGCTTGGGTGGTCTCGACGCCGATGTCGCCGAGTCAGCGGGGCTGGCGCACGATTTGGGGCATCCACCATTTGGCCACATCGCCGAGGAAGAATTAGATGAATTGCTCGTCGCGGCTGGTGTGGCAGACGGTTTCGAGGGAAATGCGCAATCGTTTCGGATCGTCACCAAACTCGAGATTCGCGACACCCGCGCTCCGGGTTTGAATCTAAGCCGGGCCACTCTCAACAGCCTGTTGAAGTATCCCTGGCGCAAAGGCGAAGCTCCCCAAGGCAAGTCCCCGGCAAAGTATGGCGCGTACTTTTCTGAACAGGAAGACTACGCCTTCGCGCGAAGCGGCTCGGCGGAAAAGCAGCGCAGCCTGGAGGCGGAGGTCATGGATTGGGCCGACGACATCACTTATTCCGCCCACGACCTGGAAGATTTCTACCGCTTCGGGAAAATCCCCTTGGCAAACTTGGCCTCGGACTCTGCGGAGCGGGACCAGTTCCTCGATCGATTCTTTGAACGACGCGACCTGGACAGCACCGCTGCACGAGCAGAATGGCGGGCGGTCGCCACCAGTCTTTTCGATGCGCTGCCGGTCACCAGTTCGTACGAGGGAAGCCGCACGCAGAAAGCGGCGCTCCGTGCCTACGTAGGCCAGCGTATACAGCGAGCTCTCAACTCCACGAAGCTCGGCGCCCAAGGACTTGCGCGCGATCCATTGGTTGAGCAGGAAGTTACCCTCTTAAAGGAGCTAACCGTGGACTACGTGATCACGGATAAATCGACAGAGGCACTCCAATTGGGTCAGCGAGCGATCATCCGCACACTCTTTCAGCACTACCGGGAACAAGCGGCCCACAAAAACCGGTGGTCGCTTTTCCCACCCGTTTTCCGCGAGCTGTTAGAAGACGCCGGCGGCGATGAGGCACAGCAAACGCGCGTGGTCGCCGACCTGATCAGTGGCATGGGCGAGGCACAGGCGATCGACGCCTACCGGTCCGTCTCCAACGTTTCCTGGAGCCTCTACTGACCACCCCGCAACACCGCCGCCAGCGGGCTCCACTGGATACTGAAAACTGAAACACTGAATACTAGCTCCCGCTTGCTCCCCCACCCCACCCACCCCACCTTCCTCCCATGCCCGACGACCGCAAAACCCTCGAACAGCGCCACCAGATGACCGACCTCGAGCGGTTGCGCCACTCCGCCGCTCACGTCCTGGCCACCGCCATTCTCCGCATCTGGCCCGAGGCGCAGTTCGCCGCCGGCCCGCCGGTGGAAAATGGCTTCTACTATGATGTGGAGCTCCCCCACCGCATCTCGCCCGAGGACTTCGAGAAAATCGAGGCGGAGATGAAGAAGGAGATCAAGGCGAACCACGTCTTCGAGCGTACCGCCGTCTCGCGCGACGAAGCCATCGCGCTCGCCAACAGCGGCCGCCTCGGCGGCCTCACCGAGCGCCCCGGCAACATCAGCAAATTCAAGATCGGCAATCTCGCCGACATTCCGGAAGGCGAAGAGATTTCCCTCTATCGCAATGGCGATTTCCTCGATCTCTGCGCCGGCCCGCACGTCATGCGCACCGGCAATATCGGCGCCTTCCGGCTCACCCACGTCGCCAGTGCCTACTACAAGGGCGACGAAAAAAACCCGCAGCTCCAGCGCATCTACGGCACCGCGTTCAAAAACAAGACCGAGCTGGAGGCCTACTTCACCATGCTCGAAGAGGCCAAGAAGCGCGACCACCGCAAGCTCGGCCGCGAGCTGGAGCTCTTCACCTTCGACGACGACGTCGGCCCCGGCCTCCCCCTCTGGCTCCCCCGCGGCACCGTCCTCATCGAAGAGCTGGAAAAGTTAGCTAAAGAAACCGAATTCGCCGCTGGCTACCAACGCGTCCGCACGCCGCACTTAGCCAGGGAGAACATGTATCTAACCAGCGGCCATCTCCCCTACTATGCAGATAGCATGTTCCCCCCGATGGAACTAGAAGCAGACGCGCCTCCGCCGGGTCGGGTGGGCGTCCCGCCCGCCGCAGCAGGCGTCCCGCCTGCTGCATCCGAACGTAGTCAGACCTCCCATCCTCAAAACCCGTCCGACCGTGGTGCGCACTACGCCAAACGCCGCCACCTGCCCCACTTCGAGAAACCGTGGGCGATCTATTTCGTCACCTTCTCCACCCGCAATCGCCGCGTACTCTCTCCCGCCGCGCGGACGATCATGCTAGACGCCCTGCGGCACTTTCACCTCAAGCGTTACGAGCTTTTCGCCGCCTGCGTCATGCCGGATCACGTGCATTTTCTCTTTCAGCCATGGGTGAAGGAAGAGACTGCGGAGGGCGGCCCTGTCTTTTGGCCGCTCGGCGAGCTGATGCATTCTCTAAAGTCATTCAGCGCCAAAAACATCAATAAACTCGAAGAAACCAGCGGCGAGCTATGGGAGCAGGAACGCTACGATCGCTATATCCGAGGAGATAGCGATCTCGAGGAGAAGTTTCTGTACATTTGCAACAACCCTCGCGCCGAGAATCTCGTCGGGCCAGAGGAGAACTACCCTTGGATATGGACGCCTGATCCGTGGAGTGATGCGCCAGGCGGGACGCCTGCCGCGGCGGGCGGGACGCCCACCCTACCCATCGACGCACGCCCTGCCCCACGCACCGATCGCTACTACCTCAAGGCCATGAACTGCCCGCATCACCACAAGGTGTTCGGCGCCGTTCCCCGCTCCTACCGCGATCTCCCGCTGCGCCTGGCCGAATACGGCACCTGCTATCGCTACGAGCAATCCGGAGAGCTCTTCGGCCTCATGCGCGTCCGTTCCATGCAAATGAACGACGCCCATATCTACTGCACCGAGGAGCAATTCGAGCAGGAGTTCAATGCCGTGAACGAGATGTATCTTAAATACTTCCAGATCTTCGGCATCGAGAAATATCTCATGCGCTTCTCCACGCACGATCCCTCGAAGCTGGGCCAGAAATTCGTCGATGAGTCCGCTCTTTGGCACAAGACCGAGGAGATGGTCCGCGGCGTCCTCCAGCGCTCCGGCATCAATTACGTCGAGGTGCCTAATGAAGCCGCTTTCTACGGCCCCAAGATCGATGTCCAGGTCTGGAGCGCCATCGGCCGCGAGTTCACCATCGCTACCAACCAGGTTGATTTCGCCGTGCCGAAGCGCTTCGGCCTCGTCTACAAAACGCGCGAGAACACCGAGGCCACTCCGCTTTGCATTCACCGCGCCCCGCTCGGCACGCACGAGCGTTTCATCGGCTTCCTCATCGAGCACTACGCCGGCAATTTCCCCCTCTGGCTCGCCCCCGAGCAGGTCCGCCTCCTGCCCATCGGCGACGAGCAGCCGCTCCTCGACTACAGCCATTCCATCCTCGCCGAGCTGCGCGCCGCCGGCGTCCGCGCCGATCTCGACGCCTCCAGCGACAACATCAAGGGCAAGATCGCCCGCGCCGAGGAACGCAAAATCCACACCATGCTCGTGATCGGCCACCGCGATCTCGAGGCGAACCACGTCTCCCTCCGCCTCCACGGCAAAGGCAACCTCGGCGCCAAACCCCGCACCGAACTGGTTGCGAGGATCATCGAGACAATCCGCACCCGCGGCGAGCTAATCCCCACCTCCCCTGCCGTCTGAGCCCCGCGCCACGTCGCGGCCTCCCCATTTGGACACTTTTCACTTTGCACTTCTCATTTTGCATTAAAAGCGTGAAGCCCACGAAGGCCGCGGACCTCAAGCCTGAACAACGACGACTCAAGAGGCCGCCTCCGCCCGCGCATTCCCGCTAGACTCCCCCACCCTCCCCGGTATCTACTGACTCCCCTTTTCGCTGCCCCGCCCCTTTGGCGGACGCGAAAGAGCCTTCACTATCCAATCCAAAACCCCATGAGCACAACCTACGTTCCCACCATCTCCTCCGGCACCGCCGGTCCTCTCGGCGTCCTCCATCTGCCGCGCCTCTGGCAGAAAGTCTCCCTTGAGGCGCAGGGCAAGCTCGCCGCGGGCTATCCCGGCATCGGCGGCGGCTACGACTCCATGGTCATCAGCGCCCTCGGCCTCTCCCCCGAAGCCGTCCGCGAATACATCAAATCCAACAAGCCCAGCTACCCGCAGTTCGAGGCCTGGGTGAAAAGCCAACCCGGCGTGAAGCTCGATAGCGACACGGTGAAGAAGCTCAACGACTCCATCACCGGTTACGTTCACGACGACGACACCCGCAAGGGCATCTTCTCGTCCAACGGCCTCAGCGACGACACCACTTCCGCCCGCGACGCCGTGAACCTCAACAATCTCGACGATTGGTACGAGTTCCACGCGTCCGTCCTCAAGTAGTCGGTCCCCTGCCCTTCCTTGGTTAACAAATCGGCGCCTCCTTTGCGGGAGGCGCCGGTTTCATTTTTAAGGGCGTGAAATAAAGTGATTATCAAAGCCGCGCGCCGGATTCGCCCCGTCAATTCGGGCGCTTGAGCGGCGGCGTCTGCTCGCCGAGCAACCAAAGCGTCTTGTTTCTTGGCAATTCGATCTTCCGATACCCTCCCCTTTCGGCAAACTCGATGAGCGGCTTCTCCAGTTCGTCGTCCTCTACACCTGTAAGGATGCCAATCGGGCGCTCTGTTTTGACATGCTCGGCAAGGTCCGCAGGTCCGACAAAACCTAGTTTCGCGCGCTTTCCGGGCTCCACGAATTCGGCACTGCGCCAGGCAAAGGGGCCGGTGGCGAATTCCGGGCAGATGCGGCGATCGGCTGCGAGGACCGCGGTGGGAGCGAGCGTGAGCACACGTCCTCCGGGCGGGATGTGCCGCTGCAGCACGCCGTATTGCTGCCGGTATCGGGTGGTAAACCAGATGCCGGGATCGCGCATCGCGCGCGCCTCCAGATATGCACGCCATCCGTTAGGCCTATTTTCTTTTTTATCAAGAAACCCAACGATGGAGATGACCGCGAAAACCCCAATGGCGATCAGCAGGATCCGGCGCGCGTTCTTCGAGAGCTGGCCCTCCTTACACCGGTAGACGATGCCCAGCGCCCCCACCACCGACATGGCGTAGAAATGCTGATATTGATACCGCGCCGGGGTAAAGCAGCCGGCGATCACGCACAGCCCTAGCAAAAGCGTGAAGATGGCGCCGCTCGAAAAGCGCCGGCTGCGCACGGCTTGAAACATGGGAATGATCCCGAGGCCCACGTAGAGTACGGCCAGCGGCCAGCTTCTGCTGATCACTTCCTTCACAAGGAACCGGACCTTTCGCCAAAGGGTCATTGTTTTCTGGATGCGCTCATTATCCGTATCGAGAAGGCGCAGGCGGGGAAACTTCAGGTTATCGAAGAGAAAGGCGTCGGTGCACGTAACGAGGAAGTAGATGCAGGGCAGAAGACCTACAAAACAGCCGCCGCCCCATGCGACGAGAAGCTTCACACGCTCGCGCCACGTCTTGCCCCCGGCTATGAGCAGGTGGATGACGAAGGCGGCGCACGGCGGCGCATAGGTGAGGCGAGTCCCGGCGGCGAGTCCGGCGGCACAGCCGCTGAGCGTCGAGAAGAGCAAGGGATGCGCGCGAAAAGATTCCACGTGGAACACTACCGCAAGCGCGAGGAGGAAGGCCGGCACCTCATGATTCCAGGTTTTGCCGCTGGTGTAGAGGAAGAGGGGATCGAAAAGCAGAAGGATCGAGGCGCCCGTGGCGAGCCAGAACCGTTGGAGAGGCGTGAGGCTATTCGACATCCGGGAGAGCGCCGTCCAGAAAAGGAGCATCACCACGCCCGTGGAGGCTACTGCCGAGAGGAGCTTGGCCCCGAAAATCACGTCGCCGGTGATCCAATCCATCGCCGCATAGGCAAAGACGAGGTTCGGGACGTGAAAGAGGGGATAATCGCGGTAGGGGAGCAGGCCCTCGCGCGAAAGGAGTACGCCCGGAGCTAAAAATTGATGCTCATCGTGGTTCAAGTCGCGCCCCATGGCGCGATAGAAGAGGGCTAGGAACGTAATGCCGATCAGGACCACCGAAACCGCCCAAATTCGCCACCCGGCTACGGGCCGGAAGGGTAGGGGAGCCGCGTCTGGCTCGACATCCTCATCGATGGATTGATCTGTCTGCACGCGCGGGACGGTAGCGAAGCAGGTGCCGTCGCGTCTAGCGTCCGTTACAGTTCGTCTGAAGTCGGCCCGACACCCAGCATCAAAGAGCCCGGCTGGATCGCTCCAACTCAACCGAAAGCAGCGCCAGGTCGGCCGGAGTCACGCCGCTGATGCGTGACGCTTGCCCAAGAGACTCAGGGCGGATGGCCGTGAGCTTCTGGCGGGCTTCCACGCGAAGACCGCGGATTCGGTCGAAATCGAATGCGATCGGTATCCGCTGGTGTTCCAACCCTCGGAGCCGCCGGATCGCCGTGTCCTGGCGCGCGATGTAGCCGGCGTACTTGAGGTCGATCTCGGTGGCTTCCCAAGCGGCCGCGGAGAAATGCCCGCGAATCTCGCCGGGCAGCGAGTTGACCTCATTCTCGGGACGCTTGAGCCACTGGGCAACCGGCAGCCCTTCGTGACGGGTGGTCTCCGCGTATCGGCCCAATTCTTCCAACTCAGCGAGTTTTGCCTGCGTTTTGCCCCAGCGCTCCTCGTCGACGAGTCCTGCAGAGAAGGCTAGGGGAGTCAGGCGGAGGTCGGCGTTGTCCTGGCGGAGGATGAGGCGGTGCTCGGCGCGGCTGGTGAACATCCGGTATGGCTCCGGGGTGCCCTTGGTCACGAGGTCGTCGATGAGCACTCCGATGTAGGCATCGGAGCGCAGCAAGGTGAACGCAGGACGGCCGAGCACCTTCAGCGCGGCGTTGGCGCCGGCCATCAGGCCTTGGGCGCCGGCCTCCTCGTAGCCGGAGGTGCCATTGATCTGTCCGGCGAAATAAAGGCCGGCTACCCGCTTGGTCTCGAGCGTGTGCTGGAGCTGGGTAGGGGGGCAGAAGTCGTACTCCACGGCATACCCAGGACGCATGATCTCGGCCTGCTCCAAACCGGGAATGGTGCGGATGAAAGCGTACTGCACTTCCATGGGAAGGCTGGTGGAGACCCGTTCACGTAGTACTCCTCCGTGTGGCGTCCCTCCGGCTCCAGGAAGAGCTGGTGCCGTTCCTTGTCCGCAAACTTTACTACCTTGTCCTCGATCGACGGGCAGTAGCGCGGGCCCAAGCCCTCGATCTGTCCGGCGTAGAGTGGCGACTTGTCTAAATTCGCGCGGATCAAGTCGTGGGTCGCCGGGGTGGTCGCGGTAATCCAACAGGGGAGTTGTTCCACATGGAACACACCCTCGCGCCACCTGTTCAGCGTGAAGATATCGTCACGCTCCCCACCGATCCTCTCCGGAAAATACGAGAAGGGCAGGGGAGGCTCGTCCCCAGCTTGGCGCTCGCACTTGGAAAAATCGATCGACTTGCCATTCAGCCGGCACGGCGTGCCCGTCTTGAAACGCCCCACCTCGAAACCAAGCTCCCGCAGCGAGTCGCTCAACGTCGAGAACGCGTCTCCCATTCGCCCTCCCGGCTGGTTCCGCAGGCCCACATGAAGCAGCCCCCGCATAAACGTGCCGCTGCTGATCACCACCGCTTTGCCGCTGAACCGCACACCCATGTTAGTCTCCACTCCTGTCACCCGGCCGTCCTCTACGAGGATGCCTGTAGCGTTCCCCTGCTTGAGATCCAGCAACGCTTGCCGCTCCAGCACCGCCTTCGCGCGAAACTGATAAGCCTTCTTGTCGCACTGCGCCCGTGGCGATCGGACGCTCGGCCCCTTTCGCGCATTGAGCATCCGGAACTGGATGCGAGGTCGCGTCGGTGTTCAGTGCCATCATCCCGCCCAAGGCATCGATCTCCCGCACCATCTGTCCCTTCGCCTGCCCGCCGATTGCCGGGTTGCACGACATTTGCCCTACTGAGTCCAAGTTCTGCGAGAGCATCAGCGTGCGGCATCCCAGCCGAGCCGCCGCCAGCGAGGCCTCAATCCCGGCATGCCCAGCCCCGACGACGATGACGTCGTAAGCAGTGGGATAGCTGTAAATTGGAGGTTCCATGTGGAACAGATCGCTGATGTGTGAACCAGCAGCATGGCGGAAAGAGTAGCAATACGCAAACATCGTTGGACACACCCGCTTGGAACAGCTATCTTGATACGTAAATACCTTGTTACAAGGTACTTATGTGAATATCAGCCGCCTCGCTGGCCGGGGACCCCGCGCGCCCGCTGAACCCGCGCGAATAGCCCAAACGATTATCCCCGCGAATCCCATAATTTCTATGCACTCTATCCGCTCCGCGCTTGCTTCCCATGGTTTACATGCGATTCAATGGCCCCCTAGATGGATCGGCTGCCCCCACTCAAGCCACGGCCCCCGCATACTTCCTCCGATTTGCGCACTCGCGCGGGGCATGGAACGGCCAAGGCTGCTTCGCGCTCCGGGCCGATGCATCCGCATGCCTTGGTCGTCTCGCTGCACGATGTCACTCCGGCCACCCAGGCCTCGTGCGATTTGATCTTGGACGACCTGGCGGCGCTGGGCGTGCCTCACGTCTCCCTGCTGGTGGTGCCGGATCATCATGGACACGGGCATTTCCTGGGCGACGCGGCCTTCTGCGAATGGCTCCTGGTGCGGGCGCAGGCGGGGCACGAAGTGGTGATCCACGGCTACTATCACCAGCGCGCGCGGAGGGAGAACGAGGATTGGAAGACGCGCATGACCACGCAGGTTTACACGGCGGATGAGGGCGAATTCTACGACATGGACCACGCTACGGCCGCCACCCTCGTGGCGCAGGCGCGCGAAGATTTCCGCCAGCTTGGTCTCACGCCCGATGGCTTCGTGGCGCCGGCCTGGCTCCTCAGCGCGGAGGCGGAGACGGCGGTGCGCGAGGCTGGCTGCGAGTACACCACGCGGCTGCGCGGGGTGATCGATCTGCGCACGGGCCGGCGCACCAAGTCGCAGGCGCTGGTGTGGAGCGCGCGAAGCGCGTGGCGGCGCGCGATGAGCATCGTCTGGAATGGCACGCTCTTCGGCTTTCTCGCCGGGAACCCGCTCCTGCGCATCTCGATTCACCCCGTCGATGTGCATCATCGCGGAATCTGGGCGCAGGTGCGAAAGCTGGTGGCCGCCGCGTTGCGCGACCGCGCGCCCTTCACGTACGAGCGATGGATCACGCGGGAGCGCACCTTTCGCGTGATCTCCGGGTGAGCTCGCTGCCCCCCAGCCGGTGCGTGATCCGGGAGATCGGCGCGGAGGAGACGATCCCCCTGCGCTGGACCATTCTGCGCGCCGGCCTGGAGCGCGAAACCGCGATTTTCCCCGGCGACGACGATCCCGAGACGCGGCATTTCGCGTCATTCGCCGGCGAAAAAATGACCGGCATCGCGAGCACCTACTGCGCCCGCCTCCCGGAGCGCCCGGCGGTGGAAGCGGCCCGCCAGTTGCGCGGCATGGCGGTCATCCCGGAAGCGCGCGGGCTGCACCACGGCGCTGCGCTGGTCCGGCATTGCGAGCTCCATGCGCGCGTCTCGGGCGCGAAGTTGCTTTGGTGCAATGCGCGCACGCCCGCCGTGGAATTCTATCGCCGGCACGGCTTCCAAACGTTGGGCGCGGAATTTGAGATTCCCACCGCGGGTCCGCACTGGCGCATGTTCCTTTACCTCCCATGAAAAACGCCCTCCTCGCCCTCGCTTTTCTCACCGCGTCCGCGTTGGCTGATCCCACTTGGAAAGCCGGCGCGGCGAAGGCGGTGATCACGCCGAAAGAGCCGATGTGGATGGCAGGCTACGCCGGGCGCAACAAGCCCGCCGAAGGGACCGCGCAGGATCTTTTTGCGAAGGCGCTCGCGCTCGATGATGCCGCCGGCGCGCGCGTGGTGATCGTGACGCTCGACATAATTGGCGTCCCCCGACCGCTGCGCGATCGCCTAGCCGCGCGGCTGAAGGAGAAGCGGCAACTGCCGCCGGAAGCCCTGATGGTGAATGCCTCGCACACGCACTGCGGCCCGGAGTTCCGCGTGCAAGGCAAGCCGGGCGATCCCCTGGAAGTCGGCCGCCAGGCGCAGGCGGAGGCCTACGGCGCCGCGCTGGAGGAGACGCTTTTCCGCATCGCCAGCGAGGCGCTCGCGGGGCTCGCGCCCGTCACGCTCACCTACCATCGCGCGCGGTGCGGCGTTTCGATGAATCGCCGCCTGCCCATCGATGGCGGCATCCGCAATTCGCCCTACCCGGATGGCCCCGTCGACCAGGAGGTGCCGGTGCTGCGCGCGGTGGACGCCAAGGGCGAAGTGCGCGCGATCCTCTTCGGCTACGCCTGCCACAACACGACGCTCCCATTTTACCAATGGTGCGGCGATTATGCCGGTTACGCGCAGGAGTATCTGGAAGCGGGCCACCCGGGCGCCGTCGCCCTCTACGTCCAGGGCTGCGGCGGCGACCAGAATCCCTACCCGCGCGGCAAGCTGGAGATGGCGCAGCATCACGGCCGCGCCCTGGCCATGGCGGTGGAGGCCGCCCTTTCGATCGTGAAGCCGGCGCCGGTGGAGGGCGCGCTAAAAGTGGCGCAGGCCGATGTGCCGCTCCACTTTGCGCCGCAGCCTGATCGCGCCGGTTTCGAAGAGCGGCTGAAATCCACCGACAAGCTGCTCGCGGCGCACGCGCGCCGGATGATCGAGCGGATAGACCAGGAAGGAACGCTGCCGCGCGAGTATCCGTATCCCGTGCAAGTGATCCGCCTCGGGCCGGCGCTCACGCTAATCGCGCTCGGCGGAGAGACGGTGGTCGATTATTCTCTGCGGCTGAAACGCGAGCTCGCCGGGGCGGTCTGGGTGGCCGGCTACTCGAACGATGTGATGGGCTACATCCCGAGCAAGCGCGTGCTCGCCGAAGGCGGATACGAAGGTGGCGATGCAACGAAGTGGGCCCGGCTGCCCTTCCCGTGGGCGGAAAGCGTGGAGGAGACGATTGTCGGAAAGGTGCGGGAGTTGGTGCAGGCGACCGGCTTTTGATTTGGGCTCGCCGACTCCGGTCTCGATGTGCTTCACTCCTCCCGTGCCTCGCTTCGCGCTGCCCATTGTTCACACGCTGGATTAAGAAGTTAAGTTTCTGGAAAGATCCTTCTTCTTATTAAGCGTGCGAATAACCGCCGCGTTCGGTGCTCCGCATCGCAGCCGTGCGGGTTCCATGGCGATTCGACCTTGCGAATAAGATTTGGTGGCCTGCGAACCGGGCGGCGGAAGTCGCCGGGAGGGGTGCATTATTCGCCCTCGTTGGCGGTTATCCCCACGTCATTCGGAAAGTTTTCGGCATCCTCGGAAGGCCGGTCGTTCCGGCGGTCGCGCGGGATTTCTTTCCACAGCTCCAGCCGCAGGGCATCGCGCGCCGCGGCCACTTCCGCTTCTTTCTTACTGCGGCCTTTGCCTTCCCCAAGCGGCCTTCCGTGCCAGACGATCTTGGCCACGAACCGCTTTTCGTGCTCCGGCCCGGATTGATCGATGATCGGATAAGTCGGGCTCTGCGGCGAAAGCGCCTGCAGGATTTCCTGGAGCCGTCCTTTCGGGTTGCTGTCGGGAGCATCGATCTCCAGCGTCTCCAGATGCTCGCGCGCCTCCGTCAGCACCACGCGCCGCACCGTCACGTAATCGCTATCCAGGTACATCGCACCGATCAGCGCCTCGTACGCATCCGCCAGCGCCGAAGCCCTTTCCCGCCCCCCGCTGGCCTCCTCGCCGCGCCCCATCATGAGGTACTTGCCCAGCCCGATCGCCTGCGCGTGCACCCGCAATCCCTCCCGTGAGACCAGCGAGGCGCGCATCTTCGTGAGCTGCCCCTCCGGTAAATCGCGGAAGTGATCGAACAGATACTCCGTGAAAATGAGCTGCAGCACGGCGTCGCCCAGAAACTCCAGCCGCTGATTATCGAAATGGTGGCGCTGCGTCTCGTGCCCGAGCGAAGGATGCGTCAGCGCCTCCGCCAGCAGCAGCGGATTGCGGAATTTGTAGTGCAGGCGCTGTTCGAGCGGGTTCATCTGGGGATGGGGAACTTATCTAGTCAACCACTTCTACTCCACGAGCTTCTTCAGGACACTTGCGCTTTCGGCATTGAAGTACTGCGGAATCACGTCAATCGGCAGCGTTAATCCTGCCGCCGTGCGGACACAGTTCGCGGGGCGGACGTCAAACACCCCTATCCGGCCCCAGAAGTAAGAGCGTGCTTCGTAGCCCCCGAGCGCCTCACGCAGGCGAAGTCTTCGGAGTCCAAACCCGTTGATGAACGCGCTATCGAGCTCGTCCCAAGTCGGGAGCTCACCCGGCACGTCCGCTTGAGACATCACGATGCGCAGTCCCCGCGGTTCCCTGTACAGGCCGAGGAGTTCGGCGTCCTCATGAAAAACTCTGTTTCCCGCCCTCCAACGTTCGAGATACTGCAGTGGCGTCGCCTGTAGCATCAATACTCTTTGGCCAACGACTTCGACGCAATATCCCGCCCCAAAAGGCTTTGTGTATTTGAGCCACCGGTCCGCATACGGGACGTGCCGCACGTCATGCTCTCGGCCCCCTGGCCGCTCGGGTGAAACGAGCGGTGCGAGGATCAGCCCTTGATCCGTGGCCCACCGTTCGAAAAGTCGCCACTGGTGGCCTCTCTCCTCTCCCTCTGGGACCCCATCATACGATCCATCTGGGCGTAAGCCTCTGCGGAGGATCTTGATGGCAGATTCGAGCGCTCCTTTTGGAGAGCTGCGGCCATCCTTCGCCGTTGGCGGAATCGTTCCATGCAGGTAAACCGTATAACCAGCGCGCGTGCTGGCAAGCAGTCTTTCGGCGCCCATCCCGCGCCGGAGCGGCCGGCGAGTCGCGCCGCACCAAGAAGATGGCGCTCCGCCCCGCCCTCCCTGTAAACATCTTTCCCATGAGCGATGAAATCGACGCCCTGCGTGCCGACCTGGCCCGTTTGCGCGCGGAGCTCGACGAGCTCCGCAGCCGCTCGTCTCTGGAGCTGCGCGATCCGGAAGGCACGCTGCGCCTGCGTCTCGCCGCGGATCACGACGGCCCCAGCGTCTGCCTCTACGATCGCGATGCCCACTGCCGCCTGGCCCTCGAGCTCGCCGAGCGCGGCCCGCGCCTGGGGCTGCGCGGGCAGGAAGGCGAAGACCTGGTCACTTTGAAAATCGTCGATGGCCACGGCCAGGTGAGCGCCGCCGCGCCCGATGGCGTCATGCGCGCCGCCCTCCGCTCCACCAAGCACGGCGGCGTCGTCAAAGTCATGAACGAGCGCGGCCGCACCTACGGCTACCTCCACAGCTCCGACAAAGGCGGCGTCCTCGAGCTCCTCAATCCCGAGCACCGCCCCGGCCTCTCGCTCCTCGCCGAGAGCGATGGCGGCCTGATGCGCCTCCACGAAGGCAGCGGCGAAGTCATGGCCTCCATCTCCGCCAATACCGAGTCCGGCCTCCTCACCGTCTTCGGCACCCTCGGCGAACAAGCCGTCACCCTCTGCGCCAGCGAAGACGGCGGCCACGTCCTCATCTGCGACCCCGATGGCATGATCCGCGCCGACCTCAACGTCGCCGAGGACGAAGAGGAAGACGAGCCGTAGCTCCGCTTCCTTCCAGGTTTCCGAACAGCAGCGCGCCCGCGTATTTGCTGCCTGAGGTAAGGTGCCGTGACTCGTAAGGCGGGCGCCTCCGCGCGTCGCGAGGGGCGTAATGCACGGGGCTGGTGCGATTCAGCTTCCGGGCCTTGCTCCTATGGACGCTCATGATTCTCCCGTCCCCTCCCGAATGACGCTGCGGGCAGAGCGGCGGTTTGCGGCGGGAGCTTTCGTGACCGCCTTGGTGGCGCTCCTCCTCACGGCTACCGTCTCGCGCGCCCAGCAGAGCGTGCCAGGTCATTTGATCGTGACGCCGCCCGCGGGAGCGGACCAAGGAGCGCAACTTGGCTTCAGCGTGGCGACGGAAGGCAGCTACACGGTCGCGGGCGCACCTTTGGATGATCGGAACGGAACTGATGCGGGCGCGGTCAAGGTGTTCGACTCGAGCACAGGCGCGTTACGCTTCGTTATCCCTAGCCCCGCTCCGGTACCGAATGGTCGCTTCGGCCGTGCGGTGGCGATCTCCGGTACGCGGATCGTTGTCGGCTCGCTCTTCAACCGCGCGGCGTACGTCTTCGATCTCGCCGGCACGACCCCGACAGTGCCTGTCGCCGTCTTGAGCGATCCGGTCTCCACTAACAGCGATGACTTCGGCAGGTCGGTCGATATCTCGGGAACGCGCGTGGTGGTCGGCGCTCCCACGTTCGTGAGTGGCGCCGGCCTCGTCTATGTGTTCGATCTGGCAAGTGCGACGCCGACGGAGGCCGTGCTCACGCTCAGCAAACCCGGCGCGGCTGCCTATGAATCGTTCGGAGCGTCTGTGGCGATCGAAGGCACGCGTGTGCTCGTCGGGGCTCCCCGCGACAGCACGGCGGAGCTCGATGGCGGCTGCGCCTTCCTCTATGATCTCGGCAGCGGAACGCCGACCGTACCCGCCATTGTGCAAAATCCGAGTTCCAGTCCTTACAACGATCAGTTCGGTGTCGCCGTCGCGATCTCCGGAACTCGCATGGCGGTCGGCGCCCATATGGACAGCGATGTCTGGGGGTATGGCGGGTCGGTCCACATTTACGATCTCGCCGGCGGCGCGCCGTCCCGAATGGTGAGTATGTACAATCATCCGTGGGGGAGTTCGGCCGACCATTTCGGAGCCGCGGTCGCGATTTCCGGAAATCTCGTGGCCATCGGAGCTCTTCATAACGACCGCGGCGCCACGGACGTCGGCGTGGTCGCCATTTACGATCTGACCGTCGCGAAACCACCCGCGCCGCAGCCAGTGGTGACACTCTATAATCCCACTCCGGCCGCGGGTGACTTCTTCGGCTGTGCGGTCGCTCTCTCCGGCTCCAAAGTAGTTGTCGGCGCCTACGAGGACGATACCGGCACCAACTCGGCAGGCAGCGCGTATCTATATGAGCTGGCCGGCGCAAATCCAACGGCGCCCATCGCCACGCTAAATAGTCCTAGCCCGGCCACGCAGGACAGCTTCGGGTTTTCCGTAGCGATCTCGGGAACTCGGCTTGTCGCCGGCGCGTATCACGATAACACCGGTGGCAGCAATGCCGGAAGCGCGCATGTGTACGATCTCGCGAGTGCCACGCCTGGCGTGCCGGTGGCGACGCTCAACAACCCTGCTCCTGCTGCTGAAGACGCGTTCGGCTACTCGGTCGCGATCGCCGGAAGCTTGGTGGCCGTCGGTACGCCCTTCGACGATACTGGAGCAGCGGATACGGGCGCGGTTTACGTCTACGACCTGGCCGGGGCGAACCCGGCGGCACCGATAGTCACGATCAATAACCCGAGCCCCGGCACGGGCGACCTCTTTGGCTGCTCGGTTGCGGTTTCCGGGACATTGATCCTGGTGGGCGCCAATTCCGATAACACGGGCGCCACAGATGCTGGCAGCGTGTACGTTTACGATTTGGCCCGCGCCACGCCTAGTGTGCCAGTTCTCACCCTGAATAACCCTGCTCCGAATGCGACCGATCAATTTGGAATCGCAGTCGCCCTCTCCGGAACGCGAGCCGTCGTCGGCGCCTACCTCGACGACGCGGGAGCAACCAATTCCGGCAGCGCCTATGTGTATGATCTCGCCGGCGCCACGCCGACAGTGCCGATCGTCACCTTGAACAACCCCGATCCGGCGGCCAACGACTTTTTCGGACGGTCAGTCGCGATCTCTGGCTCGCGAGTGGTGATCGGAGCCTACAGTGACGACACGCCAGCGACGAATGCCGGCAGTGCTTACATGTACGATCTCATGGGACCGTCGCCGAGCGTGCCCGTCGCTGTTCTCAACAATCCTGCCCCGGCAACGACCGACAACTTCGGCTTCTCCGTAGGAATCTCCGGGACACGCGTGGTGGTTGGGGAATACGGAAATGACAGCGGCGCGACCGATGCGGGCAAGGCCTGGCTTTTCGATCTCGCCAGAACGTCGCCGACTCTGCCGCTGGCCACTCTGAATAATGCGACGCCGGCGGCTGGGGAACAATTCGGCTGGGCCGTCGCGATCGATGGCGGCATCGTCGCCGTCGGTACTCCAAACGACGATTCTCCGCAATTCGATGAAGGCTCGGTCGCGATTTTCGGCGATCTCGCGCTCGAGCCGTTGACCCTCACGGCACCGACCGCAAACGTGCTCGGCAACGCCACGGTTTCGGTCGCCTTCACCCTCGCCGCCCCCGCGCGCGCCGACACGCTGACGTTAACCTTCGCCGGTCCCACCACTACGGTCCTCACTCTCGCTGCCGCGGCCGAAACGAGCGGTGCGCACAGCTTCAGTTTCGATGCGCGCAATCCCACCGAGAGCTCGCAAATCGCCGGCATCACCGGCGGATCGCTCATTCCGGATGGAACCTACACCGTCACGCTGAGCGCGCGCGATGCGGCCACGGATGCGGCCATCGCGGCGTCGGCCAGGAATGTCGTCATCGATACAACCGCGCCCGTTCTCAGCCTGCCAGGCGACCTCACCGCGGAAGCGGCGAGCGAAGCTGGTGCGGTGGTGACGTTTGCGGCCAGCGCATCGGACGCCGGCAGTGGATTGGCCACCAGCAGCATTCTTCCGGAGAGCGGCGCCACGTTCGCCATCGGCACCACCATCGTAAATGCCACCGCCACAGACAAAGTCGGCAACACCGCGAGCGGCAGCTTCAATGTCACCGTGCGCGATACGATCCAGCCGGTGATCGCCTCGCCGGCGAATATCACCGCCGAAGCGATCGGCGGAAGTGGCGCGATCGTCAGCTATCCGCCGGTGCAAGTGAGCGATGCGGTGGGCGTCGTTTCTATCACCTTCTCGCACCCGAGCGGCACGCTCTTTCCGCTCGGCACGACCCCTGTTTCTGTGAAGGCAAAGGACGCCGCGGGCAACGAAGGCACCGGCTCTTTCTCTGTCACGGTGCTGGATCGCACCCGCCCGTCGATCAGCGGGGCGTTCTCGCCCCTCATCCTCGCGGCGGGTGAGCCGCTGCCAGACTATCTCCCACAGGTGGTGACGAGCGATACCGTCGGTGGAGTCTCCGTGACGCAGAACCCGCCCGCGGGCAGTGAAACGGTCGAGGGCGCCACCACCGTGACGCTCACCGCCAAGGACGCCGCCGGGAACGAGGCGAGCACCAGTTTCACGGTGGATGTGCGCGCGCGCCAGCCCGCGAGCCGCGCGCTCATTAGCGTCGGCGATCCGGCCCCTGGCCGGGGCACGCCATCCGGGCCTCCCGCCGATGCCACGCTCGTGAGCCTGAGCGACCCCGCGATCGACGACGCGGGCACGGTCGTCTTTCTCGCTCAATGGGGGAGCGTTGCGGGCCGGGGCTACGGAATCTTCACGCTGAGCGAATGCCTCGCGCGCACGGGTGGGTTCGCCCCCGGCGCGATCGAGGCGACGGCGACCTTCAAGACGCTCGGACATCCGGTGATCGACAGCGGCCACGTCGCGTTTCTCGCCACCCTCGGCGGAGTCGCCCCGGCCACGGAGCCGGCGGTGATCGCCCGGCCGCCCGGCGGCGCCGCTGCCGTGATCGCCCGCGGCACCGGAATGGCCGAACCGGGCGGCGCCTCGTTCAAGAGGTTCAAGCAGGTGGCGGTCGCGGGTGGCAGCGTGGCCCTGCTGGCGGAGCTCGCTCCCGGCACCGGTCAGCCCAAAACGACGGCGCAATCGGACCTCGGCCTCTGGGCCAGCGACGCTACGCACCCGCTCAAGCTTCTGCTTCGCGAAGGGCAGCGCATCGGCGCGAAAACCATCAGAACTCTTGTCACGCTCGCCGCCGGCCATGGATCAACCGGACAGGGCCGCGGCTGGGTGGTGAATGCCGGCGGCGCCACGCAGGTGCACGCGTTGGCGATCTTCACCGACGGCTCGCAGGCGCTGCTCGCGGCCGAGATGGACGGAGACGTGACGGTGCTCTCTTCCACCGGCCCGAATGGCGCCGGCGCGCCGGAGCTCACCGGCGCGAGCTTCTCCAGTTATAGCTTCCCGGCTCTCAACAGCGCGGGCGATCATACTTTCCTCGGCACCATCAAGGGCGCCGCCAATGGCCGCGGGATTTTCCTCAATGATCCCGCGACGGGCACGTATCGCGCCATCGCCCGCACCGGCGAGCCCGCGCCGCCTCTCGATGGCGCGAAATATCTCGCCCTGCAAGACCCCGTGCTCGCAGCGGACGGCGCGAGCCTCGCCTTCGCGGCGAAACTCACCGGGATTCGCGGCCTCGGCGCCAACACCCTCTGGTGGCTCCCGGCCGGCGGTTCGCTACGCCTGCTCGCGCAAGCCGGCCAGCACGCGCCCGGCACGCCGGAGGCGCAGCACTGGCAGGCCTTCACCTCGCTCGCAATCGCGCCCCGCCGCGGACCGCTCTTCACCGCCGCGCTCACACCCGGCAAGGGTGGTGTCACCGCCGCCAACGCGAGCGGCGTGTGGGCGACCGATTTCACCGGTGCCCTCCGGCTGCTCTTCCGTGCCGGCGATGTGATCGATGGCAAGCCGCTGAAGAGCTTCGCCATTCTCAAAGCACTCCCCGGCGCCACCGGCTCCACGCGCAGCTTCAATGGCGCCCAGCACGTCGTCTGGCTTGCAAAGTTCAATGACGGAGTCAGCGCCATCATGCAGACCACCGTCCCATAGAACGGCGCCATCGGCCCGTCGCCGTACTCTCCCGTATCTTGCTCGACATCGCGGCCCCGCTTCCGAAAGCTACCCCGCTCGATGATTTCGGTCACGGTCCCCATCTGCAATGAAGCCGGCACCCTCACGGCGCTGCACGAGCGGGTGCGCGCCACCATGGAATCCGTCGGCCGGCCGTGGGAGCTGATCCTCGTCAACGACGGCTCGACCGACGGCTCCGAGGAGCTGCTCGACGAAATCGCCGCGAAGGACCCGCACGTGAAGGTCGTCCATTTCCGCCGCAATTTCGGCCAGACCGCCGCGATGATGGCCGGCTTCGACTTCGCCAGCGGCGACATCATCATCCCGATGGATGGCGACCTGCAAAACGACCCCGCCGACATCCCGCAGATGCTCGCCAAGCTCGATGAAGGCTTCGACGTCTGCTCCGGCTGGCGCAAGGACCGCAAGGACAACGCCCTCCAGCGCAACCTCCCGAGCGATCATGGCCAACCGCCTGATCTCGTTCGTCTCCGGCGTGCGGCTGCACGACTTCGGCTGCTCGCTCAAGGCCTATCGCCGCGAGGTCATCGAGGGCGTGCGGCTCTACGGCGAGATGCACCGCTTCCTCCCGATCTACGCGAGCTGGCACGGCGCGCGCATCACGCGAGGTGGCGGTGCGCCACTACGCGCGCACCACCGGCAACAGCAAATACGGCCTCGAGCGCGTGCTCGAAAGTGCTCGCCGACCTCATCGTGGTGAAGTTCCTCGACCGCTTCCAGCAGAAGCCGATGTACCTCTTCGGCGCGCGTCGGGCTGCTCGTCTTCTTCGTCAGCGTCCTCGCCGGCAGCCTCGCCGTCTGGCTGCAAGTTCTTCGCCACGGCGAAGTCGTTCATCGAAAACGCCGCTGCCGCTCATGTGCGTCGCTGACCGCGCGTGACCGGCGCTGCATGTGCGTCCTCATGGGCCTGCTCGCCGAGATGATCATGCGCACCTTCTACGAGATCCCAGGGCAAAGCGGTCTACCTGGTGCGCGCCACGCGCAACCTCGAGCTGCCGAAGTCCGAGCGTCCAGCCGAAGATCGACCGGCACGCGGCCAGGTCACGGTGCTGCCTGCCGATGGCGTCGACCGATGAACCTGCCGGCCATGTGCGGGATAGCCGGCTTCGTCGGCCACGGCGATCGCGCGAATCCTCGCAGCGCATGACCGACGCCATCGCGCATCGCGGGCCGGATGCCGAGGGCCATTGGTGCGATGAAAGCCGCCGGCGTCTTCCTCGGCCATCGCCGCCTCTCCATCGTCGATCTCGCCGGCGGCGCGCAGCCGATGTGGACCGCCGATGGCGCAGCTCGGCGTCGTCTTCAACGGCGAGATCTACAACCACGCCGAGCTGCGCGCGGAGCTGAAGGCGCGCGGCTGCCAGTTCTTCAGACCGACCACTCGCGATACCGAGGTGCTGCTGCACGCCTATCGCGAATGGGGCGACGCCTTCGTCGAGCGGCTCAATGGCATGTGGGCCTTCGTCATCTACGATCGCGCGCGGCGCCGGCTCTTCGGCCTCGCGCGACCGCTTCGGCAAAAAGCCGCTCTATTACTTTCACGAAGGCGGCACGTTCGGCTTCGCCAGCGAGCTCCCCGCGCTCGCTCGCAGCACCCGCGCTGCCCGCGCGACCTCTCGCGCGCTCTCGCTCAAGAAATACTTCGCCTACTGCTACATCCCCGCGCCGCGCTCGCATCTACGAGCGCGTCTGGAAGCTGCCCGGCGGGCACTCGTTCACCTGCGATCTCGTCGAGCGGCGAGCTGAAGACGTGAGCCGCTACTGGGCGTTCGAGCTGGAGCCCGATCGCCAAGCTCGCGCGCCTCTGCGAAGACAGGCCGTCTGGCGCGAGCGCGAGCCGCTGGTCGATGCAATGGTGCGAAGAACTCCGCGACGACCCTCGAGCGCGCCGTGCAGCGCCGCCTGATGTCCGACGTGCCGCTCGGCGTCTTCCTCAGCGGCGGCATCGATTCCTCCGCCATCGCCGCGCTCGCCGCGAGGCACGTCCCCGCCGGCGCAGCTGCAACACCTTCGCCATCGGCTTCAACGAGCCGAGCTTCGACGAAAGCGCCCATGCCCGCACTCGTCGCCGAGCGCGCTCGGCACCAATCACCGCGAAGAAATCCTCGATCTCGACAAATCCGTCGCGCTCCTCCCCGAGATCATCGTCGCGCCTCGATGAGCCGCTCGGCGACGGCTCGCTGCTCCCGACCTATCTGCTCTCCCGCTTCACCCGCCAGCACGTCACCGTCGCGCTCGGCGGCGATGGCGGCGACGAACTCTTCGCCGGCTACGATCCCTTCCGCGCGCTGGCCGCAGCCGAGCTATACGCGCAGCTCGATCCCGCGGCCGCGTCCACGCCGCCATCCGGCTGCTCGCCAGCCGCCTGCCGGTGAGCCACGCCAACCTCGCTTCGATTTCAAGGTGAAGCGCACCCTCATGGGCCTCAGCTACCCGCCGCCGCTCTGGAATCGCCGTCTGGATGGGCGCCCTCGAGCCGCGCGAGCTGCCGCAGCTCTTCGCGCGAGCCCGCCGACGCTCGAGGAAATCTACTAGCGAAGCCATCGACGCCTGGGACCGCTGCGCCCAGCCGCAACCTCGTCGATCGCGCCCTGCAATTCTGGACCGAACCTCTACCTCCAGGACGGCATCCTCGCCAAAGTCGACCGCGCCTCGATGATGTGCTCCCTCGAAGCCCGCTCGCCCTTCCTCGACATCGAGGTGGCCGACCTCGCCCGCCGCATCCCCTGGCAGCTCAAGCTCCACGAGCGGCGAAACCAAGTGGATCCTGAAAAAGGCCCTCGAGCCGCTCCTCCCGACGCGAAATCGTCCACCGCCAGAAGAAAGGCTTCGGCATGCCCATCGGCCGCTGGCTCCGCGAGGGCCGCTTCACCTTCCCCCCAACGAAAATCGACGGCCTCCGCCCAAAATTCGCCACCCGAAAACTCCGCGCCCACCTCGCCGACCAATCCGACGAGCGCCTCTTCCTCTGGTGCCACTGGCTCCTCACCCAGTGGCTCTCCCGCGGCGCCGGCTAGCACGCGCACCTCTTGTGGTGCAGGCTTCCAGCTACGCTCGTAAGTGGGTCCAGATTCCTAGCGACAGCGGTTCCCCCCCGCGGTGTAGAGGCGCCTCTCCCCAAGCTTCAAGCGAGGGCGTGCCGCCTCCAACTTCCGGCGCGGGCGCAGGCGGCAGGCGGAGCGCAGCCGCGTGCGGCAGCCACCCAAGGAGCGGCGACATTCCTGTCGCCGTCGTCACTCAGCGCGCAGCGCCCAATTTCCTTCCGCACCCCGGTGCCCTTTCGCGGTCCACTCACTCCTATGCCTCCGATGCACGGCGATCGCGCGCACTCGATACCGCTGCTATCACCACCTCAGCAACCCCGGCGGCATCGCGCAAAATATCCGATTCCCAACATCGGATCACCTTCCAGCCAGCCACCGTAAGCTCGGCCGTGACCCGTTTGTCTCGCGCACAATTCGCGAGGATCTTAGCGACCCAATACTTGGCATTATGACCTTTCTTCAATCGCTTCACTCTCGCTGCCAGTGCGCGGCCGTGCCAAAAGTCGCCGTCGCAAAACACGGCTACTTTGGCCGTGGAGAAGACGAGATCCGGTCGCCCCGGCAAACTTCGTGCAGCCAATCGATACCGCATTCCCCTCTGCCAGAGCTCCCGTCGCAGCAAGACCTCGCATCGCGTGTCGGTCTTCCGGCTGCTGGCTCGCGCAGCTCGTTGGGCTCGTTCATCGGCCGCTTTCAGCCCTTTGTATGTGGGAACCTTCGCAGGGGAGTGAGAGATGATCCTCGCAGGTCCTCTCGGCGCTATCGCGGGGTGTCTCACTCCAGTTGCAGGTTCAATAAAGCATCGCGATAATCCACAAAGGAGTCCGGCACGCCTCTCGTCCAGTACGTCAGGCGCACGCGGTTCAGAAGACAACGATCCTCATAATCCTGTGCCAATTTAGAGAAGTACGGTTCGGCAATATGATGTGGGGTGGCAAAAAAAGGCATCGGCAAGAGCCTCTCTCCAAACACCTTCGACCAAAACTTTGGCTTTGGTTCGTGGATCTTCCGATGCCAATCATCCGATCGGCCCACTGTGGACTGCCCGATAAATGCCCATTGTGCCGCACGTCGATCTGCCCCGCATCTAAACATACCAAATGTGTCGATACCTCCGTCCTTCTGAAACTGGGAGATGATCACGTCGTCCAGGGTCGGAACCAAGCCCCGAAAGTTTCGTGCGAGCGCATCCACCTTCTCGCCAAAACTCGGCATCCCCACAGCGGTCCCGACGCTTGCGGCCGGAATTCCGGCCGCCTCCAGCCGGGCCGCCACACTTCGCTCGAACTCCATGGTCGGAGTCGGCACTCCGTTGATTTGCAGCCCGTGTGCCATCGAAATATACAGGTGCCATAAGTAAGCAGCACCTTCATTCACCTGTTGCAGCCGGCGACCACCGGTGAGCGCGAAAGGATAAAGATCCTCCAGTAAATGCTGGCGTTGTTCGATCACCCCGATCACCGCCGCCGCGCGAGACCGGCTGCGATCCTGGAGATTTGTTGTTTCGTCCAGCTCCACTCCCGGCCCCTGCCATCGCTCCTCCAGCAAGCGCACCCACATTCGATCCCGGATGAAGTCCGCCAAATCCTCCTCAGACATCGCCCTCCCTCTCACTGTCTGGAGCTCGAGCAAATCGGCCAGACACGATGCGCGCATCTCCGAGCCATGAATCTCTAGATCGAACGAAGCCATCGCCAGTTAGCCCAAGGTCAACTCATCCAATTCGTCTCGCTTGGATAACTTGAAAAGTGTTGCCGCTGCCACGGCCAGCCGCTTCGCCGCTTCTTCCAACTCCGCCGAATAAGTTGCATTCTTTACCTCCGTGGCCAGGGCGTCGATTCTTCGGCTCTCTGCATGCAGACGCTCGGGCAAGCTTTCACGGTCGGTGATCGTCATCGCGGCTCCGAGATCGCCGGTGGAGCGCAGTACCTGTCGCGCTGCCGCGTTCATGAGCACGCGCCCGTAGTTGGTCGCATCTCGCGAGTCGTTCAGTACGGCTATTTCGCCCTTGCCCGCCTTTAAGTCGCTTAAGACTTCGCTCAGCGCGGCGAGATTCGCTTTCGCCAGGTTCGCCTTGAGTTCGGCAAAATCTGTTGCCCACTCGATCCCGATGTACTTTCTCACCTCCGGGCTCGAGAGCACACGAAGCCATACCCCAAATCGGCTCGATTGAACCTGCGCTACATCGAATCCCTGTTCATCTCTGATCAGTCTCAATAGGAATATGGCCGCGTAAGCTTCACGGACCGATGCCGCCCGGCTGCCTACCGCGCGCGCGACGTGCGCAAATGGATTCGTTACCCGCTTGCCGATCGCCGTTTCCACCTCCTGCACGAGAAACCGTGCCTTCGCTTCCGGCTCCCAAGTTAGCGGGCCACTGATATGCCGGAAACCGATATACCGGTGAATCGCCTCGAGATCTTCCGACACTAGGCAAGGCACCCTCCTCAGCCGCTCAAGCATTGCTGGCGCGAATTCGCGCTCTGCTTTTGGCAGATCCAACGCCTCTTCCCGCTGATGAATGATGCATAAGGCGGTTAGTCGGCGATTCCCCTCCACCACCTTATAGATGTCGCCAGCTTGCGGCATCACGATCATCGGCTCATGCGGAAAGAAGCCATTCTCGGCCATTGAGTCCACCAAATCGCTCACCACGCCATGATCGTAGTAGTATTTAGCCAGCTCGGCCGCGTCGGCTCCATGGAGATTCTCCGGCAACCGCGGATTTGCGGGATCGAAAACCAGCTTCCGATAATCGATGCTCTGAATCTCCATAAGGCTACGCGGCTTTTTCCGTTCCCGTTCCCGTTCCGGCTGCCCGCGGGTTCGGTCCCATTCCAGTCCCCGCGTGCGGTGCGTGATCACGGACTAATATCTGAAATTCCGGCGGAACCGGCCTGATCTTCTCCGGCGGTGGCATCGTCGCTGCGCGGCATGGCAGGAATACCCGCTCCGTTGGGATCGGTGTCCCTTTTAGACTTTTCGCCAGCGACCTTCCGAGGCACTCGGCTAGGAGGGGCGGCGTGGCATTTCCCGCAAGCCGCAATTGGTCGCGATGTGTCCCGGTTAAACGCCAATCGCGTGGAAATGTCTGCAATGCTAGTAGTTCCTCTACGGCGAGGGGTCGATTGTCCCAATGAAATGGCCCGGTGCTTGGGCCCGGCTGCGCGGCGAGCGTCCAGGCAGGCTTTTCCTTGGCGAGCTTCAGCAGAAAGGACCAAAACCGAGTCCGGTAGCCGAACAAACTTTGTCCCTCCCCGCGTGCAGTATGCCAAAGATAGTTTTGCCCTTCCGGGATTGAAGGAAGCAACTTCGCCCATTTTCCGGCGCTGCTTGGCAGCTGGGCCGGGCTGATCGAGCTCAATGCATCCCAAGCCGTCATCGGTGTCCTCGCGTAATCGGCGGCCGGCCATTCGAATTCTAGTTCCCCTCGCATCGCCACCAGGATCGCTCGTCGCCGAATCTGTGGAACGCCGTAGTCTGCGGCATTCAGAATCCGCACCGAAAGCTGATACGACACACCGCTCTCGGCCTTCAACGTATTGAAAAACTTTCCAATCAGATCACGCGCTCCGTGCTTCGCCGTCCAGAAAGAAGGGACATTCTCCATCAGGATGGCCCTGGGCAAAAGTCGCGCTCCCAAACGCAGGAACGCTTTTACCGCATCGGCTCGGGGATCTTCCAATCCTTGGCGGCCTTTCCGGGTCCACTGCGCGGCCATCGAGAATGGCTGGCAAGGCGGCGCGCCCGCCAGGACATCGAGTTCACCCGGCTTCAGCCCGAGGGCCTCTGGCCCGCAATACTCTGCCGCGTCTTGAACTTCGTGCCAGGGCAACAACGGCCACCTCGGGCGATTGCTGCGCAACGTTCCCCGGCACACCGTACAACGCTCAATGACGCCCAAGTGCTGAAAGCCGGCGGCCTCGAGCCCCAAATCCAGCCCACCTGCTCCGGTGAAAACGGAAAGCGCAAGAGGTTTGTCGCTGGGCATGATGCATCCCGCTTGCGTCCCGTCCAGCGTCGCGCGCATGGAGAAATTCTTGAACCACTCCAAGCTCAACGCAAAATAGAAATATAAAAAAGTGCTCAATCGAGATTGGGAAAGTGCTCGACTCCTGATACTCTCGGCCCCATCATGGATTCGATTATCTCGCAGCTGGGAGCCCCGGCCACCACCACCAGCACCGTAACTGTCACTTCCACCCCGGGTCTCGTCCTGCCGCTACGCGCCAGGTATTCTCCCGAAACCGTCGAGCGCATCTGCGCCGCCATCCGCGACCACGGCCTCTCCGATGCCCGCGCCGCCATGCAGGCCGGCGTTCATCCGCAGACCCTTCACCGTTGGCACCGCCAGCACTTCGAGCTCCGCGAGCACCTCCGCGCCGCCCGTGCCGCCTTCGAGCAAAATCATCGCGCCCAGCCTGCCGGCTCCACCTCCTTCGCCCTCTCCATCATCGGCGCCCTCGCCACCCCTCGCTCCACTCAGTCCCATCCGGTTGATCAGTCCAGCGAGTCCCCAGAGCCAATCCCGCCCCCGCAGACCTCCCATTCACCCTCTCCCACCCAGCCTCCTCCACTCCCACTCTCTTCTTCTTCCGATTCCGAACCCGAGCCGGCGCCTGCCCGCCCCCTCCCGCCCATCCCCCCGGCCCCTGTCGAGCTCACTCCCGAGCTTGCCCGCGACATGTACGAAAAAATCCGCCGCTACGGCTTTGCCGATACCCGCGCCGCCCTCCTCTGCGGCGTCAGCCGCACCGTCATCCACCGCTGGAAAAAGGCCAATCCCGATCTCGTCGAATTCCTCGAAGCCGCCCGCACCGAATACATGGCCAAACGCCTCGGGGAAGTCGAAACCGCCGAAACTCCCACGGGGCTCCACGACTGGCGCGCCTCCATGGCCCTGCTTGAGCGCACCTTCCCCCACGAGTACGGTCGCCACGCCGCCAAGTCCCCGCCTCCCGCCGAACCCGCGGAGCCCTTCGACCACACCCAAATGAACTTTTCCGGCGAGATCACCCTCGCCCATATGCTCGAACTCCAGCGCCGCCACCGCATTTCGCTCGGCGCCGGCACCCCCGAAGACCACAACCCCGGCCCCGACTTCTGGCGCACCGTCCAGCGTTGAAAATGAAACTTCCCCCTTTCAAAATCTGCCGCCTCCGTCCCTCCCTCCCAAAATGACGCACAAACTGAAACTTTTCAGTTTCAGAATGCGCCACATTCCGCCCCGGCTCCCGAAATGACGCACAAACCGGAACTTTTCAGTTTCAGAATGCGCCACATTTTCCGCAGCGCGCGCAATCACACCTCTCATCCCTCCACCGCTCTCACCTCTCGTGCCCAAACTCCCGTTTGGGCACGCCTTGAGGACCGAAACTCCGTTTCGGACGGAGGGGGTGTTCTGCGGGAAGGAATCCCGCGCGTGCGGCTTGAATTATTGCTCCCGCGCCGACACCGTTCCGCCCCCATGCCGGATGTGATTTTGACCCCAGCGCAACGCAAAGCGGCCGAGCGATTCCTGGCGGAGTTTCCGGCAAATGCGCGGCGCAAGGGCGAAGCGCTTTTCCGGGCGGAACGGGTGGGGGAGTTGGTGTGCTGGAGCTCCAATCCCAAGCGGTTTGAGACCTTCGTGCTGGGCTCTCAAACTTACGAGGCGCGGGTCTGGTTGGACGACGAGGCGGACGAAGAGATTTGGGATGGCGATTGCACTTGTCCGGTGGAGTTCGAGTGCAAGCATTGCTACGCCGCGATGCGGGCGCTGATCGCCAACGGCGCGCGGATCGAGGAGGTGGAGACCTTCGAGGACGAGGACGAGGACGACTTTCGGCCGGTCGGCGCGACGAGGAAAGCGCCCGCGGCGAAGAAGGCGAAGGTGGTGAAGCCAGGGGCGGCAAAAGCGCCCGCGCCTGCGGTAAAGCAGGCCAAAGCGCCGCCGCAGCCTTCTTCAGCCGAGGCCATGATCGAGAGCAAGCTTGGCCGGCCGATTGCCTCCGGCGAAAACAAATACGTGAAGCTGATCGCGGACCTTCACCTGAATTATCGCAACCAGGCAAAGGCGCCGGAGAGCGCGGTGGCGGAATTTTACGGCCCGCCCATGGGCTGGAGCTGGCACCAGCACGTGCTCTGGCCGGCGCCCCCGGCGGATCCGTGGGAGACCTGGCTCTACGTGGCCCACCACCTCCGCAAAACGGGGAAGCCGGTGCCAGAGTTCCTCGACCAGATCACCCCCGCCGACGCGGTGCAGGCGCTCGTGGGCCCGTGGAAATGGCGCGAGCAAGTCCATCACTGGCAGGAAAATCTGCAGCAGAGCCTGCACGGCGATACGCAGTTCGGCGAGCCGCCCATGGAGCTGCGCGTGATGTTCGAGCCCAAGGTGGCCGTGCTCCTGGCGCGGCAGGGACAAAAGGACTGGGCGCCCCTGAATCAGAAACGTTTCGACACGCTGAAACGCAGCCATTCGTACGGTGGCGCGAATCTAACGACCGAGGCGAACGCGCTCTTCACCGCCTTCCGGCTGAATGAAACGGTGCACCCCGAGCTCCCCTACAAGGATCCGCGTTCGCACAAAGCCTTGGTGGCCCTGCTCGGAAATCCCTTCTTTGCGTCCTACCTCGCCGGCGCCAACGATCAGCCGCTCCACCGCGCGGAAACGCCCTTGCACTGGATCGCCCAGTCCGCGGCATCGGAGATGGATTCGTATCGATTTTCGCTCGTGCTGCCCGACGGGACACCGCCGCCGCCCGCCCTCCTTTTCCTGAATGGGCCGCCCGCCCTTTACCTCACGCACGATGCGGTGTTCGAGGCGGCGCCGCTCGGGCGTTTGAAGCTGCCTCTTTTGCCCAGCGTCGAGATCCCCGCGCCCGCGCTCGAGTCCGCGGCGGGTGTGGCGTTGCTGGAAGCGGCCGCCATCCCGCTGCCGGCGCGGCTCGCGGCGCGGGTCGAGCGGCGGCGCGCCAGGCTGATCGTCGAGGCGCGGCTGGCCACCTCCTATTACCGGAAGGAGGATGAGTACCTGCAGTTGCAGTTCCTGGCCGACTGGGGCGATGCCGCGCCGCGCGAGAGCCTCACCCCGGACGGCTGGAGGCCCGAGACCCTTGGCTCTCTTACGACGGCGTCCACCAACGGGACCATCGTCACCTTGGTGCGCGATCAATTGCAGGCCGCGGCGGAGCTCGCCTCTACCAGCCACGCTTCCTGGAGCTCCTACTCAAATCATTGGGAGCGGCGCGTCACGAAGAAGTTCCCGGAGGAATTCGGCGAATGGCTCGCCAGCCTGCCGGAGGGCATTGAGCTGCGGCTCGATCCCTTGCTGGCCAGCCTGCGCGATAATCCGCTCGCCGCGCGCGTGCGGCTGGATGTGGAGCCCGCCGGCGTCGATTGGTTCGATCTCTCGGTGGAGCTCGACCTGCCGGAGATCGAGCTCACGCCGGAGGAGCTGCAGGCGCTGCTCGGAGCGCGCGGTGGCTGGGTCCGCCTGGGCAAAAAAGGCTGGCAGCGCCTGACCGTGCAACTCACCGAGGAGGAAGACCGCAGCCTGGCCGATCTCGGCCTGAGCCCGCGCGATCTGGCCGGTGGCGAAAAGCAGCGCCTCCATGCTCTGCAACTTTCCCAAGCCGGCGCAAACCGCTTGCTGCCGGCCGACCGCGTCGAAGAGCTGCGCCTGCGCACCAATGAGCTGAAAGCGCGCGTCGCGCCGGCCACGCCGCCGGAGATTACCGCCGAGCTGCGGCCCTATCAGATCGAGGGATTTCATTTCCTGGCGTATCTCACCACGAACAGCTTTGGCGGCTTGCTGGCGGATGACATGGGCTTGGGCAAAACGGTGCAGACGCTGACCTGGCTCACCTGGCTGCGCGCGCAGCGCGGCGCGGAAGCGGGCCCGTCGCTCGTGGTCTGCCCGAAGTCCGTGATGGATAATTGGGGCGCCGAGTCCGCGCGGTTCGCGCCGCATTTGAAAGTGAAGATGTGGAGCCGCGGCACCACCGGCGACATCGCGACCGCCGCGCGCGAGCACGATCTGCTCGTGCTGAATTACACGCAGCTCCGCCTGATGGAGGACGAGTTGACCCGCGTCAAATGGCTCGCCGTGATCCTCGATGAAGCGCAGGCGATCAAGAATCCCGATTCGCAAACCACCCGCGCCGCGTGCGCCCTGGACGCCGGCCAGCGGCTCGCGCTCACCGGCACCCCGATCGAAAACCGGCTGCTCGATTTGTGGAGCATCATGGCCTTCACCATGCCCGGCGTGCTCGGCCCGCGCGCGCGCTTCGCCCGCACCTACGATCAAAAAGACGATCCGCTCGCCCGCCGCCGGCTGGCCGCGCGCACCCGTCCCTTCGTCATTCGGCGAACCAAAGGACAGGTCGCCCGCGACCTCCCCGCGCGTGTCGAGGAAGAGCTGCTCTGCGAAATGGAAGGCCGCCAGCAGACTCTCTATCGCGCCGAGCTGAAGCGCGCGCGCCAGGAGCTGCTCAAGCTCAAAACCGCCAAGGAACTCGACGGCGCGCGCTTCCACATCCTCACCTCGTTGCTGCGTCTTCGGCAGATTTGCTGCCACCCCGGCTTGGTCGAAGCGGAGTCGATCGACAAGCCGAGCGCGAAGTTGGAAGCGCTGCTGGAGCTGCTCGAGCCGCTCATCGAGGAAGGCCACAAGGTGCTGGTCTTCTCGCAATTCGTCGGCGTGATCGAGATTCTGCAGAAGGCCATCGCCGCGCGCGAGTGGCCCCATTTCGTCCTCACCGGCCAGACCGAAGACCGCGGCGACCTGATCCGCACTTTCCAAGAAACCCCTGGTGCCGCCGTTTTCCTCCTCTCGCTTAAAGCCAGCGGCTTCGGCCTGAACCTCACCGCCGCCTCCTACGTCGTCCTTTACGACCCCTGGTGGAATCCCGCCGTGGAAAATCAGGCCATCGACCGCACTCACCGCATCGGCCAGACCAGCACCGTCTTCGCCTACCGCCTGATCATCAAAGAGAGCATCGAGGAAAAAATCCGCGCCCTGCAAAAGCAAAAGCGCGCGCTCGCCGAGGACATCCTCGGTGAAGAAGCCTTCGCGCGCGCCCTCACGCTGGATGACCTGAAGATGCTGCTCTCGGAATAACGAGGGTCCTACTCCCCCGTAATCACCGCGCGCACTTTGCCGAGTGCTTCGCCGACTTTGCTCGTGTCCTTCCCCGCGCCGCGCGCGCTGTCGGGCCGGCCACCGCCCTTGCCGCCGACCATCGGCGCGGCGAGCTGGATGAGTTTTCCAGCCTGATATTTGACAGTATAATCCGGCGACACGCTCGCCACCAACGCGACCTGTCCCGGCTGCACCCCGGCGAGGAACACCACGCCTCGGAACGTGAGGCCCTTCAGCGCATCCGCAATCGTCTGCAGCTCATCCCCGCCCGCGCCTTCGATCGCCTCGATGATCGTAGGCGTTCCGCCGATCTCCACAGCCTGATGCAAAAGCTGTCCCGCCGCGGCCGTAGCCTGTTTCTTGCGGAGACTCTCGAGCTGTTTCTCCAGCTCCTTTTGCTGCCCGAGCATCGCCTCGAGCTTCTTCTCGAGCTCGCCGAGCGGCGCGCCGAGCCTGGCGGCGAGCTGCCGCAACCGCTCGGCATCGCTCACGCCGGAAGCATAGGCCGGAAGTCCCGCGACCGCCTCGATGCGCCGCACGCCCGCCGCGATCGCGCTCTCCGCCGCGATGCGAAACAGGCCGATCTCGCCGGTGTGCCGTGCGTGCGTGCCGCCGCAAAGCTCCATCGAGTAGCCATTCAGCGCCCCGGCCTCGCCGCCGATCTGCACCACCCGCACGCGCTCCCCATACTTGTCACCGAAGAACTGCAGCACCTCCGGCCGGCCCTTCACCTCGCTGTATGGCATCTCGGTCCAATACACCGGCGCGTTTTCCAAAATGCGCTCGTTCACAAGCTGCTCCACGTCGCGCACCTGCGCGGGTGAAAGGGCAGGGGAGTTGAAATCGAACGTGAGCTTCTCCGGCCCCACGAAAGAGCCTTTCTGCGTCGCCTCATGCGACACCACCTCGTGCAGCGCCCAATGCAGCAAGTGCGTCACCGAATGATGCCGCTGAATGGCCGCCCGCCGCGCCCGGTCGAGCTGCACCGTCACATGGTCGCCCACCGCCGGGGCATCGCTCTCCTCCAAAAAATGCAGCCACGTCGGCCCGGATTTCTGCGTATTCGCAATGCGCCAGAGCCGCCCTGCGCCCGTCATCTCGCCCGTATCGCCCACCTGCCCGCCCATCTCCGCATAACAAACGGAATTATTCAAAATCACCACCGTCCGCCCCTTCACATTCAGCACCTCCGTCACGTCCGCCCCGATGTGATCGTGATCGTACCCCAGGAAATGCGTCGGCTCCTTCGTTTCGATTTCAGAAAGCTCGATCACCTGCTTCTTCTGCGCCGCGCGAGCGCGAGCGCGCTGCTCGTCCATCAGTTTCCCAAAGCCCGCGGTGTCGACGCGAAAACCGCGCTCGCGCGCCATGAGCTCAGTGAGATCGAGAGGAAAGCCCTGCTCATCGTAAAGCCGAAACGCAAAAGCCGCGGAGATGGTGGCAGCCGCTTGGTGGGCCTTGGGTAGCGCGGGCGCCCCGCCCGCCGTGGCCGGCGCCTCGCCGGACACATCGCGCGTCGAAACGGGATCATTCGCGAGAGGGGCGCCTGTCCTATGCGGTGTGCCGGGCGAGGCGCCCGGCACTGCGACCGGGGCGGTCGCGCTCCCCGCCGAACACGTTTCCGCATTGCGATGGTCTTCAGACGTTGGCACGCCAGGATACCAAAGCCACTGATAGTTCTCGTCCGGGCCCGTCAGATTCTCGTTTCGAGGGTTGTTGCAGATGTACAGAAACTTCTCTTCCAAGTCCTGCTCGCTGCGAATTAGCCGATCGTACGACTCATTGCCCCATAACTTCTGACCCTTTCGATCGAATGATTTGTTGATGCGATGGGCCGACACGCTTTTCAGCGTCGCGAGAATCTCCGGGAGTGGATGGAACGTCGGATTAGCCTCGTCATCACGCTCTTTGACTGCGGGCTCAAGGAGGATGTGGACATGATCTGGCATCACGCAGGCAGCGTACAGCTCGTACTTTTTACCGTGGTCGTGAAGAATGGTTTCGAGCACGATGTCGCGTTCAGCGGGCGCGAGGACGCGGCGCTGATCGGTGCTGAAGGTGACCATGTATTTTGCCCAAGCGCGCTCGAAATGCGGCAATCGGCGGCGGTAGTAGTCGGTGGCCCGGTTGTCGCGATCGCTTGTGGAGTCGGCGTCCTTCGTTTGCGGTGTGCCGGGCGAGGCGCCCGGCATGGCGACCGGGGCGGTCGCGCTCCCCAAGGCACGCGGGTCGCGTGCTCCTACCAAGCGTGAGACTTCGGCCTCAAACAACGCGATTCCCTTATCCAGCGTCTTATTAAACGCCTCCTCCTCGCGCTTCAGCACTTCCTCCACGTGCTTTCTGCTTCGCGCGGATTTCGGGGAAGACATCGCCCATTCGTGCGTGCGAGCACGTCCACGAGCTTGTAGAAGAACGGCTCGTGGAAACCGAGCGTGCGGCCGTAGCGGACGGCGCGGCGGAGGATGCGGCGGAGGACGTAGTTGCGGTCGGTGTTGCCGGGCTGGATGCCGTCGGCGATGGCGAAGCTGAGCGTGCGGATGTGGTCGGCGATGACGCGGAAGGCGACGTCGATTTTCTCCTGCTCGCTCTCGGGGATGACCTGGCCTTGCGCGTTCGGCTGCGGGAGGGTGCTGCCGTAGCGGTTGCCGCTCAGCTTCTCGAGCTCGTCGAAGATCGGGCGGAAGATGTCGGTCTCGTAGTTGGAGATCTTCGCGTTGGCGAAGTCGGTGAAGTCTTTCGTGCCCTGGATGATCGAGCTGACGCGCTCGAAGCCCATGCCGGTATCGACGTGCTGCGCGGGCAGCGGCGAGAAGGTGCCGTCGGGGTTCGCGTTGAACTGGATGAAGACGAGGTTCCAGATCTCGATGCACTCGGCGCGTGCCTTTGTTGACGAGCGCGGCCGCCGGTGTCGCCGGCGGGCGTGAGATCGACGTGCAGCTCGGTGCACGGGCCGCACGGGCCGGTCTCGCCCATCATCCAGAAGTTGTCCTTCTTGTTGCCGTTGACGATGTGGACGGCGGGATCGAGCCCGACGGCGCGGAATTTCTCCGCCCAGAAGTCCCAGGCTTCCTGGTCGCGCTCGGCCGGGTCGCCCTTGCTTGTGTCGGGCTGATAGATCGTGGCGTAGAGCGCGCTGCGGCGGGAAATTTCCAGCGCTCGACGACCAGTTCCCACGCCCACGTCGATGGCTTCCTTCTTGAAGTAATCGCCGAAGCGACCAGTTCCCCAGCATCTCGAAGAACGTGTGGTGATAGGTGTCGAGGCCGACGTCATCGAGGTCGTTGTGCTTGCCGCCGGCGCGGATGCATTTCTGCGTGTCCGCCGCGCGGGTGTCGCGGCCCGGAATGGCGCCAGCCCATTTGCTCACGTCGGCTTCGTTTCGCCGAGGAAGATGGGCACGAACTGGTTCATGCCCGCGTTCGTGAAGAGCAGGTTCGGCGAGTCCGGCATGAGCGAGGAGGACGGCACGATGGTGTGCTGCTTCTCGCGGAAGAAATCGAGGAACGACTGGCGGATCTGGGCGCTGGTGAGCATGGCGGGAAAAGGGAGGGGGTGGAATCTAGCGAGGCTAAGTGCGTGGTAAAGCGCGGGTTGACCTCATAATCGTAGTCTTCCCGATGAACCGCCGCAGTTTCCTCCGTGCCGCCGCGCTCGCCGCCTGTGCCGCTCCGCGCCTGCGCGCCGCCGAGCCGCCGCTGCGCGCCGTGGTGATCGGCCACACGGGCCGCGGCGATTACGGACACGCGCACGATGCGGCATTGCAGGGCCTTCCGGGAGTGGAATTGGTGGCCGTGGCCGATGCCGATCCCGCCGGGCTCGCGAAAGCGGGCGAGCGGCTGAAGCTCACCGCGCGCTATGCCGACTACCGCGAAATGCTCGCGAAGGAGCGGCCGCAGCTCACGGTGGTGGCCACGCGCCATGCGGATCAGCACCACGCCATGATGCTCGCGTGCCTGCAGGCTGGCGCGCACGTTTACGGCGAGAAGCCGTTCACGACCGCGCCCGCGGAAGCGGATGACATTCTGGCCGAGGCGAGCCGGCGCAACCTGAAGATCGCCATCGCCCACCAAATGCGGCTGCAGCCGAACATCGCCTGGCTGAAGGGCGCCTTTGCCGCGCGCTTCGGCGCGCTGCTCGAGATGCGGGCGTGGGGCAAACAAGACACCCGCGCGGGCGGCGAAGACATGATGGTGCTCGGCACGCACCTCTTCGACATTATGCGCCACTTTGCCGGCGAAGCGGAATGGTGCACCGCGAGGGTCCGGGTACAGGGGCGCGATATTTCCCCGAAGGATGCGCGGGTGCCGAAGGATAACGTCGGCCCGGTCGCCGGCGACCAAGTGCACGCGCAGTTCTCGTTTTCGTCGGGCGCGTTAGGGAGCTTCGTGAGCCAGGGCGCGCTTAAGACGCAGCTTGGGCCGATGGGCGTGGAGCTCATCGGAACGCTAGGGGCGGCGTTCATTCAGGCGGGCGTGCCGCCGGCGATTTACGTGTCGAATGGAGCTGGCCGCACACGCTCGTGGATCGTGCCGCCCGAGCTGCAGGCTATGAAGCTGCCCAGCGGGCCCGCGGCGCTGCAGGCGGCGAATGCGGCGGTGGTGAACGATTGGCTCGCCGCCATCCGTGAAAACCGCGAGCCCGTGTGCAGCGGGCAGAATGCGGCGAAGGCTGTGGAGATGGTGTGCGGTGTCTACCAGGCCTCGCTGCAGGGGCGGCGGGTCCGGTTTCCGCTGGAGAGCCGCACGCATCCCTTGATCGCCATTGCCCATGCGCGCTGAGATTTTCGCCCTGCTTTTTGTGGCGGTGACGGCCAGTGGTGAGCTGCCGGACATCAGCACCATCCCCGCCGATCTCACCGTGCCCGCGGTTGAAGACGGCCGCCCCGCCGCGGGCAAGCGCGTGCGCCAAACCGCGCCAGGCTGGGAAGGCGCCGAGGTCCATCACACGATCTACCTGCCGGCAAACTGGAGCGCGGAACAGCGCTGGCCGGTGATCGTGGAGTACGCCGGCAACGGTGGATACCAGAATCGATTCGGCGATGTGTGCGATGGCACGGTGGAGGGCTCGAAGCTCGGCTACGGCCTCTCTGCCGGGCGCGATTACATCTGGGTCTGCATGCCCTTCGTGCAGGCGGACGGCCGCGCGAATGCCACGCTCTGGTGGGGCGACGTGGAGGAGTCCGTGCGCTACTGCCTCGCCGCAGTCCGGTTGGTCTGCGCGGAGCTCGGCGGCGATGCGCGCCGCGTGCTCCTCTGCGGATTTTCGCGCGGAGCGATCGCGTGCAATTTCATCGGCCTGCACAACGACGAGATCGCGAAGCTGTGGTGCGGCATGCTCTGCCATTCGCACTATGACGGTGTGCGTGCGTGGCCTTATGAGGGCGCGGATCGCGAAGCGGCGATGGTGCGGCTGCGCCGGCTCGGCCGCCGCCCGCAGTTCATCAGCCACGAAGGCGGCACCACGCAGACGGAGGCCTACCTCAAATCGACCAGGGTCCAGGGCGATTTCACCTTCGCGAATTTCCCCTTTCGCAATCACACCGATGACTGGGCGCTCCGCCCCTGCGAGCTGCGCGGCCGCGCGCGCGAATGGCTGCGGGGTATCACGAAGCCCGGCGCCCGATGAGCCGCGAGTTGGCGGGATCGCCGAAGTTCCCTGCGACGTTTGCGAAATCCATGCTAAATTTCGCGCCCCGATGATCCCTCCGTCACACACATACTGGAGCATCCTGCCCGCATGCCTCGCGGCGGTGGCCTTTTGCGCCACCTACAGCGTGGGCGCCGCACCCGCGGAGAAGGTCTCATTCAATCGCGAGATCCGGCCCATCTTTTCGGATACCTGTTTCCAATGCCACGGGCCGGACGAAGCCAAGCGCAAGGCTGGGCTGCGCCTGGATGAGCGGGCCTCCGCGGTGAAGCCCTCGGAATCGGGCGAGATCGCGATCGTGCCGGGCAAGCCGGAGGAGAGCGAACTGGTGAAGCGCCTGCGCGCCAGCGACCCCGAGGACGTGATGCCGCCGCCGAAGCTGCACAAGACCATCACGCCCGCGCAGATCGCGACCATCGAGCGCTGGATCGCCGAGGGCGCGGAGTACCAGGGGCACTGGGCGTTCATCGCGCCGAAGCGCACCGAGCCGCCGCACGTGAATCCGCACACGGGGCAGGCGCGGAATGCGATCGATCAATTCCTCATGGCCCGCCTCGAGCGCGAAGGGCTGAAGCTCTCGCCCGAGGCCGAAAAGGCGACGCTGATCCGGCGCGTTGCGCTCGATCTGACCGGCATCCCGCCGACGCCGCAGGAGGTCGACGCGTTTGTCGCGGACACGGCGCCGAACGCGTACGAGAAGGTCGTCGACCGGCTGCTCGCCTCGCCGCGCTACGGCGAGCGGATGGCGGTGCAGTGGCTCGATTTCGCGCGCTACGCGGACAGCAACGGCTTCCAGACCGACACCAGCCGGCAGATGTGGCCGTGGCGCGAATGGGTGATCAACGCCTTCAATCGCAACCTGCCGTTCGATCGCTTCACCATCGAGCAACTCGCGGGCGACCTGCTGCCGAAGCCGACGCGCGACCAGATCGTGGCCACCGGCTTCCATCGCAATGCACCGGCTCAACGGCGAAGGCGGGCGCATCGTGGAGGAGTGGTTTGCGGAGACGGTGATCGATCGCGTGGAGACCACCGGCCTCACCTGGCTCGGCCTCACTTTCAACTGCTGCCGCTGCCACGATCACAAGTACGATCCGATCACGCAGAAGGAGTTTTACCAGTTCTTCGCGCTTCTTCAATTCGGTGGATGAGACCGGCGTGCTCGACGACTTCGGCGGCGTCGGGCGCGAAGCGCACCGGCGGAAACTCCCGGCCCGTGCTGGCGCTGCCGACGCCCGAAGAGGACGCGAAAATTGCAAAGCTGGAGGCGGCGGTGAACGCGGCGCAGGAGAAGCGCAAGGCCGCGCAGCAGCGAGCTTGCCGGCGCTTGCAGCAGGCGTGGGAGCCGAAGTTCCTGCGCAGACGGTGCGGCGCCTCGGCGAGGCCTGGCATCCGCTCGCGCCGGGCGAAGTGAAGAGCGAGGGCGGCGCCGACGTTTACCCGGCAGCCGAAGATGGCTCGTGGCTCGCCGGCGGCAAGAATCCGGCGCACGACGTCTACACGATCACGGCGCCGCTCGCGGCCGGGCGCCTTCAGCGGCCTGCGCATCGAGGCGCTGCCGGACGCGTCGCTCCCGAACAAAAGCCTCGGCCGCAACGGCAATGGCAATTTCGTGCTGACCGGCGTGGAGGCGGAGATCACCGCGCCGAGTCTGCCGGAGCAGTTGCTGGTCGATTTCACGAAGGCGGAGGCCGACTACGAGCAGAAGGGCTACGAGGTGAAATTCGATCGTGGAAGAACGCCGATGCGCGGCCGCAAGGCGAAGGCTGCGGCGCGCGGGCGCAAAGGCTGGGCCATCGATGGCAACGATCCGGCGAAGCGCCTGCCGCGCAACGCGATGTTCGTCGCGGGCACGCCGGTGACGGTGCCGCCGGATGCCACGATCATCGTGCGGCTGAAGCACGAGTCGAGTTCGCGCGATCACAACATCGGGCGCTTCCGGCTCGCCACGACTTCGCTGCCGCCCGCCGCCGTGAAGCTGGAAGGCGGAAAAATTCCCGATGAAATCGTGGCCGCGCTGGCAGTCGGAGCCGGCGAAACGCACCGCCGCAGCAACGCAGCGCGCTGGCGAAATTTTTACCGCGAGAATACCGACAACCCCGCGAAACGCGCCGAGGCGGCGGTGGACGCCGCGAAGAAAGCGGTCGACGATTTCAAGGCCGGCATCCCGAACGTGATGGTCATGCGCGAGCTGCCGCAGCCGCGCGAGCGTTCATCCTGAAGCGCGGCGAGTACGACAAGCCCGGCGACAAGGTGGAGCGCGGCCTGCCCGCCTGCGCTGCCGCCGCTGCCCGCAGGCGCGCCGATGAATCGCCTCGGCCTCGCGCAGTGGATCGTCTCGCCGGCGAATCCGCTCACCGCGCGCGTGTGGGTGAATCGCGCGTGGGAAAAGTTCTTCGGCATCGGCCTCGTGCGGACCACCGAGAACCTCGGCTCGCAGGCCGAGTGGCCGAGCAATCCCGAGCTGCTCGACTGGCTGGCCACGGAGTTTGTGCGGCTGAAGTGGGACATGAAGGCGATGCAGAAAACGATGGTGATGAGCGCGACGTACCGGCAGTCGTCGAAGCGTCACGCCGCGAGCTGCTGGAGCGCGATCCGGAGAACCGCCTGCTCGCGCGCGGGCCCGCGTTTCCGCCTGCCGGCCGAGCTCATCCGCGACCAGGCGCTGGCCGTCAGCGGGCTGCTCGTGGAGAAGCTCGGCGGCCCCAGCGTGCGCCCCTACATGCCCGAGGGCGTGTGGGACGAGACGAGCAAGTACGGCGACCTGCGCGGCTACAAAGCCGACACCGGCGAGAGCCTCTACCGCCGCTCGCTCTACACGATCTGGAAGCGCACCGCATCGCCGCCGACGATGACGATGTTCGATTCGCCCACGCGCGAGATCTGCACCGTGAAACGCTCGCGCACCAACACGCCGCTCCAGGCGCTCTCGTTGCTCAACGAAGTCACTTTCGTCGAAGCCGCGCGCGTCCTCGCCGCAGCGGATGATCGCCCAAGGCGGCGCCACGCCGGAGGAGCGCATCGCATGGGCCTTCAAGCGCGCCACCGCGCGCACGCCAAACGCCGACGAGCTGAGCGTGCTCGCCGGCGGGCTCGCGAAGCGGCTCGCGAAATACCAGCAGCGATACCGAATGCCGCAAAGAAGCTGGTCTCGCTCGGCGCGACGCCGGCAAAGCGCACCGCCGAACCCGGCGAACTGGCCGCCTACACTTTGACCGCGAACGTGCTTCTCAATCTCGACGAAGTCGTGACCCGCGAATAGCCGCCATGAACTGCAACGACCACGCTTTCTTCTCGCTCAACGCCGAGCAGCGCCGTGCGCTCACACGCCGCACCTTCCTGCAGCGCGCCGCGGGCGGCATCGGCCTCGCCGCGCTCGGCTCGCTTTTGCATGAGCGGCGCGCTTGCCGCGCCGGCGGAGGCGCTTCCCGGTTTCCCGAACTTCGCGCCGAAGGCGAAGCGGATCATCTATCTCTTCCAGTCCGGCGCGCCGTCGCAGATGGATCTGTTCGATCCGAAGCCGCAGATGGCAGACGCGGCGCGGCGAGGATCTGCCGGCGTCGATCCGGCAGGGACAGCGGCTCACGACGATGACCTCGGGGCAGAAGACATTTCCGGTCGCGCCCGTCGATGTTCAAGTTCGCGCAGCACGGGAAGAGCGGCGCGTGGCTGAGCGAGCTGATGCCGCATATGGCGCAGCATCGCCGACGATTTCTGCATCGTGCGCTCGCTGTTCACGGAGGCGATCAATCACGATCCCGCGATCACTTTCATGCAGACCGGCTCGCAGCTCGCGGGCCGGCCGAGCATCGGCTCGTGGGTCGGCTACGGACTCGGCAGCGAGAACAAGGACCTGCCCGCGTATGTGGTGCTCACCTCGTTCGGCACCGGCCGGCGCGACGATCAGCCGCTCTACGACCGCCTCTGGAGCTCCGGCTTTCTGCCGTCGAAGCACCAGGGCGTGAAGTTCCGCAACACCGGCGACCCGGTGCTTTATCTCTCGAATCCGCCGGGCGTCGATCGCGAGACGCGCCGCGAGACGCTCGATGAGCTCGCCGCGCTGAACCAGCCAGCGCTTCGACGTGCTCGGCGATCCCGAGATCCAGACGCGCATCGCGCAGTACGAGATGGCCTTCCGCATGCAGGCCAGCGTGCCCGAGCTGACCGACATTTCCAAGGAGCCCGCAGCACGTGCTCGAGATGTACGGCCCGGATGTAAAGACGCCCGGCACCTACGCCTCGAATTGCCTGCTCGCGCGGCGCCTGGCCGAGCGCGACGTGCGTTTCATCCAGCTCTTCCACATGGGCTGGGATCATCACGGCGGCCTGCCGAATGCGATCAAAGGCCAGTGCCGCGACACCGATCAGCCCACCGCCGCGCTGATCAAGGACCTGAAGCAGCGCGGCCTGCTCGAGGATACGCTCATCGTCTGGGGCGGCGAATTCGGGCGCACCATCTATTCGCCAGGGCGCGCTCACCGCAGACTAACTACGGGCGCGATCATCATCCGCGCTGCTTCACCGTGCTGCTCGCCGGCGCCGGCATCAAGGCGGGCCAGACCTACGGCGAGACGGACGACTACTGCTACAACATCGTCCGCGATCCCGTGCACGTGCACGACCTGAACGCCACCATCCTGCACCTGCTGGGCGTCGAATCACACCAAGCTCACCTACCAATACCAGGGCCGCGATTTCCGCCTCACGGACATCCACGGCAAAGTGGTGAAAGCGTTGCTCGCCTAGCATGCCTCACCTGACTCCAATTCTTCCCATCCTGATGATGGCGTTCTGGGCGAACACCGCCTCCGCCGCGGAGAAGCTCCGCTTTAATCGCGACATCCGCCCGATTCTCTCGGACAAATGTTTCCACTGCCACGGGCACGGATCCGAAGAAGCGCGAAGCAGATCTGCGGCTCGACGTCCGTGACGAGGCGCGTGGAGATGAAGGCGCGATCGTCCCGGGCAAGCCGGACGAGAGCGAGATGATCGCGCGGCTGCTGAGCCACGGATAAGACCGATCACATGCCGCCGCCCAAGGCGAAGCTGCCGGATCTCACGCCGGCCGAGGTGGCGACGCTCAAGCGCTGGATCGCGGAAGGCGCGGAATACGAGGCGCACTGGGCGTTCATCCCGCTGCAGCCCGAACGATGCGCCGGACATCGACGCGCTCGTTGCGCCCGAGACTCGCGCGCGCGCGGCCTGAAGCCGCAACCGGAGGCGGACCGCAACACGCTGATCCGCCGCGTGAGCTTCGATCTCACGGGACTGCCGCCGACGCCGGCGGAGGTCGACGCCTTCGTGAACGACGCATGCGCCAGGCGCGTACGAGCGGCTGGTGGATCGGCTGCTCGCGTCGCCGCACTACGGCGAGCGCATGGCGGTCGATTGGCTGGATATCTCGCGCTACGCGGACAGCTACGGCTTCCAGGTGGATCGCGAGCGCGAGGTCTGGCCGTGGCGCGACTGGGTGATCCGCGCCTTCAACGACAACCTGCCGTTCGACAAATTCATCACCTGGCAGCTCGCCGGCGACCTGCTGCCGAACCCCACCGACGACCAGATTCTCGCGACCGCGTTCAACCGCCTGCACCAGCAGGAAACCGAGGGCGGCAGCGTCGAGGAGGAATATCGCGTGGAGTATGTGTGCCGACCGCGTGCAGACGTTCGCGACGGCGTTCCTCGGGCTCACTTTCGAGTGCGCGCGCTGCCACGATCACAAGTTCGATCCGATCACGCAGAAGGAGTACTACCAGTTCTTCTCGATCTTCCAAAACATCGACGAAGCGGGACTCTACTCGTTCTTCACGCCGTCGCCGCCCACGCCGACGCATCCGCTCGCCGATGCCGCCAGCCAAGGCAACGCTCGGCCGAGCTGCAAAGCGAATGTTAGCGAGGCGGAAGAAAAGCTGGCTGCATTGCGTGAAGCCAAGGGCGAGGCCTTCGCCGCGTGGCTTGCCGCGCGCCCGGCGGCGCTGGCCATACCTGGGCGAGATCGCCGGCTTTGGCTTCGAGTCGCTGGAAAAGGAAAGCTCGCCAACTGGATGGATGCCGACCAAGCCCGCGACGCTGAAGGGCGAGAACAAGCTGGTGCCGGGCCGGGTAGGGAACGCGGTGGAATTCACCGGCGACGATGCGGTCGATCTGCCGATCGGCAACTTTCAGCGCATACGAGCCGTTCAGCGTCTCGCTGTGGCTGAAGACGCCGGATGTGAAAGACCGCGCCGTCGTCTTCCATCGCTCGACGCGCCTGGACCGATGCGGCGAGCCGCGGCTACGAGATGCTGATCGAAGAAGGGAAGCTGAAGTGGTCGCTCATCCATTTCTGGCCGGGCAACGCGATCTCGATCCGCGCGCAAGGCGAAGCTGCCGCTGAACGAATGGACGCACGTGGCGGTGACCACCGACGGCAGCAGCCGCGCCGCGGGACTGCGGCTCTACGTGAACGGCGAGCCCGCGGCGGTCGACGTGATCAAGGACGCGCTGACCAGGGAGATCACCGGCGGCGGCGGCGACAACATCGCGCTCGGCGAGCGCTTCCGCGACCGCGGATTCAAAGGCGGCGCGATCGACGAATTCCGCGTCTTCGGCCGCGAGCTGACGCCGCTCGAAGCGCTCGCGACGATGCGACGAGGCCGCGGCGAGAGCCGTGCTGACCAAAGACTCGGCCAGGCACCGAATCCGAGAGCTAGCTGCAGCGATACTATCCTCGCCACCGCGGATGCCGATTACGCGAAGCAACTCGACGCACTGAAGACCGCGCGCGGCGAGGTGGCGAAGTTCGCCGAAGGCGTGAAGGAGATCATGGTGATGCGCGAACTGCCGCAGCCGAAGAAGGCCTTCGTCGCTCTTCCGCGGCGAATACGATCAGCGCCGCGACGAGGTCGGCGCGGGCACGCCCGCGTGCGCTGACGCCCTTGCCCGCGAGGCGCGCCGAAGAACCGGCTCGGCCTCGCGCAATGGCTCACCGATCCGCAGCATCCGCTCACCGCGCGCGTGCTGGTGAATCGGTTTCTGGCAAAGCATCTTCGGCCGCGGGCTGGTGAAGACCTCGGAGGATTTTGGCAGCCAGGGCGCGCGCCCGCTTTATCCCGAGGTGCTCGACTGGCTCGCGTGGCGCTTCATCCAGAGCGGCTGGGATACGAAGGCGCTGCATGAAAACGATCGTGATGAGCCGCACCTATCGCCAGCGCAGCATCGCCGACGCGAAGACGATGGCCGACGACCCCGACAACGAACTGGCTCGCGCGCGGCCCGCGCTTCCGCCTCAGCGCCGAGATGATCCGCGACAACGCGCTCGCCGCCGCCGGCCTGCTCGAGCGACAAGCTCGGCGGCGCGCCGGTGAATCCCTACGAAATGAGCGAGGCCTTCAAGCCCGCGGCGCCGAGCGGCGGCGACGGCGTCTATCGCCGCAGCCTTTACACGAACTGGCGCCGCACCGGCCCGCCGCCCGCGATGGTCGCCTTCGATGCGCCGCGCCGCGCGGTTTGCATCGGCCAAGCGCGAGCGCACCGATTCGCCGCTGCAGGCGCTCATTCTCCTGAATGGCACGCAATACGTGGAAGCCGCGCGCGTGCTCGGCGAGAAGCTGCACCGCGACGCGAAAGGCGACGTCGCCGCGATGATCGAGCAGGGCTTTCCTCCGCTGCCTCAGCCGCGCGCCCGACGCGCGCGAACAGCGAGATCGTCCACGCGGCTCTACCGCGAGCAGCTCGCCTATTTCCAAGCGAAGCCCGCCGAGGCCAGCCGAGCTGCTCAAGACCGGCAACGCCAAGCTCGACGCCCGGCATCTCCCGCACCCGAAGCCGCCGCCGCCGACCGTGCTCGCGCAGGCGCTCCTGAACCACGACGCTTGCGTCGTGAAACGATAGATCTAGCGATGAATCCCGACCTCAATCTCGTGTTCAATCGCCGCCAGTTCCTAAACCGCTTCGGCATGGGCCTCGGCGGCATCGCGCTGGCGGAATGCTGCCGCGGACCGCCGGCGGCGGCGCCGGCGATCGATCGCGGCGTGCTCGGCCAGCCGCATTTTGCGCCGAAGGCGAAGCGGATCATCTATCTCTTCATGTCCGGCGGGCCGTCGCAGCTCGATCTCTTCGACTACAAGCCGCTGCTCAACCAGCGCCACGGCGAGCAGCTTCCCGATTCGGTGCGCGGCGGGCAGCGGCTCACCGGGATGTCGGGCAACCAGTCGTCGATTCCGCTCGTCGGTTCGCCGTTCAAGTTTGCGCAGCACGGGAAATCCGGCGCGTGGTTCAGCGAGCTGCTGCCGCACACCGCGACGATCGCGGACGATATCTGCGTCGTGCGCTCGATGTTCACCGAGGCGATCAATCACGGCCCCGGCGTCACTTTCTATCCAGACCGGCTCGCAGATCGCCGGCCGGCCGAGCATGGGCGCGTGGCTGAGCTACGGGCTCGGGCAGGAGAATGCGAACCTGCCGTCGTTCGTCGTGCTCATCACGAAAGGCAAAGGCGGGCAGCCGCTCGGCTCGCATCTTGTGGGGCAGCGGCTTTTTGCCGACGCGGCATCAGGGCGTGCAGTTCCGCGCGGCGAAGGATCCGGTGCTCTATCTCGGCAATCCCGCGGGCGTCAGCGCGGAGAGCCGCCGGCTGATGCTCGATCGCCTGCGCGAGTTGCACGAGCACCAGCTCGAGGGCACGCCCGACGCGGAAATCCAGGGCCGCATCGACCAATACGAGATGGCGTTCCGCATGCAGACGAGCATCCCGGAAGTGACCGATCTCTCGCAGGAAACGCCCGCGACGCTCGAGTCCTACGGCCCGGACGTGAAGACGCCCGGCACCTTCGCCGCGAACTGCCTCCAGGCCCGGCGGCTCGCGGAGAAAGGCGTGCGCTTCATCCAGCTCTATCATCAGGACTGGGATCACCACGGCGGCCTGCCCGGCGCGCTGCCGAAGCTGTGCAAGGAGACCGACCAGCCCGCCGCGGCGCTGATCAAGGATCTCAAAGCGCGCGGCCTGCTCGACGACACGCTCGTCGTCTGGGGCGGCGAATTCGGCCGCACCAACTATTGCCAGGGCAAGATCCAGACAAACTTCGGTCGCGATCATCACCCGCGCTGCTTCACCGCCTGGATGGCCGGCGGCGGCATCAAGCCGGGCACGGTCTACGGCGAGACGGACGAGTTCGGCTACAACGTCGTCGAGCGACGGCGTCCACGTGCACGATTTCCACGCCACGCTGCTGCACCTGCTCGGCATCGATCACGAGCGGCTCACTTACAAATTCCAGGGCCGCCGCTACCGGCTCACCGATGTGGAGGGGCATCTGGTGAAGGGGATTCTGGCGTAGGCCGCGATTTTCGGCTTATGCCCCGGCGGGAGTTTCGAAGAGTTCAGCCAATTTCAGCTCGAGACCCCCTGCGGCCCGGCTGTTGAGCACTGCGGGGGATGCGAGCACCTCGTAAACAGAGTAACTCCGGCCCGCGGGCCCGCGAAAGAGCTCCACGGTCGCGTCCTGCGGAGAAACGATCCAATACTCCTGCACTTCGGCCTGCGCATAGATCGAAGCTTTCACTCGATCTATTTCGCGCGAGGAGATCGAGACCTCGATGACGAGCTCGGCCGTGGACGGATGAATCGAAACGAAGTCGCTTTCCTGCCCTCGAACAATACAAAGGTCTGGCTTCGGCTCGCTGTCCTTCAAGGTGAGCGGTGCTTCGTGCCAGCAGAGGTAACCCGGCTTGGTTTGGCGGGAGAGAATCTTTTGCAAGCGATTCGAGATGTGTCGATGCAGGGGAGAAGTCGGCATTTTCTCGATAATGGTCCCGCGAAGCAATTCGGTGTCCCGCTCATCGTCGAGACGATGGTAGTCCTCCACGGAAAAGCGCAAGGCGCGCTCCCGGATGGCCGGCACTTCGAGAAGCTCACTCATGCGGAACACTCTTGCAGAACGGCGCGCAACCGCAAGCGCGCTTACTTCTTCGCCGGCCTGGCGTACTCCAGCACCTGCCCGTCGGCCGTCAGCCGCGTGCGCAGTTTGTCGTAGGGTACATCCTGCACGGCGGTTTTGTCATCGATCGCGAAGGCGGCGGCGGTGGCGGCGGATTGGCCGAGGATCATGAAGACCGGCTCCATGCGGATGGAGCCGAAGGCGATGTGCGAGCTGGAGACGCACACCGGCACCAGCAGGTTTTCGCACTCCTTTTTCTTTGGCACGAGCGAGCCGTAGGCAATCTGGTACGGGCCTTTCGTGGAGACTCCGATATCGCCCTCATTTTGCACGTGGCCCTCCGGGGTGATGTAACGCTGGATATTGTGCGAATCGATGCCGTACGAGCCCATCCCGACGGAGTCGGGCGTGGGGCGTTTCTTCAGCAGCTCGTGCTCGGTCATCACATAGGCGCCCACCATGCGGCGGGCCTCGCGGATGTAGAGTTGGCGCGACCAGTTGCCGTTATCGGTGAACTCATCTTTCGGCAGGCCCCACTTTTGCATCTCCTCCTGCACGTCCTTGGGCACGCGCGGATCGTTTGCAATAAAGTATAGCCAACCCTTTTGGTAGGTTTCGTGTTCCTGAATGATCTCGCGGCGCCGCTCGTAGCTGGCCTCGGGATAATCCCAGTTGTAACCTATGTTGTCGGTGCTGAATGGCCCGTGATTGTTGGTATCCGTCTTATGATTGGGGATCGGGTCGAACTTGTGGAAAGTCTCCCGCCAGCCCGCCTCGTAGATGCGCACGAGCAGCTCGTATTGTTTCGGGTCGTAGCCCTCCGGCTTGGGGAAAGGCACGCGGTTTTCCGGCGCGGTAGTGAGGCACATACGGAAGCAATATGCCTGCACCTTCTTATCCCCCTGGCCGTACTCACCCGGCGGCTCCGGATTGATGCGCGGCAGCACGCCACTCTTCGGATCGCCTGCGACCCGGTAGGGACTGATCGGCTTATTCACGGCGCCGAAATGATGCCGGTGATGCAGCACCCCCACCTGCAAGCCGTTCCACTGTTCGCCGTACACGCCCTGCGCCTCGCGCCCCACGTGGTAATCGACATCCGCCGCATCCAGCAAATCGCCTTCGTAGGTGGCGTCGATGAACATCTTCCCGACGAAAGTCTTTCCACTTAGCGTCGTGATCGCGGCGATCCGCGCGCCCTGCTTCTTCACACCCTTGGCGCGATCCAGCCACTCGTCGCGCAACACCGGGATCTGGTGCTCGCGCACGTAATCCTCGAAGATTTTCTCGGCGACATGTGGCTCGAAGATCCACATCGTCCGCTGTTCCCCATCGATGGCGGGCGTACCCTGGCCTTTGTTCCCGTACTCCTCCTTTTTCTGCCACTTCCACGCGTCCGCCTGGTCGTAATGCTTCCACACCCGGTGGTAGAAATCCCGCGAGAGCCCGCCGATCACCGCCTTCTCGCCGGTATCCGTAAACCCAAGCCCCCCGCTCGAGAGCCCGCCCAGATGCTTATCCGGCGAGACCACCACCACGCTCTTCCCCATCTTCTTCGCCTGCACCGCGGCGATCACCCCCGCCGAGGTGCCTCCGTAAACGACGAGATCGTATTCGGCGGCGAGGGCCGCGCTGGCAAAAAGTGAGAGGAAGAGAAGAAAGGGGGATTTCACCCCGACAGGATGTGAGCGGAGGCCGCGGCACGTCAATCGCCGCGCGGAGCCCTCATCCTCCGGCCTACGAGTACTTGGTGTTCTTCCCCGGCTCCATTTCGTAGGCCAGGGTGAGGCGATTGGCCGTGTTCGGCTTAATCACATCCGAGACGTACTTCATGTAGATGGCGTCGTCTTCCATGACGGCCAGCTTCTCGAGGGACTCGAAATCGAGGGCGACGAAGAAGCTCCAGTCGGACTTGGGGTCGATGCCCTTGCCGCATTTCACGCTGAGAATCTCCGGGATTTTCAGGAGTTGGATGCGCGTGGAGACCATCATTTCCTCCAGCTTCGCAGGAGTGACCTGGGGCTTGAGTTTGAAATGACTGATTTGGTGAACCATCGGGGAGGGGGTTGTAGGCGGTTGCGTTCGTGGGCGCAAATGGAAACGGCGAGGCGGAACGCTGCCACTTCCATGCCACCCGAGGGCGCTTTCGAGCCGAAGCGGAAGAATCGCGCCGGTGGAAAACGCGGTGTAGTTTGCGGGGTCGCGCGTGCAGATTCTACCCGCCATCCAGTATTCTGAAGACCTGCCGATTTCCGCCCGGCGGGGAGACATCCTCGCGGCGTTGCGCGCGCATCAGGTGGTGGTGATCGCGGGGGAGACGGGCTCGGGAAAGACGACGCAGCTTCCGAAGATGTGCCTGGAGGCGGGGCTGGCGGAGCGCGGGCGGATCGGCTGCACGCAGCCGCGGCGGGTGGCGGCGCTGAGCGTCTCGCGCCGGGTGGCGGAGGAGCTCGGCGTGCCGTGGGGACGCGAGGTGGGGTGCAAGATGCGGTTCAACGACGACACGGGCCGCGAGACGCGGATGAAGTTCATGACGGACGGCATCCTGCTCGCGGAGATTCAGTGCGATCCGCTGCTGCGCGCGTATTCGGCGCTGATCCTCGACGAGGCGCACGAGCGCTCGCTGAACATCGATTTCCTGCTCGGCTACCTGCAGGGGCTGCTGCGGCAGCGCGGCCGGATCTGAAGCTGATCATCACCTCGGCGACGATCGACACGGAGGCGTTTTCGAAGGCCTTTGGCGGCGCGCCGATCATCGAGGTCTCGGGCCGGCTCTGGCCGGTGGAGATTCGTTATGCGCCCGTCGGAATCGTTTCCCGGCGCTGAGGACGGGCGATGGATTCAGCCACATCGAAGCGGCGGTGCGCGCGACGGAGGATGCGCTGATCGAATCGGACGACGGCGACGTGCTCGTCTTCATGCCGACGGAGCGCGACATCCGCGAGACGCGCGAATTGCTCGAGGGCAGCCTCGGCGCGGGCGATCGAAGTGCTCGGGCTGTTCGGGCGAATGCCGGCGCGCGCGAGCAGCAGCGCATCTTTGCGCCGGGTCCGCGGCGGCGCGTGATCGTGGCGACGAATATCGCGGAGACTTCGCTCACCCTGCCGCGCATCCGCTACGTGATCGACGCCGGGCTGTCGCGCATGAGCCGCTACAATCCGCGCACGCGCACGAAGCGGCTGCCGGTGGAGGCGATCTCGCAGAGCAGCGCGAATCAGCGCACCGGCCGCGCGGGGCGCGTGCAGGACGGCATCTGCATCCGGCTCTACGCGCAGGACGATTTCGAGAAGCGGCCGCGCTTTACGCAGCCGGAAATCCAGCGGGCGAATCTCGCGGAAGTGATCCTGCGGATGAAGGCGTTCCGGCTGGGCGAGATCGAGACGTTCCCGTTTCTCAATCCGCCGGTGCCGCGGCGATCCGCGCGGGCTACACGCTGCTGCACGAACTCGGCGCGCTGAACGACACCGAACGAACTGACGCCGCTCGGGCGCGAGCTGGCGCGGCTGCCGGTCGATCCCGACGCTGGGCCGCATGCTGCTGCAGGCGCGCGAGGAAGAAGGCGTTGCCGGAGATGCTGATCATCGCCGCGGGCCTGAGCGTGCCCGATCCGCGCGAGCGCCCGGAGGAGCAGAAGGAAGCGGCCGCCGCGGCGCACCAGGCGTTCGCCGATCCCGACTCGGATTTCCTCACGCTGCTGAATATCTGGCGCGCTTCGCCCGAGCCGGAGACGCAGCGGCAGCGGCAATGCGCTGCGGCGATTTTGCAAAGCGAATTTCCTCTCGCCGTCGCGGCATGCGCGAGTGGCGCGACATTTATCGGCAGCTCGCCGATGCGGTGGACGATGAGGCGAACGCGGAAGGCGGAACGCGGAACGCGCGAACGGAGGCGGATTACACCGCGATCCATCGGGCGGTGCTCTCGCGGGCTGCTCGGGCAGATCGCGCAGCGGCAGGAGCGCAATAGTTACAAGGCATCGGGCGATCGGCTGGTGACGCTCTTTCCCGGGCTCGAATCTCTACGAGCGCCGCGAGAAGCCGCGCAAAGGCGTGGCGCGCGAAGCCGGAGGAGAAGAGCCGCCAGCCGCCGTGGATCGTGGCGGGCGAGATCGTGGAAACGTCGCAGCTCTTCGCGCGCACGGTCGCGGGGATCAATCCGGAGTGGGTGATCGAACTCGGCGCGCACCTCTGCCAGTTCCGCTACACCGAGCCGCACTGGAGCGCGAAGGCGCGGGCGCGTGCTGGCGCTGGAGCGGGTGCTCGTGCACGGGCTGGAAGTCGCGCGCCGGCTACGTGGACTACGGGCGCATCGAGCCGGCGGAGGCGACGGAGCTTTTCATCCGCGGCGCGCTGGTGGCGGAGGAGGCGAAGATCCCGCTGCCGGTTCTTCGCGCGAGAATCGACAAGGTGCGCGACAAGATCGAGACCGCGCTGACGCGGGTGCGCAGCCGCCGGGCGCACGATCTGGAGGAGTCGCTGTACCGTTTCTACGCGGCGCGCATCGAGGGCGTCTCGTCGGTGCACGATCTGAATCGCGCTCGTGCAGCGAGCGCATCGCGCGCGAGCCGGATTTTCTCTGCGCGACCGAGGCGGACCTGATCGGCGATGACGACGCCACCTACGATCGCGCGCTTTTTCCCGACCAGGTCTCGCTCGGCAACACGGCGCTGCCCGTGACCTACGCCTACACGCCCGGGCGAAGAGACGGACGGCGTGACGGTGCGCGTGCCGCTGCCGATCGCCGAGCATCTCACCACCGGCCAACTCCAGTGGATGGTGCCCGGCCTGCGCGAGGAGCAGATCGGCGTGCTGCTGCGCGCGCTGCCGAAAGACGGTGCGCAAGACGCTGATGCCGCTGGAGCCAAAGATCCGCGAGATCGCAGCCGAGTTTCAGCCGGGCCGCGCGGATTTTCTCACCGCGCTCGCGGAATTTCTCACGCGCAAATATCGCGTGCACGGTGCGCGCGGCGGATTGGCCGGCGCAGAGCCTGCCCGCGCATTTGCAGCCGCGCGTGGAGGTAATCGATCGGCGGCAACAAGACGCGTCGCCGCCGGGCGCGATCTCGCGGCGATCCAGAGCGAGCGTCGAGAGCCGCGACGTGCGCTCCGGCGCGTGGGAGAAGGCGGCGCAACAGTGGGAGCGCGCAGCGGCTCACCGCGTGGTCGTTCGGCGATCTGCCGGAGTCGATCGTCGTGGAGGAAGTCGGCGGCGCTGCCGCTGCTCGCGTTATCCCGGCCTGGAACTGCGCGACGACGCGGTGGACGTGCGCCTGTTCCGGAAACGCGAGGAAGCCGAAGGCGCCTCGCCGGCCGGCAGTGCGCCGGCTCGCCGAACTGGTGCTGGCGCGCGATCTGGCCCGGCTCTGGAAGGACCTCGGCCGGGCTCGCCAAGCATCTCCGAGCGCGCCGAAACAGGCGGCACGGTTTTCATCGGCGCGCTCCAGCAGATGAGCGCGAAACTACAGGCTCCCGCCGCAACATTTGCCACCACCGAACATGCTGCAGAAATCCGCCTACGAGCACCTGCTCGGCCACACCTTGCAACTCGCCCCGATCTTTCCGCTGACCGCTGCGCGCTTCGAAGCACTGGTCGGAATGCGCGCGCGCGAGCTGCCTGCGCTGGCTTACCAAGCTCGGCGAATGGACCAAGCAAATCCTCGAGCTGCGGCAGGAGATTTCGTCTTCCCCCAAGCGATATCCGGGACTGGAGCAGGACGTGCAGCGCCTCGCTCCCACCGGATTTCCTCGCGCGCACGCCGCACGCGCGCCTGCCGCATCTCCACCGCTATCTCCGCGCGATCCAGATCCGCGCCGAGCGGGCGTACGTCAAGCCCGGCGAAGGATGCCGGAGAAGGCGAAGCAGACTCGCGCCGTTCGCGGGATTGGGAGAAGCGCGTGCCGGCGGCGAAGCGGGAGGAGTTTCGCTGGATGCTGGAGGAGTTTCGCGTCTCCCTTTTCGCGCAGGAGCTGGGCACCGCGCAGCCGGTTTCAGAAAAGCGGCTCAGGGTGCTCGGAGAGATGGAGTGACTTACAAGGAGTCGGTTCGCCCCTTCTCCTTCAATGCAAAGACGGCCCCGGCGAGAAATCTCACCGGGGCCGCTGTTGACCAAACGTGTTTTGCGAAGCGGGAGCGTTACTTGCGCTCGACCATGACGTAGCGCGTGGAGCCCTTGGAATAGACCCGAAGGAGGACTTTCTCTTCCTTCTTGAGCTTCTCGCTCAAATCCACCGCTTGCTTGGAGCTGGTGACGGGCTCGCGGGCGACTTCCAGGATCACGTCGCCACGCTGGAGGCCGGCGGCGGCGGAGGGTGAATCGGGATCGATTTGCGAGATGGCGACGCCCTTGATGTTTTCCGGAATGTTGAGCTCTTTGCGGGAGTCGGCATCGAGGTCGGCGACCGTTACGCCATCGAGGACATCGGGCTCGGCTTCATTCGGCTCAGTCGCTTGCGCGATGTTCTTCGCCGCTTTTTCGCCGAGGTCGACGGGGATGCTCTTTTCCTGGCCATCGCGAAGGACGGTGAGCTCCACTTTCGAGTTCGGGGCGAGCGAGCCGATGAGGAGCTGCAACTCGCGCGGGCTCTTCACTTCTTTCTTGTTCACGGCGGTGATCACGTCGCCGCTTTGCACGCCGGCTTTGTCGGCCGGGCTCTTCGGCACCACTTCGGTGATGAGCGCGCCGGAGTCGCCCTTGAGCTTGAACTCTTTCACGAGATCATCGGTGAGCGGCTGCAGGCCCACGCCGAGGAAGCCGCGCGAGACTTTGCCGGTCTTGATGATGCTCTCCATCACGCCGCGGGCGAGGTTTGCCGGCACCGCGAAGCCGATGCCCTGATTGCCGCCGGTGCGCGAGAAGATCGCCGTATTGATGCCGACGAGCCGGCCTTGGAAATCGACGAGGGCGCCGCCGGAGTTGCCCATATTGATGGAGGCATCCGTCTGGATGAAATTCTCATAGTCGACGATGCCCATGCCGCCGCGGCCGATCGCGCTGACCACGCCCATGGTGGCGGATTGCGTGAGGCCGAACGGATTGCCGACAGCAATCACGATGTCGCCCGGGCGGAGCTTGTCGCTGTCGGAGAACGTGACGGCGGGCAGGCCTTTGCCATCGATTTTGATGACGGCGATGTCGCTGCCGGGATCGGTGCCGACCTTGCGCGCCTTGTATTCGTGGGTGGCGCTGCCAATCGTGACGGTGATGTCGTCGGCGCCCTCGACCACGTGGTTATTGGTGAGGATGTAGCCATCGGGGCTCACGATCACGCCCGAGCCGAGGCCGAGCGCCTGGCGGCGGTTGCCTTTGCCGGAGGGGCGATCGCTTTCATCGGGCGTCTGCTGCTGGCGCGGGGCGCGGCGGCGGCCTTGCGGCGCCTGCTGCTGGTCCTCGTCGCCGCCCTCGGGGACGCCGAAGAAGCGGCGGAACATCGGGTCATTGAAGAGCGGATTGCTGCCGTTGGGGCCCATCGCGCCGGGCTTCACGTTTTTTGAGGTGGAAATGGTGACCACGCTCGGGGCGACCTTTTCCACCACGGGCGCGTAGCTCGGGGTGCTCTGCGGAAGCGGCGCCGGGTCGTACTTGAGCTCGGGCATCGGCTCCGCGGGGCTGACGGGCGGCGGGGCGGGGACGGGCTTGTCGTCCGCGGCGAAGGCGGGCGGGGAACCCAGGGAGAGGGCGAGCGCGAGGCTGCCCATTACGAGATACTGAAGTTGTTTCATCATGTGAGGATTCGTATGACACGCGCCCGCAGATGGCGTTCAATGCGAGGAATTCGGGCCGAACCTGATGAGCCAAATTCATAGTGCCGCTGCGCTCCCGTGTACCGCCGTGCTGCTTGCGGGTGGAAAATCGCGCCGGATGGGGCGGGAAAAAGCCGCGCTCGAGGTGGCTGGAGAGGCGCTCTGGCGGCGGCAGCTCGCGAGCCTGTGGGCGGTGGGAACGCGCGAGGTCTTGGTTTCCGGACGCGCGGATGGGCCTTGGGCGGGAGCGGGGATCGCGATTGTCGAGGACCAGTGGGAAGACGCGGGTCCGCTGGGCGGGATTGTTTCGGCGGGGCGTTTTGCGCGCACGGATTGGCTGCTGGTGCTGGCGGTCGATCTGCCGCTGATGACCCCGGCTTTTCTCGCGCAAATGGGTCGCGACGCGCTGGAAAGTGGGAGCGGGATCGTGCCGTGGGACGGCGAAAGATTTCACCCGCTCGCGGCGGTGTATCCGAGGGACGTGCTGGAAATAGCCCAACGCCGAGTCGCTTCGCGGGAGCTCGCGATGCAGGCATTTGTTCGCGAGCTTGAAGGGGAGGGGATGGTGAAGCGGAGAGGTCTCAGCGCGGAGGAAGCGCGGCTTTTCGCGAATATGAATACGCTGGAGCAACTGGAGTCGATTCGGCCGCTGCTGTAAGAAAACCGCCGCCCATGAGACTCACGCGCGATGAAATCCTGCTGATCGTGAGTCTGCTGTTTTTTCTGCTGCTCGGCGTGGTGGTGAAACATTACCGCGATCAGGTGCGGTTGGCGAAGCCTGTGCCGCTCGCGCCGGCGCAGCAATAGCTGGGTCTAGGCGAGCACCTTCTTCACCACATGGTGCTCGGTGACGCCGGTGAGGCGTTGATTCAGGCCCTGGTGAAAGTAGGTGAGCGCGGTGTGATCGAGGCCCATGAGGTGCAGGATCGTCGCGTGCAGATCGCTGACGTGGCACGGCTCCTCCACGGCCTTGAAGCCGAGCTCGTCGGTGGCGCCGATCGCCTGCCCGCCTTTCACGCCCGCGCCGGCGAGCCACATGGAAAAGCCATGCCAGTCGTGATCGCGTCCCGGCTTGCCGACGCCTTCGCTCGTCGGCGTGCGGCCGAATTCGCCGCCCCAGACGAGCAGCGTTTCATCCCAGAGGCCGGTGCGTTTCAGGTCGGCGATGAGCGCGGCGATCGGCTTGTCCGTTTCGCCGGCGTGCAGCTGTGTGGTTGGTGATGCAATCGTTGTGGCCGTCCCACGTGTCTTCGATGTGGCCGCCGCCGGAGTAGAGCTGGATGAAGCGCACGCCTTTCTCGAGCAGCCGGCGCGTGATCAGGCATTTGCGGCCGAAGTCGGCGGTGCGCTTGTCGTCCAGGCCGTACATCTCGCGCGTGGCGGCGTCTTCGTGGTCGACATCGACCACGCTCGGCGGCGGTGGTCTGCATGCGATAGGCCAGCTCGTACGATTCGATGCGCGCCACCAGCTCCGATCTCGTCGGGATGCTGCTGCAGGTGCTCCTCGTTCGAGCTGCTGCGAGAAGATCGAGGCTGCGCCGCTGGGTGCGCTCGCTCGTGCCGGCGGGCGTGGCCAGATCGAGCAACGGCGAGCCGCCGCTGCGGAAGAGCGTGCCCTGATACGCCGCGGGCATGTAGCCGGCGCGTCCAGTTCGACGCGCTGCCGATCGGCCCGCCGCGCGGATCGGTCATCACCACGAAGCTCGGCAGGTTTCGATTCAGCGTGCCGAGCCCGTAGCTGAGCCACGCGCCCAGGCTCGGCTTGCCGATGAAGATGCTGCCCGTGTTCATCTGCAGGCAACCGGAAGCGTGCGCCGCGGTGTCCGCATGCATCGAGCGAATCACGCACAGGTCATCGGCGAATTCTGCGCGTGTGCGGGAAACAGGCTGCTGATCTCCAGCCCGCTCTGCCCATGCTCGCTGAAACTCGAACGGCGACTGCATGAGGTGGCCGACCGCGCCGCCCATTCGAGCCGACCTTCGCATCGCCGGTGTACGGCTGGCCGTGGTGTTTCGTGAGCGCCGGCTTGGGATCGAAGGTATCCACCTGGCTGGGCCCGCCATTCATGAAGAGGAAGACGCAACGCTTGGCTTTCGCCGGTGGGCGCGCGGCGCCGGTGCCATCGATCGCGCGCGCCCTCGCGGTAAAGAAGCCACCCTCCGTCAGCAGGTCGATCAGCGCGAGGCCGGCAAACCCGCCTCCCACCTGCCAGAGGAATTCGCGCCGCGTGCGCCCGCAGGGCATGGGGTTCGGGATGAAGCGGTTCATGCGGCGGCCTTGGGGAGCTTAAGTGTGAAATTGACCCGATTCCCTTGCGGCGGCAATGGTTATGCATGAAGGCCCTCCTCCCAAGCACGCTGGCGGTTTGTTTCTTGATGGGCGGAACGCTGCTGAATCTGGAAGCAAGTGAGGAGGGGTACATTTCCCTGCTCGACGCCGTCCACGCGGCCGATTGGAAACATGCGGGCGCGGGCGAGGTTCAATTGGATCGCGGCGTGGCCAGGACATCGACGCCACGGAAATCTTCCGCCGGGGGCGTCTTCTGGTATGAGAAAAAGCGCTTCCGCGATTTCTCTCTGCGGCTGGAATTTCGGTGCGACGCCGAAGGTTCGAATGCCGGCGTGTACGTTCGCATTCCGAACCCGGAAGCGGGGATGAAAAGCATCGAACGAGAAGCGTGCGAGATCGATATCTACGGAAACAAAACCAGCACGCTCGTGGTGCCGCCGGAGAAGCTGCGCCCGACTGAATCGGTGACGGTGCAGCCGGGCCGGTGGCACGAGTTGGAGGTGAATGTGGTGGGGCAGCGCTATAGCGTGACGCTTGATGGTAAGCTGGCGAACGAGCGGACGCTAAATCGCGGGGAGGAAGGCTTCGTCGGCCTACAGAATTGGCCAGGGGCCGGCGCAGTGGATTTTCGCAATCTGCGCATCAAGGAGCTTGAGCCTGCGGCGGCCGAGTCTGTCCCCGCGCCGGCTAAGGCAAATGAACAGCCTTTGCTGTCGGTGCTGGCCGAGCAAGCGCCGAACGCGATCGAATGGGCCCTGGCTCCGCTGGATGAGGCGGTGCCTGCGGATATCGGACAGAATCTGCTCTTCATGCGGGAGAACCTATTGGACGAAGCTGGCAAGAACCCGCAAAAGCCGGCGGACGCTTACAAGCTGGGAGCCTCCCTTTGCTCCGCGATTCTTGAGGTCTTGGAGGCGAGAAGGCAGGCGCGGGTGAAGGCGGACTTCCGCGCGACGGAAGCCAGCACTAGAATAATGGCGACCAGCCAGGCCTTGGAGGCGCGGCGAAACAAAATGAGCTGGCCACAATTTGCGCGGGAGGAGGCGCAGCGGGAGGAGATCCGCAAGAATGCCGGAACAAAAGCGGACGTGATCAAGGAGCGGCCGAAGCTCGAATGGGCTGAGCGCACGACCGGGATTCGCCGCAACCTGGATGCGCAGTATGCTCAGTTTCGCGCGGCGGCGCGGCAGGCCGACTGAGCCTAGACAGAAGCTGCCGGGCTACTCCGGATATACGAATTCGTTCAGATTCAGCACCACCCGGCAGATTTGCTCCAGCGCGGCGCACTCGGGATTGGCTGCGCTGGCCGCCCGCAGGGCCGCGGTTTCCTTTTGGTTGAAAGCTTGCATGGCGCTCAACTCGGCTGCGCTGGGCGGGCGGCAAACGGTGAGGCGCCAGGCGAGATCGACCTGGAGATTGAAATCGAGCCCCGCCTCGGTTTGCAGCCGGCTCGCCAAATGGCGCGCTTGCTCATTCACGAAGTCGCCGTTGAAAAGCGTAAGCGCCTGCGGCGCGACGGTGGTGACCTGGCGCTTGGGGCAACTGCTGACGGTGTCGCCGAGGTCGAGCGTTTCGAACATCGGGACGACCAGGCCGCGCTTGATGAAGGCATAGATGGTGCGCCGCGAGGCCTCGCTTTCCGGAGAAGCCTGCCAACTCTTTTCGCGGTCGGTATTCGCCTCGATCGCCGCGGCGGGAATGGGCGGTTTCATCGCGGGGCCGAACATCGTCGGATTGATCCGGCCGCTCGCGGCGAGCATGGAGTCGCGGATCGGCTCCACCTCCAGCCGCCGGTAAGGCTTGCGCCAAAGGAGCCGGTCCTCGGGATCGGCGGCGGCGTACTCCGGGTTCGAGGCGGTGCTCATTTGCCACGCGCGGCTCGTGAGGATGAGACGGTGCAGTTTTTTCAGCGACCAATGCGCCTCGTGCATGAACCAGTGCGCGAGCCAGTCGAGCAGCTCTGGATGCGTGGGCGGCTCGCCCATGAGGCCGAAGTCGTTTGCGGAGCGCACCAAGCCGTGGCCGAAGTGCTGCTGCCAGATGCGGTTCACGATGACGCGCGCGGTGAGCGGGTTTTCCACGCTGGACAGCCAGCGCGCGAGGCCGAGGCGCCTTTGCGAAGTGCGCTCGGCAGGCGGCGGAAAAGGCGGTTGCTCCTTCACCAGGATCGCCGGCACGGCGGGCGGCACGATTTCGCCGGGACTCGCCGGGGAGCCGCGCTTAAGCAGGTGCGTTTCCGGCGGAAACGGAGACTCGCGGAGGAGATACGCCTGCGGGAGCTCTGGCGTGATCTGTTTGAGCGTTTCGATTTCCTCTTGAAATGCGCCTTTGCTCAGCTCGGCGAGCCGGCGTTCGTGCGACGCGAGGGCGGCGAGCTGTGCGGGTGTGCCGATCGGCAGCGGCAGCTCGCTGCGGAAATTGCGCGGCCGCTCCAGCGGATTGAAGACCGCGACCATGCTGTAGTAGTCGCGCGCAGAGAGCGGCTCGAATTTGTGATCGTGACAGCGAGCGCAGCCGAGCGTGAGCCCGAGGAAGGCTTGCGCCGTGGTGCTCACGATGTCGTCGAGCTGATCGAAGCGGTCGGTTTTTGGGTCGGCCGGCTCGTCGTCCCAATGGCCGAGCCGCAGGTACGTTGTTCCCACCATCGTCTCGGCGGTGGCGTCGGGCAGCTCGTCACCGGCAAGCTGCTCCACGATGAAGCGGTCGAACGGCTTGTCGGCATTCAGCGACTGGATGACGTAGTCGCGGTAGCGCCAGACGAACGGCTTCTCCGCGTCGCGCTCGTAGCCGTTGCTGTCGGCGTACCGCACCACATCCAGCCAGTGGCGGGCCCAGCGTTCGCCATAGCTGGGGCGTGCGAGCAAATCGTCGATGACGGCCGCGAGCGTCTGCTGAGGAGGCGGCCCCATGAACTGCCGCTGCTCGGCCGGCGTGGGCGGAAGCCCCGTGAGATCGAGATGCACGCGGCGGAGCAGGGCGCCGGGCCTCGCTGGCGGAGACGGCTTCCACTGGCGCTCTTCGAGAGACGCAAAGACGAAGCGATCGATGGGATTCTCCGCCCAAGCCGGATCGCTCACGGCCGGCAGCGGAGGCGATTGCACCGGCTGGAAGGACCAATGCTCGGCCGGCGTCTTCGGCACCGGCTCGTCTTTTGGAAAGGCAGCGCCCGCATCGATCCACTGCTGCAATAGGGCGATTTTTTCGGGAGCGAGCGGCTTGCCTTTCGGCGGCATTCGCTCGTCTTCATCGGTGGAGCGCACGCGCTCCATGAGAAGGCTCTTCGCGCTCGCGCCGGGGATAATCGCGGGACCATCTTCACCGCCTTTCATGATGAGCTTGCCGGCATCGAGCCGCAGCCCGGCCTTCTGTTTCAGCGCGCTGTGGCAGGAGTAGCAGCGCTCTTGGAGGAGCGGTTTGATGTCGCGCTGGTAGCTGATCGCGTTATCCGCGAGGGCGGTTTCGCAGAGCGTCAGTGCCGCCGCCACGAGCGCGAGCAGAGCGGGGCGGGGGAGCATCGGCGCAGTCTACCGCCGCTTGGGCCGGGCACCATCCGGAAAAAACTTTTCGTCACCGGCTTGACACTTTGGGTGGTCCCGCTACTTTCTACCTCCCGCCACTTGCTGGCGGAGTGGCCGCAAGGCCGATTTGGGACTTCGGGCCGGTGCTCCTTCGGGGGTTTGAACCGCGCTTCGTCCCGCCGAAGGGGAGGATGGTTTTTGGAGGGGGTTTCGGTGCTGAAAATGGGCTCTTTCGGGGGCCGATTTTTGGTGCGGAAAATTTCCGAAAAAAGCTGTTGCCGGGACCGGGAGGTTCCGCTTTCTTGTCGGCCCCTCGAAACCGGCGGCGATGCGAATCGCGGCGGGTGGAGAGGTGAAAAAGCGGTCGGCGCATGCCGGTCGTGGCGATTCCCGCGAGGGGCGCCGCATTTGTTCTTTGATAGTTCGGTTTCCGATTGGGTTGGCGCGCTGCCGCTTTTTTGAGCGGGGGCGCGGGCAAACCGCAGTTTGGAAATGGTGGAGACGAAAGCAAAAATTGAATTGTGCGTTATACGTCAAATCTTTGAAGTGAAAGGCTGTTTTGGAGGGGCCGGAAGGCGCCTCTGGGGCAAGCCATGCTAAGTATTTAAGATCGAACGAACCCCAACGGTCTGGCTCGCAAGGGCCGGAACGGTCCCGACCGCAAGGAGGGATCGAAGTCGTTGGGTTTATGAACGGTCAGAACTTTCTTCCCCCTTTAGCGGGGGAGGGACAAATTCTTTACGGAGAGTTTGATTCTGGCTCAGAACGAACGCTGGCGGCGTGGATAAGACATGCAAGTCGCACGGATTTTTCCGGGTAGCAATATTCGGGAAAGTTAGTGGCGCAAGGGTGCGTAACACGTGGGCAACCTGCCCGAGAGTGTGGGATAGCCCGCCGAAAGGCGGATTAATACCGCATGTGGCTAGCGAGTGCATTCTCGCGATGCTAAAGCCGGGGCAACCTGGCGCTCACGGATGGGCCCGCGGCCTATCAGCTAGTTGGTGGGGTAACGGCTCACCAAGGCTATGACGGGTAGCTGGTCTGAGAGGACGACCAGCCACACTGGAACTGAGACACGGTCCAGACACCTACGGGTGGCAGCAGTCGAGAATTTTTCTCAATGGGGGCAACCCTGAAGGAGCGACGCCGCGTGGAGGATGAAGGTTTTCGGATTGTAAACTCCTGTCATTGGTGAACAAAGCCCGCGGTTAACTGCCGTTGGGTCTGCTAGTAGCCGAAGAGGAAGGGACGGCTAACTCTGTGCCAGCAGCCGCGGTAATACAGAGGTCCCGAGCGTTGTTCGGATTCATTGGGCGTAAAGGGTGCGTAGGCGGCGGGGCAAGTCTGATGTGAAATCCTGGGGCTCAACCTCAGAACTGCATTGGATACTGCCTTGCTAGAGTACTGGAGAGGGAACTGGAATTTACGGTGTAGCAGTGAAATGCGTAGAGATCGTAAGGAAGGCCAGTGGCGAAGGCGAGTTCCTGGACAGTTACTGACGCTGAGGCACGAAGGCCAGGGGAGCAAACGGGATTAGATACCCCGGTAGTCCTGGCAGTAAACGGTGCACGTTTGGTGTGGGAGGAATCGACCCCTTCCGTGCCGGAGCTAACGCGTTAAACGTGCCGCCTGGGGAGTACGGTCGCAAGATTAAAACTCAAAGAAATTGACGGGGGCCCGCACAAGCGGTGGAGTATGTGGCTTAATTCGATGCAACGCGAAGAACCTTACCTGGGCTTGACATGCATCTCTAAGGTGGTGAAAGCCATCGAGTGGAGCAATCCACGATTTGCACAGGTGCTGCATGGCTGTCGTCAGCTCGTGTCGTGAGATGTTGGGTTAAGTCCCGCAACGAGCGCAACCCCTGTGATCTGTTGCCATCCTACCTTCGGGTAGAGGCACTCTGGTCAGACTGCCCTGTGAAACGGGGAGGAAGGTGGGGATGACGTCAAGTCAGCATGGCCCTTACGCCCAGGGCTGCACACGTACTACAATGCCCAGTACAGAATGAACCGAGACCGCGAGGTGGAGGAAATCAACGAAAACTGGGCTCAATTCGGATCGCAGGCTGCAACTCGCCTGCGTGAAGCCGGAATCGCTAGTAATGGCGCATCAGCTACGGCGCCGTGAATACGTTCCCGGGCCTTGTACACACCGCCCGTCACATCATGGGAGTCGCTTGTACCCGAAGTCCGGCCTTCTGGTCGCCTAAGGTATGAGCGGTAACTGGGATGAAGTCGTAACAAGGTAGCCGTAGGGGAACCTGCGGCTGGATCACCTCCTTTCTAAGGAGCAGTCACCGCGTTTTTATTCCAGAGTCCCGGGCCGCTTCGGCGGACTGGGTTGGGATGAAGCCGGCGATAGGTCGAACGCTAAGGGCCATCTCTGCGGAGATGGCTACGCGTTTAATCCTGGAGCGCGAAAGTGCTGCAGGCTTCCGAGATTTGAAACGGTAGCGCACAATTCAGTTTTTGCTTCGCAATTTAGTTGATGGTGGAAAGTTGATGGTTGATAGGCGCGGATCGCGAGATCAGCGCCGGAGCGCCCGAGGGCGTCTCTCAACTCTCAACTCCAAACTCTCAACCTCATCCTTCGACCCCGGGGGCATAGCTCAGTTGGTAGAGCGATAGCTTTGCAAGCTATAGGTCAGGGGTTCGATCCCCCTTGCCTCCAGAGGTGAGGGGAAAGTTGATGGTTGAAAAAGTTGATAGTTGATTGGCGCCGCCCGCCGGGTGCGCGCCGCACGAGGAGTGCGCGACTCTCAACTATCAACTAAAAACTATCAACCAGCACGCGGGCGTGTAGCTCAGCTGGTTAGAGCATGCGCTTGATAAGCGCAGGGTCACAGGTTCGAATCCTGTCACGCCCACCAGCGCGACAGGAACACAGGCGTCCTCGCCTGTGCGGCCGGCAGGCATCCTGCCTGCCAGAGCGAGAAGCAAAAACGTCACCACCATTTTCTTTTCCACCACGGAAACCGAATTTTCCCAGCCGCTCGGCGGGAGCAGGGGTTTGGCTCGGACCGATATGACCTATCGGCCGGAGCAGACCGCCCTCGCCGGCCCGGCCCGGTTCTTTGACATCTACATACAGGGTAGTAAATTAAAACAATACAACTTCCTTTTGAGAGCTGAGTCAGGGAGGAGAGTTGATAGATGAAAGTTGATAGTTGAGAGGCGCGGATCGCGAGATCCAGGCCCGATCGTCGAAAGACGATCTATCAACTATCAACTCTAAACCATCAACTTTTCGGCCCAAAGTGAGAGTTTCAGTAAACGAACACAAAGAGAAACCAGATTTCCTATGACAAATAGGGAACGGATTGATCAAGCTACAAAGGGCACATGATGGATGCCTTGGTGCCAACAGGCGATGAAGGACGTGATAAGCTGCGATAAGCCACGGAGAGCGGCAAATACGCTTTGACCCGTGGATTTCCGAATGGGGTAACCTGGCGGGAGTAATGTCCCGCCGTCTCCGGATGAATACATAGTCCGGAGCCACGCAACACCCGCTGAAGTGAAACATCTCAGTAAGCGGAGGAACAGAAAACGAAAGTGATTCCGTGAGTAGCGGCGAGCGAAAGCGGAACAGCCCAAACCGCCCGGTTTTCCGGGCGGGGTCATAGGACCCCGATGTGGGAGACAGTCAGTTAGCTGAAGCGAATGGAAAATCGCTCCCGAGAGGGTGAGAGGCCCGTAAGCGAAAACTGCACTGAATCCCTAGGGAGTTCCTGAGTAATGCGATCTAAGTGAAGCTTCGCATGAATTCGCGCGGACCACCGCGCAAGGCTAAATACTCGTTGGCGACCGATAGTGAACCAGTACCGCGAGGGAAAGGTGAAAAGAACCGCTGTGAGCGGAGTGAAATAGTTCCTGAAATCATGTGCCTACAAGGTGTCAGAGCCTGCTGCAAAGCGGGTGATGGCCTGCCTTTTGCTTAATGAGTCTGCGAGTTATTGTCGGTGGCAAGCCTAAGCCCTTCTGGGGCGGAGGCGTAGCGAAAGCGAGTCCGAACAGGGCGCTTAAGTTGCCGGCAGTAGACCCGAAGCCGAGGTGATCTACCCATGGCCAGGATGAAGCGCGGGTAACACTGCGTGGAGGTCCGAACAGGTGAACATTGAAAAGTCCTCTGATGAGCTGTGGGTAGGAGCGAAAGACTAATCAAACCCGGTGATAGCTGGTTCTCCCCGAAATAGCTTGAGGGCTAGCCTCGTGTGCTGACCTGCGGAGGTAGAGCACTGGATAAACTAGGGCCCATACCCGGGTACCGAATTTAATCAAACTCCGAATGCCGCAGGGTGAAACACGGGAGTCAGTGCGTGAGGGATAAGCTTCACGCGCGAGAGGCAAACATGCCAGACCAGCAGCTAAGGTGCCCAAATGGCGCGCAGTGGAAAGGATGTGGAGATACATAGACAATGAGGATGTTGGCTTAGAGGCAGCCATCATTTAAACAGTGCGTAATAGCTGACTCATCGAGTGTTTCCGCGCCGAAAATGATTGGCGATCAGCGTCATACCGAAGCTCTGGAAGAGCGGGGGATCCGTCCCCCGCGCTTGGTAGGGGAGCATTGTGGCCGCGTCGAAGCCGTCGCGGAAGCGCATGGTGGAGTGGCCACAAGAGAGAATGCAGACATGAGTAGCGATAAGCCAGGTGAAATTCCTGGCCGCCGTAAACCCAAGGTTTCCTGGGGAAGGCTCGTCCTCCCAGGGTTAGTCGGGACCTAAGTCGAGGCCGAAGGGCGTAGACGATGGCCAAGCGGGTTCAATATTCCCGCACCGGCTCTGGATTATCGCGGCAGGAAGTGGACGTGGGAGAACGGCTGGCGAATGAAAGTGCCAGCCCCGCAAGGGGACGGGGAGGCTTCGGCCGAACCGGATCGTTTGAACCGGACACCGAGAAAACTGCCGCGCGTTGCCAGGGTTGCCCGTACCGCAAACCGACACAGGTGGGTGAGTAGAATATACTAAAGGCGCGTGAGTGAAACCTCGTTAAGGAACTCGGCAATCTAGCCCCGTAACTTCGGAAGAAGGGGTGCCGGCCGCAAGGCCGGCCGCAGTGAAAGGGGTCAACCGACTGTTTAACAAAAACACAGCACTCTGCCAAGTCGATTAAGACGACGTATAGGGTGTGACACGTGACCAATGCGGAAAGATTACGGTAAGAGGTTAGGCGCAAGCCGAAGCTTTGAGCCCAAGTCCCCGTGAATGTCGGCCGTAACTATAACGGTCCTAAGGTAGCGAAATTCCTTGTCGGGTAAGTTCCGACCTGCACGAATCGTGTAACGAGTTGACCGCTGTCTCAACGAGGAGCTCAGCGAAGTTGTAATGGCGGTGAAGATGCCGCCTACCCGCAGCAGGACGGAAAGACCCTATGCACCTTTACTGTACGCTGTTACTGTGTTCTCGGTTTTTATGCTTAGCGTAAGTGGGAGACTTTGAAACCGGCCTTTCGGGGCCGGGGGAGTCGCCAATGAAACACCACCCTTAAGCACTGGGAGCTCTAACCTCGGCCCGTCTAACCGGGTGAGGGACACTGGCAGCCGGTCAGTTTTACTGGGGCGGTATCCTCCCAAAGAGTAACGGAGGAGTGCGAAGTTTGGCTCAGCCTGGTTGGCAATCAGGTGACGAGTACATGGATATAAGCCAGACTAACTGTGAGACCTACAAGTCGAGCAGATGCGAAAGCAGGCCCAAGTGATCCGGTGGTTGAATGTGGAATTGCCATCGCTCAACGGACAAAAGGTACGCTAGGGATAACAGGCTGATCGGATCCAAGAGCTCATATCGACGATCCGGTTTGGCACCTCGATGTCGGCTCATCACATCCTGGGGCTGGAGAAGGTCCCAAGGGTCCGGCTGTTCGCCGGTTAAAGTGGTACGCGAGCTGGGTTCAGAACGTCGCGAGACAGTTCGGTCCTTATCCGCTGTGGGCGCCAGGAGAATTGAGGGGTTCAGACCTTAGTACGAGAGGACCGGGTCTGACGAACCGCTGGTGTTCCAGTTGTCGTGTCAACGGCATCGCTGGGTAGCTATGTTCGGAAGGGATAAGCGCTGAAAGCATCTAAGCGCCAAGCCCCTCCCAAGATGAATTCTCCCTGAAGGGTCGTGGTAGACCACCACGTTGATAGACCACGGGTGTACGCACAGCAATGTGTTCAGCTCAGTGGCACTAATGACCCGTTCGGCTTGGTCTTCCTCCCCGTTCCCGGTGTGAACCGCGGAAAGGGCGAGTAAGTTTAGAAGACCTATTTGATCAAACCAAAAGACGCCTCCGCGCGCTTAAGCACGCGACGGAACGCGCACACCTCTCTTTCGTGAGAGTAACCAACTGCTGAAGCTCTCCCTCGGCTCCACCGAGAGGAAGCGAAATTGTTCTAACCTAACCTGTATGTAGATATCAGAGAATCGGGCCCGCGCGCGCGGCCCCGTTCTTTCTTAAAGACTGACCCAACGATCCCGCTGGACCCTCCCGGTCCCCTGGGTCGCCAGAAACTGCGAGCGCCTTCCCATCCGGCGAAGCGTCCTCGCCCTTCTGGTGATCCTCGCGCAGTGGCCCCACCCGTTCCCATTCCGAACACGGAAGTGAAACGCTGCAGCCCCGATGATAGTGCGTCGATAGGACGTGCGAAAGTAGGACGTTGCCAGTCTCCCGCCCGGCCCTTTGGCAACAAAGGGCCGGGCGCTTTTTTTGCCGGAATGCTTCGGCGGCGACCGCTCCCGGCGGCATTTTGGCTTCGACTTTCCGGGCTTTGTGCGTTGCGTAGGGGTGTTTCATCCCACGGCTGCCTTGTCTCTCGATCTTCGCCACCTTTCCGCCGCGCGTATTCTGCTCATCAAGCCGACAGCGCTGGGCGACGTGGTGCACACCGTGCCGGTGTTGGTGAAGCTGCGCCGGCGTTTTCCGGAGGCGCAAATCGATTGGCTCATTACCCCTGAGAATGCCGAGTTGGTGCGAGCGCATCCGGCGCTCTCGCGGGTGGTGCTTTTCGATCGCAGAGGGTTTCAGCGCCAGCGGCTGAAGGCGCTGCGCGATACGGCGCGCATGCTCGCCGGGCTTCGCCGCACTCGTTACGATTTAGTGATCGATCTACACGGGCAGCTTCGCTCGGCCGCGTTCACGATCGCCACCGGGGCGCCGGTGCGGATTGGCTTTGATCGCCCCATCCGGCGCGTGCCGAATGCGACGCCGCGGCATGGCTGGGCCGGCGCGCGGGAGCTTTCATGGCTGGCGTACAATCGACGCCTGCCGATCCCCACGCTGAACGTCCACGCCATCGATCGCTATCTTTGGCTGGGAGAGATACTGGGCTTCGACGAATCGCCGATCGAGCCGAAGCTGCATCTGCCCGTCGAAGCCGAAGAGCAGGCGCGCACGCTCATGCGCGAGCATGCGCTCACCCCGCAGAATTTAGCGGTGCTCGCGCCTGGCACCATGTGGGAGACGAAGCATTGGCGGGTCGAGGGCTTCGCCACGGTGGCGCAGAAGTTGACGGAGCACGGGCAGGCGGTGGTCGTCGTCGGGACGGAAAAGGAGCGCGGGCTGGCCCGGCGCATCCAGGCGGAGTGCGCCACGGCGATCGATCTCGCTGGCAAAACGACGCCGGCGGAACTCGCGGCGCTGCTGCGTAATGCCAGGGTCTGCGTGACGAACGATTCCGGCGCCATGCACATCGCCGTGGCGATGGAGACGCCGGTGGTCGCGATCTTTGGCCCGACCGACCCGGTGCAGGTCGGGCCGTACGGACATCCCGGGAACGTCGTGCGCGCGGACCTGCCGTGCTCGCCGTGCAATCTCCGCCGGCTGGCCCAGTGCCCTTACGATCTCAAGTGCATGCGCGAGGTGAGCGCCGAGCAGGTGTGGGCGAAGGTGGACGCGGTGCTGGCTCAACCGGCGTGAGGCCCGCGCCCGCTTGCGCCACGCTGCTCCCCGGCGCACCTTGCCTGCGCTCCATGCAACCCCTTCCCCGCGAAAAGCCTGATTTCCGCGCGCGCCTCCACGATGTGCCGCACAAGCCGGGCGTCTATCTCATGCGCGATCGCTTGGGCCGGGTCATCTACGTGGGCAAGGCGCGCAATCTCCGCAAGCGCGTCAGGCAATATTTCATGCCCTCGAAAATCATGACGCGCGGATCTGAAGACCCGCGCGCTCCTCGATTCGATCTGGGATTTCGAGTGGCACACCGTGAACTAGCGAGCCCGAGGCGCTGCTGCTCGAGGGCCGGCTCATCAAGGAATTCCGTCCGCGCTACAACGTCAGCTTCCGCGACGACAAACGCTTCCTCCTGGTGAAGGTCGATCTGCGCGACGAGTGGCCCCGCTTCCGCCTCACGCGCCTGCGCACCGATGAAGGCGCGCGCTACTTCGGCCCCTTCGCGCACGCCGGGGCGCTCCGCCAGACGCTCGCCTTCATGCGCAAGAAATTCGGCGTCCTCACCTTCGGCCGCGGCAACCCGACCGAGCGCGAGCTGAAATCCTCCACCTATCAGGTGCCGATGAAGCTCGCGGACATTACGCCGGAGCAATACCGCCAGCGCGTGGAAGCGGCGGGCGAGTTCCTCGAGGGCCGCTCGCACGAAATGCTCGAGGCGCTGGAGGACGAAATGAAAAAGGCCGCGGAGAAGCTCGATTTCGAGCGTGCGGCGGAGCTGCGCAACATGCTCGACGACCTGCGCAAGCACCACCAAGCACACGCGCAAATACACCCGCGGCCTCGAGCGCATCGTGCCGAGCACCGTCGTGCCCGTGGCCGACCTCGCCGCGCTGCAAGACGCGCTGCAGCTCACCGCGCCGCCGCGCCACATGGAGTGCTTCGATATCTCAAACATCACCACCACGCACATCGTCGCCTGAATGGTTTGCTTCAAGGACGGCGTGCCCGACCGCTCGAACTATCGCCGCTACCGGATCAGCGGCGTGCAGGGCCAGAATGATTTCGCCTCCATGTCCGAAGTGGTTCGGCGGCGCTACTCCCGGGTTTTGCTGGAAAGCGCGCAATCCGCGCAAACTGGCGCCGCGCCTGAGCCCACCGCGGAATCGCTGGTCGCCGCCGCCGCCGGTGAGGCGATCGTCGATACCACCGGCGACTTCTCCCAGGAGCTTCCCGCCGAACGCGTCGAGCGCACCGCCTTGCGATCCTTCGCGGCCGTGCGCCTGCCCGATCTCATCATTGTCGATGGCGGCAAAGGCCAGCTTTCCTCCGCCTGCAAAGAGCTCCAGCAACTCGGATTGTACGATCTCCCCATCATCGGCCTGGCCAAGGAATTCGAGGAAATCTATCGGCCGGGCCGCCCGCTTCCGCTGCGCCTTCCGGAGGACAGCGGCGCACTGCGGCTCCTCCAGCGCATCCGCGATGAAGCCCACCGCTTCGCGAACGGCTACCATCAGCTCCTCATGAAACGCCGCGTCGCCGAGAGCATTCTCGATGACTGCCCCGGCGTCTCCCAGCACCGCAAACAGCTCCTGCTGCAGCAATTCGGCTCCGTCGCCCGGCTGAAGCGCGCCACGCGCGAGCAAATCGCCGAGGTCTCCGGCATCGGCCCGCGCCTGGCCGAGCAAATTACGAGCTATCTCGCGGAACGCGGTTAATTCAGCCGCTGCTCCACCCAGCGCACCACTTCGCGCAGCACCTGGTCCCGGCAGAGATCGTTGTGCGTTTCGTGCAGCGCCTCGGGCAGCGCCAGGAAGCGTTTGTCCTCAGAGCCGACCGCTTCGAAAAACTCCCGCGTCGCGTCCGCGCTCGTCACCTCATCGGCTTCGCCATGCAGCAGCAGAATGGGCGTTTTCAGTTTGCCCGCCTGCGCCAGCACTTGGGGGCCGGCTCGCTCGATCGCGAAAAAAAGCCGCGTAGAAATCCGGTGATGCATCAACTCCTTGCCCGAGAGCGACGCCAGGTGCTCCGCGTCGCGCGAGAGCCGCAATTGACCTCCCGGCGTCGCTTGCGAATAGCTCGGCCACCAGCGCAGCAGGAGCCGCCCCAGCGTCACGCGCCACCACGCCGGCGCAAAAGCGAGCCGCAGCCAAGGCGAGGTGACGATCGCCCCGCGGCAGACCGCATTCCGGCGCAAAAGGTAATTCAGCACGATCTGCCCGCCCAAGCTGTGCCCCATCAGGAAGACCGGCCCCTCGCCGCGGGGGCAGGTCGTCACTACGCGCCCCAAGTCATCCAGCAGCGCATCGTACGAAGGCGAATCGCCGCGCATGCCCGAAGAGCGCCCGTGCCCCCGCAGATCGTAGGCGATCGTGCGGATCCCGCGCTCCGCCAGGCACGCCGCCACGTGCTCGTACCGTCCGGCGTGCTCGCCTAGGCCGTGCGTGAGCACCACCTCCGCGCGCACCCGCTCGCCCGGCAGTGTCATGCCCCAGTAGAGTCGTGTTCCGGCGGATTCGAGAACGTTTTCCTGGAAGAGCGAAGCGATGGCGCTCGTCGGCATACTGGTTTCTACCGCGAAACACGCACGCCCACAAACCTCAAAAGCGATTCGGGAGGCGAGACGGGCTAGCCGAGCGACTTCGCCGCCTCCACCACGCTCTTTGCGGTCATGCCGAGCTCTTCCATCACCTTGTTGCCCGGCGCGGAGATGCCGAAACGCGGGATGCCGACGACTTTGCCATCTAGGCCGACGTAGCGGTACCAAAGCTCGGGGACGCCGGCTTCGATGGCGACGCGGCGGCGGCAGGAGGAGGGGAGCACTTCTTCCTGGTAGGCGGCGCTCTGGCTGTCGAAGCGCTCGATGCACGGCATGGAGACGACGCGGACGCCTTCGCCGAGCTCCTTGGCGGCGGCGATCGCGTGCTGCAGCTCGGTGCCGGTGGCCATGAGGATGGTCTTGAGCGCGCCGGTTTCCTTCACGGCGATGTAGCCGCCCTTGGCGACGCCTTCGCGGCGGGTGGCGACGGGGATCTGGCTCTGAGTTCGGGATCGACCTGGCGGGTGAGCGCGAGGAGCGTGGGGCCATCGGTGCGCTGGAGCGCGGCGGCGAAGGCGCCCGCGGTTTCCTCGGGATCGCCCGGGCGGATGACGTCGAGATTCGGGATGACGCGCAGGCCGCTCACGGTCTCGACCGGCTGGTGCGTGGGGCCGTCTTCGCCGACGCCCACGCGAGTCGTGCGTGAAGATGTAGATCACCGGCAGGCGCGAGAGCGCGGCGAGGCGGATCGCGGGCGCGCAGTAATCGGCAAAGACGAGGAAGGTGGCGCCGCTGGGGCGGAAAATGCCGTCGTAGGCGATGCCGTTGAGCATGGCGCACATGGCGTGCTCGCGGATGCCGAAGCGGATATTGCGGCCGGCGCGGGAGCTCGGCTCGAAATCGCCGCCGCCGTTGATGTAGTTCAGCGTGGAGCCGTAGAGATCGGCGCTGCCGGAGATGAAATGCGGCACCGCAGCGGCCAGCGGCTGGAGCACGTCGCCGCCGGCTTTGCGCGTGGCGATCTTGGCGTCGGCGGGGAATTCCGGGATGCGGCTGAGCAGATCGGCGGGCACCTCATACTTGATCGACGGCGGTCGAGTTCTGGCGGCGAGCTCGGGATTCGCTGTCTGCCAGGCCTGATAGGTCTGCTGCCACTCCTCGTACTCGGCCTGCGAGCCTCTTCTTGTGCTCGGCGAAATAGGCTTGCGTCTCCGGGGAGACATAGAAATGCTCCTCCGGCAGGCCGAGCGCCTTGCGCGCGGCATCGACGAACTTCGCGCCGCCTTCGCCGTGCGCCTTCGCCGTGCCGGCGACTTCCGGGATGCCTTTGCCGATCAGCGTCCGCGCGATGATGAGCTGCGGCTTGCCGGTCGCCGCCTTGGCGCGTCTTGAACGCCTCGAGGAACGCCTGCATGTCGTGGCCGTCGAACGGTCTGCACGTCCCAGCCGATCGCCTCGAACTTCTTCGCGGTGTCCTCGCTCTGGGTCATCTCCGCCATCGCGTCGAGGGTGACGTCGTTGGAATCGTAGATCAGGATCAGGTTATCGAGCTTGTGGTGCCCGGCGAACGCGACGGCTTCCAGCGCGACGCCTTCCTGCAGGCAGCCGTCGCCCGCGAGGCAGACGACGTGGTTGTCGAAGATGGTGTGCTCGCTCGTGTTGAACTTCGCGGCCGCCATCTTCTGCGAAACGGCGATGCCGACCGCAGTTGGCCACGCCCTGCCCGAGCGGGCCGGTGGTGGCCTCGACGCCCTCCGTTTCAAACGACTCCGGATGCCCGGGCGTGTGCGAGCCGAACTGGCGGAAATTCTTCACCTCTTCGGTGGTCATCTTCGGGTAGCCGGAGAGGTGCAGCCAGCCGTAGAGGAACATCGAGCCGTGGCCCGCGCGAGAGGACGAAGCGGTCGCGGTTCAGCCACTTCGGCTCGTCCGGATTATGCCGCAGGGCGTGGCCGAAGAGCACCGCGCCGATCTCCGCGCAGCCGAGCGGCAGGCCGAGGTGGCCGGAATTGCAGGCATGGACGGCATCCATGGCGAGGCCGCGGGCTTCGTTGGCGGCACGGGAGAGGGCATCGAGCTGGAGAGTCATAAAAGAAATTGGGCGGGCAGCGTAAGGAGCAGCGGAACGGGGGAAAAGCAGAAAGTGGAACGGTGTAAACGAGCGCGAGGCGAGCCGGGGCGATGCAACGGCAATCGCATCGCAGGAATGGATTGCCGCGATAGAGCCTCGCCGGGCCTTAGGCAAATAGCTCCGCGAGGGAAATCCGCAGGGCGGGCACGCTCCCGCATTCCAGTACAGCGTTGCCTTCCACCACGGTCTGCCCGCGGTAGAGACCGCTTTCCGGGTGGCGATGGATTTCCACCCGCCGCCCCATGGGCAGGACGATCCAGTATTCCTCCACGCCCGCTTCGGCATAGAGGGAAGCGAGCGCGCGGTCTTCGGCGGCCGATCTGACCGCAATTTCGATGACGAGCGCGGCGGTGGCCGGATGCTTCGCGGCGAAGTCCGCGCGGGTACCGCGGACGAGGGAGAGATCGGGTTCAGGCTCCGAGTCGGCCAGGGTGAGCGGCTCCTCTTTGCGCAGCCAGAAACCCGGCGGGACCTGCGGCCGGAGCAAATCGTAGAGGACGGTGCCGGTGCCGCTGCGGAGGGGAGACTTGGACATCTTCTCGATGACAATGCCGCGGATCAGCGCAGTGCGCCGGCCATGCTCATTGAGCTCCGGGAACTGCTGGTATTGCGCGACGGTGATGGGCGAGACTCGGGCCCGGACTTCGGGTAAATCGAGCATCGCGGACGCGGCAGACACGCCCGGTAGATAGCACCGCGCGCGATGGTCGTCCACCGGCAATGCGAGAGACGCAAGGGGGCAGACCGAGAGACCTGGCCTGCCCTCGGCGGCTTGCGCGCTCTGCTAGAGTGGCTCGCCTATGCTTTTCTCTGCCCGCGAACTTTCTACAGGACTCATCCTGTTCGCGCCCCGTGTGGGCGGAGCGTTACTGGTCTTCCTCGGCTTCTGGCTGGCCGGGGCGCTGGTGGGGCCGATGCTGCGCGGGCTGGCGCGGCGCACCGCCGGCGAGCATGCGGAATTGGTGGAGCTGGCCGCGCAGGCGTCCCGCATCGCTTTGCGGGTGATCGGGACGATCTGCGCGCTCGGGACCCTCGGGATCGACATCTCGGCGCTGGTCGCTGGCCTGGGGCTGACCGGTTTTGCCCTCGGTTTCGCGCTGAAAGACGCGCTCTCGAACATTTTGGCGGGCGCGATGATCCTCTTTTACCGCCCCTTTCGCAAAGGCGATCACATCGCTACCGCAGGCTTGGAAGGCACGGTCACCGCCATCGATTTGCGCTATACGACGCTGCTCAAAGGCGAGCAACGGATCTTGATTCCGAATTCCACGCTGCTGACGAACGCGGTAGTGGTGGGAGCATTACCGGTCGCGGAGATGGGAGCGCAGGGGGAGAATGCAAAATGAGAAGTGCAAAGTGAGAAATGCAAAATGGGGAGGGGCGCGGCGCGCGGTGAGCGCGCGGGCGGCGAGGCTCCCCCACTTTGCACTTTGCATTTTTCATTTCTCACTTTGCATTGCCCCTGCCCGCTCCCGGCCCCACCAATCTCTGCCCGCTTGAAACGCATCCCCGAGTTTATTGCCCACCTGGTGGTCCGCCGGCCTTGGGTGGTGGCGGCCACGACTCTCGCCGTTCTGGGGCTGTGCGCCTGGCTCCTCACCACCCGCCAGCGGCTCGACTCGGAGGTGCTGAATCTGCTGCCGCAGCGCTCCGAAGGGGTGCAGGCGCTGAAGGTTTTCAACACCGAGTTTCGCCAGGGGCGTGAGCTAATCCTAGCGCTGCACGGCGAGGCGGGCGCGCTCGAGGACGTGGAAGAGGGTTTCCTGGAAAAGCTGCGCGCCGAGCCCTGGGTGCAGCGCGTTTTCACTGGGTCGCCCATGGAATCGCCGGAGGAGCTGATGGCACTCCAGCGGCTGATCCCCCAACTGCTCCTCAACCTGGAAGCCGGACCCTTTCGCGAAGCCTTGGCGGCCCTCAAGCCCGAGGTGCTGAAGGAGCGGGTGCAGCGTCTGCGGCGAGACATCGATTCCAGCTCGCCGCGCGCGGAAATGGAGGCGGCGATGGACCCGCTCGGCCTGGTCGGCAAAGCGATGAAGCCGATCGCCGGCAGCAACGGCATGGAGCAGGGGCAGTCGCTCGCCTCGGCCGATGGCACCTTCAAGATTTACCCGCTGGTCACGCGCCAGCCGAGCCTAAACCAAGCCGATTGCAAGGCGGTGATGGTGCAAGTGGAGGACTTCAAGCGCCGCATGCACGCGGATTGGCAGGGCGCCAAGGTGGAGGTGCGCGCCACCGGCCGCACCGCGTACGTGGCCGAGATCGCCAGGAGCATGGAGCGCGATGTCTCCGTGACCTCGATCCTTTCGTTCGTGGCCGTGACCGGCCTCTTCCTGGTCGGCTTCCGGCGTCTCGTGCCGCCGATCGCCACCAGCCTGATCCTGGGCATCTCGTGCTTTGTCGCCTTCACGCTCGGCGCGCTGATCTTCGAAAACCTGAACATGATTGCCATCGCCTTCTGCTCCATCCTGGTGGGGCTCGGGGATGATTTCAGCCTGCTGCTCTACAATCGCTACCTGCTCGCCCGCACGCACCAGGAAGATCATCTCACCGCTGTGGCCACGGCGATCCGCGAAGTCGGGCGCGGCATCGTCTACGTCTCGCTCACCACCGGCGCGGGCTTTCTCGTACTTCTCTTCAGCGATTCGGCGGGCTTTGCGCAGCTCGGGACCCTGATCGCCATCGGCATCGTCTGCTGCGCCATCGCGGTGATCTTGCTGCTCTTCCTCTTCATCCGGCCGGCGCACAGCCACCCCGAGCGTCCGGACCCGCTCCACACCTTCTTCGATGGGCTCGCCCGCCTGCTCCTGCGCCGTCGGCGCCGGCTGAGCGTGATCGCCGGGTGCGTGGCCGCAGTCGCCTTGCTCTGCGCCGTGCTACCCGTGGCGCCGCTGCGCTTCGATACAAATCCGCGCTCGCTGGAGCCGAAGCAAATCCCCGGCGCCATCACGCTGCGGATGATCAACGAGAAGATCCCCTCCGCAGGCGAGCCCGTCATGCTGCTCATCGATGCGCCTGACGCGCAAACCGCGCACGAGCGCTGGACCAAGCTCGACGCGCACCTGCACACGCTCCTGGAAGCCGGCGTGCTGCAGAGCTTCTCCACCCCCGCCGCCCTCATGCTCTCGCCCGCGCGCATCCAAGCGAACCGGGAAGAGCTGCGGAAAACCGTCGATCTCGACGCAAGCAAGGCTGCCTTCCTGGAAACGCTCGCCGCGGAGGATTTCAACCCGGAATCGTTCGGCTCCGCGCTGGCGCTTTTCGACGAGCTGAAAGCGGCGCTCACGGCCGGCCGCGATCACCTCGATCCGGAGAATACGCTGGACGCTTCCTCATCATGGTGGTTCCTGCTCGACCGCTACCTTTCCATGCGCCCGCTCCTTGCCGCGGGGTACCTGCGCCCCGCCGTCCCGGTAAAAACTCCCGAGGAGCAACAGCAGTTTGAATCGAAGATCCGCGCCGCCGGCGTGCCGGTTTCGATCACCGGCTGGAGCTACACCATGGTCGGCATGGTCCCGTGGGCGCAGCGCGAGCTCATCGTGTTCAGCGCCGCCGTGGCCATGCTGATCCTCATCTCCATGGCGCTGGCCTATCGCGCCTGGCGGCCGCTGCTCGTGCACGCGGTGAGCCTCATCTCCGCGCTGGGCGCCCTCATCTGCCTCCTGAAGCTCACGAATACGCCGATCAATATGCTCAACGCCCTCGCCTTCCCGCTGGTCCTCGGCGTGGGCGTCGATTACGGCATGCACCTCCTCCTCGCCCTCACCGAAGCCGGCGACGCGCCTGAGCACCTCCGCACCGTCGTGAAGCCCCTGGTCATCTCCGGCCTCACCACCATCGCCGGCTTCGGCTCGCTGATGTTCGCGCTCAACCCAGCCTTGAAGGGGCTGGGAACAGTGTGCGCGCTGGGCGTGGCGTCGTGTTTGGTCACCTCGATTTTCCTGGCGGTCCCGCTCATGGCGGTGATGGGTCTCGCGAAGGCACCCGCGAAAGCGTAGCTGCGGCGCGCGTTATGTGTTCGCAGGGCGATACACTCGCACGACCTGTCCGGCTAAATCGGCTGCATTCGGATATGCGGTGAGAGCCGCGTCGATTCGCTGGGCTTGCCGAGCTTCGTCGGGATCGAAGGTACATGCGATGATTCCACCGTGCCGCCCAGCAGTCGTCGCGTGCAGCCGGAAAAAGTGTTTCCGATTATGCGTCAGCACAGCGCGCCCATGCGCCGACGCAAACGCGAGCACTTCCGCGTCCGGCACGCCGCGCCCGGTATTTCCTGCGTCGCGCGCCGTGAGCACATCGTGTCCCAGCGCCCTGAGCTGAGATGTTCCACGATCCCGAGCGGATAGTTTTCGTTCGAGTAGAGCGCCGCCATGGCTCCGCGCTTCCGTGTTAATCCGCTTCGTTCTCGCGAATGGCCTCATCGATCTCCGCAGGATGCGTCTCTGCATACGCCCAAGCTTCCGCCAGCATTTCTGGTGTGAGGCTTGGGTACGAATGGAGAAGTTGCACGTCCGGCGTCCCCAGCCGGCGAGCTTGCTCCATCAGCCACACTGGGATGCGCGTCCCCGCCAAGCAGGCTTCTCCTCCGCACACCTCCGGACGCTTTTCGATGAGAGCTACAACGTTCCGCATGGTCGCGGACGATAACACGTAGAGATGGGACTGGCGAGCGGAGATCAAAGTCCCGATGCCGCCGCACGCCCCTACTCGCACTCGCACACGACGCGGAACCCCACATCGTTCGACGAGTACTCGGCGAGGTTGAAGGCGCGCGCGCTGGTGCGGAGGCTGGGGGCGCGGGATTTCCAACTGCCGCCGCGGTAGACGCGCTTGGCGCCGTTCATCGGGCCGCGCGGGTTCACGCGGTTGCTTGCCGCGGTAGGCGTCGAAGTAATCGAGGCACCATTCGAAGACGTTGCCGGAGAGATCCTCGACACCGAAGGGGCTTGCGCCGCGCGGGTAGCTGCCGACGGGCGCGGATTCGGCGAAGCCGTCGTCGATGCGCGAGTCGCGCCACGGGAAGCTGGTGCGGGCGTCGGCGAAATTGGCGAAGTGGCCGGCATCGAGCCGGTCGCCCCAAGGGAAAACGCGCCCATCGGTGCCGCGCGCGGCGTACTCCCACTCGGCCTCGGTGGGAAGGCGGATAGCGGCGGCCATCGCGCGCGCTCAGCCAGTTGCAGAAGTTCTCGCGCGTCGCGGCTGCTCACGTAGACCACGGGATGATTGTCGCCGGCCCAAGGCGGGCGGCTTGCGAGGAGTGCGCGGGATCGAAAAGCTCGAACTGCGCATTGGTGACCGGAAAGCGCGCGAGAAAGAAGCAACTCAGCGTGGTCGAGACCACCGGCTGCTCGTGCGGAGCGGCCTCGGGCGCGTCGCTCCCCATCATGAATTGCCCGGAGGTGACGAGCAGCATCTCGAGACCCTGCTTCTGGTGAAATTCGGATACTTCTGCCGCTCCTGCAGCCGGGCCAGTGGCGAGGTATTGATCGCCGGCGCGGCCGGCGGCTGCGGCTCTTTGCGCGCGGCCGGCAGGGGCGCGGTCTTCGGTGGCGCCGCGGATGCGGCGCCCGGCAGGGTCGTGACACCCGGCCGCGGCGCGGTCGGTGAGCGGACCGCTCTCAGCGGCGCGGCCGGCGCGATCGGCATGGAGGCCATCGCCTCGAGATATTCGTCGATCAAGTCCTCCGCCTGGCCGCCGGTGAGGCCGAGGCTTTCGCCGATGTTGCACATGGCGTCGCGCTGGTCGTCGGTCATTTCGTCGCCGTCGAGGCTCAGGCGCGAATGCTGGAGCATCCGGCGAAACTCCTCGAAGGGGTCGCGCGCGGCCACGCTGGCGGCGCTGCTCGAGACGCGGGGCGCATCGCACGGGCGCGGGCGCTCGCCACGCGCGTTCGGCGCCGAGCCGCGCCAGCTCCGCATCGATCACCGCCTTCATCTCTTCGCGCGCGAGCCCGAGCGCGGCGCCGCCCTCGTAAAGCCGCTCCTCCGCTTCGGCAGTCAGTTGTTTGTCGCTGATCGCGAAGGGGAGGAGCTTTTTGAACTCCGCCACCGCCTCCAACACGATCCGCTCGCGGATGGCGCTATCGATCTCGGCGCGAGCGATCGGATCGAGCAGCTTCGTGCGCGCCTCAGCCAGGTACTGCGGCGCTTCGTCGAGCCCCGCGCGCAGCAACTGCGCGAGCGGGTTGCTCGGCTGATTTTTCAGCGGCAGCTTCTTCTGCCACCAGACCAGCAGCTGGCGGCAGTTTTCCTCGATCTGCTCCGCGGCTCGGGTTCGACGTCGAAGTCGAGGCAGAGCCGCTGCGTAGAGGTCGTCCGAGTTGTAGTTGCCGCCAGCCATCCCAGCGCTGCGGGTTATCCGGAAGCGGATTCGGCAGAGACACGCGCAGAGGAACGCTTCGCCGGTGGTCTAGACCACCTTGATTTGCGGCGAGGTCCGCCGTGGCCATCTCGATCTCGCTCTCCGAGAGGCCGGTATTGCGCGCGATCTGCACGCGGTTCTGCCGGCCGTAGGCCTCGACGACGACTTCCAGCACCTGGTTTTCGTTGTAGGTGTAGGTCAGCTCCACTGGCGAGCCCTTGGGCAAAAACGGCGGCAGCTCGATGTCGCAAATCCCCAGCGGCGTGCATTCGCTCGGCACGGTGCTTTCGCCCTCCACCACGCGCACGATGGCGTTCTTCATGTTCGCCTTCGCCGTGCCGAAGGAGTTCTTCGTCTCCACCGGCATCGGGGTCATTTTCTGGATCATCGGGAAAACGTATTCCTCGACCTTGCCATCGTCCCACAGCACGACGCCGAGCGTGTGGGTGGTGATGTTCGTCACCTTGATCAGCTGAGCCGTCGTCGCTCGGAAAATTGCTCGCGCACTTCCTGCGGCAGCATGCGCTCGCCGAGCCGGTCTTCCTCGCCGAGCAGCGAAAGCACGGCCTGGATCGCCGCGCCGATGGCCACGGCTTCGTCCGGGCTCACGTCGTCCGCGATCGGCACGTTGGCGAGATCGCTTGATCATCTCGCGCACGCGACGGCATGCGCGTCATGCCGCCGGTGAGCAGAATGCGATCGATCTTGTCCCAGTCAAGGCCGGCCTCCTGCATCACGATCTCGCAGATCGCCTTGCACTTTTCGAGCAGGTGCCGGCAGCGCTTCTCGAATTCCTCGCGCGTGATGTCGAGCTTCACGCTCTTGCCGTTGTAGCTGTGCACGATCGTCGTGCGCGTGCGGCTGGAGAGCTGGATCTTCGCGGTGAGCGCGCGGTTGTAGAGATCCTGGTAGCTCTGCAGGTCGAGCAGCGGATTCTCGCCGTGCATCTTGTCGAATTCATCGGCCACCCAATTGACGATCATGTCGTCCCAATCCTTGCCGCCGAGGCGGTGGTCGCCGTTGCTGGCGAGCATGCGGATGTGGTGGTCCTCGATCTTCATGATCGTCACGTCGAAGGTGCCGCCGCCAAGATCGAAGACGAAAACGGTCTGGTCGCGGTCGAGCTTGTCCAGGCCGTAGGCGAGCGCGGCGGCGGTCGGCTCGTTGATGACCTGCAGCACGTTCAAGCCCGGCGAGCTGGCCGGCGTGCAGCGTGGCCGTGCGCTCGGCGTCGTTGAAATAGGCCGGCACCGTGATCACCGCGTCGGTCACCGGCTCGCCGAGATACTTCTCCGCGTCGTTCTTCAGCTTCTTGATGATGAGCGCCGACAGCTCCTCCGCGGAATAGATCTTGCCGCTGAACTCGCGGTGAAACTGCGCCTTGCTCTTGCCCATCTCGCGCTTCACGAAATCGACGATCTTCTCCGGCTCGGCGACCGCGTTTTGCTTGGCGAGCGTGCCGACGATCGCGTTTGTGCCGTCGAAAAGGATGACCGAGGGCGTGATGCGCTCGCTCTCGGCATTCGGGATGATCTGCGGCTTGCCGTAGGCGTCGATGTGCGCGATCGCGCAGAAGGTGGTGCCCAAGATCGATGCCGACCGCTTTGCGAGGGGTTTTGGGCTGGGGAGTATTATCCATTTAGCGGAGTCTCAAATCTGACCGTGCACCAAGCGTGCCGCGAATCAAAAAGTTAAGCCGGGGATGGGGGGAGCGCCACGAGAAAACCTTCTTTCCACTTTTTAATCACCACTTCTTCCGCCCGGACCACCCGATCCTTCCAGAGAAAGCCGCGCTTCAGGGTCCGCGAGATGTCCATATCCTGCTCAGGATCGTCGGCCATTTCCACCGACATGGCGCGCTGGGTGAGCTTATCAAGCTTGCCCACGCCTTTGGGAAGCTGCTGCACTTCCAGGCGCGCCAGCACTTCGAGGATGAAGTGCAGGTTGTGCTCGATGTGCACTTCGATGCTGTGTAGCCGCTGGAAATTCCCCGGGGTCTCGCCGCCGGGCGCGTCGGGCCCGCGGTGCGAGCTCACGGCCTCCTGCATCTGGAGGTGGATGTGCGCGAGATCGTCGTAGAGCGTGATGAGGTCGCGGATCATCGGCCGGTGGAGCGAATCCAGCAGAAAGCCGTCCTTGTACGTCTTCAGCTCCTCGTGAAGCGCGTCGAACATCTGCCGGCTCACGTTGTTGCGCTGCTCGAGCAAGGTTTTCAGCTCCAGAACGATCTGCGGAAGCTCCTTTTGCGCTTCCACCGAATCGTTTGCCACCTTGTCCAGCTTGCCCAAAATCTGCGTATGCTCGCCCGTCGCCCGCCCGATCGCCTGCACGCCCTGCACTAGCGGGCGCAGCATCTCGGCGACGTTCGGCTGCGGACGCGCCGCGGGCTCCGGCGCCGCGGGCGGGATCTCCACCGCGGCTGGCGCGGGTGCTGGCGCTTCCGGGGCGGGAGCCGGCCGGCTGCCGGCGGACCGATCGCTCAGGGCACGCTCCGCTTCATCAATCAGGCCTCGCATTTGCGCGGCAAAATCGGCGTCGGCCAGTTCAAGGAGATCGGACATAGGGATTCGTGAGAAAGCGAATTCCCTGCCAAGCGCGGCAAATTCTTCCTGGAGAGCCCTAAGCGGCTGGCGCCCAACGCTTTTTACATGATGGAGGAAGGACGCCGCCGGTACGCCTGCCAGATCAAGATGCCCGCGCAGACCAGCGCCACGGCGAAGAGCGTCCGCAGGGGAGTCACCTTCACCAGCGGCTGGGCTTTGGGCGTGCCAAAGTTGAGGGTGAACAGGGGCCGGACCGTGCCGGTATCCTTGTCCACGATGGCGATGCGCATGAAATGGATCGCCCCGGGCGGCAGGTTGCGGATTTCCGCGCGAACCGTGCCGTTCCGTACCTTGATGCGGGTGTCGCGATGCTCCAGCCATTCCGCCTGGAGGTTGCGATTTTTGTCGAGCGCGAGCTTTTGCAGATCCAGCCGCACGGGCTTGGCTTCCGTCATCGCCTCGGGCCACTCGAGGACGGCGCTGCTCGGGGTGAGCTCCATCACGCGAATCTTCGGCAACCCCGGGCGCGCTTGCCCCGCGAGCTCCGCGATTTCTTCGATGGAGCGCAGCCCCGGCCCGGCCTCCTCGATTTCATTGGAAGCAGGCTGCGGCGCCTCGGCGCGACGAGGCAGAACGCCGCGGCTCGGCGCCGCCGCGACACCCGGCGCGGCTTCGCCTTCCACGGAGACCTGCACTGTCTGCAACTCGCCGGCGAAGCGGATAGCCGCCCGATGCTGGCCCGGCTCGACCGTCTCCAAACGCACGTCGATCTCCGCGTGCTCGCCCGGCCGGAGCCGTACCTCCATGGGCGAGACGACGAAGGGAGCGGCCGGCTCGGCCCGCCAAAAGCCCGGCATGCCGCCGCGGTTGCGCACGAGGAATTTCGCCCCTGCGCCGCGGCCGCCGATGGCGGGCGGCAACTGCAGCGTCTCCACCTCCGCCCGGAGCACGGCCGGCACCACCGGCGCTTCCACCGGCAGCCGTACTTCGATGCCGCTGCCCGCAAAAACCACCTGCTCCTGGATGACGCCCGTATCCTCCGGCGCCGTCTTGAAGGTCACCGTCGCTTTGCCGTGGCCGGGGATGGCCACCGACTCCGGCGCGTGCAGCCGCGCGGACGCCTTCACTTTCACCTTCTGCTCGGCCTCGGTCTGGTTGGCGATCTCCACCGAGCCCGTGCGCACCGTCTCCCCGGCGCCGCGCTGCAATTCGAGCTTGGTGGGCGCGAGCGACAGCGGGAACTCCGCCTCGCCGAGCAGCGTCGTCACGCGATCCAGATGCGAAGTGTAGCGCATCTCGCGGCGCACCTTCCCGCCGGTCAGCGGGGCGAAGTGCAGCTTGAAAATCTGGCGTTCTCCCCGGCCTAGGCGGTAGGCCGTCGCTCCCTCGATGCGCCAGGGCGCATCCACCTGCACCTCGCCCTCCGCCAGGCTGCCGCCATCGTTGGCGAGCGTGAATTCCTTGCGAGCCGAGGTTCCCGCCAGGAGCGGCTCGAAAGCGATGGTGTCCGGCACGATCAACCGGGCGGGCTCATCGAGGATGGTGATATTGACGTCCGCCGGCGCGGAAACGCCCATGGAGTTCTGCACCGCGTAGGAAAACTTGTCCGTCTTTATCGCGAGGTCCTGCGGCGGCTCGTAAAAGACCACCGCCGCCTCGCGCCCGGCAGGCTTCAACTCCGAGATTTTGCCGGATTCCGGCCTGGCCCGAATGAGGAACCTCAGCACTTCGCGCTGCCGGCCATAGATCTTCAGCACCACCTCCGCGTTGCTGACCCGCGGCACCTTCAGATTCAGCGGCACCGGCTGCGGCGGCGCGGGTGCCAGCTTCGGCTCATCCCGGTCCGCGCCCAGCGCGGAAACCGCCAGCGCCAGCAGCGGCAGCAACCATGTTTTCGAGGGAGAGTTTCGCACCGGGGAGAAGAAACCAGATTACGGCGGGGCGAAACAATGACGAATGCGGGCCAGCATCTCCTGCCGGAACCGTTTGCGCCGGGGCACTCCGTCTGCTATAGGTCCGCCACTTTTTTCTCCGGACGACCGCGTTTCCCCATGCCCACTTACGAATACCAGTGCGACAAGTGTAAGAAGACGTTCGAAGCCGTCCAGTCGATGAAAGACGATGCATTTACCATCTGCCCGAAGGCGCTCTGCCAGCAAAAGAGCTGGGGGAAGGGGAAAGTGCGGCGGCAGATCGGCACCGGCGCGGGGCTGATTTTCAAGGGCTCGGGTTTCTACACAACCGATTACCGCAGCGAGGGCTACAAGACCGCCGCCCAAGCAGACGCGAAGGGCCTCCATGCCGAATACACCGCTGGCAAGGAAGCGGCTGCGGCCAAAGAATCCTCAGGCGCGAAGGAATCCGGCGGTAGCAAGGAAGCGCCGAAAGCTGAAGCCAAGCCGGCCCCGGCGCCGGAGAAGAAACCGACCGGAGGCGCGAAGAAAAAGTAATGGCTGCCCCAGACCAGACCACCACGCTGACTTGCAAGGAGTGCAGCTACGCGAACGAACCCGAGCGCGTTTACTGCCACAATTGCGGCGCCAAGCTCGATCGCTCCGTGCTGCCGAAAGAGGAGCAGCTTCGCCGCGAATCACCCCAGAAAGCCCGCCGCCGCATCATGCGGATGACGAATCCCGGCGCGGGCTTCGTGAAGCAGACGCTCTCGAACTTCGCGAAAACGATCGGCTACGCCATTTTCGCCGCGGGCTTCATTCTCATGCTGCGGGCCCCGTCCGATCTGCCCGGCAAGGGCGGCATCAGCATGCGCATGGTCTCCACGGATTTGCTTGAAATGATGCAGGCGCAGACGCCCAAAGGCGCCACGTTTTCGCAGTCCGATATCAACAACTTCCTCGGCACGGCCAAGAGCAAGGCCGAGGGGCTGATCCCCGGCGTGAAATACAAGCGCTCCTTCGTCAATCTCGAGCCCGGCGTGCTAAAGATGACCATGGAGCGGTCGTTTTGGGGTTACCCGATGTATTACGGCACCATCTACCGGGCCGAGGCGAATTCGGGCGTCTTCACCGCGGTGAATGTGGGCGGCAACGTCGGTCGACTGCCGGTGCATCCCACCCTGTGGCAGTACCTCGAGCCCGTGCTCCTGAAGGATATCCGCGAGACTTTTACCAATGAGCTGAAGCAGGTGAAGCAGGCCGGCTTTCTGCGCATCGAGAAAGAGCGGGTCACGCTCACGAATAAACGGTAGCCTCAGCCCCGCGTGATCCCTCCCCCCGCCACCAGGAGCCTCCTGGCCGCCCTGCTGCTGCTCGCCAGCGTGCTGCCCGGGCTCGCGCTCGATCTCACGCAGAAGAGCGTGAGCACCTCGAAGCAATTCACCGTCTACTGCGACGATCTCGCGGTGCGCCGCCGGGTGGCCAATTTCGCCGAAGAAGTGAAAACGGGCGTGCTGCAGATGCTCTCCGAGCCGGACCGCTGGCGTTATCCCATCCTGATCACCGTGGAGCGCGCCGCCACCGACCGGCCGGGCCAGGCCGCGGCCGCGCTCATGCTGATCCAGAGCGAAGCCGGCTTCAAAGTGCAGATCGATGTGCGGATCGGCTCGGACCCGGCGGAGGTGTACCTGCAAAAGCACCTCGTCCGCGCCGTGTTTCTTGAGTTCGCCTACCGCCAGACGCCGGAGCTGCTGGAAGACGGCAAGCGCTTCGTGGAGGCGCCGTGGTGGCTGGTCGAAGGCACCCTGCAAGCTTTCCGGCTGCGCGATGGGAGCGCGGAGACCGATTTTTACAAGCGGATCATCGACGTAAACCGGCTGCCCCCGTTGGAGCAGTTCCTGGCGCCCCGCGCGGACGACACCGCCGGCGCCGCTTCGCAGGCGGTCGATAGCGCCTGCGCGGTCTGCCTGTTGCAGCTCTTGCTCGAGCAGCCGGCGGGCCGGGCGAGCATGGCCAATTACCTCCGCCATCTGCCCACCGCGATCGCCGATCCCGTCGCCGCGCTGCGCCGTGATTTTCCCTCGCTCGGCGAGACCAGCGCGGAACGGCAAAAGTGGTGGACCCTGAACTTGGCGCGCCTTTCCGCCATCGACCGGTACAAAGGCCTCTCCCCGGAAGAGACCGACGCCCAACTGGCCGCGCTGCTCCAGTTCGACATTCCCGGCGACAAGGGTTCCGCGACAAAGACTTTCGAGATCGGCGATTTTCACGAGTACATGAAGCTCAACGCCGCCAAAGCGGTGCTCGCGGGCAAGCACAACGATCTCGTGGGCCTCGCCTCGCGCGCCAATTCGCTCTACCGCGACATCGTCGGCGACTACGAGCAGATCTTCTCCCAGCTCGCCCGCGGCAAAACGATGGGCGTGAAAGGCCGCCTCGAGCGCGCCGCGACCTACCGCGAATCGCTCCTCCGCCGCCGTTCCGAGATCGCCGATTACCTGAACTGGTTCGAAGCCACGCAGATGGATACCGGCAGCAAGAGTTTCGAAGGCTACCTGCGCGTGGCCAATGAGCTCGCCATGCCGGCGCGGAGGAACGATCCGATTACGAAGTACCTGGACGAGATCTCGAAGGAGCTGTAGCGGTCCCGTGCGACGGGGATAAGGGAATGATGGTTAGTCGCTGCCAGCGTGAGACTGCTAGACCGTTATTCGCGATTTGACGGGAATTTTGTTCGCGTTGCCCTGTGCGGATCAAGCCGCCGCTTTGAGTCCGACGGCGCAAAGCAGCTTGTCGAGATCGTCCGCCACGCATTGGTACAGGCGATCAAGTTCCGTGCGTTTTGGCGCTGGGATTTGCGCGTCAGGCTCGTAAGGCCGGAGGATGCCAGCCGTGAGCGGAGCGTAGACGCGTTCACAGAGCGGTCGGTGAAGGTTGTCGCGCGCTGGGTTGCAGCATCAGCCCATCAAGCCGCGCGTTCGCAGGTTTGGCGAGCTACCGATCGAACGCCACGTCGATATACGTCGCCTGGCGCGTATCAAAGGACTCGCGAAGCCCTTCCATCGAGGTGAGAATTTTTGCGAGCACGGCCATCACTTCCGGGCTTTCGCCGCGCGGAGCGGAGGTTCCGTGCAGTTTCAGCCCCTCGATCTGCGTGAGGAGCCGGGCGTTTTCGATTTCCAGCCGGCGGATTTCCGCTTTGCCTTGCTCGGCGGCGGCATTGGCGGCGGCCTGAAGCGCCGCGGCTTCCGCGCGCAGGCGCTCTCCGTCGGAAACGCTGCGGGCCAGCTTGAGCTCTAGGGCGTGGGCGACCATGGCGCGGTTGGCCAAGTCATGCCGCTCCTGGCGCATTTGGCCGATGTCCGCGTGCATTCGTTCCAAGTCCCGCGACGTTTTTTCAAACACTTGGCGCAGCTCGGCGAGCTCGTTCGATTTGCCCGCGACCTGCCGCTGGAATTCCGCCGCGAGATCCTGCGCCTGATCCAAATCGTTGCGCAAGGCCTCGAAATCGGCGCTCATCGTGGAGCCAAGGCGCGCGTTGATGAGCGACAGCGATTTTGGCGGCGTCTCGGTGTTGGGGGGTAGCTCCTCGGTCATGGCGACGTTTGCAGATAGCCGATTCCATGCCACTCCATACTTTCTATACTTTCTATACGACGCCATCCTCCGCCGCGTCCGCCTCCACTGCCGCGCGCAGGCTCGCCACTTCCGCCTCCAGCGCTTTCAACCGCGCAACCATCTTCGGCAGCCGGCGGTAATGCACCATCAACTCGCGCTCTTCCGCGATCGGCGCGCCGATCATGCCGAGCAGCGTGGTGCCGGACGGGGTGTTTTTGCTGATGCCGCTCTTCGCCATCACCAGCACGCGATCGCCCACCTCCACGTGCCCAACGACGCCCACCTGCCCCGCGAGCGTGCAATAACGCCCGAACCGCGCGCTGCCGGAGATGCCCGTTTGCGACGCAATGAGGCAATGCTCGCCGAGAACGACGTTGTGCGCGATTTGCACCAGATTATCGATCTTCGTGCCCGCCTGGATCCAGGTGCGGCCAAAGCGCGCGCGATCGATCGTGGTACACGCGCCGACCTCCACGTCATCGTCGATTTGCACATGACCCACCTGCGGGATTTTCACGTGCCGCCCCTCGTGCTGCTCGAAGCCGAAGCCATCGCTGCCGATCACCGCGCCGCTGTGGACGATCACGCGACGGCCGAGGATGGTTCCCTCCCGCAAGGTGACGTGCGGGTGCAGCAGGCAATCTTCGCCCACCTGGGTATCGCGGCCGATGAAGGTGTGCGCGCCGATCACCGCGCGGGCGCCGATTTTCACGCCCGCCTCGATCACCGCGTACGGCTGAATCGACGCGGTCTCGTGGATTTCCGCCCCGGCCGCGACCACCGCCGTGGGATGCACGCCCGGCGCAAAGGTGACCGGCGCCGGCGTGAAAACGTCCACTACTTTGGAAAAAGCGAGCGACGGATTCTCGACCCGCAGCAGCACCACGGGCAGCGCCTCCGCAAAATCGAGCGGCACGAAGACCGCGGTGGCCCGGGTCCGGCGCAACGCGGGCAGGTACTTGGCATTCCCGAAGAAGGTCACATCGCCGGGCATGGCTTCGTGCAGCGACGCCATGCCGGTGATCGGCGCGGCGAGGTCCGGCGCATCCGGCGGCAACAGGGCGCCGGTGAGCGCCGCGATTTCGGGAAGAGTCAGTTCAGGCATAGGCGCGCGGAAAAGGCCCACGCTCTCCACCTTTCGCCGAAGAGCAACGCGAAAAAACGGCCGCCGCCGGAGATTATCGCTGGAATGGGGGTTGCGCGCGCGCCGCCGCGAAAAGAGGCTCGGCGCCATGCTCGCTCCCCTCGCCCGTACCCTCCTCGCTCTCCTGCTGCTCGCGGGCCCGTGTCTCGCCTGGGGGCCGATGCACGAAGCGATCACCGAGGCGGCGTTCGACGCGCTCCCGGAATGGCAGCGCACCCTGCTCGCGGCGCAGCGGGGCAAGATGATCGAGTTCGATTGCATGATCCCCGATCTCATGCGCGCGGCGTCCAATCGCAAAGCGCTGGGCAAATACCTGACGCTGCCGAATGGCGATCCCTTCACGCACGAGCCGCACAGCCGCCGGCACAATTACGAACAGATCCTGCACTACTTTTCCCAAGCGGTGGAGCAGGTGCGCGCGCGCGACCTCGATGAAGCGTCGCGCTGGGCCGGCTGCGTGCTCCATTTCATCGAGGATTGCGGCAGCCCGGCGCACTCCATCCCCGGCGACAACCAGCACGGCCTCATGAAAGACCTGCTCTCTGTGCCCGAGCAGTATCGCGATCGCCCGTTGCACGGCCTGATCAAGAGCGGGAAGCTGAAGCTCGACCTCGCCGGCTACCGCCCGCGCCTGCTCGGCACCACGCCCGCCGAGGCGGCGGCCCACCTCGTGGAGCGGCTGAACTTCGCCGTCCGCAACGCGCGCGCGCAAGTGATCCCGATCCTCCAGGGCGTTTTCAAAAACGACGAGCCCGCGATCGACGCCGGCCGCCGCCGCGCGGCCACGGTCGATGCGCAAGTCTCCGCCGACATGCTCTACACGCTGCTCTCGATCGCGGAGGGAAAATTCGAGGAGAGCGAAAAGGCCGCGCTGGAGAAGGTGGACGTCGTTTCGCTCACCCCGCTGGAAGTGGTCGGCCAGGCGTACTTCCCGCAGTTCAGCTATTTCTCGAATCCCTATTTCGGGTACCCCACCCCGAATGGACTGCTGAAAGAGGGCGTCGAGAAACAGGCGCTCGTCCTGCGCGTGATGGAGAAGGGCGCTGCGGTGGAAAAGCCGTTCGCGCGCGGCCTCGGCGTCGGCACGCACACGCGCCTTACGTACAGCCTCCCCGCCAAAGTGTACGATCGCTTCACCTGCCTCATCGGCCTGCACCCGGTCCTCGGCGCGGAAGGAGACATCGCATTCCGCGTCTACGCCGATGGCGTGGCGGTGGTGGAGAGCGGCATCCTCACGGGCCACGATCCCGGCCGGCCCGTAGAAATTCCGCTGGAAAACGTGGGCGAGGTTTCGATCGATATCGAAGCGCGTGCTCCAGTGAAGCCGGGGACGAATTACGCGATCATCGCAGAGCCGGTGCTGCACAAGGCGGCCGGCCCAGCCAAGGTTCCGTACAAGGTGCCGTAACCGCAGGACCCCACAAAAAACTACTCGCCTGTGAAGACCGTCCGTTTCGCAAAAGTCGTGGCTAAGAGCGGGCCGCCGGAGCCGTACACGCTCTGGAGTGCGCCTGAGAAAGATCCGCACTTCCAGGCCGCGCTGAAAGCGCATCGCGTCATGACGGTGCGCCAGGAAAACGTCGGGAGCAAAAAGGACTTCGGCGAGGTCGGTTTCACGAAGGGCGGCAAAGGCGCTCTGCTCCTTTTCCCAAAATCGCTGAAGCGCTTCGAAGGGCAGCGCGTGGTGGGCGTGAAGTACGACCTTCTGAAAGAGGCGCGGCCGGCGAAAACAGCGCCCCCGGCAAAAGCGAAGAAGCCTTCCAAGCCCAAAACTCCGCCTGCACCACAGCAGGAGATTCCGCCGCTGCGGATCTTTCGCCCGGAAGAGGAAGAGAAGCCGGCCGCGCCCAAAAAGCCCGCGAAAAGGACCGCATCGAAAAAACCGCCGGATGCGGAAAAGCAACTTCAGACCCTGCTGCGCGAGGTCGCGAAAGCGCAGAAGAAGCTCGAGCAGGGGAACGCCGTGGCCGCTTACCGGATTCTGGAAAAGGCGGCCAAACCCGCCTAGTGCATCGCCGATGGAACCCCTGATCGATCTTCACAGCGACAGCTACTTCATGGGCGAGGCGCTGCGCCAGGCGCGCCGCGCCTTCGAGCAGGATGAAGTGCCCGTGGGCGCGGTGATCGTCCATGAGGGGCGGATTATCGCGCGCGCCGCGAACCAGGTGGAGATGCTCAAGGACGCCACCGCCCACGCCGAGATGCTCGCCATCACGCAGGCCGAGAGCGTCATCGGGGATTGGCGCCTGAGCGAGTGCGAGCTCTACGTTACCAAGGAGCCGTGCCCCATGTGCGCCGGCGCGATGGTCCACGTGCGGCTGCCGCGAATCATCTACGGGTGCCCCTCCGCCAAGGACGGCGCCGCCGGCAGCCTCATGAATCTCCTGCAGCATCCCAAGCTCAACCACCGCTGCGCCATTACCGCTGGGGTCCGGCAGGAGGAATGTGCCTCGCTGCTGCAGAGCTTCTTTCGCGAGCGGCGCTGAACGAAGGGCAAACTACCCGCCCTCGCTCAAGCGTTTCTTCGGCGCCGCCACCAGCATCTGGTGCGCTTCGCGCAGGATCCCCGGGACCCGCTCGGCGAATGCATACCGGTCGAGCGCCTTGCGCAGCGCGGCTTCATCGAATTTCGCGGCGTTGGCGCCCGGAAACCAGTGACCGGCGTTGCCCATCAGGTTGTAACGCATCTTGCCCCACTCGGTGAGATCGAGCCCTTTCGCGTAGGTCCAGAGCCGCAGGATTTCCTGCACGTTCAATTCGCCGGGGATCTCCACATAGGGGGGCAGATCGCGCGGCCATGCATGGTACCAATCCGCGCCGAGCACGCGCTCCATCTCCGCGCGCAGCCGGCGCTCGATCGGCGCGATCGTTTTCGACGCCGTGTCATAGTGCGCGAGCGCGGCGACGTGCTCATCGAAATCCTCCGGCTTCGCGGCGCCAAGGCTGAGCGTGTGCACCTCCGGCCGGGCGAGGCAGAAGAGATCGTTGGCCTGGATCGGTGAGAGCGGGCGGCACAGCTTCACGAGCTTGGCTGGCGGCTGGTAGAGCATCCCGCCTTTGTCCGTCGGTGAAATGATGAAGACGCCCATGTCCTGCGCGCGCGCCGCCTTGATCGCCGGCCAGTTCAGCTCGTTCACGAAGTACCAGTGCACGTTGAAGTAGTCGAATTCGCCAGTGCCGATCGCGTCCAAAATGATGTCGGTGGTCGCGTGCGTGGAAAAGCCGATGAACCGGCAGCGGCCCTCGCGCTGCAGCCGCCGCGCGGCTTCCAGGCAGCCGCCTTTGCGCAGCGTCCACTCCAGTAGCTCGCGCTGGTTGACCCCATGGAACGAGAGCAGATCGACGTACTCCAGCTTCAGGTAGCGCATGGAGGTCTCGAACGTTTCGAGGAATTCCTCCGGCGTCGCGAACGGCGCCACCTTCGTCTGCACGATCATTTTCTCGCGGGGCAGACGCGGCAAAATCCACCCGAGCTGCATCTCGCTGGTGCCATAGCCGCGCGCCGTTTCGATGTGATTGATGCCCAGCTCCAGCGAGCGGAGGATCGTCGCTTCCAGGTTGCGCTGCCCGGCCTCCTCGATCTTCTCCGGCGGCTGATCGTCCCAGCTTTGCTGGTAGCGCATTCCCCCGCAGGAAAAGACGGGCATCTGGAGCTCGGTGCGGCCAAAGCGGCGGTAATGCATCGGGCCGAGAATCCGCTGGCCGCCGCGCCGAGCGCAACGAAGATTCGCCCAAAATGGCTGCTCTTCCGAAACGCCGCCCCTCGCGCTGGCGCATGGCAATTCTCCTCGCCGCCCTCGCGGCGGCCCTGCTGCTCCTCTTCCGCCAGCGCCCCACCGAGCCCGGGCGCGTCGCGAAGGCGCGCCTCGCCCGCGATGAAGCCGTGCGAGCCCACTGCCTCGCCGCCGGCGTCAGCTACCCGCCGCGCGAGCTTTATCTCCGCGCATTCAAGCACGAGGCGCAGCTGGAAGCTTGGGCGCGCGGCGACGATGGCCCGTTCCGCCTCGTGAAAACCTTTCCCGTCCTCGCCTCCTCCGGCCGTCCCGGGCCCAAGCGTCGCGAAGGCGACCTCCAGGTTCCCGAGGGCTTTTACAAAATCGACCGCTTCAATCCGGAGAGCTCCTTTCATCTCTCCCTTGGCCTCAATTACCCCAACGCTGCCGACCTTATCCTCTCCGATCGCGACAAACCCGGCTTCGACATCTTTATCCACGGCGGCAGCGCCACCATCGGCTGCCTGCCCATTGGCGACGCCGGCATCGAGGAGCTCTACCTCCTGGCCCTGGATACTTCGAAAAGCCGCCGCCCCATCCCCGTCCACATCTTCCCGGCCCGCCCCGACGGCCCTGCCTGGAAAATCTTGCGCGCCGAATATCCCCAGCACGCCGCCCTCTGGACGCAGCTTCAGCCCGCCTACGCGGCTTTCGAGAGAAACCGCAGCGTGCCCGAAATCGAAGTTGCCGAGGACGGCGCCTATCGGACGCACTAGCTCGCTTGAAAAGCGGCGCGGGAGAAGCGCTGGAAGTTTGTCCCGAGTGCGCCTAGGGTTTGTCCTTCCATGCCGATTTTTCGCCTCTTCACCTTCCTGCTTCTCGGGGTGGCTTCGGCTGCCCGGGCGCAGCAGAGCGCGGAGGCGCCTCGGCTGGCCGCGGTGAAACCCGAGCCGGTGGCCGCGGCACCGGGAGCGCCGGCAGCGCCGGGCGCCCGCACCACTCCCGCGCCGGGCGATGTGGGTTTCACGCCCACTTGGGAGACGCAAAAGCAGGCGCGCACTTATCTGCTGGGAATCCCCGCGCCGCGCGGGCAGATCGTCGATCGGAATGGCGAGCCGCTGGCGCAGACGCGCGTGAGCTATAACCTCGCGGTGGTTTTCCCGACGCCGCTCAAGTTTTCGGATCAGGAGGCGATCGCTTTCGTCCAGCAGCAGGCGGCCACCGCGCGGACGCTGCTCGGCCGGAGCGTCTCGATCAGCAATGAGCAGGCGCTGAAGCACTACAAAAACCGGGGCGTGCTGCCGCTGGTCATCGCGCAGGATTTGCGGCCGGTGGAGATGGAGGAGTTTCACCGCGCGAAGCCGCCGAGTCTCACACTGCAGGCGGTTTACCTGCGATTCTACCCGAACGGCCAACTGGCCGGGCATATCCTGGGGTACGCCGGGCGGGGCGGGAAAACGGCGGATGGGCCGATCGAAAACAACGAGCTACTCTGGCCGAACGCGGAAGGGCGCGAAGGGCTGGAGCAGACTTTCGATACGCAGCTCCAAGGCAAGATGGGGCAGTACAACATGTCGTTCGACGCCAGCGGCAGGCGGGCCTCGGAGCAAATCTCCATCCCGCCGCAGCCGGGCTACAACGTGGTGACGACGCTCGACGCCAACATGCAGCGCATCTGCGAGCAGGCGCTGGAGAAGAGCGTGAAGCGCGGGGCCGTGGTGATCACCGACCCTGGCAACGGCGATATCCTGGCCATGGCGTCGTGGCCGGTTTTCAACCCGAACCTGTTCGTGCCGGCGATCTCGCAGGACCAGTTCAAAGCGCTGCAGGACGATCCGGATATTCCGCTGCTGCCGCGCGCGTATCGCTCGGCGTACCCACCCGGCTCGACTTACAAGATTCTGGTGGGGCTCGCGGCTTTGCAGACGGGCAAGATCCGCACGGACGACGAGTTTTCCTGCCCGCCCGCGATGGAAATCGGCAACCTCACCTTCCGCAACTGGAAGAAGACGCACGCCGGGATGCTGAACTTCGCCGATGCGCTCACGCAGTCGTGCGACACCTGGTTTTATCAGGTCGGCATGAAGATCGGTGCGCAGCCGATCATCGATTACTCGCTGCAATGCGGCCTCGGCAAAAAGACCGGCCTGCCCCTCGTCGCGGAGGCCGACGGCCTGATTCCGAACGACGAGCACATGCTGAAGGTGCACAAGCGGAAAATCGGCGGCGGCGACATCGCCAATATGTCGATCGGCCAGGGCGACATCACCACCACGCCGCTGCAACTGGCGCAGGCGATGGGGATCATTGGAAATGGCGGCACCTTTTTCCAGACGCGGCTGGTGCAGCAGGTGCAGAGCATCGATGGGCAGATCGTGAACGCCTACAATGTGCGCATGCGCTCGCAGGTGGATATCGACCGCACGGTGATGAAGAACATCCGCCGCGGCATGGTGCAGGTGGTCTCCAGCCGGCTCGGCACCGCTGGGAAAGCGGCGGTGAAGAATGTGGCGGTGGCGGGCAAAACAGGCACGGCGCAATGGGGGCCCAAGGCGCGGGAGAAAACGGCGGCGTGGTTTTCCGGTTTCGCGCCGGCGGATAACCCTAAGTACGCCTTCGCGGTGGTGTACGAGGGCGAGGTGAATGACGACAGCGTGCACGGCGGCTCCTCCGCCGCCCCGGTCATGGGCAAGATCCTGCGCGAGCTTTTCAAGGACGAGAAACCCCAGAAAAAGAAAAAGAAGGACGAGGAGGAGATCGACGACGAAACCGAGCACCAGATGGAAGACGAAGAGGACGTGCCCGATCGCCGCAACCGCCCGGCTCCTACCCCGCCGCCGGCACCGAAGAAGCAGGCGCCTTCTTTCTGGAAGCGGCTGTTTGGCTAGCTAATCCCACAAGAAGTGCTCCAGGCGCAGTTGCCGTAAGCGGCTCTTTGCCTCCGCGGTGCGGGGGCCTTCGATCTTCGCCATCTTCTGGTAAATGCCGGCGGCGGATTTCCACTGCTCCTGCTGCTCGAAGAGGCGCGCAGCGTCGAAGCCCGCCTTGAAAAACCAAAAGAATTCGCGCTCGGCGGAGGTGGTGCGGTTGAGCACATCGTAGTAAGCGGCGAGCGATTCGTCGCCGCGGCTGAGCTGCTCGAGCGCTTTACCCTTTTTGTAAAGGGCTTGGTTGCGCCACGCGGCAGGCACATTCGGCGCCTCGGCGAGAAGGCCGTAGGCGGCGATGGCCTGCTCGATTTTCTCCGTGGCCGGGAGGGCGCGGCGGCCGAGCGAGAGCAGATTGTCGCCCTTGCCGCTGAGCGCCGCGTAATGGAGCTCCGGGGCGGGGGCCGGCTGCGCGGCGAGGATGAGATCGTAGAGGGCGATGGCTTGGTCTTCATGGCCGAGCCGGCTTTGCACGATCGCCTGTTCCTGCCGCGCGTAGAGCTTGAAGGCGCCATCGAGCTTCACCACGCGCTCGAAATATTCCAGCGCCCGGTCGACGGCGCGCGGATTGAGCAGCTTCATGGCGGATTCGCCGGCAAGGTAGAGCGCCGCCTCGAGGTAGGGGCTCTTCGGACTCTCACGGGTGAGGGCTTCGAATTGTGTCTCGGCATTCGCGAAGTCTTCCCGCCGAAAATGCACCTGCCCGAGCTTCATTCGCACTTCGGGCGTTTGCAGGCTGCCGGGATGCTCGCGCAGGTACTTTTGGGCGAGGGCGATCACCTGAGCGTCGTTCGGCGGCGTTTGCGAGTCGGCCTGGAAAATCGCGAGATAATCGGCGGAAGCGGCGATTTCCGGGGCGGGCGCGGCGCTGGAGGTGGCTTGGAGAAACTGCGCGGTCATCGGGGTGTCCGGCGCGTTGCCGTCCAGAAAGGCGAGCTCCGCGATGGCGAGGCGCGCCTCGGCCTGGCGCGGGTCATTGGCGAAATCGCGGAGGAAAGTTTCCAGGCTGCTCTTGGCGCGAGCGTCGCCGGTGCGCGCCTGGACGAGCCCCTCCTCGAGCAGCAACTCGCCGCGAAGGACGCTGCCCGGCTGCTGCTGCTGGAACGCCCGGTATTGCTGGATGAACCGCTCGTAGTTGCGCTGGTGCAGCCAGGCGAGCGCGGCGTTGAAAGTGGCCACCGCGCGGAGCTTGCCCGAGTTCCGGCCCGCGGCCTCGAAGTGGGTGGCGGCGAGGAGAAACTCGCCTTGCTGAAAACTCGCGAGGCCGGTGCGGAGCTCGATGGTGGCGCGCTGCTCGGCGTCCCTGGCGAAGCGCATGGCGGCCTCCAGCGCCCGCACGGCCTCGGCGTAGTTGCCCTTGGCGGAGTGTACTTCCGCGCGCAGCACCTGCGCCTGCGAGACGTACGGGTGCGCCGGAGAGGTGCGGAAAAAGGCGTCGAGCGAGGAGGCGGCCTTGTCCCACTTCCGCATGCGCACCTGCATCTTCGCCACGTAGAAGCGGGCGAGCGCGGCGCGGCGGACGTGCGGCTTTTGCGCCCATTTGTGGAGCTCGATTTCCGGCGGGTCGTCTTCCTGGGCGTACACTTGATCGAGCCGGCGGAAAGCCGCTTCGAGATAGGTGCTGAGCGGGTGCCGCCAGATGAAGGTTTCCAGCACCGCATCCGCGGTCTCGGAGCCGTGGAGCGCGATGCGGGCATCGGAGGCGCCGAAAGTGGCCGCCGCGAGCAGCGGCTCCGGCAGATGCTCGCGCTCCTGCAGGATGCGCTCGAAAATCGTGAGCGCCGGCGCGGGCTGATCCTCGATCAGAAGCAGGCGGCCCTCGGCAAAGCGCTTCCATTTCGCCTCCTCCGGCGTGGCGGGCTGCACTCCGGATAGGGCTTCCTGAGCTTTCTTGCGCTGGCCCAGCTCAGCATAAAGCGTGGCCAGCCGGAGCCGCACGGAGGCTTCCGCATCCCCGCCGCGGACTGCGCTGGCCAGCAGCGTGGCGGCCTCCTCCGTATTGCCCAGCGCCTGCAACGCCTCCGCCTCGCCGAGCAGCGCGGCGCGCGCGAGCCCTGGCGCCCCGGCGGCGGCATGGTAGAGCGGACGCGCTTCCGCCCAGCGCCCGAGCCGCGCGAGAATTCCCGCGCGCAGAAACAGGGCGCGCTGATTGCCTGCCGCGACGAGGGGCTGGATGGCCGTGAGCGCGTCCTCGCCCTGGCCATCGAGCGCCAGCGCTTCGCCGAGGAGCAGCGTCGCCGCCTCGCGCTCCGGCCCGGTGATCGCCGCCTGCGCCAGCAGGGTGCGCAGTTTTAGCAGGGCGACCGGCGGCACCGCCTCGCGCACTGCCTGCCGCGCCTCACGCAACAGCAGCGGCTCCTCCGCGCGCGCCGCGACGGCGCCGGCGAGCAGGAGGATGGCGAGAGAGACGCGCATAGACGAGCGCACACTGTAGCGTCCGGCTTGGAAAACGCCAAGCGCAGGGCTGAAGGCGCGCCCGCAAGGTGAAACCTACACGGCCGCGCGCGCCGGCAGCAGGATCTCGAACTTCGTTGCCCCGCGGCGGCTTTCGTGGCGGAGAATCCCGCCGCATTGCTGGATGAGACCCTGCGCCACGTTGAGGCCGAGGCCGTTGGCGTCGTGCTTTCGCTTGGTTGAAAAGAACGGCTGGAAAACTTTGTGCGCGATCTCGGGGGCGATGCCGGGGCCGTTGTCGAGCACGGCGAGGGAGACCCAGCGAGTCGGCTGGAGGGCGCTGCTCAGCTCTGCCGCGTCGATGGGCGTATCGGAGGAAAGCACCACCTGCACCGTGCCGCCGGCGGGAGCGGTGGCTTCGCAGGCATTGCGGACGAGCTCCAAAATGGCTGTGCGGAGGCGGCCGCTATCGGCCCAGACCAGCGGCATTTCGTCCGGGGCGACGAACTCCAGGGTGACGCGGGGCTTGCAGAAGGCGTCGATGGCGGGGCGCAGCATCCGCACGAGCTGGGGCAGGTCGATTTCGCGCCAGACCACCGTCGGCTGGCGCACGAGCGAATGGGTGCGGTCCATGAGCTCCGTGGCGGCGCGCGCGCCGGCCTTGATGCGCGTGAGCCCGTCGCGGGTCGCGGGGTCGAGGCCTTCGTTATCGAGCATCAAACCCACGTATCCGTGAAATACGGACAAAATGTTATTCATCCGGTGCGCCAGGCCTCGGACAAGAAGCTCCTGGAAATCGGTCTGCGGTTCGGCGTGCATGGGGTACGAAGATACCAAGCAGCTTTTGGGCCGCGCGGGGCGGATGTAGGCCTGGCGGCCCGAGTTTGGAGCGCGCCCCCCTCGGTGGAAATCCTGCTTACGCGAATCGGAGGCGCTCCTCCACTTCGCGCGCGCTGCGGGTCACCGGCACCTTTTGCCCATCGGCGAGAACGGCGACGTGCTCGCTTCCGCCTGTGGCGCGAAGCTCGCGGATACGGCGGAGATTCACCAGCGCGGAGCGGCTGACGCGGAGAAAGAGCTCGGGCGGAAGCTGCGCCTCGAGGGCGCTCATGGTTTCGCGAAGGATGTGGTTTTCCTTGCCGGCGTGGAGGAGGACGTAGTTGCCCGCGGCTTCGATCCAATCGATTTCCTCCGCGGGGACGACCATGGTGCGCTCGCCATCGCGCACGGTAATTCGGCGGAGGCGCCCACCGGCAGCTTCGCGCTCGGCGAGGAAATCGAGCAGCGCTTGCGGGACGCCGGAGCCGGCCCCGGCGGCGGCGCGGCCGGCGACGCGGGTAAGGGCCTCGTGCAAGCGCGAGCGGGTGGTCGGCTTGAGGAGATAATCGAGCGCGCGCGCTTCGAAGGCGCGCACGGCGTGATGATCGTAGGCGGTGACGAAGACGATCGCGGGCATCCTTTCGGCGTCGGCGAGCGATCGGACGACTTCGAAGCCATCCATGCCGGGCATTTGAATATCCAGCAGCAGGAGATCAGGCTGATGCTCGCGCACTGCGGCGAGGGCGGCGGGCCCGTCGCCGCACTCGGCGACGATCTCGACCTCCGGCTCTTTGCGCAGGAGGTGCCGCAGGCGCTCGCGGGCGAGGTCTTCGTCATCGACGATGATCAGGCGCAGCTTCATGCCGCGGGGCGGAAGGGAAGCGTGATGTCGACGGTGACGCCGGCGCCGCTGGTCAGCTCGAGGCGGGCCGCGCCGTGGTAGAGCTCGCGCAAGCGGGCGCGCGTATTGACGAGGCCGATGCCTTCGCGCGCCGGGCGCTGCTCGGGCAGGCCGACGCCGTCGTCGCTCACTGTGAGATGAAGCGTGCCGTTTTCGCGCCGTGCGCGGATGGAGAGCGAGCCGGCGCCCGGGCGTGGCTCCAGCCCGTGGCGCACCGCGTTTTCCACGAGCGGCTGCAGCAGAAAAGCCGGGACCAGCGCGGGCTCCGCTTCCGGCGCCACATCCATATGAAAATGCAGCCGGTCGCCAAAACGCGCGTGCTCGATGGCGAGGTAGCGCTCGACCAGTTCCAGCTCGCGGCGCAGCGGCAGCTCCTGCTCGCCGGAGGTTTCCAGGACCATGCGGAGGAAATCGCTGAGCGCGGCGAGCATCTCGTCGGCGGCCTCGGGATCCTTGTGGACGAGCGCGGCGATGGCGTTGAGCGCGTTGAAGAGGAAGTGCGGCTGCAACTGCATCTTCAGCGCCTCCAGCCGGGCACGGGCGAGGCCGGCTTGCAGCTCCAGCGAGCGGCGCTCGCGGTCTTTCGAGCGGCGGTAGAAATAGAGGGCGTGCGCGACGCTCACGATCGCCAGGTAAATCGGAAACCGGAAGCCGAGCAGGAAAAACGAACGGAAGGGGCTGCGGCGCTCGGGGCCGCGCCAGGGCGGGCCGCGGCGCTCCCCGGCCGGCCGGCTTTCGCGCACAGAAGTGCCCGAGCCCGAAGGAGCAGCCCGCTGCTCCGTGCGCCCACTCCAGCCGCGATACAGGTAGCGCGGCGGCATCACGTACTCCGCCCAAAGATTGCACAGCGCCACCGCGGCGAGGCCGGCGGCGAGATGCACCGGCAGCGCCAGTTTCCAGCGCTCGCGCTCGAGCGGCAGCCGAAAGACCAGGCGGAAGATGAACGGCGCCAGGATCGCCCACGGGAGCCAATCGCGCGCGGCCATGCGGAGCGCGTCCTCCCACGATTGCGAAACAGCGAGGGCAAATTGCCCCACCATCACGAACGCGATCAGGCCGAAGACGAGCAGGCTAAGGCCCCAGCTTTTCGCGAGCGCCCAAAGCCACGAGAGCACGCGGGATTTCATGGAGCGGCGGCCTTGGAGTGCGGTGGCAAGCGTAAGCGCGACACCGCTTTCGGAGGATCCGCAGGTGCGGAGCGGCGAACGGTCAACCAACCCCCAGAACAATCCGAAGGCGGTGTGGCGCTGACGCTTCCCGCCGCACTCCAAAACCGAACCCGCGTTTGTTTCATCGTCACGGCTTTTTCACCGCCTCGGCGCGGCGGATGGTCACCGTCTCTTCGGTGCGCCGCTCGACGCGGCCGGCCGGGATCACGACCGGTTTGCTGTCGTCGGTGGGAGAGGGGGTGTAGAGCGGGTTGTCGAGATACTGATTCAGCTCGCCTTCCTTGAACGATTCTTTGATCAGCGTGGTGCGGTCCGTTTCGCCGGCGCTGGCGCGCTGCAGGCCGCGCGCGCTGGTGACAATCTCGGGGGTGAGAAAGATCATCAACTCGCGCTTCACGTCGTTTTTGATCGTGCGCCGAAAGACCGCGCCGAGCAGCGGGATATCGCCGAGGAGCGGGATTTTTTGCACGGAATCGATCCGCTGCGTTTCCATGAGGCCGCCGATCACCACCGTCGCGCGGTTCGGCGTCACAACCACCGTTTCGGCCGAGCGCTTGGCGATCACCGGCGCGCTGGCGTTGTTGGAGATCGGCACGGTCTGATCGGTGAGGCTGGATATTTCCGGCGCGATGATCATTTCCACCGAGCCGTCGGAGGTGATGAACGGCGTCACCTTGAGGATGATGCCGACATTGTCGTACTGAATCGTGTTGATGGTTTGGCCGTCGTCGGTGACGCGGCTATTGGTGATGAACGGCACTTCCTGGCCAACCACGATGACGGCTTCCTGGTTGTTGCGCGCGATGATCGAGGGGCGCGAGAGCACTTCCACTTTGCCCTTGGTGGCGAGCGCCCGCAACGTCACGGACCAGTCGTCCGAAAGCACCCGCACGAAGCTGCCTTGGGTAAGCGCGGAGAGGCCGAAGAGGCTGGAAGCGCCCACGGTTTCGCTGATGGCCGCCGCCGCCGGGATGGTCGATTGCAGGACGGAAGTGGTCGTGTTGGTCGTGCCACCGGCGTTGTTCGCGGGGGTGGTGCCGTTCACGGTGGTGACGGTCTGCGTACCGGCGTTCACGGCGGGCGTGGAGTCGCCGATATTGAAGGTGTAATTGCCCTCCACACCGAGGTCCAAGCCCTTGTTCCAGGTGACCTCGATGAAGACCACTTTGATCAGCACCTGGGGTCGCGGCTGGTCGAGGTTCTTGATGATTTTGTCGACCTCGAGATGCGTCTCTTCGTCGGTGATGATGACGAGCGAACGGCTCTCGGGATCGACCTGGATGATGGCGTCGCCAAGCAGGGTGTTGCTGCGATACTGTCGGGGGCCGGAAGAGCTGCTGCTGCTCGAGGAAATCGAGGTGCGCGTGGTGGCGGCGCCGCGATTCGTGCCGCGCGTGGCGCCGCCGGGACGCGAGGTGGTGCCGCTGCGCGTGGTCTGTGCGAGTAACTCGCCGGCGAGCGCGAGGCCGAGTGCGGCGGTAATGAGGATGCGGGGTAGGAAATGCATGGTGAGTGAAGGTAACTAGCGTCCGAGGCCGCCGCCGCCGCGGCTGTTGCCGCTGAAGTTTTCCGCGGCGTCGCTGGCCGCGCCGGTGGAGAGGCGTTCGGTGAGGCGGTTCGTGGTGCGCCCGCTGGCGTTCACGCTGGAGGTATCGCCGAACATGCTGCGCAGAATGGTGGCGACGTTTTCGGCATCGGCATGCTCGAGCGAGTGCACGAAGACGCGCTGCTTCTTCGCGTCGGTGGCATCGAGCTTCGAGATCATCATCGCGATCTCGATCATGGATTCGTGCGAGGCGGTCACGATGAGCGAGTTTGTGCGCGGATCGCCGACGGCGACCACCTGCGCCTGTTGCAGCGAGCGCTCGCTCTGGCCGGATTGCGAGCTGCTGCCGCCGCCGAAGGGAAACGGGAACTGCGGGCGATTGTTGTCGCGGTTGCGCCCGTTGCGGCTGTTGTTCCCGGTGGTCGCGGGGTCGGCGTAGAGGTTGGTGAAGGTCTGCGCCATTTCCATGGCGTCGGCGTGCTCCAGGCGGAAGATTTTCGTCTCGGAGACTTCGGTGATGCTCGTATCCACCTGCAGGATGATTTCCTTGATCGTGGCGATGGCATCCTCCGGCGCGGCCACGATGATCGAGTTGCTTTGCTCATCGGCCACCGCCACCACGCGCGAGGCCGCCTGCTTCGCCTCGCTCTGCGGCGAAGTGGAACCGCCGGGCGCGCCGGGCATGCCGGGAAATCCAGGGAAGCCGCCGTAGCTCCGGCGATCGCGATCGCGCCCGCCGCTGCGGCTGCTCGCGCTCGCCTCGGGCGAGAAGAGCTGGGTGATCACCTCGGCGAGTTCTTTCGCGTCCGCGTGGGTGAGCGGGAAGACGCGGATTGTGGAGATCGCGGAGACGGAGGAATCGACCGCGCGAATGATGCTGGCGACGCGCCGGATGTTGTTTTGCGTGTCGGTCATGATGATCGAATTGCTCGCCTCGTTCGCGGTGATGGTCGCGTTCTCGGAGAGCAGCGGGCGCAGGTTTTCGATCAGCTTGCCGGCCTCGCCGCTGCGCAGCGGCAGGATTTGCGTCACCATGTCATCCTTGCGCGGAATCTGCTCGGGGTCGCTGCCGGAGATCACCGGCAGGTCGCGCTTCGGCGCGTCGCGGCGATTGACGATCTTCAAAATCCGCCCATTGCGGATCGCGGTGTAACCCTTTTCGATGAGGACGGCGTTGAGCAAATCGACCGCCTCCTCCGGCGTGATCGATTGCCGGCTGGTGATGTTGACCGTGCCGGTGACCGGCGCCTCTTGCACGATCACGAACCCGGCCGCTTCGCTGAGATAATTCAGCACGTCGGTGAGCGCGGCGCCCTGGAAATTCATGCGGATGTTCTCGGCCGCGGGTGCGGAAGGAGCGGCGGGCGCCTGTGAAAATGCGGCGCCCGGCAACAAAAGCAGCGCCAGGAAGAGAAGAGAGTGGGGTTGCATTTTCATTTTGAAGTTTCTTTCTGCCGCCGCTCCATCATTTCCCGAAGGATGTCTTCCGCTTTGCGGTCTCGTTTGGACGATTTGCGATCTCCGCGGTCGTCGCGATCTCGGTCTCCACGGTCTCGGCGATCGTCGTTGGAGGAAGACTGGCTCGACCGAGACGGGCTGCCGCCGGAATGATCGGAAGAAGGCGGTGGTGAAGGCGGCGGCGCGCTCGGCTCCGGCGCGAAGGGCTGGACCGTTCCGGCATTGGCGCCATCCAGGGGCACCTGGCGGCCGACGGGCAGCGCGAGCGTTTTTCCCTCGTGCTCAAGCTCCGCGCCGACGAGCGTGATCGCGCGGACCTTGTAGCCGGCGATGCTCTCGCCCGCGCCGATGACGCGATTGTGCTCCGAGCTCGAGCCGGTGAAGAAGCCGAGCGATTTCTCATCGCGCATCATTGTGCCGGTGAGCGCCAGAAAAGGCGGGAGCGTCGAGGTCGTGGTGGTCGTGGGCGGCGGCTTGGCCATGTTGCCGTCCGCCGGATCGGAGTGGCGCGCCGGGTCGAAGATGTTCCGCACGCGCACGTAGCGGAACGCCTTGAAACCATCGCCCGGCGTCTCGGCGGCGACGAGCGCCCACGCGGGCCACGCGAGCAGGAGGGTGAGCAAAGCGGGCCGTTTCATCGCGCCCTCCGATCGTCCACCAGCCGCACGAAGCTGAAGCGCAGGCTGAGGTTGAGCTGCTTGCCCTGCGCGTCGCGTGAGCTGAGCTCGAACTCGTTCACGCGCGCCGGCAGCGGATCGGTTTCCAGCTCGTAGAGCAGCCGCGCGAGCGCGGCTTGGTCGCCGATCGCCGCGCCACGGATCTCCATGGAATCGTAGCCGTCGTCGTGCTCGCGCCATTGCTGCGTGAGATTGGTGAAGCTGATGCGGCTGTCGCGCGCCCAGCGGCCCACCGCCTTGAAGATGTCGTTCTCCGCCACCGGCCGATTGTCGGCGAGGTCGGTGCGCCGCATCTCCGTCCAGCGGGAGCGTAGCGATTTGCCGCGCTCCACGATCTGGCGGCCGCGCTTCACCTTTTCGCTCAGCTCGCCGATGCGCACGCTCTGCGCTTTCCAATGCTCGATGGCGGTCGAGATGACCAGGCGGTCGAGCAGGAACAGCCCGACGATGGCGATGGCGCCAATCTTCAGGATGGCTTCGCGGCGTTTACGGCGCATGTTTCGCCCCCCATTGGTAGATGATCGTGAATTGCTCGCCGCGAACCTGTTGCAACTGCAGGTCGGTCACGCCGGGCTGCTTCCGCAGTTTTTCAAGGAGCGCGAGGATGGAGGACTGGCTCTTCGCGAAGCCGTTGCACGTGACCTTGCCGCTCTCCGCGAGCTGCGCGCTTTTCGCCCAGACGTCGCCCGATTCCGGGAAGCACGAAACGAGCGCTTCCAGGCATTGCAGGCCCTGCGGCGCGGAGTCGAACCACGGGCGGAATTGCCGGATGCGCTGCTGCAAATCTTCCAGCTCCGCCACTTCGCCCCGCATGGCGCTCCACTCGGATTCGAGACTCCGCTCGATGTGCGAGCGGATGAGAAAAGTCAGCACGGCGAGCACGATGAACCCGACGCCGCCGAGCACCGCCCAGCGCTGGCGCTTGCCGTCGAAGCGGCTCAGCGCCGCCGCCCACGGGCTTGTCTCGCGCGTAACCAGCTCGAAGAGCACGGGCTGATCGAGCAGGTGGCGCGCCGCCGCATCGATCGCCGGGTTCGCCGCGGCGCCCGCGGGCTCCACCTCCAGGTGCTCGATGCCCAGCCGCCGCAACGGCTCGCGCGTGGCCCTCACCAACTCATGCACGCGGGCTTCCGGCCCGGTGAAACGCGCTTCCGCGATCGACTTTCGCACCGTCTCCGGCAGGCGCCCGAGCGTGATGCGCACCTCGCGCCAAAAGCTGGCTTGGTCGAAGCCGTTGTCGCTCGGCCCGGGCAGCGTGCGCAAGGTAGTCACGCCGCCGCCGGCGCCGACGATCAGGTCGACGTGGTCGCAGTTCGCGAGGAATTGCAGCGAGGCCGAGTCGACGCTGCGGCTTGCCACGCGATCGAGCCCGAGAGAAATGGAGACCGCGCGGCAGCCTGCGCTCTCGAGCATGCGCGCGAGGGCCTCCAGCCGCTTGGCCGGCACGGCGGCCAGCGTCGCTTGCTGCTTGCCGTCCGCGAGCGTGTATAGATTGTGCGCCACCCGCGCCTCGCCGGGGGAGATGGAAAATTCCCGCTCGGCGCGGAGCTCGAGGAAGGCGCGCAAATCTTCGCCGCTCACCTCGGGCACTTCCACCGCCGCGCTCATCGCCCACTTGCGCGGGATGCAGACCACGCAGCGCCGTTCGCGCACGCGCGCCCGCTCCAACTCATCCGCCAGCGCCGTGCCCGCGCGCTCGGGATCGGCCACCACGGCCTCGGCGCCAATCGGCACTGTGAACGATTCCGCCGCCTGCACCTCCGCGCGGTCGCGCCGCATCACGGCCACGGTGAATTGCGCCGTCTCCAGGCTGATGGCGAGCACCGCACGCGGCTGGAATCTCTTCTGCAACTCTGCCAGGTCCAGCTTCATTGGCGCTCCCTTTCTTGCGCGAGCAGCGTCCGCACCTCGCGCCCGAGCGCCCAGCCCAGCTGCGCGAGATTGCGGCGATAGATGATCTTCGGCGTGTCGCCGCTGGCATCGAAAACGAACCGCGTGCGCCGGTACCCGCGGCCATGGCGGCCCACCGCGGCGATATCGGCGCTGATGACATAGCTCTTGCCGGTGAGATATCGCCCCACCGCTCCGGCAGTGGCCGCATCCTTGATGACATTCTCATCCTTTAACCAGGTGATGCCGGCAATGGCGGTGGAGTGATTCGCCCGCGCCGCCACGATATCTTCTGCCAGGTCCCCCAGCCCCGGAACGCAACGCAGCACGGCCGCGCTCGCGGTATTCACATTGATCGGATGAACCGGCGGCTGGGGACCGCCCGGATCGGGGAACGTGAGATCATCGACAATCGCGTCGAAATCCGCCGCGGTCATCCCGGAAAGGAAGTAGAGCTCCAGCGCGCTTCTAATCGTCTGCCCCGCCGGTGGCGCGCCCGCGGCCGCAAGAGTGTCGGCGATGCTTTTCCCGCGGCCATCCAGCTTGTCTGTCGTGCGCAGGAAATTGATGAATCCCTGCATGGTGCTCGCGTCGGTGGGCGTCGCGCTCCCTGCCCCGGCGGCCTTGCTAGACACCGTCACGTATTCCAGCAAGCCAGGCCCCTGCAGTGTGCTGATCGTGGTAGTTAGCGAGACATTGGCATCGTTCTCGTCGGTATCGAGCACTCCATTGAGGTTTGCATCCTGTCCGCAGAGAATTGATGGGTCGTCCGCCGCCACCAGCGCCAGTTCTTCCACAGATTCGAACGGTCCGGCTTTTCGATGATAACCCGGCTGCCGCTGCCCATAAGTATCCGACGTCGAGGTTGCGGTCGCACTCCGCCAATCCACGATTTGCTGCGCGAGGTCGTCCGAGATGCCGAGCGGCGAGAGCAGCGATACCGGAGCGGAGTTGAGGTTGATCTTCGAAGCTTCATCCACCAATCCAAAGACTGGCTCCCGAAGATTTGCGCTGTCATCGATCGGCCGCCCGATAATCCAGAAAGTCGCTTCGCCGAGCGGGAACCCCTCGGCGGTAGCGTTGGTTAGTTCCGGCACGGAACCTTTCACCTCATTGGCCGCCAGCAGCGCCAGCACATAACGCGCGGCGCCTTCGATGGCCTGCTCGGCCTCGCGCCCGGCGAGATCATTATCCGCGCCGCGATAGCTCATGAAGGACGCATTCGCAAAGAGCAGCGTGATGCTCACCAAGCCAAGGCAAATCACGAGCACCGCGATCAGCACCGAACCAGCGTGGGAGTGAGGGCGCGGCTTCATTGCGGTTGCGTGCTCCATGGCACGAGCACTTCGAGCGGAGGCTTGGCGGCCTCGCCCTGCGCGGCGTACGGCAGCACGCGCACGAGCACCGCCTGGGGCAGCTCGGTGTTATCCGTGGTGACCTCCCAACTCTCCGTCCACTCGGTGCCGTTATAAAAAGAGAGCTCCATCGAGGCAACCTCGGACAGCAGCCGCTCATAGCTGCTGATCGCTCGCGTATCGGCGAGCAGGACGCGATCGACCGTGCGTACCAAAACGCCGGCCTCTTGGTTGGCGCCTTCGGAATCGCTATCTACATAGTATTCCACCTCCTGCGAATCGCCGTACGTCGCCTCGAGCGAATCGCGGCCCGTGGTGGTCGTGAAGCGAAGATAACCGGGAAAACGCGAGTTCGGGCTCGTGGCCGCGCCCGTGAGACTGATCGCCATGGCCGTGGACGGCGTGGTGGTCGTCGCCGCCGTCGCGGCAGAGGAAGCAGTGCTGGAAGCCGAAGTGGAAGAGATGGACACGCGCGCGTTCTGCAGATCGTTGCGCAAGACCGCGAGCGCGCGCGCCCTTACCCTTGATTCGCGGGCGCGGGCGGTCGTGTTGTCGCGCAGCTTCACCACCCGCGCGAAAAGTCCGTACAGCGCGACGAGGAGCACCGCCGCCGCTGCGGAAGCGAGCAAGACCTCGATCAAGGTAAAGCCGGCCATTCGGCGCGAAGAGCGAAGGCGGGCGAGGATCATGACGATGAAGTGGCCGCCAAAGTTGTTAGCTCCACGGTGCGCTCCTGCCCCTGGACTTCATAGGTAACGACCATGGTCAGCTCGGTCATGTCGCTCGATTCCGGCCAATCCGCGGTGACCAATTCCCAATGATAGTTAGGCCAATCCTCGCCGAAATCACCGTTCGTCTCCCCCGAGCTCCAAGTCTTCATAACGATCAGCTCGTTCAGCTTATTCTCCGCGAGCTGCAGCGCCGCCGTGCTCCGTTCGGCGGAGACGGACGCGCGGGTGGCCACGTTCACCGCGCTGAGCAGAACCGGCACGAGGATCGCCATGAACGCCATGGCGGCGAGGACTTCGACGAGTGTAAAAGCAAAGCGCGACCTCGCGGTGCGTGTGCCTTGGGGAGCGCGACCGCCTCGGTCGCCGTGCCAGGCGCCCCGCCCGGCACATCGAACGACGAATCCGCGTCCTTTTGCGGAAGCGTCCACCCAAAAAGGCCTCCCAGCAACGTGCGGTGTTTCCGGCGAGGCGCCGGAAACGGCGACCGAGGCGGTCGCGCTCCCCAAGGCCCGCGAACTTGTGAGTGCGCGCCTCACCTCTGCACCTCCGTCTCCTTCACGATCTCATATCCCCAGCCATCCTCCGTGCGCGCGATGAGCACCGTTCCGCCAAAACGATCGCCGAGGCGGATCGTCTCCACCCCGGCGGTTTCCGGGACGCCATCAGGCGCGAATTCCACCTGCGTTTTGCCGCTCGCTTCGCCGCGGCCTTCGGTTACCGCCTCGAACCAGACATCGTCGCCGAGGGCGTAGTCTCGGGTCGCGTCTCGTCCGGTCTCGAAGCCGGCCTTCGGCTCCATGCCGAAGCGGCCCTGGGCCGAGTCGATCCAGAAGAGCATCGGCACCCCCTCGGAGATGGCGGTGTTGCGGCACAGCTCCGCCATCCCAAGCAGACGGATGCCCTCCTGCTGCAAATGGCGGTCCCGCAGCGAGCGCGAGAGCATCGGCGCCGCGAAGGCCATCACCGTGCCGAGCAATCCCATGACCAGGATCAGCTCGACCAGCGTGAAGCCGCTGGCGCGGAAACTCCGCCTGCGCTGAGGGAGGGCCATCACTAGCTAGCGTTTGCGGGCGTCGCCCCAATTGGTGATGTCGTCGTCCCCGCCCGCCCGGCCATCGGCGCCGGGCGACATCAGATCAAAACCGGAGGCGTTGTTCTTCGCCGGGTAAGTATAGATATAGTCGAAGCCCCACGGATCTGGCTTAATCTGCTTGAGATACGGGCCCTTCCAGCCGCTCGCGTTGTTTGGCTGGTTCACCAGCGCGTCCAGGGAAGTGGGATAGCCGCCGGTGTCCACCTCAAACATGTCGAGCGCGGTCTCCATGCCGGCGATGTCGGACTTAGCGGCGGTCTCCTTGGCCTGCTGGCCGCGGCCGGCCATCTTCGGGATGACGATGGCCGCGAGCACGGCCAGGATGACGAGCACGAGCAGCATTTCCACGAGGGTGAAGCCGCTGCGGTGAGGGGTTGTTTTTTTCATGGGTTATTTGATGTAGTCCTGGATGGTGAAAATCGGGATGACCATGCCGATGAAGATCGTGCCGATGAGACCGGCGATGGCAAACAGCATCAGCGGCTCCGCGAGCGCCACGGCCGTCTTGAGCTGGCGATCGAGCGTGATCTCGGTGACCGCCGCGATGCGCACCAGTTCCTGGTCGAGCCGCCCGCTCTCCTCCGCCACGGCGATCATCTCCAGCGTGGAGCCGCCAAAGAGCGCGCGGCAATCCGCGAGGCTGGCGCCGAGCGGCTCGCCCTTCTTCACGCGCTCGGTGGAATCGGTGACGAGATCGATCGAGGGTTTGGTAGCCAAGCGAACGCCGCGCGACGGACGAGCGCGGTGATCAGCGACACGCCGGCGCCGAGCAGCGTGCCGAGCATCCGGCAAAAGCGCGCCATGGCGATCTGCGCGGCGAGCGGCCCGATCACTGGCGCTTGCAGCATCCATCTTTCCCACAGACGCCGGCTGCTCTCCTTGGCAAACCAGTTGCGCCCGAACCAGATCGCCACGCCGAGCGCCACCACCAGATAGAGCCCGTAATGGCGCATGACGATCGCTGATGCCCACGATGACTTGCGTCAGCACCGGCAGCGCCGCGTCGAATCCCGGCGAAGAGCGTCTGGAAGCGCGGGATGAAAAAGACCATGCAGGAAGATCAGCACGCCAATCGCCAGCATCAGCAGCACGGCCGGATACATCATCGCCGACATCACCTTGGCGCGAAGCTCCTTTTCCCGGGCCTGAAACTCCGCGATCTGCGCGAGCACGACATCGAGAAATCCGCCCGCTTCGCCCGCTTCCACCATGGCGACATAGACGCGCGGAAAAACGTCCGGCGAACGCGATCATCGCATCGGCGAGCGAGCACGCCGTCGATCACCAGGTCGTGCAGCTCCCGCCACTTTGCGGCCGCGGCGGGATTGCGAGTTTCCTTGTAAAGAATCGTGAGCGCGCGGCTGAGCGGGACGCTGGCCGCGAGCAGGCTGGAGAGCGAGCGCGTGAAATCTTCGAGCGCGGCGAAGGGACCTTGTTCGACTTGAAGCGAGAGGCCGCGCGAGGCGACGACTTCGCGTCCGCCGGAGCCGCCTTTCGCCGCCGCTCCGCCATTTCCGTCAGGCGCACTGGCGTGAGCCCGCGCTGCTCGAGCATGCCGCGCCGCTTCCTGCCGCCCACCGGCCTCGATGCGGCCCTGGGTGGCGGCGCCGCTGGCTGCGAGTGCTTTGTATTCGAAGACAGGCCATCGCTAGTAGTTAGACACGGCAAGCCATCGTCCCCTTCGTCCTTGGAAACGCGCAGCACCTCGGAGGGCGTGGTGATCCCCGTCGTCGACGAGCCGCCAGCCGTCTTCGAGCAGCGTGCTGCATCCCTTCTTTGCGAGCCAGGTCCTTGATCTCCACGCTCGAGCCGCCGCGCAGCAGCATCCGGCGGATCGGCCGCTCATCGTCATCAGCTCGAAGATCGCGCGGCGCCCGGTGTAGCCGGTCATGCGGCAGTCCTTGCAGCCGACGGCGCGTAGATCTCCGCGTCGCGCAGGGCCTCGACGCGCTCGCGCAGAGTCTGCGGTGCGCGCGCTGGTATCCGGCTTCTTGCACTGCGAACAGAGCACGCGGACGAGCCGCTGTGCGATCACCGCTTCCAGCGACGAGGCGACGAGATACGGCTCGACGCCCATGTCCACAGCCGCGTCAGCGCGCCGGGCGCGTCGTTGGTGTGCAGCGTGGAGAAAACCATGTGGCCCGGTGAGCGACGCCTGCACGGCGATCTGCGCCGTTTCCTGGTCGCGAATTTCGCCGATGAGCACGACATCCGGATCGTGGCGCAGAATCGCGCGCAGCCCGCGCGCGAAAGTCAGCCCGGCCTTTTCCGAAACCTGGATCTGGTTGATCCCCTTGAGCTGATATTCGACCGGGTCCTCGATGGTGATGATCTTGCGGACTCGAATCGTTGATCTCGTGCAGCGCGGTGTAGAGCGTGGTGGTCTTGCCGCTGCCGGTCGGGCCGGTGACCAGCGCGATGCCGTGCGGCATCTCGAGCACGTTTTGAAAGAGCTCGCGCTCGCGTTGCGCCATGCCGAGCCCCTCCAGGCCGATCACGCCGGCATCCTGCCGCAGCAGACGCATCACCACCGCTTCGCCGTGCAGCATCGGGATGACCGAGACGCGGATATCCACTTCGGTCCCGCTTCACGCGAATCTTGATGCGGCCATCCTGCGGCACGCGCTTCTCCGCGATGTTCAGGTTGCTAGAGGATCTTGATGCGCGAAACGATCGCCGGCTGGAAGCGCTTGATCTGTCGCCGGCACCGGCACCTCCTGCAAAAGCCCGTCGATGCGATAGCGGATGCGCAACTCGTGCTCGAACGGCTCGACATGAATGTCCGAGGCGCGCAGCGAAATCGCATCGCCGAGCACCTGGTTGACGAAGCGGATGATCGACGCATCCTCCGCCGCTTTGTCGAGATCGCCGTCGTCTTCGCGATCGTCCGCGACGACCTGAAAGCCTGTCATCCTGCTCGAGCAGGTTCAGCGTATCGGCGCCGACGCCGAGATGCTTTTTGATCTCGCGCTGGAGCGCCTCGCTCGGCGCGAGGATCGGCTGCAGCTTGGCAATTCCGTGACGGCGCGCAGGCTGTCGAGTCCGGGCGATGCGAAGAGCCGGCTCAGCGCCACCTCCACCACGCCCTCGTGCTCGCGCAGCGGCAGCAGCTCTTCCTTCAGCAGCATGCGCGCGGGGAAGCGCGCCAGCAGCTCGCGCGTCGGGCTCGACGTCTTCCAGCGGCGTGAAAGCAAGGCCGTACTCGCCCGCCAGCCACTCCAGCGCCTCGCTCCTCAGTCGAGGCGCGCGCCACGCCCGCCGCCTGGAGGGCGGCCAGCGCTTCGGCGTCGCTCGCGGAGAGCTGACGGTTTTCGACCATCGCCGCGAGCAGCTCCGGAAGAGCGCCCGCGGCCGGCGTGGGGGAGAGGCCGATCACGCGGCTATTCCAGCACGCCCATGGCGACAAGCACCGCTTCCTGGCGCACCGTTACCACCTTCTTCAATTCCTCGCGCGCGGCCTCCAACTCCGCCTGCGCTTTCTTGCGCTGCCCGCGCACGGCGGTGAGCTTTGCCTGGATCTCGTCGTTCGAGACGCCGTCCTTTTCGAGGCTCTCGCGCAGGGCTTGCGATTCCGGCGAGGGCGAAGGACCACGCCCGCGATCTCCGCCACGGTCGCCGCCGCCGGGACTTCCGGGACTGCCGGGGCTGCCGGGAGGACGATCACCGCCGCCCGGTCCGCCAGGGCCTCCGGGTCCGCGTCCAAAGCCGCCGCCAAAGCGGCCCGCCATCACCTCGCGCCCTTTCTCGCTCACCTTTTCGATCAGCGGCTGGAGCACCGTCCACTCTTCGTCGGACACTTTCATGGCCGCTTTCATGCGGTCGGCGATCATCTTCCGATAATCGTCGGGGTTGAAGCGGCGCCCATCGCGGCCGCCATCGGGGCGCGGCCCGCCGGGAGGATTATCCTGGGCGAAAGTGGAAGTGGCGGGCCACAGCAGGGCGAGCGAGCATGCAGCCGCGAGCGCGGAAACGGTTTTCATGGTGGAATCTCAGTTGGGGATTGGACGGGCGGCGCCGAGTCGGCCCCGCCACAGTCTCAACCGTAGCGCACCCATTTAGTTGCACCACTTTTCCGGGACGAACCGGCGGATTCACGCCGTGAAAGTGGGCCTCCGCGTGATGAGGGCGCTTCGCCATCGGTTGGGAAAGTCCCATACTTCGCGCGTCTCGTGGATTATCCTATACGTCCGCCCGCCCCCATATGAAACCGTCCGCCGCGCTTCTCCTCCTCCTTCTCGCTGTCAACGCACTGGACGCCGGCATCCCCGGAGCGCCCGAAGGCTGGACCACCGCGTCGCCGCGCGAGGAGATCACGCCCGCGTTTTCGTACGATCCGGCGGGCGGGCCCAAGCAAGACGGGAGCTTCGTCATCGAATCGAACGAGCGGGAGGGGCTGATGGGATGCTGGACGAAAACCTTCGCGGTCAAGGGCGGTGAGCATTACCGGTTCGAGGTGTTGCGGAAGATGAACGGCGACGCGTCGCCACGCCGGACCGGGGTGGCGCGCCTTCACTGGAAAGGCGCGAACGGGCTCTTCGTCTTGCGCGATGAGGTCTCGAACGCGCCTTACGCGCCCGGATCCAAGCCCCGCGCGGAGCCCGAGTACCCGCTCGATGGCGCCACGCGCGCAGATGGCTGGGCGGCGGTCGGCGGCACGTACCGCGCGCCGTCCACCGCGACACAGGCCGTGGTGGAGCTCGAATTTCGCTGGGCGCCGCGCACCCGGCTGGAGTGGGCGGGCGTCTCGCTCGCCGCGATCCCCGCGCCCGCGCCGCGCACCGCCCGCCTCGCCGCGGTCCATTTCGTGCCGCGCGAGGCGAAGACCCCGGAGGCGCGTCGCGAGGCCTTCATCCCGATGATCGAAAAAGCCGCCGCCGGGAAAGCCGATCTGGTGGTGCTGCCGGAAGTCGTCACCTACGGCGCAGGCTCCAAGTACGCCGACATCGCGGAGCCGATCCCCGGCCCCTCCACGGAGTTCTTCGGCGCCCTGGCGAAGAAGCACAACCTCTACCTGGTGCCCGGCCTCGTGGAGCGCGATGGACCGCTGCTCTACAACGTGGCCGTGCTCATCGGCCCCAATGGCCGCGTCGCGGGGAAGTACCGCAAAGTCTGCCTGCCGCGCGGCGAGATCGAGGACGGCGTCGCGCCAGGGCACGACTACCCGGTGTTCGACACGCGCTTCGGCAAGGTCGGGATGATGGTCTGCTACGACGGCTTTTTTCCAGAAGTCGCGCGCGAGCTGAGCAATCGCGGCGCGGAAGTCATTGCCTGGCCGGTGATGGGTTGCAATCCCCTGCTCGGCGCGGCGCGCGCCTGTGAAAATCACGTCTTCGTCGTCAGCAGCACGCACACGCACCTCAAGCAAAACTGGATGATCTCCGCGGTCTACGGGCACGATGGCGCGCCGCTCGCGCAGGCGAAGGAATGGGGCGAAATCGCGGTGGCGGAGGTGAACCTCGATCACCCTTTAATCTGGCCGGGGATGGGCGATTTCAAAGCCGAGATGACGCGGCACCGCCCGGCGGAGAAGTAGGCGCCGAGGAATCCGCTCGCATGGCCGGGGCGCAGCCTCTTTGCTCGCCGCATGCAGTTGCAAGGCTACACCGTCGGCGACTTCGACCGCGGCGCTCCGCGCTGGAAAGAAGCGCTCTGGCTCGTGGTCAAAGGGTTCTTTTTCCTGTCGCCGTTCCCCTGGCCTTCCGAGCTGCGTGTCGCGCTCCTCCGCATCTTCGGTGCGCAAATCGGCCGCGGGGTCATCATCCGCGCCGGCGTAAATATCTCCTACCCATGGCGCCTCAGTACCGGCGACCACGTCTGGCTGGGCGAAGAAGTGGCCATCCTCTCGCTCGCCCAAGTGACGTTGGAATCGAACGTCTGCATTTCGCAACGGGCCTTCCTCTGCACCGGCTCGCACGCCTTTCACTCACCGGATTTCCACCTGATTACCAAGCCGATCGTCATCCGCGAGCGAAGCTGGATCGCCGCGCAGGCCTTCATTGCGCCGGGCGTGACGATCGGGCCCGATAGCATGGCGGCCGCGGGGAGCGTGGTACTCGCGGACGTGGCGCCGGGGACAGTGGTAATGGGGAATCCGGCGCAGCCTCGGCAAGACGGGAAGGATACGATTAAGCCCCCTCCAGATGAATGAACCCGCGCCGGATCGCCTCGGTCGCGGCCTGCGCCCGATCGTGAACCCGGAGCTTCAGCAGAAGACTGCTCACGTGCCGCTTCACGGTATCCTCCGCGATCGAAAGGAGTGCGCCGATCTCCTTGTTGCTCTTGCCGCGGGCGATCAGGCGCAGCACCTCCAACTCGCGCTCGCTCGGCTCGTCGCCGGAGATCCGTTCCGCCAGCCGGGCGGCCACGCTCTGCGGCAGGTAGCGCCCGCCCCCCGCCACCGTGCGCACCGCTAGCAGCAGCTCTTCGCGCGGCGATGATTTGAGCAGGTACCCGCCCGCCCCCGCCTGCAGCGCGCGGTAGATATCCTGGTCTCCTTCGGAGGTGGTGAAAATCAGCACGCGCGCGCCGGGATGCGCGCTCCGCAGTTGCGCGGTGGCCTCAATGCCCGTGCCGACCTGCAGCCGCAAATCCATCAGCACCAGATCGGGCTGGTGCCGGGCGAATTGCTCGAGCGCCTCCGCGCTATTCGAGGCCTCGGCGACTACCGCCAGGTCCTCCTCCATGCCGAGCGAGGCGGCGAGCCCGCTGCGCACCACGAAATGGTCGTCGACGACCAGAATGCGGATTGGGACGGCGGGCATGCAAGTTCGTCGCGACGGTTGAGACTCCATCCGCGGCAGAACGGGCACGCGCGGCTCACTCCTTGCCGGGCGCGGTGCGGCTGATCGTGCGGAAGCCGATGAATTCTTCGCCGGGCTGGGGATCGTGGTTGGCGATCTTTTCGTGGAGGGGAACGAGGCCGATGCTGTAGTTGCCGCCCTTGATGATGGGGAAGCGATTGTCGGGCGTCCAGGTGGCGGTCCACTCGCTCACGTTGCCTTGCATGCCGATGACGCCGTCCGGGCTCTTGTCGCCTTTTTGGCGATCGACCTCGCCCCAATAATTAAAGCCGTCGACCTTGCCCTTCACCTTGGGATCATTGGCGATGTAATCGGAGTTGGTGTTCGCTTTTTTGGGATCCGGCTCATCGCCGGTGGTGAAAGCCTGCCCTTTCTTGCCGCGGGCGGCGCGCTCCCACTCCAGCTCGGTGGGGAGCTCGCGGCCCTTCCACTTGGCGTAGGCGTAGGCGTCCCACCAGGTGACCATGTTGGCCGGCGAGTTCAGGCTCTGCGGCACGCTGTGCACCGATTTGCCCGCGACGGCGTTGCCGTAATAGATCGCCCAAAATTGCGTGATGTGGGAGAGGTGCTTCGGCTGCTTCGGGTGATCGTAATCGTGCTCCTGGCCGGGATTCGCCTCCACCCACTCCACGAACTTCGCATACTGGCCGATCGAGACTTCGTATTTATCGATCCAGAATTCGTCCGTCTTTTGCGGCTGGCCGGTGCCGAAGATGAAATCCCCCGCGGGGATGTGAACTTGCGCGTCGAGCAGGCGCTCGTTGGAGCGCACGAAGACGAACCAGATGGCGAACGCGGCCAGGCCGATGAGCGAGACCATCGCGGCGAGGTTCATCATGAACGCGCGCTTTTGCTGCTTGCGCGCAAGCTCCACCGCATGGACCGCCGCGCGATCCTGGGCGCTGATTTTCGCGGCCTCCAGCGGCACCACTTTCGGCTCGAGCGCCTTGATGCCGGTGAGGAGCGCTTCCCACGTGGGGATGGGCGCATTGTGCGTGCGCTGGGTGCGGCCCATGAGCGCGCGCAGCGGCGGCGCGATCGCCGGTCCGGCCGGAAGCACGGCGAGCAGCGAGCGGCCGAGCGTCTCGAGTTCCTGCGCGGTGCTGGCCTGGTGATCGGAAAGCTGCGTGGCGAGATTGGACAGGCGCGGCTGGCCGTCGACGCCGAGATAGATATCGCTCGCCTCCAGGATGGAATGCGGGACGGTGTTGCGCTCGAAGTAGAGCATCCCCTCGGCAATCACCCGGAGAATCCTAAGCGCGGTCGGCTGGTCGATCTTGCGCCCGGTCGCCGCCATTTCGGCGAGGTGCTGGCCATCGACGAATTCGCGCGTGTAGAAGATCCATTTGTCCGCCTGGCCCGCCTCGAACACGGAGAGGATCGACTGGTGCTGGACGTTGGCTTTCGCGCGGGCATCGGCGATGAAGCGCATGTTCAAGGATTCATCCGCGGCCTTCTCCGGATCGAGCACTTTGAGGCTCACCGGCCGTTGGATGGCCACCTGGACGGCCGCGAAGACGGGCCCCCAAGTGCCTTCGCCGAGCTGCGAGAGCACTTGATAGCCGCCGATCATTTGCCCGAGCAAGGAAAGGGCCACCGGCGAGGCGGGGGGCGGCGTGAGCGGGATGGGCGAAGGAATGGACTCCACCTGGCCGGGCGCGGGCATCGACGGCGCGATCGGCGAAGCGGCCGGGCTGGGGGGGACGGAGGGCGAGCCGAGATGTGGTCCGGCGGGCGTGGCCTTCGGCGCGGCGACGGCCTTCGGCGCAGCCGCGGGTACGGCTTTGGGCGCCGACGGACTTGCGGGTACGGCTTTCGCGACAGGGACGGAGGTCGGCGTTGCGGGCACCGCTTTTGGTGCGGCGGGCACGGCCTTCGGTGCAGCCGGAACGGCCTTGGGCGCGGCAGGCACGGCCGCGGCGGTAGGGACGGCCGCCGGCGATGCGGAAACGACTCTGGGTGCCGAGGGGACCGCGGTGGGACCTGCCGGGACAGCCTTTGGAGCGGACGGCACCGCCGCGGGGGTAGCGACGACTTTCGGGGCCGAAGGAACCGCTTTCGGCGCGACGGCTTGCGGTGTGGCAGGCACCGCCTTCGGAGCAGCTGGGGAGGCGGGAGTCGCCTTCGGCACGGCCACCGGAACAGCCGCGGGCACCGCCTTGGCCACGGGGACTGCCGCCGGCTTTGCGACTGGCTGCGCGACTGGCGTGGCTTTCGGCACGGCGACTGGAGCCGGAACCGCTTTGGGCATGGCGGGTTTCGCCGGCACGGCGGGAATCGCGGCCGGAGTGGCCCGGACCGGAACGGCGACGGGCGCGGCGACGGGCGCGGCGACGGGTACCGGCGCCGGAACTTCCGGGGCGGCTTCGGCGACAGCTTCAGCAGCCGCAGCGGGCTCTAGCGCGGGCGCTTCCGCCACGGGCACCTCCACCGGCTCCGGCGCGATTGGCTCCGCCGCGGCCGCCGGCACTTCGGGATTGGCTTCCACCGCGGGCTCGGGCTGCTCTGGCTCAGGCGCTTGGGGTTCCGAAGGCGCCGGCGCTTCCTCCGCCGGGGCGGGTCCGGCAAGCTCGCGGCGGATGGCCTCCACGAGCGCTTCGGGCTCGAAGGGCTTCGCGAGCAGGGTCGCCCCGGCGAGCTGCTCGCCGTACTCGGCCAAATCGTAGCCCGAGATGAAAATCGCCCGCAGCCCCGGATAGCGCGAGGCGAGCTCTGCCCGCAGGTCGAATCCGTTCATGCCCTCCATCACCACGTCGGTCACCAGCAGGTCGACGCCGCCGAGCGCCTCCGCGTTGGCGATCGCCTTTTCCGGGGAAATGGAGGGGCGCACTTCGTGGCCTTCCAACGTGCGCAACACGGCCATGAGGCTTTGCAGGACGCTGCTATCGTCGTCGACCAGGAGGATTTTCATTCGGAGGATTCTGGGGCAAGCTTCGGCGGGGGAGGAGCGCGCTGCGCGAGTGCGGGCGGATCCGACCGGAAGTCCTGCAAAGCGTTTTTATAATAAACGCTCGCGATATATCCATAGTATTTCCGCTCTTCGTCGGCCACCCGCATGGCCGGCAGGGCGTAGGTCACTTCCAGCGTCTCCACGTCGCCGTCGCCCCAATCCGCGGGCGGCGCCGCCCATTTGTAATTTGTCACGGCACTCGTGCGGTCGAGCGTGCGCCCATTCACCACGTCAAAAAACTGCACCTGCACGATCATCTCACGCACATCGATCCGCGCGCGCGCCTTGGCCCGGATCGGCACCTCGAGGGTGAATTTCTGAGACGCGGCAGGGTCCGTTTGATCGCGGCGCTTCAGCTCCCCCAAGCCGAGTTTGCTCGTGGGGCCGAGGCCAACCGTCTCGCCTTCGCCGGAAAGCGCGGCCGGCGCCGACACGGTGGAGGTGGGTGTGGGCGTCGCCGGCGCGGGCAGGCTGCCCTGCGCCTGCTTGAGCGCCTGCGCCTGGCTGGCTTTCAGGCGGCCATCCGCGGCCGCGTAGTAAATGCCCGCGACCTCACCCATGTCATACACCTTCCGCCACGATTCCGAGGCCCGGTCGATGAAGCCCATCTTCTCGTAAGTGAGCGCCAGCTCGGCCGGGGCCAGCGGATTTTTCTCATCCATCGCCTGGGCCTCGCGGAGCCGCGTCACGGCCGCGTAAGTATCGCCCCGCTCGCGCAGCATCCGCGCCTGCTCTACCAGCTCATTGAAGCGGTCCTGCACGGTGGCCTCCGCGGTCTGGCGCGGCGGCGGCTGCGGAATTGGCGTCGGCTTCGGTGGCGGCGTCATGGCGGGCCGGGCGGGCGCCGCGACCGCGGTAGCAGGCTCTTCGAACGGATCTGTAAATTCTCGCGCCGGAGTGACAATCGCCGGGGTCGGCCCCGCCGGGCTTTCCGGCAGCGGCGTGGTGCGGAACCGCGAATAAAAAACCCAGCCGAGCACCACCAACTGCGCGACCGCGCCGACCCCCAGGGCGGAAATCGCCACGATAAACGTCCGGCCGACGGTCTGTCTGGTGATGGGGGAGACGGCGGACATGAAGCGGAGGGCGAAGGTAGTGGGGTGGGGGAGCGGGTGTCAAACGGGGGTGCGGAGGTGGGGATCTGGGGCGGGGCTCGTGGTCTTGGTCGTAATCGTAGTCGTAATCTTAATCCTCCCCCTCGCGCGCCCCCTCCGCAGAGATGAAGATTACGATTACGACTACGACTACGAGGCCCGAAATCCGCACCCTTGACGCTCCTTCCCCGTCCCGCCTAGCATCCGCGCTCCTCTCCCTTTCACCCAGCCCCTCCTACACCTTGGACTTAAAAGAAATCAAAGAGCTCATCGCCCTGATGAGGAAAAACGACCTCTCCGTCTTCAAGATGGAGCAGGAAGACTTCAAGATCACCCTGCAAGCGCGGCGCGACTTCCCAGCCACGTCATCGCCACGCGCAGCCCGCGCCCGCCCTCCAGTACGCCCAGCCACCGGCGGCGGCGCCCCCAGCACCAGCGCGCCGGCTGAGACCGCAACCCGCGCGCGAAAAGCTGCGCGAGATCACTTCGCCCGATGGTCGGCACCTTCTATGCCTCGCCTTCGCCGGATTCGCCGGCCGTACGTCTCGCGTCGGCCAGGAAGTCACCGAGGACACCGTCGTCTGCATCATCGAGGCGATGAAGGTGATGAACGAAATCAAGGCCGAGCTGCAGCGGCACCATCGTCGAAATGGTGGCCGAAAACGGCAAGCCGGTGCAATTCGGCCAGGTGCTCTTCCGGGTCCGCTAGCGCGCCCGGCTCGACCCCATCGATGTTCAACAAGGTCCTCATCGCCAACCGCGGCGAAATCGCCCTGCGCGTCATCCGCGCCTGCAAGGAGCTCGGGATCAAGACGCTCGCCGTCTATTCCGAGGCCGACGTCGATTCGCTCCACGTCCAACTCGCCGACGAGGCCATCTGCATCGGCCCGGCGCCGAGCAGCCAGTCCTACCTGAAGATCGACCGCATCATCACCGCCGCCGAGATCGGCGACGTGGATGCGATCCATCCCGGCTACGGTTTCCTCGCGCGAGAACGCGCACTTCGCCGACGTCTGCGCGAGCTGCAACATCAAGTTCATCGGGCCGCCGCCCGACGGCGATCCGCTCGATGGGCGACAAGAACATCGCCCGCGAAACCGCGCGCCAAGCCGGCGTGCCCGTGCACGCCCGGCTCCGATGGCATCGTCGAGACCGAGCAGGAGGCGCTCGAAGGTCGCCAAGCAGATCGGCTACCCCGTGATGATCAAGGCCGTCGCCGGCGGCGGCGGCAAGGGGATGCGCCCCGCGCACAACGACGGTTCGCTCGTGCAGGGCTTTCACGCGCGCGCGCATGGAGGCGGAAAAGGCGTTCGGCAACGCCGGCGTCTACATCGAGAAGCTCATCGAGAACCCGCACCACATCGAGTTCCAGATCATGGCCGACGCGCACGGCGACGTGGTCCACCTCGGCGAGCGCGATTGCTCCATGCAGCGGCGCAACCAAAAGATCATCGAGGAGACGCCTTCGCCGCTCATGACCGAGGAGCTCCGGCGAGCGCATGGGCGAGGCCTGCGTGAAGCTCGCGCGCGAAGTCGGCTACGTCGGCGCCGGCACCATCGAGTACCTCGTGGATGACAAGGGCAACTACTACTTCATGGAGATGAACACGCGCATCCAGGTGGAGCACTGCATCACCGAGGAGGCGTACGGGATCGATCTCGTGAAGGAGCAGATCAAGGTCGCCGCCGGCGAACCGCTCTCCCATTTCGTCCGCAACGCGAAGCTGAAATATCACGCCATCGAGTGCCGCGTGAACGCCGAGGACCCCTTCAACAACTTCCAGCCCAGCCCCGGCAGGATCGACCTCTACTACGCCCCCGGCGGCCGCGGCGTGCGCGTCGATTCCCACGCCTACGCCGGCTACACCGTCCCGCCGCATTACGATTCGATGATCGCCAAGGTCATCGCCATGGGCACCACGCGCGACAACGCCATCGCCCGCATGCGCCGCGCGCTCGGCGAATACATCATCCGCGGCATCAAGACCACGATCCCGTTCCAGCAGGCCATCATGCACGATCCCGGATTTCGTGCGCGGGAAATACGACACCGGTTTCGTCCAGCGAGCTGATCGAGGCGCGCGGGACGGAATTTGGGAAGTAACGCCGAATGTGCTACTGGCCTCGTGGCATGAAACTCCTCCCCACCCTCGCAGCGCTCGGCGTCCTTCTTCTTCCCGCCTTTGGCGACGTGCCGATCACCCGCGAGCAGGCCGGCAGCATCAAGGCGCTCGACGTGCAGGAGATAGAGGAAAAGCTCCCGGCCCTCGATGGACAGATCATCAAGATCAAGTTCAATCGCCGCTTGCGAGACGTGGAGAAGCGAGGCGAGGGCGGGCTGACCGGGAGCTTGGGAATCTATTCGTACCGCTACGGTACCACCGGCTACACTTCGAGGATTGGCTCGGTGGAAGTGGCCGTGCCCGCGGAAGCCACAGAGTGGTTCATGAAAATCACGACTGATTACAACGCGCGCAAACCACTGGTAGTCTTCGCCCGCATCAATGCCTCCGGCACGCCAAAGGCCGATCTGCTCGGGCGCGAGATCAAGACGGATTTGAAGGGCCCGCGGATCGTGTGGTGAGTTTCTACGCTGGCGCGAGCAAATGAGCGTGCGCCCGCCGCAAGCCTAGTTTCCGAGAAAGCGCGCGTCGGGGATTTCGAGGCGCAGGGCTTCGGGGAGCTTTTGGGGATTGAGCGGGACGGTGAGGGTGTGCTCGCCGGCGGCGAGGTCGGCTTGCGCGGCGCCATCGGCTGGGATGGTGAGCGGCTTCCCATCGAGCAGCGCGGTGGTGATGCCGGTGAAGTGGAGGGTGGCTTTGCCGGCGGTGGGGAATTGGAAACGCGCGGTGGCGGTGAGCGCGGGGGCGGGCTGCGGGAGAAACTGCAGGGCGGCTTGGAAACCTTCGCGGGTGAGGCGGCCATCGACGAGCGTATAGCCGGGCGCCGCATCGGCCGGAGGCCATGTGGAGAGAGCACCCGCGGTGACGGGCCGCAGCGCCCAGTAGCGGGCGACGGCGCCTTTGCTGGCATCGTATGCGCCGGGTTTTCCGAGCTGGGCGAGGAAGGCGTACATGTCGATGCGCTCGCGATCCTTGAGCTGCTCGACAAGGCCGGCGGGCATGATGGAGCCGATGGTTTCGCGGCCGGCGATACTGGCTTTCGGCACCGGCGTTTCCTGGCCGGCGGCGTTGCGGAGAAAGACTTCCTGCGCGGTTTCGCGCGACTGGATGCCGACCGCGGCGCTGCCGTCCTTCAAGGTGAGGCTCACGGCGTGGAAGCCTTCCTTCACCTTGGCCGGGGGATCGATCACGCTCTCGATGATGTAATCGAGCGGCGCGCTCGCGCCGAGCGAAGTGAGCTCCGGGCCCACCTTGCCGCCGGCGCCGCCGATGGCGTGGCAGGTGACGCAGGCGAGCTGGATGCGGCGGTAAATTTCCTCGCCCTTGGCGGGGTCGCCGTCGCGCTTCACGCGGTCGGCGATCTCGGCGTAATCCGCCTTGCCGGGCGCGGCGGCCGGCATCTGCCCGGCGAGCGGCGCGAGGGCGGCGGCGAGCGCCTGCCCATTGCGGCCGAGCTCGCGCGCGACACGCAGGCCGGCCTGCGCCACGGGCTTCTCGAGCGCGAGGGCGGGCGTGCCCTTGGTGATGGCGTTCGCGAGCTGGCCGGGCGCGCCTTTCGCGCCAAGAATCGCGCGCCAGGTATCGAGCCGCTCCTGTTCCTCGCCGAGGCCATTCAGCACGCCAGCGATCTGTGCGAGCGAGCCGCGCAGATCGAGCGAAGCGAGCGCGACGGCGGCGGCGCGGGAGACGCCCGGCGCCTGCGCGGCGGCGAGACTTTGCAAGATGCCGATCACCTCGGCGCCGCCAAAATCCTGGAGTCCGCGCACGGCGGCGATCCGCACGGGCGCGGGCAAATTGCGGGTTCCCTCGCCGGCTGCTTCGCGCAGCAGCGTGAGCGCGTGCGGCGTTTTCCAAGCGCCGATGAGCTGCGCGGCGGCGGCGGAGATCGCCGCGTTCACATGCGAAAGCAGCGGTTCGATCGGCGCGAGATCGCCCGCCGGGCGGGCGCTGCGCAGGCGCGCGGCATCGCCGAGCGCGGCGAGCGCGCGCTCCGAGGCGGCGGGGTTCAGCTTCTGCCCAATGAGCGCGTCGAAAAGCTGGCGGAGCTCTTTCGGCCCGCCCGCCTTGGCGATCAGCTCGATCCACGGGCCCGAGCCATCGGCGGCGAGCGCCCGGCCTTCGAGCGCCTTCGCGAGCACCGGTGCGCCGACCGAGGGATCGAGCGCGTTAAGCGCAAACTCGAGCTGCTTTTCGCGCGCGGGGGAGTCGATTTTCCACGTGCCGGAGAGGGCCGCCTCGGTCCAGGGCTCGGCGAGATCGTTAATGGATAGCCAGGCGGCGTATTCGTAATGCGCGTCGTTCGGGGGCGCCAGGAGCGCGGCCTGGAGCACCATGCCGGCACTGGCCAGATCTCCGCGGCGCGCGAGGCTGCGCATCGCTTCCACACGGACGCGCGCGTTCGGATCGACCGCGAGCTTGTGGAGCGCCTCGATGGTGTGGGCATTGTCCTCGTCCTTCGGCGCGGTGGTGAGAATCTCGCCCAAAGATCTCGTGGCGATCGCCCGCTCACCCGGGTTCGGCAACTCCGCGACCGTGCCGCGGAGCGCATAGCCGAGCGCATGCGCAACGGCCGCCACGCCCCGGCTGTTCTCTTCGGGTTTCAAGGGCAGCGACTCGGAAACGAGCCGCGCCTGTTGTTGTTCCCAGGCATTGGCGCTCTCCTCTTTTTTTGCGAGGACCTCGCGGGTTTTTCCGCTCAGCTTCTCCCACGCGAGCGCCGGCGCCCCTTTTCGGGTGATGCGCCAGATGCGGCCCTGGTGCTTGTCGCGGCGCGGGTCGCGGAAATCGACTTCGCCGTGGTTGATCACCGGGTTCGACCAATCGGCCACATACAGCGCGCCGTCCGGGCCCAGGCGCACATCGATCGGGCGGAAGGAGAGATCGCTGGTGCGGACGAGATCGGGCAGCTCTTTGGTGATGTAGCCGGAGGTGGGATTCTCTTTCGCGACCGAGAGATCGTTCATGCCGAAATGGACGATGCGATGCGCGCGGAAATCGCACGTGATGAAGGAGCCCTGCCAATCTTCCGGGAAGTGCGGCGACTGCACGATCTCCAGCGAGCAGAACTTCGGATAGCTGCCCGGCGAGACGCTGGGCGCGAGCTTGCGGCCATGCTCATACGTAAAATACATCGCGCCGGGGACGCCCCAGGAAATGCCCTGGAAGCCGGCGCCATCGGTGATGAACGACTGCCCGTATTTATCCCACACGTGTCCCCACGGATTGCAAAACCCCTTGAAGTGCACCTCCACTTTTTCGGTGCGCGGATCCCACGAAAGCACGCCGCCGGAATTCAGCCGCACCATGCCCCACGGCGTCTCCATGTGCGTGTGGATGTAGATGCTCTGGTTGAAAAAGAGGCGGCCATCCGGGCCCCATTTCAGCGTGTGGACGAGGTGATGAGTGTCCTCCGTGCCGAACCCGGAATGGACGATCCGGCGCTGGTCGGCCTTGCCGTCGCCATCGGTATCGGTGAGCTCGAGTATCTCGGTGCTCTGGCCCACGTAGCAGGCCCACTGGCCGCGCGCGTTGCGGTACGGCGCGACCGCGGTGGGAATGAGCAGGCCATCGGCGAAGACGATCGATTTGTCCGCTTTGCCGTCGTGATCGGCATCCTCGACGATGATAATGCGATCGTTGCCCGCGGAGGGCGCGTCCTTCGCATCGGCGATTTGCCCGGCCAGCGCGGCGGCCACATCCTCCGGGCTCACCTGCGGGTAGGTGGAGGACGAGGCGATCCACAGCCGGCCATCCGAATCCCAATTCATCTGGATCGGTTTTTCGAGCAGCGGATTGGTGGCCCAGAGCGCGATTTCGTAGCCGGGCTGCACGTCGAATTGCGGCAGCGGCGCGGGCGTGCCGGCGGGGAGCGCGCCCGGCGCGGCGGGTTTCGGGGCTTCCGCCGCAGCCGGAGCGGGCGCGCGCTTGAGTTGCTCAATCTGCGTTTCGATCTGCGCGATGAGCGGATCGAATTGCGGAATCTCCTTCGCATTCTGCCCCTGCTCGTGTTTGCGAAAGCCGAAGAGGTAGGTGTAATTCGCGGGCCGGAAGCGGTGGAAGAAAAGCAGGTTCTTGCGCGTGATCGCGGCCTTCAGCGCGGCATGGGCCGGCTGCGCTGGCGCGGCCCAGCCGAGCTTTTGCGCGACGTGCGCGGCGAGGGCCGCGTAGCCTTGCTCGGTGAGGTGAATGCCATTGCTCGTCGGCGCTTTCAGATCGGCCAGGGAGACGAAGGCGCCCCCGGATTTCGACGCAACGGCCTCGATGGCTTTGGAATAGCCGGCGAGCAGCCGATAGTGCCCGCTGGAGTCGGGCAGGCCGGGGCGCGTTTTGCGGAGATCCTCTGGCGAGAGAGGCGAAAGGAAAACGAGCCGCGCCGGCCCGGTCTTGCCGATCGCGGCGACGAGGTGCTCGAGTTCGCCTTGGAATCGCTGCGCCGTCATCGGCTCGCGGCCGTAGCGAGTGGTGTCGCGGTTGAGCTGCAGATCGCCGGAGCGATCGGTGATCTCCTGCAGGCTCGCGGCCATGCCGAAGCCGAGAATGACCACGGTTGGCTTCACCTCCGCGATTTGCTCCTGCAGCCGCTCCCAACCTTTGGCCGGCGGATCGAAGCTGGCGCGCGCCACGCCGAGGGGGCTCTCGCCGCTCCAACTGAGATTGCGTGCAGTGAAGCGCCGATCCGGGAACTGCCGCGCCAGGCGCGTCTCAAGCTCGCCGTAAGTCCCTTCGCGTTCCAGTAGCGTGTCGCCCAGGAAGAGGACCCGGTCGCCGTCCTGGATTTCGAAGGCGAAGGCGTGCGTGGCGAGCAGCAGCAGCAGAGAGCAAAGAAATGTGCGCATGGGAGGAAGAGGGCTGGCCCATGACTAAACTGGATCGGCGGCCTTCGGGAAAGAGGAAGATGGGCAACACGGACTGGCCTCAACGGGATGGGTTGCGGCACAAAAGCGCATGCCGAACCTGCCCTCCGCCTTCACGCCGCCCAAATGGCTCGGCGGCGGGCATGTGCAGACGGTCCTCCCAGTTTTTCTCCGGCGGCGAATCAGGCTGCGCTTTGCGCCGGAGCCGCTCGAGCTGGAGGATGGCGATTTTCTCGATCTGGCGTGGGCGCGGGTCGATTCGCCGGCGGTCGCCATCATCACTCATGGGCTGGAGGGCGACGCGCAGGCGGGGTACGTGCGGGGCCTCGCGCGAGCATTGAACGGCGCGGGCTGGTCGGCGCTCGCGTGGGCTTTCCGCGGATGCGGGCCGGAGCTGAATCGCCTGGCGCGTTTCTATCACAGCGGCGAGACGGGCGATCTCTCGGCGGTGGTGCGGCACGCGGCGCAGAGTTACCGCCGGGTCGCGGTCATCGGCTTCAGCCTGGGCGGCAATGTGACGCTGAAATATCTCGGCGAGGCGGCACCGCACCCGGCCGTCTGCGCCGGGGTGGCGGTCTCGGCGCCGGTGGACCTCGCCGCCAGCGCGCGCGAGCTCGATGAGCGGCGGCACAATCGCCTTTACCTGCGGATCTTTCTCAGGTCGCTCATCCGCAAGATCGAGCTCAAGGCGCGGCGTTTCCCGGAGGCGCTGGAGGTGGCCGGCATCCGCTCGATTCGCACCTTCCGCGAGTTCGACGATCGCTACACCGCGCCGCTGCACGGCTTCCAGGACGCCGCGGAATACTGGGCGCGCTCGAGCAGCCGGCAGTTTCTCCCCGCGATCGGCATCCCCACTCTGCTGCTCAATGCGCGCAACGATCCGATGCTCGGCCCGGAGTGCTTTCCCTTCGCGGAGGCGGAGGCCAGCGCGCACTTGCATTTCGAGGCGCCCGCGTCGGGCGGCCATGTGGGATTCATCGATTTCCGCCGCGGCCTCCAGCCCTGGTGGGAGCGGCGGGTGCTGGAGTTTTTGCGCGAACACGCGCCTGTTTTATAAAGGGCATGCGCATCAGCGCTTTGGGGCGCCGTGGCTGATGGCATCCAAGATCGCCCAAAGCACATCGCACTTGAACGTGAGCGCGCGGAGGGCTGCCTCCTGCATGTCCCGGCTGCGGCAGTGTTGGAGGGTAAGGGTGAGGGCTTCCTGCGAATCGCGCGGGGCCTGGGTGAGGCGGCGGCGGAAGTAATCGAATCCCCACGCGGGAATCCAGGTGTAGTGGCGCTCGAAGGCCGCGAGGCGGGCCGCCATGAGATCGGGGGCGAAAAGCTCGGTGAGGGAGGAGGCGACGGCGATGGGCCAGGGCTCGCGGCGCGCGAAGGTGACGTACGCCTCGACGGCGAAACGAACGGAGGGCAGGACGTGGCGCTCCTCCAGCAGCTCGGCACGCGGGAGGCCGCAGGCTTCGCCGAGACGGAGCCACGCCTCGATCCCGCCTTCGTCGCCGGTGGCGCCGTCGTGCTCGGTGATCCGGCGGAGCCAGGAGCGGCGCACTTCGCGGTCGGGGCAGTTTGCGAGGATGGCGGCGTCTTTGCGCGGGATCGCTTGCTGGTAGCAGAAGCGATTGGCCACCCAGAAACGAATGGCTTCCGTCGATAGCTCGCCGGCATTCATGGCGACGTGAAACGGGTGCCGATCGTGATAAGCCGCGGCGCCGATGGCGCGCAGCTTTTCCACGAACTCCTGCTCCGGCAGCGCGGCGTCGCTCACGGCGCGGGGCGGCGGTTTACTTTATGGATGGCGGCCTGGTCGGTGCACTTGATGAGAAGCTCATCGATGCAGACGTGCGGCGGACGCGAGGCGCACCAGACCAGCGTCTCGGCGATGTCCTGCGCCGTGAGCGCATCGATTCCCGCGTAGACTTTCGCGGCGCGCTCGGCATCGCCTTTGAAGCGCACGAGCGAGAAATCGGTCTCCGCGACGCCGGGATCGATCGAGCCGACGCGGATGCCGGTGCCGCAAAGCTCCAGGCGCAAGGCGCGCGAAATCTGCAGCTCGGCGGCCTTTGCGCCGCAGTAGGCCGAGCCGCCCTCGTAGGCGACGCGCCCGGCGATGGAGCCGAGATTGAGAATGCTGGCGCCGGCATTGTGCGGAATGAGCGGCAGAATCGCGCGGGTGACCCGCAGGAGGCCGAGGACGTTCGACTGGAACATGCCTTCCCAATCTTCGTCCTTCCCCTCCGCCACCGTATCGAGGCCCAGCGCGCCGCCGGCATTGTTGATTAGGACATCCACGCGCGAAGTGAGGCCGCGGACCCAATCGGCAAAGACGTCGACGCTGGCAGTCTGCGCCACGTCCAAGGCGTGCGCGTGAGCGGAGGGTGCGCCGGCTTTGCGGGCCGCGCCCGCGACCTCCTCGAGCCGGTCCACACGCCGTGCGCCGAGCAGCACGTGCGCGCCTTCCGCGGCGAACGCTCCGGCCGCGGCTGCGCCGAAGCCGCTGGAGGCGCCGGTGATCAGCACCCATTTATCGGAAAGTGAGTAGGTCATCCCGGCAGCGTGCGCCGCTTTGCCGTGCAAGTTCAACGCCGAGTTTGCCGTGCCTACACCCATCTCATATTTGCAGCCGCTCCGGCGCGGATTTGTCTCGCGCGCAGGCTCGAAATTGCCTAGTGACCTCGCCGAATTGCCTTCGCCGCACTCCGAGTTACCACCCCGCGCGCATGCGTAAAGCCCACCTCCTCCTTTGGTCCAGCGCTCTGTTGGGCTTGGCCGCTCTCACGACTCTCCGGGGCCAGACGACGACCCTCCCGACTTCGCCAACCCCGCCGCTAATCGATCCGGCGGCTGAGAAGGCGCCACTGCGCCCTACGTTGGGCGCGCCCGCACCGGCGATGCGCGAGCCGGCGCCGGGCCTTGGGCCGGCCACCTCGGTGACCGGCCAGCCGCCGGTGAAGCTGGAAGTCACCAATAACTTTTTCTCCGAGGGAATCGGGCCCGACACCTCGGTCGTCTACCAGCCGCCGCATGCTCCGCGCCCGCCGCGCAACGTGATCGACCAATCGTGGGAGGAGGCCAACCGCAAGAGCGCCGGCTGCGTCGATTGCCACAAGACCACCGACGCGAAGACCATGCACACTTCGCCGCACGTGGTGCTCGGGTGCACCGATTGCCATGGCGGCAATGCGCAGCGCGGGCTCACCCTCACCGAGGCGCACGTCTCGCCGCATCACCCGGAGTTTTGGAAATCCTCGGCCAACCCGGTAAATGCTACGGTGGTCCTGAATCACGAGACGCCGGAGTTCATCCGCTTCATCAATCCCGGCGATCTGCGCGTCGCAAAGGAAGCGTGCGGCACCTGCCACGGCGAGCATCGTCGACCGCGTGCCGACCTCGATGATGAACCACGGCGCTATGCTCTGGAACGCCGCCGCCTACAATAATGGCGCCATCCAGAAAAAGAACCCGCTCGTGGGCCAGATTTACGGCGCCGACGGCACGCCTCTCCAGATGAATGCGCCCTTCGCGCCCACGGCCGAGGAGACGCGCCGCTACGGCTGGCTGCCGACGATCATCCCGCTCCCGCGCTTCAATCGCGGCCAGCCGGGCAACGTTTTCCGCATCTTCGAGAAAGGCCGGATGGAGCCGCTCTTCCTCGGCTCGCCCACGCTCGATGAGCCGCCCGGGCAAGCCCGATAACCGCCTCTCCGCCCGCGGCTACGGCACGAATCTCCGCATCGACCCCATCATCCTCGGCGCGCAAAAGACCCGCCTGCACGATCCGATGCTCCATTTCATGGGCTCGAACGATCACCCCGGCGATTACCGCTCAAGCGGCTGCTCCGCCTGCCACGTCATGTATGCGAACGACCGTTCGCCCGACGAACTCCGGCTGGTGGAGCCAGCTTCGGCAACCAGGGCCTCAGCTTCACGAAAGACCCGATCATTCCGAAAAACGAGCGCGGCCATCCGATTTTCCACCAATTCACCCGCTCCATCGGCTCCTCGCAGTGCATGAACTGCCACATGCACCAGGGCAACCTCTTCGTGAATCCGTTCCTCGGTTACACCTGGTGGGACCAGGAGACGGACGGCGAGCACATGTATCCGAAGGAGCAGCACGATCCCACGGACGACGAGCTGGTCCTCGCCACCCGCAACAATCCCGAGGGCGCCGCCGCCCGCGGTCTGTGGGGCGATCTCGATTTTCTCGAGAAAGCGGCCGAGCTGAATCCGAAGCTCAAAGCACACGCAGTTCGCCGACTACCACGGCCACGGCTGGATTTTCCGCGCCGTTTTCAAGCAGGACAAAAAGGGCAACCGGCTCGATCTCGACGACAACAAGCATCGCCGCACGGCGACTTCAAGAGCGCCGTCCACCTGAAGGACATCCACCTTGCGAACGGCATGCAGTGCGTCGATTGCCACTTCGAGGTGGAGGTGCACGGCAACGGACTGCTTTACGGAGAGCCGCGCAATGTCACGACGATCACGTGCGTCGATTGCCACGGCACCGTTGAGTCGCGCCCGACGCTGATCACCAGCGGGGCCGGCGGCACGTGGGATCCGGCAAGAGCCGCAAGACCGAGCCGGTTGATCTCGCCACGCTTTCCACGCCGTTTGGCCCCCGCTTCGAGTGGGAGGAAGTGCTCGATTCCACCACCGGCAAGGTGAAACAGGACGGCCGCGGGCAGCCTATCCGCAAGCTCTACCAGAACTCGAACATGGCGAAGGTACGCTGGGAAGTGCCGCAGACCATCGACATGATCGATCCCACTTCGCCGAAGTACAATCCGAAGGCCCGCTACGCCAAGACGCTTCTCCGCGACGGTACCTCCTGGGGCAAAGTGCCGGACACCGCCGAAGGCTGCAAAGCGAACCTCGCGCACTCGAACCAGAAGATGGATTGCCAGATCTGCCACACCTCGTGGGCGACGAGCTGCTTCGGCTGCCACCTGCCGCTGAAGGCCAATCAGCGCGTGCCGCTGAACAAGTACGAGGGCGTGGTCGACCGCAACTTCACCACCTACAATCCGCAGGTCGTGCGCGACGATGTCTTCCAGCTCGGCATCGATGGCACGGTGAAGAGGCCACCGCATGGCGGTGCTGCGCTCGTCCAGCGCCGTGCGTCGTCTGCTCGCAAAACTCCAACCGCGAGTGGGTCTATTCGCAGATGCAGACGGTGAGCGGCGACGGCTACAGCCGGCCAGGCGTTCAATCCCGCACTTCGCGCACACCACCAGCGGGCGCGGCACCACCAAGGACTGCACCGATTGCCACCTCTCGAAGGACAACGACAACAACGCCTGGATGGCATCGCTGCTCGGCTTCGGCACCGGCACGGTGAATTTCTTCGGCCGCTACGCCTGGGTCGGCGGCGAAAGCGCCATCCACGGCGTCATCTGGACGGAGCCGGATGAGCCGCAGGCCGCGATCGGCTGCATCCTTCCATAAGATCGCCTACCCGCGCAATTTCAGCGATCACCTGGCTCGGGGGCGCATCTTGCCGAAACGCCTACGAGCACCGCGCCCGCGAGGTCAACGATCTCACGCTGCGTGGCGAATATCTGTACACGGCGAATGGCCCCGCCGGCCTGGAGGTCTTCGACATCGCGAACATCGACCAGAAAGGCTTCTCCGAGCGCATCGTCACCGCGCCCGTCTCGCCGCTCGGCCAGCGCACCTACGTCCGCACGAAGTACGCCACCTCGGTCGCGATGCCGAGCACGCTGCTGAACGACCCGAAGCGCATCCAGGACCCCGCCAACGAAGAGCAGCCGATCCACCAGATCAATGGCTACGTGTTCGTGGCGGATCGTGAGGAGGGCCTCGTGGTGGTGAACGTCGAGGCGCTCTTCGACGGCAACCCGGAGAACAACTTCCTCTATCGCGTGAAGCTGAGCTCGGACGAGGGCAAAGACTACAAGGCGATCGGCCTCTTCTCGCGCAACGGCGGCGAGGACAACTTCAATCCCGACGGCCGCCTCACCGGCGCCAGCCACGTCGTCCTGCGCCGGGCATCGCCTCTACATGACCACCGATCGCGGCCTCGCCGTGGTCGATGTCGACAAGGTCGAACCGCCCGCGCCTCGTCGGCGAGCTTGCCGGCGGTTTCTCCGCAATCCGAAAGCCGTGCAGGTCCAATTCCGCTACGCCTTCGTGACGGACGACGACGGACTCAAGGTCGTCGACATCTCGAATCCGACCCGCCCGCGCTACACGGGCGCCTTGGTGCGGCTGCAGCACGCGAAGAAGCTCTACGTCGCCCGCACCTACGCTTACGTGGCCAACGGCCACGAAGGCCTCGCCATCATCGACGTCGAGAATCCCGAGCGCCCGCGCCTGGAGCAGATGTTCACGGCGGATGGCCAGCTCAACGATACCCACGCCGTCGCAATCGGCTCCGTCGAACGCCTCCATGTACGCGCTCGTGGCCGATGGCCACAACGGCCTGCGCGTCCTGCAGCTGATCTCGCCCGATACCGTCGCCGGCTCCGCGGGCTTCTCGCCGCGCCCCTCGCCGCGGCTCATCGCCACCTATCCCCACTCCGCACCCAACCCTCGCCGTCTCCCGCGGCCTCGACCGCGACCGCGTGGTGGATGAGACCGGCGGCCAGACCGTCGTCTTCGGCCGCCGCGGCGCCCGCCCGTTCCACATCGACGAGATGCGCCCCTTCCTGAAACACGCGAACGGCGACTGGTACAAGGTCGAGAACGTGAAGGTGGGCAAAGACAAGAAGCTCTTCACCGCCTCCGGCGTAGAGCTCGTCGATCCCTTCCCGCCACCCCCGCCCGCGAAGCCCGCCGGAATCCCCGGCGTCCCGCAACCGGAGCCAAAGCTGCAGATCATCATTCCCGAGGTGCCCAGCACGCTCCCGACCTCGCCCTCGAAGCCAGACTTGATGCCGCCGCCCGCCAAAGAGCCCGAAAAACCACCGCTCCGCCTCGACATTCCGCCGCCGAAAGTCCTCAAACCCGCGCCCTAGCGCGGGCCTAGCCGATTCAGTTCCCCCAGGAACGAACTCATCACGCTATGGCCGAAAAATCGCAAAAAGTACCTGAAAACGTGCCAGGACCCTGGTACGTCGACGACACCTGCACTCCCTGCCGCGTCTGCCTCGACGTACCGCTGGCGGAGAATTTTCTCAAGTACAACGACGACGAAACGTACGTCTACTTCTACCGGCAGCCGGAAGGGCCGGAGGAGATCGAAGTCGGCCACGGAGACCATGGCGATTTGCCCGCAGAATGCGATTGGGGAGGACGGGGAGGGGTAGCGCAGGTGGGTCGGCGGTCGGGCGAATTTCTTGCTCTGCCCGTAGGAGCAAGAAGTCTTCGCCGGCACCTCCCGTTTCTTGTCGCCTTTCGGGGCGCCATCCGCTTACTTCTCCGCCCGCATGTTTTCTCGCATTCCGTCTCGCCCAATTTCCGTGGTCACCGGCGGCGCTGGGTTCCTGGGGTCGCATCTGACCGATCGGCTGATCGCCGAGGGGCATCGCGTCATCGGGATCGACAATTTCATCACCGGCTCGACGGCGAACATCGAGCACCTCGCGGGGAACGATAATTACCGGTTCATCAAGCACGACGTCTCGAACCACATCTTTCTGCCGGACGATGTGGATTTCATCTTCCATTTCGCTTCGCCGGCGAGCCCGGTCGATTACTTGTTGCATCCGATCCCGACGCTGAAGGTGGGGGCGCACGGCACGCATAATTCGCTGGGGCTGGCCAAGGCAAAGGGGGCGACGTTCTTGCTCGCCTCGACGAGCGAGTGCTACGGCGATCCGCTCGTGCATCCGCAGAAGGAAGATTACTGGGGCAATGTCAACCCGATCGGGCCGCGCGGCGTGTACGATGAGGCGAAGCGTTTCGCGGAGGCGATGACCATGGCGTACCACCGCTACCATGGGCTCGATACGAAGATCGTGCGGATCTTCAATACCTACGGGCCGCGGATGCGGCTGCGCGATGGGCGCGTGGTGCCGAACTTCATCGCCCAGGCGCTCACGGGCGAGCCGCTCACCGTCTTCGGCGACGGCTCGCAGACCCGGTCGTTCTGCTACTGCGCGGACCTGATCGACGGAATTTATCGCCTGGCCATGGGCGATTTCCACGAGCCGGTGAATATCGGCAACCCGCAGGGAGATGACGATCAAGCAGTTCGCGGAGGAGATCATCCGGATCACCGGCGCGCCGTCGGGGATCGAGTACCGTCCGCTGCCGGTGGACGACCCCAAAGTGCGCCAGCCGGACATCACTCGCGCCCGCACCGTTTTAGGGTGGGAGCCGCAGGTGGAATTCGAGCAAGGCATCCGGAAAACGGTCGATTATTTCAAAACCCGCTTGAAATAGGCACTTCGCGCGGCTTTTTTCCTTCCCTTCCTCGGCGAATTCCCCCAGAAGAGCGCCCTGCTTTTTCGATTCCCCCGAAATTTCACCCTAAGAACGTACCCCCATGAAAAGTAGCATCCTTTCAATCGCCGCAGTTTTCGCCTTGATCATTCCCTGCCAGGCGCAGGTGCCTTTGCGGGCGGGTGATGTGAAGATCGAGAAGATCGCGCCGGCCGTGATCAAGACGCCGGAATTCAACTACACGGGCGGCTCGCAAAAACGTTCCCAAGTTGGCAGCTGGCTGGAGGTCGAGGTCGAGTTCGAGACGAAAGCGGAGATGATCGACGAGCTGTCCTTCAACTACAAAATCCTGATCAACGGGAAGCTGCTGGTCGGCGAAGTCACGCACATCAGCATTCCGAAGGGGCGGGAGCACTACTCGGTGGCGTACGTGGCGCCGCGCGCGCTGGACAACGTGATGGGCGGCAAGTCGCTCACCGCCGCCTCCATCCAGGGGATTTGGGTGGACGTCAATCGCCAGGGACAGGTGTTGAGCACGCTGAGCACGGCCAAGTCGGCGGTGCCGAACGTCCCGCAGGTTCCCGGTTTCGTGCTGAATAAGTCGCAAACGCCGTTCTCCATTCTTTACTGGGACCGTTACGAGGCGCTGAAGCCGGCTTCCCGCTAGCAGTATCCTGGACCTTTCCCGCTCATGGCTGCTCAATCCCGCATCCTGGCCCTCGAGCTCGGCACTCAGACGGTGACTCTGGCCGAGCTGAAGTCTGGTTCCGATGGCGGGCTGGTCCTCACGAACTACCGCAGCACCGAGCTGATGGCGGACCCTGCGGCCGACGCCACCCGGCATGCGCAGACCAAGATGGCCGTCGCCGAGATGGTTTCGGCGATGGGGTACAAAGGCCAGCCGGTGAATTACGCGATCGCGTCGCAGTCGGTCTTCACGCGGTTCGTGAAGCTGCCGTCGGTGGGTGAGGAGCAGGTGGACCAGATCGTCACCTTCGAAGCGCAGCAGAACGTCCCGTATCCGATCAATGAGGTGGTGTGGGATTACCAGCTCGTCGAGACCGGCGACAGCGCGCAGGTGGAAGTGGTCATCGTCGCGATCAAGTCGGACCTGCTCGACGAGATCAATGGCGCGGTCGAGTCGTCCGGGGTGAAAGCGAACATCATCGATGTCTCGCCGATGGCGCTCTACAACGCCTACCGGTACAATTACAGCGACCAGGCGGGCTGCTCGCTGATCATCGATATCGGCGCGCGCACCACGAACCTGATCTTCGTGGAGCCGAAACACGGTCTTTTCCCGCAGCATTCCGACCGGCGGCAACACGATCACGGCGGCGATCGCCAAGGATTTCAGCGAGCCGTTCGGCGCGGCCGAGGAGCGGAAGAAGCGCGACGGTTTCGTGAGCCTTGGCGGCGCGTACGCCGATCCCGATGATCCGGATGCGGCGCGCGTCTCGAAGATCACGCGCAATACGATGACCCGGCTGCACGCCGAGATCACGCGCTCGATTTCTTTCTACCGCTCGCAGCAGGCCGGCTCTCAGCCGGTGCGCGTCTACCTGGCGGGCGGCGGCCGCCTCGATGCCGTACATGCGGGAGTTCTTCCAGGAGAAGTTCCAGATGCCGGTGGAGTTCTTCAATCCGCTGCGGAATGTGACGAGTCGTCGGCAATCTGAACGTGGAGGAAGTCGGCCACCGGGCGCACACGCTCGGCAGCATCGTCGGGCTCGCCCTGCGGAATGCGTCCGAGTGCCCGATGGAGCTGAATCTGCGGCCGGCCAGCGTGATCCGGCGCGAGACCGAATCGCGGCAGCGGCCTGCTTTCGTCGTCGCCGCGCTCTGCCTCCTGGCGGGGTTGGCCGTGTGGTGGCTGTACCTCGATCGCACCGCGCAGATCACCCGCGAGGTGGTGGAGCAGCTTCAGCCCAAGGTCAGCACGCTCAAGAGCTACGAGGATCGGCTCAAGGCGGTGCGGCTGGACATCAAGGCGCAGGAGGAGCTCGCCACGCCGTTCCTGGAATCGGTGCGGGAGCGCGATTACTGGGCGAGGATTCTGAACGATATCAACGGGCGCATCCCGCCGGATTTCCTCTGGATTACTTCCTTCGAGCCGGAGCAGAGGAAGGAACCGCCGCCCCCCGTGGAGAAAGGCAAGCCCGCGCCGCCGAAGCCGGTGCCGGGCGCCCCGGTACCGATGCAGAGCGTGGTGACGCTGCAAGGGCTCTATCTTTTCAACGCGAACGGTCCCGCGGTCGTCGATGAATTCGTGAAAAACCTCAGCGAGTCCGAGCACTACAAAGTGGAGCCCGGGTTGCGCGAAGTGCAGAATGAAACGGAGTGGGCCTTCCGCTGGTCTGCCACGCTCATCCTCACCAAGCCGGTCGCCTACACCCCCACAATCTCCGCACGCCGCAACAAATGAGCTGGGCCCAAGAGAACAAGTTTTTGACCGGCGTCATTGCCGTCACCGTCATCGGCGCCGGCGTGCTCGGCTACCTGCTGTACGATGCGATGGGTCGCAACAGCGTCGCCACGGAAGAATTCGACCGCCTCGCCACGGAGAAGAAACGGCTGGAATCGCTGCCCGTTTATCCGAATGAGGCCAACCTGCGGAAGCTGCAGGAGCAGAAACAGGAGCACCTGGGACGCATCCAGGAGCTGCAGAAAAAGCTCAATAGCATGGAGGTGCCGGAGGAGCCGCTCACGCCCGAGCAGTTCCAGGACCGCCTGCGCGCTTCGGTGACCGCCTATGTCACCAAGGCGGCCGAGGTGCGAATGAAACTGCCGGAGAAGTTTTACATGGGCTTCGACGCCTACCAAACGACTCCGCCCAAGGCCGAAGCCGCGCCCAAGCTGGGCAAGCAGTTGAAGTCGGTGGAGTTTGTCCTGGCGCAGATTGCGACTTCCGGGGCCAGCGAGCTCCGCAATGTCATCCGGGAAGAGCTTCCGGAAGAGGGCGGCAAGACGAAAGCGGCCGCGCCTCCGCCGCCCAAGCCGGGCGCCCCCACGGCCCCGGGCGCGAAAAAGCTGGGTGCGGAAGTCCCGCCGCTGCTCCAGCGGCATCCTTTCGAGGTGGTTTTCCTCTCCAAGCAATTTGGGACGCAGAACGTGATCAACGCGATCACCAAGGACAAGAAGCAGTTCTACATCAACCGCGCGGTGGTGGTGAAAAACGAGAAGCAAGAGCCACCGGTCCGCGAGGTCGTCGCGCCGCCGGTTATTGGTGATACGCCGCCTGCCGACGCCCCCGCTGCGCCTCCGGCTGACCCCAACAACCCAACGGCGCCGCCGGCTCCACCCGCCCCAGGGCCCGCCCCGGCTCCTGCTCCCGCGCCCACTCCTGCGCCTCCCACGCAGCCTGGCCAGCCCGCCCAGCCCGGTTTCCAGTTTATCGTCGGTGAGGAAAACGTCGAGACGACCATTCTCGTGGAAGTCGCCGAGTTCGCGGATGCTCCGCAAGCCCCGGCCGATGCCAAAGGCGGCAACAAACCGAAATAGCCATGCCCTGGATCAGGAAGAATCCCCATTTGGTTGCGCTGCTGGTGGTGGCCGTGCTGGTAATCGCCTCGTCCGCGCTCGTCGCGCTGAACGCGAAGAGCTACCATGAAAAATTCGCGCCGGTGCAGCAGGTGGTGATTCCGGGCGACAAGATCGAGCCGCTGGATGTGACGGTGCTGGACGAGACCCAAAAAGAGCTCGAAACACCGGCGACGTGGTCGGTGAACGTGCTCAAGCAGCCGCCGTTCGTGCCGGCCCGTTACGCGCTCTCCGGCGGGGTGCCGAAGAAGGCGGAGGAAGGCGAGCATTGGGCCGATCCGCAGACGGGCAAGATGATTCCGGACAAATGGTTCATCGACAACAATTTGCCGGTGACCGATCCCACGGTGCCTACGCAGGACCAGGATCGGGATGGTTTTACCAATGCCGACGAATTCCGCGTGGAGCCGAAGACCAACCCGCGCGACGCGAATTCCCATCCTCCGTACTACTCCAAGCTCTACCTCAAGCAGTTCATCAAGATCCCCTTCCGCCTGAAGTTCAACTCGTACGACGGCGACCCCAAAACGGCGAAGCCGGAGGAGATGAGCTTCCAGATCAACACGCTCGAATACCGCACCCCGAGCCAGTTCCTGAAGATCGGCGATGAGGTCTTCAACAAGAAATTCAAGATCATCAAGTTCGAGTACAAGGTGCGCGATAATCCGTCGATCGGCGGCGAGGAAGAGGTGTCCGAGCTCACGCTCGAGAACAACGAGACCAAGGCGCTCGTGGTCCTGGTTCTGAACAAAGTCATCGATTCACCGGACTCCTTCGCCCTCTTCCAATACTACTGGCCGCAGCCGGCGCTCGACATCCGGGTGCCGAAACTTGGCAAGTTCGTCCTCCTGCCAATTAAAGATCAGCTGTATCAATTGCTTGACATTACGGAGAATCAAGCCTCTATCAAGCTCCCGTCCGGGGAAACCAAAACGATTGGGCCCGCCCCGGCCAATGCACCGTGAGCGGCTGCGCAGTACCACCGCTCCTCCGGCACAACTTTTTCCACGCACTCACTCTGTCTGCTTAACCACCCGCTAGCCGCACCAAGCTCATGATGAAACCCCCACTCGCCGCCACCATCGCCACCTTGCTGAGCGCCGTGGTCATCACCCCCCTGCCGCTGGTTTCCTCGGCTTATGCCGGAGAGGAAGGCCGCGGCCGGAGTTATGGCTACAGCTCGACCACCACGGTGGAGCGCGAGAACGCGCGCCGCCAGGATTACCTGAATCGCGGCATCGCCGCGCTGAAGGTCGCCGACAAGGCGATGGATGACCGCGACTACGAGAAGGCGTTTGCCCAGTACAAGCTGGCGTGCGACCTGATCCCGAACGCGCCCAACACTTCCCGGCTCTACGTGCGCGCGCTCAATGGGCTCTGCGATTCCGGCGTGGCGCTCGCGAAACAGCGCATCGCCGAGGGCCGCTACGCAGACGCCGAGAACGTGCTGCGCACCGTGCTGGACGAGCGGTACGATCCGCGCTGCACGCCAGGCGCTGCTCGTCCTGAAGCACCTTGAGGAGCCCGATTATTACAACAAGACGATCACGCCGCAGTTCCGCGCAAACGTCGAGCAGGTGAAGCAGTGGTTCGTCGACGCCAAGGGGTTCTACGACACGGGCCGCTTCGATCTCGCCTTCAAGCGCTGCGAGCAGATCCTCAACATCGACCCGTACAACATCGCCGCGCGGAAATGCAGGAGCAGATCAACCAGAAGCGCTACCGAGTACGCGGTGGCCGGGTACAACCACACCCGCTCGTACATGTCGTGGCAGCTCGAGAAGACGTGGGATCGCCCGGTGCGCAAATTCGCCACTGGCCCCATTGCGATCGACAACAGCGCCCGGACCGAGGGTGGCCTGACCCAGCGCCTCCAGCGCAAGCTCGAGCAGATCATCATCCCGAAGCTGGAGTTCCGTGAGGCGACGATCCGTGAGGCGATCGATTTCCTGAAGCAGAAGAGCGTCACGCTCGACACGACCGAAACCGATCCGAATCGCAAGGGCGTGAACATCGTGCTGCAGCCTCGAGGGAGCCCTCGGCGGCGCCGGCCCAGCCGCGCTCCCGGTGGCGCCCGCCGCCCCCGCGGCGCCGGTCATTCCCGGTCTCGAGCCGGTTCCCGGTGCTGCTCCGCTCGCGCCCGGCGCGCCCGCCGCGATGCCGGTGGTGGATCCGAACGATGCCCGCATCACCGTTTCGCTTACGAACATCCCGCTGGGCGAAGCGCTGCGCTACGTCACCGGCCTGGCGAACCTGAAGTTCAAGGTTGAGCAGTACGCCGTCTCGGTCGTGCCGCAAGGCACGCCCACCGAGACGCTCGTCACCAAGGAGTGGAAAGTGCCACCGGGCTTCCTGGCCGGCGCTCCCCAAGTCGGCGGTGGCGCCGATCCGCTCGCGGCCCCCGGTGGCGCCGCCCCGACGACGATCCGACCAAGGGCGGCGTCGGCATCGTCCGCCGCGTCGAGGCGAAGGATTGTCTGATCGCGCAGGGCGTGACCTTCCCGGGCGGTGCTTCTGCGATCTTCCTTCCGAGCAGCTCCCGGCTCATCGTGCGGAACACCCAGGAGCATCTCGACCTGATCGACACGATCATCGAGGCGGCCATCTCCGGCGGTCCGGTGCAGGTCGAAATCGAGGCGAAGTTCGTCGAGATCACGCAGAACAACCTGAAGGAGCTCAGCTTCGACTGGCTGCTCGGCCCGGGCAATACCCCCGGCAGCAAGAGCGTCTTCTTCAGCGGCGGCACCTCCGGCACCTCGCCATCCGGTCGAATCCGAACGACTTCCCGTTCCTCGGCCCGAGCGGCGTCCCGATTGGCGGCGAACCCGGTCACCGGCGGCAATCCGCAGCGGCAATCTCGCGATCAGCCAGAACGCGATCGATGCGCTGCTCTTCGGCGTTGCAGGGCGACTCGGCGCTCTCGCCGGCGCATCGCCGCGCTCTCGGGCGTCTTCACCGATCCGCAGTTCCAGCTCGTCATTCGCGCGCTGAACCAGAAGAAGGGCGTCGATCTCCTCTCCGCTCCGCGCGTCACCACCAAGAGCGGCCAGCGCGCAGTCATCGAAATCATCCGCGAGTTCCGTTACCCGACCGAATTCGATCCGCCGCAGATCCCGCAGACCTTCGGCAACACGGGCGGCGGCATCAGCCTCACCGGCGCCGGCACGCAGTCGAGCACCGGCTCATTCCCGGTCACGCCGACCACGCCGACCGCGTTCGAGACCCGCAACACCGGCGTCACCCTGGAAGTCGAGCCGGTGGTCGGTCCGGATGGCTACACGATCGACCTGAACCTCGTTCCGCAGGTGGTCGAGTTCGAAGGCTTCATCAACTACGGCAGCCCGATTCAGTCCACCACCACGAACGCCGCTCACCGGCGTCGCACGACCAGACGTCATCACGCCGAACGTCATCAACCAGCCGATCTTCAGCACCCGCAAGGTGCACGACCAGCGTGAGCGTGTTTGACGGCCAGACCGTCGTGCTCGGCGGCCTGATTCGCGAGGACGTGCAGAAGATCGAGGACAAGGTGCCGCTGCTCGGCGACATCCCGCTCCTCGGCCGGCTCTTCCGCTCCAGCGTGGATCAGCACCTGAAGCGCAACCTCGTGATCTTCGTCTCCGCCCGCCTGATCAATCCGGCTGGCGAACCGGTCCGCACGACGAGGAGGAAATCGAGGAGATCGTCGAAGTCCTCCCGGTCCCGGAAGCCACGTCGGTGCCCGAGCTCCCGCTCATGTCGAAGTAAATCCGGGCTCCCGCTCACCTGAAACTCAAACCGAACGGCGGAGTGCAAACTCCGCCGTTTGTGTTTCTAGCATGCCTACGCTCGGCATCACCGGCGGCATCGCCACCGGAAAATCCACTTTCATGCGAGCGCTGCTGCGCCATCTCGCCGGCCGACGCTCTTCGATGCCGATGCCGCCGCCCACGCAACTGCTGGCGTCCGATCCAGGCGTTCGCGAAGCCGTGCGTGCGCGCTTCGGCCCCGAAGCGTTCCGCTTCGATGGCACGCCCGACCGCGACGCGCCTGCGCGCAGGTGGTTTTCGCCGATCCCGCGGTGCGTGGAGACTCGAGGCGATCCTGCATCCGGTCATTCGCGCGCGCTGGATCGCGCAGGCCGCGCGAGCACCGTGCGGGCGGCGGCTGGCTCTTCGTCGATATCCCGCTCCTTTATGAAACCGGAGGCCGAAACGCACTTCGATCGCGTGGTCGTGGTGGCCTGTTCTCCGGAGACCCAGCGTGCGCGTCTGCGCGATGCATCGCGGCTGGATCGATGCCATGATTCAAAAAATCATTGCCGCCCAGCTCGATCTCGGGATGAAGATCGCGAAGGCCGACCACGTGATCTGGAACGATTCCACGGCTACCTGCCTCGACGGGCAGGCCCGACTCTTAGCTGGCTGGCTTCGCCAATATTATGTCTGAAACGTCTCCTCTCCCGACGACCGATTCCGCTGAATCGGGAGCCGACTCTGCCGCCACGCAAGTGGCGCCGCCGCCCATTGTCATCCCCAAGGAGCTCTGGATCGACGAGCTCAACGCAAGCGCCTTTCCACGAACTGCTCGAGCGCGCCGAGGGCCTCGATGTCCGCATCAATCCGGACAAGACGCGCCATCACCTCGTCTTCGATCTGCTCCGGGCCTACGCCGCGCGCGGCACCGAGCTTTTCGCCGACGGCATGCTGGAGCTCGGCCCGCAGGGCAGCGGCTTCCTCCGCTGGCCGCGCTACAATTTCGCTCGCTGCCGCAGGACGTCTTCGTCTCCGGCCAGGTCGAGCGCCAGTTCTTCCTCCGCAACGGCAACCGGCTCACCTGCGCGCATCCGCCCGCCGCGCGATCGCGAGCAGTTTCATGACGATCGAGCGCGTGCTCAGCATCGAGGACATCCCGGTCGGACGAGTGGAAGGAGACGATCGAGTTCGACAAGCTCACCGCGCTCCATCCCAAGCGAGCGCATCGTCCTCGAAAACCCGAAGACGCGCTCCATCACCACGCGCGCCATCGATCTCATCGCGCCGCTCGGCCGCGGCCAGCGCGGGCTGATCGTCGCCCCGCCGCGCACCGGCAAGACGATCCTGCTGAAGGACATCGCGCAGTCGATCCTGCGTCAATTCGCCCGAGACGCAACCTCATCCTGCTGCTTGTCGATGAGCGCCCGGAGGAAGTGACCGATTTCAAGCGCTCGGTGAATTGCGAAATCTACAGCTCCACTTTCGACGAAAGCCCGCAGCGCCACACGCAGCTGGCCGAGATCGTCAGCGACCGCGCCAAGCGCCTCGTCGAGCTCGGCCGGCACGTGGTCATCCTGCTCGACTCCATCACCCGCCTCTCCCGCGGCTACAACAACTTGCAGCGGCAACAAAGGCCGCACCATGTCCGGCGGCGTCGATTCCAAGGCGCTCATCAAGCCGAAGAAGTTTTTCGGCGCCGCGCGCAATACCGAGGAGGGCGGCAGTCTCACCATCCTCGCCACCGCGCTGGTCGAGACGCAACAGCCGCATGGACGACCTCATTTTCGAGGAGTTCAAGGGCACCGGGAACATGGAGCTGCGCCTCGACCGCGGCCTCTCGCGACAAGCGCGTCTTTCCCGCGATCAACATCCTCGCTTCCGGCACCCGCCGCGACGAGCTGCTTTACCATCCGCAGGAATTCGAGAAGGTGAGCGTCCTTCGCAGACAGCTCGCCGCGCTTCCGCCGCTCGAGGCGACGGAGGTGCTCATCCACGCCCTCGCAATCCACGCAGATCGAACGCCGAGTTGCTGCTCACCGGGCTGAAGGGCTAAGACGGGTTCGTTTCCCCCAATGCAACCCCTCATCGGCACCGCCGATGGCCTCGCGGCCATCCTCCCTTCGCTGGAAAGTCAGACCCGCATCGCCATCGATACCGAGGCGGACAGCCTCCACTGCTATTTCGAAAAGCTCTGCCTCATCCAGATCAGCGTCCCGGATCACGACTCCTCGTCGATCCGCTGGCCGGCTTCTCGCTCGACGCCGCTCTTCGCTGCCTGCGGAAGGCAGCAACTCATCATCCACGGCGCCGACTACGATTTGCGCCTGCTCCGCCGCGTCGGCTTCGCCGGCCCACCGCGCGTCTTCGATACCATGATCGCCGCGCGCCTCTGCGGCATCACGGAGTTCAGCCTCGCCGCGCTGCTCCTGAGGTATTTCGAGCTCCAGATCACCAAAGCCTCGCAAAAGGCCAACTGGGCGCAGCGCCCGCTCTCGCCGCAGATGACCGAGTACGCCGTCAAGGACACCCACTACCTTCTCGGGCTCGCGGACATCTTCGAAGCCGAGCTCTGCCGCCTCGGCCGATGGGAGTGGTTCGAGCAATCGTGTGAAAAAGCGATCGCCTCCGCCTCCGTGATCAAAGAGCGCGACCCCGATGCGCTCTGGCGCATCACCGGCAGCAACGATCTTCCCGGCCGCGGCAGCGCTATCCTGCGCGCGCTGTGGCATTGGCGTGAAGGCGAGGCGCAAGCGGTCGATCGCCCCACCTTCCACATCCTTCACAACGAGCAGCTTGTCCGCGCGGCCGATCACCTCGATCGCGGCGCGAAATACGAAATTCCGCATCTGCGCGGCAGCCGCCTGCGCCGCTTCGAGGAAGCCGGCGCCGAAGCCCTCGCCCTGCCTGAGGAAGAGTGGCCCAAGTTCGTCAAAAAGCCGCGTCCCCGCCCGACCCCCGAGCACGACACCCGCGTCCGCGAGCTCAAGAAAAAGCGCGACACCCTCGCCGCCGACCTCCAGCTCGACCCCTCCCTGATCGCCCCTAAAGCCGCGCTCGAGCGTGTCGCCGACAACCCTCACGACCAGACGCTGATGCCATGGCAGCGCGAGCTGATGGGGCTGTAAGGTCAAATGACAAGCGGCGCAGGAGAGGCCTTTCGGCTTCTGCTGCACCGCTGAACTGTCGGCCACGGCTCATGCAGCCGCGGCGATGAGCGCGAGCGCTAGGCTAGCGGCTTCGGACCGCGCCGACCGGTGAACATCGAGACCAGGAACAGCACCAGGAAAACTACGAAGAGTATCCAGGCGATGCTGCTCGCGGTGCCCGCGACCCCGGAGAACCCGAGGATGCCGGCGATGAGCGCGATGATGAGGAATGTAATGGCCCAGGAGAGCATATGATTGGTTTTGTTGGTTTTATCCTTTCTATGCTGATGTATCGGACCAACCCCGAAAACCGCGCTTGCCGGTGGCTGGGGAAAAATCGCCGGTTCCGCCGTAGCGCAGACTTCCAGCCGGCTTCCCAGCCGGCCTCACCGTGCGGCTGAGGAAACCGCGAGACGGCAGGCAAGCCGCCTACACCGCGACGCCGGCGCCCCACTTTTCCATCCACTCGCGGTGCGCCTGCGGGCTGATCTCGGAGGGCTTGATCTCGGAGCGGCCGCCCCAGAACACGTTGGTGTAGCTCACTGGGATGCCGCATTTCTCCAGGTGCTCGTCGATCGCGCGCTTATGCGCCAGCACGCGGTCTTTGTCGGTGCCGTGGCCCACGGACATGATGTTCACGTTGTTGAATTCCGGCCCGCCTTCGCGCCAGTAGCAGTGCGTGAGGAAATGGTGCCGGCCCACTTCGCCGCCGGCTTCCACCTCGCGCCCGCGGGGCACCGCCCAGTGGAAGAGCGCGTTGAAACGCGTCACGCGCACGCCAGTCTGCGACGGCTTGACGTGCTCGAGAAACGTGGAAAAACGCCCGATGACCTTGCGCGCCTGCAGGCTCTCCGCCACCTGGCAGAACGTCTCGAAATCGACGCCGGCCTCCGCGGCGCGTTTCACCCACGGATCGGGCGCGATCTCATCCACCGCGAATTCGCGCTTCAGCGCGATGAGCACCTGCCAATCCAAATCCGACAACTCGGCCGCCGCCACCGTGAGCATCGCCGCCGGCTCCTCGGCCTTGTCGCCCGGCTCGATCGTCTTCCGCCGCACATGCCCCACGCCGAGGGCGAAAATCCCCTTCGCCGGCATCAGCTTGAAGCGCTCGCATCCGGTATGGCGCATCAGCACGCGCCCATGCTCCTCCATGGAGGAGCCCACCGGCACCTTCAGCGTCGTCCACAGCCGGTATTCCGAGCCGGCCGTGCCGGGGTCGGTCGAGCGCACCACCACGTGCCCCGAAAACGGATCCTGCTGGAACATGAAATCGAACGCGGAGCTGAGCTTCTCCTCCGGCACTTTCCACGCGACCAACGCGCCCTCGGCGAGCTGCGTGGCGACCAGCGTCTGCCGCACCCGGCGGATCGTGCCCGCCGCCAGCATCACGCGGATGCGCTCCAGCACGGTCTCGAGCGGCACCCCCGAGAGCCGCGAAATCTCGACGAAAGGCTCCCGCACAAAGCCCTGCACCTTGTCCTCCGAGACGGCAAGGATCTGGGCATTCAGCGGGTCGTCGTGATCGATTTGGGACATAGCGGAGTGGAAGTAGAATCCAAATCTTCGGCCTTCGCTAGAGCCATTTGACGCCGCCGAAGGTGGGCGGTCACGCACCCCGGCGAGCCTACCGCGCGGTTAGGAATTCGAGAAGCAAGGCGATCCCACCGCCAGTGAAAGGCAGAAGCACCGCCTTGATTGCGGGATTCGACTTCACATCTTCAAACGCGCCCTCGCGGATATTCTCGACCTCCTTCAGCATCTTCTCGAGCTGCTCGACTCGCTCTTTTTCCTGCGGGGTGTTTTGCGGCGCCGAGTCGATTGCCTTCCGGAAAGATTTGCTCGTGGAAGCGCGTGCCTGCCGCGCGGTCATCCCGAGAAGCAGCGCGCTCGAAAAGGCCCAGATCGCATTGATGATGAAAATGACCACCAGGAACACCGGCCAGTTCCACGCATCGAAATAGCGCGTCCGCGCAAGGATCAAGAGCGAAAGGACGATGAACGGGTACCAAACCAGTTTCGAGACTACCGTGGTGGTGCGGGCGATGAGCTGGATGTCGATCCAGGGATCGAGGTCTTCGTCGCGCAGGCAGCCATTCCGGGGCGAAAAGCGCCGCTTGGTTTCCTCCGGCCACTGCGTTTCCTCGATCAGGTGCAGAACGAGCACCCGGCAAAGCCGCGTGGCATCCACCACCAGAAAAGTCAGGAAGAGAAACGCGAGGACGCTGAAGAGGAGGACGATTCTGTCGAGCGCGAAGGCGATCGCTCCCCGCGCCGGCACGAACGCATGCTCGCTCAAGCCCACGAGGCATAGTCCGAAGGTGAGGTAGACCGCGATCGGCGCCATCGGGCGCAGGAAACGCAGCGCCTGCTGCCCGCGCACCTGGTATTCGGCCCAGAGCTTTTCGGCTGAGAGGGAGCCATTGATCATTTCCGGCGCCCAGCCGTAGATCGTGTGCTCGCCGCGCCAGCGCCAAAGTGCGCGCACGTACTCGGATACTTTCCCGGCGAACTTGGGCGGCGCTTCCGCCACGCGGCGCTTCAAGCCGAAATCGACGCAAATTTCCTGCTGATCCCGCGCCAGGTTGTGCAGCACCCGGCCAATGAAAAAGATCGAGAGCCCCAGCGAGAGCAGCCGCAGGCACTCGGCGGGCCAAATGCTTATCCCCTCCCACAGACTCACCGGCTCACCCACCGCTTGCGTGTGGGAAGCCGTGACGAAGCACACAAAGACAAGCACGGCGAGGCCGCCGCCGACCGCGCCGTAATAACTCCCGCGGAGCTCACCCTGCAGCAAGTCGATCCGCGGGCGCGCACTGCGGACGATGCCCGGGAGGTAACGGTCCACCCTGTGCCGCATCGCCAGCCGCGATCTCCAGCGCCAAATCTTGCGCCGATGCCAAAGGCCGATGATCCGGTGCGCCAGCCGAGGGCCGTGCCGGGAGGCGGGCCACGCCCAGGTGCCGGGCAGCCGGAACCTCGTGATTTGCGCATTCAGGAACCCCAGGAGGGTCTCGCGATCTGCTTTCGAGCGCTCCGGTGGCATGACCGCAAAGTCGTTCTTCCGCAGGCGCGCGGCTTCCGCCTTCGGGCCGAACTCCGCCCAGCGATTGATCGTTTCCACCGGGTCGATCAAGTCGCTGGCGCGCACCAGCGCCGCCTGGCTCAGCAGGCGGCAGCGTTCGCTCGGCATGAGCAAGGCCCGCAGCACCGGCACCAGCCGCATCAACAGCCACACGCCGGACATTGCCGCCACCAGGATTAAGAACACGCCCAGCGGGCTGGGCGCCCAGCGAACCACCTGCGGGTGAATTGGCGGTTTGCTATCTTTGGTCACACTGAGATCGACCGCGTGGAAGCGGCCGATCTCGAACCGCCGCGGCACCGGCGTCTTGATCGAATCCTCCTGCGCATCCAGGTCTTTCAAGGCGAGCGCGCGGAGCGCCGCAAAGTAGAGGGAGGTTTGGTAGCTGTTCCGGAAGGGCGGCACATCATCCTGGTGCTTCGGATGCAGGGCCAGGCCGAAACTCGAGGTGACCACCAGGTTTCGCGTGTGCTTGAGGAATTCCGGCTGCAGAAAACGTGCGTCCAAGTCGGTCGTGAAAAAGATCAGCCCGGGAAAGCGGTCGCGCAACGCCTGGAGGATCAGGAGCTTGTCGTAGAAATCGCTTCCAAGCACGCCGATCGCGCGCAGGGCTTGACGCTGTTTGCGCAACTCGGCCTGCAGCCGTTCGAGCTGGTCGCCAATCCGGGGGATATAGTCGAGTTGGTTTTGTCCCTCCGGCTTGTTCATCTCGCGATCGTTTAGCCGGATCAGCGTTTCCAACTCCGACTGGCCGCTCGGCCTCCGTTGCAGATCCTTCACCTCGCGCTTGTCCCCCGGCAATTTTCCATCCACCCCGCGCAGATAGGAGAATGGATGCACATTCGGATTCAGCGGCAAGCCGGGCCAGGGCTCCTCCGGCGGCTTCGCGTAGCGGAAGAGCTCCACCAGCCGCGTGGCCAGAGGATAGGTGTGCCAGAGTGGCTTTTGCTCTTTCAGGAGTTTCGCTAAATCAGGAGCCAGGTTGGCTTCATGCCGCCGCTGCGCCAGCGCGATCGCAAATGCCACCGGGATGTTGCGCCCGTAGAAGGTGTCCCATTCCGAGATGAGCGCGACGTGCTCAGACCTCTTGCGCAGGTCTACGTCGCGGAGTTGCAGCTCATCGAGCATCTCCTGCATCAGCATTTCATCCGTGGCCACGACGTTGATGAAGCTCAGTCCCCAAATCTCACGCAGATACCGTCCGATCCCCTCTCGCGATCCATAGCCCATGTATTTCGGAAACATCCCATGCACCAAAAGATCGTCCATGGCGGTGGCCGACCAGGAGTACATCGTGACGTCCTGCAGCGACCCGAGGTGCGGCGATGCTCCCGCCGCGGCGATGTTCTCCTCGACGACAGTTTTCTCCCCGAGCCTTTTTACCGCCGGATCGTTTTTCCACGGCAGCATCTCGCGCAGCATGGACGAACCCTGCGGGCCGAGGATCTTGACGCGCACCGCAAGCTCGGAGGGATCCCCCACGAGCCCGGAGCCGCGCAACCGAAAGGTCTCCACCAGTTGCGCGAGGCGCGGCAACGGTGCATCCGCGAGAAGTGTATCCGGAAGCCACACGAGCAGCACCCGGTCGTAGCCGTCGGACCGGGCGCGGTCGAACAGGCGCTTGCGGAACCACTCGTACGGAAGTTGCACCTCGCGGAACGTGTCTTTCGGGAGCCCGCCCGCGAGGCTGGGCGCCGGCGCGCGGGGCGAAACCGCCGGAGGCTGGTGTGGCCAGGGGAGCGCGAGTATCCCAAGGTGTTCCTCGTCTTCCGCGCGGTAACCTGCCGTGGAAAGCGCTGAGACCACTGCGTGCCGGGCGCGCAGTCTCGCCTCCGTTTCCTCCGTATAAAGCGCCCCCGGCAGCATGCAAAAGATAATTTCCACGCCGGGATTCACGCTGTCCTCCTCACGCACGGCGCTGCGCTTGATGTCGCGAATGAGCTCGGCCGGAGGGATTCCCTGGCGAGACTTATCGCCGCTGCCACTCGCCGCCCATTTATGAATCGCCGCCCAGGGATCCTGCCACATACGTGCTTCGACCGGCTGAGCCGGGCGCGTCCCGGGTTGCGCACTCCACTCGCTCTCAGGGCGTGGGCTTTTCAATGCCTGCCCGCGCCAAGCAGCGCCGCCGACCACCGCGGTCAGGACCACGATGCCCGACAAGATCAGCGACAACGAAGACCCGTTTTTTTCTTCCATAAGACTTTCCAGGGCGCCGCGAGTGTATGCCCGCGCGCTGGAGAGCCAAGTCTTCTATAGTATATTACTCGACTAGCTTCCGTCTTGTAGGGCACGCCGAACTTCCTACCCGCACCCGCATCCCGTCCCGCACGAGTGCCCGCCGCCCATGTTCCGCTGCATATCGGCGTGGCGGGGCGCGTTGCCTTTGGCCATGTAGCCGAAGCCGCCGGAGATCACGCGGCGGATCGCTTCGCCGGTTTCCGGGTGCGACGTCAGGGGCTCCTCCCTCATGCTTTGGGTGATTTCGAAGCGGCGCACCGGCTGCGTGGCATCGGTGGTTTCGTAGACGTAAACGGCCATGCGAACACTATGCCAAATCCCGGCTGGCTGCGCAATCTGTCGAAGCGCGAACCGTTCTCGTTTCCATTTCGCCGCCGTCATCTATCCTGCTCACCGTGAAAGCGATCCTTCTCCTTCTCACCCTCGCCCTCGCCACCGCCGGTCGCGCCGATTGGACCCACTACCGCGGCCCTACGCAGAACGGCGTCTCGCCGGAGACCGGCTGGGCGGTTCCGGCCGGGCCGCCGAAGCAGCTCTGGAAGGCCAACGTTGGCAAAGGCACCTCGTCCGTCACCACGGCCGGCGGGCGCGTCTTCACGATGGGAAATGTCGGTGACAAGGACGTCGTCTACTGCCTCGACGCGAAAAGCGGGAAAGTGCTCTGGAAGCATGATTATCCGATGAGCGTCGATCCCAAACTCTTCGAGGGCGGGCCGCGCTCTACGCCGGTTATTGACGGCAACCGCGTCTACGCTCTGAGCCATCAAGGCGATCTTTGGTGCCTCGATGCGGGCACCGGCCGCAAAGTCTGGTACAAGCATTACCAGCAGGATTTCAGCGGGAGCCGGCCGGATTGGGGCTATTCCGGGTCGCCGCTCGTCGCGGGGAATCTTTTGCTCTGCGATGTCGGGGGCTCCGGCACCTCCACCGTCGCGCTCGATAAGGCGACGGGGAAAACGGTGTGGAAAGCGGGCTCGGACAAGGGCGGCTACGCCAGCCCGGTCGTCGCCAGCATTGGCGGCGCGGAGACCATTCTCATCATAAAAGCGGAAGCGCTCGTCGCTTGCGCGCTGAAGGACGGCAAGGAGCTTTGGCGCTCCCCCTGGAAAACTTCGTATGACGTGAACGCCGCCACGCCGCTCGTCATCGGCAACGACCGCGTGTTCATCTCCTCCGGCTACAATACCGGCTGCGCGCTCCTGCAAATCCGCGGCGGCAAGGCTTCCGTGCTTTGGCGCAACAAGAACCTCCGCGCCCACATCAATACCCCCACCGTTTTCCAGGAGCACATTTACGGCATCGACGGCGACACCGGCGGCGGCAATCTCGTCTGCCTCAACGTCTCCGACGGCGAACGCGCATGGATCGAAAAATCGGTGAAAGGCGGCGCGGTCATTCAAAGCGCGGGGAAGCTGATCGTCTTTGCCGAGCGGGGCGAGCTAGTCATTTGCGAAGCCAGCCCGGCGGGGTTCCGGGCGCTTCTCCGGGCGCCGGTGCTCGGCAAACGCTGCTGGGCCCAGCCCACCCTCGAGGCCGGGCAGCTCTACCTCCGCAACAACGAGGGCGAGCTCGTCTGCCTCGAGCTGAAGTGACCGCCGCGCGACTGGCTTACGGCCCGGTTGACACCCGCAGCCGCACATAGCGCGCCGGCGTCTCCGGGCTCACCGCCGGCTTGATGCGCACGGCGACCGTCTCCGTTTCGCCGCCAAGATTCGCGGTGGGCGGCTGGACCTGCTCCAGCTCATCGGCCGCGGGCTTCCATTTCACGAGATCGGAGGAGAGCTCGATCGTGTACTTAAGCGAGGGGTCATCGGTGCGCCTGCGGTAGGTGAAGGTGAGGTAGGGAAGGTCGTCGGCCGGATTCGTTTTGAGCGACGTGGTGGGGAGGAGGTCGTGATCGATCGCGCGTGGATCAAGGCCGAGGGCGTAGGCGGTGATATTATCGACGCCACTGCCGGTGGGATCGCCGTGCGGGCCGGTGGTCAGGCGGTGGCGGGATTCCCAGGCGTCGGGGAGGCCGTTGGCATCGAGATCGAAGGCGGCGCCGACGGCGAGGGAGACGTTGCGCGTGGTGGTGCCGACGCCATCGACCGTGTTGGTGAAATTGACGGTGTCGGAAAAGCTGCCGGCGGCGAGGGTAAGGGCGCTGGAATTGATGATGACCGAGACGTTCGTGCTGGCGCCGGGCGCCAGGGTGCCGCTGGCGGAGGAGAGGGTGAGCCAGGGCGCGGTTTTGGTGGCGCTCCAAGCCATGCTCCCGTTGCCCATATTCGAGAGCGTGTAGGTGCGATTGGAGGGAGTGAAGGGGCCGCCGGCATTGCCGCTGGAGGAGAGGCCGGTGGCGGGCGTAACCGAGAGAATGCGCGTGGGAGCAGTGACTTCGAGCTGCACGGTGCGGGTGGTGTTGCCGTTGCCGTTGCCGGTGTTGGTGAAGGTCACGGCATCGCTGTAGCTGCCGGCCGCGAGCGCCGCGGCGGCGCTGTTGAGCGAGACGGTGACGGTGGCGCCGAGGCCCGGCCCGAGGGTGCCGCCGGCCGAGGAGAGCGTGAGCCACGGGGCGGTCTTCGCGGCCGTCCAAGCCAGGTTGGTGGTGCCGGTGTTGGTGACCGTATAACTTGCGCTCGAAGGAGTAAGCGTGCCGCCGGCGATGCCGCCAGCGGAGAAGGGCGTGGCCGGGCTGACGGAGAGCACGGGATTCGCCGTGGTGACCGTGAGCATAATCGGACGGGAGGTGGTGCCGCTGCCGTTGGTCGTGTTGGTGATGGTGACCATGTCGGCGTAGAGCCCCTGCGCGAGCGAGTTCGCGGAAGCATTCATGGTCGCGACCACGGTGGTCGTTGCACCGGGGGCCAGGGTGCCGTTCGAGACGCCGGTGGAGCACCAACTGGCATTGTGCGTGTGCGACCACGAGAGCGACGCCGCGCTGTTGTTCCGCAGCGTGTAGGTGACGGAGCTCGGCGTGAATCCGCCTCCGGCCGGACCGCTGATGTTGCCGGAGGTGGTCGGCGTGACGGTGAGCGCCGGCGTGGTGGTGGAGATCGCCAGGTTGAAGACCCTGCTCGTGCTGCCCGTGCCGAGCGAGGCATTGGTGAACGTGATCGTGGAGCTGTAGCTCCCCGCGGCGAGCGTGGCGGCGCTGGGATCGATGGCGACCGTGACGGCGGTCGACGCGCCGGGCGCGAGGAGGCCGCTGGTGGCGGAAAGGTTGAGGAAGGTGTTCGTGCGGCTGGCCGTCCAGTTCATGGGCGAGGTGCCGGTATTCGTGATAAGGTAAGTGGCGCCCGCGGGGCTGAAGGGGCCGCCGACGAGACCGACCGCGGTCACCCCGGAGAAGGGATTGACCGTCAGGGTGGTGGTGCCGCTCACGCTGAACGGGTCGCTCTGGCCGAAGTTGCCCGCGCGATCGTCCGCGAGCAAACGCACCTGCGCGGCGACTTGGGAAATTGTGAGGTCACCGCTCCAGGCGCCCTCGACAAAGGGACCGGTTTCCGCCGGGAAAACATTGACGTCGGCGGTGACGGCGGTGAAGGGCCGGACAAGTCCGCTGTTTTGCGTGCCGGGACTGGGCGCAGCGGCGGTCCAGGCCACCGTGCTATCGTAATCCACGTTCGTCTGGCGTTGGTAGCTGTGCGTGGAGATGGCCGGGGCGCTCACCGGTGAGCTGGACCATTGCGAAGCTGGGACGGCGGCCGGCGAAGTGATGCTCCGCGGGGTGGCGGCGCCGGCGCAAAAGAAGTCCACGATCGCGCCGCTGGCATTGGTCAGCAGCGCGACGACATGCGAGCTGGCGGTGGGCTCCCAACTGAGCTCCGCACCGGTGCGGTAGAGCGGGAAGGCGCCGGGCGCGGTCCCGTTTTTCTGCACGCGGACGATCTGGCCCGACGCAAAGCCGGTCGAGGGGAAACTGAAGACCGTGCGCGGCGCGGGCCAGGAGACATCGTCGTAAAGGTAGAGTTTCCAGCCTGTCACCGAAACGGAAGACGTGCCGAGCACCTGCAACTCGACTTCCTCGGTACCGGTATTCACCTCGGTGATCAGCATGATCGAAGAAGTATTCACCGAGCGCGTGCCGGAGAGGCCCGCCGACCCCGAGAAATCGCGGACGCGATTGCCGGCGGCATCTTCCGCGATAAGGCTCGCGGCGAATGGCGTATTCACCGGACGGCTGCCGGCGAGGCCGGGCCAGCGGAAATGGTGCAGCGCGCCGAAGCTCACCTCGAAGGGATTGCTTGCGCCGGTGCGTCCGGCGGAGTCGGTGGCGGTGATGGCGACCGCCGGATCTTCCACGTCGATTTGCAGCGTGCCCGTCCATACGCCGTTCGCGAACGCGCCAACCGCGCCCGGCGAAATGGCGATGGGCCCCGTGCTGCCGGCAGCGGTCAGCGTCACGTTTCCGGTGAAGCCGACGGGCCGGCCATTCACGTCATGGGCGGTGATGCTGGCCGTGAAGGGAGCGCCGCGCCCCTGCCGGCCGATCGGCGCAAAACTGAAGTGCTGTGCGTCGTTGTCGCGGAGGATCGTGGCGGCAGAGCTGCCGGTAAAAGACGGCGCGCTCGCCATGACGACGACGAACGCTTGGCCGGCGAGCTCCGCGTTGTCGGGAGCCGTGATGGGGAACTCGATGGAGGTGGAGCCCTTGGGAATCGTAACGGTTACCGGAACGCCCACGCGCGCGGCATCGGCGGAAACCAGGTTCACCCTCAGGTCGGTGGCGAACGGGCCTGCAATAGCGACGCTGCCAGCGGCGCCGGCGCCTTCGGTGACTTGCGCCGGCAGCGTGAGGGTGAGCGAGCGCGGTTCGTCGTCCTCGACGGAAACCGTGGCCGCGCCATCGGTGAGCGGGGCGAAGTGCGCGGTGATGGTGGCGGTTTGGGCGCCATCGACTTTCGCGTCGTCCACAATCGTGAGGGTGAAGGGGACGCTGGTCTGCCCGGCGGCGATCGTGACGGTGGCGGGCACCTGGACCGCGGTGGCATCGCTCGAAGCGAGGCTGATCGTGAAATCGCTCGTAGGCGCGGTGCTCACCTGTACCGAGCCCTGCACCTGTCCGGCGCTTTCCACCGCCGAGGCCGGCGCCGTGACGGTGAGTGTCGCCGTCTCATTGTCGAGCGACTTCATCGTCCCCGTGGGATGGGTGAAGTACTGCGCGCTCGCGGTGATGGTGACCTCCTTCGGACCATCGAGGTCGGCGTCGTCCCCGGGAGTGATCGTGAATTCGCCGGAGGTGCTGCCGGCCGGGATGAGGATGCTTGCCGGCACCGAGAGCTCGGCCGGCGCCGAGGAGAAGAAATAGACCTTGGTATCGGTCGCCAACGGAAGCGGCAGGCGGACCGTGGCGGTCACTGGCGCGCCGCCTTCCGTGGCACTGGCGGGGAGGGTGAGCTCGAGCGTGCCGAGGCTCACCACGTCGAAGGCGTTCGACGTGCCGGTAAACATCGGACCGTTGACAGCGATGAGCCGGGCGCTCTGCGCGGCGCCGAGCAATGTAATCTGGCCCGACCAGGCGCCCTGCTGGAAGGCCGCGGAGACCGTGGGCGTCATGTTCACCCCCACGGAGAGGGCGGGGAAGGGCGTGGTGAGGCCGGGGTTGGCGGCGCCGAAGCCGCGCGCCGCGGTGAGCCAGTTGCCCGAGGTATTGGCATCGCCGTTGCCGACGCGCGCGTAGCTGAAAGTGCCGTTGCCCGGCGCGCTGACTGTCGATCCAGACCACTGGATCGCGGGGATGGCGCCGGGAGAGGTGATGCCCGCCGGCGTGCCGGCCGTGGCGCAAAAGAAATCCACCATGGCGCCCGCGGCATCGCAGAGCAGCACCGCTACGCGCGAGGTGGCCAGCGGATTCCAACTGATATTGCTCCCGTAGAAAAAGAGGGGGTACGCGCCCGGCGCCGCCCCGGCCTCCTGCAGACGGAACAGCGCTCCGGCGGCGCAAGTGGTCCCCGCGGGGATGGTGAAGGCGGTGAGCGGGGCCGGCCACAGGACGTCGTCGTACAGGTAAATCTTCCAGCCGGAAATATCGACCGGCTGCGCGGAAACGTTCATGAACTCGATCTCGTCCGGCGTGTCGGCATTTACCTCGGTGATCACCACGCTCGATCCACCGTCCGGATTGGCGGCGGAGGCGTAGAGACTCGCGGTGCCGGTGAAACTCGGAACCACGTTTTCCCCGACATCGCGCGCGGTGACCGTGGCGGCGAAGCGCTGATCTTTGATCTGCGGCCCCGGCACCGGCTCCCACGTGAAGTGGTGCATGGCTCCACGGCTGACGTTGAAGGGATTGCTCGAGACCGCGTTCCCCAACGCATCGACCGCCTTGACGACCACATTGTCCGCAAACTCATCGACCCGCAAATTCCCGGTCCAGCGGCCGGCGGTGAACGCGCCCGAGGCGGCGGGGGAAACGCTCGCCCCGGTGCCCGTAATGCTGACGGCACCCGTATAAGTGGTGAGGACCGCACCGGTCGCGTCATGGGCGGTCACCGTCACCGAAAACGGAAATCCGCGGATCCGGGGCGAAGCAATCGGCGACATCGTCAAATGATGCGCGTCGTTGTCGCGGACGATCGTGGCGCCGCTCGCCGGCTTGAAGTTGTCGGTGGTGGCGGTGATCACGACGAACGTCGCGGGCGTGCTCCCATTGTTGTCTACCGCGGTGAGGGGGACATTCACCGAGAGGGTGTTTGCCGGGATGGTCGCAGTGGCGGGGACGGAGAGCCGCGCGATATCCGCGGACATTAACGCAACTACCACCGGCGTGGGAAGCGTGCCGGAGAGCGTGATCGTGGCGGTGCCGGCGGCGCCTTCGGTCACGCTGGCCGGCAGGGTGAGGCTAAGCTCGCGCTTTTCGTCGTCGAGCACCTCGATCGTCCCGGAGCCCTGCGTCCAATTCGTGACGCGCGCGGTGATGGTGGCGGTTTGTGAGCCGTCGATCTTGATGTCGTCCACACCAGTGATGGTGAAGGGCGCGGAGGTGGCGCCCGCGGGCACCGTGACCGTGGTGGGCACACTCACGGCGCTGAGGTCGCCGGAGAGGAGCGCGACGGCGACCGGCGCACTGGGCGCCGAGCTGATCGTGACCGTTCCCTGCGCGGTGCCGCCTTCCGTTACGCTGGCGGGGAGCGTGAGCGAAAGCGTGGCGGTTTCGTTGTCGTCGACGGTGATGGCGGCGACCGCGCTATCGGTGCCGACGGAAGCGGTGATGGTGCACGGCTGTGAACCATCGACCGTGGGGTCGTCGAGGATGGTGAGATCGAAGGTGGCGCTTGCCTGTCCACCGGGGATGGTGACGATCGCGGGCACGGCGACTTCGCCCGGTTTGCTCGAGACCAGCGTGACGGTGAGGGGGGTCGCTTCAATGGCGACGCGCGAGATTCTGCCCTGGCCCGCCAGCACGCCCGCGCCCTCGACGGCGCTCGTTGGCACGGTCAGTTGCAAGCCATTCATCGGATACGCGCTGAAATCGCTCTCCGTAAAATTGGCCGGCGTGCCGGTGCCCCGCGACAGGCCGATCAGGCCGCCGGCATGCGCGATGCCGAGGCACGAAATGCGGATGCGCCCATCGAAAAACATCTCGATCTGGAAGCTGTTGGAATCGGCAAGACCATACGTGGGAACGTTTTCGTAGGTGACGGCGATGCGGTCGGCCAGTTGCCGCCAACTGATTTTGCCCACGGTGCGCGGATCGAGGTCCTCCATGAGCGCGGCGATCCGCGCGCGGGCGAAATGGCTGGCGGCGTCGGCGTCGAGGCTGGAGTCGCCACTGCCGAAGGTGACGTAGCCATTGCTGCCGACGTAGAAGATGGGGTAGCTCGTGCCGTAGAGCGAAAGGGTGGCGCCGGCGGCGGGCGTGACGGTCACGAAGTTGTCGTCGCCGAGGGTGAGCGTGGCGCCGCCGGTGGGATCGGTGGGGAAGGCGGTGATGAGCGAGCGCCGCACCGCGTAGAAATTGGCGCCGCCGGCGGGCGTGAAGAGCCAGCTCTGGTTGTCGGTGTCGTTTGCGCTGGTGTCGAAGATCTCCGTGAAATAATCGGGCAGGCCGTGGCCGAGGCTGACCGCGCGGGGAATGGTGGCGCCGTTGGTGTCGTTGCGGAAGGTGATGGTGGCGCTGAAGCTGCCGGCGGCGAGGGCCGCGGCGGCGGCATTCAAGGAAGCCGTCACCGTGATGACGGCGCCCGGCGCCAGGCTGCCGCTGGTTTGCGAGAGGGTGAGCCAGGGAACGGAGGCGGAGACGCTCCAGGAGATGGTGGCCGCGCCCGTATTCGTGAGCGTGTAGATTTGCGCGGAGGGGCTGAAGGGGCCGCCGAGCGGGCCGCTCGCGCTGAAAAGCGAGGTGGGGCTGACGTTGAGATCGTCCGGCAAATCGTACGCCTCGAGCACGCCGGTAGTGGAGCTATTCGCGGGCACGCTCGCGCTGGCGCCCATGCCGCGCTTGGCGAACGCGCGGTAAAGATCGAGGCGATTCGCCCCGGCGTTGTTTACCAGGTCCGCCTGCAGGATGGCGTCGCGTGACTGGAGAAAGGTGGGATTCGCCGGGCTCAACTTCATGCCGTCGGTGGTGAGCAGGAGCGCCATTTGATTGCCGGCTGCCGCGCCGAGCTTGGCGATGAGATTCGCGCGCATGTCCCAGAGCGTGACGCACCACACTTCGCCCTGCGCGTGCACCTCCGACGCGCTCGAGCCGCCAAAGATGGGGCTGATCGGGATGCCGGCGTGAAAGCTCGCGCGCGTGGGATCGATGTCCTTGAGCGTGAGCGGATTCTTGAGGAGATCGGTGCTGTAGGGATAGCGCCGGATGCCGTAATAGTAATTGCTGGTGAGGCCGCCGAGCTCGTACGTGAGGTAGCCGCCCGCCGCGTAGTTGCCGTTCACGTCGTCGGCGGGGTCGCTCAGCAGGCACATGCCGTAGAAGTCGGACCACCCTTCGCCCATGCCTCGCGATTGCAGGGCGCTCATGCCGACGCCGCCGCCAACGAGGCGATTGCTCAGGCCGTGGGTGAACTCGTGCAGCACCACTTCCATGTCCAGGCTGCCGTCGCGGTCCGGCGTCGGGCTGGGGAAAATGTACATCTGCATCCGGCCGGGGCCGCCGTCCGTGGGCGTGGAAAAGTTGGCGTTGTTCGTGCCGCCGCCGTCCTGCGCGTCGGCGAGCACCGCGTCGTTGCCATTGCCGCCGCGGCCGAAATTGTTCTGCTGGAAATTGCCGGCGCTCTCGGTGAAGCCGAGCTGGTACATGCGGTCGTGATACCAATTCGTTGCGTAGAAAAGCTGCGTGATGACCGCGTCCTGGTAAGTCGTCGGCTCCTGAGTGAGATCGAGCGGGAAATCGAAGGTGCGCGAGGCGGAAACGGCGTGTGTGCCCGAGTTGTAGGCCGGGTTGATATCGAGCAGGTCGAGGTGCGCATCGACGTTGTTGCCGGTGGTTTGCGTGCCGCCGTCGTTGATCCAGCCATTCGGCGAAGCGACGGGATCGAGCGCGGAAAGCGTGACCAGGCTGCGGCTTGCCTCCGGGGGCTGCGTGGTCAGCGCCGTGGCGTGGCCGGGGGTGAACGGTGAGGGGCTATCGAGCGGCTTGAAGGAGACCGCGTCCGCGAAGACGCGATAGGTGGCGTTGCTCAGGTCGTTCGTGAGCGAGGTGCGCAGCAGGACTTCGCCGCTCTGCGCGTCGACCACCACGCGGAACATAGCGCCGGCGCGCGGGCTCATGAGAGTGATATCCCACGCGAGGCGCACCGATTCCGGCCCCATCGGCAGCCAGGAAAGGCCAGCCTGTGTGTCGCTGAGCCCCGGCGCCTCGAACTTTTGCCGGCGCTCGGCGCCTTTTGGCTCGGAGATGGGCCGTGCGGCGGCGGGGTCGATTTCATCACCGAGGCTCGCCGCGGCCTGCGCGATGGCCGTGCCGGCGTCGATCGGCGGCTGGGCGATGAGCGCGGTGCGCTGCTCCGGCGCGAGCCTGGAGGCGCGCTCGGGATCGGCCATGAAATGATCGCCGATCGTGATCACGCGGCCATCCTGCGCGAGGTTCGCTTTCAGAATGATGCTGTAGAGCGGCACGCCATCGAGCAGTTGCTCCCAGACGACCGTCCGCATCTTGTTGTGCGGCGTCACGTCCTCGCGCGCCGTGCGCGCCTTTGGCACGGCGCTGCCGGGATGCCCAAAGAGCTCGGCATGCCGATCGATGAACTGCTTCACCCCGGCATGGAGATCGTCGCCGGTCGGACCGGGCCCGGTGAGCATCCGCCCCGCAGCCATGATGTGGCTCGGCGCGCGGGTGATGGGGTCGAATTGCACGTCCACGCCCGGGATTTGTGAGCGCAACTCGGCGAGCGCGGCCTCCTGTGCAGGGGTGGGCGTGGCCGGCGGTTGGGAGGCGCGCACGTCGAAGTTTTCCAGCGGCTTCTCTCCTTTGCGCGCGGCGGGCTTGGTCACGTTCGCGGGACCGGCGCCGGACTCGATGGGGTTGGGTTGATCGGGTTTGGGCACGGCAGCGGTGGGTGAAGCCTTCGCGGCCGGTTCGGGAGCAGTTGCAGGCGCTTCGGTAGCCGTCGGCTGTTCCGGACTCTGCGTTGAGCCGTACCAAAAGAGCAGGCCGATCGCGGCGACGAGCAGCAGGTAAACCGCGATAAGCTTCCAGGCGCCGCGGCCGGGCGTGTGATCGGTAGCCATAGACCGGGGGCCGGGCTCCTGCCGCACGCCCACCTAGAGCGCTGGCGAAACCCGCGCGCTCTTTAGATACCAGCCGCCGCGCCAAAGGCCCGGAGCCCGTTGCCGAAGCGTATGCAGGGGATCGATCCGGGAGATGAGGGGAAACTCCGTTTCATGCGGCAGCCTTACAACCGGGGGAGCGATCCGTCAAGAATAGGTCCGAAGCGGAGGAGACGGGCCGTGGAGCCGGCAGAGCCGGGATTCGCCGCAAAATATTTCATGAACGCGGTGCAACAAATTGGCACAAATCGCGAATACATGATACAAACGGGAGCACTGCGCGGAGGCGCGAACGGCGCACGCCAGGCCCCACCCAGACGCCATGCCTATGCCAGTCCTGCCCCCCGGGCCGCAGCCCGCCGGTTGCTGCCGCCGTCCCGCCATCCTCTCGCGGCCTTTCGCGATCGAGCAACTCGAGCCACGAATCGTTCCCGCCACCAACCTCGTCTCCGGGACGCTCGCCGTCGATACCGTTTGGCTGGATGGAGACGTGCAGCAGATCACCGGCGATGTGACCGTTCCGTTCGGGGTGACCCTGACGATCCAGCCGGGGGCGATCATTCAATTCGATCCGGTCATCGGCGCGGACCTGATCGTCGGCGGCACGCTGGTCGCGGCGGGCACGAACGCGAAGCACATCCTCTTTACCTCGGTGCGCGACGATAGCGGTCCCGATGGGATTCTCGGGAACGGCGACGACTTGAATACGGCAAACGATCCAAACGCCCCGGCCGCGGGGGATTGGGGGAAGATCGAGTTCCAAGCTGGCAGCACGCTGGGGACGCTCTCGTTTTGGGATGTGCGCTATGCCGGCGCCGGCTTTGGGGTGGCAGTGGCGGCGGACCAGTCACTCACCTTTTCGAACAGCAAGATTCAGAATACCGCGGGGATCGGGCTGCGGCTGCAAGGGGTGGCGGCGACGCTCGCGAACGCTACTTTCCTCAACAATTCCGGCGCGGCGATTCAGATGGACCTGGCGTCGGATCCCACGTTCACGGGAACCCCCACCTTCACGAACAACGCTTGGAATGGCGTGGATGTGACCGGCTCCGCGCTGCTCGTGAGCACGACCTGGAACGATCCCAGCGTAGTCTACCGGTTGTCCGAATCGGTGAACGTTCTCGCCGGGCGCACGCTCACGCTCGGCGCTGGCCAGATCGTAAAACTGGTGGGCATCTTGACGGTCAATGGAAGCCTCGTGGCGAATGGGACCGCGCTCGCGCCGGTGATCTTCACGAACACCCGTGACGATTCCGCCGGCGGCAACAGCGACAACGGCGGACCGGGGCCGGGGTTCGATGGCACTCACACCATCACCTTCACCTCGACGGCCACGGCTTCGCTGCTCGACCACGCGGAGGTGCGGTACTTCGACGGCATTCGCGGCGCGATCGAGATGGATGGCGTGCCCAGCGGCGCGGTGACGATCCAGGACAGCCTGATTCGCAACTCGGCGGATGCGGGGATCTACCTTTTGGGGAGCAACCCGACGCTCGCCCGCGTCACTTTCCAGGATAACCCGGACGCCGCGGTGCGGGCCGATCCGCTCTCGGATCCGGTGATCACGGCCCCCGTTTTTTCGAACAACCTGTACAATGGATACTTCATCCAAAACGGCGTCTTTGGGACCACCACGACGTGGAACGATCCGGACATCGTCTACGTGCTCGGCAGCGATTTCGTGGTGCCGGCGGGCAAGACGCTGACGATCGAAGCGGGGCAGATCCTGAAAGGGGGAGGCGGCGGCAGCCGCTTGCAGGCGCTCGGCACTTTGAATGTGAACGGCACGGCGCAGGCGCCGGTGATCTTCACTTCGCTGAACGACGACTCGGCGGGCGGCGATACGAACAATGACGCCGCCGCCACCGCGGCGGCGCGGGGCGATTGGCCCGGGCTGAACCTGCTCCCCGGCAGCACCGCCGCGATCAACCGCATGGAGCTGCGCTATGGCGGTCAGAATGCCTTCATCGAAACCGGCTCGCTGAATCTCACCCAAGTCGCCTCCTTCACCATGAGCGACAGCGTGGTCCGCGACTCGTTCGGCACCGGCATCCGCATCGAGCAAAGCAACCCCACGCTCACGCACAACACGTTCCAGAACAACAAGGGCTCGGCGATGAGCACGGACCTGGTCTCGCATCCGGTCATCACGAATCCGGGGACGATCTCCGGCAACGGCATCAATGGCCTCACCCTCGACGGCGGCACGCTCCCGAGCGGCGCGAGTACGTGGAACCAGATCGGCGTCCCGTATTTCTTGCGCGGCGAAGTCATCGTGCCGGTGGATGGCACGCTCACCGTTGCGCCGGGGCAGGTCATCAAATCGATCGACGGTGGAGACATCCTCGTGCGGGGCATCCTCAATGCGGTGGGCACCGCGGCGCTCCCGATCATCTTCACCTCGGACAGCGACGATTCGGTTTTCGGGCGCACCAACACGGCGCCATCCAATCCCGTGTTCGCCTCCGCCGGCGAATGGCTCGGGCTGCGCTTCACCAGCGCGGTTCCCGGCAACGCGCCTGGCGTCAGCATGCTCGATCACGTGGAAGTGCGCTATGCCGGTGGGCTTTCCAGCACCGCCGGCGCGATCACCGTTGCGGGCGGCTCGCTCGACCTGCAAAATTCCATCGTCCGCGATTCGCGGAATTTCCACGTCCGCATCGAGGACAGCAGCCCGTTCTTCAGCGGCAATACTTTCAGCGGAGCGACCAGCGCCGCGCTCGGCATGGACCTGAACTCGGACCCCGAGTTTGGGCCGAACACCTTCATCAACAACAACACCGACACCCTGCTGCTCGATTCTGGCAACATGAGGCCTGGTGGCGTAAATTGGGACGATCCGGAGATTGTCTACGACATCCGCCAGCAGATCATCATCCCGGCGGGGACTACGCTGAACATCGCGCCGGGCATGGTCATCAAAGTGGAGAGCCTGCCGGTTACTGGATCGCCGAGTGCATTGTTCGTCGCCGGCACACTCAACGCAGCCGGCACCGTTGATCAGCCGATCGTTTTCACGTCGTGGCATGATAATACCGCGGGTGGCGCCACGGCCACGCGCGCGCCCGGTTTCTGGGGCGGCATCCAGCTCCGAAACGGCAGCGGCGGCCATGTGCTCGATCATGTCGACATCCGCTTCACCCACTCGGCGGCTATCGACGTCTTGAGCACGAGCGCCACCATCCGCAATACGCTGATCGGCGATATCGGCAGCGGCTCGGGGTTGGTGATAAGCAACTCCAGCGTCACGCTCACCAGCAGCGTCATCTCCACCACCAATCCGAGTGGGAACAACTACGGCGTCCTCTTCGCGGATAGCACCCTCATCGCGACGAACAATACCATCCACGGCTTCGGCTACGGCGTCGGCGGCGCCGGCAGCAACAACCTCACGCTCACCAACAATCTCATCACCGGCAGCCGCACGGCCGGGGTGTCATTCTCCGGGCCGTTCACCGCGAGTTTCAACGACGTCTACAGCCTGCCGGGCGTTCCGAACTGGTTCGTCGACGTCGGCACCGATCCCAGCAACACGAACGGCAACCGCTCGTTCGACCCGCAGTACGTCAACCCGCAGGCGTTGAATCTGCGCCTCCGCAGCATCTCTGCCGCCATCGATGCCGGCACCAGCACCGGCGCGCCCGTGCTCGATATCGTGAATGCGCCGCGCTTCGACAATCCCGGCACGGCGAACACTGGCGGCGGCGCGAACCCGTTCGTCGATCTCGGCGCGTACGAGTCGCTTGCCGGCACCAGCGCGAATGTCGATCTCACCGTCACCGCCGTTTCCTCCACCACGCCGAGCGGCCTGCCGGGCGAGCTCGCCACGGTTTCGTGGACCGTGCGCAACGTCGGCACCGGCCCGACCCAGGTGCCATGGAAGGACGCCATCTACCTTTCGCGCGACGCCATCTTCTCGCCGGACGACGTGCTGGTGGGCGAGGCGCCGCATTCCGCGGTGCTCGGCGCGGGACTGATGTACAGCAACACCACGACGGTCCCGCTGCCGTCGGTGCTGCCGGGCGACTACCATTTCATCGTGCGGGCCAATGCCTCCGGCGATGTCATCGAAGGCGCGAACCTCGCGAACAATCCCGGCGGCTCCGCGGGCACGATCGCCATGGATCTGCCGGCGCTCACGCTCGGCGCCGATACGCCCGGCACGCTCACGCAGCCCGGCCAGGCGAAATTCTACAAGGTCATCGTCCCCGCGGGCGACGATCTCCAGGTCGCGCTCGACGGTCCCGCGGGTTTCGGCAACGAGCTCTACATTCGCCAGGGCGATCTCCCCACGCGGCAGATTTTCGATGCGCGCGCCGTGGTGGACGGGCCGGACCAAAACGTCGCCATCAACGGCACCGAAGCCGGCGTCTATTACGTGATGGTCTACGGCGACGACGTGCCGGGGCTGGAAAGCTTTACCGTCAACGCGGACCTCGCCGACTTCAAGATCTCGAGCGTCGGCCCCGCGCTCGGCAGCAATGCCGGCCTGGTCACGGTCTCGATCTCCGGCGCGAAATTTGTGCCCGGCTCGCAGCCGGAGCTCGTCGATTTTGCGGGCGCCACCATTCAGCCGCTGGCGGTCTACTTCACCGATTCCGGCCAGATCTCCGCGACGTTCGATCTGCGCAATCATCCCACCGGCCTGGCCGATGTGCGCGTGGTGAATCCCGGCAACGTTTCCACCACGCTCGTCGACAGCATCGAGATCGTGAGCGGTCAGGAAGGCCGGCTCGTCACGAACCTCATTGCGCCGGCGGAGGCCCGCATCGGGCGGCAATTCCAGCTCGTCATCGAGTACTTCAACGCGGGCTTCACCGACCTGCTCGCCCCGGTGCTGCGCGTGGAAGGCAGCGCGCTCACCCAGCTCAGCCTCGATCCCGACTTCCTCGATACCGCCACTACTTTCAGCCTCGTCGGCACGAGCTCCGATGGCCCCGCCGGCATCCTCGCGCCGGGCGAGAAGGGCCGGATCATTGTGTTCGGCAAAGCGGTCGAGAGCGGCACCGAAACCTTCAACCTCTACCAGGAGACTTACCCCAGCACGCCGATCGATTGGGCCGCGCTCGGCGCCGCGCTGAAACCGGACGACCTCACCACGGCTGAGTGGAATCCCATCGTCGCGCGCCTGCAGGCCAACATCGGCACGACGTGGGCCAGCTACCGCCAGGCCATTTCGAACGACGCCACGCTCCTCCCCGCCGCGTCCGGCCTCAATTACTCCCTCGAAGACGTCCTCCGCTTCGAGGTCGACAAAGCCATCGCCGATCTCGAGACCGCCGTCGGCGGCAAGCTCTTCCTCGGCGATCTCAATCATCCGCTGCGCAACGTCGAGATTCGCCTCTACGATTCCGCCACCGGCGAGAGCCTCTTCACCGCCTCTCGCAACGACGGCACCTTCCTTTTCCCGGAGATCGCCCCCGGCACGTACGAGGTCACGTTCTCCGGCCACGTCCTGCCCGTCACCGGCACGCTCACCGTCGGCGCGAACGACGTGAACAACCTGCAGTTCATCGTCAATCCCGGCGGCGTCCTCGCCGGCCAGGTGGTCCGTGGCGGCGTCGGCGCGCCGTTGCCTGGGGTCGCGGTCACCGCGACCTCGGACGACGGGCAATCGTTCTCCACGCTCACCGACGCAAACGGCAACTACTTCTTCGACTCGCTCTCCACGGGCACGTTCAGCGTGGTCGCGGGTGGCGGAACGCTCACGCAGTCGGTCCTCGGCGGCCTCGCCGTGGTCGCCGGCGAGCAGAAATTGCACGCCGATCTTTCGCTGCAAACCGGCGCTTCGCTGAGCGGCCTCGTGAGCGGCCCCAGCGGCCTGCTGGCCAATGTCACCGTCTCGGCTTTCGACGCCAACGGGCTCGGCTTCAGCGCCGTGACGGATGCCACCGGCGCCTTCACCATCGTCGGCCTCTCCGGCCAAACCTACAGCGTGAGCGCCTTGGCCAACGGCTTCTCGATGGTCACCACCATGGGTGTGGTGGTGCCGGCCGGCGGCGTCAAGACGGGCGTGAACTTCACGCTCAGCGGCAGCGGCGGCATCTCCGGCACGGTGGCGCCCCTCGCCGGCGGTGCGCTCACCACACCGGTCGATATTGTCTTCACCGGCCCCAACGGAATTTTCGAAACGAGCACGTTGCCTGATGGCACCTACTCCATCGCCGGCTTGCCGCCTGGCCACTACACGATCAAGACCGCGTCGGACCTGTTCATGACGCGCACCACCGCGACCGATGTGACCGCCGGTGCCTCGGTCAACGTGCCCCTCACGGTCGCCGCGCGCGGCCAGGTGAGCGGCACCATCACCGCAGTCGGCACCGGGCTGCCGGTGCAGAAGGTGATCGTTTTCGCCCAGGATGCAAATGGCGTCATCGCCTCCACCGTCACCGATTCGCTCGGCCACTACACGCTCAGCGGCTTCGATGTAGGCACCGTGCAAATCACGCTCGGCGACGACGATTCACCCGGCCTCGTGCGCACCCCGCGCACCTTCGATGCGAACAATGTCAGCCTCACCGCGAACCTCAGCGTCCCGGTTTCCGGCATCGTCTCCGGCGTCGTCTACGACGAAATGGGCCTGCCGCTGGCCGACACGCTCGTCGGCCTCACCCAAAACGGCCAGAACATCGTCAGCATGTTCACGGACGAGAACGGGAACTATGCGTTCGTCGTCGTCAGAAATGGCACCTACCAGCTCGAGGTGGCGGGCGCCGATCTCGCCTTCCCGGTGATCAGCGGGCTGGTGCTGGATGGCAACGACACGGTCACCGGCCAGGATTTCCACCCGGGCAACAAAGGCATCACTGGCATCGTCCGCGACGGTAACGGGATGCCCGTCATGGGCGCGCTGGTGAGCATCGATCGCGCGGATCCGAACCTCGCCTATACGCTGGTGACGATCCTCGTCACTGGCGCCGATGGCACTTTCAGCTACACCGGCGCCGTCCCCGGCGCGTACACGCTCACCGCCGAGGCGCCCGGCCTCGCCTACGATGTGGAGTCGGTGATCGTCACCAACGGCGCCGCGCCGAACGTGATGCTCGACCTCGGCGTGGAAGGCACCATTCACGGCACGGTGCGCGGCCCGGGTTCCGCGCTGCTCGAAGGCGCGCAGCTCATCCTCTCTCGCACCGGGTTCGACCTCACCTTCGTCGCCGTCAGCAACGCCACCGGCAACTTCGATTTCACTGGCCTCGCCCCCGGCACTTATCGGGCCACCGTGGTCGCCCCCAATCACCAGACGCTCCTCGTCACGAACGTCACCGTCGCGGCCGGCGATCAGCTGCGCGATTTCACGCTCGCGGCCGGCACGATCCAGGTCAGCGGCACCGTCTCCAATGCCTCCACGGCGCTGGGCCAGATCACCGTCACCGCTACGGATGCGAATGGTTTCGTTTTCGCCCAGGATACCACCTCCTTCGATGGCCACTACTCGCTCGGCACTCTGCCCGCCGGCCAGTACACGCTCACGGCCAGCGGCACCGGCTACGCGCCGGCGAGCATCGCTCCAATCACGGTGGCGAATGGCAACGGCTTCAATTCCACAAACCTCACGATCGTTCCCACGGCGATGTCCGACATCACGCTCGACGTCGACGCCACGCGCATCATCAGCGGATTCGAAGTCCACGCCTTCGGTCCCGCCGTCCTCAAAACACTGCCCATCTCCAAAGGCTACGTTTTGGAAGCCGGCGACCAGGACCTTCTCTTCAAGCAGCAGAAAGATTCGAACTGTGAGGCCATACGCGGCCAGCTCGTCCGCGAAAGCATTGCCTTGCGCGAGGCCATTCCGCTCCTCGAGGCGGAGCGCGCCCGGCTTACCACTCAGGACAATTTGGACAACCTTCGGACCCTCGTCCGCGACAGCCTCAATGAGTTCAACGCGCAGGTAAAATCCGTCGAGAACGCCGTGCAGGCTTTTCTGCACAGCAATCTCGTGCAGAAAAAGATCCGGTTCGAATTGGAGTTTGCCAGCCGGGACATCGAACAGATTCTGGTCAATGTGCGTGGCTGGCTCGCCTCGTTTTACGGCACCGGCTCGAACCCGGATGCCCTGCACAATTATAAGGGCGCCCTCCAAAACCTCGCTTCCATCATGGGGCCAAACGGCGAGCTCGCAGCGGTGAAATCGAAAATGCTCTTCATCGCCGCCGCAGGGGCGAAGCTGACCGGCGGGGAATTCACCAGCGCCGGCCTCACCGACGAACAGGTAATCTTACTGCTCTCGATCCGCGAGGCGCGCCCCTCGAAAAGCGTCGAGCCGAAAATCACCGAGGATGATTTCTATTTCCGCGTCACCAAAAATCCGATCGAGGACATCACCAAGCTCGAGGGCGACCTGCAACTCGCCTTTGGCGTGACGCAGAGGGTCTTGAACTACGAGAGCCACCTGGACGGCTACTACAAACGGGTGAGCGCGTTTGTGCAGAAGTTCAACGCGCTCAAAGCGTGCGAGGTGGCCGAGGAGAACAAGCCGAATGTCCCCGGCGGCCCTGGTGGCGGCCCAGGCGGCGGCGGTCCAGGCGGCGGCGGTCCCGGTGGTGGAGGCCCCGGCGGCGGCGGCCCCGGTGAAAACAAGACCAACTCCAGCACCACCCGCTCCGGCGCGCCGCGCGACCCGAACGACAAGCACGGCCCCACCGGCTACGATTCCGATCCGAACACGCCCGGCATCCAGGGCAATTTCATTCAGTTCGGCAGCATGCCGTTCGAGGTGGAATTTGAGAACATCGGCGAGATCGCCGCGCAGCTCGTGGTGGTCACGGATCAGCTCAGCGCGAATCTGGATTGGAACACGTTTACCTTCAATAGCTTCGGCTTCAGCAACCGCGTCTTCCAGGTGCCCGCAGGCTTCTCGCATTACGAGGATACCATCGATCTGCGCCCGGATGGCATCGCCCTGCTCGTGCCGGTGATCCTCGACCTCAACAAGCAGACCGGTCTCGTCACCGTCACCTTCAACACCATCGATCCGCTCACCGGCGCGCCGCCCGATGGCTTCGCTGGCTTCCTGCCGGTGAACGATGCCACGCACGCGGGCGAGGGCTTCTTCACCTACACGGTCACGCCCAAGGCCACCGGCCTCTTCTCGGGCACCCAGATCACGAATTTCGCCTCGATCGTTTTCGATACGAACGACCCGATCGAAACGCCATCGACGCTGCATACGCTCGATCTGGATGCGCCGTCGAGCGCCATGACCGCGCTCGCCGCGACGATCAATCGCGCCTCCATTCAGCTCAACTGGGACGGCACCGATGGCGCCGGCTCGGGCGTGCAGAGCTTCGATATCTATGTGTCAGATAACGGCGGCGCCTTCACGCTCTTCCTCGACGACGCCACCGCGAAATCGGCGGTTTTCCACGGGGTCAACGGCCACACCTACGCCTTCTATAGCGTCGCGAAGGACAACGTCGGCCTGCAGGAAGCCGTCCCCGGCATCGCCGATGCGATCACCGCAATCAGCATGGCCGTCGTCACCGTCGATTCCCGGACTCCGCTCAAATTCACCGACGCCAACGGCGACAAGGTGACCGTGACGCTGCGCGGCCTCGGCACCATCACCGCCACGCTCGAGCGCGCCCCCGGCTCGCTCTCCACCGTCCTCGCGAATCTCGACAGCCTCATCCTCAACAACACGGATGCGCGCAGCGCCCTCACCGTTTCCGTGAAACGTGCGCCTGGCAGCGACGGCGTCACGCCCATCGCCTTCATCGGCACCGCCACCGCGAAACAAAGCATCGGCTCCATCACCGCCACTGGCGTCACGCTCGGCTCCGGGATGGCGGACGCCACACCCGACCTGCTCGTCGGCGGCTCGATCACCACGCTCAAGCTCGGCGACGTCGCCGCCAACTCCCTGCTGCGGCTCGGCGCCGATTACACGCCTGCCGCCGATGCCGCCGCCATCCTCGCCCTCAAGCCCACGCTCTCCTTCGGCGCGATCGCCGGCGCCGGTGTGATGATCGACATCAATGGCGGCGCAAAATCCTTCACCGCGAAATCGTGGGCTTTCGATGGCTCGTTCACCGCGGATGGCGCGCTCGGCAACATCACCCTGAAAGGCGCGCTCAAGGCCGATTTCACCGCCGATACCATCGGCAATGTGAGCGTCTCGCTCACCAAGCAGGCCGCCGCCGGCGCCGCGATTCAAGGCGTCGCCATCACCGCGAAGAGCATCGGCAACATTACCGCCGGCTTCGGCGGCACCTCCGCGCTCGCCGCCGGCGCGGCCATCGTCGAGTCGATGTTCACCGCCACCACCGGCAACATCGGCAACATCACCGCCAGCGCCACTTCCGCCAAAGCGGATGCCGTCCTGTTCGGGATCGAAGACTCCGATTTCTACGCCGCCGGCAAGATCGGCAAGATCAACGCCACCGCGAAAATCAGCGCGCGCAACGCCACCGGCACGGCCACCGGCATGCAGGATACCACCATCCTCGCCGGCCAGCAGATCACCATCGACGCCATCGCCGACCTCCTCGCCGCGGGCATTGGCGGCGTCAAAGTCACCGGCGCTGTCGTCAACACCCAGATTGCGGCGAACGGCAGCATCGGCGCCGTCAGCGTCACCGCGAACATGATCGATTCGCTCATCCTCGCCGGCGTCGCCGCGGGCAACGATCGCCTCCTCCGCACCGCCGACGACACCTACCATCGCCACGCCTCCATCGGCAACGTCACCGTCGGAGGCGCCTTCACCCGCTCCTCCCTCATCGCCGGCATCGACCCCGGCGACGACAACATCTGGGGCAGCGGCGCCGGCCCTGCCGCCGACGCCCTCGCCGCCACCCTCACCGGCCTCAGCGCCTCCGGCAAAATCGGCGCCGTCACCCTCGGCGCCACCAGCGCCGGCGCCACCCCCTTCCGCACCCCCGGAACCCCCATCCACACCGCCGCCATCGAAGCCGCGGCGCTCACCTCCGTGAAGATCGGCCGCACCATCCAAAGAGACTTCACCACCCCAGTCTGGATCGATGCGAACGGCAACGCTACCGAGGACGCCACCGAAGTGCTCCTCCGTAAACTCTAGCGTGCGCCGCGCCCTTCGCTGATCCCCCAGCCCCCATCCACCGCGAGCACCTGCCCGGTCACATACCGCGCCGCTTCGCTCAGCAGGTACACCACCGCCCCATCCAGATCCGCAGGCTGTCCGATCCGGCCGCCATCGAGCGGCTGTTTTGCGCGAATGAAATCGCGAATCGCTTCGTCGTGGGCGGCTCGTTGCGCCATCGGAGTCTCCACCAGCGCGGGGGCGAGCACGTTCACCCGGATGTCCTGCGCCGCGTAGTGCGCCGCAATGGCTTTGCTGAACCCGATGATCCCCGCCTTTGCCGTGGCGTAGGCGTGCGTTGCGAAAAACTCCGGCGACGGCGAATACGCCAGCACCGAGCTGAGATTCACGATCGCCCCGCCGCCGCCTTGCGCCAGGAACTGCCGCACCGCCGCGCGGTTCGAATACATCACAGACGCCAGATTCAGCTCGAGCGTGGCGTGCCAGCCTTCGTCCGTGAGCTCATGCAGCGGACCATCGCCGTGGCGGCGACCGCTCCCCCCGGCCACGTGGTAGAGCGCATCGAAGCGCCCGCAAAACTCCACCACCGCTTCGATGCAGCGCGTCGCCGTCGCGGGATCGCACGCATCGCCCGCGAGACCGCGCGCCTTTTCGCCCAGCGCCGCTTGCGCCGCGGCCACGCTCTCTGGATTCCGCCCCACCACCACCACGCGCGCGCCCGCATCCACACACGCCTTCGCGGCGGAAAGCCCCAGCCCCGTCGTCCCGCCGACGATCACAATCGCTTTGTCAGCCAGCGGAGGAGTCATCTGGAAAACGCCTTTAGCGCCGCCTGGCTGAACGCCTGCTTCACCTTGCCCTTCGTCTCATTCGGCCAGCCCGCGTGCTGCACCATGAAAACCGTGATCAGCCCACGCTCCCGGTCGATGCTCATATCGGTGGCGTACGCCCCGCCGTGGCCGCACCCGTTCGGGGTCACGGCCCACCCGAGCCCGTAACTTTCCTTCAGCTCCGGCGCAGTCTGCCGCCGCGTCATCTCAAGCAGCGATGCCTCCGAAAGATACCGCCGGCCATTCAGCTCGCCGCCGTTCAGGATCATCCGGCAAAACGTCACCACATCCGCCGCCGTGGAAAAAAGCCCGCCCGCCGGCATTGGCTGCCGGCGCCGATCGTGCAGCGGGTACGCGAGCTGTGTGATGGTCGTTTCCTCCAGGTTCGTTTTGTCCGCCGTCGGCTTGTACGATTTCGCCAGCCGCTGGAGCTGCTCCTCGTTCGGCCAAAACGTCGTGTCCTTCATCCCGAGCGGGATAAAAAGCCGCTGCTGCAGGAACTCCTCGTACTTCATCCCGCTGAGCACCTCGATGATCCGCCCCGCCGTATTGATCCCCGCATTCGAGTACTGATACTTCGTCTCCGGCTCGAACAGCAGCCGCTCCGCCGCATACGCCTTCGCGCGCGCATCCAACGGCACCATATCGAGCGTCGGCTGCTCCACCGGCGCGCGGAAAGGGAGCCCGCTCGTGTGGCTGAGAATATTGCGAATGGTAATCGGGTGCCGCGGCGGCCGTACTTTGTCCTTCTCCTCCGCGAGTCCCTGCCCCTTGAACTCCGGCAGAAACTTCTCCACCGGATCGTCGAGCCGCACTTTCCCCTCATCCACCAGCATCATGAACGCGGTGCCCGTGATCGGCTTGCTCATTGAAGCGATCCAAAACAGCGCATCGGCGGTCATCGGCTTCTTCGCCGCGACATCGGCGAAACCAACCGTCTCCACGCTGAGCACCTTCTCCTTCGAGGCGACGGCGGTCACGGCGCCCGCGAGCGAGTGGCTTTCGACGAAGGGTTGCAAGGCCGGGGCGATGAGGCTCTCGGCGTGTGCGCTGGCGGTGAAGAGGAAGCACGCGAGGAGGAGGGCTGGGGTTTTCATGGCGAGGCTGGAGCGTTCCGTTCGTAGTCGTAATCGTAGTCGTAATCGTTTTCCCAGCGCCAACCAAAGACGACGACGACGATCACGATTACGATTACGACTAAGAGGCCTCCTGCCACCCAAGCCCCCCACCGCCGCCAAACCCCCAAAGCGCCTTTGCGCTGGCGGATTTACTACTTACTGGCAACTTCCCACCCCTTTCCCAATGCCACTGTCTCGCTTTCATCTCCTGCTCTTGCTGCCTCTCGCCTTCGCGCCGGGGTGCGAGAAGCCGGAAATCCGCGTCTACACTGCCCCGAAAGACCCGCCGCGCGTCGCCTCGAAGGAGGAGCCGGGCCACGAAGGACATGGCCATGCGCCGGGCCAGCACAAAGAGGAGGACCCTGCCCGCCCGCAGCTCTCTTACAAGATGCCCGAGGGCTGGATCGTCGGTCCGGTCGGGCAGGTGAGCATGGCCAATTTCATCATCCGCGGCGAAGGCGGCGAGGCGACGGTGAACATCACCCCGCTCGCGAGCTTCGCGGGGAAGGAGGAGATCGTGGTGAACATGTGGCGCCAGCAATCGGGCGTGCCCGCCCTCTCCTCCCAGGAGGCCGCCAAGTCGCTTAGCCCTGTCGAGGTCGGCGACCAGGTGGGCCACCTCTTCGAGGTCGCGGGCTCGCGCGATGGAAAAACCAGCCGTATGGTCACCGTCATGGTTCACCGACCGGAAGGCACTTGGTTTTACAAACTGCAGGGCGCGGACGCGATCGTCGCTGCCCAAAAACCGGTCTTCCTCGAATTCTTGAAGACCGTGAAAATCGACGCCCCGGCGAAACCGGAAAGCGCTGCGCCCGCGTCCGCTTCGTCCACTCCGTCGAGCCCGCCGCCCATGCTCGCGCGCCCACCCGAGTCTCCTGCGCAGCCATCTCCGGCTCCGGCCGCCACCCCCGCCCCCGCTTCCACTCCCGCCCCGGCCCCCGTTGCCACCCCCGCCCCGGCCCCCGCGCCCACCAACTGATTCCCGCCCCGCTCATGAGCCGATCTCTCTGGAAATTCTTCACCTCCCTGCGCCTCACCGTCGTCTGCCTCGCGGTGGGAATCGTGCTCGTCTTCCTCGGCACGCTCGCGCAGGTGGAGGAAGGCCTCTACGCCGCGCAATACCGCTGGTTCCGCAGCTTTTTCATCTGGTGGTCGCCCGGCGGCTCCACCCTGCAAATCCCCGTCTTTCCCGGCGGTTACCTGGTCGGCTTCGTGCTCCTCGCGAACCTGATCTCCGCGCACATCAAGCGCTTCACCTGGTCGTCGAAAAAGATCGGCATCCAGCTCACCCACCTCGGCGTCATAGTGCTCCTCGTGGGCCAACTCGCCACGGACATGCTCCAGCGCGAAAGCCACCTCGGCCTGCGCGAGGGCGAATCGAAAAGCTACTCGGAAGATCATCGCGCCAATGAGCTCGTCTTCGCCACCGAGATCGGCGGCAACCAGGAGGAGATCGTCTCCGTGCCCGATGCGATCGTCGCGCGGCGAGGCGAGATCCCGGTGCCGAAACTCCCCATCGTGGTGCGCGTCAAAGATTACCAGGTCAACAGCGACCTGATGACCAAATCCAGCGTCACCGAGGCCGGCAACCGCCTCACCAGCGCGCTCGCCACCGTCGAGGCGCAATTCGCCACGCCCGATGGCCTCGTGCCCGCCGCCGAGCGCGCCATGGAAAGCACCGGCCGCGTGGAAATCTGGCGCAAGGCCCTAACCGCCATCGGCGAAAACGACCAGGCCGATCTCGTCGCCGCGGCCAAACGCATCGTCCCGCAGCGAGAGCGCGCGGAGAAGCTCTGCGTGGAGCTGAAGACGCGCTTCCGCGCCGAGATGCTCACGCAATTCAAGCGCGCCGGGAGCGCCATGAGCTACGTGGCTGGCCGCGTCCTGCGCAATGAGCCCGCCTCGCCCGAGCAGATCGAGCCGCTCGCCACGCAAGGCACCGCGCAGCACATCGTCGCTTACCCGCTCCCCGAGGCGAAGGATGGCCAGACGCGCAATCTGCCGTACGTCATCGTGGAAGTGCTCGAGTCCGGCCGCAGCCTCGGCACCTGGTTTTTCCACCCGCTGCTCGAGCCGCAGGAAATCAACGCCGGCGGCAAGACCATCCGCGCCGCGTACCGCTTCCATCGCTACTACCACCCGTTCACCGTCAAGCTCCTCAAGACCACCCACGAGGTTTATCCCGGCACCATCACTGCCGCGAATCCGCAGGGCATCCCGCGCAATTTTCAGAGCCGCGTGGAGATCGATAATCCTAAGAGCGGCGAGAAACGCGAGGTCGATATCTATATGAACAACCCGCTGCGCTACGGCGGCCTTACCTTTTTCCAGTACCAGATGGGCAAGGAGGAAATGGCCGGCCGCCCGCTCGGCAACAGCACCCTGCAAGTCGTCCGCAATCCCTCATGGACCGCACCCTATCTAGGCTGCATCGTCGTCGCGCTGGGCATGAGCTACCAGTTCCTCTTCCACCTCATCGGCTTCATCGCCAAGCGGCGCCAGCCCGCGGCCGCCACCGCTCCCGCTGCCTCGGCGGCCACCGATATTCGCAGACGCCCCCGCACTGCCTAACCTTCGCTAGCTAATATCCAACTTGTCTCCCCTATGAAAAAGTGGCTGCCGATCATCATCACGGGCATTCTGGCCCTCTGGCTGGCGAAATCGCTTTTCCCACCTCGCGATAAGCCCGGCCAGTTCGCTGTCCACGCCTTTGGCTCTCTGCCCGTCCTCTCGAATGGCCGCGTGCAGCCGCTCGATTCGCTCGCGCGCAATTCGCTGCTCCAAATGGTGGAAAAGCAGTCGGTCAAGACCACGCCTTGGGAGAAAAAATCGGAAACGCTCTCCTCCAGCGCGTGGCTCATCGAGATGATGATGAAACCGCGCGAGGCCGATACGCGCCCGGTTTTCCGCATCGATCACCCACAGCTAAAGGGCCTTCTTGGCCTCCCCATCGAGGCGAATCCCGAGCAGCAATCCGATGGCAAAAACTATTCGTGGATGCAAATCCGCGGCAAATTGGAGGAGCTTCAGCTCGAATCGAATCGCGTGGCGAAACTCGACTCCTCGCAGCGCAATCCGTTCGATCAGGCCGTCAATCGCCTGGCCAATGCCATCGGCATCTACATGCGCCTGCAAAACACCTTGCAGCCGCAAAACGCGAAGGATTGGGAAAAGGAATTCCAGACCTTCAAGGCCAACCTCCCCGCCGGCGTCGCCTCCGCGCGCGCTCAGCAGGCCGGCCAGCAATTCGACCAGGCCGCGCTCGATCGCATCATGGGCGACCTAGAGCGCTTCGATGCCATGGGCCGCATTGAGCCCCCGTTGCTCATCCCGCCCGCCAGCCCGGAAGTCTCCCGCGACAACTGGCTGCGCGTGAACGACGCGCTGATGAATGTCGCCCGCGGCGAGCCGGCGCCCTTCGCACTCGAAGCCTACGTGCGCATGGCAGGGGCCTACCAAAACGGCCGCGTCGCTGAGTTCAATCAAGTGGTCACCGACTACGCCACGGCCCTGCAAGCCGAGCACCAGCGCGAGCTGCAAAAGGCCACGCGCGAGCAGTACTTCAACGTCTTCAACCCCTTCTACAACACGATGGTCATCTACCTCGTGGCCGGCCTCTGTGCCCTCTTTTTCTGGTTCGACCCGGCGCGGCTCGACTGGCTCCGCCGCTCCGCCTTCTGGCTCGTCGTACTCGGCCTCGTCGTCCACACCGTTGGCCTCGTTTTCCGCATGACCCTGGAGGGCCGCCCGCCCGTCACCAACCTCTATTCCTCTGCCATCTTCATCGGCTTCGGCGCGGTGATTCTCGGCCTGGTCATCGAGGCCTTCTGGCGCAACTCCATCGGCGTGGTCGTCGCCAGCGTCCTCGGTTTCCTCACCCTCATCATCGCCCATCACCTCTCCCGCCTCGGCGACACCATGGAGATGATGCGCGCCGTGCTCGACACCAATTTCTGGCTCGCGACCCACGTCGTCGTCGTCACGCTCGGCTACTCCGCCACCTTCATGGCCGGCTTCCTGGCCATCCTCTTCATCCTCATCGGCGCCTTTACGAAATCGATGACGCCCGACCTCGGCAAATCGTTCGCGAAAATGGTCTACGGCGTCATCTGCTTCGCCACCCTCTTCACGTTCGTCGGCACCGTGCTCGGCGGCATCTGGGCGGACCAATCATGGGGCCGCTTCTGGGGCTGGGACCCGAAAGAAAACGGCGCCCTCATCATCGTCCTCTGGAACGCCCTCATCCTCCATGCCAAGTGGGGCGGCCTCGTCCGCGAGCGCGGCCTCATGAACCTCGCCATCGTCGGCAACATCGTCACCGCCTGGTCCTGGTTCGGCGTCAACATGCTCGGCATCGGCCTCCACTCCTACGGCTTCACCGACGCCGCCTTCCGCTACCTCATGCTCTTTGTCGGCAGCCAGCTTCTCCTCATCCTCATCGGCTCCGTCCCCCTCCGCTTCTGGCGCAGCTTCCCCCGTCCCCCCGAGCCCGCCGCCGCCTAACCCGTAACTATTCAGAATCGCGGCCCGATGCGGAATGGCAGCGCGAAGCGCCTGCCGGCGGAACACAGGCGTCCTCGCCTGTGCGGTCGGCAGGCGTCCCGCCTGACGGATCATGACTCAAACGTGAGAGGGAACCGCCGGCTGGAAGCCTGTGTTCCGTTCGCTGGCGCTTGGCGCTAAGCAATTGTTGCATCCCTACGGCCAAGCGCAGCCCGCGCAGCACGAAATGCGTACCACCCTCACCGCGGCACGTTCAGCACCAGTGGCGCGCCAAGACTCAGCCCCTGCGCCGGCTAGCCTTCGATGAGGAGCGGGCCGGCGGGATCGCGGAACCAAGCCGGCGACATCATGAACGAGCGGGGCGGGTCGGGGTCGCGGCTCTGATCGAGCGCGCGGACGCGGCTGCCGTACTGGCTGTCTTCCGGCTGCGAACGAGCGATGTTGACCGGCGTGCCGATGTTGACCAGCGCGTAGAGGCGGGCCGCCGCTTCCTTGTGCAGGCGGATGCAGCCGTGCGTGCGGGGGCGCGCATGCACAAACCCTTCGTGGAAACCGTAGGCCGGCAGGAATTCGCACCAGTACGCCATCGGGTAGCCGGCATCGGGCTGGCTCACGCGCCGCTTGTTCTTGATCTTATTTGTGATCCGGAAGGTGCCTAGGGGCGTGGCGTTGTTCGCACCCACGGAGCCTTGCACCGCCATGAGAAGCCGGTCGCCTTCCATGACGTAGATGTGCTGGGTGGAGGTGGAGACTTTCACCCGGACATTGCCGGGGTTGTGCGGCTTGTAGGCGGTGACCTTGTAGCTCCCGGTCGGGCTCGTGGCGCAACCGCTGAGGAGCGCCAGGGCCGCCACGACGGGAAGGAGAGGCAGAAAATGCTTCATGGAGGCGTACTGCAAAGCGCAGGCGCGCCCGGTTGTCAATCCAAGGCGAGCAGATTTCCGGCGAGGCCCCTCCGGGCTGCGCTGCCGGAACGACCGAAGCTGACAGCGGCACCCAGTAAATCGCGGCAGAGCAAACTAACGATCCCCACTTCTCCTCTTCAGACTGCCACGGCGATGACTGAAGTCTGATGCGTGCATGGCGTAACATGCATGACCGGCGCCGACGACGGCAAAAAAGACCGACCACATCAGCGTGACGAGGAGAAAGTAGAACCTCTGAATTTGAGGATCGAGCCAGAGCCGAAGTGCATGCTCCTCAGAACCGCCAAACAGAAAGTAGCAAGTCCAGCAGCTGACGTAGAGCCGCGAGAAATAGAGCGCGAGTAAATGCCAGCAAAGAAAGATGTCCGCGGCCATTAGGCCGAGGCTGAGGAAAAGCAAAAGGCTGGGCGGGAAGCGGCGCACAAGGAAGCTACCCCAGATTGGCCAGAATCTCTTCGAGCACCTGGGCAGCGGTGTGGCCGGCGGCGGAGGCCTCGTAGCTCACGCGGATGCGGTGCACCACCACGTCTTCGGCGAGGTCGAAGAGGTCTTCGGGCGTGACGTAATCGCGGCCGTGGATGACGGCGCGGGCGCGCGCGGAATTGATCAGCGCGAGGCCGGCGCGCGGGCTGCAGCCGAAGTCGAGCAGCTTCGATTCGCGCGTGCGACGGATCAGCTCCACGCAATGCCTCACGAAAACCTCGCTGACGTGTACGGCCTGCACGGCTTCCATGGCGGCCACCAGGTCCTGCTCGGAGGCGGTCGAGTTTTCCTCGATCATATCGAAGGCGGTGCGCGGTACGGCGCCGCCGCCTTCGCGCCGCAGCCCCATGCCGAGCTGCCGCTGGAGGATCTGCTGCTCATCCTCGCGGCCCGGATAGCCGAGGCGGTGCAGGAGCATGAAGCGATCGAGCTGCGCCTCGGGAAGCTCGAAGGTGCCGGATTGCTCGACCGGATTTTGCGTGGCGATGACGAGGAAGGGCACCGGCAGGCCGAGGGTTTGGCCGCCGATCGTGACCTTGCGCTCCTGCATGGCCTCGAGCATCGCGCCCTGCACTTTGGGTGCGGCCCGGTTGATCTCGTCGGCCAGGAGCAGGTTCGTGAAAATGGGGCCGCGATGGATGTGAAAGTCGCCGCTCTTCTGATCGATGATCTCGGAGCCGATGATGTCCGAGGGGAGCATATCGACGGTGAACTGCACGCGCTTGAATTGGAGATTCACCGCCTTCGCGATGGTATTGACGAGCAGCGTCTTCGCGAGGCCCGGCAAGCCTTGCAGAAGAAGATGGCCGCCGGTAAGGAGCGCGATCATCACGCGCTCGACGACGACTTCCTGGCCGACGACGATTTTTGCGACGCGGGTGCGGATGTTGGCGACGAATTGCTCGGCGGTTGAGTGTTCAGTATTCAGTGTTCAGTCCTTCAGTTCGGGGCAGGACGGCGCTCGCTCCGTGCGTCATGCGGCTTCCGAGAGCTGCCGCAGCTCGTCGAGTCCCAGCTCCACCGCGCGCCGGCTGTCCGCCGGCGTGAAGCGCGTAAACGGCCGCCCTTCCGCAATGCATTGCGCGAAATCGTCGAGCTCGGCTTGGTGAGCGGACGGGGCGGGGAGGGGAATCTGCGCGCTCTTGCCTTCGCGCTGGAGCTGCAGAACGTCCGGCGCGCCGGGGAGATCGTAGATGAGCGTGGCTTTCTCGAGGATCACGCGGAAGCCGTGCCGGAAGGCGCCGCCATTCGGGTCCCAGGCGCTGTGGAGGTGCGCGCGGGGGCCGTCCGCGTACTGCCATTCGGCATCGATCACGAGCGGGAGCCCCTGGCGCAGCACGCCGCTCGCCCGCACTTGCGCCGGCTCGCCAAACCACCAGCGCGCGACGTCGATATCGTGGATGTGCATATCGAGCACGCCGCCGCTCTGCTCGGGCGCGGCGAGCCAGCCTTCGGCGCTCCACGTGGGCAGGCCGGCGGCGCGGTAGAGCTGCGCGTGAAGAGGGCGCCCGAATTCGCCGCTTTGGATCAGCTCGTGGGCCTTCACATAGTGCGGCCAGTAGCGGAGGCAATGCGCCACCATCAACTCGCGTTTCGCTTCGCGCGCGGCCTCCTCCATCGCCGCGCATTCAGCCACCGAAAGCGCCATCGGCTTTTCGCATACGACGTGTTTGCCGGCCCGGAGCGCGGCGATGGCGAGCGGCGCGTGGTGCGGCGTTGAGCTGCAGATATCGACGATCTGCACCGCGGGATCGGCGATGAGGTCGTGCGCCTCGGCGTAAGCCGCGATGCCGGCGAGGTCGATCCGCTCGGAGGCCTGATCGCCCAGGTTAAACTCGCTCGCGGGCCATTCGCCGGCGCGCTTTTTCGGATCGCGCGAGGCGATGGCGGCGAGGCGCGCGTGGGGCGATTTCGACCAGCAGCCGAAGTGCAGCCGGCCGATGGCTCCGAGCCCGATGAGACCGACGGTAATCATGCTGCTCGCCAAGCGCGGACGATTATTGGCCGGCCTTCTTCGGCGCCGCCCAAGCGGCCTCGGCTTTCTTGAGCTCGGCGTCGTTGAGGCCGAAGGCCTTGAGGACGCCGGTGGCCATGAGCTTGTTGCCCTCGGCGTTCATGTGTACGCCATCGGAGGTGAGCACTTTTTCGGCGGGCTTGTTCTCCGCTTTGAGGCGCTCGGCGAAGAGCGCGTAGAGATCGGCAAGCGGGAGTTTGCGCTCTTTGGCGGTCTGCCTCAGGAAGTCGTTGTAGGGCGCGAGCCGCTTGTTCTCAGCGCTCTCGAGGTTTTCGTGGATGACCGTGGCGGTAAGGATCACCGGCTTCACGCCCGCGGCTTTTGCCCGGTCGAGGATGGCGTTGATGTTCTTGGAGTAAGTCCCTTTTTCCGGCTCGCCGGGGCGCGCTTCGTAGGTCTTCGAGGCAGCCTCCGCATCGTCGAGCGGGACGCCTTTCAGGCCGTGCCAGACATCGTTCACGCCGCAGCTCAGCGTCATCCATTGGGGCTTTTTGGCGAGCACGTCTTTTTCCAGCCGCGCGAGCATCTGGTTCGATTTGTGGCCGCTGATGCCGGCGGGGACCGGCTCCGCCTTGACGCCATTCGCCTCCAGCCCGGCGATGACCAGCCGGACGTAACCGACGGGATTCGACCAGCCGCCTTGGGTGATCGAATCGCCGAGGAAGGCAATCTTGTCGCCGCTCTTGACGGCGATTTCAGCGCGGAGTGTCGTGCCGGCCAGCAGCAGACCGGCGATGAGGATGGAATGACGGAGGGAGATCATGACAACGAGTAAGTGGGGGCGGAGGGAAGCGAGTCCACGAAAAACGTGACCTCGCTCTTTCATTTGGCTGGTCCTGCCGCTTTCTCCGGCTCCGGCGGCTTCGGCGGGCCGAAGAATTCGATCTTCGCGAGCTCCGCGAAATCCGAGCCGCGATCGAGAGTTAGTCCCGGCAGCGCCGATTTGAGCGCGGCGAGCGCAGGGCCAGTCACTGCGGTGCCCGCGACATAGAGCCGCTGCAGGTGATTGAGCTGGGAGAGTTTGGCCACACCCGCATCGCTGATTCGCGTCCCGAACAAATTCAGTGAGGAGAGTTTCTGCAGCTTCGCGAGGTGATCCAGCCCGGCATCGCCGATCTCCGTCTGCGATAGATTCAGCGCCGTCAGGTTCGCCAAGTCAGCGACATGGGCAAGCTGCTCATCGGTGATCTTTGCCCCGCCGAGATCCAGCTCGGACAAGGTAGCGAGCTGCCTCAGTTGCTCGAACGCTTCCGCGGGCATTCCGCTCGAGGCGGTGCGGAAACTGGCGCGGGTCCAATTCGTTCCAGCCGCGCTCGGGCGCACGCGGACACCGTGCCTGGCAAGTTCCGCGCGCGCGGCAAGCTCCGCCGGAGACGGCGGCGGCCCCGCGATGGCTGGCGCCGGCTTCTTCACCGCGACGGCGATGATCCCGTCCGGCCACGGTGCGCCTTCCGCAATCCAGCGCTTGAACGATTGCGCCTCGGCCGCCGTGAGATGCTCCGCCTTGCCCGACGGCGGCATGACATCCTCGTGCTTCTCGGCGAGCGTCACCCGGCGATAGAGCTCACTTTCCTCCGGCTTGCCTGGCGCGATCGCCGCGCCACTGTCGCCGCCCTTGAAGAGCGCCTCCCTGGTCTCGAGCCGGAGCGCGCCTTTCTCCTTGTCCGGGCCGTGGCACTGCACGCACGACCTTTCCAGGACCGGCTTGATCTCGCGCACGAAATCGACGGGCGCCGCGGCGACGTTCGCCGCAAGAATACAGAGCAGGACAGCGGTTCTCATGGCCTGGCGAGTAATCCGGCGGGGGCGATTATTCCTCCAGCCGGCGCCGCGCCTTCTCTTTTGAGCCGATCGCGGGGAGCGGCCAGCCAAAGAGCGCATGCCCGACCGCGTGCGTCACGGCCCACACCCCCGCCGCCAAGCCGTGCAAGACCAGCCCGGCGGTGAAGCCGGTGAACCAGAAGACGGCGCTGCCGAAGAGGACGAGGACGCTCGGGAAAAGGATGCACCCGCAACATCCCCGCGGCGCGCCTTCCCTCTCGAGCGCTGAGGGAGAAGGTGGTTCAAGCATGGCCGGCACGCGCCCGAAGGCGCGCTCAGTAATCTACCACGCTCTGGGCTCTAGCAAAGCCTTATGCCTGCATCGGCCCGGTCGTGCCACCGGTCAGATCCTCCGCGAGATGTACCGGCTTATACCCGCCGATGGTCTTGAAGTAGAGGAAGAGCAGCAGGTAGATCACCGCCATGGTAAGCGGGATATAGGCGTCGGCCTTCAGCGTGCGGCGATCGCCTTGGATGCTGGCTTTGATGACCGCCTGGTCTTCGGCGCTGAGCTTATCGATGGCAGTTTTGGGGTCGCCTTTGGCGGCGTCGACTTCCTTGCGCGCGGCGCCGAGGCGGTCGTTGGCCTCGCCAAGCTTTTTGCCGTCGAGCCCGTAGGCGGCGGTGCTGTCGAGGTTCAGGAACTCGGAGGGCTTCTCCGCCTTGTATTCCTCGTAGAGCGCCGGGTTCGTGTTCTTCAGATCTTCGCCGGCGAAGCGGTCCTTGGCATAGCCGAGACCGGGGCCGCCGATGAGGCCGGCGGAGAGCATGCCGATGCCGCCCATGATGGACATGGCCACGGCGCCGGTCTGCGGGAAACGATCGCCGACCACGGCCAGCATCGTCGGCCAGAAGAACGTCTTGCCGACGGCGTAGATGCCGAGCGCGAGCAGCGCCGCGCCGAAGGTATTCATGCCGCTGGCCAGGTGCAGGCCGAGGCAGGCGATGACGGAGCAAACGAAGAGCAGGCCGATGGGCGAGAGCTTCAGCTTCGTCTCGATGAAGTGCGCGCAGAAGCGCAGGCTGAACATGATCGCCGAGGTCCAGATGAAGAGATACTTGCCTTGCTCGGACGTGAAGAGATTGCCGGTGATATTCTGAATCCAGCCATCGGTGCCGAGCTCGACCGCGCCGACCAGCGCGTGGGTGATGAAGAGGACGAAGAGCAGAATCGAGCCGATGGAAAAGCGGGTGATGACCCCCGTGGCGATGAGCAGCAGGCCTCCGATCAGGTAGCCGATCGTCTTGGCGGAATCCGGCGCGACGCCCTTGAAGATATCGCCGAAGAAAAGCGAGAGAAGGTAGCACGCGACCACGGCGCCGAGGATGCCCACGGACTTGAACATTTCCACGAAGCTGGCGCCCTTCTCGGCGGCTTCGGATTTCGGGAATCTTCTGCCCCAGGAACATGATCGCGTAGAGCGCGGTCGGGACGAGATAAAGCGCGAGCTGGAGCTTCCAGTGCAACTGCATCTTGTCATCGAGAATCCAGCCGGCCACGGTGCCGAGGATCATGCCGGCGGGCCAGCTGGCGTGCAGGATATTGAGGTAATGGGTGCGGTTATTCGGGAAGAGGGTGGCGACCAGCGGATTGGCCACGGCTTCCAGCGTGCCGTTCGCATAGGCGAAAATGAACATGCCCCAAAAGAGCAGATTGTAGGCATTGTCCGGCGTGCTCGCGCCGAAGGTGACGAACGCCGAGAGGATGTGGCAGATGAGCGCCAGGGCGACCAGTTTGCCGTAGCCGATCTTATCCACGATGACGCCGCCGATGATGATGCCGAAGCAGAAGCCGGAGAAACCCGCGCCGCCGATGGCGCCGAGCTGCGCGCCGGTGAAGCCGAACTCCTTGCCCCAGTTATCGAAAATGCCGCCGCGAATGGCGAAGCCGACGCCGGCGGCGAGGATGGCCATGAAGCCGGCCCAGAGCAGGCGTTTGGCGTTGGGCGCGATGCCGGGGTCGGTGGTATCGGCGAGACGATCGATAGCGGAGCTCATGGCGGAGGGATCTGGTTTTGGGAGGTGGTGGGGCTCTTGAAGGGGTTTCCGGGCCGGGGGGCGTAGGAGAACGAACCGGGCGGCGAAATGTCAATGGAATTGCAGAGAGAAGGCACGGATCGAAAGTGACGCTGCGGGCGCCATGGTTCACATTCCGGAATGCGCATCGATATCCTGAGCCTGTTCCCGCAGATCACCGAGGCGGTGCTCGGCGAGAGCATCATGAAGCGCGCGCAGGAAGCCGGCTTGGTCGAATTCCATTCTCATAACATACGCCATTGGGCCACCGACAAGCATCATACCGTCGACGATACGCCGTACGGGGGAGGACAGGGGATGGTGATGAAATGCGAGCCGATCTTCGCGGCGGTGGAAGCGCTGCGCACGCCGGAGACGCGGGTCGTTTTCATGTCGCCCTCCGGCCGGCGTTTTTCGCAAGCGGTGGCTGCGGAATACTCCGTGCGCCCGCACCTGCTGGTGCTTTGCGGGCACTATGAAGGGGTCGATCAGCGGGTGATCGATCAGCTTGTGGACGATGAGATTTCCATCGGAGACTACGTGCTGACCAATGGCGCCATTGCGGCGCTGGTCTTTGTCGATGCGATCGTGCGGCTGATTCCCGGCGTGCTCGGGCACGAGCAATCGGCGCATGATGAATCGTTCGTCAACGGTCACCTGGAAGGGCCGCACTACACGAGGCCCGTGGAATTTCGCGGGGCACGCGTGCCGGATGTCTTGCTCTCGGGAAATCATGGGGCGGTCGAAAAATGGAGGCGTGAACGGGCGCTGGAGAAGACGAGGAGGGTGCGGCCTGATTTGCTCGGGGAAGAACAGTGAGCTAGGCCAGCAGCGGCGTGAGGACTTCGCCATGCACATCCGTCAGCCGCCGCTGGATGCCGTTGTGGTAAAAGCTGAGCTTCTCGTGGTCGAGGCCGAGCAGGTGGAGCGCGGTGGCGTGCAGATCGTAGCAATACGCCGGCTGCTCGGCGGCCTTGAAGCCCAGCTCGTCGGTCGAGCCATAGGCGACGCCGCCTTTGAGGCCGCCGCCGGCCATCCACGCGGTGAAGGCGCCCGGATTATGATCGCGCCCGGTCTTGCCCTGCGCGGCGGGCTGGCGTCCAAACTCCGTGGTGCAGATCACCAGAGTCGAAGCGAGCAGGCCGCGCTGCTTCAGGTCGCGCAGGAGCGCCGCGGCGCCGTGATCGAGCACCGGCCCCCAGTAGCCGTGGTCGCGCACGACGTTCTCGTGTGAATCCCAGTTCGGCCGGATTTTCTTCGAGGTGGTATTCTCCGCGCCGCAGTAGATTTGCACGAACCGCACGCCGCGCTCCACCAGCCGCCGCGCGAGCAGGCACTGCCGACCGAAGGGGCCGAGATCCTCGTGCTCCAGCTTGTACAGCGCCTGAGTCGATGAGGCTTCGCCGCGCAAATCCGTGACCTCCGGGGCGCTCAACTGGAGCCGCGCGGCCAGCTCATACGCGGCGATCCGCGCCTCCAATTCCGTGTTGCCCGCGCGCTCGGCGGCGTGCCGCGCATTCAGCTCGCGCAAAAAGGCGCGCCCCGCCTCTTCGCCAGGCGCCAGCTTTTCCGCGAACTCCTTCGGCGGAAAAAGATCGGCGATCGGATCGCTGCCGGCGTCGGTATTCAGCATCGTCCCCTGGTGCACCGCCGGGAGAAAACCCGCGCCCCAGTTGATCACGCCGCCCGGCGGCAGCCCGCGCGGGTCGGGCAGCACCACGAAGGCCGGCAGATTGTCGCTTTCGCTCCCGAGGCCATAAGTCACCCACGCGCCCATCGACGGAAACCCCGGCAAAATGAACCCGGAGTTGGCCATGAACATGGCCGGCCCGTGCAGCGAGCTTTTGCTCTGCATCGAGTGCACGAAGGCCATCTCATCCACGCAGGTGGCGAACTGCGGAAACAAATCGCTCATCCAGCGCCCGCACTGGCCGTGCTGGCGAAACGGCCAAAAGCTGCCCTGGCAATCCCCCGGCTTCGACGCGAAAAACTGCAGCTTCCCATCCGCATCGAACGGCTTGCCATTCCGCTTCGCGAGCTCCGGCTTGTAATCCCACGAATCGAGGTGGCTCAGCCCGCCCGGACAAAAGATCTGGATCACCGCTTTCGCCTTCGCGGCAAACTGCGGGGCGCGCGGCGCGAGCGGGTTGCGCCCCGGCCCGGCGGCCTGCGCCTTCGCGAGCAGCGAAGTGAGCGCAACGCCTCCCAATCCGCCGCCCATTTGCCACAGGAAATCGCGGCGGGTGGCGAAGCGCTGCCGCAGGCCGCAGGGGTAGGGTGAGTTCATCGGTTCGGCAGATAGCTAATCGACATACACAAACTCATCCGCGTTCAGCAGCATTCGGCAGAGCGCCAGCATTCCGCCGCTCGCGCGGAACCTGCCTGCCCCCGCGAGCTCCCGGTCCGAGGGCATTCGCGAAAAAGTCAGCTCGAAGGCGCGCCGCAACTGCGGCTCTCCGGCGGCGGCTTCGCGTTCGACCCTGGCTGCGAGGTACCCCGCCTGCTTCAGCATGAATTCATTGTTCAGCAGCGCGAGGGCTTGGAGGGCGGTGGTGGTGGTCGCGCGGGCGGGGGTGAGGTTGGCTGGGTTGGGGCAATCGAGGGTGGTGAGGAATTGCTGGGGGGTGGTGCGGACGACGAAGCGGTAGATGCTGCGGCGCCAGAGCTCGGGTTTGTCGGCGGTGATGTAGCGGTAGATGGGGGCGTAGGCTTCGGTGTAGTCGAAGTCGCGGTAGCCGGGGCCGCCCATGGCGGGATTGAGGGTGCCGCTGACAGCGAGCACGGCGTCGCGCAGGGATTCGGCGTCGAGGCGGCGCGGGTTGGCCCGCCAGAGCAGGCGGTTTTGGGCGTCGAGCGCGGCGGCCTCGGCGCTGAAGCGGGACTGCTGGCGGTACGTGGCGCTGGTGACGATGAGGCGGTGCATGGCCTTGAGCGACCAGCCGCGCTCGAGGAATTCATCGGCGAGCCAATCGAGCAGCTCGGGGTGGGAAGGGCGCTCGCCGCCGCGGCCGAAATCGCTCGGGGTGGCGACGAGGCCCTGGCCGAAATGATAGTGCCAGAGCCGGTTTACCAGCACACGGCGGGTGAGCGGATTGCGCGGATCGGTGATCCATTTGGCGAGGGCGGCGCGCCGCCCGCCGTCGGTGGGCGTGGGCCCGGCGAAGGCGGCCGGCAGCGCGGCGACCCAGCTCAGGGCGCCGGGCGTGACTTCGTCGCCCGGCGTCTCGGGGTTGCCGCGTTTGAGCACGCGGACGACCGGCGGGGTTTCCGACTTGGTGGCGTAAACCTTCGCGGGCGCGGGCAGCGCTTTGATCTCGCGCTCGATACGCGCGCGCACGGTTTTGAGACGCTCCAATTCGCCGCGCTGCTCGTCCGTAAGCCGCGGCGCTGCTTCCGGCGCCAGCTTTGGATCGCCGAAGAAGATCTGATCGTGGCCGATCCCGTTGCCGCCATCGGTGCTCATCAGCGTGAGAAAGCGGGCGGTAAGCGGCAGCTCGACATCGACCGGGACGCCCGCATCGCGGCTGCCGAGGCCAAGCCGGCGCTCGCGCAGGACGCCATCCACATAGATGTGGAAATCCGCGCGGCCCGCGCCATCGCGGCCGCCGTAGCCGACGACGGCGCGGAACCGCAGCGCCTCGGCGCCCGACTCGCGCCGAATGGCGGCGAGATCGAAAGTGATCGCCGCATTGGCGTGCAGGCCCAGCAAAGTATGGCCAGCCGCGGCGTAATCGATTTCGCCGATTTTCGTGGAAGCCTGCGAGTTCACGGGGCCGTGGCGGATCGCGTCCCACGCTTTGGCGGAAGTGGCCGGCACGTCATCCGCCGTCAGGCCGGTGGAGCTGATCGGCACCGGCTGACCGCCGTTCGGGATCACCACGCCATCGACGAGCGCCGACGGCCCGCGCACGAATTGATTCACCGCCGCGCCCTCCAGATACCCGAGCTTCTTCTCCTGGGGCTTGCCGGTGCGCGGATCGATCCCCGCGCCGGCGCGGCCGGTTCCCTGGCCATTGCCGCCGCCCACGATATCGGCGAGGTCGAGCGAGGCGCCGGTGAGCCGGCTGATCGCGCGATCCAACTCTGTGCGCTCGCGATTCCAGCCCGCCAGCTTGGACGCATGCTCGCGCGCCTCGGCCGGGCTCACGTGGCGCTCGCCGCGCTGGACGCCGGCGAAGACCGACCAGAGGCCGTAGTACTCACGCTGCAAGATGGGATCGAGCTTGTGATCGTGGCAGCGAGCGCAATTCACCGTCATGCCGACGCTCGCGGTCATTACCTGCGTTACCATGTCGTCGAGATCGTCGGCGCGGGCGGCCCGCTTGAGCTGCTCGCCCTTGGCCTCGACGTGGCCCACGAAATCCCACGGCCCGGCGGCGAGGAAGCCAGTGGCGATCACGGCTTCCGATTGCTCCGGCGCCAGCACGTCGCCGGCGATTTGCTCGCGCAGAAACGCATCGTAGGGTTTATCCGCATTGAGCGCGGCGATCACGTAATCGCGATAGCGCCAGGCATGGTCGCGGCGCTGGTCGCGCTCGAAGCCGTGGGTATCCGCATAGTGCGCGATATCGAGCCAATGCCGCGCCCAGCGCTCGCCATGGTGCGGCGAGGCGAGCAGACGCTCGACCAGCTCCTCGTACGCCTCCGGCCGCTCATCCTTGGCAAACTCCGCCACCTCCTCTGGCGAGGGCGGCAGCCCCAGCAGATCGAAGCTGAGACGCCGGATCAGCGTCCGCCGATCGGCCTCCGGCGAAAGCGCGAGCCCCTTTTCGGCCAGCTTTGCCTCGATGAAGGCATCGATCTCATTGCGTCCGCGTGGCTTCTCCACGCGGGGCGGGGCGGGCCGCTGCACCGGCTGCACCGACCACCACGTCTTTCCATCATCCAGCTTCACCTGCGCCGCGTCCGGCCACACGGCGCCCTGATCGATCCACGCCCGCAGCAGGCCGATCTGCTCGGGGGTGAGCGGATCGCCCTTCGCGGGCATCTTCATATCCTCGTCCAGCCCCGCGACGAAGTGGATGAGCGGACTCTCCGCGCTCTTGCCCGGGAGGATATTTGGCGCGTAATCGTTCCCGCCCTTCAGCGCGGTTTCCTTCACATCCACGCGCCAGCCGCCTTTCTGCTTCTCCGGGCCGTGGCATTTCAGGCACGCCGTTTCCAGCATGGGGCGGATTTCTTTCACGAAATCGACCGGGCGCGCGGCGGGCGGAGGGAGCTTGGAAATATCCACCGTCTCCGCGCCCACGGCGGGGCCGCAGATCGCTACCAGGCAGAAAATGAGGGGGAGACCGCCGCGGGTCATGACGGGCATATTATTAGGGTCGCGCGGTGACCGGGCAAGTGAAGTAGCGTAGGGCGGCGGAATCAGCGTAGTGCACGCTTTCCGACGCCCCTCCGGGGCGAGGGCGTTTTTTTGTGGAGACCGGTGGCTGACGCCACCGGCTAATCTCAAAATGGCCCTCCGGGCCAAGGCGCCGAGTGTAACGCTGTTTTCCAGGCGGAATGTGCGTCATTGAGGAAATGGCGAGGTTTGGCGGGTGTTCGTATGGATCACCGTTTGAGGTGGGCTACCATAGAGGAAAGGGTGGCGTGCTGGATGGGTATGCTCACGGGGAGAGGCGGTCGCGGAAGTCATCCTCGGGGGATTGGGAGGGGTAGCAGGGCGGATTGCCGAGGGCGGCGCCGGTGGTGTGGAGCCAGAGGTCCTGGCCGCGCGGGGGTTTGATGGGCGGGGGCGGGATGATGGTGGTGACGAGGGGTTTTGGAGCCGGCTGCTTGGGTGGGGGCGGGGGATTTTGTAAATTTTGAAAAGCGGGCTCAGAGGAAGCGGTGGGAGATTTGGGAGGGATGGGAGGGATGGGTTTGGGCGCGGGTTTCTTGGCGAGAGTGCGGAGGAGGCGCTCGTATTCCTCGGTGGTTTGGCGATCGTAGTTGGCGACTTCGGATTCGGTGGAGAGGGGGTTGAGAGCTCCCTCGAAGTCGAAGTTGTCGTTGTCGTTGTCGCCGGGGGCGGGGTAGCGGGAGGGATTGAAGCCGCGGGTGCGGGAGTAGTCTTCGGGGAAGACGCGCTCGAGGATCCAGGCGGCGGCGCGCCAGTCCGGGCGGCCATCGCGCGTGGTGGCGGTGAGGATGATGGAGAGCATGGCGGCGCGGAATTCTTCGCGGGCGCCGGCGAGGCGGGGGGCGAGGCCAGGGTGGGCGCGTTTCCAGCGGGAGATGCTGGCGACGCTGACTCCGGCGCGGACGGCGGCTGGGCTATCGGAGAGGCCGTGCTCGCGGATGTGGGCGCAAAGGCGCTCGATGGTGGCTTCGGTGTAGAGGGTGGGGCGGCCGGGGTGGGTGGGGGTGGCGCCGTTGGCGGTGGATTCGGGTTCGGGTTTCGAGTTGGGTGTCTCGGGTTTCGGGCTGCGGGTTGCGGGCGCGGCGTGCTCGGTGGAAGTGGTGCTTTTGGACATGCGAAAACGGTAGCACGGCGGTTTTTTGGAAAACGGCGCTCAGCCGATCTCAGCCGATCTCAGCCGGTCTCGACCCCTTCTCGACCGATTTAAACCGGTTGACGGGTTTGAGAAAACGGGTGTGCAAAACCACCCGCCGAGATTACTTCAAGGCCATGCGTGAGCTTGCGATCGGCGATATCCATGGGTGTGCGCGCGCATTTCATACGCTGCTGGAGATCGTAAAACCTGAGCGGAGCGATACGATGGTTCTGCTGGGCGATTACGTGGATCGCGGACCGGATTCCTGCCAGGTGCTCGACATGATCCTGGAGCTGCAGCGGCGCTGCACGGTGATCGCGCTGGCGGGCAATCACGAGCAGATGCTGCTGCAAGCGCGCACGGACTTCCAGATGCTGAATGAATGGCTCATGCATGGCGGGTGCGCCACAATGGAATCGTACGCGCGAAGAGGGCTGGCGAAGACGCTGGAGGGAATACCCGCGGAGCACTGGAAATTGCTTTCGGAGCAGACGCTCGATTTTTGGGAAACGGAGGAAACGATTTTCGTCCACGCCACGATCGACCCCCGTTTGAAAATGTCCGAGCAGCCGGAATACCTGCTCTTCTGGGAGCCGTTTTCGGCGCCGACGGTGCATCGTTCGGGCCAGCGGCTGGTTTGCGGCCACCGCAGCCAGCGGTCGGGGCTGCCGTGCGTCTTCAAGCACGGGGTGTGCATCGATACGTACGCGCATGGCGGCGGCTGGCTGACCTGCTTCGACACGCTGCAGAACATCTTCCACCAAGCGAACGAAGCCGGGAAGCATCGCACTTTCGACCTGGGCGACCTGACCTGAAGGGCCGGGCGCGCCGGAGCGGGCGAGGCTCGCTTGTGAAAAATTTCACAAAACGGCTTGCGAGGGCCGGAGCCGCGTTCTTAACGTGCGGGAGACCGCCGCCCGTGCGACACGTCGGCTTTCCGGGCGCCTGCTCCCTTTCGCTCTATGTCTCTCACTACTCAGGAAATCGAAGCGCCGGATACGCTGGCCAAAACGCAGCGCGGCGTGGAGCAACCCGGCGCCAGCGATCTCCTGGGCGAGAAGCTCATCCTCAACATGGGCCCGTCGCATCCGGCCACGCACGGCGTGCTGCGGCTCGTGCTGGAGCTCGATGGCGAGATCATCACCAAGGCCACGCCGGACGTCGGCTACCTCCATCGCGGCGACGAGAAGATCGCCGAGAACATGACCTACAACCAGTTCGTGCCCGTACACGGACCGGCTGGATTACCTCGCGCCGCTCGCCAACAACGTGGCCTACGCCTGGCCGTGGAAAAGCTCATGGGCTGGACGCTGCCGCCGCGCGGCCAGGCCATCCGCGTGATCTGCTGCGAGCTCGCGCGCATCTCCTCGCACCTGCTCGGCGTCGGCGCCTTCGCCATGGATGTGCGGCGCGATGACCGTCTTCCTCTACACGTTCACCGAGCGCGAAAAGATCTACAACCTCGTGCGAGATCATCACCGGCGCGCGCTTCACCACCAGCTACACGCGCATCGGCGGCATGACGCGCGACCTGCCCGCCGGGCTTCTTCCCGCGCATGCCGGCAAGTTTCTCGACGAGCTTCCTGCCCGTCGTCGATGAGGTCGACGGCCTGCTCTACGCGCAACCGCATCTTCGTCGATCGCACCAAGGACATCGGCACCATCTCGAAGGAAGACGCCATCGCCTACGGCCTCACCGGCCCGAACCTGCGCGGCTGCGGCGTCGACCACGACCTGCGCAAGAAGCACCCGTATCTCGGCTACGAGCAGTATGAGTTCGACGTGCCCATCGGCTCGCGTCGGCGACTGCTACGACCGCTACCTCGTGCGCATGGAGGAAATGCGCCAGTCGCGTGCGCATCCTGCACCAGGTCATCGCCACGCTGCCCGGCGGCCCGATCAACGTCAACGACCCGAAGAACTACCCGCCGCCGAAGACGACCGTGCTGACGAAGATGGAGGAGCTGATCCACCACTTCATCCTGCACACCGAAGGGCATCGACGCGCCCGCCGGGCGAAGTCTATTTCGGCGCGGAAAACCCGAAGGGCGAACTCGGCTTCTACATCTACTCGCAAGGGCGGCGGCACCCCGCACCGGCTGAAGATCCGCGCCCCCTCTTTCGTGCAACCTGAGCATCCTCCCGAAGATCCTGCCCGGCCACATGATGAGCGACGTGGTGGCGATCCTCGGCTCGCTCGATTTCGTGATGGGCGAGTGCGATCGGTGAGTGGGCCGGCGTAGCACGCTCGGGGCAGGCGCGACGGGGGCCAAGGGGAGGCGACGGCTTCGTCGCCTTGAGCCGTGGCAACGGCGCGGCTTTCGTCGCGGCGTAGTGCGTTGGAAAATAGCGAAATGCACCGTTTCCGACGCCCCTCCAGGGCGATACCGATTTTTTGCGCGAAACCGGTGGCTAACGCCACCGGCTAATCTCAAAACGGCCCTCCGGGCCGGGCCGGCGCTGTTCGCCGCGCCGTTGCTTGGCGACTGGGATGACGGTGCAGGGTTGATGAAGGCTCGCGAAGCTGTCGACAGGCAGGATGCCTGCCGATCCGTTCCCACCCTCAGGCGGGGATGCCTGAGTCCCGCGGGCGCCCTTCTCCTTGGCGCTGGCGGGAAATGTCTGCTACGTTCGCGCCCCTTTGCCCATGTTTTCTCTGCTCGCCGATAAACTTCAGGATATCTTCAAGGACCTTCGGGGGCAGGGGAAGATCACGGAGACGAATGTCACGGAGGCGATGCGCGCGGTGCGGATGGCGCTGCTGGAGGCGGATGTGGATTTCAATGTGGCGAAGGGGTTCATCGCGCGGGTGAAGGAGAAGGCGCTGGGGGAGGAGGTGCTGCGGACGGTGTCGCCGGGGCAGCAGATCGTCAAGATTTTCCACGATGAGCTGACGGCGCTGCTGGGGGGCGATCAATCGCCGCTGAATCTGGAGAAGCCGGCGCGCATCCTGATGGTGGGGCTGAACGGCGCGGGCAAGACGACTTCCTCGGCGAAGCTGGCGAACTGGCTGAAGAAGCAGGGGAAGAGCGCCGCTGCTGATCGCGTGCGATTTGCACCGGCCGGCGGCGATCGAGCAGCTCGCGACGCTGGGGCGGCAGATCGGCGTGCCGGTGTTCACGCCGCCGGCGGGGGAGAAGGATGTGCTGGCGGTGGCGCGCCAGGCGCAGGCGTGGGCGCGGGAGCAGGAGGGCAACGTCGCAGATTTACGATACGGCGGGGCGGCAGGAAATCGACGAGCCGCTGGTCGCAGGAGCTGAAGCGGCTGCGGGATTTGGTGCAGCCGCAGGAGGTGCTGCTGGTGGCGGATGCGGCCACGGGCCAGCAGGCGGTGAGCGTGGCGACGCATTTTCACGAGGCGCTGAGCATCACGGGACTGGTGCTGACGAAGCTGGACGGCGACGCGCGCGGCGGGGCGGCGCTCTCGATGCGCGAGGTGACGCAGCGGCCGATCAAATTCGCGGGCGTGGGGGAAAAGCTGGACCAGTTCGAGCCGTTTCACCCGGACCGGCTGGCGGGGCGCATCCTGGGGATGGGCGACATCGTATCGCTGGTGGAGAAGGCGGCGGCGGCGATCGACGAGGAGGAGGCGAAGCGGATGGAGGAGAAGATTCGGAAGGCGACTTTCGACCTGAACGACTTCCTGGCGCAGTTCAAGATGATCAAGAAACTGGGGCCGCTGGAAAATATCCTTGCGCATGCTGCCGGGGATGGGTAAGCTTAAGGACTTTTCGGTTGACGAAAAACAGATGAAGCGGGTGGAAGCGATCGTGCTTTCGATGACGCTGGAGGAGCGCATCACGCCCGGACATTCTGAATGCCCGCCGCCGCCAGCGCATCGCCCGCGGGAGCGGTGTTTCGGTGACCGAAGTAAATGATCTTCTCCAACGCTTCGGCCAGATGCGGAAGATGATGAAGAACATGGGCCAGATGAAGAAAAAGATGGCGCGAGCCCATGGCGCCAAATTTGGAACCCGACAAGCACCCTTAGACCGTTCGTTTTAGCAGCAATATGGCCGTCTCAATCCGTCTCCGCCGTGAAGGCACCACCAACCGCCCGTACTACCGCGTGGTGGTGGCCGATTCCCGCAGCCCTCGCGATGGCAAGTTCATCGAGATGATCGGGAACTACGATCCCAACAAAGAAGGCGAAAACGCCAACCTGGACCTCGCGCGGGCGGAATACTGGGTATCGAAAGGCGCGCGGCCGTCGGAGACGGTGGCGAGCATCATTCGCAAGACGCGGCGGACGCTGGCGAAGGCCGCGGCGGCGGCGAAGTAGCGCGGGGGGCGCGAATAGCGTCGCGTGCGGGGACCACGGGCGTCCTCGCCGGTGGGTGGGGATGGATAAGCAGGCTTCCCAGCTTGGCGTTTTGGCTTGCCGGGGATCGCCGGGCAGGAGAAGCGAGTTGCGCAGAGTTTGCACACCCGAAGAATTGATGGGAGCCTGGTCCGATGAAGAACGGTCCGGTCGTCGAGGAGGTTCGTCGCGTTCGTGACGAACTGGCGCGCAAGTTCGACTACGATATCCACGCTATCTTTGCAGATGTGCGGGAGCGCCAGGAGCGCCATGATCCCGCACATTTTCTCGTTCAGGATGCCCGCGCATGGGTGGAGGCACGGGAGAATGTCCTCTCGGTGCGGGAAGAGCCGCCAAAAACATAGCCCTCCGGGATGGATTCGCCCATGTAATGCTTACGGCGAACCCAATAGGCTAAAATCGTGCGCCTCCTTCTCCTCCTTGCCGCATGGGCCGTTCCGGCTTTTGCCGGGACTCGCTATGAAGTGGCGGCCGACTGGCCGGCGCTGCCGGCGGGGCATGTGCTCGGCTTGTGCGCCGGGGTTGGGGTTGACTCGCGCAACAACGTTTTCGTTTTTCATCGAAAGGCTCGCGTTTGGAGCACGCCTTTTCCCGAGGAGCCGATTCCGGAGCCGACGGTGAGCGTTATCGACGGGCGCACGGGGAAGCTGCGCGCGTCGTGGGGCGCGGGTGAATTCATCATGCCGCACGGGCTGACGCTCGATCGCGAAGACAACGTGTGGCTGACGGATGTGGGGCGGCACCAGGCTGTTCAAATTCACGCGCGAGGGGCGGCTGCTGCTGACGCTCGGCGAGCGCGGCGTGCCGGGCGCGGACCGGACGCATTTCAATCGGCCGACCGATGTCGCGGTGCTGCGGGACGGTTCCTTCTACGTGAGCGACGGGTATCGCAATACGCGCGTGGTGAAATTTGACGCGGCGGGACGGTGGGAGTTTGAGTGGGGAGGGAAGGGCTCGGGACCGGGAGAGTTCAATCTGCCGCACGGCATCGTGGTGGACCCGCGGGGGCGCGTGCTGGTATGCGACCGGAGCAACGCGCGCCTGCAGGTCTTCGACGCGCGGGGCGGATTTCTCGCGGAGTGGAAAGGCCCGGCGATCGGGCGGCCCTATGGAGTGAGCGTCGCGGCGGATGGGCACGTTCTTCTCATCGATGGCGGCGATCAATCGGCGACCCAGCCCGATCGCTCGAAAGCGGTGGAGCTTGATCCCGAGCGAAAGGTCGTGGATAGCTTCGGCTCCTTCGGAACAGCGCCCGGACAATTTCAACTCGGCCACGACATCGCCGTGGCGCCCGACGGCGCATTCTACGTGGCCGAGGGCAAAGGCCGGCGCGTGCAGAAATTCATCCGCAAACTCCCATGAACAACCAACCCGACCAACCCCTGGACCGCCGCGCGTTTCTCACGCGCTCGGCGGCCGCGCTCACCACCGCGTCGATCGCGGGGTTTCCCACGATCGGGCGGAGCCAGGTGAGGACGGAGCCGCTGAAGCTGGGGATCGTCGGGTGCGGCGGGCGGGGCGCGGGCGCGGCGAGCCAGGCACTGGCGGCCGACTACAACACGAAGCTGACGGCGGTGGCGGACCTCTTTCCCAACAAGATCGAGATCGCGATGAACGTGCTGAAGGCGCAGCAGGCGGCGCAGATGGAGGTGCCGGCGGAGCGGCAGTTCACGGGCTTCGACGGCTACGAAAAGGTGATCGCGGCGTCCGATGTGGTGATCCTCGCCACGCCGTGCGCGTTTCGGCCGGCGCATTTCGAGGAGGCGGTGCGCCAGGGGAAGCATGTTTTCATGGAAAAGCCGGTGGCCGTGGATGCGCCGGGAGTGCGGCGCGTGCTGGCCGCGGCGGAGGAGGCGAAGCGCAAGGGGCTGAAGGTGGCGGTGGGATTTCACCGGCGGCACAAGCGGAGTTTCCAGGAAATGGTGAAGCGCATCCACGACGGGCAGATCGGCGACCTGATCTACACGCGCTGCTTTGCGAATACGCCGCTGCGCACGGGCCTGGTGCGCAAGCCCGAGATGAGCGAACTAGAGTATCAGTGCCGCAACTGGTACTACTTCTCGTGGCTCTCGGCGGATTTCATCGTGGATAACCTCAGCCACGGGATCGACATCTCGAACTGGCTGCACGGCAGCTACCCGGTGCGCGCGCACGGTATGGGCGGCTTGAGCGAGCGCAGCCGGGATTACGGCAATCTCTTCGATCACTTCGCGATCGAGTGGGAATACGCCAGCGGCGCGCGGCTTTTCGGCGAATGCGACCGCCGGCCGGGCTGCTGGGCGAGCGTGGCGAATCACGCGGTGGGCGCGGATGGCCGCGCGGACTTCCTGGATGGGCGCGAAATCTACCAGATCACGGGCAAACGGCCGTGGATGATTCAGGGCTCGCGCGGCGAGAATCCTTATCAGCTCGAGCACGACGATTTTTTCCAGGCGATCCGCCACGATCTTCCGTACAGCGAAGCCGAGTACGGCGCGAAGAGCACGCTCACCGCGATCATGGGCCGCATGGCCGCGTATTCGGGCAAAATCGTGGAATGGGACGCGGCGCTGAATTCGCAGCTCTCGCTCGCGCCGGAGATCAAGAGCATGCAGGACGCGCCGCCGGTGTTGCCGGACGAGAACGGGCTTTACGCGATCCCCATTGCGGGGAAGACGGTGGCGCTGTGACCGTGGCCGGTCACAGGGGGAGAGATGGGAGAGATGGCTCACCCGCGGAAAACCGCGAAACGTCCTTGCATTCCCTTCCCCCGCGCCTAGCATAGGCACCCCTTTTCCTCTGAAGCAGGTTCGCCGTGTGGCGCACCCAGGGGAGAATACCGGCAACCCGTGGTTTAGTTACATCATCACATGTCAGAAATGCAGGAATTGCTGCGCGCCTCCCGACGCGCGACTTCCGAGAGGGCAGCATCGTCAAAGGCCGCATCCTCGAAGTCCGCCCCCGCGAAGTCCTCGTGGACATCGGCTACAAGACCGAAGGCGCCATCCCCACCAGCGAATTCGACGACGTCGAAGACCTCCAGGTCGGCGACGAAGTCGAAGTGCTCCTCGTGCGCCTCGAAAACGACGAAGGCATGGTCATCCTCTCCAAGGAGACGCGCCGCTTACAGCCAGAACTGGGAGAAGATCGTCAAGGTCTTCCAGGAGCGGCGGCCTCATCAAAGGCAAGGTCAAGGCCGTCGTCAAAGGCGGCCTCATCGTCAACATCGGCGTCGAGGCGTTCCTGCCCGGCTCGCAGATCGACATCATCCCGCCGAAGGATCTCAACGCAGTTCGTCGGCAACACCTACGACTTCAAGATCGTCAAGATCAACGACGACCGGAAGAACGTGGTGCTCTCCCGCCGCGAGCTCATCGAAGCAGGAGCGCGCCGAGAAGCGCCAGCGCTTCCTCGACACGCATCAAGATCGGCGACACGGTCAAGGGCGTGGTCAAGAACATCACCGACTTCGGCGCGTTCATCGACCTCGACGGCATGGACGGCCTGCTGCACATCACCGACATGACGCTGGGGCCGCCTCGGCCACCCGAGCGAAATGCTCAAGGTCGGGCCAGGAACTCGAAGTCGTGGTCCTCGACATCAACAAGGAGAAGGAGCGCGTCTCCCTCGGCCTCAAGCAGACCCAGAAGAATCCGTGGGACGAAATCGAAGAGCCGCTTCCCCGTCGGCGCGAAGGTCAAGGGCAAGGTCACGAACCTCGTGCCTTACGGCGCGTTCGTCGAAATCGAAGAGGGCGTCGAAGGCCTCATCCACGTCTCCGAACTCTCCTGGACCAAGCGCATCACCCGCCCGAGCGACGTGCTCACCGTCGGCCAGGAAGTCGAAGCCGTCGTGCTCGGCATCAACAAGGAGGAGCAGAAGATCTCCCTCGGCGTCCGCCAGCTCGAGCCCAATCCTTGGGACGAGATCGAGCACCGCTACCCGATCGGCAAGCAGGTCAAGGGCAAGGTCCGCAACATCACCGCCTACGGCGCGTTCGTCGAACTCGAAGAAGGCATCGACGGCATGGTCCACGTCTCCGACATGTCGCTGGACCCGCAAGATCAACCACCCGTCCGAAGTGCTCAAGAAGGGCGACGAAGTCGAAGCGGTCGTCATCGACATCGACAAGACGAACCAGCGCATCAGCCTCGGCATGAAGCAGCTCGACGACGATCCGTGGAAGGCCATCGAGAGCAAGCTACAAGATCGGCGACCTCGTCAAGGGCAAGGTCTCGCAAGATCGCCAGCTTCGGCGCGTTCGTCGAGCTCGAAGGCGACATCGACGGCCTCGTGCACATCTCGCAGATCAGCGAAGACCGCGTCGACAAGGTCAAGGACGTCCTCAAGATCGGCCAGGAAGTCGAAGCCCGCGTCATCAAGGTCGACAAGGCCGAGCGCCGCATCGGTCTCTCCGATCAAGGCCGCCAACTACAGCGAAGAAGACATCAAGCGCGAAGCCGCGGCGTTCGACACGCTCAAGCCCGGCGAAGACATGGTCGGCCTCGAGCAGGCGTTCGCCGCCGCGCCGAGGAGTATCGCCCCGGCGACGCGAAGAAGAAGTAGGCTTCTCGCCCAGCACCGAGCGCCAGCCGCGCAAGCAGCATTCAAGCGCCGCCGGGAAACCGGCGGCGCTTTTGTGTTAGATTCGATCATATGAAACGTCTTCTGATTGCGGCGACCGCTGGCCTCTTGCTCTGCGCTTGCACACGGCTCGTTCGCTATCATCACCTTGTCGTCACCGGATCCGCCGGCCTTGAGGTCACGGAGCGCTCCAACGTATCGAACGATTCGCAGGGCAATCCACTATCCGCGGCAAAAATCGGACTCCCAACAAAGAGCATTGTGCGCGGGAAAGGTTACACCGTTACCATCCACACTCCTTCGAATGCTACCCCGGTCGTGTTTTTGAAGGTAGATGGCGGAAAAAGTAACCGCGCGCTGAGTCTGCGTGGCGCATTTCTCGGGCCGCTCGAGGGAAATTCCGCTATGGGCCTCGAAGGTTACCAATACTACTTTATGGTGGACGAAGCCGCCGGTCGCCCGATCGCATTCGACGTTCTCACTCCGCGAGGCGGGCTTCTCGGGAAGGAGTCGTTAAGGTACAAGCTCACCTCCCGCGGCCACGTTTGGGTCACCGAAGGGCCCTGAAACGCGCGGAGAATCCACCAACGGGTTAGTTGCAGCAGAAACTCCCATCTCATGGACCCGATCGATCTCCGCTCTCTCGACGAATATTGGATTGAGCCAGTTTCAAGCTGAAACGCCGCAACTCTCCAAGGCGCTAAGTCCCTGCATGCAATACCTCAGTCCATTTCCAGGATTCAGCAAAACAAAGATCCTCGCGCGGCGTGAGGAGGAGTTGCGGCACGCGCTCCAGCAGCAAGCCGCGCCGCGCACGGCGGCCAAGGCAGCCGAGCGTGTCAGGATTGCGCAGTTGCATCTGATCAAGGCTTTCCGGCACGCGCTCATGCCAGCGGCGTCGACCCAACCTTCAAACACCGAAAAACTGGACAAACTGCAGGCAGAGGCGGACTTGTGGGAGCACCTTTCCACCGATGAGATCATCGAACGCTACCAGGATGACCGCCCGTAGCCGGGCTCTCCGTTTCTCGCTCGCGTTCATCGCACTTCTACTCTTCCACCGCGCTGGGCAAGCCGCCGGGCCGACGGACGTGGCGGATATTCGGTGGGGTGCGCCGCCCGCGGCGGTGCGGCAGGCGATGTATGCCCGGCCCGGCGTCATGCTGGTCGAAGAGACGCCGACCTATGCATTGTACCGAGGCGGCCAGTTTGCCTCGAAAGACGTCGAGACCTGGCGGATCGAAGTTTACCGATGGCAAGTTTTCCAAGGTGGCGATTCGTTTCGAGCGCAAGCCCGGCAAGACCGCCCAAGGCTGGGTAAACGACCAGATCTTCACCTCCATCCATGCGCTGCTAAGCCAAAAATATGGCAAACCAAAGGAGATGCACGATGGCGATCACCGGCAGACGGATTGGAACTTTCCCGACGCGCTCGCGCCAGGCGCGTCCAAATCGATCAATTTCTATTACCGCTGGTTTGGCGACGACCCGCGGATTGTGCTGACCTATTCGGATAATCGCTTTCCCAACGCGAGGCCACCGCCGCCGCCACAGAACCCGAAGCAGGACGTTTGAATCAGAGCCCTCACATTTGTCTCCTCGGCTGCGAAAACCCGAACGCCGCCGATACCACTCCGCGCCTGTCCTGATTGCAGCACCGAAGTTTCCACTTCGACCGCAACCTGCCCGAAGTGCGGGCACTCGTTTTGGGCGCCACGCCTGCTGCGCTTTGGGTTGGCGTTTTGCGGCGCGGGGATGTGTCTCTGTGGCGCGTTCATCCTGGTTATCCTCGCGCAGCCGACGATCGGGCTCGGCCCCTTCACGCGCTGGCAGCGCGACGAGTTCACCAGCCTTTTCTTGGACATCCGATGGATGGCCTTCGGAGCGCTCGCGCTCGGCCTGCTGACTGCCATCGGCGGCTATTTGTGGCTTCGCCGCCACGGTCGCTGAGCTTCTCGCGCCCCGAGCGCCATTGACGCAGCGTGCGAGCGAGCAATTCCTCGGCCCGCTTCAGTTTCGACATATCGGGAGGATGCGACCAAAGCTGCGGTCGGCCATCTTGATGCTATGCATGGTGATGCTCGTGGAAGGTGTTCCTGACAGTCTCCGGTGTGGTTCAGAGAACCGGAACATACGCCGTGAACCCTGCTGCGGCATCCAGCGCTCACCCCACAGGGATATCAAGGGTGAAGCCCTTGCCTGGTTTTGCTAGCAATCTAAACTTATTCACGCGGGACCTGTTTTCCTGCTTTACACCTGCGCGTGGCCCGATACCGTCGCGGCTGCTCGGAGGAATTGCGCGATGACAAATGTGAAATTAACGGACGGGTTCATGGTTAATTCGATCCCCCTGAACGCTGTTGGCAATACTATGAAAACTCGCTTTTTATCTTTTTGTGCCCTGCTCGTGGCGCTGGCTATCCCGGCAGCGGCGGATGACGGAGTGGCCGCGGGCATCCCCGACGCGGCCGAGCGCAATGTGATCGTCCAGCTCTTCAACTGGAAATTCAGCGAGATCGAGGCCGCGCTGCCGAAGCTGAAGAAGATCGGCTACAGGTACGTCCACGTTTCGCCCCCGCAGTTTAGCAATGAGCGCGTCTGGCAATGGTGGGGCCGCTACCAGCCGATCGATTTCTCCAGGATCAGCGGACCGCTGGGCACCGCGAAGGAGTTCGAGAACCTGAACAAGGCGGCGGACACCGCCGGGGTCGGCATTGTGGTCGATATCGTCCTCAATCATACCATCGACATCACGGAGGCCCCGGAGCCGGATTTTGTCAAAATCAACGGCGGCAAAGTGGTCAGCGAGAAGTTTCCGCAGTTCGACCCGCAGGACTTTCACGACCAGTGCAATATCAATGATGGCGACATCAACAGTGTGCGGAAGTGCTGGCTTTCCAACGCCCTGGCCGACCTGAAAACCGAGTCCCCGCGCGTTCGCGCAGTGGCCAAGGACTACCTGTCGAAGCTGGTGAAGCTAGGCGTCGACGGCTTTCGCTTCGATGCGGCGAAGCATATCGAGCCGGAATTCTTTGCCGAGGTCTTGAAGGACTTCGGAGGCAGCTATGCGTTCGGCGAGGTGATCGTGGGCGATACGCGGGATATTCCGAATGTCGATACGCTCGATTTTTACGATTTCCCGCTGGCCGGCGCGATGCGCGCAGCCTTCGGCCTCGGCGGCGATCTCCGCCAGTTGCGCCACGCGCTCGACAACCATCATGCCCTGCCCGGACCGAAGGCCGTGACCTTCGTGCGGAATCACGACATCGACCGCGGCGGCGCCGGCGACCGCGGCCTGGACGGCGGGGGGCTTAATGGCTTCGGCATTGGATGGGACGGCGGCGCCCGCAAGTTCAACCGTGAGGATATCATGCTCGCCTACGCCTACATCATGGGCCGCGAGGATGGCTTGCCTTACACCTTCGCGGACATGACCACGCTCCCCGCCGACCAGCAGGATGATCGGTTTGACAACCCGCAACTGGCCGGCCTCATCCGGTTCCATAACCTCTGCCTCCCCGGCCAGGGCGGCGTGGCCCGGCGCGAAGACATTCACCGGATCGAAACGCCGAATGCCATCGGCTGGCAGCGCGGCACGGATCGATTCATCGTCATCAACAAGGCCGCGGAAGAATTCGTCATTCGCGACCTCGGCACGAGCCTGCAACCCGGCAAATACCTCGAAACTCATCGCGGCTGGGACCTCGACGTCCAAGCCGACGGCAAGATCAAGGAGTGGAAGGTGCCGGGCCGCACCGCCGTGACTTTCGTGCGTAAGCCGTAGGCCGATCGTTACGGCCGAACCAATTGATCGAAGCGCCGCCGCAGACGCGTTCGGTCCGGTTCAGGCGAGCCGGTCAAGGTCACGTGCGGCTTGGTGAGGCCCTTATTTGCCTCAGTTTCCATAGGTTCCCACCAAGCCAATGCCGTCTTGGGAGGAACGAGCACTACGGCTTCGAACCGTTTGCCGAGTCCGCGGCAGCTCAACTCGTCGTGGAGCCGTTGGAATTTGTCCATCGGCGCGATGGGATCTTCCAAGTAGTGAAAGCCGAGAAGCCGCTTGCTGGGATCGCGCTCCAGCGCGCGGAGGCTCGCTTCCAACTGCGCAGCGGAAATCCCGAAGGCCCTCCGTTTTTCCGGGCTTTGCGGCAGGCCGAGCAGCGTTTCCGGCAAAGACTTCACGGGAATTGCCGGTTGGCAGAGAACCGCGGTCTTCACACTTCGTCGTGCGAGGAGGGCGAGTGGAAAACCGCCGGTGAGGCAGTTGCCGACGACCACCACCCGCCCGTTCCCGTGTTTCCGGCTGATCCAATCTACCAAGTGACCCATGTCTTCCAAAACCCTCCCCGAAGAGTTAAGGGCCTTGGTTTCCCATATTCCGCTCTTCGCCATCCTTCGCGAATGATCGAGGAGTTTGCACATATCGAAATCGCTATCCAGTTGAGGCAGGTAGACCTTCCAGCCTCGTTCTCCCAGGGCCTTTGCCCATTCCAAGGTCGCACCATCCAAGCCGCCGAGACCATGGGTAATCATGATGGGAGCCCCAGCGCCCCTCGTCATCGTGATTGGATAAACGTGGTGCGGACGCTTGAATTCAGTGCAGGAGAAATCGGATCGCTGCGGCTTTTCCTTCGGCTTGCCGCACGGATGGATCGCGCAGGAAGGAAGACAGAGCAAAAGCGCGCCCCAAATCGCGGCCAAGTAGAGCTTCATGCCCTCTTGATGCTGATCCGCATCCAGCATGGCAAGGAGCCGTTTCCCGCCGTCGCGCCGCCTAAATCACCGCGCCGCCCTTGTGCAGCTTCTCCAGGCAGTTCGGGCAGATGCCGTGTGAGAAATCCGCGCCAGTCTCGGTGTGGATGTACTCTTCGATTTCGTGCCAGTAGTCTTTGTCGTCGCGCACGCTCTTGCAGTACATGCAGATCGGGAGGAGGCGCTTCAGCTTTTGCACGTCGGTGAGGGCGTTTTCCAGCTCGGTCACGCGGTGGGCGAGCTGGCGCTCGAGCTCGACCACGCGCTGCCCCACCTTGAGCCGGGCCCGCAGCTCATCGGGATCGAACGGCTTGATGACGTAATCGTCCGCGCCGGCTTCGAGGCCGGTGGCGATCTCCTCCTTGTGGCTCTTCGCGGTGAGGAGCACGAGGTAGATGTACGGCCGGCCCACTTGGGCGCGCACGCGGCGGCAGACTTCCAAGCCGTCGAGCTTCGGCATCATCCAATCGATGATCGCCAGGGGCGGCGCGGTCTCGGATTCGAGCACGCGCACCGCCGCCTCGCCATCCTCCGCGGTGGTCACCTGAAACCCCCAGTTGCTGAGGTTCCTCTCCAGGAGATGCCGCGAGACGTAGTGATCCTCGGCGATCAGAATCCGATTCGATTCAGAACTCATGTAAATTTGGGCGGAGGGGGTCCACACACCATATCGCTCCCTGCGCGACGGTCGAGCGCATGTTTTTTTTATCGAGGTGAATTGAGGGAACACCTACGATTCGCCCGGCCCGCGAAAATTCCGTTTCCATTCGTGCGATTCGTTGGCACCACTTCGTTGTTTCCTGCATTCTCCTGCGCTGTCGATGAAAGTTTCCGACCTTCGGGGCATCCTCCAATACGTTCCGCGCTTCCGCGAAAAAATCTTCGTGGTGGCCGTGGATGGCGAGATCGTGGCGTCGCCGAACTTCCCGAACATCCTGCTCGACCTCGCGGTGCTGCGCTCGCTGAGCATCAAGGTGATCCTCGTCCACGGGGCCGGCGGCCAGGTCAATCGGCTCGCCGCCGAGCGCGGCATCCAAATCTCGAACGCCGACGGCACCGGCATCACCGATGACACCACGCTCCGGCTGAGCATCGATGCCGCCACAAACGTGATGCACGAGATCATGCAGGGGCTCACCGCGGTGGATCTGCGCGCCGCGTATGCCAACGCGATCGTGGCGCACCCCGCCGGCATCCTCGGCGGCATCGATTTCCAAAACACCGGGAAAGTGGAGCGGATGGACACGAAGGCGCTGCACCTTTTTCTCAATGAGGGAATCATCCCGGTCATCTCGCCGATCGGCTTCGACGGCGAAGGCCGCACCTTCCGCGTGAACTCCGATGCCATCGCGCTGGAGGTGGCCGAGGCGATGCGGGCGATGAAGGTCATCTACCTCTCGACGCCCGGCGTGCTTTCCATCAATGGCGAGATGATCCGGCAGCTCTCCATCTCGGAGGCGGAAGAGATCGTGAAGAAAAAGCGCGCCCAAGTGGAGCCGACGCTGCTTTCCAAGCTGGAGCACGCCGCGCGCGCTTGCCGGAGCGGCGTGGCGCGCGTGCACCTGCTCGACGGCCTGCTCAACGAAGCGCTGCTCGCCGAAATCTTCTCCCACGAGGGGATCGGCACGATGGTGTACTCGAACGAGTACCAGCAAATCCGCCGCGTGTTGAAACAGGACGTCGGCGGCGTGCTCTCGCTCATCCGGCAATCGGTGGACAGCGAGGAGCTGGTGAAGCGCAGCCGGGCCGACATCGTCGCGCACATCGAGGATTACTGGGTGCTGGAAATCGATCGAAACCTGGTCGGCTGCGTCGCGCTGCACCCGTACCCCGTGGAGAAAAAAGCCGAGCTGGCTTGCCTCTACGTAGCCAAGATTTACGAAGGCGCCGGCCACGGCAGACGGCTGATGGCCTTTGCCGAGCAACTCGCCGCCGAGCACGGCATGAAGCACATCTTCGCGCTTTCCACGCAGACCTACAGCTACTTCCAGCAAAAGGGCGGGTATGTGGAGGTGGGCCCCGAGGAGCTCCCGCCGGAGCGCCGGAAGAAGTGGGAGGCCAGCGGGCGGAACTCGAAGGTGCTGCAGAAGCCGACCACGCCGCCGGCGGCGACCGAGCCGTCACGGGCGGGGTAGGTTTTGGTGCTCAGCCGAAGAGTTCCATCGGCTTGAGCTCGAAGCCGGGGAAGACGCGGGGGAGGGCGTCTTGCGCGAGGCCGTGGCGGAGCAGGATGGGGGCGAGGACGTTGCGGTAGTTGTTGACCACGGGCAGGTCGCCGGGGCCTTCGAGGTTGCGGTCGTCGAGGCCGGGCCAGGGGCCGATGACGCGGCCGCCGCTGACGCCGCCGCCCATCACCAACATCACGCCGCCGCGGCCGTGATCGGTGCCGAAGGCGGAGTTTTCCTGCACGCGGCGGCCGAATTCGGTCATAACGACGACGGTGACATTGGCCATCGCGGGGCCGAGGTCCTGGCGAAAGGCGGCGAGGCCTTTGCCGAGCTTGGTGAGGAGCGGTTCGAGCAAGGTTTGCTGGGTGAAGTGCGAGTCCCAGCCGCCGAGATCGATGGACGCAGCCTCGAGTCCTACTTGCGCTTTGATGAGGCGCGCGAGCTGTTGCAGCCCCTGTCCGAAATCATCGGCGCCATACGCGGCGCCGTGCGCGGGCTGGTAGGGAGTGGCGCGCATGGCTTCGATGCGGCTGAGGGCGTCGAAGGTATCGCGCGCGGCGGCGCCGAGCGGGCCGGCTTCGAGCGCGTAGAGGCGCTGCAGCTCGCGGTGAAAACCTTCTCCGCCGCCGCCGAAGGAGAAGTCTTCGAGCTACTGCATCACCGCGGCACTCGGCGCGCCGAGCAGACACTCCGGCAGCAGGCGCCCGATGGCCACGCCGGTGAGCGCGCCGTTTTCCGCGGGCGGGCGGGCGCGCAAGAAGCGGCCCAGCCAGCCGCCGGCGGCGAGGCCGCCGTGCTCCATCAGGTCCTGCGCATCGAAGTGCGAGCGGGACTGGTCCTCCGAGCCGGCCGCATGCACGATCGCGAGGTCGCCTTCTTTCCACGCGGGTTCGAGATCGCCCAGCAGCGGGTGGAGGCCGAAGAAGCCGTCGAGCCGCACGGACTTCGATTTTTCGAGGCCGAGCCGCGGGCGGGCACGGTGATAGTCATCGTCTTCGAGGGGCGCGACCAGCGTGAGGCCGTCGGCGCCGCCGCGCAGGAAAACGGTGACGAGCGTCTTGCGGTGGTCGCCGTTGCCGGTGAGGAGAGCTTGGGCGGGCATGATCAGCAGCGTTGGAAGGCGGGGGAGGCGAGGGCCACGGCGAGGGGGACGCCGGAGGCGCGGCAGGCGCGCAATTCCTCGGGCGAGGGGCGGCGGCCGAAGCAGGTGGCGAGGAGCGCTTCGTCGCCGCCGAGGGCCTTAGCGAGGTCGTCGGTTTTCAGCGCGTGCCCTTCAGTTTGTTTTGCGTGAGCGCGACGGCGAAATTCCAGCGCCAGAGCAGCGTGCCGGTCCAGTGGCTGGCTTCCTCCGGGTAGCCGTCGGGCGTCGGATAGCGGAAGGGCGCGTGGCCCATGCGCAGGAGGGCGTCGACGATCGGCTTGCCGGCGTCCGTGCGGGCGTTCAGCGCGCGCAGGGCGGAGACGACGAAATGGAACGGCCGCTTGAACTTCGCACCGCGGGCCTCGGCGAAGGCGGTCGTCTTGAAGAGCGCGGCGAGCGTTTGGCGAATGTCGCCCTCGCTCTGCGTGAAGGCGGCGGCGGTGTCGGCGATGGCCGGCTCCGGGGGCTCATCGGCGATGAAACGGCGGCAGAGCTTGGCGGCGACGTAACGAGCGGTGGCGGGATGCCGCACCAGGATCTCGAGCACGCGGTCGAGATCGCGCATGCCGCCGCCGGCGGGGATGGTTTCGCCGAGCACGGTTTTCGCGCCGTCGTCGTGCAGGTTCGCTTTGAACTCTACGCGGCCTTTGAAGAGCTTCTTTTTGTCGCGCACGGTCCAGCCGGTAAGGCAGCGCGCGACTTCCATCACGTCCTGCTGCGTGTAGCCGCCGTGGACGCCGAGCGTGTGCAGCTCCATCAGCTCGCGCGCGTAGTTTTCGTTCGGCTTTTCGCTGGCGTCCTTGCGGCGGTTTACACGGCCGTCGAGATACCAGAGCATCGCGGGCGTGAGGGCGCAGGCGCGCAGCATGTCGGCGAAATTCCCGAGCGCATGCTTGCGGATCACCTCGCGGTCGTCGGCGGCCTTGAGCCACTTACAATCGCCCTTCGAGGGGTCGATGTTGAAGTGGTCGGTCCAGAACTGGACCATCACTTCGTAAAGCTGCCGGCGCGAAACGACGGCGCGCAGCATCGTGGCGCGGGTGAGGTCCTGCAGCAGCACCTTGTCGCGAAACTCATAGAGATCGCCCACCCGGCCGCTGCTGCTTTCCTGCATCGTGGGGAAGAGCTGGTAGATCGGATCGTCCTTTTTCATGAGACCCGAAAAAAGGTGGCTCTCCGGGTCGCCAAGCTCCTCAAATTCGTGGCGGATCAGGCGCTCGGATTGATTGTCTTCGATGTGCTCCGGCGCGAGCTGTTCGCGGATGAAGGCCTCGGCGCCCATCGCCGCCGCACGCGCGTAATCGCCAGGGCGCGGGCCGAAAGTGAGGCGATTCAGCAGGTGCGAAATATGATCCAACGACTCGCCGGCGGGGGCGCCCAAGTTCTCCGCGAGCGCGGGGGCGGCTGGCTTGCCCACCCACCGGCGCAACTCTTCCACGCTGGGAGGCTCGCAGCCCGCGGCTAGCGCGCCCGAGCTGAGGACGAGGAATTGGCGCCGGGTGAACATGGGACGCTAGGAGGCGGAGCTGAGCGCCGGGTCGGGGGCGGCCGCTGGAGGCGCCGCATAGGTGGGAGCGGGCGCGCTGGCGACGGCCGGCTGGCGGTTCCAGCAGCAGGCGAGGAAGGCGCCGAAGCCGGCGAGGAAGGCGTACGGCATCACCACGAAGGTGCCGATGAACGGCAGCACGAAAGTGAGCGCCAGGACGATTCCGCCGCGCAACACGCGGCGCCAGGGCTCCTGCTCATCGCGGCCGGATTTCAGGCCGGAGCCGATGCGCAGTGCCAGGCCCGCGGAACCGAAAAGCGCCGCGAGCAGCGGCAACACCACCAGCGAAAGCGCCGCGATCTTCACGCCGCCGCCCTTGGCTTTGCTGCTCAAGGCGAAACCCATCACGATGACTGGAATGAGCGTGACCGCGCCGAGCGCCAGCATTTTCAAGGGGCCGCGCGCAATGCGCTCCGCCGCACGCTCGGTGAATCCCGGGAAGAGGCCCGCGGACATGAGCCAGTAGGCCACGTAGACGATGACGAAGCCGAGGATGACAAAGAGGAAGGTGAAGACGTCGGCGAGATTCATGAGGGGGCGGGGTTCAAGGGGGAGACGTGGTGGGGAATGGGATGGTTACATCGGCGATCAGCTTACCTGGGAGAGCTCTACGCCGCCCATGGTAGCGAGCAGGTCTTTGTAGCGGCGGTGCGCGGGCTCGGAAAGGTGTGGGTCGCGCTCGATGAGGAGGGTGGCGGCGGCGCGGGCTCTTTGCATCCATTCGACGTCGCGGACGACGTTGCCGAGCTTTACGGGGGTGCCGCCGGTCTCGGAGGTTTGGGCGGTGCCGAGGAGATCGCCGGGGCCGCGCAGCTCGAGATCGGCCTCGGCGATGGCGAAGCCGTCGGTGGTGGTTTCGAGCATCTTGAGGCGCTCCATGGCCTCGGGCTCGGCGGCGTCCGTGAAGAGGATGCAGTAGCTTTTGTGCTCGCCGCGGCCGATGCGGCCCCGGAGCTGGTGCAATTGCGCGAGGCCGAAGCGCTCGGCGTTTTCGATGAGCATGAGGCTCGCATTGGGCACATCGATGCCGACTTCGATGACCGTGGTGGCGATGAGCGCCTGCGCTTCGCCGCGGCGGAAACGGCCCATGATCGCCTCTTTCTCATCGGCCGGGATGCGACCGTGGAGCAGCTCGCAACGCATCGGCTTGAGCAGCTCGCACCATTTCTTGAACTCCGCGGCGGCGGCCTTTGCCTCCAGCTTTTCGGATTCATCGATGAGCGGATAGACGATGTAGGCCTGGCGGCCTTTCTCGAGGTGCTCGCGGAGGAACTTTGCAGCCTCGGCGAGCTTCTCTCCTGCGCGGGCGGCGGTGATGATCTTGCCGCGGCCGGGCGGGACTTCGTCGAGCACCGAGACATCGAGATCGCCGTAGATGGTCATGGTGAGGGTGCGCGGGATGGGCGTGGCGGTCATCACGAGCACATCGGGCGTGAGGCCCCGGCCTTGCTCGCGCAGGCGGGCGCGCTGGAGCACACCGAATTTGTGCTGCTCGTCGATGACGGCGAGGCCGAGGTTTTCGATGCCGGCGCCTTCGTAGAGCAGGGCGTGGGTGCCGACCAGGATTTGCGCGCCGTGCGCGCGCTCGGGCATCCGGCCGCCGGCGGTATCGAAGAGCGGGAGCGCGGTCTCTTCTTTGCGCGAGCCGGTGCGGAGGGCGAGGTTGATGCCGAGCGGCTCGAGCAGGCGCTTGAAATTGAGGTAGTGCTGCTCGGCGAGGATCTGCGTGGGGGCCATGAGCGCGGCCTGGTAGCCGGCTTCCACGCAGAGGAGCATGGCGGAGAGCGCGACGATGGTTTTGCCGGAGCCAACCTCGCCGTGCAGGAGGCGGTTCATCGGCCGCTCGCTAGCCAGGTCGCGCCGGATCTCCGCGATGGTGCGGGTCTGCGCGCCGGTGAGCGGGAAGGGGAGGGCGGCGTGCAGGCGCGCCATCAGCTCGCCCGCCGCGCGCAAGGCCCGGCCCGGCTGGGCGAAATGCGCGGTGCGCTGCGAGGCCACCGCGAGCTGGAGCGCGAAGAATTCGGTGAGGACGAGGTGCCGGCGCGCTTGCTGGAGGGTTTCGTCGGAATCGGGGAAATGGATTTGCCGCAGGGCGTGCGCGCGCGATTGGGCATCGAGCTGCGGGGGGATGAGGTTGGGCAGCTCTTTTTCGGGGAGGCGCTGGAGGACGTCCCAGATGAGCTGGCGGACCTGTCGCGGGGTGAGGCCTTCGGTGACACGATGGATCGGGACGATGCGGCGCATGTGCAGCGAGCCGGCGTCTTCGTCCTCCAGCACTTCCAGCTCCGGATGATCGAGGATGATCTGTGACGCCTTGAGCTTGGGCTTGCCGTAAACGATGAGGCGCTGGCCGACGGCGACGACCTTTTCCACCCAGAACTGATTGAACCAGCGGCAGGTGAGGTGGCCGCTGAGGGCGTGCGCGCCGTCTTCCTCAAGCACCGCCTCGAAGATGCGCATCCGGCCGCGGAGGCGCTTGGTGGAGGCCTTGGTCACCGTGCCGCAGACGCAGACCGGCTGGGCGCTGGCATGGCGGGGAAAATGATCGAACTGCCGGCGATCTTCCCACCGGCGCGGGTAGTGCAGGACCAGATCGCCGACGGTGCTCAGGCCCGCGCGCTCGAGCTGCCGGACCCGCGCGGGCGGGATGGCGGAGAGGTCGCGCAGGGGGGTGGCGGGGGTCATGCGGAGAGGATCAGTAAGCCGAGTAAGGCAGTAAGGCAGTAAGGCAGTAAGGCAGTAAGCCAGGGCTGGAAAGGCTGGTGATGGCTGGGATGCCCCCGGCGCTGGACAGCTCCACCGAGCGCCCCGAGAGTGCCGGCCCCCGAATGAAGCTCCCGCAGGCTCTCTCACCACTTCGCCATGGCGCGTTTGCGCGGTATTCGGCGGGGGAGACGATCTCGATGATCGGGACGTGGATGCAGACGTTTGCGCAAGGTTGGGTGCTCACTTCGCTGACCAAGAGCGCGATGGTGCTCGGGGCGATCCATTTCGCGGCGGGGATGCCGATGCTCTTGCTCACGCTGGCGGGCGGGAGCCTGGCGGACCGCTATGATAAGCGGTTAATCCTGCACGCGGCGCTGGTGACGCAGATCATCTCCGCGGTGGCCATTGGGTGGCTGGTGTACTCGAACCAGATCGCGATCTGGCATGTCTTCGTGGCGGCGGTGGTGCTGGGAATCGCGGCGGCGTTCGAGGTGCCGGCGGTGTCGGCGTTCGTGCCGGAGCTGGTGCCGCCGAAAGAGATGGCGGAGGCGATCGCGATCGACCGCTCGATTTTTCACGCGACGCGGCTGGTGGGGCCGGCGGTGGGGGGATTCCTGGTGAGCACGCTGGGCGTGGCGGCGGCGTATTTTGCGAATGCGTTTTCGTTTCTCGCGCTGGGCGGGGCGCTGCTGACCATTCCCCGCCGGCCCGCCGGGACGGCGGCGGAGGAGGAGAAGCGCCGCGGCAAGATCAGCGAAGGATTCAAATATGTGCGGGCGGATGCGCCGACGCTGGCGATGGTGCTGATGATTGCGGCGGCGACGGTGTTCGCGTCGCCATTCGTGGTGATCACCATGCCGGTTTACGCGCGGGTAACGCTCGGGCTCGGGCCGGACCAGATGGGCCTGCTGATCGCTTGCACGGGGATCGGCTCGCTCATCGGCTCGCTCGGGGTGCTGAGTGTGCCGCGCGGGTCCCGCGCGTTCGCGATCAAGTGCGGCGCAGCGCTGGTGGTGGCAGGGATGAGCGGGCTCGCCGGCGCGAAGTCGTTCGGATTCGCGGTCGCGGCGCTGATCCCGATGCTGATAGGGCTTTCGACGTGCTTCAGCCTGGCGAATATCGTGATCCAGGAACGCGCACCGAACGAGCTGCGCGGGCGGATTTCGGCGGTGGCGGCGCTCTCGTTTTTCGGGCTGTTGCCCTTTTCCGGGCTGCTGATTTCGTGGCTGATCGACGTCATCGGCATGCGGACCACGTTATTCACGTCCGGGCTTGGGTTTGGGATGGCCGCCGCAGCGCTGCTGGCAGGAAGGCGGGAGCTGGCTTCATCGAAGCCGGCGGTAAGTGCGTGATGCGAGGAGGAACTTTCGCGAGATCGGAGGGCTGGTTAGTTTAGGCAGTGCTGGATTCGACGCCCTTCGGGGTCGATCGTTCCTCCCATAAGTCCGTGGGTTTCACCCACGGCTACTCGTGTTTGGGCCCCTTCGGGGCCGGGAGGCTTTCCGGCGAGCGAGGAGGGAATCGGCGAAGGGAGAGGAATGGATTGGGGCGCAGGGTGACCTTTTTTTCTACGCCAGAATCTCCCGCGGCACATGCCCGGCCACATCAGTCAGCCGGTAGTCGCGGCCGGCGTAGCGGAAGGTGAGGCGCTCGTGATCGAGGCCGAGGAGGTGCAGGATGGTGGCGTGCAAGTCGTGGACGTGCATTTTGTTTTCGACGGCGCGGAAGCCGAATTCGTCGGTGGCGCCGTAGGCCAGGCCGCCGCGGACGCCGCCGCCGGCCATCCAGACGGTGAAGCCGTGCGGATTGTGATCGCGGCCGTTGCCGTTTTCGCTGACGGGGGTGCGGCCGAATTCGCCACCCCAAACGACGAGGGTGTCTTCGAGCAGGCCGCGCTGCTTGAGATCGGCGAGGAGGGCGGCGACAGGACGGTCGATGCTCATCGCGAGCTTTTGCGTTTGCTCGTCGTGTTTGGAGTGGGTGTCCCAAGGCTGGCCGTTGCCGTAGTAGAGCTGGACGAAGCGGACGCCGCGCTCGCAGAGGCGGCGGGCGAGGAGGCAGCCATTGGCGAAGTGGCTTTTGCCGTAGGCGTCGCGCACGGACTGCGGCTCGCGCGCGAGGTCGAAGGCATCGGTGGCGGCGAACTGCATGCGGAAGGCGGTCTCCATGGCTTCGACGCGGCCGGTGAGCGCTTGATCGACTCCGCCGCGCGCGGCGAGATGCTCGCGGTTGAGGTCGTTGAGCAGGTCGAGCTGGCGCCGCTGGCCTTCCTGGCCGAGCCGGGCGTTGTGCAGCCAGGGGATGAGCTGTTTCGGGTCGGGATTGGAATGGTTGATGTAGACGCCCTGGTGTTTCGCGGGGAGGAAGGCGCTGTTCCAAAGGATGGAAAAGCGCACGGGGCGGCCGGGGCAGAGGACCACGTAGGCGGGCAGATTTTCGTTTTCCACGCCGAGGCCGTACGAGCACCAGGCGCCCATGCTCGGGACGCGCTCGGTCATGGTGCCGTTGTTCATGAGGAGGAGCGCGGGGCCGTGGTTCGGGTTGTCGGTGTGGCAGGAGCGCAGGACGCAGAGGTCGTCGGCGTGCTGCGCGGTGAGGGGCAGGAGCTCGCTCATCTCGAGGCCGCTGGCGCCCCGGCGGGAGAAGGCGTAGGGCGAAGCGAGCAGGCCGCCGGTGGGGCGCTCCGTGCGCAGATCGGCGCCCGCGGGGCGCTGGCCGGCGAACTTCGTGAGGGCAGGTTTCGGGTCGAAGAAATCGGGGCCGAAGGGGCCGCCGTTCATGAAGAGGTGGATGACGCGTTTGGCCTTGGGCGGGAAATGCGGAAGACCGACCGGCGCGGGCGCGATTTCACCCGCGGCGCGCAGGGTGCTCGCGAGACCGAGCAGGCCGAGGCCGCCGCCGAGGCGGGCGAGGGCTTCGCGGCGAGAGAGGTGGAGCGGGGAAAACACGGCTAATCGAGGAAGAGCATTTCGTTGCTGGCGAGGAGGGCATGGGCGTACTCGGACCACGCGGCGGGGTCGTTTTCGCGGGCTTGGAAAAAGCGGCGCGCAAGAGCGAGATCTTTTTCGGTGGGTGTCCGCTGGAAGGTGAGGGAATAGGCGCGCTGGACTCGCTCTTCGAGACTCGCACAGGGGTTTTCGACGCGCTTCGCGAGGGCGTCGGCTTGCTGCTGGAGAAAGCTGCTATTGAGGGCGAAGAGCATCTGGAGCGGCGTCGAAGTCTCCTGGCGTGCGGGGCTGTGCGCGCTGGCCTCGGGGAAATCGTTGATCCGCAGCATGGGATCGATTTCGTCGCGATAGACGGTGCCGTAGAGGGTGCGGCGATGGTTTTTGTCGGAGCTCAGCGGCTCGGAGGGGCCGGACAGTTTGCGGTCGAGGAGGCCGGAGGCGGCGAGCATGGCATCGCGCCACGGCTCGATATCGAGGCGGCGGCGCGCCATGCGCGCGAAAAGGCGATTTTCGGGATCGGCGCGCTCGGATTCCGGAGCGCGGGAATCCTGCTGCCAGGCGGCGGAGAGGAGGATTTCGCGATGGAGCCATTTCAGCGACCAATGATGGGCGATGAAGCGGGCGGCGAGATCGTCGAGCAGCGCGGGATGCGTGGGCGCTTCGCCTTGCGCGCCGAATTCGCTGAGGGTGGCGACGAGGCCGCGCCCGAAGTGCTGCTGCCAGACGCGATTGACGATAACGCGCGCGGCGAGCGGGGCGGCGTCTTCCAAAATGGCGCGCGCCAACTCGAGGCGGCCGCTCCCCTGCGTGAATTCGCGCGGGCGGCCATCCTTCGAGGGGAAGGCGGAGAGAAAACGGCGCTTCACGAGCTCGCCGGTCTGGTTCGGGTTGCCGCGCTTTTGCACTTCGAGGTCGCGCGCCATGCCGGGGCGATAATCGAGCTTGGTGCCTTTGCCCTCGCCGGCGGAAATCACGTGCAGCGCGGCATCCTCCACGCCGTTGGCGAGCGGCACGCGGTAGTGCGGGGTGCGGTCTTTGATCGCCTCGGCTTTGGCGTTGAGCGCCGCGATCTGCGCCGCGAGATCGGGCGGCGCGGGCTTTTTCTTTTTCAGCTCATCGCGCTCTTTCTCGAGCTTCTTCACTTCGCCGCGCGCGACGGCGACGGGCGCCCAGAGTCTCGCATCGATGGCGGGAACCTCCGTGATGCGCACGCTCGCGAAGACGCCGGCCAGGCCGTAGTAATCCTGCGTGGTGATCGGATCGGATTTGTGATCGTGGCAGCGGGCGCAGGCGACGGTGAGGCCGAGAAAGGTGCGGCCAATGGCGTCGACGTGCTCCTCCCATTCGTCGGCGACGGTGGTCTTGATGATCTCCGGCGGCAGGAGCAGCTCCTTGAAATAGGTGGGGCTGAGGCCGAGGAAACCGAGTGCGTGCCGCTCCTCCGGCGGCGGGCCGTGCAGGAGATCGACCGCAAGCTGGCGCGTGACGAACTCATCGTACGGCATGTCCTCGTTCAGCGCGCGCACGACCCAATCGCGATAGAGCCAGGCGGAGCTCGCGCTCTCGAGGTAGTCCGGATTTTTGTCGGTGTAGCGCGCGAGATCGAGCCAGTAGCGGCCCCAGCGCTCGCCGTAGTGCGGCGAAGCGAGGAGGGTTTCGATCAGTTCCGAGATGGTGGTGCGGGAGGGCGTCGCGCCGAGTTTCTGCTCCCACCGTGCCATTTCGTCGGGTGCCGGCGGAAGGCCGAGCAGGTCGAAAAAAAGGCGGCGGATGAGGACGCGCGCGGGTGCTGGGTTTGCTGGAGCGATCCCGGCAGACTCCATTTTTGCGAGGAGGATGTGGTCGATGCGCGATTGCGCCCAACCGGCGTTCTTTACCGTGGGCAGGGCCGCAGCTTGCAGCGGGCGAAAGGACCAGGGGATGGGCCGCGGCTCAGTTTTAGGCGGCGCCGCATTGCACACAGCGCCGGCGAGAAGCAGGAGCAGCAGGGTGCGCGAGGCGAGGCAGTTCATGAGAGGGGCGTCTCAGAGGAAACCGCGCCGGGAAGGATTTACTTGAGGAAAACGGGGACAGGCAGCCCCCGATGACTTTTCTGCGTGATCCAAGTTCCCTCGCCTACAACGAGAGCTGTTTCTGCGGCGCGAGGCGGCTCACAGTCAGGCCGACGATGATGGTGACGAAGCAACCGATGGCCGTGAGCCACAGGAAGGAGACGAACGGGGGATAATTGAAGAGGAGCGAGGGGGCGACGAAGCCGATGAGGGTGGCGAAGCCGGTGAGGGAGCCGCAGAGGGCGCCGCGGGTGTCGACGGATTTGGTGAAGATGCCGAGGAGGAAGAGGCCAAGGAGCGGGCCGCCGACCAGGCCGATGATGGTATTCACCGACTCGACGAGGTTCGACTTGATGCCGGCGATGGCGAAGGCCAGCCCACAGACGAGGATGCCGTAGAGAAGGGTGTACCAGCGGGCGCGGACGAGGAGGTCGTGCTCGCTCATCGGATTGTTGCGGGTGAGGGGCTGGTAGAAGTCGCAGAGGGTGGCGGAGGTGAGCGAGTTCACGCCGGCAGAGACAGTGGACATGCTGGCGGCGAAGATGGCGGCGATGAGCAGCCCCGGCAGACCGATGGGAAGCTGCGTGACGACGAAGTAGGGGAGGATTTGATCGGCGCGGGCAATTTGGCCGAGCGCGAGCGGGTCTCCGTGGACTTTGTAAAAGGTGTAGAGGACGAGGCCGGCGCCGTAGAAGACGACGAAGACGGGGAGCATAAACCAGAGCTTTACCCAGAGGGAGCGCTGGGCTTCGCGCAGGCTGCCGGCCGTGAGGTAGCGCTGCACGGAGACCTGGTCGGTGGCCATCTGCACGAGGTTGAGAATGGCGCCGCCGATGATCACGGACCAGAAGGTGATGCGCACGCGGGGATCGAGGGAGAAGCTGAGATCGAAGCGGCCATCCTGGAGATTGGACTGCCACACTTCACCAAGGCCGCCGGGGATGCGCGAGACGGCGACGATCATGATGAGAAGCTGCCCGCCGAACAGGACGAGTAGCTGCATGACGTCGGTCCAGATCACGGCGCGCATGCCGCCGAAAACGGTATAGACGGTGGTGACGAGGCTGGTGCAGAGGATGGTAAACCAGAGCGGCATGCCGGTGACTTCCTTCAGCGCGAGCGCGGGGGCAAAGGTGGCCGCGCCGAGCCAGAGGAGCACGCGGAAGATGAAGAGGCCGGAGGCGAGGAGCCGGATGGAGAGGCCGAAGCGGTCCTCGAGGAAATGGTAGGCGGTGAAGTAGCCCTTTTTGTAAAAGTGCGGCAGGACGTAGAGCGCGGTGAACGGCGTGGCGATGAAGAAGGAAAAGACGACCAGCGCGAAACCGAACCCGGAGCGGTAGACTTCGGCCGGGCCGGCGAGGTAGCTGATGCCGGAGAAGAGCGCGGCAAGGACGGTCATCGCCACGATGAAGCGGTTCATGTTTTGCCCGGCGAGAAAGTATTCGCTGAGCGAGTGCTGGCCTTTGGTGAACCAGAAACCGATCGCGACGGTAAGCGCGAGGTAGGCGGCGAAGATGGAGTAATCGAGGATGCTGAAGGGGGACATCGCGCGGGCAGGGTAGGGGAGCAGTTGATGGCTTGGCAACGCCCGCGGCTGCGGCAGACTGCGCGCCATGTTTCGCCCCTCGAAAATTCTCGCGAAGGTGCGCGCCGGCAAAGTGGCGCGCATTTGCTCTACTGGCTCACCGCTGATCTACATGCCGCAGATGGCGGCGCACTTCGGCTACGACGGCCTCTGGGTGGACGGCGAGCATCGCGCGTGGGATGCCACCGCGCAGCGCGAGATGATCCTGCGGCATCACCTGGCGGGGATCGATTGCGTGTTCCGGCCGTCGGCGGTGGAGAAGGCCGATCTTTCGCGGGTGCTGGAGGATGGGGCGTCGGCGCTGATGATCCCGATGGTGAATACACCCGAGCGCGCGCGGGATTTGGTGCAGGCGGCGAAGTTCCCGCCGCTCGGCGATCGCGGGCTGGATGGCTCGGGATTGGACGCGCAGTTTTGGGTCGGAAGATCGGCGGATTATCTAGAGCAGGCGAATCGCGAGACGGCGCTCATCTTGCAGATCGAGACGCCGCAAGCGGTGGAGCGCGTGGAGGAAATCGCGTCGGTGGAAGGCGTGGATATTTTGTTCATGGGGCCGGGCGATTTGTCGGTGCGGCTCGGGTGCGCGCCTTCGCTGCAGGAGCCAAAGCTGCGCGCGGTGCTGGAGCGGATGGCGGCGGCGTGCGCGAGGCATGGGAAGCCTTGGGGTTTCCCGGCGGGGACGGTGGAGGATGTGCGGACGCTGGTGGCGATGGGGGCGCTGTTCGTAAATTTCGGAGGGGAATTTATGGGTGTGCTGAAGGAATTGGAGCGGTGCGGAGCGGCGCTGCAGGAAGTGCTGGGGGAGGGGTAAGGTTGCAGCTCCGAGCGGCGCTACTTCGGCCAGTCGCGCCAGAGCCACTTCAGGGTGTCGGGGAAGATGGCGGCGCCGTGTTTGCCGGAGTGGGCGCCGTCGCCGAAGACGAATTGGTAATCGTAGCCGGCGAACTTGAGGGCGGCGGCCATGTCCTGGTGGGCGAGCGGCCAGTTGCCGTGGAGATTGTCGAGGTCGTTGGCGCCGTCCTGCAGGAAGACGCGGAGGGGCTTCGGCTTGTCTTTGCTGGCGCGGATGAGCGCAGGGTAGACGTAGCCGCCGCGGATATTCGTGAAGGAGCCGATGTGCGAGACGACTTTGCGGAAGGCGTCCGGTTTTTCCCACGCGACGGTGAAGGCGCAGATGCCGCCGGAAGAGTTGCCGCAGATGGCCCAGCCCGCGGGGTCCTTGGTGACGTTGAGGCCTTTGAGAGCCTCGGGGAGGAGTTCTTCGAGGAGGAAGCGGGCGTGGGCGTCGCCGAGGGAATCGTATTCGAAGGAGCGATTGGAGCGGTCTTTGCCGCCGGGCAGGCTCGCTTTCACCGTGCCGGGATTCACCATGACGGCGATGGTCACGGGCATCTGTTTTTTCGCGATGAGGTTATCGAAGACGACGGGGACGCGGAAGCTGCCGTCGGGCTTGGCGAAGCCGCCGCCGTCGCAGAAGACCATCAGGCACGCGGGATTCGCGGCTTCGTATTGCTTGGGGATGTAGACCCAATAGTCGCGGGTGGTGCCGGGATAAACGGTGCTCTTTTCGAAGGCCGCTTTTTTCACCTCGCCCTTCGGCACGCCCTCTTGCGGCTGCGACTCGGGGCCGAGCTGGTAATCATCGATGGCGAAAGCCGTGGCTGTTAGGGCCAGGAGAGGAAGGAGGAAACGCATGGGACCGGCTTTACCAGCAGGACGCGCGGCGGGGAAGCGCGCATCGTTTTCGCGCCGCTTTGAACCAGCGTGCCTGAGCGCATTGCCGGCGATTGTCCCGAGGGCGACGTCGGACCAAAGCGGTGCGGGGACGCACCGCACTCCGAAAGCGCTTCGCGCGAAATACTTGTCTCGGGCCTTAGGCCAGCAGCTTCTTGATCAGCTCGCCCTGGACATCGGTGAGCCGGAAGTCGCGGCCTTGGAAGCGGAAGGTGAGCTGCTCGTGGTCGAGGCCGAGCAGGTGGAGGATCGTGGCGTGGAGGTCGTGGACGTGGCACGCGGTCTTCGACGGCGTTGAAGCCGAGTTCGTCGGTCTCGCCGATGATGATGCCGGGTTTGACGCCGCCGCCGGCGAACCACATGGTGAAGGCGTCGATGTGATGGTTGCGGCCGGTGGTGTCGCGGTTCTCGCCCATGGGCGTGCGGCCGAATTCGCCGCCCCAGATGACGAGCGTGTCGTCGAGCAGGCCGCGCTGGCTTTCAGGTCGTGCACGAGCGCGGCCTGGCCTTGATCGACGTCGCGGCAGACTTTCTCGAAATCGCTCTGCGAGGTTTTCGCCGGGCCCGCCGTGGCTGTCCCAGTTGGTGTGATAGAGCTGCACGAAGCGCACGCCGCGCTCGACGAGGCGGCGGGCGAGCAGGCAGTTGCGCGCGAAGGAGGGCTTGTCCTTCTCGCACGCCGTAGAGGTCGAGCGTGGCCTGCGCTTTCGCCCGAGAGATCGATCAGCTCCGGCGCGCTGGTCTGCATGCGATACGCCATCTCGTAGGCGGCGATGCGCGTGTTGATTTCCGGGTCGCCGGTCTCGACGAGCGCGCTGCGAGGTTGAGGTCGCGGATGGCGTCGATGGTGCTGCCGCTGCCGCGTCGGCGCTGATGCCGTCGGGCGTGGTGAGGTTGAGGATCGGCTCGCCGTTGCCGCGCAGCGGCACGCCTTGATAAGTGGTGGGCAGAAAGCCGCTGCCCCAGTTCACGGCGCCGCCGCGCGGGCCGCGCGGGCCGGATTGCAGCACGACGAAGCCGGGCAGATCCTGCGACTCGCTGCCGAGGCCGTAGGTGACCCACGCGCCCATGCTCGGCCGGCCGAACTGCCCGCGAGCCGGTGTTCATGAAGAGCTTGGCCGGCGCGTGATTGAAGAGGCTCGTCGGTGCAGGATTGCACGAAGCGAGATGTCGTCGACGATTTCGCGGTGTGCGGGAACAGCTCGCTCACCCACGCGCCGCTCTGGCCGTGCTGCTTGAAACTCGCGGCGCGTGCCGAGCAGATTCGTGCCGTGGCTGCGTGTCCATGAAGGCGAAGCGTTTGCCTTCGATGAAGGACTCGCGGGATCGGCTGCGCCGTTCAGCTCGACGAGCTTCGGCTTGTAATCGAACAGCTCGAGCTGCTACGGGCCGCCCGCCATGAAGAGGTAGATGACGTTCTTCGCCTTGGCGGGGTGATGCGGCTTTCTTCGGCGCGAGCGGATTGACGATGCGGCGGGTCTCGCGGAGGCGCGCTGGTTTCCCAGCAGCGAAGCGAGGGCGATGGAGCCGAGGCCGAGCCGGCATTGATCGAAGAACTAGCGGCGCGTGATCGAGCGCAGGTCGCCGGCGGGAAAGGCGGAGGAGCAGGGCATGGCTTTACGGTGCGGGTTGGTTCATTCGCGCGTGATGGTTTCGTCGAGGTTCAGCAGGACGCGGGCGATGGTGGTCCAGGCGGATTGGCCGTCTTCTTCGCCCTGACCATCGACGGCGCGCTCGGCTTTGAGCAGGGCTTGCAGGCGAGCGAGCTCGGCGGGTTCGGGGGGCCGGGCGACGGAGAGGCGGAAGGCGTGCTCGAGGCGGGTGCGGTCGTCGGCGTCGGGGCTCTTCGCGGAGGATGCGGGCGGCGAGGCCCTCGGCGAATTCGTAGAAGGCGCTGTCGTTCAGCAGGGTGAGCGCCTGGAGCGGCGTGTTCGAGCGGATGCGGCGGGTGCAGGTGCTGATAGCCGTCCGGCGCATCGAAGACGGCAAGCGCGGGGTGCGGCGTGGCGCGGAAGAAGAACGTGTAGAGGCCGCGGCGGTAGCGATCTTCGCCATTGCTCCGGCTTTCCATTCGCGCTTCACCTGGCCGAGCGTCATCACGCCGTCGGGCATGCGGCGGATAAACGCTGGGGCCGCCGATTTTCGGGGCGAGCAGGCCGCTCGCGGCAAGGGCGACATCGCGCACGACTTCGGCGTCGAGGCGGAAGCGGTTCTGCCGGGCGAGCAGCTTGTTGGTCGGGTCGGCGATGTGCGAGATCCGGCCGTGCGCGCGAAGATTGCCGGTAGGTGGCCGAGGTGACGATCAGCGCGGTGCATCGCCTTCAGGCTCCACTTCTGCGCGATGAACTCCGTGGCGAGCCAGTCGAGCAGCTCCGGATGCGCTGGGCGCATGCCCTGCGTGCCGAAGTCGTTTTCGGTCTCGACGATGCCCCTGCCGAAATACTGCTGCCAGAGGCGGTTCACCATCACGCGCGCGGTGAGCGGATTTTCCGGCTCGACGAGCCATGCGCGAGGTCGAGCCGGTTCGGCGCGTGCGCTTCGCCAGCGCGGTGCAGCACCGCTGGGTACGCCGGCGGTCACGGTATCGCTGCCGGGCGCGTGAAGTCGCCTTTGATGAAGAGGTGCGTGCGTGCGCGGCTTGGCGGCATTTCGCGCAGGACGATGGCGGCGTCGAGTTTCGGCTCTTTCTCCTTGAGCGCGGCGATCTCCCGGGAGCGGCGGCGGTACTCGGCGTCGTCGGCCATGAACGTGCTCATGGAGGATGGCGAGCTTCTGCTTGGCCGTGCGTTTTTCGAAGGGCAATTTGCAGGCCGGCCTGGACGTCTGCGGCGAGCTTGGCGCGGGCGTCGTCGGTGAGCGCGGTCTCCCATGCCGGCATGCGGGCCCAGACATCGTGCTCCTTCACATAGGCGGCGAGCTCGGCTTCGCGCGCGGCGATCTCGTGCGCGCACGCGCTTGCGCTGCTCCAGTCCCTGGGGCGAGGCCATGCTCGATCGCGGTTCGTCCGCAGTTGTTGAAGAAGGCGAAGAGACTGGTAGTATTCGCTTCTGGGTGAGCGGATCGAATTTGTGATCGTGGCACTGCGCGCAGCCGATGGTGAGGCCGAGCCAACACGGTGCCGGTGGTGGCCACGCGGTCGAAGAGCGACTCGATGCGGAACTGTTCCTTGTCGATGCCGCCCTCCTGGTTGATCTGCGTGTTGCGGTGGAAGCCGGTGGCGATTTTCTGCGCGAGCGTGGCGTTGGGCAGCAGGTCGCCCGGCGAGTTGCTCGATGGTGAATTGGTCGAACGGCAGGTCGCGGTTGAGCGCGTCGATGACCCAGTCGCGGTACTTCCAGATGGAGCGCGGCGCATCGATGCTGTAGCCGTTGGAGTCGGCGTAGCGGGCGACGTCCAGCCAGTGGCGGCCCCAGCGCTCGCCGTAGTGCGGCGAGGCGAGGAAACGATCGACCACGCGCTCGTAGGCATCGGGGCGCGGGTCGGCGAGGAAGGCGTCGGTCTCGTCGATGGTCGGCGGGAGGCCGATCAGGTCGAGCTTCGCGCGGCGCAGGAGCGTGAGGCGATCGGCTTCGGGCGAGGGCGCGATCTTTTCCTGCTCCAAGCGTGCGAGAATGAAACGATCGATGGCATTGCGCGGCCAGGCGGAATCTTTCACCGCTGGCTCCGCGGGACGCGCGGGGGGGATGAAGGACCAGTGGCGCTCATCGGCCGGGGCCTTCGCGCCTTGATCGATCCAGTTGCGCAGGATGGCGATCTCGCCTTCGGAGAGAGGCGGCTTCTTGAGCGGCATCCGCTTGATGTCTTCGGCGGTGCCGAGGACCGTTTGCAAGAGCAGGCTCTCGGCGCTCTTGCCGGGGATCACCGCCGGGCCGCTGTCGCCGCCTTTCATGATCGCGGGCGCCGAATCGAGACGGAGGTCGCCTTTTTTGTGATCGTTGCCGTGGCAGACGAAACACTTGGTGGAAAGGATCGGCTTTACCTCGCGAAGGTAGTCGACGGGGGCGGCGCCGAAGGCGGGCGCGGCGGCAGCGCAAAAGGCGAGCAAGACGGCGGCGGAGAGGCTGGGAGATGGCTGGCTCACGGTTCCGGAAAGAGGGACCCCTGCGCCGGGCGGTTCTTAGCCGAATGGGAGGGGCGCCGAAGATGGCTCAGGAGGGGGCGCGCCGCAACGGGATTTCGGGCGGGCCGATCGGACGGATCGGTCCGATCAGGTGAGCGCGGCGAACAGCACCAGCGCGAAGCCGCCGCCGGCCGCCCCCAGCACCCAATACGATTTCTTCAGCTCCTCGGCGTTTTCCCGGCCGCTGAGGGCCTGCGATTCGAGCAGCTCCTGCTCGGTTTCGCCGAGCTCGTGCTCCAGCTCTTTCACCCTTTCGAGCGCGTCGGGCTGGTTCATCGGGGCGACGTTGGCGATCGCGAGGACCCGGCCGATTTGCTGGTAAGGGTTCGATTTGGCAGACTCCAGCTCGGCGATGCGCTTCTCGGTCCTGGCCTTTTCGCGTTCCTGGTCCTTGAGGTGATTGGCCATCTCGCGCTCACGGGCGGTCCAGGCGGCATCGACTTCGCGCAGGCGGTGGGCTTGCTTTTCGGCGGCCTCGGCGTTTTCCTCCAGCGCGTCTTCGAGGCTGCGGATTTCGTTGACGATCCGGAAATGCTGGGTGCGGAGGTCGCTTTTTTCGTTCGGGATGGCTACGGTCCGCTCGCGGAGGAGGGTGATTTCCTGGCGCACCTTGGGGGTGTGGCGGTCCGCGGAGAGGAGCTCGGAGAGGAGCTTGTTGACCTCGCGCAGCTCGCGATCGAGGTCGGGAATTTGGCGCTCGAAATTCGGCTCGTTCTTGCGCTTTTCCGCGAGCTTTCGCTCCAAGGGGGGGCGTTGCTCGCGGAGCTTGCGCTCTTCCTCGGCGAGCCGCTGGTGCTCTTCATAATGCGCGCGCTTCGCCGCCTCGAGCTCGGAGCGCAGGCGGCGGATTTCGGCGCTGCGCTCGGCGGCTTCATTGATGAGGCGGCCCTGCTCGCGCTCGACGTTGTTGATCGCCTCCACCTGGCGGTGGGTCTCGGGATCGAAATCGGCCTGCTGCCAGCCGAGGAGGCCGAGCGCCGTTTGCGCCTTCGCGAGCTGCCGGCGCCGGCGCCAGAGCGCGAGCCGCAAGGTGCACCGGCGCACTTTGCGGCCCAACTCGCGCAGACCTGGAGTAAAGAAATTCACGGGAGCGGACCCTAGCGCAAGACGCCGCCGCTGTCTTCCGCGGGAAGCGGGCGCGCGGGGAAAATGGTCAGCCTTCCGATTTGCCCAGCTTGGCGAGGATGCTGAAATCTTCGAGCGTGGTGGTGTCGCCCGTGACCTCGCCTGCCGGCCGCGATTTGCTTGAGCAGGCGGCGCATGATCTTGCCGGAGCGCGTCTTCGGCAGCGCGTCGGCGAAGCGGATGTCGTCGGGCGTGGCGACCGGGCCGATCACCGTGCGCGACGTGCTTCTTCAGCTCCTCGCGCGAGCTCCGGCGTCGGCCTTCACGCCGGCCTTCACCGTGACGAAACAGACGACGGCCTGGCCCTTCAGCTCATCCGGCCGGCCGACCACCGCGGCTTCGGCCACGGCCGGGTGCGAGACGAGCGCGCTCTCGACTTCCGCGGTGCCGAGGCGGTGGCCGGCGACGTTGAGCACGTCGTCGATGCGGCCCACGATCCAGAAGTAGCCGTCCTTGTCGCGGCGGGCGCCGTCGCCGGCGAAGTAGCATGCCTTTGACCTCGCTCCAGTAGGTCTCCTTGTAGCGCTCCTTGTCGCCCCAGATGGTGCGCAGCATGGACGGCCACGGCTTGCGGATGACGAGCTTGCCGCCGACGTTCGGCGGCACTTCCTTGCCGTCGTCATCGACGACCGCCGCATCGACGCCGAAGAACGGCAGCGTCGCGGTGCCGGGCTTGGTCGGCGTCGCGCCGGGCAGCGGCGTGATCATGAGGCCGCCGGTTTCGGTCTGCCACCAGGTATCGACGATCGGGCAGCGTCCGCCGCCGATGAGCTTGTGATACCACATCCACGCTTCGGGATTGATCGGCTCGCCGACGGTGCCGAGCAGGCGCAGCGAGGAGAGATCGTGCTTCTTCGGCCACTCGTCGCCCCACTTGATGAACGCGCGGATGGCCGTCGGCGCGGTGTAGAGGATCGGTGACGCCGTAGTCCTCGATGATCTTCCAGAAGCGGCCGTTGTCCGGCCAGTTCGGCGCGCCTTCGTACATCAGCGACGTGGCGCCCATTGGCGAGCGGGCCGTAGACGACGTAGCTGTGGCCGGTGACCCAGCCGATGTCGGCGGTGCACCAGTAGACGTCCTCGTCGCGCAGATCGAAGACGTACTTGCAGGTGATGTAGGCGCCGAGCAGGTAGCCGGCGGTGGTGTGCAGGATGCCCTTCGGCTTTCCGGTGGAGCCGCTGGTGTAGAGGATGAAGAGCGGGTGCTCGCTATCGAGCGGCACCGGCGGGGCAGTTCGCATCGACGTACTCGAGCTCGCGATGCCACCAGACGTCGCGGCCTTCCTCGATGTGGATGTCGTTGCCGGCGCGGCGGAAGACGATGACGTGCTTGACCGGGTGCGTCGCCGTCCTTCAGCGCGTCATCCACGTTCTTCTTCAGCGGCACGATCGCTGCCGCGGCGATAGCCGCCATCCGCGGTGATGACCAGCGACCGCGCCGCAATCCGCGATGCGATCCTTGATCGACTCCGCGCTGAAGCCGCCGAAGACCACCGAGTGCATGGCGCCGAGCCGCGCGCAGGCGAGCATGGCGATCGCCGCCTCCGGGACCATCGGCATGTAGATGATCACGCGGTCGCCCTTCTTGATCTTGTTGCGCTTGAGCACGTTGGCGAAGCGGCAGACCTCGCGATGGAGCTGCTGGTAGGTGAGCACGCGCTTCTCGCCCGGCTCGCCTTCCCAGATGATCGCCGCCTTGTTCTTGCGCGCGCGGTGCCGAGATGCCGGTCGAGGCAGTTCTCGCGAGACGTTCAGCTTGCCGCCGACGAACCACTTCGCGAACGGCGCCTTCCACTCGAGCACCTTTCGTCCACTTCTTCTGCCAGACCAGCTCCGCGGCTTCGCGCGCCCAGAACTTCTCCGGCTTCTTCACCGATTCCTCCCACAGCGCCTGGTACTGCGCCATGCTCTGGATGCGGGCTTTTTTCGAGAAGTCCTTCGACGGCTTGAAGACGCGGTTTTCGACGAGGTGGGATTCGATGTTGTTGCTGCTCATGGGGAAAATTGCGGGGAAATCGTGCTACCAGCGGCGGGGGGATTGCACAAGGCTTTGCGTTTTTAATGTCTGCCGATTGACTATCGAACAACGCTCCGTATTCTCGCCGACCATTCATGGCCAAAATTAGCACGTCACTCGACCGTATCGCCGCGCTCAACGCGGAAATCGAATCTCTCAAGCAGTCCGCCGTCTCCGAGCTCATGGAGAAGCGCAACTCCCTCACGCAGCAGCTCGCCGCGGTGGACGCGGAGCTCGCGGAGATCACCGGCAAGCCGCAGGAGCCCAAGACCCGCGGGCGCCGGCCCGGCCCTTCCGGCCGCTCGATCCCGCTCTCGGAGCTGAAGGAGCTGCTCGCCGCCGCGCCGGAGAAGACCTTGAACATCCGCAAGGAAGGGCTCGAAGCGCGCAATATCAAGGTGCTCTCCAAGGCCAATCCGCACCTGCTGCGCATGGGCGGCAAAGGCGCGTGGCCGACGGTGACGCTGCTGAAGTAGCCCTCCTCGAGGGGCTTTACTCCGCCCCAGCCGCCGCAATCCCCCGATGCGCCGCCGCACTTTCCTCAAGAGCCTCGCCGCTGCGGCTGCCACGGCGGCGACGGGGCTCGGCGCGCCGGGTTTCCGGCTGAATTACGTGCTGGCCTCCGCGATGTACGGGCAGTTGCCGCTCGCGGAGATTTTGCCGGAGGTGAAGAAGACCGGCGCCACCGCCATCGATCTTTGGCCGAAGGTGCACGGCGCCCAGCGGGAGGAGATCGAGGCGATCGGGCACGAGAAGTTTGCGGCGATGCTGAGCGAGCATGGGCTGACGCTGGGCGGCACGACACGCTATGACCGCGGGCCGCTGCGGATCGAGCCGGAGATCGAGGTGGTGCGAAAGCTGGGCGGCAAGATCATCGTCACCGGCTCCGCGGGGAATGCGAAGGCGAGCGGCGACGAGCAGAAAGCGGAGATCGCAAAGTTTGCCGAAAAGCTGAAACCGATTGCCGCCAAGGCGGTGGCGGCGGGGATCACCCTCGCGATTGAGAATCACGCGCGGGCGCTGATCCAGAGCCCGGATTCGCTGCGCCGGCTGGCCGAGGTGGCGCCGGCGGGCGTGGGGATCGCCTTTGCGCCATATCATCTGCCGCAGCAGCCCGCGATGCTGGCGCAACTGCTGCGCGACATCGGCCCAAAGCTGGCGCTTTTCTATGCGTGGGAGCGCGGCCAAGGATCCACGAAAGCGATGCCGGCGCAGGAGGCGCTGCAACAGCTTCCTGGACGCGGACCGCTCGATTTCGCGCCGCTGCTGCGGTCTTTGCGCGAGATCGGGTTTACCGGGCCGACGGAAATCTTCATGCATCCGACGCCGCGCGGGCGGCCCATTCTCCCGACGGCGGCGGAAGTGACCGCCGAGATCATCCACGCGCGGGAGCACCTGGATAGCCTGGTGGCGGCATGAAAAGCTTTTCGCTGGCCGAGCTGCGCGAGAGCCTGCGCGCGCTGTATGCCGCGGCGCCCGCGGAGCAAGCGTGGGCGGATCGCGCCGATCATGGCTATCTGGCCACGCACCTGATCGAGCGGAGCATCGCCGCCCTGGCCCCGCGGCTGAGCGGAACGATGATCGATGTGGGATGCGGGCAGCAGCCTTACCGGCGGTATTTCGGGCATCTGCCGAAGATCGTGGCGTGCGATTTCGACGCGGCGCGGGGAGACGTGGATTTCGCATGCCCGGCGGACCGGATTCCGGTGCCGGATGGCAGTTTCGACGCGGTGCTTTGCACGGAGGTGCTCGAGCATGTGCCCGATCCGCTGGCGGTCTGGCGCGAGTTTCATCGCGTGCTCCGGCCGGGCGGCGCGGTGCTGCTCACCACGCCGCTCTACTGGCCGCCGCACGAGGAGCCGTTCGATTTCTACCGCTACCCGCGCTGCGGTCTGCTGCACCTGGCGCGGAGCGCGGGCTTCGAGGTGGAAGAGCTTTGGCCGCGGGGCGGCGTGTGGGTTTTTCTCGCGCAGGTGGCGATGCATGTGCTCTCGCACTACTTGCGTTTTGCCTGGATGCGGCGGTTTTGGAATGCGTCGGCGCTGGCGTTGGATCGGGCGCGCTGCAATGCGAATCTCACGCTGGGCTGGACGATATTGGCGCGGAAGCCAGGGGCGCCGCCGAGCGGTTGAAGGCGTGGCTGCCGACCCGCGTTTCCCCGGCCTTTCCACCGCTCCACCCCCTCTGCTATAGCCAGCCGCAACCATGCGCTCCAAAGTGGCCATCTTCGGCGGCAGCTTCAATCCTCCGGGCACGCACCACCGGCAGGTGGCCGAGGCGCTCGTGCCGCATTTTGATAAGATCATCGTGCTCCCGTGCGGGCCGCGGCCGGACAAGCAGACCGTGAACGACGTCGAGCCGTGGCACCGCGCGGCGCTCACGGATATTGCCTTCCGCGGCGTGCCGAAAGTGGAGGTGGACCTCTTCGATCTCGAGCTGGCGAGCTTCACCACCAACGATCTGTTCGAGGAGCGCTACGGCCATCTCGGCGAAGTCTGGCACGTGGTCGGCTCGGATTTGTGCACCGGCCCGATGGCCATTCGCAGCTCCTGGGTGCGCGGCCACGAGATGTGGCGCGACTTGCAGTTCTGCGTGGTGGCGCGCCACGGCTTCGAGCTCAGCGCCGACGAGACGCCGCCGAAATCCATCGTGGTGCAACTCGATCAGCCCACCTCCGGCGCGAGCAATGAAATCCGCGACCGCATCTACAATCGCGAGCCGTACGATGGCCTGGTACCGAAAGAAGTGGCCGATTACATCGCGCGGTACGGCCTTTACCGCGGCCGCATCCCCGCGCGCCGCACGCGCTGGCAGGTGGAGCAGCCGCGCCTGCAGATCGTGGCCGACGAGCGCAACACCCGCGCCACGGCGCTGGCCCGGGCGTACCGCCACTGGGAGGACAAAGAGAACCCGAACTGCGTGCTTGTGCTCGGCGGCGACGGCACCATGCTCCACGCCATTCGCCAGCATTGGCGCCGGCGCATCCCCTTCCTCGGGGTGAACCAGGGCCACCTCGGCTTTCTGTTGAACGAGCCTGAGGCGCTCCTCGCCGACAACCTCACCCAGACCGAGCTGATCGTGCGCCTGATGCCGATGCTCTACATCGAAGTGGAGGGCATCGATGGCCAGCGCAGCAGCGAGCTTGCCTTCAACGACGCCTGGATCGAGCGCAGTACGAGCCAATCCGCGTGGGTGGAAGTTTCCGTCAACAACCAGGTGCGCATCCCGAAGCTCGTCGCCGATGGCGTGCTCGTTTGCACCGCCGCCGGCACCACCGCCTACGCGCGCTCCATGGGCGTCGCCCCGCTGCTCGCCGATACGCCCGGCTGGATGCTCGTCGGCTCCAACGTCATGAGTCCGCCCGGCTGGAAAAGCGCCCTCCTCGCGCCCGAAGCTGCGGTGCTGCTGCGCTCGGTCGGCGGCGAAAAGCGGCCCATCTCCGCCTTCGTCGATGGCCGCCCGCTCGGCCCGATGAGCGGCTTCCAGGCGCGACTCAGCCGCATTGCCACCGTGGAAATGGGCTTCGCCACCCGCCACGACATGGCGGAGAAAATCGCCCGCATTCAGTTTCCGGCGGTGGAGCCGATGGTGATCTGAAGCCGGTGTTCAGTGCCTCACGCCGCCACCTCGAGGGCCGGCGCGGGGAGGGGCGCCACCGAAATCTTCGCGGGCGTGCGAAACACCAAGTGGAGGCGCCCGTCGAAATCCTCCACCAGCGCCGAGCAGCTTTCCACCCAATCGCCGCAGTTGTAATACGCCACCTCGCCCTCCTCGCGGATCGCCGGGGAATGGATGTGCCCGCACAGCACCGCGTGTACCCGGTCTTCGCGGGAATAGCGCACGATCGCCTCCTCGAACTTCGAGATGAAATTCACCGCGTTCTTCACGCTCCGTTTTACCGCCGCGCTGAGCGACCAGTAGTGCAGCCCGAAGAGCCGGCGCAGGAAATTGACCGGCCCATTCAGCTTCAGCAGCATCTGGTAACCGATGTCGCCCAGCAGCGCGAGCCACTTCATGTTTTGCACCACCGTATCCAGCTCGTGCCCGTGGATCACCAGCATCGAGCGCCCATCGGCGGTCTCGTGCAGCGCTCGCGACTGCACCGAAATATTCCCGAAATCCCCCAAAAAGCCCGCCACGAATTCGTCGTGATTGCCGGGGATGTAAATCACCCGCGTCCCTTTGCGGCCCGCGCGCAGCAGCTTCTGGATCACGTCGTTGTGCGCCTGCGGCCAATAGATCCCGCGCCGCAGCGACCAGACATCGATCAGATCGCCCACCACATAGAGCGTCTCGAACTCGTACTCGCGTAGAAAACCCAGCAGCGCCTCCGCCTGCGCACCCCGCGTCCCGAGGTGAACATCGGAGATCCAGCCGGTGCGGTAGCGCTTGGGAATAATATCGGGCATCAAAAAAAGGCGGGGAGCCTGCGCTGCCATCGTGCCAGAGCTCGGGCGAAAACGCATGTGACGATCGTGTGACGCGCGTGAAGATTGGGTAACGGCGGAAGCATCGCAGTGCAGACTCCCGGTCTTCTGGAACGCGGATTTGGTAATCCGCACATGAGGCCGGCTGGAAGCCAGCGATACGGCAGGCTGGGAAGCCTGCGCTACGGCCGGCTGGAAGTCGGCGATACGGCAGGCTGGGAAGCCTGCGCTACCCGCGTGACAGCGGCGCATCCCTCCATACATTCCCTCTGTTCGCTCCCCCAGCTCCCATGTCCCAAGTCACCAAGGAAGATGTCGTCGACCGCCTCGAATGCGTGGCGCAACTGCTCGAATTCAAGGGCGAAAACGTCTTCAAAGTCCGCGCCTACACCAACGCCGCCCGCGCGCTCGAGACCTTCACGGGCAACTTTCACGCCACCGTCGCCGAGGCCCGGCTCGAGGAAATTCCCGGGATCGGCAAAGCCATCGCCGAGAAGATCGGCGAGATGGTCGGCACCGGCGAGATCGAGTATTACACGCGGCTGAAGGCCGAGTTTCCGCCGACGCTTTTCGAGCTGTTCGATTTGCAGGGGCTCGGGCCTAAGAAGATCCGCGCGGTGTGGGAAAAGCTGGGCGTCACCTCGCTCGCCGAGCTGGAGGCCGCCTGCCGCGATGGACGCATCGCCGAGCTCCCCGGCTTCGGCGCCAAGACCGCGGCCAATGTCCTCAAGGCGATGGAGGATCGCGCCAAGCACGCCGGCTCCTTCCGCCTCGGCGACATCGCCGCCGGCGCCGAGCTGCTGCTCGCGGAGCTGCGCGAGCTGCCCGAGGTGAGCCAGGCCGGGATCGCCGGCTCTTACCGGCGGCGGAAGGAAATCGTGCGTGACCTCGATTACATCGTCGCGACACGCGCGCCAGCGGAGGTCTCCGAGTACTTCGTCAAACACCCGCTGGTGGAGTCTGTGATCGCGCACGGGCCGACCAAATCGAGCGTGCGGCTGAAGAATGGCATCCAGGCCGATCTGCGCGTCGTGACCAACGAGCAATTTCCCTTCGCGCTCGCCTATTTCACCGGCTCGAAGGAGCACAATATCGCCATCCGCAATCGCGCGCTCTCGCGAGGCTGGACGCTGAACGAGTACCGCCTCGCCCCCGAGCCCAAGGCCAAGAAAACGCCCGAGCCGATTCCCGCGATCGTGACCGAGCACGAGCTGCACCGCGCGCTCGGCCTCGACTACATCGAGCCCGAGCTGCGCGAAGACCGCGGCGAAATCGCCGCCGCCGAGAAGCACACGCTCCCCCGCCTCGTGCAGATCGAAAACCTGCGCGGCACTTTTCACAATCACACCACCGCCAGCGACGGCCGCAACACCCTGGCGGAGATGGCCGTCGCCGCCCAGGAGCTCGGCTTGCAATACCTTGGCATCGCCGACCACTCCCGCAGCTCCTTCCAGGCGCACGGCCTCTCGCCCGAGCAGCTTCTCCGGCAGATGGAGGAAATCCGCGCGATGAATGAGACCTTCGGCGGGGCCTTCCGCCTCTTCGCGGGCGTCGAGTGCGATATCCTCAAGGATGGCACGCTCGACTTCCCCGACGAAATCCTCGCCCAGCTCGATTACGTCGTCGCCTCCGTGCACGCCGTCTTCAATCTCCCCGCGGCCGAGATGACCGCGCGCATCGTCCGCGCCATCTCGAATCCGCACATCACCTTCCTCGGCCACCTCACCGGGCGGCTCCTGCTCACCCGCGAAGGGTACCAGGTCGATGTTCCCGCCGTGATCGAAGCCGCCGCCGCCACTGGCACCTTCATCGAGCTCAACTGCAGCCCCAAGCGGCTCGACATGGATTGGCGCTGGTGGCCGCTCGCCCGCGAAAAAGGGGTCAAATGCTCCATCAATCCCGACGCCCACAGCATCGGCGCCCTGCAAAACCTGCACTTCGGCATCGGCGCCGCCCGCAAAGGCTGGCTCACCCGGGAGGATGTGGTGAATTGTTTGCCGCTCGGGAAGATCGAGGCGGCGCTGGAGAAGAAGCGGCTCGCGGCAGTGAGCTAGAACCCCAGCCCGGGCGGCAGGCCCATTCCCTGCGTGAGCTTGCCCATCTCGGTCTGCGCCATGGCTTTGCCTTCCTCGATGGCCTTCTTCACGCCGGTGAGGATGAGGTCCTCGAGCATCTCCACGTCCTCGGGATCGACCACCGATTTGTCGATTTTGATCGAGATCACGTCGCCGGCGCCGTTGGCGACCACGGTCACCTTGCCGCCGCCGGCGGTGGCGGTGACCTCCTTCTCCGCGAGGCCTTCCTGGGCCTGCAACATTTGCTCCTGCATCTTCTGCGCTTGCTGCATCATCTTCTTGATATTCATGGCGAGTGGAAAGGTAGGGCTAGGCGGGTTGGATTTCGGCTTTGAAAAGTTCGAGGGCTTTCTGGATCAGGGGATCGTTGCGAAAATCGGCGGTGGGATCGACCGGCGCTTTCAGCGGCTCCAACGCCGCGCTCACCGGCACGGGCGCGCGGATATCGATCTTCAGCGAAAGCGGGCTGCCCGCGATCTCGGTCAGCACTTCCTCGAGAAACTTGCGGTGACTCGGCTGCTGGATCGAATCCGCGGCGAGCGACTGCTCCTTTGGAAAACTGAGCACCGCCGCGCCGCCCTCCAGCCGCTCCAGCCGGCCAATCTCCAACCACATCTTGATGAGAGGGCGGCGGCTGCGGACTTCCTGCACGAGGCGGGCCCAGAGCTGCTCGGGGTTCATCTCCGCGGTGGCGGCCTCCACGACAGGCGAAGGCGCCGCTTCGAAAACGGGCGTGGCGTCGGCGGCTGCGGCGAGCGCGGCGTTGAGGTCGGCGGTGGGCTCGGGGGCCGGAGGGGTTTCCTTCGCCCGGGCAGTTGCGGGTTCCGCGTTTCGCGTTTCGGATTCCGCGTGGGGCTCCGCTCGTTCCGCGTTCCGCGTTTCGGGTTCCGCGTTAGGTTCCTCCGCCACTTTCGCCACCGGCTTCTCGGGCGCCGGCCGCGCGGCGCGGGCAGGCGCGGCCTTCGGCTTCGGCGCTTCCCTTACTGGCGGCGGCTGGCCGCCGCGCATGGCGCCGAGCGTCTCCAGCACCTCGCTCAGCGTCGCCTGGCCGAGCGTCTGCATCGCGCGGATCACCGCGACCTCGAAGTGCATCTTCTGCGATTCGGCGCCCAGCTCATGCGCCCTTCCGCGGCGGCGAATTGCTCGATCAGCTCGAGCAGTTTCTCCACCTTGATCCGCGAGGCCTGCTCGCCCGAGCGCGGCCACCGCTTCGGCGCTCAGCTCGCCGGTAAGGCCCGCTGGGTCGGCTCTGGGCCACGAGCAGGTTGCGCAGGTGGGAGATCAGGTCCGACATCAGCCGGCTGAAAGATCGCTGCCCGGCCTCCGCCTGCTCGTGCACCACCCCGAGCGCGCCGGCCACCTCGCCCGCAATGATGCTGCTCGCAAAGTGAAGCCACCGTCTGCTGTCGCCGTGAAGCCCGAAGACCGAGAGCACGTCGTCTTCCGCGATCTTCTGCCCGCAAAACGCCACGAGCTGATCGAGCATCGATTCCGCGTCGCGCATGCCCCCTTCCGCGCCGCGCGCGATCGCCTCGGCCGCCGCGGGCGCGAGCTTGAGCTTCTCCTGCCCGGCGATGAACAGCAGATGCTCCGCGATGAGCGCGGTGGGGATGCGCTTCAGGTCGAACCGCTGGCAGCGCGAGAGGATCGTCGTCGGCACCTTCTGCACGTCGGTCGTGGCGAAGACGAATTTCACGTGCGCCGGCGGCTCTTCGAGCGTCTTGAGCAGCGCGTTGAAGGACGAGGTCGAGAGCATGTGCACCTCGTCCACGATGTAGACTTTGTAGCGTGCCGTGCGTCGGCGCGTACTTCACGTTGTCGATGATGAGCTCGCGCATCTTGTCCACCTGCGTGTTCGAGGCGGCGTCGAATTCCAGCACGTCGAGCGAATTTCCCGCGGCGATCTCCTTGCACAGCGTCGCATTCGCCGCACGGCTTCGTGGTCGGCTTGGGGGATTTCTGCAGTTGAGCGACTTGGCGAGGATGCGCGCGGTGGAGGTTTTGCCGGTCCCGCGCGGCCCGACGAAGAGATAAGCCTGCGCCAGGCGCTGCTGCTCGATGGCATTCTTGCAGCGTGCGCACGATGTGCTCCTGTCCGACGACTTCGTCGAACGTCTGGGGGCGGTATTTGCGGGCGAAAACTGTGTAGCTCACAGCCGCGACGCTACTCGCCCGGAATCCGGATTGCCAATGGCCATTTGCGCCGCGACTCTCGCAACCCCGCCGCGCGCCCCTGCCCGGCGGCGAGTCCATTCCGACCGCCCTGCATGATCGGCAATCTCATCGGTCCCGAAATCAAGGAACTGATCGATGCGCGCAATTTCGCCGCGTTGCGGGAGATCTTTGCCGAGTTCACGCCGGCCGACGTCGCCGAGATCATCACCGACCTCCCGGAGAACGAGCAGGCGGTCATTTTCCGCCTGCTCCCGCACGCGCAGGCGACCGATGTGTTCGAATACCTCGAACCGGACGCAGCAGGAGCGCGTGCTGAAAGCGATGGGCACCGAGGAGGCCGCGCGCATCCTCAACGACATGTCGGCGGACGACCGCACGGCGCTGCTCGAAGACCTGCCCGGCGCGGCCGTCGTCGCAGATGCTCACGCTCCTCTCGCCCCGAGGAAGCGCCAAATCGCCCAGCCGCTTCTCAACTATCCCGAGCACAGCGTCGGCCGCCTGATGACGCCCGACTTCATCCGCGTCTACGACGATTGGACCGTCACGCAGGTGCTCGATCACATTCGCGTCTTCGGCCGCGATTCCGAGACGCTGAACGTCATCTACGTAGTGGACGAGCGCGGGCGGCTGATCGACGACGTCCGCATCCGCGAATTCCTGCTGGCCCCGCTCGATGCGAAGGTCGCTACGATCCGCGATCACAGCTTCGTGGCTCTCCGCGCCACCGATGATGAAGAGACGGCCGTCGGCCAATTCAAGAAATACGATCGCTCGACGCTCCCGGTCATCGATTCGGAAGACAAACTGCTCGGCATCGTCACCGTCGACGACATGCTCGATGTGCAGGAAGAAGAGGACACCGAGGATATCCAAAAGCTCGGCGGCAGCGAAGCGCTCGACGATCCCTACACGGAGACGCCGCTCCTGCGCATGGTGAAAAAACGCGCGATCTGGCTGGTGGTGCTTTTCCTGGGCGAGATACTCACCGCCAGCGTGATGGGCCACTATGAAGGCGCCCTCACGCACGCCGCCGTGCTGGCGATCTTTCATTCCGCTGATCATTTCCTCCGGCGGCAACGCAGGCTCGCAAGCCACCACGCTGATCATCCGCGCGATGGCCCTGGGCGAAATCAAGCTGCGGGATTGGTGGGGCATCATGCGCAAGGAGTGTGCCTCCGGCTTGCTGCTCGGCCTCGTGCTCGGCCCCATTGGCCTGCTGCGGATCGTCGTCTGGCAACGGCTCGGCTTCTACGATTACGGCCCGCACTATGTGCTGGTCGGCCTGACCGTCGGGATCACCTTGGTATGCATCGTCATGTGGGGGACACTCTCCGGGGCGATGCTCCCCTTCCTGCTCCGCCGGCTGGGGCTGGATCCCGCGACCTCCTCGGCGCCGTTTGTGGCTACCATCGTGGATGTGACGGGGCTGATTATCTATTTCAATGCGGCAGTGCTGATCTTGCGGGGGACTTTGCTGTGAGCGGAGCTTCTTAGTCTTAATCTTAGTCTTAGTCTTAATCGTAATCCGCCGTGTTCGACTACGACTAAGACCACGACTAAGACTACGACTAAGACTACGACTAAGAGCCCTCCGCAATCCCTACCCCGCGCTCCAACCCCCATCCGGCGTGAGCATGGCCCCGGTCACAAACGCCGCTTCATCACTAGCCAAATACAGCGCCGCGGCGGCGATCTCCTCCGGCCGGCCCATCCGCCCCATCGGCTGGGTCTCGCACATTTCGCGGTAAGCCTTTTCCGGGTCTGGCGTCTCCTTGAGCCGCTCGGCGATCCACGGCGTTTCCACCCGCCCGGGGCAGATTGCATTGATGCGCACGCCTTCGCGGGCGTGATCGAGCGCCATCGCGCGAGTGAGGCCGGCGATCGCGTGCTTGGTCACGGTGTAGGCCAGGCGGTCCCGCACTCCGAGCATCCCGGCGATGGAAGCGATATTCACGATCGCTCCCGCCCGCCGCTCCAGCATGGAGGGCAGAAACGCTTTCGTGATTAGGAACGTGCCGCGCACATTCACCGCATAAAGCCGGTCGAGATCCTCAGCCTCCGTGGTGACGAGTGTGCCGGCGTGCCCGATTCCCGCATTGTTCACCAGCACATCGAGCCGCCCATAGCTTTGCAGCACGGCTCCCGCGACGCTCTTGCACGCTTCGGAGTCGGCGATATCGAGCCCGTGAAACTCCGCGCGCCCACCCGCCGCCGCGATCCGCTCCGCGGTGCGCGCGCCGTTTTCGGGATCGCGGTCCGTCACCAGTACGGTGGCGCCGGCCCGCGCAAAAACTTCCGCGATGGCGGCGCCGATGCCGGAGCCCGCGCCGGTGACGAGGGCGATCTTATTGGCGAGAGAGAACAAGGCGATCCCCGCTAGATCACCTGCGTCTTGCCGGGGATGGGCCGCGGGTAGGCGCCGTCGGCGCCCGGTTTCGGACCCGGATCCGCGTCCCACGCGAGCACTTTTGGGAAGACCTCCACTTGTGAGCCGAGGGCGGCTTTCCACTCGAGCTCTTTGCCGGAGTAGGCGGCCATGCGGCCGAGGATGGCGGTCATGGTGCTGTTCGCGCCGGATTCGGCTTCGCTGTATGGCTTGTTGTTGCGGATGGCGGCGAAGAGATCGTCGTGCTCCTGCTGGTAGGGGTCTTTCGCGCCCTCGGCTTTGAAGCGCCACTGGTTGTCGCCGTAGATCTTGTAGCCGTTGATCTCGGCTTTGCCCTTCGTGCCTTGGGCGTACTCCGCTGACGCTGTTCCAGCAGCCGGGCTGGTGGCGGCACTGCGAGTTGCAGATCGAGCCGTCCTCGTACTCGAACTCGCACCGCGAAGTGATCGAAGATTTCACCGTCGTCCGGGCCATTGCTGATTTCGCGCCCGCCCATCGCGCGGGCCTTGACCGGGTGGGCGTTCTTCACCCAGTTGATGACGTCGATGTTGTGGATGTGCTGCTCGTCGATGTGGTCGCCGCAGATCCAGATGAAGTAGTACCAATTGCGCATCTGGTACTCCATTTCGGTGAGCTTGCGGCCGTACTGCTTTTCCAAGTCGGCCCGCTTTTTCTGCCAGGGGCGCTGGCCGTTCCAGTAGCAGCGCATGGCGACGATCTCGCCGATGGCGCCGTCGTGCAGGCGCTTGAGCGTCTCGATGTAGCCGGCTTGGTGATGGCGCTGCAGGCCGACGCCGACCTTCAGGTTTTTCTTTTTCGCTTCCTCGGCGGCGGCGAGCACGCGGCGCACGCCCGGCGGCATCGGTGGCCACGGGCTTTTCCATGAAGACGTGCTTGCCCTGGCGCACCGCTTCCTCGAACTGCATCGGGCGGAAACCGGGCGGCGTCGCGAGCACGACGACATCGGCCTGCTCGATCGCTTTCTTGTACGCATCGAAGCCCATGAACTGGCGCTCTTTCGGCACGTCCACCGTGTCGCCGTGCTGCTTTTGCAGGTTGGCGAGCGAGCTGGCTACGCGGTCCTCGTGCACATCGGCGATGGCGACGAGCTTTACCGGCCCTTGATTAGAAGTGCTCAGCGCCTGATTCGCCGCGCCGGAGCCGCGGCCGCCGCAGCCGACGAGCGCGAGCTTGATTTCATCGCCGCCCGCCGCGTGGACGAAGCGCTCGACCGGGAGCGTGCTGAGCAGCGCGGCGCCGCCGGCGGCGGTGGAGGTGCGCTGCAGGAAGGAGCGGCGCGTGAGCGCGCCGGGGAGAAGGATGCGGGAAGGTTCTTTCATGGGAATGAGGGTTTGGGGACGAGTGCGGGCCGGGGCGGAACTTGGCTACCGCTAAGTGCTAGCGAGGCATTTCACAGTGCCAATCACGAAATTCGCACGGCGCCCGTTCTGGAGTGCGACGGGAAGCGTCAGCGCCACGCCGCTTTTGGATTGTCCTGCGGGTGTGCAAACCGCGCCGGCTCCGCTCCCGCAATCCATTCCGAAAGCGGTGTCGCGCTGACGCTTGCCACCGCAGTCCAAGGGACCGGCTGCGCGCCCATGCGCGAAACCCTCGTGTGGATTTGCCCATTCAGCCCCCGTTTCCCCCCATGGAGGCCGCCTCCGTCGATGAAATCCCGGTAGGCGACGAGTGGCAATACGAGCCGAAGTGGGACGGCTTTCGGTGCCTCGTCTTCCGCGATGGCGACGAGATTTACCTGCAATCCAAAGCCGGCCAGCCGCTCGCGCGGTACTTCCCCGAAGTCGTCGCGGCGGTGGGCAAGCTGGACGCGAAGCGGTTCGTGCTCGATGCGGAAATCGTCGTGCCATGCGAGGACGGCGGCTTCTCGTTCGATGCGCTATTGCAGCGGCTTCACCCCGCGGCCTCGCGTGTGCTAAAGCTATCACGCGAGACGCCGGCGCTGCTGATCGTTTTCGATCTGCTCGGCGGCACGAAGGGTGAGCCCATCTACGGGCAGCCGCTGCGCGAACGCCGCCCGGCGCTGGAGAAATTCGCCGCCGCTCAGTTGCGCGATCCGGATTCCTTCCGGCTTTCGCCAGCGACCACGGAGTTGCGCGCCGCGAAAGGCTGGCTCGCGCAAGTCGGCGCCACGCTCGATGGCATCATCGCGAAACGCACCGATCTTTCTTACGCCTCCGGCGAGCGCACCGGGATGCAGAAGATCAAGAATTACCGCAGCGCGGATTGCGTGGTCGGCGGCTTTCGCTACGGCACCGGCAAAACGGTGGTCGGCTCGCTGCTGCTCGGCCTGTACGATGAGGACGGCCTCCTGCACCACGTCGGCTTCACCTCCTCGATCAAGGCTGCCGACAAGCCGCGCGTGACCAGGCAACTGGAGCCGCTCATTGCGCCGCCCGGCTTCACCGGCCGGGCTCCCGGCGGCCCAAGCCGCTGGGCCACCGAAAAGTCCTCCGAGTGGCAGCCCCTGCGGCCCGAGTTGGTGGTGGAAGTCAGCTACGATCATTTCACCGGCGACCGATTCCGGCACGGCACCAAGCTGCTCCGCTGGCGCCCCGACAAAGCGCCGGAGCAATGCCGCATGGATCAGGTGAAACAGAAATCGGCGGATCTTTGGACGCTGCTGGGCGGAAGATAAGCGGGCTATTGGATTGGCAGTAGGTATTCCAAGCGCTCGCTTCCACGGAGCACGGCTGCCTTCACCTGCTCCCCTGGGCGGTGCTGGGTTAGGAGATGGCCAATCAGCTCGCTCTCGCTGGTGCGGTGAGAGATACCGTCCACTTCGATGAGCACGTCATCTTTCCGGAAGCCTGCTTTTTTGGCGGCGGCATGTTTCCCGTATTCGCCGGCGTGCTTCACCAGCAGCGCCATCTGACCGTTGCCGAGACCGCGCTGGGTGCGCTCAGCGTCGGTCAAATCTTCGAGGCGGAGGCCGCCGCTCGCCATCGCCCGCATCGGCCAGGTGCCGACTCGGCGTGAGATGTCGGACTTGGTGCGCCAACCGGGCGGGAGAGCGAGGGAGAGTTGCAGTTCCTTTCCTTCGCGAGCGATGACGGCGGGGAGGGTGTCCGAATCGGCGGCTCCGTGCAGCGCCCAGCTCAGGTCGGCGATGGAGATGAGCGGCTGATTCGCGAGGGCGAAGATGCGATCTCCGGCGCGGAGTCCGCTCTTAGCCGCGGGGGAATCTGCGGCGACTGCTTCAATTTTCGCGATCTCCGCGGGCGCCAAGGTGAGTCCGATCGTGGACGGCTCGGGCCAGGGATAGATCCATTCGTTGGGAAGGCTGCCACTTTGCGCGCGGTGGTGCTCGCGCAGGGCGTCGCCGATCTGATGGCAATGGACGCAGCTCTGGACCACCTTCCCGCCCCAATCCAATTCGCGCCCGAAGCGGCCGGCCAGCGCCGGAAGCTGCAGCGGATCGGTGAACGGCAAGGGCCGGCCTTGCTTGCCCGAAAGCGCCTCCTTGTTCGCGGGATAGCCGCGGTGAAGCGCGAGCACTTCTTGCAGGGCGCGCTGGTAGCCGAGGGTCGCTTTTTCCTGGGCATCTTTCTGGTGCGCCCACGAGCCGTACCGGCCGTAGACCGTCCCATCTCCATTGAAGAAGAGCGTCGAGAAAGAGAGGTCGTAGTCGAACTGGAACCGGGCGAGGTCGAGCGTGTTGGCGTTGATCACACGAACGCAGACGAACTGCTCCAGCAGCGGCGCGAGGTCGCTTTCCTGCAACAGAACCTGGCTATCGATGCCGGAGCAGGCCAGGCAGGGCACGCAGCGCAAAACGACGAGCAGCGGTTTGCCGGTGCGCTTCGCTTCCTCGAACCCGCGCTGCCAATCGTTGTAAATCCAGCGGGCATCATCCTGCAGGGTGGCGCGGTCCTTCCGCACCGCGCCTTCGCGATCTTTGACGGTCTCAGCGGACGCACTAGGAATGAGCAGTGCCGCCAGGAGGAGGGACAGTGAGACTAAGCGTAAGTGCAGCATTTGAAGGGCAAGCTATGGCCTGGACCGGCTCGGTAGCTCAGAGGCGCCCAATGAGGCTCCGCTTGAACTCATCCAGGGAGAGCGCGGACTCCGGCGAGCGGCGATGTGCCTCCAATCGCTCATCCAACAACGCCTTCTCCGCTTCTGTTAGCGGCAGATCCTCAGCAGCGAAATGAATGGAGTCCCAGAAGTCCTCCACGAGCTGCAGTTTTTCTTCGGCGGTGAGCCGCTCAATCTGCGGAATGTCGGCCAGAAGCATGCGATAAAACTAGCCGGAACAAACCTGGGCACCAGTCAAGAGTACTGCGTTACCCTTGCCGCTCCCACTCCCGCGAGCGCTCGACGGCGCGTTTCCACACGGCCATTTTGGCGGCGCGCTGATCGGCGCCGATGGTCGGCTCGAAGCGGCGCTCGGCTTGCCAGTGCTCGGCGAGCTCTTCGAGGCTGCTCCAGTAGCCGACCGCCAGGCCGGCGAGATAGGCGGCGCCGAGGGCGGTGGTCTCGGTCACCTTTGGGCGGACGACGGGGACGCCGAGGATGTCGGCCTGGATTTGCATGAGCAGGTCGTTGCGGGCGGCGCCGCCGTCGACGCGCATCTCGGAAAGGGCGAGGCCGGAATCGCGCTGCATCGCCTCGAGCAGCTCGGCGCTTTGCAGGGCGATGCTTTCGAGCGCGGCGCGGGCGATGTGGGCGCGCGTGGTGCCGCGGGTGAGGCCGATCATCGTGCCGCGCGCGTAGGAATCCCAATAGCGGCGCGCCGAGGCCGACGAACGCGGGCACCAGCGCGACGCCGCCATTGTCCGGCACGCTGGCGGCGAGCGCTTCGACCTCCTCGGAAGTGCGGAAGAACCGAGGCCGTCGCGCAGCCATTGCACCACGGCGCCGCCGACGAAGACACTGCCTTCGAGCGCGTAATCCACGCGCTCGCCGATTTGCCACGCCACGGTGGTGAGGAGCTTGTTGCGCGAGGGGATCGGCGTCGGCGCCGGTATTCAGCAGCATGAAGCAGCCGGTGCCGTAGGTGTTCTTCGCCATGCCGCGCTGCACCGCCGCCTGGCCGAACGTGGCGGCTTGCTGGTCGCCGGCGATGCCGGCGATGGGGATGCGCGTCGGGACGAGCCCGGCGGCGGTGTGGCCGTAAACCTCCGACGACGTGCGCACTTCGGGCAGCATCGCTTGCGGGATCTCGAGCAGGGCGAGCAGCTCATCGTCCCAGCGGCGCTCGTGGATATTGAAGAGCAGCGTGCGCGAGGCGTTGGTGACGTCGGTGGCGTGGCGCTCGCCGCCGGTGAGGTTCCAGAGGAGCCAGGAATCGATGGTGCCGAAGGCGAGCTCGCCGCGCTCCGCCTGGTCGCGCGCGCCGGGCACGTGATCGAGGATCCAGCGGAGCTTGGTGCCGGAAAAGTAGGCGATCGAGCAGGAGCCCGGTCTTTTGCTGGAAGATGGGCTCCCGGCCTCTGCTGCTTGAGCTCGTCGCAGAAATCGCGCGGTGCGGCGGTCCTGCCAGACGATGGCGTTGATGAATGGGCCGGCCCGTTTTGCGGTCCCACACGACGGTGGTCTCGCGCTGATTGGTGATGCCGATCGCGGCGATGTCGCTCGTGCCGATACCGAGCCGCGCGATGGCTTCGCTCGCCACGCCGATCTGCGACGACCAGATCTCCTCGGCGTCGTGCTCCACCCAGCCCGGCTTCGGGAAGATTTGCCGGAACTCCTTCTGCGCGACGGCGCATTGATTGCCGTGCGCGATCAAAGACGATGGCGCGCGAGCTGGTGGTGCCCTGGTCGAGAGCGAGGATGTATTGGGACATGGGGGAGAGGCCTGGGGGGCTAGCTTTTCGGCGCGGCGGGATCGTGATGCGCGGGGTCCATCCCGGAGGCGGGCGCGGCGACGGCGTGGGCGCGCATGAGCGCGCGGCCGATGAACAGATCGTACAGCCACGCGCCGATCAGCCCGCCGACCATCGGCCCAATGACCGGCGGCAGCCAGGCGCCGCTCCCGTCGGTGAGCCCGTTGTTTTTAAAGCCGGCGACTACCGCAAACAGCCGCGGCCCGAGATCGCGCGCCGGGTTGATCGCGTAGCCGTACATGCCGCCGAAGGAGATGCCGATCGCCACGACGATGAGGCCGACAATCAGCGGCGCGAGATTCGATCCGGGCGGCGCGTTGAATTTATCCACCACCGCGAGGATCAATCCCACGAGCAGCGCGGTGCCGACCACTTGATCGAAGAACCCCGGCCAGAAACCAGGCACCGCCGGGAAGGTGGAAAAGACGCCGGTGGTGTGATCCAGGGCCGGATCGGCCTGAATCCATTTGGCGTAATAAACGATGAAGACAACCGCGGCACCGGCAAAGGCGCCGAGAAACTGCGCCGCGATGTAATGCCCGCATTTGCTCCAGGGGAAGCGTCCGGTGCTCGCGAGCGCGATGGTGACGGCCGGGTTCAGGTGCGCCCCGCTGATGGTGCCGGAGACGTAAATGCCCATGGTCACTCCCAAGCCCCAGCCGAGGACGATATTGGTGTAACCGCCCTTCACCACCTCTCCGGCGATTGGCGGACTGCTCGCGAAGAGCACTCCCATGGCCACCGATCCGCATCCGAGAAGGATGAGGACCATGGTCCCGAAAAATTCCGCGATGAATTCCTGGCGTTTGGTGAAGGTCATGGGGGCGGGGGATTCGCTGCCCGGCAGTGTTAGCGCCGGAACGAATCTCCCGCACAGCAGATTCTGCGGGGCCAGGCCCGCGATGATTCGTCAGTTTGTCGCGCTCGCCGGGGCCTTCACCCGCTTGAGCGTGCAGGGGTGATCGGGCGTGTCTTTGCCGTCCATTACGGATTTGCAGCTCGTGGTGATGGTGTCGGCGTCGTCAAAGCGGATGGTGAGGGCGTGCATGTGCGATTCCTTGGTCGGGTGGATGCCGCACGAGCCGTCGAAGTCGAACTTGATGGTTTTCGCGTCGGCCGATTTCAGGAGCATCGCCGGGCGATTGCCCATCACGCAGTAGTGGGTGAGGGCGAGCTTGCCGTCCTTGTCGTAATACATGGTCACCATCTCGTTCGGCGTGCCGGCGAGGACGCGCTCTTCGAGGACACTGCCGGCGGCGAGCAGGCGGTATTGCACCGTCATGTCGATGGGTCCCTGGCCGAAGTCGGTCTTGCCTTGCCAAGCGCCGACGAGGGTTTTCATGCGCTCGAATTCGGCCGAGCCGGCTTTGGGGGCCGGTGGTTCTCCGGCGAGGCAGAAGGCGGCGGAGAGCAGGAGGGTGGTGAGGAGTGCGGTCGTTTTCATGTTCGTAGGTAATGCGGTGATGAGTTCAGACTCAAGCACACGAAACGAACGAATGAGAGCTGGGAGGCCAAATCGGCGGGCTATTTGGCCTTTCTCGGCTCCCTCCTAATAACGCCTTACTTATTCTGCGGGCCGGTCGCTCCGGTGTTCCCGAAGTCCGTCTTGGCGCCGGTGTCGGCGGGCTTGCTGCTGGCGGCGCCGGTATGGCCGAGGCTGCTGGGAGCGGAGGTGAGCTTCCCCTCGAGGGTTACCATCTGGCCTTCCTGGAGATTGATGGTCTGGCCGTTGGGGAGGGTCACTTCGCCGCTGGGCCGGACGATGAGGCCTTCACTGAGGCGCATCTCATAAGTGACTCTGTTCGGAACACCTTTCTTGAGGAAAATGACGGAGCCTTGGGCGCGCAGGATGCCGTCTTGGGATTGGACGGTGCCTTCTTTATCACGAGTTTCGCGGACGCCGCCGGTTTTAGGATCGGTGGGCGCGGCGTTCTGGGCGGCGGCGGTGAGGGCGAGGACGAGGGCGGCTATCGAAGAGAAGAAAGTCTTCATGGCCGAAATATATCGTAATTGCGAGCCCGGCTGGCCTTTAGGCGCAGAGCGTGCTCCAAAAACGTTATCAGTATGAATTAAGTGAACAAATTTTCTAAGTAGCTGTCCTAATGTTGTAGCCCGCTTCGCCCAACCCCCGGAGGCGCAAAATGAAAATCAACCCGGCCATCCTGAAACCGCATCCGTTACTGGCGCTCCTGCCGTACTCGGTGGTGAAGCGGCTCCTGGCCGATTCCGCGGTTTCCGAATACCCGAAAGGAACGGTGCTCTTCCGTCAAGGAGAGCGGTGCGACGCCATTTACGTGATTCTTTCCGGCCGGTGTGAGGCGCAGACGAGCGACGGCTTCGGCCCACCGCGGGTGGAGGCGGTGTTTGGCCCGGGCGATACGATGGGGGAGCGCGCTTTCCTCAACGACGAGGCGCACAAATGCACCGCCACGGTCTCCACGCACGGCGTGATGCTGCGCATCCCGGCAACGGAACTGGAGGGCATCCTGACCAAGGATCCGCGGCTCGCGGGGCAGTTTTCGCAGGCGGTGACGCGGCGGTTTCGCCAGCCGGGCGCGCGGGCGCCGCGAAATACGCGGGTGCGCCGGGTGGCCACGCTGCTGGCGCTGGCGCCGCAGGCCGATGCCCCGGCGGTCGGGCACAAGCTGGCCGCCGCGTTGCGCCGGATCACCGGGGGCAAGGTGCTGCTGTTGCGGCTGGCGCACGAGGGCGAGGTGGCGCTGCACTCGTGGGCCTTCCAGGAGCCGCGCTTCAACGGCGAGTTTGCGTTCGAGCGGCAGGCGCGGCCGCACGAGGGCGGTTACGATGAGCTGCGGCTGCCGGTGGAGGCAGACAAGCGTTTCGCGCAGGCGATCGCGCCGCTGATCGGCGAATGCGGGTGCCACTACGATTATGTGCTGGTGCACATCGATGCGACGCTGCCGGAAGCGACGGTGCTGCAGTGCGTGATCCAGGCCGACCTCGCGTATGTGCTGCTGCAGCCGAGCATCCAGGCGCTGTACGATTTTCAACTGCTCACGAACGCGCTGAAGGCGGAGACGCCCAACGCGACCAGCCACGTGAAACCGATCGTGCTCGCGGAACATGCGGTGGACATGGAGCAGACGCACGACGTGCTGGGGCGGCTCGGGCTGGCGGTGCACTCCTTTGCGCGCGGCTTTCCGCAAAACGATACTTCGACCTGGCCGGATCGCCGCTTCGATCTGCACATCAACCGGCTCGCCCGCGAGATCGGGCGCTGTCGCATCGGGCTCGCGCTTTCCTCCGGCGGCGCGAAGGGGCTGGCGCATATCGGGGTGATCCAGGTGCTGGAGGAAAACGGGATCGAAGTGGACGCGATCGCGGGCGCGAGCATGGGCGCCTATGTCGGCGCGCTCTGGGCGTACGGTCTGGAAGGCGCGGCGCTGGAGAAGATCGCGCGCGAGCACGAAGGACGCTGGGGTTTCCTTTCGCTGGTGGAGCCGGTGCTGCCGCCGCGGCACGGGTTCATGCGCGCGCGCAAGGTGGTGAAACGCCTGCGCCGCTCGATCGGCGAGGCGCATTTTTCCGACCTGGTGCGGCCGCTCCGCGTGATCGCGACGCAGCTCGAAACGCTGGAGCGCGTGGTCTTCGCCAGCGGCGAGGTCGCCCCGGCCGTCGAGGCGAGCATCGCGATTCCGGGCATTTGCGTGCCGGTGACGATCAACGGCGAGACATACATCGATGGCGGCATGGCCGATCCGCTGCCGGTGGATGTGCTCGAGGAAATGGGCATCGAGCGGATCATCGCGGTCAACGCCATCCCGACCACCGAGCAGCTCCGCTACTGGCGCGAGCGCGAGCTGGAGGAGAATGGACGCCGCCGGTTTTCCATCGGCCGCTGGCTGAACCAGCACTTGAACTATTTCGCGCGCGGCAACATTTTCGACACGATGATGCAAGCCTTCAAGGGCGCGCAAATGCGGGTCGCGGAAACGGCGAGCCGGCGCGCGGATGTGGTCTTGCGGCCGCTGGCCTGCGACGCCTGGTGGTGCGATTTCACGCATCCCGGCAAATACATCGCGCTCGGGCGGGCCGCCGCGGAGGGACAGATCCCGCAATTGCTTTCCCTGATCAAACCCACTCCAGATGAGCTCACTGAAGTCACTCCCCCACGTCCGCACATCCTCCGGGCTGCGTGAATGGCAGCTGGCGCGGCTGCGCGACTACCTGGCCGAGACGGTGCTGCCGTTTTCCCCTCGGTACCGCGAGCTCTTCCGCAAGGAGGGGCTCGCGGTCCGGGATTTGCGCCGGATCGAGGACCTGGCGCGCATCCCCTTCACGAGCAAGTTGGATTTCCGCGCGACCGAGGAATCGCCGGAGCCGGTGAAGGAATTCGTCCTGCAGCCGGATGCGCGCGTGCTCGCGCGCCGCCCGGGCACGATCTGGAAAGCGCTCACGCGCGGCAAGAAGGCGGTGCACGAGGGCTTCGAGCGCGAGTTCCGTCCGCTGCTGCTGACGAGCACCACCGGGCGCTCGGCGGACCCGGTGCCGTTTCTTTTCACCGACGCATGACATCGAGAATCTGAAGCTCGCGGGCGCGCGCATCATGGAGGTTTGCGGCGCGCAACGCGAGATGCGCATGCTGAATCAGTTTCCCGTTCGCGCCGCACCTCGCGTTCTGGCTCGCGCATTACTGCGGGGACGGAGTTCGGGGTTTTCATGCTTGAGCACCGGCGGTGGGAAAGTGATGGGCACCGAGGGCAATCTGCGGCTGATCAAGAAGATCAAACCGGACGTCCTGATCGGCATGCCGACGTTCCTTTACCACGTCCTCAGCGAGGCGGTGCGCGACGGCCTGGAGCTGCCGAAGCTGCAGAAGATCGTGCTCGGCGGCGAAAAAGCGCCGCAAGGGATGCGGCGGAAACTGCGCGCGCTGGCGGCGCAACTCGGCGCCCCGAAGGTGGACGTGCTGCGCACTTACGGCTTCACGGAGGCCAAAATGGCGTGGGCGGAATGCCCCTTCAACGAGGATGCCGGCTCGGCGGGCTACCACATGCACCCGGATCTCGCGCTGATCGAAATCGTCGATCCGAAGACCGGCGAAATCCGTGGCGAAGGCGAGCCGGGCGAGATCGTTTTCACGCCGCTCGACGCGCGCGGCAGCGTGGTGCTGCGCTATCGCACCGGCGACTGCATCGATGGCGGGCTCTTCAACGAGCCGTGCCCGTACTGCGGCCGCATGGTGCCGCGGCTGGTCGGCGAAATCTCGCGCAACTCGGAGTTTCGCGAGCTGCACATCGACAAGCTCAAGGGGACGCTCGTCGACTTCAACCAGCTCGAGCACGTGCTCGACAACGTCGAGCACGTCGGCACCTGGCAGCTCGAGCTGCGCAAGCGCCACGACGATCCGCTCGAGGTCGACGAGCTGATTCTGCACGTGGCAAAGACCGATGCCTTCGACGAGGCGCGCCTCACGCGAAATGCTTGGCGAACACTTTGCGGCCGAGATGGAGATCCACCCGAACCGCATCGAATTTCACGCCGTGGAAGAGCTGCGCCATCGCAGGGCGTGGGCACGCAGCTCAAGGAACAGCGCGTGGTCGATCACCGGCCCGGCGCCAAAAGCCCCGTGCAGACCGGCGGGACGGTCGCGGAAAAGAGATGACTATGGCTCGCCACCGGCAGCATCTCTCCTATTTCTCGCATCACTCCCCTCTTCGCGCTTCAACGCTTTGCGCTCCGATGGGTCCAACCTCCAATGACTGAGCCTCTCGTTATCCTCGACGGCCTGCGCACTCCGTTCTGCGCGCATGGGCACCGATCTGGCCACGCTGCCGGCGGAGGAGCTCGGCCGCATCGCGGTCGAATGCGCTGCTCACGCGCACGGGCCTCGATCCGGCACTGATCGACGAAGTGATCTTCGGCTGCGTCGGCCAGCCGCCGGAGGCCGCGAATATCGCGCGCGTCATCGCCCTGCGCGCCGGCATTCCCGAGCTCGGTGCCGGCGGTCACGGTGCATCGCAATTGCGCCTCCGGCTTCGAGGCGATCACCACGGCGCACGAGCGCATGGCCGCGGGCCGCGGCTCGGTCTTCCTCGTCGGCGGCGCGGAAAGCATGTCGCAGGTGCCGCTGCTCTTTCACGACCGCGGCCGCGCAGAAATTCGCGAGCGGTCGCCAAGGCGAAGACGCTGCCCGCGAAGCTGGCGGCGCTCGGCGGCGTTTCGGCCGGCGGATTTCGAGCCGCGCATCGGCCTGAAGCTCGGGCTCACCGATCCCGTGTGCGGCATGAACATGGGCGACACCGCGGAAGTGCTCGCGCGCGAATTCGGGATCACCCGCGACGCGCAGGATGCGTTCGCGCATGCGCTCGCACACGAAGCGGGCGCTGGCGCGCGAGCGGCGCGCTGGCCGAGGAAATCTGCCCGGTCTATTCGCCCGCGAAGGGCGGGCAGCCCATTCAGCACGACAACGGCCCGCGCAACGACCAGACGCCGCAGGTGCTCGCGCGGGCTGAGGCCGGTCTTCGACAAGTATGGCACCGTCACCGCGGGCAATTCCTCGCAGATCACCGATGGCGCCGTGGCGCTGCTGGTCGGCACGGCGAAAAACGCGCGCGGAGCTGGGGTTCAAGCCGCTCGGCGCGCTCGGCGGACTACGCCTATGCGGGCTGCGATCCGGCGCGCATGGGCCTCGGGCCGGTTTTATGCGATCGAGCAAGCTGGAGCAGCGCACGGCCTGCATCGTCTGGCGGACGCTGATTTCGTGGAGATCAACGAAGCCTTCGCCGCGCAGGTGCTGGCGGTGCTGCATATGCTGCGCGAAACCGGGCGCGAAGTGCCGGAGGACAAACTGAACGTGAACGGCGGCTCGATCGCGCTCGGTCATCCGGTCGGCGCGACCGGCGCGCGCCTCATGCTGACCAGCTCAAGGAACTGCAGCGCCGCAATGCGCGGAACGCGCGCTCGTCTCGCTGTGCGTCGGCGGCGGCCAGGGCGGCGCGCTCTGGCTGGAAAGGAGCGCAGCGTAACAAATGCAAACGATCAACCGCCAACTCCGCGAAGACGGCATCTGCGTCCTGACCTTCGACCGCGCCGGACTCCGCGGCGAACATCTTCGATCGCGAGACGCTCGAGGAACTCGCCGCGCAAATCTCGACGCCCTCGCGCAGCCGGAGCTGGGCGTCGCGGCCTCATCCTCACCAGCGCGAAGCCGCCGATCTTCATCGCCGGCGCCGATCTGCACTCCATTCCGCAGATGATCGGGCGCGAGCTCGAAGGCGTTCATCGAGCTCGGGCAGCGCGTCTTCACGCGGCTCGCCGCGCTGCCGTTTCCGACCGTCGCGGCGATCCACGGCGCGTGCGTCGGCGGCGGCTACGAAGTCTGCGCTGGCCTGCGACTGGCGCGTCGCGTCGACGGACGACATCCACGAAGATCGGCCTGCCGGAGACGAAGCTCGGCATCCTCCCGGCGTGGGGCGGCTCGCACGCGGCTGCCGCGCTGATCGGCGTGCCCGGCGCGCTCGACATCATCCTCGGCGGACAAGACGCTTGCGGCGCAAGGCACGCGCTCAAGCTCGGCCTGATCGACGAAGCCTGGCGCCGCGCGAACATCTGCTGCGCGCCGCGCTGCCGCATGTGCGCCGAAGCGCGGCAAGCATCCGCGCGGCTCGCGCATTCCGCGCCGGTGAATGCCGTCGTCGATGCCGTCATCGCTCGCGGCGGCGCGCCGCAAGGTGGCGGCGAAGACGCACGGGCATTATCCCGCCGTGCAGAAGGCGCTGGAAGTCGTGATGCAGCGGCTCGCGTCTTCGCGGATGAAAACGACTCGCTCGCGACGCGAGCGCGACGCCGTCGCCGAGCTGGTCGACATCGCCGATGACCGCAAATCTGATCAGCCTCTTTTTCCTCCAGGACGCGCGCGCAAGCTGGCGCTGCCGGTGGCGGAACGCGACGGCGCGAAAGCCGGCCGCGATGCGCGCACCGCGGCGGTGATCGGCGCGGGCGTGATGGGCGCGGGCATCGCGCAATGGCTGAGCTTCGCGCGGGCTGCGCGTGATTCTGCGCGATGTCGATGCCGCAGCGCGTCGCCGCCGGGCATGGGCACGATCGCGAAGCTCTACGCGGACGGCGTGAAACGCCACACCTTCACCGCAGCGCGAAGCGCGCGCGGGCCTCGAGCGCATTTCGCCCGCGCCGGCGGAAGTGCCGCTGCGCCGGTGCGACCTCGTGATCGAGGCCGCGGTCGAAAAGATGGAGATCAAGAAGACATCTTCCGCCGGCTCGATGAACTCGGCGGTCGCGAGACGCGATCCTCGCCACGAACACCTCGGCGCTTTCGATCACCGAGCTCGCCGCGGCCACGCAGCATCCGCAGCGCGTCGATCGGCCTGCATTTCTTCAATCCGGTGCACCAGATGCAGCTCGTGGAAGTGGTCATCGCGCCGCGAGACCGCGCCCGGAAGTCGCCGCGCGCGCGCTGCGATTCGTGCAGGAGATCGGCAAGCTGCCGGTGCTCGTGAAGGACAGCCCCGGCTTCCTCGTGAACCGCATCCTGCTGCCCTACTGATCGAGGCCGGGCGAGCTTTTCGCGCAAGGCGCCGAGCGTCGAGGAGATCGATCGAGGCGATGCTCGATTTCGGCATGCCGATGGGACCGCTGCGGCTGATCGACGAAGTGGGCGTGGATGTCGGCGCCGACGTGGCCGCGACGCTCGCCGCGGCGTTCCCAAGCGGATGCGCGTGCCGCCGATGTCTGCCGAAGATGATCGAGCACGGACTGCTCGGGACGAAAGAGCGGGCAAAGGCTTTTACCGGCACGAAAAAGGCAAGGAGGCCGAAGTCGAATCCCGAGCTGCGCACGCTGCGGCCGCAGCGGCGGCCAGGCGCTGGCACGCGCGAAGAGCTCGAGCAGCGCATGGTGCTGCTGATGGTCAACGAAGCCGCGCGCTGCCTGGAGGAAGAGATCGTCGAGGCGCCGGGCGACATCGATTTCGCGATGGTCATGGGCACCGGCTTCGCGCCGTTCCGCGGCGGGCCGCTGCGCTACGCCGACACGCTCGGCGCGCGACGCAAGTCGTCGATGACCTCTCGCGGCTCGCGGAAACCGCCGGCCCGCACTTCACGCCCTGCGCCGCTGCTCGCGCGAGATGGCCGAAACCGGCAGAACGCTTTTATGAAGACTGAACCACTCCCGCAACGGCTGAGACGGCGCCGGCGTCCGTCATCGACACCTCGAAGATGTCGCCCGAGCAGCGGGCGGCGCTGGAACTGACCGAGGCGGCGCGCGAAGTCACGCGGCGAGAGCTTCGCCGGCGGGCTCTTCATGGGCCGCTTCGATCTCGGCGCGCTGCATCCGTTTCCGCAGCAGAGCGCCGAGGATCGCGACCAGGGCGACGCCTTTCTCGCAGCGGCTCGGCGAGCTTCCTGAAGGAGCAAGTCGATCCCGATGAGATCGATCGCACCGGCGAGATCCCGCAGGAGGTCTTCGACGGGTCTCGCGAAGCTCGGCGCGTTCGGCATCAAGATCCCGCCGGAGTACGGCGGGCTCGGGCTTTCGCAGACGAACTACTGCCGCGCGGCGATGCTGCTCGGCAGCTATTGCGGCAATCTCACCGCGCTGCTCTCCGCGCATCAATCCATCGGCGTGCCGCAGCCGCTGATCCTCTTCGGCACCGAGGAGCAGAAGCGGCGCTTCCTGCCGCGCGTCGCCGGCGGCGAAGTCTCCGCCTTCGCGCTCACCGAGACGAGCGTCGGCTCCGATCCGGCGAAGATGGAGACGCACGCCGAGCCGACCGCGGACGGCGCGCACTTCATCATCAACGGCGAGAAGCTCTGGTGCACGAACGGCGTGAAGGCCGGCGTGATCGTGGTCATGGCGAAGACGCCGCCGAAGAACGGCCGCAGCCAGATCACCGCGTTCATCGTCGAGATGGACACGCCCGGCGTGGAGGTCGTGCGCCGCTGCCACTTCATGGGGCTGCGCGCGCTCTACAACGCGCGTGATCCGTTTCACCAACGTGAAGGTGCCGCGCGAAAACATCCTGCTCGCCGAAGGGCAAGGGCCTGCGCGTCGCGCTGACCACGCTGAACACCGGCCGGCTCACGCTGCCCGCGGCGTGCGTCGGCCTGGCCAAGCGCTGCCTGGAAATCTGCGCGCGACGTGGGCCGCCGAGCGCGTGCAATGGGGCGCGCCCATCGGCAAGCACGCCGCCATCGCCGACAAGATCGCGCGCATGGCCGCCGAGACTTTCGCCATGGAAGCGATGACGCTTCTACGCCGCGAGCCTCGTCGATCGCGACAAGCACGCCGACGTGCGGCTCGAAGCCGCGATGTGCAAACTCTGGGCCACCGAGCGCACTGGGAGCATCGTCGAATGAAACGATGCAGATCCGCGGCGGCCGCGGCTACGAAACCGCGCGAATCGCTCGCGGCGCGCGGCGAAGACGCCGGTGCCGGTCGAGCGCTTCCTGCGCGACTGCGCGCATCAACACGATCTTCGAGGGATCGAGCGAAATCATGCGGCTCTTCATCGCCCGCGAGGCGCTCGATCCGCATCTGAAAGTCGGCGCGCCGGTGCTCAATACGCAGCTTGCCGATGCGACAGCGCGCGCGCGCGGCGGTGAAAGCGGCGGCGTTTTACGCGCGCTGGTATCCGCGGCAATGGCTCGGCCGTTGCCGACCTCGGCGCTGCGCTTCGACTGGCCAAGCTGGCGGCGTCACGTCCGCTGGGCCGGCAGCGCGACCGCGCCGGCTCGCCCGCGCGCTCTTCCACGCGCATGGCGCGCTTCGGCCCGAAGCTCGAGCGCGAGCAGGTGCTGCTCGGCCGCTTCGTCGATATCGGCACGGAGCTTTTCGCCATCACCGCCACCTGCGCGCGGGCGCAGGATTTGGATAAGCCGACGGCGCGCGAGCTCGCGGATTACTTCTGCCGCACCGCCCGCATCCGCATCGATATGCTGTTTCAGGGGCTGCACGAAAATGCGGACAAAGCAGGATATCGCATCGCGCAGAAGGTGCTCACTGGAGAGCTCGCCTGGCTGGAGGCGGGGATTTTGCCGGAAAAGGAGTAGCGCGGGAGGCCCGCGGTTCACCACACGTTTTGGCTTCGCTCCGCGCGCGCCCTTCGGCATTCGTCTTCTCGCGCGCATGAAGAAATTCGTCTCCCTCGTCATCAGCCTGCTGATCCTCGCTTTCATTTACTGGAAGCTGAGCCAGAGCGGGCAATTGCGCGGGCTCACGGAAATCTTCGTTTCGTGCGACCGCGCGTGGATGGCGCTCTCCCTCGGGATGGTCGTCCCGCTGACGATGTTTACCTCGTGGCGCCTGCAGCAACTCATGCCCGGAAAGGGGCAGCTCTCGTTCGGGGAAGCGAATCGCCTGATCCTGGTCGCCAGCGTGCTCAACCTCATCCTTCCCTCGAAAATGGGCGATATCGCGAAGGCGTATTTCATGCGCGAACGCGGCGCGCTGAGCGGCACGCTCGCGCTGTCGCTCGTGGTGTTTGAGAAAGCGTGCGACATGCTTTCGCTGCTGCTCTGGTGCGTGTTCGGGCTCGTCTGGGTGAAGGTGAGCGATGGCCGCGCGATGGAGGCGTTTCGCCTCGGCGGATGGGCGAGCGCGCTGCGGCCCGAGCAGCAGGAGACGCTCGTCTACTGGCTCGCGGTGCTGGTCGTCGCGGGCAGTCTCGCGCTCGGCTTGCTCCTCATCGGCTCACCGCGGTTCGCGCATTTTTTCTTCGGCCTCGCCGGCCGATGGGCGCCCGGCAAGATCGGCGCGAAGCTGGAAACGCTCGGCGCCTCCTGGAGCGAGATGCACGCCTATTTCTGGGCCAGCAAGGCGCGCCTCGCGCGCGTTTCGCTCACCTCCATTTTCATCTGGTTTCTGCACCTCCTGCAGATCTGGCTCTTCATCCTCGCCCTGCGCGCCTGGACTCCCTTCTTCGCAAACCTCGCCCTTTCGCCCCTCGCGATCCTCGCCGGCCTGCTGCCGCTCGGCCTCGCCGGCATCGGCACGCGCGACGCCGCGCTCATCTTCCTCTACGCGCCGTATTTTGCGCCGGCTACGGGCGCCGCGCTCGGGCTGCTCTGCACTGCGCGCTACGTGCTGCCCGCGCTGGGCGGGCTGCCCTTCGTCGGCGCGTACCTGCGCAAGGTGCGCCAGTACCAGGCGGAGGCGCCGCCGGCGGCGAGTTGAGCGGGCTTCTACGCCGCGCCCTTGATATGCACCCACACGTGCACGTGCGGCTTGCCGCGGAAATACCAGATCATCGAGGGCCCCTCGATCTGCCAAACATCCCAAACGCCGTCGTTGCCGATATCCTGGTTTTTGTAGAACGAGAGGTGCAGCTTCTCGAAACCTGAGGCGTCGATCAGTTTCAACGCCTCGTCGGCGTCTTCCTTCCGGAAGGGCGCCAGCACGTCGGCCATGACCTTGCGCACGTGCGCGCGCTGATCGGCGCTGAGGCTGCCCACCGGCAACCCCGCAATCTTGGCGCCCGGGCCGGCGAGCTTTACCGTATCCTTCGCCTCCTCATCGCGGCTCTCGGTGAGCAGCGCGGTTTCGCGCTGTTTGCCGTCGAGCATCTGGAAGACCTCGTTCGCGCGCTTCGCCTGGTACCAATAGATGTTCGCCGGGTGATCGGGGGTCTCGTTGAACTGCTTCGGCGCGTGTCCGTAAAAAATGGGTCCGCCAAAAGCCGCGCCTTCCACCGAATCGCCGTCGCACCGGCGCGTGCCGTGCCGGCCGCTGAGCACGAACTCGAATTTCCCGCTGCCCGGCTCGCCAAAAAGCGCAATCGCGCCGCCGCCGAAACCGCCGTCGCTCTTATTGTCGTGCTCCACCTGCTCCATCACGCGCTCGGCATATTCCGGCGAGTGCAGTCCCACGAAAATCTGCCGGACCATCTCCTGCTGGTCCTTCGAGTAGAACTTCCCGACCGAGTGTTTGTTGATGTGCCAGTTGTTATCCACCTCCTGCCGCAGCGGGTGGTCGAACGGATGGCACACCGCTTTCCTCTGCTCCTCGCTGAGCGTCTTGTAGAGCGAGGCCACCAGCGTCTCGGATTTCGACGTCGGCGTCGGCGCCGCCATGGCCGCGCCGGGCAGCAGGATTCCGCCCGCGGAAACGGCGGCCATTCCGCCAAGGCTCGTCTTGAGAAACTCGCGCCGGGAAAGTCCGTCGCATTCGGGGCAGGGGAGGAGAGGGGAACGCATAGGCGGTAAAACTATCCCCAGCGCGGCGGGAAGGCCAGCGGCTTTGCGGTGGGTTCGGACGCCGGCAACCTCATAGTAGGTCCCCGCAAATTCCCCACCCCCTGGTTTGACTTCCTCCGCTCCCCCCTTATCCTGCCGCCGGTGCAGAAATCCCATCCCGCCGCGACCGACCCCAGCGACGCGCTGAAGCTCACCCTCGAACTGATCAACGCCCAGCTTTACTCGGTCGAGGAGCGGATCCGGGGGCAGGCGCGAGCGTTCGACCCGGCGGTGGAGGGTTACGTGGCCTACGCCATCGAGAGCAGTGGCAAGCGCCTCCGCCCGGCGCTGGCGCTGCTCGCCGGCGGCGCCACCGGCAATATCGGCCCGAGCCATTTCGACCTCGCGGTGGTGGTGGAGTTGATCCACGCCGCCACCCTCGTCCACGACGACATCCTCGACGGCGCGGATAAACGCCGCGGCCAGCCGACGCGCGAACGCCAAGTGGGGCAACGCCATCTCCGTCCTGCTCGGCGACTGCCTCTTCGCCCACGCGCTCAAGCTTTCGACCTGCTTCCAAAACGGCGAAATCGGCCGCCGCATCGCGCAGGCGGCGAGCGAGGTCTGCTCCGGCGAGATCATCCAGACCCAGCGCCGCTTCGACCTGAAGCTGAGCGTCCCGGATTACTACAAGATCATCGAGATGAAGACCGGCGCGCTCTTCGCCGCCGCCACCGAGCTTGGTGCGTTGCTCAATGAGGCCGCGCCCGGAGGTGATCAGCGCCCTGCGTAAGTTCGGCCTGCGCCTGGGCACCGCCTACCAGATCTACGACGACGTGCTCGACCTCGCCGGCGAAGAAACCAAGGCCGGCAAAACGCTCGGCAGCGACCTGCGCAAGGGCAAGCTCACCCTCCCCATCCTTCACCTGCTCCAAAACAGCTCCAGCGAGGAGCGCGACCGCTACTTCGAGACCATCCTCTCCGGCGACGAGGCCGAGGTGCGCCACCTCGTGAGTCGCGCCCTCGAGACCGGCGCCGTGGGGCTTGCCGTCGCCGCCGGGCGCCGCATGCTCCGCGAAGCCGGCGAGCAGCTCGCCCTGCTCCCGGCCAGCCGCTACCGCGAATCCCTCGGCGGCCTCTGCGAAACGCTGGATGGGCTGATTTCGCGCTTTCAGCGCTGAGGGTGCCATGCTTCGCCCCCGAAAAAAATACACCGTCTACGATCTCCAGCAGCTCAAGGGCAAACGCTGCCTCACGCACATCCACGTCAAATCGCCGGAGGAAGCCGCCGCCGCGGAAGAGGCCGGCGTCGATCTGATGAGTTGCAGCTTCGACAGTCCCGAGGCGCAGGCGCGTCTGCCCGCATCTCGTCGCCGCGGCGCCGCACAGCTTCCTCTCCGCCGCCACGCCGCACGGGCTGGCCTCGCCGGAGGAAGCGATCCGCGTCGCCTTCCGCGCCCTCGAGATCGGCGCCAGCTCCGTCTATTGCTCGGCCAGCCCGTTCATCATCGAGGCGATGGCGCGCGAACGCATTCCCGTCGTCGGGCATCTCGGCCTGGTCCCGCGTCACGTCACCTGGACCGGCTACCGCGCCATCGGCCGCACCGTCGAGGAAGCCCTCGCAGCTCCACCGCCGCATGAAGGAGCTGGAGAACGCCGGCGCCTACGCCGCGGAACTCGAAGTCGTCCCGCACAATCTCGCGCGCTTCCTCTCCTCGCAGACGAAGATGCTCCTCATGTCCCTCGGCTCCGGCACCGGCTGCGACACGCAGTTCCTCTTCTCCGACGACATCCTCGGCGACTACGACGAACGCCCGCCGCGCCACGCCAAAGCCTACCGCAATTTCGCCGCCGAACACCGCCGCCTCCAGCAGGAACGCATCGCCGCCTTCCGCGAATACATCGCCGACGTCCAGGAAGGCCGCTTCCCCGAGCGCAGTCATCTGGTGGAAATGGAGGCTGCGCGGCTGGAGGAAGTGATGCGCGCGCTCGATGGGGTCTTTTGAGCGCGAATTGACGCACTCCGACGCTTCTGCGAGGCTGAACCCGTGACCGTCGACCTCAGCAAAGATGTGGAATGCTTCGTCGAGGAGCAGGTGCGTGCTGGGGTTTGCCCCGACGCCGCCACGCTCGTGAACGATGTGCTGCGTTCCCTGAGCGAGCACCAGCAGCAGCCGTTCGCGACAGACCCAGCGCTCGAGGCTTGGTTGCTCGAAGCGGCGGAGAGTCCCACAACGCCACTGGTATCGGCCGACTTCGAGGCCATCCGAGAGCGCGTGCGGGCGCGACTCGGCCCCGCGGCATGAACGTCCGCAAGTCGGACTGGTTTATCGCAGACGCCGAGCGGCAATATCAGTGGTACGCGGAACACGCTGGCTGGGCCGTGGCAGAGCAGTATCTCGCCGCCGTCGAAGCCACCTGCGCGCTCGTCGGCCGTCGACCGTTGCTCGGTCCGGTGGCAAAGCTAAACCATCCTCGGCTCCAAGGGTGGCGGTTCTTTTTGGTGATGCGGCCATTTCAGGTGCATCTCGTTTTCTATGAAGTGGCCGGCGAGGTCCTGATGCGCCGTGTGCTGCACGGGCATCGCCAGCTTCCGCAGCGCCTCCTTTCACCACCGGATCGCTAGCTACTTCACCCAGCGCCCGTTCGTCGAGGAAAGCACCGGCAGCTCGTCCGTCATGTACTGGGTCTTGCCGATCGCGCCGATCATCGGCACGCCCGTGGCCGACTTCCATTTCTTGCTCATGCTTTCGCCGGTGTGGCAGCTCCAGCTCTTCACCATGGCGTCGCGGGTAAAGAGGCCGCGCCGGATTTTTTTCAGCTCATCCTCGTGCAGCCAGACCTTGGAGGCGCTGTCGAGATTCGCCGAGTAGTCGAACATCCAGCAGGCGCGATTCGAGTGGCCGAAGAACTCCAGGTTGCAGATCTTCACCTGGTCGCGCGGCTGGCCCATATTGAGGTAATCGATCAGTTCCTGGCTTTTATCGAACCAGACCAGCTTGATCTTGAAAGTGTCGCGCACGGACTGGATGTGCGAGATGAGGTCATTGTTCTCCTGCTTGGCGCGCGCCACGTAGGAGGGCTTGAAGACGAGCCAGGTGATCTGCGCGTTCGGGTTCTCCGCCTGGATCTGCTGGGTGCGAATGCGCGCGGCCCGCACGAAGTTCATCCACCAATTATCGTGCGGCGCGGACTTGTACTTCTCCCATTGCCAGAGCGAGACGCCGCCGACGATAATCACGTACTCCCGCCCCACTTCCGCCGCGGGGAGGCGGCTGCAGAGGAGGCTCATCAGAAGGAGGAACAGAATACCGGCGCGTTTCATCGGCGCGTAAGATGCGCAAAAACGTCCCGCTGTCAGGTGGAAAAACGCGAAACCGGAGACCCGGCACGGAATCCTCGCCGCATACGCGCGATTGCCAAGCCAGCGGCGACTCCTCATATGACCTCTATGCGAAAACTGATCCCTTCCCTCCTTCTCTCCGTCGCCGTTGTCTTGTCGGCGGCGACTGCCCTGGCCCAATCCAGCAAACCCGCCGGCGGCAAATCGCTGCAGAGCGGCGACAAAAAATTCGTGAAAGACGCCGCCGAGGCGCAAGTGGAGATTCTTCATCTCACCGAGCTCACCGGGCGGGAGGAGAGCCCGGGCAGCCCTGGGCTCAAGGCGCTCACCAAGCCGCTCGCCACCGATCTGACGGCCGCCTACGGCGAAATCGGCACGATCGGGCAAGCCAAAGGGGCCGAGATGCCGGAAACCAAAAAGGGCAGCGGCGAAAAACGCGCCATCGAGCAACTGAAGAAGGCCAAGCCGGAAGAGTTCGACAAGGGCTTCCTGAAGATGCTCACCAAGGAGACGAAGAAGTACTCGTCGCTGGTGGAAAACGGCGCCAAGTCCCTCTCCGATACCGAGCTGAAAGGCTGGGCCGAAAAGTGGGCGCCCAAGTTCAAGGCGCATCACGAGGCGCTCGATAAGCTGGAAGAGGAAGAATCCAAGAAGAAGTAGGGTTGGCGCGAGAAGCGGGCGCCCTCGTCCGAGTTTTTCTGAGGTACGGGTCGCGCCCAGAAGTGACGCCGCGCACGAAGTGAAAGTGCCGCCTGGATGACTCCGGCGCGGCCGTCGCTTCCCTCATCTATCTCTCATGGCCCCCACCACGCGCGCAGTGAAGGACACCCTGGTGCCCGTGGTGCTGGCCATCGCGGTGCTCTATTTCGGGCGCGGATTTTTTATCCCGCTCGCCCTGGCGATCCTCATCTCCTTCCTGCTCGCGCCGCTGGTCATGCGGCTGGAGCGATGGAAGCTCGGGCGAATCGCGGCCGTCATCATTGTCACGCTCTTTGCCTTCGGCGTGATCGGCGGGATCGGCACCATCGTGGGCGGCCAATTGATCGACCTCGCGAATGAGCTGCCAAAATACCGCAGCAACCTGCGCGAGAAGGTGCTCGCCCTCAAGACGCCGAAGGGTGGCGCGCTGGAAAAGGCCACGCAGACTTTCAAGGATCTCACCAACGAGCTGAGCAGCGAAGCGCCCATCCCAGTGCCGGACGGCCAGGAGGGGCCGCCCAAGCCGGCGCAGCTTGGCAGTGCCCCCGATGGCCGCACTGTGCAGGTGGCGGTGATCCAGAGCTCGCAAAACGCCTTCGAAACCCTCGCCAGCTTCATCGCGCCCCTACTCGGCCCGCTCGGCACCGCGGCGCTGGTGATCCTCTTCGTCATCTTCATTCTCCTCGAGCGCGAGGATTTGCGCGATCGCGTGATCCACCTGATCGGCCACGGCCACCTGCACACCACCACGCAGGCGCTCGACGAGGCCGCCTACCGCGTCAGCCGCTACCTGCTGGCGCAGCTCATCGTGAATGTGAGCTACGGCATCCCCATCGGCGTTGGGCTCTATTTCATTGGCGTCCCGAATGCCTTTCTCTGGGGGCTGCTCGCCACCGTGCTCCGCTTCATCCCGTATCTCGGGCCGTGGATCGCCGCCTCTTTCCCCATAGCGCTGTCGCTGGCGGTCTCGAGCAGTTGGTCGATGCCCCTGCAGGTGTTGGGCCTCTTCATCGTGATCGAAGTGATCAGCAACAACGTGGTGGAGCCCTGGCTCTACGGCGCGAGCACCGGCCTCTCCCCGATGGCCGTGATCGTCGCCGCCGCTTTCTGGACCTGGCTCTGGGGCACCCTCGGCCTGCTGCTCGCCACCCCGCTCACCGTCTGCATCGCCGTGCTCGGCAAATATCTCCCGCAGTTCACCTTCCTCGATGTGCTCCTGGGCGACAAGCCGCCGATCGCGCCGGAAGACCGCTTTTACCAGCGCCTGCTCGCCACCGATGAGGACGAGGTCTGCACGATCGCCGAGGACTTTCGGGAACGAAACACCCTCGCCGAAACCTTCGACCGTCTCATCATCCCGGCCATGCGCCTGGCCGATGAAGACTTCCACAATGGCAACCTCTCGGAAGCCGCGCGCAACCGCATCTACGAAATCGTCCGCGACTTGGTCAACGACCTCGCGCCCGACGCCACGGCTGACGGCGTGCTCGCCCCCGAGCCGGACGTGGAGCCGATCGCCGTCTGCGTCCCCGCGAGCGACTACGCCGATGAGCTGGTGGGCATGATGCTCGCGCAACTGCTCCTCCCCACGGGCCAGCGGCTGCTGATCGCCCCCTCCAAGCTGCTCGCCAGCGAGATGCTCGATTTCGTGGAAAAAGCCTCCACGCGCCTCTTCTGCGTCTCCGTGCTGCCGCCCGGCTCCACCCGCCACGCCATCTACGTCGCCCGCCGCCTGCGCGATCGCTTCCCCGAAGTGCGCCTCCTCATCGGCATGTGGGCCGAGCCCCCCGGCGACGACCACCGCCTGAAACGTTTCCAGCAAGTAAAGACCGACGGTATCTTCACCTCCCTGCAAGACATGGCCAAAGAGATCCTCGCCACCGGCCGCGTCGCCCCGGCGGGAACCACCCCGGTGTAGAGGCCGCTCTGTCCAGTTCCGCTCCTGCGGAACTGGACGTGCCGCCTCTGATCAAGGCGCGGAAAGGCGGCCTGGCGGAGCGGGAAGGGTGTACAATCTAGCAATTGGCTTCGGCGTGAGATCGGCGAAGGTCAGTTTTTGTTAGCGGTTATGCCAAAATTTATGCGCCCGGTACTTATCTTCGCAGTTGGAGTGGCTCTCGGCCTCGGCCTTGGAATCGGAGGGATGTCATACCGTCACCATGTTCGGTACGCCCGCGCTCTCCGCACCCTGCCTAATTTCGGCGAACAACTTCCGGGCGCCATGTGGGACCTGAGCCGGCAGGGGGTGACCGACACGTTTCCTTCGATTACGGTGCAGCGGAGCAAACGAGGACTTGAGTTTCGGGCCCGGGATGCCATGGGTTCACCGCGCGGAGCGACACGAGAAGAGTTCGTCCGCTACTTTGCGGCGGAAAAGGCACTCTTTGGAGCGGAGCCGATTGTCTATATGATCTACTTCGAGCCTGGTATCACCATGATCGATCTCGACGTGACGACAAAGTTCCTGGCGGACCTTGGCGTCCACAGTTTTGTGATCGGGGAACTCTATGCCATGCGCGTGCGGTAGTATTCGCCCTCGTGACGAAACTTCCCGTTTCGTCACGCACTAACGGACCCGCCGCGCACACTTTCGCCACTTTCGCCGCCCATTCCCGCATCCGCATTTGCTCATCCGCGCGCAATGCGTATCATTCCCAAACCACACTGCGAATGGACGAAGAATCTTTCGATTTCTCCGCTCCGGGCCCAACGGCGGGTCCGCTCGAAACGCTCGACCGTCTCATCACGTCCCTGCCGCCGGGCGATATGCTGCGGCGTGAGCTGCTCGATTTGCGGCAGGCCGTGGCGGAAAACGAGGACATGGTGCTCGAGGCGCGGCAGGCGCATCGAGAAGCTCGAGCAGATCGTCAAGAAGGTCAGCTCGCCCGCCAATCGCATCGGCACTTTTCTCAGCGCCGCCGAGTCGCGAGACCGCGCAGATCGTCGTCGGCGGCTCGGACTACTTCTGCAACTGCGATCCGCGCGATCGATCTCCGCTCGCTGCGGCGCGGCACGCGCGTGCTGGTGAATGAGGCCTACGTCATCGTCGGCGACCTCGGCTTCGACAAGACCGGGCCGGTCGTGAAGATCACCGAAGTGCTCGGCCCCGACCGCCTGCGCGTCGGGCACGGAGCACGGGGTGCAATCGCTGGTGCTCCAGCGCGGCGATCTGCTGCTGAAGGAGAAGCTGAAGGCCGGCGACGAAGTGCGCGTCGATCCGAACTACAAGCGTCGCCATCGAGGTCGCTCGCCCGCCCGCACTCGCGACGAATACTACCTCGATACCGTGCCCGAGCTGCCGTGGGAAAAAGTGGGCGGCCAGCAGCGAGGCGCTTGCGGCCATTCGCGATGCCATCGAGCTGCCGCTGCTGCACCCGCGAGCTCTTCCAGCGCTTCCAGCATGCCACGCCGAAAGGCTTCCTGCTCTACGGCCCGCCCGGCTGCGGCAAGACGCTCATCGGCAAGGCCACCGCTTACAATCTCACCCAGCAGCTCAAGCACGCAGACGCGGCGCAGGAGATGCGCGAGTATTTCATGCACATCAAGGGGCCGGAAATCCTCAACATGTGGGTCGGCGAGAGCGAGCGGATGGTCCGCGAAATCTTCGCCACCGCGCGCGAAAAACGGCGCGAAGGCTACCTGCCGTTCCTCTTCATCGACGAGGCCGAGTCGATCCTCGGCACCCGCCGCGCCTCGCGCTACTCGAACATCCTCTCCACGCTCGTGCCGATGTTTTGCACCGAGATGGACGGCATCGAATCGCTCAGCCGAAGTGGTCATCATCCTCGCCTCGAACCGCGCCGATCTGATCGACCCCGCCATCCTGCGCCCCGGCCGCATCGACCGGAAAATCAAGGTCAACCGGCCCGACCCGCGAGGGCGCCCGCGAGATTTACCGCATCTATCTCACGCCCGAATCTGCCCTACGATCCCGCGCTCGTCGGCGAGGCCGGCGGCGTCCCCGCCGCGATCGACCAACTCGTCGAGACGCATGATCGACCTGGCCAGTTCGCGCACCGCGACGAAAACCGGTTCCTCTCCATCACCCTGCGCAGCGGCAAAAAGGAAATGCTCTACCGCGGCGACCTCATCAGCGGCGCGATCATCGCCAGCATCGTCGAGCGCGCCAAGGGCCTCGCGATCAAGCGCGCCATCGCCAGCCAGCAGGAGGAAGGGATCAGCGAGAGCGATCTCCGCGTCTCGCTTCGAGGCCGAGTACCTCGAGAACGACATCTTCCCGCCGAGCGACATCACCGAGGACTGGCTGCAGCTCATCGACTACGACAGCGAAAACGTAGTGAAGGTCACCCCCTACCGCGCCGGCGCCGCGAAGGCGCCGCCGCCAAACGCGATCGTGTAGCGGGGGCGCCCTTCCGCTTGCGACCCCGCCCGTTCCTTGCTCCCATGTCCCGCATGAAACGGACTCCCCTCCTGCTCGTGCTCGGTGCCGCCGCTTTCTCCTTCATCTCCACGCGCGCCCAGGAGGCGAAGCCGGGCGCGCCTGCCCCCGCGCCGCCGGGTGCGCCTGCCGCGCCCTCCGGCCCCACGCCGCCGCCGGTGAAGCCCGATACCACGCCCGCCGCGCAACTCAATCCCGCGCCGGAGCAGGAGCCTCCGCGCATCGTCCCCGTCCCCTCCTTCGCCGCGCCCGAGGGCCTCGAGGTCACCGTCTGGGCGACCACGCCGATGCTCTTCAACCCGACGAACATCGACTTCGACAAAGACGGCCGCCTCTACGTCGCCGAGGGCGTAAACTATCGCAGCCACTCGAACCGCCGCCGCGAAGGCGACCGCATCGTCGTCCTCGAGGACACCGATCGCGACGGCAAGGCGGACAAGACGCACACCTTCGTGCAGGACCCGGAGCTGATCGCGCCGCTCGGCGTCGCCGTCTTCGATAACAAGGTCGTCGTCTCGCAGCCTCCGGACTTGCTCGTCTACACCGATGTCGACCGGAACGGGAAATTCGATGCCGCCACCGACACGCGCGAGGTGCTGCTCACCGGCTTCAACGGCCGCAATCACGATCACAGCTTGCACTCCGTTACCGCGGGGCCGGATGGGCAGTGGTACTTCAACCAGGGGAATACCGGCGCGCTCTTCACGGACAAGTCGGGCAAGACGTTTCGCTGCGGCAGCCCCTACGTGCATGCGAATGGCAAACAGGTCGTCGACCCGAGCACCATCGCCGGGCAAAAGAGCGACGACGGCCATGTCTGGATCGGCGGCTTCTCCGCGCGCATGAACCCGGACGGCACCGGCGTGGCGATCATCGGGCACAATTATCGCAACAGTTTCGAGCAGGCGATTACCTCGCTCGGCGACATCTTTCAGAGCGACAACGACGATCCGCCCGCCTGCCGCGTGAGCCACGTGCTGGAGGGCGGCAATGCCGGCTTCGCCTCGCGCGACGGCAAGCGCTCCTGGGCCGCCGATCGCCGCCCCGGCCAGCCCACCCCGGTGGCCGAGTGGCGCCAGGAAGACCCCGGCACCATGCCCGCGGGCGATGTCTACGGCGGCGGCTCGCCCACCGGCGTGGCCTTTTATGAAAACGGCGCCCTCGGCGAAAAATGGCCCGGCCTCCTCCTCGCTTGCGAGGCCGGCCGCAACGTGATTTTCGGCTACCTTCCGAAACCCGACGGCGCCGGCTTCAAGCTGGAGCGCTTCGATTTCCTCACCTCCAATAAGGAGAAGGAGTATGCCGGCTCCGATTTCCTCGGTGGCGCCAAGAGCGTGACGAGCGAGATGAAAACGCTCTTCCGGCCTTCCGATGTCACGGTCGGCCCCGATGGCGCGCTGTATGTCGCCGATTGGTTCGATCCGCGCGTCGGCGGCCATTCCGATCTCGATCCCACCACCGCCGGCACGATCTACCGCATCGCGCCGAAGGGCTTCAAATCGGTCGTGCCGAAATTCGATCTCAGCACCACTGAGGGCCAAATCACCGCGCTGAAAAGCCCCGCGGTGAATGTGCGGCACGCCGGTTTCACCGCGCTCAAGGCGCAGGGCGAGCCGGCCATCGGCGCAGTCGCCGAGCTCCTCAAAGACCCGAATCCCTACATTGCCGCGCGCGCCATCTGGCTGCTCGCGCAAATGGGCGCGCCCGGCCTCGCGCAGGTGACGCCGCTGCTCGCTTCGCGCGACGAGCAGGTGCGCCTGGTCGCCTTCCGCGCCCTCCGCCGCGCCGATCGCCAGGTGCTCGAGCTCGCGAAACGCATGGCCGCGACGCCTCCCCCGCCGTCCGCCGCGAGGTCGCGCTCAGCATGCGCGATGTGCCCATCGAAAAAAGCCGCGACACCCTGCTGGAGGTCGCGCGCCTCTTCAACGGCCGCGACCGCGCCTACCTCGAGGCGTTCGGCCTCGGCTGCGAAGGCAAGGAGCGCCAGGTCTACCAGATCATCTCCGAGGCCGCCGCCACCCCGCCCGAGGAGTGGCAGCAGGCCATGTCGTGGATCGCCTGGCGGCTCAGCTCGCCCGATGCCGTGCCGGACATGAAAGCGCGCGCGCTCCTCGAAATCTCCACCGATGAACAGAGCCGCATGGTCGACGGCCTCGCCTTCATCAAGTCCCCCTACGCGGCGCTGGCCATGGTCGACCTCGCGAGCACCCCGGAATTCCCGCTCAAGAACGACGCCTTCTGGTGGCTGCTCAACCGCCAGGGAAATCTCTGGCAAGACTACGGCCTGCCCGACGCGCTCAAGGAAAAAGGCCTCTACGATCCCGAAACGATCGTCCTCACCAGCGTCGTCGCGCCCGAGCCGCCCGCCGAGCCGAGCAAGCTCAAGGGCGCCGACATCGCCCAACTCGCCGGTGACCCCAAGCGCGGCGAGGCCGCCATCGTCGCCTGCTACACCTGCCATCGCATCGGCAACCAGGGCGTCGAGCTTGGCCCCGATCTCACGATGTTCGGTAAAACGCAGACCCGCGAAGTGATCATCAACGCCATCGTCGATCCCTCCGCCGAAATCGCCCACGGCTACGACGCCACCCATCTCGTCACGAAGAACGACCTCGTCATCGACGGCATCGTCCTCACCAAGGAAGACCCCGTCCTCATCAAATCGATGGGCGGCCAAACCCAGGCCGTCCCGCGCGCCAAAGTGAAGCGGATGACCCCGCTCGGCCGCTCCCTCATGTTCTCCGCCGACATGCTCGGCCTCACCCCGCAAATGCTCGCCGACATCGTCGCCTACCTGCAATCGGACCTCCTGAAGTAATCGCGGCCGGCGCTCAGAAAGTCGTGCTCACCTGCCAATCTTCCAAAAACTCGGCCGGCACGTCGGCCAGGAAGCGGGAGGGGCGCTGGAGCATTTCGCCCGCGCCGGCGTTGAGGCGGAGGATCGGATAGGTGAGGTAAAGCTCGTCCTTGGCGCGCGTGAGGGCCACGTAAAAGAGGCGGCGCTCTTCCTCGATGTTTTCCTCGGAGAGCATCGAGCGCGCGCTGGGAAACATGCCGTCGCACATCCAGATGACGAAGACCACCTTCCACTCGAGGCCCTTGGCCTGGTGCACGCTCGAGAGCGTGACTTGCTCCGCCGACTCCTCCGTGGCCACGGCCTCGGTTTCGAGATTGGTGAGCAGCGCGAGCTGATCGAGAAAGTCTGCCGCGCTCTCGTAGCGGCGCGCGAAATTGGCGAGCGTGGCGAGATCCTCACGGCGCTGATCGTAATTCGGAAACTTCGCCTTGGCGTAGTCGTCGTACACCGCCTCGATGACCGCGGTGATCATCACGCTGGGCGGCTGGGGCTGTCCGGCGGGGGCGATTTCCTCCAGCGTGTGCGCGAGCTGCTCCCAGCCCTTGCGGGATTTGGCGGGCACCTTCTGCGGCAGCAGCAAATCGCGAAAGCTGAAGCCGGGCGGCACCTGGCTCCCATTCGTCTCTTCGCTCCCATTTCCCGCCGCCGGCAGCGCGGCCGACACGCTCGCCCACAATGCATCCGCCGAGCGCGCGCCGATTCCCGGCAGCAGCCGCGCCATGCGCTTGAAAGCGACCTCGTCGCGCGGATTGACCACGAATTTCAAGAACGCCGCGACATCCTTCACGTGCGCCTGCTCGAAGAAGCGCAGCCCGCTGGTGATCTGGAAGGGGATGCCGAGCCGCGTCAGTTCCATCTGCAGCTCCATCGAGTGGAAATGCGCGCGGTAAAGCACGGCGATCTCGTTGAGGTCGATGCCCTCCTCGTGCAGATCGAGGATGCGCTGGGCCACGAAATACGCCTGCTGGTTGGAGTCGCCCAGCGGCACGAGCCCCGGCTTCGGCGCCGCTTTTGCGCGCGCTCACCAGTTCCTTGCGAAACTGCTGCACGTTCGGCGCGATGGCCGCATTGGCCACATCGAGGATCTCCGGGATCGAGCGGTAGTTCGTCTCGATCTTGTAGATGGTCGCGTCCGGGTAGCGCTTGGGGAATTCGAGGATGTTTTTGAAAATTCGCGCCGCGCCACGAGTAGATGGACTGCGCGTCGTCGCCCACCACCATCACGTTGCGGTGCTGTTTGGCGAGGATGTCGATCAGCTCCGCCTGGAGGTGATTCGTGTCCTGGTATTCGTCGACGAGCACAAACTGAAACTGCTGCTGGTAGCGCTCCGCGATGGCCGGATGGTTGCGCAGCATGGTGAGCGGTTTTTCCAGCAGGTCGTCGAAATCGACCGCGTTCGCGGTGCGCTTCTTGGCCTCGTAGCGCTTTTGCGCCGCGTCGATTTCCTCGCGAAAACTCCAGGAAATGCGGGTATTTTTGCGCGAGCACGTCGTCGATCGCGCGGCCGGTATTGAGCGCGAAAGAGAAGATATCGGCGAGCACGTCGCCTTTCGGGAAAAGCTTGTCGCGCGTTTCCCGGCCCTCCGCGGCCACGGAATCGAGGAGGTCCTTCTGGTCCTCGCGATCCATGATGGAAAAGCCCGGCTTGAAAACCCGCCTGCTGCGGGTGCCGGCGCAGGAGGCGATTGCCGATGGAATGGAACGTGCCGCCCCACAAACCCGTGAGATCGTGCGGCACCAGCGCGGCCACCCGGTCGAGCATCTCGCGCGCGGCTTTGTTCGTGAAGGTGAGCAGGAGGATGTTCGAGGCGGGGATGCCGTTCTCGATGAGGTAGGCCACGCGGTAGGTGAGCGTGCGTGTCTTGCCGCTGCCCGCGCCGGCGATGACCAGCGCCGGCCCCGGCGGCGCCGTCACGGCGGCGCACTGCTGCGGATTCAGCTCCGCGGCGAAATCGATCCGGGGACCCGAGGCCGGGGCGGGCCGCTGGAGAGTGTATTGGCGGGCCATGTGGGAATTGGGAGCAGCGGAGCGCCGCCGGAAAATACGGCGGCTGCAGCCGCCGGCAAGTTAGTGGCAGGCCCATCCCCGGCCCGCAAGACTCCGCGCACGGTTCATTCTGCACACCCGGCACCGTGCTCATCTTGGAAAGAAGGGGCGGGTGGGGTTTTCGGACAGGTGGGAAGAGATGCAGGGTTTTTGAGCGCTAAACCGGGGATTTTGAAGGTTTTGCGGGGTGAGTTTTCGGACAGATGAGACGAGAGGCGCCGATTTGCGGCGCGCAAAGAGCATTTCGGAAATTTTGGAAAGTGAGATTACGGTTTTTGGGAAAAAGCACAGGGGGATGGGATTTCGGAAATCATGTTGAAAAGGATGGCCGCGACGATGCCAAGGAGCCGCGGCCCCCGCGCCGCAAGTCGATCGATGAGAGCAACGACGGGAACCGCAAGGGCAAATCCCGCAGCGCTCGGTGAACGGCGCGGCGTGGCCAAGCATCAGCCGCAGAGTATCAGACAGCGAGCACTTTTCCAATCTCGACTGAGCACTTTTTTGTATATCTATTTTCGCAAAAGGAAGGGCCGCGCGCAGGAGTTTGCGGGATTCTCACCGACACCTTCGGCAACGTCATCATCGAAGCCCTCGCCAGCGGCCTCCCCTGCATCGTCTCCGATCAAGGCGGCCCCAAAGACCTCATTGAGCCCGGCCGCACCGGCGCCATCACCCGCGCCCTCGACATCACCGCCTTCGCCACGGAAGTGAAATCGCTCCTCGACGAGCCCGCCCGCCTCGACGCCATGCGCCCCGCCGCCCGCGCCGCCGTCGAGAGCCGCGACTGGGTGAAGGCCGCGAGGCAGTTTTGGGCGATGACGGAGACGGAGTAGGGCGGTGGGTTTACAATTTGCCGCCGTCTCGGTGCTCTGGCACATTCGCTCCATGAGCAATCGCGAACTCGTCATGGACCTCCTCCACAGGTTGCCTGAAGACGCGCCGCTCGAGGAGATCGCCCGCGAGATCGAATTCCTGGCCGGCATCAAGACCGCGCGCGATCAAGCTCGCCGCCGCGAAGGCATCCCCGCCGAAGACGCCCGCAAGCTCATCGATGCATGGGCTGGCCAGTAATCCTCACGGACCAAGCGCAAGATGACCTGCGCGAGATCGTCGTCTTCATCGCCCGCGATTCGCGCGAGCACGCGCGCCGCTTCGGCAACGAACTGATCGACCAGGCACTTTCGATCGGCAGCTTCCCCGAGATAGGCCGCATCGTTCCCGAAGTGGGCGATCCCTCCGTGCGCGAGATCGTTCACGGTGCGTACCGCATCGCCTACGAAGTCCTTCATGACCCGACCGCCGTTTACGTGCTGCGCTTCTGGCACGCCGCCCGCGGCGCACCGGAAATACGCGGTGCATGATCCTCTCGATCCCAAGCTTCGCTTGGGATCGCACTTGCGGGCGAAGCTTTGCTTCGTGTGGGGCGGCACGGATTTTATCGGCGGTCATCGACTACTTGGTGCTGTATTAGAGTACCTCCGAATAACTTTACCGTACCCGAGGATCTTGGGTCCGAGTCGAATGGTAAAGGTGGCGCCGTCTACCACGTTTGCGTAGCTCAAGTTCGGGAAATAGATAAGCGCCATCGTTATGTTGAGCGTCTGATCTGGGACAATGGGAGACTCACCGGCCCAGAATGCCACTCCCAAGTATTCCTCCGTGATCTCTGGAGGCACTTTACTCCGGTCAATGATTGCCTCCCGCTGTGTAGGGTCACCGATGACGAGGTGCGGCGTGAACCGACTGCCGTCTCGTGATCCGTACGCGCAATCGCCCGATGGGAGCGGTATCCCACCGGGCGCAGGGGCGTGGAATACGCATTCGGTATCGATCAGCTCCATTCGCGGTATCGGCTGTCCGTTGCCCACTCAGCGCGCCCCTCACGGCGCCACGTTGATGCTCACCTCATTGCTTCCACTGGCCCACGCGGGCGTCGCCGACGCGGTAGATTGGCGCGGTAGGTCCATTTTGGTGGGGGCGGTGGGGGCCGTGGTGTCGATGTAGTTGGGCGTGGTGTCCATGGGCAGCAATTGGAAGCCGGCGCCGCCGCCGCGGTCGACCTGGATTTCGATCATGTCGAGGTGGGCGCATTGGCCCTGCCAGCCCCACTTCACGTTCACGCCTTCGCCGCTGCTTTGCAGTTTCAGCACGGGCTGGATGGTGGCGAGGTCCGGCCCGGCGATGACGGAGCCTTCGTAGCCGAGCGCTTCGCCGATGCCGGTGTTGTAGTTGGCGCTGCTCTTGGAGTCTTGCGCCAGCTCGCGGTGGCGGCCTTCCACGCCGAGCGCGACCGCGGTTGGGGCCGTGGGCAACACCACCGCCACGGGCGCGCCGGTGGCCGGCGGCGTGCCGCCATCGCGCACCAGGTTTTTCCACGCCACCCACTGCTTGGCGTTGTTCTCCGTCACGTGCAGGCATTCCATCACCCACGCGAAGTAATCGGCATCCGCCGCCTGCGCCGCCACGCGCGCGGGGCTGATGGCCAACAGATCGTCGTAGTTGCCGATGGCGTTTTTGGTGGTGATGAGCTGGGCGGCGAAGCCGTCGTCGTTCGGATCGATGTAGTCAGCTTTGGGCATTTTCTTGATTCTGGTTCGGGGTTTGAGGTTCGGAGAGGGGTTGCCGCCCGGCGGTGGCACGTAGCCGGGATCGCCCGGCTCGAGTTGGAAGGAAGGGTCGCCCCAGTACGTGTTTGGGTCGCCCCAAACGAAATTCTCGTCGAATCGGACTGGCCTCATGCCCGGCGCAACGGGGTGAAACGGCCATTTCGCTGCGTAAATACCTCTGCGAGAGGCACAAACCGGCGCTCCGGCAGAATGTTCCCGTCCCTGAAAATCATTCTCCGGCACCGAAGAATGATTCTGCCACGCCAGACCCGCCATCTCCGGCGCCAAATACTCCACCGTCGGCCATCGCATTTCCCCGCAAAATTACGCCCGCATCGGCGCATCCGCGCCGCGAGCATTCCGCATGGTCCGTCAACGACATGGACGGCTTACCAAACGTCATGAGCGACTGGCAAGCACGGAACGCATCGTGCGCCCAGCGAATAGCAGCCCTCGTCGCCATTCTAGCTTCAGGCTCATCAACAGTCCGCTCCAGCGCGGCCATTGAATTTGCCGTGTAAACCCGTCAGATTCGGTTTCATGGCAGACGACCATCCAATATTCCCCCCGCCAGTCGACCGAAGCTGTAAGATTTGGCGATACATGGATTTTACCAAATACGTTTGGCTCCTCCAGACGAAAGCTCTCTTTTTCTCCCGAGCCGATCTACTTGGCGATCCATTCGAGGGCTCGTTTTCCAAAGCCAATCAAAATCTTCGGCCGATCGTTTATAATGACCTATACAATGAGTTCCGAGATAAGGGAATGGAAGGACAGTGGAATAAAGTTTACGAAGTGGTTCGCCTCTCTTCAAAGTGGATTTACGTGAGTTGCTGGCACCGAAACGATCACGAATCTGCTGCAATGTGGAAACTCTACGCGAAAACGTCGGAGGCCATCGCAATTCAAACAACATATCAGCGACTTTTTCACTGTTTGCCGAAAAACACTTACGTTGGATGCGTGACCTACATCGATTACGAGAAGGATTGGCTACCGGAAGGGAACGTGTTCTCCCCGTTTATGCACAAGCGGATGTCATTTGAGCACGAGCACGAGGTGCGGGCCCTGATCAGTGAATCGCCGAAGACGCTTGAGAAAGTAGATTATCTAAAACGTAATCCTGACGTCGGCCGCCACGTTCCAGTCGATCTCGGGGATTTGATCGAGACTGTCTATGTTTCACCAGACTGCGCCCCTTGGTTTTTCCAACTCGTTCGGGATGTCTCCTCGCGGTATGATCTAACGAAACCGGTCATTCAATCGTCCATTAACGGAACGCCATTCTATTAGGGCAAGCGCGCGGCTCGGGGGGGACCGGGTCAGTCCGAGCATCGTAACGTCACCCCCCGGCGCCCGGCCCCATCGGCCTCACCGCCCTCTTCGCCGACAAAATGCTCGGCCTCCGCAGCAGCGGCATCTACCACACCGACTTCCCGCAATACGTCCGCATCCTCTCCGACGACGCCTCCCTCGAGACGCTCACCTGGAATTACATGCGCTGGTTCTACGAGCAGCTCGATCTCATCTACGTGAACTCCGAGGGCTACCGCCAGGCCTGGATGAGACGCGGCATCGATCCCGCCCGCCTGCGCATCCTCCCCCGCGGCCTCGATACCACCCTCTTCCACCCCTCGCGCCGCGAGCCCGCCTTCTGGACCAGCCGCGGCATCCCCGCCGGCAAACGCGTCCTCCTCTACGTCGGCCGCATCTCCAAAGAGAAAGACCTTGACGTCATCACCGGCGCCTGGGAACACCTCCGCGGCAACGGCGCCGCCCTCGCGTCGGCGACGGCCCCTACCTCAGGGAAATGCGCCAGGCCCTTCCCCAAGCCGTCTTCACCGGCGCGCTCGTCGGCCACGAGCTCGCCCAGGCCTTCGCCTCCGCCGACCTCTTCCTCTTTCCAGGCACCACCGACACCTTCGGCAACGTCATCATCGAAGCCCTCGCCAGCGGCCTCCCCTGCATCGTCTCCGATCAAGGCGGCCCCAAAGACCTCATTGAGCCCGGCCGCACCGGCGCCATCACCCGCGCCCTCGACATCACCGCCTTCGCCACCGAAGTGAAATCGCTCCTCGACGACCCCGCCCGCCTCGCCGCCATGCGCCCCGCCGCCCGCGCCGCCGTGGAAAGCCGCGACTGGGTGAAAGCGGCCAGGCAGGTTTGGGCGATGACGGAGACGGAGTAGCTATGACTGGTCGGACAAATACCGCGTCGAACCGCGAGCAGCGCGCCGCGGGAGGGCGAGCGTCCCCGCGAGCCGGGTACGATGGTGGCTGCGGCGGAGGGGGGTGCGGCGGGGGAGGCGAGCCGGTTGCGCCGGCGGGGCGGCTCTTCCCTGCCCCAAAGGGGCCAAAGGTGATAGCCCAGGGCAACGCGCTGGGTACCGATTTGAGATTGTGCCCAGCCCTGAAGGGGCGAAACGCTCCCCGTCGCCGTGCCCCAATCCCTCGCCCAAATCCTAATCCACTACGTCTTCTCCACCAAACATCGCGAACGCTGGCTCGAAGATAACATCCGCGACGACCTCCATGGCTATATTGGCGGAATCGTCGCGAATCTCACCGGCACTTTGCTCGCCGCCGGCTCCGTGGAAGACCATATTCACCTGCTGGTCGCGCATCCACGGACCAAGACGGTCGCAGACTTGGTCGAGGAAGTTAAGACCGGCTCCTCAAAATGGCTGAAGACCAAAGGCGGGCAGTACAAAGCGTTCCACTGGCAAAGCGGGTACGGCGCTTTCTCGATCAGCCCATCGCACCAGCCGAAGTTAGAGGAGTATTTCGCTAACCAGCGCGAGCATCACCGCCGCGTGACCTTTCAGGATGAATACCGGCGTCTCTTGAAGAAGTATCGGATTCCGTTCGACGAAGAGTACGTCTGGGATTGATCCACGCGGTTTGTTTCGCCCCTTCAGGGCTGATGCGCGGTGAGATTGCTTACCCAGGGCGTTGCCCTGGGCTATCGCCTTTTGGCGCCTTTGGCGCACCACCAGAAAGCTCAGCGATGCCCCAGTAATTCGAGCTTATCCTACCCTTATTGCGGATTGAACGGGTGATCCTTCATATCCAGCTTCACCGTCGCGCCGGGAATCGCAAACGTAACTTCCGACGAATCCGCTGCCCAGGATACGATCTGCGGGAGTTCGCGGAAATAGTGTTCACCATTCTTTTCGGATGGGTAGATGACCACACGTTTGAACGGGATGTTGGGGAGGCGCGTGACGCTCAGCTCGTAGAACGTGTCACGAGAACCGAGCTTCAACGGGTTCACGTTTCGGAGAGATGAGGCGTGCGCCACAAACTCACCATCCGGGGAATGAGCGCCCTGCGCACCGCCGGTGTGGCCAGGGAACGTGCCAAGGAACAACGCGATAAATAGCAGCGCGATGAACGTGCAGCTGATTGCGTATTTCTTCACGCTGATCCCCGCCCTCACGGCGCCACGTTGATGCTCACCTCATTGCTCCACTGCCCCACCCGCGCGTCGCCGACGCGGTAGATGCCGCGGTAGGTCCATTTGGTGGGGGCGGTGGGGGCCGTGGTGTCGGGGTAGTTGGGCGTGGTGTCCATGGCCAGCATCTGGAAGCCGGCGCCGCCGCCGCGGTAGACTTGCAGCTCGATCATATCGAGATAGTTGCGGTTGCCCTGCCAGCCCCACTTCACGTTTACCCCTTCGCCGCTGCTTTGCAGTTTCAGCACGGGCTGGATGGTGGCGAGGTCCGGCCCGGCGATGACGGAGCCTTCGTAGCCGAGCGCTTCGCCGATGCCGGTATTGTAGTTGCCGCTGCCTTTGGAGTCTTGCGCCAGCTCGCGCAGGAGGCGATTCAGGATATGGGCGACCAAAGCCAGACCATTCTCGCCCTCCGGCCGGTCGGGTTTCGCTACAAGAAGGACTACGAGCCCTCCGGCGCGCCCCAGTACGGCCTGATCGCCGAAGAGGTCGCGGAGATTTCGCCGGACCTCGTCATTCGTGACGCCGAAGGCAAAGTGAATACCGTCCGCTACGATGCGGTGAGCGCCATGCTGCTGAACGAATTCCAGAAAGAGCACAAGCGCGGGGAAGCGCAGCAAAAGCTCATCGAAGAGCTGGCCGCCAAAGTGGAGACGCTCAGCAAGAGGCTCGAGTCGGCTACCACCGGCCAATAACCGCTCAGGTTCAGCGTTCCAGTCTCAGACCCGCGTTGCCTCACGGCAGCGCGGGTCTTTGCTGTCCGGAAAGGCCGCTCTCGCAAGTTACCAGCTGGGGCTGGAGCCGCGCATCGTGGGGGCGGTGCCGGGCGAGCTGAATCCCAAGAGCAAGACGCAGCCGCTGAGGGTGTAGCGCGGGGCGGCGCGGGCGGGGTGATGCACCGCAGGGCGGGACCACATGGGGACGCATCAGCGCGCGAGCAGGGCGAGAAACCGATCAAGGATTTCTTGCGAAGAGCGGGCGTCCAACTGCCCCATATCTCGAAGGAGCGGACGGCGAATAGGGCGGAGGAGCTCCGGGCAGACAACGAAGATTTCATCTGCCCAACGCACCTCCACCCGAGTAGACGTCAGCGCGAGACCGACTCTGCAAGGACAGACGAGCACCGTGGGCAAGCCGCTCAGCGCCTCTTCCTGAAGAGAGACCAAATTGGGCAGCTCGGCCCCTGGAGTCGAGGCGTACAAGCGCAGCCTCACGATTCGTGAATCGGGTACTCGTCGTTGAGCGCCAGCGTTTGACGGCAAATCTCCGGGGTGTACTGCCGATTCACTTCCTCGATAAAGCGCTCCCGCTCCAGCCGCGCCTGTTCCTTCTCAACGAGCTGCCCCACCCACGCAGAGCGCGATACGTTCCCTCTCAGCTGATCAATCGAACGATAGGTCTCGGCAGACAACGTGAGGGTGGCGCGCTGCAGCGTCGCTTTTAGGCGACGGGAAGGCGTCTTCCGGGCGACTTTCATGGGGAGAAGATGGTCCCCGGGGAGTGTTGAGTCAAGCGCCTCGCACCGATTGGGGCGGCCTTAGCGCTTCTTCGGTTTCTGGCCGCCGATGAGCTGGATGGCCTGCTGGGGGTCCTGGGATTTGCCGATCACCTGGTCGTAGGCGATGAGGCCATCGAGGTAGAGCTGCACGAGGGAGGCCTCCAGGGAGACCATCCCGTATTTGAGGCCGGTCTGGATATCGGTGGCGATGCGGAAGGTTTTGTTGTCGCGGATGAGGGCGGCGATGGAGGGGGTGTTGATCATCACCTCGAAGGCGGCCACGCGGCCCTGGCCATCGAGGCGCGGGATGAGGAGCTGGGAGATGACGGCCTTGAGATTGGTGGAAATCTGGACGCGGATTTGCTCCTGCTTGTCGCCGGGGAAGGAGTCGATGATGCGATCGACGGTGCGGGGGGCGCCGGTGGTATGGAGCGTGGAGAAGACGAGGTGGCCGGTCTCGGCGGCGGTGATGGCGGTCTCCATGGTCTCGAGGTCGCGCATTTCGCCGACGAGGATGACATCGGGGTCCTGGCGGAGGGCGCGGCGGAGGCCATCGGCGAAGGTGGGGACATCGGTGCCGACTTCGCGCTGATTGATGATGCCGCGCAGGTGGTGGTGAAAATATTCGATCGGGTCTTCGATGGTGATGATGTGGCTATCGGTGGTCGCATTGATCATCTGCAGCATGGAGGCGAGAGAGGTCGTTTTGCCGGAGCCGGTGGGGCCGGTGACCAGGATGAGACCGCGGGGGAGCAGCAGGAGCTGGCGCACGGAATCGGGCAGGCCGATTTCCTCGAGGTTCATCATGCGGCGCGGGATGAGCCGGAGGGCGATGCCGACGTAGCCGCGCTGCCGGAAGACGCTGACGCGGAAGCGGTTTTCCTCGCGGAAGGAGAAGCCGAAATCGACGCTCCCCTCCTCGTTCACGCGCTGCATATTGCCTTCGCCGGCGATGGCGCGAGCGAGCGCTTCGGTATCGGCGGCGGTGAGCGCGGGGGTATCGAGCTTGATGAGGCGGCCGTTGAGGCGGAGGGCCGGGGGGGCGCCGACGGTGAGGTGGAGATCCGAGGCGCCTTCATCGATGACGAGGCGGAGCAGGTCCTCGACGGGCGGGATGACTCCTTTCGGCGCGGGAGCTGGGGGAATGAAGCCGGCGCCAGGCGGCGGTGGGGGAGGCGTGCGGCGGGTTCCGAAGAGGGCCATGGGGGGATGATCCACTAAAGTGGGATGGGGGGCAATCCTGGCAGTTTTAGGTTTTAAGTTTTAAGTTTTAAGGTTCGGGGATTCGCGCGGGAATGCCAGGCGGGCCTTGACGCACAGGCGCGATGGGTGCAGGAAATTCGGCCCGGTTTTCGCGGGTCCCCCTCCCATGCGCTTTACAGGTTTTTTGCTCGGTTTTTTGCTTTCGTTGGCTTGCGCGGATGCGGCGACGATCGATTCGCTGGTCGCGCGCGCGGATTTGTGGAATTTGACGGCGGAGGAGTTTGAGAAGGAGTTTATTCCGAAGTACCGCGAGGAGGTGGCGGTGAAGCCGTTTCGCTGGGTGTCGGAGGCGCACGATTCGGCGCGCGCGGCGGAGAAGAAGCTGACGCTGTTTGGGCTGCCGCTGGTGGAGGCGATCGCGCGGTTTCAGGAAGGCAAGCTGGCGCAGGTGACAGCGGCGCTGTACGCGCGCGGCGACATGGGCGATTTGGCCAAGGAGAAATTTGAGACGCTGCTGAAGGAGTCGATCGAAGCGCTCAACAAGACCACGCAGGCGAAGCTCACGGTGCGGGGGAAGGACGCGAGCAACGCGGTGCGGCCCGAGGGACTGATCTGGCAGACGCCGGCCGCGCATTACCTGCTGGAGTATTCTTTCGTGAAAGAGGTGAAGACGCGCGGGGTGGCCTTTCGTGCGGAGTTCGTGAAGCTGGAAGTGACGCCGCCGCCGCGCACGGCGAGCCTGCTTTCGACCGTATCCGGCGCGGCGAAGGGGAAGTTCGTGGGCGCGACGCATGTGAAGCGCGATACGGCGAGCGGCGATGTGATGATCACCGATGTGCCGATGGTCGACCAGGGGGAGAAAGGGTATTGCGCGGTGGCCTGCTCGGAGCGGGTGATGCGGTACTACGGCATCCCCGTCGACGCCAATGAGGTGGCGCAGATCGCCAACAGCTCCGGCACGGGCGGCACGAACCCGGACATGATGCTGGCGGCGCTGAAGAAGGTGGGCTCGCGGCTGCGGGTGCGCGTGCGCCAGGTGGAGGACATGGACATCAAGCAGATCCTCGATCTCATCACGGACTACAATCGCGCGGCGAAAAAGGCCGGCAAAAAGCAGATCGTCGATCCCGGCCAGATGATCAATGTGAGCGAGGTTTACGCCTCGATGGATTTGGAGGTGCTCCGCGGCGTGCGCACGAAGAGCAAGGCGGCGGTGGCGGGTTTTCAGAAGGATGTGCAATCGCACATCGATACGGGCATCCCGCTGCTGTGGTCGGTGATGCTGGGCGTGGTGCCGGAGAAAGGGATTCCGCAAGGCGCGGGCGGGCATATGCGGCTGATCATCGGCTACAACCTGAAGACGCAGGAGGTGATCTTCACCGATTCGTGGGGCGCGGGGCACGAGCGCAAACGGATGCCGCTCGCAGATGCGTGGACCATCACCACGGGCGTGGCGACGATTGAGCCGCTATGAGGACGCTCACCCGCACTTGTGCCGCGCTGCTGGCAGTGCTTTCGCACGGCTTTGCGGCAGAGCCGTTTGCGCCGCTGCCCGTTGTCGAGTCGCTCCGGATCGGCGGGGCGGAGATCGAGGTGAGGCAACTGCCGCCGCGGCTCGCGTTGCGGCCGGCGCTGGGGCTGATCACCGTGGCGGCGCTGGATGGGCAGGTGGTGCACCGCTCGAAGAGCCGGATTCTCGAGACGCGCGCCACCATTACGCCTGGCGGCGACTATTTGGTCATGTTCCCGGAGGGGGATCATTACGCGAAGAGCAAGGGGGAGAAGATGAATACGATGCTGGCGTATCGGTCATCCGACAAAGGGCGCACGTGGGCGGGGCCGGTGGTGGCGTTCGATATCCCGTACAGCCAGCACGGCTTCATTCCATTTATCCCGCGCGGCTCGAAGCGGCTGTATGCGTTTGGGACGCAGCCGATTCCCGGCAAATGGAGTTGGGAAAACGGGCAGCGGGAGAATGCGCCGATCGGCTACCGGTGGTCGGATGACGACGGGCGCACGTGGTCGGACGTGAAGCTGATCGAGCCGGCGAATGATCCGGGTTTTCGCGGAATGTCGGTGATGCGCATGACCGAAACCGGCACGGGGACGTGGCTGCTCGGCTCGCATCTCGCGGATTGGTCGGTGAAGCCGTTTACCACCCAGCAATACCTGCTGCGCTCGGAGGACCAGGGGAAGACGTGGACGGTGCTGCCCGGGGCACGCCCCAACGGATGGATCGCGGAAGGCTTCAGCCGCATGGATGAAGGCCGGCCGCTCAGCCTCGGCGGCGAGCGCGTGCTCTTCATGTCGCGCACGCCGGCGGGAAAACTCTTTACCGCATGGAGCAAGGACGACGGCCGCACCTGGACCAAGCCGGCGCCCAGCACGCTGGTGCATCCGGATGCGCCGCCGATGCTCTTCCCACTCTCCGACGGCAAAACACTCGTCGCGTTTCACCACAACAAAGTGCCGCGCCGCGGGGCGGATGAGCTCGATGATAAATCCGAGAACATGAAAGTGCGCTCGGAGCTCTGGGCCGCCACTTCGACCGATGAAGGCCGCACGTGGAGCGAGCCGCGGTTCGTGCTGGCCAATGCCGCGCAGCCAGACCTGAAGGTGGGCGCGTGGAATTATCAGTGCTCGTACCTCGACGGCTTCACGGATGACGGCGTGCTGCACCTCTTTCTGCCGCACCGGTGGCAGCAGGTGCTGCATCTCACGATCAAGGAGTCGGACCTCGGGAGCTTGCCGACGGCGGCGGAGGTTTTGGCGAAGTAGCCGAGGGATTTTACCGTTTGCCTGAGCGGAGGAGATAGCGGGCGAAATCCCAGAGGCCGGCGAAGCGAAACTGCGGATCCACGTAATGCTGGATCACGTAGAAGGCGAAATAGTAGAAGCGGCAAAAGCCCCAGATGGAGATGACGAGGAGGATGCCGTGGCGGAGGGTGGGTCGATCGGCGAGCAGGAGGGCGGCGGAAAACAGGCCGAGGAAGAGGAAAAGGAGGCCCTTGAGCTTGATGACGCGCGGGTTGGTGAGGTCGGGCATGTTGGCGGGGAGGTGAGCGAGGGCGATTACGATTACGACTAGGACTAGGACTAAGATTAGGATCAAGACCGGCCCCCTCAGCCGCCCCCGCGAATCCATCTAAGAACCATGGCGGCCGGCACGTCTACACGACGACACGCCACCCCTCCCCGTTCGCACTTGCGCACGGGCGGGTGACAAGACAATATTTCACGTTCCCCACCGGTATCGCCCGTCCGAAGCGGGGCCGTTCCCACGGCCCACTTGGCGCGAGCTCTGCCGCGCCGGAGCGCCCAAACCGCCCGCTGCCCATGTCTACTGAATTCTCCGCCCCGGATCCCGCCGGCCTCACCCTGAGCCCTGCCGGCGGCCCGGCCATTCACGAGTCGCCCGGCTTTATGGCCAAGCTCACGGCTCGCCTCGCCCAGATGCGCTTCTGGACGTTCTCGATGCTCTTCCACGTGGTGCTGATCCTCCTGGTGGGCGGCACGGTGCTGATGGAGCAGGTCACCGAGCCGCCGGATTTCGCGGGCGAAGGCGATTTCGTCGCGACGGACGTGCAGCAGGCCGCCCCGCCGCCGCCGCCGCCCAGCATGAGCGCGGCGCCGCCTTCGCCGAACGCCACCACGGTCACGGCGGCCGTTTCGCCGAGCCAGCTCACGGCCATCACCACCAGCGCACCCACGCAGGTGACGCTGAATGCCTCCATCGCCGCGGCGCCGGCGCCGAAGGTGGATAACGTGATGAAGACCAGCTCGGTGCCCTCGCCCTCGGTGAACAACGCGGGGCTGACGAAATCGATGGCGGCGGGGATCGCGAATTTCACGAGCGGGTGGTCGAAGGCAGGCGGGCGCGGCGGGGCGCTGAAGGAGCGCTCGTTCGAGTTCACGGCCTACCTGGCCAAGTACGCGGGCGGCGACTGGGATTCCACGGTGCGCGTGGAAAACGGGAACATCATCGAGGGAAGCCTGCCGAACCTGCTCTTCGTGATGAAGAAGCTTTCGCGCGACAAAGTGGCGGGCAGTCCGCAGGCCAAGCCGCTCGATCTCGGCAGCGAGGAGATTTTCCAGAAGAAGCCGCCGTTCATCTTCTTCACCGGCCATCGCGATTTCACGCTCACGGACAAGGAGGTGGCGAACTTGCGGAATTACATCATCGTCGGTGGATGCATCTGGGGGGATAGCTCGCTGGCCGGGCACCGGTCGCGGTTCGATATCGCGTTCCGGCGGGAGATGAAGCGCGTGATCGCCGATGTGAACAAGGAGTGGAAACAGCTTCCGGAGAAGCATCCGCTCTTCACCAAATGCTATTTTCCCGAGGTGAAAAATCCGCCGCCGGGAATCAATTTCTATCACGAGCCGGTGTATGGGCTGGAGGGCGTCGGCGGGGAGATCGGGGTGATCTATACGGCGAACAATTACGGGGATATGTTCCAATTCGGCATCGATGAGCGGGGCAACATCGATCTCAGCCGGGACGAGAAGCTGCGGATGATCGCGGTGAACGAGGCGATGTGGTACCGGCGGAATCTGTACTTTCGCAACATCGAGCCGAAGGCGCTGCTGAACTCTTACAAGTTTGGGATGAATATCGTGATCCACATGATGACACGATGGGAAGAGAAAATCGGGATGCAGACGAAGATGTGAGCGTCCAGGTCTCAATCTTAGTCTTAATCATAATCTTAATCCCCTGAGACAGTGAACGCCGGATAGACTAAGACTAAGACTAAGAGTCCTGCCCTCTCCACTTTCCACCACTTTTTCCGCCATGCGATCCCTCCTTCCTCTCCTCCTTGCCCTCGCCACTCCCTTGCTTGCCCAAAACGTCGTCATCAACGGTGATTTTGCCAAGTCTTCGCCGCAGGACAACTTGTGGGACGGGGTGAATCAGTTGGGCGGGTTGGCGGGTGAGGTGCGCGATGCGTATGCGCTTACCGAGGCCGGGCCGCCCGGGGCGGTGCGGCTGCCGATTTCGGTCAATTTCGTCGATATGAACGGCGACCAGTTGCCGGACTTGGTGAGCGCGGATCCGGCGGGGACGATGCGGGTCTATTTCAATAGCGGCACGAAAACGGAGCCGAAGTTCACGCATGCCGAAGTGGTGCCGCTGTTTCTTTCGCGCCCGGCGAAGGACGAGGAGTGGGACGATTGGGGCGGGCACGGCATGGCGAAGATTTCCATGTACGATTGGAACAAAAGCGGGTCGGTCGATCTGCTCTTTGGCAACTATTCCGGAGAGCTAGTATTCATTCCGAACTCCGGCGGGGCGGGCACCCCGAATTTTCCGCAGCCGGCCAACTACGCCCGCGCCACGATCCCCACCTCCAAGAAGGGTCAGCTTTGGGGCAATCTTTTTGCCCCCTGCGTGTACGATTGGAACAAGGACGGCAAGCCCGACATGCTCATCGGCGAGGGCTCCTACTCGGCCAATGCGGTGCATCTGCTGATCAACGAAGGGGCCGGCGGGGGCGGGAAATTCAGCGACGAGCAGCGTCATTTCCTCTGTTACGGCGATGGCCGCGAGCACCTGGTCCCGACGGTCGCGGATTGGAACGGTGACGGCGAACCCGACGTGCTCGTGGGCGATCGCGGCGGCGCCATTGCGGTGCATATCAACAAGGGCAATTGGAAACCCGGCGACGAAATCAAGTTTTCGCACTTTATCGATTTCGCGGGGGTCGATCGGCTGAACGTGGCGATCACTCCTTACGCCGCCGATTACAATGGCGACGGGCTGTTCGATATCGTCATCGGGCGCAACGATGGCCGCATCCAACTGGCGCTGAACAAAGGGACGAAAGGCCAGCCGAAGTTCGAGCGCCCGGCCGACATCAAGGGCGTCGATATCTGGCAAAAGAACATCCTCAATCCGGAAGGGTGGACCACCGACAACGGCAACTTCCGCGGCAATTTGTACGGCTATGTCACGGCGACGGACGTGGCCAGCCCCGCCGGCGGGAAGGTTTTGAAGATGGGCTACTGGCCTTCGCCAAACAAGGTTATCAAGCTGATTCACCCAACGGTGTCCGGCCGGAACACGACCGACTTCTTCCGCAATTACGTGGGCATCTGGTACGCGATGGACGCGCGGCGCGGCGCCGAATACAAACCCACGAATGCCTTCGTCATTCGCCAGAACCTGAAGAACCTGGCGCTGGGCAACTACAACCTCAGCTTCAAGGTGAAGGGCAAACGCATGACCGACGCCGTGGCGACGGTGGCGCTCTTCGGGCATAAGGAGCTCGAGAAGCCGAAGTTCGAGAAGAAGGAGCGCGGCGCCAATGCCATCCGCAACGAGAAGAAGGAAGAAATCCTCATCACGGAGAACCTGAACAACGGCAACGCCTGGTCCACGGTGAACAAGCCATTCAGCGTGGCGTTCAAGGACAAGGACGTGAAAACCCTCTCCGCGCCCACCTTCGCCATCCTGGAGTTCAAGGCGTACCTCGCCCAATACGACGGGGAGTGCGAAATCTGCGACGTGGCGATCACGCCGGCGAAGTAGGGCAGGCGCGCCGGGTTGGGAAACGGGGTTTGCCTACGCCGGACGGGGGCGGCCCAGCGCGCACAGGCGCGTGGCGACGCCGCTCCGGGGCGCCGGGCTCAGCCCTTGCCACCCGCGATTTTCTTGGCTCTTGTAAGCCCCCGGCGCTCATCCCTGCCGGATTTTCGCACATGCAGATCAATTTTTTTCGCCTGGCCGACCTGAGCGCCACCGAGCGCGCCCGGATTCTCAAGCGCACCGAAGCCGATATTCAGACCGCCATGGAAGTGGCCGCGCGCCTGGTGAATGAGGTGCGCGAGCAGGGCGACGCGGCGATCAGCCGCCACCTGGCGGAGATCGATCGCGTGGAACTGCCTCCCGCCCGCTTCAAGGTGGCGCCCGAGGAATACGACCGAGCGGAGGCGGGGCTCGCCCCGGAGATCAAGGAGGCGGTGCGGCACGCGATCGGAAACGTGCGCAAATTTCACGAGAGCCAAATGCCCGAGGAGATGACCTGGCACCAAGTGCAACCGGGCGTGATGGCCGGCGAAAAGATCACCGCGATCGATCGCGTGGGGCTCTACGTGCCGCGCGGCAAGGGCGCTTTCCCCTCGGTGATGATCATGCTCGGCGTGCCCGCGAAGATCGCCGGCGTGCGGGAGATCGCCGTCTGCACTCCACCCAATCCCGACGGCTCGGTGGATGCCGCCACGCTCTTTGCCGCGCGGCTGATCGGGATTGAGAGCATCTACCGAATCGGCGGCGCCTCGGCGATCGCGGCGCTCGCGTTTGGCACGGAGATCGTGCCGAAGGTCGACAAAATCCTTGGGCCCGGAAACCAATACTGCTCCGCGGCCAAGCGCCTCCTCGTGAGCCAGGTCGATGTGGGACTGCCGGCCGGCCCGAGCGAATCGATCATCCTCGCCGACGACTCCGTCTCGCCGGAAATCGTGGCGCTCGATCTCAGCATCGAAGCAGAGCACGGGCCTGACTCGGCCGCGCTGCTCGTCACGCACAGCGAAGCGCTCGCGCAGGCGGTGCGGGAAAAACTTCCTTCGCTCATCAATTCGCTGCCGGCGCCGCGCAACGATTTCAGCGCGCGCAGCTTCTCCTCGTATGGCGGCATTGTGCTCACCCGCTCGCTGGAAGAATCGATCGAGTTCGTGAACGACTACGCCCCCGAGCACATGGAGTTGCTCGTGCGCGAGCCGTTCGCGGTGCTCGGCGCTCTGCGCAACGCGGGCGAGATTCTGATCGGGCCGCACACGCCGATCTGCGTCGGCAACTACTGCCTGGGCGTGAATGCGATCCTGCCCACCGGCGGTTTCGCGAAGGCGCACTCCTGCACCTCGATCCACTCGTTTTTGAAGCGCACTTCGCTGGCCTATTGCTCCGCCGAGGGCTTCGAGCGGCTGCGCCAGACCACCGCCCTGCTCGCCGACTACGAAGGTTTCCCGGCGCACGCGCGCGCGGCGACGCAGCGCCCGAAGCCCGGGGCCTCGTGATGCCTGCCGACTTGAACCAGCATCTCGCGCGCGCCCGCAGCCTGGCGCGCGCCGGACGCAGCGAGGAAGCCGCGCCGCTCATCGCCGAATTTGCGCGCGCCCGGCTCGGCCTCGATTGCGCCAAGGTCACTCTCCGCTCCGACAACTACAGCCTCAACTCGCTCCACGGCGTAGTGGAGCTTGCCACGCCTTTCGCCGGCGAGCGCGAGCTGTTCTTCAAGTACCACCAGGAGGAGGAGGAAGCGAAGGGCGTCGGCGAATACTACAATAGCAAGCTGCTCGAGGCGGCCGGACTGCCCGTCGACGTGCCGCTCGCCTCGCGCACCGAGGTGGGCGAGCAGATTTTATTTTACAAGCTGCGCCGCTCGCCGCGGCTGGCGGATGTCTGCCGGGAGATCGAGGCGGGCGGCGCGCCGCCCGAGCTCGAGGGGCAGATCGTCCGCGCGCAGGAAGAGCTCGATCGACAAGTGGGCGGGAAATACCTCGAGACGCTTCACCTCGCCGCTGGCGCGGAAGCCGCGGGCGAAGCGCTGCATCAGCTTTTCTTCCACCGGCTCGTGGATCCCGGCGCAGGACGGCCCTTTCCGCCCGGCGGGCGCTGGAAAGCTTTCTATCTCGATGGCGAGTTTCTGTTCCCCGGCCTCGACCGCCCGCTCACGTGGGGCGAAGTTTCGCAGCTACGCTGGAACGTGAACGGCGTCTCCTATCAACGCACGCTGGGCGAGCTTTTCGCGGAATCGCTCACCGTGCTCGATCCTGCATGCTTGCCCGCGCAAACTCCGGCAGTCGTCGGCCACGGCGACGCGCACAACGCGAACGTCTGGGCCGAAACCGAAGCTGATCCGCCGCGGTTGGTGATGTTCGATCCCGCCTTCGCCGGGCGGCATCTCCCCGCGCTCCTCGCCGAGATCAAAGCGACCTTCCACAACATCTTCGCACACCCGGAGTGGCTCTACTATCCCGAGGATGCCGCCACGCGCTTCAGCGGCTCTGCGCGGCTCAATGGCCGCACCCTCGAAATCACCCACGATTGGGCGCTCACCTCGCTGCGGCGCGCTTTCCTGGAAACCAAGACGCGGCTGGTCTGGCAGCCCCTGCTCCGCGCGCTCGCCCAGCGGGATCCCGCCTTCGCCGGCTCCGGCTGGGAGCGTTACCTTCGCCTGGCACTTTTCTGCTGCCCCACGCTGGTCATGAACCTCTGCGCGGGCGCCCAACGCCACAATCCGATCTCGTCGCTGGTCGGGCTCTCCATCGCCATGATGTGCGGCTCCGAGCCCGAGCCGGGGCAAAGCGACGACGTCTCCGATTTCCTTGAGCGGATTACTCCCCGATGAACCTACCCCGCACCCTCGCCGTCCTCCTTCTCACCGCCTGCACCCTCGCGGCCGACGAATTTCAGCCCCCGCCGGAATTCGCCGGGCAGCTTGGCGCCTTCCGTTCGCCGCTGACTTTTTACGACGGCACGCCGGTCGCCACGCCGGAGGATTGGCCGCGGCGTCGCGAGGAGATTCGCCGGCGGTGGCACGAGATCATGGGTCCGTGGCCCGCGCTCATCGAGAATCCAAAGATCGAGGTGGTCTCCACCGAGACGCGCGAGGATTTCACGCAAAAGAAAATCCGCATCGAGATCGCGCCGGGGCAGATGATCGATGGCTATCTGCTCATTCCGCCGGGCGCGAGGAAATTCCCGGCGGCGTTCGTTCCCTTTTACGACCCGGAGACGTGCATCGGCCTTGGAAAACAGAACCGCGATTTCGCGTATCAGCTCACGAAGCGCGGCTTCGTCACGCTCTCGATCGGCTCGCCGGGCGGCGATGCTCGCAAGCCGGAGACCGGCGTGGCGAAATGCCAGCCGCTCTCGTTTCTCGGCTACCTCTCGGCGAATTGCGCCAACGCGCTTGCGCATCTGCCCGAGGTCGATCCGCAGCGGATCGGCGTCGTCGGGCATTCGTATGGGGGAAAGTGGGCGATGTTCGCCTCGTGCTTCTCGGAGCGATTTGCCTGCGCGGTGTGGTCCGATCTCGGCGTGGTGTGGGATGAAGCGAACCCGAGCGTGAACTACTGGGAGCCGTGGTATCTCGGCCGGCAGGAAGGCCCCAACCGCGCGCCCGGGATTCCCAGCGCGCAGAATCCGCGCACCGGTGCGTACAAGGAGCTGGTGGAGAAGGGTTTCGACCTGCATGAGCTGCACGCGCTCATGGCGCCGCGCCCCTTTCTCGTTTCCGGCGGCTCGGTGGATCGGCCCAGCCGCTGGGTCGCGCTGAATCACGCGGTGGCGGTGAATCGCTTCCTCGGCTTCGAAAACCGCGTCGCGTTCACCAGCCGAGAGGCGCACGATCCGAATCCGGAATCGAACGGGCAGATCTACCGTTTTTTCGAGCGGTTTCTAAAACCGTGAGGTGCGGCCGCCCCAATGTGGGGCGGTGGCGTCTGACTTGTCCGGCGATCCCGCGGTCGCCACATTCCACATCCGCAGGTCGATGGGAACGAGTCCATTGTCTGTCCGCACGAAATTGTCGGCCCTGGCATCTCCAATCCACGGTTCCACGCCATCCTTCGCGATGCCCTTCCAAAGCCAATACTGCTGGCGCACCGCAATGAGATTGGCGGAAAACAAAAACTCGTCGCCCGAGATGAATCGTTGCCGCGATACGATCTGACCCGAATCGGTCATACCGATCGGGACCCACGCGAGACCGAAAAGCTTGCTCACCAAGCGCAGCCGCACGATGTATTCGGCGGGGGTCGTACTCGACTGCGCCATCCGGCCCTCGTCGAGGTAGTATAGGTCTCCGTAGATTCCGGGCTTGGTGACCTTGACCACATCCCCCGACGATTCACGTAGATAAACGAGATGCTCCGAGCCCTCGTTCAACAGCGGAAGGGTCTCGGAGAACGCCGCGGAGTGGACGCACGAGCCGATCCAGGCCAGCAACCACGCTCGCTCGAGGGCGGTGACGTGATCGATCAGCTCGTTCGGCGGAATTGATGGAAGCGGTCCATTTGCCGCATGGCGTCGGTTAAGGAAACCGATGGCGGTAGCGCCTGAACGGCACTTTTTACACGGCCACGAACGCCAGCAAAAGCTCTCGGGTTGCGGGCGATGACCCGCAACTTGGAGTAGACCGGAGTGCTCCCTTGGCGCATTCATAATGCATCAGCGCGGAAATGGTATGCGTCAAGCGTTCGCGCGAGTCAAAGTCTCGCGCCGATTTGCGACCCAGGGCTGGTCCAAATTGACAAAGGCCCCCGCGCTCACGATACTAAGCCGCAAATCATGAGTCTCGATTTGAACGATCTGCTCCGCGATTGGCCGCACGAGCCGGGGCAGCTCAAGGTGCGGAAAATCGTGGGCAGCGACGGGCGTGAGAAACTGCAATTGCGCATCGATCTCGGGCTCATCCAGATGGAAACCAGCGGCCGGCCCGACGGCAAATCGCCGCATGATTGCGAGTCGCTTTTCGAGTACTTTCAGCGCCAGGCGCGCAAGGCCGAGAAGAAATCCGAGGCGTACGCGCTCGGCGGCGACGAGGTGGGCGACCTCCAGCAGGAGGGCATCCAGTACTACCATCGCTACATTTCGTTTTTCCAGCTCGGCGAGTACGAGCCGGTGATCCGCGATACCCAGCGCAATCTCGACATGTTCGCCTTCGTGGAGCGCTTCGCCGAGACCGATGAGCTCTCGGAGGCGGTCATCCAGTTTACCCCGTACGTGCTGATGATGAACACGCGCGCCCGCGCTTCCATCGAGCTGGAGCACGACGACTACCCCGCCGCGATCAACAAGGTGGAGGAAGGCATCGAGCGTATCCGCAAGTTTTACGAGGAGCAGGAGAACCCCGAGGCGATCGAAAACAGCCCGGAGCTCGGCTTCCTCACGGAATGGCTGGAGGAAATTCGCTCGAAGCAGCCGCTCTCGAAGCTGGAGAAAATGGAGCGCGAGATGGAGCGCGCCATCTCCAGTGAAGCGTATGAGCGGGCGGCCGAGCTGCGCGACGCGATCCGCGCGCATAGGCAGAAGCGCGAGCGGCGGTAGGCGCCGCGAGCGATAGCCTAACGACAATTCGCCGGCAGGCAGGCTGGAAGCCCGCGGTACGGCAGGCAAGGATGCCTGCGCTACGGCTACGGCAGGCGGGGATGCCTGCGCTACGGCTACGGCGAAAGGCGCTCGATTTCCCACCCCGCCTCGCCCGCGCGCCGGTAGCGCAGCCGATCGTGCAGACGGCTGGTGCGGCCTTGCCAGAATTCGACCGTCTCCGGGTGCAAGCGGTAGCCGCCCCAGTTCGGTGGGGTGGGAATCTCCTGCTCGCCGAAGCGGGCGCGCGCGGCCTCCATCTGCTGCTCCAGTTGCCCGCGATCGGGCACGGGCTCGCTCTGCCGCGACGCCCACGCGCCGAGCCGGCTGTTCAGCGGCCGGGACTGGAAGTAGTGCTCGCTCTCTTCCCGTGACGTCTTTTCGATCTGCCCGGTGACATTCACCTGGCGCTCCAGGGGCGCCCACCAAAACGTGAGCGCGGCGCGCGGATTGGCCGCGAGCTGGCGCGCCTTGGCGCCCTCGTAATTGGTGAAAAAGGTGAAGCCGCGCCCGTCCACCGCCTTCAGCAGCACGGTGCGCGACCACGGCTGCCCCTCGGCGTCCACGGTCGCGAGCGTCATGGCATTCGGCTCCGGAAGGCCGCGCAGGTGCGCCTCCGCCAGCCAGTGCTCGAATTGCCGGGTCGGATCGGGATCGAGCTCGGCGCGCCGCAAGCCGCGGGTGGAGTATTCCTGGCGAAGGGCGGCGAGCTCGTTGGGCGACATGGCTGGCTTATGATGCGAAGCGCGCCGCGCGAGATCAATACGGGCGCCAATATCCGTTGCGCTCGCTCGGCCCGAACCAGCCGATCTGGTGCTTCTTCGCATCGCCGCCATAGCCGTTGAGCCCATCGAGCTGGCTCGGCTCTTCCGAGGTGGCATGCCCGTCACACCACGCCACGTTGGCGCGGCCCGCATGGCGAAAATGCACGCTCGCAGAGAGCTTCCCGCGAAAACGCTCCAGCGGCCGTTCCTGCTGGCGCGGCTCGCAATACGCATACTCCTGGATTCCCTCCGCACGCGCAAAAGCGGTGTCGGAAAACATCACCGTGCGCGCGGGCTGCGCCACATTGCCGAGACGTTCGGGCGTCCAGAAATCGCGCGGGGAGCCGCCGATGTACGCCGCATTGTAACCGTAACCGCCGGTACCCTCCTCGAAGGTGGACGAGCCTTCCAGCGCCTTGCGGAGCCCAGGGCAAAGCTTCACCCGCCCATCGCCGCCGAGGTACGGCGAGAGCGGTCCGCGCCCGCCCTCGAATTTATCGTTCGCGGCGTCGCGAATGCCGTGCCAGCGGATGAGATTCGACGGCTCCTGCGCCGCAACGAATTGCCCATCGTGCTCGCCCGCGTAGGCGAGATTGGCCGCGGTGAGCTGGCGGAGGTTTGAGAGGCATTGCGTGGCATCGGCCTGGGCTCGCGCCCGCGGCACGGCAGCAAGAATCGCCGCCGCCAGAATGAAAATGATCGAGATGACCACGAGCAGCTCGAGCAGCGTGAAGCCGCCAGCGCGGTGGCGGACGCCCCTCCGATCGGACCGAACCGTCCGAGCACTTCGCCTCCGCGCCACGAGCATCACGCCCGCCGCCAGCAACGCGCCCGCCCCCGGCTCGGGAATCGTGTTCAGCACCGCCACCGCATCGAGATCGAAGCCGCCGATATCGTACGGCGTGGCCCACGGATCGTTGATGATCCGGTTGAAGGAGTCGCGCGTCGGGTTGGGGTTTTCGATCCAGCCAATCACATCCACGACCCGTACATAATTGATCCGGCTCAGGTCGACCAAGTTTACGCCTGGCACCCCGGCGAGTCTGCTCAGGTCGAACGGCGTGCCGTAGCCCGCGCGGTATTTGCCGGCGAGGTTGTCGAGGTCCGTCGGGTCGAGCATCCCGAAGGTGCCGGCATCCTCGTCGCCATTCACCTGCGTGTTCGTTTGCGTGCGCGACTCGCTGGGGAAGCGCACGAAATCGACGCCGTTCGTGCTCACCTCCACGAAGGCGAGCTCGAGGAAGCTGTCCGTCAGCGAATTCTCGAACACGGCGAGGTCGAATCCGGGGCCATTCGAGATCGGCACTTGCAGGCTGAGCGTGATCGAGCCGCCATCGCCGAGCGAGACCACCGGCGTGGTCACGAAGGGCGTGGCATTCGCCTCGAAGAGCGCGTTTTCCTGGGCGCCGAAGCTCGCGAGGCCGAGCTCCGGGTCATTGATCTGCTGCGGCCCGCGCGTGATCGCGACGACCCCGCTCGCCCAGCCACGGATGGCGGAACTGTTCGCGGGAATGGCCGTCGAGCCGTTGTTGATCGGCCCCGAAGAGGGCGGCGCCGGCGCGAACGGCCCGGCGCACGCGATCGCGCGAAAAAGCACGGCGGCCAGCAATGGAATGCCGGGGCGCATCGCTTACCTCATCCGGATCCGCCGGCCCAGGCAGGCCACCGCGCCGAGCAGCAGGAGCGCCGCGGCGCCGGGCTCCGGCGCGATGCGGTAGATCGCGGATTCCGAGCTATTGCCGAAGCCCTTCGAGACGATGGTGTAGACGTCGCCGTCGTAAAATCCGAGCGGGCCGAGAAAGCCATCGGGGCTGAGCGCGAGGGTGAGCGAATCGAAGCCGGCATCGTAGTCGTATTGGCGCAGGGTCTGCCCCGCATCCTGGAAGAGCAGGCCGTCGAGGCCGAAGACCAGGTACCGGTTTTCACCATTGGCGAGGAGGAGATGCGCGGCATCGAGCGAACGCTCGCCGGCGGTTTCCAGCTCGCTCGCGGTGAAACGGAAGAGCCCGCCGCTGCTCGCGAACCCGGCCTGCCCGTAGAGCAGATGGCCCGCGGAATCGAAAACCACGGGCCCGGAGTAGTCGCCCACCGCGTTGATCTTCGCCACCGAACCGCCGCCGAGGGTGAGCCGAAAGACGCGGTTTTCCGGCGAGAAGCCGCCGGGATTCGCCGAGAGGTAGCCGTCGCCCGCGCTGTTGAAGGCGAGATCGAAATTCCCGTCCACCACCGCGAATTTCGTGGCGGCGAGGAGCGTGCCGCCGCCGGCGCCGAGCGTGGCGCGCCAGAGCGTGCCGGTGGAATTTTCGCCCCAAAAGATGTCGTTCCCGCGCACCCGGACGAAGGAGCCAAACGGCCCCGAGGCAAAGCCGTTCAAGCCGAAATTGAAAAGCTCGGTGGTGACCCCGCCGGGGGTGCGTCGGAAGAGGCGCGTATTGCGGTCGCCATCGGGATCGGTCGGCGCGGTGTCGGTATCGAGGTAGTAGAGATTCCCGGCGGCATCGAGATCGAGCGCGGCGATGAAGTGCCCGTGCGGCGCCACGACGAGCGGGTCGTACGGCGTGCCGTTCGGGTTCAGCAGGATTTGCGTTTGCCCGGTGGCGGCGGCCAGCAGGGTGGCCGCGCCGAAGGCGAGGAGTTGTCGGATCATGGTCTTGGTCTCTTGGTTATGGGCTGGAGAGACCGAGGCCGGCGGAGACCACGAAGAGGCGCGGAACGGGCCCGTCCCGAAAACCTCGAAGCGGCGATTTCCATCGCGCCTGATCCCTCATTCTTCCTATTGTCGAGGAAGGTTTGGCACTCCCGCAGGCCCACACGGGCCGGGGAGCGAATGAGAGCGGCCGAAGAAAATGTTCTGGCTCCTGGCATACGATCGGCGCGGGCAAGCCCACGCGATCTTCCTTTTCCCCGCCTTCACCCCCGGCGCGCGAACGCACGGGGATTGGCATGATGGGGAATCGTATCCAGTTACAGCAGCGCAACTGCCTCCGAATCACACGGAGTTCCTTTCAGACGGCCACTAACAAGTACTCGCAAAGAACTGAAGCGAGGATGGAGGCGATCGGGCGGGCGGGCAAGCGCGGTTTTTGGAGTGGCGGTTTTTTGCGGGGGCGCCCGCGATCTGAGCGCCGCCCCAGCCCCGAAGGAACGCCCCAGCCCCGAAGGGGCTGCACATGAATAGCCGTGGGTGAAAACCCACGGAAAACTGCAATGTCCCCAAACCCCGAAGTGGGTTGAACAGAACGTCGCGATTCACTGCTACCGTCCGCAACCAAGTTCGACCCACTTCGGGGTCGGCCCGCTCCCTTCTCAGATCCGTGGGTTGTCACCCACGGCTATTCATGTTGAACCGCTGCGCGGTTGGCAGCACGGCACAACACGGGGGGCTGCGTTTGGTGCTACTTGTTTTTCTTTTTCGCCTTACGGTCAGGCGTCCCTTTTGGCGCGGGCACGTTCTTTTGCGGCAGCCACTTGGCTAGTTCCGCTTTTTTGCCGGCGTGCTCCGGCGATGCGGCCAGGTTAGTCCACTCGTTGGGGTCCTTTTTCTCATCGTAGAGTTCCTCGTCCCCATTTTCATATCTAATATAACGCCAGCCCTCCGAGCGCACCGCGTGGTTGCCAAATCCATGCGTGGTCACCGCCGGGGTGCTCCATTCCGCCGCGGGGCTGGCTAGCAATGAACGGATGCTCCTGCCTTCCACATGTGCAGGCGTGGGCACGCCACAGAGATCGGTGAGCGTGGGGAAGATATGCAGGTGATCGATGGGGCGCACGCAGATGCCCGGTTTGGTGAGCCCGGGAACGACCCAGATCACCGGCGAGCGGGTCGCTTCCTCCCACAGCGCAAACTTCCGCCAATGCTGTTTCTCGCCGAGGTGCCAGCCGTGATCGGTCCAGAGACAGATCAGCGTGCGGTCGCGTTCCGGGCTCCGCTCGTAGGCGTCCATGAGACGGCCGATCAATACGTCGCAATACGAGATCGCCGCAAGATAGCCTTGCACCGCCTCTTTCCAGCGGCCGGATTTTACGATCTCCGCGTGATCGCCCTGCGGCTTCGCCATGCGAAGGGCCGCGGGCGGGAGATCATCGAGATCGGTCGCGAGCGTGGGCGGCAGCTCGATTTTGTCGAGCGGATGCATATCGTAATACTTGCGCGGCACGTTCCAGGGCATGTGCGGCTTATGGAAGCCGATCGCCAGGAAAAGCGGCTTGTCGTGTTTTTTGGCTAACTCCCGGATTCCATACTCCGCGATGTCCCACTCGCGCAGGTCTTCATCCTGACAATCGAGCGGCGCAAACTTGATTCCGCCCACGCCGGTGTCGCCCTTCGGTTTCGGATCCTTTCCGCTATCTACCAAATAGTCATCCCAATCGGATAGGCGCTTGTATGACTCATGGTAGATCTTGCCCGCGCCCATGACGGTATAACCAGCGCCCCGGAAGGCGGCGGTGAGCGTGCGCTCTTCGGGGACCACCGGACGCCAATCGTCGTTATTGCTATAGATGCCCGTGCTGCCGGGGCGCGTGCCGCTCATCAGCGCCGTGCGCGACGGATTGCAGACGGGCGCCGCGCAATAGCTCTGGGTGAAGGCCACGCCCCGCGCCGCCAGCTTGTCGAGGTTGGGCGTGATCGTCTGCGCGTTCTTGCCCAGGTAGCCCACCCAATCGCGCAGATCGTCGATCGCGATGAAGAGGACGTTGGGTTTCGGCGTCTCCGCGGCGAAGGCGGGCAGGCTGACGAGGAGCGCGAGGAGGAAGAGCCGGGGAAGCATAGGCAGAAAGAACCCGCGCGGAGGGAGCAAGTTGCGCGAGGCTCGCGTGCGCTAGGCCGCGATCCCTACGTCCCGCATCTGTCCGCGGAGATTCTCCAGCCCGGAGCGGCTCTCGCGCGCCAGGTCATTCCAGAACGACTCGATCACCAGCCCCTTGGTGTAGCCGGCCTCCTTGAGTGCCGCGAGGTACTCGCGCAAATCGTCGCCGCGGCGCCCCGGCTCCCCGCGATCCATCCCTAGCTCGGAAAGATGCACGTGCTCCAGGATGTCTTTGTACTTCACAATCTCGGAGGCGGGCTCGCCCTCGATGATCATGTGCCAGAAGTCCGCGAGCAGCCGCACGTTCGGGTGATTCACCTGCTCCACGATATCGGCGCCCTCCGCGAGCGAACGGATAAAGTTGGAATCATGCCGGCAGACTGGCTCGATGACGATCATCACTCCGTGCTGCTCCGCCATCGGCGCGGCACGGCCCACCGCGCGGATGAATTGCTCGCGCGCCGTTTCGCGCGGGAAATCGTTCTCCAATCGGCGCGAGGCGCCGCTGCCCCAGACGATGATCTTCACCCCGGCCTGCTCCGAGCGCGCCATCACCGTCTCGCACCAGCGCGTGAGCCGGACCTCATCCACGCTCGGGCCCACCGGCTTCAAGTCCGCCGGCAAAAGGCGATTGGCCACCGAGACCGGCTTGCTCAGGGAGCGGACGATCTCCAGGCGCCTTTGAAAAGCCGCGTCGTCCGCCTCGGGCACGAGCAGCGTTTGAATATTCTCCTCGATGAACTCGAAGTTGTCCGGAAGCTGGCTGGCTTGCTCGATGTCGGCGTAAAGTCCCAGGCGCATGATTGGTGCAGGTTGAAGGCGGCGGCGGCGGGCTAATTATCGTACTTTGCCAGCCAGGTAATGCTCGTCTCCTTCTGCTTGAGGGCGTTCTCGCTGCTCGTTAGGTTGCCGTCGCCGAAAATCCGGCGCTTGAAGGCTTCCACGTGGCCGTCGCAGAAGAGAAAATTGGCCTCGTTGTCGTAATCGAGCAGCGGATCTCCCGAGCCGAAGTAGGAGCGGACATTCGATATATTCAAATGCGGCTGGGCATCGGCCTTTTCACCCATGAGCACGGTGAGCGCCGGAAACTCCAGCCGGGACATCTTCATCGGGCTTTCGACCCCGCCATCGCCCGAGGGCGGGACGACCAACTGGTCGTTGTAGCCATAGCAAAAGATGAACTCGCCCGGCTTCGCGGTTTTCGACGGGACGACGGGATTGATCCAGACCGAGCGCTGTCCCAGCAGGGGCACGGTCGTGGGATTGAAGTTGGAAAGGGGGTCGAGGCTCATCGCGCGCGGCAGGGCGTTGTACCAGGCGGTCGGGTCCGCGGGGTCCATCCTTCGGCCAATGTAACCGCTGGTCGGCATTTCGCCGTCGCGCTCGCCCACCGCGGCGGTAAAGGCGGTGAACCATTGCCGCAGATTGCTGGCGGAGGTGGATTGCTGGCCCTTGCGGATGACCATGCCGAAAACCGGGAAGAGCAGCGCCACCAGCACCGCGATCACCGCAATGACCACCAGCAGCTCAATGAGCGTGAAAGCGTGCCGGCGGAAGCCGGGGCGGGGGAAGCGGGAAGGAAGACGGTCGCCGTGGTTCATAATGGGAGGAGGGTTTGCGCCGCGGGAAGCCGGAAGCGCTCTGCCTTCAGTAGTGCGCGCAAAATGCAATTTCAAGAGGAAGCGCCGCAAAACCGAGCATCCCGGCGCTGTGCCTTCTTCCACCACGCCAGTAATCCCGGCGCCAGCGGTCCAAAAACTGGGGAGTAAAACACTCCGACGAAGCCCTGAGCCGTAACCATGCAGAACAATTGCGTAGCGCGAAGCGTCGACGAACGGAACACAGGCTTCCAGCCTGTGATCCGGCGGCAGGCGCTTCGCGCTGCCATCCCGCATCGCGTCGCCATTCTGAATATTTACAGTTGAGCGCGATGCGAAAGCGGCGGACGGTGCGAAGCCATGCGCCCATGGCACGAGCGCGCGGCCCACTCACCGCGCTCCTTGCGCGAAGCGCCGCTCCACCCCGGAGGCGAGCACCCGATCCACGAGTCGTAGGGTGCTGCTTCGCAGTAGAACACCGCTTCGCCATAGGCGTTCCCTGTGCGAAACCAGCCCGGAGGGCTGAAGGAGAGCAGCCGGGGGTTTTTGCCGGCGACCTTGTCCGCAAGTCGCCGGCGAATACCCCCGGAACAACCAAAAAGCGTCCGCACCCCCGAGGGGTGCCAGAACTCTGCGCCCCCCAAAACAGCGAAGCAGTACACTACCGCCTTCGCCCCGGCGTTAAACCCTCAGCGGCTGCGTCTTGCTCTTGGGATTAAGCTCGCCCGGCACCGCCCCCACGATGCGCGGCTCCAGCCCCAGCTTGCGAAAAATCGCGCGGATTTCCTGGATCGTCAGGGTCGGCTCATCGAAGTCGAGGTAGACGATGTCGTGATTGCTATCCACCTTGTAGCGGAGGCTCGGGACTGCCTCCAGCTCATGATCGAGCTGCAGGATTTTATCCACGTTTCGGATGCCGGCGGCGTAAACCTCGAGTTCGATCATGGCATTTACTTTGTAGTGACCTCGACGAAATTAGGGCGCAGCCCGCAGGATGGCAATAACAAAGTGTTTCACCCCCATTTTCGGTGCGAAAAAGGCCCCCATCTCCGGGCGCACCGCCCCCCGCAGCCTCCGATTTTCACCGCCCGAAGCCCCCTCGACGCCGAACCAAACGCCCGACGCGGGCCTTGGGGAGCGCGACCGCCCCGGTCGCCGGCCTGGGCGCCCCGCCCAAGCCGCCTGCCATCCAGGGCCGCCCAAAAATCGCGGACCGCGTGAGGGGACTGCAATTATCTGAAATGATCCATTGACCGCCCTGCTGCCCGCGACTAACGTTCGCCTCCCTTTCCACGGGCTGTGGCTCAGCTTGGTAGAGCGCTTCGTTCGGGACGAAGAGGCCGCGGGTTCGAATCCCGCCAGCCCGACCACCCTTCCCAACACCCTACCCTCCTGCCCAAACTGGGTTTGGGAACGCACTGAGGACCGAAACTTTGTTTCGGACGGAGGGGGTGTTCTGCCGGGGGCCTCGGGAGCGCGACTGATCTCGTGGGTGCCCCGCGAGCCCGAATGCGCCGCAGGGCGTCGCCTCGCTGAGCGTGACCGCCGCCGGCGCGGGCCGCGAGCTGGTTTCGTGGGAGTACGCGCCGCGGGCGGAGTACTACCGCATCTTCCTCCAGCGCGTGGGCACCGACCCGAGCCCGTCAACGTCGCCGACCCCAAGGACCTCGAATACACCCTCAAGCAACTCACCCCCGGCAGCACGATCGAGGTGTACGTGGTGCCGATGAACGACGGCGGCCCCGGCCCGGCGTCCCCGACGGTGAGCAAAGTCGTGGGGGCATAGGCGAATGGCAGGACTGACTTTTTGACCTTCGCGCTGGTCCCCGCCGGCATATGATCAATCGGTCCCTCCCGATGAGCTATGAGACTGAACCACGACTTTCCCTGCGAAACCGCTCCAGAGCCCTCCTGATATGCCAATCGGCCGCTCCGTTCGCCGACGGCTCAATAGGATGTTAGGCGACGCTACGCTTTTCCCGTGAACGAAGACAAAGGAACATTTGCTGAACGCAACGAAGCAAGACGGCTGGAGAACGATGCCATACGTTTGAGGCGCGGCTATCTGCGCGGCACTCTCTTGCCGGCCGTGACGTGGGTTGCCGTTGCCGTAATCTCCTTATACTCCCTCCGCCACTTTTGCATAGAGGGCACGATCTTCGACACCACCAAAGCCCCCGTTGACCGCGACGTTTTTTACGATGCACAGCGAGATTTTTCAGACGGCAATCTGGCTCCAGCAGCCAGCCAAGCCGCTAAAATTCTTGCCAAGCAACCAAACCACGGCCCCGCCAATCAACTGATGGCACGAATCGAACTTACTCGCGGCAACCGCCAAGCTGCGCTCGACCATCTCCGCCGCTCACTCGATACGTCACTCAACCGCGAAGAGGTCTCCAAATGGATTTCAGCACTCGAAACGTCTCAAGCAAAATGACCGCAACGCCGAACGAAGAAGGCTTAGTTTTGACCGGAGGCGGGAAGGCGGGCGGAGCGTCGAAGCTAAGCGTGGTTGAACAAGCCCGGTCGAGTGACCGCGGATCGAGTCTACGCGGTGCCGATGAACGACGGCGGCCCTGGCCCGGCGTCCCCGACGGTGAGCAAAGTCGTGGGGGCGTAGGCGGCGGCAGACTGAGTTTTTGTCCTTCGCTCTGGTCCCCGCCGGCATATGATCAATCGGTCCTCCCGACGACATATGCCGACTGTACCAAGACTTTCCCTGCGAAACCGCTCCCGAGCCGTCATGATATGCCAATCAACCACTCCGTTCGCCGACGGCTCGATAGGATGTTAGGCGCTTCTGCGCGCTCCCTGAGAATGAAAGCCAATGAGTGAATACATCGAGATTCCCGACGAACTCCCGGAGGGCTGGCCAACCGAGTGGTCAGGCAACACCGTTATCAACTGCGGCGAACATGGCAGCTTTTGCTTGGAGATTGGGACCGAGGGCCACCCGTCTCGGGTCCACATCGATAACTACAAGGAGATTCTCCGCCGTTGGCCCGAGCTTTGGCCTCAGGTTCATGCAGTCCTTTCCGACATGTTGGCCTCTTGGGAGTATGATTACCAAATCCGCAATCCCGGAGCATCGCTCGACATGCGCCTTCCGGGTGAACCAATTACCGACGGCGTGGAGTGGGGCGTAGGCGCGAAGTTCTATCACGGCAAAGGTGAGTGGAGCGTCGCCTTCAACGGATGGACGGTCGCTCCCGAAGAGTCGCAACCCTATTTCTGAGGCGCTGATGACAATACCCGCAACGGCTAACGAAGAATGCTTAGCTTCGACTGGAGGCGGCAAGGCGGACGGAGCGTCGAAGCTAACCGTGGTTGAACAAGCCCGGTGGAGTGGCCGCGGATCGAGTCTACGTGATGCCGATGAACGACGGCGGCCCCGGCCCGGCGTCCCCGACAGTGAGCAAAGTCGTGGGCGCGTAGGCGAATGGCAGACGAACTTTTTGTCCTTCGCTCTGGTCCCGGCCGGCATATGATCAATCGGTCCCTCCCGACGACAAATGCCGACTGAACCAAGACTTTCCCTGCGCAGCCGCTCCAGAGCCCTCCTGATATGCCAATCAACAACTCCGCGCTCCGGCGGCTCAATAGGATGTTAGGCGACTTCTGAGCGTCTGCCGTGAAGAAACTCGCCGTTGCCTTGTTGGGTGTCGCCTTCGCCGCGGGCGTAGCGCTCTGGTTACACGACCCGTATGTCGACGATCCAGCGGACACCTACCGATGGCTCCATCCGCTTGGCCCGGAATATGGGGCGATTCGATCGTACGCAGAATCCCACATCACCTGCATCGCAGACTTTCGGCGCCTTTTCCCGCATTCCCGCTTGGACATTTCTCCGCACTTTCCGAAGAACTCCTCGACACGCATCATCGGTCACACGTTCGTCTATGGCCGCTATCAGGTTCAGCTCTCACAGCGTATCCGCACGAGTCGCGAAGCCTTAACTGCCGTTCCGCTTGGCGATCCAGAACTATCCGTCTTCGAACTCAAACAGATCGGACACATGCCGGCTAACGGAGGACTGACGATATACGGGGACGTCCAACGTTCCTTCGGCGGTCGTGGATGGAGGCGGCTGGTCGCGGCGAATGGCGATTTAGCGGCGCTCATCAAGAATCCCATCAAGGACCGCCCCTTGGAGTTCGCAGATCAACACCTCGCTGACCTCGACACCGCAGATCGCAAATGACATCTCAACCAAAGTCGCCTAATCAAGAAGGCTTAGCTTCGACCGGAGGCGGGAACGCGGGCGGAGCGTCGAAGCTAAGCGTGATTGAACAAGCCCGGTCGAATGACGGCGGGGCGTAGCCTTGGGAAATAGCGTTCCGGCCGCTTGGCGGTGAAAGTTCAGGCAACGTTACGAGCGCGCCAGGGCGCGCCGCGAGAAATCGGAGTGCTGGAGTTAGTTCGGTGTCTGCGCCGGGCGCGGACCGGCGGCCGGCGTGGGCCACCCGACTAGCCAGGCGCAAGGCCAAGCTCCGCCGCAGTCTCGCGCCATACCCCGGTCGCGGAGGTCGATTCCCTTTTACGACCAGCGACAGCACCCGCTGGCACGTGCGCGCCGGCCAGGTCTTCGGATTCACGCCAGCCCACACCGCCGCTGGAGTTTTTCCGAAAGAGGGCTTAAATCTCCGGCTCCTATGGGTTTCCGACTTTCCCTTTTCAGTTTTATCGCGGTGGCGGTCGCTTTGAGTCAGCTTGCCTCGGGGGCGCCGGCGGGGAAGGCGGGGGCGCAGAAGGGGACGGCTTCGGCGTCGGGCGCGAAGCAGCCGAGCGGCGCCGCCGTCTACACCAAGGAGATCCTGCCGCTGCTGGAGAATTACTGCTACGATTGCCATGCGGAGGGGACGAAGAAGGGGGATTTTGCTTTGGATGAGTTTAAGACGCTGGAGGAGAACCTGGGGGCGCGGGAGCATTGGTATGCGGTGTGGAAGAATGTGCAGACGCAATTGATGCCGCCGGCGGAGAAGAAGCAGCCGACGGCGGAGGAGCGGGAGCGGCTGTTGCGCTGGATCGAGACGGGGGTGTTCGGGCTGGACCCGGCGAATCCGGACCCGGGCCGGGTGACGATCCGGCGGATGAATCGCGCGGAGTACGAAAACAGCATCATGGATCTGCTGGGGGTGAATTTCGACGCGGACGATGCGTTTCCCGCCGACGATACGGGGTACGGGTTCGATACGATCGGCGATGTGCTGACGATTTCGCCGTTGCTCATGGAGAAGTACATCGATGCGGCGCAGGAGATCGTGAACCGGGCGGTGGTGGAGTCGGGCCCGCGCATCCCGACGATCTACGTGAGCGGCGATAAGCTGAAGATCGGCGCAGAGAAGAAGAAGAACGCCAAGTACATGCCCTTCGCGGAGCCGGCGACGGCGCAGGTCGCCTACAAGGTGCAATATCCGGGCCGCTACAAGGTGACGCTGGCGATGCGGACGCAGGGCTCGAACGAGTCGACGGAGCACACGGCGAAGGTGACCGCGCTGGTGAACGGCCAGCCGGTGGAATCGATGAAGGCCGGCTGGGAATTTCGGAAGGAAATCAAGATGACGGGCGAGGCCACGCTCACCCCGGGCGAGAATCTGCTGGCCGTGGAGGTGTCGCCGGTGACGCCGCCGCGCGAGGGGGAAAAGGAGCTGGCGCTCGTGGTGCAGAGCGTGCAACTCAACGGGCCGCTGGATGGGAGCCGCATGGAATATCCGAAGGAGTACAGCCGGGTGTTCGTCGATGGGCCGCCGCCGGCGGAGGCGAAGGCGCGCGCGGTGTATGCGCGCAAGATTTTGCGGCGGCTGGCGGAGCGGGCGTTCCGGCGTCCGGTGGAGGAGGCGACGGTGGACCGGCTGGCCAAGCTGGCGGAGAGCGTGGCGGCGCAGCCGAAGAGCACGTTCGAGGCGGGGATCGGGCACGGGCTCACGGCCATCCTGGCGTCGCCGCGGTTTCTTTTTCGCGCGGAGGCGCAGCCGGACCCGAACAACGCGGGGAAGACGGCGCCGCTGGATGAGTTCGCGCTGGCCTCGCGGCTCTCGTATTTTCTCTGGAGCTCGCTGCCGGATGAGGAGCTCTTGCGCCTGGCGCGCGAGGGAAAGCTGCGCGCGAACCTGCGCGCGCAGGTGGACCGGATGCTTGGCCGATGCGCAGGCGCGGCGCTTCGTCTCCAATTTCGTGGGCCAATGGCTGCAGACGCGCGACGTCGATGGGGATCAATGTGAGCCCGGCGAAGTTCCTCGGGGTGAAGAACGACGAGGCGTACCGCATCTTCAATCATGCAGCTGCGCGAGGCGATGCGCGATGAGACGGAGCTGCTCTTCGCGCATCTGCTCACGGAGAACCGGCCCGCGCTCGATTTGCTGACGGCGGACTACACTTTTCTCAATGAGCAGCTCGCGAGCTTTTACGGCATCCCGGACGTAAAGGGGACGGAGATGCGCAAGGTGGCGCTGCCGCCGGAGAGCCCGCGGCGCGGGGGCATCCTTACGCACGGGAGCGTGCTGGTCGGTCACCTCAAACCCGACGCGCACCTCGCCGGTGAAGCGCGGCCTCTTCGTGCTGGATAATCATCCTCGGCACGCCCGCCCCGCCCGCGCCGCCAAACGTGCCGGAGCTGGAAAGCTCGCACAAAAAGGGCGCGAAAATGACCATGCGCGAGCTGATGGTCGTCCATCGGGAGCAGCCGCTGTGCGCCTCATGCCACGCGCGGATGGACCCGCTCGGGCTCGCGATGGAAAATTTCACCCCGCTCGGCACCTATCGCGAGACGGAAAACGGGAAGCCGATCGACACCGCGGGGCAGCTCATCACCGGCGAGAAATTCAAGGATGTGCCGGAGCTGGCAAAAGTGCTGGCCACCAGCCGCGGGCAGGACTTCTACCGCTGCCTTTCCGAAAAGCTGCTCACCTACGCGATCGGCCGCGGCCTCGAGTACTACGATACCGTCACCATCGATCAAATCGTGGCGCGCGTCCAAGCGGACGGCGGCGCCATGCGTTCGCTCGTCTACGCCGTGGTGGAAAGCGCGCCTTTCCAAAAGCGCCGCGGCGACGGGGAGGCGGTGGCGGTGGTGGCGCCCGGCGGCGGAACACAGGCGTCCTCGGCTGTGCGGTCGGCAGGCATCCTGCCTGCCCGGCCGGCGCCGGCAGAAAAAGCCCAAGGAACCCTCGCCAAGCAGCCTTAAGTTTCCAATCGCACTTATGAATACTGATTTCTCCCGCCGCCGCTTCCTGCGCGGACTCGGCATCTCGATGGGCCTCCCATTCTTGTCCTCGATCGCCCCGGTCTCCAGCGCGCTCGCCGCAGCGGCGAAGCCGAAGTTTGCCCTCACGCACGATGGCAAGCCGCTGCGCATGGCGTTTCTCTATGTGCCAAACGGCGTGAACGTGGCGAACTGGAAGCCGACCGGCGAAGGCGCGGATTTTCAGCTCAGCCCCACCCTGGCGCCGCTCGCCAACGTGAAGGATCAGCTCCAGGTGCTGAGCGGATTCGAGCAGCGCTTCGGCTGGTCGAACGGCGACGGCGGCGGCGATCATGCGCGCGCGAATTCCACCATCCTCACCGGCGCGCGGCCGAAGAAGACGGCCGGCTCCGACATCCGGCTGGGCGTCTCGGTGGATCAAATGGCGGCGCAATACGTGGGGGCGCAGACGCGGTTCTCTTCGCTGGAGCTTTCGTGCGACGGCGTGCGGAAATCGGGCGCGTGCGATTCGGGGTACTCGTGCGCGTACCAGTTCAATATTTCGTGGCGCTCGGAGACGTCGCCGATCGCGCCGGAATCGAATCCGCGCCTGGTCTTCGAGCGGCTCTTCGGGGCCGGGAAGGGCGAGGAGCGGCAGAAGAATTTCGAGCTGCGGCAATCGCGTCAGAAATCGATCTTGGATTTCGTGATGGACGACGCGCGCACGCTGCACCGCGGCCTCGGCCGCAACGATCAGCACAAGCTGGATGAGTATCTCACGAGCGTGCGCGAGATCGAGCAGCGCATCCAGAAGGCGGAAAAATTCGGGAAGCTGCCCGATCCGAAATCGGAAGTGCCCGCGGGCATCCCGGCCGATTATCAGCAGCACATTCGGCTGATGATGGACATGCTCGTGCTCGCCTTCCAGACCGACAGCACCCGCGTCTCGAGCTTCATGCTGGCGCACGATGGCAGCAATCGCAACTTCAAGGAAATCGGCGTAAGCGACGGCCACCACAATCTTTCGCACCACCAAAACAATCCCGAGATCCTCGCCAAGATCGCGCAGATCGACCTCTTCTACACGCAGCAGCTAGCCTATTTCCTCGAGCGCCTGAAGGCCACCAAGGAAGGCGACCGCAACCTGCTCGACAACTCGATGATCGTCTACTGCGGCGGCCTCTCCGACGGCAACCGCCACGCCCACGACAACCTGCCGGTAATCCTCGCGGGGCGCGCGGGCGGCGTGCTTAAATCGGGCCGGCACGTGAACGTCGGCGAAAAGACCCCGATGAATAACCTCTACGTCCGCATGCTGAATATCATGGGCGTAAAGACGGACCGCTTTGGGGATTCGACCAACGCCCTGACGACGATCTAGCCCGGCGGAAAGACGAGCGGGGAAGTTCCGGCCAAACTTCCACTGGCGAAATACTGATAATAAAGTAATTTCCGCGCCTCAATGGCCAGCAAGGTTTCCCCCAGAAGGTTGCGGCGCCGCATGGCCAGCCCCGTTCGCCTCATCGCGAAAGCGCTGCCGGTGCTGCTCGCGCTCGGCGCAATGCCGTGGGCGCATGGCGCCGTGGAGACGTGGATCGGGTCGGGGATCAGTAACTGGAGCATCGACGCGAACTGGCTCGACGGCACCGCGCCTGCGCCCGGCGGCGACCCGGCGCTCACCGTGCAATTCCAGCAGATGGGCGGCACCTCGGCCAGCTTGAATCCAGGCAACTTCTCGCTGGCCCAGCTCGATTTCGCGAGGGCGGGTGCGGTTAGTATCGGGTTGACGGGAACTGGCACCTCCCTTCGCTTCACCGGCCCGGCCCCGCAACTCTCCGCCTCCGCTCCGGGCCCCGTTTTCTTCGTCCCGTTCGTGCTGGCGGGGACGACGCCGGAACTCAGGATCACTGGGAGCGGGGAGGAGTATTTTCAGTTGAGCAGCCCGATCGGCGAAGAGGGCGCCTCGCAGAAACTGGTCATCGAAACCGTACGGCCGCGCGCCGGCATCGCTCCCGTGGAGCTCGCGGCGGCCAATAGTTTCACCGGCGGAGTCGATCTCCGCAGCGGCAACCTGCGCATCTCCCACAAGGACGCCTTGGGCGCGGGGCCACTGCGCGTCTACGGCGGCGCCTTCACTCCGGCCGTGAGCACGCTCGCGAATGGCGCCATCCTTTACAGCGATCTGTTGCTGGCGGATGCGAACCCCCTCACGTGGAGCGGCGTTGTCTCCAGCGCCGTTCCGCATACCGGCCTCACCATCCGCGGCATCAACGCGGTCACCATGACGGCCGCCTCCACCTACACCGGCGCCACCACGGTCGATTTCAGCCTTTTGCCCAGTCTCGCCACCTACGCCCCGGGGACCCTCTCCCTCACCGGCGCCGGCAGCATCCGCCAAAGCAGCGCGCTCAATCTCTACGCGGGGGCCACCCTTTCGCTCGAAGCCGATGCCGCGGCCACCGACCGCCTTGGAGACAGCGCGGCGCTGAATCTGCGCTCCGGCACCCTGCGCCTCGACGTCCTGGCCAGCGGCGCCGGGACGCGCGCGGAGACCGCCGGGCAGGTGACTTTAACCGGCGCTTCCACCATCGCGCTCGCCCCACTGGGCGGGAGCACCGTCCGGCTGAATGTCGCGGGGTTCGAGCGCCCGGAGCGCGGCACGCTCGTGGTCACCGGGTTGGGTGCGTCCGGCGCCGGTACGGGGCAGCTCTTCAGCAGCGCCCAGCCGGCGCTCGTGGGAGGTGGCGGCGCGGCCGGTGCCACGAATATCAGCATCGTGCCATACGCCGTGAGCGGCACTACTTCCTTCGTAACCTATACAGCGGCCGGTGACGTTCGCGCGCTGGATATTTCCACCGAGTACGCCACCACGCTCACCGCCGGCGCGGACCGCAACGTGCGCCTCTCCTCGGGAATGCTGGCCAGCGCCGCCACTGTCAATTCGCTTTGGCTCGAATCCAACACCGACCTCGGCGGCGGCGGCACGCTCAGCATCGCGAGCGGCGCGGTGACCGCAGAGTACCGGACCAGCCTCCACCCGAATCTCGCCTTCGGCGCCGTGGAGGGAGTCATCACCGTCGCCAGCAGCCTTCCCGCTGCCGAGGGGCTGACGATCCACGGCAACATCAGCGGCTCGAACGGCGTCACCAAAGCCGGCGCGGGTACGCTGGTGCTGGAATACGCGAACACCTTCACCGGCCCGCTCACGATCAACTCCGGCCTCGTGCAATTCACCGCTGAGAATCAACTCGGCGCGGGTACCGACGCGATCGTGCTGAACGATAGGTCCGCCGGCCTCGAGTACCATGGCGCCGGCGCGGGCACGCTCAGCCGCTCGCTCGCGTTGAACAATGGCATCGGAATTCTCAGGCTCGCCAACAACTATGACGTCACGGGAGACCTCACTTTCACCGGCAACACGAGCGGGCCGGGCGGATTGCGAGTGCTCGCCACCCCGACGGAAAAGATAACCCTGGCCGGAAATGCCACGCACACCGGTCCGACGATCCTAGGCGGGCGGATCGGCTTCGCCAGTGATTCCGCGCTCGGGGCGGGCGATCTGGCTTTCGAGTCTAGTGGCAGCCCGCAGCTCGAGCTGGCGGGCGATTGGATCACGGCGCGCCGCATCGATTTCAGTGGCTACCTCCCTCTGCAAACCAACGGGTTCAACGTCCTCTTGTCCGGTCCCCTCACCGGCAGCGGCACGCTCTTCAAGACCAGCCCCGGCAACCTCCGCATCACCTCGGCCAGCGCTTACAGCCCCACCATTCTGATGGACTCGGGCCGCCTTGAGATCGCCGGCACCGGCATCTTTGGGGGAAGCCTCACCCTCACCGGCGGCGCGGCGCTCGTGCTCGACAACGGCGCGGCGGCGCAAAACAACCGGATCAGCACGGCCCTCTTAAGCGCAGCCACCCTCACCGTGGTCGACGGTGAAGTCCGCTTGGAAGGCAACGCGGCCACCCCGGTCCATTCGCGATTGAACGCGCTGCGGTTGAGCAACCAGGACGCCGCCGGCCATTTTGTGGTCAGCGTCACCTCTCCGGGGACGGCGGGAAATACGCTGCAAATCGCCAGCTTCACGCCTGTGCCGGTGACGCACTCCTTCCCGGCCGCGCTTCCCCCGGTGCAGTTGCGCGCCGCATCCCTGGGCGGTGCCGCCGGGGCTCCCTACACCCGCATCGTGCTCACCGCCGCTGCCGCCGGCTTCGCGACGAACGCCATCGTCGATGACCCGGCTGGCGCGACTTCGTTCGCGATCAACGATCTCGCCACCGACGCCGCGGGCGCCATCGGCCTGCGCCCGCTCCAGGCCGCCGAGTACAGCAGCGCATCGGACATTCGCAACCCGCTCAACGGTGGGGCGACCCCCGTGGATGCCCACCTTCTCCTGGCTGGCCCCGGCGCGGCCACCGGTGCGCAGAATGTCGCGAAGACCCTAACGGCCAACGCCGGCGGCAGCCTTAGCCTCGCTCCCGGCCAGCAGCTTTTGCTCACGGCGGGAGGCATCATCGCGCGGCCCGGCGCCACCCCGGCGCGGATCAGCGGGGGTACGCTCGATCTTGGCGCGCAGCCTTTCGGGTTCTACACGGCCGGGGATCTCGAGCTCGCTTCCAGCATCGTGGCGGGCGCCGGCGCGGTGAGCAAGTTCGGCCCCGGCGCCCTGGTCTTGCAAAGCGGTGCGCATCTGCCGGCCACCGTCATCGTCGGCGCGGGCAAGGTGACGGCCGCCGCCGCCGCGCCGCTGCGCGATTCGCTGGTCTCGATCGGCCCATTGGGCACCCTCGACTTCACGACGGCCGCCGAGGTGGGCGGCCTCGCCGGTACCGGGCAGGTGCAAACCAACGGGCAGATCGTCACCCTCGGCACGCTGCCCGCGGACTTTACGTTCGGAGGGACGATTTCCGGTTCCGGAGGCCTCCGCATCACCGGCGGCGGCACCCTCAGCGGGGACAGCAGTTTCACCGGCGCGCTCGCCGTCGATGGCGGTAAAATTACCCTCACGGGCACCGCGCTGCAGGCGGGCGCGATTTCGATTAAGAGCGGAACGTTGACGGTCGATCAGAGGCTCCAGCCGGCGACGCGTCTCCGCGCCGCTCCCATCGCCATGAACGGCGGTACGCTGGCGTACTACCCCTTCGGGGGCGGCAACAGCGACGTCACGCTCGGTCCGCTCACGGGCGCCGGCCTGAACACCGTTCACTTCAATAACGAGGATTCGTTCGTGACACCCGGACCGCAGGATCGGGTCGCCTTTGCCGATCTCGCGCGCCAGGAACGCGGCGCCTTCCATTTCGAATTCCAGACTCCGTTCCAACCAACGGGCCGGTTCGATTTTACTTCTGATCTCTCCGGCCAGCTCATTGGAAATCCCGCGGTTCCGACCGCGCGGCCGGTGCTGCCGTACGCGGTAATGAACTATCGCCCAGTGACGTTCGAGCCGGGAGCAGGCCTGCGTCCGCTCGACGCGACGGAGCAGACGTCCTCCTTTACGGCCGGGCAGAATCTGTTGGTGACCTCCACCACCGGCCAGTTGAACACGGATCTCACGGTGAATTCCCTGGAGACCGCCTCCAACGGGGACCTTCGGGGATCGGGCACGCTACGGGTGACCAGCGGCTTGGTGACCGGGACCGGCGACGTCTCGGTGAAGCTGGATTTTGGCGCGGTCGAAGGCATTCTGTTCAACCTCAACAGCGGCCGCGCGGAATTTAGCGGTCAGATCAGCGGAACCAACGGACTCACCGTCAACGCCCGCAACTTCTACGGGATCTCGCTCTCCGGAGGGAACACTTTCACCGGCCCCCTCACGATCAATAGCGGCGAGGTCTACTTCAATTCTCCCGCCAGCTTCGGCCCCGTCACTTCTCCCATCGTGCTGCGCGGCGCAACCTTGATCTACGAGGGTTCGGCGGGGGTGGCGCTCTCGAGAGGGCTCGACCTGCGCGAAGGCTCCAACAAGCTGACAAATGACACTTTCAGCGCGGCTCCCCTCACGCTCACCGGGCCGATCACTGGCGCGGGCAGACTGATTCTCGGAGGCGATGTCACGCTCACGAATACCAACAGCAGCTACACGGGAACGACGACTCTTACCGGGACGTTGCGGCTGCCGGATGACCGTGTTTTCGGCCAGAGCCCGGCGATTGCTTTGGAGATGAGCACGAGCCAGGCGCCCTTGCTTACGCTCACTGGCGACTGGGTCAGCAGTCGCGCCTTCGCCGTGAACGGTGCCGGCACCCTCGATACCGGCTCCTTCAACGCGAAGCTCGACGGCCCTGTGACCGGCAGCGCCCAGCTCACCAAGGGCGGCCCCGGCGTGCTGACGATCCACGACGGGCTCGGCTTTACCGGCGCTCTCGCCATCACCGCCGGCACGGTTCGCCTCGGCGGAAACCTCGGCGGCACGCAGGCCATCACCGTCTCCGCCGCCGGCCGGCTCGAAGGAAACGCCACCCTTTCCCGCCCCGTCACGCTCAGCGGCGCGCTCGCGCCGGGCCTCGGGATCGGCGCTTTTGAAACTGGCAGCGTCACCTTCAACGCCGGCTCCAGGCTCGAACTGCAGTTGATGAGCCCGTCGAGCTTCGACCAACTCCGCGTGAAGGGGACCGTGGCTTTCAGCGGCGCCGCGCAGCTCACCCTCGATCTCGCCGGCGCAAATTTCGGCAACATTTTCCAGCTCCCCATCCTGCTGAATGACGGCACGGATGCGATCGCGCTGACCGGCGCCACCGGCTTCGCGCTCGGCGCCAATATTCTCGGCGAAGGGGAGTCGTTTTACGTGGGCGAGCAGCCGTTTCAGATCACCTACGCCGGCGGCGATGGGAACGATGTCTATTTGAGCGTGCCCGAGCCGGGCACGGCCGCGTTGCTGGTGCTCGGCGCGCTGCCGCTGTTGCGGCGGCGGCGGCGGCAGCGGCGATGTGGGCGCTACACGAAAATGCTCGCGAACAGGATGAGTACCAGCGAGGTCACGGCGATTCCCGTCTCGACCACCGTCCAGGTGCGCAGGGTCTGCGCCACCGTCATGCCGAGGTATTCTTTCACGAACCAGAAACCGGAATCGTTGACGTGCGAGAGGATGAGGGAGCCGGAGCCCATGGCGAGGACGAGCAGCTCGCGGTTTACGTGGATGGCGGGGTTTTCGACGATCGGGAGCATGAGGCCGGCGGCCATGGTGACAGCAACGGTAGCGGAGCCGACGGCGATGCGGAGCATGCCGGCGATCAGCCAGCCGAGGATGAGCGGGGAGACAGGCGCTTGGGCGGCGAAGCCAGCGATGGCGCTGCCGACTCCGGAAGCATCGAGGATTTTCGAGAAGCCGCCGCCGGCGCCGACGACGAGGAAGATGGCGGCGGCGGGGGCGACGCATTCTTCGCTAAATTTCAAGAGCTGGGAGCCGGTGAGGCCGCAGCCGCGGCCGAAGGTGTAGAAGGCGACGAGCACGGCGATGAGCATCGCGACGGTGGGCGCGCCGATGAAGTCGGCCCATTGGCGGAGGCGATGCTCCGGGGCGGGCGTGACGTCGGCCAGGGTGGCGATGAGCATCAGGATCACCGGGAGAAGCATGGTGAAGAGGCTGATGGCGAAGCCGGGCTTGCGCGGGGCGCTGCCGCCGCCGCTGGCCTGCGCGCCGAGGCCGCCGATTTCCACCGGCACGCGCGGCGCCACCCAGCGGGCCAGAAGCGGGCCGGTGATGAGGGCGGTGGGCAAGCCAAAGACGACGGACCAGAGGATGGTCATGCCGGTGTTCGCGTGGAGAGTGGCGATCGCGGCCATCGGGCCGGGGTGTGGCGGGATGAGGCCATGCGCGGTGGACATCCCCGCGGCGAGGGGAAGGGCGAGGCGCAGGATCGGGGTGCGCGTTTCGCGGGCGAGCGTGAAGGCGATGGGCCCGAGGAGAACGATGCCGACGCCGAAGAAGACCGAGATGCCGACGAGGAATGCGACCAGCATCACCGCGTAATCGAGCCGCTTCACGCCGAACAGGCGCACCATGGTGGTGGCGATCACTTCCGCGGCGCCGGATTCCGCGAGCAGCTTTCCGAGGATCGTGCCGAGGCCGATGATCATGCCGAGAAAGCCGAGCGTTTTCCCCACGCCCGCCTCGAAGGTGGAGGCCACCTGCCCCAGCGGCATCCCCGAGCCGAGCCCCACGAAGAGCGACGCGAGCAGCAGCGCCACGAAGGCATTCAGGCGAAACCGCGCGATCAAGACGATCAGCCCAATGATGGCGACCAGCGCCAGCACGAGGAGCGCGTTGGGGGAGGGGGTCTGGGAAAACATTGCGCACCAGCTTTACGCGGAAGGGAACGCCGCAGTGAAGGCGTAAAGGGACCTCCCCACCGCGAAACCGCGAATTTCTCTAAGATAAAAGATTTGCCCGACACCCCTAGCTGGCGCTACCTTGGGCGCACCCGCCATGTCTTCCCCTACACTTCGTCCGCGCTCGGCCGGCTTCACCCTGATCGAGCTCCTCACCGTCATCGCCATCATCGCCATCCTCATGGCGCTGCTCTTCCCCGCGCTCACCGGCGCCAAGGAGCAGGCGCGGCGCGCCCAAGCCGCCAACGACATCCAGGCGACCGTCACCTCAGTAAAATCGTACTTCACCGAGTACGGCAAATTCCCGGACGTCTCCGCCCCGGGCTCCGCGCCAGCCACCGCCACCACCGATACGCTTGTCGGCGACGCCGTCGCGGGCATCACGGGCGCCCCCAACCGGATGCTCTTCTCGACTCTCCGCTCCCTCGGCGTCGATGCCAACATCGGCTACGTGCAAAATCCCCGCAAAGTGAATTTCTTCGAAGGGCGCCGCGCCAGCAGCCCCACCGCGCCGAAAGCGGGCTTCGCCGACAACCCGGCCACCGACGCCACCCTGCTCGGCTCCTTCTTCGACCCTTGGGGCCTCCAGTACAACGTGGTGATGGACACCAATTTCAGCAACACGGTCGAGGTCCAAAACCAATACGACGACTTCAAGACCCCCAACGAGCCGCGCGTGACGGTCGGCGGTTTTTCGCTCGGCAAAGACAAAATGCTGGGCAACCGGGGCGATGGCAAGTATGTCAATGGCACCACGAAATCCGATGACCTGATTTCCTGGCAGTAGGCCGCAGGGCCTGCCGCCGCTCGGCGCGCTTTCCCGGTTTGTGCCGGGCGCCGCCACCCGCGGGTGTAGTTCAATGGTAGAACGGCAGCTTCCCAAGCTGCATACGAGGGTTCGATTCCCTTCACCCGCTCCCCGCCTCAGCCTGAGGAACTTACGAAAGCCGCGCTCATCTCCGTGCTCAGATTGCACACAATACTGCACACATCGACGCCCGTTTTTGCCCCAGTCAGCGGTGTTTGCCGATGTGTGAACCGCCACGCGACCCGGCTTGATCTCGCCGCGCACGCATAGCTTCGACGCGGCTTAATCCGTGTCCTCGCCCAATCGAGCCTCAAGAGTCGAGCGTCTCCTCCGCACCGAAGCCGTTGCGACGGGTCGTTCCAACGAAGTCGGCTGACGTCATTGCTTTGGCAGGCCTCGTGGCTGGTGCGCGACACCGACGAAAACCCATGCGAGCCGCTGCATGTCAAAGACACACAGCGGCTCGGCGTTGACCGCTAGGAAGCGGCTAACTGAGGAAATGCTCCCAGTCGCGGACGCCGTGTTGATTGCAGATCAGCACGCTCGCCGGCACCACGCGAGGCGCTGCGGGTTGCTTGCGCAGCCGCAGGCCGACCTCATGCGGGAGGCGGTCCGCTTTCCGGCTGTTGATCTCCCGGTGCGCGAGCACGCAGTTGTCCCACGAAGTCTTGCCGCCGCGGGAGCGCGGCACGACGTGGTCGATGTTGCCCTCCTTCGGCGAGAGTTTTCGGCCGGTGTATTGGCAGACGCCGCCGTCGCGCTCCCAGATGCCGCGGGCGCCAAAGCGCGGGCGGCGCAGTGGGACCTTGGCGTAATTGGCGGCGACGATGACGGTCGGCACTCGCACGGGTCCACGCGGGGTGTTCACGGCGTTGTCGTGCTCGCGAACGGGCAGCTTGAGCCAGTCCTCCCAGCGCACAGGCGTGATGTAGTCGTGGCCCTGCACGTCGAGCGCGGTGGCCGCGCCCGTGGCGATCATGCAGAAAGCCTCGGCAGGCGTCTTCACGTGGATCGCCTGCCAGTGCCGGTTCAGCACCAGCACGGTGGATTTGTTAAGAATGTCGGTCATTGGAGAAGTGAGTGGTGAAGGTTTCAGTCCTCGGCTCGGGTCGCGCCTGGGTACGTCCAGGTGAGCAGCGGTGTTTGTTCTTTTTTGTCGAAGAGATTCAGTTGGGGGAAGTTGGGTGCGGCGCCGTGAGGAGGCATTACCCCGGCGGAGATGAATCCCCGCCGGGGCTTTGCTTCCCCTCAGCTTTTTGGTTCACGATTCTCCCGGCTCAGGCGCGGACGGCTTCGCGCCGCGCGAACTGAGCGACGGGAGCAGGGCCGAGAGGTCGTTCATCACGAACGTCTGGCCCGCATTGGACGCTTCGAGCGTTTGCAGGAAGCGGAGTGTCGCGAGCGCTGGCTGGCCTTCGATGAGGCGCGCCGCGTTGGCGAGGTTGCGCAGGGCGGCGGATTCACCGCGGGCGCGCTCGAGCGCGGCCTGGCCTTCCTGCTTGGCCTTGAGCACTTCGCTGAAAGCCTTGCGGAGTTCGCCTGGCAGCATCACGTCGCGCACCTCGACAGCGTGGACTTGCACGCCGACGGCCTCGGCCTGTGGCGTGATGAGTTCGCGGAGTTGCGCGCCGATGGCGACACGCTGGGTGAGCAGCGCTTCCATCGTGACGCCGGCGACAACGGTGCGGACGGCCGTTTGCGTCGCGCTGTAAATGTGCGCCGCGTGGTTGTCCGCGGCCTGCACGCTCTTCGCAGCGTCCACGATTTGCGTGGTGAGCACGATGCTGAGCTTCACGCCGACGTTATCGGCGCTGAGCACTTCCTGGCCAGCGACCTGGAGCAACGTCTTGCGCGTATCGACGAGCGCGACGCGGAAGTTCTTGCCCCAGCGGACGTGGCGACCCGCGGCGAGCGTCTCGACGAGCTTGCCGTCGTGGTAGAGCAGGCCCGCGAAACCTTCGGTCACGATGAACTCGTGGCGGTAGCGCGTGCGGACGAAATTCGCCACGACGAAGCCGGCGACCGCGAGGATGAGAATGAGAGTCTGTTCGGTGGTCATGGTGTGTGTTGGTTGTTGGTTGAAAGATTGCGATCCACGGCGGCGGCCACCGCTCGGCAGCGGGCAGTGTGACCTTTTCGGCCGGCTGCGCAGGCTGCGTCGCGGCTGCGCTTGCGCGCGAGTCACCGCCGTGGATCGATTTGTGGGACTAGAACCCAATCTCGGTTTTTAGGCCGATTACCTGGTTAGCCGCCGGTGAGCCGATGTGCAGAACCGCGTGCGGCGATGCCGTGCGGCTGCGATGACGAACCCGGCGGAAGGGAAATGAACCCGTTGGGACTTGCACCCACCTGAGCCGCTTAAAAGGCGGCGGCTTCGCTATCAAAGCTTCGGGTTCTAAATGGTAGTCGCGGCTGGATTTGAACCAGCACTCGCGGCGTTCTCGACCCCGTGCCTCTTCCAGTTGGGCTACGCGACCGTGGTGGGGAAATGGCACCCGTGGTGGGACTCGCACCCACTAGGACCGGCTTGAAAGACCGGGCGCTCGGCTCTTTGCATTCACGGGCGTTGATAGAAATGGCGGAACGCGGAGGGCATGCTCCCCATCCGCCTGAGGCGGACGATTTCCTTAGCAAAGAATCCCGGCTCGCTTGTCCGGTTCACGTTCCATTGGTGCCCACGGCAGGAGTCGCACCTGCACTGTCCGAGATTTGAAGTTGGTGCCTTTGCTTTTGGGCTACGTGGGCGGAAAGAAAATGCTCCCGGTCGGAATCGCACCGACACTGAACCGGGTTTAAGCCGGCCGCCTCTGCATTGGGCTACGAGAGCAAAGTGGTCCCGGCGGCAGGACTTGCACCCGCACTGGACGAGGTCTGAGCTCGTTGCCTCTGCATTGGGCTACGCCGGGGAAATGGTGGAGCCACGGGGAATCGCACCCCGATCTACGCAATGCCATTGCGTCGTCTTGCTGTTGGACGATGGCCCCGAAATGGACGCGCGCCCCGGACTCGCACCGGGTAATTCGGTTTTGCAGACCGATGGTTCGACGATTTGCCTTGCGCGCGTTGTGAAATGGGGTGGCCGCCGGGATTCGCACCCGGATCGGCTGAGTTCACAGACCGAAACTCTGACTCTTGAGCTACGGCCACAGCTTCTTCCTTGTTGGAAAGTCGATCCTCCGGCCGGCGCTGCCCCGGCATGGTCTCCTTTACGAGAGGAGTGCATTGCTGGCCTCTGCCACGGAGGAATCTGAAAATGGTGCTCCCGCGAGGACTCGCACCTCGAACTTCCGCCTTCGCAGAGCGGCGTGCAGAACTCTTACACTTCGGGAGCTGAAAAATGGTGCGCCATGCCGGTGCTGCCCCGGCGCCCGCGGTTTGGAAGACCGCCGTGCTGCTGTTACACCAATGACGCTTTTGAAAATGGTGGCTGCGTCCGGTATCGCGCCGGACTCTCCTCGTCTTCAGCGAGGCGCTAATCTATCTCAGCTACACAGCCAGTGGTCCCTCCGCGCGGTATCGCGCCGCGGTTTGCGGCTCCGGCCGCTATGCAGTTAGCGCTCCGCGTTTGTAGGTATGCGCTGCCGCGCAGTGCATTCTCGCTTATCGGGCGAGGGCTCTGCTTTTGAGCTACGGAGGAATGAAGGAATGGTCGCCCGACGAGGTAACGCTCCTCGGTCTGCCGGATGTGAGCCGGCCGTTCTCCTTTTGAGCTATCGGGCGATGAAGAAATGGCACCCGCACCCGGTAATGCTCCGGGGTTTGCGGCTCCTGCCGCCATGCAGTTGCCGCTCCGCGTTTGGAGTGCGCTTCCGCGCTCGGCGTTCCTGGTTGAGAACCAAGCGTGCTGCTATTGCACCATGCGGGCGGATGAATGGCGGCGCGCCAAGGATTACCGCTCCGGCGGCCTGCAGGATGCGCTCTGCGACTGTTGGTACAAGGCGCTCGAGCGGAGCGCCAAGGACTCGAACCTTGGACACCATTGAAGGTGCGACTGTTTTCAAGACAGCGTCCTCGACCAGCCGGACGCGCTCCGTTTGTGAAATGGCTCCTCCCCTTGGCATCGCACCAAGCTCACACCGCTTAACAGGCGGGCCGCACACTCTGTGCGTTGAGAGGAATTGCTCCCGGCAGGAATCGCACCTGCGTCGTTCCGTTTAGAAGACGGATGCCTGTGGTCTGCTCGGCCACGGGAGCTGATGAAATGGTCGCGCGCCTCGGTGCTGCCCCGAGTGTCTCCTCGTCCCAAGCGAGGCGGATTGCTGTCTTCCTCGCGCGCGTACACGATCGTGTCGTGTTGAAATGGCGGCCTGTGCGGGCATTGCTCCCGCGACCTTCCGCTCGACAGGCGGCTGCTCTTCGTAGCTGAGCTAACAGGCCAGAAATGGTGGGTTGTGTCGGTAATGCTCCGACGCTGGTCCGAATGGACATCCGCTTTACAGGCGGCTCGCGATCTTTACGCGGCTACCGACCCGAAGATGGTTGCGGGACGTGGAGTCGCACCACGATGAAGAAGCTTATGAGACTTCCTCTGGTTCTCAACCTTCCCGCGATTTGAAATGGTGGACCGCCACGGCTTTGCACCGTGCTCTCCCGCTTGCGAGGCGAGTGACCTCCTGAATGATCGAGCGGCCCATGAAATTGGTGGCGGGGGCGGGAATCGAACCCGCTCATTGACGGCTTATGAGGCCGCTGCCTTCCCACCTGGCTCCCCCGCGATTTGAAAAGTGGCACGGCGTCTCGGTGCTGCCCCGAGCCCGCGGAGGTTTTGGAGACCAGCTGCGCAAGCTGGCGCCCGCCGCACACGTTGTGTGTTTCATGTATGGAAAATGGTGCGGTCAGCCGGACTTGCACCGGCATCGCCTGATTGGCACTCAGGCATCCTGCTCTTGGACGATGACCGCAAATGAGCGGCGCGGGCTGCGACTGTACACACCCGCGCCGCATACGACAAAAAAGAACAAACACCGCTGCCAACTCGGAACTTGAGTTCGCACCCGCAGGATGATTTCACGGCGGTTCTTTCGGTGTTTCAGGCACACCTCCCGGTGCATGACATAGATAGTCATGCGAAGCCTCTGGACTGGAAAAGTCAGGGGCGAGGAATCAGACAATACAGACCCGCTAGCTAGTCATCGTAAGATTGACTCGCTTGACAGTTACTCCGTGAGCTGCCACCGTTTGCGCGGTTACTAACTCACAGGCGTCTCCGCTAGGGACTTATCTGGATTGGTGACCGATTCCACCCCGTCGTCAGTTGCCGCTGGCGGCGGGGTTTTTATCGCCCACGTTGTGGTTAAATGTGTTGTTCGATCAGTATGGTTGCTTTGGTATTGAGCGGCGATCGAGGCCGCGGTTTGAAAAACTGGTGCATCACCCGGAAACGAAGAACCCTGCTGGCTTTTCAGGCGAGCAGGGTTCTCGAAAACTCGATGATCTGTGTCAGATCTTGAACTACCTGCTTGCCTCCTTGGTAAGGTCTTCGTTCGCGGAACTCGGCCGCGTATTGGTTGCCTGGACGCCGAACCCGAATCCGGGTTTTCCAATGCGCAGGGACATACCCGCGCAACGCAACCACGCGGTCGCTTGCGAATGAATTGGATATGTTCTGAATGAGGTCATTGGTAATGAAGGTAACGCTTAATAGGCCCGCAAACTTAGATGGTCAAACGCAAAGTTTGAAAAAGTTTCGCGATGGCTCACTTGGCGGACTAACTAACGAACACCGGAACCCCTTGAGAGTTGCGCCGGCGCAGTTCCGCGAGCATGCCGCGCGTCACGTCCAATGTTGAAAGTAGGAGTGGACCGGTGACGGTACACATCAAAGACGGCAGCAGACAAAGGCAGATTGGAGCATGGCGCGTCGCTGCTCGAACGATGTGTTCTGGATGGAGGCACCAGATTGAGCACGAGGCGTGATGTCCGCAGACGCCACCCTCGGAGAATCACGCTTCGGCTCAATCCGACGTGGGAGGTCATTTCTCCTGCCCCTGCCCATCGCGTTGGAAAACCTGCCGATCGGCGGCGTAGGCGGCGTTGAGGAGCCCGAGGCGGTCGAGGGCGTGGCGGGATCGGGTTGGTGCAGACCGCCGTGAATCGCGCGGGCTTCATCGGCGGCAGAACCGCCCTTTCCGTGCGCGGTGGGTGGGCCCGGGCAGCGGGCCACAACTTCCTCATGTTGTGGTCGAATTCGCCTGAGCGTTTGATTTGTAATCAGCAGGTCATCGGTTGAGCCCGATTGCCGGCTCCATCTGCGGCTGAGGTACTTACCGCAGTCAACCACACGCCCAACGATTTGGCCGTTGCCCTTCTGTTGCCCCCAAAAAGCCCCGAGAGTGCGAGGCGTTCTTATTCTACCCGAGGGATCGGAATCCCTTCCACTTCGCTGGAACCTGCATACCGGTTGCGCATGGAGAGGGGCGCTGCGATCTCCTTCTCCGAGATGCCACCGAAATCGATCGAAAAGACGGCAAACAATTTGAGCGCCGGCGAATCTTCGGTCGTGCCGAAGAGCGCAGCCACATCCAACCGCGTGCGCCGGGAAGGTTTCCAGGCGAGAGTGGGGCCAATGTCGAATTCGTAGGTGGGGTCACTTCGGGAGCCGCGCTCCGTAGGGCGGATGAACTGCATTTCAATCCCTGCGCGGACGGTCTCCTCCTTCAACAAATATGAGAGCTGGCTCATTTTTGCCGCCGTCGGCCATCCGGCGCACGATGGTGTTGGGAAGACCGCGCAGATCTTCGGCCCCAAAACACCCCCCAGACGAACTGACTGCCATGAAAACCAAACTCCGCATCCATTGGTCCTCGACGGTCTTTGCTGCCTCGCTGCTTGTCAGCAGCGCAGTGATAGTGGCCGCGGCAGAGGAAGATTTCGCCACGCTCGTCAAACGTTTGCAGGCGGAAAAGCCGGCTTTTGCCGACCGCCAACAAAAGCTGCTCGCTGAGCGTTACGACCTCGCCGATCGCCCGGCGCCGGGCGCCACCATGGCACGAGGCAAGCCGGTTCAGGCCGGGGTGCGAGTGAAACTGTCAGAGGGCCTGTCATGGGAAAAACTCGGCGCGATGTCACCGGCGGACATCAAGAGCAAGAACCTTTGGCCGGCGGGTCTCTACCCGCTGCCGCATCCGCACCATGAGGCGGGCGGCATGATCTTTCCGAAGCCGCTGATTGACGAGACCAAACTCCAGACCGGTCGCGACTTGACGCGTTTCGACCTCGACTTCGATCTGCCCCAACATCTCCTCCCGGAATTTCCCGCGCCGATCTACCTGACGACCCGACCCGACCTGGGCGACGTGTCGCAGGGAAAACTCGTCACCGTGACGAACTTTTACGGCCTGTTCAAAGACATCCTCAATCCCAAGCAGCTCGAAGGCCTGAGGCTTTTGGTCACGCCGTTCCCACAGCAGCAGTTCAACGCCACCGAAGACCGCCGCAGCCTGGTCGCGCACCTGGGTGTGAGTTGCTTTGACTGCCACGCCAACGGACACACCACTGCCGCGACGCACACGGTCGGCGACATTCGTCCCAACGAGCATCGGCACCGCATCGATACGCCCTCTCTGCGCGGCCTGAACATACAGCGGCTCTTCGGTTCCCAGCGTGCGTTAAAGACGGTGGAGGATTTTACCGAGTTCGAGCAGCGTGCGGCTTACTTCGACGGCATCCCGGCCGACGCGGCGCGTAAAGGCACCAACGTTCTTGAACGCGGCAGCCAGGTTCATTTCATGAGCGAGTTCGAGTCGATCCTCGATTTCCCGCCCGCGCCAAAGCTTAACGTGTTTGGCAAGCTCGACCCGGCCAAGGCGAGCGAAACGGAATTGCGCGGTGAGGCGCTCTTTTTTGGCAAAGCCCAATGTGCCACCTGCCACACGCCACCCTATTACACCGACAACAGCATGCACAACCTGCGCGTCGAACGCTTCTTTAACGAGAAGATGATTAACGGACGCAAAGCGAGCGCCGACGGCCCCATCAAGACATTTCCGTTGCGCGGCATCAAAGATTCGCCGCCGTATCTGCACGACGACCGCTTGCTGACGCTCGAAGACACCGTTGAGTTTTTCAACCTTGTGCTGGAAACCAAACTCAACGAGCAGGAAAAGAGCGACCTCGTGACGTTTCTACGGGCGCTCTAATTTGACCCGGGCTTTTTTTCTGCGCATCGCCGTTCACGCGGCTGTATTTTCCGCGGGCGCGATTTTTTCCGAAAGTCCCACGCGGCACTTCGCCGATCAGTTTAGCCGCGCAGCAAAAGGGCAGCTTCAAGAGGACGCAATATGGGTGGCTGGTCGCTTCCTGCCGGGGGGTGATAATGAGCGGCGAAGGCTCCCCGACCCACTATCTGCCAGCAGCCTTTTCGCAGCGGTCGAGCAGTCGCGGGGCCTCCATTCGTCGCGCCCACTCCTCAAACTCCGGGGTCGCGCCTTGCCATCGCAGCATGTCGACGTTTTGGAAGAGGGGCGCCTCTGTGCGCAGCGTCGCGAGATTCTTGAAAAGCAGCGCGAGCTCCCGCTGCTCGCCCAGAATGCTCGGCGGGAAGCTCTCAATCCGACCGTGCCGGTTTACAAGCTGGGCGGCGGTCTTTGCGCCAATACCCCGGATGCCGGGATAGCCATCGGCGGCATCGCCTACCAATGCGAGCAGGTCCGGAATGAGCGGCGGATCGACGCCAAACTTTTCGCGTATGCCGGCGGCATCACGAACGATTTTCGCCGGCCGTCGATCTGCACCACGCGCGTATCCCGCACGCATTGCGCGAGATCTTTGTCGGGCGTCCAGATAGCGACTTTCTCCACCCGTTCGTCCTTGGAAGCGATATCTGCCGCCGAAGCGAGACCATCATCGGCTTCGAGGTCAACCATCGGCCAAACGACGACACCCATGGCCATCAAGCGCTTCCTCGAGCGGATGAAACTGCGCGAGCAGCGCCGGCTCGATCCCCGCGCCGGTTTTGTAGCCCGGCCAAAGCCGATTGCGAAACGACTCGATCACGTGGTCGGTGGCGACGCCGATGTACGTGTCACCCGTCTCAATGATCTGGAGCACGGTCTGGAGAACGCCGACGACCGCGCCGTACGGGCGGTCTACGCCCTTGTTGAAGCGGCGAAGCCCGTAGAAGTGCCGGAACAGCTCGTAGGTCCCGTCGATGAGGTGAACGATCAACTTGCCCCTTCTCGGATTAGTTCACGCATCCCTTCGCAGGCTGACGTCACAGCGTAAAGATGCGGTCCATCCGCTGCGCCAGGTCGCGGGCGGTTTCCACGTCGGCGGCCTGGTTGCCGGGTTGCTCGGAAATCGCCCAGCCAGTGTAGCCGGCGTCGTCCAGGGCCTTCATCACCGCGGGCCAGTTGGTGTCGCCGTCGAGCAGTTTGGGGCGCGCTTTCCCCTTGGCGGCCGGCTCCGGCGGGGCCGCACTGTAGTCCTTGATGTGAATGCGGAGGATGCGTTTGCCGAGCACCTGAATCCAGCGTTCGGCCGGACCGACGCGGCCCGCGTTGCCGATGTCGAAATGCCAGCCCACCCACTCGCTGTTGATCGCGTCGAGGTATGCGACCGCCTGCTCGGGTGTCATGATGAAGTTGTTGCCGACATTCTCGATGGCGATTTTCACGCCCAGCTCCCTGCGCCACGGGAATCGCCTTCTTGATCTCGACGATGGAGCGGTCGAAACACTGCTGATAGGTCACGCCATTGCGGGCCGACGCCCGGCACGAGCAGCACGCTCGTGGCGCCGTAGGCGTGCGCGTCGTGCAGACTGTGCTCGAGTCCCCAGAGGCCGATCTTGCGCGTCGCTTCATCCGGCGCCGAGAGCGGCTTCGCCCAATGCGTGTGGCAGCAGACGCTCGCGGCCTGCAGGCCGGTGTCTTTGAATGCGGCGAGCACTTCGTCGCGATTCATGCCGCCCATCGGTTCCACGCCTTCAAATCCCGCCTCTTTCATGGCGCGGAATTTCTCGAGGACGGTGCCCTTCACGCCGATCGTCGAATACATGATCGCCTTGCGGAGGTTGCGCTTCGACGCGGCGGCTTGGGTGTGAGGGAGAAAGCGGCCGTGGCTGGCCGCGCCCGCGGTGAGTTTCAGGAATGAGCGGCGATTCATGGCTCTCAGGTCTGAGCGGATTGAGCGGATTCCGAGAATGCTCTACGCCTTCAGAATGCCCTCCCAGCCTTTGCGATACTCGGGCCGCTTGATGAACGGCGCGGCGTCCGGCGCGTTGGTGGCCCGCATCGCCTGCGTAATCCCATTCGATCTTTTTTCCCGTGCGGTAGGCGACGTTGCCGAGGTGGTTCGCCTCGGTCGTCCAGCCGGAATACTGGAAGTTCGAACCCGGCACGGGACCGTTGCCCTTGGCATAGTTGACCCACTCCACCCAGTGGCCGGGCGAACGGGGCAGCGTCTCCGGCGGCGTCTTGAAGTCCTTGAACTGCTCTTCGGGCAGCAGCTTCCCGTTGCCGAGCAGCATGCCATTGTCGCCGATGAACACGCACGAGCGCCTGCCCCACGCCTGCACCCAGCCCGGCGGCTTGCTGTCGCCCTGGTGCCAGACCAGCTTGAGCGCGGGCTGCGTGCCGACCGCCGCGAACTGAAAGGTCGCCTGCATCGTCGCGGGCGCGAGCTCCCGGTGCGGCACCGGCACGTTGGGCGAAACGGCCTCGATCGGAGACCGGCGCCAGCACGCGCCCGCCCTTTCCGTCCGGCCGCCAGAGATCGAGCACGGTGAACGGCACGTCGTTGTCGTGGCTGCCGAGGTCGCTCATCGTGCCGTTGCCGAAATCCCACCATCGATACCAGCGCGGGCCGGGGAAATACGTCGCATGGAACGGCCGCTCCGGCGCGGGGCCGAGCCACAGGTCCCAGTCGAGCGTTCGGCGGGACGGGCATCTCCTCCTTGAAGCGGTCGACGATCTGGATGCCGTTGTAGAACCCGTGCGGCTTGTCGAACTTCTCGGCGGACGCGGCGTCCTGCAAGCCCCCAGGCGCGATCAGCCCAGACGTGGACTTCGCGCACCGGGCCGATGACGCCGGTGTCGAGAATTTCCCGGATCGTGCGCCGCGCAGCCGAGGCGTGACCCTGGTTGCCCATCTGGGTGGACAGCTTCGGATACTTCGCCGCGGTCTCGCGGATCAGTCGCGTTTCCCAGATATTGTAGGCGAGCGGCTTCTCGCAATAGACGTGCTTGCCGTGCGTCAGCGCCAGATAGGTGGCAAACGCATGCGTGTGCTCCGCCGTGGACACCACGACGGCGTCGAAATCATTCGGCCGATCGAAAACGCGCCGGAGGTCGGTGAATTTTTTGGCCTGCGGGTAACGCTGCGACGCGGAATCGATCGCGATTTGGTTGATGTCGCAAATCACGGCGACATTCTCGTCCGGGTGCGGCACCTCCGGGCCGCCTGTTCTGAAATGCGCTTCCTGCGGTTCGGCGCCGGCCGCGCCCGGCACGATGGTCAGCTCGGCCAAGCTCGCGTTGGCGCGCCCGCCGCAGGCGATGAACGCGATGTTCAGCTTGTTGTTCAGGTTCTGGCCGCGCAGAAACGCGGGCGCTCCGGCAATGACGCCGGCCGTCGTCAGGGCCTGGCCGGCAAATTCGCGCCGCGTGATCAGAGGCGAGGAGATCTTCTTCGTGGGATGGGTCATGAGGGGAGATCTGTCCCGGTAACAACCTTTCGACGAGGAGTCCAGGTCGAGAGCGCGTCAGAATGCGCCTTACTTTTCAATCGGCCTACGAGCGAAGGTGTACGTCAGGTCGTCCCAATAGATCTCCATGAAGTGGCCGCCGCGACTCTGCCAGGGGAAGAACCCGAACCGGTCGAAGGTCGCGCCAGTCGCCTTGTGCCCCTTGCCCAGATTCAGCGTCACCGACTCGCCGTCCAGCGTGACGGTGAGCGAGCCGTCGCCGTGGTTGGCGGTGGGCCGGTAATGCAGCGTGAAGTCGTGCGGTTTGGCATCCGGGTGCAGCACCGGGCCGGTCCGCGAGTCTCCGGCTTGTTCCGTTCCGGTCTTGTAAGCGGCCCGGTGGTAGTGGCCGATCCGGCTTGGCCCTTCGATCACCGACCCGATGAAATGCGGCGGCGACATCCGCGGCGTCACGGGCCCCTCCACCACCGTCTTGGAGTTGAACCAGCCCACGAGCACCCCGCTGTCCGACGTCGCATACGGGAAGCACACCTTGCCGGACGCGAACAGTTCGTCGTCAAGCGTCAGCGGGCCGACCTTCGGGTCGGCATAGTAGCTAAGCGGCGCACTGCGGAACATGATGCCGCCTGCCTCGCCCGGGGCACCCCGCGATACGTGGTTCGTCCGGCTAAACCCGTAGTCGTGGGCCCCATCGCTCACGCGGGCGTCCAGTGTCGCTTGATTATTGGCGCCGGCCCAGCCCGGGTCCTTGGAAAAATCTTCCTTCACGCCGTCGATCGTGATGTCGTCGAAATAAATTTCAATCGGCCCGCCGCCACCCTCCAGCATCACGTTGAAGAGCCCGAAGCGGTCAAAGCGCACCCCTTCTTTGCGGTGGCCGGGCTCGAGCGGCAGCGTCATCCTGCGGCCGTCGAATACGAACGTGATCTCGCCGAGTCCGCCGGCTCCCTGCGGGTCGTAGCGCAGCTCCCATTGATGCGGGCGCGATTGCTCGAACTCCTTGGGATCGAAGCCCGCGGCAAACGCTGGATCGAACGCGCCCGCCGCCGTCTTCTTGATCTTGCCAGCCAGGGTCGGGTCGCCCGGCTTCGCCTTGAGCACGTCGATTGACGTGACGTTCAGCCCTTCCATGAGCATCGTTTCCACGGGCCGCCTGCCCACCGCGTCTCGGACCATGGCAAACGGATCGCCCACCAACCGAAAGGAGGCCATGCCGCCCTTCTGCGTGCCATACTCGAAGGTGAGCCGGCCGTAACCCTTGGTGCCAAACAGCCGGAAAGCGAGCGCGTTCCGTGTCCGCCAGCCGCGGCTCTCCGAGTTGAACCAGCCCACCATGATCGCGCTGGAAACGTCCGACTCCCGGAGAAAGAGCGTTCCCGATGCCGAAAGCCGGTCGTCGAGCGTCTTGACCGGAATCGGTTTGGCATACGACGCGAGCAACTGGTGCTTGTAGATCGATCCGCCGATCTCGCCCGCGTCCTTCCCGCCGGCGAGGTGGCTTGTCCGGTGGCCGAAGTTCTGCGTGATCGTCTTGACCTTGGCCGGCACGTTGCGGTTCGAGCGGCCCTCCCAAGCCGGCTCGACGGTGAAGTTCTCGCGCCGGGCAAGAAGCCCCGACGGCAGGTTTGCCAGAGGCTCAGCCGCGGCGGCGGAGAGGGACACGATCAGGCCGAGAGGAAGCCAGCCAGCACGAGGATAAATCACGATGAGCGATGGTTGATGCCCAGCAGTCTCCACACCGGGCGTCGAACTGACAACTGCTCCTCTCAACGCATTGCAGGGCATTTGACGCCGCGGCGACTGGAAGTAGAATCATCATGCTTCCCCCCGTCAGCGCGAATCACCGAGCAGGCGGACCCCCATCCGCTCCGTGCCCCCGCAATCCAAAAGTTGTCGGCTAATCCAGCGTTGCTACATCGCGCGTAAGTGGACGCTCGTTTCCCTTCTGGGCGCGCTCGGCATCATGGTGGCGAGCGTAACGGGAACGCGCAGTGCAACCGCCGCAGCGGCGAAGGATCCCGTGCGCCGTCTCTTCGCGGAGCACTGCCAGAAGTGCCACTCCGGGCCGAAGTACAAGGGGGACTTTGCAATCGAGCATCTCTCGGACGATATGTCTGACCGGCGGAGCCTCGAGCAGTGGCTCACCGTGTTGGAGCAACTTAAGACGGGCGAGATGCCGCCGGAGGAGAAGCCGCGGCCTCCCGCAGCGGACTTGGAGGCGGCGATTGCCTGGCTGAACGAACGGACCCAGCCGGCGGTGGCCCGGAGGGCCGCGGAAGGGCGGGTGGTTTTGCGGCGCCTGAACCGGGCAGAGTATGCGAATACGGTGCGCGATCTGCTGGGCGTGGAGGTCGATCTCACGGATTTGCTGCCGCCGGACACTTCGACGAGCGGCTTCGACAACAGCGCCGAGACGCTGCACACTTCCTCGTTTCTGCTGCGCAGCTATCTCGATGCTGCGGACCGCGTGCTGGACGAGGCCATTGCGAACAAGCCGCGCCCTTACCAGATCAAGAAACGGTTCGACATCAAGGACGAGAAGTCGGTGAAGCCGACCGGCAGCGTCTACCGCCATACGGATGACGGCGTGGCGATTTTCAGCTCGTGGGTCTCGGCCAACGTCCGGGTCACGATGTGGAACTTTCGCAGCCACGTGCGCGGAAAATATCGTTTCCGCATCTCCGGCTTACGGTTTCCAGAGCCAGGGCAAGCCCATCAATTTTCATGTCACCGCGGGCACGCTCAAGGAGGTGACGGAGGAGCGTTTGATCGATTATTTCGCCGTGCCGGCAGACCAGCCGACGGTGATCGAATTCACGGAGCAACTGGAGCCGGAAAACCGGATTCGCATCATCGCGGACGGGCTGCCAGCGCTTCCGCCTGAGGTGGAGAAGGTGGGCGCGGATAAATACACGGGTCCGGGCCTGCTGGTGCAATGGGTGGATGTCGAAGGTCCGCTGCTGGAGTCATGGCCGCCGCCGAGTCACCGGCATATTTTCGGCGACCTGAAACAGGAAGTCGTCGCCAGCCCGTCCGATCCGAAGCGGCTGGAGGTGGTCTCGCCGGAGCCCGCTGGCGGATGCAGAGCGGATCCTCCGCGACGTTCGCCGGCGCGCGTTTCGGCGGCCCGTCACGGACGCAGGACATCAAGCCGTTTGTCGCGCGCGTGAAGACCAGAGATGGACGCAGAATTATTCGTTTGAGCAGGCGATGCGCGTCGGTCTGCGGGCCGTGCTGGTCTCGCCGCACTTCCTTTTCCTGCGCGAAAGGACGGCGGCCGGCGCGGGGCCCGCCACGGCGGAAGCGACCGGCTCAACGCCGGCGGGCCCGCCGCAGCTCGACGACTACGCGCTGGCGAGCCGGCTCTCCTATTTCCTGTGGAGCTCGATGCCTGATGACGCGCTGTTGCAGGCCGCCGAGGCAAAGCAAGCTGCGCCAGCCGGCGGTGCTGCGTGAGCAGGTCGAGCGGCTGTTGCGCGATCCCAAGGCGAAAGCCTTCACGGAGAATTTCATGCGGCCAATGGCTCAGTCTGCGCGCGATCGACGCCACCGCTCCCGATCGCATGCTCTACCCGGAGTACGACGACATTCTCAAGACGGCCATGGTCAAGGAGACCACGTTCTTCTTCGAGGAAGTGCTGAAGAACGACCTCAGCCTGACGAATTTCGTCGCCTCGGATTTTACCTTCCTCAATGCGCGCCTGGCGCAGCACTACGGCATTCCCGGCGTGGAGGGCGCGCAGATGCGAAAAGTGGCGCTGCCGCCGGAGAGCCATCGTGGCGGCGTGCTGACGATGGGCAGCGTGATGAAGGTGACGGCCAACGGCACGACCACCTCGCCGGTCTTGCGCGGAGCATGGGTGCTGGACCGCATCCTCGGTACGCCCCCGCCGAAGCCGCCGGCCGATGTGGGCGCGATCGAGCCGGATATCCGCGGCGCCACCACCATCCGCGAACAGCTCGCGAAGCATAGCGAAGACGCCTCCTGTGCGACGTGCCACGCTCATATCGACCCTCCCGGGTTCGCCCTCGAAAGCTTCGATGTGATCGGCGGCTGGCGCGAGAATTATCGCAGCATCGGCGACGGGCAACCGCAGCAGGTGAACGGACGCCGAGTGCGCTTTCGGCAAGGTCCGCCGGTAGACCCGAGCGACAAACTGCCGGACGGGCGGCGTTTTAGCGGAATCGACGAATACCGGAAGCTCCTGCTCGAGAACAAGGACCAGCTCGCCCGCGGCCTGACGGAGAAGCTGATCGCCTATGGCACCGGCGCGGTGCCTTCCAAAGCTGAGCGGCCGGCGATCGATGCCATCGTGCATCGCGTGCGGGACCAGAATTACGGCTTCCGCTCGTTGATTCACGAAATCGTGCAAAGCCCAATTTTCCGGAGCAAGTAGAGTTAGCTTACACGCCCCCATGAACATTTCGCGCCGCACCTTCCTCCGCGCCGCCGGCGTCTCGCTCGCTCTGCCCTGGCTCGAGGCTTTCGCGGCCGACGGGCGGGGCCCGGCCCAACGCACAAGCTCGAAGCAGCCAGCACGACGCATGATCTGCATCTGCGCGCCGCTGGGGTTGCATCCGGACAATTTTTTCCCCACCGCGCCTGGGCGGGATTACGCGCTTTCGCCTCATCTCGAGATCGTGCGCGAGTTCCGCGAAGAGTTTACCATCGTGTCGGGTCTAGCGCATGCGGGGATGAGCTCGGGATTTGCGCATCAGGCCTCGGCCAGCTTTCTCACCGGCATTCCCGGAGCCGGCCGGCCGGGCTTCCGTAACGCGATCTCGCTCGATCAATTCGCCGCCGATCACATCGGAAACCGGACCCGCTTTCCCAGCCTCGCCCTGTCCGGCGAAGGCGCCGGCGGGCTCTCATGGACGCGCACGGGCGCGCTGATCCCAGCGGATACGTCGCCCTCGAAAGTGTTCGCGCGGATGTTCCTGGAGGGGCGGCGCGAGGAGGTGCAAGGCCAGATGCGGCGCCTCGCCGACGGCCGCAGCATCCTGGATGACGTCCGCGAGCAGGCCAACTCGTTCCGGTCGGAGCTGGGCGGCGAAGACCGCGAGAAACTGGACGAATACCTCACCAGCGTACGCGAGCTGGAGCAGCGGATGGTGAACGATGAGAGCTGGGCCAAAACGCCCAAGCCAAAGGTCGACGTCCCGCCGCCGACGGACATCACCAACACGGCGGATCTGATTGGACGGACCCGGCTGCTTTTCGATTTGGCGCACCTGGCGCTGCAGACGGATTCGACCCGTCTCATCACCATCATGCTCGCCGGCTCCACGATCGCACCGCCGATCCCCGGCGTGACTCTGGGGCACCATGACCTATCGCATCACGGCAAAGATCCGGGAAAGCTCGCGCAGCTCAACATCGTGGAAGTGGAAACGATGAAAACCGTGCGCGACCTGCTCGCCAAGTTGCGGCAATCGCAGGAGGACGGCGCCAGCCTGCTCGATCGCACCACGGTCTTCCTCGGCAGCAATCTCGGCGATGGCAGCAGTCATTCCGTCCGCAATCTGCCGGTGCTCCTTGCGGGGGGCGGTTTTCGGCACGGGCAACACCTCGCCTTCGATCCGCTCAATCCGCCGCCGTTGTGCAACCTCTACGTGAGCGTGCTCCAGCGGCTCGGCATCGAAGTGGAAAAATTCAGCATCAGCACCGGCACGCTCACCGGGCTGGAGCCCAGCCGCGGTTGACGCTGGCTCATGCGCGGACCGCCACGGCGCAAGGTCGGCCGTTACTTCCTCAATGATCCCGGATTGCACCGGCTCCGTTTCGGCCGGTGAGGCACGGCCACGCGGCGCGCTTGCATTCGCAAGCCCCCGCGTTGGAGACTCCCGCGATGAGTTTTCCCTCCGGGTGTCCACCGATCCACGCGGACCATTCTCTTGAGTGCGAGTGTGTGCTGGGCTTTGGAAGTTTTTGCAGCCGAGGCGATCCGCCCGCCGGGGAATCGCCCACAGCCCGCTTCCGTGCACGCACTCGTCGGCGGGCGAGTGGTGGTGAAGCCGGGGGAGGAGCTTGAACGCGGAACGATCGTTTTGCGCGATGGGCGGATCGCGGCGGTCGGAGCGGAGGTGGCGGTGCCGGCGGAGGCGCGGGTGCACGACATGGCCGGAACGACGATCTACGCCGGGTTCATCGATGCCCATGTCGTCTTTTCGAAGGGCGAGTGGCGAGCGCGCGGCGGCACCGGACGAAGGGCCGCCGATCGACGCGACGGAGGATCTGACGGCGGGCGCGGGGACGGGATTTCTCGGAGTGGCTTCGGTCGCCGTCGGCGGAACTGCGAAGACACTGATGACGCCGGAGCGGCGGATGGCGCGGGAGTATGCGCCGGAAACAAAGGCGCTCGAGGCGTTGCGCGCGGAAGGATTCACCGCGGCGAATGTGGCGCCGGATCGTGGATTGATTCGCGGGACGAGCACGTTCGTGTCGCTCGTTTCCAGCGACCCGAACGAGGCGGTCATCCGCCCGGACACGTTTCAGCATGTCTTGCTCGACGTGCCGAACCGGAGAAAGCCGGACGAGGAGTCCGAGCGCCCGCCCGAGCCCTATCCGCACTCGCTCATGGGAGTGATCTCGGCGGTGCGGCAGTCGTTTTTCGATGCGCAATTTCAGGCCGCCGACTTCGCGCATTTCGCCGCGCATCCGAAGGATCGCCCGCGCCCCGCGTTCAACGTTTCGCTCGATGCGCTCCAGCCCGCGGCGCGCAAGACAATGCCCGTGGTCTTCGAGCCCTCGGCGATGCTCATGGTGGATCGCGCCGCGCAGCTTTCCCGCGAGCTGGCGCTCCAGCCGATCGTGCTCGCCACGGGCCAGGAATGGCGCCGGCCCGAGCTCGCGCGCGCCGCGGCGGCGCCGTTCATCGTGCCGGTGGATTTTCCCGAAGTGCCGAAGCTGCCCGAGGACGACGACTGGCTCGCGGTGCCGTTACGAGCAATTGCGCGCCTGGGACCACGCGCCCGGCAATCCCGCGCTGCTCCGCCGCGAAGGACTCGACATCGCGCTCACCACGCACGGCGCTCGGAAAGAAGAACCAGCTTCCGGCCCAACGTGCGCCTCGCCATCGCGCGCGGCCTGAGCGAAACGGACGCCATCGCCGCGCTGACCACCATGCCCGCGCGCATCTGCGGCGTGGCGGATCAGCTCGGCACGATCGAGCCCGGCAAACTCGCGCATCTCACCGTGGTCGAGAACGGCCGCTACTTCGACGAAGAGGCGCGCGTGCGCGAGGTGTGGATCGATGGCCGCCAATTTCCGGCGCCGATCCGCGACGACAAGAAGAAGGACGCGGACGCGAAGGCCGACGAGCAAAAAGAAGCGAAAAGGAGAAGCTCCGCGCGCCAACTGACCGCCGCCCCGGCGCAGAAGGATCGCGGCCCGTTGCTCTCGCCGAAGGCGGTCTTCATCAAGTCCGCGACGATCTGGACCAGCGGCCCGCAGGGGCGCATCGAGAACGCGAGCCTGCTCATCGTGGACGGAAAAATCCGCGCGGTCGGAACACTGGTCGACGTGCGTTCCCGCCACAGACACCTACGTCATCGATCGTCCCGGCATCCACGTCACGCCGGGCCTCATCGACTGCCACAGCCACAGCATGATCATGGGCGGCGTGAATGAAGGCCACGCTGCCTTCCACGGCGATGGTGCGCGTCGGCGACGTGGTGAATTCCGAATCCGAGACGATCCACCAGCAACTCGGCGGCGGACTCACCGCCACGAATCTGCTGCACGGCTCGGCCAATCCCATCGGCGGACAGAACTGCGTGATCAAGCTGCGCGACGGCGCCGCGCCCGAGGAGCTGAAGTTCGCGGGCGCACCAGCCGGCATCAAGTTCGCCCTCGGCGAAAACGTGAAGCAGATCGAACTGGGGCGACGGCCTTCAAGAATCGCTTCCCGCAGACGCGCATGGGCGTGCCGGCCTTTCACACGAACCGCTTCACCGCCGCGCAGCAATACGCCGCCGCGCTCGAGAAGCAGACGGCGCGAGGGCGGACCGCCCGTGCGGCGCGATCTCGAACTCGAAGCCATCGCGGAGATCATCCGCGGCGAGCGGCTCATCCACTGCCACAGCTACCGGCAGGATGAGATCCTCGCGTTCCTGCGCGTCATGGAAAGCTTCGGCGTGCGCGTGGCACGCTGCAGCACATCCTCGAGGGCTACAAAGTGGCCGATGAAATCGCGAAGCACGGCGCGGGCGCTTCGGCCTTCTGCGGATTGGTGGGCCTACAAGTTCGAGGTCTACGACGCGATTCCGCTACGCCGGCAGCATCATGCGCGAGCGCGGCGTGAATGTGTCCTTCAACTCCGATTCGTCCGATCACGCGCGGCGGCTGAACTTCGAAGCGGCCAAGGCCGTGAAATACGGCGGCACGCCCGAGGAGGAGGCGCTGAAGTTCGTCACGATCAATCCGGCCAAGCAGCTCGGCATCGACAGGATGGTCGGCTCGCTGGAAGTCGGCAAGGACGGCGACTTCGCCGTGTGGAGCGGGAGTCCCGCTCGCGACCATCGAGCCTGTGCCTGGAGACGTGGATCGACGGGAAACAATACTTCGAGCGCGAGGCCGCCCACCGTCGCGGCGAAGCGCGCAATGCCGAGCGGCTCGCGCTCATCGACAAGGCGAAGAAGCTCGCGACCGATCCGCCCGGCGACCCCGCCGCGGCGAAGGCGCAGGAGAAATTCTTCTTCCGCGCGCTGGAGGACCGGCAGAGCCATCCGCTGCGTCGGCTGCTGCATGGACCACGAAATGCCATGGAAAAACTGACCTCCTTCTTCGGCGTCCTCGTGGCGCTCGCGATGACCGCCGCACGCCGAGACGCTGCTCCTGCGCGGCGCGACCGTCCATACCGTCGCCAAGGGCACGCTCACTCCCGGCGACGTGCTGGTGCGCGATGGGAAGCATCGCCGCCGTCGCCGCGCGCGATCGACGAAGCCGCGGACCGCACCATCGATCTCGCGGGGCTGCATCTTTTCCCCGGGCTTGATCAGCCCCGCGACAGATCTCGGCCTGGTGGAAATCAGCGGCGTGCGCGCCACGGTCGATGACCGCGAGACGGGCGACTTCACGCCCGAGGTCGAGTCGTGGCTCGCGGTCAATCCCGACTCGGAACTCATCCCCGTCGCGCGCGCCAACGGCATCACGCATTTCGTCCCCGTCCCGCAGGGCAAAATGCTCGCGGGCACCTCCGGCCTGGTCGCCGCCCGCGGCTGGACGATCGAGGAGATGCTCGTCCGCCGCCGCACCGCCATGCACCTCTTCTGGCCCGACCAGTCGCTCACCGTTCCGGGACCGGACGCCCCCGAGAAAACCAAGCCTCTCGACGAACAAGCCCGCGAGCGTCGCGAGAAGGTGCGCGCCATCGAGCAGTTCTTCGCCGATGCCGAGGCGTGGGCAAAGCGCCCTGCCGGCAGCCCGGCCGTGCCGGCGTGGGAAGCCATGCGGCCCGTGCTCGCCGGCGAGATCCCGCTCATGATCCACGCCGACGGCCAGCGCGAAATCCGCACCGCCCTGAAGTGGTCCGAGCCGCACCCGCGCCTGCGGCTCGTCATCGTCGGCGGACGCGACGCGTGGATGTTCGCCGACGAACTCGCGCGCCGAAAGATCGCCGTGATCTACAGCGAAGTCTTCACGCTTCCCGTCGCAGCGGCTCCGATGCCTACGACGTGCAATTCCGCGCCCCCGGCGTCCTGCACAAGGCCGGCGTCGACCGTCGCGATCAGCGACGGTCTCGACCGCGCCAGCGCCTACGGCCAGCGCAATCTCCCCTACGTCGCCGCGCAAGCCGCCGCCTTCGGCCTGCCCGCCGACGCCGCGCTCGCCGCGATCACCCTGGTCCCCGCGCAACTCCACGGCGTGGCAGACCGGCTCGGCTCCATCGAACCCGGCAAGGACGCGACCTTCTTCGCCGCCACCGGCGACATCCTCGACATCCGCTCGGAGGTGAAGCGACTCTGGATTGCCGGCGTCGAGCAGTCGCTCGAATCGCGCCACACGCGCCTCTCCGAGCGCTATCGCGCGAGGCCGAAGGCGAAGTAGCGGCGTGCGGCGGCTGACGGCTACTCGGATTTCGTCTAAATTTCCACTCGCCGACTGCAGGGCCGTCAGCCCCCCCGTACTACTGTAAGCCTGATCTGAGCATGAAATCACGACATAGCCCCCGATCCGCGGCCGCCGGCGCGGCGGCCCTTCTGCTTTGCCTGGCTGGCCACGCCGGCGCAGAAATCCCGGCGCCTTTCAATACCGAGAAAAGTCCCGGCGGCCCCATGCCTGCGGAAGAAGCTGCGCGCAGCATGAAGCTGCCGCCCGGCTTTCAATGTCAGGTCTTCGCCGCGGAGCCGGACGTGCAGCAACCCATCGCGATGGCTTGGGACGCACGCGGCCGGCTTTGGATCGCCGAGTGTTATACCCTGGCCGAAAACCCGCTGCGCTGGAACACGGAGTTGCGCGACCGCATCCTCATTTTTGAGGACACGGACAATGACGGCCATTTCGACAGGCGCACGATCTTTTGGGATCAGGGCACGCGCCTCACCAGCATCGAGCTCGGCCGAGGGCGGCGTGTATGCGCTCTGCGCGCCAAACCTGCTCTTCATCCCCGATCAGAACCGGCGACGACGTACCCGACGGCCCGCCCCGGGTGCTGCTCGATGGCTTCAACTTCAAGACCATCGGCCACAACATCGTCAATGGTCTGCGCTGGGGTCCGGATGGCTGGCTTTACGGTCGCCACGGCATTCTCGAGACCAGCGCCATCGGCGAAACCCGGCACGCCGGAGAAGGACCGCGTGCGCATCAACTGCGGCATCTTTCGCTACCATCCCAAGCGCCACACGGTGGAGATCGTCTGCCATGGGGGCACCAATTCGTGGGGCATGGACTGGGACGCGAACGGGGAGCTTTTTTGGATCAATACGGTCATCAATCACCTCTGGCACGGCATCTCCGGGCGCCTACTACGACCGCATGTTCGGCACCCACTTGAATCCGCACGTTTACGAGACGATCAAGCCGACCGCCGACCACTACCATTTCGATATTGGCGCCGAGAAATGGAGCGACATTCGCAAGGGCGTCACGGCCCAGACCAGCGAGCTCGGGGGCGGCCATGCCCACATCGGCTGCGTCATCTACAACGGCGGCTCCTGGCCCCAGGAGTACCAGGGAAAACTCTTCACCGCCAACCTGCACGGCCGCCGCATCAACATGGACATCCTGGAGCGCGAAGGGTGCGGCTTCGTCGGCCGGCACGGCGCCGATTTCATGCAGTGCGAGGACCCGTGGTTTCGCGGCCTCGACCTGAGCACCGGGCCGGATGGCAGCGTCTTCGTCATCGACTGGAGCGATGCCGGCGAATGCCACGATAGCGACGGCGTGCACCGGACGAGCGGACGCATTTACAAGATCAGCTACGGCGCGCCGAAGAAGCTGGAGCCCTTCGACCTCTCCCGAGATGAACGACGCGGCCCTGGCCGAAGCCGGCGCGCGCCACCGCGACAACAACTGGTGGGCCCGGATGATCGCCACGGTCCGGCGGGAGATCGCAGGATGAGCGTCCGCAGCCGCGCGCGGAGGATGCTTCCAGCGCCGATGGCCTCGTCCGGCTGCGCCTCGCCGGCGGGCTGCAACGCCTGCCGCTTGCCGCGCGCTTCCCCATCGCCACCGCGCTCGCGGCTCACGCCGAGGATGCGAACGATCGGCAGCAGCCGCTGATGATTTGGTACGGCATCGAGCCCGCCGTCGTCCGCGCATCCCGACGCAGGCCATCGCGCTCGCCATTTCGTCGAAGATGCCGACCGTGCGCCGGCTCATCGCGCGCCGGCTCGCCGAGGAGATCGAGCAAAGCCCCGGCCCAGTCGATGATCTCCTCTCCGCGGCACTCCGGCACGACGGATACCCGTGAGGACATCCTGCGCGGCCTGAGCGAGGCGCTCAAGGGCTTCAGCCAGATGGCGAAACCGCGCGCGTGGGACGATTTCGCAAAGGCCGCTCGGCCCCCGGCAGGCCGATCTCGTGCGCGATCTCTCGCTCGTCTTCGGCAGCGGCCGCGCCGTGGACGAGCTCGTCGCGCTCATCAAGGATTCCGAAGGCGACGCGAACGCGCGCCGCAGCGCCCTGCAGTCGCTGCTGCGCAACCCGAAGCCGGAGCATTTCCAAATCGTGCGCAGCCTGATCAACGACAAGGTTCTCGGCACGGCGGCGCGCCTCGGTTGCGCGAAGTTCGCCGAGGACGATGTGCCCGAAAGCCCTGCTCACCCAGTGGCCGAGCAGCCAGGAGATGGCGCGCGGCCAATGTCACCGCGCTCTCCTCCCGCGCCGCGTGGGCCACGCAGTTGCTCGCCTTTGTCGAGAAGCATCCCGCCGCGCGCGAAGACATCTCGCCGTTCCAAGCCCGCCAGCTTCGCAATCTCGGCGACGAAGCCTTGAGCCAGCAACTCACCAAAGTCTGGGGCGAACTGCGCGAAACGCCCGGCCGCCCGGAAGCAGGAGCTCGCCCGGTGGCAATCGCTCCTCACGCCTGCCGCCCTCGCAAAAGCCGATGCCGGCCAAAGGCAAGCTCCTCTTCACCAGCATCTGCGCCGCCTGCCACAAACTCTACGGCGAAGGCGCCGCCATCGCCCCGGACCTCACCGGCAGCGACCGGCGCAACCTGGGCTACCTTCTCGAAAACATCATCGATCCCAGCGCCATCGTACCGGCGGATTACCGCCTCAGCGTGATCGAGCTCAAGGATGGCCGCACGCTCGCCGGCGTCATCCCCGAGCAGACCGAGAAGGTCATCACCGTGCAAACCCCCGCCGAGCGCGTGACGGTTCCTCGCGACCGACATCGCCCGGTTTCAGCAACTCCCGCAAAGCTTCATGCCCGAAGGATTGCTGCAGACCCTCGACGAGGAGAGTGTCCGAGACCTTATCGCATTCCTGATGAGGTAACCGCTCGTCCCGGCAGGATCAGCCGAAACGGCTGATCGCGGAGGGCGGCTACGAGGTGGACGCTTCGACGGATTCGTAAGACCGGCCATTGCGGGCAGGCTTGCCAAGAGAATGCGCCGCAGGGCCAGCGCGCCGTGATTGCGCTCGCGCCTGAACCGGTCGCACCAGTCGAATAGCCACCACGAACTGAGAAGGAAACCCTCACCGCATTGTTGCACACGATCTCAGCCAGTCGGCTGACGACGTTCCTGCAGTGCCGCCTGCGGTTCTACTTCCAGTACGTCGCGGAGCTGGTGCGGCCGAAGTCCGCGTCCCTGCACGTCGGCAGCACCGTGCATGAGGTCATGAAGACCTGGAACAAGGCGCGCTGGCGCGGGCACCCGCTCACGAACGAGGATCTCCAGGCCGCCTTCGAGTCCGCTTGGGCGAACCCCGAGCAGCCGATGGAATGGGAGAGCGAGGCCGCGGAGCAGGAGAAGAAGCAAATGGGGTGAGCGCTGCTCGCCACGTACTTCCTCAACTCGCCCATCAACCCTGACGTGAAACCGGAAGGGGTGGAGGTGTATGCCGAGGCAGACCTGTCGCAACACGGGCTGCCTCGCCTCACCGGCGTCCTCGATCTGGTGCAGGAGCGAAAGGTGATCGACTTCAAGACCGCCTCCTCGACTCCCAACTCCAAACCGCGGCGCATCAGCACGAGATCCAATCAACGTCGTACTCGATCCTCTATCGGGAAGCGACGGCGAGGCGTGAAAAGGGCGCCGAATTTCACCACCTCATCAAGCTGAAAACGCCGAAGCTGGTGGTGACCCCGATGCCGCCGATGACGGAGAGCCGGAAAACCCGGCTTTTCAAGTCGATCGAAAGCTACGTGCAGGGAGTGACTACGCGGGACTTCGTGCCGTCGCCGGGGCTGGGTTGCGTGCAGTGCCCTTTCCTGGCGGAGTGCCTCAAGTGGAGCTAACGGAGACAAAAGAGGATCGCGCCGTTCGAATCGGCGCGTTCACGGCTTCCTCCTTTTCGCCTTCCTTTCACCCGCAAGACCCAGCCCGGCCTGTTCAACAAACTGGTCCAGAACGGCCGACGGGGCGACTCCGTATGCGAGGCAAATCAGTGAAAACTCGACGACGTCCAGACGGCGCTCGCGGCACTCGATCTTGCTCAAAAATGTCTGTCGGCAGCCCAAGCGTTCCGCCGCTTGAACCTGTGTCAATCCGGCATCCGCTCGCGCCTGTCGCAATAGCTCGACGAGCTTTGCGCTGTGGTCGCTGCGACTACGGGCACAAGGATTTGATGCCGGATATAGAACACTGGCTACGCTTGAAGAATCCGACTCACCCAAAAGTCCGGGCGGCGGATGACGCTCGCACTCTCATCTATCTGACTCGCTTCCCCGAATACTGGGCTAAGCCTCTGCCGCAGCCTGCGCTGTATGGTGTCGACTGGCTGAAAACGTGAACCTGCGAACGTTCAGGAAACTCAGCAACACGACGACCGGCGGTTCAGCGCCAATGATCTTCAAAACTTCGAAGTGCTTGGAGGCGGTGTCGAAGGCCCGCACGAACTCGCGTGCGCGCGGCGATTGCCGCAAGAGCTCAGGATTGATGAAGCCGCCGGGGAGCAGCGGGACTCGGGGTTTTTTCTCGCGCGGGAACGGGACGGACCTGACGCAAGGCGTGACCGGCGACAGGGCGCGCCGATGAATGCGACCACACTCACCGGGGTTCTCGCCAAGAAGACCGAGTCCCCAATTTCAATTCTTGCACAAAGAGGCGAGCGCACGCTGGAGCGCGCGCCGCTGCACCGGCTTCCGCATGATCAGATCGACTTCAGCGGGTTGATTGGCGGGTCCAATCGCATCCTCATTGAAACCGGTAAGCAGGATCACCGGCTGCCCGGCGCGGATTTGACGCACGGCCGCCGCAAGTTGCACCCCGCTCATGCGCGGCATCGCGAGATCGGTGATTAGGAGATCGAACTCCGCGCCTTCAAAGCGGGCCATCGCCTCCTCTGCATTGTCTACGGTGACTACGCTGTGCCCATCCATCGCGAGGTAGCTCGAAAGCACCCGCCGCGAAACGGGCTCGTCATCGACCACCAGCACGCGGAGCAAGCGCTCGATCGCGACTGGTTCAGCCCCGGCCGCCGCGGGCGCGTCCACCAGGGAGGGAAAACGAAGTCGAAAGGTCGTCCCCTCACCGGCCGCGCTCTCGATCTCCACACTCCCTTCGTGCCGTTTGACAATACCAAACACCATGGAGAGACCGAGACCCGTGCCCTTCTCACCCTTGGTCGAGAAAAACGGCTCAAGACAGCGATCGCGCACCTCGGCGCTCATTCCGATCCCCTCGTCGGTTATTTCCAAAACCACGCCGGTCTCGTTGTATTCGGCTGCGGAGCGTGATCGTGCCTCCGGCGGGCATGGCATCCACGGCGTTGAAGATCAGATTGGTGACGGCCTCTCGCAAATCCGATTCGTTGCCCGAAATTGGCGGCAGCTTCGCGAGGTCGAGCTTCACTTCGATCACCCGTCCTTGCGCCAGTGGCTGCGCCTTCCACTTCGGCTGCGTGAGCGGCACGGCCTGCTGCAAGATCGCGTTCAGATCGACGGCCGAAAAGACGTCGGCAATCTCACGCGGCCGGTAAAAATCGCGCAAGCGGCTGATGACGTGGGAAGCATCCTGGCCGGCCGCGTGCATGACGGTAAGAAACTGACGCGCCGTGACGGGGTTCGTGAGCGCTTCCTCATCCTCCAGCAGAATCTCGCTATAGCCAATGACCGACATGAGGGCGTTGTTGAAATCGTGCACGACTCCGCCCGCCATCTCGCCGAAGGCACGCAGGCGCTCCTGGAGGATGAGCTGATGTTGCGCCTCGCGCAGCTCGCGCGTTCGCTCCGCGACTTTCTCTTCGAGGGTGCGGTTGTGCTCCTGCAGCTGGCGATGCAGGAAACGCATCTGGAGGAGATTGCCAATGCGCATGAAGACTTCGGAAGGATCGAAGGGACGCGTTAGGAAATCCGTTGCCCCAGCCGCGAGCGCCTTGCGCTTTGTTTCGACGGTCGAATCCCCGCTGATGACCAGGATCGGCAAAAAGAGCTCCCGCGGAAGCCTGGCGAGCTGACGCATCACCTCGATGCCGCTCAGATGCGGCATATCCAAATCCAGAATGATCAGGTCCGGCTGAATCTCCCCCAGCCGATCGAACGTCTGGCGTGGATCGGTGATGCTCGCGACCTGCGCAAATCCGATACGATTGAGGATATTCGTGAGAAGGCAGGTGTTCGCAATACTGTCGTCGACGATCAGCAACTGGGCGTGTGCGTTCATTATGCTCATGGAAATTGAGCCGGGCCGTGCGGTGGCGAAGGGGGGCGCCCAAGGGATTTCAGTTAGTTATCCGGCCCGCCAGCACTTGATCTACGGCGGCGATCAAGACCTTCGGGTTCACCGGTTTTGCGAGAAAGCGCATCCCGCCACGCAAGACTACGTGGTCGCCGGCCTCAGCTCGCGAAACAAGCGAAGTAAGAAACAAGATGGCGCTGCCGGGCACACCGGTATCGCCCATCATCTCACGAGCCACTTCACCGCCGTCTTTGCCCGGCATATCGACATCGAGCAGGACGACATCGGGGCGAAACTCGCGCGCGACAGCGAGAGCTTGGGAGGATCGATTTTCTACGCGCACTTGATAGCGTTTCGTTTTTTCGAGGAAAAAGCGGACAACGCCCGAAAGCTTCGGGTCATCGTCCACGAGGAGGATGCGGGGTTGGTTCATATAAAGGGTTCGTGAAAATCGATGAAATCTAAAGCAAGCCATGCGCGAGCGGGTCACCTCGGAAAACGCGCATCAACTGGCAAGGGAAAACCCGCGCTATAGGAGCTCCGTCTGAGTGGGCTTATCGAATGCTTCCCTGGTCCATCAAACGCAGGGTTCGCCGCTGCGGCAGGATGCGGATCGCGACGGTTTCGGTTTCGCCCGGCTTCAGCGTGAGCCTGCGTTCGGGAGTGTCGATCGTATGCAACGGCGGAAGGTCGGCAGCGGCGGTCCGGAGGTGGTAATTCCCGGCGGGAAGGCGATCGAAGGCTGCGTGGCCAGCACGGTCGGTCTGCGCCCGCCACACATCGCGGCCATTGCTGAGCTCGACGGCGACGGCCTCCTCGCCGGCGGTCGCGCGCAGCTCGCTGGAGGCGGCCACGGCGCTGGCACTGGCAAAGTCATACCGCGTGACGCGGACCGCGACCGAGCACGCGGGACTAGCCAAGAGTCGCACGCGACTAGTTTCCGCGGGACGAATTTTGACTTTCATCGGCAATGGCGTGGCGATGGCGAGGTGGCGGTCGAGCGAGTCCATGACCACGCGGAGATCGCAGGCGCCCGGCTTCAGGCCGGGAAACTGAAACCGTCCCTCCTCATCGGTAACCGCAAATTGCTCGCCGGCCTGCAGCACCACCCGCCCCACTCCGGTTTCGCGGCCCTTTGCGGTCTGGACGAGTTGCCCTTCCAGGGAGCCGATGCTGCGCCGGCGACTGATCGGGATATCGAAGGGAACCGCGTAACTGAGCATGACGGCGGCTTCGTTCGTGGCACTCGCTCCGATTGTTTTGGTGACAGCGTGCGACCAGCGTCCGATGAACGAGAGCGAACTCCGGTTGGCAAAGCGATGGCTGACGGAGGCAAAAACCTGATCGTTCTGGCCGCCGGTGAGCGAATCGAACTGATTGCGTGCGTAGCTCACATTCGCCTCGAGGTGATCGCTGACCTGCCAGTGAGCCGAGACTCCGGCGCTCAACGATATTTCCGAGGAGCCGCTGTAGGCATTCGGACCATAGCTGCCAAAGAGAGTGTAGGCCTGGCGAGGGGTCGGCCGCCAGATGGCCGAGATGCCGTAGCGCTGGAAAGGCCCATTCTCCCTCGTCAACCGGTTCTCGAGCGTCCCAAGATCGAGAAAGCCTTGAAGGCGCAGCTTGCCGAAATCGTGACTGGCGCCAATGCGCACGGCGTCAGACGTGAAGTCGTAGGCAGCGGGATGGAGGATGTCGGCGCGTTGCACGTGCTGCCATTCGAGCGTGAGGACGGTCTTCTTTGTCAGATCGTAGTCTGCACCGGCGTGCCAGGAACACTCCCGGTTCACCACCGAGCTGCGCACGTCGTTGAGCGCGAGATTATCCGCGTATTTATTGAGCGAAGCCTGGACGCGCAATCTCGGCGTAATCGCTTTGCCAATGGACGCGAAGGTCGTCTCAGCATCACTGTAGTAGCCCTGAAAATTCGGGCCGGAATGGACGTGTTCGAGGGTGTAGTTGATTTTCCCCGGGAACTCGCCGCGGGCCTCGGCACGATAAGCGTAATCATGGCCGCCGGTGCCACGGAGGCTGACACCGGATTCGAGCGTAAGATCGAGCAGCTTCCCGTGGCGGTAATGCGATTCCAGCGTGAAGAGATTTTGCGGCAGCGCGCCTGGGGAGACCGAATCGGTCCCGCGCTTGCGGAGGAAGTTTCCCTGCAAAGTGAACGAGGGCGCGAAGTCATGCCGGATGAACGCTCCGAATTCATCGCTACCCTGCTGCCGAAAGCGGCTGTTCATATAGAAACCACCGGCGGCCGTCCGGCCATTGTGCCAGGTCACGCCGGCGCCACGCCCGAGGCTGTGCTTCTCGGTGAGTGGCGAAAGCGTATAGACGCGGTCGCCTAGATCGAGATCCCAGTACTCGTCATGGTAGCTGGCGCCATACTCATCGCGTTCGCCAAACAAGCTCGTGTTCCGGAGATCGGGACCGCGGAAGAGAAAGTCGACGCTTCGTTTGCCAGCCTCGTCCAGCGAACCCTCTCCCGAAAGCTCCGCCTGGACCTGGGGGGCGCGACCGTTCTCCGTCACGGCGACCGTTCGAAGTTGCATTGGAAGGCGGTGAAAGGGATCGGTCGTTCCGCTCACCCGCGGGACGATTTCCACCACGGACGCCTGGCTGGCGGTGAGCGATTTGCCCGAAATCGAGGTGGCCGCAGCGTCGAAGGTGACGGCATGGCGGATGTGATGCGCGAAGCTCTTCTCGGTGGTGACGGTGCAGTTGAGGTCGCGCGTGGCTCCGGCCTCCAGGAGAAAGGCGGCCGGCGTCATCATTAGCGCAAATCCTTGCGAGTTGCGGGCCGCGACCTGCACCGACAGGCGGCTGTTGCCGTGATTGGTGGCGTGCAGCGTGATGTGATAGACATCGCCGGCCAGAACAAGGTCGGTCCGTGGATCGACGACGAGGTCGAGTTTGTCCACGGCCGTGACCTGCATCGTGAACCTCGTGCTGGCGACCGACGAGGGGTCGCTCTGGCTCTGCACGCGATAAAGCCACTCGCAGCGGCCCGCCGGCATATTGGCGGGCACGAGCACGGCAAGGACCCGCACCACCTCCGCGCCGGCTCCCAGCCGAAAAGGCAGGTTGGGCGGAGCGACCTGCTGGCAACCCGAAGGCAGCTCGAGGCGTTCCGAGAAGTTCCCATCCGAGCGACCGCGATTGGCCACCACGACACTGGCCGTGACGATGCGGCCCGGCGCGGTCTCAAGCAGCTTCACCGCAGGCGCCCGGAGCTCCACACTCGATGGCCCGGCAACCGCGGCGGCGCTTCCACAGAGGCAAAGAAGCAGCGCCGCCAGTCGATTCATGGCGCCTTTCCAAGGCCCCGTTCGCTCTGCGGCAGGTGCGGCAGGGGGCGGCCAAGCTCCAAGTCATATTGTGCCCCCATCACTTGGGCGTCCCCGCTATCTAGGAGCAGCATCGCGGTGTATTTGCCCGCCGGCACATCGGTGAGATTGAACTTCGCGCGGGCAGAGCAGCCCGGGTAAATGCGCGCGCGGCCGGCGTCGAAGCGGCCCAGCGAGCGACCCTGCGAATCAAAAAGCTCGAGAGTCATCTTTGGGATGAGCAGCCGTTCGCCGTCGTTCGCGATATCGAGCTCGAGCGCCCGATTCGCTTCTTCCTGCACGAGCCGTTTCCTTTGCACCATCAGGCTGCGGCGGCCGGTCTGCCCCATCTCCGTCACGATCTGCACCGCGAACCGAACCTTGGTCTGCAGGCCGATGGCGACCTGATCCACCTTTCCCTCGGGGGTGATCGCCGGCTCGGTGGCCGGCTCGACGATGATTATGCTCCAGTAGGTGCCGTTGAGCTTCGGGTCGCCCGGCGCGCGTCCTTTGTAGCGCACCGGCACCGTTTCCCCGGGGGCGATTCTCAGACGAGTCGGGGTCACGCTCATCCAGTCCGCATTCGAGCGCGGCGCCCGGCCCGGCGCGCCGTAGTCATTACTCCCATCCGCTTGAAAAGCGTAATCGGCCTGCGAGAGCCGCACGTCGGCAACTGGCGAGTCCATGTTTTTCACGAAAATGACGCCTTCAAAGGCGCCGCCCGGTTGGACGGTGGCGGTACGGGCGAGATTGCCGATGACGATGATGCCGGCGGAGGCGTTGCCGGAAAGGGAGAGGGCGGTGAGGAAAAGAAAGAGAAGAAGGCGTTTCACGTTATTGGACGGTAAAAATGATGGAGGAGAGATAGGTCGAGGGAGGGACACCGGCGGAAAGACCGGTGAGCTTGTATTGCAGGGTGACCCCGCTCCGGGGGAGCGAGCCGCTGAAGAGTTCCGCATCGCTCCCGCTGAGCGCCTGGTAAGCAGTGCCGCCGGCGATGCTGCCGGAGCCGCTCCCCGCGGAAACGCGCCTCACATAGATGGTCACATTTCCGGAGCCCCCGCTCCCGCTCTGCCGGACACGGAGTGACCAGGACCCAGGGGCATTGGCGATGCTGAGCACCGTCGCGCCGGGGACGCTCTCAAAGATCGGTTGCAAATTGCTGCCGGCGCCGGCGACCAAATCAGCTGCGGAGATACCTTGCACCCAATCGCCGCTCGAGGAGAGATCCGCAGCCTCGAGGTAGCCGGTCGAGGCGAGCAGGATAAGGTATTTGAGGCAGGTCGATTTCAATGGACTCGGGCAAAAACAGGGAGGTGGCAGCGAACCACCACCTCCCCGTTTCGGTTTGGTGTTTGCGCTGTAGGGGTTAGTTTCCGGCGGTGATGGTCAGGGTGACCGTCTTGGCCGCGGAGGCGACGACGCCAGCGGCCGAGGTGGCCGCGAGCTCGTAGCTGATTCCTTTGCCCGCCTCATTCAGCGTGGAGATGCCGGTGACCAGATCCGTGGGCGAGGAGCTGAGGACCTGCTTGCCGGTGCTGGTCGCGCCCGTGGGCGACGCCAGCGTGACGGAGAGGGTCACGCCTGCCGGCATGTCCGAATTGAGCGCGCCGGTGATCTTGCGATCGGTCTCGTTGGTGGTAATCGCGTAGCTAGTCGCAGTATCCGTGGCGACGTTTGGCGCCTGACCGGCCGTGGCCGAATTCACGGTGAGCGAGACCGTACCCGAGCTGACGGAGAGCTCATTGATCGCCTGCACTTCGTATGTCACGACTTGCTGGGACGTGTTACCGGCATAGGCTGCACCCGCGCCAAGTCCCATGATGATGAGGGCCGCGAAGGCGGCGGTGAGGCTGTTGGATTTGATGATGTTGGTTTGCATGTTTGGTTTGGTTTTGTTTAGGCTTGGAACTTACGTGGACTGCCGGACACCTGTCCGCGCCCGCCGCAAAATTCACGGGGAACTTAAGAGCCGCGCGCGTGCCGCGAGGCCGCCGGTGAATCCCGCGAATCGGGACCCGGAAAAACCCTTTGCCTATTCACTCTATGCCTGGACGATGTGGTGGCGGATGGCCCAGCGGACCAGCTCGCTAAAGGCGCTGAGCTTGAGTTTGCGCATGATTGACGCGCGATGTCCTTCCACGGTCTTGACGCTCAGGCCCAGCTTGGCCGCAATGCCTTTATTGCCGTGGCCTTCGGCAAGGAGCTGCACGATCTCACGCTCCCGCTCCGACAAAGCGGCCGGCGCTTCGGCCGCCGCGGCAGTTTCCCCATTACTAAAGCGTCGAAAAACGATTTCCGCGACCTCCGGGGTAAAGTAGGCCTTGTGATTTCCGAGGGCCTCGATCGCGGCCTGGAAATGTGCGGCGGCGTCGGTTTTTGCAAGGTAGCTTCGGACGCCAGCTTCAAAGGCTGCTCGTACACGCTGTTCATCGCGCTCGCCGCTGAAGAGCATCACTTCCGCCTTCGGCACGCGGCGCTTGATCTGCCGCGCGGCGTCGAGCCCGTTGAGCTCCGGCATATTGAAATCGAGCACCACGATATCGGGCTCCAGTTCCTCGGCCAGCCGCACCGTTTCGCGGCCGGTGGCGGTTTCGCCGCAAACAGACCAGCCAGGGACTCTCTCAATGACGAGACGAAGGCCCTTGCGTACAACTTCATGGTCGTCGGCCACCAGAATGCGAAGCGTGCTCATTAATGAGAAAGGGCAGGTCCCCCGGTTTCCTGGAGCACGTCGTGAATGGTCTTTAAGAGGCTGGCCGTGTTGTAAGGCTTCGTGAGGAAGGCGCTCACCCCGAGTGTCCGCAGTTCTTCCCGGCGGCGATCTTCACCCAACCCGGTCGAAGAAATGACCCGCACGTGCGGATCGAGGTGGCGGAGTACGCGAATCAGCGTCACCCCGTCCATGAGCGGCATCATTACGTCCGCCAGCACCGCGTCGATCCCCGCGGGATCCTTCGCATAAAGGGCGAGCGCCTCCGTGCCGTCGCACGCCAGCACGACCTCGTAGCCGTGTTTCCGCAGGATGGTTTCGGTGAGCTTACGAAGCCCGGGTTCGTCGTCGACGACCAGGATTCTTTCGCCCCGGCCCCGCGGGGCGGCTGGCTCCTGAGTCTCCACCGGCAGCACGGTTCCGCTGGCCGCGGCAGGAAGGTAAACTTCAAACGCAGTGCCGCGCCCGACTTCGCTGTAAACACTGATAAATCCGCCGTGGCTTTTGACGATCCCCAGTACGGTCGAGAGCCCCAGGCCCGTTCCCGTGCCGATCGCCTTGGTGGTAAAAAACGGGTCGAAAATCTTGTCGAGAACGTGCGGCGGAATCCCGGTGCCCGTGTCGCTGACGGCGATCTGCACATACGAGCCGGGCTTCGCCTCCGGACTAGTCGCGGCGAAATATTCGTCCACGTAAAAATCCTGGGCCGAAATGCGAAGGGTGCCACCGGTGGGCATCGCGTCGCGGGCATTGACGCACAGGTTCAGGAGCACCTGGTGGAGTTGCGTGGCGTCGCCCTCGATTAACCGCGTATCCTTCGCAATGCTGTTTTCGATCGCGATGTTCTTCGGGAAGGTTTCGCAGGCGATTCGCTCGAGCTCGCGCACCAAGTGTCTGACCTGCAAGGGCGCGCGCTCGCCCTCGATGCCCCGACCAAAAGTCAGCACTTGCTTGACGATCTCAGCACCCCGTTGGGCAGCCGTCTCGACGACGGAAATCAAGTCCTGCAACGTTTCAGCCGGGAGCGGTTCCCGGAGCAACGGGACGGACATCAGGATCGGCGAGAGAATATTGTTGAGGTCGTGCGCCACGCCGCTGGCGAGGGTGCCGATGCTCTCAAGCCGCTGAGCGCGCAGGAACCGCATTTCCAGGTTCTTCTGATCAGTGATGTCGCTCTTGATCACGAGCACCGATTTCGGCGCGCCCTGTTCATCCCGCAGGAGGGTCCAGCGCGCGTTCACGGTGATCTCACGACCATCTCTGGCTCGCAACCCCAGCTCGCCGTGCCATTCGCCGCTCTGCAAGACGGCCGCTTTCGCCGCAGCGAAGGCCTGCGAATCGCTGTAGAGAAATTCCTTCACATCGGCATCCGTCAACTCCTCGGCCGTCCAGCCGAAAATATGCTCAGCGCCGCGGCTCCAAAACTGGATGCGATCGTCGAGGTCCCGCACGGTGATAGCGTCGTGCGCGAGGTCGAGGAGCTGCGCTTGTTCATGGATGCGCCGTTCCCGCTCTAGGCGTTGGGTGATGTCGGAAAAAGTGATGACGGCCCCACGCAAGACTCCGAGCTCCAGCATGGGATTGGCGGAGTACTCGACGGGAAAAGAGGACCCGTCCTTGCGCCAAAAGACATCGGTTTCCACCAGGCAACGCTCCCCCCGGTTGATGCCCTTCATAATGGGGCAGTCTTCGACCGGGTAGGGCGTGCCGTCCGGGCGACGGGAGTGCATCAGGTCGTGCACGTTCTGGCCGAGCACCTCGGGGAGCTTGTAGCCGAGCATTTGCAGGCCGGCGGAGTTCATGAAGGTGCAACGCCCATCGAGGTCGATGCCGTAGACCCCCTCGCTGGTGGATTCGAGCAGGAGGCCCATCTCCGTCGCCAGCCGCTCGAGGGCCATACTGGCGCGCTTACTTTCGGTGATGTCGTGCCCGAGGCCGATGGTGGAGCCGTCAGAGAGCCGCACGGTAGTCCAGCGGGTGTGCAGGAGCCGGCCCTGCCGAGTATGGCTTTGGAAATCGCCGTTGCGCCCATCCGCCGCCTGGATTTGCTCTTCCGCGCGGCGGCGCTCCGAGGGATCGGGATAAAGCCTGGGGAGGTCGTCGAAGTCGGTTTCGTTCAGGGACCAGCCGAGGGTACGCTCCCACTCGCGGTTCACGTATTGCAGCCGGCCCCTGCCATCGCGGCAGGTAATCATGACCGGGATATGATCGAAGATGGTCTGGAGGCGCTCGGTCTGTTGCCGGACCGCCTCCTCGGCCTGCGTGCGTGCCGTGACGTCGAGGTTAATCCCGCGGAGCCCGATGGGCTCGCCCGTTTCGTCTCTGATGACCGCAGCTTGAGACTCAATCCAAATCTCGCGCCCATCCTTCGTCCGCCAGCGAAAAACAATGCTCCCTGTCAGCTCGCCCGCCAGGACTGCCGCAGCGCGGCGGGACGCTTCCGCGCGGTCGTCGGGATGCATGATGGTGCGCCAAAAATCCGGCATGGCGAGACACTCCTCAACGCTGTAGCCGGTGAGGGTTTCGACGTAACGGCTGACATAAACGAGGCGCTTTTCGGTGGTTCCCGGCACACGGTGCGCCTCCCAGACGATGCCCGGGACCTGCGCCAGCAGATCGTCGAGGCGGCGCCGTTGCTGCTGCAGCTCCAACTGGGTCGCGCGGAGCTCTTCCTCGGCGCTGATCCGCTCGGTGATTTCCTCGAGGGTGCCGACGTACCCGTGAGACCCGTTTTCTCCAACGAAGGGATTGGCTTTCATGGAGACCCAAAGCGCGCCGCCATCCGGCCGCCGCAGCCGATGGACGCTTTCGAACGCGCGGCGTTCCTGCAGCGCGGATTCCCATTCCTGCAACACTCGCGCCCGGTCCGCCGGGTGCAGAATAGCCATCCAGTCCTTTCCCACGGTCTGGAACAAATCGAGCCCGGACATCTCGCCTCCGCGCGGGTTGAGGTAGGTGCAGTTTCCTTCGGCATCCACTTGGAAAATCCCGACCGGAGCGTGCTCGCACAACGTGCGGCATTTGGCTTCCTCGCCGGCCGCTGCGCTGAGCTCGAGCTCGGGCCAGACGGCGCGGAAAGCGGGCGCGTCCTGCTCGCCGGAAATCCCAGCGGCACTTGCGACCGTGATGATCGGCACCCCCACACTCGCGCGAGCCGGCAAATCGCGCAGGGCCGCCGCCGCCACTGGGTCGCAAGCCAGGAGGATCACCCCCAGCGAATCGGCCGGGGACGTTTTCGGGAGGCTCCTGAGGGCATCGTGAACATCGGCCGCGGTGGGCTGCAGGATGAGGGCCGGATAATAGACGGAGGTATTCATGGTTGGTCGAGCGTCTCGCGAACCACTTTCGCGAGCGTGCTGGGGGGATATGGTTTGAAGAGGAACGACTCGCCCCCGTGCAGGGTGATCAGGCCCTTGCGAAAATCGCTGTTGTAGCCGCTGGTATAGATGATCTTCAGCTCCGGGCGCTCGGCTTTTAGCCGCTGGCCGAGCTCTCGGCCGGAGGGACCACCAGGCATGACGACATCGGTGAAGAGGAGGTCGATCTCCGCGCCCCGCCGAGCCCAGATCTCGAGCGCCACCATGGCATTTTCAGCCTCGACGACGCGATAACCGCCCTTTTCCAGCAGCATCCGTACGATTCGGCGCAGCGGTGCTTCGTCCTCCACCAGCAGAATCGTCTCGGAGCCACCCAGCAATTCCGGCTCCGGCGCGGGTTCAAGCGTCTCGGGCACGCCGCCGGTGCAACTCGGCAGCAGAACTTCGAAGGCCGCGCCCCGGCCTGGCTCGCTCGCCACCTTGATCCAACCACGATGCTGCCGGACTATGCCATAGACGGCGGCCAGGCCGAGGCCGGCGCCTTTGCCCTCCTCCTTGGTGGTGAAAAACGGCTCGAAAATGCGCGGCAGCAAGTCCGCGGCAATCCCGGTCCCGGTGTCGCGGACTTCCAGGCAAACGAAATTACCCGCCGCCCCATCGGTAAATCGGTCCGCCTCCGCCTCGCTTACCGTCGTCGTGAAGGTTCGAATCGAGAGCTTGCCACCGCGTGGCATGGCGTCACGGGCATTCACCACCAGATTGAGCAGGACCTGCTCGAGCATACCAGCATCGCCCTCGACGGCGGGGAGAGCCGGCCCGCGCTCGACCTCCAACACGGTATCGTCGCCGAGCAATCGGCTGAACATGGGCACGCGATGTCGAACCACTTCGGCCAGGTCGAGTTTCGTCACCTGCAGAGGCTGGCGCCGGCTGAAGGTGAGCAATTGCCTGGTGAGTTCCGCCGCCCGGCTCGACGCGGCCTGAATTTGCCGGGCCGACTCCGCGCTCTCCAAGCTCAGCGCTTGATCGGCCGCGATCACCGAAATGTGGCCATTGATCAAGGTCAGGAGGTTATTAAAATCGTGGGCGATGCCCCCGGCGAGCTGCCCGATCGCATCAAGGCGCTGCGCCTGCCGGAGCAGGTCCTCGAGCCGCTTGCGTTCGACGGAATAGCGGATGATGCGCGGCAGCGATTTCTCCGAGAGATAGCCTTTCACCAGGTAGTCCTGGGCGCCTGCATGCACCGCCTTCAGGCCGATGTCCTCGTCGTCGAGGCCAGTAAGCACCAGGACGGGCACATCGGGAGCGCGTCCGCGAAGACGGGTCAAAGATTCGATGCCCTGACTATCCGGCAAACCGAGATCGAGCAGGACCAGGTCGAAAGGGCGCCTGGCCAGCAGGTCGAGCGCACACTGCAGCATCTCCCCGTGCACGACGGTGAAAGCCGGCGAGGTGGCCTCGGCGAGCGCCTCCCGCACGAGCAAGGCATCCGTGGGATTATCCTCGACCAGCAGAATCCGTAGCGATTCCGCGCTCATCGGGCGTCGCGCGGCAGGGTGACGACCGCAAACCAGAATTTCTCAATCGAACGCACCACGGCCGTGAAAGCCTCGAAATCGACTGGCTTGGTGACGTAGCAATTGGCGTGGAGACCGTAGGCGCGGAGGACATCCTCCTCCGCCTCCGAGGTGGTGAGGACCACCGTTGGGATGAGCCGCAGGCTTTCATCAGCCTTGATTTCGGCAAGGACCTCGCGGCCATCCTTGCGCGGCAGGTTCAAGTCTAGAAGCAACAGGTCGGGTCGTGGTTTCCCGGCGTACTCGCCGTCGCCGCGCAAAAATCGCAACGCTTCAACGCCGTCTTCCGCGATGTGAAGATGGTTGACGATCTTGGCCTGCTCGAGCGCGGCTTGGGTCAGCAGACGATCGGTGGGGTTATCTTCGACGAGCAGTATTTCGATCGGACGGGTGGCGGGGATATGCATGAGATTCAGGAGCGGTCTGGCAGGGTGAAAAAGAAGGTGGCGCCGGCTCCCGGCTGTGCTTGGGCCCAAATGCGCCCGCCGTGGCGCTGCACGATCTTCTGGCAGATCGCCAAGCCAATGCCGGTGCCGGCGAACTTCACGCGACTGTGCAGGCGCTGGAAGATGCGGAAGATGCGCTCCGCATACTGCGGATCAAAACCGATGCCGTTGTCGCGCACGGAGAGAATCCATTCGCCGGCCCCGCGGCGGGCGCCCACGTGAATGGCGGGGGCAGTCTCGGCGCGATACTTGATCGCGTTGCCAATCAGGTTTTGTAGAAGCTGCCCCATCTGTAGCGGGTCCACGCGCAGCGTCGGGAGCGGTTCTTCGGTGATGCTGGCGCCGCTTTCCGCAATGGCTGCCGCGAGATCGGCGCGTACGTGCCGCAGCACTTGCGCGAGGTCCACCGGCTCGAAGGCGAGGTCACGGTTGGAGACGCGGGAATACGCCAGCAGATCCGCGATCAGCCGCTGCATGCGATTTACGCCGTCGATCGCATGCTGGATCAACTCGCCGGCGGGCGCATCGAGCTGGGCCGCGTAGCGCCGGTGCAGCAGTTGCACGCAGCCCACGACCCCACGCAGCGGCTCTTGGAGATCGTGCGAGGCCACGTAGGCGAACTGGTCCAGCTCAGCATTGGACCGCGTCAGCTCCGTGGCCGAGGCTTTCAAGCGATCGTCCGCGCGATGCCGCTCCGTATTGTCGCGCCCGATGGCAAAGAGCAGTTCCTGCTCGGGCACGGCCGTGGAATTCCAGAGCATCCAACGGTAGCTGCCATCCTTGCAGCAAATCCGGTTTTCAAACGAACGTTGTGCGGGGTCGCCCGTGAAGCGGTTGGCCACGGAATGCCTCGTGGCTTGGAGGTCTTCGGGATGGACGAACTCGAGGTAAGGCCGGCTGCGCAGCTCTTCGAAGGAGTAACCGAGCGCGGCCTTCCAAGCGGGATTGAGCAACCGGAGAAAGCCGTCCTCGCCCGCGGTGCAAATCAAGTCGGGAGAGATTTCAAAGAGCCGGTTGCGTTCGTCCTCCGCGGCTTGCCGTTGCGCCTCAATAGCATCCAGCGACCGGGCCGTCCATGAGGCCAGCCCGATCAGCACGAGGCCGTTGCCGAGCACAAAAAGCACCACCCCAACGCCCGAGGTAAAGAGACCGATCGCTTCCCCACGCCACCGCAGCCACCCGAGGGCGAGCTCCGCGACCATCGCCAGCAGGAGGAGCCGGCGGACCGCCCGTGCGCCGGTCGTGCGGCGTGAAAATAAGCCGCCGCGAAGCGACCGGATGGACTGCTGCCGGCTATTCAAGTGGTGGAGATCTGTCGCGCCCATTTCTGAGCGGCAATAGAGCAGGCCGAGGCGGCGACGCTATGTAGGCAATACCTTAAGCCGGGTTTCAGGAAATCCCGCGCTCCCCCTCCACCAAGCCGATCCGCATGGCATAGCGGACCAATCCCGGAATGTCGCGAATGCGCAAGCGCTCCATGAGCATTGAGCGATGCGTCTCCACCGTCTTGACGCTGATGCCGAGGACAAACGCAATTTCCTTCGTGTTTTTGCCCTCGGCGATGAGCTGGAGAATTTCGCGCTGGCGCGGAGTCAGCTTTCCCGCCGCTGCCGGTTCGCTCTTGAGTTGCGCCAGATATTGGTCAATGACCTGCCTCGAGACGGCGGGGCTGAGATAGGTTTCGCCGCGCGTGACCGCGTGGAGAGCCAACTCCAACTCAGCCGTGGCGGCAGCCTTCACCAGATATCCGGTGGCTCCTGCTTGGAGCGCTTGCAGCACGTATTCTTCATTCGCGTACATCGAGAGAATAATTACCCGCACCGTGGCGAATTCCTGCGAGATGCGGGCGGTGGCCTCCAAGCCGTTCAATCCATGCATGCCGATATCCATCAAAACAATGTCCGGCTGATCAATGCGGATCAGCTCCAGCGCCATGCGTCCGTCACTCGCCTCCGCCATGACGTCAACCTCCGGCATCTTTTCCAGCAGCGCGCGGATGCCCGCGCGGACGAGGGTGTGGTCGTCGACGAGAAGCACGCGAATTTTCCCGGCGGCGCTCATCTCATCTCCCGCGTTCGGATCAATGGAAAGCTCACGCTCACCTGGGCCCCTTCACCAGGCGCCGATTGAACCGTCATTTCCCCCCCCAGCAGCGCCGTCCGTTCCTGCATGCCCAGGAGCCCCAGCGCTGTGCCCTCTTGTGCTCTCCGCCTCGCGGCTAGGACGTCAAAGCCCGCGCCGTCATCGCGGACAATCGTGGTCACTGAGTTTTTCGTGTGTCGCAGTTCGACCAGCACGGATCTCGCGCGCGCATGCCGGAGAATATTCGTGACGGCCTCCTGTACGACCCGAAAACAGGCGGTTTCAATGTTCGTATCCAACCGCGGAAATTTCGGAGGCGCCTTGAACGCAACTTCCAAACCGGACCGCTTTGCCGTTTCGACGAGGAAACCTCGGAGCGCCGGCACCAGCCCGAGGTCGTCCAGCAAGGGCGAGCGAAGATCCAGCGCGATCCGGTGAACTTCCTCGGTCAGCCGATCGAGCGAGGCAAGGCTCTGCGCCAGTTGTCCGGCCAGCGGTCCAGCGGCAAGGGTTTGCTGCACGGATTCCAGAGTTAACTTTGCCGCGGTGAGCAACTGCCCAACGTCATCGTGGAGCTCGCGCGCCAAGTGGCGGCGCTCGTCCTCACGCACTTGCATGAGCCGCTGCGTAAGCGCGCGCAGCTCCCGGTTGGCCGCTTCCAGCTCCGCCGTTCTGTCGCAAATCCGTTGTTCGAGCTGCGCGTTGTTTTCCTCAATCTCTCGCTTCGCCTTTTTTGTCTCCGGTGTTTCGATCACCTCCCAGTGTCCACTGCGACGGACCACCGCCACTTGATGAATCCGGGCGACATCGAACACTTGGGCCGCCGGCGTGGCTTCGAGATGGTACGTGCAAAAGACGATCATCAGCTTGCCCTTGATCATGAGCTCGAGCTGCATTTCATACTCGCGAAAGTCTCTCCAATTGTCGTCGTGGATCCACGAGGTGTTGCCGGACACTCTCATGCCGGCAAACCCCCGGGCCAAAGCGTCCTTCAGTTTCTCGTCCCAATCGGCGATCACTCGGTGAAGATCGAAGCGCCCCCCTTTGAGATACCAGTCGCGGTGCGTGAGAATCTCCATGCTGCCGCCGGCGAGGCGTTGCTCGAGATCAGGAACCGCCTTTCGCAACCTGACCTTTGCCTCGCCGTTCGTGAGCGGCTCGGAAATGACCCACAAACAAAACTCATTGTTCTCCAGGCCAGTCTTGAAATACGGGATCATCGCTTCGAGCAAATCCTGCTTGTTCCCGTAGAAATGGCAGAGGTGTGTCCCCCACGGCATCGACCCGAGAATTGGAATCCCGGTCTCGCGCAAATTCGGTTTGGCTGCGGGCTCCTCCATGCGGCGAAGATGCGCCCAATGCGATCGGAAGAAAGCCTAATTCCTGGGCGTTTCTGAGGCCGTCTCAGCACCTCCAACTTAAAAAACGATCCCGACCGTGGCAGAAGCCACCAGAGGGTTCAGCGCGCATATTGCCAGACTTACCATAGATTAGTCTTCGGAGCCGGCGGTGGTTCTCGCGCGATGACCACGGATTCTCTTCGTAAATGAGAATCCGATCATGACGAAGGACGGCAAGGTGCGCGACATTGCTTGGAGTAAGCGGCAGGAACTGGAATTGTATGTCAGTCTCTCCAAAACAGCGACTCCTTCGGGGCCGTATACGGACTTCCATTTCCGGCGTCTCGATGAGCGCGCCTTTCCGGTGGAGGGACTCGACCGCGGCGAGCACCATGCCGGAGGTGAGGAGCGTGCGCTCGACGGGGTAGGGGGCGCGGTTCTCGAGAACCATGCGTTCGATATGATGGATGAGTGGGTTGAAGAAATCCGCCGTGGTCGCGCTGTGTCCCGGCATCGGCAGATACATCTGGCAGGAGGTGATGGCGCCGCTTTCGCCATCGAGCCCCGCATAGTTGAAGTCCCGGATCGGCAGCATGAACAGCGTGGTGCGGAAGCCATCGCGATGCTCAATGAAGTAGGCGAAGGCGTCGGGGAAAGACTTGCGGGCCCAGTCGAAGCTGAGGGCCTCCGTGGGATAGCCGACGACGGGCAGAGTATGGCTGCGGCTGAGGGCGGCCACGAGGAGCCGCTGCGTCTTTTCCAGGCCCGCCACGCGCTCCCACATCTTCGCGCCGCGCAACGCTTGCACACTGCGGATGCCGACTTCGCCGCCGCGCCGCCGCTCGGACATGCATTGCGCGGTTTCGAGGCCGTGAAAATCGTACTTCTCCACCGGGCCGTAGCCGGCGCAGACGCTCTCCACCAGCGGGGTGCCCCACGGCAGATCGATCGCCGGGAGGCGACGTGTCACGGGCAGCGATGACCCGGCGAGGAACGGAAAGCCGAGGCGCTTCGCATCGGCGACCATCTCGACGCATTTTTTCCAGTCGGTGGAGAGATGCTTGTCATTGAAGACGGGCACGCTTCGGCCGCTGGCCTCAAACACTTTGATCACTTCTTTGAAGAACTCGTAGCGCGGGTAGAGCGTCTGGCCCTTTTCGTTTTCGGGATAATCGCCGTGCTCGCCGATGATCACGACGCCGTCCACCGCGAGGCGACCGGCGCCAAGCGTCAGCGCGTCGGCGATGCTGGGGAAGATCGGGATGTGGTAGCGTTCCGAGCGGCCGCGAGCGAGATCGCCCGCGGGGAACTGATCGAAGTAAAGCGCCACGAGATCCACCTGCGGTTCCTGCCACTGTCCTCCCCACGCGTAGCCAAGGGCGAGCCGGTCGACGAAGTGCTGGGCGTGGGTATTTTTGGTCATCGCGGTCGCGATGAGCGCGATCTTCTTGCGCGCGGGAGCAGGTGCGGCGCTGGCCGCGACGGCGGCTGCGCCGGTGAGGAGAAACGAACGGCGGGTCATGGAAACTGAGCTCCTGAGGTGGTGGAGTGGTCGGCTCTGTCCTCCCAAAACCACCACAGCGGCAGCACGGCGATGAGGGGCAGGAAAGCGGCGAGCATGAGGCCTTGATCGAACGAATGGGTGCGGTCGGCGAGCGCGCCGAAGAATTTCTGCGCCTGTGCCGGCAGCACCCAGGCGACGACGCCGGCGATGCCGGTGATCTTTCCCTGGTGGCGGGAGGAAAGATCCTGCGTGAAGGCATGGTAAATCGGGAACACGCCCAGCGCGCCCGCGCCCGCGAGCAGCAGCACCGCGAGCAAGATCCAGCCTTTGTCGAGCAAGGGGGTGAGGGCGCACGAGGCGCAGAGCGCGCCGCAGCCCGCGAACACCACCAGCCGGGCGGCGTGCACGGAGAGCCGCCGCCGAGCGAGCCACACCGCGAGCGCGCCGGCGCCGAGGCAGCCCACATCGGTGGCCAGATACCACGCGGACGTGAAATAGAGCGTCTCCGATTCCGCATAGCCGCGGCCTTCCTGCAGAATCTTCGGCAACCAGGCGCGGAGGATTTGCCAGGTGGTATTGATGCTCGCGATGACGAAGAAAATGATGAGCATTCGGCGGCTGAAAATGATCTGCCACAAACTTTGCTCCGTGCCATCCGCCGCAATTTCCGGCTCGCGGCTCGGCACGGGCAGGTCGGCCTTGCGGACCAGGGCAAACCAGAGCACCAGCCAGAGGAATCCCGCCGCGCCGACCACTTGAAAGGCCACTCGCCAACTGCCCAGCTCCGCGGTCATGAGGCCGCTCATGATCAAGGGCGTGATGATCGCCCCGACCGAGGTGCCGCTCTGCAGAACGCTGTTGCCCAGCGAGCGTTCGCGCGCATCGAGCAAGGCGCGCGTGGTGCGGATGGCGCAGGGCCAGTGGCCGGCTTCGAAAAAGCCCAGCACGATCCGGCACCACAACAGTTCCTGCTCATTGTGCACGAAGCCTGTCGCCATTCCAGCGAGCGACCACATCGTCAGCACGCCCGCGTAAAGCCAGCGCACCGAGAACCGATCCGCCAGCCAGCCAAATACCACCGAGCCCGCCGCGAAGGCGTAGGCAAACACCGCCTCGATGTTGCCATACTGCGCTTGCGTGAGGTGAAACTCTTTCGTGATCCGCACTGCCGCATTGGCCAGCGTCTGCCGGTCCAAGTAGTTGATCGCCGAGGCCAGCAACAGGAGTCCGCAGATGGTCCACTTCCAGGCGGCGGGCCGCCGAACGAAAGACTGCATATTGGGAATGACCGATGAAGCACGCCCGCCTTAGTCGCTGCGGGGGTCGCATCGAGTCTTTCTCGAGACATCTGGTGCTTTGACGCCGGGGCGCCTGCCAGATCATGCTGAATCCAAAGGCGCTTCCCCCGCCAACCTATGAAACCGGCGCTCTTGTTTTTCTCACTCGCCCTTGCGGCGTGTTCGGCAAACGCGGAGGACTGGCCTCAGTTCCAATTCGACGCGCGACACTCGGGCAATGCATCGGGCCGCACGATCGCGCTGGACGATCTGGGATTGCTGGCCGCCGTGGCGTTGAGTGATGGCATCTACACGGCGCCCGTGGTGGCGGAGGGAAAAGTCTATGCGGTGGATGGGGCGGGCGTGGCTTGGTGCCTCGAGTCGGAGTCGCTGAAGGTGCTGTGGAAATTTGCGAGCAAAGGCGGCGCGCAGAACTGCAACAACGTCAGCTCACCCGCCATCGCCGGAAACTACCTGCACTTCGGCACGACGGCGGGTTTCTATTACGTGCTGGATCGCACGACCGGGGCGGTCGTCGCGGAGATCGATTGCCACGAGCCGGTGTTCAGCACGCCGGTGGTGGGCAAGGACCGCGTTTACTTCGCGACCCTGGGCTCGCGCGTGCATGCCATCACGCCGGCGGGGGCGCCGGTGTGGGAGTGGGACTTCGTGAAAGAAGTCATTGGCTTCCAGGGCAATCGCTGGAGTGGCGAAGATTGGGTCGCCTTCCGCGGCGATCGCGTCACTTGGAAGGATCATTTTGTTTGTTCGCGCGACCTCTGTTTGATTGATCGCACGCTCGTCATTCCGGCCGGCGGCCGGACGCTCTTCCTCGAAGATGCCGGCGAGTCGCCCAAGCTCCGCGCGACAGGCGAAATCCCAAATGTCGCGGGCAAGGAGTTCCCCGCCACCTTTGGCCAGAGCGCGGATGAGGCGGGCAATGTGTATGTGCAGTGGCATCGACGCGATAACGCCGGCCGCGTGGACATGATGCAACTCGCCGGCGATGCGCTGAAGGTGGGCGCTTTCGTTCCCGGCACCGAGACAAACATCCGCATGGAAGGCCTGCTCAGCTTTGCGCCGGTGAGCATCCGCGGTGGCGAGGTATTTCGCGTGCGGCCGGAGAATGGCAAAGGCCTTTGCCGTCATCGCCCGGACCAAAAAGAGCCGGACGTCCTCTCCGCAAAACCCGGCATCGCGCCGGCGGTGATCACGCGGCAGCACGTCATCTATGGCGGACTCGACGGCGCCTTGAACGTGGTCCCGCTGGAGGGCGGCGAGGCCCGGTCGCTTCCGACCGCTTTCGGCGCGCCGATCAGCGCGCCCGTCGCCGTGGCCGATGGACGGATCTTCGTGCCGAGCGAAGAGGGCCATCTCTACGTCTTCGGTCCCGGAGGCCACGCGAAGCTGCCGGAAGCCGATCCCGGCACCTGGAAAATCCGCAGCCCGCTCACCGGCAAACTAGCCGGCGCTCAATACGATTGGTTCACCAACTACGGCAACTTCGCCGGCACCAACGCGAACGACCAAGGCCTTCGTCCCCCCTTGCGCATGCGTTGGGCGCGGCGGCTCGAGGGCACCATCAAGCATCTGCCCGTCTGCGGCGGAGGCCGCCTCTACACGCACACGGCCGAGGGCCAAATCCTCGCCATGGAGCAGGACACCGGGCGCCTGCTCTGGCGCCGCTATTGGCCGGACGTCTACCTCTCCTTCACCTCGCCCCTCTTCATCGAGGGCAAACTCCTCGTGCCGCAGGCCGGCTTGAAAAAGTCCGTCATGCGCTGCCTCGATGCCGCCACGGGCCGGCTCCTGTGGGAAGCGCCGTTTACCGGCTCCCCGAGCTGGAGCCGGCAATTCCCACCCGTGGTGCATGGCAACGTAGCCATCTATGCCTCCGGCTCCGGCGAATACGCGGTGCAAGGCTCGGAGAAGCCCTTCACCTTCGGCGGCGCGCCCGTGCCGGCCAAGGACGGCCGCGAGGTGATGAGCTGGATCTACTCGAACGACAATCCATACTACCCGAAAGATCATCATCCGCGGCTCTGGGCGTGGGATCTCGAGACAGGCAAGCTCGTCTGGGAAAAGGATTTCTCCGAGCAAGGACGCGGCGGCAACGACTGCGGCATCTGCATTCTCGACGGCAAGCTCTACTACTCCGTCTTCTTCGGCTACGCGGCCGACGCGCGCATCCGGCGCGGCTTGCCCGTGGAAAACAATGGTCTCACCGCCTGCCTCGATCCCGCGACCGGCAAAATCCTTTGGCAGACGAACCAATACTACGTCACCGCCAAATGCACCCTCAGCGCCCGCGACGGCCGCCTCTACATCGGCGGCAACAACCAGGCCCAGCAAGGCACCGACGACCGCTTCGTCTGGTGCCTCGATGCCCGCGACGGCTCACTGCTCTGGCGCTCCGACGCCGTCACCTCCGCGCTGAATGTCGTCACCGTCGGCGAGCGCTACATCTTCTCCAACGCCCTGCGCGGCAAAGGCAACGTCTTCGACCGGGACACCGGCAAAGTCGTCTTCAGCATCCTCACCAACTACGCCTGCTGCCGCTTCACGATGTCCGAGCCCTTCATCCTCGGCGCCAACATGGACATGATCGATCTTTCCAAAGAGGGCAAGCTCGTCTCCACCGGCCCCGCCATCGACTCCCGCGAATGCCTCGGCGCCGTGGTCTCAAACGGACGCATCTTCTACGCCTCGCAGGCGAGCGGCTTCGTGGTCTCGCAAACCTATGGGCCGGAGTCCGCAAACCTCCCGCCCGCGTGGGAGGTGCGATAGCAGGCCGTCCCGGCGAACCACACGCCCCCTCGTTCCTCAAGCTTTGCTTGGGAACGCTCTTGTATTCGAAGCTTTGCTTCGTGAAGCCTGCGCCCATGCGCAGCCGCTACCAAGTGTCAGGCAGCGCTCAAGCACACTTCGTCACCGCGACCATCGCCGCGTGGCTGCCCATGTTCACCAAAGCCTTCTGTTGCGACATCATCGTCGACTCCCTTGCCTACTGCCGCGCCCACGAAGGCCTGGAAATTTACGCTGGGGTCATCCTCGACAATCATCTCCACGCGATCCTCTCGGCCCCCGATCTCTCGCAGGTCCTCGCCGACTTCAAACGCCACACGGCGCGCCGACTCCTCGAAGCCTTGCAAGCCGAAGGCTGCGAATGGCTCCTCAACCAGCTCCACTACTACCGCGCCAAGCATAAAGCCGAGAGCGCCTACCAAGTCTGGCAGGAAGGCTCACATCCCCAAGCCTGCCTGAGCGACGCCATCATGCAGCGGAAGCTCGAGTACATGCACAACAATCCCGTCAAGCGCGGCCACGGCGTCGCGCCGGAGCATTGGCGTTACTCCTCCGCCCGCGAGTGGTGCCCCGGCGACGACGGCGCCACCGGCGCGACCGGCCCCGCTGGAGCCGTCCCCACGCGCAGCTTGGGAACGAGGTGCGATAAGACGTTGGCCTATGAAGAAGCCTCTAATCGCAGGCGCGGTGACAATTATTTTTGCGATCAGCGCAGGTGTGTTTCTCCGCAGTGGCGCGTGGTTCGATCTTGTGCAGCACATCAAATACCCGGAGTATTACTCGTGGCGGAACCACGGTGGGCAATTTCCAGTGTCTAGGTTTTGGATTGGCTTCAACGCTGACCGGGGGCGCAGGAACATATTCGTTGGCCGCACGCGAGAAGATATCAGGAAACGCCTTCCGTTGCTCGTCCCCGTTTCTAGCGACGATGCTCACTTCAGTCGTTACATTGGCGCTCGCAATCTTCCTCCGGCACGTTTCGCAAGCATCAAAGGTTCGGATTGGCTCCTGGAATTTGACGCCCACGACCGATGCACCGATCTGTTCCTAGCCAAGGGATAGTCGACTTGATCGACCATTGATCTTGACCTGAGGGCGAGACGATTCCGGGATAGTGCTTTTCACCATGCAACACCTCGCCCGTCTCCTTGCCGGCTTCTTGCTTAGCCTCACTTCACCAGTCTTTGCCGGCTGGCAGGCGGGGGCGGCCAAGGTGGATATTACGCCGACGGAATCGGTGCCGCTGGCGGGTTACGGCGGGAAGACCCGGATGTCGGACCGGGTGGTGCATCCGATCTGGATCAAGGCGCTGGCCCTGCGCGATGACTCAGGAGCGACCTCGGTCCTGGTGACCGCCGATCTCGTGGGCTTGAGCACGAAGATGGTCGAGCGCATTGCGAAACGGGCGCTGGAGAAGCATGGCCTCGCGCGCGAGCGGCTGATCCTGAACTACTCGCACAACCATAGCTGCCCGGTCACGGAAGACGTGCTTTGGCTCTACTACGAGCTTACGCCGCCGGAGGAGGTGGTGCGGGATCGTTACACGGAACGGCTTTACGAGCAGTATGATGAGCTGATCGGCAAGGCCATCGGCAACCTTGCGCCGGCGGATCTCGCCTTCGAGCAAGGGCTGGCCGGGTTCGCGGTCAATCGGCGGCGAGCACGCGGCCCCGACAGCCGGCAATTCGGCGGACAGGTGGATCACGATGTGCCGGTGATCACGGTCAGGTCGGGCGATGCGGTGAAGGCGATCGTGTTCGGCTACTCCTGCCACACGACGGCCCTCGGCGGACTGAGCATCAATGGCGACTATGCCGGCTTTGCGCAGATCGAGTTGGAGAAATCTTTCCCGGATTCGGTCGCCATGTTTGTACAGAACTGCGGCGGCGATGCCAATCCGCTGCCGCGCATCCGGGGCCGGGACGCCGAGGCCACCGCCCTGGCCGGCATGTATGGCCACATTCTCGCCGAAGCCGTGCGCCAGGTCATCGCGGGCAAGATGACTCGCCTGAGCGCTCCGCTCCGCGCCGTGATGGGTGAGACGGAGTTGTTTCTCCAGCCCGGCCCGTCGCTGGAGGAACTGCAACAGCGTCTGCCGGGACTCACCGGCATGCCGAAGCGCGAGTGCGAGCTCTTCCTCCGGCAGTATCAAACTCTGGGCGCGCTGCCGGATCGAGTGAACTATCCCATTCAAGTGTGGCGCTTCGGCCCCGAGTTTACTTTGATCGCCCTGACCGGCGAGACGGTGGTGGACTACTCGCTCAAGTTCAAGGCCGCCTACGGCTGGAACAGCACGTGGGTCTGCGGCTACAACAATAACCTGCTCAGCTATGTCCCTAGCTTGCGCGTGCTCAAGGAAGGCAGCTACGAGGGCGTCACGGGCATCTATGAATACGGCCATCGCGCGCCTTACACGGAGACGGTCGAGGACCAGATCACGAGGAAAGTTTCGGAATTGGTGAAGCAGTCGGCCGAGACCAGGTAGCGGCCTCGCCCGGCCTATTTCCCCATGAAGTGATGACTCTGCCAATTGCTAAGCCTCGCAGCGGAAGCCAGATCCCAGCGCAGCTACAGTCTTTATTTTACCGCGCCCGCAGACACGCCCGTCACGCCGACCAAGGCCGGCGGGGAACGACGGCGCGACCGGCGCGACTGGTCCGCAAGGCCGCCCTTCGCCGGCGCGCTCGTCGATATCGCCACCACGCTCGATCCCGACAACCCCGCCACCGTGAGCGCCTCCCGCGATGGCGCCAACGTCCACTTCGCACTGCTTCACCGACGCCTTATTTCGTGGCGGTGCGAAAGCGTGGTGGGTTGGGGCGGAGCCAGGGCTGCAACGCCTCGAAGCGGAAGTCGATCTCGGCGATTTCTTCCGCGTTCAGTTTCAGCTCCGAAAAGATGGGCGTCGCGGGAATGGTCTGTTTGGGGCCGTATTGGCGCGAGATCATGTTTTTGAACACCCCGCGCTTTTTCCAGAGGTGGAGCTGAAAGCCGCGCAGGTCGCCGCCGGGGAGGTGCTGGCCGAGATTGAACAGGAGCACGAGCTTTGCGTGCAGGTCCCGCAAGGTCGCCGGGTCGGCGCCGCTCTGCTGCAACTCCCAGATGCGGGTGAGGACATCCGCGTAGACCGCGCGCTCGGTGATGAGCCCTTCGGTGCCGAGGTGCGATTCATATAGCCAGCCGTGCGCGCCGCGGGCGCTGAAGACGCGGCGAATGGGCGGCCGCGCGGAAAGCAGCTCGCGCGTGCGGGTGATGATGGGCGCGGCTTCCTCCTTGATGTAGCCGAAATGCGGAAACTCTTTCGCCAGCTCGATCATGAACGGCACCGAGGGAATCGGCCCTTTGTAGGCGGGGCCGCCGGTGGTCTGGAGGATGACGGGCCGCTGCGTGGCCGCCGCCAGCGCGCGCCAATACTGGCGCAGATCGTCTTCCGTCCGGCCCGAATCCGGCGGCCGCGAGATGATCGCGGCCGGAGCGAGTTTCTCGGCGTGTCGCGCGAAGGCGAGCATTTCGTCGGTGTCCTTTCCCTGCACGCCGAGGCAGAGCGCCGTGCGCAATCCGCGCGCTGTTTCGGCCAGCACCTCCATCCCGCGCCGCTTTTCGTCGGTGGTCAGGAGATCCACGCTATCCCCCGACTGCGGCCAGATCATGCCCGGACATCCGCCCCAGTCCACGAAGCGGGCCTGATTCGCCAGCACCTCGAAGTCCACCGCACCCGTTTCGGTGAAGGGCGTTGAGAGGATCGGGAAAGGTCCGCGGATGCGAGGGTCCGCGCCGGGCGCCGGGCCAGCCTTTGGCTCGGCGGCGCGCAGGTAGGGTCGGGTCCAGAGGCCGGCGGCGCCCAGGAGCGAGGTTCCCAGCATTTGGCGTCTCGTGAGGTGTTTCATAAATGCTATTCAATTTACTTCCGATGCAGTCTTGGACTCGGAACCATTTGCTCAAGTAAATGTGGGCATTGCCCGCCGTTTTCCCCATGACGATCCGACTCTGCCAGCCGACTGACCTTGATGAGCTCAAGCGCCTGACCATCGAAGGTTTTGAGGGCATCGCCATTGACCAGAATGTGGAGCGGGAACTGGGGATTTTGGGCGGACACGACTGGCGGTGGCGCAAGGCCCGGCACGTGGATGAAGACTTCGAGGACAATCCGGGCGGAGTCTTCGTCGCGGAGGAGGAGGGCAAAGTGCTCGGCTACATCAGCACCCGCCTCGACCGGGAAGCCGGCAAGGGCCGCATCCCGAATTTGGCCGTCGATCGGAACTCGCGAGGGCAGGGGATCGGCCGTCAGCTTATCGAGCACGCGCTGGATTACCTCCGCAGGGAAGGCATGGCCTTCGTGATGATCGAGACCATGGAGAACAACCCCGTGGGTCAGCACCTTTATCCCTCGTGCGGTTTCATTGAAGCGGGGCGCCAGATCCACTACGCGATGAAGCTATGAGCAGCTTTAATGAAGATACTCCCGTCGCCGTTCGGTATATGAAATTGCTGCCACTCTCATTCGTCTTTTGGATCTTTGCGTGGTGCCAAGCTCATGCCGCCGAGCCTCCTGATTTTAACGTGAAGCTCGAGACAGTGATGGAGCACGATGACGGCAAGTTTCTCTGGTTCCATCCTCGCGCCACCGCGCTCCCTGGTGGCGTCATGATGACAATCCAGAAGCATCTCAAAGTTTCCGACTACTACTCCGGCCTTCACGTCATGACACGAGCCGGCGTGAACGGCGGGTGGAGCGGGCCGGTGCTCCCGCCGGAGCTCGACTGGCAGCAGCAGGCCGACGGCGTCACGCTCAGCGTGGCCGATGTCACTCCCGGCTATCATGCGGCGTCCGGCAAGGTCGTCGCCATCGGCGCGCGCGTCCGCTACAGCCCGCAGGGAAAGCAGCTCGAAGACGTGAAGCGCGCGCATCAGACGGTGTATGCGGTTTACGATCCGAAGACGGCCCAATGGACGCCGTGGCATGTGCTGGAGTTGCCCGCGGACGATGAGTTCAACTTCGCCCGCAATGCCTGCGCTCAATGGCTGGTGAAAGCCAACGGCACGCTGCTCGTGCCACTCTATATCGGCAAAAGCGCCAAGGATCGATTTAGCACCACGGTGGCGGAATGCCGCTTCGAGGGCGGGAAGCTGACCTTTGTGCGCCATGGGAATATCCTGCGCCTCGACATCGCGCGCGGACTTTACGAGCCGTCCCTCGCCGCGTTTGGCGGACGCTGCTACCTCACGCTGCGCAACGACCAGCGCGGCTACGTCAGCGTGAGCGACGACGGCCTGCAATTCGCCGAGCCGAAGCCCTGGACCTTCGATGATGGCGCAGACCTCGGCAGCTACAATACCCAGCAGCACTGGCTCTCACATCGCGATGGCCTGTTTCTCGTCTATACCCGCCGCGGCGCGAACAACGACCACATCGTCCGTCATCGCGCGCCGCTGTTCATGGCGCGGGTGGACACGGACAAGCTGCGAATCATCCGCGGCAGCGAAAAGGTGATCGTGCCCGAGCGCGGCGCTGAAATGGGCAACTTTGGAGCGTGCGCCATGAACGAGAGCGAATCCTGGGTGACGGTGTCCGAAGGCATGTTTATGAAGGACTCCGCGAAACGCGGGGCCAAGGGCGCGACCTTCGTCGCCCGCATCCTGTGGTCCAAACCCAATCGACTCCTCCCATGAAACAGATCATCATCCTTACTCTTCTCTTCGCCTCCACCGCGCTCGCCGCCGAGGCCGTGCGCACCGAGCACGATGTCGAATACCTCGGTGCGGGCCGCGACGAGAAGGCCGATCTGTATTTGCCGGCGGAGGCCAAACCCGGACAGAAATTCCCGGCGGTCGTGATCATCCACGGCGGCGGCTGGTCGGGCGGGGACAAACGCGCCGCCCGCGAGATCAACATCGGCACCACCTTGGCGCTGAATGGCTACGTCGGCCTGAGCATCAACTACCTGCTCGCGTTGCAGGGCGGCACCGAGCCGACCTGGCCGCAAAACCTGCACGACTGCAAAACGGCCGTGCGCTGGCTGCGGGCGAACGCGGCGCGTCTGAATATCGATCCCGAGCGCATTGGGGCGATCGGCGGCTCCGCCGGCGGGCATCTCGCCACGATGCTCGCCATCACGGGGCCGGAGCTCGATCCGCCGGGCGCCGGGTCGTGCCGCATCAGTTGCGCGGTGGATTTGTATGGCCCAGTGCTATGGCTCACCCAGCGCGACATCGCGATGTTCCGCAAGACTCGCGCGGAAGCGCCGGAGCTGTATCGCCAGGGATCGCCGCTGACGCATGTAGACAAGAATGACCCGCCGGTGCTCATCCTGCACGGCACGGCGGACAAAACCGTCGCCGTGGCAGACTCCGAAGCTCTCGCCGCCGCCATGAAGGACGCCGGCGCCCCGCATGAGCTCGTGATCATCCCCGACGCGCCGCACAGTTTTCATCTGGAACCCAAGCAGCGCGACCTGCGCCCACTCGTGCTGGGCTTTTTCGAGAAGCATCTGAGGAAGTGAGGCTTGTCCGGTGTGCTCACTCCGCTGCCGCGCTTTCGTCGCCACGCCTCGAACCTCATGAAACATCCTCTTTTCTTTCTCCTGCTTGCCCTTGGCTTCGAGCGCGGTTCTTCTTGCGCAGGCGCCTGCCAAGCCGCGCGGATCACGGCTTCGCGTGCTCGCCGGTCCGCTCCGTTTCCACGCGGTACGTGGCGCCATCTGACGTGACGCGGAGCCAGCCGTGAAGTCCGGTGACGTAAACTTTCGAACCGACTGCGGCGAAGGTCTTGCGCGCGGCGAGTCCGCGAGCATAGCGCGGGAAGACGCTGCACAAGGTGACCTCGGGCCGCGTTGCTTCCGCAAACTGCAGCGGCGCATGGAGCCCGTGGCCTGGCGCCACGAGTACGTGGCATTTGAGCTTCTCCGCCGGCATGGTGGGCAGCAGCGCGAGCACTTGATCCTCCGCCTGAATGTCGCCGGGCAGGAGGAACACCGTCCGGCCATGCGTGACTCGCAGGCCGAGGGAGTTGGCATTGACCAGGTAGTGTGCCGGCGGGTCGTTCGCCGCCCGCAGCTCTGGAAACGGCTTCGTGAAGAACTCCTTCGGTGGCGCGGTGACTTCCACCGGGAGCTGCTCGTCGATCGAGATCGTTTCGCCCGTGTGCGCCTCCCGATACGCGCCGCGCTTTTGAAAATCCGCGCGCAGCTTGTCGTAGTCTCCCAGCTCGGTGGCGTAGTCGTTCGACGACTCACCGCGGAAGACGTAGCCGGAATCGACGAGACGCTTGATCGAAAAGTGGTCCTTCAGCCAGAGCAGCCCGCCGAAGTGATCGTAGTGCGCGTGACTGATGAAAACGGTGTCGATCTCCTTCACGCCGGCCTTTTGCAAAAACGGGAGAATCGTGTCGCGGCCGGCATTGTAGCTTCCCTGCCAGCCATCCGGCGAAGTGGCATCGGGATAGCCGGAACCGGTATCGTAAAGACAGGTGCGGCCCGAGGGGAGTTGGAGAACGATCGCCAGACCCGCGCCGCGCTTGATGTCGGGGATCTCGAGACAGGTGAGAACGAACGGCCGGGCGGGCTCGGCTGCCTGCACCACGGCGGCGAGGAGCAGCCAGAAAAGCAGCGGAAGGGAGCGGCGCATGAGGGGCATGGAGCATCGCAACCTGAAGGCGTTTGCGCGTGCCAACCAAAAATGGGATTGGTTTGAAACTTTCGCGTGTCCCCTGCCCACACTCTTTCCCGCCGAGCTTTTCTTCATCGCGGCGCTTTTTGCCTGGCGGGCGCGGGGGCGTCTTCGCTGCTCGCCGCCGAAACCACCGCCCGGCCGAAGCTGCGGGTCGGGCTCGTCACCGATCTTCATTACGGCGACAAGCCGGAGTGGAAGACCCGCTTCTACCGGGAGACGCTCGATAAATTGCGCGAAGCCGTCGCGGCCTTTAATCGGGAGCGGCCGGCCTTCGTGGTGGAGCTCGGCGATCTGATCGATCAAGCCGACTCGGTGGAGCACGAGATCGGCTGGCTCGACGCCATCGAGGCGGTCTTCGCGGAGACCGAGGCGCCGCGGCACTACGTCTTCGGCAATCACTGCGTCGGCACGCTCACCAAAGCCGAGTTTCGGGCGCACACCGCCGCGGCGGCCGCGTCCTGGTACTCCTTCGAGCAAGGCGGCGTCCACTTCATCATCCTCGATGCCTGTTTTCGCGCGGACGGCGAGCCCTACCAGCGCAAGAACTTCGACTGGACCGATGCGACCATTCCCGCCGCCGAGCTCGCCTGGCTGCGCGATGACCTCTCGAAGGCGACTTTACCTGTCGTCGTCTTCGTTCATCAGCGGCTCGACGAGGCCGGCAAGCACAGCGTCCGCAACGCCGGCGAAGTCCGCGCCGAGCTCGAGAAATCAGGCAAAGTGCTGTCGGTCTTCCAAGGCCACTCGCACCAGAACGACTACCAGGAAATCGCCGGCATTCACTACTGCACGCTCGTTGCGATGGTCGAAGGCTCCGGCCTGGCGAGCAGCGGTTACGCCATGCTCGACATCATGCCGGATGATTCGTTGCGGCTGCATGGTTTTCGGCGGCAGGCCAACCGCGATCTGCAGCGCGGCGCGGCGCGGGTGGGATGATCGATGCCTGACTGAGGGTCGAGAACGGATTGCGCCCCTCACCTCCCGCCCAAAACAAGTCGTCACTTCAGCAGCAGCCCGAGCGCGGCGCCGCCAAGCACGAGCCAGGTGGTGTTCACCTTCCAGCGCATCAGGAGCACGGCGCTGAGGATCGCGAGAGTAAGGGTGAACCAATCGACCAGCGCGGCGCGGCCGAGTTGCCAGGTGACGGCGGCGATCAGCGCGAGGGAGGCGACGTTGACGCCATCGAGGAAGGCGCCAGCGAGCGGGGAACGGCGCAGCTTCGCCACGAGCGGACCGCTGATCGCGACGAAGACGAACGCCGGCAGGAAGATGCCGGCCGTGGCCACGACGGCGCCAGGCCAGCCGCCCAGCAGGTAGCCGATGAAGGTCGCGGTGGTGAAGATGGGGCCGGGCGTGAATTGGCCGATGGCGACGGCATCGAGCAGTTGCGCCTCGGTGAGCCAGCCGCAGCGTTCGACGAGATCGGCGCGCAGAAACGCGAGCAGCACGTAGCCGCTGCCGAACAAGACCGACCCGATCTTCACGAAGAGAAAGAAGAGCGAGCCGAGGGTGAACGGGACCGCGCTGCCGGCGAGCGCGGCGGTCGCTGGAGCGAATGCGAGGGCCGGGACGAAAGCCGGCAGCCCGCCGGGCGAAGGATTGCGGGGCGCCGGCGAGACGGTGGCGCGCCAGAGGAGCGTGGTGAAGCCGATGCCGAAGAGCACGATCAGCTCGTTCATCCCGGCGAAGGCCAGCACGGCGCCCAGCAGCGCGAGCGCGGCCAGCAGCCGGGTTTTCAAAGCGGAGCGGCCCAGGCTCCAGAGCGCCTGCGCGACGATGGCGACGACGACCGGCTTCACTCCATACAGGATGCCGTGCACCGCGGGGAGCTTGCCGAAGGCAACGTACGCCCACGCAATGCCGAGCACGATCAGGAAGGCCGGCAGGATGAAGGCGGCTCCCGCCACGAGCAGGCCCGGCCAGCCGGCGCGCCGGTACCCGAGGTAGATCGCCAGCTCGGTCGAGTTGGGACCGGGAATGAGATTCGTCGCGCCGAGCAGGTCGAGGAACTCTTCGCGCGTGACCCACCGGTGCCGGCGCACGGCCTCATCCTCCATCAGCGCGATGTGTGCGGCCGGGCCGCCAAACGCGGTCGCGCCGAGTTTCAGGAAGACCCAGGCGACTTCGAGAACGCGGGCGGCTGACGTCGTCGGTTTTTCGGTCTCATCCGGCATCACGTCACCACCCTGAACTCGACTTCTTTGAGGCGCGACTTCAACCTATCGCCATGCCCGCTTCACTGGACGCCGTTGCTCACGACGACCGACGATGAGTCCCAAAACTCTCTTCCGCGTTCTCTTGGCCTTTTCGCTGCTGGGCGTTGTCGCAGGCGCCTTGGCCGCCGCTTTTCCCGGCAACATCTCGGAGGAGTGGCGCACGGCCACTGAATGGAACGGCAACGGCGGACTCTACGAGCATCTTGCCACGTATGAGCTTCCCACTCATGCCGTCGCCCGCGCGGCGGTGATCGGTGGACTGGTCGTTTTCCTCCTCGCTCTCCTCAGTGTTTACGTCGGCCTGTTCCTGTTCTGGCGCTTTGCCCGGCTCGCCAACCTGCTTCTGACCATCCTGTTTGTTTTCGCGGCACCTTGGGCGGGGCTGGTCGTGTTACTACCGCTCGAAGCCGCATTTTACGACTTCACGATGCTCTGCGAGGGCGTTGTACTCGCTTTGTCCTACACTCCGCCAATCAAAGGTTACTTCGAATCCGATGACCTGACCTTGGGGTCGTCGCGCGTCGCGACACGCGTCCCGTGAATGTTTGATGTCAAAGAATCAGCGGCAACCGGACCTAAATTAATGCACCCGACAATCACCCCCGCCCAACGAAATATTGCGCTCCTGATCTTGGCTTTCCTTGCTCTCGCAGGCTGCAAGAAAGTCACTTTTTCCTCTAATTTCAATTTTACACCCGCCACCTCGTCGAGCGATTGGACATTCGATGGACGGCGGACGATTTCTCGAACGCACGATGGGGTTACGCGCAAACTTGAAGCGGCCTCTGAGGTTGAGATTCAAGGCGGGCAGGTGACGAAGTTCCCGAAAGGCGCGTTGATCAAGCTCGAGGAGAGCGGAGGTTCTGAGGCGCGACACGCCGAGCTGCGAGAGAACGGCGGCCGCTTGGAATTGTGGATCAAAGATAAAGAAAACTTCCGCCGCGGTTCGCCCGATGAAGAAACCTGGCTCGAAAAGTTTCTAAGCGGTGTTACCGCCAAATGATCCGCACAGCACCCTCCGATCCAGGCCGGCGGATTAGGATTAGCCATTTTATAGGATTTGGGAGCCTGCGCAACCGGCGGCCATGGCACCCAGCCAGGATCCCCCTCCTCCAGCAGGAAAGAAGTATCGCTCCAGCGCAGATTCGGATTGCCGAAAACAACGCGCGGATCGGGATCGTCCCAAAAGACAGTCTTCATGCCAGGGGGCCTCGTGACGGGTGGGGGTGCCGCATTGCACGGCGCGACGATTACCCAAGCGTTCGCCAGCCTGAAAAGCCAAAAATCAACCGCCGCCGAGCCGTCCCTCAGTGTGGCGATCGTCCAAACGGCCGTCGTTTGGCCGTCCGACAGTGTATCGCTCCACCAAACGACCGCCGTGCGGCCGTCGGCGAGCCTGTCCCACGCCCAAACGTCCGCCTTACAGGCGTCCACCACTGAAATCGCCCAAACGACGGCCATTTGACCGCCGGCGAGCCTGAAATCGGCCAAACGACGGCCGCGCAGCCGTTCGCCACACTCCCTTCCGCTCTCCCGTCCGCCGTAGAGGCCTCTGACACACTGTAACTGTCGATTTCCGGGCTACAACAGAGTGAACGCACCCCTTCTCGTACCCAAGCTGCGCTTGGGCACGCCCTTTGGAGCGAAGCTTTGCTTCGCATGGAGGGGGTGTTCTGCGGGCCGTTAACCATCGCCCACCGAAACCGCCCCGCCGCGAAGCGAAACTTCGCCCGCAAGTGCATCCCCAAGCACAGCTTGGGGACGAGAGAAACCGCACCCACCGCATGTAGTCGGGCCGCTCGTGCGCAGGCACCGCCGCGTTTTCCATCCGCCGTTCGTACGCAGCCACCGTCTCTGGAGCGAGTACGATCAAGGGTTTTTTTTGTGGCGTATCACCCCCAACTCGCTTGATATGCCACAAGAAATGCCTCTCCCCGAACGGCCAGAGTCCCGTAAAGTCCTCGATCAAACCCGGAGGAAGCGCCCCGCCCTTTCCGTCTTTTCCGCAAATACCTGATCGAAAAATGACCGGCCCCTTTCTCTGCCCCACCCAGCCTTGCCCGCATATCACCCCAAAAAGGGGTGATATGCAGACTGGCATAATCACTGGTTAATGCCTAGCCACACGTTTTCCCATCCAAGAATCATTTTATGGCCAAGCAACCGGAAAAGAAACGAACGCGAGTTAGCCAAGAGGATGTCCCGGCCCATTCACTGGACGAGGCGCTACGCATAGCCGTAGCAATCCGCGATAACTGCGGCAGGACGCCTGCGCCACCTTTACGAGTCGCGTCTGCCGTCGGACTGTCTCCCACCAGCAGCCACTTCAAGATGCTGTGCGGCGCCTCTATTGCCTACGGCGTAACCGCCGGAGGCTATAACGCTGGGACGATCTCAATCACCCCATTGGGCGACCGTATCGTGCGGCCCAAAAAGGAAGGCGACGATTTGGTCGCCAAGCGTGAAGCGTTCCTACGACCGCGCGTCATCAACAAATTTCTCAACGAGTATAACGGCAGTCCACTTCCTCGCGAAGACATTGCCCGAAACGTTCTTGAGGATTTGGGCGTTCCAAAGGACCGCACCGCCGCAGTGTTCTCAATCATTTCCACCGAAGCCACCAGCCTCGGACTGAGCCAGACAATCAAAGGCAAAGTCTATATCGACCTTAGTGGCGTTGCCGTCACGCCCTCGACGGATGCGCCGCCTGACGAACAACAAGGTGCTGGCGAGCAGGCAGGCAATACCGAAACCGTCTCGACGAACGCAGCGACATCCGCACCGCCGGAGCCTTCGGCTCCGGCGGTGCAGAGCAGTGCGCAGATACGGAGGGTATTTGTCACTCACGGCAAGAACCGCGAGTTTGTCGAGCCCATCAAGCAGCTTCTCCAGTTTGGCGAGTTAGAGGCCGTGGTCTCCGTTGAACGGCAATCCGTTTCGCAACCCGTTCCCGACAAAGTGATGAGCGACATGCGTTCTTGCGGCGCGGCCATCATCCACGTCGAGGGCGAGATGCGGCTCATGGACACCGAAGCCAAAGAAGTCATCGTACTAAATCCGAACGTTTTAATCGAAATCGGTGCAGCTATGGCCCTTTACGGGCGGCGCTTTATTCTTCTTGTCCGCGACGGCGTCAAACTGCCGTCAAATCTCCAGGGGCTTTTCGAGGTCCGCTACGAGGGCGACAAGCTAGACGGCAACGCAACAATCCGGCTGCTGCAAGCAATCAATGAACTCAAAAAGCAACCGCCACCGAACGGCACCTAACCATGCGCTGCAGTGAACCGCTCCGCACGTCACGGCGGCTGCCTCCGGCCTCCCCCCCACGCCATGCAGCCGCCGCGCCGTGCTGCGCGGTCGCTGGGCTTGGGGTCGTTGGCCTCAAAGCCGCTTTCACGACAAACAAAATAAGATAAATCAAACATCATGCAAAACGATTCAATATCTAACCAGATTGAGGTGCGTTACCCGGACGGACGGAGAATGACCGCTTGGCTCGGTCCAACCAATGTGCATCACGCGGGTCCCGTTGACACGACTGACGATCCGATATGGCACGCCCAAGAGGCCGGAAAACCAGAAGAGAATGGTGAATGGATGGCGTATGCTACAGCATATGGCTCATTCTCGAGGACAAGAGTGCATAGCAAATTTGAAACCGATCCTATATCGAGCAAAGATCGCATCAGGTCTTGGTTTGAACATCACGATTGGTTTAATGGCGTAGAAGATACCGACCCAGGTCACGAGTACATCATGTTATTCAAAGACTGGGCTGGAAATAATTGGAGGGCTGAAATCCAGAGAGTATTTCAGTTCCCCAGTTCGCCTGCATTCAAGCTGCACCGGATTTAGCCGACTACGGACGAAGTTACCGCAGGGCATAGGAGGCAGCTCCTAATGACCGCAATGCCCAACCATGCACAGCAGCGAACAGGCTCCGCCTGTCGCTGAAGTCTCCAATCCCGGCACGCTAGTCGATCAGCACGCTCACCGCGTAGCAATCGGCACGCGGATTTCGGCGGTGTCGGTGCGGATGATTTCGATCCCGCTGAGGAGGGGCTGATGCGCGGGGTCGGTGTCGGGTGAGGGCGGGATGAGGTCGACGACGAGGTCGCCGGTGACGGGGATGTTTTTGTACTCGGCGACGAGGGCACGTTGGGGGCCGCCGGTTTTAGCGACGAGGTCGAAGCCTTTGGCGACCACTTTGTCCTGCAGCTTGATGTCGAAGATGCGCTGGCCGGGCTGATCGTTTTCCAGCGCCATGAAGTAGAGGCGGACGGTGTAGGTTTCCGGTTTCTGGCCCGCGCCGAGGAGAGGGATTTTGCTGCGGCGCAGGCCGCGCGCGCCGGAGGCGAAGACCCAGGAGGTGTCGGTGTTGGCGACGGGGAAGGAGTCGGCATTGAAGCTGAAGAAGCCGCCGCCGGGGGTGAAGGTCTGGTTGAGATTGAGCGGCAGATCGATGCCGGCGCGCGAGGAGGGGCGCGGATAGCTGAGCCAGAGTTTGCCGTGGGCGTCGCGGCGGTCGCCAGGCGCGCCGAGATTGAGCGCCATGTGCTGCACAGGGGTGCTGGCGCCGGTGGCGCTGTAGACGCCCCATTGCATGCGCTCTTCGCGCGGCTCGAAGACGATGGTGGAGGCGATGGAGAAGAGGCAGACGCAGCCGGCGCTGGCCTCGGGGATCATCACGAGGCCGTTGGCGGGGATGGTGTTGATCCAGCAGCCGAGCCGCTGGCCGGCGAAGTGCTCGGTGCCTTCGTCCTGCGTCGAGGTTGTAGAAGGCGGTGAATTTGGAGCGGAAGAACATCATGTTCGGTGTGGCGCTGATGGCGCCGCAATGGTGGCCGGGGCGCGCGAACATCCACGGCGTTTGCTCGCCGGTGAGCGGGTGCGTGCGCATCTTCTGCGCGCCGCTGTAGAGGTCGTACGACCACGGCTCGGCGATGATTTCGTTGTCGATGATGATGGGGCGGTGGCGGTAGTTCGCGTCCTTGGCCCAGAGCTTTTCGCCGGAGTTGGCGCTCAGCACTACGAGGCGCCGGCGCGCGAATTCGCCTTCAGGAACTGCTCCCAGTAGTGGCCGTTGGCGTTGGCGCCGCCGAGGACGAGGTGGCCATTGTGATACATCAAGGTGAGCGCGCCGCCGCCGATGCCGATTTCGCTGCAATCGGTGACATCGACTGGCTTGGCCCACTGCGGCTGGCCGGTGCGCGGCGTCGAGCGCGACGGCCATGCGCAGATCGGCTTTCTTGGCCCGCTCCTCCGCCAGGTCGCGCTCCGGGCCGGTGAGTTTCGCCAGGTCGGATCTTGTCCTGCCGCAGCAATTCGTCGCGCTGCGCCGGCGTGAGCGAGCTATCGATGAAGAAGACGCGGCCGTCACCGATGGCGATGGAGACGTGAGAGATGTGCTGCCCTTGGTGCTGCCACTTCAGCGCGCCGGTCTTGGCATCGTAGGCGAAGATGGTGTCGGTGGAAATGGAGACGCTCTTGCCGCGGCGCGCCCGCTTCGGCGGCGTTTTCCGCGCGCTCGGTGGCGGTGCCGTAGAGCAGCCCGTCCTGGTAGGCGACGTAGCCCCACTGCGAGGTTTTCCTTCGGCGCGCCGGGGATGCGCAGGGTGCGGACGACCGCGCCGGTGGCGGCATCGAACTGCACGCACTCGTCGCCCACGAGCATGAAAAGATGGTCGTCGCTCGCGGCCATGTTGCCGGGCTCGCGCGCGTTGTAGACCCCGGTGCGCATGGCGCCGGGGTTTTTGCGTCTCCCAGAGGAAGGCGCCGTTGTAGGCATCGTAGGCCATCACGCTATCGATCGCCCTGGATGAAGAGGCGGCCATTCACGGAAAGCGGGCCGACGGCGCCGTCGTGGCGGTTCACCATCTTGCTCGGGCCGGGGTCGCCATACCAGAGCACGCCCAGGCCGCCTTTGATCCGCGTGTCGCTGTTGCTCGAGGTGTTCGCCGCGTTGCCATATTGGTGCGACCACGCATCGGCGCCGGGCAGCTTGCCGCGGACGAGCCGCGTCCAGCTTCCCTCGGATGGTGATCTTCGCGCCTTCCTCGGCGAGCTTCGTGGCGCCGAGCCAGGCGGTGGCGCTTGTCTTTCGCCTGCGCGGTGTCGGGCCCGCCGAGGCAGATCGTGCCGCCGATGGGCTTGAGATTGCGCGCGACTTCCCGCGGCAGGCCCGGCACTTCGCCGGTGAGCAGGAAGCTGTCGGACACGATGAGATTGGCGAAGTAGCTGGCGTATGGGATGACCGAGAGATCAAGGTGATCGATCGTGATGCGCGGAGCCATACAGGCCGGTCTTCACCAGTGCCGCGCGAGCGCTCTTCACCTTTTGCTGCATCGGCCTCAACGCCGTAGATCGTCAGATCGCTGCGCTTCGCCAGCTCATAGGCGAGGCGCCCTTGCTCACTGCCGAGCACGAGGCAGAAGCCGCGCTTGATGGCCGGTCTGTTTCAGGATTGCTTCCGCGGCGGCCGCGTAGCGCTCGGACAGCTCGTCCTTTGGAAAAGGCTCGCCCGGCGCGGCGCTCGTGACCGATGCGGCGACGGCGCGCGGCCGGCATCCGCAAAGGCGTAAATTTTGCCCGCCGTGGTGCTCACCACGAGGTGCCCTGCGGCGGACGCGAGCCCGCGGGCGTCGCCCTCGACGGCGGTTTTCCAGACGCGGCTTTCCCGTATCCGCGTCGAGCGCGATGACCTCGCCTTCGCCGCCCACGACGACGGTCTTCCCCGCGAGGATCAGCGCGGAATCGTGCGTCGTGGCGAAGCGCCACTTGATGCCGGCCTCGACCTGCTGCTTCGACTCGCGCGTCGCGGTGGCGAGCCGATCCTTCTTGGCCTGATAGTCGGCGCGCAGGCTCTCGTAATTCTTCCCCGCGGCCGCGAACGACTCCTGTGCTTTTTGGACGGCTTTTTCCGCCGCGGCAAACTCCGGCGTCTGCTGGCCGGCGAGTTTGGCGAGTTGCTCCTGCGCGGCCTTCAAGCCCGCCTCGGCCTTCTGCACATTCTTTAGCTCCGCGAGGGCCGGGTGCTTTTTGAGGTCCTTGCCGAGCTTCGCGACTTCCGACTCGTACAGATGCTGTTTCCGCGTGCCCTCGGCATGGCGCACGCGGTCGATCGCCACCAATCTCCTTGCCGGTCGTCATGTAGCCGATGTCGCCCGAGAGCGTCATTTGGTTTCCCTTGAACCAGCCGAAGCCGGTCTTCCCGGTTTCCTGCTCGGACGCGAGGATCTGATGCTCGCCCACGTTGTAAAGCTGGTCATCGGCGAGGAGCGCCTGCGTGCCGCCGATCCCGCGCCAGGCTCCGGGCTTCTGTTCGATCGCCTCGCCGGTGGCCCGGTTGAAGGCAGCCGAGAGGGCGCGTCCGGAGGGGACGAAGAGGATGTCCTTCGTCGCGAGCAGATACCCTTGCGGCGAGAGATCGTTGCGCCCGGCATCGCCCTGGCTGATCGCATCGTTCTTCCAGACGACCTTCCCCGTCGCGGCCTCGACGGCATACAGGAAGATATTTTCGTGCGGAAAGACGCCCGCGCCGAAATAGGCGATGCCGCCATCGACCAGCACGCCGGTCCGCACTGGCCAGCGCGAGATCATCCGTCCGCGGGCGAGGATGCGCTCGTCATTCGGGCCTGCGCGCAGTTTCCAGACGAGCTTGCCGGTCGCGGCGTCGAAGCAATACGCGTGGCCGTCGTCGGAACCGACGTAGAGCCGGCCGTCCGCGATCTGCGGCGCGAGGCGGATGGGGCCGTCCGTGAAGGAAGCCCAGATTTCACGGCCCGTCGCGAGGTCGCGGCAATGGACGCGGCCATCGACCGACGAGCCGAAGAAGGCGCGCCCGTCGGCGATGACAGGCTGAAAGACTTCATCGAAGCGCACGCGGTTCGTCATCTCGTATCCTTCGAAAACGCGCCCATTCTCGCCCGCCCACGCTGTGGCCGGTGGCGCGGGCGAAGTGAAGCTCCACGCCGGACGCAGCGGCGCCGCGAGCGGCTCATCCGTGGCGCCGACGCGCGAAGCATCGTGAAGATACGTTGGCCAATCGGCACGCGCGGCGCAGAGCGTCAGCACGAGAACCGCGGCAGACACTAAGAAACGAGGGGGAAACGATTTCATAGAGGGGGAGAACCACCGCTTTGCGGCGGGGCAGAGGCGCCATACGATGGCGTGCCCCCGCTCGCAGACAACCCCCGTTTCCTCCCGATCTTATGCGCCACCGAATGACGTCCGGGCTGCTGTCCGCGCTCCTTCTATGCGGAGCGCTGCTCCTCGCCGGCCCGCTCCACGCCTGCACCGTGCCCGTCTTCCGCTACGCGCTGGAGCATTGGGCCGCCGACCCGTACCAGGCGGTGGTCCTCCACCGCGGCCCCCTCACCGAGGCGCAAAAGGCGCTCGTCCGCGACCTCGGGAAGGACAGCCTCGCGGGCCAACTCCACGCCAACCTGACCCTGCGTATCGTGGACTTGGCCACGGAGCCCGCGCCCGAGATCGCCGGGCTGGTGCAGGAGGCTTCCGCCGTGCTGCCGCGGCTGGTTTTGCTCACCCCGAAATCGGCGCAGGCGCCAGCGACCGTCTGGTCCGGTGAGCTCACCCAGGAGACGATCCGGCAGGTGTTCAATTCGCCCGCCCGCCAGGACATCGTCGAGCGGCTCGGCCAGGGGGAGAGTGCCGTGTGGGTGCTGCTGGAAGGCGATGACCGGAGCGAAAACGACGCGGCCGCGAAGCTGCTGGAAGCGCGGCTGGTCTATCTCGACGGCGTGCTCGCACTGCCAAAGCTCGACCCGCAGGACATCGTGAACGGGCTCGTCTCCGTGGGGCAGGAAGACTTGCGCCTCGAGTTCTCGGTACGCCGTGTCGCGCGCAACGATCCCGCCGAGCACGTCTTCGTCCAGACGCTCCTGAGCACGGAAGCCGATTTGCGTGAAGCAACCGAGCCGATGGTCTTCCCGGTTTTCGGCCAGGGTCGCGCGCTCTATGCGCTGGTCGGAGCGGGCCTCAAACACGAAACGATCGACCAGGCTGCGAGCTTCCTGATCGGCAAATGCTCGTGCCAGGTGAAGGAACTCAATCCCGGCGCCGACCTGCTCTTTGCGGCGAATTGGGCCGCGCTGGTCAAAGCCCAGCAGACCGCCGCGCCCGATCTGCCGACCCTGGCGGAGCTCTCGAAAGCGGAGCCGGTCGCCGTCACGTTCACGCCCGCCGCAGCGGCACCCGCGCAAACGCCAAAAAGCGGACCGGTTTGGCTGTATGTTGCCGGCGGCGTGGTCGTGGCGCTGCTCGTGGCGAGGCTAGTCTTTCGGCAGAGGAGATAAGCGTGAAGCAAGATCGGCGCTTCGGCTTGAGGTACTAGCCTGATGCCAGCGCGAGCACCAATGGCTTTGCTTTGGCAAAGGCCTCATGCAGCTCCGGGATCTCCGGCAGCCGAGCCCGGAGGAAAGCCTCCTGCAATTGCGCCTGGCTCACGGCATCATGCTTGATGAGAAACGCCACGTCAGCCATGTCCTCTGCGTCGTCGCCACGCATCATTTTCGTCAGGATGAGATCGAGTGCCGCGGGACGAAATAAGTGGAGAAAGCGCAGCCGCGGGCGCTCAATCGGAACGACGTGCGACTCCCATTCCGGCCGAAGAAATACCTGCATTTCATCGAATAGGTGAGTTAGATAAAGGTTCTGAGCCGAGAGGTCCCCGTTCGTTTCTTCAACCGCCTCCCAAAAGTTTTCATCCGCTTGCAACGCGGGCCAGGAGGATTGGGGCAGAATGCAGTCGACATCCATGGTGACGGCGGTGGCGGCTGGCGGTGCCTCAAAGCCAAGGCCAATCGCCGCCCGGCCGAAAAGCACCAGCGAGACTTCATGATCCAGGTGCCGGTCGAGCGTGGCGACGATGAGCTCCGGGTGAGTCATCCCGTGGTTTCCGGGTCGGGGCGAATCCACCACATCCGCAGTTCCGGGGCGCGCCGTGTCACTCCGCTCATGGCTACAAAACGGGTGGGATGTGGCAAGACTCCGCTTTTCGGCGGCGGCGTTGCCGGCAGGGTGGCTAGGAGTTCTTTCCAAAAGGGACGATGGGGCTCGAAGCGGCGCCCGGCTTCCGCGATGTGCCGTACGACTGCTTGACTCCGCTCCATTTCCGCCAACCGCGCGATCACTGGGGCCTTTATCCCCTCCTTCCCGAGCAATGCTGCGCCCAGTCTGATCGCCTGCGGGGAATACGGAGCGGCCACGCTCGTCAGCGCCATCGCCAATTCTTCATCGCTGAAATGCTGGCGGGAAACTGGCGCCACATTTGGAAGGTGGTCCCCGGCGTAGTGCCGGCATCCGCGTGCGACGGCCAGCGCTTCGCGGTGCTCGCCCGTAGGCAGGCCCAACCGCGCCGCTTTCAGGAGCAGCGGAGAAACGTGCGGCGGGGCGCCTAGTTTGTGCGCAAGCGTCACCGTCCGCAGGCAGGCAGGGATTGCCGGTGGCACGCCGGCTCCGTTTGTTTCTCCGACGGGATAAATGCAAATCCCCACGCGGCGAATGTGCTCCGCCACTTCGGGATCCGTGCTCTCGCCAAGCTCGATGAGACTGAAGCCATACGGAAGGAGCAGATCGTCCAGTACATCGTCGATCTGGCCCAGCGTGCGCCAACCGAGCTTGCTCCCCATCAGAGCCAGGTCGATATCCGAGCCGTTTCGATGGTTGCCTTTGGCCCGCGATCCGAAGAGCACCGCCTTCTCCACCTCCGGGAAGCGCGCGAGCACTGCGACAATTTGTGCGACCGTCTTTTCGCTCAGGCCGTGCTTCGTGGTCATGGCTCTTCAGCCTCCAGTTCCGTAAACCGCCCGAGAAACGCTCGGAACTCTGCCACGTATCCGGAAACGATTGCTGCGGCAATCTCGTCGGCAATCTCCTCATTGTAAGCGTGGCTCGTCTGATTGCGGCTCTTGATCATTTCCATCCAGACTTCGCCATTATCGATCAGTCCCTTGGCAAAGGCTCCGCGCGTGGCGTCCTTGGAACCAAAGAGATTGGTCGCGCCGCGCGATTCCAGGAAATCCTTGAGTGTGTTCCAGGCCAGCTCGTGCGTGAATTCAAATGCTTGGATCAGCCCCTGCTGCTCCAACTCCGAGAGATCCCTCTCCTCCGCCAAGGCCGCCGCCTTGGAAAGCTGCCCGAACGCCTTCCGAAAGCTTTGGAGGCGCTGCCGCCAACGGATGTCGGGATCTTGAGGCATGATCCGGAGGCTACCATCAAGTGCATCGTTCGAGCAGCCACTTCTTTTTGGCTTCCCGGCGTATCGGTTTCAATCCGCCGGCAGGGCTCGCAACGCAACCTTTCCCCTCGCCCAAAGTTTCATCCGACTCTACGACTGCGGTCGCCCCCTATGTTCATTCCCCGGAAGCATCTTTCGCTGGCGGCCTTTGCGCTTTTTTGTGGGACTTTGGCCGGTCGCACGGCTCCGCCGGAGGGCGAGGCCGCTGGAGTGATGGAGCAGTCCGGAGTGCAAGGCGGCTTCGTCGTGCATCTCGGCAGCGGCAATGGGGCGTTCACGAGCGCGCTGCGCGTGAACGATCGGTTTCAGGTGCAGGGGCTCGAGGCGGAGGCCGCGACGGTGACGCAGGCGCGGCGGGATATCCTTGCGCTCGGCAAGTACGGGTCGGTGTGCGTGGATGAGCATCGCGGCGCTCAGTTGCCGTACATCGATAACCTGGTGAACCTGTTGGTCGCCGAAAAGCTGGGCGACGTGCCGATGAAGGAAGTGCTGCGGGTGCTGGTGCCGAATGGCGTGGCGATGATCAAGCAGGGCGGCTCGTGGAAAAAGACGGTGAAGCCGGCGGACGCGGCGCGCGACGAATGGACGCACTACTATTACGATGCGCTCGGCAATGCGACTTCGAAGGACAAGGTGGTCGCTCCGCCGGACCGGTTGCAATGGGTCGGCAGTCCGCGGTGGTCGCGGCACCACGACCGCATGTCGAGCCTGAGCGCGCAGGTTTCGGCCGGCGGGCGGATGTTTTACATCCTGGATGAAGGCTCGCGCATTTCGATCCTGCTGCCGGCGAAGTGGAGCCTGATCGCGCGCGACGCGTATCAATGGCACGGTGCTGTGGAAGCGGCCGATTGCGCAGTGGAATACGCACCTCTGGCCGCTGAAGTCCGGCCCGACCGCAACTCACGCGCCGGCTCGTGGCGGTGGGGAACCGCGTCTACGTCACGCTCGGGATCAAAGAGCCGATCCTGGTGCTCGATGCCGCGACCGGAGAGACCTTGCAGACTCTCCCGGACACCGCCGGCGCGGAGGAATTGCTCGTGGTGGGGCAGACGCTCTACGCACTGGTGAATAACAACCCGTGGGCGCTCGACGAGTTTGCCGTGAAGCTCCAGAGCGACCAGAAACGCGTGGAGACGGAATTCAACTGGGATGAGAAGCCGCGCACGCTGATGGCGATCGATCTCGCCACCGGCCAGGCGCGCTGGCGCAAGGATCAGGTGCTGGTGGCGCCGCTCACCCTCGCGACCGATGGCAAGCGGATGGTTTTTCACGATGGCGCGCAGCTCGTCTGCCTAAACGCGGCGACCGGCGCAGAGAACTGGCGCGAGCGAATCCGCGGGGCGCCGCAAGCTGTATGAATACAATTACGGGCCTCGCCTGCTCCTGAGCGGGGAGACGGTGCTCTACGCCGGCGGCGATGGCGCCATGCTCGCGCTCGATGCGCCCACGGGCAAACAGCTCTGGAGCGCGCCGCATGAGAAATCCGGCTACCGCTCGCCGGAGGATCTGATCGTTTCAGGAGGGCTGGTGTGGAATGCCGGGACGACGCAGGGCGGGCAGACCGGTGAGTTCAAGGGGCGCGATCCGCGCTCGGGCGAGATCAAGAAGTCGTTCCTGCCGGACGTGCCGGAGGGGACGTACTGGTTTCATCACCGTTGCTACATCGCCAAGGCGACCGAGCGTTTCCTCATCCCGTCGCGCACGGGCATCGAGTTTGTCGATACGAAGAACCAGCACTGGGACCTAAACCACTGGGTGCGCGGCGCCTGCCTGTACGGCGTGCTGCCGGCAAATGGATTTACCTACGCGGGCCCGCACAATTGCGCCTGCTATCCGGAAGCGAAGCTGGATGGGATGAACGCCCTCGCCTCGGGTGGCTCGCCGCACCCGGCGCCGCCGCCGGATGAGCAGCGGCTGGTGGCTGGTCCCGCTTACGCCGACAGCTTCACCGAGACCACGCCGGACCCGCTCGACTGGCCAACGTACCGGCACGACAATCTACGCAGCGGGTACAGCGAACAGCCGCTCCCGCCAAAGCTGGACACCACGTGGGAGCTGAAACTGAGCGGGCCGCTGAGCACGCTGACTATCGCCGATGGACTGGTCTACGTTTCGCAGATTGACCAGCACACCGTCCACGCGGTCGATCGCCAGACGGGGCAGATTCGCTGGAGCTTCATCGCGGGTGGGCGGGTCGATTCGCCGCCGACGTTTTGGCAAGGCCGGCTGCTGTTTGGCTGTCAGGATGGGCGAGTCTATTGCCTGCGCGCGGCCGACGGCGCGCTCGTCTGGCATTTCCAGGCCGCGCCCAGCGAACGCCGGCATTTTGCTTTGGAGCAGCTCGAATCGGTCTGGCCGGTGCATGGGAGCATCCTGGTGGAGAATGGCATCGCCAGCTTTGTGTGCGGGCGCAGCGTCTTCCTCGATGGCGGGCTGCGGATGATCCGGCTGCAGGCAGCCACCGGGAAGAAACTTGTGGAGCAGGTCTACAACGAGGTCGACCCGGAGACCGGCCGCGATTTCCAGGAGCGCCACAAAACGCTGCAAATGCCGGTGGGCTTGAGCGACATCCTCTCAAGCGACGGTCATTGGACTTACCTTCGCTCGCAGAAGATCGCGCCGGATGGAACCCGCGTGGACATCGGGCCGGTGAGCGGCGATGCGATCAAGCAAGGCTACGCGCAAAAAGGCGAAGAGAAGCACATCTTCGCGCCGATGGGCTTCCTCGATGATTCGTGGTTTCATCGCAGCTACTGGGTCTACGGGAAGAGCTTTGCCGGCGGGCATAGCGGCTATTTCCAGGCCGGCAAGGCCGCGCCGGCGGGGCGCATCCTCGTCTTCGACAAGGAGAATGTGTACGGCTACGGGCGCGAGGCGAAATACTACAAGTGGACCACCACGATGGAGCACCAGGTCTTCGCCGCGAAGCTGGACGCGGCCGATTCGGTCACCGCGCCCGAGGGCGGGCCGGCCGGCGGAGGAAAGCGGAAGCAAGCCGCGGCGGGCGCTCGCGCGAAGATGGCCGGTACCGTCGCCTATCCGATGTCGCCGAAACTTGACCCGTCCGGAAAACCCTTCTCGGTGGAAGCGTGGGTGATGCTCGATGGACCGACCGGCCTGATCGTGAATCACGGCGGGCCGCTGAATGGCTTTACGCTGGCGGTGCAGCAAGGGCGGCCGGAGTTTCACGTGCGCTCGGGGCAGAAACTCTCGTCGGCCACTGCGCCATCGGCGATGGGTGAAGGATGGCATCACCTGGTGGCGCTCGTGGATGCGGGCCAGCAACTGCGCCTCTACGTCGATGGAAAAGAAGTGGCGCAAGGTGCGGGCGCCTTCATCGCCAATTCTCCGCGCAACCCGATGCGCCTCGGCGGATCGAACAACTACAAGGACGCGACCCCAGGGGAGTCGCAGCCCTTCACCGGGCTGCTCGATCAGCTCGCCGTTTACGAACGCGCGCTGAGCGCCGAGGAGATTCTCGCCCGCGCGACGATCGCCGACGCCGCCAAACCAGCGGACGGCGCGGCGCTTTTCAGCTCCTTCGATAAAGGCGACGCGCGGGACGATTTGGCCAGTGGACTGCACGGGGTGGCGTTCGGGGTGGATAGCGGCAAAGGAAAATCGGGCGCGGCACTTTGGTTCCGGAAGAGCGGCGGACCGACGGTGGCGGCGGGAAATCCGAAAGCGGGTGCGAAACAAGACGAATCCACTTTGGTTGCGCACGGATGGGAGCGCTACGTGCCGGTAGTCACGCGCGCGATGGCGATGGCGGGCAAGTCCGTGCTGCTTTCCGGGCCGCCCGACAAGCTGGATGAAGAGTACGCCTTCGAACGGCTCGCGCAAAAAGACTCCTCGATCCAGGCTGATCTGGCGGAGCAGGACGCCTCGCTCGATGGCAAGCGTGGCGGCACGCTCACGGTGGTTTCCACCGAAACCGGCGAGGCCTCGAGCGACCTGGAGCTGAAAAGCCCGCCGGTGTGGGATGGCATGGCGGTGGCGCAGGGGCACCTCTTCATCGCGTGTACAGATGGCGTGTTGCGCTGCTTCGGCGCTCCGAAAAAATGACGCTGGTGACGCGCCTGGCACTATGGACGTGGGCCTCGCTCCTGCTCGGGGGGCAGGGTCTCGCCTGCCAGGTCCCGGTGTTTCGCTACGCGCTCGATCACTGGGAGCCGGATCGTTACGTGCTGGAGGCGCCGCCCGCGGCCGCGCAGCAGGAGGAACTGGCAGGGTTTTTTCGCAATCTTGGGAGCTCGTCGCCGCTGAATCTCGACGCACGCCTGAACGCCGGCGCCACCGAAGCGCAGCTCTTTTTCCCGGGGACGAAAACGGTCGGGTGGCGCGGCACCCTCACGCCAGCGACCATCGGCGTGCTGACCAACTCGCCCGCCCGCGCGGAGCTCACGCGGCGGCTGCTGTGCGGCGATTCCGCGGTCTGGGTGCTGGTGGAAAACACCCCCAAGGCCGATGAGGTCGCGGCGCGTGTGGAGAGCCGGATGCGCCTGCTGAAAAACGTGGCGCAACTGCCCCGGATCGATCCGAACGATCCCGACTCCAAACTGAAACCCGGACCCGAGCTGAAGCTCGATTTTTCCCTGCTGCGCGTGCCCGCGGACGATCCGGCGGAGGCGGCCTTCATCCGGATGCTCGCGGGCCCCAGTGCGAAGGGCGACTCGGGCTTCACCGCCCTGCCGGCGCTGGCCGTAGTCTTTGGGCGTGGGCGCGTCTTGCGCGCGGGACCGGCCGAGGGCTTCGATGAAGCGGCGATCGAGGAGGCGAGCCTCTTTCTGCTCCGCGCCTGCTCCTGCCGGGTGAAGCGGGAGAATCCCGGCTGGGATTTGCTCACGTCCGTGAAATGGGACGAGGCCCTGGCAGCCGCTGCTTCCGCGCAACCGGCGCCTCCGACGCCAGCCGCAACGGCGCCAGAGCGTCTGCCGGAGACGGTGAAAATCGAACCTGCGCCGTTGCCGGCCCCTGTCGTCATGCCCATCACCGACAACCAGAAACGCGGCATTCGTACTACCCTCGCCTGGGCCGGCGCGATAGTATTCGTCGCCCTGGCCGCGTTCCTCTTCCGAAAACTGTAGCATCGTGAAAAAGCTTATCGCTCTCTTGCTCGCCGTCGCGCTGGCGATCGGATTTTTGCTTTGGTTCTACCGGGGAGGTGCGGGCGGCGGGGCAGTCGAAGGCGAGACGCTGGTGGTGTATTGCGCGGCCGGTTTGAAGAAGCCCGTGGAAGCCGTGGCGGCGGCGTATCAGCAGGAGCAAAAAGTGCAGGTGCAATTGCAGTTCGGCGGCTCGGGTACGTTGCTCAGTCAGATTCGCGTGGGCCGGCGCGGCGATCTGCTGATCGCGGCCGATGACGGAACGGTGAGCGATGCCCGGAAGCACGAGGTGATCCGTGAAGTGCTCCCCATCGCGGTGCAGACGCCGGTGATCGCCGTGCGCGAAGGCAATCCGAAAGCGATTCACTCGCTGCAGGATCTGTTGCGTGACGACGTGCGCGTCGCCCTCGCCAATCCGGAGGCGGCGAGCATCGGCAAAGTCACGCGCGTCGCTGTCGGCGCGGGATGGGAGAAGCTTGCCGCCAAAGCCGCGGTAATGAAACCAACCGTCTCGGAGATCGCCAGCGATCTTTCGCTCGGCGCGGTGGATGCCGCGGTCATCTGGGATTCGACCGTCGGCCAATTCAAAGGCGTGCAGGCCATTCACGTTCCCGAGTTGGACGCCAAGCCCGAAAAGGCCAGCGCGACCATTCTCGCCGTCAGCACGCAGCCGACTGCCGCTCTCCGTTTCGCGCGCTACCTGGCCGCGCCGGAAAAGGGCGGGGCGATCTTCCAGCAGCATGGATTCAAGCCGGCGGGCGGCGATCTCTGGGCGGCCAAACCAAGCATGGTCCTCTACAGCGGCGGCGTGAATCGCCTCTCCATCGAGGCGATCCTCCACCAATTCTCGGATCGCGAGGGCGTCGATCTCACCACGGTTTTCAATGGCTGCGGCATCCTCTGCGCTTCCATGAAAGCGATGCAGGATCAAATCGCCGCGAAGATGCCGGATGCCTACTTCGCCTGCGACGTCTGCTTCGTGCCGCCAGTGGCCAAGCTCTTTCCCGAGGCGGTGATCTTGACCGAAACGGAGATCGGCATCGTGGTCCCCAAGGAGAACATCAAAGCGGTGAAAACGCTCGCCGACCTCGCGCAGCCCGGCCTGCGCGTCGGCCTGTGCAACGCCGAGCAGAGCACGCTCGGCTACATGACGCGCGGCATGCTGAAGGACTCCGGGCTCCACGATGCCATTCGCAAAAACGTGGTGGTGGAAGTGCCTACCGCCGACTTCCTCATCAACCAAATGCGCGCGGGCGCTCTGGAGGCGGCCATCGTTTACAGAGTGAACTACGAGCCGCAGGCGGAGACCCTCTCCTACATCACCATCCAGCATCCCGGCGCCAAGGCGATGCAGCCGTTCGCCGTGCGTGCCGGCTCGCCCAATGCGCAGCTCTCCCACCGGCTGCTCGCCTTTCTGCGCGCGCACCGGAGCAGCTTCCAGCAGGCCGGCTTCACCTGGCGCGAAGACCAGCCCAGCCTGCGCAGCGCCGACATCGAGGTTCCGCCTTGGCTGAAGGAAAAGTGATCTCGTGAGCGCGCGCGGACGGCTGGCGAATCTCCCCTTCTGGGCCATCCTCGTCGTTCGCGGCGGGCGCCTATCTCCTGTTCATCCTCGCGCTGCTCGTCTGCACCGCCGGTTACAGCACGCCCGACCGCCTCTGGCGCGCGCTCGCCAATCGCGAGATCCGCTACTCCATCTGGCTGAGCATCATCACCTGCACGCTCACCGCGCTGCTTTCGCTGCTCGTCGCGGTGCCCTCCGGCTACCTGCTGGCCCGCGGCCGCTTCCCCGGACGCGCGGTCGTGGAGGCGCTCATGGATATTCCCATCGTCCTGCCCCCGATGGTCCTCGGCCTCTGCCTGCTCATTTTCTTTCAAACCTTCGTGGGCCAAATGATCGAGCGCGCGATCCCGTTCACCTACACCGTCTTCGGCGTGGTCCTCGCGCAGTTCACCATCGGCGCGGCCTTCGCCATCCGCACCATGCGGCAAACCTTCGAGCAACTCTCGCCGCGGCCCGAGGAAGTGGCCCTCACGCTCGGCTGCTCGCGCCTGCAAGCCGTCTGGCACGTCACCCTGCCGTGCGCGCGCCGCGGGATGTTTGCCGCGGCCAGCGTGGCCTGGGCGCGCAGCCTCGGCGAATTCGGGCCCATCCTCGTCTTCGCCGGCGCCACGCGCATGAAGACCGAAGTGCTCCCCACCACCGTCTGGCTCGAGCTCAGCGTGGGCAACCTCGAAGCCGCCGTCGCGGTCAGCACGCTGCTCGTCCTCCTCGCCATCGCCGTGCTCGTAGCCGTCCGCCTCGCGGGAGAAAGGGTCGCATGATCCAACTCGACGCCATCGGCTGGCAGGCCGGCGCCTTTCGCCTCGAGAATCTCTCGCTGCACATCCCCGATCATTGCTACGCCGTCCTCATGGGCCCCACCGGCTGCGGCAAAACCACGCTCCTGGAAATCGTCTGCGGCCTGCGCCGCCCGCGCCACGGCCGCATCCTCATCGGCGGACGCGACGTCACCCACGCCCAGCCCGGCGAGCGCGGCATCGGCTACGTGCCGCAAGACGGCGCGCTCTTTCCCTCCATGACCGTGCGCGAGCAGCTCGGCTTCGCGCTCACCTTGCGCCGGCGCCCCGCCGCCACCATCGCCGCGCGCGTGGCCGAGCTCGCCGGCCAGCTCGGCGTCGCACACCTGCTCGACCGCCGCCCGCCCGGCCTCTCCGGCGGCGAACGCCAGCGCGTCGCCCTCGGCCGCGCGCTCGCCGCCGAGCCCACCCTGCTGCTGCTCGACGAGCCGCTCTCCGCGCTCGATGAAGAGCTGCGCGACGATCTCGTGCTGCTCCTCAAACGCGTGCAGCGCGCCCATCGCCTCACCGTCCTGCACATCACCCACAGCGCGCGCGAAGCCTCCCAGCTCGCCGATCTCTCCCTGCGCTTCGAAGCCGGCCGCGTCGTCGAAGCCCCCCCGCATGAACCTGCCTGAGCTCACGCCGGAAGAATGCGCCACCTACGAGTGGCAAATGTGGCTCCCCTCCTTTGGCGAAGCCGGGCAGCGCAAGCTCAAGGCCGCCTCCGTCCTCATCGCGCGCGTCGGCGGACTCGGCGGCGTGGTCGCCCAGCAACTCGCCGCCGCCGGCGTCGGCCGCCTCATCCTCGCCACCGGCGGACGCCTGAAACCGAGCGACCTCAACCGCGCCGTGCTCCAGCGCGCCGACCGCCTCGGCGAGCCCCGCATCGACACCCTCACCGAGCGCCTCCGGCAATTCAACCCGCGCCTCGAAATCATCGCGCTCGGCGAAAATCCCTCCGTGCAAAACGCCGACGCCCTCGTCGCCCAGGCCGATATCGTAGTCGATGCCGCGCCGCTCTTCGAAGAACGCTACGCCCTCAACGACGCCGCCGTCCGCGCCGGCAAGCCGATGGTCGAATGCGCCGTCCACGGCTTCGAAGCGCAAGTCATCACCATCCTGCCCGGCCGCACGCCGTGCCTCCGCTGCTTCACGCCCGAGCCCCCGCCCGATTGGCGCCGGCAATTCCCCATCCTCGGCGCCGTCTCCGGCGTCGCCGGCAGCCTCGGCGCCATCGAAGTCGTCAAGCTCCTCACCGGCCTCGGCGACACCCTCGCCGGCACCCTCCTCCGCATGGACCTCGCCACCATGCATTTCCGCCGCTTCCGCCCCGCCCGCCGCGCCGATTGCCCCGCGTGCGGGGGTCCGCATGCAGCCCAAGGAGGGGCCACGGCCTCGTCGCCCAGAGATACGACAGCGGCTCTCGAATGATCCAGCGCGTGCTCCACGCGCGAGGCGACGAGGCCGTCGCCTCTCCTTGGGCGTTCCGTAGCTCGCGACGCTTGCCAGCCGAGCCGCCCGTTTGTTAAGCCGGTTTCATGTCGTCAACGGCCCCCCCGGTTGTGGCGCGGCGCGGAGGCGCTGCGCGGGCCGGGCATTTGGGGCGAAGAGCGGGTTCCTGCGGTGGATTATTTGACGCCGAAGACGGGAAATTTGGTGCCGTGGAAACATTCTTCGGCGCCAGAGAATCATTCTCAGGGTCGCGTGCGGCTATTTTCCGGTCCCTGAAAACGAATCTTTGGCGTGGCAGAGCCATTTTCCGTCGCCGGAGAATGGTTCTGCCACGCCAAAGATTCATTCTCAGGCGCCTAAAAATGATTCTCAGGGACGGGAAAATCGTGCCGGAGCGCCGGTTTCTGCCTCTGGCGCAATGGTTTACGCATGAAAATGACCGGCTTACCCCTTTGCGCCGTGTATGAGGCCCGTCAGATTCGACGAGAATTTCGTCTGGGACGACCCGAACACGTACTCGGGCGACCCGTCTTACCAACTCGAGCCGGGCGATCCCGGTTACGTGCCGCCGGCCGGCGGCAACCCTTCTCCGAACCCCAAACCCCGAACCAGAAAAAAGAAAATGCCCAAATCCGACTACATCGACCCGAATGACGACGGCTTCGCGGCCCAGCTCATCACCACCAAAAACGTCCTGCCCGACTACGCCACCGAGCTGAACGTGAGCCCGGCGCGCGTGACCGCGCAGGCGGCCGATGCCAATTACTTCGCCTACGTGATGCAATGCCTGCACCTGGCGGAAAATTACGCCAAGCAATGGGTAGCGTGGAAAGACCTGGTGCGCGATGGCGGCACGCCCCCGGCGAGCGGCGCGCCCGTGGCGCTGGAACTCCCTGCCGCCGTGCCCGCGGTCCCGCTCGGCGTGGAAGGCCTCCACCGCGAGCTCGCGCAAGACTCCAAGAGCAGCGCCAACTACAACACCGGCATCGGCGAGGCGCTCGGCTACGAAGGCTCCGTGATCGCCGGGCCGGACCTCGCCACCATCCAGCCCGAGCTAAAGGTGGAAGGCACCGGCGCCGGCGTGAATGTCAAATGGGGCTGGCAAGGCCAGAGCGCGTACCTCGATATGATCGAGCTGCAAGTCCGCCGCGGCGCCGAAGGCACGTTCCAGTTGCTCGCCATGGACACCACCCCCAACTACACCGACACCCAAGCCCCCGCCGCCGCCGCCAAATGGACCTACCGCGGCATCTACCGCGTCGGCGACGCCCGCGTGGGCCAGTGGAGCAGCGAGGTGAGCATCAATGTGTCGCCGTAGGCGGCTCGAGATTGTCGTGAATCGCATGCGCTCCCGCTGGCAACGCATCGCCCTGCGCCTGTTGGGAGCGCTGTGCATTTGTGCTGTGCTCTACATTCTCAGTTTCGGCCCGGCCACGGCGTGGGTTGTCAGCGCCGTATCTGGACGGCAGCCCTCCGAACTGAATCCTGCCACCTACGATGCGCGGCTTAGTATCTATAAGCGTGTCTATGACCCGCTCTTCGGTCTCCGGGCGTGGCTTCGCTGGGGTGTATCGCTGCGGTGGCCAGACGAGTTATTCTGGCGCTACGAAGCACTGTTCGCACGGCCCACCAAGCTCGCGGACGGCCGCCAAGTCTTCACTACCGTGGGCCCGGGGCCACGTCCGGGCGAAAGTACAGCGACCTTCTTCAGCCGACTCATGGGTTCCGATGAGCCGACCCCGAAAGCCGGCACGGAGGTTTACGATCTGCCTCTCAGTGGTCGCGCTCTCGTTATCTTGGCGTCGCAGGAGGATGACGTTGTTTGGGCCGTTCTGGATGCAGCCATCGAACATTCTTTTACCTTCTATGCCGATCTAAAGTTACCGTGAACATACGAGAGGCTAAGCCTGTTCCGAAACTATAGCGTTGGCTACTGTCCGCCAGCTTCACCTCTACTTCGCTGACGCCGCCGCCGTTTCCGCAATAAACTCCACGCCGGCCAGCACTGGCGGCGCCTGGCTGCCGGGCGCGGGGGTGAGGCGCACGCGGAGATCGCCGGCGATTTCGACGTGGGGGAATTCGCGCACGAGGGTGCCGCGCTGCGGGCCGGCTTGCCGGGCGAGGTCGAGGTTTTCCAGGACGGTCTTGCCTTGCAGGGCGACGCTGAAGACGCGCGCGCCGGGCGGGCGATTCTCGGGCTCGCTGAAGTAGAGGCGCACGGTGTGCGGGAGGGGCGGATAGCTCACCTTGAGCAGCGGCTCCTGCTGCTGCGGCGCGGCGGGCGGCGCGGGTTTCTTTTTGATTTTGGCGGGGGCTTTGCCGTCGTCGTCATCGTCATCTTCGACTTTGGCGGCTTTCACCGGCTTGGCGAGGAAGGGCCGGCGCAAGGAGGGGGTGATGACGATCTCGCCCGCGCCGATCAAGCCGGATGCGCCGACCCAGGCATAGCCGCCGCCGGCGTCATCGGCCTGCGAGCTGTGATGCCGGAAATAGGCGGCGGTTTCGGCGAGGCCCTCGACGCCAAGCTGCGGGGCATTGCCGGTGCCGGCGTGCGGGTATTCCAGCCAGAGCGTGCCATCGGGGGCGCGGCGATTGCCGGGCGCGCCGAAGTTGATGCCGGCCCGCAGGACGCGATCGCCCTGCTGGCCATCGAGGCCAAACTGGCTGTAGGTCCACATCTCCGTCTCGGGCATGTGAATGAGCGCGAGCGAGGTCTGGTTTTGATAGGCGCAACTGCAGGTGCGGGTGTAGTCGGGCGCGTTGAGCACGCCATTGGCGGCGACGAGATTGGAGGTGCAGCCGGACTTGAAGCCGCCGAGGTTGCCGGTGCCGCTCATGCTTTCGAGATCATAAAAGCCGGCGGCGCCGGAGCGGAAAGTTAGCAAATGTTCGCTGGCGATGATGGTGTTGCAGCCATAGGTGCGGTTGAGCCGCCAGGGCTCCATCTTGCCGGTGAGCGGGTTGAGCACGAGGTGCGGCTCGCCGGTGAGCAAACTGAAGGCGCCGCCGGAGCTATTATAGGAATTGGCGCCGGTGAAGATGACTTCGTTGTGCAGGATGCAGGGGCCGGTATAGGTGCGCTTCAGATCCTGCCAGAGCACCTGGCCGTCCTGGCCGCGCGTGGCTACCATGCCGGCGCCCACTTCCGAGGCGAGCCGGTCGCTGGCCTTGGCGCCGGCCTGCAGGAGGATGTCGTGCCGGGCGGAATAGCCGAGCCAGGTGCCGAAGATATTGGTGTCTTGCTGCCAAACGATTTCGCCCGTGCGGGCATCGAGCGCCACGATGCGGTAGTCCGCGGGGAGATCGCCGCCGCGCCGTTGGAGCAGGCTCTCGGCAGCGGCGGTGAGCTTGTCGATGCAGTAGATGCGGCCGCCGCCGGCCACGATGCCATTGTGCAGGAAGCTATGCCGCGCCTTTACGCGCCAGAGCAGGCGGCCATCGTGGCGATCATAGACCGCCAGGCCGGCGCTGGCTGAATAGTCGTCGATCACGGACGCGCTGCGGCTCTTCGCCCCGCCGAGGCGCAGGCTGAAATGGGCAAAGTCATCGCCGCCGATGAGCAGGTCTTCGTAGACGCCGATGAAGGCCCACTGCGCGGGATCGTCCTTGGCTTCGCGAATGGCGATCTTGCGCTGCAGCTCGCCGGTGCGCGCATCGAGCAGATGGCACTCGCCATGGACGGCCACATAGACGGACTCCGCGGTGCTGGCGTAGTTGGAGCCGCGCCCGTTCGCGCCGGGGATGTGCTTTTGATTGTACGCGGTGCTGAGCGGCGTGTCGGCGTAGGTGTCGTTGTAATAGATGCCGTAGGTGCCGAGGTCCTTGAAGTCGTGCTTCCAGAGCACGCGTCCGGTGTAAACATCGCGCGCGCTGATACTATTCATGCCCTGGATGAAGAGCCGCCCATTCACCACCTGCTCCGGCGGGCCGTGGCCGTGCCGCGGGAGCACATCGAGATTCGAGCTGCCGCCAAACCAAAGCACACCGAGCGGCGCCCGCACGCGCGAGTCGTTGGATTTCACGGTATTGCCGATGTCGCCGTACTGATGCGTCCAGTCCGCCGCGCCCGGCAGCGCGCCTTCGCGGATGACGAGCGCATGATTCTCGCCCGGCTGCACCACGGCGGATTCGAGACTGGCGGTCTTGATTCGCTCGGCCAAATCGCCGGAGTTCTCCGGCCAATGGATGAAGCCGCCGTAAGGCCGCACCGATGCATAAGCGGTTTGCAGCATTCCCGGTTGCTGCATCGCTGTGAGCATCGAGCCGCCGATGACTACCAAGTGCGCCACGTACGGCGGAGCCTGGAAAGAGAGCGGATCGCCGACGTGAACGCTGACGCGCGTACCGTACAGCCCGCACGCGTCATATTGCCGCCGGAGCCTGGCGACCTTTTCTCCATCGGGCTCCACGATGGTGAGCTGCATCTTTGATTCGGCCAGCAGAGCGTCCACCAGTCCGCTGTCATCGGTTCCGAAGACGAGCGCGTGGCCAGCCGTGTCCTCGACCTTGGCAAGCAGCGCGCGCGCGTTCGCCAGCGCTTCCGCCGAGGGCGCGGGCAGCCAAGCCGTTTTGGCAGCATTCATTGGAACGGGCGTCCCAGCGCCATAGACCTGAATGCGCCCATCGAGCATTACGGCGATCAATTTGCCGTTGGCCGCGAGCAGCCGTTGAATGTCGCCCTTGACCGGCAGCGTCCACGCCACGCGTGCCGCTTCTCCGGCTTCATTAGGCAAGGCGATGGCGCTGAGGGTGTCTTTGCCGGCAGCGTAGAGATGAGCGCCGGCTTTGATGAGATCACCAGAGCCATCCGCCTTCACTTCCCACGCCGCCTTGTCACTCGTGCCCAACTCACAAACCACGGGACCGTCTATCGCGGAAACGGCTGCCGCATAGACCTTCTCCCCGGCGAGGACCGGTTCATTCATCGTGGATTTGCCCGCCGTGCCCGAATCCAAATCATACCGCCGCACGCCGCGCTCGCGGGTGTGGACATAGAAGTATTTGCCGCCGGCCGCCACAAAGGAGCCGCCGTTGCCTTTCCCTCCGGCGTTGAGATGGAAGTACTTCAGCGCGCCCGTCGCCAAATCGAGCGCGGCCGGGACAGAGCGTCCACCGGGCACCAGCAGCGTGTTCGCCGAAACGACTAGAGCGCCCTGTGGCGCCACGCCCGCAAAGGAAGATGCGCTATGCGGCTGCTTGATGAAGTCCGCACCCGAGCCGTCATTCACCCAAGCCAGCTTTCCCGTCGCGGCATCCAGCGCATAGATGAACGTGCCCATGAAGGGCCAAATGCTGGCGGCGAAATAGACGCGCCCGTCGCGGATTACCGCGCCGCCGCGCGCCGGCCACGCGGAGACGATCCGCCCATTGCCGAGGCTCTTACGCGCCGCCGGGGCGCCGCGGAAATTCCAGACCTCTTTCCCGTCCGCGGCGTTCACGCAGTAGAGATGCCCGTCGTCACTCGTGAAATAAACCTTCCCTTGCCAGGCCACGGGAGGCAGCCGCACCGGACCGCCGGTGTAGAACGTCCAGACTTCCTGCCCGGTGCCCAGATCCAGCGCCACGACCTTGTCGCTGTCATTGAAGCCGATGAACATTTTGTCGCCCAGCACCACCGGCTCGAATACCTTGTCGTACGGCATGAGATCGTGATTCAGCGGATCATCCCACACCTGCACCCGCGCAGCGTACTGGCGCTCCCATTCCAAATGAAGCTGCGCCGGCAACTGCTCCTCCGAGGCCGCGGTGCGCCCAGCATCAAAGCGCCACATCGGCCAGTCCGCCGCGGTGCTCTCCACCAAAGCGGCGGCGACGAGAACGAGGGAGAACAGGGAACGCTTCATCGCCCGCACCATCACACATTCCATGGGGCATTAACAGAACGTGAAAGCAGGCTCGTGAGTGGAATGTGTTTCATTCCGGTGGCAGGAAGGGCGGCCAACTCGCTCGCGCCTGCGGCCGGTTCCACCGGCGCGGAGCACGGTTGCGCTAATCTCGGACGCCGCTAGGCGAGGATGGGCTTTACCGCTTTTCCGGCGACATCGGTGAGGCGGAAATCGCGGCCTTGGAAGCGATAGGTCAGCTTCTCGTGGTCGAAACCAAGGAGGTGCAGGAGCGTCGCGTTGAGATCGTGGACGTGGACCGGGTCGCGGACCGGGTTGAAGCCGAGCTCATCGGTCTCGCCGTAGACGCAGCCTTTTTTGAGGCCGGCGCCGGTGAGGAGAACGGTGAAGCAGCGGTTGTGGTGGTCGCGGCCATCATTGCTGCCCTGCACCATGGGCGTGCGGCCAAATTCGCCACCCCAGACGACGAGGGTATCGTCGAGCAGGCCGCGTTGCTTGAGATCGGTGATGAGGGCCGCGCTGGGTTGGTCGGTGACGCCCGCGTTTTTCTTGATCTCCTTCGTGAGGTTGCCGTGTTGATCCCAAACTTCGTGGAAGAGCTGGACGAAACGGACACCGCGCTCGATGAGGCGGCGGGCGAGGAGGCAGTTGCGGGCGTAGCTGGCCTCTTTCACGTCCTTGACGCCGTACATGTCGAGGATGTGCTTCGGCTCCTGGCTCAAGTCCATGAGCTCCGGGGCACTCGTCTGCAAGCGGTACGCCATTTCGTAGCTCTGGATGCGGGCCGTGATCTCGGGATCGCCGGCATCGTTGAGGGCGGCGCGGTTGAGGTCGGCGAGGGCGTCGAGCGAGGCGCGCTGGGCTTTTGCGTCGATCCCGGCCGGATTGGAAAGGTAGAGGACGGGGTCGCCGGAGGAGCGGAACGGGACGCCCGAGTACGACGTCGGCATGAAGCCGCAGCCGTAATTGCTGGCGCCGCCGCTGGTGCCCTTGGCGCTCGTGAGGACGACGTAGCCGGGGAGGTCCTGGCTTTCGCTGCCCAGCCCGTAGAGCGTCCAGGCGCCGAAACTGGGGCGGCCGAACTGCTGGGAGCCGGTGTTCATCATCATCTGCGCCGGAGCGTGATTGACGGCATCGGTCTGCATGGTGCGGATGACGCAGAGGTCATCGGCAAGCTGGCCGATTTGCGGGAGAAGCTCGCTGAAATCGATCCCGCTCTGGCCGTGCTTCGCGAACTTGTACTTTGGGCCGAGGAGCGCGGAGTTGGGCTTGATGAAAGCGGCGCGGTACCCTTTCAAAAGCTCGGGGGGAGGGAGCTGTCCGTCGCGCTTGGTGAGCTCGGGCTTCGGGTCGAAGAGCTCGAGCTGGCTGGGCGCGCCGGCCTGAAAGAGATAGATGACGCGTTTGGCCTTCGGTGCGAAATGCGGCCCCTGGGTGGCGCCACTCGCGAAGCCCTCGCGGGCGAGGAGGGAATTGACCGCGATGCCGGCGAGGCCGAGACCGCAGTCGCGGAGGAACCAGCGACGGGTGATGGCGAAGGCGAGTTTTTGTTGCAGATTGGGAGGGGAGCGCATGACTAAGTATAAAGTGTAGAGTTTGGAGTATGAAGTGGTTCTGGTTCCAAATTCAGTGGGTCGTCGGGTGGAACACAAAAGGACTCGAGAACGGACTCCCAACTCGGCTCTTCGCGAATGACAGGAGAATAGTCGTCGCCGCAGAATGATTCTGCTTTAAGTTCCATGTCCCGTAACATGTGACCGATCTCTTGCGCGAGGCTGCCGAGCGCGTGTGCTTCTTCACGACTAATGTACCGGCTGTCGAAGGCTGTCAGAATCCAGTGTTTGGTTTCCAACTGCTCACCGTTCGCGTCGCTGATTTTGCTCGCGAAGTGTTTTGGATATCGCCGCTTGGCCCACGCCTCTGCGATTTGCCCACCGATGCTGCGCGATGCGCGCCTGCATTGGTCGGTCAGAGAGTATGTTTCCTCCCGCGGAAAGCGGGCGGAAATGGCGAAAACTCGGTGCGCCAGCTTGCGAGTCTTCCGATAAACAATCAAATCCGTAAACTCCCGCGCAAATCCCTTACTCATATTGTCACTCATAACTCGAGATTCCTCAATACTTTACACTCTACACTTCATACTTCCGCCCTACCCCTTCGTAAGCGTCTCGTCCAGATTGAGGAGGACGCGGGAAACGATCGTCCACGCGGCGAGGTCGTTGGGGGTGGCGTCGGCGGGCAGAGTTTCGAGTTTGGTGAGGGAAGAGAAGGCGATGGAGTTGGCTTTCAACTCGCCCTGTTTCAAGCGAGCGCGAGTTTCCTGGAGGAGCTGGAGAATGCGGGTGAGCTCGGCGGGCTTGATGGAGCGCGCGGTGCAGAGCCGATAGGCGTAGGCGGCGCGGGCGGCATCATCGGCGCCGCCCTCGCGGAGGAGGCGCTGGGCCAAGGCTTGGGCGGCTTCAACGAAGACGGTTTCGTTCAGGCTGGTGAGAGCCGAGAGCGGGGTATTCGAGCGGCCGCGGCGCGCACAGGAGAAATCCCCATTGGGCGCGTCGAAGCTGCTGAGCACGGGATCGGGCATGGAACGCTTGCGGAAGACGTAGAGCGCGCGGGCGTAGCGATCGGGGCCGGTGGGCGGAGCCCAATAGGCGGGCTTGGTGTAGTTGTAATCGAGGACGCTCTGCGGGACCGGCGGGAAGATGCTGGGGCCGCCGACCTTTGGCGAAAGGAGACCGGCGATCGTGAGCGCGGTGTCGCGGATGACCTCGGCCTCCAGGCGAAACCGTGGTCCGCGGGCGAGGAGGCGGTTCCGGGGATCGCGCTCGAGCTGCGCGGGAGTGGCCTTGGCGGATTGCGCGTAGGTGGCGCTGGTGAGGATGGTTTGGATGAGCTGCTTGTGGCTCCAGCCGTGGTCCATGAAATCCACAGAAAGCCAGTCGAGCAGCTCCTGGTGCTCCGGGGCGGCGGTGCGGGTGCCGAAATCCTCAGAGGTTTCCACGAGGCCGCTGCCGAAGATGGTTTGCCAGACGCGGTTGACTGCAACGCGGGCGGTGAGCGGCGAGCGGCGATCGGTGAGCCACTTCGCCAAGGCGAGGCGATCAGGCGCCGCGCCGGCTTTGGCGAGAGCGGGAAGCGCGGCCGGCGTGTGCGGGGCGACGATTTGCAGCGGCTTATCCCATGCGCCGCGATCGAGTAACTGCGTGGGACGGGCTTCGGTCTTGGAGCGTTCGGCGAGGTGCAGGACGGAGGTGGGGGCGGCGGGGAATTTCTTCCACTCGGCGGCGATTTGGTCATTCAGCGGCTTGGCGCCGGGGAGCGTTTTGCGCCAGGCGGTGAAGAGCGCGTGGTTTTGCTCGGGGCTGCGGCAATCCTCGCAGCCGGCCTCGAGTGCGAGGATGGCGGCGTGATCGATGGGCTGGGCGGCCGGCGCCGGTGCGGTGGTGGTGCTGATGCGGCTACGCCCGAGCATGGTATTGTGCCGGCCGTTGTCGTCGCCGCTATGATAAAAGCGGAGGAAGAGTTTCAGTTTCGAGCCGGCGGGCAGATCGAGCGGTTTTTCAAACTGGACGACCGCGGCATCCTCCTGGTTGCGCAGGCCGGGACCACGATCGCCGCGCCAGGCGGTATCGTCGTTGCCATCGATGAGGAATTTCGCGGGGCCGCGGAGGCGTTTGTTCGTTTTGTCAAAGGTAGCTTTCCACTCGTCCTCGAGCCGGTCCTCGGGTTCCGCGAAATCGGCCGAGGCATTGACCAACTTCAGCGGCTCCCACTTGTCGGATCCGGGCTGCTGCACCTGTGCCACGAGCTCGCTGATGGCCCACGTGCCGAAAAGGCTGCGGCCGGGTCCGTTGAATGGAAGATCGCGGTGGGTGAGCGCCTCGAGACGCAGGCCAGTGACGCCTTTCCAATCGCCCTCGAAAATCGCGTAGATATCGCCGCGCGTGGTGGGATGGCCTTGGGAGAGAATGGAGAGATCGGTCTCCTGCGTCGGGTGATTGAGGCCGCTGCTGCTGCCGAGGTCGGTGGCTTTCAGGGCGGTCCACTCCGGCTGTTTGGCGGCGATGGTCTTTTCCCAAGCGGCGAGCTCTTGGGTCCACTGCGGGCGCTTTTCCTTCCAGGTGCGCTCGGCGGTTTCAATGGCCTTGGTGAGCTCGGCGATCTGCTTTTGCTGCGCGGCGGTATAGACCCACGACTGGGCTTCGTAGGTGTTGTTGAAGAAAGCGAAGATGCCAAAATACTCGTCCTGCGAGAGCGGATCGAATTTATGCGAATGGCATTGAGCGCACTGGATGCTGAGTCCGAGGACGGCTTTGCCGAGGCAGTCCATGCGGTCGAACATTTCGTCCATGCGGAACTGCTCGGGGACGATCGCGCCCTCTTCATTGACCATGCTATTGCGCAGGAAGCCCGTGGCGACGATTTGCTCCTGGGTACGGTTGGGCAGGAGATCCCCCGCGAGTTGCTCGGTGAGAAAGCGATCGTAAGGGAGATCGGAGTTGAACGCGTTAATGACCCAGTCGCGCCACGCCCACTGCTCGCGCGGGAGATCCTTCTCGAAACCATTGCTATCGGCAAAGCGGGCGGCATCGAGCCAGGTGCGAGCCCAGCGCTCGCCGTAGCGTGGCGACGTGAGGAGCTTGGAGACGAGCGCGGTCACGGCGGCCTGCGGGTCGGCGGCGGAGGCTTGCTCAAAGGCGGAGACCTCGGCCGGAGAGGGCGGCAGGCCGGTGAGGTCGAGGTGAAGGCGGCGACAGAGCGTCGCGGCCTCGGCACGCGGGCTCTGCGGGAGATTGAGGGAGGCCAGCTTCGTCCTGACGAGGGAATCGATCGGGTTTTCGCCGGGAGCCGTGCCAGCTTTCTTCGGCGGCTCGAAGCCCCAATGCTTCGCGTAGTTCGCGCCTTCGGCGATCCAGCGCTTCAGGAGTTCCGTGTGGGTCGCGGAGAGGGGCTTCTTCTCCTTCGGCGGCGGCATGATCTCCTCGCGCTCGTGGGAGGAGATTCGGGCGATAAGCGCGCTCTTTTCAGGCTCGCCGGGGACGATCGCGGGGCCGTCGGCCTCGCCACCCTTGAGCGCCGCTTCGCGGACATCGAGGCGAAGGCCGCTCTTGCGGGACTTTTCATCGGACCCGTGGCAGTGGGTGCAGTGCTCAGACAGGATGGGCTGGATTTCGCGGGTGAAATCGACCGGAGCCGCGGCGAGCGAGAGCGGCAGGAGTAGGAGGAAGCGAAAGTGAGGGGCCGAAAGCACGGGGGATAATAATCGATTTCACAGCCGAGTCTTGGGGGAATTGAGACGGGCGCGGAGCCGCAACCGAATTCGCCTTCGGGCTAGGCGAGGATGGGCTTCACCACATTGCCATGCACGTCGGTAAGACGATGATGGCGGCCCTGGAATTTGAACGTCAGCCGGGTGTGGTCGATGCCCGAGGCAATGGAGCAGCGTGGCGTGCAGGTCGTGAACGTGCACGGGGTCGCGCGCGATATTGTAGCCGAAATCATCCGTCTCGCCGAAGGTCATGCCCGGCCGGATGCCGCCGCCGGCGAGCCAGATGGTGAAGCATCGCGGATGATGGTCGCGCCCGTAATCCTCCTTGGTGAGCCGGCCCTGGCAGTAAACGGTGCGGCCGAACTCGCCGCCCCACACGACGAGCGTGTCGTCGAGCAGGCCGCGCTGCTTCAGATCCTGGATGAGCGCCGGCGCTCGGCTGGTCGGTGTCGCGGCATTGGCCGGGCGAGTTGGGTCGGCAGCTTCGTGTGCTGGTCCCAGCCGCGATGGAAAAGCTGGATGAAGCGCACGCCGCGTTCCGCGAGCCGCCGCGCGAGCAGGCAATTCGCCGCAAAGGTTCCCGGCTTGCGCGCCTCGGGGCCGTAGAGCTCGAAAGCGCTGGCCGGTTCGCCGGAGACATCGGTCAGCTCCGGCACGCTCGTCTGCATCCGATACGCCAGCTCGTATTGCGCGATGCGCGTGGCGATTTCCGGGTCGCCGAATTCCGCGAGCTGCATCTGGTTCAGCTTGCGCGAGATCATCGAGCATCCGCCGGCGCGCCGTGCGGCTCGAATCCAGCGGGATTGGAGAGGAACAGCACCGGATCGCCGGCCGAGCGGAACTTGATGCCCTGGTGCGTCGTGGGCAGAAAGCCGCTGCTCCACAGGCGATCGTAGAGCGGCTGGTCGTTCGGATTGCCGGTGCCATTCGAGAGCAGCGCCACGAAAGCCGGCAGATCGCGGTTCTCGCTGCCGAGCCCGTAGCTGAGCCACGAGCCGATGCTCGGCCGCCCCGCGAGCTGCGCGCCGGTCTGGAAAAAGGTGATGGCCGGGTCGTGATTGATCGCCTCGGTGTGCATCGTCTTGATGAAGCACAGCTCGTCCGCCACGCGCGGCGGTGTGCGGCAGCAGCTCGCTCAACCACGCGCCGCTGCGGCCGTGCTGCGCGAAACGAAAACGCGACGGCGCGATGGGAAAGTGCTCCTGCGTCGCCGTCATGCCCGTGAGCCGCTGGCCCTGGCGGATCGAATCCGGCAGATCCGTGCCATGCCGCTCGGCGAGCTGCGGCTTGTGATCGAACAAATCGATCTGCGACGGCGCGCCCGACTGGAACAGGTAGATGACGCGCTTGGCCTTCGGCCGCAAAATGCGGCAGGCCCGGCAGGCCGCCCGTGGCCGCGTCGGCGCGCGATCGACTCCTCATTCGACAACGCCGCGAGCGCCGTCGCGCCGAGGCCGAGGCGCCCGAAGAAATGCCGGCGGGTGCATGAGCAGGCGATGATCGAGCAGCGGGTTCATGGCGGCGTCATCATTGTTTGGTGATGGCTTCGTCGAGGTTCAGGATCAACCCGGCCACCGCGGTGTACGCCGCCAGTTCGCGCTGCGTCGAGCGCTCGCGTCACGCGGCGACTCGCCTGCGCTGACGAGCGACTGCGCCGCCTTCGGCATCGGCGCGGAAGCGCGCGAGGTGGTCGTTCAGGTTATCGAGCAGCACCTTCAACTCCGCGGCCTTTGGCGCGCGGATGAGCACGAGGCGGAAAGCCAGGCGCACGCGCTCTTCCGGCGTCGTGCCGGCTTCGCGCATCACGCGTTGGGCGAGACAGCGCGCCGCCTCCACGAAGGTGACGTCGTTCATCAGCGCCAGCGCCTGCAACGGCGTGCTCGTGCGGCTCGGCCGCACCAAGCACATCTCGCGGCCGGCGGCGTCGAAGGTCATCATCGTCGGCTGCGGGCTGGTGCGCTTCCAGAAGGTGTAGAGGCTGCGGCGCCACAGCTTCTCGCCGTGGTCCGGCTCGTAGTCGGTGCCGCTCAATTCCTTCCACAGGCCCTTCGGCTGATACGGCTTCACCGACGGGCCGCCGATCTCGCCCACGAGCAGGCCGCTCGACGGCGAGCGCCTGGTCGCGGATCATCTCGGCCGGCAAGCGCACCCGCGGGCCGCGCGCGAGCAGGCGGTTCTCCGGGTCGCGCGCGAGCAACTCGGGCGTGCAGCGCGCGAGGATTGCCGGTAGGTCGCGCTCATCACCAGCGTCTTGAGCAATCGCTTCACGTCCCAGCCCGTGCGGATGAACTCCGTCGCGAGCCAGTCGAGCAGCTCCGGATGGCTCGGCGGTTCGCCCTGCGAGCCGAAGTCCTCCGCAGTCTTCACCAGCCCGGTGCCGAAGAGCATCTGCCACAGGTGATTCACCGCCACGCGCGCCGTGAGCGGATTCGCGGGATCGACCAGCCAGTGCGCGAAGCCGAGCCGGTTGCGCGGCGCGTCCGCGGGCAGCGGCGGCAGGCTCGCGGGCACGCCGGGCGTGACCCGCTCGCCGCGCTTGTCGTACTCGCCGCGCTTCAGCACGAACGTCTCGCGCGGCTTGCGCCATCTCCTCCATCACCATCACCGTCGGCAGGCTCTCGCACGAGCTTCGCGCGCGCCGTCGCGCAAGTCCGCGGCATTCGCTTGCGCCTCGCGCAGCGGCGCGGGCGCGTGCTCCGCGAGGAAGCAGGCGCGGAGCTTCGCCGCTTGCCGCTCGGTGCGCTGCGCGGCGGGAATCGCGGCCAGTTCCGTCACGCTCTCCGCCGTGGCGATGATGCCGACTTCCTCCGCCGACAGCGCGCGGCCATACACGCGCACGTCGCTGATCAGCCCGTGGAAACGGTTCGCCGGCCCGCCGCCGGCGCCGATGCGCAGCGGCTGTTTCGTCTGGAAAGTCTGGTTCAACTGATCGAGCAGCACGCGCAGTCTTCTGCGGCTCGCCGTTGACGAAAATCTTCACGCCCGACGCCAGGCGCGAGCCGTCGTAGACGACGGTCACATGGTGCCAGCGCTCCGGCGTCGAGCGTGGCCTCGGTCTCCACGCGCAACGCATCGTCGAGCCAGCGCTTGGTGAGATGGACCTGGAGCCGGCCGTCCTTGAGATGCACGCTGTAACCCTCGGAGTCGGAGGCGAAGGCGGAATCCTCGGGCTGCTCGACCATGCGCGAGAGGATCGCGCCGCCGTCCGTGCCGCGCGGCTGAATCCACGCCGCCAGCGTGAACTTGTCGAAGAAGCCAAAGTCGCCCACATCGCCGCAGTTGATGAATCGCTTCCCGTCGAACGCCGCCGCCGCCGCGCCGCGCCCTGCCGCGAAAAGCGTCCTCGCCGCCTTCAAACTTTGCCGGCCGTTTTGTGCCGAAGGTGCTCGCCAGCTTGCCGTCCAATTCGTAACGCGCTTGCAAGCCTGTTCGTCACCGTCCACGGCAACCGCTGGCGCGGCGGCGAGCGTCTTCTCCCACGCCGTCTGCGCGGCCGCGATTTGCGGCTCGCAGTTCGCGCAAGTGCGCTTCGGCCGCGGCGAGCTGCGCTTCGAGCTTCGCCAGCTCCCGCTCCTGCGCTTCCGTGGGCGCCGTGAGCGACTGGGCGGCGAGTTGCCGATCTTGATGGCGCGGCCCTTCTCCGGGACGTTGTTGAAGAAGGCGAAGACCTCGTAGAATTCGCGCTGGGTGACGGGATCGTATTTGTGATCGTGGCAGCGCGCGCAGCCCATCGTCAGGCCGAGCCACACGGTCGCGGTCGTGTCCACGCGGTCCACGACGTACTCGGCCGCATATTCCTCCGGGCACGATGCCGCCCTCGGCGTTGCCGCGGTGGTTGCGGTTGAAGCCGGTGGCGATGCGCTGTTCGGCGTGTCGCGCCGGGCAGCAGGTCGCCGGCGAGCTGCTCGATGGTGAACTGGTCGAACGGCAGGTTGCGGTTGAAGGCGTCGATCACCCAGTCGCGCCAGCGCCACATCGAGCGCTCGCCGTCGCTCTGGTAGCCGCTCGTGTCCGCGTAGCGCGCCGCGTCGAGCCAGCGGCTGGCCATGCGCTCGCCGTAGCGCGGCGACGCCAGCAGGCGATCCACCACGCGCTCATACGCCTGCGGCGAAGTGTCGGCGAGAAAGGCGTCCACCTCCGCGGGCGTCGGCGGCAGACCGGTCAGATCGAGCGAGACGCGGCGGATGAGCGCCGCGCGGTCGGCCTCCGGCGAGGGGTGCAAGCCCTTCGCGCTCCAGGCGGGCGAGGATGAAATTGTCCATCGGGATTCCGCGACCCAACTGGCATTCTTCACGCGCGGCAGTTCGGGCCGTCTGCGGCGCGATGAACGACCAGTGCGCCTCCCATTGCGCGCCTTGCTCGATCCAGCGGCGCAACAGCTCGATCTGCCGCGGCGTGAGCTGTCGTGCCGACTCGGCGGGCGGCATGCGGTCGTCGGCATCGTCCGTCGTGATGCGGCGGATCAGCTCGCTCTTCTCCGGTTGGCCGGGCACGATGGCGAAGTGGTCGTCGAGCTTCGCCTTCGCGCTGGCCTTCGAGATCGAGGCGCAGGTCCGCCTTGCGCTTGGCCTTGTCCGGGCCGTGGCACTGGAAACAGGTGTCGGAAAGGATGGGCCGGATGTCGCGGTTGAACTCGACCGTCTGCGGAAGCGGCTCCCCGGCGCGCGCGACGGCGAGTCCGCAGGCAAAAACGAGCGCGAAAAAAAGGCGTTCGATCCGGAGAAAGTTCATGGGGGCAGCGGGCAATGCCGATCAAACCACAGGGTGCAGCCAAGTGCGATCCCCTTCCGGCGTTGAAACGTCAAACTGCATGGCTGCGTCCAACCGGGTGAAATGGCGCCAGTGGCCGGAGCCGGTTCTTCAGTGGGGCCTTTTCCAAACGCCCCGCAGCCGGTGGTTGGCTCAGGCGAGCGCCGCTTTGCAGTACTGCACGCACTTGGCCACTTCGGCGACCGCGTTGGAGCCTTCCGGAATCTTGTATTCCAGCTCGATCTCTGCGGGGAACGTCCACTTCTCCTTCCGCATCAACTGAAGCACTTCCTTGATCGGGGTCTGGCCTTCTCCCCACGGGACGTTGCCGCCATCAGCGGTCCGGTCCTTCAGGTGCAGGCTCACGATGCGGTCGTGGTATTTCTCGAGCACGGGAATCGGCGACAGCCCTTTGCTCCCGGCGACATAGTGCCCGATGTCGAAATTGAAGCCGATGTAAGGGCTCAGCTCGAGGATCGGATCAGGCTTGTCCAGGATCGGGTAGTTGTTCGTGTGATTGTGGAAGCCGACCCAGATCTTGTGCTTATCGGCGAACGGCGCGACGCGCCTGGCGAGCGTCTCGTTGCGCTCCGTGGTGACGCCGACGCAGCCGAGCGCCTTGGCCACCAGGAAGCTGAATTCGATCTCCTCATCCGACGGGCCAAAGCCCATCTTGTGGATGTGAATGTTCACGCCGGCGTCGTTGTACATCTTCCGCAACTCGCGGCACTTCGCCAGTTGCGCCTCGCGCTGCGCGTCCGTCGGCTCAGGCGGAGGCGGCTCCGTCAAAGCATCCTTCCCTTTCGCCTTCCCGCCGGGGATCCCGGCAAAAAGCTGGATCGACCCGCCCATCAACTCCACCTCGCTGATGCCATCCTCGAGCAGCGCCTTGAGCGTTTCCTCGGCGGTGGTGGCCATGCTGCGGTAGCTGTAGGTGATGCACCCGATGCGCACGCCGTTGAAGACGGAGTTGGGCTTGGTGGCTGCGAAGGCGCGTGGCCGACAAGCGAGAAAAGCCGCAGCCGCGGCGGCGCTGCCGAGAAAGGCACGCCTGGTGGTGGGGGCATTCATGTTCATGGTAATGGGGATACAGGGGTTTGATTACGCAGCCCGGAGCCTGCTCCCGCACCGGTGGCGGAGGCAACGATGAAAGGTGGATGGGGCGGACGTCGCCGGAGGCGGCTCATTCTCGGATCGATCAGCACGGCTGGGCATCTTTCGTGAGCGGCTCAAGCCGGTATCATGCTGCCGGCTTCGTGAGGCGACATGTGGGTTGAGTTTGCTACCAATCTTTGCATTCGGTGAAATACTCCGGCGCCCCCACATATCAATCATCTGAACTCCTCCGAGCTGTAACTCGCTTCCGCCACTCGCGATAATCGCCGAATGACTCAAGAATGCCAAGAAGGCCACCCGCGCCAATGCCAGCGATGGCCAGTCGGGTCTGAAAAGTGAAATCGGTAGCAAGCGTAACGACTCCAAAAATGACGAGGAACGGCACGAGAAAAGTGACGGCAGTAATCGCGATGTAAAGAACAGCCAGCACCACCACTCCCCAAACAATCTCAAATCGTGTCAACTTCCTCATCGCGTGCGAGAGAGAGGCCGGGGTCTTGCGAAGGAAATCATGGTTCGGTCGACATATATCGCTATGTTCTCTAATGAGTCATATGCCGACCGGAGCCAAGGCCCTCCGCACCCGCGTTGGGCGGTCCCAAGTCAGCAGGTCATGTTCATCCTGAATCTGGAACAGGGTTCTATTGCCGAACCAGCTTAGCCGGCCTTCTTCGAAAAATCGGCGGTGGCCTTCATGCCCGCCTTCACTTTGCGGTCGGCGTTTTCGATCAGGACTTTGACGCGGAAGAGGCCGCTGCTGGCGTCGATGCGCGGATCGATGAAGGAGATTTTGCCGGTGATGCTGGCGCCTTTCATCTCGGGGAAACGGACGGCGATGGGCTGATCGTCGTGCACGAGCTGAAGGAATTTGGGGTCGAGGTAGAATTGCACGTTGAGCTGATCGATGTTCACGATCTCCAGGATTTTCTCGGCGCGGTCGACGGACTCGCCAGACTCCTTGTGCTTTTTCACGACGATGCCGGCGAGGGGCGAGCGGATGGTTTTTTCCTTCAGCGCCACTTTGGCCTGCTCGAGGCGGATTTTCGTGAGCTTGAGCTCGGTCTCGGACTTGAGCGCTTGTTCCTTGCTGCCCATGTTGTCGCTGGCCAGCCGGCGATGGCCTTGCGCGGTGAACTCGGCGAGGACGACGGATTGCTCAAAGAGCTGCAGCTCCAGTTGTTCGCGCTCGTTGCGAAGCTGCACGATCGGCTGCTCGAAGGCGACGCTATCGCCCTCTTCCACGAGCAGTTTTTCGATCACCTCCTGAAGGACGGGCGAGGAGACGATGACGGTCTTGAAGGGCTGGGCAAGCCCCTGCACATCCTGGGCGAGGAGCGGTGCGGCGGCGAGCAGCGAGAAGACGAGGGCGCGGGAGAGCGATTTGGACATGGCAGGTAAAGGGGCTGGGCCGCGGGGCGCGGGTTTAGTGAATAAACTTCAGCCGCACCCAATCCGCCACACCCTTTCCAAACCAGACGATGAGCGGCTCGCGGTGCAGGTCGATCTTGGCGCGGCCGGTGAGGCCGGGGCGGAAATCGTTCTTCAGATCGGCCGGCGCCTCGATCCTCGGCAGGGTGACGATGAAGACATTCTCCGCCTCGCGCGGGTAGGCCATGGCGCTGATCTGCTGCATGCTCTCGAGGTTCGCGCTCAGCTTGTGGGCGCTCTGGCTGTAGAGGATGTAATTGACCGGGAGCGGCCGGCCCTTGTCCGCCATCTCCTTTTCGAGCTTGCCGACTTTTTTCTCGTTCACCTCCACCTGCAGCTCCCACGCGGTGAGCGCGGCGACCTCCGCGAAGGGGCTGCCGGGCTGAATGAATTCGCCCGCGTGCAGCTCCAGGTCCTTGGTGAGCACGATCCCATCGATCGGGCTGCGCAAGGTGGCGGCAGCGATGTCTTTTTGCAGCTTTTCGGCGTTCTTTTCGGAAATCACCGCGGAAAGCGCGGCCACGTTCGCCTGGGCCTCGTCGCCGAGACCGCGGTAGCGGTCCGCCTCGGCCAGCGCGCGGAAACGCTCCTGGCGGGAGCCTTCCAGCTCGATCTCGAGCCGCTTGGTATCCAACTGGGCGATGGGCTGGTCTTTGGCGACGTGGACTCCCTCGCGGGCGAGCACCTTCTCCACGCGCCCGCCCACCTCGGAAACGATCGCCGCCCGCACCTGCGGGATGAGGGTGCAGTTGCCGTCCACCTGGATCATCTTCGGGTAGAGCGCGATGCCCGCGAGGATCAGCAGGAACAGCCCGGTGCGGAAAAGCACGCGGCCTTTGCGGCGGCCGGTGAGCGCATGATGGCTGGCGCGCAGCCGGCTGGAGACGCTGAGAAAGGGCAGCGTGCGATAATCCTGCGCCGCCTGGAGCGCCTTGCCGGTGTGGAGCGCCAGCCATTCGGTGAGCCGCTGGGCGCCGCTGCTATCCTTGCCGCCGGGCGATTCGAAGAAGCCTTCCGTGGTGCTCTCGGCGAAAAACGCGCCGACCAGCTCCTGCTCCTTGTCGAACATCGGGGCGATCGCCGCGGAGATCACGTGCGAGTGCTCGAAGTACGCGATGTCGGCGGAATCGGTCGGCGCGCGCGGGGCGGCCTCCGGGGCGCCGGCGAGCGCCTCGGTGTGCGTGCTCGCGCCATTGGCGGCCTCCGCGAGCGCGAGCAGGTTCTTTTTGCTCAAGATCACCAGCTCGTGCCGAATCGTCGCCGTGCCGGTGCGGGGATCGATTTCGGATTTCTTGAACGCTTCCGGCCGGGCGTGCACGCCCACGAAAGCGGCCATCGCCTTCACCATGGAGCTCTTCCTTTCCACGACCTCCTGGCCGGAGATGGCGTCCACGTTCCAGCGGTCGCCGCGGAGCGTGAGCACCGAGCAGCGCTCGCAGCCGATCAGGTCGCGGCCGTAGCTGGCCGAGAGGCGCGCCACCTCCTGCGGATCGAGCGAGCCGGCCACATCGCCCGTGAATTTCAGCACCTGCTGGAGCCGCTGGTTTTCCAGCACCAGGTTGCCCAGCCGCCGGGAGTGGAAATGCTGCTCCACATTGCTGGCCAGCGTGCCGAGAAAGGTGACGAATTCGGCGTAGTTCGCCTGCGTCACGTACGGCTGGAGCCACACCTGCAGCACGCCCATCACCTGGTCTTTCAGGGTGAGCGGCAGGTGGAAAAACGGGTAGGGTGTCTTGTTGCCGGTGGTCGCCGGGAGCTGGCTCCCCTGCATCTGCGCCATCTGCGCCTCGAGCGAGCTCGGATCCGGGGCGGCGGGCTCCGGAGGGGCCACGATCGCCTTTTTGCCCTGGACCGACTCCGCCATCTGCCGCAGCAGGTAGGCGTGCTGCGCTTCGTTCGAGTGGAAAAGCGACGACTCGAATTCCACCTGCGCCGCGAGCTGAAACTCCGCCTTGCCATCGCCCGGCCGCTGCGCCACCAGCCACACCGCGCCGCCCCGCGCATCGGTCGCCTGCACCGCGCGGACGAGAAATTCCTGGAAGTACTCTTCGCTGCGCATCTCCTTGCGGGAGAGCGCCGCGATTTCCTCCACCAACCGCTGAATGCGCGCGCGCGCCGCTTCAATACTCTGATCTTGGGCCATGTGGATCGGGGAACGTTAGGGCCGGAGGATGGAAATGCAAGGGGAGGGCGCGGCTGCCACTCTCGCGCGAGTGGACCCGGCAGCACGCGCTGTGCTACATTCATCTACACCCCCGCCATGTCCAGCCGCCTGATCATCAGCCTTTTAGCGAGCGCCGGCGCGGCGTTCGCGCTCCCGCCGGCCGAGGTGGCCAAGCTCCCGCCGCCCGCGGCGCACGCGGTCGATTTCGTGAAGGAGATCAAGCCGCTGCTGGAGGCGAGTTGCATCAAGTGCCACGCGAAGGGGAAGGATAAGGGCGGGCTTTCGCTGGAGACGCGCGCCACTTTTCTGAAAGGCGGCGAGAGCGGGCCGGCGGCCGTGATCGGCAAGAGCGCGGAGAGCCTCGCGGTGGAGATGGTGTCGGGGCTCGATCCCGATAACATGATGCCGAAGAAGGGCACGAAGTGGACGCCCGCGCAGGTCGGGCTGCTGCGGGCGTGGATCGATCAGGGCGCGCGCTGGCCGGCGGAAATTACCTTTGCCAAACCGGAGCCAAATAACCTGCAGCCGCGCAAAGTGGAGCTGCCGGAGTCGCCCGAGGCGAACCCGGTGGACCGGCTGCTCTCGCGCTATTTCAGCCAGCACAAGATTACGCCCGCCTGGCCGGTCGACGACGCGCGCTTCGCCCGGCGTGCTTACCTCGATGCGGTGGGGCTGCTGCCGACACCCGTGCAGCTCGAGGCGTTTCTGGCCGATCACGCGCCGGACAAGCGCGCGAAGCTGGTGCGGCAGCTTCTGGTGGATCATCGCGGCTACGCCGAGCACTGGCTCGCGTTTTGGAATGACCTGCTGCGCAACGATTACAAGGGCACCGGCTTCATCGACGGCGGCCGGCGGCAGATTTCCGAGTGGCTGTACAACGCGCTCGTCGCGAACAAGCCGTACGACCGCTTCGTGGCGGAGCTGATCAATCCGAACGCGCAATCGCTGGGCTTCTCCGCGGGCATCATTTGGCGCGGCACGGTGCCGGCGGCGATGGCGCCGCCCATGCAGGCCGCGCAGAGCGTTTCGCAAGTGTTCATGGGCATTAATTTGAAATGCGCTTCGTGCCACGACTCGTTCGTGAACGATTGGTCGCTGGCCGATGCGTACGGCATGGCCGCGATTTTTTCGGAGACCAGCATGGAGCTGATCCATTGCGACAAGCCGACGGGCCAGCAGGCCGCAACGCGCTTTCTTTACCCGGCGCTCGGCGAGGTGCCGCAGAATGTTTCGCGCACCGAGCGGCAGGCGAAGCTGGCCGCGCTCATCACCGCGCCGCAAAACGGCCGCCTCAGCCGCACGCTGGTGAACCGCTTTTGGGCGCGGCTGTTCGGCCGCTCGCTGGTGGAGCCGCTCGACGACATGGACCAGCCCGCGTGGTCGCCGGAGCTGCTCGATTGGCTCGCGGAAGATTTCGCCGCGCACGGGTACGACCTCCGCCACACGCTGGAGGTGATCATGACCTCGCGCGCCTATCAGATGCCCGCGGTGGAAGCGCCCGGCCCGAAGGAGCCCTACGTGTTTCGCGGGCCGATCACGCGCCGGCTCAGCGCGGAGCAGTTTGCCGATGCGGTGAGCGCGCTCACCGCGCAGTGGGCGCCGCTCCCCTCCAGCCTGGAATTCGATCTCACCGCGGCGGGCAAGCTCGGCCAGGTGAAAATGCCACGCTGGGTTTGGACCGGCGAGCCGCTCTCGAGCGCGCCGCAGCGCATCGCCTGGCGCGTGGCGAAAGCGCGCGCCGACACCGCGCAGGCGAAGCTGACCAAAGCGCAGCAGCTCATCGAGGCCGGCGATCCGAAGGCGCCCGCGGCCGCGGCCGAAGCGCAGGCGGCCGCGCAGGATGCCGCCAGCGTGGCGGCGTGGGCCGGCACGTACCATGAGGTGGCGCGGCACAAGGTGGTCTTTCGCAAGCATTTCACGCTGGAGGCGAAGCCGTCGCTCGCCTACGCCACGCTCGCCGCGAGCCAGATCTTCGAGGTGCAGGTGAATGGGATGCCGGTGAAGCAAAAGATGGCCGATGGCGCGCGCAACAATCGCGTGCGCCTCTACGATTTCACCCCGCACCTGAAGGCGGGCGAAAACGTCATCGCGGTCGCCATCGACAGCCACACGGAGAAGCAGATGAACGACATCGAGAGCCGGCAATTTCCCGCCTCGCAGCATCATCTGAACAAGAATCCCGGCTTCGCCTGCTACATCCGCGCGCGGGCCGGCGACCGCTTCACCGAGATTCTTTCGGATGAGACCTGGCTCGCCCGCCGGGCGCCGGAAGGGCGCTGGTCCGCGCCCGATCTCGCCGATGCGAACTGGGCGAAAACGACGCTGCTCCCGGAAAATCAGCCGCCCGTGGATGAGGGACCCGGACTGGAGCCGCTCCGCCGCAAAGACTTCGCAAACCTGCCGGTGCAGCTTGGCGCCGCATTGCGCTCGGCCGTGAGCACCGCGGCCCTCTCCGAGCGCATCCGCGCGGCGATGGTCGCCTCCGACCCGCTGCAAATGGCCATGGATCGCCCGAACCGCGAGATCGTCACCCCCGCGCGCCCGACCGCCGCCACCACCATCCAGGCGCTGGAGCTCACGAACGGCTCCACCCTCGCCACGCAAATCACCGGCGGCGCGAAGCGTCTCGCCCCCCAGCCGGTGGAGCTCGCCCCGCTCTTCGAGCGGATCTACCGCCACGCCCTTTCCCGCTCGCCCACCCCGGAGGAAATGAAGATCGCCGCCGACACGCTCGGCTCGCCTGTCACCGCCGAAAACGTCGCCGACCTGCTCTGGTCGGTGCTGCATCTGCCGGAGTTTCAATTCATCGAATGAACACGCCTGAACGTAACAAGATCGGCCGCACACACGAAATGCGGGCCTTGGGGAGCGCGGGCGCCCCGCCCGCCGGCTTTGGCGCCCCGCCAAAGCCATCGAGCAAGGGAGAGACGCACGTTTTGCTAGCTCCGACACCGGCGACACTTTTCGCGAACCCCGCGCGCCAACAGGTTCGGCCAATCCGGCGAGGCGCCGGACCGAACGGGCGAGGCGCCCGCGCTCCCCAAGGCCCGCACATCTGCAAAGGAAGCTCTTTGATTTACCCATGACCCCTCTCCCCCGCCGCGACTTCCTCAAGACCGCCTCCGCCGCCACGCTCGGCGCGCTCGTCGCCGGCGCGCCGCGGCTGCACGCGAAGCCGGAAGCAGGAAGATCGCGCCCACGGCCGATACCGTGATCGTCCTCTGGATGGCCGGCGGCATGGCGCACACCGAGACCTTCGATCCGAAGCGTTACACGCCCTTCTGCCAAAGGCATGGATCCGAACGGCGTCCTCTCCACCTTCCCCGCGATCGCCACCGCGGTCGATGGCATCAAGTTCTCCGCAGGGCCTCGAGCGCATGGCCAAGGTGATGGATCGCGGCACGCTCATCCGCACCAGCATCGGCGGCCGACCTCGGCTTCATCCTGCACTCGCGGCATCAGTACCACTGGCACACCGGCTACGTGCCGCCGCAGACCGTCGCCGCGCCGCACCTCGGCGCCGTCATCTCGCGCACGCTCGGCCCGCGCGATCCCGCGGTGCCCGCGTTCATCAATATCGGCCAGCGCTTCGATCTCGGCGAAGGCGAGGAGCTGAAGGCCTTCACCACCGCCGGCTTCCTCGGCAGCGAATACGGGCCGTTCAATATTCCCTATCCCGCAGGATGCCGCCGCCGCCGTGCGCCCGCCCGCCGGCATGACGCCCGGCGCGCTTCGAGAACCGCAACACGTTCTACCGCCGCCTGCTCGAGGCGAGCCCGATCGGCCAGCACGGCAGCGCCTACCAGCGCGAATCCTTCCTGCGCTCGATGGACAACGCGCACCGCCTGCTCAGCTCGCCCGCGGCGAAGGCGTTCGACCTCTCGCTCGAGCCGAAGGAAAGCGTCGCGAAATACGTGCCCGCCGGCTTCGATCCCGCCAAGCTCGCCGGCGTCAAACACGAACCGCGACGGCTCCTACGAAGCGCGCCACCGTCGGCCGCTTCGGCCTCGGCTGCCTGCTCGCGCGGCGCCTCGCGGAAGTCGGCGCGCGCTTCATCGAAGTCACCACGGAATACATCCCCTTCCTCAACTGGGACACGCACGAGAACGGCCACGATCGCGCTCGCCAACATGAAGACAGATGATCGACGCGCCCATCGCCCAGCTCGTCCTCGATCTCGAAGAGCGCGGCCTGCTCGACCGCACGCTCATCGTGCTCGCCAGCGAGTTCTCGCCGCGACATGATGATCGAAGGCAAAGACAACCGCCCGCGTGCGCGAGCAAGCCCAAGTCGCCCGACCGAATCGACGACCTCAAATTCTACGGCATGCACCGCCACTTCACCGAAGCCGGCAGCGTCCTGCTCTTCGGCGGCGGCATCAAGCGCGGCTACGTCCACGGCGTCACCGCCGACGAGCGCCCCTGCAAAGCGATCAAGGACCCCGTCAACATCGAAGACCTCCACGCCACCATCTACCGCGCCCTCGGCATCCCCGCCGACCTCGCCTACGAAGTCGAGCAGCGGCCCTTCTACGTCACCCGCGACGGCCTCGGCAAACCCATCGAATCCCTCTTCGGGTAACCACCCCGTTCAGGCATGGGCGGGCGATGAATTCCGCGCGCCGAGCTCTGCGCAGGCTTGCCCGCGCGCCGCCAATCCGCCACACCCGACACGTGGATAGTGAATCGGCCCCCTCTGCAGGCATACCCGCGAAGCGTTTCCGCATCGCCTTCTCCTTCGCGGGAGAAGTGCGCGACTTCATCGGAAAAGTCGCCGGCCTGCTGGAATCGCGGCTTGGCAAAGGTACCATCCTCTTCGATCGAGCACGGCAGGTGGAAATTTCCCGCGTCGACGCCGCCCTCTATCTGCCAGATCTCTTCGTCAAAGAATCCGATCTCGTCGTCCTCGTCGCCTCCGAAGGGTACGACGCCTCGAACTGGTGCGGCTTGGAGCTCCTCAAAATCAACGATCTCTTCCTCGCCCGCAAATACGAGACCGTCCTCCCATGCCGTTTCGGCAAGGCCACGCTCGCCCAGCTCCCCGCCGGCTGCATTTACTTCCCTTTGGACGGCAAATCCGCAGACGAAGTCGCCGAAGCCATCCTCCAGCGCCTCGCCAAAATCGAAGGACGCCCCGAGGACTTCTACCGCAAGCCCGTCCCTTCCGCCCCCGCCCCCCTCACCACCGCCATCCCCAACAACCTCCCCCGCCTCCAGCCCTTCTTCGGTCGCGACACCGAGTTGGCGGAGATCGCCCGCGCCCTTCATCCGGACTCCCGCACCTGGGGCACCCTCATCGAGGGCGAAGGCGGTCTGGGCAAAACCGCGCTCGCCGTCCGCGCCGCCTACGACTGCCCGCCGGAGCACTTCGAGCGCATCGTCTTCGTCTCGCTCAAGCAGCGCGTGCAGGAAGAGCATCGCCAGCGCGAGCTGGGGGAATTTGCCGTCTCCTCGTGGCTGCAAATGCTCGGCGAAATCGCCCGCTGGCTCGGTCTCTCCGACATCCCGAAAGCGCCCGAAACCGAGCGCGCCCGCCTCCTGCAAGAGAGCCTCGCGGGCCGGCGCGTCCTCCTCCTGCTCGATAACCTCGAAACCCTCACCGACCCCGAGCAGGACAAACTCTTCACCTCCCTCGAGTTCCTCCCCGCCGGCTGCAAAGCGCTCCTCACCAGCCGCGAGTTCGCCGGCAGCCGCCTCCTCTCCCTCGGCCTGCAAAAGCTCGATCAGCCTTCCGCCCTGCGGATGCTGGAGGAAATCGCCCAGCACTCTCCCGCCTTCGCCAGCTCCGGGGAGCCCGAGCGCATCGTCCTTTACCAGGAGACGAACGGCAACGCCCTCCTCCTCCGCTGGGTCGCCGGCCAGGTCGGCCGCGGCGCGTGCCGAAACCTCACCGAGGCCCTCGCCCACCTCCGCACCTGCCCGCCCGGCAACGACCCGCTCGCCTTCATCTTCGCCGACGTCGTCGCCACCCTCACGCCCGAGGAAATCCGTCTCCTCGCCGCCCTCACCCATCCCGCCCAGCCCATCCCCGTCGACGCCCTCGCCCAAATCGCCCGCGTCCCCTCCGCCCAAGCCCCCGCCCTCCTCAAAGCGCTCGCCAACCGCGCCCTCGCCACCGCCTCCTCCGCCGACCGCGAATTCGCCATCGTCCCGATGGTCGCCGCCTTCCTGCGCCACGAGCGCCCCGCCGCCGTCGCCAAAACCGCCCGCCGGCTCCAAGCGCGCGCCTACCGGCTCATCAAACAAAACGGCTACAAGAAACACGATCGCTTCCCGGTGCTCGATGCCGCCTGGCCCACCGTCTCCCCCGCCTTGCCGCTCTTCCTCGCCGGCCCGAATCCGCGGCTCCAGACCTTGTGCGATGCGCTGCAGTTCTTTCTCAATTTCACCGGGCGCTGGGATGAACGGCTCACGCTCTCACAGCAGGCGGAAGCCAAAGCGCTCGCAGCGGGCAATCATTTGGACGCCGGCTGGCGTGCCTACCAGGCCGGCTGGGTGTACCGCTTGCGGCAGCAAGCCGAGCCGCTGCTGGCCTGCGCCGATTGCGCCGCAAAACACTGGGAGCGCGCTCACGCCGGCGATCGCGAGCGCGCCATCGCCATTCATTTGCGGGGGTTCGGACACCATTTAATCGGCAACTACCCCGACGCCATCGCCGCCTACCAGGAGGTGCTGGAACTGCATCGCACCCGCGCGCAGGAAAGCATCGATGTGGCCATTGCCCTCAACTCCCTCGCCTCCGCCGAGCGCCTCTCCGGCGACTACGTCGGCGCCGAGCGCGATTATCGCGAGGCGTTGCGCGTGGCCCGCGCTGCCGATTACGCCGAGGGCGTGGCCTACTGCACCAGCAACTTGGCTCAGCTCGCCCTCGACCAGGGAGACTGGTTGGGCGCAGAGGCCCTTGCCCGCGAGGCCCTCCCCTTGTCCAAGGGCGTAGGCCGCCAGGAATCGATCGCCGCAGACTGCCGCCACCTCGCCCAAGCCTTGGTGCGGCAGGGCAAAGCCGTCGAGGCCCTGCCCCACGCCCGCCGCGCGGTCGAAATCTACACCCGCCTCGGCTCGCCCGGTCTCAAAGGCGCCCTCGCCACGCTCGCCGAATGTCGCGCCGGGTTGCTGCGCGGCCTCCGCCCAGGATGGACCTACAACACCACCACGCTCGAAGGGAACACGTTAACCGAAGCCGAAGTCGCTGCGGCGCTGGCTGATCCCGACGCAAAAATTGCCAACCGCCCGCAAGAGGAAGTTGCGGCCGCAAGGGCGCAGGCGGCGGCCAATCTGAAGGTGGCTGAATGGCTCGGAGAAAACCGTGCGTTCACCAAGGAAGACCTTTTCGCTCTTCACACGATCCTGATGCAAGGCTCCACGGTCGACAGCTTAAAGCCCATCGGCACCTGGAAAATCGAGGACAATGGAACCCAAGTTCGCGTCGATGGGAAGTCGCGCTGGAACGACAACTACGCCGCCGCCCGGCAAGTTCCTGCGCTTATGGAAACCTGGCTCGCCGAATTCAACCGGCGTCGGGAGGGCGCCGGCGATCCTTTTGAGGACTATCTCTGGCTGCATGCCACCTTCGCGCGCATTCACCCCTTCGCGGACGGAAATGGGCGTCTCGCCCGCTTGCTGGCCAATGTTCCGCTCGTTTCCAGCCGCGCCACCATCGTGGATATCCCCGCCACCGCCCGCGACGAATACCTCGCCGCCCTCGCGCGCTGGGAGTTTGCCAGCGGCCCACCTCTTCCCAACGCGCCACTCTATCCCAACGCGGAGGAATTGGCCGGCTTCATCGCCCTTTGCCGCGCGAGCCTGAAGACCCTGGCCAACTGAACGCGGCTTACCACCGGTCGTCTCCACGGTCGCGCTCTTTCGATCCCCCCGGTGCCATTTCGAGCTGGATCGTTCGAGCCCGCGCCCCCCCATTCCGCCTTGCTTCCGAGCCCTTCTCGATTATCCTCCGCGCCTCCATGCGCCAAATCCTGAAAATCCTCTTTGCGCTCTGCTTCCTCGCCTCGGGAGCAGCCGCGGTGGATTGGCAACTGATCAAGCATGACGGGCGGGATTACATCAGCTTCGACAACATGGCGCAGTTCTACGGGCTGAGCGACGTGCGCCGGGTGAGCAATACCGGCACGATGAGCCTCGGCACCCGCAGCCTGCGCGGCTCGGCGGGCTCGGTGGAGTTCTTCATCAACAATCTCAAATTCAATCTCTCCTACCCGGTGGTGGACCACGGCGGAAAGCTGTGCGTCTCGCGCATGGACCTGGTGAAAGTGATCGAGCCGGTGCTGCGCCCGAGCAAGATCAAGGGGGCGGAGACGATCGATACGATCGTCCTGGATGCGGGGCACGGCGGGCACGACAAAGGCGCGTTCAGCCCGTATGGGTCGGAGAAAACTTTCACGCTCGATGTCGCGAATCGCGCGCGGCTGATGTTCTTGCAGGCCGGCTTCCAGGTGAAGATGACCCGCAGCACCGACAGCTTCATCTCGCTCGACGAGCGGGTCGCGGAGGCGAACAAGCACCCGAACGCGCTCTTCATTTCGATCCATTTCAATTCCGGCGGCGCCGGCACCGGGCTGGAGACCTACACGCTGGCGCCCCGCGGCGTCCCTTCGATGATGGCGGACGGCCCGCGCGTGAGCGATCTCCACGAGTGCCGCGGCAACGTGAACGACGCGGAGAACATCGCGCTGGCCACCGCCACGCACGCCGCGTTGGTGGTGCGCTCGAAAATGTACGATCGCGGGATCAAGCGCGCGCGCTTCGTGGTCATCCGCGATATCACCATTCCCGGCGTGCTGATCGAGGGCGGCTTCCAGAGCAACGATCACGATGCCCGGCTGATCGCCACGCCCGAATACCGCCAGCAAATGGCCAACTCCATTTTCCAGGCGGTGGCGAACTACCGCAAGGCGGTGGGTCCGGCGATGAAGCTCGCCGCCAAGGCTCCCGGCGCGCCCGCGGCGGTCGCCGAAAAAGTCTCCGTCTCCACCAATTGATTTGAGCAAACGTCCGGAGCTTCTCGCCGCCGCAGGCGGGCCGGCGCGCAAGCCGGTGCGGCCCATCGGCGTGTTCGATTCCGGCGTAGGCGGCCTCACCGTCGCGGCGGCGCTCCGCGAGCTTTTGCCGGCGGAAAACATCTTCTACATCGGCGACACCGCGCGCGTGCCGTACGGCGGCAAAAGCGCGGCCACGGTCGAGCGCTACTCGATCGAGATTTCCGGCCTGCTGCTCGCGGAGCAGGCGAAGCTCATCGTGGTGGCGTGCAATACGGCCTCCGCGCTGGCCGTGCCGCGCCTGCAGGAGCTGCTGAAGGTGCCGGTGCTCGGCGTGATCGTGCCCGGCGCGCGCGCCGCCGTGGCCGCCACGCGCAATGGCCACATCGGCGTGATCGGCACCCGCGCCACCATCTACAGCCGTGCCTACGAGCGCGCCATCCACGCCATCGATGCGGACCTGCGCGTCCACATGCAGCCTTGCCCGCTCCTCGTGCCGCTCATCGAGGAAGGCTGGCTCGACGATCCCGTCACCGACCAGGTGATCCGCCGCTACATCGAAAAGCTCACGCGCTCGGAGATCGATACCCTCGTGCTCGGGTGCACGCATTACCCGCTTCTGCACGGCGCGATCCAGAAATTCGTCGGCTCCGGGATCAAGCTGGTCGATTCGGCGCGCAACTGCGCCCTCGCCGTCCGCGAGTTGCTGAAGAAAGAGAAGCTCGCCGCGCCGCGCACCAACCTGGGCCGTCTCGAGGTCGCCCTCACCGACGCCTCCGATGGCTTTCTCCGCGTGGCCGAAGAAGCGCTCGGCTTGCAGGTGGGCGATGTGAAGCTGCGGACCGTCCAAGGCGTCGCGACCGCGTAGGCTTTCGTGGAACCTTCCTCCGCTCCATTCGCCGGTACATCCACGCGGCGGGACTTTCTCCGCGCTGGCCTGGCCGCGGCGGCCACTTTCGCCATCCAGGCGCCGGCAATCTCCGCCCCGCCCGCGGACTTTCATTTCGTCGTGATTTCCGATCTGCACTATCGCGATCGCCGCTGCGGCGAGTGGCTGGAGCGCGTCGCCACACACCTTCGCAAGCTCCGTCCGCGCCCGGCCTTCGTCGCGCTGGCGGGCGATCTCACGGAGGAAGGCGGCAGCCGGCAACTCGGCGCTGTGCACGAGATTTTCACGGCGCTGCCGATGCCGGTCCACAGCATCATCGGCAATCACGATTACGCCGCCGATGGCACGCGCTCCGCGTACGAGCGGCTGCACGGGGCGCGCCTGAATTACCGCTTCGCCGTGGGCGATTACCAATTCCTCGCGCTCGACACGACCCGCGGCCGGAGCGTTTACCGCACGCGCATCACCGCGGAGACGCTCACCTGGCTGCAGCGCCAACTTCCCTCGCTCTCGCGCGATCGCCCGCTCGTGGTCCTCACGCATTTCCCGCTCGGGCGCAATTGGCTGCGCCCGCCCAATGCTTACGAGGTCTTGCACCGGCTGCGTCCCTTTGCGCTGCAGGGCGTATACTCTGGCCATTGGCATGGGCTCACCGAGCGCTCCGAGCACGGCGCGCCGATGGTGACGGGCCGCTGCTGTTCCTTATGGCGCGGAAATCACGACGGCTCCGGCGAAAAAGGATATCTCCTCTGCCGCGCGGCGCGAGGGACGTTAACGCATGAATTCGTGCCCGTGCCGGAGCCCGCCTTCACGTAGCCGCGATTACCGCAGCGACTCCGCGTGGCGCTCGTACTTGCGGCGGTCGGGATGCTTCTCGGGCAGGGAGCGCCGCGCGCCGCCGGCCAGCTCGTACGCAAGGCGGCGGGCCTCGGGGAGTTGCCGGCGCGCCTTAAGGTAAACGGAGTAGTCGTACAGCACCTCGAGGGTATTCGGATGCGCTGAGCCGGGGCCCTGCCGCAGGCCCGCGAGCGCCCGCTCGAAGACGCTCACCGCCGACGGATCTTGTTTGTCTCCGAGGATGCCGGCGAGCGTGGCTACGCAATCAATCGTGTCGACGTGCTCGGCGCCGAGGGCGCGTTCGTATGCGGCCAAGGCTTCGCGCGCCGCGGATTCCGCCTCGGCGAGCAAGCCTCGCTTTCGCAACACGCGCGCCAAATTCAACATGCTCTTGAGCGTCTCCGGGTGGTCGGCGCCGAGCGCGCCGCGCCGGCCGGCCAGGCAGCGCCGGTAGAGCGCCTCGGCTTCCGGGAAGCTGCTGTTCTCCATGTGGAAGGAGGCGTAATTGTTCAGCGCGAGGAGCGTGGCCGGGTGTTCCGGGCCTTGGAGCCGCTCGCGCATTTCGAGGCAGCGGCGATAGATCGGCCCGGCGGAAACGTAGTCGCCTTTGCGCAGGAGCAGGTTGGCGAGATTGCCCTCGCCGCTCAGGGTCGCGTGATGCTCGGGGCCGAACTTCCGCTGGAGCAACTCCACGAGCTCGCGGTAGAGCGGCTCCGCGGCGGCGTAATCGCCGCGATCGGAGAGGACGCCGGCGAGGTTGTTCATCACGGAGAGCGTGTCCTCGTGATCCGCGCCGGAGGCCTTCTTCATGCGCTCCCACGCGCGGCGATAGAGCGTCTCCGCCTCGGTCCAGTCACCCTTTGAGTTCAAGACCATCGCCAGGTTATTCAGGCTGGCCTGGGTGTGCGGATGCGCGGGGCCGAGCGTGCGTTCGCGCGCCGCGAGGCAATCGCGATGCAGGCGCTCCGCCTCGGGATTGCGTCCGGCGAAATGGTAGAGGTTCGCGAGATTGTTGACGGCCGCGAGCGTATCGAGGTGCTCCGGCCCGAGCGCCTTTTCGCGCGCGGAAAGGCATTGGAGGAAAAGCTGCTCGGCCCGCGGATAATCGCCCTGCTCCTGGAGCTGCAGTGCCTGCTCCTCCATTTGCACGGCGGTAAGCTGCGGCGGGGTGGGCCGTGTCTCGACGCGCGGCGGCGGGGCGTCGCCCGAGCGCGCGAACCAAATCACCATCGCGAAAACGCAAACCGTAATCGCGATGCGGGCGCGCAGATCCAGGCGCTGCCAGCGGGCGAGCGCCGCGTGCCAATGCGGTTTCCAGCGTTCAAGCGACGGCGTAATACTTGGCACCTTGGAATCACGCGACCCCTGCCGGCGAGGCGGAAGTAGGCGCGGCTCATTTTCTGCAAGAAGCCAGCAACCTCGCCCGTATACCTCGAGATGAAATCATTCGCCGGACTTCCTGCCGCTCTTTCGGTTCTCCTGTGCCTCGCGTCGCCGAGCGGTGTTCGCGGCGAATCGATCACGCGCGCGGAGGTGCTGGAGATCGCGCGCAGCTTTGCCGAACTGAGATGGGAAGGGACGGCCGCGAATGCGCGGCGGGGCAGGGATGCCCGCGGCGTGCTGATTTGCACCCCCAGCGCCGACGATGGCGCGGCCGGCCCGCCGGGCCACTGGGTAGCTGGGCAGGCCAATGTGGGTATGCCCTACAAATGGGGCGGGTTCGATTCGCTCGCGAGCTTTGCCAAAGGCGTGAAGGCCGGGCTCGCGGCGGGCGATCTTTACAACGCGGAGAAGCGCCGCCTGGCGGATGCCGCGGTGAGCAGCGAAGCGGTCGGCGTCGATTGCTCGGGATTCATTTCGCGCTGCTGGAAGCTGCCGAAAAAGCACGGCACCTCGAACCTGCCAGAGCTGTGCGTTCGCCTGCGCTCCCCTACCGAGCTGAAGCCCGGCGATATCATGAACTACGCGGGCGGGCACGTGCTGCTCTTCGCGGGCTGGGTGGGTGGCGCGAAAGACCTCGCGCGCTTCTACGAGGCGGAGCCGTACTCGAAGGTGCGAGCGGGTGAGTACTCAGCCAGCCAACTGGCGGCCAACGATTTCTTGCCGTGGCGCTACCGGCGGATTCGGGATTAGGAATCGGTTTTGAGAAGGCACAGCGCCTGCCCAGGCGCGACCAGCTTGCCAGGTGCGCAGAGCAGATCGCTGATGCGTCCGGCGGCCGGCGCGGTGATGGGGATTTCCATTTTCATCGCCTCGAGGATCACGAGCTTGTCGCCCTCGTTGACGAGGTCGCCGGGTTTGACGAGGACCTGCCAGACGTTGGCGGGCAGCGGGGCTCGCGCGGCGAAGGTGCCGTCGGGCAGCACGAGCGATTCGGCTTCGCTCGCGGTCTCGCCTTCGGCCGCGGAGACGACATCGAGGCCGGCGGCGGCCCAGCGCTCGCGCTCGGCGTCAAAGGCGGCCTGCTGCCGCGCTTTGAACGCGGCGGCCTCGGGCGCGATGGAGCGCAGAAATTCGTGGTAGTCGCGCAGGCGGAAGGTGGTTTCCTCGATGCGGAGCTTGCCGCGGCCCTGGATGAAATCATCGCGCAACTGGAGCAGCTCGGCTTCGCTGACCGGGTAGAAGCGGAGCTGGTCGAAGAAGCGGAGCAGCCACGGTTTACCGGGCGCGAAATCGGCGGTGGTGTGAAAGCGGTTCCACATCTGCACGGTGCGGCCGACGAACTGATAACCGCCGGGGCCTTCCATGCCGTAAACGCATAGGTAGGCGCCGCCGATGCCGACGGCGTTCTCAGGCGTCCAGGTGCGCGCGGGGTTGTATTTCGTGGTGACGAGGCGATGGCGCGGATCGAGCGGCGTGGCGACGGGCGCGCCGAGATAGACATCGCCAAGGCCGAGCACGAGATAGCTGGCGCTCGAAGACGATCTCGCTTCACCTGGTCGATGGAATCGAGGCCATTGATGCGCCGGATGAACTCGATGTTGCTCGGGCACCACGGCGCATCGGGGCGCACGCCGGTGGTGTATTTTTCGATGGCGAGACGCGTGGCGGGATCGTCCCAGGAGAGCGGCAGATGGACGATGCGCGCGGGCACTTCGAGGTCGTCGCCGGGCGGCAGCGCGGCGTCGGCTGCCTGCACGAGCGCGAGCAGCTCCGCGCGCGGGAGGCGGCGCGAATCGTAGTGGATTTGCAGCGAGCGGATGCCGGGCGTGAGATCGATGACCGCCGGCAGCGCGCGCTGCTCGAGCCACGTCATGAGCGCATGGACGCGGAAGCGCAGATCGAGGTCGAGCGCGAGCGGGCCATACTCGATGAGCAGGTAGCTGTCGCCCGCCGCGCGCGCCAGCGAGGGCCGGCGCCCCCGCACGCTCCGGGAGCCGCATCAACACAGGGTTTTCTTCACGCCAGGCGCAAGGGGCGAAGGTCTCGTCGCCCAGCGGCGTGCCCGCGAGCAGCGCTTCCTGCCTCCCCGCCAGAGCCGCGGCTTGCCCGGCACTCAGACAGCGAAAGCGCACGCGATCGCCGGGGCGCAGCTGGCCGACTTTCCAAAGCTCCGCCTGCACCACGACGGCCGGGCAGACGAACCCGCCGAGGCTCGGTCCGTCCGGGCCGAGGATGATCGGCATGTCGCCGGTGAAATCGATCGCGCCGATCGCGTAGGCGTTGTCGTGAATGTTGGACGGATGCAGCCCGGCCTCGCCGCCATCCGTGCGCGCCCATTGCGGCTTCGGCCCGACCAGCCGCACGCCGGTGCGCGCCGAGTTGTAGTGCACCTCCCAGTCGGCGGCGAAGAACGTCTCGATGTCGTCGCCGGTGAAGAAATCGGGCGCGCCGTGCGGGCCGTACATCACGCCGAACTCCCACTCGCGCTGACAGGTGGGGCAGGCGGTCTCGGGCATCTCCAGCGGCGCGCGCGTGGAAACGGCGCGGCGCGAGTTTCAGCACATCGCCGACGCGCAACGCACGTCCCGCATGGCCGCCAAACTTGCCCAAGCGTGAAGGTGGAGCGGCTGCCGAGATACTCCGGCACATCGAAGCCTCCAGCGACCGCGAGATACGTGCGGCAGCCTCCGCCCGTCGAGCGCGCCAAGGACCAGCGTCTGCCCTGCCGCGACGTAATACGCCTTCCAGAATGGGACTGGCGCGCCGGCGATGGCCGCCTTCATCGGGGCGCCGGTGAGGCAGATCGTTGCTGCGGTGTGAAAGTGGAGCGTCGGTCCGGTGAGCGTGATCTCCAGGCCCGCGGCGCGCTCGTCATTGCCAATGATCGCGATTGCCGAGCCGAAACGCCAGGGAGTCCATCGGCCCCGATGGCGGCACGCCGACGGCCCAATAGCCGAGCCGGCCAGGATAATCCTGCACGGTGGTTTGCGTGCCGCCCTCGAGCACTTCGATGGTGCGCGGCTGATACGCAAAGCCGCGCAGGAAACCGGTGTATACCTGGCCTGCGCGAAACTCCGCGCTCGCCACGACCTGCGCGAGGTAATCGCAGATTCGTCTCGAAGCCGGCGAGCCGCGTTTCGGCGAGCGCCTCGGTCAGTTTCGCCAGCGCGCTTTCGCGGTCGTCCGCATGCACGATCAGCTTCGCGAGCAGCGGATCGTAGAACGGCGAGACTTCCGTGCCCGCGCCGATCCAGTGATCGCATCGCACGCCGGCGGGGAAGGCGACCTCGGTGAGCAGTCCGGAGCTCGGCTGGAAATTCTTCCGCGGGTCTTCCGCGTAGATGCGGACCTGGATGGCGTGTCCGCGCGGCTGCATGCACGTAAGCGGCGAGATCCGGCGGCTCGCCCGCGGCGGTGCGCACCATCCACTCCACGAGATCGAGTCCGGTGACTAGCTCGGTGACGCCGTGCTCCACCTGCAGGCGCGTGTTCACTTCGAGGAAATAGAACGCCGCGGCGGTCGGCATCGAAGACGAACTCGACCGTGCCCGCGGAGCGGTAGCCCACCGCTCCGCCGAGCCGCACCGCGGCGGCGCAGAGCTCGGCGCGCAATTCGTCGTTGAGCACGGGCGCGGGCGTTTCCTCGATCACCTTCTGGTTCCGCCGCTGCGTGGAGCAGTCGCGTTCGCCGAGCGCGATCACGCGGCCGCGGCCGTCGCCGAAAATCTGCACCTCGATGTGCCGCGCGACGGCGACGAACTTTTCCAGGAAGAGCCCGTCGTCCTTGAAGTTGTTGCGGCCCAGGCTGCGCACCGTCTCGAATTTCGCCGCGAGCTCTTCCGCGCTGTGGCAGAGCTGCATCCCGATGCCGCCGCCGCCCGCCGTGCTCTTGAGCATCACCGGATAGCCGATCCGTTCCGCCTCGCGCTGCGCCTCGCTCGGCGCTCGCAAGCAGGCCGCTGCCGGGGAGCAGCGGCACCCCGTGCGCGTGCGCGATTTCGCGCGAAGTGTGCTTCAAGCCGAACGAGCGAATCTGCTCCGGCGTGGGCCCGATGAAGGCGAGCCCTGCCGCTCGCAAGCCTCCGCGAAGTCCGCGTTTTCGCTGAGAAATCCATAGCCGGGATGCACCGCCTGCGCGCCGGTTTCGCGGATCGCCTCGAGGATGCGCTCGACGTTGAGATAGCTCTCGCGCGCCGGCGCCGGCCCGACGCAGACGCTCTCATCCGCCTCGAGCACGTGCGCCGCGTGGCGATCGGCCTCGGAGTAGACGGCAACCGATGCGATGCCCATGCTTGCGCAGCGTGCGGATGATGCGGCAGGCGATCTCGCCGCGATTGGCGATGAGGACTTTCGTGAACATCAGTCCCAGATGAGCAGGCGCACCGGCGTCGGGTTGTAGGCGTTGCAGGGGTTGTTGAGCTGCGGGCAATTCGAGATCAGCGCGATCACGTCCATCTCCGCGCGCATCTCCACGTAGCGCCCGCCGGCGCTCACGCCATCCTCGAACGAAAGGCCGCCCTCGGGCGTCACCGGCACATTCATGAAGAAGTTGATGTTGTGCGTGATGTCGCACTTCGTCATGGCGAGGCCGGAGCGGCCGATGCGTGCGCAGGAACGTGTCGCGGCAGGCATGCATCCAGCGTTTGTCGAGCGCGTAGCGCACCTGGTTGCTCTCCGCCGCGCAGGCGCCGCCGAGCGTGTCGTGGCGGCCGCAGGTGTCGGCGACGATGGTGAGCAGCACGCTGCCCTTCGCTGCTGATCAGGCGCGTGCCGGTGGTGAGATAAATGCCGCCTTGCTCGCGGATGGTGTCCTGCGCGCTGTAGCGATCGGTCGAGATCGGCGGCGTTGTAGAAGAGCGTGTCGACGGCCTGGTTGCCTTCGAGGTCGACGATGCGAAAGGTCTGCCCCTGCTTGATTTCGTGCAGCCAGCCTTCGCCCGCGAGGAGCGTGAGATCGTAAACGGCCTGCGCCGGGTCGCGCGTGCTTTCGGTATAGATGAGAGTGCTCACAGGAAATAGGCGTTCGGTGAGGGTGAAGGCGCGCGCGTTCTGCGGGCAGGAGTTGCGGCAAAAATCGTCCGGGCCGGGCGGCGGTGTTTTCAGCAGCTCCAGGCGCGCCGGCTTGGGCGCGTACGCCGGATTCGGATCGAGCGGATGCTGGCAGGTATCGAGCACCACCAGCACATCCATCTCCGCGCGCAGCTCCACCGCGGCGCCGGGCGCGGAGTTGCCCGCGTGAAAATGCATCGCGCCCGCGGCATCCACATCCACGCGGCTGAAGAGGTTCACGTTCGCCACCAGGTCGCGCCGGCCGAGCCCGTGTTTGCCGAGCTCGACGAGGAAATTGTCGTGGGCGTTGCGCGTCCAGTCGTTGCGCGCCTCTTGATAAGTCCGCGCGCCGTATGCGCTGCGCGAGCTGCCGCGTTGCCGTGCCCGCCGAGCGGATCGTGCCAGCCGACGGTGTCGCTCGTGATCGAGAACAGCACGCGGCCCATGTCGCTCATGAGCGTGTGCCCGCGCGTGAGCTTCGCCGTGTACTGCGCCTTCAAGGTGTCGGGAAGATTGAGGCGCTCGAGCGGCTGCGCGGCATGGTAAGCCAAGAGGCCGGTGTTCGCCCCGCCGGCGACATCGACGACGCGCAATGTAGTGTGCCGGCGCACGATCCACGACCACGAGCTGCCGCCGGGAAGATCTTCCGTGAAGAGAATTTCGAGGTTCATAGAAAAGCGATCATGCCGCCGCCGCGAAATATTGCGCAAACAGCTCCCGCTGGCGCGCGGCCATCCAGGCATTGATCTCGGCAAGATCGGCGACCGGCGTCGCGGTGAACGGGAGTGCCTGCAAATATCCGTCCGGCCCGAACTCCGGCGTCATCGTCGAGACACGCCGGCCGCTCCGTTCCTGCGCCGCCCAGATCGCGCGCCACCAGCGTTCATGCGCCTCCAGCGCCGCGGCGTACTCGGGGGCGGCGGGGTGGGGGACCTGCGGGCCTTGATCGTACCCGGCACGCGCATGGATGTGTTGCGCCCGCTCGGCGCAGAGCGCGAGCAGCGCCGGCTCCTCCTCCAGCACCAGGCGCTCGCACACGCAGCACCAGTGCGAAAAGTCGCAGGTGAGCATCATCGAGGGCAGTTGCCGCAAAATCTCCCGTGTGGCCCACGGCGAAAATGTCGGGCGGCTGCGGTGTGTTTCAAAGCTCACGGGGACTCCGAGCGCCGCGGCGGCCTCCGCGGCGCCGCCGAAGAAATCGACCGCCTGCGCGAGCGGCCACGCGTCCGAGCCCGCAAGAGCGGTGACCTGGAGCGGTGCAAAGACGAGGGCCTCACTTACCTGGCGCCGGAAATCCTCGAGATGCTCGTGTGGGGACAGATGCGGCGCCGGAACGTAGCCGCCACCGGTCGCGACCTCGGCGATGAACGGCACGCCAGAATCGCGCAGCAGGTCGCGCTCGTTCGCGGCGGCGGGCACGGGCCCTTCGACGCCGTCGAAACGTTCGCTCGCGCAATCGGCCAGGGCGCCGGTGAGATCGCCGCCGTTCGTCCAGAGGGAGCAAAAGAGGAGCAGGTTCATGTGCTTTCAGCATCAAGCTGGATCCTGCCCGGCGGCGGCGGGGCGATCGATGCCGGGCCAAGTGCCCCGCGCGCGCGCCGCGAGGTAGCGCTGGATGAGCCAGAGCGGCATCTCCAAATGGCTCAGCCGGCCGCGCTGATAGCCGCGCGCGTAGTAGCTGCGCTGCACGCCCACGCACATCTCCAAATCTTCCAGGTGAAACGCCACGCTCGCCGCGGTCGCCTGCGCCAGGCGCTCGCGAAAATCCGGCAGCTCCGTCGCGGCGCGCGGCACGAGCAGCGTGGTGAGCAGCCGGTGCCGGTGCGGCCCCTCCGGCTGCTGACGGTACCAAATCAGGCAATCCGGCACGAAGGCGAGCAGCCAATGGGGGAACCCGAGCGTGAGGCCCCACTCGGCACGGTCGCGTTCCTCCAGGCCCGGAAGGAGCGGGAGGTTTCCGCCGGCGTCAGTTTTTCGGTAAGGCAAATGGCAGCGGATGAAGTGGGCGCGCTCGGCCTCGGTCCACGTGCCGCGCGCGGGCAGCAAGGGCTGCAGCGTCTTGGCATGGGCGCCCACGTGATGGTACGACTCCATGAAATTCTCGGTGAGCACCTTCCAGTTGAACGGGCAGTTCCATTCGCGCGCGTCCACCACCACCAGGTCTTGCGCGCTCCATTTCGCGAGATGCGCGTCCAGCTCGCTCCATTGCCCGGCCGGCGTGCGCGGCGCCGCGCCGTCGAGATTCACAAAGATGAAGCCGTGCCAGACCTCCGCGCGAAACGCGGTGAGCCCCCACTCGCCGCGCTCGAAGCCCTCGGCTTGGTGCATCTCCGGGCACGCCTTGAGCCGCCCATCCAGCTCGAAGCTCCACGAGTGATACGGGCACTGGAATAGGCGCGCCTGCCCGCCTTCGGGAACCCCGGGGCGCGGCGTCGCGATCGTGTGGCCGAAGCCCGGCGGCATGATGTCCATGCCGCGATGCGGGCACGCGCGGGACAGCACCCGCACCGCGCCGTCCTTTCCGCGCACGACGAGCAGCGGCTCGCCGAGCAGCTCCAGCGTGAGAAAATCGCCCGGCCCCTGCACCTGCGAAACGTGCGCCACACATTGCCACTCGGCGCGAAAAACATGCTCCTCTTCCCAGCGGTAAAATGCGTCGCTCGTGTAGGTGCCCGCCGCCATCGTGCGGCTTTGCGCGAGCGGTAGATCGGCATTCGTCTGCACATCGGCGAGCAGGACGGCGAGCGAGCCATCGTCACCTTGACAGCCGGCGAACCGCTGCCAATTCAACCGCGCGTTGAGATCGCAGGCGGCACGGACCTCGGCTTCGTCGATCACGGGCATTGGGTACATTGTACGTCGGTGGCGCGGCCTCTTTCGACACGCACTATGGAAGGGCGGCGCGCCAACACGTCCGAAGTTTCCGGCGAGACGCCCGAAACGGAGGCCGCGACAGCCACCCAGCCCATGCGGATTCGCGCGCTCATTCCACCTCGTCCCCCACGGTGGTCAGCTTCACCATCGGCAGTCGCTCCTCCTCCAGGTCGAGCGGCGGATGGATTAGCTCCTCCAGCCGGCGCTTGAGCGCGAGATATTCGGCGCCGAGAAATTGCGCGGCGCTGCGCGGGCGCGGCACGGGGTTTTCGATCACCTCCACCACCCGGCCGGGATTGGCGGCCATGACCACGATGCGATCGGCGAGGTAGGCGGCTTCCTCGAGATCGTGCGTGATGAAGAGAATGGTCACGTCGACTTTCTTCCAGATCTGCAGCAGGTAGCTCTGCATCTGGCAGCGCGTCTGTGCATCGAGCGCGCCGAAGGGCTCGTCCATGATGAGGATGCGCGGCTCGTTCGCGAGCGCGCGCGCGATGGCCACGCGCTGCTTCATGCCGCCGGAAAGCTCGTGCGGATAGGCGTGCTCGAACTTCGCGAGGCCCACCATCTCCAGCCATTGCCGCGCTTCCGCGTCGGCCGTCGACCGGTCTTTCCCCTGCATTTCCAGGCCGAACATCACGTTCTTCTTCACGGTGCGCCACGGGAAGAGCGTGTAGCCTTGGAAGACCATGCCGCGATCGGGGCCGGGGCCGGTCACCGTCATGGCCATCGAGCAGCACCGCGCCGCCGGTTGCTTCATCGAGGCCCGCGACGATGCGGATGCAGCGTCGATTTTCCGCAGCCGGAGGCGCCGATCACGCAGATGAATTCGCGCCGGTGGATCTCGAGCGAGACATCTTCGAACACCGTGTGCGACGTGCCGTTCATCCCAAATTTTTTGGCGAGCCCGCGCACGCTCAGGATCACCGGGCGCTGCTGGATTCGCGCGAAACGCGCGGCCACCTCCGGCGCGAGCTGACGGTAATCCGGAATGTGCAATTCGGTCGCGCTCATGCGGGCGTGAGCGGCGCGGAGGGCGCTTGCGGCGGGAGCAGGCGCGGCCACCAGGCGCGCTTTTTCGCCGGCCCGGAGCGGCTCCGGCGTTTCCACGGAAAGATGACGCGGCCGATGAACGCCAGCAGCATATCGGAGCCAAAGCCGATGATGCCGATGATGATGATCGCCGCGTAAACGTTGTCGAAGTTCCGGTAGCGCGCCTGCTGGTTGATGAAATACGTGATGCCCGACATCGTGCCGACCACCTCGGCGACGATGAGATAAGTCCACGCCCAGCCGAGCAGGATGCGCATGTCCGTGTAGATGTCGAAAATGGAGGCGGGCACGATGACCTTGCGCACGAGCCGCCAGCCGCGCGCGCCCAGCGTTTGCGCGGCCTCGATGAGCGCCGGGTCCACTTTGCGCACGGTGTTCGCGATCACCAGCACCTGCTGAAAGAACGTGCCGATGAAAATGATCGCGATTTTCGGCCCATCGTCGATGCCGAGAATCGCCACGCAGAGCGCGCCGAAGGCCGGCGCGGGCAGGTAGCGGAAGAACTCGATGAACGGCTCCTGCAGCCGCGAAAAGAAACGGTACGTGCCGCACAGGATGCCCAGCGGCACGCCCACCAGCGACGAGAGAAAAAACCCCGCGAGAATGGTGCGAATGCTGTGCGCGAGACTCTCGTGCAGCCACGGCTCGCCGGGGAGGCGCGGCTCCGTGGTAAAGGCGGTGTAGAGCGCTCTCACTACCTGGTGCGGCGCGGGGAGGTACGGCGGGTTCGACGCGAAAGCCCTCCGGGAGCGTGAGCCCTTCCGCCTTCATCTTGGCCAGCTCGCGCTCGTAGTCGGCGCGCGGCACGTCCATCTCCTCGGTGAAATAATCGACGTCGCCCGGCGCCGTCACGCGCACATACGGATGCCAGAGCCACGGCGTATAGCTCACCACCGCCCAGAGTCCCAGCGGCGCCAGGAACGACATGATCATCAGCACCAGCCGCCGGCGCGGCGGCAGCTCCTGCTTCAGCCCCAGCCAGTCGCGCGATGATGCCACGCGGCCGGCTGAGGCCAAAGGAGGAGCCGCGCACCCCGGCGGGGCCTTCTCCGGGGCTGATGAAAGCGTCGCGGACACCGTGCGCCTTACTTCAGCCCCGTCACGATCGTGGGAACGAGGTAGCTCTCGGGCTTCTGCGAAACCTTGTAGACCTTGTTCGCCAGGTTGAATTTATTCCCAACCGCCAGCGACCCGTAGACCGAGTCGAGGCCGTCGCCTTTCTTGTACGCGGCCTTCGCTTCGGCGAGCGGGAGATAATGGCACCCGGGCAGGGCTTTCAAATAATCGCCCACCTCCGCCCCGACCTTCGCGGCCATGATCTTCGCCGCGTCTTCGCGGGTCTTTTCATCGAGCACGTAGTCGACGCAGCGATAGTAGACCTGCACCACTTTCGCCCAATCGTCCTTGCGCTTGGCAAAGCTGGTCGGGCTCACCGCGAGCACATCGTAAATGAGGCCCTTCGCCTCGGCGCTGGTGAAGAGCGGCTTCGAGCCGGCGACCGCTTTCAGCGCCTGGCCGGAGACCGGGTACCACGCGCCGACCGCCGCCACTTTGCCGGAGGCGAGCGTCTGCGGCGTGTCGTTGGTCGGCGTGTTCACGAGCTTCACGTCGCCCTGTTTCATGCCGTTCGCCTCGAGCGCTTTCAGCAGCAGCAGATGCTCCACCAGGGTCAGCTCCAGCCCCACTTCCTTCCCCTTGAGGTCCTTGATCGAGTTGATGCCCGGCTTGCCGATGATCATGTCCTGGCCATCGCTGTAATCGAGCAGCGCGATGATTTTGCTCTTCGCGCCGTTCGAGCCGATCACCAGCGCATCCGTGCCGACCACGCAGGTGCCATCCACTTTGCCGGCGCTGAAGGCATCGAGCCCGGCGAGGTAATCGAACCACACCAGCTCCACCTCCACGCCCGCCTCCTTGAACCAATCTTTTTGTTTGGCCACCTCGAGGACGGTGTAGCCGAGCCAGTCCGAGTAGGCGACTTTGAGCGGCTCCGCATGGAGCGTGGCCGCGAGCGCGGCGAAGGTGGCGAGGAGCAGGGTTTTCAGTTTCATGGGCGGTCGGGTGTCTGTGTGGTGTTGGTCTTGGGTGGTGGTGAGCTAGGCGGCGAAAGCGGTCGTGGTGCGTTCCCAGGCGAGCGGCGGCTGCTCGGTGCGCGCGCGTTCCACGAGCGTGCCCAGCGCGGCACCGATCTCCGTGATCAACGCGCGCCCGCGTTCCGCGCTGGCGAGCGACGGTGTGCCCGTCACGCCATTCGCGCTCGTCTGCGCGACCATGTGCGGGAAAACGCAGCCGGTGGTGCGGTCGCGATCGTCCGCGGTCCCGATTCGCTCCGTGCGCACGGCTTCCGGCGCCAGAAAAAGCAGCAGCGAAGTCTCCGCCTCGTTCGCGTGCCAGTCCGCCGCGTCGTGCGTGAAGCGCTCGGCGATGCTGGCCGTAAGCTGCCACGTATTCCGCACCGCCACGAAAAGCCGCCCCGCAAAGTCGAAGCGCAGCCGGTCCACTGCGCAACGCAATGGGGCGTCGTTGCCGAAATGCGCATTCACCAGCAGCAGCCGCTTCCAACCGCTCGCCACCGCCCAGCGCGCGATCTCGCGCACCGTATTGATCAGCGTTTCGTGAAAAATCGCGAAGGTCCCCGGCCATTTCTCGGTATGCCCCAGCGAGACCGTAAAGTTCAGCGCCGGCAGCACCGGCTCCCCGGTCTGCGCGGAGGCCATTGCGCACGCGGAGGTGGCGATGATCGTGTCCGTATTCAGCGGAAGATGCGGCCCGTGTTGCTCCGTGGCGCCGATCGGCAGCAGGAGCACGTCGCCGAGCGTCTGCTCCGCCTCGGGCCAGGCGAGCGTCTCCAGCCGCACTGGAGCGCGCTCGAGCGGCGCCGCCAGCCTCGCAAACCATTCCGGTGTGCGCTCAGTACAGCCGTGCATATTTGTCGATCTCCCACTGGCTCACAGTCTGGTGGTACTCGTCCCATTCGGCGCGCTTGTACGTGATGAACTCCCGCTTCAGCGCGGGTCCGAGCACCGCCTCGGTGAAGGGGTCTTCCTCAAAGGCCTCCACCGCTTCGCCGAGGTTCTTCGGGAGCGGCTGCACCCCGCGCTCGGCCAGTTGCGCATCGGAAAACTCGTACAAATTCTCCGTCTGGGGCGCGCCCGGATCGAGTCCCTCGCGCACGCCTTCGAGGCCCGCCGCCAGCACCAGCGCGCCCGCGAGGTATGGATTGCACGCGGAGTCCGCATTGCGCGATTCGCATCGGCCGCCCGCCATCGGCACCCGCACCGAGTTCGTGCGATTGTTCGTCCCGAACGAGTTGAAGACCGGCGCCCAGGAATAGTACCCCATCGCGCCGCGCCGGATCAGCCGCTTGTACGAATTCACCGTCGGCGCGAACGCCGCGCACAGCGCGCGCCCGTGCCGCAGGATGCCCGCGATGAACGAGTACCCGAGCTTCGTCAACCCCAGCCCGTACGGGTCCTCCTCGCCCGGTTGCGCCTTGAAAAGATTTGCGCCCGATTCCGCGTCGCCGAGCGACATATTGAAGTGCGCGCCATTGCCCGTTTTGTCGGCGAACGGCTTCGGCATGAAGGTCGCGAGCAGCCCCTGGTCCGCGGCGATCTTCTTCGCCAGGTAGCGGAAGAAGATGTAGCGGTCCGCCATCGTCAGCCCGTCGGTGAATTTGAAATCGAACTCGAACTGCGAGTTGCCGTCCTCGTGATCGAGCGAGTAGAGGTCCCAGCCGAGGCCGTTGATCGTCGTCGCGATCCGGTCCACGAGCCCGTACAAATCGAGGAAGCGCTTTACGTCGTAGCAGCTCTTCATCAGGTCGTCGTCCGGGTTCGGCACCACCAGGCGGCCGCCCTCCAGCTTCACGAAATAGACCTCGCACTCGATGCCGAGATTGAAGGTGTAACCGAGCGCCTTCGCCTGCTCCAGCACCCGCTCGAAGACCACCCGCGTGCTCACCTCGTACGGCTGGCCGTGGAACGCCAGGCTCGCCGGATACCACATCACCTCCGGCTGCCAGGGCAACTGCACGCCGCGCGTGAGGTCCGGCACGCTGGCGACCTCGTCGTCGTTCGGCGATTGCCCCACCCCATCCAGCGCGTAGCCGGTGTAGAGCTCCGAGCCGCGCGCGAACTCCTCGAAATGCGCCACCGGCACCACCTTTCCTTTCGGCACGCCGTGAATGTCCACGTACGCGCCGAGGCAATACTTCACCCCGCGCGAGATCAGCTTTTCCTTCGTGGCGATCAGTTCGGAGTCGGGTGGAAAAATGACGCGCCCTGCCGCCGGAGAATCGTGGGCCGCGGGAGTTCGTGTGCTCATGGGCGAGCCGTGCGGCGAGTCGGCGTACTATTCATAGGCAGCGGGCCGGGGAAAGGCCGCCGCACCCTTAGCAGAGCCAGTGCCACGCGACAGCGGCTGGAGTTTTCTGAGAGAGCTCCCCGTCGCCTTGCGACGAGCCATGCCGAGAACTACGCACCCTGCACAGAAAACCGCAGCTCACGGGCGGCCTCACCGCCGCACGCAAAATGCGCTATCGCGCCCGCGGCCTTTCGCGGGTTAGTCATGGGAGGCATCGCCCCTCCGCCCAACATGACCGACGACCCCCAGGCCGATTCCTCGCCGGACGCCGCCGCGCAGGACCTGGCTTGGATGGAGCAGGTGAGGCAGGGCGATACCGTGGCGTTCCAACACCTGATCGAGACGCACCAGTACCGCGTGATCGGGACCGTGGCGAAAATGCTCGGCGATGAGATGGACGCCGAGGACCTGGCGCAGCAGGTTTTCATTCGCGTGTGGCGGTCCGCCCCGCGCTACCAGCCGACGGCGAAGTTCACCACCTGGCTCTTCAAGATCACCCGCAACCTCGTCTTCAACGAGCTGCGCCGCCGCCGCCGCCACGCCACGCAATCGCTCGATGCCGAGCCGTCCGAGGAGCACCCGCCGATCCAGGCCGCCGACCAATCCTCCAAGGCGCCCGATGTCACCATGCTCGACACGGAGATGCAGGCCGCGATCCAGGCGGCGATCGACGCCCTTCCCGAGATGCAGCGGATGGCGATCATCCTCCGCCGCTACGACGAATTTTCGTACGAGGAAATTGCCGAGATTCTCTCCCTCTCCGTGCCCGCGGTGAAAAGCGTGCTTTTCCGCGCGCGCACCGAGCTGCGGGAGAAACTGCGGCAGTATTTGCAGGAGGAGTGAGGCCAGGCTGTATCGAACGCGCGAGCACGCCGCTTGTCTTTGGATGCGACGGCACTACCTTGTCGTGCCCTGCCGGTCCGTTTCATTTCACAATCTCGCGAAAAGCGAACCCACGCCATGTGTACCTCATTCCAATTCCGGTCTCTTTTGCTCTTATCCTGCCTGGCGCTTTTCGGAGCGGCGCCCGCCTTTGCGCGGCCTGAGCCCATCCAGGACAACGCCGGGTTTTTCTCGCCGCAGGCGAAATCCGAGGCCGCGCGCAAGATCGCCGAGCTGGAGCGGAGTGCGAAAAAGGAGGTTGTCGTCGAGACCTTTGCAGAGCTGCCCGCCGATCTTCGGCAGGGAGTGAATGTGTCCGACAAGGCCGCGCTGAACCGGATCTTCGAGCAGTGGGCGGTGAAGGAGGCGCGCGCCGATGGCGTGAACGGCATTTACATGCTGCTCGTGAAAAACCCGTCGCATCTCCACGTCATCGTCGGCAACGATACGCAGAAGCAGGCCTTCACGCAGCGCGATCGCGACGCGCTGGTGAGCCTCATGCTCGGCAAACTCCGCAGCCGGCAGTTCGATGACGCGTTGCTTTCGGGGGTGGATTTCGTCTCCTCGACGATGAAGTCGCACCTGGGCGGCGCCGCGCGCCCCGCGAAGTCGCGTGCGGCGGATGCTCCGGCGGCGAGCCAGGAAAAATCGAGCTGGCTGTGGCCGATCGTCATTGGCGGGATCATTCTCTGGATTGTCATCGCGGTTTTCCGTTCCATGTCGCGGAGCGGTGGCGGGGCGCAGGGGTATGGACAGCAGTCGCCCTTGGGTGGCGGCGGGGGCGGCGGCGGCTTTATGCAGTCGATGATGGGCGGCCTTTTCGGCGCGGCGGCCGGCATGTGGATGTACGACCATTTCCTCGGCGGGAGCAGCCACGCCGCTCCGCCGAGCGATAATCAGAACCTGGAGCGCGGCGATTCCGGCTTCTCCGGGCACGACACCGACTACTCCGGCTCCGGCGACAGCTTTAGCGACTCGGGCGGCGGTGGAGATTTCGGTGGCGGCGGCGATGGCGGTGGTGGCGGCGGCGATTTCTGATCGGATGAAAGACGAAATGATCCTCGTGGTGCGCCGCGAGCTATTGGAGGGCCTCGGGATGTTCCAGGGGCTCTGTTTCGAGGTGGATCGCTACCTGCCGGCGCTGCTCGCCAGGGAGAACAACTTTTTCATGCCGCGCCCGGCGGCGGAGACCGATCCGCGGTTCAAGCAGATCATTCCTTATGCGCTGCTCGTGCACCAGGGCCACGTGCTGCACTATGTGCGCGGCAAGAAAGCCGGCGAGCAGCGGCTTGTCGCCAAGGGCTCCCTCGGGATCGGCGGCCACATGAACGATCACGACGAAGGCCTCTTTTCGCTCGACCGGGCCGCCTATGATGCCGCCGTCGCCCGCGAAGTGGCCGAGGAGCTTCGAATCGGTTCGCCGTACATCAATCGCGCGGTGGCCCTGCTCAACGACGACTCGAACGAAGTGGGCCAGGTGCATCTCGGGGTGGTCCACGTCTTCGAGCTGGAGACGGACGATGTCCGCAAAGGCGAAGCGATGATCACGGAGCTCGCGTTCCTCGATCGTGCCCAGCTTCTCCAGCGCCGGCCCCACATGGAAACGTGGTCGCAAATCTGCCTCGACTCGCTGGACCAACTGCTGACTTGATCTTGTAACCCCTCCTCCACGTGGAAACGTTCAAACACATCCTTCGCGGCGCGGTGGAGGCCGGCGCCTCGGATGTGCACTTGAAGGCGGGCGGGCCGGTGATGTTCCGCATTTCGCGGGAGTTGCACCCGGTGGAGATGCCCGAGCCGACGGTCGCCTGGATGGATTCGGTGCTGCGCGCGATCATTCCATCGCACCTGCATGAAAACTGGCAGCGCGATCGCGAGGTCGATTTCGCGCTGGCCTTGCCGGACGTCGGGCGCTTCCGGGTGAATGTCTTTCAGCAGCGCGGAGGGTGGGTGGCGGCGATGCGCGTGGTGCGCACCGCGATCCGCGATTTCGAGCAGCTCCATCTGCCGGCGATCGTGCGCCAGCTCGCCGAATCGACGCGCGGCATCATCCTGATGGCCGGCGCACCCGGCTCCGGAAAATCGACCACGCTGGCGGCGATGCTCCAGCACCTGAATCACAAGGTGCGCCGCCACATCATCACGCTCGAGGACCCGATCGAATACTTCTTCGACGACGAGCTCTGCGTGATCGAGCAGCGCGAGATCGGGCTCGATACCGCGAGCTTCCAGACCGGCCTGCACAATGTGCTCCGCCAGGATCCCGATGTGCTCGTGATCGGCGAAATGCGCGACGCCAGCAGCGCTGCCGCCGCGGTGAGCGCCGCGAATGTCGGCACGCTCGTCATGTGCACGCTGCACACCCACGATGCCGCGCGCTCCATCCAGCGCATCCTCGAATTTTTCCCCGGCGACGAGCGCGACCACGCGCGCAAGCAGGTGGCGAATACCTTGCGCGCGGTGATCTGCCAGCGCCTCGTGCGCACCAAGGCCGGGCTGATCCTCCCCGCGGTGGAAGTGATGATCAACACCGGCGGCGTGGCCAAGCTCATCGAAGCGAACCGGCTGGATCAGCTCGGCGGCGCGATCGATCTCGGCGAGGGCGATGGGATGCAGAGCTTCGACCGCTCGCTCATCCGGTTCGTCGATTCCGGCCGCATCACGCGCGAGGAAGCGCTTGCCCACGCGCCGAATCCCGAGTCCTTCAAGATGCGCCTGCAAGGCGTAGTTCTGAGCGAGACCAAGCGCATCCTCGGCTCGCGCTAAGCTATTCGATCTTCCCCACCAGCAAGATGGCGCCCGGGTAAAAGGCGGTGCCGTCGAACCGCTCCGGCTTGTCGATCTTGTTATTACGTCCGGCGAGGATTTTCGCTTTGTCCGGCTGCTCGGGGTGAATCTCGATCTTCACGGTGTGCAGCGTGTCCGGCAGGTCGTTCGCGATGACCAAGCGGGAGAGCCGCGCGTAGGTGCAGTAGGAGTCGAAACGGGGCACAGTTTTCGGTGGGGCGTCGTCGACCGTGACAATGACCTGCCCGCAATCCGGGCCGATGACGTCGTAGATGGCGCAGGACGTGCCGGTGAATTTGAAGGTGATCGTATCGCCTGGCTGCGCGCCGCGATGCAGCGCCGGCAGGCGGTCGGCGAAGCGTTTGGCCAGCTCGTCTTTGGTGCGGTCGAGAGCGGTGAAGCCGGGGCTGAGCCGGGCGGCGGTGATGGGGATGAGCCGGGCGTTTTCGTAATTGTCGGCGGTGAAAGGCTCCGGGAGGCGATGCGGCGCGGGGGTCGCGGAAGCGGCTTTGATGGGGACGAGCGAGCGCACGATGGCCTGCAGATAGAGCTCGTGCCCCGTCTCCGGGTGCGGGTGGACGCTATCGGGGGCAAAGACGAATTTGTCGCCGAGCGCCTGTTTTTCCTCGTCGGTTTTCGGCAGTGGCGCGCTCCAGATCAGCTTTCCTTCGCGGGCGCGCCTGGCTACTTCCATGGCCAGGTGAATGCTCGGGATGCCGTAGTGGCCCGCGACCTTTTCCATGGCGCTGGCGGAGCGCTGGTATTTGCCGTCGAGCATGGGCGCCGCGAGCGCCTCGGTGAGGGTGTAGACGAAGGCGATGTCGCACTCCGGCAGGGCGCGCCAGGTCTGCCGCACGATTCCCTCCATGCAGCGATGGATTTGCGCGGGCGAGGCGCCGCCGTCGTTCACCGCAAACTCGACGAACATCAGGTCCGGCTTTTTTTCGAGCACATCCTGCTGCACGCGAAAGACGCCGAGGTCCGAGCCGGTGCCGCCGATCGCCGCATTGATCTGGCTCAGCTTGGCGCCGGGCCAGGCCTTCTGAAAGTGCGCCAGCGTCTTCGGCCGCCACCCTTCCTGCGCCGTGATCGAGCCGCCGAGATACCCGATGCGCACCTCCGTGCCCTGCTCCAGCTTCGCGAAAAAGTTCGGCAGCCCGGCGCGCGGCCTGCACTCCACCGCGTTCACGAGCGGGATTTCCTCGGGACCGGCGGCGCGCAGCGGCGCCACCAGGGAGAGGAGGAAAATAGGGAACAGGGAAAGTCTGAGCATCGGTAAGCGGGGTTGCCCAGCCTGTGCAACCCGCGCGCTCAAGTCCAGTTGTTGCGCCGATGGCGCAGGATCGCGAAGCCGATTCCGGCAAAGCACACGAAGAAAAACAGGCCTTGTGGTTTCGTCTTCGCGAGCGTCAGTTCGACGCACACCCATGCCCCCCCAAGCCGCCCCTATCGCGTCGGCATCATCACCTCCACCAGGCAGGGCGCGCATTCGCACGGCGTGGAAAGCTCCTTCAAGGATGCGGGCCTCTTCGAGGTGGTGGCGCTCGCCGATGACGACGAAGCGGGCCGCCTCGCGGCGGGCCAACGGATGGGCCTCGCGCGCCTCTACGCCGACTACCGCGAAATGCTTGCGCGGGAAAAGCCGCGGATCGTGGCGATCGGCCCGCGCTGGGTCACCGAGCGCGTGGCGATGGTCACCGCCGCGGCCGAGGCGGGCTGCCACATCTTCATGGACAAGCCGCTCACCGCCACGCTCGGCGATGCCTACGCCATGCTCGCCGCCTGCGAGCGGGCGAAGGTGCACTGCATGCTCGCGCACCAGTTGCGCGTCCTGCCTCCCGTGCGCGCGGCTTTCGCGCGCATCCGGGCCGGCGAATTCGGCAGCGTGCTCCGGATGCACGGCCAGCCCTCCGACGACGGCCGCGGCGGCGGCGAGGAGCTGATCGTCCACGGCACGCACCTCTTCGATCTCATGATCGCCCTCGCCGGCCCGCCCCGCTGGGTGAGCGGCCACCTCGCCGTCGGAGATCGCGACGCCACCCTCGCGGATCGCCGCGAAGGCCGCGAGCCGGTCGGCCCCATCGCCGGCGATTCCGCCGCCCTCACGATCGGCTTCGATGCCGGCGTGCGCGGCTTCTGGAATTCCACCGCCAACTTGAACCGGCACGGCGCCATCTACGGGCTCACCATCCAGTGCGAGCGCGCCACCATTTGCATCCGTACGTACGGGGAAACCTTCATCTACCCGGCCCCGGTGCTGGAGCCGGAAAACGACGCGAAGAAGTGGGAAAAAATCTGGGTCGAGGATTGGCACTTCACCCCCGAGCATCAGCCCGCGCCGCTGAAAAATTTCATCCCGCGCGCCAATCAAATGTTGGTCCGCGAGCTGGTCGACGCCATCGAGCACGCCACCGAGCCCCCCGCCAGCCTGCGCGCCGCCGTGCTGATCACCGAAATCATCCAAGGCGCCTACGCCTCCCATTTCTCCGGCGGCGCCCGCCTGCCGATCCCCCTGAAGGAGCGGAAGCATCCCCTCGCGTAATCGCCACGCGGGAGCACCTTTCCTCCTCCCGTGACGAAACGCCCCTCTCGTGACGAAACTTCGTTTCGTCACGCACTTGGGAGGGAAACTCCGTTTCCCAGGCGGGGGTGTCCGCGGGCAGGCGAGACCGCCGCCTACCCGGAACGCCACTTCCCGCGCAAAACATATCCGCTCACCGTGCCCTTGGAGTGGCCACTCATGGTTCCCCCCTCTCGTGACGAAACTTCGTTTCGTCACGCACTTGGGAGGGAAACTCCGTTTCCCAGCCGGGGGTGTCCGCGGGCATGGGAGACCGCGGCCCACCCGAAGCGCCACTCCCGGCGCGAAACATAGCTCTACTTCGGTTGGAGATCTCCACCAGCGCTCACATTTGACGCCACCCCATTGTCGTACCACGCTGCTCACGTGAGGGCTTTCGCCGTTCTGCTTCTCCTCAGCACCTTCGCGTTTGCCGGCGAAAAAGGGCGCTTGGTGTTCGAGATGTTCCTGGAGCAAAAGCCCTTCTCCTTCGAGACCCTTTTCGGATCGCCGGAAGCGTACGCGGCGATAGCGGCCGCAGAAAAAATCGAAGCGTACCGGATTCACCCGCGCGATCCGGTTGGGAAAGGCCCCGCGATGTACGGGAGCAAGATACTGGGCGGCCCCGTGGAGATTACTGGCGACCAAAAAAACGAACTTCGCCGCCTCTTGCTTACCCCGGACAGCTTCATTGACCCTCCTGCCTGCGTGCCCAATTCGGCGCGCTCCTGCGCGTGACTTCGGGTCCCATCACCATGGACTTCCTTTTATGTTTCGAATGCCACATGGCGTCAATCATCTGCAGTGCAGACCAAGGCGACAGCATCCCCGTATCGTTGGATAAAAGCTACGAGCCCTTGCTCCGGGCCTTCCAGGCGTGGTTCCCTAATGACAAAGAACTCAATGCCATCGGCCGTGAGCCCCCATGGAAATCGAATCGCCAGCAGCACGAGATCGACCTTCCCGATCCGCGCAAACCGTGGTCCGGGCGCATTACCCCGAGCGATTCGCGCCCGAGATCGAAGCGGCGATTCACGCCACGCACGACGCTCACCATGCGCTTCTACGGCCACCTCGATGGCCGCGCGGAGTTTCGCGTTTATCTCAAAAACGTGCCCGCTGAGCAAAATCCGCGCGTCATCACCCTGGAGCCGGGCGAAATCAAACGGATTTATCGAAAGGTCGAATTCGCCGGAGGTCCTCTCCAAATTGAATATGTACCGGCCAACGTCGGGACGGGCCACGTCTTCGCCGACGTCACCATCGAGGAACAGGGATGGCACTTGAAATAAGCCTGCTCGGAGCTGCAACGCCGCGTATAGAAAAGCGAAACAGCCAGCGAAAGTTCAGATGTCCCATCCGCTTGTTTCATTCTCAGCGGGTGAAGCTCCGCTCCTCCTCCCTTGGGGTGGCCACTCATGGTTTGCCCCCTCTCGTGACGAAACTCCGTTTCGTTCACGCACTGGGGAGGGAAACTCCGTTTCCCAGGCGGGGGTGTCCGCGGGCAGGGGAGACCGCGGCCCACCCGGAGCGCCACCCCCGCGCGCAAAACATATCCGCTCATCGTGCCCGTGATGGTTTGTGAACGCGCACGTTCGCGGCAACTGGAAGGTCAACCCCTGAAGCTTTCATCACGAAACCGAACAGAACCTTCTTCTCGTATCTCCCATCATGATTCTCGTCTCGCAATTCCCAATCCGCGTCTGCGATGCCGGGGTGCTGATGCTTTTCGAGATCAACTTTGCCGTCGCCATTGCTGTCGTAATAGGAGACGAGCTCTCTGCTCTCCAAATTGCCGCCGTCTCGGGCGCACCCGGACCAGAACCCCGATGCAGCCAGTAGACAAAAGGTAAACGCGGGGTGGGGTGCCATGGCTCCAGGGTGTATGGAAAGATGCATGGTTCAGCGTGGAATTTGGAAGAATGCGGTAAGGGAGCAAGGGAAGAGGCATCTGGTTGCGCGTTTGTTCGCCGTCGTTTCACTCGTATTCTCCAGTAATCCGCACCATTTGTTTCTCGATGCGCTGGCCCGCTTGCCTTTTCCTTTTCTTCGCCGCCCTCCCGGAGATCCCCGCGCAGGAGCGGACCGACGCCGCAGCCGCCGTCGCCATCGCGGAGGCCTTTGTCCGTGCGGAAGGGTACACCGATGTCCCGCCCACGCTTCCGCCCGAGCGGCTCACCCCCGAGTCCCTCAACCGCCTTCCGCGTGAAGATTGGCCTGCCGGGCGCTGTGGCACGCTCCATCCCCGCGCGATCGGCTACCGTCGCGGCTCCCGCGGCGATAAGGAAGGTTGGTCGGTTATCTTCTACTGCCGCAAAGCCGAGATGAAGCCCAAGGTTTTCGGACAGGTCCTGCAGATGGACCGCTTTGGGCAGAAACTCCAGATGCTGCACAGCCACTCCGCCTTCGCCGGGTTCACCGCCGCCCATCCTCGCCCGCGAAAATAGAAATACAAAAAAGTGCTCGTTCGAGATTGGGAAAGTGCTCGCCCCCTGATACCATTGCGCAAACATGGAATGGCCCAACCGGCAGCCCGAGCAGATCGGCGCGCAACTTCTTGCGCGAAGCGTAACCATCCATGTGGTCATTGCGAGCGAAGCCGAACCATCTCCAATCTCCCAGAGTAGGCGGGCGTTGCGGAGTCGGCTCGCCACTGCCGCCGAGCGTCTGCTTCGGACATCTGCGCCCTCCGCGCCTCCTGCGGTTCCCCAATTCTTCACGCCCAAACTGAAACTTTTCCGTTTCAAAATGTGCAACATTTCTTCCCAAACCCCTGCAACTCGTTCCATATGTCCGAAAAACCCCGCCTTTTTCGGGGTTTCCCCTGACCTCATGTCGCAAAACAAGACGCGAAAACCGCCCTTTTCGTCTCATTCGTCTCATAACTCATTTCTGAGAATCCCCCGAAATTAAGCGCCCGGCCCCACTGACTTACTGACTTACTGACTTACTGGCTTCCTGGCTCACTGCGCACACCACCCCGCTTGCGCCCCGCTTCCCCATCCCGCAACCATACTCCTCCCGTGAAATTCGCCTGTCCTTCCTGCAATCTGCACCTGATGGCCGATCCCGATTCGGCCGGCCAGATCGTCCTGTGCCCTGGCTGCAACTCCAAATTCCAGATCCCCGCGGCGCCTGCGGAGTCGGCGGTGCCGCCGCCCTCGGCGCCGAGCATGCAGCCCCGCGCCACCTCGCCCGGCCAGCCGCGGTTGCACCCGAGCGGCCAGCCGCAAGAGCGCAAGGCGTGGAAGGAGGAGGACCCCACCAATCCCGATGCGCGCCTGAGTTTTGGGGTCGGCATGGGGCTGAGCCTCCTTTGGTATGCCATTGTTTTTCCCTTCGTGGCGGACCCGTCGAAGCCGACGGCGGCCTACACCGCGATGGATACGATCGCGAACCTCTTCTACAAGCACTTCACGGTCAGCTTCCTCAATACGCTCTTCTTCTTTTGGGCGATGACCATCTGCTACCTGAAGCTGAAAAAGCTGAAGCATCAGCGGCAGGCCTTGCTGCTCGACGTGCTGCCGATGGAGCTTGGCAAAGAAGTCACCGGGCAAAACGTCGCCCGTTTTATCGATAATCTCTACCGGCTGCCGGTCACGCTGCGTGATAGCTTGATGGTGAACCGCATCCGCAAGGCGCTGGAGCTGTTTGAAGTGCGGCAAAACGTGCCGCAGGTGGCGGCGATGATGAGTAGTCAATCGGCCATCGACGGGTCGCGGATCAGCGGCAGTTACATCATGCTGCGCGCGTTTCTTTGGGCGATCCCGCTCCTCGGGTTCATCGGCACGGTGGTCGGGCTTTCGCACGCGATTTCGGGGATGAGCTTCGGCGACATGGAAGATGTCGGCGCGATGATGGGCTCGATCAACAACGTGACCAGCGGTCTCGGCACCGCGTTCGATGCGACGCTGCTCGGCTTGGTCTTCGCGGTGGGGCTGAACTTTCCGCTGAACTCCCTCGCCAAGCACGAAGACGAGATGCTCAACGACATCGACGCCTTCTGCAACGAGGTGCTCATCCCGCGCCTGAACGACGGCTCGGGCGTGGCCGGCGGTGACGTGGGCGCGGTCGGCGAGTCGGTGGTGAAAGCGATCACCGGCGCGCAAAAGGAGTTCCTCACGGATCTCAACGAGCTTTCCGCCCGCATGCTCGAATACGCCGACAATCTCGACCGCCGCACCGAGCAATACCAGCAGACCGCTCTCCACGAATTCGGCACGAACATGCACGGCATGCGCGAGCAGGTGGAGCACACCGTGAATGAAACCCTGCGCGTCACCTCCGAATACCTCGGCGGCGTCCAGACCGGCCTCCAAGGCCTCAACGGCGTCCTCGAGAAACTCGGCGAGCAGCAAGTCGTCGTCCAGCAGGTAAAGAAAAAAGGCTGGTTCAGCCGCGGCTAAACCATGCCTCCCATGACTCCCCTTCCTCCCATGGTCCCCGCGCGCCCCCGCCCATGACCAAACGGCGCCACAAAGCCAGCGACGAGATCATGCTGATCCCGTTCCTGGATATCTTGTGCTCGTTGATCGGGATCCTGGTCCTGATCATCGTGGTGCTCTCGCTCGCGCAGACGAGCAGGGTCCGTGGGCGCACGCCGGAAGACCTTCAGCGCGCCGAGGAGGCGCAGAAGATGAAGAAGCAGAAGGTGGAAAACGAAAAGCTGAACGCCCAGTTGAAAGAGAAAGTGGAGAAACTGGAGAAGCTGAAAACCGAGACGGCGCAAAAGGAGGAGCAAGTGGCCAAGCTCCGCAAGCTGCTCGACACCTCCGTCGACGCCAAACAGCGCAACCAGGAGCTCAGCCAAAAGCTGCTCAAAGAGCTGGATGATTTGCTGGTGGAGCTCAACGGTCTCAACCCGCAGGAAGCCCCGCTCAAGAAGCAGATCGCCGAGCTCCAGGCCGAGATCAAAAAGCGCAAGCCCCCGGAAATCAAAGGCCCGCCGGTCATGATTCAGCCCGGCGGCTCCGGCCTCGCCAAAGGCTCCAAGGTCTTCTTCGTCGAAGCCTCCGGCGGAAAGCTCACCTTCTATTGGGACGACAAAACGAAGAACGTCGTCAGCGCCAATCCCGATGTCGTCGCCGTCGACGCCGCTTTCAACGCCTACCTCAAGGCGGTCCAAACCGTCCCGCAGAGCAAGATCATCTTCCTCATCCGCGACGACGGCATGGGCGCCTTCAACCTCGGCGCCGGTTGGGCCCAAGCCACCTACAACTACCAGGTCGGCCAGATCGGCAAGCTCCCCATCCCCGGCCGCGGCGAAATCGACCTCCAGATGTTCAAAGAATTCCAAGGCAGCCTCACCCCGCCGCCCGAAGCCAAGCCCTCCCCGGCCACGCTTGCTCCGGCAAAGCCTGCGGGGACTGCGACTCCGGGCCCTGCGAAACCGGCAGCAACCCCGGCCGCCCCGAAGTGATTTCGCCTCATTTGGGGTTATCTTCCAACTCATGTACCGCTTCACGTCTAACCTTGCCTGTGCGGAGCCGGCCCGGAGGGCCACTTGGATATTAGCCGGTGGCGTCAGCCACCGGACCGTTCAAACAAACGGCGCGCCCCGGAGGGGCGCCGGACACGGGCGTTACGCTGCTTCCGACGCCCCCAACTAACCCATGGCCAAGCGCGGACATACCGAAGAAGAGCTCCCGTTCGTCGCCCTGATGGACACGATGACGAACGTCGTCGGCGTGCTCATCATCGTCATGGTGATGATCGGCATCGGCCTCGCGCGCTCCGTCAAAAAGGTCCTCTCCGACCTGCCGCCTGTCACGATCGAGGAGCATGCCGAGCTCAAGAAGCAGGTGGAGGAAAACACCCCGAAGCAAGATCCCAAAAAGGTCGAGGAAGAGAGCAAGAAGCTGCTGCAGGACCTCAAGAAGAGCACCGAGGACCTCAAGACCCTCGACCGCACCGCCGACAAACAGCAGGTAAAGCTCACCGACACCGACGCCCTGCTCAAGCAGCTCGACGAGAAGAAAAAGGAGCGCGACAAAAAGAAGGCCGAGGTCGAAGCGCTCATCGCCGAGGCCGATAAGCTCAAGGCCCGGCTCGATACCACGCCCGTCTACGTCCCGCCGCCGGCGGTGGTCGTGAAGCTTCCAAACCCGCGCCCGATGCCGGACAAGGCCGAGCTCCACCGCTTCCTGATCGCCGGCGGCCGCATCCTTTACCTCAATGACGCCGAGCACACCGCCCGCGTCGAAAACGAGCTCAAGCGCGGCGAAGCGACCCTCTCGCTCAGCCGCGAGATCGTAAAAGGCCCCGATGGCAAACCCGTGATGCACCGGGACAGCTCCGGCCGCTCCTCGCCCCTGCGCAAAGTCGTCTACGACAGCAAGAAGCTCACCGACTACTTCGGCCGCGCCCGGCTCGGCACCCGCGACGTCAAACTCGAGGTCCCCCTCTCGCCCACCTCCCCGCGCATCCCCGTCAAGATCGTCCCGCTCCCCAATGCCGGCGAGACCATCGAGCAGTCCCGCAGCCTCGTCTCCGCTTTCCAAACCGTCCTGAAGAAACTCAAAGGCGACCCCAAGGCCGTCGTCTGGTTCCACGTCTTCAAGGACTCCATCCCCACCTACCTGCAAGCGCGCGAGTTTGCCGATGCCATGCAGATTCCCGTCGGTTGGGAGCTCACCAGCAACCCCTTCTTCACCCGCACCCTCCCCGTCGAATTCGCCGTCAACTTCACCCCTCCGCCCCCTCCGCCCGTCGGCGCCGTCCCCGCCGTCACCATCGCCGCGCCAAAAACCACGGTGGATTGACGGAAAACTCAGAAAAACCGGGCATTTCCCAAATTCCACCCTCCGTGCGTGATCGGGCGATGCCGAAGCCGTTCTGCCCCTCGGATTTACTCTGGAAAACCCCATCCTCACATGAGCCAAAGCCGTTGTGGTGTCACACCTGAAATTAGCCCGGCGAATACCGGAACGGCCCGCTGCGACAAAATTTCTCTCGTGAAAAGGGAAATCGTGTGATACTTTACCCGTCCTATGTCTATTCCCAAGAAAACCGCTTTTTCGCGTCGTCTACCCGATCTGGTGACCGAAGAGCTTGCCGCTGTGCTGTCCTCGCGGACCACATACGAATTCAAGGAGCTGTTCGAGGTGGTGCATGCGAACCTGCGGAGTCGCAATGCCGCCAGTGGTGGTGAAGAGATGCTGCGCCTGCGGGCTTACGAGAAGCTTCAGAACCTCGTCGCGCGCGGCATGGTGAAGAAGGATGGCAAGAAGTACAAAGGCATTCCCAAGCAGCTGGCCACGCTGCAGACCGTCCCGCCCCCGATCGTCCACGCGCCGGCCGCCCAGGCCGCCTAAGCCACCGCGGCGCCCGAGCTTCCGATGGTCGATTATCTGCCCATCCTCCTGCAGGTGGTGATCGCGGTCGGTTTTGCCGTCTCAGCGCTCCTCGTGAGCTTGCTGCTCGGCAAAGCCGTCCGGAGCAATCCCACCAAGGATAGCGCGTACGAGTGCGGCATGCTTCCGCTGGGCGAGGATCGCCCTCGGTTCAGCGTGAAGTTCTACCTCGTGGCGATGCTCTTTATCCTCTTCGATATCGAGATCGTCTTCATGTATCCTTGGGCGGTGGTCTACAAAGACTTCCTGGCCCAGCATGGCCTCGCGATTCTCTGGAGCATGCTCAGCTTCGTCGGCATCCTCACGGTCGGGTACGTCTACGCGATCATGAAGGGCGCCCTCGAGTGGCGCCGTTAAGTCAAAACAACCGTCCACCAACAACAATTCCCCCTAAAGGCGGGGCGGCAGGCCGCAAAGGTGGCCCGCCGCCCCGTCATATTTTTGGGGCCGCCTTGCCGCCCTATGCCTCCGGCGGCGGACCGGAAAAGGTCACGCCTTCCTGGCGCAGCACCTCGAAAACGTGGCGCAAAAGCACGGGGTAGTGCTGCTTCACCACCTGGTCCGGCGCTTCCTTCTCGAGCGCCAGGAAATCCGCGTGGTCGTCCTGCAATTTGAAGCTGAGCACCGTGCGGAGCTGGGCCGCTGCATCGGCTGCTGCGGCGGGTTCGCTGGCCGCGCGAATCTCCGCGTCTTCCCGCAGCTCGTCCAGCCGCGCCTGAAGCTCGGTGTTGCGCAGCTCGAGTTGCTGGTTCAGCCGCGCCAGCTCGTCCGGTGAGGGCGCTCCGGCGATGATCGTCGGCGGGGTGCGCTCCTCGCGCCGTCCGCGGCGCGGCTCCTCCTCGCGCTGGCGGAGACGGTTTTGGGCGAACTGCAGCTCGTTCTTCAGCCCCGCCACGTGCTGCTCGATCTGGCGCAGCGCATCGGCGAGGTTAAAGGAGCGCGCCTCCTGCGGGTGCTGCCCGCGCCGGCCTTGGGAGGGCACCGTCTTCGACTCGTAAACCGGGCGCTGGCGCGGCGGCTCCGGGGCCGCCGGTTTTTCCTCATCCGCGTCATCTTCTTCGGAATCCGTCTGCGTCGCGTCTGGGGGTGCGCCATTGCGCTCTTCACCCGCCTCCGGTGCATCCGGCGCTCCCTCGGGACCGGCGGGGGCGGGCGGCGCCGCGTCCAGGCGAAGCACGGACACGATCTCCTCAGGAAGCTCCGCCACCTCGCGCCGCAGGGCGACGCGCCATTTGCCGTTCCAGCGCTCGATCCCCTTGCTCACTACCTCCATCGCCGGGGGCGTGAGCCGCCCCAGCCGGCCCGCTTCGGCCGCCCATTTCAAAATGCCGAGCTGCGTGGCCGGCGGATGCGGCGCCACGAAAACCGCCAGCGCCGCGGTCTGCACGATCAGGTCGGCCTCGGCGGGCTTCAGGTCGGCCAGCGGAAGCTGGGTCACCCACGGCTTGGCCCGCCCGATGAAGACGTTTGCGAAAATCTGCGCGTTTTTGGAGGTCATTGGCGCGCCCTCTTTTTCGCGCATGTCCTTCACCACGCTCACCGCGATCTTCAGTGCCGCGGGGATATCCTGCTTGTACAGGCCGCGCGCCAGGCTGAGCCGCACGCGCCGCGCGCCCTCCGAATCGACCCGCGCCAAACCGGCCAGCAGCCGCGTGCGAAAGGTCGGCTTCATCTCCTGCCAGACGGCGCTCACCGCATTCACGGCAATGAGCCACGGAAGCTTCGGCAAGTGCTCGATCGCGCGCCCGACTCCGGCGCGGCCATCCACCAGCGCCTCCTGGAGCAGCTTGGAAGCGCGCTCCTCGTTGGCCGGAGAAAGCCGCCGGCGCTGGGCCTCGGCGGCCAGCGGCACCAGCGGATCCTCCTCCGCGCCGGCCGCGGCAGGCTCGGCCAAGTCAGTGGTCCCCTCGGACTCCGCATCCGTTGGCGCGGCGTCGGGCTGCGCTTCTTCGCCACCCCCAGCGGGCGCCGGCTCAGGCTCGCCAGCCTCCGGTGCAGTCTCGGGCAAAATCGGTGGAACCGCGGCGAGCTCGTTGGCCTGTTCATCCGCCAGCGGCGTGGCTGGGGCATCCGTCTCTGAATTGGCTTCCATAGAAAAATTGATTGGGCCGGGGTTCGCGCCGTGCCGTGCCTTCGTCGCCGCCCGAATCCCGATGTCTCCTAGCCTGCCCCACGTGATGGGAACGGCAAGCGGAAAGCGGACGCCGGAAAGCCGGACTTTACGCCGGCCTTCCAAACCGGCACAGGACTGCCGCGCCAAATACCGCCCGCCTTTGAAAAAGCACCTCGGCACCCTCGTGAAGCTGGCCATCACCGCGGTGTTGCTCTGGCTGATTTTCCGGAATCACCACCTCGGCACCGCCATCCTGCCGCGGCTCGCCACGATGCAGCAGCACTGTGGCTGGACGCTCTTCGGCCTGGCGGCCATGGCGGTCTCGCTCACCCTCGAGGGGCTCCGCTGGCACGTCCTGTTGCGCGCGCAGAAATACGCCGTCACGCGCCGGCAAGTGCTCCGCATCACCATCGTGGCGCACTTTTTCAACCTCACCTCCCTCGGCACCACCGGCGGCGACGCCTACCGGGTGCTCACCCTCGCCAGGGTCACCTCCGGCCCGCGCGTCCCCGTCCTCGTCTCCGTGATGCTCGATCACATGCTCGGCGCGGTCGGAGTCGGGATCGTGTTCCTGGTCTGCTTCGCCCTGATGCGCGATTCGCTGGCGGGCCTCTCCAACGAGGTGCACGCCATCGTGAAAGGGTTCAGCGTTTTCATGGCCTGCGCGGTCGGCGGCATCACCCTCTCCGCCGTCTTGAGCACGCCCCGCATCTATGGTTGGGCGGAGCGGCGGCACCCGCGCATCATGGGCTGGCCGCCGCTGAAAATCTTCAACCTCGCCTGCGATGCCCAGCGGCGGGACTGGCTGGCCTCCGTGAAAGCGGTGCTCTTTTCCATCTTCCTCTACCTCGCGCAATTCCTGACCTTCTTCTGCGCCATCCACGCCGTCGGCGGAGCGGCGCCGCTCCTGCAGGTGATGGGCGTGATGCCGATGGTCGATGCCGCCGCCGGCCTCCCCATCTCCGTCTCCGGCCTCGGGGTCCGGGAAAAAACCTTCGAAACGCTCATGCACGCCTTCACCGGCATGCCCGGCGACGTGGCCATCTCCGCCTCGCTCGCCGGCTGGCTCATGGGCGTTTTCTGGGCGCTCTTCGGCGGTCTGGTCTTCATCCGCGGAACCGGCGCTGCAAATTCACCGTAACCGCCGCCTCACGCCAAGGAGCGGCGACGTCCGAGGTGGCGGAGGGGAGTAGGGAGGCTGGCGCGGGCGGGCGAGAGTCGCCGAGAGCCGTGGCAACGGGCTTCCCCGGCTTACTGGCCTCCTGGCTTACTGAAAACCGAGTAGCGCTAACGCTCGTCACCGGCGACCGCCGCGGTGCGGAGGTGGGCTTGGATCAACGGCGCGGCGCAAGCGTGCATGAGCAACGATACGGCGCTTCCCGCCGCCGTCCAAAAACTCACGCCGGCCGTCGAAACGTAAACACGTGGCTATTGAAGGGCGTCTCTCCCCAGAGCGCGCCACTCTCCGAGGTAAACCCCGCCGCCAGGAACGGCGCGGAGATTTCCTCGGCGCTGGGAAAGTGCACGGGACTCACCTTGTTCCATCGCACCAGGCCGCTGAACCACTCCGTGAGCTGGGTCATGCGAAAACGCCAGGTGTTGCTGCGCAGCGTATCGCGGATCACGCAGCAGCCGCCCGGCGGAATCATCCGCGCAACTTCCTCCAGCAGCCGCGCCTGCGCTGGCGCGTCGAGGTAATGCAGCACATCGAGGATTACCACATTCCCACGATGGCCGGCGTAGCGCGCGGCGTCGGCGGCATGGAATTCCACGCCTGGGTAGTGCTTGGTGGCCTCGCGCGCTTGCGCGATTTTCGGCTCGTCGAAATCGAAGCCGATCAACGGCATGGCGCCGCCGGATTCGCGCACGAAGCTCTCGAACAAGCCGACCCCGCAGCCGATATCGAGCACCGGCCAGGGCGAGTCTTTGATCCGCTCGAAGGCCGCGCCGTACACCGGATCGCTGCGCAGTTTGCCTCGCACGTACCCCTGCCGCACCCGGCTCGGATACCGCAGCGCGATCCGTTCGATCACGGCGCGGTCGAGATGGTACGAGGAGGAGGCGCGCGGCTGATCAGACATGGTGGCGGACCTCCTCGTACAGGCTTCGCATCGATTTCCCAAGCTCCTCGCGCAACTCCGCGCGCGCGGTTTCGCGGTCGCCGTCTCGCCGCAGCAGGAGCGGCTCGCCGTACGCCACCGCCCAGCGCGTGCGGCGCAACGGCAGCCAGTTTGGCCAGCGCCGAAACTTCTCGCCGCCCAGGATCACACAAGGCAGCACGGGCGCTTCGGCGATTTCGACCAGCCGCATCAAACGCTCCGGAATGCGCCCCTCTTGCACCATGGAATCGGCGCCATGCGCCACGGCGCCTTGCGGAAAGAGGCCCACCAGGCGCCCCCTCTCCAGATTCCGCATGAGAATGCGGACGGCGGTGTAATCGCGCCGGTGCCGATCCAAAGGATGCGCGCCCATCGCGGAAAGAAACCACCGCCGGAGTGGCTGCCGGAATAGCTCCACGATGCTCAAAAACCAAATCATCCGCGGCGTAGTGCCGATGAGGATGACCGGATCGTACACGCTCCCGTGGTTCGCAACCAGCAGGCACGGGCCGGTGCGCGGCACCCGTTCGCGGTGCAGCACGAGTGGGCGCGAGCAGATCGCGAGGATCGGCAGGCCAAGCGTCCGGACGGTGTGATAAAACGGCTCGCTCACGGCACGATGGAGTCATCGAATTGCCAGCGCGCGCGCAAGTCCGCATACAGCCGCACGAACGCCCGCTCCAGCTCCGCGGCCATTTGGGCGCGGGCCGCGCGGCGATCCGGCCCGGTAATCGGCGCCACCGGCTCGCCGCAGATGATCCAGAGCCGCCCGCGCTTGAACGGCAGCCACGGCCCGATGGACATCAGCTTTTCCGTGCCGACGATAATGCACGGCAGCACCGGCTTCCCCGAGCGCGCGCTGAGCAGGCAGACGCCGCGCTTGATCGGCCCGCCGCGCAGCACCGATTCGCGCCCGGTTTTGATCTCCCCCTCCGGAAACATCCCCACGATTTCGCCCCGCTGCAGACGGGCCAGCGCCTCGCGGATCGCCCGCACCGGCACCCCCTGGCGATTCACCGGAAAAGCGTGCAGCAATTGCAGGCAGCGCGCCGACCACGAGCGCCGGTAAAACTCGATGCGCGCCATCCAGCCGATCTTCCGCGGCCAGACCGCGCCGATGCAAAACGGATCGAGATGGCTCACATGCGCGCAGGCCAGCAGATACGCGCCCTTGCCTCCGCCGGGCGGCACCCCATGCCGCCGGATGCGCATGGTATTCAACCCGATGAAGCGGATGACCAGGAGCGCGAGCCAGTAAGACACTCTTCCTCCCTTCCTAGCCAGGTGGCGCGCTCTCCCACATTTCGGCGTAGTTGAACCACTGTTCCGGGTGCGCGCGGATGATGCGCTCGCACACCGCGGCGATGCGCTGGGTGTTCTGGATGAGCAAATCGGCGCGCTCCGGGTAGTCGCTCATCTCGATGGGGGATTCCGCGTGTCCCACATACTTGCCGCTCGGCGCACGGTAAACGAAAACCGGCATCACCGCCGCGCCGGTCTGTTTCCAAAGCAGCACGGGCGCCGGGGAAAATTTCGTGGGCGCACCGAAAAAGGTCACCGGCACGCCGGTCTCGCCCTCTGGGCGGTCGGCCAGCAGCGCGATCAGCTCATTGCGCTTGAGGGCATTCATTACGTCCACGAAAGCGAAATTCCCCGAGCCGATGGTCACGGTTTTGATGCCGAGCCGCCGCCGCGTATTTTCCCGCCAGCGGGCCAGCTCCACGCTTGGCTCCTCGCGGGTCACCACCGTCACCGGCTCCCCCATCGCGGCGAGCTGGATCGCGCCCAGCTCCCAGTTGCCCAAATGCACCGTCACCAAAATCACGCCTTTGCCCGCCGCGCGCGCCGCCTGGATTTTCGGGAGCCCATGCCAGTTCTCGAAGAGGCGGCCGATGTCTTCCGGCGTGGCGCGCGAGCCGCAAAAATAATCCGCCAGGGTGGAGCCGAAATTGAACAGGTTCTGGCGGCAGAGCGCCTCCAGCCCCGCGCCGCGTTGGCCCGTGACGCGCCCAAGGTTCATCCGCGCCGCGGCCCGCGCTTTCGTCGCCAGCGGGTAGCCGAGAAAAACAATGAGCCAGCTAAACCAGCGCGCCAGCCGCGGCGGCATGATGAACGCGAGCGCCAGTCCGGCCCGGAAAAAAAACGCCGTGTAAAAGGGGTGGCGCGGCCCCTCCACAGGCGGAAGCTCCCGGCTGGCGGAAGTCGGCGCGGAGGCCGGTGAGGGAAGTGCGGTCATGCCACGAGGCGTGTTTGGAAAAGGATGGCTCGTTGAAGATGGAACGAAAGTGCGTCGCGTTCCATAGATGGAAAGCAGGCGCGGCAGGCAAGCCGGGAAGAAAACCCGCGCGCGCTCTCCCGTAAATCGGAAATCGAGGCGAGTTAGCACGTAGGCGCAGTCCCCTCGATCCGATCTGTCCGATCCCTCAGATCAGGCGGTTACCGGCGGCCGCGCTGCCGCGGCGAATACACCTGCTTCGTCGTGCCTTCGCGCCCGTTGTCATACTCGAAGGGCACCACGCCTACCGCCGTGATCGAGTACACGACCGCGCGCTTTTCGCCATTCAGCTCATACGTGAGCTTAAAGCTCCGCCCTTCCTTCGCCTCGAAGCCTGTGATCTTCGCCCCGCGCAAAGGCGGGAGCGCCTCGCGCACCGGGGCGGCCCTCGGCTGCGGGTCCACCTGCCCCTCGCGCTCGACCACTTCTCCATGAAAGCCGCCGTTCACATACGGATACTTTTTCGAGGCGTGATAGTGGTAGCCCACCGGCGTCGTGGAGTGGCCATTGAATTCGTCCAGTCCGGCCGGCGCCGAGCCGTCCGGTTCGGCCAGCCCGTAGATGGGATAGCCATCGAGCGCGTAGGCGATCGGCCGGCCCGGCCCGAGCTTCTCCTGCAAATGCAGCGGCGCCGCGTGGTAATGGTAATCGTCCGCCCGGCCGCAATGCCCGCCCCACTGGTCCAGCTCGCCGATTTCCGCCGAAAGCTCCCCGCGATTATTCTGCGGATTGAAAATCGGAACGCCGTTCGCCGCGATCGCAATCGCCCCGCGCAGAAAACGCCCCTTGATCGAAACCGGCGCGCGCGAGGGCGCTGGCGCCAGCGGGATCTGCCACGCATTCGCGCCCGTGTAGCGCTGCGGCAGCGGTACCTGCTGCTGCCATGCCGTGATCCCCACCATCATCCCATGCGCCGGGAGCCCGTTGCTTTCGATGAAGAGCGACCGCTCATCCCACCGCACCTTCACTGCCGGCGCGAATGCCTCGAAAGCCGCGGCTTGCGCCGGGCGAGGCATCTCCGTGGTTTGGGCGTCGGAAGCGACGCCGAAGCGGAAGAGGATCGTGAGGAAAGAAACGAGCCGGAGGAATCGACTGGGAAAACGGGAGGCGGGGAAGGGGGGCATGTGGCGAACATGAGCCTCACACGAATTGCGGCCAATTGATCCTAAATATTTGCGCCTCACACCGCGTGTGCTAATCCCGCGCGGTGCCCACTTCGCATTTCTACTGGCCGCGGGTCGCGCTGCTGGGCGCCAATATTGCCCTGCCGATCGCGACCATCGCCAATGGGATGCCGTGGTCTCTCATGTGGGCCTCTTTTATCGCCCATAACGCCTTCGTCTACGCGCTGATGGCCCCGTGGTGCAACTGGCTCGGCCCGGCGGCCATGCGCTTTGCCACCGAGGCCCGCGAAGTCTGGCTCACCATCGACGACGGCCCCGATCGCGAAAACACCGTCACCCTCGCCCAGGAGCTGGAGCGGCGCGGCGTGCGCGCCACGTTTTTCATCAAGGGGCAAAACCTCGCCGCGCAAGGGGAGGCCGCTCGCGCGCTGCTCGCGGCAGGCCATTCGCTGGCCAATCACACCGCCACCCATCCCATCTCCACCTTCTGGTGCCTCTGGCCAAGCCGCCTTCGCCAGGAAATCGATGCCTGCAACTCCACCCTGCGCGCCGCCGGCGTCGCGGTCACCCGCTGGTTCCGCTCTCCCCTCGGCCTCAAGCATCCCTGGCTGCACTCCATCCTGCGCCAGCGCGGGATGCGCCTCGTCGCCTGGAGCGCCCGCGGCCACGACGGCGTCATCTGCGATCCGCCCGCCGTCGAGCGCCGGATTGCCAGGCTGCTCTCCCCCGGCGCCATCATCCTGCTGCACGAAGGCAAGGCCCGCAGCAACGAAGCCATCCTCCGCGTGGTCGATCGCGTCCTTGCGGAGGGGTACTGCTTCACCATCCCGGCAGACGAACAACTGGTGTAGCACTAGCGTGCCGAACGCCGCCGGCGTTTGCTGCAACTCGCTTGACAAACGCGCGCCCATCCCTTAGCCGGAACGCCCCTTTCGCCCCTATGGTTCCCGAGACGTTACTGGATGAAGCTGATGCCGAGCGCAGACTGATGGTTCTGGTCTGCGATGGCTTGCTCGAAACGCCCCCCGGCTTTGGCCCGAGGGACGATCTCTTCGCCGCCGGGCTCGATTCCATGGCGATCATGCAACTGCTCCTGGCGATCGAGGATGAATTCGGGATCGAAATCCCGGTGGCTTCGGTCTCCCGCAAAAACTTCGAGACCGTGGCGGCGGTGACGCGCCTGGTGAGCAGCCGGGTCAATGGCCACGGCGTCGAGCCCATCCAGAAATGTTTCGCGGCCACCGCGCTGCCCACGCCCGCGGTGGAAGCGCCCGTGGCGAAACCCGAGGTGAAGCCGCTGCCGGCAGCGGCGCCGCTGCCGCCTGCGCCATTTGGCACGCCGCCGTTGCGGCATTGCGATTATTTCGTGCTAAGCTTCCATCATATGTCGCGCCGCACGGGCCAGGGTGGGCACAAGGCGCACTCGTTCCTCGTGCTCGACCGGCTGCCGGACCTCGCGCTGCTCCGGGCCGCGCTCAAGACGGCGACCGAGACGTACCCGATGCTGAACGCGAAGATCCACCGGCCGTGGAAAATCGGTCCGCCGGAGTGGCGCGCACCTGCCCGCACGAAGGTGCCGCCGCTGCATCTGTATAGTGAAGATGGCTCGCCGGGGCGGCTGCTCGCCGAAGGCGCCGCCCCCTGCGCGGACGTGGCTGGGCTGATGGATACGATTTCCAACACGCCGATGCCGCTGCCCGAGGACGACCTCTGGGAAAAAGCGCGCTTCAGCCTGATTGAAACGCGCGACGGCGGGGCGACGCTGATTTTTTCCTGGAGCCACCTCATGTGCGATGGCGTGGGCGCGGAGCTGTTCCTGCAGGAGCTTCAGCGCCTCGCCTGCTCTCCCGCGGAAGAGCCGGCCCCGGCGATGCCGCCACTGGTGAAGCCGCCCACGTTCAAGGAGCGCTGGGTCCGCGCCTCGCCCATCGTGCGCCGCTTTCGCACGCTAGTGATGCGGAAGTTCGATTGCCTCGGGCCGCGCAAGCCAACTCCCGGCCGCACGCATTTCGAAATCCACACGCTGACCGAGGAACAGACGAAGCGCGCGAATGCCCGCTGCGCCGAGCTCGGCTGCGGCGTGGTGAGCACGCCGTTCCATCTCGCCTGCGCGATGCGCGCGCACGAGACCATCGCGGCGCGGCGCGGGCAAAAGCCGCCTTCATACGTCTGCAGCGTGCCGGTGCAGACCCGGCGCAAAGGCGCCCGCGGGCCAATCTTCCAAAACCACGTCACCATGTTTTTCGGCTCGCTCACCCGCGATGAGCTGGAGCTCGAGACCGCCGTCGCCCGCCTGGCGGAGCAGCACGCGCAGTTCGTGAAAGACAAGCTGGGCGACTCGCTCAACGACCTGATGCACACCATGCGAATGCTGCCGCCGCGGCTTTACATGGAGTTTGTCTCTCGCCAAATGCGCGGGCCGGTGGCCTCGTTTTTCCATTCGCACACCGGCGAGTTCGCCGCCGGCCTGGATACCTTCATGGGCGCGCGGATCGTGAATGCCTATCATGTGCCGGGCATCGTCACGCCGCCGGGCACCGGCATCTTTTGCAATGAGAAGAATGGCCGGCTCGTGATCACCCTCTGCTGGCACGAGGACGCCCTGGATGCCGAGGAGCGGCGGCTGATGCTCGAGAGCTTCCTCGCGAGCCTCGGAGCGTCGTGAGCCAATGGGATGTTCTCGTGGCCGGCGGCGGGAGCGCGGGGTTGGCCGCCGCGGTGGCCGCCGCGCGCGTCGGCGCCAGAACCTTGCTGATCGAGCGCGGCGGCCTGCTCGGGGGCATGGGCTCGCAGTCGTTTGTGCATACGATCTGCGGCCTGTATGAGCTGCGCGAGGAAGCCGGCGGGGTGCTGGCGAATGACGGCTTTGCGCCGGAATTCGCGCAGCGCCTGCAGCGATGCGGCGGCGCGCGCGGCCCGGTGCGGATGGGCCGGCTCGATGTCCTGCCGCATGACCCAGTGATGTTTGCCGCGCTGGGCGATGAATTTGTGAGCGCGACGGGCAACCTCGAAGTGTGGCTGCATGCCGAGCTGTGCTCCGCGAGCGCCTCGGGCGCCCATCTCGAGGAAATCGAGATCGTCTGCCGCGGACGCCGCGAAAGCGTGAGCTCAAGCGCCTTCGTCGATGCGACCGGTGACGCCTCTCTCACCGCATTGGCCGGCGCCGATTTCGCGCAGTCGGAAGCATCGCGCCTCCAGCGGCCCGCGTATGTGGCGCTGCTGCGCGGGCTCGAGGCGGAGCTGCTCGAAGAGGAGGGCCGGCTCCAGCTCGCTCACCGAATCGCCACCGCCGTGAAGGCCGGTCAGCTTCCCGTCAGTGCGCTGGGCGCCGGGTTTCGCGCTGCGGTCTCGCCGGATGAAGCTTTCCTCACGATCGATCTCGCCGGCGATCTTAATGCCGAGCCATGGGATCCCACTTCGCCCCGCCTGCTCGCTGGCGTCGAAATCACCGGCCGGCGCACAGCTCTCGCGATCGCCCGCCATCTCAACTGCCGCGTTACCGCCTGGCCCGCCCGCGCCGGCGTGCGGGAAAGCCGGCGCGCCACCGGCGTGTACGAGCTCAGCGAGAGCGATGTGCTCCAAGGCGCCGAATTCCCGGATGGCGTGGTCTCCGCCGCCTGGCCCATGGAGCTGCGCGAACGCCCCACCGGCCCCCGCTGGCGCTTCCCGGAAAGCTCCCGCGGCGCGCGCATCCCGCTGCGCTGCTTGCGCCACCGGGAGTTGGAAAATCTCTGGCTCGCGGGCCGTTGCATCTCCGCCTCGCACGAGGCACAGTCCGCCATCCGCGTCATCGGCACCTGCCTCGCGATGGGCGAAGCGGCGGGTCTGGCCGCGGCGGAAATGCTCCAGTCTCCCGAAACGCGCTGGGAGGTGCTGGCAGGCCGTGTTATGCGAAGCCGCGAATTTTTGAAAAGGTCATGCTGAACATCGTCGACGAAATTTTCGCGCGGGCGGACCGCCGCACCCTCGCGATCATCACGGGGGAGCGGCGGCTTTCGTTCGGCGACCTGGAGCGGCTCACCGCGCAGGCCGCCGAAAAGCTCGGCGACGCGGGCCGGCAGCGCATGGGTCTTTATTGTCCCAATGGCATCGCGCACATCGTCTGGTCGCTCGCCGTCTTGAAATGCGGCGGCGTGCTGGTTCCGGTCGCCCCGGAGCTCAGCCCGCCCGAGCGCGATGCCGAGCTGCGCACGACCGCGCTCGATGCCGTGCTTTGCGCCGATGGCAAGGAGTGGCACCGCCCGCCGCCGCGCACTCAGCTGCTCTCCGTCGCCGGGCTCGCGCCCGCCACGCTCACCCTCGGCTGGCGCGAAGGCGCGGCCGCCTTCGACGAGGCCGCGCTCGCCGCGCTGAATCCCGCGCTCATCCGCTTCAGCTCCGGCACCACGCGGGCGCGCACCGGGATCGTCATCTCCCATGAAACGCTGCTGGCGCGCGTGCAAGCCGCCAATGCCGGCCTGCGCATCGGGCCCGGTGATCGCGTGGTTTGGATTCTGCCGATGGCGCACCACTTCGCCGTCTCCATCATCCTCTACCTCCTGCACGGCGCCACTACCGTGCTCGAAGACTCGCACCTCGGCGAAGATGTCTACGGCGCTCTTTCGGAGCACGCCGGCACGGTCCTCTACGCCTCGCCTTTCCATTACGCGCTGCTCGCCGCCTGCGAAAATGCGGCGCCCGTGCCGAGCCTGCGCCTCGCCGTCTCCACGGCGGCGGCGCTTCCCGAAACGACCGCCACCGCTTTCCTGCAACGCTTCGGCCTCCCGCTCACCCAGGCGCTTGGCATCATCGAATGCGGGCTGCCGATCTTCAACGATCTGTGGCCGCGCCAGAAACCGGATTCGATCGGCCGCCCACAGCCGGGCTACGAGATCGCGCTCCGCGATGAGCACGGCGCCGCGGTGCCCGAGGGCACCGTCGGCGAGCTCTTCCTCCGCGGCCCCGGCATCTGCGACGCTTACCTGCAGCCGTGGACTCTCCGCGAAGATCTGCTGCACGAGGGCTGGTTCCGCACCGGCGATCTCGCGCGGCTCGACGCCGACGGCGCCCTCTTCCTCACCGGCCGCAGCCACAACGTGATCAACGTCGGCGGCATGAAATGTTTCCCGGAGGAAGTCGAGGCCACCCTCAATCAGCACCCGGCCATTCTCGAATCCCGCGTCTCGCCCAAAGATCACGCCGCCTTCGGCATGATCCCCATCGCCGAGATCGTCCTGCGTGATCCCGCGGCGCCCTTCAAAACCTCCGAGCTCATGGGCTTTTGCCGCGCCCGCCTCTCCACCTACAAAATTCCCGCGCGCTTCGTCGTTGTCCCAAACCTCCCCAAGACGCCCTCCGGAAAATTGCAGCGCACCGCCCTTCCGCACCCATGAAGAATCTCACCCGCCCCACCCGCGTCGCCATCATCGGCGCGGGCCCCGCCGGCGCCACGCTCGGCTGCCTGCTGGCCCGCAAGGGCGCCTCCGTCGTGATCCTCGATGACGGCAGACGCCCCGAGATGGTCGTTGGCGAATCTCTCGTGCCGATGCTCGTGCCGGTATTTCAAAGGCTCGGCATCGAGGAAGAGGTGAAGAAGATCGGCGTCGAGAAACCGGGCGTCACCATCGCCTTCGATACCGAATGCGATATCCAGCTCATGTTCACCGCCGCCCGCGGCGTGCTCCCCACTTATGCGTACAATGTCCCGCGGCGGGAGTTCGACGCGCTTATCCTGCGCACTGCCGAGGAAGCCGGCGCGCGCCGCATCCCGTCCGCGGCCCGGCTCGAGGTGGCGCCCGGTCTCGAGCCCGGCGTGAAGCTGCACGCCGACACCCTCGCGCTCATTCCCGAATGGGAAGGGGCGCCGCCCGATATGATCGTCGACGCCAGCGGACGCCGCCGCATCCTGGCCAAGCTGCTCGAGCTCAAGGCGAGCATCGGCCCGCGCAAAGACGTCTCCCATTTTGCGCACTACGAAAATTGCCCGTGGCCCGAGCCGGCCGGCCAGGTGATGACCACGCGGCTGCAATACGGCTGGGGCTGGCGCATCCCGCTCCCCGGGCCGAAGCTCTCCATGGGCGTCGTCATCGACAAGGAAGACGCGAAACGTTTCGGCAGCACCCCCGAGGAGCAGCTCGAGGGCATCCTCGACGCCGATCCGCGCACGAAACGCGATTGCGGCCAGCGCCGGCGCATCACGCCCGTGACCACCTACGCCAACTACCAGCTCATCTCCGAGCGCGGCTCCGGCCCCGGCTGGGCCACCGTGGGCGACTCCTTCGGCTTCGTCGATCCCATGCTCTCCCCCGGCCTCTGCATGGCCATGCTCTCCGCCGAAAAACTCGCCGAGGCCATCCCCGCCACCGGCGGCACGAGCCGCGCCGTCGAGGCCAAAATCGAGCGCTACATCGCCTGGTTCCGCGAAAACCTCAAGGCGTGGCAAACCCTCGTCGACGACTTCTACAACGGCCGCATCTTCGCCCTGCAAAACACCGGGATGAGCTACATGAAAAAGTACCCCGGCCGGATCTGCAATTTCATGCAGCGGCACATCGAGAAAAACCTCAGCGGCATGGCCACCGGCGCCTACATCAACCGCCCCTACAGCAAAGCGCTGCTCTACATCCTCACGCGCCACGGCATCCGCGGGTTTGATCCGAAGGATTTCGCGATTCGGTAACCGCGCAGTAGATGTGGACCCGAAGTTTTGCACTCGCGAGCCGAAGGCGCGAAAGAAGCGCTGAGGCTGCTCAAGCGATCAGGCGCCCGATCGCCCCGCCGAATAATCCCTCCACTTCCGCGCCGCGACCGGCAGCAGGAACACCGCGATCAGCGCATCGAGCACCAAGCCGAGCGCGCACGTCTCGCCGAGGCTGGCCAAGCCCATGTGGCCCACCCACGCGAGCGCGCCGAAGCCGGCGGCGGAGGAGCAGGCGCAGAGAAAGATGACCAGGCCGAGGTTGCGCTGCGTCTCGGCGACGTCGCCGCCGGTGCGTTTGAGCGAGAGGATGACGTAGATGCTGTAGTCAGTGCCGGTGCCGAGCAGCAGCATGATCGCGGCGATGTTGAAGGCGTTCCATTGCATGCCGAGCGCGGCCATCGCGCCCATGAGGGCGAGGAAGACGAGCGCCATGCTCCCGGCCATGAGCACCAAGTCTTTGACACTGCGGAACGCCACGACCAGCAGCACCCCGATCACCAGCATGAGCGAGCCGATGAGCACCGCGAATTCCACCGGAATCACGTGCCGCAATTCGCGCGCGAGCAGCGGCCAGCTCACCAGGTGCACGCCGGGACTTTGCAGCGCGGTGAGCTTATCTTCCGCGCCCGGCGCCGGCCGCAACAAGCCCGCGGCGACCAAGCCATTCGGCTCGCGCCCGATTAGCCGCCGGAGAATCCACGAGCTCGTTTCGCTATTCGGCCAAATCGGGATGACTTTCGCCTCGGCCCACGCTTTCCATTGGTCGAAGACCGCCTGCGTCAGCACAAACGCATCCTCGCGAAAGCCTGCTTGCGCGGTGGCCGCCTTCAGCCGGGCGACGTCCTGCAGCACCGGGCGAGACGCCGCGAGGTTTGCCGCCTGCGCGCCGGGATCGGGGCAGACCATCAGCGGCGAAAGGTACGACTCGATCGTGCCGTCGGTCTCGGCTTGTTGCAGCTTGGGCTCCAGCGCGCGCAATTGCGCCAGGAGCGCGCTTTCATCCGCGCCGGTGACGATGAACGTCGTGAAATCGCGCTCATCCGAGAGCTTCTGGGAGAGCCGTTCCAGCGTGTCGTTCGCTTCGCTGTGCCGCATCTTCAGCGCACGCCCGCTGCTGTCGAAGCTCGGAAATCCGCGGATCGCCAGCGTGGCGAGCAGGCCGCCCACCAAGGCCAGCGTGAAATAGAAACCGCCGCGCCGCACGCCCGGACGCGCGAGCCAGCTTTCCAGCCACGATGGCTTCGGCGCCGCGACCTGCGTGCGGCTCACCAGCGGCACGAACAGCGTCAGCATCACCCCCGCGCCAATGATCACGCCGAGCCCCACCAGATTCCCAAGATGCTTTAGGCCGGGCATGCTGCTGGCGTTCAGCGTGAAAAAGGCCGCGCTGGTCGTCACCGCCGCCCAGAGCACGTATGGCAGCACCCGCCGCCGGATCCAGCCCGGGTCCGCCTGCGTGAGCGACGCCTGGTAGATCATGTACCCGTAATCCACGCTCAGCCCGATCATGATGGAGGTAAAGCCCACCCCGATGATGCTGAGCTCGCCGAGCACCCAGCCCGCCGTGCCGAGCGAAAGGAAAAAGCTCAGCACGACCATCCCGATCAGGTCGGCCATCGGCCGCACCCGGCGGAACACGATCCAAAAGATCGCGCCCACGATCACCAGCGCCATGTTGCCGGAGCTGGCCATGTCCCATTGCATGCGGGCGGAAATCTCCGCCACGAACGCTGGCTCGCCGGTGAAGTTCACGCGCACGTCGGGCGGCAGCTTCGCCTCGGCCGCCGCCGCGCGGATCGATTTCATCCACTCGATCGCCACGCGGTAATCGGTCATTGCGCGCGGCGCCTCCACGTACATCACGCGAAAGGTCCCATCCGCCGAGCCGAACTCCGATAGGTTCGCGGACGACTCGAACCGCCCCATGTCCAGCGAGCGCATGAGGCCGAGCGGATCGTAGCTCGCCATGGCCACCTCGCGCGCCGTGAAGGATTCCGCCAGCGTCTCCTTCGTCTCTTGCAGCGTGGTGGCAATGGTTTCGGGCGCCATCCTGCCGAGCAGTTTTCCAAATTCCTCGGGCGGCAGATTCACCAGCAGGTAGGCGAGGAATTCCGAAAGGTCCTGCGGGCGCGTCTCCCACGGCGATGCGGAGACCACTTGTTTCACGGGCCCCGGCGTGGCGCGCAGCCGCTCCTCCAGCGCTTTCACCGCCGCCTCCGCCGCGTCCGCGTCGGCCGCCTCCACCGTCACGATCAGCTCGGTCGGCCGCGAGAAATGGCGCGCAAAAAGCGAGAGCCCCGTGACCGTCCCGAGCCGCGTCGGCAGCAGTTTCAGGACATCGACGTTGAAGCTGATGCGCGACATGCCGCCCGCCACGTAGGCGAGCAGCGCCACCCCCAGCAGCGCACGCAGCGCGATCTTACGGACGTCCACCGGAAACCTGGAATCCCTTCAGATCGTAGTCGAACAGCGCCGGATCGATCTTCGGATTGAGTTGCACGTTGGTAAACTCGTTGCGCATCGACGTGCCATCCTTGAAAGCCATCTCCACCGCGTAGAGCCGCCCGGCTTCGGTATCGAAATCGAACTTCGCGAACGTGACCACCTTGCGCATGGCCGGGTCCTTCGGCATCACCTCGATCTGCGCGCGCGCGCCGTCCACGGTCACGTCGCGCAGGTCGAACTGCCGCGTGAAATCCTCGTAGTCGCGAGCGATAGGAAACTTGAAGAGGGCCGGGCTCGACTTCTTCTGGAGCTGATCCACGGGCAAAATCTCCGCCCGTTTCTTCAGCGGCTGAATGAGCAAAATCGAGTCCTTCTTCCGCAGCGAAACCATCTTCGGCGGATCGCCGAGCTCCACACGGAAGGAAATCGGCGCCACGAACCAAAACGTTCCCTGGCTCACGAACGGATCGCGCAGGGACCGGAAGGCGCGTGTCTGGGTGAAGTCCGCGCGCAGGGAGCGGATTTTTTCCTGCGAAGCCAGCCACTTCTTCACCGGCCGGATATCGAGCGTCCGGATTTCCGGATCCTTGGCCTGCGCGGTCGCGGCCATCGCCAAAAGCATGAGAGAGCGCCAAAACACGGCGGGAGTTTCAGCGAGGGGATTCGCGGCGCAAGCTCTTTTGCGTCGTCCCGGGCGATCCCCCGATTCAGCGCTTTCACTCCACCGGGGCGGCGCTCTAGTCTGTGGCCCCCAACACGGAATTATGAGTGCCTCCACTACTCTCCTCACGGACAAAACCCTCGCGATCATCATGGGCGGCGGGGCCGGCAGCCGGCTCTTTCCCCTCACCAAGGAGCGCTCGAAGCCGGCGGTGCCGCTCGCCGGCAAATACCGGCTCGTCGATATCCCGATCTCCAATTGCATCAACTCGGGTATGCGCCGGATCTATGTGCTGACGCAATTCAACAGTGTCTCGCTCCACCGGCATATTCATTATGCCTACCGGTTCGATCAGTTCTCGCGTTCGTTCGTCGAGATTCTCGCGGCGCAGCAGACGCCGGGCGACGATAACTGGTACCAGGGAACCGCCGACGCCGTGCGGCAGAACCTCGCCGAGTTTACCCAGTACGAGTATGATTACTATGTGATCCTCTCGGGCGATCAGCTTTACCGGATGGATTACCGGGAGATGCTCGCGCAGCATATCGATAGCGAGGCGGAGCTGACGATTGCGACCATCCCGGTGAGCCGCCGCGATGCGACATCGTTTGGAATCATGCACACGGATGCGCAGCGGAAGATCATCCGCTTCGAGGAAAAGCCGAAGGACCCGGCGCTGCTCGATGAGCTGCGGATTCCGGGCGAATTGCTCAATTCCCTCAAGCTGCCGTCGGACTCCGACCTCTACCAGGCGTCGATGGGTATCTACATTTTCAATCGCGCAACCTTGATCAAGGCCTTGGAGAACAAGCATGCCGATTTCGGCAAACATATCATTCCGGGCATGATAGATAGCGAGCGGGTCATGGCGTACATCTTCCAGGGTTATTGGGAGGATATCGGCACGATCCGCGCATTTTTCGAGGCCAACCTGAATCTTACGGCGCCCGTCCCGCAGTTCAATTTCTTCGATACCAAGGCCCCCATCTATACGCACGCGCGGTTCCTGCCGGCGAGCAAGGTGAACGGCGCCACCGTGCGCAGGCGATCATTTCCGACGGGTGCATAATCACCGATTCCTCGATCGAGCGCGCCGTGATCGGCGTGCGTTCAGCTACATCGGCGCGGGCACCACGATCCGCAATTCCATCCTCATGGGCGCCGATTTTTACGGGGCCGATCAGGGGCAGCAGGCGAATTCCCCGCCGGTGGGCATCGGCAAAAACTGCGTGATCGACCAGGCGATCATCGACAAAAACGCGCGCATCGGCGACGGCGTGGTCATCTCGCCCGAGGGCAAACCAGATAACATGGACGGCCCCAATTTCTACATCCGCGACGGCATCGTGATCATCCCGAAGAACGCTTCGGTGCCGCACGGGATGTGGGTGTAACTCGATGCGGCTCGACCAGTGGCTGTGGGCGGTCCGCCTCTTCAAGTCGCGCAGCCTCGCGGCGGAGGCGATCCGCGGCGGCCGCGTGCGAGTAAACGGCGCTTCCACCAAGCCCTCGCACGAGGCCAGGCCCGGCGAGTTGGTGGAGGTGAGCGTGAGCATCATCATCCGCACCCTCCGGGTCCTCGACGCGCCGCCATCGCGGGTGGGCGCGAAGCTCGTCGCGCAGTTCGCCGAAGAACTGACCCCGCCCGAGGAACTCGAGAAACTCCGCACCCGCGATCATCTCTTCGGCCTCCGCGAGCGCGGCGCAGGCCGGCCAACGAAGCGGGAGCGGCGCGAGACGGATGAGTTGACCGAGAACGCTCAGTGAAAAGTTTATCTACGGCGGCATTTTCCCTTGCGGCGACTCGGATCAGGCGTAATTTGCCGTCCCCTCGTCCCCCATGTTTTCCCGTTTTCGGCTTCTGTTAATCCTTGGCGCACTGATCTTTACAGTGCTCCGGGCGTATTCGTAGGACATAGGGACGCTGCGGGGGGTGCAGGAACGCGGAGGCAAGCGGTAGCGCGTCATCGGAATCCAATGGACGGAGCCCGCGTTGGAGCGCTGAATAGCGGCTCCCTCCTGATGCGCCTCTCCCCACATTGGCTCCCGGTTCTCGCCTGCTTCGCACTCACCGCGTCCGGCGCGGCCGGCTTCCGCGCCGGCGCGGCGAAGGTCGACATCACGCCGCCGTTTTTTCCGGTCATCGTCAATGGTGGCTTCCTCGAAAAGGAGGCCACGAAAGCGAACGACCTCCTGCACGCGCGCGCGCTGGTGCTCGATGACGGCGCGGCGCGCATCGCGATCTGCGTCGTGGACACGTGCCTGATGCCGCGCGAGCTGATCGACGAGGCCAAGGAGATGGCGCGCCAGGCGACCGGCATCCCGGCGGAGCGGATGCTTGTCTCGGCTACGCATACGCACACCGCGCCTTCGGTCATAGCCTGCCTCGGCACGCGGCTCGACAAACGGTATGCGAAGTTTCTCCCCGGCAAGATCGCCGAGGCGATCGCGGACGCTGCGAAAAATCTGGCCGAGGCGCGCGTCGGCTGGGCCGTGGTGCCTGCGTGGGAATACACGAATTGCCGCCGCTGGATTCGCCGGCCCGACAAGATGATCACCGATCCCTTCGGCGTGGTCTCCGCGCGGGCGAACATGCATCCCGGCTACCAAAATCCCGACGCCATCGGGCCGGCCGGGCCGATCGATCCCGATCTCTCGCTGCTCTCCGTGCAGAACCGCGAAGGCAAGCCGCTCGCCCTGCTCGCCAATTTCTCGATGCACTACTTCGGCGCGGCGCCGGTCTCGGCGGATTACTTCGGCAAGTTCGCCTCCGGCCTCGGCGCAAAGCTCGGCGCGGACGATGCTTTCGTCGGCATCATGTCGCAGGGCACGAGCGGCGACTCGCACTGGATGGACTACAGCCGGCCGAAGAAAGACCTCACCTCCGATCAATATGCCGAGGGCCTGATGACGCTCGCGGCGGCCGCATATGGAAAGATCGAGCACCACCCGTCCGCGCCCATCGCGATGGCCGAGGCAAAACTGAAGCTCCGCCGGCGCGTGGCCGATGCGGCCCGGCTCGAGTGGGCGCGCAAAATCGCCGAACCGCTCGGCGACCGCGTCTCCGCGACTCAGGTGCAAGTCTACGCGCGCGAGCAGTTGGAACTCGCCGCCGAGCCCGAGCGGGAGCTGAAGCTCCAGGCGTTGCGCATCGGCGGGCTAGGCATCACCGCGATCCCGAATGAGGTGTACGCGATCACCGGCTTGAAACTGAAGGCGCAGAGCCCGCTCCAGCCCACGTTCAATATCGAGCTCGCGAATGGCGGCGACGGCTACATCCCCCCGCCCGAGCAGCACAAGCTCGGCGGCTACACCACTTGGGCCGCGCGCACCGCGGGCCTCGTGCCGGAGGCCGAGCCGCGGATCGTCGAGACTGTGCTCGCACTGTTGGAGCGCGTCTCCGGCCAGCCGCGCCGCGCCCTCGTAGAAGAGCACGGGAACTATGCGCAAGCGGTGCTCGCGGCCAAGCCACTGGCCTACTGGCGGATGAATGAATTCGGCCCGCCGACGGCTGTCGATGCGAGCGGGAACGGACATCATGGGTCGTATGATTGGGAGCGCGGCGTCGCGTTCCATCTGCTGGGCGCCGGCCACGGGATGGGCTCGTCTTCGCAGCCCGCGCTGGCTACGACATCGTTTTCCGGACCGAAACAGCTCAACCGTTCGCCGCACTTTGCCGGCGGCTCGATGAAAGCCGACCTGCCCAAACTCGGGCCGGATTTCACCGTCTCATTCTGGCTCTGGAATGGCCTTGATCCGAAAGCGCGCGCGCTCACCGGCATCGCTTTCCAGCGCGGGCCCGAGCGTCTCGGCATCACCGGCACCGCGTCCGAACCGGGCCGGCTCTTTTTCGCATCCTCGGCCGACGCCGCGCCGCTCGCGGGCAAAAGCGAGATCCTGTTCAAGGACTGGCATCACGTGGCGCTCGTCCGCGAAGCCAGGCGCGTCAGCGCCTACCTCGATGGGAAGCTGGAACTGGCTGGCGACGCAAAAGAATCCGCGGGCGGCACGACGCTCTTCCTCGGCGGCCGGGCCGAAGAGGGCAATACGCTCGAAGGCAAGATCGATGAAGCGGCGGTCTTCAATCGCGCGCTCAGCGCCGCGGAGATCGCCGCGCAGTACCAAGCCAGCGGCCCGCCTCCGCGCGCACCGATCGTTCCGGTCGCCGCGGCCCTTCCCGCCCGCGTGGAGATGCCGGCGCCAAGTTTCACAGCGAGCTACGAGACAACCTTGGCGGCCCTGAAACCGGCCTCTCGCCTGCCCCAGCAGCCCTTCTCCGGCAAGCGGCTGACGCCCGACCCGAAGGCCCCCGGCGGCGCATTCTCAGTATCCTTCTGGTTTCGCAACGATCTCGATAACCGCGCCCGCCCAGTCACCGCCTACCTATTCTCGCGCGGCCCGGACGGCGACGCCCAAGCGCCCGGCGATCACCTCGGCATCGGCGGCACCTTCCGCCCCGGCGACGAAGGCCGCCTGCTCTACTATAATGGCAACGAGCGCAAGCAGACGTTCGTCGGCAAAACCCCGATCGCGCCCGGATCCTGGAACCACGCCGTCGTCGTCCGCGATGCCGCGCGAGTCACCGGTTTTCTCAACGGCCAGCCCGAGTTTGCCGGCGAGGCCGACGTCACCGCGCCGAACGCGCGCGCGATTTTTCTGGGCGCGCGCTGCGACAACTTCGCGCCGCTGCAGGGCAGCCTCGCGGAGTTTGCCCTGTTCGAGCGCGCCTTGAACGCGGGCGAGGTCACGCAGCTCTTCAAAACGGTCGCGCTTCCCGCCGCGCAACCGCCGGCTGAAAAGCCCGCGCCCGCCGCGATGACGTCTCCGCCGCTCTCGCCGGAGGAGTCGCTTCGGAAGGTGCACGTGCCCGCCGGTTTCAAGGCGGAGCTGGTCGCCGCGGAGCCGCTGCTGCTCGATCCCGTGGCGTTCGATTGGGATGAGCGCGGGCGCCTGTGGGTGGTGGAGATGGCCGACTACCCGCTCGGCATGGACGACAAGGGCAAGCCCGGCGGCCGCGTGCGCGTGCTCGAGGATTCCGACGGCGACGGCCGCTACGACAAATCGACGCTCTTCGCCGAGGGCCTCAACTTTCCCAACGGCATGCTCACGTGGCGCGACGGCGTGCTCGTCACCGCCGCGCCGAACATCCTCTTTCTGCGCGACACGAATGGCGACGGCCGCGCCGACGACCGCCAGGTGCTGGTCAGCGGCCTGCAGGAGGGCAACCAGCAACTCCGCGCGAACGGTCTGCGCTGGGGCCTCGATAATTGGGTCTATGTCGCCGCCGGCGGGCACCACGGAAAATACGGCGTCGGATACGAAGCTGAAGTCCGCGCGCACCGGCGAGGAGGTGCAGGTCGGCAGCCGCGATTTCCGCTTCCGCCCCGACACCGGCGAACTGGAGCCGCAGAGCGGACCGACGCAGTTCGGCCGCAATCGCGACAACTGGGGCCACTGGTTCGGCACGCAGAACTGCGAACCCGCTCTGGCACTACGTGCTGCCCGATCACTACCTGCGGCGCAATCCGCATGTCGGCGCGGCCGAGACGCGCGTGCAGCTTCTCACGCCGCCGAATCCGGCAGTGTTTCCCGCGAGCCCTCTGGAGAAGCGCTTTCACAGCTTCGGCGAGTCCGGCCATTTCACCTCGGCGCTGCAGCGGCATGATCCTGCGCGACCGGCAGCTCTTTCCCGCGGAAGAAATCCACGCCTTCGCCTGCGAGCCGTTTCACAATCTCGTGCAGCACGCGCGCGTGAAAGACGCCGGCGTGATCGTTCACCGCCACGCGCGTTCCCGGCGAAAAGGAGCTCGATTTCTTCGCGAGCGAAGATCGCTGGTGCCGCCCAGTGATGGTCCGCGAAGGCCCCGATGGCGCGCTCTGGATCGCGGACATGTATCGCTACATGATCGAGCATCCGCAGTGGCTCCCGCCTGACGGCAAAGAGGAGCTGCTCCCGCACTACCGGGCCGGGGAGGATCGCGGGCGCATCTACCGTGTCAGCCGCGAAGGCGCGCCAGCGTTCCGCGCGCTGCGCTTCGACAAAATGAGCACCGTGGAAGTCGTCGCCGCGCTCGACTCCTCGAACGGCTGGCAGCGCGACAAGGCGCAGCAAGCCCTGCTCTGGCGCGGCGACAAAGCCGCCGTGCCGCCGCTCCGCGACCTGGCCGGGCGCAGCGCGAACCCGCTCGCGCGGTTGCACGCCCTTTGCACGCTCGATGGCCTCGGTGAGCTCACGCCCGCCGAAGTCGTGCGCGCGCTCGCCGATCCGCATCCCGGCGTGCGCGAAAATGCGCTGCGCCTCGCGGAGACGCGCTTCACGCCGGAAGTGCTCGCCGCCGCCGCCCGCCTCGAAAAAGACGCGGACGCCAAAGTGCGCCTGCAACTCGCCTTCTCGCTGGGCGCCTCTCCCGAGCCGCTGGCCGGCGAGACGCTGGCGCGCCTCCTCGAGGCGAACGCCGCCGACCCGATGATGGTCACCGCGGTGCTGAGCTCCGCCACGCCGCACCTCCGCGCGCTCTCCGGCACTCGCGGCCCGGCAGCCGAGCCGCTGCTGAACACCGCGCTCGGCGTGAATGATCGCGGCGCGCTCGCACAGCTTCTGGCGCCGACACTCACCCTCAGCGGTGCGCGGTATCGGCCGGAACAGCTTGCCGCCCTGGCGCGCCTGCTCGACCTCCTCGCGCAAAATAACAGCTCGCTCGATGCGCTGCGCGGCCCCGGCGATGCGCTGACGGCGTTGCTCACGCGAGGCGATGCCATGCTGGCGCAGGCCCGCGCCACCGCCGCCGATGCCGCCGCTTCACCCGCGGATCGCATCGCCTCCGCCGGGCTGATCAGCCGCCTCCCCGCCACCCGCGCGGAGGCCATCGCGCTCTTGTCCGCGTGGCTCGATCCGCGGCATCCCGCCGCGGTCCAAAGCGCGGCCCTCGGCGCGCTTGGCGAAACCGGTGCCCCGGAAGCGCCCGCCGCGCTCAGCAAAGCCTGGCCCACGCTCGGCCCCTCCACGCGCCCGGCCGCCCTCACTGCCTGGATGAGCCGCGAGCGGTGGGCCTTCGATCTCGCGCAGAGATTGGAGCGCGCGGAGCTGCCCATTTCCGCGCTCGATACCACCCAGCGCGCGCGCCTGCTCAAGCACGACTCTCCGCGCGTCCGCCAACTCGCCGCGAAACTCCTCTCTTCCGGCACGACCGCCGCCCGCGCCAAGGTCGTGGAAGATTACCGCCCCGCCCTCGCGCTGCGCGGCACGCCCGCGAAAGGCCGCGAAGTCTACCTCCGCATCTGCGCCGCCTGTCACAAGCGCGGCGCCGAGGGCAACGACATCGGCCCCGACTTGGTCTCGGTCGTGGCGCATCCGCCCGAAAAACTGCTCGCCGGCATTCTCGACCCGAACGTCGATATTCAGCCCGGCTTCCACGCCTACACCTGCACGCTGAAAAGCGGCGAACAAGTCTACGGCCTGGTCGCCGCCGAAACCGCCAACAGCGTGACGATGAAACTCCCCGACGCCACCTCGCGCACGGTGCTCCGCAATCAAATCGCAAATCTCCAGAGCCAGCGCGTCTCGCTCATGCCCGAGGGCCTCGAAGCCGCGATCAGCAAACAAGACATGGCCGATCTCATCGAGTTCCTCCGCACCCCACCGGAGGTGAAAACGAAATGACCAAAACTCTCGCCCTCGCCGCGTGGCTCGCCGTTTGCACGCTCGCTGCCGCGCAAAGCGATCTTCGCGTGGGCGCCGCCGCGGCCGAGTTTGTCGCGGACGATTCCATGCACATCGGCGGCAGCATTCTGCCTGGCAAAGCCCAAGGCCAGGAGGGCAAGCTGCGCGCCGTCGCGGTGGTGCTGGAAAAGCCCGGCAGCGGCAAGCTGGCGATCGTCGCCTGCGATATCCTCATGATCGCGCGCGACCTGCTCGATCCCGTGGTGCGCGAGATCGAAGCGGCGACCGGCATTCCCGGGGAGCGCGTGCTCATCAATTGCACCCACACCCATCACGCCCCCAGCACGGTCCGCGTGCATGGCTACGACCGCGTCCCCGAGTTCTGCGCCGAGGTGCAGCGCAAGATCGTCCAGGCCATGAAAGACGCGAATGCGAACCTGTCGCCCGATCCCTGCGAGTTCCTCTTCCACCTCGGCCGCGAAGAAACCGTCGGCATGAACAGCCGCCTGATGCTCGGCGACGGCACCATCTACTGGACCGGCGACCGCCCCGATGCGGTGCGCCCCACCGGCCCGTTCGATCCCGAGCTGCCCGTGCTCGCCTTCCGCGATTCCGCCCGGAAAATGCGGGCGCTCCTCTTCAATCACAGCACGCACACCATCGGCGTCCGCAGCGGCGGCAAGCGGTCGCCCTCCTTCTACGGGCTCGCGGCGCAGGAGCTCGAATCGGAGCTCGGCGCCGTCACCAGCTTCCTCGAGGGCGCCTCCGGCTCCACCCACAATCTCAGCCCCGCCACCCCCACCCCCATCGCCATCCAGCGCCTCAAGGAAGCGGTGCACGCGGCGCTCGCCCAGGCGCAGCCGCGCCCCGTCGAAAAGCTCGCCGCCCTCAAGCGCCCCTTCACTTTCAAAGTCCGCCATTTCGACGACACGAAGGAGGACGCCGCCATCGTCGCCTACTGCGAAAAGCGCATGCCCACCCGCGCCGCCAGCACGATCGAAGTCTTCCGCAAGATGCGCGCCGAGCTCGCGCCGCAACAAGGCCAGGAGCGCACCACCTGGCTGCAAGCCGCGCGCATTGGCGATGTCGCGCTGGTCGGCGTCCCCGCGGAATTCTTCACCAAGCTCGGCCTCGACATCAAAAACCGCTCCCCCTTCCGCCACACCTACGTGGCCGAGCTCGCCAACGACTACATCGGCTACGTGCCCGATCGCGACGCCTTCCCCCTCGGCGGCTATCAAACCTGGACCGGCCTGCACAGCTACTGCGAGCCCGGCACCGGCGAGCGCATCGTGGATGAGATGGTCGCGATGCTGAAGGAGCTGCGTTAAACAGAATGAAGCGACTCACTTTCCTTGTCCTTGCCGTGTGGCTGCTGTGCGCCGGCGCCTGCCCCACCGTCGCCGCCGCCGAGCTCCGCGCCGGAGTCGCCCGCGTGGAAATCACCGATCGCGCGGCCGGGCCCGTGAACGATCCGCTATATGCGAAGGCGCTCGTCTTGAAGAATGAGCGCGCCACCGTCGTCCTGCTCACGATCGATGCGGTGGCGATCGGGGAGATCGGGCGGATCGGCAATGGCTTCCTCGCGAAGGTGCGCGAGCAGTTGCAGAGGGAGCTGGGTATTCCGCCGGCCAGCGTGCTGATCAATGCGAGCCATTGCCACGGCGTCGTGCGCGCGGATACGGATGCGCTGACCGTGCAGGTGGTGAAGGAAGCGTGGCAGCGCCTCGAGCCGGTGAAGGTGGGCGCGGGCGCCGGGCAGGAAGATCGCATCAGCGAAAATCGCCGCCTGAAGATGAAGGACGGCAGCGAAGTGGACATGCGCCGCGCCTACTCCCTGCCGCGCGATGAAGAGGTGGCCGGCGTCGGTCCCATCGATCCGCAGATCGGGCTGCTGCGGGTGGATCGGCTGGATGGCACGCCGCTGGCGGTGGTCTACAATTTCGCCTGCCATCCCATCATGAATCCGCCGAGCAAAGGCAACTCGGCGGATTTCCCGGGCTTCGCTTCGCAAGTGATCGAGGAAAACCTCGGCGCGGGCGCGCTCGCGTTTTTCGTGCAGGGCTGCGCGGGCGACCTCAATCCCCTCCGCTACAAGGAAATGGGCCGGCCCCCGGATGCCGAGCCGCTGGGAAACTTGCTCGGCCTCAGCGTGCTGCGCGCGGTGCGGAAAATCCAAACCAAGGCTGGCGCGCCGCTCGCCGTCGCCAACGAAACGCTCGCCCTGCCGCGTGGCGCCGACCTGGAGCAGCGCATCGCCGCGATCCAGGCGGAGCAGGCGAAGCTGCTGCAAGCGCTCAAGCCCACCAACATCAACTTCAAGAGCTTCCTCCCGCTGTTCTTGCAACAGAAGCTCTCGCCCGATTTCCCATCGCACCACGCGCAGAGTTACCTGCACGACCAGTCCCTTGGCCGCGACCCGCTCTCCAAGCTCGACGCGGACAACCGCGCCAGCGTGGACGCCTACGTGCAAAACCTTCAAATCATGGAGCAGCTTACACGGCTCAACACCAATTTGGCCCTGCTCAAAAAGCACCTCGCGCAAAACCAGGCAGCCGGAAAACCGACGATCGAGGTCGAGCTCGCTGGCGTGCGCGTCGGCGACTTCAAGCTGGTGACCTTCCCCGGCGAGCTCACCGTCCAGGTCGGCCTCAACATCAAAAAAACCGCCAACGATCCCTACGCCTTCGTCGCCGGTTACACGAACGGCTACATCTACTACGCGCCCACCGACGTGCAGCGCCGCAACACCGGGTACGCGCAGGAGGATTGCGATTCGCTCGTCGCCCCCGGCTGGCAGGCACTTTTCGAGCAGCGCGCGGGAGCCATCCTGAAACAGCTCGCCACCCCATGAAGGCCGCGCTTCTCCTCGCCGCGGCGTTTCTCCGTCTCGTGGTCGCGGCCCACGCGCAAGCTGCGAGCTACGATCTGGTCCTCGCCGGTGGCCGCGTCATGGACCCCGCCACGGGACTGGATACGCCGCGCCACCTCGGCATCCGCGCGGGCAAAATCGCCGCCATTTCCGAGCAGCCGCTCACCGGCGCGTCCGTGCTGAACGTTGCCGGCCATGTGGTCGCGCCGGGATTCATCGATCTTCATGCGCACGGCCAAACCACCAGCGACATGGAAATCCAGGCCCGCGATGGGGTCACCACCGCGCTCGATCTCGAAGCGGGCGTCTACCCGGTCGAGGCCTGGTACCGGCGCATGGAAGGAACCGCCCCGCTCAACTACGGCGCCACGGTCGGCCACATCGCCGCGCGGTTCGCCGCCTTCCATCCGGGCCTCGAGATCGGCCATTGGGCAATCCAGCGCGCGCGGGTCGCCCGGCTTGGCGCAAACCCGGCCGGCGCAAATAAACCCGCGGGCCCCGGCGAGCTGCAGGTGATGGCGGAGGCGATCCGGCGCGGGCTCGATGAGGGCGCACTCGGCATCGGCTTCGGCATCAATTACACGCCCGCGGCGGAGCCGGGCGAAATCGAGGCGATGTTCCGCCTCGCCGCGGAGCGCAAGGTCCCGGTCTTCGTGCATACGCGCGCCTTCGGCATCGCGGCCATCGAGGAGGCGATCGCCACCGCAAAAAAGACCGGGGCGTCGTTGCACATCGTACACATCGGCAGCAGCGGCCTGGGCGATTTGCCGGAAGTGTTGAAGCTGATCGATGCGAGCAAGGCCGCCGGCGTGGACCTCACCACCGAAGTCTACCCCTACACCGCCGCCTCCACCGTCCTGGAGTCCGCGATGTTCAATCCCGGCTGGCAGGCAAACCTGAAGATCGATTACGGCGATCTCGCCTGGGCCGCCACCGGCGAGCGGCTCACCGCCGAGAGCTTCGAGCGCTTCCGCCAGCAGGGCGGCTGGGTGATCATTCACATGATGAAGGACGAAAATGTGGAGCGCGCCATCGCGCATCCTGGCGTCATGATCGCCAGCGACGGCGTCCCTTTCATCGATGGCAAAGGCCATCCGCGCGGCGCGGGCACCTTCGCCCGCGTGCTCGGCCGCTATTCGCGCGAGAAAAAGCTGCTCCCGCTCATGGACGCCCTCGCCAAGATGACCATCCTCCCGGCGCGCCGGCTCGAAGGCCACGTGCCCGCCATGAAAGCCAAAGGCCGCCTCGCCGTCGGCGCGGATGCCGACCTCACCGTCTTCGATCCCGCCACCATCCTCGACCGCGCCACCTTGGACGCACCCACCACCCCCTCAGCCGGCATCCCGCATGTGCTCGTGCATGGCTCGTTCGTAGTGCGCGACGGCAAACTCGTGCCCGGTGCGCGGCCCGGCCGCCCCGTCCGCGCGCCAGCGAGCTCCCAAGCGCCGTAGCCTCACGGTTTCGCCGCGCCCTTGATGCTGAAATCGTCGTACTGCACGTCCACCCGATTGGTCGTCAGGCTCACCAGGGTCTTCGTCTCGTGGGCGATCCCCTCGGACTGGAAGGTGCCGGCGAGCTTCCCATCGATATTCACCTCCACCGTGTCGCCTTTGGTGCGGACGACCAGCGTGTGCCAATCCTGCAGCGCGAGTTTGCCAGGGAAATTCTTCGCTTTTGTTTGCAGCTCCGCCTTCTCTTCCGCGGAAAGACCCGCCGGGGATTTCCTCTTCTCGTAAATATCGTTGCGAAAATTTCCGGTCTTTGCATCGGCGACCGACACCGCGGTCGGGGTCACGGTCACACTGCAGATGTGGCCGGCGTGCGAGCCCTTGTATCCCTTGTCGTCGAGCCAGACGTTGAAGCCTTTCGCCTGGTCGCTCACGTAGCGGAATTTTACCGACACCTCCAGGTCGCGCTCCGGCTCGATCACGATGTGATCCACCGCATTGTGGTCGGAATCCTCCTTCGTGATGCCGACCAGCACGCCGTCCTTCACCTCGCTCGCGCTCTTGTAGTGCCCCCAGCGTTTGCCGAAGCCGGCGCTTGAGAAATCGTCGGAGAAAATGGTGCGCGGATAAACGTCGGCGGCACCGGCGGCCAACGCCAACGATACCGCGCACGTGACCAGAATGAGGGGAAGGAGAGGCTTCATGGGAAGGCCAGATTTGCACGATGCCGGCTTAGTGGCGAACGAAATGCGGGGCGGCCTGCGCAAGCGGGCGAGCGCTCGGCGGTGGTCGACCCTTGGGACCCGGACCGCTTCTGAGCCCGCCTCTCCCAAAATTCCTTTTGACACCCCTCCACCCCCCACCTACCCTGCCCACTCGCTTTTTCGGAAGCATGAGAAGCAAACAGCCTGAATCGAACATGGGAAACCGGTTCGATGCGGGCTTTTTCGCCCTCTGCGGCTGGAGAAGCGCCCGGTGATGTGGGGTTTTACGATTCCCATCATTGCGGTAGAAGTGCCTGCGTAGCTCAGTTGGTAGAGCACGTCCTTGGTAAGGACGAGGTCACCGGTTCAATCCCGGTCGCAGGCTCCACTGCCGCACGGACTTTGCAGCATTTTACCCAAAACCAAAACCAACCAACCACTACACACCTGACCCCTATGGCTAAGGCTCAATTCGAACGCAACAAACCCCACGTGAACATCGGCACGATCGGCCACGTCGATCACGGCAAGACCACGCTCACCGCGGCGATCACCACCATTCTTTCCAAGAAAGGGCTTCGCCGAGGCGAAGAAATATGACGAAATCGACGCCGCTCCCGAGGAAAAGGAGCGCGGCATCACGATCAACACCGCCCACGTCGAGTACCAGACCGACAAGCGCCACTACGCGCACGTCGATTGCCCCGGCCACGCCGATTACGTGAAGAACATGATCACCGGCGCCGCCCAGATGGACGGCGCGATCCTCGTCGTCTCCGCCGCGGACGGCCCGATGCCGCAGACCCGCGAGCACATCCTGCTCGCCCGCCAGGTCGGCGTGCCGGCGATCGTCGTCTTCATGAACAAGTGCGACATGGTCGACGATCCCGGAACTCCTCGACCTCGTCGAAATGGAAGTGCGCGACCTGCTCACGCAGTACGAATTCCCCGGCGACAAGATCCCGATCGTCAAGGGCTCGCGCCGTCAAGGCGCTCGCCGCCGGCGACCCGAACCACGCCGATGCCAAGTGCATCATGGATCTCATGGACGCGGTGGATGAATACATCCCGCGTGCCCGAGCGCCCGATCGATCAGCCCTTCCTGATGCCGGTCGAAGACGTGTTCAACATCGAAGGTCGTGGCACCGTCGCCACCGGTCGTGTCGAGCGCGGCATCCTCAAGAAGATGGAGGAAGTCGAACTCGTCGGCATCCGCCCGACCGCGAAGACGACCGTCACCGACATCGAAATGTTCCGCAAGCTCCTCGACGAGGCGCGCGCCGGCGACAACGTCGGCCTGCTCCTCCGCGGCACCAAGAAGGACGACGTCGAGCGCGGCATGGTCATCGCCAAGCCCGGCTCGATCAAGCCGCACAAGAAGTTCAAGGCTGAGATCTACGTCCTCTCGAAGGAAGAGGGCGGCCGTCACACCCCGTTCTTCACCAACTACCGCCCGCAGTTCTACTTCCGCACCACGGACGTGACCGGCTCGGTCAAGCTGCCCGAAGGCGTGGAGATGGTCATGCCTGGCGACAACGTCTCCATCGAAGTCGAGCTCATCACCCCGGTCGCCATGGAAAAGACCATGCGCTTCGCCATCCGCGAAGGCGGCAAGACCGTCGGTGCGGGCCGTATCGCCGAGATCGTCGACGTCGCCGCCGCGAAGTAAACTCCTTGCCGAATATTCTGCGCGGGGCGGATGCTTCGAGTCCGCTCCGCGCGTTTTCGGCTGAAAAGCCAAACCATACGGCAGTAGCTCAATTGGTAGAGTAGCGGTCTCCAAAACCGCCTGTTGGGGGTTCAAGTCCCTCCTGCCGTGCCTTCCTCAGATCTTCCCGACCTCCTTCATTTCCGCACTCGAACCATGATGTCACCCAGACAAGCAACTTCATCAGCGAAGTCAAAGTCGAGCTGCACGAAAGCCTCGTGGCCTTGGGATCCGAAGGAAAAGGGCGATGAAGAAATACAAGGAGCTGATCGATTCCACGCTCATCGTGGTCATCGCCATGCTCCTGCTGAGCGGCTACATCGCCGGGCTGGGATTTCATCATGAACATCATCGTCGGCTATCCTCTTCAAGGCGCCGCACAACTGGCCTGATTCCGCTCATGACTGAAGAACGAAAAGCGCAAGCAGTGGTATGTCGTCCATGTCCTCGCCGGACAGGAGAAGAAGGTCCACGACAACCTCGTCAAGCGGATCAAGACCGAGGAGATGGGCGACTACATCTACGAAGTCGTGCTGCCCACCGAGCGCGTCTCCGAGATCAAGCGCGGCAAGAAGACCGAGACGACGCGCAAGTTCTTCCCCGGCTACCTCATCGTGAACATGTGGCTGCTCGACGAGAACAAGCAGCTCGTGGACAAGACCTGGTATTTCATCAAGGAGACCACCGGCGTCATCGGCTTTGCCGGCACCAAGGATCGTCCGATCCCCATGCGGCAGAACGAAGTCGATGGCATGCTCGCCCAGGTCCGCGGCGGCGAGGAAAAGGCCAAGCCGAAGATCGAGTTCGCCGTCGGCGAAATCGTCAAGGTCGCCGACGGTCCGTTCCAAAACCAGAGCGGCGTCGTCGAGGAAATCGATCCCGAGCGCGGCAAGCTGCGCGTCTCCGTCTCCATCTTCGGCCGCGACACCCTCGTCGACCTCGAATACTGGCAGGTCGAGCGCAGCCTAGATAGATCGATTTACCGCGCGCTCCGTCTGCACCTATCCACTCATCAACTCTCAACTATCACTGCCAAATGGCTAAAGAAATCGTCGGACAAATCAAACTCCAGATCCCCGCCGGCGCCGGCCAACCCCGCGCCGCCCGTCGGTCCCGCGCTCGGTCAGCAGGGCGTGAACATCATGGCCTTCTGCAAGGAGTTCAACGCCGCCACGCAGAAGCAGGCCGGCGACATCCTCCCGGTGGTCATCACCGTTTACAAGGACAAGAGCTTCACCTTCATCACCAAGCAGCCGCCGGCGTCGAGCCTGATCAAGAAGGCGCTGAACATCGCCGCCGGCTCGCAAGGAGCCGAACAAGAACAAGGTCGGCAAGCTCACGAAGAAGCAGCTCCAGGAAATCGCCGAAGCGCAAGATGAAGGACCTCAACGCCCGCGACGAAGCCGCCGCCATGAAGATCATCGCCGGCACCGCCCGCCAGATGGGCGTGGAAGTGGAAGCGTAAAAGCTCGCCCGCGTCTCTACACCGGTTTCGAGAAGCCCGGCGCACCCCGCGTGCCGCCGGGCTTTTCTTTTCCTGCCCCAGCGGCCCCGCGCGCCCGCCGTCTCGATTGTGTAGAGCAACTGTGTTCTTTCGTTCCCAAGCCGCCAGGCATTGCGAAACCGCCACGGCCTTGCGGGGTTTCACACACCGACCCGGCGCACTTTGCGCGAATATGAACAGGATTTCATAGACGGGTGCGGCCACGAAGCTTCTGCAAAATTCGCGCGGCGCCGAAGTTGCCGGAGATTCGGCGATTCCCTCGCGAAGGCCGATGAATGCTTGATTGCCGCCGGATGGGTGGAAACTCGCAGAGATGCGACGGCGACTGAAGTTTGCCTCATTTTAGCGAAAACGGGCGCGTGGCACACCCAGTGCTAGGTGCCCGCCCAGCGTCACCGCAACGCAGATGTCTGCGTCCCCGGTCGGTGGCGAAACCGCAAAAAGTCAGCCTACTTCCTACCTAACTCGGAATGCTCAAGCCTCGCACCACCCGCCCCGGAACTAAAACGGCCCGGCGCCTCAAAGCGGTCGTCACCGCGCTCATCCTCACCGGCTCCATCGCCGTCACCTGCAACGTCTTCGGCCATGGCGGCGATGAAGACGGTCACGACGAGGACCTGGAGTTCCCGCCCGGCGGCCTCTCCACGCTGGCCCCGGACGACACCAAGATCCCGAGCAAGCACGGCCTCATCGGGCCGCTTCTCCCGATGCACACCATGAGCGTGCATAACACGCTCACCTGGAAAAAGGACCAGAAGATGCCGCTCATGCTGATGTTCCATCGGCACTCCGCCTACACCGCGGAAGAAATCGCGAACCCCGATGTGATCGACTTCCTCATCGCCAATCCGAACCCTGGCGCAGCCAATACCGCCTACGGTTGGGAAACCACCGGGAAGAACGCCTTTGGCGATCGGCTTTCGCAGTTCAACTCCTCTTTCCGCCGCTCGTTTCAGCAGTTCGCTTACGGCGGCTATACCATCATTCACGACGTCTCGCAGAGCGTGCCGACGCGTATCTCCGTCGATCAAACGATCGAGCTTACGCAGGTGTGGGATATGAACCATCCCAAGGCGTTCGAGCATGACTACTCGAGCCCGCCCTTCAGCGCCGCGGTGATTACCAATGCCGATGCCTCGCTGAATTTCCCGGCCTTCCGCGGGGTGGGGCATTCCAAGGGTCTCTTCTATGACATGTACTGCCCCGGCTTTTCCACCCTCACGGATGGCCGGCCCGTCTTCATGGGCGGCCACGATCTGAATAGCCAGAACGGCAACTACCGAATCCAGATTTTCGATCCGGAGACCGAAGGCTGGGCGCCGCGTCCGGAATCGTGCATGCGCAAGTATTTCGGCAAGGACTCCGAGTCGGCGGCCTTCCGTGTCTCGAAGGGCCTCGAGTCCGATGACTGGAATCTTGAGAAGTACTACCGCCTCAAGATGGATGAGTTCAAGACGGCGAACCCCGCCGCGACCGCTGCGGAGGTGCGTGCTGCGATGACGCTCGTCTATCTGCCGGGCTGCAATCCGCATCTGCTCCCCGACGGCACGGTGCCGAGCCCGACCGATGGCGCAGTCTATTCGCAGGTGTACGAAGGCATCCGCCTCTCCGCGACGCAGGGCACGGTGACGAATCCCGGCAAGCTCACCTCGGACATGAAGTACGCCCGCTGGTATCCCGGCCAGATCACGCTCCCGAGCAATCAGATCTTCGTCTATGCCGGCTGGGACCGCGACGAAGCCTTCGTCCCGCAGGATCCAGCCACGCCCGCGGCGAATACGCAGGCGCTCACGCCGTATATGACGGCTGGCACACCCGGCCTTCCCGCGAATGCGGACCTCGCCGGCTTCCTGAAAAACACTGGCGACGCCAACTTCCTCAACTCCCGCGTGAAGCAGGTGGTGCCGGAAGTCTACGACGCCAAGACCGATACCTGTATCGCGTTGGAAAACGCGCCGCTCTTTCACAATGCGTGGTACCCGAACGGCCTCGTCATCCAGACCGGCCCCGGCCGCAACGATTGGAAGGTGGCCGTAAACGACGCCGATTACCTCGGCAACGTGGCCAGCGTGAACAGCCCGACGAAAGTCGATGCGAATGGCGCCCCGCTTCCCATCGGCGCGCACAAGCCGGCGAACACCGTCTCCAACCGCGATTACCACAATACGTGGGTGATCGACGTGCAGGCCGCGCTCAAAGACCCCGCCCGCAACACGCCGCCGGCCGACGTGCTCACCTCCAAGACTAGCAAGTACTGGACGAAACTCGCCGACGCGCCTTCGAGCCACTCGGAGTTCACCGGCAATGCCAACATCATGGTGATCGATAAGCTGGGCAAGGTGATCTCGCACAAGCTCACCCACGTGGGCGGCCAGTATCCCGTCTCCAGCTCCACCGTGCCCGACGCTCTCGCGGCCGGCGTGACGACCATCACCACTGCAGCGCCGCTCACCGTCAAAGGCCCGTACAATCTGGAGAACGCCACGGTTAATAACCAGACGAACGTGAACAACGAAGTCGTGACGGTTATCTCGATTTCGGGCAACACCGCGACCCTCGCCCAGCCGACCACCAAGGCCCACGCCGCCGGTGTCCCGCTCACCGTCTTCGGCACCTCGAAGAACGTCGAGGAAATCGACTTCGCCAGCCTGAGCCAGCCGGTGCGGCGCGGCCAGACGCCCGTGCCGCCGAAATGGGAAGTGAAAGGCGAGCTCTACCAGCCCGGCCGGCAGAACTATTGCACGCCGCTGCCCGATGGCACCGTGCTCATCCTCGGCGGCAATGGCGGCACCCTGCCCGGCATCGAACGCTGGAGCCTCCACCTCCAGATGTACGATCCCACCAAATCGTACGATCCGGCCAACCCGTCGATCACCAACTCGGTGCGCCGGATGGCGAAGTCGCTCATCCCGCGCGACGAGCACGGCATCATCCAGCTCATGCCGGATGCCACCGTCTACCTCGGCGGCCAGAACCGCAACGGCCTGGTGCAGGCGGGCGATCCTGCGGCGCCGCTGGGCGATAGCGATCTCGGCGTACCGTGCGGCCAGCTCTTCCGCCCGCCGTATCTGTATGATTACAAGGGCGACCCCGCGGCCCGTCCGGTCATCGCCCGCGCTCCGTCAGTCGTGCAGTACGGCCTGCCCTTCCAGGTGAAGACGCTCTCACTGAAGAAGATCAAGTCCGTGGCCATGATCCGCTCCGGCGCCATGTCGCACAGCTTGAACACCGACGTGCGCATGGTGAAGGTCGCCTTCAACCAGTCGGCGAATGGCACCCTCACCGTCTTCCCGCCGAAGCTGCCTGGCACCGCCGTGGGCGGTTACTACCAGCTCTTCGTGGTGGACGAGAGCGGCGTGCCTAGCGAAGGCGTCAAGGTCGCCCTCGGGCCGGATATCAACAAGCGCGTGGGCAAGCCCGCCTCGCCCTACACCATCGTGAAGTCGCCGGTGGCCTCGCGGTAACTAGTCGAAAGTCACGCCGGGCGGCGGCCTTCACCGGCTGCCGCCCGGCTCTTTCGTTCTCTTGCTTTTCCCCTTTCCGTTTTACTTTCCCTATGAATCGTCATCATCTTCTCTTTATCTCGTCGGCCGTCGCCATCGTGATCGTGGCCGCCGTTGTCTATCTTTTCGGCACTCCCGCGCCTGATGCGGGCGAAAGCGCTGCCTCTTCTGCTTCGTTAGCTACGAACTCTTCCGACCGCACCTCGCGTACCGAAGATCGCCTCGCCCCGCGCACGCTCGCCGGCCGCGAGCAGCAGTTCGTGGGCAGCGAAGCCGTTCCGCAGCACGCCGTGGAGCAGGTCGAGCCGGAGAAATACGCCAGCGCCCCGCAGCAGCCTTGGGAGAAGGAAATCATCTCCCTGGTCAATCGCCTGGATGTCTCCGACATGGACAAGGCCCACCGCCTGCTCAGCCGCATTCCCGCGCTCTCGCCCGAGGCCAAGGTCGTGGCCATGGAGTATGCCACGAAGCTCATCCCCGATGAAAAGTACCTCGAGCAGCGCGGGCGGATCTTCCAACTGATTAGCTCCCCCGAGCTTCGCGAAACCGTCACGCTCGATGTCCTCACGCGTGGCGAATCTGTCCGCATGCCCACCTTGGTGGAAATGCTGCGCCAGCCTAACAATCCTGCCCAGGAGGAAGTGCGCGAAATCCTCGTCGCCTACCTGGAGAAAGATTTCGGCAACGACACCCGCCAGTGGGAAGCCGCCGTCAACGAATTCCTCAAGGAGAACGCCGATCTCTAATCTGATTGGTGTCCAGCATTCCATTTCCCGTCACCTTCGCGGCCCCGGCCAGCTCTGGCCCGGAGGGCCATTCAGAGATTAGCCGATGGCGTCAGCCACCGGGTACCGCGCGCACCTGCCGCGCGCCCCGGAGGGGCGCCGGAAGGGTTTCTCACTAGCTAATGATTTCACTTCGTGGCAATCTCCTCCGCGCCTGCTTCGCGCTTTGCCTGCTCCTCTCCTCCCGAGGCGGCGCCCTGGCTGCCACCCACTTCGTCGACATCGAGGACGACGTCTTCCTCCCAAGGCTCCTCACCGTCGACGTCGGCGACACCGTTACCTGGACGAACCAAACCGGCAGCGCCCACAGCGTGGTGGCAGACGATGGCTCCTTCGCCTCCACCGCCGGCGGCGCGTCCTTCATTCCCTTCGGGCAGAGCTTCTCGCACACCTTCACTGCCGCCGGCCTCAATCCCTATTTCTGCCAGTTGCATGGCGGGCCCGGCGGCCAGGATATGTCCGGCGTCATCCGCGTCGTCACTCCCGGCCAGAACGCGCCTCCAGGCACGCCCACGAATGTTTCACCTGTCGCAGGGGCGGCCGCTCAATCCACCGCGCCCACGCTGAGAGCGAATGCCTTCTCAGACTCCGATGAAGGTGACCTGCACGCCGCCAGCCAATGGATTCTGCGCAATACTGGCACCAACGAAATCCTCGATACCGGTGAGGACACCGTCCACAAGACCCAACTCCCGCTTGTCGACCTGGCCGGTTCCACCGTCTATGCGTGGAAAGTCCGCTACCGCGACGATCGTGGCGCTTGGAGCGAATATTCGGCTGAGACCCAGTTCACCACCGTCGCCGATCAGGTGAACAGCGGCACCGGCCTCTCGGCGAGCTACGGCAAATATGCTCCTGCTACTGGTGCCGCGACGATCCTCACAAGCCGTGTGGACCCTGCGGTCAATTTCGATTGGAAGCTAGGCAAGGCCAACGGCCCTACGCCTGCGAATAACTTCTTCGTTCGTTGGGAAGGGCAAGTCCTGCCTGAGTTCTCCGATCGCTACCGGTTCCGAATCAAGGCGGACGGCGGAGTCCGCCTGTGGATCAATGGCCAACTCATCATCGATGACTGGGTGGCCGGGCCATTTGCCCTCTTCCGTAACAATGTGGCCGACCTGCAAGCCGGCGTGCCGGTGGCGATCAAGCTAGAGTATTTCGACACCCTCGGCAACGCCTCCGTGAGCCTGCGTTGGTCCAGCCGCAGCCGGCCTTTGGAGGTCATTCCGCAAGCCCGCCTTTTTCCGCTTCCCCAATAGATGTTCACGCGCCGCTCATTTATCAAAGGCCTCGGCCTCGCTGGCCTTGCGGCCTATGGGGGCTTACCGCGCCGCGCCCTGGCGCAGCATGGCGGGCACATTGGCGGCACGCCGTCGCTCCCCGCCTTTGTCGATGCACTCACCGTCCCGCCGGTGCTGAAACCCAGGCGGGTCGGCACACGCGATACCTACCGGATTGTGATGCAGGAAGGCGTCGCCAAATGTCACCGCGACCTGCCGTTCACCAACATCCTTGGCTATAATGGCCTCTACCCCGGTCCGACCATTCGCGTGGCAAAGAATCGTACGGTGCAGGTCACCCATGTGAACAATCTGCCGCTGGGCGGCGGCCACACCGGTCCGGACGGCACGCACGTCCCTGCCATCCACCTGCACGGCGCGCTCGTCGCGCCTGAATCGGATGGCCATCCGGATGACGGCATTCCGGGCGGGCAATTGCGTGTCTATACTTATCCGAACCGGCAGCGTGGCTGCGGCCTCTGGTATCACGATCACGCACATGGCGCCACGGGCCACAATGTCTATATGGGCCTGGCCGGCTTCTATTTCGTCGATGACCCGGCCGAAAAGCTGCTGCGGCTCCCGCGCGGCCCGTACGAGATCCCGCTGGTCTTGCAGGACCGCACGTTCGATGCGGGCGGCCAGCTTGTCTATACTTTGGACGCCACCACGCTTGAAGGCGGCGTCTTTGGCGATGTCGTCCTGGTGAATGGCAAGATCCAGCCGTACCTGGAAGTGGCCGCCCGTAAGTACCGATTCCGCATCCTGAACGGCTCGAACGCCCGCCAGTACAAGCTCGCGCTCAGCTCCGGCGAGCCATTGATTCAGATCGGGACCGATGGCGGCCTGCTGCAGCGCCCGCAGCCCAAGGCTACCCTCAACCTCGCGCCTTCCGAGCGGGCTGATATCATCGTCGATCTCTCCACGGCTGCGCTGGGGGCGGCCATCATTCTGCAGAACCTCGGAGGCGAAGGGCGAACGGGCAGCCTCATGCAGTTCAAAGTGACGCGCAACGAGCGCGACAACGCCGTCATCCCGAAGTTTCTCAGGCCTTGGGAAGAGCTCGGCGCACCGTTGCTTACGCGGGAGTTTACGCTCAACCGGCTCTCGCTGGATAACACCCTCACGTGGGCGATCAACGGCTTCGGCTTCAGCACGCCAGGCCGGCCGGTGCCGACCCCGAAGCTCGATTCCATCGAGCACTGGCGCTTCATCAACCCGACGAATCACCCGCATCCGATGCACCTGCACTTGGTGCAGTTCCAGGTGGTCAATCTCGATGGCGAACCGCAGGACCCCTCGGACTTTGGCTGGAAAGACACCGTCGTCGTTCCCCCGGCGAGCGAAGTCACTATCGCGGTGAAGTTCAGCGGGTACCTCGGCAAGTACGTCTTCCACTGTCACAACCTCGAGCACGAGGACTTCGCCATGATGAGCGAATTTCAGGTGGTCCCATGATGAAGCTGGCGAGCATCGTTGTCCTGGCGATTGCCGGCCTCGCCACGGTCTTGATGATGCCGCGCGGTGGGAAGGGCGATGGACTGGTTTTCGAGAAGGCTGAAAGTTTTCTGAAGGCGAAACCCTCCGATTCCGAGTTGCTCGCCCGCTTTCCGTTCACGAACCGGGGCGCGAAGGAGGTGACGATCCGCGACATCAAAACCGACTGCAGTTGTACGGTGGCTGACCTCACAAAACGCAACTTCGCGCCGGGTGAGAGCGGCGAAATCGTGGTGAGGTATTCGGTCGGCGCCCGCACGGGCTTGCAGCGCCAGGGAGTAATCCTGAGCACCGACGATCCCGCGAAGCCGCTGGTGCCCCTCTCGGTGATCGTCTCCATCCCCGAGGTGATGAAACTGGGAAAGAACATGCTCCTTTGGGCGGAGGGCGAGCCCGCCGAGCCAAAATCGCTTACGGTGACAACGAGCGAGAGCGCCTCCGTGCAGCAACTGCTGGCCGGCACCGACTCGCCGCATCTCGGAGTGGCCGTGGAGCGCACCGCGCCGACGGAGTTTCGCGTGGAGGTCACGCCGGCGCCGAACCGGCGCGACATCACCGCCGCGCTCCGGATCGAGGCGGTGCTGGAAGGTGGGCAGCGCAAGCAAATGAACGCCTTGGTGCGTGTGCGCTAAGATGCGTGGATTTCCTTTGGTAGCGATCGTCGCAATCCTCTTCTTGCTTTCGGGAGCGGGCCGGCTCAATGCCGCGCCGCGGATGGTTAGCTTCAAATATAATAACTGCGTCGCCTGTCACGTCTCGCCCCAAGGGCGCGGCCTGCTGAAACCGTACGGCCGCGGGATCGACATCGACCAAAGCTATTCGGATCGCGATTTCACCGCCGAGGCGCTCGGGAGACTGGTCGATCCTAAATACGCGGAGGATTCGTGGCGCGGTTACTTCGGCAGCGTCCAGGCCGACGTAACCATGACCGCCCGCTTCAACCATGAGTTCGACACGGACAAGGACGATCCCGCCTTCGCCACGCTCTACCGGCAAATCCTATTCTTCGGCGAGGAGAAGAAGCTGCGGCTGAACAGCGAGATTGGTTATCGCGACACCGATCTGCACGACCTCCTGCTCGGGCCGCACCTAACCGCGCTCGGCGGCCAGCGGCTCTATCTCAAGAAGCTCATGCTGGAATGGCGCTTTAAGAGCGGAAGCGAAGTGGCGCTCGGCCGCGATTATCTCCCGATCGGCTTGCAGATCGACGACCACACCTCCTACATCCTCAACCTCAATCGAAACGGAATTTACGATTACCCGCTCCAACTCAAATACTTCACCTGGACCAAAAAATGGCTGGCGGCCGCCGCTGCCTACGCACCTACGTTCGATGAGGAGGAGGAACTTCGAGAGTATGGCGTCACGGGCATGTACGAATACTATCTGGCCGAACGGCTTGCGCTGGGCGCGCAGACGGTCCTCGGTTTTGGTGAGCAATCCGATCGCCTGCGTATCGGGCCGTACGTCCGCTGGGGCATCTCTGAAAAATGGGCGTTGTTGGCCGAGGTCGATTACAGCCGATTCTGGGAGGCCGGCGCCACCCGTCTGGAAGCCGATCAAGTTACCGCGTTTCTGCAATTGCATTACCATCACTATGAGTGGCTGGTCTCCAGTTTGTCCGGCAATTACGCCTATGGCGATCTGTTCGCCTCCGGCGATCATCACTTCAGTGGCCGGTACACGCTCAGTGCGCGATTGAGCCGGAACCTTACCCTCGGCCTCACCTGTAGTTTTGGCGACAGCCGGCGCAGCTTGGCTCGTGGTGAAGAAGGCGCGGTCTTTGCCTCGATGAAGTTCTGAGAAAGTTGATAGTTGATAGTTGAAAGTTGATAGCCGATAGCTCCGCGCTGAATGGTCAATTTCCATCTCCGCCTATCAACCATCAACCTTCAACTATCAACTAAGCCCGCGTGCCGCGGTGCTTGAGTTGATCGAGCAAGACTGCGCCAAGGATCACGACGCCGAGCACGACCTTTTGAGTGTAGCTTTCGACATTGGTGAGGTTCATGCCATTTTGGATCACGGCGATGATGAACGCGCCGATGAGTGTGCCGAACATTTTGCCTTCGCCGCCGCTGAGGCTGGTGCCGCCGACGACGACGGCGGCGATCACGTAAAGCTCGTACATTTGCCCATAAGTGGGTGAGCCGCTCTTGAGTTGCGAGGCCATGACCACGCCGCCCAGACCCGCGAGCAAGCCCGACATGGCGTAGGCAAAGAGGATCACGGCGCGCGTGGAGACGCCGGAGAGGCGTGCCGCCTCGCGGTTGCCGCCCACCGCATACAGATACCGTCCGAGCTTCATTCGCGACATGAGCACGTGCGCGATGGCATAGAGGATCAGCATGAGCAGCACGGCATTGGGCAGGCGAAAGAGATCGGCGCCGCGGCCAAGCCAAATAAAGGAATCGGGCACCTGGTAGATGGATTGGCCGTGCGCGAGGATGTAGGCGAGGCCGTTCGCGACGAGCATCATCGCGAGCGTGGCAATGAAGGGTGGGATCGCGAAGGTGGTGATCATCGCGCCGGAGAAAAGGCCAGCCACCCCGCACGCGGCCATGGCGGCCAGACAGGCGAGCAACATGCCGAAGGCGCCGGCTTCCGTGCCGCCCGCGAAATCGCGAATGAGCATCGTGGAAAGCACCGCGGAAAGCGCAATGAGGCTGCCGACCGAGAGATCGATCCCGGCGGTAATGATCACCATCGTCATGCCGATCGCGATGATCGCGATCACCGCGATTTGGTTGGCGATGTTGAGGAGGTTGTCCGTCTTGAGGAAATTCGGCCACGAATAGCTGCGCGGCTTCACAAGGCGCGGGCTGCCGAGGGCGGGAAAATCGACGCCAAGCTCGCTGAAGACGAGCCAGGTGGAGGTGGCCTGTGTGCAGGCGATCAAGTCGAGCTTCGGCGTCGGCAAGGCCGCAATGCGCTTGAGCGCCGCGAGCGCGTCCTTCGGCTCGCCTTTCACGATCTCCACCGCGCCGCCGCGCGCCTCCAGGCTGGATTTCAAGCTCTCGGCGAAGGCGATTTCATCCGCCTGCGCGCGAATGGCGATCAGCGCGCGCTGGCCGGGGCCGAAGTCGAGTTGCTTCGCCAGGCTCCGCGCGGCGGCTTCCCCGGTGGGCGATTGCTCGCTCCACGTGAGCACGCTGAAGAGGATGCACAGCAAAAGCAGCACCAGGAGCATGCCGTAGTCGAGCAGGTGCCGGCGGATGGAAGGTGGGAGAGGCATGGGGAATTACGCGACCGCGAGCTCCATGATTTGTTCCTGCGTCGCCACGCGCGCATCCGCAAGCTCGCCGGTTACCCGGCCTTCGTGCATCACGATGATGCGATCGGCCATGCCTAGCACTTCCGGGAGCTCGGAGCTGATCATGATGATGGCTTTTCCAGCGGCGGTGAGCTCGTTCATCAGTTGGTAGATCTCGAACTTCGCCCCGACATCGACGCCGCGGGTGGGCTCATCGAAAATGAGCACTTCGCATTGGCGCGCGAGCCATTTGGCCAGCACCACCTTTTGCTGGTTGCCGCCGGAGAGATGGCGCGCCGGCTGTTCCTGGTGCGGCACTTTGATGCGCAGGCTGGTGACCAGCCGGCCGAAGGCTTCGCGTTCGGCGCGCTCGATCACGAAGCCAAGGCGGGATAGCCAATCTAAATTTGGCAGGCCAAAATTTTCGCGCACGGAGTGGATGAGGACGAGGCCCTGGTGCTTGCGATCCTCGGTGAGCAGGCAGATGCCGGCGCGAATGGCATCGCTTGGTGCGCGCAGGGTCAGCGCTTGGCCGTCGAGATGGATTTCGCCCGCGTCGGCGGGATCGGCGCCGAAAATGAGGCGGGCCGTCTCGGTGCGGCCGGCGCCGATCAGGCCGGTGAGCGCGAGGATTTCGCCGGAGCGGACTTCGAGGGAGACGTTTTGCACGGCGCGTCCGCGGGTAAGGCCGCGCACGCTGAGACGCGCGGCGCCCGGCGCGCGCTCGCGCGGGGAAACTCGTCCTTCAGCTCGCGGCCGACCATCCGCTGGATAAGCGCTGCGCGGGTGATCTCCTTCACTGGGCAATCGCCGGCATTGGCGCCATCGCGCAGGACCGTCACGCGATCGCACACCGCAAAAATTTCCTCCAGCCGATGGCTAATATAGATCACGCCGATGCCGTGCTTTTGCAGGTCGCGAATGATCCCGTAGAGCCGCTCGACTTCGTTGACGGTGAGCGCGGCGCTGGGCTCATCCATCACCAGGATGCGCGCATCGCAGGCAAGCGCCTTCGCGATCTCCACAAGCTGCTGCTGGGCCACCGTGAGGTCGCGGCAAAGCGCCTCCGGGTTAAGCTCGACGCCGAGCCGCGCGAAGAGCTCCTCCGCGCGCTGCCGCTCCTTTCGACCGGAAACGAAACCAAGGCGCGCGGGCTCGCGGCCCAGGAAGATGTTCTCGGCCGCGGAGAGCGCCGGCACGAGGTTAAACTCCTGGTAGATCGCGGCCACGCCCGCGGCTTGGGCATCGTGCGGGCGCCGGCTGATCAGCGGTGTGCCATCGATCCGGATTTCGCCGGCCTCGGGAGTCACCGCCCCGCCGAGCACTTTCATGAGCGTGCTTTTGCCGGCGCCGTTTTCACCGAGGAGGGCGAGGACTTCGCCGCGCTGCAAGGTGAGGTCCACGCCTCGGAGCGCTTGCACGCCGGGGTAGGATTTGACGATCCCGCGCATTTCGAGGAGCGGGGCGGGGGGCATGGGAGTTAGGTCGCGGTTAGATTAAGTTAAGATTAAGATTAAGACTATGATTAAGAGCGGCTGGCGCGGCTAGATAGGCTCGCTAGTCTCCGCCTTGAGCAGATCGTCCAGGGTTTCGCGGCGCGAGATCATCTCCACGGAGCCATCCTCTTCCACCCAGAGCTGCGGCGCGCGGCCGATGGAGTTGTAGTTGGAGCTCATGGCCGCGCCGTAGGCGCCGGCGTCGCGGATCGCGAGGAGATCGCCGGGCGTGGGGCGCGGGAGGAGGCGGGGGACGAGCAGTTCGGCGTCGTCGCGCGTGAAAATATCACCGCTTTCGCAGAGCGGGCCGGCGACGACCAGGTCTTCCCGCTCGTCGTTCTCGCGGCCGAGGACCTGAATCTCGTGATAACTGCCGTACATGGCCGGGCGCACCAAGTCGACAAAGCCGGCATCGACCATCGCAAAAGTGACACCGCGGCCCTTTTCATTGGTGCAGGTGGTCTTCACATCGGCCACGCGCGTAATGAGCGTGCAGCCGGGCGCCACGTAATAACGGCCGGGCTCGATCTCCAGACGGATCGGCTTTCCCGCCGCGGCGCAGAGGCTCTCGCGGCAATCGGCAAAGAGCCGGCGCAGTGGCTCGAGCGGAATCTGCGCGTCGCGATCGCGATAATTGAAAGGGATGCCGCCGCCGAGGCTCACCGCTTCCACGTGCGGCAGGCGCGGCAGGAAGCTTGCGAACTCGGCGGAAAGCCGTCCGAGATTCTCCAGCAGTTCCTGGAACTTCGGACCGCTGCCGATGTGCGCATGGAGCATCGCCACCTGCAAACCGAGCCCTTCGGCTTGCGCGACCGTCTCGAAAAGATCCTCGAACCAGATGCCGTGCTTCGAGCTCGGGCCGCCGGTGTCGCAGGAGTTCACGTGGCCGTGGCCGAAGCCGGGATTCACCCGCAGGGACACGGGGCCGCGGTATCCGCCCGCCGCGAGATCGCGCAGCATGCCAGGCGAGCCGGCGTTCGGCAGGATGCCGTTTTCCAGCACCACCTTGAGCGCGTTGTCGCGAAAGACGTCGCTGGTGTACAGGATCGCCGGCGGCTGGTTCCCGCCGGCGTAGCCCGCGTGCAGCGCACGCAGCACTTCATTGCCCGAAACCGCATCGATCCAAATTCCCGCGCGCTGCATCTCGCGGAGAATCTTCGTGACCGGGCAGGCTTTCATGGCGAACCGCGCCTGGAATCCCTCCCCCCCGGTGAGAAAGCGGACATCCGCGATCCGCTGCCGGATGGTCGCGGCATCGTAGAGCCAGTAAGGCGTGCCGGCCTTTTCAGCGAGACGGCGGAGGAGAGCGGAATCGAGATTCATGGGCTGCGCGAAGTGGGCGGAGAGCTTTCAACACCCGCGCAGCGGTGGCAAGCGCGCGGGCGCATCGCGCCATCCCGAGCAGTTCCGGCTTGTGCCCGGGAACGGGCGCTGGCGGAGTGGAGTGTCCATGAACGATCTTCCTGATGAGCGCGCGCTCGCCACGCTCAGTTTCGACATTTCCAAGGAGCCGGTGCCGGCCGACCCGGGAGCGAACCCCTTCCGGCTCGTGGTGGACCCGGTGATGCGCATCCGCCTGCGCCGGGCGCTCTTCGATTTGATCGAAAGCCACGACCAGGAGCTGGCGCGGTACGTTTCCGATGGCACGCTGGCGCTCGATTCGTACAAGGAATTCATCGAGCTTTTCGCGCGGAGCCTGCGCGACACGATGAGCTCGCGCGAGGGGATCGCATACCTGCTGGAGGCGTGCGGGTTCAAGGTGGACAAGGAGTCGATCAACCTGCAGCCCGAGACGCGCTGGCGCGTGACGCGCGAAGGGACGCCCACCGGCGAAGCGGGGGGGCAGCCATGAGCGAGCACGGCTTCATCGAGCTCACGCGGGACGTCGCCGCAACGCAGATTCCCAGCGGCCACGCGATCACCCTGCCGCAGGGAACCGCCGTGGGGATCACGCAATCGCTCGGCGGCACTTTCACGGTGCACGTCGCGGGCGAAGGCGGGCTCTTCCGCATCAAAGGCGAGGACGCGGATGCACTGGGCCACGACCGCCCCGAGGTGCACCAGATGGTGGAAGGTCCGTACGAAGAGGAGAAAGTGTGGGCGCAATTGCGCAACTGCTACGACCCGGAGATCCCGGTGAATATCGTCGATCTCGGCCTGGTTTACAGCCTGGAAGCGGAGGACGACACCGACGCGCCCGGCAAACGCATCTCGGTGAAAATGACGCTCACGGCGCCGGGCTGCGGGATGGGTCCTTCGCTCGCGGCGGATGCGGAGCAGCGGATTCTCACGGTGCCGGGCGTCTCCAGCGCGCGCGTGGAGGTGGTATGGGATCCGCCATGGGGGCCGGAACGGATTTCCGAGGCGGGGCGGGAGCGGCTGGGGATGGAGTAGGGGTGGGGGCTCTTAATCGTAGTCGTAGTCGTAGTCGTAATACCAGCCTTGGGCACCCGTTGGAGGGGGGCGACCGAGACCACGATCAATTCTCCGCGCCGAGGGATCATTCCCACTGAGGTGGCAGATTTGCTTGCCTCTCCCTCGCGCCCGGCTACCCTCGCGCGCCGTTCAGGGAAACCTTAGGGAACATTACATGCAGCCGATCCATACTTATAACGTCGTACCGAAACTGCCCGCCGCGCTCGAGCCTTTGCGGGAAATGGTCTTCAACTTGTGGTGGACGTGGCAGCCGGATGCCCGGAAGCTTTTCCGCCACCTCGATATCGAGCTGTGGGACCGGACGAACCACAACCCGCTGCGGATGCTCCAGCTCTGCCGGCAGGCGCGCCTGATCGAGGTGGCGGAGGACGACGATTTCATCCGGGAGATGCAGTCGGTCTATGCGCGAGTTCAAGGCGTACTGGGGCCGACACGAAGACCTACGGGAAGCTGCGCACGGGCAGCCCGATCACGCCGCAGACGCCGGTGGCCTACTTCTCGGCGGAATTCGGGTTTCACGAATCGGTGCCGAATTACTCCGGCGGTCTCGGCATTCTCTCGGGCGACCACTGCAAATCGGCGAGCGATCTCGATGTGCCGTTCATCGCCTTCACGCTGCTGTACCGGCACGGTTATTTCCGGCAGCAGATCGACAAGGAGGGCTGGCAGGAGAGCGTGCAGCTCAACCAAAACTTCTCGCACCTGCCCATTTCGGACGCGCTGGATAAGGACGGCAAGCCGCTCTTCGTCACGCGTGCGAGATCCTCGGGCGCGGGGTGCGGGCGAAGGTGTGGCAGCTTGCTGATCGGGCGCATCACGCTTTACCTGCTCGATACCGATCTCGCGGAGAACCCGGAGGAGGATCGGCTAATCACGGCGCAGCTTTACGGCGGCGACCAGGAGATGCGCATCCAGCAGGAGATCGTGCTCGGGATCGGCGGCGTGCATGCGCTGAACGCGATGGGCATCACCCCGGCGGTGTACCACATGAACGAAGGGCACGCGGCCTTTCTCTCGCTGGAGCTCATCCGGCGGCAGGTGCAGGAACACAAGCTCGATTTCTACGCGGCGCTCCAGGTGGTGGCGGCGGGCAACATTTTCACCACGCACACGCCGGTGCCCGCGGGCAACGACGCCTTCCCGCTCGACCTGATGCGGCAGTACTTCGGCGATTATCCCGCAGGCGGTGGGGCATCGACTTCGAGCAGTTCGTCTCGCTACGGGCAGAATCGCGACGATCCCGAGGAGCATTTCTCGATGACCATCCTCGCGCTGCGCACCAGCCGGCACGCGAACGGCGTCTCGCGCGCTGCACGGCGAGGTGAGCCAGGGGCTGTGGAAGAAGGTGTGGGCGGGCGTGCCGGTAGAACGAGGTGCCGATCACCAGCATCACCAATGGCATGCACACCCGGACCTGGGCGGCGCCGGAATTCACGGCGCTGTACGACAAGTATCTGCCCGGCTGGGAAGAGCACCTCATGGAGCCGGCATTCTGGACGCAAGGTGTACGATATCCCGGACGACAAGCTCTGGGCCACCCACGTGCAGCTCAAGCAGCGGCTCGTCGAGTTTGTCGCGCGCAGCGGGTGCGCGCCCAACGCCAGCGACTGGGCGAATCGCCCGACGAAGCTGCGGGCGGCCAGCGAGCTGCTGAACCCGGACGTGCTGACGATCGGGTTCGCGCGGCGCTTCGCCACCTACAAGCGCGCCACGCTGCTGCTTTCGCGATCACGATCGGCTGCGGCAGTTGCTGAATAATCCGGAGCGGCCGGTGCAATTCGTCTTCGCCGGCAAAGCGCACCCGAAGGACGAGCCCGGCAAGCGGTTCATCCAGGAAGTGTACCGCTCCACGCGGATGCCGGAGTTCGAGAACAAGATCGTTTTTCTCGAGGATTACGACACTTACGTGGGACGGCGCCTGTACCAGGGCGTCGATCTCTGGCTGAACAATCCGCGGCGTCCGCTGGAAGCGAGCGGCACCTCGCGGCATGAAGCTCCCGCCCAACGGCGGCCTCAATCTCAGCGTGCTGGATGGCTGGTGGGTGGAAGCTTACGAGCAAAACCAGAAGGCGGGCTGGGCGATCGGCGCCGAGCTGCCGACCACGCCGCAGGAGGTCCCGGAAGCGAAGGAGTTCGAGGACGAGGTGGATGTCGCCAGCCTCTTCCACCTCCTCGAAGACGCAGATCGCGCCGCTTTTCTACGCCAAGCCGGACGGCAAGCTGCCGCTGGCGTGGCTGCAGCTCATGCGCGAATCGATCCGCGCGGTGGTGCCGGTTTTCAATACCCACCGCATGGTGCGCGAGTACAACGAGCGGCTCTACGAGCCGGCGGCGCGCGGCCATAACATCCTCGCGGCGGGCGGCGGCAAGAAGGCCGTCGAGTTGGCGCGCTGGAAGGACAGCATGCGCAAGGCGTGGCCGCAGATCCGCGTCGCCTCGGTGGCTACGACGAATACCGGCGCCGTGCTGGTCGGCGAGAGTGTCGAGGTCAAGGCCACGGTGGTGCTTGGACCGATCGCGCCGGAGTACGTGACCGTGCAGGCGTACTACGGAAAAACGGTCAATAACGAGATTCGCGAGCCCACCACCACGGCGCTCAAGCTGGTGAAGAAAGACGGCGCCAAGGCCGAGCAGGGCACCTACGAGTACAGCGGCACCATCCCCGCGGCCGAAAGCGGCTCGTACGGGCTGAGCGTGCGCGTCATTCCCACCCACCCGAACCTGATCCAGGCGCACGAGCTGCGGCTGATCACGTGGGCCAAGTAGGCGCGAAGGCTAGGGACTTCCCGCCGCGGGCACCTTCGGCAGGTGCTCCAGGCAGTACTCGTGGCCATCGCGCGCGACGCGGAATTCCAACTCCGGCGCGGTCGCTTCCGTGCGCTTGCAGACGCTGCACTCATGCAGCGCGTCGCCCGTGCCGGTTTGCGCCTCGCGGACGAAACGCTCGCGGCGTGCCGAGACTTCGCGGCGCTGGCGGAAGTCGCGAATGATCTCCGCGCCGAAGAAGAGCCAGAAGTTCAAAAAGGAGACGAGCACGGCCATGCGGAAATCCCAGTTGGCGAAAATGAAATTCCAGAGGAGCAGCGCGGCGGTGAGCCAGGCGAGCCAGATCACCTTCGCCGGCAGGATGAACATAATGTAGATCATCGAGTCCGGATAGTACCGGGCGAAGGCGAAGAGCAGGCTGGTGTTCAGCATCGCGTTGCCAAACCCGCCGCCGAAGAGGAAACCCGCGACGGCGATGCCGATGGCGCCGAGGAGGTAGTAGAGATTGAGGCGAAACGCCCCCATCGCCTGCTCCAGCCCATTGCCGATGAAGTAGATGAAGAGGAGGTAGAGCAGGACGTAAAACCAATCCGGCAAAACGCCGCCGAGCGTGGGGATGAAAAGAAACGTGAAGAGCCGCCACACCTCGCCTTCCATCACCTTCCGCGGGATGAGCGCGAGCGCGTTGAGGTATTCCGGGTTGAAAACCGAAAGCACGTACACGATGGCCGTCAGCCCCACGATGATGCGGGGCAGGCCGGGGACGGCGAGGTGGCCAAATCGATTCTCTAGGCGGTCGAGCCAGGTCATGCAGGAAAAGCGGAGCGGAGACTGTGGAACGGCTTGCGGGAAATGCAAGCCGGGGACGGAAGGCGCCTTGGAGTGCTGCGGGAAGCGTCAGCGCCACGCAGCTTTTGGATCGTTCTGGGGGCGGGAAAATCGTGCCCGGCTCCGCACCCGCGAGCCACTCCGAAAGCGGTGTCGCGCTGACGCTTGCCGCCGCACTCCAAAACCTCAATCCCCAGGCGGCAGTCTGCCGGAGATGATCGGCAAGCCCATTCCAAATGAGAGCGGAGGTTCACCCATCCCCCTCGGCGCTGGCCCGTATTGACACGCCTCCCATGCCCTCTACGCTGTCGCTCCGTGCCGGGCCACTCCGCTTCCACTCTCAAGCGTACGCCGCTCTACGAAGAGCACGTACGGCTGGGCGGGCGCATGGTCGATTTCGGGGGGTGGTCGCTGCCGGTGCAGTACTCGGGGATCATCGATGAGCACCAGACGGTGCGCACGGGGCTGGGCGTTTTCGATATTTCGCACATGGGGCAGTTTTTCGTCGCGGGGGAGGGGGCGGCGCCGTGGCTGAATGGGCTGCTGAGCAACAACCTCGGCCGGCTCGGGCAGGGCGAGTGCCAGTACACTTTCTTGCTGAATGAAACGGGCGGGGTGATAGACGACCTGATCGTCTACCGCCTGGAGGAGTACCGATACTTGCTGGTGGTGAATGCGGCGAAAATCGAGGAGGACTACGAGTGGCTGAAAGGGCGCCTGGCCGAGGGCGTGGAGCTCGAAAATCGGAGCGCGGACTACGCCGGGCTGGCCGTGCAGGGGCCGCGCTCGGCGGCGCTTTTCGATGCTTTTTTCGATGGAAAGTATTCGCGGCCGGCGCGGAACGAGATTCTCGCGATCACGATCAAGGGAGCCGTCTTTTTCATCGCCCGCACCGGCTATACCGGCGAGGACGGCTTCGAAGTGTTTTGTCCGGTGGACCGCGCCGTGACCTGCTGGCGCGATATCCTCCAATGGGGCGCGGAGTTTGGGATCAAGCCGTGCGGGCTGGGCGCGCGCGATACGCTGCGGCTGGAGATGTGCTACCCGCTGAACGGGGCCGACCTTTCGCCCACCCGCACGCCGCTGGAGGCGGGGCTCTCGATTTTCGTGGATATGGAAAAAGGGCCTTTTGTCGGGCGCGAGGCGCTGGCGGAGCAGCGCGTCAAGGGGATTCCCCACCGGCTCGTCCCTTTCAAGATGGATGGCGGGGCGCCGCCTCCGCGTTCGCATTACGCGATCTACCTGGGCGACACTCGCATCGCGGAGACGACCAGCGGCACGCTTTCGCCGACGCTCGGGCTCGGGATTGGCATGGCCTACATCCCCGCCGCGCACGCGCGCATCAATGAGCGGATCGAGATCGACATCCGGGGCCGTCGGTTTCCCGCCACGATCGAGCGGAAACCGCTTTACCGCCCCGCGTCGACCGGCCAAACCAACTGAGTCCCGTGAACGTACCCGACGATCTCCTCTACGCGAAATCCCACGAATGGCTGCGCCTCGATGGGGAAAACGGCACCGTCGGCATTACCGATCATGCGCAAGCGGAGTTGACCGACATCGTGTATGTGGAGCTCCCCGTGGCGGGCGAGCAGGTGAAGGCGGGCGACCAGGTGTGCGTGGTAGAATCCGTGAAAGCCGCGAGCGATATTTACTCGCCGGTCTCGGGCACGATCACCGCGATCAATGAGGCATTGAATTCGAACCCGGCACTCGTGAATACCGACCCCTACGAGGAGGGGTGGATTTTCCGGATCAAGATCGAGGCCGGTGAGGAAATCGAGCACCTCCAGGAGCCGGCGCAGTACATGAAACAAATCGGGGACGACGACGCGGACGACCCCGACGCGGGCGTGTAGGCGCCATGCGCCGCCGCAAAGCGATGAGGTGGCGCGGGCTGGTGACGGCCCTGCTCCTGCTGCCGGTGCTCGGGCGGGCGGATTTCACGATTCTCCAGCAGGTCGAGGGCGGCGGTACGACTGCCGGCATGCAAATCCGGCTGCAGGGCGCGAAGATGCGCACCGATCTCTCGCCGGGCACGAGCATGATCATCGATGGCGATTCGGGCGAAACCATCTTCCTCCAGCACCGCGCGCAGACCTTCAGCCGGGTGAGCGCGGAGGAAGCCAGGGCGATGGCCGAGCGGGTGGGAGGCGCGAAGGAGGAATCGGCGCCCGGCGAGCTCGTGGCCACGGGGGACAAAAAAATGATCGGCACCCACCTCGCAGAGCTCTACAGTTGGACTATCGGAGCCATGAAAATGCGCCTCTGGATCTCACCGGACTTTCCAAATGGCCGGGCTGTGCAGCAGCAGTTCGACCGTTTGCAGCAAAGCGGCCTCGCCGCCGCTACCGCGCATCTCATGCCCCCGCCGGCCAGCCTTCCCGGCCTGCGGCTGCGCACGGAAATGGAGCTGAAAGGGCAGAAGGTCACCTACACCATCCTCTCCGTGAAAGAGGAGCCGCTCGCGCCGAGCCATTTTGCCATCCCGCCTGGTTATCGTGAAACCCCCTTCGCCTTTCCGGCGAAGCCAACCGAGTAAATTCGCATGGAAACATCATCCTCACTGCCCAAGCTGGTCCTGGCCTCCAAGTCGCCCCGCCGCCGCGATCTCCTCGCCGAGCACGGCTACGACTTCACCTGCGTCCCTTCCGAGGTGGAAGAGATCGCGCCCGCTTACCTCTCGCCGGCGGAGATGGTCCTCTACAACGCCCACGCCAAGGCGCTCGCGGTCGCGCGCCGCCGGCCCGACAGCCTCGTGCTGGGCGTCGATACCACGGTGGTCTTCGACGGCAAAACCTTCGGCAAGCCCGAGACGATAGAGGAGGCGCTCTCCATGCTCCTACAGCTCAATGGCCAGGAGCACGAAGTGTATTCCGGCGTGTGGCTTTGCCGCCTGGCGGAGGGGCGGGCGCGCGGGTTCGTGGAAAGCACCTGCGTCCGTTTCCACCGGCGCAACCCGGCGCAACTGCAGGCCTACCTCGCGCGCATCGGCCCGCTCGACAAAGCCGGCGCCTACGCGGCGCAGGATGATCGCGGCGAAATGATCCGCGAGGTGGATGGCTCCTTCACGAATGTGATTGGTCTGCCGATGGAGCGGCTGGCGGAGGAGTTGGAGGTGTTTGAGGGGGCGGGGGTGTGATCAGTAGGAAAGTAAACCAGTAAGCCAGTAAGCCAGTGCGCGAATGACGGAGCGGCGGGGCTCCGCGAAAGATCGAGACTGGCTTACTGACTTACTGAACACTGACTTTACGCTTCCCGCCGCACCCCCTCTCCCCCTACCCTCCGCGCATGCCCCGCCACCTCCTCCGCGCGCTCTCGCTGGTGCTCATCCTTTCGCTCTCCGGATGCCAGTTGTTCAATAAGAAGAAAGGCGGCGGCGGCGCCGGAGCGGACGGGGATTACGTTTCCGGAAGCCCCCTGCCGGACCGCGAGGAGGGCGTTTCATTCATGGGCTCGAATGTGGATCGCAACCGATTCAGCCCGGTCTATTTCGATTTCGACAGCTACTCCGTCCGGGCTTCGGAGCGGGGGAAAATCCAGGAGGTGGCGGAATCCGGGAAAGGGCAGACGATCATCATCGCCGGCTTCACCGACGAGCGCGGCACGCCGGAATACAATCGCGGGCTGGGCGAGCGGCGCGCGCTGGCGGTGCGCTCCGCGCTGATCGACGCGGGCGCGGATGGGCGTCGCTTACAGACGGTGAGCTTTGGCGCGGAGATGCCGGCGGATTCCGGCTCGGGCGAGGGCGCTTACGCGAAGAACCGGCGCGCCGAATTCGGCGTGGTGCGGTGATTTGGGCGGGCTGAAGCCTGCGCCATGGCCCCATGAACTACGTGATCGGTTCGGGCCCGGCCGGCGTCGCGGCGGCGCATGCCCTGCTCGCGCGTGGAGAGCCGGCGACGATGGTGGACGCCGGCCTCACGCTCGAGCCGGAACGGCAGGCGGTGATCGCCCGGATGCGCACCCAGACACCTGCGGAGTGGGCGCCTGAGGATATCGCGCGCGTGAAGGAGGGGATGAGCGCCAGCTCCACCGGCGTGGTGCTGAAGAAGATTTTCGGTTCGGATTTCGCCTATCGAGGCCCGGCGGAACACATCGCGATCCAGAGCGTCAACTCCGCGCTGATGCCCTCGATGGCGCAGGGCGGGCTGAGCAATGTCTGGGGCGCCGCGATGCTTCCCTACACGCAGGCGGACCTGGCGGATTGGCCGGTGACGGCCGCCGAGCTTGCCCCGCATTACGCCGCGGTGCTCGGCTTCACCGGCCTCGCGGCGCAACGCGACGATCTCGCGGAAATCCTGCCGCTTTTCGCGGAAGCACCGGTGCCGCTGCCGCTGAGCCGGCAGGCCGCGCGGCTGTGGCGGCACTTGGAAAGCGGGCGCGCGCGGCTTCGCGAGAGGGGCGTACATTTCGGGCGGGCGCGGCTGGCAGTGCAGGCGAAGCGCGCGCCGGAGGGGCCGGGGTGCATCACCTGTGGGATGTGCATGTACGGCTGCCCGTACGAATACATCTACAGCAGCGCCCATACGCTGCGGCGCTGGCAGGAAACCGAGCCGAAGTTTAGCTACGTGCCCGGGGTAGTGGTCGAGCACCTCGCGGAGACCAGCGACGGCGTGACGCTTTCCGGGTATGAGCTGGAGTCGCGCGTCTCCTGGTCGGCGAATGCGTCGCGCGTCTTTCTGGCGGCGGGCGTGCTCCCTTCCACGAAAATCCTGCTCCACTCGATGGAGGCCTACGAGCGGCCCGTTTACATCCGCGACAGCCAGTACTTCCTCTTCCCGCTGCTGCAGGCGATCGCCACGCCGGGCGTGAGGCACGAACCCCTCTACACGCTCAGCCAGATTTTTCTCGAGATTCTCGATCCCGCGGTGAGCCCGCACACCGTGCACCTGCAGGTCTATTCGTACAACGACCTGATCGGCGCCGCGCTGCGGCAGACGCTCGGGCCGCTCGGCATCGACCCGCTCATCCGTACGCTCGAAAACCGGATGCTCATCGCCCAAGGCTACCTGCACTCGGACCACTCGTCGCGGTTGCGTGTGGAGCTGCATCGCGGGCGCGCTTCCGGCGAGATGCGCGTGGAGGCGGAAACAGATCGCGGCGTCTCCGCGCGCGTCCGGCGCGTCGTGCGCAAGCTCCTCCGCTCTGCCCCCACCTTGCGCGCGCTGCCGCTGGAGCCGCTGCTGCAGATCGCATCGCCGGGGCGTGGCTTTCACAGCGGCGGCACCTTCCCCATGCGCGCGCAGCCGGGGCCGCTGGAAAGCGACGCGATGGGCCGTCCGGGTGGATGGAGCCGCGTGCACGTGGTGGATTCCACCGTGTTTCCGAGCATCCCCGCGACAACCATCACATTTAGCGTGATGGCGAATGCGCACCGGATCGCGAGCCGCGTGTGAGCCCAAGACTACGGCATCTCGCTGATCACGCCATCCAGCCGCACATCGTGCGATTCCGTGGGAAGCGAGGAGAGAAGCTGGAAGCCGAAGCAGACGCCGAGCTTCACGGTGCCCGGCGCGGTGCGCGCGAGGAGGCGATCGTAGTGTCCGCCGCCGCGGCCGAGGCGCTGGCCGGTGCGGGTGAAGGCGAGGCCGGGGACGAGGATGAGGCCGACGCGTTCGATGGGCACCTCGCTCGTGAGATCTGCGGGCTCGCGATAGCGCGCGCCGCCGGGAGCGGCCACGAGCGCGGTGTGGGAGGGAACTTCGAGGAGCGCCATCTCAACGCCATCCACGCGCGGGTAGACGAACCGGCGCGGCGCCATTTCCCAGAGCAACTCCACGTGGGGCTCGGCGGGCAGCGGGTCGAAAAGCGCCACGATCTGCGCGCCGGCATACGCGGGGTGCCGCGCGATGGCTTCGCAGATCGCGCGCGATTTCGCCATGCGCTCATCCGGCGCGAGCTCGCGGAGGCGGCGGCGCATCTCGCGGCGCAGCTCGGGTTTGCCGGGGGGCTTCGGGAGGGTCATGCGCATTGGTCCTTGAGCGTCCTGCCCGGAAGCGGGTTCGGAATGTGAATCACAATGCTCATATAGTTCACGGGTTGAAATCCGATGTCCGAGGCCTTTCGCCCTTTGCGAGCCTCTCCCTTCCGAGCTTCTCCAGCGGTTCGATCGCATCGACGAGCAGTCGCTTGCCGGCCACTTCGAGCTGCGACTTCGTCAAGTGAAGCGAAGCCGCCAGCCCTATTTGACAGGAGTGGTGTGCTTCTTCCAAGTCATTTGGGCTCGCGAGCAAAGCACGCACACCATCGCCCGTCGCTGAGGCGTAGCGGGCCCAGCCCTCTGGAAAGTGTTCGGCAAGCGCCTCGCGCCATGCGGGCAGCCAGTCGAGCAGCGCGTCTGCCTTTTTGTCCTCCGCGAGATACGCGAGCGCCAGGACGCGGCCCAAGTCCTTGTTGCTCCGTTTGATGCTGCGTCCCGCGAGCGCTCCCGACATCAATTCATCGCCGATCGAAGCGTGATGCAAAAGGTTGGCCATCGCCATCATTTCCGGACGCGCAATCGCGATTCCGAACTCAGTCTCGAGCGGTTTCCATTGCGTGAGGCCAAGGCCGCCGAAACTGCAAAGACTGAAATATCCGTGGGTAGTCTTGAGCGGAACATAGCTTTTCGCAAAATCGCTTTCGTTTTCCGGTACAGTAAGGAGCTCAATGAACCAGCTCTCATTTCCTGGCGGCGACAGCCTCACCACCGGGAGTTTCTCCACGGCAGTTTCAGCGTTTCCCGGAGTGGGAAATTCATCCGTGGGATGATAATGCCAGCCGTTATTCAGCAGTTGTTCCGCGAGCCTCCTGCCGGCGGGAATCGCCTGCACTCGCGGCCGCAGCAGACAATCGATGTCCTTCGTCTGCACGAGTTGCTCGGGCCGATGTCGAAAGTAGTAGTAGCCTGCGGCGAGGCTCCCGATCACCACCACGTACTTCCGGCATTTGTGCGGCATAGCCTCTGCCACTTTCTTCGATCACCTCGGCGGGCGCGATTTGGCTCAAAGATGGTGTGGCTTGGGCCATCTAAAAGGACGCCTTCCGCGCGTTGGGAAAAGAGCGCAGCAATTGAAGCGCCTGACTTTCGAGCCGCATTTCGTGCAGGTCCAGCAGACACTCTACGGGATCGGCCCAGCCGTGATCGAACAGACTCACCTTTCGGTAGAGGAAGTGGATGGCCAGCGGCCCAGGCTCGCCGTACCTTTCCTGCACGAGCCCCGGATCAAGCGCCCGAATGAATGTCAGATCGGGGTCCGCGCTGCGCTGGTGAATACAAAGGTCCAGCCTCGGCACTCCCAAGAGGTCGAGCTCCGAATGGTAGTGCCGAGTACCGGCCACCCCGCCCACTGCCACCTGCGGCAAGCCCAAGCGGCGGAATCGCTGCAACAATGACTCGGCAGAGCGGTTTGAACCCGCCCGACACGAAAAGTGCAGGGTGCCTCGAACGGAACGCGGATTGTGAACCAGCCTCGCCCAAGGCTCACGGGGAAAAGCGGCCAGCTTCACCCCGCGTTTCCCGTAAAGTTCCAGATATCGCTCCAGGGCATCCAGAGCCGCCCGCACCGGCTTGAAAGTGTAGCCGAGCAGCCCGCCGATCGCGGTTAAGGTCATGGGCCCCTCGTCGAGCAGCCATTTGTAGAGCAGCAAGCGCAGGACCTCCGAAAGCGAATCTCCATGTGTCGGCCCCCGCGAACGCTCGGTGAAATTGGGCGATTCAAGGATCTCTTGAATGAGCTTGATCTCGTGATCGGTGGGCTTCTCCGGATGGCCCTGGAAATCAGTCTCCCAGATCATCCAGATCGCCAGGCGACGGGCGAGATCCGGCCGCAGCAGTACGCGGAGCGAGTGCCAGGCGGCCGCGATCGTGGCCTTTGAGACCGCCGGATTGACGAGCACCAACACCACCCGCTTCTTCGGATTGGCCGCCGCCACTTGCGCCAACTCCCACAACGTACCGCGAAGCCGCCCTACCTCGCGCGTGTCGTGCTTGAGCTCGAAGATGTCGTTGCCCACCGTGGCATCCGCCTCAAAGCCGGGAGCGACTTTGACATTGAAGCACACTCGAGACATGGCATTAACTTGCGAGTAGAACATTAAACTCGCAAGTCATTATTGAACTCGCGTGCCATTCTTGGCAGACGCACCGCAGACGCCCACAGGTGATTTGCGACGATGCTACGAAAAACGGCTCTGCCGGGTAATGGAGAAAGCAGGGCTAGCTCCGCTTGCGCGGCTTTGCGCCCTCCTTCATTGTCGCCCGCCATGCGTTTTGCCCTCTCCCTCTGCATTTGTACGATCCTCTTCGCGTTGCGCGCCTCGGCGGCGGCGCCGGGGGGCGATGAAGCGCGCTTTCTGGGCGGCACGCGCCAGCTCACCTTCGAGGGGAAGCGCAGCGGCGAGGGGTACTTTCACCCGGATGGAAACCTGCTGATTTTCCAAAGCGAGCGGGAGGCGGGGAATCCGTTCTACCAAATTTACCTGCTCGATCTGCTCTCGGGCGAAACGGCGCGGGTCTCGCCGGGCGCGGGGAAGACGACGTGCGGCTTTTTCCAGCCGGGCACGCTCGCGCGTGCTCTTTGCCTCCACGCATCTCGATCCCGAAGCGGCGGCGAAGCAGAAGGCGGAGCTGGAGTTTCGCGCGAGCGGGCAAGCAGCGCCGCTACGCGTGGGATTACGACGCGGCGATGGAGATCTTCTCGGCGAACCAGGACGGCACGCAGCTCGCAGCGGCTGACGGATTCGCCCGGCTACGATGCCGAGGGCGCGTTTTCGCCGGATGGAAAGCAGATCGTCTTTTGCTCGCTGCGCGGCGCGTATCCGCAGAGTGCGCTCCCGGAGGCAGACGCGCGACCGTTTCGAGAAAGACCCGGCGTGGTTCGGCGAGATCTACGTCATGAACGCGGACGGCTCCGAGCGCGAACGGCTGACCGATGCGCCCGGCTACGATGGCGGTCCGTTCTTCTCGCCGGACGGCCAGCGGATCGTCTGGCGGCATTTCGACGAGAGCGGCATGATCGCGGACGTCTGGACGATGAAGACGGACGGCTCGGACAAGCGGCGCGTCACGGACTTCAAGTCGATGTCGTGGGCGCCGTTCTATCATCCCGAGCGGCAAATACCTCATCTTCACCTCGAACAAGCTGGGGTTCGAGAATTTCGAGCTGTTCATCGTCGATGCGGACGGCGAGCGCGAGCCGGTGCGCGTGACGTTCACGGACGGCTTTGACGGCCTGCCGGTCTTTCTCGCCGGATGGGAAGCGGCTCTGCTGGACTTCCAACCGCACGGGCGACGGAAAGTCGCAGCTCTTCCTGGCGGATTGGAACGATGAAGCGGCGCGCGCGGCGATCGAGGCGGCGCCGTTGAGGGGAGCGCCGGCCGCGCCCGCGCCGACGACGGAGGCGAAGCCTGCGCCTGCGCCGGCGCCCGCGGCCAAGACGAGCGGGCGAATATTCGCCCGAGATCACGAAAGCGGATATCGAGAAGGAAGTGCGCTGGCTGGCCGATCCGGCGCGCGAAGGGCGGATGACCGGCAGCGCAGGCGCGAAGGCGAGCGCGGAGTGGCTGGCGGAATATTTCCGCGGCCTCGGACTGAAGCCGGCCGGTGCCGCGAAGGATTTCTTCCTGCCGTTCGATTTCAATGCCGGCGAAAAGATGCTGCCGGGGCAGAACAAACTGATGCTCTGGCTCGAAACCGGCGCCGGCACGCCCAGCGCGAAGAAGGCCACGCGGACCATGGCGCCCGACGAGGATTTCCGCCCGCTTTCCTTCAGCGAAAGTGCCGAGGTGACGGCGAGGTGGTCTTCGCCGGCTACGGCCTCTAGGTGCCGGAAGGCGGCAACGGCAACCGCGCTACAACAGCTACGACGGCCTGGACGTGAAGGACAAGATCGTGCTGATCCTGCGCTATGTGCCGGAGGCCGTGGACGCCAAGCGGCGCGCCCACCTCAACCGCTACGCCGGCCTGCGTTACAAGGCGATGATGGCGCGCGAGCGCGGCGCGAAGGCGGTGCTTTTCGTCATCGGGCCCAAACTCCGCCGCAGCCGGGCGAGCTGATGCCGCTGACCGGCGACGGCACGCATCGCCGACTCCGGTATCGTGGCCATGTCGATCACCGGCGAAGTGGCCGACGGCGCTGCTCGCTCCGACCGGCAAGAAGCTGAAGGAGCTGCAGAGTGCGCTCGACGACGAAAACCCGCACGCCGAAGGCGGCTTCGCCGCTGGCCGGCACCGGCGTGGAGATCGCCGCCGGCGTGGAGCACATTAAGAAAACCGATCGCAATGTGGTCGGCGCTGCTGCCTGCGGCGGAAGGCGCGACCGATGAGTACGTCGTGGTCGGCGCGCACTACGATCACCTCGGGCGCGGCAAATCGAGCAGCTCGATGGCGCGTTCCGGCGAGGAGGGCACGGTGCATCCGGGCGCGGACGACAACGGCTCGGGAGTGGCCACCGTGATGGAACTGGCGGCGGCGCTGGCGAAGGAGCGCCAGGCGAACCCGGCGAAATTTCGGCGCGGCGTGATCTTCGCCCTCTGGAGCGGCGAAGAAATCGGGATCATCGGCTCGTCGAAATTCTGCGAGAAGCCGCCGGTGCCGATCGAGAAAATCGCCGCGTACGTGAATTTCGACATGGTCGGCCGGCTGCAGGAAAACAAGCTTACCCTGCAGGCGGTGGGCTCCTCCAAGGTGTGGCGCAAGCTGATCGAGAAACGCAACGTCGCCGCCGGCTTCAGCCTCACGTTGCAGGACGATCCGTACCTGCCGACCGACGTCACTACCTTCTACCCGAAGCAGGTACCGGTGCTGAATTTCTTCACCGGCGCGCACGAGGACTACCACCGGCCGACCGACACGGCGGAGAAACTCAACTACGAGGGCACCGAGCGGATCGCGAAAATTCGCGCAGCGGCATCATCACTCGATGTGGCCTCGGCGCCGGAGCGGCCCGATTTCGCCAAGGTGGAAAAGAGCACCAAGGAGGGCGGCTCGCGCGAGACTCTGCGCGCCTATCTCGGGACGATCCCCGATTACACCACCGAGGTGAAAGGGGTGAAAATCAGCGGCGTTCGCGGCGGCAGCCCGGCGGAAAAAGCGGGCCTGCAAGGCGGCGACGTGATCGTGGAATTTGCGGGCCAGAAAATCGCGAATATCTACGATTACACCTATGCGCTCGATGCGGTGAAGATCGGCCAGCCGGTGAAGGTGGTCGTGGAGCGCGGCGGCAAGAAGGTGGAGGTGACCGTGACACCGGAAGCGCGGAAATAGGGCGTGGCGCCAGGTGAGGCGCCGGCGACTCTGCGGCCAAGACCGCCCTTTCCCGCGAAGCAAGGATGCCCTCATTTCCTCGCATGGATACCACTCCTTATTGGATCGATTCCGCCGCCCTGCCGGCCTTCCCGCGCCTCGGCAGCGATCTCACTGTCGACGTGGCCGTGATCGGCGGCGGCATTACCGGGATCACCGCCGCCTATCTCCTCAAGAAAGCCGGCGCCACCGTGGCGCTGCTCGAGCGCGATCGTTTCGCCGAGGTGGACACCGGCCACACCACCGCGCACCTCACGTACGTCACCGATCTGCGCCTGCGCGAGCTCGTGAAGAAATTTGGCCGCGACCACGCGCAGGCCACGTGGGACGCGGGCGCGGCCGCGATCGCGCAGATTCACGAGAATATCGAAGCCGAAAATATCGGCGCGGAATTCGCGTGGGTTCCCGGCTACCTGCACGAGCCGCGCGGCGAGACGAAAACGGAGGACCCGGAGGCGTTGAAGGAAGATGCGCGCCTCGCCCGCGAGCTTGGGTTTGAGGCCGCCTTCATGGAGGCGGTTCCCTTCATGGGCCGCCCGGGTATTCGGTTCGCAAACCAGGCGAAGTTTCACCCCCGCAAATACCTCGCGGGACTTCTGTGCGGCCTCGCCGGCGGCGGCTCGCACGTGTTCCAGGAGAGCAAGGTAGAGCAGCTGCAGGACGATCCGCTGCAAGTGAAGGCGAATGGCCACGTGATCCGTTGCGGCTACGTAGTGGTGGCCACGCACGTCCCGCTGCAAGGGCTCGCCGGCACGATTAACGCCACGCTTTTTCAGACCAAAATTTACCCGTACACCTCGTACGCGGTCGGCGCGAAAATTCCCAGCGGGCTCGTGCCGGAGGCGTCCTTCTGGGATACGGCCGATCCCTACAACTATCTGCGCATCGACCGCCGCGACGGCCACGATTACGCCATCCTCGGCGGCGGCGATCACAAGACAGGCCAGGTCGATGATCCGCAGGCCCACTTCGCGGAAATCGAAAAGCGGCTGCGCGAGTGGATCCCTCGAGCGGCCATCGATCACCGTTGGTCGGGACAAGTCGTGGAGACGCACGATGGCCTGCCTTTCATGGGCGAAACCGCGCCCAAGCAATTCGTCGCCACCGGCTTTTCCGGCAATGGCATGACCTTCGGCACGCTCGCGGCGATGATGGCCTGCGACAACGTGATGGGCCGCAAAAACCCCTGGCGCGAGCTGTTCGATGTGGAGCGCAAGAGCGTGCGCGGCGGCGCGTGGGACTACCTGAAAGAGAACAAGGACTATCCGTTTTACTTCCTCAAGGACCGCTTCGCCAAAGCCGACGCGAAGTCCTTGGAGGAAATCAAGCCGGGCGAAGGCAAGATCGTCCAGCTCGCCGGCGGCAAGGCCGCCGCGTATCGCGACGAGGCCGGCCAGCTCACCGTGAAGTCCGCCGTCTGCACGCACATGGGCTGCCTCGTCCGCTGGAATCCCGCGGAATCGACTTGGGATTGCCCCTGCCACGGCTCGCGCTTTCACGCCACCGGCGCAGTGCTCGGCGGCCCGGCGGAAACGCCGCTCGCGGATGCGCCGGCGGAGTAAGGCCGGCGCCGCTTCATGGACCTGCGCACCGGCGAGACGGTCTGGCAGCTCGAAAGCGGCCCGCCGGAGCCGCTCGCTCCGCTCTATCGCGATACCGCTTGCGAAGTAGCGGTCATCGGCGGCGGGATCACCGGGATCCTGGTCGCCTACGAGCTCGCCAAGGCCGGCGTCGATTGCCTCCTTCTCGACAAGCGCCAACTCGGCGCCGGCAGCACCGCCGCGAGCACCGCGTTGCTGCTCTACGAGCTGGATACGCCGCTCCACGAGCTCGCGGCACAGATCGGCGAATCCGATGCCGCCGCCTGCTATCACGCCTGCCTCCAGGCCATCGGCAAGATCGAGCGGGTGGTCGAGGAGCTCGGCGGCGGATGCGATTTTCGACGCCGAAAAAGCTTCTACCTCGCCGAGCACGAGCGCGATGTCCCCGACCTCGAGCGCGAACGCGAAATCCGGCGCCGGCATGGCATCGAAGTGGAGCTGTTGCGCCGCGGCGAACTTGAAAGCCTCTTCTCCTTCTCCCGCCCCGCCGCGCTGCTCTCGCGCGATGCTGCCGAGCTGGATGTGGTAAAATTCGTCCGCGCCCTCGCGAAAGCCGCGCGTGCTGCCGGCCTGCGCGCCTGCGGAGATACGCGCCTCGCCGAGCTGAAGCGGAGCGCGAGCCGCTTCACGCTGCGCACCGAAGCCGGCGTCGAAATCACGGCCCGCAGCGTGGTTTTCGCGACCGGCTATGAATCCGACAAGTACTTGGGCCGCCAGGTCGGCGAGTTGAAGAGCACCTACGCCATCGCCACTCAGCCGCTCACGAGTTTTCCCGGCTGGCACGACCGCGCGCTCATCTGGACAACGGACAGGCCCTATCTCTACCTCCGCACCACCGCCGATAGCCGCGCCGTGATCGGCGGCGAAGACGTCGAATTCCAGGACGACCGCCTCCGCGATGCGCTCCTGCCCGAGAAAGCCGCGAAACTCGAAACCGCGCTCCGCGAGATGTTTCCCGAAATGAACTTCGAAGTCGCCTGCGCCTGGACCGGCACTTTCGCCGAGACCAAGGACAGCCTCGCCTACATCGGCCAGCCTCCCGATCACCCCGGCCTCTTTTTCGCGCTCGGCTACGGCGGCAACGGCATCTCCTACAGCATGGTCGCCGCGGAAATCATCCGCGAAGCCTGCCTCCGCCGTGAGCACCCGCACGCGCGCCTGTTCCGCTTTGATCGGTAAGCCACTGGCAGCTCAGCGTCTCGCGGGCGCGATTTCCTCCAGCCACTGGAGCAGAAGCTGCGGCCACTTCGCGGGCGGGAAGCCGTGCTGCACGCGCTGCGGGATCAGGTTGCCCACGCCGTGCGCGCCTTCGTCGAACTCCGCCATGCGCACGGGCACGCCGAGCTTTTCCAAGTCCGCCTTGATCGCGCGCGGCAGCTCGATCGGCGCGCCGCCTCCGAGGCCATCGTTCGTTGCATGCACGAGGAAAACCGGCGGCGTCTCCTTGCGGAAAATGAACGGCGATTCCTTCTGCCGCCAATGCCAGGTCGCCAGCCCCACCGCGAAATCCGGCCGGCTGCTCTCGCGCTCGATCGGATCGTCGCTGTCGCGATCGCCCGCGTCGAAACTCGCCGCAAGGTTCATCGCCAGGTTCCCCCCCGCCGAATACCCCGCGATCCCGATATTCGCGCGATCCAGCCCCCATTCCGCCGCGCGATGCCGCACCGTCCGCACCGCGCGTTTCGCATCGAGCAACGCAATCTCCTGGATCTCCTCGCTGCGCTTGCCGTTCGGCGGGCGCGTGCGGTACTTCAGCCCGATCACCGCCACCCTCAGCGGATTGAACACTTGCGCCGCGTACACCACGTGCGTTCGCCAATCCATCGTGCCGTACCCGCCTCCGGGACAGATCACGATTGCCGTGCCAGTCGCTTTCTCCTTCGGCAAATAGACGCTGATTGTCGGCGCCGAGATCATCTTGATCTGCGCTTGCTCGTTCACCGTCTCCGCTGGCGCATGCTCGGCAAACCTGGGCGGATTCTCCTCCCAAAGCCGAAATCGGCTCCGGCGTCCCCGGCCCCAGCACCGCCGCCAGCGCCCGCTCGCTGGGCGTAAGTTCGCCAGCGCGCGCCGAGACAGCCCAGGTGAGGCCGAGAAGGAGCAGAGCTATACTTTTCGTCGCCATCCCGGAAGAACCCGGCAGCCTCCTCCGAGTTGCGGATCGAAGCACTCAGGCCGGATTTCCGTCACTTGCCGACCTCTCTCGCCGCCAGTAGCGTGCGCCCGATGAAATTGCTCTCCCTCTGGATGTCGGCGCTCGCTTTCGCAGCCCCGCTGCACGCCGAAAACTGGCCGATGTGGCGCGGCCCGCGCGGAGATGGGACCAGCCTCGAAAAGAACGTGCCAACGAAATGGAGCGCCACGGAAAATGTCCTCTGGCGGACCGAGCTGCCGGGCGGCGGACATGCCTCGCCGATCGTCTGGGGCGACAAGATCTTCACGGTCGCGGCGGACCCCGCGACGGAAGATCGCACCCTCATTTGCCTGGACCGGCGCGGCGGCAAGATCGAATGGCGGCAGACGGTGGTGAAAGCGCCGCTGGAGCGGAAGCATCGCGAAAACAGCCACGCTTCCAGCACGCCCGCCACGGATGGGCAGCGCGTTTTTTGCACCTTCCTGGATAAAGACGAGGTCGTGGTGGCGGCCTATGATTTCGCCGGCCAGCAGCTTTGGTCGAAGCGGCCGGGCACGTTTCGCAGCGCGCACGGCTTCAGCAGCACCCCGATCGTTTTCGAGGGCAAGGTGATCGTCAACTGCGACCAGGACGCCGATGGCTACATCGTGGCGCTCGCGGTGGACGATGGCCGCGAAGTGTGGCGGATCGACCGGCCGAACAAGACGCGCAGCTATTGCACCCCGCTCATCCGCGAGGTGGGCGGGCAGACCGAGATGGTCCTCTCCGGCAGCAAATGCGTCGCTAGCTATGATCCGCGCACTGGCCAGCTCCGGTGGATCATCGATGGGCCGACGGATCAGTTTGTCGCCTCGCTTGTCTACCATCAGCCGGCCAATCTGTTTTTCATGACCGCCGGTTTTCCGCAGCATCATTTGCTCGCCATCCGGCCGGGCGGAAAGGGAAATGTGACCGGCAGCCACATCGCCTGGCGCACCACGCAAGGCGCCGCCTATGTTCCTTCGCCCGTCGCGGCGGGCGATTACTTCCTGGTGATCTCCGATCTCGGCTTTGCTCACTGCTACGAAGCCAAAACCGGCAACCTCGCGTGGAAGGAGCGCCTTGGCCATCACCATGCGTCGCTTGTCTCCGCCGGCGGCCTTGTCTATTTCCTGAACGACGACGGCGTGTGCAACGTGGTCCGGCCCGGCCCCGCCTTCGATCTCGTGGCGAAAGACGAGCTTGGCGAGAACACCTACGCCTCGCCGGCCATCAGCGAAGGGAAGATCTATCTCCGCGGCGAGAAGAGCCTCTTCTGCATCGGCCGCAATTAGTGCGCGTGCCGCTGGCTTGGTGAGTGAACACTGCAGAGCAGCGCATGTTCCCGTTGCAGGCGCGGCAGAGCGGTGGTTACTTCGGGTTCCCCCCGCCATGCACATTCCCCGCATCCTTCTCGTGTCGGCCACCGCCGGCGCGTGTTTTTTAGCGGTCGCGGGCGCGGAAGCCGCATCCGTTGTCCTCCAGGCGTCGAAGGATAACTCGATGTTTGGAAGTGGAAATCCGGATGGAAGTCCAAATAATAGCGACGGGCAGGGCATTGGCCTGTACGTGGGGAACTCGGGAACGAGCGGCTTGCGCCGAGCCTTGATCGAGTTCGATGTCGCTGCGGCGATCCCACCCGGATCGATCATCACTGGTTTCACCCTCGCCCTTACGCTGACCAAGGCCCCTCCGATCTTTGGGCCCGATAACGTGACGATCTCGCTCTTCAAGCTGACGCAGGATTGGGGAGAAGGTGCCTCCAACGCGCCTGATCCGGGCGGCGGGGGGGTGCCGGCACAGCCGGGCGATGCCACCTGGCGGTCCAATTTTCACGGTTCCAGCTTTTGGACTGACCCTGGGGGCACCTTTGCGAGCGTGGCGAGCGGGAGTAAGACGGTCGGCAGGCTGGGCGGAACAAATCACACGGATCCCGTCATTCACAAATGGTTCAATTCGACGAATCCCAAGATGCTCGAAGATGTCCAAAGCTGGCTCGATAATCCCGGGTCGAACTTCGGTTGGATTCTCATCGGCGACGAGACTACCGACTACACCGGCCGTCGATTCGGCAGCGGCGAGTCCGGGGTCGATACCAGGCCCACGCTCACCATTCTCTACACGCCCGCGCCCGAGCCTGCGACGATGGGGCTGCTGCTTTCCGCGGGAGCGGTGCTCGCATCGCGTCGCGGCCGCCGCGGGAAAAGTGCTCACGAGAGGATTTGAACCTCCACGGGTTTCCCCACACGGTCCTGAGCCGTGCGCGTCTGCCGTTCCGCCACGTGAGCTTTTGCGGGGGCGGCAAACTTAACCAGCCCAGCGCATTGCGCAATGAAAATGTGGGGCGCTCCGGGCACCCTCCGGGTTCATGCGGCCTGCCCCGCGGCGAAGCCGGAAGCCCACGCCCACTGGAAATTGTACCCTCCGAGCCACCCCGTCACGTCGACCACCTCGCCGATGAAATACAGTCCCGCGACCTTCCGCGACTCCATCGTTTTCGAGGAAAGCTCCGCCGTATCCACGCCGCCCACGGTCACCTCTGCCTTCGGGTACCCTTCCGTCCCGTTTGGCCGCAACACCCAGCCGTGGATGTTTTCCACCGCCGCGGTAAGCTGCTCGCGGGTCCAGTGCGGCAGGCGCGTGCGCGCACCGGCGCGCGCGCTCCAGCATTCCGCGAAACGCCTCGGCCACACTTGCGCGAGCAGCGGCGCCAGCTCGGCGTTCTCCCGACGCCCCTGCGAGAGCCACTCCTCCGCCTTCCCGTCCGGCAGCAGGTCGATCCGCACGGGTTCGCCTTCCCGCCAGTATGAGGACACCTGCAGAATCGCCGGCCCGCTCAGCCCGCGATGCGTGAAGAGCATGCTCTCCGCGAAACGCTTTCCGCCCGCCTCCGCCGCCACCGGCAGCGAAACTCCGCTCAAGCTGCTCGCCTCCCGGAGCCCTTCCCCGCCCAGCGTCAGCGGCACCAGCCCTGGCCGTAGCGGCGTGATGAGCAGACCGAACTCCCGCGCGATCCGGTAGCCGAAATCGCTCGCCCCCAGCTTCGCAAACGAAAGGCCGCCCGTCGCGATCACCACCGACTCCGCCGCGATCTCGCCGTCCTCCAGCTCGATCCGGAACCGCTCCGGCTTCGTCACCGTCCGCACCCGCGCATTCACCCGGATCTCCACGCCCGCCGCCGCGCCTTCCGCCAGCAGCATGCCGATGATCTCGCGCGAGGAGCCATCGCAAAACTGCTGCCCGAGCGTCTTCTCGTGATACGCAATCTTGTGGCGCTCCACCAGCGTCACGAAATCCCAAGGCGTGTACCTGGCCAGCGCCGATTTGCAAAAAGCCGGGTTCTCCGACTGATACGCCTCCCACGTCGTGCCGAGGTTGGTGAAATTGCACCGCCCGCCGCCGGAGATGCCGATCTTCTTTCCCACCCGGTCGCCGTGCTCCAGCACCACCACCCGGCGCCCGCGCTTCCCCGCCTCGATCGCGCACATCAGCCCCGCCGCGCCGGCGCCGAGGATGGCCACATGGTAGTGAGCTGGAGGCATGGGCGGAAAGTATGGCGTGAGACGCAAGATGCCAGCGCGCCACTTGCGCTTTGGCGTTTTTACATTACGTTTCCGCCACAAAAGCCCCTCCCGGCTGCGCAGCACTCGATGGATTCAGTCGGGACGCTTCGTGGCCGGATTCGTTTGCCACCCCTCATGAATCGCTTCCTGTCGCCCCGTCGCATCCTCGCCGGCACGATCCTCAGCCTGCTTACCCTCGCCCCGCTCGGCACGAAGGCGGAGACTTTCAACGCCACCCTGGAGGGCGGGCCCTCCGCCGGCACTGCCACTTACCTTTGGACCACCGCGCCGTGGAGCATTCCCGGTGAGTACCCTGGCTTCGACGACTTCGATGACGCAGTCACGATCCTCTTCCGCGAGTTCAACAACGTTGACGCTACCGGCAATCCGATCGTAAACGTCGATCTCGAGGGCGGCGCCTACACCCTGGGCAGCCTCACGCTGAATGAATCCGGCACGGGCGAAACGGTGGGGAATTTTCAAAACGGCACGTTCAACCTGAGCTCGATCTCGCACACGGGTGCCGGCAACACGGTCACGTTCACCGCCTCGACCACGATCCACAGCGGCGCCACCCAGCTCAACCTCAGCCAGAGCGCAGGCTTCCGCTCGCTCGTTTTCGCCGGCAACGTCACCGGCACCGGCGGCACCCTGGCAAACATGACGGACGTGAATGGCCGCGTCATTTTCAATCAAGCCACCTACGGCGTGACCGGCGGCCTCACGATGACCGGCGTCGGCAATCTGCGCTTCGATCAGTTTGCCAGCGGCACCACAAAGACAATCGACAGCTTAAACTTCAGCAGCACGGGCGAGCTCGAGCTTGACCGCGTCACCGGCACCACCGGCTACACCTTCGCGGTCAGTGGGGCGACCAACGTCAATTCCAGCCGCATGCGGCTCCTCGCGATTGATTCGGACGGCGAGTTCATCTTCAACGGCGCCACGACGGTGGATAACAATGGCGCGGGTGTGGAGCTTGCCACGAACAATCAACGCGCCTTCGTCCGCATCAATGCGGCGCTCAACGACTCGGGCGAGGGCGACCGGCTTCGCCTCGCGCCGCACCTGATCACCAACTCGAATTCGGGCAACTTCGGCACGGTATTCATCGGCTCGGGCGTGACGACGAATCGCACCGGGGAGACGGATTTTTTCACCACCGGCGTGCTCGGCGACAACTTTCGCGGCATGGGCGGCAAAGTCGTCCTGAACGCGGTGAGCGCCGCGGGCACCGGGCTCGGCCCGGGCCAGGTCAACGTCGGCAACGACATCAGCCTCGGCAATCACCTCAACGTGGCGGTCAACCACGGCGCCGGCCTGGACGTGGATTTGAAAGCTTTCAACGTGATCAGCGGCGATCTCACCGGCGCGGTCTACGCGCAGACCGGCACGGCGGGCGACGAAGTGGCGATCGGCGCGGGCGACCGCATCTTCGTCAATGGGACGCTGGGCTTGCCCACCACGGCGGTCACCGGCGGCGCCACACATTATCTTGGCATTCCCGCCACCAACGGCACCTTCACCGTCGGCGACGACGCGAATCCCGCGACGACGAACGACATCTTCAAAGGCGCCGCGTTCGGCGCCACGATTTCCACGACGCTCTCGAGCGCGTTTTCGGGAACCGTGAGCACCTTCAGCGGCTCGGCCAATTTGCCAGTGGTCGTGCTCGGGCAGATTTTCGGCCAGGGCGGGACGGCCACTTTCAACACCACCGGCGCCGTCACCTTCACCGGGCCGGGCGCGATGATCCTGGACGAGCCGAGCGCGGCCGGCATCACGCGCGCGGTGAATCTCGATGTCATCAACCGCGTCGGAAACCTCGAGTCGCAGAACAACAACATCGTGATCCTGAGCGACACGAGCGCGCTGGGCGCCGGGCAGACGGTCAACGCCAGCTTCGGGCGGGTGGACCTGAACAACGCCGCGGGCGCGCAGGCCGGAAGCACCGTCGTCGCCGGTGAGATGGCCACGATCTCACTCGACCTGGCGGCAACGAGCGGCGCCTTCACCATCGGACAGGGCGGCATGATGCTGCTCGCGCCGCTCGCGAACACCGAAGGCGGCGCGACCTTCAACGTGACCGGCACGAACGCCGCGGTGATCCTGAATGCCGAAGGCGCCGTCGGCACGCAGCTCGCCGCGCTCATGCCGCAGGTCGATCTCATCATTGGCGGCGTTTTCGGTGTCGATGACTTCGACGGCGCCGGCCTCAAGCTTGGGCCCGGCAAACGGCTCTCGCTGGCCAGAGACGTGGATACTTCCACACTGACCGGTGGCACCGGGATCACCACGACCGCCGTCGCCGGCGAGACGGTCTACATTTCGGCCACGCCCAGCCGCACTTTCGACATCAACGACTCGGTCACGCTCGGCGCGGCGAACCTCGAGATCGGCTCTGCGGCTCCGATCACCACCATCGTCGCGCAGGGAAACGTGTCGCGCTTCACCGCGGCTCATAATGGCATCGTCAACCTCGACGGCAATACCACCGCGCATAACGTGACGGTGCAGGGCGGCACCGTAAATTTCGTCGGCAACGGAGCCGTCGGCACCGCGAATTTCTCCGGCGCCTTTGCGCTCAATGCCGGCGCGGTCGCGTTGATCAGCGACAATTCGCCTGCGGAGTTGAACTTGATCGACGGCACTTTCGCGGCGGGCGGCGTGCGGGTGAATGACGGCGGGCGTTTCGAGATCGAGTTCGACCAGCAGTCAACCGGCGTCAACGTGCTGACGCCGTTCATCTTGAACGGCAATGCCGCCAGCAGCCTTAGCGGCGTGAATCTGATCGTCGATGAGAACGGCATCGCCACCGGCACCAACGCCGCGCTTTTCAATTTGAACGATGTCCGCCTCACCAATGGCTCGGTGCTCGCGGTGGATGAGCAAGGCACCGTCACCGTGCGCGCCGCGATCCGCGTCGCCGGCACCGGCACGCTCGTCGATAGCGTTAACGCCGACGACATTGATTTGCTTTCCGTTTCCGGCATCGATGCGAACGGCGCCACCGACAACGTCGGCGCAAAGATCCTGGTCCTCGGCGACACCGCGCTGGCCAGCGAAACCTTCAACACCACGCTGGCCGGCACGATCGCGCCGAACGTGACGGTGCAGGTGCGAAACGCCGTGCTCACGCTCGGCCCCGGCGCCACGGTGAACGGTACCCTCAACTACACCGGCCGCACCGGCCCCGATCCGGACATCTTCATCACCGCGGGCCAGAACGGCACGAATTTCGTAGCGGGAACCGGTCAGATCGACCTTTCGCTCGGCGAAGACGTCGAAACGTTTGTGGATGAAGTGGACGCCGGCGATCCGCCGAATGGCGCGTTGGCGCCGGTGGAAAACATCGTCGGCCTGCGCATCAATGTGCTCGCCGGTGAGACGGGCGTGCTGCGCAGCAACCGCGGCTTCAACGCGGCCGATGCGACCGATATCTTCGGCGCCGTCACCTATACCAACGTTCATCTCGCCGCCGGCTCCGTTCTTTCCCTTTCGCCGGCCAGCTCGATCGCGCTCCGCGCCGGGCTCGTGCTCGATGGCGATGCCTCCCTCTCCGCCACCGATGGCACCCGCTCCTACATCGGCTCGCTCTCCGATCCCGGCCTCGACAACACGCTGACCATCACCGGTGTAAACGTGCGCCTCGTCGGCCCTGCCTCCGCCAAGGCCATCGTCATCGGCGGCGCGATTTCCGGCACGCTGAACATCCACCCGAGCGATCTCCAGACGCAAACCGTCACCACCGCGAACGGAACGGGCATTTACCCGCTTCTGCCGGGAACGAGAGTTGCGCCCTCCCTCGATTTGAGCGACGCGCTGGTCGTTGGCTTGGGCGGCCTCGTCAACTTCGGCGTCGATAACGTGGCAGACGGCGCCTACACCGTTTCGACCGGTCTCCGTCTTTCCGACAACGCCGACATCAACATCTACACGCCGGTGGTCATCCCCGCCGGCAAGAGTTTCGAAGGCTCCAGCAGCATTGCCGTCTTGTTGGACGATAGCAGCGCTGCGGACACGGGCGCTCTCCGGATCGATGGAACCATCTCTCCCGGATCGGCCGCCGCCCCGGCTGGCACGCTCTCCCTGCAGGATGGGCTCGTCACGATGGCGGATGGCTCCACCTACAAGTTCCAGGCCGGCGTTGATGCGCTGAGCGGCGACCTCGTCCGCATTACCGGCACCTCCTCGCAGCTCATCTTCGGCGGCGCCTGGACCCTCGAGCTCGGCGCCACCAGCGACTTCGATCCCACCGGCAAGACCTTCGTCCTCTTCGACGCCGCCACCACCATCGCCGGCCTCGGCACTCCCACCGTGGTAAACCTCGTCCCCGGCTGGGCCGGCAACCCCATCGTCGCCATTTCCGGCAACGACGTCGTCCTCACCGGCCTCATCCCGGAGCCCGGCTCCGCCGCGATGTTACTCACCGGCCTCGGCTTCCTCGCCGCCCGCCGCCAGCGCGGCTCTTTTGGAGTGCGGGGGCAAGCGTAAGCGCGACCCCGCTTTCGGAAGGTTCCGCGGGTGCGGAGCCGGCGCGCTATATCCACCCACCCGCAGAGCAATCCGAAAGCGGCGTGGCGCTGACGCTTCCCGTCGCACTCCATGGCGCCTCGCGAGCGGCGAACTCTTAGCCCCGCTCGATCGAATCCCCGGATTTTCCGAAGAACAATTTCTTCAGCATCGCGAACAGCCCGATGGCGCCGATGATGATGAATTTCTTGAACGCTATGATGCCCGCGATCAGCCCTTTCAAAAGGCCCGTCTTGGCGAGCACGCCCCCCGTGATCAGCGCGGCGATTCCATACGATGCAACTTTATCGGTGGACGAATTGAAATCCGCGTAGCGGTGCCCTTCCTGGAAATTCACCATGCGCAGGATCGCCGGCGTCGCCTGCTCGATATCCGGGAGCTGCGCCATCGACGCGACCGCGTTCAGCTCCAGCACGCCGCGCCGGCCGAGCGCGCGCACGCAATAGTTCAGCGTATTGTCCGAGGCGCCCCCGAAGCGCAGATGCTTGGCCCAGTAGATCTTGTGCGACGCCTTATCGTAGTGCGGGGTGGTCGCCCAGTTCACCAGCTCGATCGACTGATAGCCCTGCTTTACCCGCTCCGGGTTCGCTTCGCGCACGCCTTCCTGCATCTCCTTCAGCAGCTTGTTGTAGTCCATCTTCGCCGCCTCGTCGTCCTTCACGTAGCCGCTCTCCTCGTACGAGACGATGACCGCCCAAGTCTTCTCGTCGAGCGGCGACATGCCGGCGGGGAGGAGCATCCCGAGCACGTCGGCGTCGGGCGGATTGCCCCAGATGCGGGTGAGCACCGTCTGCGCGTCCTTCGCCTCCAGGAAGCGGAAGTCGCTTGCCACATTCACGGTCGCGAGGCCGTTCTTTAGGGTGATCGTCCCCTCGCGATACTGGAGGCTATCGGCGAGCCGGCGAGCCTCCGCGAGCTGCGCCTCCGCGGTACCCGCGGCCTGCGCCGCCGCCGAAAAAGTGAACAAGGAAATGAGAAGAACCAACCATGGATGGGGGAGCCTGGACATAAAGCGCGGGAAGATGTGTGAGAAATGCGTTTTTGCAAGCGGCAGTTGCCACGAAGGATGGACTTTTCGCTCGGCGGGAGAGGAGGCGGCTTGTGCTGCCCTCCCGCCGCTGCTCAGATTCCGCGCTCCCATGATCAAACTCCGCTCCTCCCGCATTCTCCGCGAGCTGCGCGCCGGCCGGCGGCCGACGGTGCTCAAGCTCAACCTGATCGATCCCCGCATCGTGGAGCTCGGGGGGCTGAGCGGCGCTTCCGCGGTGTGGCTGTGCAACGAGCACGTTCCGAACGATTGGCTGAACCTCGAGCACCAGGTGCGCGCGGCCAAGCTGCACGATCTCGATACCGTGGTGCGCGTGAGCAAAGGCGCCTACAGCGACTACGTGAAGCCCTTCGAGCTCGATGCCACCGCCATCATGGTCCCGCACGTCGCCAGCGCCGAGGAGGCCCGCTGGGTGGTGGAAAACGTCCGCTGCCATCCGCTCGGCCGCAAGCCCCTCGATGGCGGCAACATGGACGGCCTCTTCTGCCAGATTCCGCTCGCCGAGTACGCTGAGCACTGCAACACCGAGCGCCTCGTCATCCTGCAAATCGAGTCGCCTGAAGCCCTCGAGAAAGTGGAAGAGATCGCCGCCGTCCCCGGTTTCGATTGCCTCCTCTTCGGCGCCGGCGATTTCAGCCACCGCATCGGCAAGCTCGGCCAGGCCACCGCGCCCGAAGTTGTCGCCGCCCGCCAGCGCGTTCACCTCGCCGCGCGGCAAGCCGGCAAGCACGTCATGGTCGCCTCCCTCTACGGCCAGAAAGAAATGCTCATCGAAGAAGGCGCCGGCATCTTCACGCTAGGCGCCGATGTGCTGGAGCTCGGCGCCGGCTTCAACCGCCTCGTCAACGATTTCCGAGGCGGCGGTCAGGACCCGCGGGAGATGGAATCGGTTTACGCGAACAAGAAGTAGCTCACGAGCACGACAGCCCACCTGAGCCCTCAGCGCACCCGATTTCGGCACCTCCAATCGCCATAAATTTGCCCTCTACGGCTGCCAGTGGCTACGCCTGCCCGGTGATTTGCCATCCCGACGAACTTCTGCCACCCTCAATACCGTGACCGATCACGATCTGCTCCAGGAAATCCACCGCGTGCGGGAGAAGGTGGCGCGGGAATGCGGCTTTGACATACATAAGATTGGCGAGCGGATGCGCTTGCGAGAGCGTTAGGAGAGGGCGCAGGGCGTGCCTTATGCGTGCCATTCGCTGTCTCCATCCGTGCGGGAAACGCCGGAGGATGAGGGGTAAAAAACAGATGGATAGTCCTGCTGACCGCTGAGAAATCGGATTCTCTACTTCGTACCACTATCGGCGCGAATCTTCTTTTCCCGCGAAGTTTTCGAGCGGCGTCAAGGAGGGGCGACGGCCTCGTCGCCCGCGGTGGGGCGGTGGCTGCGGCGGCGCGGGAGGGTTGCGGCAGCGCCGCCTCATGGAATTGTAGTTCTGCCCGCTATCCACCGCCTGCGATTTCGCGGAGTGGGGGACGCCGACGCGGACGCTGCCGGCGGAGGCGCCGCCTTGGGCATCGGTGACGGGTGAAATGGATGCGGTAGACGCGGCCGTTGCCATTGCCCGAACGCTCGGCGCGAAGGAGGATTTGCCCGCCGCGGTTTACGGCGTCCACGGCGGTGTCGCCGTCGCCCTGCCACGCTGCGAGCGCGGAATGACCTCGCTCCCGCGGCTCTGCCGGGTGCAGATTCGGAGATGCTCCCCAGCTTCTCTCTCACTGATCAGGTGGTGCTCCTCACCGGCGCGGCCGGGCTGTTCGGACGTGGGCTTGCCACCGCCCTCGCCGAGGCCGGGGCGACCCTCATCATCGCCTCGCGCGATGCGGAAAAGTTGCGCGCGGTGGCGGAGGAGGAAACGGCGCGCGGGCACCGGGTTTTCGCGGAGGCGTTCGATCAGGGCGAGGAAAGCTCGGTGCTGGAATTGCGCGCGCGGATCGAGGAGCGGTTTGGCGTGCTGCACGGGCTGGTGAACAATTCCGTATTGCGGCCGATGAAAGGGGCCAATGGGACCGCAGAGCAGTTTGCGGAATCGATGCGCGTGAACGCCACGGGGCTGATGCTGATGCTTCGCGTCTTCGGCGCCGCCATGGCGGAGGCGGGGCGCGGGAGCATCGTGAATATCGGCTCCATACAGGGGATGATCGGGCCGAGCTACGAGCTCTACACCGGCACCGCGATGGGCGATTTGCCGCCGGACTATTTCTTTCACAAGGGCGGGATGCTGAACCTCACCCGCTTTTACGCCGGCCTCTACGGGCCGCAAGCGGTCCGCGTGAACTGCGTTTCGCCCGGCGGCTTTTATAACAATCAGCCCGGCGAATTCGTGCGCCGGTACTCCGAGCACACCATGCTCAATCGCATGGCCGACGATCACGATCTCGGCGGGGCGGTGGTTTTCCTGCTGAGCGACGCCTCGCGCTACGTGACCGGCGTGAACCTGCCGGTGGACGGCGGCTACACCGCGAAATAGGCGCGGCGACTCCCGCTTGTCTCGTGCGGGCAATTCGCCCACGCTCGCAAAATGAGACTCTCCCTGTTCCTCCTTGCCGCCGTCGCCATGATGCTGCCCAGCCTTCTCTCCGCCGCCGATGCGCGCACCTTCGAGATGAGGGTCTACTACGCCGCGCCCGGCAAGCTCGACGATCTCCACGCGCGCTTCCGCGACCACACCGTGAACCTTTTCGAGAAGCATGGGATCACGAATCTCGGCTATTGGACCCCGCTCGAAAATCCCGAGAGCAAACTCGTCTACGTGCTCGCCTACCCGAGCCGCGAGGCGCGCGATGCCTCGTGGAAAGCCTTTCAGGCCGATCCCGCATGGAAGGCCGCGCGCGACGCTTCCGAGAAAGGCGGCAAGCTGGTCGCGAAAGTGGAAACCAGCTTCCTGCAGGCGGCCGATTTCTCGCCGGAGATCAAGCCGTCGCAAGCGCCGCCGCGCGTTTTCGAGCTGCGCACCTACACCACCACGCCCGGCAATCTCGACCGCCTCCTGAAGCGTTTCCGCGAGCATACCGTGACGCTTTTCCAGAAACACGGGATGACGAACCTCTTCTATTGGACCCTCCAGCCGGACCAAAAAGATGCCGACAAAACGCTGGTCTATTTCCTCGCGCATCAAACCAAGGAAGCCGGCGAGGCCTCGTTCAAGGCGTTCCGCGCCGACCCGGCGTGGGTGGCGGCGAAAGGGGCCTCCGAGAAGGAAGGCGGCGGATCGCTGACCGTGCCGGAGGGTGTGAAATCCGTCTTTCTCCAGGCGACTGATTATTCGGCGACGAAGTAATCGAGCCGCTTACCGCATCGCTAAGTTCCTCTCCAACTCCTCCGGGCTCACTTCGCCTTCCCAGCGCGAGATCACCACGGTGGCGACGCCATTCCCGATGAGGTTGGTGATCGCGCGGCATTCGCTCATGAAACGATCGATCCCGACGAGCAGCGCGAGCGATTCGATGGGAATGCCGGGCACCACCGCGAGGGTGGCGGCGAGCGTGACGAAGCCGGCGCCCGTGACGCCGCTGGCGCCTTTGGAGGATACCATGGCCACGAGCAGGAGCGAGATTTGGTGCGGGAGATCGAGCGGCGTGTTGGTGGCCTGCGCGAGGAAGACGGCGGCCATCGTCATGTAGATGTTGGTGCCGTCGAGGTTGAAGGAATAACCGGTGGGGATCACCAGGCCCACGGTGGATTCGGCGCAGCCGAGTCGGCGCATTTTGCGGAGCATCCCGGGCAGCGCGGTTTCGGAGGAAGAGGTGCCGAGCACGAGCAGCAGTTCCTCCTTAATGTAGGCGAGGAAGCTGAAGATCGAAAATCCGCCCGCGCGCGCGATGAGCCCGAGCACCACGGCCACGAAGATGCCGGCGGTGAGGTAGAAGCCGCCCATCAGCGCCGCGAGCCGGCCCAGCGAGGCGAGGCCATAGGAGCCAACGGTGAACGCCATCGCGCCAAACGCGCCGAGCGGCGCCGCGCTTCACGATGATCCGGATGATCCCGAAGAAGACATCCGCGCCCAGCTCGATCGCATCGAGCACGCGCTGCCCGCGATGGCCGAGCGCGACGATCGCGAACGCGGTGAGCAGCGAGAGGAGCAGGATCTGCAGGAGGTCGCCCTTCGCGAAGGCGTCGATGAAAGTCGACGGGATGATATTCAGCAGAAACTCGACGATCGTGAGGCTGTGCGCCGCCTTCTCGGCATACCCGCGCCCGACCGCGGGATCGAAGCTGGCAGGGTCGATGTTAAAGCCGACGCCGGGCTTGAGCAGATTCACGACCACCAGCCCCAGCGCGAGCGCGATGGTGGAGACCACCTCGAAATAGAGGATGGTCTTGATGCCCACGCGGCCGAGCTTCCGCATATCGCGCATCGAGGCGATCCCATGCACCACGGTGCAAAAGATGATCGGTCGCGATGATCATCTTCACCAGCTTGATGAAGCCATCGCCGAGCGGCCGCAGCGCCTTCCCAAAATCCGGCGCGAGTACGCCCACGAGAATGCCGGCCGCCACGCCAATCAGCACCTGCACGTACAGATGCCGGTACCACGCGCGAGGCCGCGGCGCGGGCGTGGGGGTGCTTTCGGTCATCGGCGCGCTTACTTCTTCGCCGGCTTCGGATCGAGATTCGCGTCGAGATCGGCGGGCGTCACCTTCGCCTCGACCCCTTCCGCGGGCACTTCCAATTTCGCCAGCCAAACCAAGGCATTCAGGATGGTCTTGCGGAAATCGTCGTTGCCCCAGTTGTCGTGAAAATGGCCGCCGGTGAAGCCGAAGCCGCGCCCGCCATCCGGGCGCTCGACCGCCCACATCATGGCCTCCGGGCGCCCGCTCGCTTGCTGAATGTGCGGGTACGGGCCCTTGGGATAAACGTACGGCCCATTGCGCACCGCATCGCTTGGCTTCGCGACGAGGATCGGCGTGAATTTCACCCCAGCGGATTCCTTCGGACCTGCCGCGGAGAAATCATCGGCGAAGCGCATATTGAAATACCACTCGTCCTTGATTTGGAACGGCTTCACGCCGCGCGTGATCGGGTGCTTCGGGAAGGTCGCGAAGCTCGGCTCCCACATCGGATTGCACGAATACGAGTTTTCGTAGTGGCCGCCGATCCAGCGCTTGAACTGCTCGCCCGCCTGGTCCGCCACCACTTCCACGCCGTAGTGCATCATGCCGAGGCCGACGCCGCGCTTCGCCCACTCCTCCATCTTCGCGATGCGCTCGCCGCCGCCCTGCACCACCTCATGCTTCGGCCCGCCATCCATGTAAAAAACCACGGCGTCCGCATCCTGGAAAATCGCTTCATCAGCCGGCCAGCCGTTCAAGGTGTGCTCCACCTTCAGCCCCGGAAAGCCGGCCAGGCATTTCGCCAGCAACTGCACGCCCGCATTGAATTCATGCATCCGCGGCGGATGGGACGGCTTGCCAGCGATGAGGACGAGCTTCTGTTTGCCGTCGGGGGTCTTTGCCCACGCGGGGCCGGCCAGGATGAACAGCAGCAGGAGGGGGAGCGCGCGGAGGGTCATAGCATCGCGCATTCAACCGGACGGCCCGTCCGAAAAGCAAGCAAGGGGCGCGCGAATCGGCGGCTATGCAAGCTGAGCGGACATCGCCTCCGTAAGCCGGCCGCCGGCCACGCGATCGAAGCCGGCGAACATCGGCGAAGAGTTCACCTCGAGAAAGAGGTACTCGCCGCTCTCCGGGCACTGCTTGAAATCGGCCGCGAGAAAATTCATGCGGAGCCGCCGCCCCAGCTTGCGAAGCTGCGACCCGAGGAGCGGAGGCGGCTTCGGCAGTGCCTCGATCGCACAATCCTCCGCCATGCGGTAGTCGAGGTGCGGTGACTCGATTTTGAATGCGAGGAGCTCCGGCCCGATGAGATAAATCCGCAAATCCGGCGCCACGAGCTTGGCCTGTACGATCGCGGGCGCGGCGGTGCGGCCCCGGCGGGTGCTGGTGCGGCGGAGCACCGCGCCGAGGTCCTGGCAATATTCCCCGCCGTTGATCGGCTTCACGATCAAGTCCGCGCGCGCCGTCCAACGCTTCATCGCGGCGAGATCGTTGCTGATCGCGGTCGCCGGGATGCGCATCCCGAGCTCCTGGGCGAGGTGGAGCACGTACGGCTTGGAAAGCTCGGGATCGAGCCGCGCGTTGAGCCGGCGGAGCTGCGGATGGCAGGCGAGCCATGCCGTGATCGCCGTGTACCACGCCCCCGCCCGGAACGCCGAGGCCGGGCGGCCGTCCGCCATCTGATTGAACACGTCGTAGCGCACGAACGCTCCGCTGACTTTCAACGGCTTCCCATCGATGAGCAGCCGGGGCGACCCAATCTCCCAATGAATGCTCGGGTGCTGCGTGCCCCCGAAATAGATGGCCCGGCAGGAAATGCGCAGCCGCCCCAGCGTGGCTTCGAGTGCGCGGAGATTGGGGTCGGCCTCACCGCCCGCGAGCAGAATCATCGTGCGGGGCGAAGGCCGGAGCGGCGTGCCGGCTGCGGTCTGCTCAAAACTCGCCGAAGGGGTTCGTCAGCGGAGTGTTCGGGTCCACGGCGCTTCTCCTCACCGACTACCAGCGTGGTGAAGTCTTCCTCACCCTTGCGCTTCGTGGTCCCTTCTTCGCCCAGCCGCTTCGTAGTCCCCTCCTCCCCCACGCGCTTGGTGGTCCCTTCCTCGCCCACGGCCAGCGTGGTAAAGGTGCCGGGCTTCTTTCCACCTTTTGGCGGCGCTTCCTCACCCAGTCGCTTCGTGGTGCCGGTCTCCTCACCGACGACCAAGGTGGTGAAGCCGTCCTTCGGCTGCGGGCCGTCGGGATTCTCTTCCCCCAAGGCCAGGGTGGTCAGATAGCGGTCTTCGCCGGCGATTTGCGTGGTGCGCTCCTCCTCGCCCACGGCCAGCGTGGTGATCGGGCACTCCTCGCCCTTGGCGAGCGTGGTGACGATATTCTCTTCGCCGAGGAGCAGCGTGGTGAGTTTCTGCCGCTTGGCAGGTTTCGGAGCGTTGGTTTTTTTGGCAGCCATGGTGGGGGAAATCTCGCGGTTGATCAGTCGGGGGTTTGGTCCACGCGCACGCGGTGGCTGCCTTTGGCGTCTCGCACGATCACCGTTTCGATCGGCTCCGTCGCCGCAAATTGCGTTCTCACGTGGAAGGGGGTGATCACTTGGGCCGAGTTTTCCGCCGGCGGATTGTGATAGAGAATATGCTGCGGAGGGAAGATGCGCAGCGGCGACTTTTCGAAGAACACATGGTAGCCGGCGCGATTGTGGTTGCCGTCTGCGAAGATGATCACGGCACCGGGCACTTGGTTCGCCCGGTAGCGGACGCTGCCGTTCTCGTTGCAAAGAACCTTTGGCCCTTTGCCCGCGCCCGCGCCTCCGCCGCCCGCGGTCTCGTTTTCATCATTTGTGGCGCACCCTCCGAGCGAAAGGGCAACGACGGATGCGAGGGTAAGCCAAAGCGTGCTTCTGACGGGGGGTGGAGTCTTCATGGAGGGAGCATGGGCCGCTTCAGAGCGGCTACACAATAGGGTGTTTTACTCAATCGTTGTAAACGCATGACCCCGCGATGTGCCTTTGTGCTTTTCTCGCCCGGGGGGCTTGAAGTGGCGCGGGCGCTTTGCTCTGGTGAAGGGGCCAGTTACCGAAAGGCTTCGAACCATGACCAACGATCCATTCCACGCGCGGCAGAATTTTGATCTCGGAGGCGGCCGGCAGGGGAGCCTTTACTCGCTGCCGGCGCTGGAGAAAGCGGGCGTGGGCCCGATCTCGCGGCTGCCGGTCAGCATCCGCATCGTGCTCGAATCGCGTGCTGCGCAATTGCGACGGCAAGAAGGTCGACCGAGAAGGACGTGCAGCACGCTGGCCAACTGGAACGCGAAGGCGCCGGCACAGGTGGAGATTCCGTTCGTCGTCGCGCGCATCGTGTTGCAGGACTTCACCGGCGTGCCGCTGCTCGTCGATCTCGCGGCGATGCGCTCGCGGTGGCGCGGCTCGGGCGCGATCCGAAAATGATCGAGCCGCTCGTGCCGGTGGATCTCGTGGTGGATCACTCGGTGCAGGTGGATTTCTTCGGCTCGCGCCGACGCGCTCGCAGCTGAATCTCGACCTGGAGTTCAAGCGCAACCGCGAGCGCTACAGCTTGCTCAAGTGGGGCCAGCAGGCCTTCGACACCTTCAGCGTCGTGCCGCCCGGCATCGGCATCGTGCACCAGGTGAATCTCGAATATCTCGCCAAGGGCGTGCTCGAGAAGGACGGCGTCTATTATCCCGACACGCTCGTCGGCACCGACTCGCACACCACGATGATCAACGGCCTCGGCGTCGTCGGCTGGGGCGTGGGCGGCATCGAGGCGGAGGCCGGCATGCTCGGGCAGCCGGTCTATTTCCTCACGCCGGAAGTCGTCGGCGTGCATCTCACCGGCGCGCTGCAGCGAAGGCGTCACCGCCACCGACCTCGTGCTGCACATCACGCAGATGCTGCGCAAGGCGAAGGTCGTCGGCAAGTTCGTCGAGTTCTTCGGGCCGGGCGCGGAGGCGCTGCCGGTCGTGGATCGCGCGACGATCGCGCAACATGGCGCCCGAATACGGCGCGACGATGGGCTTCTTCCCGATCGACGAGGAGACGGTCGCCTATCTGCGCGCCACCGGCCGCAGCGACGAGCATGTGCCGGCCTTCGAGAACTATTACAGGGCGCAGGGGCTGTGGGGCATTCCGCGCGAAGGGCCAGATCGATTACAGCGTCGATCTCGAACTCGATCTCGCGACGGTGGTGCCCGGCGTCGCCGGGCCGAAGCGCCCGCAGGATCGCATCGAGCTGCCGCGACTTGAAGGACACCTTCACGCGCGCTCTTCACCAAGGCGCTGCCCGAGGGCGGCTACGGCAAGACCGCGGACGATCTGGCGACGCGAGTGCGACGTGCACATCAACGGCGCACGCCCGACCAGCGGCGCCCGAGCCCTTCTCCACCGATGCCAAGAGCCAGGATCGCGCACATGGCGGAAGGCGCGCCGCAGAACGTCGCGGAGATGGTCACCAATCGCCCGACGCCGACGCCCGCGTCGAGGACACTGCACGCGACACCGCCTATCAGCCCGCGGATGCGCAAATCGGCCACGGCAGCGTGCTCATCGCCGCGATCACGAGTTGCACGAACACGACCAACCCGAGCGTGATGCTCGCCGCCGGCCTGCTCGCGAAGAAGGCCGTGGAACGCGGCCTGACGCGTGAATCCCGTCGGTGAAGACCTCGCTCGGGCCGGGCTCGCGCGTCGTCACCGATTACCTCACCAAGACCGGCCTCCAGCCGTATCTCGACAAGCTCGGTTTCCAAGACCGTCGGCTACGGCTGCACCACTTGCATCGGCAACTCCGGCCCGCTCCATCCGCGCGATCGAGGAGGCCATCACGAAGAACGATCTCGTCGCCGCCAGCGTGCTCTCCGGCAACCGCAACTTCGAGGCGCGCGTGCACCAGAACATCAAGGCGAACTTCCTCATGTCGCCGCCGCTCGTCGTCGCCTTCGCCCTCGCCGGGCCGCGTGGATATCGACCTGACCACCGAGCCGCTCGGCCACGGCACGCGATGGCGCAGCGACGTTTTCCTGCGCGACATCTGGCCGACGCTCGCACGAAGTGCGCAGACGCCATGGCAGCGCGCGCTCAGCCCGGAGGTCTTCCGCCGGCTCTACACCGACTTCGCCAGCGCAGAATCCGAAGTGGAACGAAATCCCCGCGCACCGCCGGCGACGTCTATGCGTGGGATCGAGACGAGCACCTACATCCAGGAGCCGCCGTTCTTCACCAACTTCTCGCATGCAGCCGCGGCACATCAGCGAGATCAACGGCGCGCGCGCCGCTCGGCATCTTCGGCGACTAGCGTGACGACCGACCACATCTCCCCCGCCGGCGCGATCAAGAAGACCTCGCCCGCCGGCCAATACCTCATCGAGCACGGCGTCGACCTTCGAGGACTTCAACAGCTACGGCTCGCGCCGCGGCAACGACCGCATCATGACGCGCGGCACCTTCGCCAACGTGCGCATCAAGAACCTGATGGTGCCCGGCGTCGAAGGCGGCGTGACCAAGTACCAGCCCGACCGGCGAGTCGATGTCCATCTACGACGCCGCGATGAAATACCAGAGCGCCGGCATCCCGCTGATCGATCTTCGCCGGCCAGGAATACGGCACCGGCTCCTCGCGCGACTGGGCCGCCAAAGGCACGCAAGCTCCTCGGCGTGAAGGCCGTCGTCGCGCAGAGCTTCGAGCGCATCCACCGCAGCAACCTCGTGCGGCATGGGCGTGCTGCCGCTGCAATTTCCCGAAGGCGTGACCGCGCAGACGCTCGAGCCTCGACGGCACCGAGACCTTCGACCTCCTCGGCCTCGAGCGACGACATCAAGCCGATGAGCGACGTCACGCTGCGTCATCCACCGCGCCGACGGCACGCGAGGAGGAAGTGCACGCTCAGCAGCCGCATCGATACCGCGATCGAGGTCGACTACTACCGCCACGGCGGCATCCTGCCGTACGTGCTGCGGCTGCTGATGGCCTGACGCATCGGCGGGAATGGGTAGGGTGGGCGTCTCGCCCGCCGTACCAGGCGTCCCGCCTGGTACTCCGAACGTCGTTATGATTACCCACCGAGATCGATGGAGGATCGTCGTTCGTGCAGGTCACGCTACTCCTCCGCCCCCCGGCGCCCCTTTTTCACGCCAGCCGCTAAACCCGCGGGTCGCGCATCCTTGAAGCCATCGAGCGCCACCTGCAGCTTGGCCGCCGCGGCGGCGGCTTCCGGCGGCCGTGCGGCCGTCGCGAGCGGCTGCTTTTCCAGCGGGTCGGCCGCGGTGTCGAACAGCGCGCCGTTGCGGTAGAGCTTGAAGCGCGCATCGGCGGCGAACTCGTGCAGCAGCGCGCCATGGGGCGCGTACCAGGAATAGATCCATTCGCGCGGCGCGCCGCGCTCTCCACAAATCTGCGGCAGAAACGACCGGCCGTCCGGTTTCCAATCCGCCGGCAAAGCGATCCCCGCTGCTTCCGCGATCGTCGGGAGAAAATCTGTGGAATCGACGAGATCGGCCACGACCCGCCCGCCCGCGTGGCCTTTCGGCCAGCTCGCCACCAGCGGCACGCGCATGCCGGTCTCGATCCCCCGTCCTTTTGCGCCGACCACCTCGCGCCCGCCCATCTGCGAGCGCGTGCCGGCGCCGGTCCCGTTGTCGCCGAGGAAAAGCACCAGCGTGTTTTCGCGCAGGCCGAGCTCATCCAGCCGGCCGATCAGCTTTCCGATCAGCTTATCCATATAGGCGACCATGTCGGCAAAGTGGCGCTGATCGCGGCTGCCCGGTTCGCCCCGCGCGGCGGGGTTCCAGTCACTGCTCTCCGGCGTGGCGAGATACGGGCCGTGGGTGAGGGTGAGCGGGTAGTAGAGAAAAAAGGGCACGTCCTTTTTCCGCGCGATGAAATCGAGCGCCAAATCGTTGAGCAGGTCCGGACCGTATTCGCCGTGGGTGTAGTCTTTCTCCACGCCGTTCAGCTCCAGCCCGGGGTTGGCGTAGCGCGGCGGGCGGCGCGTATGCTGCCAGAGCAGCGCCTCCGCGAAGCCGAACTTGCGCGGCAGCTCGAGTTGCCGGCCGAGCTGCCATTTTCCGACCACCGCGGTCGCATAGCCGGCGTCCTGAAAAAGATTGCCGAAGGTCCGCAGCTCCGGCTGCATCTGTCCGAAGTTCGTGTAGTTGCGGATGTTGTAGTGACCCGTCATCAACTGCACGCGCGTCGGCGTGCAGAGCGGCTGCGCGTAGCAACGCTCGAAGCGCACGCCCCCGGCCGCCAGCTTGTCGAGATTCGGGGTCTGGTAGGAAGTCCCGCCATTCGCGCCGAGGCATTCGTAGCCGAGATCGTCCGCCATGATCAGCACCACGTTGGGCCGCGCCGAAGCAGCCTCGGCGAAAGCCGGCAGGCACACGACGGCCAGGACCGCGGCAAGAAAACCGTATCTCAACATGGGGAGGATTACTTGCGCCGCTCGCGCGATTTCAGCCCGGCATAGGCCACGAAGTAGGTGAGGACGACCCAGGCCAGATGCGTGAGCAGGCCGAGCAGGCCCGGCAGCGGATGCTTGAAGACCGCGCCATTTTTAAACTTCACGTCCTGGCTGAGGCTCTTCACGGAGGAGAAATAATTTTCCGTTTCCCGGCCCACCGTCTTCCCCCAGAGCAGGCTCGTATCCATGACTTTCTGGGTGGCGAAGGTCGGCATCACCCGCGCGATCAGCAGCACCGAAGGCGTCATGAGGTGCGACTTCACCGTGTAGCCGGAGAAAAGAATCTGCGGGATCAGGATGAGCGGCACGACCAGCACCGCCTGCATCACGCTGCGCGAAAGCGCGGAGATCGCCGAGCCGAGCCCCACCGCGGAGGCGGCAATGCCCAGCAGCCCGGCGAGCTGCCAGAGCGCCGAGCCATCGAGCGACTCCAAACCGATCGCGATCCCCACGTAGAGCAGCAGCGCCTGCACGGCGGTGACCCCGATCTGAAAGATGTACTTGCTGAGCAGGTAGGCGTGGGTCCGCACTCCGACCAGCCGTTCGCGCTGGTAAATCGGGATTTCCTTCACGATCTCCTGCGCCGCGTTCGAGCAGCCAAACCAGAGCGTGCCGAGGTACGCAAAAAAGAGCGCCAGCTCGTTGTCCGTGTGCGACACCCAGGCGACCAGCGCGGCGACCACCAGCGGCTCGCCCAGCACGAGCGCGTAGTTTCGCCAATCCGCCGTGAAGATCGCAAACTGCCGCTGCAAGAGGATCGGCAGCGAGAGCCGCCGCGGCGCGCGCGCGTTGCGGTTGACCGGCGCTGCATCCTTTTTGGAACGCTCCGCGTCCTCCGCCGGGAGCTGCTTGCGCTCGTCGTGCAGCGTCGCCTTCCACTGCACGGGCGTTTGCTCGCCGAGCCGTTCGTACAGCGCGATGAGCTTGCTCACGCCGAAATATTCGCGCGCCTCTTGCGCGGAGCCCTGGAAGGCGAGGCAGCCGCCCACCAGCACCATCAACTGGTCCATCAGGTAGGCGTTCTCGATTACGTGCGTGGTGCAAACGATCGTGCAGCCGCTATCGGCCAGGTCGCGCAACAGTTCCATGAGCTGGAACTCCGTCGCCGGGTCGAGCCCCGAGGAAGGCTCATCGAGATAGAGGATCGCCGGGCGCGCGAGCAGCTCCACGCCCACGCTTACCCGCTTCCGCTGGCCGCCGGAGAGGCGGTGGATCGGCAGCGCCCTCTGCCCATCGATCCCGAGTTGCGTCATCGTCTGCAAAAGCAGGCGCTCGATCTCGATTTCGGGCGTCGTCGCCGGCAGCCGCAGCCGCGCGCTGAAACGCAGCGCCTGCTCGACCGTGAGCTCGCGATGCACGATATCGTCCTGCGGCACATAGCCGAAGGAGGGCGGCTCGTTCCGCGCGTAAATCTCTTCGCCGTCGATCAGCACGCTCCCTTCCTCCGGCGGATCGAAGCCGGAAAGCGTATTGAGGAGCGTCGATTTCCCCGAGCCCGACGGCCCCAGAATCCCCGCAAACTGCGAGGGCGGAATGCTGAAAGTGATTTCGTTCAGCAGCGTCTTGCTGCCGATGCGCTGCACTACCCCGCGCGCCTGCACGCTGCTCCCGCGCGCCGCGGCGAGCCGCACCAGCGCGCTGCCGTCGTACTGGAAACAGAACGGCCCCATCTGCACGCGATCGCCCACCGTCAGCTCGTGCGAATCAAACCGGTGGCCGTTCACGAAGCTGCCCGCCGTGCTGTTCAAATCCGCCACCACGCAGCGGCCGCCCGGCACCGCGCGCAGCATGGCGTGCCGGCGCGAGACGCTCGGATCGTTCAGCACCACGTCGGCGGAAGGGTCGCGCCCCACCGTCAGCTCACCCACGATCTCGATGCGGTCGGTGGGTAACCCTTTCACCAGGATCGGTCCCGTGGAGCCATCGCAATTCGCCCCATCTTCGGGCCGGCCGGGCGGCTCTCCGTGCCCAAACTCGATCGTCACCGGACCGACCTCGACCTTATCGCCCGGCCGCAATTGCTTCGGCGCCGTGATCTTTTCCCCGTTCACCCGCGTGCCGCGGATGCTCCCCATGTCCTCCACCATGCAGACTTCGCCGTTCCAGTTGAACCGGCAGTGCCGCCGCGAAACCTCCATGTTCGGCAGCAGCATGCCCGCGCCCGGCACCCGGCCGGCAATCACCTCGCCCGGCGAGAGCCGCAGCGAACGTGGCGGCGCCCCGCCGACAATCGCCAGGTAAGCGGAAGGTTCGGCCACGGGAGGTGGAGGCCAGCGACGATGGGCTACGGCAGGACCGCCCAGACCTCGACGATGCGATTTTTGTCGAGGCTCTGCGCGTCGTGCATGGTCGAGCCGCCCATCGCCACGGCGTGGGTAACATTCGCTACACCGCACTTGTCGCGCATCGCGATCACCACCGAGTCGGCGCGCTTTTGCGAAACCGCGAGGTTCTTCTGGTCGTCGCCCTTTGAGTCGGCGTACCCGAGCACCACGAAAACCGCGGTTGGATCGTCGCGCAGCTTCATGATGCGAGGATCCTCCACGGCGGCCTTCAGCGCCACCACCTCATTGGCCGAGAGGTCCACCTTGCCGGAGCCAAAGGGAATCTGCAGCACCATCCCCATCCCGCGCGCCCGCTGCACGCTGTTGTAGAGCTTGTCTTTGTTCTGCGCCGAGACGTTCGGCATGTAATCGATGCGGCGAAGCACATCGTCGCGCACGCGCTTATTCGCCTCGTCCTGCAGGCTGGTATTTTGATCGACCACTTTCGGCGGATCGACTTTCAGCACGGGCACCACGGGGGTGGCGGCGGGCTTGGGGGGAGCGGGCGTCGAGGTCGAAGTCGAATTGCTCGGCCTCTCCGGCTTATCCACCTTTTCCTTGTTCGGCCGGATTGGCGTCGGCGCCACGGTGCTGGGCGCTGGCGATGGCGTCGGCGTGGCCCCTTTCAAGACCAGCTTGTCCTTGAAAACGAGCAGCGCGGCCACCGCTCCGCCGGCGAGACCCAGCACCAGGAGCCCCAGCAACGCCCATTTCACAACCGCCCCGGCCGCGCCTTGCACGACCTTCACCGGCTTGCCGCATTCCGGGCAAACCAGCGGTGCCCCGGCCTCGAGCTTGATCTCCTCGCCGCGGTAGGCCAGCAGGCAGCCCGTGTAGTTGACGCATTTCGCAGTAACGCTCATGCCCGAAGTCTGTGGGGTCTCTTTTCCGCTCGCGAGAAAATTCCGCGATTCTGTTGCGCCGCGCGCGATGGCGAGGGGCCGCCCTTACTCGAGCGGCACTCCGGGCGCCACGCCGGGAGGCGCCACTTCGCCGGGGGCGAGCAGGCGGGACTCCTGGGCGAAGTTGTCGTTCGTGAGCACGCGGTCGGAGGTCACCGTCTTGATCCGGTGGCTGCGCATCACCATTTCGCTCATGCGCTCCTTGAACTCCCGCGGGCGGAACTTGAACTGGTCCTCGATCCCCTCAAACGGATTGCGCCCGGTGGCCAGCGCGTAGAGCGAAAACGGCACGCTCACCCGCACCCCGGCCGTCCAGTGGCCGCCCATGAGCGCGGCGTCGTCCCAATACTCCACGTCGGCGATCACGCCCGGAAGAATCCGCGCCTCGACCCGCCCTTGGAAGCCCTCGAAGTCGCCGCCGAAGGGATTGTTGTAATGATGATAGCCGCCGAAAACGCGCACCTCCATGAACTCGTCGAGGCCGGGGATGAGGACGCCGATCTCCGCATTGAACCCTTCCAGCGCTGCCTCGTAGCGGCGGAACGTCCGCTTGCGCTCGAAGTCCGTCACGGTGCCGCCATTCCCGAAGCTGCCGGAATCACGCTGGACCAGGCGATCCACTTCATACACTTCGTTGTCCGGGAGGTAGTAATTGACGCGCGCGTCCACCCAGCGGGTGAGGATTTCGAAGCCGAGCCCGAGTTGCGGGTAATCGTGCCCGCGATCGCTGTGGATCGAATCGTAGAAGCCGTTGAAGCCCAGGATGATCTCCGGCCCGGTCAGCATCTTGCGGAAGGTGAGGCCCGTGCTGCTGATGAACTGCCCATTGTCCTCGTAAGAATAGCGCGAGCTCAGGAAGAGCACCGCCGTGCGGTCGCAGGGCGCCCAGAGGGCCGTATTGCTGTCGAAATAAACGCCCGTAAGATGCTCGCTGAAGAGTCCGCCCACGGTGATCAGCCCCAGCGGCTCGTCGGGGAAGATGGTTCGGCACTCCACCTCCGGCACGTATTTATCCTTCGCCTCGATGATTTCCTTGCCGGCGAAGGCCCCCGTCGTAATTGAACAACTGAGGGCGAGGATGGTCAGGTACTTTGGGGTCATGCGGTCCGGGTGTTTACAGTCGGCGAGGGTCCATAGTGGGAAACCCCGCGCTCGGCGAGGCTAAAATTCAGGAATTTTTCCGGCCGGCGGAGCACAGGCAGCCTTGGTGTCGGTCTCTGCTTGCGGCGGCGGGAACCAGTATGGGGAATTTCGGAAACTCTGAAAAGGCCGGGGCCGGTGAGTTTTCGGAGATAGGAAACGAGGGCCGGCGCGGGTTGTCACAATCTCCGCAGGATAGTTTTCGCGAGCGTCTGCGGATCTTGCCGCAAATCCTGCACCGCGATGATCATCAGCCGAGTTCCTTCGATCACGTAGAAGAGCGCGTACGGAGTTCTCCCGATCCGCAATTTTCGTGTCTGCGCAGTGATCGATCGTGGTGCCATGGCAGGGAATCGCCGGAGCAATTCCACTTTCCGGTCCAGCGCGATCAAGAACCTTTCGCCGCCGCCACTCTCCTCCAGATGGGCGTATATCTCTTGTAGGTCGACCTGAGCTCCCGAAAGGAAAACGGCCTCTTTCACTTCATACCGCGCAGACGGGCCTTTACTTCGGACCAAGGCTGAACGGAAGCGGGGTTGCGGCGAGCATGCGAAATGCGCCGGGCCAACGCACTTCTGACCTCGGGCTCCCGCACCGGCTCGCCGTAAAGCTCGTCGATCAGCTCGGAAATGAGCCGTCGCTTTTTGGCGGAGGAGAGCGCTTCGAGTTGCGGTATGGTTTCACTCACCACGTCTGCATGATAGGACCGCAGGGGCTGATCGCAAGCACTTCGCACTGCCGCCATCGCTTCACACGTCGCAAATCCGCGCCGATTGCGCCAGCGACTCCACCTTGTCCCGCACCGGGATGAATTCCTGCCCGACAAAGCCCTGGTACCCGGTCTCCACGAGCGCCCGCATGAGCGGGGGGTAATTGATCTCCTGCGCCTCGTCGATCTCCGCGCGCCCCGGCACCCCGGCTGTGTGGATGTGCGCGATGTACGCCGCGTGCTGTTTGAGGCGCGTGATGATGTCGCCGTGCATGATCTGCACGTGGTAGATATCGAAGAGCACCTTCATGCGCTCCGAGCCGATGCGGCGGCAGATTTCCACCGTGCGCTCCATGTCGTCGCAGAAATAATCGGGGTGCCCTTTCATCTCGATGGCGACCCGGGAGTTCAGCATCTCCAGGCAGAGCGTCACCTTTTTCTCCTCCGCGAAGGGGACGATCTTCTTCAGGCCGTCCACCATATTGGCGATCCCCTCCTCGTCCGAGAGGCCGCGGCGGAATCCGGAAAAGGTGATCACCCGCTCCACGCCCGCCGCCGCGCATTGCTCGATCCGCTTGCGCAGGATGGCCAGGCACTCCTCGTGTTCTTCGACGTGCGCGAACCCTTTCGCAAAGCCATGGCTCCCGGCGATGGCGCAGGTGAGCCCCAGCTCGCGCAGCCGCGGCCAATGCTCCGGATCGCAAAGCTCCACCGATTTCATCCCTAGCGCCGCCGCATGTGTGGCCAGCTCCGGCACCGTCATGGGCCGGAAACACCACGGCACCACCGATTGCCGGATTTTGCCACGGGTGATGGCCGGGGCCGCCGAGACGGGCGCGGTGAAGGCTACGGCGGCGCCGGCGAGGGCGAGATGGGCGAGGGAGGAGCGGCGGGTATGGAGCATGGCGGGGGCCGCCAGCATCGCACTGTCGGCCGCCGTAAAACACGGAATTTCTGCGGGACCGGCGCCGGCGCGCTGGCAGGGCAAACCCGCGGCCCCGCTCAGGCCCGCCCTCACGTCCGCCCGTCGAGTTTCTTCCGAAGCACTTTTACTATGAAAAGACATATCCCCCAGATTCTGACCGTGGCGGTGGCCAGCCTTCTCGCCACCAGTGCGATAGCCCAGACCGGCGGTGGCGGCGGTGGCGCCGGCGGAGGGGCGGGTGGTGGAGGGGGCGGCAGCGGCGGCGGCGGATCGGGTGGTGGTGGCGCAGGCGGCGGGTCCAGCGGAGGCGGAGCCAGCCGTGGCGGCGGCACGAGCGCTGGCGGCGCCGGCAGCAGGGGCGCCAGCGGGGCGGGCGCAGGTTCCACGAGCGGCGCGTCCGGCCAATTCCGCTCGGGAACGACTGGCGCTGGCACCGGCACCAGTAGCACGACAGGTACGACCAGCGGCACCGGAACGCCCGGTAGCAGCAGTTCCACCGCAGGGGCCATCCCCGGAACCGCCGGAACTCCGAGCTCCAGCACGAGCATCAGCCCTGGCGCTGGCGCCAGCACTTCCAGCAGCGCCACCGTGGCGCCGAGCGGTAGCAACAACAACGCCACCGTCCAGCCCGGCCCGGGGCCTGGCTCCACCGGCGCCAAAGTCGCCACTCCACAAAATACCCGCGCTGCTTTCACCTCGCCCCCCGCTGCTACGCAGAATGGCGGAACGGCCAACGGCGTCACGGTCGAACCGGGCCTTCCTTCCAGCGCTGGTGGCGGTCGTGCGCTCCCGGGTGCCTCGAGCTCCACTGCTCCGAGGGCCACGCCGAGCCCCAGTGCCCCCGGTGCCGGGACTTCTCGTTAGTTGAACGGCCGCGGGGTAGCGCCCTCTCACAAATATAGCATCGCCGCGGGAAGCCGTTGCTTGGCTGTCGAGCCAGGCGCGCGCCTCTCCCGCGGCGGTACTTTGAATAGCCCTCGCAGGTCTACCCGCAAAAAAAGACGCCCGCCGAGGTGGCGGGCGCCTTTGATTGAATCTAGTCGGTCCGCCGGAGGTTACGGCTTCTTGTCGGGGACTTTGTTGGCGGAATCGCCAGGGGCCGGCTTGCCCGCTCCGCCCGCCGCTTTGGCGTCGGGCGCGCCCGCAGCCTTGTCGCCCTTCTTGCCGCCGGCGGCGCTGTACTCATCGAGGCTCAGCTTGCCGTTGCCGTCCTTGTCCTTGCGCTTGAACTGCTGCTCGGCCTTGGCCGGGTCTTTTTTGCCCGCGGGGCCGGCCTTCAGCTCGTCGACGGTCAGGTTGCCGTCGCTATCGGCGTCGAGCTTCTTGAAGGATGCCGCCGGATCGGCGGGCTTTTTCTTTTCGCCCTTGTCGGCTTTGGCCGCGTCAGCCGCGATGGCGAAGGAGGCGCTCACGGCGAGGGCCGCGAGAATGGTGATCAGTTTTTTCATGGTAGTGTTTTTAGGTTCTGCTTGCAGGGATTCGCATCTGGCAACACCGGCGCTCGTGCGTCGAATTCCAAATGTGACAACCAGTGTAACGCAGCCGGCCCCACAAAGTAGCGCACGGAAGTTGAGCGAAATCGCTGGATGCGTGAGCTATGACGCCGCCGCTGCGGCGAAATTCAGCGAATTTTAGAGGAATCATGGAAATCAGAGGGCAATTCACCCACCGCCGCTCACGCCCGAAAGATCACCCCCAGGTGCCTCCCAAGCAGCCGATGGGCCGCCAGCAGGGCCAGCCCCAGGAAAATCATCGCCCAAACCCCGAGCGCCGCGGCGACGTACCGCCCTTCGCCGAGCAGCAGGTGCAGCTCGTAAATGGCCTTGGTGATGGGGTAATGCTGCTGTCGCTGCGCGAGCAGGAGCGAGTCGCTCACCTCCAGCATGGCGAAGGAAAACGCCAGCACCCCGGCGGCGACCAGGTTCGCCGAAAGGAGCGGGATGGTCACCCGCCTCCAGACGCGCAGCGGCGTGGCGCCGAGATTTTGCGCAGCTTCTTCAAAGGCCACGCTCGTCTGTTCCAGCCCAGCCGCGGCGGAGCGCACCACGTACGGCAGCCGCCGCACCGCGTACGCGATCACGAGCAGGATCGTCGGATCCACCGCGGGATTGAGCAAAGCCAGCGGCTGCCCTTCGCTGCTCAGGGAGATGTACCCGAAGGCCAGCACCAGCCCCGGCACCGCCAGCGGCAGCATCACCGCCACATCCAGCGCCCAGCGCCCCGGCGCCTTCGTGCGGACGATCACGTACGCGATCGCAAGGCCCAACACCAGGTCTATCCCCATGGAGAGGCTGGCATAGCGAAGGCTGTTGAGGATCGAGGAGACCGTGAGCCCGTGGCCCAAGGCGGTCTGAAAATGCGCGCCGGTCCACGGCTCCGGCAACACCGTGCGGTACCAGTCGCCCGCCAGCGAGGTGAAGACTACCCCGGCGTGCGGAAGCAAAGCCACCGCCACCACGCCCGCGACGCCCAGCGTGCACAGCCAGCGCCGGCCCGGCCCGAGCGTCCGCTCCTGCCGGCCGTGCGAAACGCGCTGACCCATGGCCACCGAGCCGCGCAGGAAGGCGAGCCGCCCCGCGCCGTAGATCAGCAAGGCGCTCACCAGCAGCACGCTCACCAGCGCGTAGGGAAAAGGGTTCCCGGCGATCTCCTTGATCCCGTAAAAAATCTGCACCGGCGTCACCCGGCTGTAATCGAAGATCAGCGGCGTGCCCAGCTCCGTGAAAGCGAAGATGAACACCAGCGAGCCGCCTGCGAACAGCCCCGGCAGCACCAGCGGCAGGGTCACCCGTCGAAACTTCCGCCAGCCGGTGCAGCCGAGATTTTCCGCCGCCTCTTCCATCGCCGGATCGATATTGGCTAGCGCCGCCGCGATGTTCAGCAGGAGGATCGGGTACAGGTGCAGTGCGTTCACCGCGATCACCCCCCACACCCGGCCCGCGCCCATCCAGTCGATCGTCTCCTCCGGGCCGAGCAGGCCGGTCTGCGCGAGCAAGGCGTTCAACGCCCCGTATTGCCCCAGGATTTGCCGCAGCCCGATCGCGCCCACGAACGGCGGCAGGATCATCGGCACCAGCAGCAGAGTTCCGAGCAACCCCCGCCCCGGATAAGCAAAGCGGTCATTCACCCACGCCAGCGGCAGCGCGATCGCAATACTCAGGATCGTGCTCGCCGTCGCGATCAGAAACGCATTCCGCAGCCCATCGCGGTACACGGGGTTCCGAAAAACCGCCGCGATGAAGTCGAAGGTAAACCGCCCATCCGCGTCCACAAACGCCTCGCTGAGAATCCGCCCCATCGGCCAGAACAGGAAGCAGCCGAGAAAAGCCGCCGTCGCGAGCAGCGTGAGCCAGGCAGCGTTTTTCGACATGCGGCAAATCGGCCCGCACAAGCGAGCCGACCCCATATGAAACACCGGCCCGCCCTTGGCGAGCACGTACCGCAGACTTCCAGTCACCGGCCTGCCCTTGGCGAGGCGCGAAAGTACCGCAGACCTCCAGTCTGCCGTATCGCCGACGTCCTCGTCGGTCCCCGCGCGGATTAGAAAACCCGCGATACCCCACGCTGCCAGCCCGCGCTACCATTGCCCCATGCGCATCGCCGTCCTCTCCGACACCCACGACCGCTCCCCCACCCGGATCTTCCCGTTGATCGCCGAGGCCGATGAAATCTGGCACCTCGGCGACGTCACCGAGCCGAGCCTGCTCGAAGAATGCCGATCGCTCGGCCCGCCGGTGCGGGTGGTGCGCGGGAATTGCGACAGCGCGAAGGAGTGGCCGCTGCAGCTCGATTTCGACCTGGAGGGCTTCGCCATCCGGCTGATCCACATCCCGCCTGCGAAAGCTCCCGCCGGCGTAGACCTCCTGCTGCACGGCCACACGCATGTCCCGCGCGATGAGCAAATCGGTGCCGTCCGTTTCCTGAACCCGGGCTGCCTCACCCGCCCCAACCGCGGCGCCCCGGCCAGCTACGCCTGGCTGGAGCTCCGCCGCGGCCAGCCTGCCGGGTGGAAGATCATTCCATACCTAAAGTAACGCCTCGCCCGGTCACACAAACTCCAGCACCCCAAACCGCTCCGGCACATGAAACAGCGGCACGCCGGTGTAAGACCAGGCCGACAGCTCGCGCGGACGGTCCCGCGGCCGGTCGATCCGGCAAAAGTTCGCCCGCCAGCGCGTGCCGGGAACGGGCGCGGTGGCCGATAGGCTGGCGAAAGGAATCGCCAGCGTCGCCGTCCAGCCGGCGCCGTTTTGCGTCACCTCGCTGCGGAGCGCCTCGCAATCCCAGCGCAGATCTTTCAGCAAGCCGCGCCGCGTGCGCCGCACCAGCAAATCGAAAACCGTGCCTAGCGGATTCACCTCGATCTCGAAATACGCGGCAAGATCGCCCACGGGATCGAGGAACACCTCCACCACCTCCTCCGTGTAAAGCGGAGCATCGCGTTGCGTGAGCGTGGCCCACGGCTCGCGGTCCACCGCTTCGAAGACGATCTGCAATTCATCGCCCGCCCACGTAATGCGCAACGCGGTTGTCTGCGCGGGCGCGGCGCCGCTCACCACGTCGCACAGGGCCGCCGTGGCGGGCGCGCCGGGGGAGAGCCGCAGGGTGGGGGGAGCGCCTGAGGTCAGCACGGGTTAGGGCTTCACTTTCCAGTACTCCAGTGTGAGACCGGAAATGCTCACCGCCGCCTTGGCCGCGCGGGCCGCTTCGTCGGGCGCGCTGGCCGCCGCGGCCGAAGTGAGCAGGATTTCCCCCGCTTCGGCAATGTCCTCGCCGAGCTTCGAGGCAAGGTTCACCTCGTCGCCGAAAAGCTCTTCATCGCCCACGTAAAGCGTCGGCCCGAAGCCGATCCCGATCGAGGCGTAGAGCCGGCGATCGTCCGGCAGCACACAGTTTGCCGTCTCGAGCCGCACCATGATATCCCGCGCGGCGCCGATCGCCTGCGCCACGCTTTCGAAGAAGCAGTAGAGGTTGTCGGCCTCCGCCTTCACCAGCGTGCCGCCAAACCTGGCGATGGCCGGGACGCACAGGTGCCTCGTCTGGTGGATCATCAGCAGGAAGGCAACGATCCCGTGCGCGCGCGTGGTCCGGCTAAACCCGCTCATATCCAGCACCATCACGGCCATCGTGATGCTGAATCTGCCGAGGATCTCCTTCTCCAGCTCGATCCGCCGCTCGGGAAACTGGATCATCGCCCGGAGCAGCGCATCGAACTCCGCGTTCGTGCGCGATGGGCTCGGCTGCGGCAGCGGCTCGGGCGCGGATGGGGAGGCACTCATGTGAAAACCGGGGGCTGGCCGAGTCAAACTGCTGTCCCGCTCCATTTCAACTTCTGCCGGAGCACCTCGAAAAACGGCAGGCCGGGCGCCATCGCCAGCGGCAGGCGGTCCACCGCTTTGGTGATGCAAATCGATTCCGGCGGAGTCACCGGCACCACCTTGCTGCCATCCACCGTCAAATACACCGCGTCGTGCTCGCGCGCCGGCACGATCTCGATTCGCGCCTGGTCGGCCACGATCAAGCTCCGGTTCGTGAGCACGTGTGGGCAAATCGGCGTGAGCACGAACACCCCCGAGTCCGGCGTGAGCACCGGCCCGCCCGCGCTCAGCGAATAAGCGGTGGAGCCCGTCGGCGTCGAGACGATCAGCCCATCGGCGTTGTACTCGGTCAGCGAGTCGCCATCGATCCGCACATCGAGCCGGATCAGGCGCGAGAGCTTGCCCCGCGAGACGATCGCGTCGTTCAGCGCGCGCCCGGAAAAGATCACCTCGTCCCCGCGCTTCACCTCCACCTGCAAAAGCGTGCGCGGGCTCAGCGCATAGCGCCCATTCACGATGATCTCCACCGCCTCCAGATACTGCGCCGCGCCGAGGCAGGTGAGGAAACCCATCGTCCCCAGGTTGATCCCGAACATCGGCGGAATCGGCCCGTCGATCTCGCCGAGCGCCTGCAACATCGTGCCGTCGCCGCCGAGCACCACCAGCAGGTCGCACGCGCGCCCAAGCTCGCGGATGCCGAGGGTCGATTCCAAACCCACCAGCGCCGCCGTGGCCCATTCGTATTCCAGCGGCACGGAATGCCGGGCAAACTCGCGCCGCAGCGCGTGCGCCAGCTCCGCCGCCCCCGCCTTCGAGGTATTGGCGATCAGGCCGATTCGTTGCGGACGCATGCCAGGAACTCCTTGTTGCCCTCGCCGCCCAGGATCGGCGATTCGATGCACCCCACCCATGCGCGCCGCAAAGTTTCGGCTACGAACCGGCGGATCTTCTCCACCGCGGCCTCGTGCAAAGCCGGATCACGCACCACCCCGCCCCGCGCCACGTCTTCCTTGCGAAGCTCGAACTGCGGCTTGATGAGCGCGACGATCACGCCGCCACCTCGCACACACTCGATTGCCCGCGGCAAGATCAAAGTCAGCGAGATAAAGGAGACATCGATCACACACAGGTCGATCGCCTCCGGCACCTCCTCAGCTGTCAGATAGCGCGCATTCAAATGTTCGCGCACCACCACCCGCGGATCGCTCCGGATTTTCCACGCGAGCTGCGAGTGCCCCACGTCGATCGCGTACACCTTCGCCGCCCCGTGCTGCAGCAGGCAATCCGTAAACCCGCCCGTCGAGGCGCCGATATCCAGGCAAACCGCCCCCGCTGTCTCGATCGCGAATTCCCGCAGCGCCCCCTCGAGCTTCAGCCCCCCGCGCCCCACGTACTTCTCCGCCGCGCGCACGCTGATCGCCGCATCCCCGGCCACATTCGTCCCCGGCTTATCCACCCTCCGCTCCCCCACCGACACCTCGCCCGCCATGATCGCCCGCTGCGCCTTCTCGCGGCTCGGAAAGAGCCCGCGCGCCACCAGCAGAAGATCGAGACGTTGCTTGGGCGCGGGCATGCTGCGGAGACCGTGCTCCACCGTGAGGTTCCGTTCGAGCCGTTTATCTTTCCTTCATCTTAAACCGAAAGATCTCCCCGCTCGTCACGTACAGCAGATCCACATGCGTAGGCTTTACCTCCACCGCCCGGTAGCGCTGGAGCGTTGTCTGCCCGGGCGGAAAATCGAGCTCATCTCCCTCCTGCACGACAAACTGAATCTTCCGATCCGGCGACGTCAAACACCCCCGCACCCCAAATGGATCGAGGCCCCGGCTCAAGCGCGCGACAAACTCGCGGCCGGTCCTCACGTTGCGCACTCCGACCTCGGAATCGTCCTCCATCCCGCCGATCTTTGGGGTCATGCGCATCTTCTTCGTGATGCTGGTGATCACAAAGTTCGTTTCCGGCAGGCGATCCCCGACCATTAGGCTGAAGGTGCCCTCCGGAGCGTGGGTGAAGGAGAAGGACGCGGAGGGGAGCGGAGGGCCTCTCATCACGAGTTCCTTCTCTCGCACCTCCTGAATGCGGATGCGCATCGGCGCGAGCGCCACCAACTGCAATTCCGCCAGCGGCGAGCCCACTGGCGGCGGCTTCGCCACCACCTCTTCGGCAACCGAAGCGCAGCCGAACGCCACGGCCGTCGCGATCGCGAAAAAGAGTCCATGGGGAAAGGTCATAAGTGCTCCAGTTTTCCAGCACCGCGGCCCGCACCCTCAAACTGCGCCTCTTCCGGCGGACGGGCGAATCTTATCTCGCGATCCGCCCTGCGCAACGCCCGTAGAGGCGAAAATAGAAATACAAAAAAGTGCTCAATCGAGATTGGGAAAGTGCTCGAATCCTGATACCATCGCGCACTATGGAACGGCCCCACGGCGATCTCGCGCAAGGCCGGGACAGGCCACGCCGGCCGTCGCACCGGAGAAACCGTTCACTCCCGTATCAGCAAGCGTTCCCGTGAATCATTACTCCCCATTCCTCCCCTGCTTCCCATTCCCAAACTTCCCCCTTCCAAATTGTGCAACATTCCAACGCTCAAGACCCCTGCATCTCGTCCCAAACGTCCGAAAACCCCCTCATTTCTCGGGGTTTTCCCCGACGTCGTGTCTTGAATCAAGACGCGAAAACCCGCCTTTTCGTCTCATTCGTCTCATAATTCAAATCTGAGAGTCCCACAAGCCCCCGCTTCCCGCCCGCCGTCTGGCTCACTGGCTTACTGCCCCCGCCGCCCCCGTCGCCCAAAAAACTTTGAGCATCTTCCCGCCTCGGATGTCAGATGCCACCCACAAAAACCTATGCCTGTGCGCCCGGCCCGAGCCCGAGAGCTCCTCATCACCGGATTGTCAGCGGCCCTGCTCCTCTGCGCGCCGTGGGTGGATGCTGCCGAGGTGGACCTGAGCGCCGAGCCGACGGTGGTGGCGGTCTCGAAGGCCATGCCCGCCGTGGTGAACATCAATACCGAGCGCGTGGTGCAGCGCCAGGTGCGCGATCCGTACGATCAGCTCTTCAATCAGTTCTTCGGTGGGCCCGCCAGCCGGCCGCTCACCATCCGGCAAAAGGTGCAAAGCCTCGGTTCCGGCTTCATCGTCGATCCGGCGGGCTACATCGTCACGAACGAGCACGTGGTCGAGCGCGCCGCCGACCTGAAGATTTCCGTCACCACCACCAACGGCAAAACCTACACCGCGCACTACATCGCCGGCTCGGCCGAGAGCGACCTCGCCTTCATCAAGATCGATTCGCCGGACAAATTCCCCTTCATCAGCACCAACGACCTTTCGCCCAATCTCCTCGGCCAGACCATCCTCGTCCTCGGCAACCCGCTCGGCTACGGCTCCTCTGTCGCCCGCGGCATCCTCAGCGCGAAAGCCCGCACGATCACCGTCGAGAACAACGAGTACAAGAACCTGCTCCAAACGGATGCCGCGATCAATCCCGGCAACTCCGGCGGCCCGCTCATCGACCTCAACGCCCGGCTGGTCGGCGTCTGTTCCGTGAAAATGGCCTTCACCCCGCAGGGCGTGCCCACGCAGGGCATGGGCTTCGCGATGGCCGGCGAAACCGTGCAAAAGAAAGTGGAGGAGTTCAAGCGCACGATCGCCGGCAAACCCGGCAAAGGCGCTCCCAAGCACGTGGAATCGGCCTCGCTCGCCCGGAAATACTTCGGCCTGCAGCTTCAGGATCTCACCCCCGAGTTGCGCGAATCCTTCGGCGTCACCGGCGATACCGGCGTGCTCATCGCCGAGGTCGACCCGCGCTCCCCGGCCGCGGAAGCGGGCTTCGAGCGGGGGCTTGTCATCTTTCAGGTCGGCCGCTATCAGGTCACGTCCTCCCGGCAGATCGAAGAGCTGCTGGAGCCAGTGAGCACCGGTTCGGTGGTCGATTTTACGATCGGCATCGTGCGCCGGCGCGGCGCGGGGTCCTACCCAGCGCCAGCTCCAACCCGTCACCCTCGTTGCTCGCTAAGTTACCCCTACCCCTTGTTCCATGATCAAAGTCGAAAACCTCACCAAGAAGTACGCGGGCGTCACCGCGATCGATAACCTCAGTTTCGAAGTCGAGAAAGGCGAAGTCGTGGGCTTCCTCGGGCCGAATGGCGCGGGCAAAAGCACCACCATGCGCATTCTCACCGGCTACCTGCCCGCCACCTCCGGCCGGGCCAGCATCGCCGGCTTCGATGTCTTCGAGCACTCCCTCGAGGCGCGCCAGCACATCGGCTACCTGCCGGAAAACACCCCGCTCTACCACGACATGCGCGTGAGCGAGTACCTCCGCTACCGCGCCGCGCTCAAGGGCGTGCCGCGTGGCAAGATGAAGGAGCGCGTCGGCGACGTGCTTGAGCTGTGCGAATCTGCGCGACGTCGAGCGCAAGCTCATCGGCACGCTCTCCAAAGGCTACCGGCAGCGCGTCGGCCTCGCCGATGCGCTCGTCCACGATCCCGATCTGCTCATCCTCGACGAGCCGACCATCGGCCTCGATCCGAACCAAATCCGCCAGGTGCGCGAGCTGATCAAGAACCTCGCGCACCAAGCGCACCGTGCTCATTTCCACCCACATCCTGCCCGAGGTGGAGATCATGTGCTCCCGCGTGATCGTCATCCACAAAGGCAAAATCCGCGCCTCCGACACCGCGGAAAATCTGCTCCGCAACCATCGCGCCGTCGGCTCCGTCCGCCTGGAAATCCGTGGCACGGCGGAAGACGCTCGCGAAGCCCTCGGCCGCCTCCCCGGCGTGAAGGAAGTCTCCGAGGAAACGCACGGCGACTAGCACCGTCTTCACCCTGCGCACCGATGCCGACGCCGATCCCAGCGACGACGTCATGCGTCTCGCCGTCGAGCGCCGCTGGCACGTTCGTGAGCTCACCCGCCGCCGCCCCACCCTGGAAGACGTCTTCGTGGAGCTCACCCACAGCGACAGCTAAGCCGCCCTCTTCATCACTCCCATTTCTCCCATTCTTCCCATCGCCTCATGAGAACTTTCTTCACCCTCTTCTTCCGCGAAGTTAAGAGCTACTTCTACTCGCCCATCGCCTACGTGGTGATGTTCTTCTTCCTCATCGCCACCGGGTTCGATTTCTTCTCCGGTGTCTCCTTCCTGAACCGGAGCCCCACGGAAGTCACCGTGGTCGAGGCCGCCTTCAATACGGTGCTCTTCTGGTTCCCACTCTGCTCATCTTCCCGCTGATCACCATGCGCACCTATGCCGATGAATTCCGCATGGGCACCTTCGAGACGCTGACCACCGCGCCCGTGCGCGATTGGCAAGTGGTCGCCGCGAAGTTCTGCGGCGCGCTCTTCTTCTATTGCGTCCTCTGGCTGCCGAGCGCCGGTTACTTTGTCGCCTTCCAGTACATCACCGGCAAGCAAGCCGCGATGGCCGCCGGCGCCTACGGCGGCAGCTACCTGCTGCTGTTCCTCATTGGCTGCTTCTACATCTCCATCGGCTGTCTCGCCTCTTCGCTCACCACCGAGCAGATCAGCGCGGCCGTGATGTCCTTCGTCATCATCTTCGGCGTCTTCGCCGCCGGCCTCATCGGCATGATCATGAATATCAGCGACCCCGATTGCGCAGTCTCATCTCCTATATCTCCGCGGTCGAGCACATGGGCGATTTCTCGCGCGGCCTCATCGATTCGAGACCGGTCATCTTTTACCTCAGCATGACGGCCCTCGTGCTCTACATCAATTTCCAGGTCTTCCAGTACCGGAAGTGGAAAGCCTAAGTCCCCGCCTCACCTAGCTTTTTTCTCCACCTACCTATGTCCAACGAAACCCTCACTGCTCCCGCGGAGAAGAAGTCTCCCGAACCGGCGCCGAAAAAGAAGCGCCCGGCGCGCATTGGCCGTTTTGCCATCGGCCTGAACGTCCTCCTCCAGCTCGCGGTCTTCTTCGCCATCGTCATGGCGGTGAACTATCTGAGCTTCCGCCACTTCCACCGTTGGGATTTCTCCCGCGATCAGAAGTTTGCGCTGAGCAACCTCACGAAGAACGTGCTCGGCCATCTCGAAGCAGCCGGTGCAGGCGATCGTCTTTTCTCCCGCAGGCGCAGATGATGCACGACGGATGTCACCTCGCTCCTCCGCGAGTACGAGTACGCCTCGAAGAAGAAGTTCACCGTCGAGTTCGTCGATCCGTACCGGAACCTGATCCGCGCCCGCGAGCTGGCCGAAAAGTACAAGTTCGGCGCGCAGCGATAACATCGTCATCCTCGACTACAAGGGGAAGAGCAAGTTCGTGAACGCGCAGGACATGGCCGAGATGGATATGCAAGAGCGCCATGTTCGGGCAGCCGCCCACCATCAAGGCCTTCAAGGGCGAGGAGGCCATCACCAGCGCGCTCATGGAGATCACCGAGGAAAAGCAGAACAAGCTATATACCCTTGCGGGGCACGGCGAGCCCGAGCTCGCCGGCCAGGAGCTCACCGCTTTCAAATCGTACGTCGAGCGGCAGAACATCAAGGCCTCGCCCCTCAAGCTGAACGATGTCGACGCCGTCCCCGCCGACGCCACCGGTATCCTCATTATCGGGCCGAAATCCGATCTTTCCGAGCGCGAGGTCAAGTTGCTGAGCGATTTCTGGAACGACAAGAAAGGCCGCCTCTTCGTGCTGCTCAATCCCGGCTCCAAGACCCCGCGCCTGGATGAGTTCCTCAGCAGCCAGGGCGTCACGCCGCGCAATGATCGCGTGCTGAAAACCGGCACCGTCATGGTGCTCGATCCCGCCACCAACGCTCCCGCGATTCGCAACGGCATCATCTCCTCCCCCGTCGCCGTCTTCACTCCCGCCGGAAAAGACGTGACGAAAGATATCATCGGCATCGATACCCAGCTTTTCGGCGCCACCGAATCGCTCGAGACCGACAACACCAAGGGCCAGACTTCCGGCATCAAGTTCACGACGCTCATGGAATCGAGCGAAGGTTTCTGGGGCGAAACCGAATACCAGCAGGGCAACCCGAGCCAGCAGGTTTTCTTCGATGCCAATAAAGACAAGAAAGGCCCGCTCGTCCTCGCCGTCGCCGCTGAAAAAGGCGCGCTCGCCGACCCCCGCGTGAAGGTGGAAACCGCCCGCATGATCGTGGTCGGCAACGCCGGCTTCATCACCGATTCCGGCCTCCGCATTTCCGAGGTCGGCCTCGATTTCGCCCTGAACGGCCTCAACTGGATTCTCAACCGCGAACAGGTGGCCGGCATCCCGCCCAAGCCCAAAGACCCGCTCAAGCTGAGCCTCGATGAGAAGAAGATGAATAACCTCGCCCTCACGGTGATGGTTTACATCCCCAGTTTCATCGGCCTGATCGGTGTCTTCGTCTGGTGGCGCCGCCGCAGCTAAGCAAACTCCTTATCTAAGTTCATCCTTTAGCAACTTACATGAAAGCTAGATCCACTCTCCTGCTCCTCGCCGTCGGCGCCGGCCTCTTCTCCTATATTTGGTTTATCGAGCGCCACCAAAAAACTACCAAGGAGCTTGCGGAAAACAAAGACCGCATCCTGCAGCTCGATCGTGACAAGTACACCTCGGTTTCCATCAAAAACGCCGAGGCCAAGATCGAGCTCAAGAAGAAAGACGGCCAATGGTATCTCGAGGAGCCGGTCAAGGACCTCGCCGATTCCGGCGTCCTCGCCACCCTCTTCACCAGCGTCGAAACCTTGCGCTCGGAAAATCCGATTCCCGTCAATGGCAAGGAGGGCAAGGAGCAACTGAAGGAGTTCGGCATCGCCGATTCCAATACCAAGGTGCGCTTCTCCGGCGGCACCGAAAAACCCGTCGAGCTCATCTTCGGCAAAGACACCGCCGTCGAAGGCAAGACCTATGTCTATGTCGACGGCGCAGCGAACGTCTATCCGATCGGCAATGACCTGAAGAACCAGGTCTCCAAGAAGCCCGAGGATTTCCGCGATCGCAAGCTGACCGATCTGACCTCCACCAAGCTCACCAAGGCGGCGATCAAGACCAAGGAAGGCGAGATCGAGCTCGAGAAGAAGAACAATCATTGGGCGATCACCAAGCCCCTCCAGGCCCGCGGCGACGACTCGAAGATTAACGACCTCGTGGCCCAGGCCACCACCGCCCGCATCGATCAATTCCTCTCCGACCAAAACCTCGCCACCTACGGCCTCACCGAGCCGCGCGCCACGGTTACTCTCACCGTCGAAGGCTCCGACAAGCCTGTCGTGATGCAGATCGGCGCGAACCCGAAGGAGGAGAAGGACAAGGAAAAGACCTACGTGAAGCTCTCCACCCGCGACTCCGTCGTGCTCGTGCCGAAGAGTGTCGAGGGCATCCTCACCACCAAGCTGAACGACATCCGCGACAAGAACCTCCTCCGCGTCGAGAGCGACATCGTCGACCGCATCACCATCGAGGTGCCCGCTGGCGAGAAGTTCGTGCTCGCCCGCAAAGGCGAGACTTGGGTGCGCAAAGCCGGCGACAAGGATGCGCCGATCAATGCGGCTATCGCCACGCGCGTCCTCTCCGACCTGCAGAATGCGCAGGTGACGGAATTCGTCTCCGACGTCGCGACCGACCTGCCCAAGTACGGCCTCGATAAGCCGGAAGCGAAAGTCACCTTCAGCTCCTTCGCCTCCGAAAACACGGCCGAGAGCGGCAAAGGCGAGCAGCCGATCGTCAGCGTGCTCTTCGGCAAGACTGAGAACGAGAAAGTCTACGCCAAGCTCGACAACGAGCCGTTCGTGCTCGCGCTCCCCGCCGGTACGCTCGAAGCCGTCCCGCGGAACGCCATCCAGCTTCAGGACCTCACCATCTACAGCCTGAAGGTCGACGACCTCAGCGCCCTGGAAGTCACCGCCGAAGGCCACCCGCCCGTGAGCCTCGAGCGCGAGAAGGACAACAAGTGGAAGCTCGCCAAGGGCGACGGCAATGTGAACCAGGTGAATGTGCAGAGCCTCCTCAACACGCTCGCGAACTTGCACGCCGTCCGCTGGGTCGGTCCCGCGGCGCCCGAGCACGGGCTGGATAAACCGGCCGGCGCGGTCTCCTTCACGGCCACCCAAGGCGACAAGAAATCTCCCGGCAAACTGACCATCGGCGCCAGGTCGGCCGATGAAATGTATTACGCCACCGCCGAGGGCAAAACCGGCGTGTTCATGGTCAACCGCCTCGACCGCGACACCATCCTCGCCGCCCTCACCGACCGCCCCGCCCCGGCTCCGGCCCCCGCCGCCGCCCCCGCGCCCGGCGCCCCGCCCGCCCCCGGGACGCCACCCGCCCCGCAGCCGATGCCGCCGGCCACCACTCCGCCCGTGCCGGCCCCGGCGCCCACCACCGGGAGCACGCCGCCCGCACCCGCGCCCGCGCCGGCTCCGCCATTGCCGCCTCCGCTCCCCGGTGCGACCCCCGCCACTCCGCCGGTCCCCGCCCCCGCCCCCGCCCCCGTCCCCGCGCCTGAGCCGAAGCCCGCGACGCCGCCCGCCGCCACTCCCGCGCCGAGCACTCCGGCACCCGCTCCCAAGCCCGAGCCAGCCCCCGCCCCGGAGCCCAAGCCGGAACCCGCGCCCGCTCCCAAACCGGAGCCAGCCCCGGCGCCTGCGGCTACTCCCGCTCCAAAGCCCGAGCCAGCCCCAGCCCCCGCTCCCGCGCCAGACGCGCCGAAGCCCGCCGCACCGGCTCCGTAACCGTTCCTGCCTCCATCGAAGCGCGAAGCGCCTGACTGCTCCGCCCACGCGGAGGTCAGGCGCTTCCCTTTTCCCCAAACACCGCCCAAAATCGGCCCCGCCGCCCGCCGCAAACTCGACTTGCCCCGTCGCGAGATTGCCGTATTCGTTTGCCTCTCCCGTGAACAAGCTTTTCTTCCTGCTGCTGCTCCTCGCCGCCGCCGTCCTCCCGGCGTTCGGCCAGGCACCGCCGCCGCCCGCCGGCAAAGCCTTCGTCCTCTACGCGCAGTTCATCGAGGACACGAAAGTCGACCTTTCCGACGGCTCCGTTTGGGCCATGGACAAGGGCGACTGTTTCCCCGTCTACATGTTCAAGGAGCGCCAGACCAAAGTCGTCCTGCAACTCGGCGCCGCCACCTTCATGACCGAGACCAAGCGCATGCGGATCATGAAAGATGCCGAGATGGAGGTGGCCCTGCAAAGCTACCGCAAAAACCTAGAGAACTTCCTGAAGAGCAAGACTGATCGTTGGAAGAAAGAGAACGCGGCCCCCGCGAAATCGTAAGGGAATGAACCTGAAGCTTTACGTCAAAACTTGGTGCCCGTGGTGCGTCATGGCGCAGCAATACCTCGACCAGCGCGGCTATTCCTACGAGCTCATCGACGTCGAGCGCGACCGCAAGGACTACGATGAAATGATCCGCCTCTCCGGCCAGCGCTACACCCCCACGCTCACCGTCGGCGAGCTCATCCTGCCCGATTTCGGCCCCGACGAGTTGGAGACCTTTCTCCGCAAGCACAGCCTCACGCCTTAGCCGATGCTCCCTCAATTCGCGCTTCTCCTCGGTGTGCTCGCGCTCACCCTGGCGTTGCGCTCCTACAGCCATCCGGTGCTGCAAAAGCTCGGCGCGCTCGGCATACTCGCCACCTCCTATCTCACCGGCTGGCTGCTCACCGGCTCGCACGTGGTGGGCGCGGTCGCCGCCGGCAGTTGGCTGTTTCTGCCCTGGCTCGATCTCCTCACGCGCATCCGCAAGCTCACCCTCCCGCTCGAAAAAAACCTGCGTCAAAAAGCGCCCCCCGGCAGCGGCGTCTTCCCCGCCCTCCCCGAGCTCACCGAGGAAGTCGAGGAAAACGGCTTCGAGCACGTCAAAGACGCCGGCTGGGAATGGGAAGACTACCAGCAATTCTTCCGCCTCTTTTACAAAGCCGACGAGCGCGTGCAGGCCGCCGTCTGCCTCGTCGATCAGCAGGACATCGCCTTCTACTACCTCTCCCTCTCCTCGCGGGGCAAAGACGGCGCCATCTGGACCACCTGGAACTACCCCTTCTCCTACTCCCTCAAGCTCGCCCCCCAATGGCGCGTCAACCGGATGCGCGGCGACGTCAGCTTCCTCGAGCTCATCGAAAGCCACCGCGGCTTCCTCCAGCAACACGGCATCACCCCCGAGCAGCTCGAAGAGTTCGATGGCGAAAGCATCCAGATCGCCGTCCAGAAAGACCTCCGCGCCCAAGTCGCCCACAACGTCTCCGCCGGCGTCCTCATCCCCGCCGGCGAGCAGGAAGTCCGCTACTCCTGGCGCGGCCTTGTCTTCCTCTGGCTGCAATTCCTGCGCGATCTGGTGCGGCTCACGTAGCCCTCGCCACCCGCCCGGCTACTTGATCTTCGCCAGGACGCGCTGCGCCTTTTTCGTGTCGCTCACGCGCAGGACCGCCATGCCGCTCTTCGCCTTCGGGCTGGTGGCCAGGTAGGCGTACTCGATGTTGATCTTCGCCTTGCCGAGCGCGTGGGCCACCTTCGCCATGGTGCCAGGCTTGTTCGCGTTTTCGAGGATGAGCACCTTGTTGTCCACTACCAGCACTCCGCGGCTTTCGAGCAGGAAGATCGCTCTCTGCGGATCGCTCACCACCATGCGGATGAGCGAGTAGTCGGAGGTATCCGAGATCGAGAGGGCGAAGATGTTGATGTTTTCCTTGGCCAGCTCATCGCAAACCTCCGCGAGCGTGCCGGGTTTGTTATCGAGAAAGATGGAGAGTTGCTGCGCGATTTCCATGCCGGCCAGCATGGGCGTCTCGCGGGCGGCCCGGCAAGCGGGAAGAGAACGTCGGTTTACGTGCCGATTCTCTCGTAAAGCCGCGCCAGCCGCCGGGCATGCTCGTCGTACGCGGCCTCGAAGAGCACCGTCGCGCGTTTCGCCCCGCACACCGCCCCGGCGGTGAGCACTTTCAGATCCGCCCCGGCGGCCACCAGCCGAGCCGCGACCTCGGCTTTCAGGCTATTCACCAGGAGGCAGCCGCCCACCGTCGAGCCCGGCGCCACCGGCAAATCCAGGCCCTCCACGCGCACCATCGCATCGCCCACCGGCGCGCCCGTATCGAGCACCAGGTCGGCGAAATCCTGCAAGCGGCGCCCGTCCGCCCGCCGGCTCACGCTCGCCTCCGAATGCGCGCGCGAAATGATCGCCACCACGCGCACGCCGCGCCGCTGGAATTCCTCCGCCATTTCAATCGGCACCAGGTTGCAACCGCTCGAGGAAATCACCAGCGCGCTGTCCTGCGGCGACGTATCGAAATTGCGCAGGATGCGCTCGGCGAGTCCCGAGACGTTTTCGAGAAACATCGCCTGCCGCTGCCCATTCGCCCCCACCACCAAATTGTGAAACGAGAGCGACAACTCCACGATCGGGTTGAACCCCGGAAACGACCCGTACCGTGGCCACATCTCCTCCACCATCATGCGGCTGTGCCCCGAGCCGAAGACGTGCACCATCCGCCCCGCCCCGATGCTTGCCGCAAACCAATCCGCCGCCTGCGCGATGAGCGGAAGCTGCCGCTCGACGGCGTCGATCAGTTCGCGGCTGCGGGCAAGGTAAGTGGCGGCGGGGGTCATTAGAGTGAGAAGCACCCAACTACTCGCGGGATTGAATTGTGGGGCTGCAACCATCCCGCCGAAGCATCAAATTCGCCATGCAAGAGAAAGCGTCGTTGCAGCCCTGCAGGATGGCACGGTGGTACGGTCTGAATACTCCAGCTTTGTCCGAACTGACGAATAGTGCCCAAATCATGTAGGCGTTCGAAATGATGTCTTCCTTAACCTCTTTCGCGATGACTGATCCTATTAAAACCGATTGGGTCCCATAGAATGCATCGTTAGGATGTGTGCCGGGCTCACTGTTCCAACCTTTCTGAGGACTTGTCTCTACCACGCATTTGGCCTGACTCCAGGTAGCCTCAAGTTCCTGAAACGCCAGACAGTCTTTGTGCAGTGGAGTTGACTTATAGTCTGCATCCAAAGGTCGGGGGTTGGGAGCTGATCGGGCGAAGGTATGGAAATGGTCATCGCTTCGTAAATCGCGAAGGCATACACGGATATTGCAGCCGGACGTTTCCGGCAGCTTCTCGAAGAGTAGCCTGATGTTGTCTAACATAACATGGATTCGGATTCGAAAGCGCTCCATTCCGGGGTGCGAAGGCGGAGCCAAGTCAGGTTTGATGGCATCAGGCAGCTCGTTGTCATTCCTTTGATGATCCGCCATCATCAGCACGCAAATCTCGCGGGCGATGTGAATGACATTATGGAGCGCGTAGGTCCAGTAATAGAACGTGTCATCACTAAAGTGAACACCAGTCGGATCCTGTGCAATTTTATCGAAAAGAAGCTGTTTTGTCTTGTCGGCAAATTCTGCCTCTAAGGCACAACGCGCTTCCTCCTGTTTCTCCGCGAGCAACGCCGTCTCCCACAATTCACACAAGGTTTGCCATGCCGGCAGAAAACGTTGCTCAAGATGTTGTGGAGGAATCGGCCGGTCATTTTTGTTTTTCTCGCTGAGTAGCATGACCAGTTTCCAGCAGTTTTCTTTCGTAAAACGCATTGCTTGAAACTTTCTATAGACGTCCGGGAGTTCACTTGTCTCGATGTCGATCAAAACTGGAATAACCCGGCTCTCCTTACCCTTGATCGCGGCGATCGCCCCTGCCTCATAGAACATCCAGGATGAAGTGTGCGCGTTCGATCTGGTAAGGAAAAATAAGCCGATGTCCGCCTGTGCCAAGGTAACTTCCAACTCCGGAGACCATAATCCTCCCAGGCGAATGCTCTCGTCGCTGAAGAACGGCTCGAGAGAAAGCACTACCCCCAGGAATTCACCGAATTTCGCGGCCAGAGTTTGGCTAAGGGTGCCGGAATGGCTCAAGAAGACGTTGAAACCTCCGCCTGGCTGCTCTGGTGGGATTTGCAAATGCTTTGATTTCATAGAAGGCTAAATCCGGTGATTCTGACGTAGCTGTGCATGACCTTCCCGCTGGCTCTCTAGAACGAGCGTCAAGATGTTCAATGATAGGATGTGTTTCGGCCAAAACAAAGAGGAAGTTTGCGTACCCGCGCCAAATCTTCCTCAACTGGGTGCGAGGAGGGAAGTCCGGGAGCCTCGCATTTCGGTTCTCGCTCAACTTTCGGTTGCGGTCATGAGCTGTCGCGATAGACTTCACACCGCGAAATGCCCGAAATTCACCCGAACTTCGCCGCCGTCAAAGCAGGGCCTCATCCCGCTCACCCCGCAGGAAAAGCTGAAGCTGGAAAAGGACGGCCTCGATGTCATGCACGACATCTACCGCTACGCGAAGACCGGCTTCGCCTCGATCGACGCGGACGATTTCGACCGCATGAAATGGTACGGCGTCTATCGGCAAAAGCCGAAGGACAGCGGCTATTTCATGATGCGCACGAAGGTGCCGGGCGGACAGCTCAACGGCGCGCAGGCGCAAAAACTGGGCGAGCTCGCGGAGCGCTTCGGCCACGGCTTTTGCGACATCACCACGCGCCAGACCATCCAGTATCCACTGGCTGCGCATCGAGCGATTTCCCCACCATTTTCTCCGAGCTCGCACTCGGTGGGCATCACCACCAGCGGCGCCTGCGGCGACGATCACGCGCAACGTCGTCGGCTGCCCCGTGGCTGGGATCGATCCGGAGGAGATTCATCGATGCCACGCCGGAGCTGCACGAGGTGAGCCGCGGCATGACCGACAACCGCGAGTTTTCCAATCTCCCGCGCAAATACAAGATCAGCGTCTCCGGCTGCTGCATCCACTGCGCGCAGCCGGATATCAACTGACTGCTCGCGTCTTCGGCCTGAAGCGCACGGTCGATGGGGTGGAAGAGGTCGGCTACGGCATCAAGATCGGCGGCGGCCTGTCCGCCTCGCCGCATCTCGCGCAGATTCTCCCATATTTCCTCAGGCCGAAGCAGGTCTGGCCGGTCGTCAAAGCGGTCAGCGAAGTCTTTCGCGATGACGGCTACCGGCTGAAGCGCAACCGCGCGCGCTTCAAATTCCTCGTCGAAAGATTGGGGCGTTGAGCGCATGGCGCGGCGAGGTCGAGCAGCGGCTCGCCTTCGCGCCCGCAGCGGCACACCGATTTCGACTTCCCCGCCGACCAGGAAACGGACCATCTCGGCATCCACGAGCAAAAGCAGGGCGACCTTTTCTGGGTCGGCATTTGCTTCCCCGGCGGCCGCATCCGCAATGCGCAGCTCGGGAAACTCGGCGAGCTGGCCGCTGAAATACTGCGCGCCCGGTGAAGACGCCATCCGCCTCACCAACAAACAGAACCTGCTCATCATCAATGTGCCGGAGGCCAATCTGCCGCCGCTCAAAGCCGACGCTCGACCGAGCTGGGACTCGATTACGAGCCCACCAATTTCCGCCAGCGGCTGCGTGAGTTGCACCGGCATCGAATTCTGCAATCTTGCCGTCGCCGAAACAAAGAACCGAATGATCGCGCTCGTCGAGCAGCTCGAGGCCACCAGCCGGCTGGTACCAGGGCAAGATCCGCATCCACTTCAGCGGCTGCCCGAGCTCCTGCGGCCAGCATCAGATCGCCGACATCGGCTTTCGCGGCGCCCGCACCAAGATCGAGCGGCGCAGATGGTCGACGCCTACGACGCCTTCATCGGCGGACGCCTCGGCAAGAACCGCCGCTTCAACGAGCTGCTCAAAGGCAAGATCATCGCCAAAGACGTCCACCTCTTCATCGACAACCTCCTGCGCGTGTACGACGCCCTCAAGCAGGGCGGCGAAACCTTCGCCGATTTCACCGATCGCGTGAAGAAGGAGGAAATCCTCGCCGCGCTCGAAAAAGCATAGCCGCTCTCCCGCCGCCGCCCGGGCGGATTCACGCCGCGCCGGGCGAGCGGAGCTCAGGCGTCCTCGCCTGAGGGTGGGAATGGATCGGCGGGCTTCCAGCCTGCCGAGTAGGTTTCCGCAGTCAGCGTGAATCAGCCCTGGAACCCACGCGCTCTTCCCGCGCGAACACGCATGACACGAGCGCCCGGCTATGTCATAAGCCCCCGCTGCCTTTTCCCATGGACGAACCGCACATCGAGCAAGCGACGCTGGAGGACCTCCCCCAGCTCACCGATTTGCTCTTTGATCTCTTCACCATGGAGCGCGATTTCGAGCCGAACCGCGCCAAGCAGATGCGCGGCCTGCGCCTCCTCCTGGAGCAGCCGAATCGCGGCCGCATCTTCGTCCTGCGGCAGGGCCAGCACATCCTCGGGATGATCAATCTCCTCTTCACGATCTCGACCGCGGAAGGCGGCTTCGTGATCCTGCTCGAAGACGTGGTCGTGCACCGCGATTTCCGCGGCCAGGGCTTCGGCGGCAAACTCCTCCGCCACGCCATCGATTACGCCACCAAGAAGGATTTCCTCCGCATCACCCTCCTCACCGATCGCCTGAATGAGGGTGGCCAGGGCTTCTTCCTCGCCCAAGGGTTTTTTGTCTCGAAGATGATCCCGATGCGGCTGGTGCTCTCCACTTCGCCGGGGACGAAGGAGTAGCTACCGACAGCCGGCCGGCGCGCTTAGGCGTCGATGATGATGCGCTTGATCGGGATGGGCGGGGCGCCGGCGGCGGTCCAGACGCCGATCTTAGGACTGGCGGGGAAGGCGAGGAAGTTGCTGATCTCGTTGCCGGTGACGCCGTTGAGGATCTGGACTTTGCTGCCGCCGAGGTGGCCCGCGCCGACCACGATGTCGGCGATGCCGTCGAAGTTGATGTCGGTGGCGGCGACGCGGGCGCCGTACTTGTAGGTCTTGCCGGCCTCGAGCGGGATGGTCTTGATCTCGGTGGCGGTGAAGGATGGGACGAGCGCGGGCGCGCCGGCGGTGAGCTTGAAGATGCCGACAGAGGCGCCGGTGCTGTTGCCCATCTTGCCACGGCCGACGATGATTTCGGCGATGCCATCGCCGGTAACATCGCCGGTGGAGATGAAGATGCCATCGCGCAGGCGCGGGGCGGTGCCGTTGCTGGCATCGAACACGAGCGGATCGGGATTGAGTGCCCTGGGCGCGAAGCCGTCGGTGAAGGTGCCGAAGTAGACCTTTACCTGCGAGCCCATGGAGCCCTGGCCGGCGATGAGGTCGGCGCGGCCATCGCCGCTGACGTCGGCGCTGGCGACGCGCACGCCGCCGCGGTAGTTGGCGCCGAAGGGGGTGAGGTCGCTATCGAGCTGCTGGCCGGTGAGGCCGCTGAAGACCTTCACGGCGCCGCCGCCGAGGCCGGCGCCCGCGATGATATCGAGGCGTCCGTCGCCGTTGATGTCGCCGAGGGCGATGTAGGCGCCGCGTGCGGCGCGACCGGTGAAGGCGTTGATTTCCTGGCTCTCGCCCACGGTGATGCGCGCGTGGGTGAGGCCGTCGAAGACGCGGATTTTGCCGGTGGTGCCCTCGCGCGCGGCGGTGACGATGTCGTCGAAGCCATCGCCATTGATGTCCCCGATGGCGATGCGGACGCCGTCGCGGTAGGACCGCTCGTAGGCCGTGATGGACTCGGCCTCGATCCCGGTGGTGACATCGAAGACGCGTACCTTGGGCAGCGCGCCCTTCCCGATGGCGCCGCCCTGGCGGCTAGGCGAGACGGCATAGAGGCCCTCGTAGAGCGTGGTGCTCGTGACGGCGGTGTTGTTGGCCGGGGTCGGGTCGGGGCCGTTCACGCTGCCGTCGTCGAGGGTGGCGGTGCTGTCGACCTTCTTCAATGCGAGCGGCGTAATGCGCGATTGGTTGATATCGACGGCGAAGATGACGCTGCTCGCCTGGGCGCCGGCGGGGAGCGACTGGAAGAAGAACACGTAGGTGGTGGGACCGGACTGCGACCAACCGGCGGTGCTGTTGCCGGAGTCGAAGCTGGTGCCGGTCGGGACCTCGGCGGTGAGGGTGGCGTTGATGGCGTCCTGATTGCCGGCGTTCGAGTAGGTGTAGGTGTAGCGGATCTCGTGGCCGCGGGCGATCAGGTTGAGCCCCTCGGCGGTGTTGAGATCCTGGCCGCCGTTGGTGTAGTGATTCTTGACGACGCTGAGGACGAGGTCCGGCGCGGCGACCAGCGTGGTGCTGGCGACGGCGGTGTTGTCGCTCGGCACGAGGTCGGCGCCGGCCGCGCCGTTGTCGCCAATGATGGCGGTGTTATCGATCGTGCCCGCGCCGGCGGAGACGGTGGCGGTGACGCGCACGGCGAGGATGGCGATCGCGCCGGTTTCGCTGACCGGGAGGCTGCCGATCGGGAAGCTGGCGGGCGTGCCCGCGGCGGCGCCATCGGCGAGGGCGGTGCCGAGCATGTTCTGCCAGCCGGCGGTGCTGTTCGCGAGATCGAAGACGGTGTTCGCCGGGATCAAGTCGCTGATGCTCGTGCCGTTGGCGGTAATGAAGCCGCCGTTGCGATAGGTGAGGGTGTACTTGATCACCGTGCCGGGCGCGGCTTGAGCCACATCGGCGGCCTTGGTGAGCTTGAGATCGACGCCGCCGATGAAGGTGGTCTCGGAGTCGGAGTTGTTCTCGCCGTTGGTATCCTCGCTCGAGATGAGGTTGGCCGTGTTGGTGAGGCTGGTATTCGAGGGCGCCGTGACGGTGCCGGTGACGGTGTAGGTGGCGGTGCCGCCGGCAGGGATGCTGACGGTGCTCTCGATGTTGCCCGTGCCGCTGAGCGGGTTTGGCGAGCCGGTGACGGCGGCGGTCCAGGTCACGTTGGAGTAGCCCGCCGGGAAGATGTCCATGATCGTCGCGCTGGTGTTGTCGCTCGGGCCGGTGTTCGAGACGACGATCGTGTAAGTGAGCTGCGCGCCGGGGCCGACCGGGTCGGGCGAATCGCTCTTGGTGAGCGCGAGGTCCGACTGGCGGATGACCGAGGCTGAGGCTTCGTCGGAGTCGTCCTCGGTGTTGGTGAGGGTCTGATCGGCGGAAACCGCGCTGCCGGAGATGCCCACGCTGGCGTTGTTCGCGGTGGACGGACCCGCGGTAAAGCTGAGGGTGAGCGTGGCGGTGCCATTGATCGCGAGCGCCGGGATGTTCCAGGTGCCGCTGCTTGGGCCGGTGGGCGTGAGCGTGCCGGTGCTCGGAGTGCCCGAGAAGAAGGAGACGCCCGTGGGGATGGTAAAGAGGCCGTCGAGGTCGATGTTGGTGGCGTCCGTGAGGCCGGTGTTTTCCACCGTGATCGTGAAGGTGACATTGCCGTTGCCGGAGCCGGCGACCGCGGGCTGGCTCGGGCCGGCGGCCGTGACTTGCAGGTCGATGTCGTTGTCGACGATGGTGACGGTGTGCGGGGTGGGGTCGATGGTGACAGAGGGCGGGGTGACGAAACCATGCGCGATGAGAGCGTCGATGACGCCGCTGTTCGGGCTGAGGCCGAGGCGGAAGGTCTCGTTGCCCTCGGAGATCGTATCGTTGACGATCGCAGCGGAGACGGTCTTGGTGGAGCCGGTATCGCCCGCGCTAAAGGTGAGGGACTGCTGGTTGAAGGTGTAGTCGACCCCGCCGCCCGTAGCGACGCCGACGCCAGGCACCGTCGTATCCTGCACGAAGACGGTGAAGTCGTTTTGCAAGCTGGCCGTGCCCTCGGGGCTGAAGGTCACGAGCTTCACGCCCACCGTGTGGGGCGTGGTGGCCTCCGGCGCGTTACTGGCGGTGAACTCGAAGGAGACGGTGGCGGTCTCGTTGTCGGTGATCTGGCCGAAGGCGGGCGAGGCGCCGACGCCGTAGCCGGGGCCGGTGTTCACGAAGATCAGGGCATCCTCGGTGCCCTCCACCAGCGTGTCGTTATTCGGCGCGGCGGTGATGGTGGCGGTGCTGCTGCCGGCGGCGAAGGTGACTGTGCCAAGGCCGGTGGCGGTGCTGAAGCTTGCCGCGCCGGTGAGCGTGTAATCGTTGGCGAAGCTGGCGCTGCCGCCGGCGCTGAAGTTGATGGTCAGCGGCGTCGTGTTGTCGCCGGAGCGGGTGAAGGTGTAGGTGAGCACCGTGCCACCGGGGGCGTTTTCGGCGACGGGGCTGCCGGTGACGGCGACGCTCACCGAGGTGTCGTCGTTGAGGATCGTGCCGGTGGCGGTGTCACTCGGGCTGGTGGCGGCGGTGTAGCCGGTGCCGGCGTTGATCGTGAAGATCACGGTCTCGTCTGGCTCGCCGTTGGCATCGGCGGTGGGATCGACGGTGACGATGGCGGTGGTCGAGTTCGGGGCGAAGGTGACGGTGCCCGCGAGGCCGATGAACGAGGCGCCACTCGCCACGTAATCGACGTCCTTGGTGGCGGAGCCGCTGGCGGTGAAGTTCACCGTGACCGCATTGGCGATGAAGCCGGCGCGGGTGAAGGTGTAGGTGAGGAATTGCCCGGCGGCGGCGTCTTCCGCGATGGAGCCGGGCGGCGTGATGGCGACGGAGACCGTGGCATCATCGTTCGTGATCGTGCCGGTGAGCGAGCTGAGCTCGGAATTGACGTTGTAGCCGGCGCCGGGCGCGATGCTGAGCTGCGCGGTTTCATCCGGCTCGACGGTGGAGTCGGCCTTCGGGGTGAGCGTGATGGTGGCGGTGTCGCTGCCCGGCGCGAAGGTGAATGTGCCGGTGGTGCCGCTGAAGGTGGCCGCGCCGGACTGCGTGTAATCGGTATCCGCAGCGGCGTTACCGGTGAAGATCGCGCTGCCGGCGATGTTGAAGTTCACCGTGAGCGCATTGGCGGTCACGCCGGCGCGCTTGAAGGTGTAGGTGAGCGGGCTGCCGCTGTCTTCGGCCACCGAGCCGGGAGTGCCTTGCACGAAGACGGTGGTGTCGTCGTTCGTGATCGTCCCGCTGCCGCTGATGCTGCCGGTGGCGGCCACGCTATAGCCCGTGCCGGAGGCGAGGGTGAGCACCACGGTTTCGTCGTTTTCCGTGGTGGTATCGGCGCGGGGCGTGATGGTGACGACGGCCGTGTTTGAATTCGGGGCGAAGGTGACGGTGCCGGTGGTGCCGGTGAAGCTGGCCGCGGCGGCCACGGTGTAGTCGGTGTCGGTGGACCCATTGCCGGTGAAGACCGCGCCGCCGGAGACGGTGAAGTTCACCGTGAGCGAATTCGTGAGCGGGGCCTGGCGAGTGAAGGTGTAGACCAGATTGCCGCCGCTATCCTCGGCCACGCTGGTGGTGGTGCCGATGGCGAGGTTGACCTCGGGGAGGGCGATTTGGGTGACCGTTGGGTTGGTGGTGCCGGCGACGCCCGGATCGTCGGTGAGCACGGGGCCGGTCTGGGTCGAATTGGCGGTGCCTTGGTTGCTGATTGTGCTCGCGTTCGGGTTGGCCACGATCTGCGCGGTGAAGACCACCTGCACGCTTTTGCCGATGGGCAGGGAGCCGATATTGATCGGACCGACGGCGAAATCGGGCGCGCCGGAAAGGGTATCGGGCACGGCGCCCTCGGCCTGGCCGGCGCCGGGGAGGCGGCGCTCGCTCTGGTGGATGAAGCCGTACATCAGATCGGCGCGATCCGCGGCGTCGTAAGAATCGTCCACGCCGAGCTGGTGGCCGAGCTCGTGCATGACGGTGGTGAGCGCATCGATGCGGCCCGCGGCGAGGCCGGAATTGGCGGCGAGCTGGGTGCCGGCGCCGGAGAATTCGGAGTCGTCGAGCGGGGTCGCGTCGATAAACCAGGAATTGCCGGCGGCGTTGCTATCGAGCGTGATATGGCCCGCGGCGGCCGAGCCAAGGTACCAGCCGGGGAGATCGGCCACGCTGAAGGTGACGGAATCGAGCAGCGCGATCTGCGCCGCGCTGAGGCCGGTGGCGATCCAGCGCGCCTTCGCGGCGGAAACCAGCGACTCCAGCTCGGCCTGGCTAAGCACGCCGTCGTCGACGATCACCGAGCCGCCACCGGGGGCGGTGGATCCCGAGCCGGTCTGAGTCGTGTCGCCGCCGGTGGGCGCACTGCCCGCCCCCGGATCAACCGGCGCGACGACATCACCCGCGCTGGGCGCAAACATCAGCGGCACCGAGGGGATGGTTGGCTGCGCAGGATTCGTCGGCATGGTGACGTTGACGCCATTGTTGAAGGTGACGGCGCCGACGACCCGCGCGACTCCCGCCGTGTTCTGCGCCTGGAGATTGGCGGGCGTCACGGTGCCGGTTCCCGCGCCTTCCACGAAGACTTGGCCCACGTTCTCGAAGAGCTCGTAATCGGCCGTCTCGCTGCCGCTCACCGTATTGAAGGTGTTCAGGCGCACGTCGAGATTGAGCGTGCCGCCTTGCGTGGTGCCGCTGAAGCCGGACTGCGCGCGGAAGGCCACCGCCGGGCTGGTCCCGGTGTCGGTGTTCGTGATGGTATTGCTCACCACCGTGGCGTTGAGCGTGTTGTTCGCGCTCTCCACCTTCATGTCGAGCGTCTCGTCACCGACGCTGTTGCCGGCGTTGATGAGCGTATTGCCCTGGAAAAGGAAGTTCACCGTCTTGGTGCTCTCGCTGTCGCGCACGCGCAGCCGCATGCCCTCGAAATGCGCGCGCTCGGCCACCGGGTTCACGTTCCCCATGATGTTGTTCGTGACCGAGACGTTCGCGGTCGCGTTGTGCATGGCGGAGCCGCGCACGTCGATGGTGATGCCATCGTCGTCGGTCTCGTTGATCGTATTGCCGGTGATGTCGACATCGAACTGCGTGGGCGCATCGCTCGCGACACCGGTATTGCCGGCGGTGATGTAGATGCCCGCGCGGCCGGTGAGGTTCTGGAGCGCGTCGCCGTCGATGATGTTGTTCGCGATGCGAGCGATGAGCTTGGAGCTGCCCTGCGCGGTGCCCGTGATCATCCCCGCGTTCGCGTTGGCCGTGTGCGTGTCGGTGATCGTGCTGTCATGAATATTCATGAACACGGTGCCGCTGCCGAACTGCGCCCAAGAGATGCCATTGAGGGCGGCCAGGATGGTGCCGTCGCCCGGAATGGGATCCTGGATCGAAGGCCCGAAGGTCGAATTGGCGATCTCGATATTGAGCGTGCCCGCGCTGTTAAGCTGGAAATCGACGCCTTCGCCCGAGAGGTCAGTGAAGGACGAGCCGTTGTGAATCTTCACGTTGCCGTTCACCGTGCCGGTGGTGCGAATCTCGAAGCCATTGCCGCCCTCGACGCCGGTCACCGCATCGTTGTCGAGATCGACGTTATCGAGCTCGATCGTGCCAAAGCTGGTGTTGGTTTGCACCACCCAGACACCGTGCTCGTTGCCGCCGCCATCGTTCTGGCCGTGGAAGTTTTGAATCTGGGTATTGCGCACCACCAGGTTGCCCTGGAGATCGCGCACGCTGATGCCGGTGTCGTCGACATTCACGCCCGAGGCCGAAGTGAGGCCGATCCCCTGGATCAACACCCCGGTGACCCGCAGGTCGCCGCTGGAAGCGCGCATGTCGATACCGTCGGCGGCGAGATTGGTGAGGGAGCCGCCATTCAGGCGGAAGAAGCCGCTGTTGCGGATGAGGAAGATCGCGTCGCCGTTGCCTTCATCATCGGGGATGCCATCGGAGTTCGCATCGTCCGTGGCATCGGTCTGGACGGTATTCGAGATCGTCGCGCTGGCGAAGGTCACATCGGCCGAGGAATCCTCCACGCGAATGCCGTAGCCGCCGGCGCCCGTCTGGTTGGGAATTGTGGTCGCGCCGAATGTGGCCGTGCCGCCCGTGATATCATCGAGGAAGATGCCGGTGGAGCCGCGCCGCTGGATATCGACGGTGCCGAAGCTAATGCCACCATCGTGATTTACGATGGAGATCGCGGTGCCGGTGGGTCCCGTCCCGGCCGCCGTGCCGAGGTTGGTCGCCCCAGTGACCGTGAACGCTCCGCTCGCCCCAGTGTTCAGCAGCACAATCCCATTGGCCGCCGCGCCCGTGCCGGTGATGCTGGCAAAAGTGAGGCCGAGGGTGCCGATGACGGAATTGGAGACGGTGAGTGGAGTGCCGGTGGTGGTGTTGATCGTATTGTTCGTCCCCGTCACATTGAACGCACCCGTATTGCCGGTGGCATTGATGCCCGCGCCGCTGGTGGTATCGATGTCGAGATTGCCGCCGATGAACTGGAAGCTCGCGCCATTGCCGGTGTAAGTGACGGCCGGATTCGTGCCGGTATTGATCGTCTTGTTCGTGCCGGTGAAGGCGATCGTGCCGCTGGTGTTGTTGGTGATGGAGACGCCGGTGCCGGTGTCGCTGAGGCTGCCGGAGAGGGTGATGTTGCCCGTGGCGTGCGTGGAGATATCCACCGAGCGCCCGGCGGTATTGGTGATCGTGCCGCTGTAGAGAAGCTGCGCCGAGCCGCCGCTGACGAGAAACTCCGCGCCGCTCGCGCCGCTGAGCGCGCCACCGCCGAGGCCGATGAGGCCCGTGCCGGTGACGCCGGTGAGGGCGATGCCATTCACCCCGCCGCCGCTGGTGATGTTGTTGAACGAAGAGCCGGACGCGAAGGCGCCGGTGGTGAGGTTGAGGCCGGCGCCGGAGGGGTTATTGATCGTGACGTTCGACACTTCGAGCGTACCGAAGCTGGTGCCGCTGATCGCGGTGGTGGAAGTGCCGGCGGTGAAGCCGCGAAGGGTGTTCACGTTCGAAGCCGCGTTCGACAGCGCAACCACCGTCCCGGCCGCGTTGGTGAGCGTCGGCGCCGTGCCTGCGGCCACGAGATTGAAGCCGCCCACGGTGAGCGCGTTACCCTGGCCCTGGAGGGTCTGGTTCCCCTCGAGCGCGATGCCGCCGGTGTAGGCCGAGCCAGTGCCGGTGTGGACGAAGATGATGTCGCCCACGCCATCCACGTCGCCGACGCCCGCCGGGCCGTTGAGATTGGTGGCGGTGATCGAGGTGAAGGGGCGCGTGGAGCGGCCATCCGAGGCGCCATTCGCGCCGGTGTAGGAATTATCCACGTACCAGACCTTTTGCGCACCGACGGTGACCGAGACGGTGCCCTGACTGGTGAGGTCGTCCGCATTGCCCGCGACGCCATCGAGGCCCTTATCCGTGATCGTGTAGGTGAAGGTATCCGAGCCGGTGAAGCCCGCCGCCGGCAGGTAGGTGAAATTGCCGCTCGCATTCATCGTCACGGTGCCACCCTGCCCCGAAGTCGCCGTGGCCGTGCCGCCGCTGAAGTTCGTGCTCTGGAGCGTCTTGAGCGTGAAGGTGTCGCCGAGGAATTCGACGTCGTTGCTGACGACGCTGCCGGACACCTGTGCCGCCGGGCTGCTGCCGTGGGTGACGCCGACTTCCAGCAGCGTATTCGCCACCGCCGTGAAGGAATCATTCAGCGCGAGCGGCCCGACATTCACCGCGCCGAGGTTGGTGTTCGGGTCGATGATGTCGTTGAAGGTGACGCCAGTGAGATCGACGTCGCCGCCATTGGAGATCGTGACGGTGTAGAGTATGGTGTCGCCCGGCTGGAACTTGCCGTCGCCATTCACGTCGCCGCCGGCGGCGAAGACGGCCACCTTGGTCGCATTGAGGATCGCGGCGGGGGCGATGCGGGCTTCGAGGGCTTCCACGCTGTGCGAACGCGGAGCGCGGAACGAGGAACGCGGAACCGCCGAGCGGCGGAACCGATCGAGGAAGGCAAGGCGGGAGTGGGCGCGAGTGGTCATAGGTGAGAGGTGGATAAGCGTGTGATGCGAATACGAAAGGAGCGGCACCGGCTGTCAGGCCGGCCATGCAGACATGCAGGGCGCAGGAAACATCGAGACCACGGGTGGTGCCAAAGACTTTGGTAGACTCTCAGAGAACGAGGATTGCGTCAAACGATTAACAGAGTGATTACGCGCTGCCGCCCGGTGAGTTTCCCGGAACAGTCAAGAGCGCGGAGCCGGCCGCCGGGGCTGAAAGCCGCGCGTCTCTGATGGTAATCGCCACCGGCGCAGTGCCAGCCCGAGCCCGGCCAGTTTCCTTGGGCCAGCCACCGCTCCGCACTGGCAACCGTACTCCACAAAAAGAGGCGGCACCCCGGCACTTTGCAGACAAAGCGCTGGAAGTGCCGCCTCCGCAACTATGAAACGGACTAGAGGATTTCCGCGACGCGGAAGCCCGTGCCGGCGACGACCTCCACGCGGTCGATGCCGCCGGTCAGCGGAAGCGGCTGGCCGTTGACGATGACGGTATCGACCTGCTGCGCGGTGATAGCGTTGAAGGTGCCGCTCGGGGTGACGGTGCCGCCGATGATCACGGTGGCGATGCGGGCGATGATGCTGGGCTGATTGACGGCCACCGAGGTGGTGGGGATGTTCGAATCGTTGATCGAGAAGTTCGTGCCAATCGGCTCGCCGAAAATCTTCGTGGCGGCCGTGCCGGGGCTGATGCCCGCGACGATGTCGAGGTCGTTCACGTTGCCATCGATGCGGACGAGGCCGATGGAGGCGTCGCCATTGACGGGCTCGAGGGAGAGATTGTGGCCGGCGAGGAGATTCGCGTGGGTAGCCTGGCCGCCGACGATCACGCTGGGCAGCGCGAGATTGGCCTGGATGCCGGCGGCGGTGACGTAGACCGGCCGATTGACGCTGCCGAGCAGGTCGTGGCCGACGGTGAGGGCGGCGATGGATTGGACCGCCTGGATGCGCGCCTGGATGATCGAGCCGCCGATGTCGACTTTGCCGATCCGGCCGGCGGTGACCCTGCCGGAATCGGCTAGGTCTTCCTGGAGGCCCGTCTGAGTGTTGGTGAGGAAGCCGTGGGCGACACGGTCCTCATTGGAGAGGTCGCCGTCGATTCGGAGAGCGCCGATGAGGGAGTTGGCGAAGATGACGCCGGAGCCGGGGCCGGCGCCCGCCTCGACGGAGCCGCCCACACTGACCGAGCCGATGTTTTTGCTGGAGACGATGGAGCCGGTGCTGCTCGCCGTGCCGCCGAGGATCGAGCCCTTCACCACCACCTTGGTTATGTTGCCGGCGGTGATGGAGCCGCTGCCGGCATTGTCGTTGATGGTATCTGCGGTTTCGAGCCCGCTGGCCACTCCGCCGCCGACGATTCCGCCGATGACGGAGGAGCCGAGGGTGCCGGTGAGATTGATCGAGCCGATGGTGGAATCTCCGCCGCCGTCGCCGCCGCGCAGGATGCCGCCGATATTGAGGCGGCCGATATTGGCGAACTGGGCGCCCTTCACGAAGAGGTTGCCGCGCATGTCGCCGGCGATATTCAGGAAGCCGATCCCGCTGGCGGAGATGCTGACCTGGCCAGGATCTTTCACGCCAAACGATTTCACCGAAAGCTGCTGAAGCGCCGCGTCGTTGAAATTATCGCCGACGACGATGCTCGTGAGATCGCCCTCGACCGTGACGACGCCGAGGTCCACGCCCACGATGTCGAGCGTGTCGGTGAGGTTCGTGAGGTCGTTGGAGCGGATGGTGCCGATGTTGACGAGGCCGTCCTGCACGATGCCCTTGGCATCGAAGCCCGGCTGCGGCGAGGAAGTGATGGAGATGTTCGCGCGGAGGAAGGATTGCCCCGCGGAGGCGAGATTGAGCTGGGTGAGCTCGCGGCCGCCGAGCTCGTTGATGGCGATATTGTTGTCGGCCTGCGAGACGGCTTTGAATAAGAAGCCTGCCTTGAAAAGGTTGCCTTTGCTGGCGGTGACGGTGACGAGCTCGCCATCGACGTCGATCCACTTCGCGGTGCGCGCGGTAAGATAGAAGTCGTCGTTCAGGATGGTGCCGAGCGCAGTGGTCTGGCCCGCCTGCGCGCCGGTGACGTTGCCGAGACGGACGGCGAAGCTCTCGGAGTTCTCAAAGGCGAAGTCGCGGTTTACCTGCACCCGGAACGGCTGGGCCGGGGTGAGCTGGCCTTTCACAATGGTCACCGTTTCGATCGATGCAGAAACGTAGTCGGCGCCCGCCACGCCCGCGGCGCCACCGACCGCGACGCCGCGCGAGAGGTTCGTGGGATTGGCCGTGAAAATCGAGAACGTAACGTCGGTGTCGGCGATCGAGGTCAGCGTCGGCATGAACTCCATGAAGTCCCCGGCCTGCACCGGCGTATTGTTGGTCGGATTGCCCTCGCGCTGGCGGACGTTGACGATGTTCAGCGTGGGCGTGTCGTCGTCGTCCAGGATCGCCGCGGTGGCGCTGGCGTCGCCGAGGGCGGCGTTCTTCGCGTTGAAGAGCTCGAGCGTGAAGGTCTCCTGGCGGGCGCCGCTCGCGTCGAACTCCTCGAGCAGATCGCCAGTGACCGGGATGCGGATCACGTCGGTCAGCGTATTGGCCGGCATGATAAACGTGCCGGTGCGCGAGACGTAATCGAGGCCGGCGGTGGCCGAGCCATCGACGGTGCGATACTGGAAGCTGATCGGTTGCGACGCCTGGTTGGTGAGCGTCACTTGGAAGACGGCCTCGGCGGTGCCGTTGTCGCCTTCCTGGATGGTCACGTCGCTGATCGCGAGCACGGCGTGGTCGTCGTCGAGGATGGTGCCGGTGGCGGTGGACTCCTTCGTGCTGACCGTGGCGAGGCCGCCGGAGAGGAGCTTCACCTGGAAGCTTTCGGTGGGCTCGTCGATGGGCCCGGACTGACCGGGATCGGCGAGGGTCGCCAGGACGATCTGCTTGCTGGTTTCACCCGCGGGGATGGTGATCACGCCGGGCAGCACCTTGATCTTGCCGGTGAAATCCGCGCCGTCGAGGGCGGTGCCATTTACCGTGTAGTACTTCACCTCCACCGGCAAGTCGGCCGCCCGCGAAAGCGAGACGACGAAGCCGATATTGTCGCCCTCGACCGCCGTGGCGTTGGAAATCCGCACGACCGGGGCCGGGTCGTCATTGACGATCGTGCCGGTGCCGGTGATTTGCCCGGCGACCGCGCCCTCGAGGGTGGCGTCGCCGCTGGCGAGGCTGAGGAGGACCTTGAGCGTCTCGTTCGTGGCCGAGTCAAAGCGATCGTCGCCATTCACCTTGATGGTGATCGTCTCGGAGACGTCGCCCTTGGCGAAAGTGATCGTGCCGGTTTGCTTCTCGTAATCGGCGAAACCGGGGCCTTCCTTGGCGGTGCCATCCGCGGTGGTGAAATTCACCGTGACGGCGTTGAACTCGTTGGGCCGGCTCAGGGTCACCGTGAAGACCATGTTCTTCTGGCCGAAATTGCCTTCGAGCACGGGGGTGGCGTTCGTGATCTTGAGGACGGGGGCCGCGTCGTTGTCTTTGATGGAGACGGTGCCGGTATTCTCGCTTTCGACCGCGCTCAGCACCCCATTCACCGGCGCGGAAAGCTTCACGGTGAACGTCTCGGAAGCCGTCGCCGCCGGGCCTTCGTAGCGATCGTCGTCGAGGATCGGGATGGCGATGGTCGCGGTGGCGATACCGGGCGCGAAGGTCACGTCGCCGCTCAGCGCGCGGAAATCGATTTTGTCGGTGGCGGAAGCGGTGCCGGCGATCGCCTGGTAATGAACGGAGCCGGCGAAGGTGGTGTCGCTGCGAGTGACGGTGAACCGGGCGAAACCGTCGGTCCCCTCGGTCACCGTCACCGCCGAGTCGGCGCCGCCGACCCGCGTGATGGTGTAGGTGCTCTCATCGTTGGCGATCACGCCGGTGGCCACATTCTGGCCGGGCAGGAGAATGACCGGGGTTGGGACGGCCTCGTCGTCCCGCAGCTCGACGTTGAGCTTGAAGGTCTCGTCCACCTCGTCCATGTCGTCGCCCGTGAGCTTGACCCGCACGGTGGCGGTATCGCTATCGGCGGGAATCGTGACCTCTTGCGTGTAATCCTCGAAATCCACGCCCTCGACAGCCGTGCCGCTCTCGGTGAAGACGCGGAAGGTGAGCGCGTTCTTGGTGGGAACGTCGAGCTTGAAAGTGAAGACCGCCTCGCTCTGCGGGCCAGTGGCGTTGCCCTCGTTGGCGCGGACGATCTGGCTCACGAACGAGAGATTCCTCAGATCGCTGGCGGCGATGGTACCGGTGGCTTCGGGCTGCGCGGTGGGGGAAATCGCCTGTGCGCCCGTCCCGTCCACGACGTTGAGGAGCTTCAGCTTGAAGGTCTCGGCCAGCTCGCTCAGCTCGTCGTCCACTACGGCGATATCGATCGGGCCGCCGCCCGCGCCGGGGGCGATGGTGAGCTGCGCGGTAGTGGCAACCCCGGCGAAATCCTCCGCCAGGGCGGTGCCCGCGATCGTGGTGTAATTGACTTTGACCTCGCTGTCGTTCGCCGCGGAGAGCAGCGCGGTGAAAGTGATTTTGCCGGTAGTGCCGTTCTCCGCGCCGGTGCCACCCACCAGCGAAATGGTCGGGAGCGGCCCGTCGTCGTTCGTGATGGTGCCCGTCGCCGTTTTCTCGGCCGGGGTGGCGCCGAGCTTCGCGCCGACCGCCGAATCGAGCTTCACCGTGAACGCTTCATCGATGCCCGCGAGCGTATCGCCATTGATCGTGATTTCGATGTTCCGGCTCGTTTGGCCCTTCGGAATCATGAGGGTACCGCCGGTGACGCTCACAAAATCGCCAACGACGGCAGGCGTGGTCGCGGTGGCGGGCTTGCTGCCCGTGGCGGTGCCTTCCACCGTCGAATAGGTCACGAACACGTCATGCGGCAGCGCGTGCGGGATCGAAGACGGCGAAGTTGAGCGTCTTGGTGCCGGCATTGCCCTCGACCGTCGACGCCGTTGCGCCGAGCGAGACCAGCACGTCGTCATCGATAATGGTCGTGGAAGCGGTCGGGGTCGTGCCGAGCGCCACCGTCGTCGCTTCGGGCGGCGTGCCCGTTTTCTGCGCGGCCGACGTGACCGTGAGGAAGACCGTCGGGTCAACGACGCCCGGCGGGAGCGGTTCGTCGTTGCCGGGGTACTCGACCTCGATCGGATCGGACGAAGTTTTGCCCGCGCCGATGTCGATCGATTGCTCGGTCGAATTCGCCGAAGTCTTGTACATTACCGTCACCGGGTAGGGGACGGGTTCGGAAAGTTTGATGATGAAAGGCGCCTTCGCAGGTGTTCCGGCCGGGCCTTCCGGCACCTCGGTCTTCACCGCGGCCACGGTCACCAGCGTGGTGGTCGGATCGTCGGTGATGATTGTGGCCTCCGCGGTGGTCGGCGAAAGCGACCGGGCGACGCCGCCGACCATCGCATTCGAAAGCTGAAGCGAAAACTTCTCCGTGACCTCCGCGAGCTGGTCGCCCTGGATTTCCACGGTGACCGTCTTGAAGGTCTCGCCCGGCAGGAACGTGAGCGAATCCGCCGCGGCCGAGGTTGCCGTATCGATTGACTTGTAGTCGTAGAAATGCGTCGTGTCGAAAGCCGGGCCGCCCTTCGCGCCGTTGGTGCCGCTGCCGTCGATCGTTTTGACGTCCATCGTGACGGCCTGGGCCTGCGCCCGGTCCAAGGTGATGGTGAAGGTCGCGGTTCGGATGCCGCCCTCGCCTTCTTCCACGGCGACATCGGCGATGCGCACGTGAAGGTCGTCGTTCACGATGGTGCCGACCGCCGAGCCATCGCCAATCAGGACGCCGGTGCTGGGCTCCGACAGCTTGACGAGGAAGGTCTCGTTCGACTCTTCCAGGATGTCGCCCTTCACCGGGACGAAGATGGTTTGCGTGGTTTGAAACGGCCCGAAGGTGAGGGTGTTCCCGGTGCTGGCGACGTAATCGGTGCCCGCGAGGGCGGAATTCGCGACCTCATGCACCTCGGTGCCCCACTTGACCGTGACCCCGCCGGCGAGCGGGCCATTGAGCCGCACCACGAAGCTCATGAGCGCCTCGCCCGCGGCGCCTTCGACGAGCGTCCCGTCCTCGATGCTGAACGTGGGCACCGGATCCGCGGCGATCGTCGCCTCCGCCGAACTGGTGGCCGCGGGGATGCCGATCGCGGTGCCCGCGGAGTTCACCGCGCTGTTGAGCTGCACGGAGAACTTCTCCGCCGTGGGCTCGAAAATGCCGTCGGAGATCAGGCTGACCGAAATGGTGCCGCTCGGGGTATGCCCGGGGATGACGAGGGTGCCGGAGGGGGCGTTGAAATCGGAGCCCGCGGTGGCGGTGCCATTCACCGTGCTGTAGCTGACCGTAATATCCGAATCGTAAAGGGCGCTGAGGCCGACGGTGAAGACGGCCGGGCCGCCCGTTTCGCCCACCGGCGAGCTCGGGCCGGTGATCGAGACCGTCGGCAGCGGGGTGGTGGCGTCGTCGTTCGTGATCGTGCCGGTGGCGGTGGAGGGAGCGCCCACTTTCCCACCGAGGACGCTGACCACCTCGAGCTGGAACGACTCGTCGAGGCCGAAAAGTGTGTCGCCCTTGATCTTGATGGGCGCGGTTTTGACCGTTTCGCCCGGCTGGAAGGTGACCTCGAAGGGTCCCCCGGTGAAATCGCTGCCGGCGTGGGCGGTGCCGTCGACGGTCCTGAGGCTGACCGTCACGGCGTGGCTCGCCGCCGCGGAGAGCCGGACGCTGAAGTTCATGTTGCTCTCGCCGGTATTGCCCTCGGCAACCGTCACATTGCCGTCGATCGAGACCGTCCCCTCGTCGTCGAGAATCGTGCCCTTCACGGGGTTGTTGCCGGAAATGGTCAGGCCGTCCGAGGGAGACTTGAGCTCCACGGAGAAAGTGCGATCCGGGTCGACGTTGCTGTTCCCGTGCACGACGACATCAATCGTCTGCGTAAGCGGGCCGCCGGGAGTAAAGGTGAGCACGCTGTCGACCTGCTCGAAGTCCAAGCCTGCCACTGCCGTGTCGCCCGCTTGAAGGAGCGTATTGAAGCCTACGGTGGTAGTCGTCGTGACGCTCGAGTCCAGGGTGACCTGAAACTTGAAGGTATTATCGACGTCGCCCTCGTTCTGGGCGAGGGGGCTGATCATCACCGTAGCGGGAGCGATGCGGGCCTCAAGCGGTTCGACGTAGAGATATTTCATGGACAAAGGGGAAAAAGCGGCCGGGAACGCGGCGTGAGAAAGTACCCTAAAAAGGGGGAGGGTCAAGGAGGTGAATAAATTCTTTTTCTTGAGATTTTGAGCGCCCTTTTGCCGTTTGGCGGGGTTGCAAAGCGGAGCAGATGACTTGGGAGGAGGAAAGCCCGAAAACCCTTCGCACGGACCCGAGGCTGTGTAGTCAGAATGATCTTGGCGGCGGTGAAAGATCGACAATCTACCCGGAGCGCCGGTAAACCGGGGCGCCATGTCCGTTCTCATCGTTGGCTCCATTGCGCTCGATACCGTGAAGACTCCCGTGGAGGAGCATGGCGACCTTTTGGGCGGGTCGGCCAGCTACGCCTCGGTGAGCGCGAGCTTTTATACGCCGGTGAACCTCGTCGGGGTGGTGGGCGACGATTTTCCGAAGGAGCACATCGAGTTTCTCCGCGGGCGCCGCATCGATCTCGAGGGGTTGCAGGTCGTGCCGGGGAAGACCTTCCGGTGGTCGGGTGAATACATGTGGGACTTGAACACCCGGGAGACCCGGAGCGTGGAGCTGAACGTGTTCGAGCATTTTACGCCAAAGCTGCCGGCGGGATACGAAAAGACGCCGTACGTGCTGCTGGCGAATATCGCCCCCAGCCTGCAGAGCCATGTGCTCGACCAGATGGAGAGGCCCCGGTTCGTCATTGCGGATACCATGGACCTCTGGATCAACATCGCGCGGGAGGACTTGGTGGCGCTCCTGAAGCGGGTCGATCTGCTGATCTTGAACGACGGCGAGGCGCGGCAATTCACCGGCGAGACCAGCCTGATCCGGGCGGGCGCAAAGATTCGTACGATGGGGCCAAAGTACGTGGCGATCAAGAAGGGCGAGCACGGCTGCCTGCTCTTCGGCGACAACCAGTTCTTCTCCTGCGGCGCCTATCCGCTGGAAGATATCCACGATCCGACCGGGGCGGGCGATACCTTCGCGGGCGGGCTTGCCGGCTACCTCGCCGCGCGGGGAGAGGAGAAGGTGACCTTCGACGAGCTGCGAAAGGCGGTGGTGCACGGCAGCGTGCTGGCGAGCTTCAACGTAGAGGCGTTCAGCCTGGAGCGGCTGCGCGGGCTGACGCAGAACGACGTGGAGGACCGCTACCGGATGTTTCGGCTGATGAGCCAGTTCGAAGTGCTGTAGGGTACGGCACGATGATGATGGAGACCACAATCAAGTCGCTCGGCCCCGGGCGTTTTCCTTCGCCCCTGCGCCACGCCGGCGCGGTGGAGGCGCCTTTTCGCGATGACAGCGCGCGGGTGCTCCACGATCACCGCGATCCGCAGCAATCGAGCGAGCCCCGGGGGCCGGGGATGAGCTTCGAGGCGGCCGGCCCGCGCGAAGAGCTCTTTTTCAACCCCGCGAAAACCACGGCCGCGATCGTGACCTGCGGCGGGCTTTGCCCCGGCCTGAACGACATCATCCGCGGCCTCGTGACGCAGCTTCCACTACCGCTACGCGGTGCACCGCAGTCTACGGCTTCCGCTACGGCTACGAGGGGCTGATCCAGCGCTACGGCCACACGCCGATGAGCCTGAAGCCGGAGTCCGTGTCGCGCAGATTCACAATTTCGGCGGCACCATCCTCGGCAGCTCGCGCGGGCACGCAGGACATCGGCGAGATGGTCGATCTGCTCGAGGAGATGAAGCATCGACCTTTTCTTCGTGGTCGGCGGCGACGGCACGCTGCGCGGCGCGGCGGCGCTCGCCGAGGAGATGCGAGCGGCGCGGGCTGAAGAAGGCGGTCGTCGGCATCCCGAAGACGATCGACAACGACATCATGTATCTCGACAAGATCGTTCGGCTTCGAGACGGCTTTTGCGATGGCCGTGCAGGCGGTGCGAAGTGCGCGACGTCGAGGCGAGCGGCGCCGGTCAATGGCATCGGTGTGATCAAGCTGATGGGCCGCGATTCGGGCTTCATCGCGTGCTACGCCGCGCTCGCGGGCGGCAATGTGGATTTCGTTCTGATCCCCGAAGTGCGCTTCGATCTCGACGGCGCGCGCGGCCTGCTCGAGGCACTGCGCTACCGCCTGGCCAAACGCAAAAGCGCCGTGATCGTGGTTGCCGAAGGCGCGGGCCAGCATCTCCTGGATTCCGAGGCCACGGGGCACGACGCCAGCGGGAACAAGAAGTACGGCGACATCGGGGTCTATCTCCGGAAGACGGATCGACGCCTTCTTCAAGGAGCGCCGCATCGAGTGCAACCTGAAGTACATCGATCCGAGCTACATCATCCGCAGCGTGCCGGCGAACGCGCAGGACAATGTGTACTGCTCACAGCTCGCCCAGCACGCGGTGCACGCCGCGATGGCTGGGAAGACCGGCATGCTCGTCGGCCGCTGGCATGGCGCGTTCGTGCATCTGCCGATCGATCTGGTGACGCACGGGCGGCGCAAGGTGGATCCGCGCGGGGAGCTGTGGCACTCGGTGCTGGATTCGACCGGGCAGCCGGCGCGGCTGTATTAGACCAGCTCCGGGATCACGGTGCCGTAGCGGGCGATCATCACGGGGCGGCCGCTGGGGGTGTTGTATTCCTTGCGGGGGTCGATGCCGAGGGCGTGGTAGAAGGTGGCGGCGACGTCGTCGGGCGTGATGGCGCGGTCTTTCGGGCCTTCGCCCTTGGCGTCGCTGGCGCCGACGACCTGGCCGCCCTTGATGCCGCCGCCGGCGAGCAGGCAGAACATCGCGCGCGGGTAATGGTCGCGCCCGCCGCGCTGGCTGATCTTCGGCGTGCGGCCGAATTCGCCGGTGACGAAGACGACGGTGGAATCGAGCAGGCCTTTCATGCGCGAGCGCCTGGAAGAGGCCGCTGAGGCCGGCGTCGAGCGTGGGCAGGTTCTTGTCCTTCAGGGTCTTGAAGTTGTCGTCGTGCGTGTCCCAGCCGCCGAGGTTGACGGTGACGAATTTGACGCCGTTTTCGACCAGCCGCGTGGCGAGCAGGCAGCTCTGCGAGAATGGATCCGGAGCCGAACAGCCCGGTGATGCCGGCGCTTTCCTTGGTGAGGTCGAAGGCTTCGCGCGCCTTGGGCGAGCGCATCATGGCGTAGGCCTTCTGGCCGAATTCATCCATGCCGGCGAGCACCTTGTCTTCCTGCGCGAAATCGCCGAAGGCGGTGTCGTAGCGCTTCACCAGATCCTGGCGGCGGTCGATGTCTTCGAGGGTCACGCCGTTTCAGCGCGAGGCCGCGGATTTCCATGGCCTTGCCGGCGTTGGGGGTGGCGCCGGTTTCGAAGGGGCCATACTCCACGCCGAGGTAGCCGGTCGGATTGCTGCCTTGGTTGGGGACGGCGACGAACGCCGGGCAGATCGGCGGGACGCGCCGAGCTCCTTGAGACCACCGAGCCGTAGCTGGGGAAAGTCGAGCGAGGGGAGCGGGCGATTGCCGGTGCCCATGTAGAGCGTGCCGAGCTCGTGCGCGGCGAGCGTGTGCGAGACGCCGCGCAGGATGGCGAATTTGTCCGCGCACTGCGCCAGCTTCGGCAGGTGCTCGCAAATCTGCATGCCGTCGACATTGGTGGCGATCGGCTTGAACTCGCCGCGATGCGTGTCGGGCGCGTCGGGCTTGAGATCGAAGGTATCCATGTGGCTGGGGCCGCCGCCGAGCCGCACGAAGATGGCGGCCTTGGCCTTGCCGCCGGCGCTGCCCGCCGCGGCTTGCGCGAGGTATTGCGGCAGGCCGAAACCCGAAGCCGAAGCCGGTGATGGCGCCGATGCGGAGGAAGTCGCGGCGGGCCACGCCGTCGCAGCAGAGGTATTTGCTCATAAAGTTAGGTTGGGGGGCGTTCTTGGTTCTTGGTTCTTGGTTCTTCGTTCTTCGTTCTTCGTTCTTCGTTCTTCGTTCTTCGTTCTTCGTTCTTCGTTCTTCGTTCTTCGTTAGTGGTTCACGATGAATTCGCGGGTGTTGAGCATGGCCCAGAGCAGTTCGCATGAGGCCATCGGCGGGGATTTTGGCGGCGGCGACGTCGCGCTTGGCTTGCTCGCGCTCGGAGGCCGTCGGCGGGCGGCTGACGGTGCGGTAGAAAAGATCCTCGATCGCGCGGTCGAAATCGACCGGCTTGCGCTTTTCGGCGAGTGCCAGCTCAGTTTTGGTGCGGTCGATGCGCTCGTCCATTTCCCTGGCCTGGCCTTGCAGGCGTTGCTCCTCTTTGCCAAAAAGCGAACCTTCTTCCTCGCGCTCGAAGATCCCCTTTAGCAGCTTCGCCTTGCCTTGCTCGAGGCGCACCAAATCCTCCTTCAGACGCGCGGGCGTGAATTGCGGGTCGGTGCCGCGGCGGATTTCCTCGATCCAGCCGGAGCCGTCTTTGCGCGACGGATTGATGATGCTAAGGAAGGCGGGATCGTTGCGGGTGTAGAGCGTCTGGAGCAGCGTCGGATCGTTGGTGCGCTCGCAGTCGCAATTCATATTGCGCGCCGGCTTGCCGAAGGTGTTGAGCGCATAGCTGTCGCGGCCGTTTCCTTTGTAATTGACCGCCGTTGGGCCCAATCGCGCGTTCGTCCAGATCGGCGCAGAGCTTGGCTTGCATGCTATCGGCGGCGGTAGCCAGGCGCATGGCATCGAAGGCGACCTCGGCGGGCAGGCGCCGGATGAGCGCGTGGCTGAAGTTTTTCTCGTCGAGCTTGTTGCTCGCGTTGGTCTTCCAGCTCCGTTGGTAGGTGTCGCTGGTGACGATTTCCTGGTGCAGCCACTTCATGTCGTAGCCGTGCGCGACGAAGCCGGCGGCGAGATAATCCAGCAGCTCGCGATTCACCGGCGGGTTCGCGAGATTCATGTCATCGGCGGGCTCCACGATGCCGCGGCCGAAATAGTTCGCCCACGCGCGGTTGACAAAAGCCCGCGCGAAGTAGGGGTTCTCCTTGTCGCGCAGCCACTCCATGAGCGGCTCGCGCGGATCGGCGTATTGCGTGAGCATCACTTCGTCGCCGCCGAGGATCTTCGGAGTGAGCACGCGCGCTGGAGAAATTTGGATCTTTTTCCTTGCGGCGCTTGATCTCCTTTTCGCTCATCTCCTTGCGCTCGGTCACTTTGGTGAAGACTTCCGGCCAGGGCAGAGTGATGCCCTGGTCGATTTGTTTCCGGAATTCCGCCACGCGGAGCTTTTGCGCGGCGCGCTTATCTTCCGGCAGCGATTCCTTGAAGGCTTTCTCCGTCACCGCGAAGCCATTTGCCTCCTCCGACTTGTCCTTCTTTCCGGCGTACTGGATCGGCTCGAAGAAGGCCTGGAACTGCTCGAAGTCGGTCTTCGTCCACTGATCGAACGGATGCTTGTGGCACTGCGCGCACTCGATGCGCACGCCGAGGAAGGTGTGCGCGAAGGCGAGCGCCTTCTCCTCCGGCTTGCGGATATTATTGCGCTGCCAGAAGTACGGCATGTTCGGCCGCTCCGCGAAATTCGGCGGGATTATCCGTGCGGAAATAGGAGGCCATCTCCGCCGCGAATTCCTCGTACGGCTGATCCGGGCGCGATGCGGCCGGTGGCGAGGATGATGCCGGCGGCGATCTTGTCGTACGGCTCGTTCCGCTCCAGCCGGTTGTAGATCCAGTCGTACCACTGTCTGGCGAAGTACTCGGAGAAGAAGTTCTGGTCGCCGGTAGGCGAGCTTAGCCGGCGCGGATCGTTGCCGGTGAAATCGCAGAGCAGCGTGGTCCACCACGCGGCGTAGCCGGGGCGCTTCAGGAGCTCGTCGATCTTCTTCGCGCGCTTGTCCGGCGATTTGTCGGCGAGGAACTCGCGCACTTCATCGGGGCGCGGCAGGGTGGCGGTGAGATCGAGGCTCACGCGGCGCAGAAACTCCGCATCCGTGCAAATCTCCGAGGGCACGATGCCGAGCTTGCGCAGCTTTCCGACGACCAACTCATCGACCTTGGTCGGCGTCGGCACTTTCGGAAAATTCGGACCCGTCAGCTCCGAGGACGGGGAGCATCGCCGGGACCGGCTGCACGCCGTTGTCGTAGAAGGCCACGACGTGGGTGTCGCCCTTGTCCTTGCACGTGACCAAACCGGTGGCGCTCACGTCGGCGACCGATTCGTCGTTGGTGCGGAAGCGGGTGAGCTGCGTGACGTCCTCCACCGTGCCATCCTTCCAATGCGCGAGCACCTTGAGCTGCAAGGCCTCGCCGGGCTTGCGGAAGATCAGCTCGCGCGGCGTGACCTCGAGCCGGTCGAACTCGCCGGTCTCCTTCACATCGAGCTTCGCGCCGTCGGCGATCCAGCGTTTCAGCAGATTGTACTCCCAGGAGCCTTTATCGAAGCGCTTCTTGCCTTTGTGCTTCTCGCCATCGAGCGCCGGCTTGGTGAGGATGAGGCTGAACTCCGGCTTTTCCGGATCGATCCGGACGCCGTCCTCTTTATCCGCGGTGATCTCCTTATGGTCTTTCTCGAAATCGTAGCCGAAGAGCGAAAGCTGGAAGCCGCCCTGGCCGCTGAAGGCGCCGTGGCATTCCCGCCCGCTGCAGCCGGTGCGCGACATCAGCGGAAGGACATGGCGCCGGAAGCTCGCCGCCTCGGCTTTGGCGGCGTCCGTCCAGCGCTCCGCGGCGGTGGCGAGCCGCTGCTCCTTCGCCTCCCCGGTAGACAAAGCCGCGAGGAGCAGACACGGAAGCAGGGGGAAAAGCCTCATGATACGATCTAGGTGACCGGTATGGAGCACCGAGCTTAGCGGAAAGTTGCGAAGCAGTAATGCAGGAGGCGGGAGGGAATGTTGCACATTCTGGGAGGGAAAATTCCCAGAATGCGCCTCCTTTGGGAAATGTTGCACATTTTGGAACTGGAAAGTTTCAGATGGTGCGTCATTTGGAGGAGGGTTTTCGGACAGGTGGGACGAAATGCATGGTTTGGCGGAGCGACTGGAGATGAGCGGGTTCTCCGCCCCGCCCCGCCGCCTGTTTCTCGCCCGCCCAGCAACTCTCACTATTCCCCTCCGCCACCTCGGCTCGCGCCCGGGAGATGGAGGTCGTTCGGGTCCGCTCACGAGGACGGGGTGGATGGCTGGCGCTGCGCGCTTGGGACGGGAGGTACGATATCCGGCGTGGCTTGTTCCGGCCTTGGGCGAGATCGCAGCAGAGCCGTTCCATAGTGCGCGATTGTATCAGGACCCGAGCACTTTCCCAATCTCGATTGAGCACTTTTTTGTAAATTTATTTGTCTGTCCGACTTCGGATGCCCGCGTCCGCATCGCAATCGCTACTCGAGCACGAGTGGTCAGTTTCCGCACTCCCTCGGGCCGGCCTCAACGAATGCGGGGCTGCGAGGTCAAAGAGGAAGTCTTTAGGCCTATCGCCTCGCTCAACGCGGCCTCGATCTCCTCGCCCAGAAAAAGAAGGCCATCGACTCCCCCGCCTCATCGCCATCTGCACCCGCCTCCCCGCGCAGCTCCTCGGGCTCCCCTGCGGCACCCTCCGCGCCGGCGCCCCGCCGACATCACCGTCATCGAACCCGGCTTCGAAAGGACCGTCGACCGCGACGCCAGCCGCAGCCGCAGCCGCAACACCCCCTTCCACCGGTGGGAGATGAAGGGCCGCGCGGTGAAGACGTTTGTGGGCGGGCGTGAAGTGTGGGTCAACATCGTACGAATAGGCGCCCGGCTCGGCTATTTGGGGTGCGTGTACACTAGCACCGCCGGTCATTGCCCCCTCCCGGCTAGTTCAAGTTTCTTTTGTAGAAATGCAGATTTTTTTTGTTGACCTATCTGTTCAAGATACGCCATCTCTTCCCCGTCCCGCCCCCCGCAGGTTCCCAAAGTGTCTGGATTTTGACCCTCCGGGAGGCGAAGCTAATTAAAACTCAACCCCAGCATAACCATGCCTAGCGACCCCGAGCCGAAGTTTTCCGCCGGAAGCGTACGCCTCACAGTCTTCGCCTTTCTAGATAGTAGAAGTGGCGTCGAGCCCATCGAGAACGGCCAAACGCTTTCCGATCTTGGGGTCGCGAAAGACTCCGTTCGGGCGTTCGTCAACAGTACGTTCTTCCCAGCACCGCATAAGGGGCTTTCGGGAGCTCAAGTGTCGGAGGGCACGTCCGTGCTGCAGCTCATCATTACGATCAACAATAAACTCGACAGCCAGGGCCGCCTCAAGCCATGATTCGGACATCACTTTCCGCCGGCATCCTTCTTGCGATCACTTACGGCACGCTGGGCGAGGCGCGCGCCGGGGCGGTCGGGACTGCGGCCACTCAGGAGCGCCTCTTTTCTGCTCGCGAGACTGATGCCATCTTCGCCGCCGAAGCCATTCGGCGCAAGAACCCGCTCCTCACGCGAAAAAACATGGAGCGAGACCTGCAAAGGAAACCCCCGTACACGCTTGTCGAAATCGACGAGTACCTAGCCGCCGCTACAGCGGCAGCAGCGGCCCAATCGCTTGAGGACGAAATCGCCTCCAATGCCCGGGGGGGCTATCAGGGCCCAAAGACATTCCCCTGGATCCACTTGCGGCGCTCCTACACGGATGTGCTTGCCAGTGAAGATCCTTCGCAAAAGATTCCCGGCGATTGCACTTTCGACGACCTCGAGGGGGCTCTGCTTTCGTTCAGCCGGGACTTCCTCGAGGACGTTGACACGTGGTCAGCGCAGGCCGCGCTTATTGCTCCATTCTCCTGGGCGACCGGAAATACGCTCCGCGAGGAGACCGTTCTCAGCCTGGCTCGTGTGGGCGTGATCCCCAGCTTTACAATCAACCGAATCTCAACGTCGGGAGATCCGGCCGATGAGGTTGATGAGAAGGCTTATCGTGTCGGAGTCTTCGCTAAGCTCGAATCGGGCGTGACCGCCTTGAAGGCGGTGACGATTCGCGGTTTCGGTGTGTACACAGCGGATGAACAGCACGATGCCGGAACTTGGGCAGGCGAGTTTGAAGTCGAGCCACAATTCGACTTTTCGCAGCGCCTGAAACTTGGCTATCGAAGCATCCTCATTGCCAAGCCGAAGGCCCAGCGTGACGACATTCACGATACTGCCATTCTGGCCTATCAGGCACGAGCGCTCCTCCATGGAGAGTATGGTTCCGTAAACGACGAGGGCGACAAATTCAAGGGAACCGAGTATGAATACTTCCGGCTCGGCCCGGCTCTCCAATTCGACCTGAAACCATTCTTCTCCCGCCACGTACACGTGAGCCTTCGCTATCAATATCAACCCACTCTTTCCGGTCAAGAAAGCTCCGAGACGTTCGGCATTGATTCCAACGATTCGCTATTCACCGCGGATGCGGAGTGGCTCATCATCGACCCTCTGGACACACCAGGCCGTCGGCTGAGCCTGAAAGCCAGCTACATCAAAGGCGGCGTTGGTCCCACCCAGAAGAACACCGAAACCCTGCTCATAGGCTTGGGCGCGGCCTTCTGACCCCAGCAAACGAAACTTCCCGCAAGGCGGAGAAGGCCGGGGCGATTCACTCGACGCCGCAGGCTGCCCGAGAGGCGTGGCCTGCGGCATTCTCAACGATTCCTTCCACGCTGATGTCTTCGTCGAAATCGGGCCAATGGATTCCCTCGCCGTCTCCAATCAGCCGAAAATGGGCGCGCTCTTCCGCCCTCGCATGCACGAGCTGGGGGTACCAGGCTAGGGGCGCGGAGATCGGCCGGCCATCGGCCAGCTCTCCGTGGAGAGAATCATCGGTCTCCTGCACACCCGGGCTCTCAGGGAGGCGGAATCAAGAATCAAAGAAGGGGGCTTCGATGGTCGTCACGGTGTCTTGCGTAACCTAGCCAGAGATTCGCGCGGCGTCATCACTGCTATGCCTTATTGGCAGGCTGGAGTAATTCTTGGGACAACTCCTCATTCGGACTACCGAGCACCTTGCTTCCAACCGAAAATAGAAATTCAAAAAAGTGCTCAATCGAGATCGGGAAAGTGCTCGACCTCTGATACTCTCGGTCCAATGATGGAACCGACTCTTCCGCCGCCGGTATCTCCGGCTGCCAGCTTCGTTTTCGCACCCGAGCGCCACCCGTCGCTGCGGGCTCGTGTCCATTCATCTTCACGGAAACCGTCCGGCTCGGTCCCGCGCGTCGTCCCACGCGCGTTTCGCTACGGGTTCCAGTTTCCAAACTGTGCAACATTCCCGCCCTTAGTAAGCAAAATCGCGGATCTCGTTCCAAACGTCCGAAAACTCCTCCTCTCGACCGCAGCTCTCCCTCTCCAAAATGACGAACAATCTGGAATTTTTCAGCTAAGTGCCATTACCCCTGCCGGGGCGGAGCGTGGGGTGGGGACGTGGTCCGGTGGCTGACGCCAACCGGCTAATATCAGGTCGCGCCTCCGGCGCTGCATCGGCAGGCTGGGGGGGCGGTGAGGATGACGGCGCCGACGCGCGAGGCGAGAATAGCTTCGAGGCGCTTCGAGGCAAAAAGATGCTCAATTTGGTTTGCTTGGGAGGGTTGAAGGGGAAAGGCTTTTTGTCCCATGTTTTCCGTGTTCAATCGTTCGCTCGTCATTCTCGCTGTCACGATCACGCCGAGCCTGGCGCAGGTGGGCGCTCCGGCGGCGCCGAATCCGGCGGGCGCGCCTGCCGCCGCGGTGGCGGCGCCGCCGCAGGCGTTCAAGACGCTGGTGGATCGGGTGGAGATGAAGGACGGGGACACGTGGGTTTTCCTGGGGGATTCGATCACGCATCAGTGCCAGTACACGCAGTACGTGGAGAATTTCTATTATACGCGCTATCCGAAGATGAAGGTGCGCTTTCACAATGCGGGCGTGGGCGGCGACCGGGCGGCGGATGCGCTGGCGCGGTTCGACGCGGACGTGGCCAGCTACAAGCCGAAGTATGTGACGATCCTGCTCGGCATGAACGACGGCGGGTACACGAATTACCAGCAGCCGATTTTCGACGCGTACCAGCGCGACATGACGACGGTGCTGGACAAGATCGCGGCGATCGGCGCCACGGCGATCCCGATGACGCCGACGATGTTCGATTCGCGCGCCTCGAAGCAGATGAACCGGCCGAACACCGAGATGAAAGAGCGCTATTACAATGGCGTGCTGTCGCTCTTCGGCTCGTGGCTGCGGGAGCAGGCGCTCGAGCGCGGTCTCGGTTTCGTGGATATGTGGAGCCCGCTGAATAACCTGACCTTTGAGCAGCGGAAGAAGGACCCGAACTGGACGATGATCGGCGACGCGGTGCACCCCGGCGCGAGCGGGCAGGCGGTGATGGCGGTGGCGGTGCTGAACGACATCGTGCCGAAATCGGTGGTGTCGCAGATCATCATTACGCAGGAAGGCGGCAAGCCGGCGTCGCGCGCAGTGCGCGGGACCATCGGCAAGCTGGAGAAGGGGAATAACAGCCTATCGTGGGATTTCACCGCGGAAGCGCTCCCGTGGGTGCTGACCTCGGATGCCGCCGAGGGCTACAAGCTCACGCATGCGGGGCATCGCAATAGTAACGAAAAGGTGACGGTGCGCGATCTCGCGCCGGGGCGTTACGATTTGAAGATCGATGGGCAGCTCATCGGCACCTATACATCGGGGCAGCTCGCCGCGGGCGTGGAGCTGGAAGAAAATAGCAAGACGCCGCAATTCCAGCAGGCGGTGAAAGTGGCGGAGCTCAATAAGCAGAAAAACGACGAAGCGATGCGCCCGCTGCGCAACGCCTGGCGGGACCTGAAAGTAAAACGCCGCGAGATCGCGCAGGCCGAGGCGAGCAAGTCGCCGGCGCTGCCACAGCTCAAGGAGAGCTTCGAGAAGTGGCAGGGGGAGTTTGAGGCAACCGTGAAGACGCTGCAGGCGAAGGTGCGCGAGTTTGAAGAGAAGATTTACCAGGGTAATCAGCCATCGGCGCACCATTATGAGGTGGCGCTGGCGGCGGCGGCGGGGGCGGGGGCGCAGTGAGCCAGTAAGTCAGTGAGCCAGTAAGTCAGTATCGCTACCGCGAGATGAGGAACCGCACTTTCCAGAGCTCCTTGGTGGGGTAACTTACGAAATCGGCCAGGCATTTGTCGCCGGGGCCGACGATTTCGCACTGTTCGCCGGCGGAGAAGCGGTAGCGGGTGGTCTTGGCGAGGGCGGCGTCGATGTACCATCCGCACCCGCCGTCGAAGACATCCGTGCAAATGGCGGGATGGGTCTTGCCGCCGATCGAGAGCATCAGGGTTTCGTTGAGCTTGGGCGGGCGCATGGTTTCAGTCTTTGTTCAGATGGGGGCGTGGAGACGAAGTCGAAAAGCGATGCTTGGGGAGGCTACGATAGGACAGGGGCTAGGCGCGTCAATCATCCGGCGGCGAAACAGCGGCGCGCGCGATTATGCTTCCGCAAATCGTCGGGCCGGCATACGACTGGGCGATGAAGAAATCTCCTCCCCGAAAATCGAAAAGCACCACCACGGTCGCCGGCGCCATCGCCGACTCCGTGGCATCCGCCGCCGGAGCCGTGGCGAAGGTGGTGAAGAAAGCCGTAAAGGCAGTGGAAAGGAAGCCGGCGGCGCGCGCGAAACAATCGCCCGCGAAAAAGGCGGCCCCTCCCACCGCGGCCAAAAAGCCAGCCGCTTCGAAACCCGCAAAATCGAAGCCCGCGGCGAAGGCACCAGCGAAGGCGCAACCCAAGCCGGCCGCCGCGAAGAAGGCAAAGGCATCGCGATAACGCTGCTGGTTTCCACTCCCGAACGAGACGGCTCTTTTTCGGGAGGATAGGAATTTCACTCCTCGCCGAGACGGCGCAAATCCGCCTTGTAGTCGACCCGCGGCAGGTCCGGCTCGTAACCCTTGCGCCGGGCTTCGAGCGCGGGGGCGATGATCTCCTGGCGGACGTTGATCGTTTTGCCCCAAAGCTCCTGCCAGAGGATCGCGGTGTTTGAGGTGATGTCGCCGATCGCTTCCTCATCGAAGTTTGGGCGATAGAGATCGACGGAGCCTTGCAATTCACGGCGCATCTCGGGCTCGGTGGGATGACCGGTCTTTTCGATGACCAGCCGATAGGCGCGGAGGTCCTTCTCTTCCAAGCGCGGGAGCTTGGCGATGAGGATATCGATGGGATGGGGCAGGGTGAGGCGGACGTGGCCGACCTGGGTGGTGAAGGCGCGCTGCAGCCAGAGGGGATGGGTGCGGAAATTCGAGGGGACGCAGACTTGGATATAGATTTTACCCGTCCCATCCTTCTCCAGGCCCGCGTTCTGCACCGCCTGCTTCAGCGCTTCGTGAGTGTCATCGAAATCGCCGCTGTAGAGATCTACATCGGCGCTGGTGAAGGCAGGCTCGAGAGTGAGTTGCAGCGGCGCAGAGCCGAATAGTGTAATGTCCCAAAGGCGCTCCAACGGAAGCTCCTTGAAGAACTTGGCGAGCGTCCGGCCGGCCGGAGTGTCCCAGTTAACGGCGGGCGACCACCACATTGCAGCAGCGCGGAACGAAGTTGAGATTGTGATCGAGATGGCAGGGCGCGACCCAATAGGCCCGCGCCTGCTCGATCAAGCGGTTGCTCACCCCTTTTTCCTGGGCGAAGAGGCGGGCGAGGCGCTTATCGCGCGGGGAGAGCGGCTTGCCCTGCTGCGCCTTGAGCCAGATGCGCGCAGCCACGCGGGCGCGATGCCAGTAAGGATCGAGGGTTTCACGTTTCACTTTGGCCAGCATAGCGGGGCCTGGCGGCGCTGGCAAGCCGTGGGCGAACTGTGCGGGAGCTCCTCCCGCCTACGGCGGAGGCATCAATCACGAGGCGGCGCTGCCGCAACCCTCCCGCGCCGCCGCAGCCACCGCCCACCGCGGGCGACGAGGCCGTCGCCCCTCCTTGACGCCGCTCGAAAACTTCGCGGGAAAAGAAGATTCGCGGCGATAGAAGTACGAAGGGGCGGGCGAGTCTGACCCGCGAGCAACGCCGCGATTTGATTGCGCATCTACTCGCCTTGGGCCGCAAAGACGATGCCGCCTTTCGAGGGAAGCTCGCGCGGAAGATCGACGACAACGATCCAACCCACTGGGTAGCCGACGATGAGCTTGATCGCGCGCTGGGACTTGACCGGGTGGACTCCTGAAACCTTACCGTCTTTTGGTGTCCCCCCTCCACTTGATCGGCGCGTTGATTTGGGCGCTCACCGCGAGCGTCCGTTTGGGTGCCGCCGAGTATTTCGCGGCGCCTGATGGCTCTGGTAAAGCAGCGGGCAACCGGAACGCTCCATGGGATTTGGCGACCGCGCTCGGAGAACGCGGGGTGGTGAAGCCCGGCGATACGATTACGCTGCTTCCCGGAACTTATCGGGGGGGATTCAAGTGCACGCTCAGCGGGACCGAGTCCGCGCCGATCACCATCCGGGGTGCGCGGGGCGCCTTCCCGACGATCGATTGCCGGCCGCGCGTCGCGAGGGATAGCGGGCTTTTCACGGTGCAGGGCGCCTGGGTGGTGGTGCGCGACCTGGAGTTTACGTGCAGCGACGAGAAGCGGAGCACCTCGGAAAAAGGCTCGTGGCCCGCGGAGATTCGGCGCGGAGGGATCGATGCGCACGGGGCGCATCTGAAGTTCATCAACCTGCTCGTGCATGACCTGGCGAATGGGTTCGGTTTCTGGGGGAAGGACGCCTCGGAGGAAGGCGGCGAAATCTACGGCTGTCTAATCTATTACAATGGCTGGCGAGGCCCCGATCGCGGGCATGGGCATGCGATCTATTCGCAGAACGCCGCCGGCACCAAACGCATCGTCGATAATATGGTCTTCGCGCAATTTGGGACGGGCATCCATGTCTATGGATCCAAGAAGGCGGCGCTGCGTGGCTACCATATCGAGGGAAATATTTGTTTCAATAACGGCGCGCTCACCGGGGCTGGACAGCGGGGCACCGATCTGCTCGTCGGCGGCGAAACTCCGCTGGAGAATGTCACGGTCTCACGGAACTATACCTACGGTGGAGGCGGAGTCCGCTTTGGCTATGTCTGGGGCCCGCCCAATCAAGCCATCGACGTGCGGGATAACTATATCGCCGGCGCCGTGAGTGCCAGCTATCTCGTGCGGCCTACTTTCACTCACAATACGATCGTGGCGCCCGGCACGCTGGCCAGCTTGGACCTGCCCGCCGGCGGCCTGGCTCCGGATCATGGCTGGAACCACAATACGTGGCTTCGCACGAAGACGGAGTTTGCCGCCTTCAACATCACGGAAGAGAAGCGCGGCCGCGGCCTCACGTTCGCCGATTGGCAAGCAAAGCTGGGGTTGGATCGCGCAAGCACGTATGCGGAAAAGGCGCCCACGGGAACCAAGGTTTTCGTTCGGCCAAATCAATACGAGAAAGGCCGCGGCCACATCGCCGTCTACAATTGGGATCGCGCCGCGCACGTGGAGGTGGACCTCAGCGCGATCCTTTCGCCTGGCCAAAACTACCGGATCGCGAGCGCCCGCAACTTCCGCGGCGCGCCTATCATCAGCGGCGCCTATACTGGCAGGCCGGTTATGCTGCCGATGGCTCCCGTTGCGCCAGCCTTGCCCGTTGGGCTGCCGGAGGCGCCCCTGCCAGTGGATGCGCCGCAGTTCGAAGCCTTCGTGGTACTGCCGAATTGAACCATTACACTTTTCCCTTCATCATTCGCGCTTTCCGGCCCCTGAATATGAAGTCCTTGCTCATCCCGACGCTTTTGCTCGCCACCTTTCTCCTGGCTTCGGCGGCTGGCCAGACCGACACCGCGCGCGAGCTCAAGCAGTTTCAGGAGCAGCGGGAAAAAGCGCTCGCCGCCGCGGCCGAGCCAATCAACCAGCGGTACTCGGCTTCCCTTCAGCAGCTTCTCCGGCGAGCGGTGCAGACGAACGATCCGGACACTGCGAACAAGGTTCGCGCGGAACTGCAGAAGCTTGGCGTCACTGCTTCCTCCACGGGCGCCGGCGGAGGCTCGGCGCTGGGCCAGACTGACGAAGTGCGGCGTAACGCGCTGCGGACCCACTTGCGGGACACGAAGTGGAAGCTGGGCGGCAACAAGTCTTTCGAGCTGAGGGCCGACGGCTCCACGAGCTCGAGCTGGCACGGCAAGAAAGGAACCTGGAAGGTGACTGGCCCAAACACCGCGGAGATCGTGATCAGCAATGCCGGCTCCGTCCGGAAGGCGAGTTTCGACGATGAGGTAACGACGGCCACGCTGGGCGAGGAAGGCGATGCCGATCGCGAGGTGGCCAGGCGGGTGCAGCCGGCGAAGTGATTGCTAGCGGTCCGTTGGAACCATCTCGACCGTGCCAGCCTGGCCGGGGGCGCGGAAGAGCCCTTGGCCGGCTTCCAGCGCGGGCGAGATTACGCCGTCGAAAGGAACCATTTTCCGGGTGAGCGGATCGCGGAAAGTGCCGCTGAAGTAGCCGAAGCGATCCACCTTGAGGCGGCCGGTGGTATTGCCTTCGCCGCTGAGAACCGCGCCTTCGCCGCTGAGCAGCATTCCCATGGTGAAGGGCCCGAAGCGCAGCCCGCTGAAGGTGAGCATCAGGGGCACCTGGCTGATGGAGTATCCGCGGAACGGCTCCTGCCCGCGAGAACGGGCGGGCAGGGCGGTTCCGATCACCGGGAGGGAAGCCGCGAAACTCCGCGCCGGCGTCTTGCGCGTGGCGGGCCAGCGGCTCGACCAATGGAGGGTGCCGCCGATTTCGATGTCCGGCGCGGCGGCGCATTGCAACAGGCCGGCGAGGACGGATCGGCCCTGGCGCGCGAGGCTGTAGACGTACACGCGCCCCTCGGCGCTCGCGACGGTATGGTAGACGAAGGGGGTGCCGTCGGGAGAGCGGCCGAAGATCCAAGCGCGGCCGTTCGGGTCGACTTGGAGGCTGCCCCAGCCGCTGCCGAAGACGACGCCATCGATCGGGCCGCCCGGTGCGAACCAGCAGTTGTAAAGTCCGGGGTATTCGGGCGGATACGTGCCGGCGGATGGCGGCGTGAAGCGCGTGAGGCCGCCGGCGTAGGTCTTTCCGTGCTGCTCCAGGGAGAAAGTCGCGAGGCCCGCGGCATCGCGTTGCAGCGTCATCTTCACCGGCGCGGGGGACGCGGGGTTCAAGGTCTCGCTCCAGGTTCCCTCCTCCGCCAGCAGGCCGCGCAGGGAATAGCGGTAGCCTTCGAGGAGGAGCGTGCCGGTGAAGGAGCCCGCGGCCGTGAAACTGAGCTGCAAGTCACCCGCGGGCGCGCCGTCCGCGGAGACCGCGGCCCCGAGCCGAAAGCCTGCGAGCGGCCCTTCCGCGAGCGTCGCGGTGACCACCAAATCGTCACTTACCGTTTCCGCGGAAGTGGTGGCGGCGAGCCGCAGCATGTATGTGCCGAGCGCGCCGAAGGTGGCGGTGGTCGAGGGCGACGCGGCGTCGGCGAAGGCGACGGGGCCGGGGCCGCTCACGACGGTCCAGCGGGTAGCGGCCTCCGTAGTGGCCGGCGAGCCATCCTGGAGGACGGTGCCCGCGAGCGGGGCTGGCTGCGCGGCGGTGGCGCGAAAATCGGGGCCGGCATTCACCACGGGCGTAATGGGGGTGAGGGGCGCATCCGCGTGCCAGCGCAGCTCGCCATGGAGCTGCCCAGTGGCGCCGTCGGCCAACTGATCGAAGGTGATCCAGAGCTTCCGCACCCAGCCACCGGGGCCGATTTCGATCTGCTTCACCTCGAAGCGGCCGGTCGCTTCGCCTTCGAGCCACTGGCTCCCGGTGACGATCATCTTCGGCCGTTCCGGAGCGTTTGCCTCCGGCTGGATCGTATTTTCGTACACGCCGGGACGCAGCGGCGCACCATTCGCGGCGGCGAAAACGAGCGACACGTAATGGGTGAAGGTGTCCGGCCCAAAGAGCGACACCCGCACCGCGTTCTGGCTATCGACCGAAGCGTGAAAGGCGCTGTTTACGGGATCGTAGCTATAGAGCAGGCCGCCGCCGATGGGGTCTCCCGGATCGCTCCATTCGCGGAGGATGGTGGGCCCGCGTGAGCCGATCACTTCCACATGGAGCCGCGCGGCGCCGGCAAGCTCGCCGTCATTCGCGGACAGCTCGAGGATGTATTTTCCTGGTAGGGTGAAGCTGGCGGTGGTGCGCAAAGCCCCGGCATCGGCGAAGGTGACCGCGCCCGGGCCGGCGACCTTTTTCCACTGCGCGGTGATGGCGCCGCCGGGCAGATCGACATCCTCGACCGCGCCGTAGAGGGGACATGGCGTGCCGAGGGTGACGGTTGCCTCAAGGCCCGCGGAGACGGCGGGCGCCTGGTTGGGCCCGCCAGGCGAATAATTGGGATTGAAGCGCACCTGACCGTGCCGGAGCAGCCCTCCCATGGCGCCATGCTGCACGAAGCTGGCGCAGAAAGAGACCAGCTTGCCCTCGGCGTCGCGCTCGAGCTTGAGCACCTCGAAACTGCCGGCGGCATGCTGGCGCGAGAGATACGGCACATCGAGGAAGGGCGCTCCGGCCGGGCGCGGCTCGAGATCGCTGGCGCCCTGGTACAGGCCGCGCGCGAGGGTCTGCCCGGCCGGGGCCGCAAATCGCACGGTGTAGTCGTCGTAAAATCCATCGGCCTTGATCGTGATGACGCCGGCGGACTCGGTGGCGGTGAAGGTGTCGTAATAGCGCTGGTCCCAGGATTTGTGCTCGGCCTTCGGCGCGTCGGCATGCGCCTCGATGGAATGGGCCGCACTGCCATCCACCGCCATGACATGGACGGGACGCGTGACGGTGTGCTCGCCATCGCTCACGGCGAGCTGCAGGCTGTAAAAGCCGGGGTGGGAGAAGGTCGCGATGGTCTCGGGCTGGTCCGGCGCGGAAAAGCTCGCGGTGCCGGCGCCGCCCAGGAAACTCCAGTGCACGGTGAGGGCGCCGTTCGGGAAGCCGTCGTCGTGCGCGTTGGCGGAAAGCGCGAGCGTTTTCGGCCACGCCACGCGCGGAGATTGGGAGAGGACGATGGGCGGCTGATTGATGTTCGCGGCGGTTTCGCCCGCATTGAATTTGATCTCGCCGCGCAGCGCCTTGGGTACGCCGTCGATGTATTGCTCGAAAGTGGCCCAGAGCGAGATCACCTTCCCGGCCGCATCGAAGACGATCTTCTTGATCGTGAAGGCGCCGTGCACGGGGTACTCGGTGCTGTATGAGGGGCGCGCCCGGAATCCGAGCGCGTGCGGGCCGATCCGAACCTCATCGAGACCCTGGGTAAAAGCATAGACGCCCACCTTGAGCGGCTCGTTCGAGGGCACGGCCAGGCCGATCGTCCACTGGGCTTTCGGATGGTGGCAGGTGAACTTGATCGTGCCGGGATCGGGATTGTAGAGCCCGATGTCCGACTCGACCGGCGTGAAGGTGCGGGTGCGTCCCTCCCCGTAGATTTCGCCCAGCTCGCTTTGGATCGTGAGCATCGTATCGATCGAGGTATCGATGGCGAGGACGCCGACGCGGTCGGTGGTCTCGAATTCGCCGTCGCTGACGGTGAGCATCAAGTCATACCAACCGGGGGCGGAAAAAGTGGCGGTGGTTTGCAACGCGGAGGCGTTGGCAAAGGTGGCGGCGCCCGGTCCGGCAAACTGGCTCCAGGTGGTGATGAGGGGCCGGCCGGCGGGCTGGCCGTCATCGGCGACGGCGCCCACGAGCTCGGCGGCGCCGGGCATTACGACGCGTTGCGCCTTCACCGTCGCCTTCGCGCGCGGCCCCTGATTGACCGGGGCAGCGGTGGAGTCGACGTCGAACTTGAGCTCGCCGCGCAAGGCCGGCGGATTGCTCCCGCTGTGCTGCTCGAAAACAACCCAGAACGAGCTGACCTGCCCCTCCGCGCCGTAGATGATCTTCCTGACGGTGAAGCGCCCGTGGCCGGTGTAGGGCCGACCCAGGTTGCTCGTGACCTGGAGGCGGGGCGCGTCCGACGAATAGTAATCGACCACCGCGTTTTCGTAGGTGCCGGCCTGGAGGGGGCCACCGAACGGGCCCGCGAACTCCAGGCTCCACGAGGTGCGCGAGTCTTCGCATTCGGCGACCACGGCCCGCTCGTTGTAGCGGACGCGGAAGGTGGCGTTTGCGTCGGTGTAGCGGGGATAGGTGCGGCCGAAGCCGACGTCATCCCCGCGCGTGCTCCGGACGGTGAACGACGAAGCTCCCGAAGCCGCGCCCGCCAAGGCCAGCAGCCAGAGGCTGAGGCAGAGGAGGGTGCAGGCGACCGGGGGGAATCGTCTCATGTTGGGAAAAAGGCGTGCCCATCTCGTCGAAAATGCGATTTTCGCAAGGGGAAAATCGTAATCGCCGCGCGAGTGCGACTTTCCCGGACCGGGGCGGGCGAATCGCCATTTGACCCCCCGCGCCACGTCCGCTACATCGGCTTTCTCGAATGGCTGCCTCTTTTGAAGTGAACCGTCCGCGCAACGTGGACTGGAAACGGGCCGCGGCCCTGCTGTACGGCGATTGGGGGACCAGCAAGGCTTACGTGATCGGCCTCGCGTTTGCGGGGGCGGCGTTTGCGTCGTTCCCGCTGATCATCGCGGTGAGCGTGCTGACGGCGATCGTCGGGTTCAATTACATCATCGTCTGCAAGCACTTCCCGGATGGCGGCGGGGTGTACTCCGCGGCGCGGCAGCAGAGCCGGCTGCTCGCGGCGGTGGGGGCGCTGCTTTTGCTGGCGAATTTCATGGTGACCGCGGATGTGAGCGGCTGGGCGGCGGTGAGCTACTTCGGCGTGCCGAAGGATTATGCGCCGATCGCGACCATCGTGCTGATCGCCATGGTGGGGGTGATCAACTTTTTCGGGCCGGGGCATAGCGGGATGATCTCGATGTGGCTGGCGGCGCCGGCGGTGTTTGTGGTGGTGATCACGATCGGGCTCAGTTTGCCCCACCTGACCACGCAATTCATGGAGCCGCTCCATGACAATCTCGGGGTCACCTGGGTGGCGTTTGTCGGCGTGATCCTGGCGCTCAGCGGCGTGGAAGCCGTGGCCAACATCACCGGGGTGATGCCGCTCGACCCGGACAGCCCGCCGGACAAGCCGCGCGTAACGCGCACGGCGACCAAGGCGATCCTGCCGGTGGCGGCGGAGGTGGTGATCGGCACGGTGCTGCTCGGCTGGGCGATGCTGTCCTTGCCAAAGGTCATGAAGGGCACCCCGGAGCAACTGGAAACCGTCTTCAGGGCGCATGAGGAGGATATGCTGCGCCTGCTGGGCGAGCAGTTCGGCGCCGCGACGATCGCGCCGTGGTTCGGCTCCATCTTCGGCGTGGTGGTGGGCGTCGTCTTCGGGCTTTTGCTTTTCAGCGCGGTGAACACGGCGATCGTGGCGTTGATCGGTGTTTTCTACATGATGGCGCAGGATGGCGACATGCCGCCGTCGTTCACGCGCCTGAACCGCTTTGGCGTGCCGATCGGACCGCTGCTGCTGGCGGCGGGATTGCCGATTCTCGTGCTGCTGATCACGAGGGATTTCAAGGCGCTGGCCGGGCTGTACGCGATCGGCGTGGTGGGCGCGATCGCGGTGAACCTGGGCGCGTGCACTTTCAATTTCCGGCTGCCGCTGGCGTGGTGGGAGCGCGGTTTGATGGGCGGCACCTTCCTGATCCTGTGCGCGGTGGAGATGACGCTCGCGCGGACGAAACCCGACGCGCTCTTTTTCGCCGTGTGCGTGCTGATGATCGGGCTCGGGCTGCGGGCCTATTCGCACCGGCTTTCGGGGCTGAAGACGGTGACCATTTCGCGCGAGGTGGCGAAGATGGTGACGCCGGAGGCGATCGAGCGGATGAGCGCGACGGTGGTGGAAGGGGCGCGCATCATGGTGGCCGCGCGCGGGATCACGCCGGTGCTGCGCTTCGCGATGGAGGAGGCGCGCCTGCGCAAGGCGACCCTTTGCGTGCTGTATGTGAAGGAGCTGGCGGTATTTCTGCCGGGGCCGACGGCGACGCCGCAGAGCGGGAAATGGCAGGACGATCCGCAGGCCGCGGCGATCATGACGCTGGTGCTGAAAGTGGGCGAGGAGCACGGGGTGGATGTGCTGCCGGTGTACGCGGTGAGCACCGATCCCGCCGCGACCATTTTGGATTTGGCGGCGCTGTTGGGGGTGGATTACTTGATGCTCGGGGCGGCGCATCGGTTTACGATGACGAAGCTGCTGAAAGGCGACGTGGTGGCGCAGGTGGCGGCGGGGCTGCCGGAGAGCATTCAGCTGTTGATTCATAGCTGAGGACGCTTGTGGAGTGCGGTGGCAAGCGTCAGCGCGACACCGCTTTCGGAGTGCTCTTCGGGTGGGAAAGCGTGCGCCGGCTCCGCACCCGCAATCCACTCCGAAAGCGGCGTGGCGCTGACGCTTCCCGCCGCACTCCAGGGCGCTACAACGCGTATGGGAGGATCTCCGGCAGGCGTGCAAGGTCGAGGTTTCCGCCGGTGAGGATGGCGGCGACGGTTTTGCCGTGGAAGCGTTCGGCGTCGGTCAAGACCGCGGCCACGGCGGCGGCGCCGGCGCCTTCGGCGAGGTTGTGCGTGTGCTTGAGGATGAGGCCGGCGGCGCGCTTCATCTGCTCTTCGGAGACGAGGATTACGTCGTCGAGCAGGCGGCGGAGGATGCCGAGGGTGAGCTCGGCGGGGACGCGCGTGGCGATGCCCTCGGCCCAGGTTTCGACGCGCTCTCCGGCGACCCACGTGCCGGTTTGCCAGGAATGCGCGACGGAGGGGGCATTGATCGCCTGGACGCCGATGACCTTGGTTCGCGGGTGGCGGTGTTTGGCGACGAGACACGCGCCGCAGGCGCCGCTACCGAGGCCGATGGGAACGACGATGAAATCGGGCTCGGGGAGGCGCTCGAAGATTTCCCACGCGAGGGTGCCGACTCCGGCGATGAGCAGCGGCTCGTTGGCGGAGTGCACGTAGCGGAAGCCGCGCTCGCGCTGGAGCGTGGTGGCGAATTCGCGCGCCTGGTCGAAGTCGCGCCCGTGCTTGATCAGCTCCGCGCCGAGGTCGCGGATCGCGCGGTTCTTGCCGGGGTTGTTGCCGCTCGGGACCACGATGGTGCAGCGGACGCCGAAGCGCTCCGCGGCGAAGGCGAGCGATTGGCCGTGGTTGCCGGTGGAGACGCCCATGATGCCGCGGGCGCGCTCGTCGGCGCTGAGCTGCGAGACGAGGTTGATGCCGCCGCGCACTTTGAACGCGCCGACGGGCTGATGGTTTTCGTGCTTGAGGAAAAGCTCGCAGCCAAGCTCGTGCGCGAGGCCGGGCCAGCGGTGCAGCAGCGTGGGCTGGAGCACGGCGTGCACGCGCGGGAGCGCGGACAAGACGTCGTCGTAGGTGACGGGTTGGATCACAGGCTCAGGTATTAGTAAGTCAGTGAGTCAGTAAGTCAGAATGCCCGCGCGTCCACTGACTTACTGACTTACTGATTTACTTCCGGGAACCGTGCCAGTCGCGGCCGTTCCAAGTGCGGACCGATCTACTCCACCCAGACGCCGCGGATGGTGCCCGGCTTGCTGCTGCGTCCGGGGTTGGTGAAGGGTTTCAGCGGGGGATTGCCGGGGCCGCGGCCGGGGAGGAGGCGGAGGGCGTTGAGCGTCGGGAGATCGAGGCGGCCGGTCATCGGGAGGCGGGAGGAGCGTTGGTAGGAAAGGATCGCCTCCTCGGTGGCGGGGCCGGGAATGCCATCGATCGGCTCGCGGTAGAGCCCGCGCCCCGCCAGCGTGCGCTGGGCGCGGCGGAGCGTATCCGCCTGCACTTCCGCGGGGGCGGTACGGTAGGGCGTGCCGGCGAAGACATCGCTGTAGGTGGGATCGGGCTCGGCGCGATTGGGCGGCGCGGCATCCTCCGGCTCGAGCGGCTGCGGCGGAGACACAACGTTCGGATCGCGCGGAATTCGCTGCGTTTCCTGCCGGAGAACACGGCGATCGCTTTCCTCGACAGTTTCATTCCGGCGAAGATTCACCGGCGGCTCATTGCGCGGCTCGGCTCTGGGAACCGGTGGTGGCGCCGGCTGCGCAGGCGGCGGCACGGGTTCCTCAGCCGGCGCGGGCGCGGGGACGCCAATGCCCAGCGATTCCAGCAGCGCCGCATCGACTTCGCCCGAGGTTTCGAGCCCATTGCGAATCTGATACCGGCGAATCGCGGCGGAAAACTCCTTCGACTTTTGGCCATCGACTTCGCCGAAGTAGAAGCCCTGAGATTTCAGCTCCGTCTGAACGTCTTGCGTGTGATCGGCGGCGCATACCGCGGAAAGGCTCAAGGCGACGCAGAAAAAAGCGAGCGGCAGACGTTTCATAGGGAGAAGGCGGCACCAGACTATAGCCGTTCCCCTGAGACGTGGCGAATACGGAGGTTATTCATCACGCATCTCTTCCGCGCGATGCGGCGGAGGCGGCTACGGCTGCGCTTGCGCGAAGCGCGGCTGCGGCGTGCGGTTCGGCTTGGAGCGGAGTTTCTGGTAGCTCATCACACCTTCCACGATGCCCTCGGCGATGCGCTCGCGATAATTCTCCTGGCGGAGGAGGGTCATTTCGAAGGTGTTGCTGAGGAAACCGCACTCCACGAGGACCGCGGGGTGTTTCGTGTGGTGGACCACGTAGAAGTTGCTGGGATGGATGCCGCGATTGCGGGCCTCGGTGCGGTTGGCCAGTGCCGCGTGGACGGCGCCCGCGAGCACTTCGCCGGTATCGCTTTCCCCCACCGGCTCCGGGCGATTGAAAAAGCCGATCCAAGTCCACTCCAGCTCCGGCGGGGCTTTTCGGCGGGCGTAGAAGGTCTCAATGCCGGTGCTGGCGCCGGTGGAGTCGCTGTTGAAATGGAGGCTGAGAAAGAGGGCGTCGTCGATCCGGTTGGCCATCCGCACGCGGTCCTCCAGCGAGACGTAGACGTTTTCGCGGCGGGTCATCAGCGTGGGGAAGCCGGCGGTTTTGAGCAGGCGCTCCACGCGGTAACCGAGATCGAGCGTCATCTCGCGCTCGGCCACGCCGTACCATTTGGTCCCTTCGTCGTTGCCGCCGTGGCCGGGGTCGACGATCACGGTAGGCAACTCGGGCTGAGAGCTTTGCTCGACCATGGCGACCCGCCGGGCGGCGGGCTCATCCGGGAAGGCGATCATGGTGAGGCAGCCGCCGAGCACGACGAGGCCCACGCAGGGGAGCGAGTTCCGGGGCTGGATAAAGCGCACCACCGCCGCCGCGAGCACGGCGGTCAGCTTTCCATATGGGCCTCTGGTTTGCTTCACACTCACTTTATCGCGAATCGAGCAGGGGGCGGACTTCCGTGTCGGGCAGGGCCCGCCACGTCACCGGCACCGCGGAAGTTCGATCGAGGATGGCGGCCTCGATCGCCGCGTGGCCAAGTTGCTCGGAAGCGTGCGCCCGCAGCCGCTCGGGCGCAAGCTCCGTTTCTTCGCTGTCCAGGGCCAGGTGTCCGGCGGCCCAAACCTCCAGCGCGAGCGGGAGCGCCTTGGCCAGGGGCGCGTCGGGGTTCAGCCGCGCGCGCAGGATCTCCTCCATCTTCGCCATGGAGGCGGCGGTGCCGGAGATCACGCCAAAGTGCTCGAAGGATCGTCCGAAGCTGCCGCCGTTCGTGTGAATGGAGCCATCGTAGTCGAGCCGCAGGAAATAATCCGGCATCTTGCCCCGGCCGAGCTCGGCGAAGAGGAGCCGCGCGAGATACGGCGGGCCGTAGACCTGCTCGAAGGCGGCCTTCAGCGCGGGCGAGAGCGAATAGGTGGCGAGCCGGCGCAGCGAGACATCGTGCGCGGAGCGCGCGAAGCCCTCGGTGCTCGCGAGCTCGATCGCGGCCATGCGCAGCCGCTCGATATCGCCCGGGTGCCCGATGCCGCCCATGCCGATGCGATCGTAGATTTCGAACACCTTCTGCCGCTCGCGCCCGAGGGTGAAAAGGAGGATGCCCTCGCGGCACGACAGTGCCGCGATGGGGCTGCCGCCGGCGAGCTGATGCTCGATGTACTCGCGGCGATTCGCGATCGCCTCCATCCAGCGGTACGGCTCGTCGATCATGCCACCTGCTCCTTAAACATCTTCGCGAGCTGCTTCTCGGTGAGCGTGGTGATGCCCTGCGGGCCGATCAGCTTCACGATCGGGTAAACGCGCCCGCGCCGATCGACGCCGCCGGTGGCGGTGTCCGATTCCGCGGCGGTCTCGAGCGCGCGCAGGGCGAGCGTGACCGCCTGCGCCTCGGTGCGCTTGCGCAGCGGCTTCGGCCCGAAGGTGTTTTCGTAATACAGCACGCTGCGCACGGCATGGCCGCCGGAGCCGTTCGCCGCAAAGTCGGCGGCCTCGAATTGCGCGCCCATCGCATCGTAGAAATAGAGCCGCGGCAGGGCGGCCTCCGTGTCGTACGTGGCGAAAAGCGGCACCACCACGCCGACGCCTTGCAGCACGAAGCCGAGATTGTCGCGCAGCAGCTTGGAGAGCGCGCGCACCTTTCCCTCCTGGCTCATCTCCTGCAGCTGCGTGCGGCGGTAGAATTGGAACGAATGCTCCAGCACGCGCGCCATTTCCCAAGCGGTGGCCGGCACGCCGGCGATCGCCATCAGCGAAAAGCGGTCGATTTCCAGCACCTTGTCCGCGCGATCGTATACGACCACATTGCCCGCGGTGGCGCGGCGGTCGCCGGCCATGAGCACGCCGCTCGGCGAACTTGAAGGCGAGGATCGTGGTCCCCTCCGTCGGCGCGGGCGCGTGTCCCGGCGCGTGCGGAGCCGCGGCTGCCAGATGTGCGGATGGAGTCCCTGGCTCCGCAGCAGCGCCGCGAAATCCGCCGGCGCCTGCAACCTCCGCGGGGCGATCGCCGGGCGCCATGATCACTGGCCGGTGCGCTGGCGGTACCGCCGGGATTGGTTCGGATCGACTCTGCGCATGCGCTGCAGAAGATCCTTCGTGTCCGGCTTTTGCACGTCCGGCGCTTTCGGCCCGCCGCCGTCCCCCTGTTGCGGCCCCCACGGCGCGGGGCCGACCGGTCGTTGTGTCCGTTCAGGCATGAGGGGAGTTTAGCGAGCGGGGTGCGGGCGGTCAAGTGGGGTGCCCGCGGGTAGTGTCCTAATTTGAAAGCCGGGCTCCGGGCGGGATTCAGAAAAACAATCGGCGAATCTTTACCGCCGTTGCCAGACGCCCGTAAACGTCCGATTCGCCCATCTCGAAGTGCGTCCAGACGATGTTCGCCAGCCAATCCGTGAACTGAAGGCTGTAGTTCTTGTGGCTTTCCTGTGGCTTGTTCCGAAGCACGGCGGGGACCTTCCAATCAAACCAAAGCTTGGTTTGGATGTAGTCGGAGAGACAATTCCCGCTCTCGACCTTAATGGACCGTTTGTCCGGGATGAAGTCGAACGCGGGCCAGGTCTTCACGTAGTATGGCACGACGAGCCCGCACATGTAGTTGTAGAGCTTGTTTGCGTCCGATCGGATGTGGACCTGCACGTTTCCTTTTTGGCGACGATGCACTCCACGCGAATGGCCGGATTTTCAGTCAGGGCGCGTACGGCATCCTCGGCAAACTCCCGCTTTTGCTTCAGTGAAGCAGTGGACGCCTTCTTCTCTTTCAACCACCCATAGCGGCGATACATGCCGGCGATGATATCCTCTGGCACTTTTTTGCATGGGCCGGGTACAAAAAGAAAGGCGAGGCACAGGTATCGCCTTGACCCACCGCGCCCAAACGGAGCGGAAAACGTCCACCCCATGTCTCCGCTTTCATCCAAGAAAACCTGCATCAGAGCAAAAAATTGCCCGGAGCCGACGCGCTTACAGCGCGTTTATGACAGCCTCCCATATGAGAGCCCATCACGGAACATCCGGGACTTGATGTGAAATTTAGCAGGCCTTCGGCCGCGTGTGAAGGGAAAGTTTTACTTCCATGGCGCGCGCCCTGGCCGCGATTGCCGCCTTTCACGGCGGTTTCTGGTGGATCAACTGGCGGCAGCTCCAGAACCGCCGTGGAGCGCAGGGTACCGGCGTCATCGTATGCCCAAGCGTTGCAGCGCTGCGCCCTTGGGTGGTCGAGTAGATCAAAAATCTCGACGTCCCCCTTCCACGCCGTTTCATCCCCGAAGACCTCCACCGCGAGTTCGCCCCATGGACGGCCAGGGTGGCCTCCTGAAGCATGCGGATGTACGCTTTAGGCTGCAGCCGCCCTTGGGCGGGCGAATGCGCGAAATCCTCCAAACCAAATTAGGCCACTACCCGCCCGCGCGAGGCCAACCGCCCCGGCACCTTACACCTCGCGCACCTTCGTCTTCTTGCTCTCGCATTCGCCCTGCAGCCGGCGCAGGTCCATGGCGAGCTGTTGCTGGAGCTGCTCGACCTCGTCGTACTTGCCTTCGGCGGCGGTCTTGGCGATCTGGTCCTTGAGGAAGACCTCGCGCTCGGCGATTTTGGAGCGGTAGAGGGAATCGATTTCGGCGATCTGGGCTTTTTGGTCGTCGGTGAGCTTGGCGGCGGGGGCTTCTTTTTGCAGGCGCTCCATGGCGAGCTCGTAGGCGGATTTCATAAGCTTGGTAGTTGAGGAGGAGGCGGGGAGCGTGGAAAGTGGGCCGCGCGCCGGGAAAGGCGGCGCTCACCATACCACTCTTTTGCAAAGCCCCGCCATGATCAAGCTGTTGAGCACCGATTTCGATGGGACGCTGGTGGACCATTTCTCCACGCCGCCCGCCGTGCCCGCGCTCTTCGAGCTGCTGCGGGAGCTGCGTGGACGCGGCGTGCAGTGGGCGGTGAACACCGGCCGCGAGCTGGTGCACATCGAGGAAGGGCTGCGCGAGTTTTCCTTCCCGATCGAGCCGGATTTCGTGCTCACCGCGGAGCGCGAGGTGTTCCACCGCGGGCCGGATGGCCGTTGGCGCGATTACGGCGATTGGAACGCGCGCTGCTACCTGGCGCACGAGGCGCTCTACGCCGAGGCGAAGCCATTCCTGCAGGATATCCAGGGCTACCTCCAGCGCGACGTCGAGGCGCACCCCATCTACGAAGGCGGCCGGATGATCGGCCTCGCGGCCTCCAGCGAGACGGAGATGGACCGCGTCTGCCAATTTCTCGATCGCGAGCGGGTGCGCGTGCCCGGCTTTCACTACCAGCGCAACACAGTCTACGTGCGCTTTTGCCATGAGGATTACTCGAAGGGCACGGCGCTCTCCGAGCTTGGCCGGCTCATCGGGGTGCCGCGCGAACACATCTTTGCCGTCGGCGACCATTTCAACGATCTGCCGATGCTGGATGGGGTCCACGCGCATTTTGTGGCCTGCCCCGGCAATGCGGTGGCCGAGGTGAAGAAGCAGGTGCGGCAGAGCGGCGGGTACGTGGCGGAGGCGGAGTACAGCGGCGGGGTGGTGGAGGCGCTGCGGTATTTTGGGGCGGCTAACGGTGAATAAACACATGAATGATTCACAGAGTGACCGCGCGGGTGAACTGCCCAGGCATCCCAAGCGGCGAATTGCTCGTCATCGAACGCAAACTGCGCGCAGGAGCATCTCGGAAGGGATTGCTCGCGGTGAGCGCGCGATTGAGGAGGGACGCATCATCACACATGCGGAAGCAAAGAAGCGTTTTGCGCGCTGGCTGAGTTGACCCCAAAGCCGAGCGGCTCTTTTTCCCCTCTTCCGTGTCGGCGGCGGACCTGCTTTTCTGGCGCGCAGATGCAACACCAGCGCCTTCTCCAGACCGTCGGCCGCAGTGCGCGGCTGAAGGTGCTCAATGAGCTGAAGCGCACCGCCGAAGGGCTGCCGGTGGCGGACCTGGCGGCGCGGCTGGGCATGAGCTACATGGGGGTGAAGGACCTCTGTCTCGATCTCGAAAAGCGCGGGCTGCTCGATACCTGGCGGCACGCGCAAAAGGTAGGCCGGCCGCAGATGCTCTATCGGCTCACCGCGCGGGCGCACGAGCTTTTCCCCACCGCCAGCAATCCGCTCACGATCGAACTCCTGCACGCGGCGCAAAAGCTCTTCGGCCCTACCGCGGCGGAGAAGCTGCTGCTCGTCACCTTCCAGCGGAAAACGGACGATTACCACGCGCGGCTCCGCGGGCGTTCGCCGGACGAGCGCGCGGAGAGCCTGGCGAAGCTCCGCGATGCCGAAGGGCACATGGCGGAGGTGGTCCACGACGAGTCCGGCTCAATCCGGATCGTGGAGTACCACTCGCCGATTCGCGATCTGCTCGATGCTTTTCCGGTGGTCGCCAAGCTCGAAGCCGATCTCTTCCAGAAACTGCTCGGCGTGCCAGTGCGGCGCGAGGAAGCGGGCGTCTCCGGGCTTTTCTGCGCGACGTTTCACATTTCATTGGGAGCCAGCGCATGAATCGTTTCGGCTGACAAACGGGGCGAATCTTGTCACACCTTCCGCCGCATCTTTCCCCTGGGGCAACGCACTATTACTATGTCAACGAACAACAAGAAACTCAGCGGAAAGGTGGCAATTGTCACCGGCGCTTCGAAGGGGATCGGCGCTTCCATTGCAAAGCACCTCGCAGCCGAGGGCGCGGCGGTGGTGGTGAATTATAGCTCAAGCCGCGAGGGGGCCGACCGGGTGGTCGCCGAGATCACGGCGGAGGGCGGAAAAGCTGTGGCGGTGGGGGCGAATGTCGCAAACAAGGCGGAGATCGAGCGGCTCTTTGCGGAGGCGCAGGCGGCCTTCGGAAAACTGGACATCTTGGTAAACAACGCCGGCATCTATGAGTTCGCGCCGCTCGGCGAAATCACCGAGGACCACTTCCACCGCCAGTACAACCTGAACGTCCTCGGGCTTATTCTCTGCACGCAGGAGGCGCTCAAGCATCTCGGGCCGGAGGGCGGCAGCATCATCAATGTGAGCTCCGTGGTGAGCACGCTCTCGCCGGCCGGCAGCGCGGTTTACAATTCCACCAAGTCCGCGGTGGATGGCCTCACCCGCACGTTTGCGAAGGAGCTCGGCGCGCGCAAAATCCGCGTCAACTCGGTGAATCCCGGCCCAGTGGAAACCGAGGGAACGCACGCGGCCAATCTCCTCGAGGCCTTCGCCACCTACGCGGCGCTCACCCCGCTCGGGCGGATCGGGCAGCCACGCGACATCGCGACCGGAGTCGTCTTCCTCGCTTCGGACGACTCGGCGTGGCTCACCGGCGAAACGCTTTTCCTCACCGGCGGCTTCCGCTGAGGCGCCGGCGGCAATCGCCTCGAGCACGGCCGGCGATGACCGACACGCGCATAATCGTCTTCGACATGGACGGGGTGATCACCTCGGAGGAAGGCTATTGGCGTGCCGCGGCCTGCACGGTGCTGGATCTCGCGGCGCGTTTTAGCGAGGCGGATTCGCAGCGCCTGGTGCAAAGCCCTTTGCCGCCGCCGGTGACCATCGATCGCCAGGCGATCTCCGCGATCAAGGGGCTGGCCATCAATACGAATTGGGACCTCTGCCATCTGGCGGCGGTGATGCTCTGCGAAGGCTTGGCAAAGGCCGGGCACGCGTCGCAGATCAATGGGTGCGACTGGAGCGCGGACCATGCCATCCCGCTCGCTTCGTGGCCCGGCAATCTCTCCGCCGATTTCGCCGCGCTGCTGCGAGACTTCCTCTCGCTCGGGCTGCCGGGGCGCGGCTTCGAGTTGATGGAAGCGCTCGCACGGCACACCGCCGGCGTGGGCTTGAATCCCGAGCTCTTCGTGCGCCAGGGACCGCTCTGGAATTGGTGCTTTCGCCACTTTCAAGTGTGGTTCACCGGGACAGTGGCCGCGGCGAGCGAAGGGTTTGCGGTTTCGTATGCGCCTCCGCGCGCGGGCATCCTGAGCGACGAGGAATTGATTCTGCCCGCGCCGGCGATTCGCGAAACGCTGCGCGCGCTCGCGGCGGAGGGATGGACGCTGGCCGTCGCCACGGGACGCACGCGCACGGAGCTGATTCCCACGCTGGGCCGCTTCGGACTGCTGGAGTACTTCGATCCAGAGCGCATCATCACGCACGAGGAAATCGCCGCCGCCGAGGCGGTCCTCGCGGCGGAAGGAAGGCCGGCGCCGCTCTCGAAGCCGAGCCCGTTTCCCTTCCTGCGCGCACTTTATCCCGGCTCCGCGCCGGCCGCGCTCGCTTTTGGACACGTTGGCAGCGTTCCGCCGGAGACGATTTTCGTCGGCGATACCGTGGGCGACATGGCCCCGGCCCGGCTGCTCGGCGCGCGCGGCGTGGCGGTGCTCACCGGGCCCGGGGGCGCGGCGGCCGAGCTAGCCTTGCGCGCGGCCGGCGCGACGGATGTGATCGCCGATGTCACGGCCTTGCCGGCCCTCCTCCGCGGCGAACTGACCTGAATGCCACTTCCTCTTCCGAACCCGGCGGTCGCGGGACTCCCCGCACCGAAGCCAATCGCCGGCCCTGGCAACACCGCTCCCGGCGCGCTCCTGCTGCACTTGGGCGAAGCTTGGTACCCGCCCGCCCCGGCCGTGGCCGAAGTGCTCGCCGGGCTGGCGGGTAGAGCGGCGCGCTACCCCGATCCCCTTTCGGTAGCGCTGCGAAACGAGCTGGCCTCGTACGTTGGCCACGGCATAACGCCGGAGCAAATCCTCGTCGGCAACGGGTCGGATTGGCTGATCGATCTCGCCGTGCGCGCGTATGCGGGGCCGAGCCGTCCCGTTGTCGCGCCCGCGCCTACGTTTTTCGTCTACGGTCACTCGGCGAAACTGCAGGGCGCCCCGCTGCTCACTTCGGGCCGCGCCTCGCAGGCGGAAGGCTTTGCTTTCGATGCCGCCGCGCTGCCTCGCGAAGCCGGGGTAATTTTTCTCGCGAGTCCGAATAACCCCACGGGCGATCTGATTGAACTGGAGACCGTTCGCCAAGTCGCCGCGTCCACCGATGCGCTGGTCGTCGTCGACGAGTGCTACTACGAATTTGCCGGGGTCTCCGCGCTCCCGCTCGTGCGGGAGTTGCCGAACGTGCTGATCCTCCGCAGCCTCTCGAAAAGTTTTGCGCTCGCGGGGCTCCGCGTCGGGTACGCCATCGGCCACGCGGAGGTGATCGCCATGCTCGCGCGCGCCGACCAGACCTTCAGCGTGAATGTCGCCGCGCAGGAAGCGGCGGTGGCCGCGCTCCGCGCGCTCGATTACTACCGGCCGCTCTTCGCCGAAACCATCCAGCTCCGCGAGCATCTCACTCAGCGGCTCGCGGAGCTTGGTTTCCGTGTTCTGCCGTCCCGCGCGAATATTCTTCTCGCCGACTACAGTGCGCTCACCGATCGAAACCTCGCCGGCTGCCTGCTCGATCGCCAGATTCACGTGGCGGATTTCCACCACCGCGGGGAAATCCAACGATGCCTGCGCATCACGGTCGGTGATCGTGCCATGAACGAGCGCTTGCTTGAGGGCCTGCGAGCCTGCCTGGCGAGTTGAACTAAAGCGTCCGGCTTGTCACTTGCCAGCCGCATTGCCTAGCTTGGCCGGCATGCTCCTGCTCCGCCCCCTTGGCCGCTTGGCTCTGTTGGTAGTTAGTGTGGCGATCCTCGCCGCCTGCTCCACGCTGCCAGACAGCGCGTATTATCACTACCAGCCGGGCGCCGCGGGCGGGCCGCCGGCCACCCTCGGCGTGCGCGCCACTTTTGGTTGGGATTCACTCTACACGCTCGGGATGGTCCCACCCACCGGGGTCGAGATTCTCTCGATCGATGGCCTCCCCGCGCGGGATCGGGGCGAAGTGGAGCTTTCGCCAGGCCGGCATCGCATCGGCGCGTTCGCGCGCTTCGACTACATGAGCAAGCACGCGGATTTCGAGGCAACTTTCCGCCCCGGCGTGGAGTATTCACTGCGCGCGAAGCACCATTTCGGGAGAGGCCCCCAGTACGAGTTTTACATCGAGGAAGCAGAAACCCGCCGGCGCGTCGCGGAGAAGCTGGTCTACGCTCAATAGCCCACGCTCGCCCTCCGCATAAATGTTTGATGGCTCGGCTGGCCCGCCTAAATTGCCGCTGATGAGAAATCCCGCGATCCCGCTCCTGCTGGCCCTCATTTCTTGTCTGGCCGCCTGTACCCCTAAACCGGAACCGCCGCCGCCGGAGGTCGCGCCTACGCCGAAACCCACGCCGCACCCGGCGGTCGCGGCCCGGGAAAGAGCCACGGAGCTCTACCCGGATCTGGCCCGGCGCGACTCGTCGTTCAACCGGGCCTTCGTGGAGCTTTACGAGGATACTGCCCGCACGAATCCCGCGGCTTTGGCCAAGATCGATTGGCCGATCACCCTGGCGCATCGCGTGGCCACCATGCTCGGGATCGATCCATCTTCGCCGGCTCCCCCGCCTTCCAACAGCCGTCTCGACGAAATTCACCGACAGCGTGTCCTGACCGACCTGGAGCTGCAACGGCTCCACAGCGAGATGTCCCTGCTCCCAAACGCGAACCCGAAAAAATCGGCCAACGCCGAGCGCCTCAACGCGAAGATCCAAGCCCTCAACAAGACCCTGCTCGCCCTCGAAAAGGAAGAGACGCTCATCCGGTTGAAAGCGGAGACCGACGCGCGGGCGCGCTGAGTTTTCTCCATGCGCGCGCTGCTCGTTCTCCTCCTCTCCGTCCTCGCGTGCGCCGGCTCGGACTACCAGGAGGATTATCGGAAGCTCAAGGAGAAGGTCCCCAAAGATGAGATGGAGCGGCACCTCGCCGCCTGGCGCGCCCGCGAGCCGGAGAACCCCGACGCCTGGATCCTGAGCGCAAACTGGTTCTTCGAGCAGGCCGTCAGCGGGGTGAACATCACCACGAAGCCCCCTGAGGGCAAAGATTTCGCCCTGATTGACAAGGAAGGAAAAGTCGCGGGCAGCCTTTCGATCGCGGGCGCCCCCAGCCGGCAAAAGGCCAACGAGGCAGCCGCCTTTCTCCGCGAGGCGCTCAAACGCTGGCCCGAGCGGTTCGACATCCATTGCGGCCTCGCCCACATGATGCAGGAAACCGAGCAGTGGGAGGCCCAGCTCGGAGTCCTCCGCGAGGCCGCCGCGGCCGTGAGGCAACACGGCGATCAACTCCGCTGGTGCCACGCCGAGGCCATTCCCCCGCCCGTCGACGCCTTCGTGGCCCAGAAGCTCCACTCCTACGCCCTGCGCCAGTACGAATTGGAAACCGCCGAGGGCGTGCAGCGGATGGAAACCATCGCCCAGCTCATGATCGAGACCGCGCCGCGCCAGCCCCAAGGCTATAACGATCTCGCCATCGTCCGCGGCGTCGCGAAGGATTGGGCCGCCATGCAGGAGCTGTTGGAAAAAGCCGCCGCCATCGCCCCGAAGGACGCGCTCGTCTGGATGAACCTTGCCGACAATTCCCTGCGTCTCGGCCGCCGCACCCGCGCCAAGGAGGCCTATCGCCAGGTGCTGAAAACCGCCACGAATGACGAGTGGAAGCGAGACGCCAAGGCGGCGCTACAGAAGCTCCACAAACGCTGAGCGGCGCCGGAGCCCTGCCTCCGGGCGATCGGTCGCGGCGGTCCGCATTCTTTCCGCGTCGAGCCAGTTGCGGAGACCCGCGCCGCCGGGCACACTGCGGCATGTCGAATCCTTCCCGTCCCAAATGGCAGCGTTACATCTCCTACACGCTCGCCGCCGTCAGCATCATCGTCTTTTTGCTCATCGTCATGGGCCGCAAAGAGATGATGGGCACGAAGTACAAGGTCTCCGAAACCGAATCGGTGAACTACTCCGGCACGGCCACCGAGGAGGATGCCCGCAAGACCGGCGACGTGCTCAAGGAAATCGGCTTCCTGAAAGGTGAGCGGCAGGTCGACGTGCTCCTGAAGAAAGAGCCGGCCGGCTTCATCGTCTCCTTCGTGGTAAATCGCGGCGCCGACGACAAGATGCTCGCCGCCTTCCAGCAAATTGGCGCCGTGCTCGCCGACAAAGCCCTCGGCCGCCCGCTCACGGTTCGCCTGCTGGACGATCGTTTGAACAAGAAGAACGAGCTGAAGGTCGAGTAATGAGCAACGGGTGAACTCATCCGGCTACTGCTTCTGCCACTGCGCCGCTCCCGGTGCGCCGCCGGCATCGAACAGGCGAGCGCCCTCGATCGCGCCACCTGGGATGAGTTTCACGAGGACTTGAACGAGACGGTTCCCGCTAGTGAAGCTGCGTTGCGCTCCTTGTTCGGCGCCGACGAGAGCAGCGATCTCGAAGTGCTCCCGAAGGAAGGCGTTCGAGTGCGGAAGCGGCCACCACTCGGGCCGACGGAGACGATATCGAGCGCGAAGCTCCGGCGCGGCCAGGAGTTTTTTCGGGATGCCGTGTTGAACAATTTCGGCGGGCGGTGCGGCGTGACCGCTTTGGGCGTGCGCGAGTTGCTGATTGCGTCACACATTTTGCCGTGGGGCACGCATGCCGCGGAGCGGTTGAATGTCCGGAACGGCCTATGTCTCTCGCGTCTGCACGACGCCGCTTTCGACCTCGGGCTCATCGCGTTCGACGACAAGCTCCGGCTGCTACTTTCGCCGAGGCTCAAGGCCCAGCTGCCGCAACGTAGCATTGCCGATAATTTCGGCGCTTACGCGGGAGAAAAGCTGCGCTTCCCGGATGATGCCGTGCCGCCCGAGATGCCGTTTCTCTCCCTGCATCGCGCGACCATTTTCTGCAAAAAATGACTGGCGGGATGCTGGCCCCATTCTGTGCGATCAGCACGGTGCGCGCACGGTGGGGCTCCGCGCCGCCCGCCGCCTTTCCGCTCCTTAATTAGGGCTCGTCGGAGCCTCGGCCCCACCAGCAGTTACGACCGCTAACGCTGGGATTCATCGATCTTTTTGGAGGGAGGTCAGCGCGCAGCGGCCGGCCGCCCCCACCTACAGAATACCGCTACGAGGCGCCGTCGGCGGCGCGCTGGAGGGCGGCGATGTCGAGCTTCTTCATTTGGAGCATCGCTTGGAAGGTGCGCTCGGATTTGGCGGGGTCGGGACCGGTCACCAGCTTTGCCAGGATTTCGGGAACGACTTGCCAGGAGAGGCCGAACTTGTCTTTGAGCCAGCCGCATTGGTGCGCCTCGGGGTCGCCGCCCTCGGAGAGTTTGTCCCAGTTGTAGTCGAGCTCGTCTTGGGTGGCGCACTCGATTTGGAAGGAGATGGCTTCGTTGAACTTGAAGTGCGGGCCGCCGTTGAGCGCGGTGAAGGGCCGGCCGTCGAGCTCGAAGGCGACGGTCATCACGGAGCCGGGGGGCTTGCCGTGAATTTCCTGGCCGGTCGCGGGATAGCGCGCGATTTCGGTGATCCTGGAGTTTTTGAAGATGGCGGTGTAGAAGCGGGCGGCTTCTTCGGCTTGGTGGTCGAACCAGAGGCAGGGGGTGAGGGGTTTGGGCATTGGGTTGGCTAGTGTTCCTGGTCCTTGGTTCTTGGTTCTTGGTTCTTGGTTCACCGCGATGAGAGCCGGTCTACCGTCTACATAGCTATGGTTGGGATGGCTCGGGAATGGTAATCATCCAGCCGATGCCGAAGCGGTCGGTGAGCATGCCGAAGCAGGGGGACCAGAAGGTTTTGCCGAGGGGCATTTGCACTTCGCCGCCCTCGGCGAGGGCGCCGAAGATGCGGTCGGCCTCGGCTTCGGTGGGGACGGTGAGCGAGAGGGAGAAACCCGCGAAGCCGGTGGTGTCGTTGCAGGTGCCGTCGGAGGCCATGATCTCGGAGGCGCCGATTTTGACGCTGGCGTGCATGACCTTTTCATCGAAGCCCTCTGGGAGCATGCCGGGCGGAGTGGGATCGGGGCTTTCCTTGAAGCGCATGAGCATGGTCACTTCGGCGCCGAGCTCGGTGCGGTAGAATTCGAGGGCTTCTTCGCAGCGGCCGCCGAAGAAGAGGTAGGGTTGGATGAATTTGGTGGGCATGACGAAATCGTGTTCCTGGTTCTTAGTTCCTGGTTCTTAGTTGGGGCGGTGGAGCAGGCAGGCGAAGGCTTTGCGCTCGGTCCAGAGGAGGTAGAGGGCGGCGAGGACGATGACGATGAGCATGGGATTGAAGAGTCCGTCGCCTTTCATGATGAAGGCGTGGAAGGCGAGGATGTTGACAATGATCGGCCCGAGGATGAGGAGGCCGAGATTGCGGGTGCGCGGGATGGCGACGAGGAGGCCGCCGAGGACTTCGAGGACTTTGATGAAGGTCATGTAGCCGGTGGGGCCAAAGGCGCCCATGAACTGGCCGGCAGGGCTCTCGGGCGGGATGGGCGGCGTGGGGACCAACTGAAACAGGACCACGACTCCCGACATGATGAAGAGGCCGCCGAGGATGATGCCGACGATGATGGGAAGGTATTTCATGGGTGAGTAAGGGTGGCCGCCGCGGAAGCTAGTTGGCCTGGGTGAGGGTCTTGGCGGAAGGCTCGACGATGGCCTTGAGATTGGCGAAGCCCTGCTCGAATTGGGCGCCGATCATTTTGTCGCAATTCATGATCAGGCTGAACGCTTTGCCGATGAAATTATTGTGGCCCATCATGCTCCAAGTGACGGCGGTGCGATCACCCTCGGGCGTGAAGGTGAACTCGGTGGTGCTGATCGCGGCGAAGGGTTTGATGAATTCGAGCTTCATGAGGATGAGCTCAGGCGGCCGGCTTTCGGTGATGGTCATGCGGCCTTCGCCGACCTCGTTGTTGCCGGCCCAGGCGAAGGCGGCACCGGTGCCGGAGGGCGCTCCCTCGAAGGTGTTTTCCGCATTCGGATCGAGCTTGGCCCAGGGAGACCAGGCCTGCCAGCGGTGGAAGTCGTTCACCTCGGCGAAGACCGCGGCAGGCGGAGCGGCGATGGTGGCGGAGCGGGTGATGCGGAAATCGCCGGGCTGAAGGGCCACGACGATGACGAGGCCAATGATAAGGACGGCGAGGCCGATGAGGATCTTTTTGAGCATGGTGAGTGGTGGTTAGTGAGTCAGTAAGTCAGTAAGTCGGTGGAGCTGGTCACGTTTTGGCCAATTCGGCTTCGAGGCGGTCGAAGTTTTGCTGGTTGGCTTGCAGGATGAAGTCGCGGAGGCGGTGGGCTTCCTCGGCGGTGTCGAAGAGCATTTGCCAGGTGAGCCGCGTTTGCGGGCCGAGATCCTCGTAGGTCATGGTCATCTGGAATTGGTGGATCGGCTCGCCATGATGGAAGACGATGCGCTCGGGCGGGATGATCTCGCTGAAGACGCTGACGTTGTGGTAGTCCGTGCCGTCCGGGCCGTGCATGGTGAAGCGCCAATGGCCGCCCGGACGGAAATCGAATTCGCGAAAGGTGTTCGTGAAGCCCTCCGGCCCCCACCATTGCGCGAGGCGCTCCGGATCGGTGAAGGCGCGGAAGACGAGCGCGCGCGGCGCGCCGATGATGCGGCTGCTGGCGATTTCGCGACCGGCGGGAGAGGGGGCGATTTCCGGCATGGGATTTTTCAGGACAGATTTTCGGAGAGGAGCCGAGTGTATCACGCGGCGGGGACTATCCAACCCCGCAGGTTGCTTTTGCAGTTTGGGGATTTTCCGGAGAGAATCGGCATTCGAAAATGCAGCTTAGCTCGATCGACCGGCTGCGCCGCCGTGTGCGCAAGCACAACTGGCAGGTTTTGGCGTTCAGTTTTCTTTCGCTGGCGGCGGCGGTGTTTCTTTGGGGGGCGCTGTATTTTGTCGCGTACTGGGTGGTGCTGTTTGCGCTGACGGTTTTGCGGGGGGCGGAGGCGCAGATGCCGCGGGGCTTTACGGCGGCCTTTGCGCTGGCGGGGCTGGCGCTCCTGGCCGTGGCGGTGGCCGAAAGACGGTGGCGGGTGAACGATCGGCCGATCGACAAGAAGCCGCGCGCGGTGATCGCCCTGGATTTTCTGCTGAGCGTGCCGCGGATTACGCTGGCGGTGCAGGAGAATCTTTCGGCGTGGGTGAGCCTCACCCCGTCTGAGCTGGCGCTGGCGGCGCACTTGGTGGACCGGGTGCGGCAGGCGCGGAAGCTGCCGCTGCACGCGGCGCCGCTGGAGATTCCCGAGGCCGGGGCGCGGGAGAGGGTGATCCTGGCGCTCTTGATGTTGCACGTGCTGGAGCTGCGCCATGAGGAGAAAACGGCCTGGCTGCGGCTGGTGCAGCGGGCGCCGCTGCCGGCGGTCGAAACGTACGCGGGAGCGCGGCTCACGTAGAAATCGGCGGTCCGGGCGCTCTTTCACCCGGCCACAAGGCGTGCGCGGGCAGATTTCATTTGCGACGGGGCGAGGCGTCCGGTACGTCTCCCCTCCCAACTGTATACGTCCCCATGAGTGAAACTACCAAGCCCGCCACGCCGCAAATCGAGCAGTCCAACCTGAGCACCAGCTACGCGAACGTCTGCCGCATCGCCCAGACTCCGAACGAGGTCATCGTCGATTTCGGCATGAATCCGAATTTCTTCGGCAACATCCTCGACGAGCCGCTGAAGCTCGAGAACCGGGTGATCATGTCGCACGACGCCGCGAAACGGCTCTGCCTGCACCTGATGGCGTCGATCCAGAATTACGAGAACCGCTACGGCACCATTGAATTGGATGTCACCAAGCGCCTGAAAACACCGCCCCCAGCGCAGCCTGCTCCGGCCGGCAGCTAGGGCTCTCCGCCCCCGCGTTTGCCCCCCACTTCCGTCGTTTTTATCCTTTGCCCAGCGCCGGCGGCCCGGAGAGATGCTCCGGGCAGCCGCGCTTGTTCGATTTATGGACTGCGGAGCGGCAGGCTGGAAGCCCGCCGATGTACTCCCACCCACAGGCAGGATGCCTGTGTTCCCAGCGCCGCGCGATCTGCGTGGGTCGCAGGAAATGCCACTTGCATTTTTTCCGCAACGGCCTAATAATTTTTTCACCTAGGGATTTTGCCTGTTGCCCTTCCGTTTTCCTCTACACAGCCCCTCAGATAAAAAGATAATTAAAAGGTTTGATTTCTCCGTTTTTCCCATTATTCTCACGCCCATGAAGCCCTCTCTCTCCCCGGCTCCCGTTTTCCGTCCCACCATCGAACCGCTCGAAGCCCGCATCGCGCCGGCCGGCATTTTGCTCGTCGGCGAAACCGGCGCCACGCAGGACACCGAGTACAACGAAGCGCCTTTCATGAGCCTCGCGGCGCCGGCCCCAAACGCCCCCGTCGACGTTATCCGCGATGCCGTGGGGGTGGCGCCTAATACGTATTATATCATCCTGGGCACCGCCTCCGGGCTGTTCAACCGGATCGACGTCTCCGACGGGGGAAGCTTCGAGCAATTCCTGACCATCACGTCGGGTAAGGCCGTGGCGTTTTTCCATGACCAGAATGGCGATCTCGAAGTCCAGCGCGGCGAGCTGAAGGGCCTCGCGCTCGGGCCGAATACGGTGATCGACTTGAATGGGAGCCTCGATGGCGACGTAGTGACGAACTTCGACGTGGCCACCAACACCGTCAATATGACCAGCGCCATCGCCGGTCAGGGGATCACGAACTTCGACGCCAACACGGTCAACGGGAAGATTCTCTCGGGCGGGCAGATCTCGAAGGCAACCTTCTCGGTCGGCGTCAACGCGCTCTTCACCGGCTCGGCGACGAACGGGCAGACTTTCGATTTCATCCCCACGGCGGCGAACGGCACCGGGACGCTGAGCTTCGCACCCGCGGTCGGCAAGGCGGGGCCGTCGATTCTCAATCTCACGACCAAGACGATCGTCTCGGCGACGGCGGGCGACGGCGGGGCGGGGGCCTTGGGTGGCTCGCTGCAGAATTTTCGGATTAGCGAAGACAACGATGGCATGACGCTCAACGCCGGGAATGGCGGCAATGCGGATCTGGCCGCCGGCAAACCGAACGGCGGCGCGGGTGGCTTCGTGAAGGAGATCTACATCGCGGGCACCACCGATGCTTCGCCCCAGACGATCACGATGAACGCCGGGGACGGCGGCGACTCGACGACGGGCACGGGCGGCAAGGGCGGCGTGGCCAACAACCTCTTCGTCGGGTTCCGGAAAACCGGGCCGGGCGCGCCGGTCCAGAGCCGTGAGCCGCTGGCGGACAATGTCTTCATCAGCGCCGGCGACGGCGGCGACGGCAAGATCGGCGGGGCCGGCGCGGCCGCGACGACGATTCGCGTGACGGTGAAGACGGATAACAACCTGCTCGGCAACGAGTTGGCGGTGGCGGCGGGCGATGGCGGGGCGGCGGTGGGCTCGGACGCGGTGCGCGGCGGGGTCGGCGGCCTCATCAAGGATGTGGTCATCCGCAACCTGGCCAACCAGGACAATGCCTTGAACGCGGTGAACGCGGGCCTCCTGCTGGACGCCGGCGACGGCGGCGTGGTGCCGATGACGTCCACGACGGCGCTCGGCGCGGCGGGCGGCTCGATCATCAATTCCAAGCTGCTCGGCTCCGAGCTGACGGCCCTGGCGGGCGACGGCAGCGCGGGCAAGAACGGCGGCAAAGGCGGCGATCTCGTCAATCTCGACATTTTGCAGGATGGCGGCGTCAGCGCCCGCATCGGCGTGTTCGACGCGGGTGGCGGCGGCAACTCCGGCACCGGCTCCGCCGGCCGCGGCGGCAACATCACCGGGATGAACGTGAATGGCGATTTCTCGAGCCTCCGGATCAATGGCGGAATGATTGCGGGCGATGGCGGCGACAGCGCCACGGGCCGCGGCGGCGCGGGCGGCACGGTGCTCGGCTTGCAGTTCGTCGACCTCGACAGCCGGATTCTGCCGACCTTTCCGAAGCTCAATGGCGCCTTCGTGCTGAATACCGGCGATGGCGGCGACGGCAGCGTGGCCGGCAACGGCGGCCTGCTCCTGAACGCGCTGCTCCTCAGCGAAAACCTCACCCACACCGTGACGACCGGCAACGGCGGCAACAACACGGTGAAGGGGAATGGCGGCGCGGGCGGAAAAATCACCACGCTGAATCTCCAGGCGGCGGCCAATTACTTCGACGGGCTGAACACCGTGCCGGTCTTTGCGACGGTGACCTCCGGCGCGGGCGGCAACGGCGGCACGGCCGCCGGCAATGTGTCGAGTGGCGGCGCGGGCGGCGCGATCGTCTCCGCGGCGATGAACGCCGCCGGCTCGGGTACGCTGATTGGCGGCAACGGTGGCAACGGCGGCAACGGGGCGGCCGGCAGGGGCGCCTCAATCACGCTTTCCGGCGTTTTCGCCGGCTCGGGAGATACCCTCGGCGACTTGATTCAGGACAGCGATGCCTTGATGCAGGCGGGCGACGCGGGAGCGCTCGGCGCGAAGCCCGGGGTGGGCGGCAGTATTTCCGGCGCGAGCATCGTGAAGCCAAGCGCCCTGTTCGCCACGCGCAATATTTCGGTGCTGGCCGGCGACGGCACGCATGGCGGCGCGGGCGGCTCGATCAAGAATGTCGGCTACGGCTCCTCCGGGTTCGATCCCGTGGTCGTGAACAATGTCCGGTTCCAGGCGCTGAACGGAAACGTCCTGATCCAATCGGGCGCGGGCAGTGTCGACGCCACGGGCAAGTTCCTCGGCGCGGGCGGCACCATTTCTTTCCTCACCGGCACCGTCACCACGGGCCCCGGCACGGCGACGATCATCCGGGCGGGCGACGGCGGCGGCAACGCCGCAGGCAGCTCGGCGGGCGGCTCCATCCTCAAGGTGAATATCGAGGGTGGCCCGGCGGAGACGGACGACTTCGGCAATCCGCTGCCTTTCCTGCAGGAGGCGGGCACGCTGATCATCGAGGCGGGCGACGCGGGCAATTCGAGCGTCGCGAGCAGCCTGGTGACCAACGCCAAGGGCGCGAAGGGCGGCGCGGTGGACGATCTGATCGTCAGCGGCATCGGCGCCACCACGACTTTCCGCAGCATCGCCGGTGGCGATGGCGGCGCGGGGAGCCTCACTGGCGGTCTCGGCGGTTCGGTGAAGAACGTCCGCGTGCTCGATCAGACGATCGGCGTCATGTCCGGGCAGGTTTACGGCTACAATACGATGGGCGGCATCTTTGCCGGCCTCGGCGGCGACGGCGCCACGGATGGCCTCGCCGGCAATGTGCAATTTGTCAGCGCGGACAGCATCTCGGCGATTGTGGCGGGCAAAGCCGCGGCGCCGGGCTTGGTCGAGCAGGTCAATAATGTCAGCGTCAATGCGGGCCCGCCGCTGCTGCCGGCGCTGGCGACGAGCATCAATACGGAGTTCGTGCTCACCTTCCATCCGATCATGCAAGTGGTGACCAACGTTGAGGGCGGCGGCGCGCTGCCGGAACAGCAGACGATCACCCGTCTCCTCGGCGGCACCGGCTCGACGAATCAGCCTCCAGGCGGCCCGACCACCTTTACGCTGGAGTACGGCGGCGAGCGCACGGGGGTGCTGGATGCCAATGCGACGACGGGCGAAATCGCGGCGGCGCTCAACATGCTCTCGACGATTCCTGCGCCCGTCACCGTGGCGAACGTGCCGGGGAATCAGTTCCGGGTCACCTTCCCGGCCGGCGTCAACGCCGAGCAGCTCGAGGGCGTGGGCGAGCAGCGCACCGCGGTGCTGAATGGCAGGTCGCTTCCGTCGGATGTGGCCACGCAACTGAACCGCCTGCCGAACATTTTCGACAACAACCCGGCCACTCCGGAATTCAACGGGGTGCAGGTCGCGAGCGGCCCCACGAGCGTCTTCCAGGTAACCTTCAACAGCCTGCAGGACCAGGGCGAGATCACGGGCGAGCGCGCCTTCGACGCCGTCACCGAGATCACCACGCTGGGCACCAATACGGACCGGCAGGTCGAGATCATCGACGTGCTGGGGGTGGGCGAGTTCCAGCTCAGCGTGGGCGGCCAGTCCACGCCGCGGCTGCCCGCGAACGCTCCCGCGCAGCAGGTGGAAAATGCGCTGAACGGCCTCACGAACATCACGAGCGTGGATGCCGGCCCGGTGACCGTGGAGCGCGGGATCAACAGCAGCTACATCGTTACTTTCCAGGACCCTGGGACTGCCCCGACCATCGTGGGGCGGGAATTCACGCCGCTGGTCTCCAACACGACGACGCCGGGCTCGGGGACGGCCCAAGAGGTCCAGTCGATCAACTTCCCCGGCCTCCGCCCGGCGAACGCCGCGGGCCCGGAGAATGTCGACGGCCTCGTCTTCGTGATCCCGAACAACGGCATCGTGACGGTACCCGGCGACGCCACCGCGCAGGAGGTGCAGGATGCCCTGAATACCGTGCTCGACGACGGAGCGACCACCCCTGGCCTAAATGGCGTCACGGTGACGCTTTCGGCGAACAATACCTATTCGATCACCTTCAACAACCCGGCGGAAGAGTTGCCGATCACCGCGTTCCAGCGGCTGCCGGTAGTGGTGACGGAGCCGGTGGCCGGGAGCTCGTTCACTTCGGTGGACACCGTGCCCGGCGACGGAAGTTCGTCGGAAGTGCAGCATCTCGATGTGGGCCAGACCGCGACTCCGTTCAGCCTCACCTTTGGCGGCAGTACCACGAGCGTGGCGTCCGCGGACCCGACGGCGCAGGAGGTGCAGGATGCGCTGAACTCCCTGGCCCCGATCCAGGCCGAAGGCAATGTCACCGTGACGGGCGACGCGACCAATGGGTACGATATCACCTTTGGCAATACGGATCCGCAGGGCCAGATCACGGGCGGCTTCCCCGAGTCGCAGCGGATCGACGTGAACAACGTGGGTGCGTTTACGGTGGCGTTCGGGCCGGAGTTCCTGGCGACACCAACCGTGCCTGGCGACGCGACGACGCAAGAGGTGCAGCACTTCGATCCGGGCACCACGCTGGCGCCGTTCAACGTGAGCTTCAACGGGCAGACGGCCACGGTGCCGGCGAATGCAACCGCGCAGCAGGTGCAGGACGGCCTGAACAGTCTGAGCGCCGTGCAGGCCGCCGGCGGCGTGACCGCGACCGGCAATGCGGACACCGGCTACGACGTGACCTTCAACACCGCCGGGAATCGCAACAACATCTATGGCAGCTCGGCGGCCGTAACGACGCTGCTCCAGCCGAACGCCTCGGCCGCGCAGGTGCAGGCCACGCTGAATGCCGTGGCGGCCGCGAACGGCTTCCCGGCCGTCTCGGTGACCGGCGGCCCGAACGGCGTCTACAACGTCGCCTTCCAGGGCAATGGCAACCAAGTGCCGCTCTACGTGACGGAAACCGTGCCGCTCTTTACGCCGGCGCCGCCCCCGAACCTGCCGGCCGAGACCGTCCAACTGACGATCCCGCAACTGAGGACGTTCGACCCGATCGAGTATGCCCAGGCGCGCATCGTGGGGGCGATCGCCGACTTCAACGAGCTCGGCGCGAATATCTTCAAGTTCATCGATGCCGACAACGACGGCCTCTACGACTTCGCCAACGGCGAAATCCCCATCGACGGGCTGATCGCGGCCAAGAAATTCAGCCAGGTCGCGCCGACCAACTTCACGCCGCAGGCGCGGTACGTTCTCGCTACGCAAACGGTGCCGAAAGGCCCGTACAACCCGCTGCCGCCCGGCAGCGAGTTCTTCGACTTCACCAACCTGTAATTCCTTTACCCCCGCTTCCCCATGAAAAATCGTCCTCACGTGGAGATCCTCGAGGCGCGCATCGCGCCGGCCAATACGTTCCTTCCTTCGGATCCGAACGCCTACATTCCCGCCACCCTGGGTGGCCTGAACTTGATTCATGCCGGCCAGGTGCTGAGCACGGGCGGCTTCGATTCCGGCAACTACCTGCTCTATGTGGAGAAAGGCGACGCCTTCGTCTTCTTCACCGATCTCAACAACAACACGCAGATCGATTTCAACGAGATCACCGGCATCTCGGCTTCGGACGGATTCCGGATGACCTGCTTTGCCGACATCCACGGCGATATCGTCACGAATCTGCGGGTGACCACGGTCTCGCTGCCCGGCGGGCAGGCCGATATCCGCTACACGCTCTCGGATTCGAATAACAACTCCGGGGACGACGCCTTCTCCCTCGGCGGCGATGGCCGGGTGTTGGTGAACTCGACGATCGAGAAGATCGAGATGCGCAGCCTCACTCCCACCGACGTGGGCGATCTCAATGACGATGGCGAACTGGACCAGGCGGACGTGGCGATCCATCAGCCGATCGCCACCGCCTCGATCTTCGGGACGATCTATGCCGGCAAAGGCTTCGGCACGGCGGACGGCAAGGGCGGCCTGATCGTCGACGCAACCAGCATGCCGAATTTCGGGTTCGAGGTGCACCCGGTGCTGGGCGGCATCAAGACGGGCACGGCGGCCTCCGGCGAATATTTCACCTTCGGAAATTCGAATCTCGACAACACCTCCGGGTACTTCCTGCCCTTTACGCCTCCGCGCGGGCAGGTCGGCGCCGATATCAACGGCGTGCAGGTGAAGAACTCGCCGGCGCTCAATCTCGACATCATCCACGCGGGCGACGGTGGGCTCGGGGCGCGCGGCGGCCACGTGTCGAACGTGGTCCTGCCCTACGACGACTCGGGCGGCTATCGCATCATCGCCGGCAACGGCGGCGGCGGCGCCTCCGGCGGGGCGGGCGGGTCGGTGCTGAACTTCACCGATCTCGGCTCGATCACCGGCCTGGTGAGCATCCAGAGCGGCGACGGCGGCGTCGGCGCGACGGGCACCGGCGGCAACGGCGGCGGCTTCACTTTCAATACCTTCAACGTGCGCGGCGACGTGGTGCTGGAGCTCGGCAGCGGCGGCACCGGCTTCACCGCCGGCGGCAATGGCGCCAGCCTTACCAAGGGGACCTTTACGCAACCGAACGACACGGTGGGCCTCTCGGCGGGCAGCTCTTATGGCACGACGCACATCCCCTCCTCGCTGGACCCCGATGGGGATCCGACGAATGGCGGCTATGCCATCAATCAAATCGGCACCCACGCGGTGGTCGATTTCAATAACGACGGCTTCGGCGATTACGTCTTCACCACCCTGGATACTTCGCAGGTGATCGTGGCGCTGGGCGATCCGGACGGGACCTTCTTCAAGTTCAACCGGCTCGACGGCACGCTGCTGCTCGATGAAGCCGGGCTGCCGATTCCGAACCAGATTTCGCTCTCCGGCGTGCGCAACCCCGAGGCGCTGGTGGTGGCGGACATCGACGGCGACGGCCACCCGGATATCGCGGTCGGCTCGATCGACGAGGACAACCACGAAGGCATCGTGACGTTCCTCGCCCGCTACACTTACGGCACGAGCACCTTGCCGGACGACGACGTTTTCCAAGGCTTCTACGACGCGCGCTTCAGCCCGCTGCCGCAGTTGACCGAGGGCGACCCGGATTTCTACGGCCCCGGAAACGGATTCGGGCCGTTCGCGCCCTCCTTCGTGAAGGCGCCGCACCAGATTTCCAAGCTCTCGGCCGGCGATTTCAACGGCGACGGCCAGGTGGAGATCGCGGCGGTGGTGACCCAATATTTCCTCGAGGAAAGCGACGAGAATGGCGTGATCAACAACCTGGACGAGTTCGCTCAGGTGGTGATTTTCATGACCCAGGATATCGAGCGGGACAATCTCACGGGCCTGCCGGTGCATACCGGGCACTTCTACGCCGATCTTGGCACGAGGCCGTTCAGCTCCGATACGGGCCCGGTCCCCTCGAAGCCGCGGATTCCGTTCTTCCTCGCGGGTGAAAACGTGGCGGATGAGCCCAACACGCCGGGCTCGGTGATCATCGAAGCGTCGCCGGTCTCGCTGGGTGGCGGGGCGATCAGCAACCACGATTGGCTCTTCGTGGGCAACCAGACGAAGAACCAGGTGGACGTCTACGAGTACCTCAATCGCAGTGATGTGGGCCCGTCCTTCCAGCCGATCCGGCCGGGTCAGCTCGTGGCGCCCTCCGGCGGCACCGGAAATCGCCTCGGCAATTTCGATCTCGGCACAGTCGACACCATCCGCCAGTTGGGTCCCAACCAGAACCAGCAATCTGACGTGCTGCTGCAGGACTTTTCCGTGACCGACTTGAATGGCGACTTCCGGGCGGACCTCGCGACCATCTCCATCTCCCGCTACCTGGTGGGCGTGGTGGGCACGGGGAATGGCTCCGGCGCCTTCGGCGACAGCGGGATCGACAACGCGGGCACCTTCTACGGGCCGGGCGTGGGTGGAACGGCCAGCGGTTTCGGCCTGGTCACCTCCGGAACCATGCTGGCGGTGAAAACCGCGGATCCCGACTTCGATCCGTCGACCCCGAACAATACGATCTATATCCTAGACAACCTGAACAACGACGGCACGCGGGTGACCCGCACCGCGTACACAGTGATCCCCGGGGCGAATAACCTGGATTCCGCGACTTTTCCGGTAACGGAATTCTCGCGCCCCCGGGAAGGGGCCTCGGCGCCGACGACCGAAGTGTCGTTCGATCTCCACTACGTGCAGGTGCCCAGCTTCGACAATCCGCAGCCGGACGTGGCGGTCGGCGCGGCGTTCCTGGACGGCCAGGATGCCATCCGCTTTGCCGGGTCGAATTCCCCGCTGGGCAATCTCCGGCTCCCGATGTCGAACACCGGCTTTATCGCGATCGCCGGCGACGGGGGCGATTCCCTGATCGGCCGTGGCGGCAATGGCGGGCTCATCGGCGGCGCCAAGCTCACGCAGGGCAAGGGGACCGGCGCGGCTTCGGTGACCGGCGCGGTCAACTTTATCTATGCCGGCGATCTCCACTTCATTGGCGGCGAAGGCGGGAATGGCTTTGCGGCCGGCGGCAGCGGCGGCGGCATCTCCGGCGTGAAAGTGGCCTACCGCCCCGGCGTGGACATCGGCTTGGGCGTCGTGGCCACGGCGGGTGACGGAGGCCGGGGCGTCTCCGGCGCCGGCGGGAACGGCGGCAGCGTGGCCTTCAACAGCTTCGAGACCTCCCTGCGCGCCATCAACGCGACCAGCGATACCATCGCCGAGACGGCCTACGCGGTGGTGGTGGCGGCCGGCGACGGCGGCCGCGGCGCCGTGGGCGGCAACGGCGGCTCGGCCATCGGCAACGGCACCAAAGCCTTCGATAGCTTCAGCACGTTCATCGCTGTGGTGGCCGGCAACGGCGGCGACGGCCCGCGCGGCGGCGGCAATGGCGGTTCCGTGCTGAACTTCCGCCCGACCATCCCGGCGCCCCAGAATGTGAGCGGCAATTTTGGCGGCCAGGGGTCCCTCCAGTACGTGGCGGGCGATGGCGGCGACTCGGTCTCCGGCCGCGGCGGCAACGGCGGCTCGATCGCCAACAGCAGCCCGACCGACAACGGCTACATCGATGGGCCGGTGGCCTTGATCGCGGGCGATGCCGGCAACGGCCTCACCGGCGGCAACGGCGGCTCGGTGAGCAAATTCTCGCTCTTCGTCTCCGGTCTCTCGGCCCTTCCCTCGCAGGTGATCACCTACGCGGGCATGGGCGGGAGCGGCAGCGCGGGTCGCGGCGGCAACGGCGGCTCGATCGTCGAGGTAACGCTGCCTTCGCGCGGCGTTTCCGGCAACTTCAACGGCGTGCTCGCCGGCGACGGCGGGGACAGCGCGGGCTCCATCGGCGGTAACGGCGGCGGGGTCGCCACCGTCCGGGTGACTTCCACGCAGGGAGCGATCGCGATCACTGGCGGTGCCGGCGGCTCCGGCCTCCTGCGCGGCGGCGATGGCGGCAACGTTGCGGGCCTCGTCCCGGATACCGGCGAATCGACCACGTCCAAGGTGCTCATCGTCGCCGGCGCGGGTGGCGATGCGACCGCCTTCATCCCGAATACCGGCACGACTGGGGGCATCCTCAACGATCCCTCGCCCTTCCAGTCGCTGAAAGCGTTCGGCGGCCAGGTGGGCGTCGGCGGCGCGGGCGGCTCGATCTCCTCTATAAACCAGCCCGCGGGCAACCAAGGCTCGCACTTCGACCTGATCGCCGGCAACGGCGGCAGCACGCTCAACTACGGCACCATCTTCGACACGAAGACTTTCGTGGGCAAGGGCGGCTCCGTGCTGAACGTCAACGTCGTGGGCGATTTCGGCAATTCGCAGGCGGATAACCCCGCCACGCCGTTCAACGAGAACATCCCGATCAAAGACTACAACGATATCTCGGTCGGCCAGACGGTGGCGGATTATGTTCGCGACCAACTGCGCAGCGGCATTGGCCAGTTGAACGACGCCGCGGGCAACGTGGGGATCGTGGTCGGCGAATCCGGCCGCAACAAGTCCGTGATCTTCGATCCGGTGAACAAACCCGACACGCTCGTCTCCCGGCCGCCTGCGGTAGCGGTGAACGGGAGCCTGACCAATATCACCGGCCACAGCCTGATGGCCGCGGTGGCTGGCAGCGTGGAGGTGATCGCCGCGATCCAAGTGGCAAAGAACATCAACATCGAAGTCGACCCCATCGGCGCCGATAAGGGCGGGCCGCTGCCGGACGACGGCACCGTGGGGATCAAGAACGAGTTCCTCGATTCGGACGGAGCCCCGACGAACACGCCGGAACCCGGGGGCAAGCTGATCGACGGGACACTCTTCGCCAAGAACCTCTAGCAGTCCGCCGCCTCGGCGGAGGCTCCCAGAGTGAAATCAATACAAACGGCAGGCCTGCGAGGGCCTGCCGTTTTCGTTTGGCGGCGCATCAGGAAAACTTATTCACAGTGCGTTTCTGGCGGCTGGGGAGCGCCCAGGAAGATTTTTTAATAATTCCGCGAAAATTCCCTTGCGCTCTCTTCGATCCCGGGTTTAACTGCCCGCAGATAAATCAAAACGTTCTGGGGGGAACAGCAGCCCTCCGTGGCCATTCGGTCGCGGGGGGCTGTATCTTTTCCGGGGTTCGTGCTCGCGCCGGGGAGGGCTTCTTCGGCAAATCAGCGGCCACGCATGTCTGCCCTGCCCTCGCTTTCTCTCGTGGAGTGGGGTTTCGCCATCCTCGCGGCGCTGTGCATCGGGCTGTCGAAGGGCGGTTTTGCCGGGGTGAGCCTGGTGACGGTGCTGATCCTGGCACGGATTTTCCCGCCGCGCGAATCGACCGGCATCCTGCTGCCGCTGCTGATCTGCGGCGATATTTTCGCGGTGCTGGTCTACCGCCAGCACGCCCAATGGCCGCAGATTTGGAAAATGCTGCCGCCGACGGTGCTCGGGGTGATCGCCGGGTTCGTGCTGATGAAGTACATCCCGGATCGCCGGTTCAGCCCGATCATCGGCTGGATCGTGCTTTGCATGACGCTGCTGCAACTGCTGCGGCGGTTCCGGCCGGAGCTGTTCCAGCGGGTGCCGCACACGCGCCGCTTTGCCTGGGGCATGGGCGCGACAAGCGGGGTGACCACCATGCTGGCCAACGCGGCGGGGCCCGTGATGGCGCTCTATTTCATGGCGATCGAGCTGCCGAAGCTCGCGTTTGTCGGCACGAGTGCGTGGTTTTTCCTGATGGTGAACGTGATCAAGGTGCCGTTCAGCGCGCAACTCGGGCTGATCCACGGCAGCTCGCTGCTTTTCAACCTGGTGCTGATTCCCGTGGTGGCGCTGGGCATCGGGCTCGGGCGGGTCCTCATGTCCGTCGTTTCGCAGCGGCTTTTCGAAATTCTCGTGCTGATTTTCACTACCGCGGCGTCGCTGCGGCTGATCTGGGCAAATTGAACTCGCCCGCGGCGCCGGACCGCCGCTAGCGTGCGCCGCCATGTGGTCTGTCCTGAAAAACTACTCCGACGGCGCGTTGCTCTTCCTGCGGCTCACGCTCGGCACTTTTTTCCTTTATGCGCACGGCTGGCCGAAGCTGGCGGGCGGCCTCACGCGGTGGGAGTCCATCGGTGGCGCGATGAGGTACGTCGGGGTCTCCTTCGCGCCCGGCTTCTGGGGTTTCATGGCCGCATGCTCCGAAAGCCTCGGCTCCGTGTTGATCATGATCGGCTGCCTCTTCCGCCCCTCCTGCCTGATGCTGGTTTTCACGCTGACGGTCGCCGCCGTCTACGATTACTCCCGCGCGAAGGGCGGAACGTTCGACAGCTTCCGGGAAGCCTCGCACGCCATCGAGATGGCGCTCGTCTTTTTCACCCTCATGTTCATCGGGCCAGGGAAATTCAGCGTGGATAAGGGCTGAGTACAAAAAGGGCGAGCCGGCTGCCCACCCCGAACAGCCGGCTCGCTTTTGATTTGGCAGCCGATGGCTGCGATGAAGGTAACGCGCTCCGCAAGGCCGGCGGTTGTACCGGCTGCACTTTTTTTTGAAAAATTTTGCGGGAGCGGAAGGGCGGTCAGTATTGGCCCCAGAATGCGTCGCCGCCGGTCGCCTCGGCGAGCTCCTGCTTGGTCTCCACGGCGACGGTCGGGGAAATATCGATCGCGTTGATGGCGATCGCCCGGCCGAGGTTGTCGTAGGCGGCGCCATTAGCGAGGTCGGTGTAGAGTTTCGTGCCGGTTTTCATGTACTTGAGCAAATCGCCGGGCGCGGGCAGGACGCCGGCGTCTTTGCCGGATTCTACGGCGTATTGGTCCTTCGCGCTGTCGATGAGGCGGAGGGTGTCGAGCGTGGCGGTGGCTTGCGCGCGTTTGCGAGCGCGGAGGAAAGTGGGGATCGCCAGGCTGGCCAGCATGGCTATGATCGCCACGACGATCATGATTTCGACGAGGGTAAATCCGCCCCGGCGGTGGGTCATTTTTTGGTACATGGAGGTGTGGATGCACATAGCAGCGCGGGTGCCACCAAGGAGGATTGTGGCGAATCGACGAATATTCTGCGGAAGGGCTTTCTATATTTTGGTTTTTATGATCCTTTCCCCCCGCGATGGCGGTTTTATTTTCTCAAATCCGCAAACCGGTGCGAATCGGAGCAGCCGCTTTCCTTCTGATGGCCATCGCCGGCGCGGGTTTTCCTCTGCTGCCTCCGCGGACTGGGGCGCCGGAGAAGTGGAACGTTTCTGCGAATAACGAGCAGCTTTGGGGTGTCCGCTCGCTGCTGCGGGAAACGGCACGGTTCGCCGCTTTCGCGTCGGGCCAGCCCTCGGACCTTTGGCGGGAAGACGCGGTCGAGATTACCGGGACCGGTTTTGCCAGGGACTCCGAATGGTACCGGGTGCGGGTCCGCTTCGGAGCGGGCCGCCAGTGGGAGACCATGGTGCCGATGCGCGGCGAGGTGCTCGATCCCGCGGCCTATGTTCCGTTCACGCGCGAGCTGTTGAAAAAGGCGCACGCTCCTTCGCCCGCGCCGGCGGCCGCCCCGGCGGCGCGCCCGGCCCTGGCGACGCTGGCGTTCCCGCGGGCCGAAGTGATCCAGTTGGAAAACGCCCGGCTCTCCGCGTGGCTGGCGGCGGCGCCGCTCGATTTTCGCGCGCATGAGGAGGCCGCCCTGCTCCTGGCCACGCTGGCCTGGCGCGAAGCCTCGGGGGTTTTCCGCGATCCGCGCGATCTTTGCCGGCGCGCCACCGCGCACCTGATTTTGGCGGAGTCGGTGCGGCGCGGCGCCTCGGCCGGAGAGGCGGGCGCGGTGGCTGAGCTCTTCGTGGGCTTGGCGGCCAAAACCGGGGCCGATCACGACGCCCGCCTGCGCAAGCTGGCCGCGCGCGCGGTCACTTCGCCAGTGCTCGCGCCGTGGATCGCGACGGCGGAGATGGCGCGCGGACGCGACTGGCGCCCGGTGGCCGGCGCCGCCAACCCGACTTTGCTGGAGCGGATCGAACTTTTCCGCGCGGTCTGCCGCACGGAGGGCACCACCCGCGCCTGCGCCATCCTGAGCGAGCGGGAATTCGAGGATGTGCCGGACTGGACGCGCATTCTATTCGAGCACCCCTTCACCCCCGTGGAAGGCCGGCGCTTCAGCAAGTACGCGCTGCCCTTCGAGACCGACGAGATGGCGCGCGTCTTCCCGGAGCTGGCCGATCACCCGGCGCAGGCGCCCGAGGTGGCCAAGCTCCTGAACTCCTCCACGGAAAGCCTCGTGAGCGGCGACGGCCCGGCGGATGCCCGCGTCAGCGTGATCGATCACGGGCTGTGGGGGCATTTTTTGCAGCGCCACCTATGCCACACCATCTGCCGCACCGGCGATCACTTGCGAGCCACCGCGGCGTATCCGGAGACCGTCTCGGCATTCTGCGCGTCGACTTCGATCGTTTACCGTCACCTGAAGCTGATGCCGCTGGCGGCCGTGGCTTCCGGCGATCCGGCCTGGCTGCAAAACGCGGCGCCGGCGGTGGCGGCGCTGCTCAAGCAGCACCCGGATTGGGTGCCGGAAAAAGTGTGGTCGAGCTTCGTTCGGCAGGCGCCGGTGGAGTTCACGCGGGATCTGCCTTCGCTGGCGCAGTGGTCTTCGGCGGGCGGGCATAAATTCTAAATCGGGCGTTCCGCAGACCCCCGCTCTACTCTAAGGGAGGACCCTCTTCGGGGTTATCTGGGGCGATGCGAGATTCCCTCCCGCTCACGCCCCTTTTTATCAGAATCCTTTCGTTGCTGGCGCTGCTCGCGGCGTTTGAGGGGTGCAGTCGCGGGGTGAACCGGCGCTGGGCGGACCGCGAGGCGTATGGGCTGATCGGCGCGAAGGCGGAGCGCGTGGGGATTTCGGATGACGGCTGGGGCCTCGATCGCGGGCCGGAATCGCGCCTTTACGATCCCGAGAACAAGGACCACCCAGGGATGCCGCCGGACGATCCGGCTTCCGCTGAGCTGATGCGCACGCACAAGCGCGCGCGCCGGCTCACCGCGCAGGAGGAGACCGAATGGCGGCGGGCGCTGCCGGGTGGCGGAAAAGGCGAGGTGATCCTGCAGATGCGCGACGCGGTGGAGGTGGCCATCCGCAATTCGCATCAGTTTCAAAGCGCACGCGAAGACCTCTACCTCACCGCGCTCGATTTGAGCGAGGAGCGCTACAAGCTGCGGCCGCACTTCGCGCTGGGCACCACCGGCTCGCACGATCTCGGGCCGACGCTCCCGGACGGCACGGTAAACAAGGCCGGCCTGGAGACGACCGGCGCGCTGAACTGGATGACCGCTTTCGGTGGGCAAATCCTGGCCAGCGCGGCGAATACGATCATCTGGGATTTCGACCGGCCGAACCTGCGCCTGGCTTCCTCGCTGCTGAAATTCACGGTGATCCAGCCGCTCATGCGTTTCGGCGGGCGCGCGCGCACCCTGGAGCCGCTGACGCAAAAGCAGCGCACCCTGCTCGCGAACGTGCGCCGCATGGAGCAGTTCCAGCAGGGCTTTTATCTCAACATCGTGGCGGGGCGCTCCGCCGGGAGCCGTCCGGTGCGTTCGGCCACCACCACGAGCGCGCCGGCGCTGCTCGCGGGCTCGCCGTCGGGCGTGGGCGGCATTCCGAGCGCGTCGGGCTTTCTCGGCCTGCTGGAAGAGCAGCAGCGCATCCGCAATTTCGAGAGCAACGTGGCCGGGCTGCGCTCCAGCCTGGCGCAGCTCGAGGCGGCGTTTGAAGCGGGCCGGGCGAGCAGCATGCTGCAGGTGCTCCAGGCCCGGCAGGCCTTGCAGAACGCGCAGAGCAACCTGCTCACCGCGCGCGCCGGGTACCAGACCCGGCTCGATACTTTCAAGGCCGAGCTGGGCCTGCCGCCGTCGCTGCCGCTCGACCTGCGCGACTCGCTGCTGAACCGGTTCACGATTTTCGATCCCGCGACGACCACGCTGCAGAACCAGGTGACGGACCTTTCAATCTCGCTGCAGGACCGCGAAAACCTGACCACGCCCGCGGCGCTCCAGGCAAAGCTTACGGCGCTCCGCCTGCTGCAGCCGCATTTCGATTCACGCTTCGCCGCGGCCCGGGGCGACGTGACCGCTTTCCGCGAAGCGCTGCCGGGGCGCATGGCGCAATTCGAGCGGCTCACCGCGCGGTCCGAAGTGCAGCAGCTCGGCCTGCAGAGCGGGCGTTTCGATCCGGCGAACCTCGGCTTGAAAGCGGAGCAGATCGACGACCGCCTCGACGCGCTGGCGGCGAGTGTGGCGGAAGCTTTCGCGGAAATCGACGCCGTGCAGCGCGAGCTGCCCGCGCTCGAGCTGGCGGAGGCGCGCGCCCGCGCCAGCGCGGCGGCCGCGAACCTTTCCGGGTATGTGCTGCGGCTTTCGCTCGATCGCGCCGGCAGCCGCATCGAGACGGTGACCTTGCCAAACTCCGATCTGAACGAGCTGCGCGCGATGGAGATCGCGCGCGCCAATCGGCTGGATTGGATGAACGCGCGCGCCGAGCTGGTGGATGCGTGGCGGCAGATCGATTACAACGCGAACCCGCTGATGAGCGGCGTGGATCTGCAGCTCGACGCGGCGCTCGATACGCCCAACACGGGCCACCAATCGTCGGTCCATTTCGATGCGCGCAACGGAAGCCTCGCCGGCGCGCTGCGGATCGACACGCCGCTCGACCGCCTGCGCGAGCGCAACGACTACCGCGAGGCGCTGGCCGATTACCAGGGCGCGCGCCGGAGCTACATGGATTTCGAGGACAACGTGAACCAGAGCCTGCGCAACACGCTGCGCCTGGTGCAACTGAGCCATCTCAATTTCGAGTTTCGCCGCAGCGCCGTGCAGACCGCGCTGGCGCAGGTGGACCTCGCGCGGCTGAAGCTCGACGAGCCGCCGAAGCCCGGGCAATCCGCGCAGCTCGGCGTCACCGCGGCGCGCGATCTGGTGAGCGCGCTCAGCGATTTGCTCGACGCGCAGAATTCGTTTTTGTCGCTCTGGGTCGGCAGCGAGGTGCTGCGCATGGAGCTCGATTACGAGCTGGGGCTGATGGAGATCGACGACAAGGGTCACTGGGTGGAGCCGGGGCCGTTTACGCAGGCCGTGCTGCAGAAGCGGCTGGCGAAGCGCGTCGCGGCGGGCGCGCCGCTGGCGATGCAGGGCCTGAAGCCGAAACAGAAGGGAAGGGTGGAATGATGCGCGCGATGCCTTGGAGTGCGGCGGCAAGCGTCAGCGCGACTCCGCTTTCGGATTGCTCCGCGGGTGGGAAAACCCGCGCCCTGCTCCGCACCGGCGGAACTTTCCCAAAGCGGTGTGGCGCTGACGCTTCCCACCGCACTCCAAGGCGCGGCTCCTGCTTAGCCGCCACACCTTTTTTTCCCGACCTATGAAACTCTCCATCCGTAAGCTCACGCGCCGGCAGACCGTGATCGGCGCCGTAGTGCTGCTGCTCGTCACCGGCGGCGGTGCCATGGCCTATCGCGCGAAGAAAGCCGCGGCGCATCCCGTTTGGCAGGAGGATTCGTCCATCGAGCCGCTCACCGCGACGGTGGTGACCGGCCCGTTCATGCAGGAGGTGATCGAGCGTGGCGAAGTGCAAAGCTCGCACAATGTGGAAGTGCGCTGCCAGGTGCCCTCGCGCGGCTCGCAGGGCGTGGCGATCATCCAGATCGTGCCCGAGGGGACGAACGTGAAGAAGGGCGATTTCCTCGCCAAGCTCGATGATTCCTCGCTCCAGGCGGAGCTGAACAACCAGCAGATCGCCGCCAATACCAGCCGCGCGCTGGTGGCGGAAGCGGACGCCGACTACGAAGGAGCCAAGCTCGCGATGAACGAGTACGAGAACGGCCCGTTCCGGCAGGATGAGCTTATGCTGGAGAGCGATCAGTTCGTGGCGCAGGAAGACGTGCGCCGCTCGGAGGAATACCTCCGCTACAGCCAGAAGCTCGCCGCGCGCGGCTACGTCACCGAGGTGCAGCTCGAGGCGGATCGGTTCGCGGTGGAGAAAGCGCGCAAGGCGCTCGACGTGGTGCGCACGAAGCTCGAAGTGCTGCGCAAATACACCAAGGTGAAGACCACCAAGCAGCTCAAGGCCTCGCTCGAAACCGCCGAGGCGCGCCTGCGCACGCGCGAGAACACGCACAGCCTCGACCTGGAGCGGCTCGATCAGATCAAGGATTACATCGCGAAGTGCGACATCAAGGCGCCGACCAATGGCCAGGTGGTCTATGCGCAAGATGGGCCCGGCCAGAACAACGGCGAGCCGATCATCGCCGAAGGCAAGACCGTGCGCGAGCGCCAGATCCTGGTGCGCCTGCCCGATCCCTCGAAAATGCGCGTGCTTGCCCGCGTGAACGAATCGCGCATCGACCTCGTGAGGAAAGGGATGACTACGCGCGTCACGGTGGATGCGTTTCCCGACGTGGTGCTGAATGGCATCGTGCAGTCCGTCGGGGAATACCCAATGCCCAACCTGATCCCGTACAGCACGATGAAAGAGTACGCCGCGGAGATCGAGATCGCCACGCCGCCGGACGCGCTCCGCTCCGGCATGACGGCGAAGGTGGCCATCGAAGTCACCGCGCTGGATCAGGCCGTGCAGGTGCCGCTGCAGGCGGTGATGGAACGCGAAGACCGCCACTTCTGCCTGCTCGCGGATGACCTGGGACAGCTCGTGGCGCGCGAGGTGGAGCTCGGGCCGGCGAACGACGCCACCGTGGTGGTGAAGAGCGGGCTCCAGCCGGATGAGCGCGTCTATTTGGCGCCCCAGAATTACGAGACGTACGTCACCTTCCCGCCCGCCGAGCCCGCGACGACCACCGTCGCGGCGGTGGCGCCTTAAGACGCTCCACCATCTTGGACACGATCTCAGAGCTCCCGCTGGACGCGCTGGTCCGGAATGATTTTCGCGCCACCGCGGCTGGGCCGTTGGAGGGAAGCAGCCCGGCTTCCGCTCGCGAAGGGGATGCGTCCGCGTCACCCCGCCGCCTCGCGCTTTGCCTCGAGAATCTCGAGAAGGAATACCCAATCGGGCAGGAATCGGTGCTCGTCCTCAAGGGGATCAACCTCGATATCCCCGAGGGCGATTACGTGGCGATCATGGGGCCTTCGGGCTCCGGCAAGAGCACTCTGCTGAACATCCTCGGCTGCCTCGATCTGCCCACCGGCGGGCGCTTCTGGCTGGCCGGCGACGACGTTGCCACCATGAACGGTGACGAGCTGGCGGCGGTGCGCGCGTCGCGGCTCGGGTTCGTCTTCCAATCTTACAACCTTATCCCGCAGCTCACCGTTCACGAGAACATCGAGGTGCCGCTTTACTATCAGGGGCAGATCACGCCGGAGGGGCGGCTGCGCTGCCGCGAGCTCGCCGCGCGGGTCGGCTTGGGCGACCGGCTCGGCCACCGGCCGCCGCAGCTTTCCGGCGGCCAGCAGCAGCGCGCCGGCATCGCGCGCAGCCTCGTCAACAACCCGCAGTACATCCTGGCGGACGAGCCGACGGGCAACCTCGATTCGCAGACCACGGCGGAGATTCTCAGCCTGCTCGACAAGCTCAACGCCGAGGGCAAGACGATCGTGCTGGTCACGCACGAAGACGAAGTGGCGCAGCACGCGCGGCGCGTGGTGCGGCTGCGCGATGGGCTGATCGAGTCCGATGTGCGCAGCCGTCCGCCGGCCATCGGCACGCACCCGGCGGCCGAGGTGCGCCCGCTCAGCCTGGTGAAGCCGAGCCTGATGACCATTCTGCGCCACAGTTGGCGCACGCTGCAGCTCGGCCTCAAGAGCTTGCGGCTGCATCCGTTGCGCTCGGCGCTCACGATGCTCGGCATTTTCATCGGCGTCGCCAGCGTCATCTGGCTGCTGGCGATCGGCGAAGGGATCAGCGCCAAGGCGCAGGAGCAGATCGCGCAGCTCGGGGCGAACAACCTCATTCTCACCACCGTGCAGCCGCCGCCGTCGCACGGAGCGAGCAGGCGCCAGAGCGGGCGGTTTGGCGTCACGCAGCGCGATTTCAACGCGCTCATGGCGACGCTGCCGGAGCTGGAAGGCGCCGTCCCGAGCCGCGAGCTGGAGCGGCGCGATCTCGGCTTCGCTTCGCGCCGCAGCACCGCGCGCCTCGTCGGCACCGTGCCCGGCTATGCGAAACTGAAACACCTCACCATTTCGCGCGGGCGGTTCCTCACCGAGGCCGATTTGCAGGCGAAGGCGAAGGTCTGCGTGATCTCGCCGCTGATCGCGGACGAGCTCTTCACCTACAGCGATCCGATTGGCGACACCATCCACGTCGGCAGCGACTACTACCGTGTCGTCGGCGTGCTCAAGGCGCGGCCCCCCAGTGCCGCGATCCAGGGCGTGAAAGCCGCCGAGGATCCGACGCGCGACACCTACCTGCCGCTGACCACCATGCAGTCGATGATCTACGACTACTACGGCCAGACGGACGGCGGCGTGCCGATCCTGAGCACCGTGACGCTCAGCCTGCAGGACACCAGCCAGGTGATGGACGCGGCGAGCGTGGTGCGCAAAACGCTCCAGCATTTTCACCAGCAGGAAGACTACTCCATCACCGTGCCCCTGGAGTTGCTCCGGCAGGCGCGCAATACCCGCCTGCTTTTCATCGCGATGATGGGCATGATTGCCGCCATCTCGCTGCTCGTCGGCGGCATCGGCATCATGAACATCATGCTCGCCACCGTCACCGAGCGCACGCGCGAGATCGGGATCCGCCGCGCCATCGGCGCGCGCAAGGCCGATATCATCCGGCAGTTTCTCGTCGAAACCATCGTCCTCTCCACCGCGGGCGGGCTGCTTGGCGTGATTGGGGGGCTCACTTGCGGACCGGCGTTCCGCACGCTGATGTTCTTCATCCAGCAGGCCTTCCCGGCTGCGATGAACGCCATGCCGGATTCCATCCGCGGCATGTCGCCGATCCTCGTCTTGTGGTCGCTCCCTGCGGCTTTCGCCATCTCCGTCGGCATCGGCGTGGTCTTCGGCATCTATCCCGCCAAGCGCGCGGCCGCGATGAATCCGATCGAGGCGCTGCGGCATGTGACGTAGGCGAAGCCGGCCAGGCGCCGGACAGCTAAGGCCCCTCTCTCGGTTCGCCGCAAGACGCCTATTTCAGGAAATCAAGCAACGCCGCAGGATCGTCAGTGATAATGCCATCGACCTTCATCCGAATCAGCTGTTCCCAGTCCTCTGCCCTATTCACCGTCCAAGGAACAACCCGAATCCCCACTTGGTGAAATTCCGCGACATTACGAGCTGATACGACCTCCCATGCCGGGGAAACGATGTTTGCTCTAATGCTTTTGCATACTGTCATCACATCCGCCGTTAAATCCTCCACCAACAATGAAATCGCAATCTTCGGCTCGATTCTGCGGGCCTCCACCAAGGTCCTGGGATCGGATGACTGAAGGACTATTCGCTCGAGAAAACCGCTTTCCCTAAACGCCTCAACGGCTACCCTGGCAAACACCTCCGCGCTGATCGTAGCTTCAGGTGGATCAGACAAAGTCTTGGTCTCGATGTTGAATTGGATTCGCCGAGCATTGGGATGGGTGGACCGCCGAATCAGCTCAAAAACTTCATTCAATGTAGGTATTCGAGTGCCGGGTATCACCGCCTGTTTCGGGAATCGCGGGTTTCTGACGGAACCACAGTCGTATCTTTGCAGTTCCGCGAGCGTAAGGGCGCTTATGAGAGGCGGCGGATGCTGGATTGGACGGCCATCGTGCTCTCGGCAGATTTGCGGATTGATGTGTGCGTCGTGACTGACGACCAAGACTCCATCGGCCGTTATGCTCAAGTCGAGGTCCAGGACGTCTGCGCCCGCCTCGAGAGCGAACTGAAAAGCAGGCAGGGTGTTTTCTGGGAGCAGCGCGCGGGCGCCGCGATGCCCGTGAACCTCGATGCTTGCTTTCGGCCGATCGGCGCCGAGACACAAGATGGATACACAGAAGACAACGAGAATCATCCTCACGGCGAGGATCCTCCCGCATTGCCTGGGCGGTTGGAATCCCAAAGATGCTTAAAGGCGCCGTCGAAAATTTGGGTAAAGTCATCGCTGTCCTCCCGCGTTGCAGCGGGGGCTTGCAGCTTGAGGTAGCTCGGGGAGCCCCAAGCCCATTTATTCCACGGCGCGGTCTTTTCCCCCCGCGGGAATGCCATGAAGTAGAATGATCTCGAGGGCGGTGCAGAGATGCGAAACCCGTGCGCCATAGGAACCTCCGAGAATTGCCGTATCTCGAATTGGAAATGGGAGTTTGGCTGATCGGAAAAGCTTTTGAGCACATGACCGATTTCACCCGGCACGTTTTTCCCGTCTTCCGGCTTTGCCAGGATAAGAAGCCTGTACCGGATCTCCCTCTTCCCCAGGTAGGGCAACAAGCGAGGTTTCAGCTCGTCGCATACGGATGTCAGGTCCAACGCGAGATGGTCGATGACGAGGGGCGCAGTCTTGTTGGAGGCGGCCCCGCCTGCAATCTCCTCGATGACTTCGGGCAGCCCGAGCAGTAGCGGCGGAGTTATGTTGTGGTGGACTTCCGTATCCGTTCCGGCCGTGAACCGCCGAGTGGCCCCGATCTTCGGGATGATGACCAGCGAAAGAACCGCGGTGATTATCAGCCAGCTCCGTTTGACCCGAACCGGGCCGAGTCGAAAAAGCTCTGCGTCGCGAAGCATTGGCGATGTAGCTCGCGCCGGCTACGCCGCCGCTTGCGCCGGCTTATTCTGCAGCGCCAGGCCCATCACTTCTTTCAGCCGGTGAAAGTCGACCGGCTTCGTGAGGTGGGCGGAGAACCCGGCTTCGAGGCTCTTGCGGATGTCTTCCTCCATGCCGTAGCCGCTGAAGGCGACGCCGCGCATGCCATAACGCTGTTTCAGCTCGCGCATGAGGTCGCAGCCGGAGCCGTCGGGCAGGCCGATGTCGCTGACCACGATGTCGTATTTGGCGGTGGCCGCTTTATCGAGCGCGGATGCGACGGTGTCGGCGGTGGTGACTTCGTAGTTCGCCTTCGCGAGGAGGCGGGCAAGGGTTTCGCGCGTGTCGGTGTGGTCGTCGACGAGAAGGACGCGGCGGGGCAGGAGGCCGTTGAGCCGCAGAAGCTGGGTCTGCACGCCGGCGCGTTGCGTGGGGGCGCTTTGTCGGGCGGGAAAGACCACGGTGAAGGTGGCGCCCCAGCCGGGGCCGCGGCTTTCCGCGCGGATCGCGCCGCGATGCATATCGACGATCGCCCGGCAGATGGTGAGGCCGAGGCCAAGGCCGCCAAACTCGCGCGTGACCGCCACGCCGCCTTGCTCGAAGCGCTGGAAAATCCGCGGGAGCACTTCCGCGGGAATGCCGACGCCGTTGTCGGTCACGTCGATGCGGATTTTTTCGCCGGCATCGGAAGTGCGGACCTCGATCTGGCCGCCCGCGGGCGTAAATTTCACCGCGTTCTTGAGCAGGTTCCAAAAGACCTGCTGGACGCGCGCGCTGTCGCCGTAGAGCCAGGGACGCTGCGCCTCGAAGGTGCGCCGGACGGTGAGGCGCTTGGCTTGGAATTCGTTGCGGCAGGTCTCGAGCAAATCGCCGAGCAAGGCGTGGAGGTCGACGTTGCCGGGCGTGAGCTGCAGCTTTCCGGCGACGACGCGGGTAAGGTCGAGCAGGTCGTCGATCAGCCGGGCCTCCAGCTCCACGTTGCGCCGCACGAGCGCGATGTCTTTGCGCAGCGCGGGCTCGATGCGCTCATCCTCGGCGAGTGACGAAAGCATCATGAGCGAGGGCGTGAGCGGGGTGCGCAGCTCGTGGGAGAGCACCGCCATGAAATCGTCCTTGGCATTGCTGGCCTGCTCGGCGCGGTCGCGGGCGAGCTCGAGCTCGGCGCGGTTTTCCATGAGCGAGCCGAAGGTGGCGAGGTTTTGCCGGATCGCCACGATGAGGCAGGCCACCTCGAAGATCAGCCAGCCGGTGTGCTCCACCCAGCGCCACGGCTCCGGCGTGCTGGCGCCGAAAATCGATTCCGGCCACCACAACGCGCGCAGCAAATGATCCACGATCACGACCGCGGAGGCGGTGACGAGCACCCGCCAGTCGCGGTAGAAGGCGAGGAAAGCCAGCGAGCCGAACACGTGAAAATGCGTTTCCAGCCGGCCGCCGGTGAGATGGATCAGCAGCCCGGACATCAGCATCTGCGCGGCCGCGATCCCGTGGCGCGTGATCTTTTCGCCGGGATGCAAAATTGAGAGCGCGACCGGGATGGCCGTGATCACGCCGCCGAGCAGCACCGCCGCCCAGACATTGCCGGCCATCTCGGAATTCGGCCAGGCGTGCGGCGAAATGAGCAGCGACACGAGCAGGCACGCCACGTACTGGCAGACCATCAGCGCCGCGAACGAACGATCGACGCGGCGGGAGAGAATATCGAACTGCTGGCGCGAAAGCTCTCGTGTGCGATTCGCGACCGCGGGCGCCGGGAGCTCAGCCGTGGAAGCGATGGAGGGTGAAACCGCGGAAGACATGCGGAATGGAATTCGTTCAGGTCGGGGGGCGCTTCGCTGGTCGGGTAACCGTCAGAAGACAGTTCAAAGAACCACAGTTCCAGCAATTTCCAAGCCTCGCGCTGAAGGGTGCAGGTGCTCGGCACTCGACGGTAACGCGCAAAATGTTAGATTGGCGCCAGCCATGAAACGTGTTTCCACCCCGAAATCGGACATGTCCCGGCGCCGCGGCTTCACGCTGATCGAGCTGCTGGTGGTGATCGCCGTCATCGCGGTGCTGATCGGGCTGCTGCTGCCGGCCGTGCAGAAGGTGCGCGAAGCGGCGGCGCGGCAGCAGAGCGCGGATTTGCTGGAGCAGATCGTAACCGCGAACATCGCCTACAAGGAGGCCAATGGCGCCTCGGCGAATTTCGTGGAGGATTTGCAGCTTTCCGATGAGCTGGCCGACAACGAGGCGAAGGGCTATCGCTTCGACATCTTCCCGCTGAATGCCGGCGCGGATTTCGTGGTGAAGGCAAAACCGCTCGTGCCGGGCAAGACCGGCGGCGTCGATCTCCGGATGGGGTCGGACTACAAGCTCTACGAGACGCCCACCCCCGGCGCGGCCGAGGCGCGCCGGGAGATGTTCGTGAGTATCCGCAACCATGCGATCCCGGCGTTGATGGACGCTTTCAACGATCCCAATTTCCAAATGGCGCGCGTGGTGCGCCATCTCACCAGCCCCGCCGCGGCCAGCCAGGCCTTCAACGAGCTCGACACGGACAAGGACCGGCAGGTGACGCTGTCCGAATTGATCGCCTACAACGGCGCCTTTGTGAACGTGCTGCGCCCGCTGCTCGATTTCGTGAACACCGAGATGGCGCTGGGACAGGGGGGCGAGGATTTTTCGGCGGTGGGCGTGCGCCTGAGCGAAATGCTCGCCGCGCGCACCGGGCCAAGGGGCAGCGTGACGCTGAATCTCAAGGGCTATGCGGAGGACGACGGTTCGCATGTGCAGATCGCCGCCTTCGGCGCGGGCCGCGCGAATCCAGGCGCGCGAATCAAGAAGGCGGGTTTCCTCGCCCAGTTGCATCCGGTGACCGGGACGCAATCGGCGGACTGGACGCTGGTGGACGAGCGGGGGAATCAGGTGGTCGGTCTGCTCATGGGCAGCCTCGTGACGCCGGGAACCAGCGGGACGGAACCGAGAATGTTCGAGGCGGTGCTCATCGGCTCCAGCGGCTGCGGCACCTTGGGTGGCGCGGGCGGGGTGGGGGAAGTGAAGCTGCAATTGCCGCCGGCCTCGGGGCCGTTTGGCGGGAGCTTCAAGTTCAATCGCTGACGCGTTTACGCGAGCATACCGCCGCCGAAGCGCGCGCCCAGGTCGCCGCCATCCGCCGGAGCGATCACCCGCTTCAGCATTTTTTTCCCATCCTTCATCACCGCAGTGAGCTCGATCACCGCCAGGGCGCCGGCGGTGCGCGTGGCTACCGTATGGCTGCCGAGCTTCTCCTTCTGCTCGGCGAGCCATTTTTCGAGCTCGGCGGGTGAAATCGCGGTGGCGCGCCAGAATTCCTCCTGGGCGACCGGCAGTTCCTGAAAGCGGCGGATCACGAAATCGCGGTCGAGGAAGGCGAGGAGGTTGCCGGCTTTCGGGCCGGCTTCGCGATCGAGCAGGACGCGGTAGATCGCCTTGAAGGCGAGCGGCTGCTCGATCGGGGTCAGGCGCGCCGATCTCGAAGACTTTGGCCTGAAGCGCGTCGTCTTCCCACGGCGTCTCCGGCAGCGCGGCGGCGAGGCTGTGCAGGAAGCCGCGCTGGGCGGGCGAGAGCTCTTGCGCGCGCGCGGGCAGCGTTTCCTGCAGGCGCGTTTTTTCCTCCTCGCCGGCGAAGCGCTCGACCCAGACACGCGCGGCGCGGATGCGCTCGCGAGGTGGCGCTGCGTCCGCCTCGCCCAGCGTGCCGCCGCGGCGCTTCGCGATCTCGGTTTCCGGATCGAGGTGCGGCAGCTGCACCAGCGCGGTCACGAGCTGGAAGTTGGCCGCTGAGTAATCGCCCTCCGCGGGCGCGGCGAGCCGGTAGACGCACGCCTCGTCGGGCGTGGCGTTTTTCTCGCGCGTGACGCGGCTGTGGTAGCGGTCGAACTCGTTGAAGAGCTTCACGATGCCCTCCTCGTGCGCGTCGAAATTCACCGGCGAGTTCGGCTTGGTGCGGATCATCAGGAAGCGCAGCACCTCGGCGGCAGCAGGTCCGCCATGTCGCGCGCGCTGGCGCCGAGGCCGCGCGAGGAGGACATCTTCGCGCCGCCGACGAGGAAGAACTCGTACGGCACATTGAGCGGCGGCTCCTTGCCGAAGATCGCGCGCAGGCACGCGGCGGCCACGTCGCGCGAGCCGCCCTTGGTGGAGTGGTCCTTGCCCGCGCCTTCGATGGTGACCGGGAAGGTAACCCACTTCGCCACCCACTCGAGCTTCCACGGCAGCTTGCCGCGGCCATCGAAGGGCGAGACCTTGCCCTCGTAGCCGCAGCCGCGTGCCCATTTCACCATGTCCGGCCGGCAGCGATAGCTCACCAGCTCGCCGTCGTAATCGATAGACTTCGGTGGTGCCGATGCGGCCGCACTTTTCGCAGACCGCCTGGAATGGGATGCCAGTGTCGGCGGGCGATCGGAGTTCGAGACTTCCTTGTAAACGCGGCGCACCGTCTCGGCGTTGCGCAGGATGGTATCGATCGCCTCGTTGAAGCGGCCCGCAGCGATAGATGTCGCGCATGCGGTAGCGCTCCACCTCACGCCGAGCTCCTCGAACACCTGCCAGAATTCGCGCCATGTAATGCTCGGCCATGTCCGGCGCGGAAGAGCCGTCCGGCGGCGGCACGTTGCAGAGCGGCTGGCCGAGATACTTGCTCGAAATGCTCGCCTTTGCCCGCCGGGATTTCATCGAGCGGATCGTAGTCGTCGACGCCGAAAAGATAGCGCGCCTCGATCCCGTTCGCCTGCAGCGTGCGGAAGATCGCGTCGTGGATCAGCACGCCGCGCAACGCGCCGACATGCACGCGGCCGGAGGGCGTCTTCGAGTCGTTGATGATCTGCGGGCCGCGGCAGCGCGCGGCTACTTCTTCGCTCCAAAACATCACTGCTCCTTGGGCACGGTCACCGTCTTGCCGGTGCCCACGTCTTCCAGGATCACTTGCTCGGCGCGCAGGTCCTTCACCTTGTAGGTTACGGGCGGCACGCTGGCCCACGTGAAGGTCTCGCCCTCATGCACGGTCATGCTCTGATTGCCATCGGTGGAAACGATCACCGCGTGCGAGGCGGTGGAGCGCGCCGGCAAATCCTTCACCAGCTCGACCCGCTGCTTGGTCGCCGGATCCTCCAGCGTCACGCGCGAGGCGTCCACGGCGTTGCCGTCCTTGTCTTTCATCGGGCGCGATTGCACGCGCATCACGCGGTAGGACGTATTCTTCAGCGGCTGGCCCTGCTTCACCGTCTCGGTGCGCTTCACGCCCTCCTCGTCGCGCTCGATTTGCGCCGTGCCGCCCTGCACCGATTTCAACACGAACGGCAGATCCTTGCGGACGAATTCCTTGAGCCGCAAACCCTTCGCCACACCCGGACGCGAGTTCGGGTCGCGCGGATTGGTATCGGCGAGAAACTCCTCCCGATTGGTGAAGCCGTCGCTGTCCGGATCGTCATCGAGCATCTTCGGGTCGGCGAGATCCAGGGTGTGCTTCTTGAACCACGCTTCGTAGGCGGCATCGGCCGCGGCGAGATCGGCGGGAATGGCCCCCTGGTCGGTATCCGGCGCCGGCGCAGCGGCCGGTTCGCTCCCTTCCGGCAGCGGCGCCGCGGTGTCGCCGGGCGCCTTCGCAGTGGCGGGCTTCGGGGCCGCCTCGCTTTTGGCTTCCTCTTTGCGCACTTTTTCCGGCGGCTTCTTCGAGCAGCCGGCGGCGAGCGCCGCCAGCGCCGCGGAGGCGATGAGCAATCGAGGGATACGGGTCATGGGACCGGCATCGTAAGCGGCAGCGGGAAAAGTGCAACCCGGCTGCGCGGGTGGGCCGCGAGGCTACTTCACCGCCTTCGCGATCGCCGCATCCAGCGCGTCGCCGCGCAAACCGCTGGCGATGATCTTGCCTTCTTTATCCAGGAGATAGGTGGCGGGAATGCTGTTCACGCCATACTTCGTGCCGAGTTTGCTCTGCCAGCTTTTGCCATCGAAATACTGCGGCCAAGCCATCTTCTTCTCCTTGATGAACGAGGTCAGCTTGTCGCGGTCCGAGTCGAGGCTGATGCCGATGACCTCGAAGCCCTGGCCGTGATATTTCTCATACGCAGCCAGCACATTCGGCAGCTCCTGCACGCACGGCCCGCACCAGGTGGCCCAGAAATCGATCAGCACGACCTTCCCCTTGAGGCCGCTGACGGAAAGCGGTTTCCCGTCGAGATCCTTTTCCTGGAAATCGGGGAACACCGCCCCCTCTTTCAGGGCATCCTTGACCTTGTTCGCCTCCGCCCGGCGCGCGAGCGACTCGATCACCCCGTTGGAGCGCTTGGCAGCCGCGGTGCCGGGAAAATCGGTCTCGACCTGCTTCAGGAGCGCCGTCGCCTTCGCGTCGTCCTTGAGCACCTCCGCATACAAGGCCGCTTTCATGAAAAGGATCTGCGCCACGTCGTCCGTTTTCTCGCCCTTGTGCTCGGCGAGCAGATCGTCGAAGGCCTTGAGCTCCGGCGCGAGCGCCTCCGCTTTTGCACCAGTCTTCAGCTTGGCCTTCACCTTCTCCACCAGCTCCTGCAATTGTGCTTTGGCGTCCGCGGCCCACGCCGCCGGCGGCAACATGGAGATGAGAAGTGCCGCCAGGATGGGGGAGAGAAAACGCTTCATGGCGGCACCATGGCGGGTGCGCGGCGCGGCGACGAGGAGTTTTCCGCGGCAGCGCGGCTCACTTTTTCACCCCAAAATCCCGCCAGGCCGTCTTGGCGAAGGCCTCCCACTGCGCCTGCAGCTTCCCGGCCGCGGGCATGCCGGCGTGGACGTAGAGCGCGTAGCGCAAGCGCAGCGGGGTGCCGGGCTGCAGGGTGATGGGGCCGGGGAAAGTGAGCGCGGCGCCCATCCAGCCATCGCCGCGCACGTGGAACGGCACGGGATGATTCGGATTCGAGGGATGATCCATGAGCGTGATTCCCTCGATGACGCCGGGCGCGATCGGACCGGAATAATCGACCCAGCGCGCGGGCTTGCGGAAGCACGCCTCCTCATCCACGCCTCCCTCGGAGTTGCGGATCGTGCCACCGCCATCGAGCACGCCAATCGTCTTCGCCATCCGCACGCCGAGCGGGCCGAACGCCGTCTGGCCCAGCACGATTTCCTTCTTGGTCTCAAACTGCATCTCGACCAGGAGCAGCCATTCCTTGTCCGGGAGCGGCTGCACAGAGGTGCGCCGCAGTTCCTTCACCAGCGGGGCGCCATCCTTATCCAGCCAGGCATTTTCGCTCTCCACGAACGCTTCCGCATCGCCATCCACAAAGCGGACGATGCGCTGATGCGCGATCCGCGCCGTGCCGCGATCTTCCCAAAAGTTCGTCTCGCCGATGAATTGATGCGAGACCCAGACGGAATTGTGATGGCTGTGCGATTCCGGATCGTGCGGGTGCCCCATGCGCGTGAGCGAGCGGCCGGAGGGACCGATGATGGGATAGACGAAGGGGCGCTTGAAATCCTTGCCGTGGTAGTAGCGCGCCAGCTCGCGGCCCTCGCGCTGGAAGGAAACTTGGGCGTCCGGCAGCGGCAGCGCCTGCAGTTGCGGGACGGGCTTCGGTTCGCCGGCGAAAGCCGCCGTCGCGAGAGCCAGGGCAAGGCCAATAATCGCGGTTCTCATTTAGACCCGAGTCAATGGATCGCCGCCGCCACGATGATGCAGATGCCCAGCGCCACACACCCCGCGAGAATCGCCACGGCGAGGTTCTGTTTTTCGATGAGCTCGCGCCAGAGCTCGCCCGGCGTGAGCTTGTCGCAAATCACGAAGGCGAGGGCGAAAATGAAGATGCCGAGGATGGCGTAGATGAGGGAGCTGATCAGGATGGAGGGATTCATGGGAGAGGCGGGGTTATTTGTGATAGAGGCCGGGCGCGCGCGGGCCGTACCCGCCGGGATTGAAGGCGCGCCCGAGCAGGGTCCAGCCGCGCGCGTTCGAGAGATAGAGCAGCACGCACGAGGCGGCCGCGAAGAGGAAATAGAATGGATGCCTCATGGCGAAGTTTACGGCGTGAAGTCGCTCTCGGCCCAGCGCGCGGTTTCCCAGGCGGAGCGCCGCCACCAGACGAACCCCGGATAGAACGAGAGCGCGAGCAGGCCCAAAATGAAGTTGGACCAGAAAACGCCGCCGCTTTCCAGCGCGACCGAATAAGTGATCTCGGCGAGGGCGGGGTCTGCCTGCGGCTCCAGCTCCAGATAGTATTCGCCGGCGGTGACCTCAGCGATTTTCACGGACGCGGAGGTGGAGCCTTCCGTCCAGCGGCCGTCGGAGTCGGTCCCCTCGTAGTAGGAAACTTCGAGCTCCGCGGGGTAAACCTGCTCGGTGGCGGTATTCACCAGCGTGGCGTCGAAGCCGATCCACGAATTACGCACGGGCGCATGGATGCTGATCTCCAGCGGCTGCGGCGTCCCGGTGAGCTTGAAGCGCGGCGTGGTGACCGCGTTCGTGGAGCGCTCCAGCGGCTGGGCGGGAGAAATGGAACCTTGCCCGGCCAGGGCCGGGCGCTGGTAGGTAAAGCTGCCCTGCCACGGATATTGCCGCTGGCGCGCGACGGAGAGAAACTCGATGCCGCACGCGAGGACGAGCGCGAGGATCCACCACGGCAGCAGCCCGCGCAGGCGCCGGCTCCACGGGTTCGGCTGGTTCGCGAAGATGCCGGTCCGCCGCGGCAGGTTGGCCACCTTGAAGGCCTCCTGCACGAGCTTCGGCTCGAGGTACGTGCCAGCCGAATACGCCTGCTCCTGCAGCTCCGGGTACAGCTCGCGCGAGAAGATCTCCGGCGGCCGCACATAGTCCTGGTACTCGGCGGTTTCGCCGCGCTTCACTTTCCAGTAAAACTCGCCGAGCACGCCGGTGACGACCGCCTGGCCGCGGGCAAAAAGCGCGTAGGGCTCACCGCGGTAGTAGATGTGCTTGGGCCCGGAATGCGATGGGGTCTCCGCCGCGCGCGAGACGAAATTCCAGTGCCCGCCCCACGTCGTCAACCACCGGAAACCGCGCCACGGATTGAAGAGCAGGTATTCGCTCCAGGAGGCATATTGGTCCTGGCGATTCTGCAGGCCGATGACTTCCCACGGGTCGCTAAAAAGCTCGCCGCGCGTGCCGATCGGAATCAGCGGCTGCATCTTGCGCACCGCCTCCACTCCCTCCTGCAGCGTCACCAGCGTGGGATTCGCCGTATCGATGATCGTGCCGCACGAGCCGCACACCGCCGCTTGCGTGAGGCCGGTGGCGCGCAGTTCCACCACCGCGCCGCAGGGCGGACAATTCAGCGCCGTGGTGCCGCGCTGCTCCACCGGCACATCGGCGGACCAGCCGGGCACCGGCCGCAGCTCGCGCAACGCCAGCTCCTCGAACTCCGCGGTCGAGCCGAGGTAAAGCTCCGGCCCTTCCTCGTGAAACTCGATCGTGCCGCAGCTTTTCCCCGCGCCGGTGAGGTCCGAGTTGATGCGCTGCGAGCCCGGCGGCGAGACCTCCGGCAGCTCCCCCTCGGCGGCGATGACCGTGATCTTTTTTACATCCACCACCGTGTAATTGTGCCGCTGAATCCGCAGTTGCCCGCCGGCCTTCAGCGCGCCCGGGTGGTCCGGCAGATCGCCGGCCTCCGCCTCGGTGGTGATCATGAAAAAGCCCTGCGTTTCGGCGATCCAGCCGGTCTGGCCATTGGCGAATTGCGCGAACCATTCGTTCCAACTGCCGCCGTCGTATTCGAGCCGGAGCCGGCCGATCAGTTCGAATGCGTTCTTTTGCCATTCGCCGCGCGTGCCGAGCCGGAGCGGGCTCAGGTCCGGCGGCAGCGCGGCCATCTCGCCGAGGCGCTGCAGCGCGTCGTCCGTGCGTACCACCATCGAGCGGCAGAACGCGCAGACGGCAAAGACGGCCACGCTGGAATGAAACTCCACGGGCGCGCCGCATTGGGGGCAGGCGAAGGTCCGGTGAGACACGCCGCCGAGAAGTAGACGAGCGGCGCGCGAAGCTCAAAGGCAAAGCGCGCGCTCCGCCTTACTTCCACGTGAACACGGCCAGCCCGTGAGCGGCCCATCCCAACGCGGTGACGCCAATCGCGACCGGCCCCACCGCATTCACGCCGCACGCCGCGACCGCCGCGATTGCCACCACCCCGCACGAGCCGAGCCCGATTGCCACGAGCCCCACCGCTACGAAACCGAACGCATAGATCCCCACCGCAATCCCGCCGACGGCGTGCTGCCCGATGGCGATCACGCCCTGCGCCTTGCGGGGACGCCCCGATGCATCCAGACCAAACGCGACGTGCACGAGCGGCGAGCCCATCCAGGTGCCGCGCGATTTCCACTCGTACCCCTCGCCGGTGAAGACGTCGCAAGCCGGGCGGGGGGCGCTGCATTCCGGGCACGTGAGCGCCTCGCGGGGGACCTCGACGCCGCATTCGCGGCAGGGAACGGTGAGGGAGCGATTGCCGGGCGGCATAAAGCAATCTCACGGCGACGCTGCCGCCGATGCCGCCGAGGACAGACCCACGCTATTCACGGAGATCACGCGATACTCGTGTTTCGCGCCGGGCTGCGCGGTGGTGTCGGTGAAGCGAAGCTCCCGCAGCGGCTGCTCCGGCGTATCGCCATAGCTGAGCCCTTGGAAGAGCGGGCGTCCGAATTTGCCCGCGGGCTTCTCCGGCACGCGCGCAAGCTCCCGCCCATCGCGCTGGATGATGAACGCTTGCAAACCGCTTTCGAGATCGGCTTCGGCGTCCCAAGTCAGTTCCGTTCCGCCGGGCTTCGCGCTGGCTTTCGCATTCGCGGGTGGCGCCGGCGGTGTGGTGTCGCCGACGGAGCCCACCTTCACATACTCCGCGCGCGCTTTGGCGAGAGCCTCATTCGGAAGCCAGCCGGCGGCGGACGCTTCGCCGGTGTAGGCCGCGGCTGGCGTGGCCTCCTCGCCAAACATCGGCGCGAGCCACGCCTGCTTCATGTCCACCGGCTTGAGATCCTGCGTTTGGCTGCCCTTCCCGGGCAGGCGCAGGGAGAGGCAAGCATCGAAGAAAGGGATCGCGAGATAACGTGAGTCGCCGCACTCGTGGCCGGTGCGCGGATCCTTGGCAAAGCCCGCCGGCGCGCCATGCTCGCGCCATTCCTTGAACAGGGCGCGATCGGCCACCCGCGGCGGGCCGTGCTTTGGGTCCGACTCCTCTTTCGCGCCTCCATTGAACATCATCGGGACGGCGTAGACGCCCGGCGAAAGCTGCGGCGCGGGAATCTCCCCTCTGCTCCAGGCTCCGTACGCTGAGCCGGACCGGAGCCAGATCGCCACGATTCGCTCCGGGCGCAAAGTGAGCATCAAACTCGACCAGAAGCCGCCGCCGGAATGCCCCCACAAACACCACGGCGCCCGTTCGATTTCGGGATGGCCCGATTTCGCCCCGAGCTCCCCGAGCGCTTTCAGGAACGCCTTGTCCGAGCCATTGCGCGGATCGCACCACCAGCGGCAATTATCCTGCTCCGCCTGGTGATAGACCGGGCCCATCAGCGCGCAGTCCCACTTCTTCGCCAGCGCCTGCCAGTGCCAATCGTCCGCGGCCGTGACCGCCCCCTTGCCCGCGCCGGCCCCGCATCCGTGCTGATGCACGATCACGCCCCGCACCGCCGTCACGCCCTCAGGCACCCACAGGCGATAAGTGACGCCGAGCACCAATTCGCCCGGCTGCGTCGAGGGCGGATAAGTCACCTCATAAACGCGGGCGCCCGCTTGGGAGATGGAAACCGTCGCAATGATCGAGAGCAGCAGGAGTTTCATAGGCATGGGGAGAGGCGTGATACGAAGAAGACGCATTCCGCTGCCGAAGCGCAATTTTGGAGTGCGGCGGGAAGCGTCAGCGCCACGCCGCTTTCGGATCGCTCTTCGGGCGGGAAGAGCGCGCCCGTTCCGCACCGGCCGAACCCTCCGAAAGCGGTGTCGCGCTGACGCTTGCCCCCGCACTCCAAAAAAACGCCGCTCGCGGGCGAGCCGCTTGGTTCGGTAGATCATGAGGCATGAACCCCTCGCGCCAGCTTACCCACGCCGATCTGCTCCAGCTCAAACGCTGGAATACACCCACCATTTACAACGGCTGGGAGCAGATCACGAAACGCAACCCGGCGGCTGAGGGCTTCAACCTGGAAGAAACGCGCGATTTCATGCCGCAGATGGGGCCGATGGTGGGCTATGCGGTGACGGTGGTGATCGAGCCCGGCAACCCTTCGCACCGGCAGACCAATCCGATCGCCGGCGCGGAGTACCGCAAGTATATGGCCAGCGTTCCGGGACCGAAAATCGTGATCGTGCAGGACCTCGAGAAGCCGGCGACGGTCGGCTCTTTTTGGGGCGAGGTGAACGCCAACGCCCATCGCGCGCTCGGATGCATCGGCACCATCACCGACGGCGCGATCCGCGACCTGGACGAGATGACGAACGCCGGCTTCAAGGCGCTCGCGCGCCGGCTGTGTGTGGGCCATGCGCACGTGCATCCGGTGCGCTGGAATTGCGAGGTCGAGGTTTTCGGCCGGAAGATTTCGCCGGGCGATCTGATCCATGCGGATAAGCACGGCTTCCTGGTCGTCGCCCCCGAGGAGCAGGCGGCCCTGCTCGATGCCTCGCGTTTCATGGACGCCAACGAGTGCAACACGGTCATCCCCGCCGCGCGCGACAGCGCCGGGCGCACGGGCGAGCAGGTGCTGGAAGCGCTGGAGGGAGCCATCGCGGAGTTCAGCCGGAACGTGAAGGCGAAGTTCACGCGCGAGGGGGAGTGGTAGGGGGAGGGCTCTTGGTTCTTGGTTCCCGGTTCCTTGGGCGCGTCTGAATACTGAAAACTGAATACTGAGCCGTTGCGGCCCCGCCGCTTCATGCCATCGTCCTCTCCCGCCCATCATGCCCAAGATCACTCCCGCCGCTCGTTCCTCGCTGATCATCGGCGGCCTGTTTTTCAGCTTCATCCTCATCAGCACTTATTGGGTGTACCGCGAGGCGATGAGGAAGAAGGCGCAGCGCAGTTACAATACGGAGCTGAATGCGGGCGCGACCGGCGACATGATTTGGATTCCGCCGGGCACTTTCACCATGGGCGGGGTGGGGGAGAATATTCCCTCGGATGAGGTGCCGCTGCACGATGTGAAGCTCGATGGATTCTGGATCGATAAGACGGAGGTGACGAACGAGCAGTTTCTCAAGTTTACCGACGCCACCGGCTACCTGACCGTGGCGGAGCGGCCATTGAGCGCGAAGACCACGCCGGGACTGCTGCCGGAGTTCGAGGGGAAGACGGCTTCGCTTTGCTTCCGCGCGCCGCGTCCGGGCGAGCGGGTGGACAACACGAACGCCTACTCGTGGTGGGAGCCGCGGATCGGCGCCAATTGGCGGCACCCCGATGGCGAGGGTTCGGGCATCAAGGACCGCCTGAAGCACCCGGTGGTGCACGTCTGCTACGACGACGCGCTCGCCTATTGCAAATGGGCCGGCAAGCGCCTGCCCACGGAGGCCGAGTGGGAGTACGCCGCGCGCGGCGGGCTCGTGGCCAAGCCGTTCATGTGGGGCGCGGAGATGAAGCCGGGCGGCCGCTGGATGGCCAATATCTGGCAGGGCGATTTTCCCAAGGAAAAGCGCGTGGAAGACGGCTTCCCCGGCACCGCGCCGGTGGGCAGCTTTCCGCCGAACGGCTACGGCTTGCTCGATATGGCGGGGAACGTTTGGGAGCTCACTTCGGATTGGTACCGGCCCGATACCTATGAGCGGCTGGCGAAGACCTCCTCGCGCGAGGCGCGCCACAACCCGCAAGGGCCGAACGACAGCTACGATCCCGATGAACCGGGCACGCAAAAGAAAGTCACGCGGGGCGGCTCGTGGATGTGCAGCGACAACTATTGCCGCGGCTACCGCCCCAGCGCCCGCATGAAGACCGCGAGCGATACCGGCCTGCAAAACACCGGCTTCCGCTGCGTGAAGGACGGCAAGTAGCCCCGCGAAATGTGTAGAGGCGGCTCTGTCCACTCCCCGCGCCAGCGGGAGTGGACGTGCCGCCTCCAGCTTTCGGCGCGGGCGAAGGCGGCGGGATGGCGGTATTCGCGCGTCCGGCTCCGCACCGCCCCTCCGCCTTTCCGCGCCATGATCTGAGGCGGCACGTCCATTTCCGCAGGCGCGGAACTGGACAGAGCCGCCTCTACACCTCAGGGCTTCGCCGGCGCCACCACCGGCGTGGGCCGCGCCTCTTCCTCGCGCAGGCCGGGGATGCGCCCGTAGCCCAGGAAATCGGTGCTGCGCGCGGCGCCCGTGTCGGCGCGCGGCATCTTGAAATCGAAGACGCTCACGCCGAAGCGCGCCTTCCCGTCGTAGCTGCGGCCGTCGCTCGAGCCCCACATTACGTGCTGCCCACGCTTCCGCTGCACGCCGAGATAAATCATGGAATGCGTGACGGGCGGATCGCGTGGCGTGTCGTAAGTGCCGCTCCAGAACATGAGGTCGCCCGGCAGAAGCTCGGCGAATTCGAAGCCGCCAGTCTTTTTGGAAACGACCGCGAAGAACTGGCCGTTTTTGCGGGCCCACGTGTATTGGCCCGCGGAATCGCGCGGCACATCGCGGAACCCCTGCTGCCGCAGCAGGTAGGCGACCGTGCCGGAGCAATCCATGCCGCCCTGCGCGGGATCGTCGGAGCCGAATTTGTACGTGAGGTTCAACCGGGCGAGCGCGAGGGCGTCCTCGATCAGTTTCTGCACCCGCGGCGGCTGCTCGCTGAAGCCGAGCAGGTCGGTGGTGGCGAGGCTGGCCGAGGGTGCATAGAGCGGTTTTGGCGTGGGCGTGGCCGCGGGGGTGGCGGAAGGGCTGGGCGTGGCTTTCGCCGTGCTCGCGGAATCGCTCGGTTTTTCGTCGGGCTTCGGCGTGGACTTTGGTTTGGGCGTGCCGCTGCTGGTGCCGGTGGATTTCTTGTTTGCAGCGCCGGTTTTCGTCGTGCTCTTGGTGCCTTCCGCGGCCTTCTTTTTTGGAGTGGCGCTCGGCTCGGCCGCGGCGCCTGACTTTTTGGAAGCGGTCTCGCCCGCGGCGGTTTCGGTGGTCGATTCCGGCGTGGTCTTGGGAGTCGGTTCGCTCGGCTCGGCGGTCTCCGTTGCCGCGTTGAGCTTCTTCGTTTTGGAAGATGGTGTGCTGCTCTTCGCGGAGCTCGGTTTTTTCGGCGTGGCGCTCGTGCTCCCAGAGGATTTCGTGCTGCCGGTGCCGGTGGACTTTTTCTTCGGCGAAGGCGTCACCGCGCTCTCGTCGGAATCGCTGGTCGATTTGCGTTTCTTCGTTTGCGCCGCCGTGAGCTCGGCGCCCAATGCACAGATAAACGTGCAGAGGACCGCGGCGAGGAGGAATCGTTTCACTTTCAAGGATCGTATATGCGCTTCGGCGCGGTTGCGAGCGGCGGTTTGGAGTGCGGCGGGAAGCGTCAGCGCCACGCCGCTTTCGGAGTGGATTGCGGGTGGCAGGAGCGCGCCCAGCCCCGCACCGGCGAAACCTTCCGAAAGTGGTGTCGCGCTGACGCTTCCCACCGCAGTCCAAAAGGCGCCTACGGGGCGCGGAGGTAGGCGAGAAGGTCGGCCATCTGCGCGGGGGTGAGGCCTTGCTCGAAGCCTTCGGGCATGAGGGAGCGGTTGGTGGAGGCGAGCTCTTTGAGCTCGGCGCGGAGGAACGTTTGCTCGAGGCCGGCGGGGGCGCGGAGGGTGAGGGCATTGGCGGATTCGCTGGAAATGAGGCCGGCGAAGGCGCGGCCATCGGCGGCGGTGGCGGCGTAGGCGAGGTAGCGCTGCTCGATGGCTTGGTTGGGATCGAGGATGGCGGTGAGGAGTTGCTCGGCAGGTTTGCCGGCGGCCATGCCGAGATCGGGGCCGACTTCGACGCCTTCGCCTTTCAGTCGGTGGCAGGGCGAGCATTGGGCCTGGAAAAGTGCGCGGCCGCGGGCGGCGTCGCCGTTGGCGGGCAGCGCGGAGAGGTAGCGCTGGACGAGCTTCTGGCGGTCTTCGCCGGTGGTTTCGAGCAGGTGCGCGGCGCGCTGACGCAGGGCGGCGTCGTTGTGGCGAAGGAGCGATTGGCGCGTAGCGGGCGGAAGCTGGCCGGCGGGGATTTCGCGCTTTTCCACCGCATCGAGCAGGGCGCGCGCGCCTTCGATGCGGGCCATAAGCGCGGTGAGGATTTCCTGCCGCAGGGTGGGCGCGGCGGAGGGCCACGCGCTGAGGAAAACAGGCGCGGTTTTCGCAATGGGCAGGCGCGCGAGGGCGTTGAGCGCGGCGGTTTGTACGGGCGGCGGGGTGCGCGCGGCGAGGAGGCGCGGCAGCAGCTCGAGCTCGGCGGCTTGCTGCGCGGGAACGCGGCCGAGCAGGCCGAGCGCGGCCGTGAGGAGCTCGGGATCGCGAATGCTCGCGGTATCGGTGGCGAGGCGGCGCGCGTCGGCGGCAAGGGCGTCGATCCGCTGGGTGGCCGCTGAAAGCTCGCGGCGAAGTTTGTCGAGCGGCCAGCCGCGGCGGCCGAGGGCGTCGAGCACCATGGCGGTGGCCACGTAGCGGTAGCGCGGCTCGCCAGAGCCGACGGCGGCTTCGATCGCGTTGGCGAGGATGGCGGAATCCGGCTCGCCGGCGGCGAAGCCGATCAATTCGCTGAGCAACTCCACGGGGCGCTGCTCGGCAGGCTGGGCGAGCAGCGCCTGGATCAGCTCCGGCAGATGCCGCGGCGCGGAGGAGAGGACGGCGGTGCGCATGAAGGGATCGGCGCCGTCGCGTAGCGCGATGCGGGCGAGGAGCGCGCCGGCGGCGGGTTCGCGCGAGAGGCCGAGCGAGTAGGCAAGCTGGTACCGCACGCGGATCTCGGGATCGTCGGCGACGGCGGTGAGCGACTCCAGGAGTGCCGCATCGCCGGCGGTGTTGCCGATCGTCGGCTCGAGAAGGCAAACCGCGAATTCGCGCACGCCGGGATGCGGGTCGCGCAGCGCGGCCTTGAACTGTTTTACGCTGGAGCGGCGGAGGCCCGCCATGGCGCCGAGCGCGTGCAGGCAGGCCTTGGGATTGTCCGATTTCTCCAGCAGCGCATCGAGCGACGGCGAGACGTGATCGATCGTCGTCCAGCGGCCGTTCTCCTCCCGCGACTCGTACCCTTTTTGAATAATCAGCCGCTGGGCCATCGTGCGCTGCCAGCCGTTGGGCGAATCGAGCGCGGCGACCAGGCCGCGGCCGTCGATCTTCGAAAGATCGGGGATGGGGCGCGCGGGTTTATCGATGGGCACCACGCGGTAGATGCGCCCTTTGTCCTCGCCGGCGCGAAGATCGAGCCGGGCCTGCGTTTCGGGCGCGATCCACTCCGGGTGCTCGATCACGAAGCGGTACATGTCGGCGATATAGAGCGCGCCGTCGGGGCCGGTCTTGAGCATCGCGGGGCGAAACCATTCGTCGGTGCTGGTGAGGAATTCGCTGGTCTGCTCATCCTTGGCGCGATGGCTGGTGAAGGTGACGCCGGCGTGCTCCAGCACTTCGCGATGGATGGCGTTGTGCACCGGTTCGCTGATGAAAATGCTGGTGGCGAACTCGGGGCCGAAGAGGTCGTCGCGATACGGCGCCGGGCTGTTCGCGGAGGTGACGTGCCCGAGCGAATCGGGATTGTTGAAGCGGAGCGGGCCGCCGGTGGCGGGGTAGACGCGCGAGGAGTTGTCGTACTCGGCGAGCTGCTGCTTGAGGGACTTGACGGTGAGGAGCGGATTGCGCGTGAGGTAGCGCTCCGGGATGGGATAGTGCCACACCCAGCGCGAGTTGTTGTTGCCGAACCAGCGTCCCCAATCGTCGCACGCGCGTCCGAATTGCGTCTGGCCCTCGACGAGCTCGATGTCGCCGTACTCGGGCCGGATGCGGAAATCGTGTCCGCGCAGGTCGACCTCCGCGCCGATTTTCGTCGAGCGGACTTTGCCGGCGCTGTCGCCGTTGGCGCAATAGATCCAGTTGTCGAGGCCGTACTCGAAGCCGTTGAAGCGGTGCTGCTGGTTCCCCTCGATGAAGCCTTCGTAGAGCACCTGTTGCGTGTCGGCTTTGCCGTCGTCGTTTTTGTCTTCGGCGTAGATGAGCTTCGGGGCGGCGGCGATGAGCGCGCCATTGCGCCAGGGCATGACGCCGGTGGGATAGTTCAGGCCTTCGAGGAACGCGGTGGCCTTGTCGTAGCGGCCGTCGCGGTCCGTGTCCTCGAGGATTTTGATCACGCCGCCCGGCTTCCCTTTGCCGTCGATGCCGAGCGGATAGTCGCGCATTTCCACCACCCAGAGGCGGCCGCGCGCGTCCCAATCGAAGGCGATCGGGTCGACCACCAACGGCTCGGACGCGACGAGCTCAACCTTGAACCCAGGCCGCGGGCGCATCGATTTCAGGGCCTCCGCGGGCGATTTCGGCGGCGGCACGTCGAAGGCGATCAGCTCCTTGAAGGTGTGGCGATCGGTGACCGCCTCGAGCTTCGCGGTGTCTTCGTTTTGCACAAACATGGCGCCGTTGCGGAACCAGGCGCCGTTGTCGGGATGCGGGCCTGCGCGGACGATCGGCGGCGGCTCTTGCGGCGCGCCGGTGCGGGCGCCGGCACGCACGAGATGCGACCACCCGCGCTTCCAGCCGAGGTTCGCTTTCACCGTCTTCGCCCAGAGATGAATGGCGTAGCGATCCGCGTTCGAGAAAAGGATGTCGTCGGAGCCGTCTTGATTCAAATCCACGAAACGCAGGCCGGCGTCGCGGCCCTGCGCATCGACCACGCTGAGGCCGGCCGGGAGCGCATAATCGGCGCGGAACCACCGGCGCTCCTTGCCGATCCATTCATGGATTTCATTGCGCTCGGGCGTGCTCACGAGGATTTCGCAAATGCCGTCGCCATCGAAATCGCGCAGGACGGTGCCGGGGCCGACGGGCACGTTCTCGAGGCCGTTCGAATATTCGTCGATCTGCTGCCAGTGGTTATCAAAGCGCCAGTAGCCGGTGGAGTCTCCCTTCGCGAGCACGCCCGCCCTGGACTCGGCCGAGATATCGAACTTCACGTGCTCATCGATGCGCACCGGGAACGGCTCTTCTTTCCACGCCCGGCCCGCGGGATCCCAGCGGCGCGTGAGCCGGCGCCGATGGTTGCCGATCACCACGTCCATGAAGCCATCGTCGTCGAGATCGAGCAGGCGCACGCCGTTGTCGCGGGCCTCGGCGGTGCGGAGGGATTCGCCGGCGAGCGCGTGCTTTTCGATGCGCTCGAGCGCTTCGCGGAAGTTGAGGAATTTCACGCGCGGGCCGTATTTCAAAACGGCGTAATCGATCAGCTCGATGATTTGCTCCGGCGTGCTCCAGCCGTGCGGATGCAGCACCATCGTCATGACGCCTTGCTTGATCACGGTGGCGTCGAGCGCCGCTTTCCAGTCGGCGGTGGTGATCGGATTCGAGGAGCCGTGCGTATTGAAGGCCTCCCAATCGCTCGGGACGGCGCACGGGAATTCCCAGCCGGCGCCGCGGATCACGTACGGATACGGGTAGTTTTCGATGTAGCCGCCGAACCGCTCGAAGGTGAGCTTGCGCGGCGGCACGAGTTCCATCGGAAAGTATTTGCGAAAACGCTCGGCGCCGGCGGCATCGCGCACGATCTCGCCGGGCAGCGCGGGATCGTCCGGCGTGATCAGATTCATGATGGACGAATCCGCCCCGAAGGCACGGCCCTCCGAGGTGCGCGCGGGAAAAATCTCGCTGTAAAAGCGCGGGCTGGCGGAGTTCATGGAATCGCAGCACGGCATGCGAAACGCGAGCGGTCGATTGCCGGGAATGCGCGCCAGGAGGTCGAGCCCGCCGAGCACGGTTTTGGTGGCCGTGGCAAAATCCGCCTTGCCCAGCAGCGGGCACGGGTGAGCGAGGGTGTGAACTTCAAGCGAGACGCCTTCGGCGAGCCACGTCTGGAAGAGCGGGTCGTCGGGCTTCGTGTCGCAGCACATCACGGAGAACGGCGCGCGCCCGTCGATCTTCTTCAGGCGCTCGAGAATCGGCCGCATATAAGCCTCCCACTTCCGGGGATCCCGGAGGTCATCGATGGAGAGAATGACCGCGGCCTCCACTCCCGGCTCGCCGATCCATTGCGGGGTCGTAAAACGCGCGAGCTTGGCGTGAGGGTAGCAAGGCCCGGACTCCTCCAGGTACGCGAGGCGATTGCCATCCGCCGCCAGGATCAGAGCGGGGAGGCAGAGGAGCGAAAGGAAGAGGGGCTTCATGGGGAGATGAGGAGTTAACGAGAAGCACGGAGGGAAGCCTTGAACGCCGGCCCATTGGAGGCAGACTCTCCCTATGAGCACCAAGGAGATCGTTCAAGACTTGCTTGAGAAGCTCCCAGACGACGTCTCTCTCGATGAAGTCGCGCGGAAAATCGAGTTTGTGGCGGCGGTGCGCGAAGGGTTCGCGGAAATCGACCGGGGCGAGCGTATTCCGATCGAGGAGATCGAGCGCGAATTGCCCTCATGGTTATCAAGTAGCTTTCTCACCCGCGGCCCGCCGTGACCTCCGAGCAGTTGAATAGGTTGCCGGCCCCTCATTTCCCCAGCGCCAGCTCCTTGCATTTCGCGAGATCGAGCTTGCCGGAGGCGAGGAGCGGGATGGCTTCGACACGTTGGATTTTTTTGGGAATCCAGAGGTTGGGGAGGCCGTGCTCGGAGAGCTTGGTGCGAAGCTCCGCGAGGTCGAGGTCGCGGGCGGTGAGGAGGACGAGGGCTTCGCCTTTGGCTTCATCGGGGATGCCGGTCACGGCGATGACCCGCTCGTCCTTGGGGAGGTGGAGCACGTCGTAGAGGCGCGATTCGATGGTTTCGTGCGGGACCATTTCGCCGCCGATTTTCGAGAAGCGGGAGAGGCGGCCTTCGATGAAGAGGAAGCCGTCCTCGTCGAAGCGGGCGAGGTCGCCGGTCTTGAACCAGCGATCCTGCAGGACTTCGTCGGTGCGCTTCGGGTCGCTGAGGTAACGTTCGAAGATGTTCGGGCCGCGCAGCCAGAGCATGCCGGTCTCGTGCAGGGAGAGGCGGGCGTCGCGTATCGGGATCGCAAATGCGCGCCGCCATGCCGGGGGCGAGCTTGCCGACGGAGCCCGCGCGCGCGGAGGGCTGCACGTTGTCGGTGGGCGCATTGCGTTTCGGCTCGGGCAGGTTCACCGCGGCCACCGGCGAGGTTTCGGTGAGCCCGTAGCCTTGCATGATCTCCTGTCCGAACCGCTCGTGGAAGGCCTTGGCCAGCTCCGCCGGCAACTTTTCCGCGCCGGTGACGAGCAGCTCCAGGGAGGCGAGTTGCGCCGGCTCCGCCTTGCGCAGGTAGCCGCGGAGGAAGGTGGGCGTGGAGCAAAAGAGCGTGATGCGGTGCCGCTCGATCAGCTCCGCATTCTTGGCCACCTCGAGCGGGCTCGGATAGGTGACCGCGCGGATGCCCTCGATCATCGGGTACCAGAGCGTGACGGTGCAGCCGAAGCTGTGGAAGAACGGCAGGCACGCGAGCACGGCGTCGCCCTTGCCGAGATTCAGCATGATCGAAAACTGCGAGCACGTTGCCGAGCAGGTTGCGATGGCTGAGGACGACCCCCTTCGGCTCGCCGCTGGAGCCGCTGGTGAAAAGGACCACCGCTTCATCGCGATCGCCGGTGCGCGGCAATTCCAAAAACGCGGAGACGGCCCAGGCCGGCAGCACCGCGACGGCGGCGCGCCAGGCAAGAATGGCGGGCTTCAGCTTGGGCATCACCTCCTCGAGATGGATCATGTGCTCAGGCCAGGGGAACTCGGCGAGGCGCTTCACGAACGCGCGCGCCGAAATGCAATCGCGGATGCCGCCGATGCGCATCGCGGATTCGAGCGAGGATTTGCCGGCGGTGAAGTTGAGGTTCACCGGCGTCTTGCCGGCGAGCGCCACGGCGAGATTCGCGATGATCGCGGCTTTGCCGGGCGGCAGCACGATCGCCACGCGCGCGGCCTCGCAATTCTTGCGCACATGCCGGGAAAGCGCCGCGCCGGCGGCCAGGAGCATGCCGCGCGTGAGCGTGCTGCCATCCATCCCGTCGATCGCGGCGGTGTGGAATTGGCCGCGTTTCAGCCCGCGCACACAGGCGCGCGCGAGATGATCTTCCAGCTCGGGGCGTTGCTGATAGCAATGCTCGCCCAACTCTAGAAAACGCTCGCGCACGTAGGCGATGTCGGCCTGCTCCGGCGGGATCGGTTCGCCAAAGGCGACCGTAACGCGGATAGGGAAAATGTTTCGGCCACTTGAAGAAGTAGCGGTCGCCCTTGAAGGAAAAAATGGAACCCCAAAGCCCATCGAGCCAGACCGGCACCACCGGCCTCCCCGCCGCGCGCGCGATCAGCTCGTAGCCGCGCTTCAGCCGCAGCAGCATGCCATTGCGCGAAAGTTCGCCCTCGGGAAAAATGCACACGATCTCGCCGGCCTTGATCGCCTCCGCCGCCCCGCGGATCGCTTCGCGCGAGCGCTTGGCCGAAATCGGCAGCGCCCCGAGCGCGCGGAAGATCGTGTGCAGCACGCTCAGATTGTAGATCTCCGCGTCCACGATGAAGCGGATCTGGCGCGGGCAGGCGAGCTGCAGCACCACGGCATCCACCCACGTGAGGTGATTCGGCAGGAGGAGGAAACCGCCCTCCGGCAGCCGCTCCTTGCCGTAGATTTTGACGCGGTAAATCAACGCCGCCAGCCCCTCGGCGACGGTGCGGATGAAGTGTTCGAGAAAGGAACGTGGCGGCACGGACGGAAAATGGATGAAGGACGGGCGGGGGGCCAGCCCGCAATCTGCGCGGCAGATCTTCGCCCACATTGCATTGCCCGCGGCCGCTCGCTAAGCATCGCTGCGCCATGAGCACCGATGCCGCCGCTTCACCGAATCGAGACGCGCGGCGGGCGCTCACCCTGCTGGTGCTGATCAACCTGGTCTGCTACCTGGACCGCTACATCATCTCGGCGGTCGCCTCGCGCATCGAGGTCGATTTTTTCCCGGGCGATCCGACCGCGAATACCAAGATCGGGCTGCTCATGAGCATGTTCATGGTGAGCTACATGCTCACCGCGCCGGTCTTCGGATGGCTGGCCGACCGCTATTCGCGCTGGACGATCATCGGCATCAGCGTCGCGCTCTGGAGCCTGGCCAGCGGCGCGAGCGGCCTGGCCGGCAGCTTCACGATGCTGCTGCTCACGCGGGTGTTTCTCGGCTTGGGCGAAGCCGGGTACGGGCCGGCCGCGCCCACGATCATCAGCGATCACTACCCGGTGGAGAAACGCGGGCAGGTGATGGCCTGGTTTTTCATGGCCATCCCGGTTGGCAGCGCGCTCGGCTACGCCTGGGGCGGCATGATCGATCACCTGCTCGGCTGGCGCTGGGCGTTTTACCTCATGACCCCGCCGGGGCTGGTGCTCGCCGCATTCTGCTTCTTCATGCCGGAGCCGCGCCGGAGCGAGGGCGCCCGCCCAAAACCCACGCGCGCCGATTACTTGCAGTTGCTGAAAATCCCGTCGCTGCGCGCCAATATCCTCGCGCAAGCGGCGATGACCTTCGCCATCGGCGGGCTCGCCGCCTGGGTGCCGCGCTATCTGGAATACCGCGGCATCCCGCTAAACCAGGCCACTTCCCTTTTCGGGGTCATCCTCGCCTCCACGGGCCTTAGCGCCACGCTCTTCGGCGGCTGGCTGGCCGACCGTCTCCGCAGCCGTTTCTCCGGCGCGTACTTCTTGGTTTCGGGCTGCGGCATGCTGCTCGGTTTTCCCGCCACCGTCGCGATGCTCTTCGTCCCGTTTCCCTACGCCTGGGGCTGCATCTTTTTCGCGCTCTTTTTCCTTTTCCTGAATACCGCTCCGTCCAACACGGCGCTCGCCAACGTGACCCCGCCCGCTTTGCGCGCGACCGCCTTCGCCTTCAATATCCTGATCATCCACGCGCTCGGCGATGTCCCTTCGCCCACCCTCATCGGAGCGATTCGCGATTTCACCCATTCCTGGGAAATCGCCTTTCTCACCGTCTCGAGCGTGATGCTCCTGGCCGGCGTGATCTGGCTGGCCAGCATGCGCGGGCTGGCGCGCGACACCGCGCTGGCCGAGGCGTGACCGCGCGCTGCGGAAAATGCCCATTGCAAGTGGCCCCTGCGGTGGTAGTGGAGTCTACTGTACATGTCTTCCCTCGCCTTTGTTACCAACCTCGCCGGCGGTCCCGGCTGGATCATCCTGTTGGTCATCGTGCTGCTCTTCGGGGCCAAACGCCTGCCCGAGCTCGGCCGCAGCATCGGCGAGACGATCAAAGAATTTGGCAAAGGTAAGGAGGAGAAGGAGGATCAGGAACTTACAGATAAGAAAGACGACAAGGACAAAAAGCCCCCGGTCGTCTAAGCTTCGCTATCTCCGCTTATGAACTCCCTCGCGCTTCTCCCAAATCTCGCCGGCCCGGACGGCCTGATCATCTTCGCTTTCATCCTCCTCTTCTTCGGCGCCAAGAAGCTCCCTGAGCTCGCCCGCGGTCTCGGCTCGGCGGTGCGCGAATTCTCCAAGGCCAAGGACGAAATCGAGCACGAGATCACCCGCCCGCCCACCGCCCCGGCGCAGATCGAGCCCCCGCGCGACACCCAGCCCTACGTCGCCAAGACCGACGAAGAATATCACCAAGAGCACCAGGCGGAGCCCGCGAAGACCGTCATCCCGCCGCTCCCGAACGCCGAAGACGAGAAACACCCCGGACCGAGCGGCGGCACCACGGTATAGGGCGCGCTGGCTGGAGACGTGCGTGCCTTGGGGAGCGCGGGCGCCTCGCCCGCCGGCTTTGGCGCCCCGCCGAAGCCACCTGACACCAGGGCGGCCGAAATAAGCGGATTGCGTGAAGCGGCGATTGTTTCCAAATCACTTTTTAGGCCGCACGCCGTCACCTGCGGCCCGCCCGGCGAGGCGCCGGGCGGTGCGGCGAGGCGACCGCGCTCCCCAAGGCGCTCGTGTTCTGCATGGTCACGGCTAAGCCCGCTCGCCGATCCGCGACCGAAATTCCGCCGGCCCTGAAACGCCGGCCGCCCACTGGTAGATGCATCCATCGGCCGTCTCACTGCCGGGCACCCCGCCCGCCGTCGTGACAAAAAACTGATCGAGCCGCGCCCCGCCAAAGCAAAGCGACGAGACCTTCGCCACCGGAAACTCGTGCCGCTCCAGCACCGTGCCATCCGGCGCATGGTGTACCACGCCAAAGCCATCCCAACGCGCCGACCAAAGGTGCCCACGATGATCGACGGTGAGACCATCGGGGATGCCTTCATCCGGCATCGCCTGGTAGAGCAGACGCTCGCCGGTGAGCGCGCCCGTGCTTTGCTCATAGTCGAATTCGTAGATGCGCCGGCGCGTGGAGCAGGTCCAATAGAAGCGGCGCCGATCCGGCGAAAACCCCATCCCGTTCGAGACGCCGGTGCCGCGAAAGAGCAGCGTGAGCGTGCCGTCGCGATCCAGCCGGTAGAGCCCGCCGCTGGTCGCGTTCTGCCCGATGGTTCCGGCAAAAACGCGCCCCTCCGGATCCGCGATCACATCGTTGAAGCGCACCGCCCCCTCATCCTGAAACTCGCGCAGCACGCTCACCCCGCCATCCGCGCGCCGCAGCGCGATGTCGTTCAGCCGGAAGAGCAGCAAGTCGCCATTCTCCTGCAGCGTGAAACCGCCGGCCGCCGGCCCATGATAGATCACCTCGTGCGCCTGTGTGTCCACGTGCAGGCGGTGGAGCTTGCCGGCGGTGATGTCGGTCCAGAGCAGGCAGCCGGTTTCCGCGTGCCAGAGCGGATTTTCGCCGAGCTCGCAATGGAGATTGATGAGGGTGGAGATCATGAGCGCCGCGGGGCTTGCGGGAGAACTGGCGGCCTCTCTAGGCTGACCCACTTCCCCTCATGAAAACCATCAAATACGGCGTGATCGGGCTCGGCTGGTTCGGCGAGAAACATTGCGAAGCGCTCGCCGGCCTGCCGAACGTCAAGCTCCACGCCCTCTGCACCCGCAATCCCGACCGCCTCGCCGAGGTGGCGCGCACCTTCGACGTCCCGCACACCTACACCGATTACCACGCGATGCTCGCCGATCCGGAGCTCGACGCCGTCAGCGTGGTCACCATGTGGGACCAGCACGCCGGCCCGGCCGTGGCGGCGTTGCAGGCGGGCAAGCACGTTTTCCTCGAAAAGCCGATGGCCTCCACCGTGGCGGATTGCGACGCCATCGTCGCGGCGGCGCGCGCGGCGAAGGGCTACTTCATGGTGGGCCACATCTGCCGCTTCAATCCGCGCTACGCGGCGGCGAAACAGGAGATCGAGGCCGGCAAGATCGGCAAGATCGTCTCCCTCTACGCGCGGCGAAATCTGCCCGCGTTCGTCGGCGCGCAGGTGCTCGGCAAGATCGGCCCCATCATCGGCGACGGCGTGCACGATACCGATCTCATGCTCTGGTACACCGGCGCGAAAATCGAGACCGCCTTCGCGCAGACCCTCAGCGTGCGCGGCCTCCCCAACCCCGATCTCGGCTGGACCATGTACCGCTTCGATAGCGGCGCCATCGGCGTCCTGGAAGACAACTGGTGCCTGCCGGATACCACCGCCTTTCAGATCGATGAGCGCATGGAAATCATCGGCACCGAAGGCTCGATCCACATCCACGAGACGCATCCGAATTTTTCCATCTGCGACAAAACCGGGTGGCATTCGCCCGACACCACCTACTGGCCGCTGCTGCACGGCGTCCGCTCCGGCGCTCTCCGCGAAGAGCTGGCCTACTTTGCCAACTGCGTCGGCCTCGGCCGCCCGCCCGCCGTCATCACCCCCGAGGAATCGCGCGCCGCCGTCGCCGCCTGCCTAGCCGCCGAGGAAAGCGCCCGCACCGGCCAGGTCGTGCGAGTCTAGCCAAGCATGCACGTGCGGCGCGATGCCGAAGCCGAAATCGCCAGCGTTTGCGCGCATCCGCGCGGAAGTCATCCGCCTCGTGGGACTGATCCCGCCCGGCAAATTCACCACCTACGGAAGCATCGCCGTGCACATGAACGTCATGGCGCGCCACGTCGCCTTCGTCCTGAGCAGCCTCACTGAGCAAGAATCCGCCCACCTCCCCTGGCACCGCGTCGTCAGCGCCGACGCCCGCCTGAGCCCCCGCATGGATCCAGCCCTCGCCAAAGTGCAGCGCCGCCGCCTCCGCGCCGAAGGCCTGAAAATCAACGCCGCCGGCTACCTCCAAAACGCCGACGCCCACTTCCACAACGTCGGCCTCCGCCGAAACATCCGCTGGAGCGAAGTGCCTGCCTAACCCAATGGAGCTAAGGTTCAGGCCCTTCTTCGAAAGCAGCTCACCGTCCACCCGATCCTAGTCTAGTGCTTCGCAATTAGCGTAACTTTCAATTGCTAGCCCGGAGGGCCATTGGGAGTTTAGCCGGTCGGCGTCAGCCACCGGTTTTCTCGAGAAAGCGCGTCCGCCCCGGAGGGGCGTCGGAAAATCGCGCGTTACGCTAATCCCGACGCACTACACTAGCGCCGGCGCTGGCTGACCTTGGGAATGATGCGGGGTCGACCTCGGAACTCATCCGCAGGGCTGAAAGCCCGAAATGTGACAGCCTGGGTTGAGCCGCTCTAAGCGGCGAGGCCCAGGACCCGAGACGTGAGAGGCGCCAAGGCCCCCAGGGCTGAAAGCCCGAAATGTGATAGCCTGGGTTGAGCCGCTGTAAGCGGCGAGGCCCAGGACCCGAGACGTGAGAGGCGCCAAGGCCCCCAGGGCTGAAAGCCCGAAATGTGATAGCCTGGGTTGAGCCGCTGTAAGCGGCGAGGCCCAGGACCGAGACGTGAGACAGGCCAAGGCCTGAAGGGCCGCGACAGCGGTGTCAGGGGTCCAGCCTCACACGGCTTCTGCTGCGGCCGCGGCAGCCCGCTGGGCCTCCGATGTTCGGACCTTCGAGAATCTGACCCTCAGCCGTCTGAGACCGGGCGACGCCGAGAAAACGCGCCCCCCGCGCGCCGCGCGCCCTTCGTAATTTTGTCATCTTGAGTGGCCTCGCTCGTCCGAAGTGGCCCGATCTCAGCTTCAGAAAGTCGCCGGAAGACGTCGATTCCCAGCGCCAGCGGTCCCACTGCTGCCGGTGGGGAGAGGCTCCGACGAGCCCTGTTCAAGGCGTGGGCGCAGGTGGCGGGGTGGCCGGAGGCGCGCCCGGTGCGGCTCCGCCCCCCCTTCCACTTCCCGCTCCACGGTCAGAGCCCGGAGGAGCCACTGCGGCGTAGCTCCCATCTGAGCCGGCCACACGGTATTCGTCGAAATAGACGACATTCTGCGGCGCCTCGCCCACGCTGTGATACTGGCCAAACTTCGCATACGGCCCGAGCGCTTCGGGATATTGCGTCACGATATCGCGCTCCTTCACCACTTCGACGCCATCTTTCCAGATCGTCCAGAAACCCTTGCGCTCCGCCGACCAGCGGACATGCACCACCCAGTCCGTCCAGCGCTCCTTCTCAAAGGGCATCCTCGCGAGCACGCGCTTCTTTTCCGTCGCGTTGCTCGTGATGAGCCATTCGCCGTTGAGCGCCCGAATCGCCAGCACCGGGCTCGGACCGCCCTGCTGAGTGTGCCATTGGAAAAGCACGGCATTCGTCTTCGTCGGAGCGACGAATTCGCCCGGCAGGAAGATGCTAAGGCCATACCAGTAGTCCTTTTCCATCTCGATCCTGGTGATCTTCCGGCTATCGGAAAATTCCGCCCGCTGACCGCCATTCACCTCGGGATCGCTGGCGCGCAGGAGCGTTCGCGCCGCATGTTTGCCCGCGCGCACTGGCGCAGTCACGATGCTCAACGAATCGGGTTGAGCCTTTTGCGTATTGAGTTGCGAGAGGTTTCCCGACTCAAAATCCGCAACCGTCAGCAGCCCGGTTTGCGCGTATGCGGAAGATGCCACCGCCAGAACGAAGACTAAAAGACCGCCAGGTTTCATAGGGTGTGTAGAAGCGGCACAGCCACCAGCTCAGCGAATGTTACGCGACTGGGCGTGTGCCTGAGAAGCCGTCCTGAGTGATGACCGCATGCGAAACAGGAAGCCAGCGTGAAGCAGGCCGTCGCCCAAAGCCAGCGCGACCGCGCCGATCCGCGCGGTATGACTAGAGCGTTGCAGGCCCGGTCCGAAGCTTCGGCAGCCCAAGGGATCAACGCGGGGTCAGCCCGGAACTGACACAATACCGAATTCGCGAGCCGATACCTTTACTGACGTACGCCCAGCGCGGCGGTTTCCCCCGAGCGCAAGACGGCGCTCCCCACGTTCAGGAAAGTACGAGCTCACACTGGCCTCGCGCGGTCCGAATGCCGTAGCGTCGCAGCGTCGTGGAAAGTCCCTCTCTAGAAGAATTCATTGAGCGCTGGCGGAACTCGGGCGCCGCCGAGCGCGCCAACTACGGCCTCTGGCCGGCCATCTTGAGCGACGAGAAAATCCTCACCCGCCCCGTCGCCCTCAATGCCGAGGAGCGCCGTGGCCACATTCGCTGGCTGCGCCCCGAGCAGAACGTCGCCGACACCGCCACCCAGACCGGCCTCGACACCGGCGACGATGAAACCTCCAGCACCGCCGCCCCGACGTCGGCCGCCGGCAAACGCCTCTGGCCCAAAACCCTCGCCGAGCAAGCCCAAGCCGTCCGCGCCCAACTCACCGCCCTCGCCGCCCCGGCGGATGCCGCCGTCATCGCCGCCGCCTTCAGAGGCGCCCGCGCCGACCGCATAGAAGACCTCCTCGAAACCCTCGCCTCCCTCGGCCAGGCCCGCCTCCTTCCCCCCGGCGCCTTCGTCGCGCAGTAGAAGGTACTCCACCCACCTGCGCAGTAAGTGACGAGAAAACCTCCGCCCAGCAGAATGCCACGGAACCCTTACCAAACTCCAGGGCAGCCTCCTCTTCTTCGTCCTAGCGTTGTCGCGTACCTGGACATACTCGGCTTCACGCAGCTCATACTTGAATCGGATAACCGGGAAATGCAGCAGACAATGCTCCAACAGGTTCATGAAGCTCTCACGATCGGACGCGAGTATCTAGAAGAAAAGCACTTGGCGCACCTTTCCCTTGGATTCGATTTCACCGATTATGCGCTGAAGGCATTTACGGATAATATTGTAATAGGATGGCCTGTTCGCGACGACGCAGAATCCGAATTCGGTCGTGCATTCGACAAGCTTGCAACTTTTCAGCTTCAGATGGTTACGCGTGGTTACTTCCTTCGTGGAGGTATTTCGGTCGGAGATGCCTACATTGACGAGATGGCGGTCTTTGGCCCTGCCTTCCTTGAGGCTTACCGCGCTGAAGCGACTGTCGCACGGGACCCGCGAATCGTCATCACTCCCTCCGCTGTGGAACTCGTGAGGAAGCATCTCGGCTACTACGCCTCGCGTCGAAACGCACCGCAGGTCCGGCATCTCTTATGCGACTCGGACGGTCAGTGGTTCCTGAATTACTTGGATTGCGTTCTGTTGGCCGAGGATGAGTCGGGACCGTTTTACGACATCTTCCTGGAGCACAAATCCGCTGTGGAGGCGAAGCTGGACAAGTTTAAAACCGCGCCCCCAATATGGGCGAAGTACGCGTGGGCGGCACGCTATCATAATCACTTTTGCGATCTGCACTCGCATTATTTCGGCGCCGACGACAGAATCGATGTCTCTCTCTACCAGAAGGGTCTGACGTCCATTATCGCGGAGGAGGGGCGCGTATCTTAGCGGCTCAAAAAGGAGCCCTCGGTCGTTGGGCTCGGCCAGCGTCGCCGTTGAACTTGATTCCAGGCTAGAAAAAAAGAGGCGCCCATCCTTTTCGGGCTGTAACAAAGATTCTCAGAAAGGAAAAATCGCATTCGCAATTTGCGGTCGCCTTGTGCATCCAATAGGGAATATGGCCGATGAAGTTCCGCTTGCAGAGACAATTAGCGCAGTAACGGGCTTGGTGAACAGCCCGGTTTACGACGACGGGCTGAAACCCGCGGTCCAAGAACTGGGGAAGACTCTCCATCTGGCAATGCGTGCGGTGAATGCTGCGCTGTCTCCGCTGCGTGGATGCGTGTGGGGAATTGAACAAATCGAGGAGTTCGTAATCGCCCGAGTTGGGGAGAAGCTAAAAAGCACGCCTCCAGAGCAGATCGTCCCTCCGCCGACGGAGGTGGCCGGACCCGCTCTGGAGGCACTCCGATTCGCTACCTCCACCCCTGATTTGCGAGAACTTTACGCTGGCCTGCTCGCGACGGCTATGAACGTCAATACCCAGAAGAGCGCGTTCCCGGCGTTCGTCGAAATCATCAAACAATTGTCCGTCGATGAGGCGAGGATATTAGGCCTATTTGTCGACATCGATGCCCAGCCCCTCATCGAACTCAGGATCGACTCCCCTGATGGCGCTGAATACCGCGTTCTGGCCACAAATGTTTCGCAGCTCTGCTACGACGCCGGGCTTGGCGTCGAACCACAAGGCGGCGCATACGTGGACAACCTATCGCGACTCGACCTCGTCGAAGTTTCCTACTTGCGCGCATTGATTGATCAAGCACGATACAGGCTGCTTGAGGCCGATGCAGAGCTCATCCGAGTGCAAGGCGCGTATGCGAAGACAATGCCTACTTGGAGTTTCCGGATTCAGCGCGGAACTTGCACGCGAACCGCGTTTGGCGCAGCGTTCCTTCGTGCCTGTGGGGTTGCAGCTATCACGCCGAAAAGCGCAATGCAAACATCATAGACCCTATCCGTAGCTAGATTCCCTGAGGCCCCCGCCGCCCTGGCCGCGCTCCATACCGCATGGGCGGAGATGCGGGAGATCGCGCTGCGGCTGGGAGGCGGTCGTGGAGCGCGGGCAGATGACGGCGTGGCAGACGGGATTGGCGCCGTTGCTGGATGAGCTTTGGGAAGGGCATGAGAAGGCGCCGTTTGAGATCAGCATCTTCGACCGAGAGGAGATGCGGGCGGCGCGGGTGGAGGAGTTGCTGACGCGCTATCCGACGGCGAAAGCGATTCCTACCAGAACGAGATCGTGCAGGCCGATGCCACGATGGCCGACTTCCAGCGGGGGGGCCAATCCGTGAAAATAGAAATACAAAAAAGTGCTCAATCGAGATTGGGAAAGTGCTCGACCTCTGATACTCTCGGCTCGATCATGAACCCGATTCTTTCGCCGCCGGAAGCTCCGGCCTGCGCCTCCCGTTCCCACACCAACGCCACCCGTGGCCGCGCGTTCGCCCTCCATTCGTCGCCGCCGAAGCCATCGGCTCCGTCCTCGCGCCTACGATCTTCTACAGCCGCACTAGTCTCGTTCCGCCTTCCGCGTTTCCGCATGCGCCACATTCCCGCGACGCCCGTCAAATGACGCACAAACTGAAACTTTCCAGTTTCAGAATGTGCCACATTCCCGTCGCCGCCCCCAAATGACGCACAATCTGGAACTTTTCAGTTTCTAAATGTGCAACATTTCCACCGCCGCCGCCAAATGACGCACCATTTGGGAATTTCCATTCCCAGAATGTGCAACATTTCCACCGTCGTCTCGTTCCGCGCTCCGCGTTCCGCCTTCCGCGTTAATCCGTGCCGCAAGTTACCCCTTGGTGAGGCTCAGGCGCACGGTGGGGAGCTTGATTTCGCCCTTGTTGAGGGCGGGCAAAGTGATCGGCACGGAAAGCTCCTCCATCTCTTTCTGCTTGCCGTTGACCGTCGCGCTGAACTTCGCCTTGACGACCACCCTGGCATCCTTGGCGATATGCACCTTCTCCTTGGTCGAATAAGTGCCTTCAAACTGATTCCGGGTCGAGGTATTGGTGCGGTACTCCGCTTTGGCGCCGGCCACTTTCTCGGTGGGCGTGCGTGTCTTGTCATCCCACAGCCAGATTTCGGTGTCGTGAGTCGTGCTCCAACTGATGCTATTCCAGTTCGGCAGGCGCCAGACGATCTCGCCCTTCAAAGTGGCGTCGATCATGTTCGCCTCTTTGGCTTCCGCCTGCTTTTGCGCCACGAAAGCGCGGTCGGCCTCCGCGAGGTCGCTCAGCTTGAGGCGCAACGCCTGCCCATTTGCGGTGCGGAGCGTGACGGTATCCGCGGTCGCGCTGATGTAGTCCGCCGTCACGGCGCCTTGCGGCGTGGTCCACGGGCGCGGCGCCGCCGGGAGCGAAAGGCTGCCCAAGAGCAGCGCGGCGGCGAAGGCATGAGGAAACGACAGACGGAAAAGGGAGCCGGTATTCATGGGAGAACGAGCGACTACTACAATACCGGGCAAGCAAAGCAAATCCTACTCCGGCCGCAAGGGGCCATCATAGCTCGCCAGGCGTTTCAATTCCGCGCGCTCCGACAGCACTCGGAAGGTGAGCGCATACTGGCGCGCTTCGCCGGGCTCGAGGAACTGCTCGGCCAGCGGCGAGCGGTCGCGGCGCCGGCCGAGCAGCGAGCCCGCGAACGGCTCCAGCGCCGAAACATAGCAACCGCGCGGGCCGTAGTGCTGCCAGTTTGCCATGCGGGGAAGCTGCTTGGGCGAATAGATCATCTCCAGCCCGAGCGGGAGCGCGCCATTGATGAGGCCGATGTGGCTGAGGCCATCGCGCGCCGCCGAAGTGCGGACGATAAGCCCGCGCTCGCCGGCCCCGGCGTGCTCGGAGAGCGCACCGGGGACGCGCTTGAGGCGCGCCATGCCCGCGGCCGAAAGTGGCTGGATGATGTCCTCGCCGGGCGGAGGAGGGACTGTCCAATACTCGGTGGGACCTTGGTAGACAAAGCGGGCGCCCCGATCGAGCAGCGGGTAGCCGAAATTGCAGTGGTAGAGCCAATGATGCGCGACGCGGGTATCGCCCCGATTGGTCACCTCATCTTCGAGAATGATCTCGGGGCGGCCGAGCGTGCAGCGGATGCGCCGGCGGATCTCGAAATGCGGGCCGAACATGCGGCTCTCGCGGACGAGCATCGCCAGCTCCATCTCATTTTGCTCGCGCGAGGGATCGGGATTGCGGAGAGACTCGATCATCGCCGGCTGGCTGGAGTAGCGTCCGTGCAGCGAAGTCGGCGCGCCTTCTTCCTCGCGCGGGCCGCCCATGTAGTGCGGGCCGCAAGTGGTGACCAGGCCGCCGGCCCAGCCGTGCAGCCATTCCGCGCCGGCATGGTAGGCATGGCTTGGCGGCCGCAGCCCCGCCTGGGTGAGATAAGCCAGCGCATATTGATTGTAGCTGGCATCCACGATGTCGCCGCCCCGATCCAGCGCGACCGTGAAGCGCAACCCGCCGCCCGTATCGACGAACGCGACGCGCACTCCCGGCCCCGGCGCATCCAGCGTTCCAAGGCGGATGCCGCCGAGCTGCAGCGGATTCTCGAAACGAGTGGAGTCCATGGCTACCAAGGCGGCAACGCCATGGTGCCGCCATCGAGGATGAGCGAGGTGGCATTGATGTACGCCGCCTCATCGCTCAGCAGAAACGCCGCGGCCTGCGCGATGTCCTGCGGCTGGCCGAGGCGGCGGACGGGGATGCGGCGGGCGACCTCGGCGTACAACTCGGCGACCGGCTTGTCCCAGCCTTCGCAAGTCGCGGCGAGCATCGGGGTATCGATAGTGCCGGGGCAGATGCCGACGACGCGCACCTTGCCGGCATGATCGACGGCGAGACAGCGGATGATAGCTTCCAGCGCGGCCTTCGAGGCGCAGTAGAGGGCGTGCGCCGGAAAGCCGATGAAGGCCGCCACGGAAGTGGTGATGAGGATCACGCCCTGACCGTGCTGTTCCATGACCGGGATGGCGTGCTTGGCGGTCCAAAGGACGCTCTTGACGTTGACGCCCATCACCTTGTTCCAGATGGCGTCGTCGAATTCCGTGGCCTTGCCTTTGCCCCAGACGCCGGCGTTGCAATGCACGGCATCGAGCCGGCCATAGTGCTCCACGGCGCTGGCCACCATGGCGCGGACGCTCTCTTCCTGCGAGACATCGGCAAAGACGAATTGCACGTCCCCGCCGGCCGCGCGCAGCTCCTCGGCAAGCGCGGGGCCGCGATCCTCCTGATTCGAGGCGATGACCACGCGGGCGCCGAGGCTGGCAAAGTGTCGGGAGCAGCCTTCGCCGATGCCCGAGGTGCCGCCGGTAACTAGAATGACTTTATCTTTGAGGGACATGGGGAATTAGCTACTTCCAAGGCAAGTCCGCGTCGGTGGCGAACTTCATGAACTCGATCACGGCGCCATCCTTCAATACAAAGGCGACGGTGAAGTTGGGCGAGGGATTGAAGGGCTCGATGAGGACGTTTTCGCCTTGCAGGGCGGCCTCGAGATCGTCGACGCGATAGGCGACGTGAGGCAGATCGCGCACGGGGCCGGTGACCGGGCTGTCGGGCTCGAAGCGGAGAAACTCGACATGGTAGCGATGCTTGCGCGGGTCGGTGACCCAGACTTTGGTCTCCTCGACGTAGTATTCGCCGGGCTGGCTGGTATCCGTGGGGAGGCCGATGTGGTGGAAGGTTCGCATAGTTAGTGGAAAAGCTGGCGGGCCTCAATGGCTAGCTCGGCCATGCGGAAGAAATCGTGCGTGGGGGCGTAGCCGAGAATGGTGCGAGCGCGGGTGATATTGATCTCGAAGGGATGATAGTTTGGGCAGCGCAACTCGACCGTCGGGATGCGGAGGCGGCCGGAGAGGTGCTCGGCGGCCACGCGGTAATCGAAGGGACTCGGCCCTGCGATATTGAAAGTTTGGCCGAGCGCGGAGGAGTTTTCGAGCGCGAGATCGAACGCCGCCATGAGATCCTCCACGTGCACGACGTGGCGGCGGAGCGGAGTGCCGCTGCCATCGGTGAGGATCGGGATGCGCTCCTGGCCGGTCCGGACGAGGTCCAGCACCTCGGGGCCGATTTCGCCAAAGCCGTGGCCGGGTTCGGCGGGGTTCACATTGCGCAGGAGCGAGAAGTGATTGAGCAAGTCGTCGCGCTCGAAGACCCACGAGGAGCGGAGGACGGTGATGGGCAGGCGGTACTGTATGGCGTACTGCTCGGCCATGGCCTCTTCCATCACCTTGGAAAAGGCGTAGTAGCCAGGGTAGGCCGCGCGCGGGTGATTCTCATCGATCGGGATCGGCTGCGGGTAAAACCAGATGCCGAGCGCCGCATCGCCGCCGAAGAGGATGAATTGCTGTACGCTGTGCCGGCGGCAGGCTTCGAGGATGTTGAAGGTGCCGCGGATGCTTACATCGAAAAAGGTGTCGGCGTCTTCCTTGGCGGTGGCGAGTTGGACGACGACATCGGCGCCGCGCACCACTTCATCCACACCGTCGGGATCGCTAATATCGCCCGTGATGGAAACCACGCCCTCGCCGGTAACGGGGGTGCGATGCACCAAGGCGCGTACGGGCAAGCCGCGACGCTCCAGCACACGCAAGGCGTGGCTACCTAGTTTCCCGCTGGCTCCGAAGATGGCGACGGTGCTCATAGCTTGCCTACCTGGCCCACGGTTAGACCTCCATCGATGGTGAGTATTTCGCCGGTGATATATTGTGCGGCGGGGGAGCAAAGGAAGGCGGCGGCGCCGGCGCAATCCTCCGGGGTGCCGAGGCGGCCGAGGAGGATCTTCTTTTCGTAGTGTTGCACCAGGTCGCTGGCCCGATTTTGCAGCCACTGGGCATTAAGGGGGGTGCGGATGAGGCCGGGGGCAATGCCGTTCACGCGGATGCGGTGATCGGCGAGCGAGATGGCCAGGGAACGGATCAGCATCACGAGCGCGCCTTTGGAGGTATCGTAGGCGGTGGAGTCGGCTTCGGCCTGAAAACCATTGGTGGAGGTGGTTATGACAATTGCCCCGGGGCGGCCGGAGGCGGCGAGGCGTTTCGCAAATTCCTGCACCAGGAAATAGGTGGCGGTAACGTTGAGTTGGATCGTTCTGGCCCAGAGCTCGGGAGTCATCTCCAGGAAAGGGCGATCGAAGAAGCTCCCGGCGTTGCAAATAAGGGTGTCGAGTCCCGGCTGAAGCTGGAAGGCGCCGGCAATCAATTGCGTCGGTGTTTCGGCCAGCATGAGGTCTCCTGAAAGGTAGCCGGCGGCATCGGAAATATCCGCGGGACGAGCGGCGGGCAGGCCATGATAGATAATCTCGGCGCCGCAATCCCGGAGTGCGCCGGCGATGGCGAAGCCGATTCCTTGGGAGGAGCCGGTGACGAGGGCGGCGCGGTCAGCCAGCGAGAAGGCTTGCATCTTTCAGCTTGAGATAGGCGAGCGTGTTTTGGTGCGCGATGCGCTCGACGACGGCGGGCGGATTGGCTCGCAGGGCAGCGACCTCTTTAGCATACGTGCTGATGAGCGCGATGCGCTCGGAGCCTAGCATCGCCACATAACTATAATACGGAGAGTCACTGCCCCAGAGGAACTTGCTCGGGTAGGCCGCCGCGAGATCGGCGATGACGCGGGCGGGATTGGCGTAGTCTGAATCGAAACGGCGCGCGCGCTCCGCAATGTATGGAAGGTCGCGGATGGCGCCTTCGCAATGGATGCAGTGCGCGGAGCAGTCGAACCAGGTGTTAGGCAATGCATTGACGCGATCAAGGCACTCGCGATCGTAGCGGCAGGAGTGCGCGAGGCAGAAGCGGACGTGCGGGAAGCGCTCCGCAATGTCGAGAATGTCGCTGGCCTGCGCCCACGGATCGTCCGGGCCGACGCTGGAGTGGATGATGAAAGGAATGTCCCACTCCGCGGCGAGCTCGATGAAGCCGCGCCCTTCCTCGCCCAGGGTGCGGATGAAGGACTGGAGCATGGTGGTCTGCAGCTTCAGGCCGTAGAAGGGGAAGTCGGCGCGGAGCTTGCGCAGCTCGGTGATTTGCGCGGCCTGCTCGCGCATGGGATCGAGCATCACGAAAGGGAGGCAGCGTTTTCCCTGCTCTGGAAAAAGCTCGTAGATTTCGTGCAGGAGCCGGCGGTTTTCGAACGCATACGGCACGCGCTCCAAGCCGCCGGGGACGATCTCGCCGCGGCGCAGCGACGCGATGTCGAACGAGAGATTGATGACGAACGGGAAGACGATCCAGCGGTCGACGCCGAGGGCGCCGCCTTCGTCCGTCATGGTGACGAGATGCTGGGCGTACGGGAAGTCGCCGCGGAGGTAGAACATCACGTCGGCGCCGACGTGATTGTGGCAATCGATGATCATGAAAGCGTGGATGGGTGCGCGGTACGGCAGGCAGGATGCCTGCACCACACGGATTGCGCTAGCGCGGCTTTTCGTAGACGAGCTTGCCGCCGACGTAGGTCTTCAGCACCTGCGTATGCGCGATTTCCTGCTCGGGGCAGGTGAGGAGATCGCGGTCGAGGATGGCGAAATCGGCGAGCTTGCCGGGCTCGAGCGAGCCGGTGCGTTTTTCGAGGAAGAGGAGGCGCGCGTTGTTGATGGTGTAGAAGCGGAGCGCCTGCTCGCGGGTGAGTGCCTCCTCAGGGTGCAAGGGCTGGTCGAGGCTGCGCGCGCGGCGGGTGATGGCGGTGGCCATGCCGAGGAAGGGATTGTAGAGATTCACCGAGCGCAGGGAGCCGATCTTTTGCATGTGATCGGAGCCGCCGCCGGCGGTGCCGCCCGCGGCAAAGATGCTTCGCAGCGGCTGGAAATATCGCAGGCGCATGTCGCCAAATTGTTTCAGCAGGGTGTGCGCGTCGAGATAGAGCCAGACCGGCTGAATGTCTTCGACCACGCCGAGCTCCGCGGCCTGGCGCACGGATTCGGCGCTCATGAAATTCGAGTGGGTGATCGAGGCGCGCGTCTCGCGCACGGGCAGGCCGGCGCGGGCGAGCTCGGCATAGACATCGAGAAGCTGGTGGACGGCGCCATCGCCCACCGAGTGCGCGGTGTATTGCAGGCCGCTCTGCACGGCGGCGCGGACCATCGGCAGCAGGCGCTCGCGCGGAATGAAAAGCACGCCGCGATACGCGGGATCGCTGATGCCGTAGATGGTGCTCACACCCCACGGCTCGCGCATATAGGCGCTGCCGGTGAGCATGCCGCCATCGAGATATTGCTTGATGCCGATGATGCGCAGCCAGTCGTTTTCCTCGGTGTGCAAAGCGTTGCGCGCGATGCTCTGGATTTGCTGCTCGATCTTCTCGATGGCGCCACTCGTGCCGACGCCTTGCGAGCAGCGGACGCGCAGGGTGAGCGCGCCCTTGTCACGCAGGCTGCGGTATTGCTCGATGCCCGCGAAGCTGGCATCGCGATCGCAGATGGCGGTGAGGCCGACCGAATTGTAGTCGGCGAAAAGCTGGCGCAGCCGCTGCTCGCGCTCCTCGTCGGTGGGCTTGCGCGTGGTGGTCTTCGCCTTCACGAGGCCGCTGAGATGGCGCAGGATGCCGGTCGGCTCGCCGGTGGCGGGATCGCGCTCGATCACTCCCGCGGTGCCGGCGGGAACCTGGAAGTTGCGGTCGATCCCGGAGAGCTTCAGGGCGAGCGAATTGATGGCGCAATCCGGGCCGGTGCGAAAATAAACCGGGTGCTTGGGCGCGGCCTCATCCATCTCGGCGCGCGTGGGATAGCGCTGCTCTTTCAGCCGCGTGATGAACACCTGCTGCAGGCTGATCCATTCGCCCTCCGGCACCACCTGCGCGCGCTGGCGGATGTAAGCGAGCACGTCGGCGATGGTCTCCATCTGCGGGATGGGATGGTCGAATTCCGTGAGCGAGGCGCCTGTCGGATGGACATGAGAATCCATCAAGCCCGGGATGATGGTGCGGCCGGCGAGATCGATGACCTCGGTCTTGTCGCCAGTGAGCGCGAGCATTTCGGCATCGCTACCCACTGCGAGGATGGCGCCGCCTTTTACCGCGATGGCCCGGTGAATGGAGAACGGCTCGTCGACCGTGACAATCTTGCCGTGGTGTAGAATGAGATCGGCCTCCTCGGCGCCTACCGTGAGCGCGAGGAGTAGGAGGGCTAGAAGTGGTCTCATGTCTGGCTAGGGCAGACGGGCGGCGCCGACCAACTCGCGAAGCTGCGGAATGTCAAAGGCCTCGAGCAGGCCGAAGCAAAAGAGCTCGGGCGTGGCGTCAAGCGTTCGGTTTTCGTCAATGACCTGATGGAGCGTTGCGAGGGGCTGCACTTGAGTCAGTTTGGAAATAGAGCCGGGCTCCAGCGCGGCGGCAACGAGGGCGGCGACGCCGAGGCGCGGGCCGACGGAATGCACGCTAACCGGGCCGCCGGGGAATTTGGTTTTCGCCCAGCGCGCGGCGGCGGCGATCTGGCTGGCCTGCAGGCCGAGCGGCCGGGCGCCGGTGGTGGCCACGAGCAGCGCGTACAGGTAGCCGCGCTGGGTGATTTGCGATTCGCCGAAGTAGAAGGGATCGATGGCGATGACGCGATGTCCGCTAGCGAGGAGCTTCTTCGATCTCGGCGGCGGCGCCTTTGCGTCCGGTGTCGGCAACAACGAGCACCGTTTCTGAAGGCTCGCCGCGGGTGAGCTCTACGGCCGGGATGGTCCAGACATCGCCGATGCGCAGCTTCGAGAAGGTGGCTTTCACGCCCGCGCGGTCCTGCGGTGTCCCGAAGGATTGCTCGGCGGCGGAGTACTTGAAATAGCTAACCAGCTCGCTGAGCTTCGCGCGCGCCGGCTCGGGCTCGAGCTTGGCGGAGCGGGGGAGATCCTTGCTGAGCGCGACGGCCAGCTTGTGCAGGTCGAGGTTGTCCTCGGGAAGCGGGACCGAGAGCTGCTCGGCCTTCTTCACTTCGGCCTCGGAGGGGATTTCCCTGGCGCTGAAAGTCTTGTCGCCGGGGAAGAAGGTATCGCCCAGGATGGAGTAGAAAGCCTGCCGGTTATCCACCTCGAAGTTGTGATTGCCGGGGACGAAATTGACGTGCGTGCGCAGCCGCTCGGGCTGGCCGTAGAGCGCGAAGATTGGGCGCGCCGCTTCTTCCAGCGGGGCGAGCGCGTGGGCGGAGGCAAAGCAGCAATTGTCCTTCGCATTATAGGTGAGGAGCGCGGAGCGGCCGGCGAGCAGGGCGGTGAGCTGGTTGTAGTCGGCAACAGCGCCGAGATCGGTGGGCGTCTGCTCGGAATCGCCAAGGTCGGTGGGAAAACGCGCGCGGGTGCGGAAGCTGGAATAGCCGGCGACGGGGTTCGCGAGCTTCACGCGCGGATCGAGCGAGCTGATTACGATGGTTTGCCATCCGCCGCCGGAGAGCCCGGAGACGGCCAGGCGCTGCGGATCGGCGTAGGGGAGGGCGAGCAAGACGTCGATGCCGCGCGACATCGCAAGGTAGAAAGGGGCAAGGCCGCTGGCGCCGCAAAGGTCGAGCTGGTTCATGCGAGCGTGGGTGAAATCGGGCGCTCTAAGCTGCCCCATGCCCAGCCATTCGACGTTGAGCGAGGCGACGCCGCGCTTGGCCAGGTTGATGCAGCGAAGCTGCTTGTACGGCGCGGCCTTGCCATTGCCGTCGTGCCCATTAACGGCGAGGTGCACCGGGATCTTGCCGGCGATTTGCGTGGGCTCGTAGAGCAGGCCGACGGTCCAGAGACCGGGCAGGATCTCATAGCGCACTTTCTTGATGGCATAACCGGGACCGCCCTCGATGGTATCCAGCCATTCGACCTTTGTCTTGGCGTCGCGCCACTGCTGAGCGGCGGCGCCGCAGAAGACCACTTTGTCGAGTACCTCCTGGCGCGTCTTCGAAGCAAAGGTTTCCCATTCGGCGAGCGTCTTCACCGCCGGCATGGTAATGATGCGGCCTTCGCAATAGGCCTGCACCTCCGCGAGCGGAATGCTTGGATCGATGACTGGGCGCTGGAGAAGCGCGGTGAGATCGGGCGATTGCGCGCGCGCGGAGGCGGCGGAGACCAGGAATGCGATAGCTAGTAAAGCGTGGGGGCGATGCATAAGTAGGAGAGTGGCTAGGCGGCGTGGATGGCTTCGGCGACGCGATTGGCGGAGCGGGTGGCGGCGTCCATGCCCCACGGGAGATTATCGTAGGCGGCGCCGGCGAAATGGATGCGGCCAACGGGCGCGATGAGGTGCGGCCACATCCTGGCGAGCTGCCCGAAGGGAAAAGCGTGGCGCTCGCAACCATAGCAGGTGGGCTCCTCTTTCCACCACTCGTGCACGACGCAGCGCTCGATGGTATCGGCGGCCTTGCCTGGATAGAATTTGCGAAACGCGGCGATCGTCTCCTTAGGAGTCTGCACGGGCTGGCCGCTGCCCATAAGCAGGCAGCGCTCGCCGGGGACGTCGTCGGCGGTGCGATAGACCAGCCCCATTTTCGAATCGCCGGTTTCGAGATTGATGCTCGGCACGTCGCCTTTCCAAAAGGGCGTGCGTGTTTGCAAAAGCACGCGAGATTGCATGCCCATGACCACGTTTGCGAGGGCGTAGGCTTTCGCCTCGGGCCAGGCGGGAGTTACCTCGAGGCCGTTGAGCAGCATCGGCGAAATGCATAAGACCAGGTAGTCGGCGTCAATTTCGCGCGGCTTTTCCGCCTCGGAATAGCGAACCTTTACGCCCGATTCGCCATGCTCGATGGCGGTGATGGGTGAGTGGCGGCGCACGCGGCCGCCGAGCTTGGCAGCGAAGGTATCGGGCAGGAGCTGATTCCCGCCTTTCAGGTGGAAGACTTCGCGTTTGAAGGCGGGCAAGCCGCGCAGCCTCACGATCGCCGCCTGCCACAAGCGAAAGAGCGCGGAGCTATCGCTCGGGCTGGGAGCCTCGCCGGGCTTCCGCCGGCGCGCGCCGAGGAAACGAAAGGCGGCATCGGAAGCGCCCTCGAGCAGATCGCCGAGCGGGGCTTGGTCGAGATGATCGAGGCCGATGCCGAAGGGCTGATACTCGTCCCGGAACTTGGCGAGATAGGGATCGAGGTAAAGGGATTGCAGCTCGGTCCACCCGCGCTCGCGCAGGTGGGCGATCTCGCGCGGATGGAAGCCGAAGCGGGCCAGGATCGCGGGATCGGCGAGCTGCTCCTCGGTGTACCATTGGCCATCGATCCTGCGGTACATGTTCTGGCGGCGGCCCCACGGCATCGCCGGCAGATCGAATTTGTCCACGTACTTCCAGTACTGCGTGTAGCCGGGCTTTGTGAAATGTTCGGCGCCCACATCGGCGTAAAGGCCATCGGGAAAATCGCGGATCGTTTTCACGTGTCCGCCAGTGCGGCGCGAGGCCTCCAGCAGCGTCACCTCATGCCCGCGCTCCATTAGCTCGTAGGCGCAGCAAAGCCCGCCGATGCCGCCGCCGGCGACGATCACGCGCTTCTTCGCCGCCGCGGCGCCGGCGCGCGCGGGCAGCAGGGCGGCGCCGAGCGTGGCGAGCCCGGCGGTTTTCAGCGCGGCGCGGCGCGTGGAATGGGACAAGTTCAAGGGGAGAGGCGGGCGGGGAGCACCGAGCCAACTCGTAGGGAGGCCGGGCCTTAGCTGCAATCAAATGCTCTCTTGCGCGGGAAGAGAGGCGCTTGGAAACTCGCGGCCATGTTCCCCCGCATGTTGCTTTGCTGGCTGCTCGTGATGGCGCTCTCCGCGGCAATGGGGCGTCCGCCGAATATTCTGTTGATCGTCTCGGATGATCAGGGCTACCCGGACCTTGGGTGCATCGGAGCGAAGCCGATCGTGACGCCCAACCTGGATCGGCTCGCGGCGGAAGGCGTGCGCGGGACGAGCTTTTATGTGACCTGGCCGGCTTGCACGCCCTCGCGCGGCAGCATTCTCACGGGACGCTATCCGCAGCGAAATGGGCTTTACGACATGGTGCGCAATGACCTGGTGAATTACGGGCATCGCTATACTTCGGAGGAATATGCCGTTTCGCCGGAGATGACCCTGGGGCTCGATCCGCGCGAGGTGACGCTGGGCGATATGTTGCGCAAGACAGGTTATGCGACCGCGGTGGTAGGCAAGTGGGACATGGGCCAGGCGCGCCGCTATCTGCCGGTGCAGCGCGGGTTCGATTTCTTTTACGGACACGGCAACAACGGGATCGATTACTATACTCATGAGCGATACGGCGTGCCTTCGCTCTTCCGCGGCAACCAACGCACCGAGGAAGACAAGGGCAGCTATGCAACAGATATCTTCAAGCGCGAGGCGCTGCGGTTCATGAGCCAGGAAAGCGCGCGGCCGTGGCTGCTCTACTTAGCCTTCAATGCGCCGCACGGCGCTTCCAACTTTGAGAAAGAGGGCGTGCAGGCGCCGGCGGAGTACTTGGCGCGCTATGCCGATGTGTCCAATGAGAAGCTGCGGCGCTACTATGCAGCGGTGACGTGCATGGATGCGGCGATTGGGGAGTTGCTCGCGCTGCTGGATAAGTCCGGCCAGGCGCAGGATACGTTCGTGCTGTTTCTCTCGGACAATGGGGGCTCCGGCAATGGTGGGAACGCGCCGCTGAAAGGCGCGAAGAGCACGATGTGGGAAGGCGGCCTGCGCGTGCCTTTCCTCGCACGCTGGCCGGGAATGATTCCGCCGGGGACGGTGACCGATGAGTTTCTCACCGGATTGGAAATTCTCCCGACGCTCGTATCGGCAGCCGGGGCGAGCCTGCCCGCAGGCGTGAAGATGGATGGCTTCGATATGCTGCCGGTGCTGCAGAAGAAAGCGCCTTCGCCGCGCCGCGAGATGTTTTGGCAGAGGCGTGGCGATAGGGCGGCGCGGGTGGGAAATTGGAAATGGATGGAATCGGAGAAAGGCGGAGGATTATACGACCTGGCGAGCGATCTCGGCGAGCAGCGCGATTTAGCGAAGGAGCAGCCGGAGAAACTGGGGCAGGTGAAAGCTAGATTCGCGGCGTGGCGAAAGGAAATGGATGAGAGTGAGCCGCGCGGGCCGTTCCGGGATTACTAGCGATGTCGAACGCGCGCGGCGCGATGTGGAGTGCGGCGGGAAGCGTCAGCGCCACGCCGCTTTTGGATGGGGCTGCGGGTGGGAATCCGCGCCCGGCTCCGCACCCGCGGAGCTTCCGAAAGCGGTGTCGCGCTGACGCTTGCCGCCGCACTCCAAGGCGCTCGCGCGCTAGCGATAGATCGCGTGATTAGGATCACCGCCGCTTTCCAAATAGGCTAGCAAGTCGAGAATCTGGTTTTCGGAAAGGATGTTGAGCAGGCCGGCGGGCATGGGGGAGACAGGAGATGATTCACGCCGGGCGATCTCGGTTTTTGCCAGCGCTCGCGTCGCGGGCAGCGCGGGGTTTTCGCGGAGGTGGAGGGCGGCTTCGTCTTCGCGCTCGACCGTGCCGGTGACGGCGCTTCCGTCGCGGAGCGTGAAGGTGGTGCTGAGGTATTTTTCGTCGATGACGCGGGAGGGGTCGACGATGGAGGCGAGGAGATCGCGCCGGTTGAAGCGGCCGGCGACGCCGGTGAGATCGGGGCCGATGAGGCCGCCGCCGTGGCCGACGCGATGGCAGACGGCGCATTGCGCCGCAGCGAAGGCGAGGCGCCCGCTTTCGAAGGAGCGGCCGCGGGCGACGCGATCGAGGCGCGGGACGAGGTCGGCTTCGGTCCATTGCTTCACGAGGAGCTGCGGGCCGGAGTTTTGCAGCGGGATGGCGCTGAGGGTGCCCTCCACGAGCGGGCCCAGCTGTTCGCGCTCTTCGGGCGTGAGCGCGGCGGCGACTTCGGCGCGGATCCAGCGGAGGGCTCGCTGGTAGTCGCGCGCGCCCTCGAGCGAATCGGCGCGATTGAGCGCGGCGAAATAGATGCGGCGATGCTCGGGGCTCCAGCCGTCGGGGATGTTGCGGAGATGGAAGAGGAAATGGAGCAGGTCGCCGGAACGCTCCGCCTGCGCGAGGAGCGGGATCGATTTGGCGAGAACGGTGGACGAATTCAAGTAGACCAGCAACTCGGTGAGGAGGTGATTCGTCTGCCAGGCGCGCGCGGGATAGAGGGGATCGAGGCGCCCGAGCAGGCGGGCGGCGGCGGCTGGCTCCGGCGGACCGAGGCGGCTGAGCGCGAGCTGATAGACGCGCGCGACGAGGATTTGCTCGTCGTCGCCAAGCTGCGCAAAGTGGAGGGATTCGAGGCGCGTGAGGATGGGATTGAGCGATTCCTTTTCGCCAGCGCGGGCGAGCGCCATCAGCGCGTTGAGGGAAGCGGCGGGATTCGCTTCGGCGAGCGCGCGAGCCGCCCAACGCTCCGCCGGCTGCCACTCCAGCGCAACGCGCGCGGCGTGGCGAATCCAGAGATCGCCGCTTCCGAGATGCGGCCAGATTTCATTGACCGCCTTGGAATGAGTGCGGCCATGGAACGACTCGAGATGTCTCCGCGCGTCGCGCGCTTTGGCGGCGGCTAAGTCCTCCGCGAGCTCGTGAGCGCTTTTCGCAGGCTCGCTGATCTGCGGGCCGGTGTAGGTCACGCGATAAAGGCCGGCTTGGGTGCGGCGGCCGCCGGTGGTGAAGTAGAGCGCGCCATCGGGTCCGATCGCGGCATCGGTGACATTGAGCGGGCGGCCGTTGATGAACGGCTCGGCGGCGCCCGCGTAGCTCGAGCCATTCGGCCGCAGGTGCACGGCGATGATCCGCCCGTACGACCAATCGCAAATGTACAGGGCGCGCCGCCATTTTCCGGGGAAGGCGCTGCGCGTGCCAAAGACCACGCCGGTGGGCGAGGCGAGGCCGATGTTCACCGCAGTGGGGCCGGCGTCGGGGAAGTACTCGGGCCATTTGCTGGTGCCGCGGCGCCAGCCGTAATCGGCGCCGCTGATCACGTGGTTCACGCGGTTTGGCCGGTACCAGGGCGTGCCGGTGTCCCACTCCATGTCGGCGTCGAAGGTGAACATTTCGCCCTCCGGATTGAAGGCGAGATCGAGCTCGTTGCGAAAACCGCCCGCGACGATCTGCACCGATTTTCCCTCCGGGTCGGTGCGCAGGATGTGCCCGGCGGGCAGCTTCACATCGCCGTCGAACATCTGCGGATCCCACGGGCACGGGATCAGGCGATCGTCGCGCATCGGGCGCAACGGCGAGTCGGGCGCGGCGAGCGGGGTCGCCTCGACGTTGTTGCCGTGCGCGATGTAGATGAGGCCGTCGGGGCCGAGCTTGAGATGATTGCGGCCGTGGCCGACGCCGCCGCCGGTCTGGAGCAGTTCGGTGATTTCGTCGAAGACGCCGTCGCGCTGCGTGCTGCGAAGGCGGTAGAGAGCCTTGCTGTTGTTCGCCACCGCGTAGAGCGCGCCGTAGGCGTAGAGCAGGCCGCGGCACTCGAGCAGCGTGTCGTCGATCCGCTCGACCTGCGCGATGCCCTCGTGGCCGAGGGTGAAACGCAGAAGTCCTTTTTTCTCGCAGCCGATGGTGATCCGGCCCTCGCGATCGAAGGCGAGCGAGACCCAGGAATCTTCGTCCGGCTGCGCGGAACGGAGTAGTTCGACTTTGAAACCGGGCGGCGCCTGGATCGAGGCGGGATCGGTCGCGACGCCCGGGGTGAGCGCGAGCTTCCAGGAATTGTAGGCGTCGGGCGCGCGCGTGGGGGCCTCGACGGGGGTCTGGGCTTGGGCGCCGAGGGCGAAGAGTACGAGGAGGAGGTGGCGGGGGAACATGTGGACGTGCGGGAGCCTTCGCGACGATTCGACGCACGAGAGGCCTGGAGTGGAGGCGGTGCCTCGCGAGGCTAGCTCTTCTTGCTCACTTCCTCCACGGCCTTCAGCACGTCGGCGGCATGGGTGGCAGTGGAGGTTTTCTCGAGCATGTTCCAGACGATCTTGCCGTCCTTGATCAGGAACGATTGGCGCGCGGTCACTTTGCCGCGCATCGCTACGCCGAACGCGGCGGCCACTTTACCGTCGTGATCGGCCACCAGAGTGAAGGGCAGCGTGTACTTGTCCTTGAACTTCTTCTGGTCTTCCGAGGTGTCCTCGGAAACGCCGAGGACTTGCACCCCTTTTTCCTGCAGCGTCTTCCAGTCGTCGCGGAGCGAGCAGGCCTGCTTGGTGCAGCTGGGCGTATCGGCGCGCGGGTAGAAGTAAACGAGCGTCACGCCCTTGGCGTAAACGTCCTTGAAGCTCACCGGCTTGCCGTCCTGATCGACGGATTTCACATCGGGCGCCGGGGCGCCGACCGCGAGCGGGTCGCCGTGGGCGAAAAGGGAGAGGGCGAGGAAAGAGCCGACGAAAGAGAGGGTTTTGAGGAATTTCATGGAGGTATGAGAGGGAACCCCGAGGGTAGGGGGAATCTTGGGGGTGTAAAGGGCCGGGGGGGCTCGTAGTCGTAGTCTTAATCGTAGTCGTAGTCGCTCCCTGGGCGGCGCGCCGCTTTCGACTACGACTACGAGGGCTCCGCGCCGCCTGCGACTCCTAGGGGGTCCAAAAACAATCATTGAGCCTGGCCCCTGAAGGGCGTACGTACACACGACACATGTCGTTTCAGGAATTTGGTTTGGCCGATGAGGTCGTACACGGGGTGCAATCGATGGGGTATTCAGACCCCACACCCATTCAATTGCGCGCGATCCCGCTCGTGCTGGCTGGGAAGGATGTCATGGGCTCGGCGCAGACCGGCACCGGCAAAACCGCCGCCTTCGGGCTGCCGATCCTCACCAAGCTGGCCAAGCGGGGTAAGATGCGCTGCCTGGTGCTGGAGCCCACCCGCGAGCTGGCCGCGCAGGTGGAGACGGCCTTTCGCGACTATGCGCGCTTCATGGATTTGGAGATCGGCCTGGTGCACGGCGGCGTGGGCTTCGGCCCGCAGCGCGAGATGCTGAAGCGCGGCGCGGACGTGCTGGTGGCGACGCCCGGCCGGCTGCTCGATTTCATGGAACAAGGCGAGATCAACCTGGGCTCGATCGAGTACCTGGTGCTCGATGAGGTGGACCGCATGCTCGACATGGGTTTCCTTCCGCAGGTGCGTCGGGTGGTGGAAAAATGCCCGAAGCAGCGGCAGACGCTTTTTTTCTCGGCCACGCTGCCACCGGAAATCGCGACGATGACGAAGTGGGTGCTGAAGGAGCCGGAGGTGATCGAAGATCGGCTTGCGGCGGATGCCCGCCGAGACGGTGACGCACGCGCTCTACCCGGTGGCCAAGGATCAGAAATTCGACCTGCTGAGCATGCTGCTGGAGCGGACGAACTACGACAGCGTGATCATTTTCTGCTCCACGAAAGTCATGGCCGACCGCGTGGCGCACAAGCTGAAGGACCAGAAGCACGCGGTGGCGGTGCTCCACGCCGACCGCACCCAGCGCGAGCGCGAGGAAGCGCTGCAGGGCTTCAAATCGGGCCTGTTCGAGGTGCTGGTGGCGACCGACCTCGCGGCGCGCGGGCTTGATATCCAGGGCGTCTCGCACGTGGTGAATTTCGACGTGCCGAGCCACCCGGAGGATTACGTACACCGGATCGGCCGCACAGGGCGGGCGCAGTTGCTGGGCGATGCGTTTACGATTTTCTCGGCGGAAGACCTCGACCACGTGCGGGCGATCGAGCGGTTCATCGGGGCGAGCATCCCGCGGCTGAAGATCGAGAATTTCGACTACCTTTACACGGCGCTTTTCAATGAGGACAAAATGCCGACCGGCGGCGGCCCGCGGGGCGGAAGAACGTTGAAGGGGTACTCGTTCGGTGCCGCGAGGAAGAAGCGCTGAGGCCGGTGGTAGTTTGGGTGAGCCCCCATGTTCATGCTCGCCGCCGCCCTGCAGGAGCCGCACCCGGCGATGCTGGCGCCGTTCGCGCTGATCTTGCTGGCGATTGCCGTGATGCCGTTCGTCCACCGGCATTGGTGGGAGCGGAACTACCATTTCGCCTCGCTGGCGCTCGGCGGGATCGTCGTGGCGTACTATGTTTTCGCGCTGCAGGCGCCGGCGCGGATGCTGCACGTGGCGCACGAGTATGTGAGCTTCATGGCGCTGGTGGGGTCGCTTTTCGTGGTCTCGGGCGGCATTCACATCGGCGTGAAGGGCGAGGCCACGCCGCTGGGGAATACGGTTTTTCTGCTGATCGGCGCCGTGCTCGCGAACGTCATCGGCACCACCGGCGCGTCCATGCTGCTCATCCGTCCGTGGATCCGGATGAACTATTACCGGATCACCGCCTTTCACATCGTCTTCTTTATTTTCCTGGTGGCAATATCGGCGGCGGCCTCACGCCGATCGGCGATCCGCCGCTCTTTCTGGGGTACCTCAAGGGCGTGCCGTTTTGGTGGAGCGCGGAGCAGTGCTTCGTGCCCTGGCTGATCGCGATGGGCCTTTTGCTCGGCGTGTTTTTCCTGCTCGATCGCGCGAATTTTCTGCGCGCGCCGCGGCAGGTCCGCGCGGAGCAAACCGCCTCGGAGCAGTGGATGATTCGCGGTGGCATCAATGTTTTTTTCCTCCTCGTGATTCTCATTGCAGTCTTCGTTTCGCAGCCCGCGGGGATGCGCGAGGGGCTGATGATCGCCGCCGCGCTCGCCTCGTATTTCACCACGCCTCGGGGCATTCACGCGGCGAACGATTTCAACTTCCACCCGATCAAGGAGGTGGCGTGGCTCTTTCTCGGCATCTTTGCCACGATGGTCCCGGCGCTCGATTACCTACAGCTCCACGCGCGCGCGCTGGGCTTGGATAGTCCGCTGAAATTCTATCTGCTCACCGGGGTGCTCTCCGGTTTCCTGGATAACGCGCCGACTTATCTCACCTTCCTCGCGGCGGCGATGGGGAACCGCGGCTGGAGTCTCGATGACCCCGCGCGGGTGCGCGAATTTGTCGCCGCCGAGCCGCTGCAGCTCATGGCGATCTCGCTGGGCGCGGTTTTTTTCGGCGCGCTCACCTACATCGGGAACGGGCCGAACTTCATGGTGAAGGCGATCGCGGAGCACGCGAAGGTGAAGGTGCCGGGCTTCTTCGGGTACCTGGTGCGGTTTGCGCTGCCGTTTCTCGTGCCGGTGCTGCTACTCATCGGGCTGCTCTTCTTTTCGCGCTGGCGCATTCCGTGGTAAGCGGCAAGGTTTCGCCACTCCCATGCCCGCGCAAAAGGACTCCCAGCCGTGAGCTTCGTCGATCTTGGTTTTGCACGCGTCGATACCGACCGGCAGCGGCGGTGCGGTTTTCCGGAGGTGATTTTCGGCCAGGGCAAGACGCCCGAGGAGGTGGTGGCGATTGCCCGAGTGATCGTGGAGAACGATGGCGTGCTGCTGGTGAGCAGGGCTACGCCAGAACAGTTCGCGGCGGTTTCGGCGGCTTTTCCGGATGCGAAGCTGCACACTCGGGCGCGGTGCATCACGGTGGAGCGGCGGCCGCTGAGGGTGAAGGCTGGGACGGTCGGAGTGATTTCCGCGGGAACGTCCGATTTGCCCGTGGCAGAGGAAGCCGCGGTGACCTTGGAGCTTTTTGGGAACCGTGTGGATCGGATTACCGACGTGGGCGTGGCGGGCATTCACCGCCTCATCGCCGCGCGCGAGCGGTTGGAGGCGTGCACTGTCCTGGTGGTGGTGGCGGGAATGGAAGGCGCGCTGCCGAGCGCGGTGGCGGGCCTGGTGAGCCGGCCGGTGATCGCGGTGCCGACCAGTGTGGGCTATGGCGCCAGCTTCGGCGGTGTGGCGGCATTGCTCGGCATGCTGAATAGCTGTGGGAGTGGCGTCACCGTGGTGAATATCGACAACGGATTCGGCGCCGCGTACGCGGCGGCGCAGATCAATCGCGCGCTGGATGAGGCGCGGAGCGAGCGCTAACTCGTGGCCGGGGAATCGATGCGCGGGAAGAGCGGCGTGGCGGCGCCCAGGGTGTGGCCGTCCGGCAGGCCGCCCCAGGTGGCGCCGGCGAGGGAGAATGGCTTGTCCCAGCCGAGTTGCGCGAAGATGCCGGCGGCGGCGCGGGGGAGCACTGGGCTGATCAGAATGGCCAGGATGCGGAGCGAATCGGCGAGGTGATAGAGCACCGCATCGAGGCGCGTAGCTTGCTCGGGGTCCTTGGCCAGCGCCCAGGGCTTTTCGTTTTCGATGAACTGATTGCAGTGGCTCGCGAAATCGAAGGCCGCGCTGAGCGCGGAGTGGATTTGGTAGGCATCGCCTTGCGTGCGGGTGCCGTCGTGCTGCGTAACGATGCCATCGAAGCGCTCCTGGTAGAGCGCAACATAGCTATTCGCCAGCGCCTCCACGGAGGTGCTCCCCGGGTGCTGGAACTTGGCCAGCTTTCCGCCGCGATATTTGTGCGCCATGTTGAGCGTGCGGTTGAGCAGATTGCCCAAGTTCTTGGCGAGGTCCTCATTGTAGCGCAGCACGAGGCGGTCGACGGAAAAGTCGGCGTCGCGGCCGGTGGAGACATCGCTCATCAAGTAATAGCGCAGCGTCTCGGCGCCGTAGTTATCGGCGAGCGCGTTGGGATCGACGGTGTTGCCGAGCGTTTTGCTCATCTTGGCGCCGGCGATATTCAGGAAGCCGTGCACGAGCAGCGGCGGAATTTCGTCGTCCTGGAAACCGAGCGCGTGCAGCATGATCGGCCAATAGACGCCGTGCGCGGGGATCAGGATATCCTTACCGATGACGTGCAAGGCGGCGGGCCAGAGGCGCTTGAAATCAGGGAAATCGCTCGGCCGGCTCGGCCAGATAGCCGGCGAAGGAGATGTAGTTAATCAGCGCATCGAACCAAACGAAGGTGACGAACTCCGGATCGAAGGGGAAGGGGATGCCCCAGGAGAGGCGGGCGCGGGGGCGCGAGATGCAGAGGTCGCCGGTGAGCCTCTCGGCGGCGTTGCGCAGCTCGGCCCGGCGAAAATCCGGGATGACGAAATCGGCGCGGCGATCGATCAGGGCGAGGAGCCAGTCGCGATGCTCGGCGAGGCGGAAGTAATAGTTTTCCTCCTCACGAAACTCGACCGTGCCCCATTCCGGCCCGAACTCTCCATCCGGCCCGCGCTCTTTGTCGGTGAGGAATTGCTCCTGCCGAATGCTATAATAGCCGCCCTCTTTCTTTTTATAGATTTGGCCTTCGTCGTTCAGGCGCTGGAGGATCTTTTGCACGCAGGCTTGGTGCCGCGCATCGGTCGTGGCGGCCCAGCCGTCGTATTGCACGTCCAGCTTTTCCCAGAGCGCTGAAAGAGCGCGGTGATGCCATCGACAAACTCCTGCGGCGCGATGCCTTCGCTCTCCGCGGATTGCTGCACCTTCTGCCCATGCTGATCGACCCCGGTGAGAAAATAGACACCCTCCGCGCCCCGCTGCAGGCGCTGGTAGCGGGCGATGACATCGGCCAGCACCTTTTCATAGGCATGGCCGATGTGCGGCGCGCCGTTGGTGTAATCGATCGCGGTGGTAAGATAGAAGACTTCGGACATGTGGGGAAAAGTTAGTCGAAGAGCGTCGGCGAATCCACCGGCGCGGCCTTTGGTGTGCCGCCGAGGAGTTTCACGAACGCCGCTTCGTCGAGCTCCGGAATGTTGAGCGCGCGGGCATCGTCCAGCTTGGAGCCGGGGCTTTCGCCGACGATGAGGTAGTCCGTCTTTTTGCTGACGGAGCTGGAGAGGTTGCCGCCGGCGGCGCGGATGCGTTCGCCGGCCTCGGTGCGGGAGAGCGTGGCAAGGGAGCCGGTGAGCACCAGGGTTTTGCCGGCGAGCGGATGGCCCGCGGCGGCGGCGCCCGAGCCGCCTTTCGGCTCGATGCCGAGCTCACACAGCCGCGCCAGCACCCGCTGCCCGCTCGGCGAGGCGAAAAAATTCAGGACGGCCTGCGCGGCGACCGGGCCGGCGGTGACGACGAAGCCTTCGCCAGTTTTTTTCGCCGTGCGCTTGGCAAATCCCGCCTTTTCCAGCCGCTGCTCGGTTTCGGCGATGGTGGCGAGGACCTGCGCGTGCCCGGCGGCGAGCGCTTCTTTTTGCGCGGGCTCCAGCTTGCCGTGGCGCCGGCTGCGCGGGTTCGTTTCCTCCGCTTTTTCCCGCAGCCGCTCCAGCGCCAGCACATCGTTCAGGATCGGGGAATCGGCGAGCTCGCCGATGGTGGCATGCGCCGACGCGAGATCGTGGGCGGTCTCCTCGCCAACTTCCGGAATCGCCAGGGCGTGCAGCCAGCGGGCGAGCGGGAGGGTGCGGGCGCGCTCGATCGCGGCGACCATTTTGCTCGGCGTTCTTTTCGCCGAACACGCGCGGCTCCTCGTCCGTACCGAGATTCAGCTCCGCGAGCTTCTCGGGGGTCTTGGCGAGATCGAAAAGGTCGAGCGGGTCTTCGACGCAGGCCGCGCTCGACGAGCTTGTCGGCGACGATGCCGCCGAGCGATTCGATCTCCAAGCGCACCGCGCTTGGCGAAGTACTCCAGGCGGCGCGTTTTCTGCGCGGGGCAGAGCAGGTTTTCGCATCGCCAGACGGCAAATTCCGGGTCGCGCCGGATCGGTCCGCCGCAGGCTGGGCATTTCCCGCCGAGGTGCTCTACGAAATCGAAGGGCGCGGCCTCGGCGGGGCGCTTTTCCGGCACCACGCGCACCACCGCGGGGATGACTTCGCCGGCTTTCTCGATCACCACGGTGTCGCCGATGCGGATGTCCTTGCGGCGGATCTCGTCTTCATTGTGCAGCGTGGCGCGGCTGATGGTGCTGCCGCGCAGGAAGACCGGCTCGAGCTCCGCCACCGGCGTGAGGATGCCGGTGCGCCCCACCTGCACGGTGATGCCGCGCAGCAGTGTCTCCGCCTGCTCCGGCGCGAACTTGTACGCCTTCGCCCAGCGCGGCGCGCGCGAGGTGAAGCCGGCGCGCTCGCGCTGCTCGAGCGAATTGAGCTTGATCACCGCGCCGTCGGTCTCGAAGCCGAAGCCGTGGCGCCGCTCCTCGAGCTCGTCGATCGCGGCCATGATTTCCTCGGCATCCGCGCAGAGGCGCGACCACGGCGGCGTGGGCAGCCCGAGCCCGGCGAGCCAGGCGATGCAGGTCGGCCTGCGTTTGCGGCGGGTGCTCCGTTTCGAACGTCGCCGAGGCTGTAGAGGACGATCTCGAGCGGGCGCTTCGCGGCATTCGCCGGATCGAGCTGCTTGAGCGTGCCCGCGGCGGTGTTGCGCGCATTCGCGAATGGCTCCTCGCCGGCGGCGCTCATTTCCTCGCGGACGCGCGCGAAGCCGGCCTCCGGCAGATAGACCTCGCCGCGCACTTCCAGGAATGCGGGCACCTCGCGGCCGCGCAGGCGCAGCGGCAGGCTGCGGATCGTGCGCAGATTGTGCGGTGATGTCGTCGCCCATCTCGCCGTCGCCGCGCGTGGCGCCGAGCGTGAAGACGCCGTTTTCGTAGCGCAGGCTCACCGCCACGCCGTCGATCTTCGGCTCCACGAGCCACTCGAGCTCTTCGCCGGGGAGCAGCTTTTCCACGCTCGCGATCCATTTGCGCAGCGCCTCGATGCCTTCTTTCGCGAAGAGATTGTCGAGCGAGAGCATCGGCGTAGGGTGGCGCACCTGCATGAAGCCCGCGATCGGCCTTGCCGCCGACCCGCTGCGTGGGCGAATCCGCCGTGATGAGCTCCGGGTGCGCCTCTTCCAAGTCGCGCAGCTCGCGGAAAAGCGCGTCGTACTCCGGGTCCGAAATGGTCGGCGCGGCTTCCTCGTAGTAGCGCCGATTGTGCTCTTCGAGCTCGGCGCGGAGGGCGGCGATGCGGGCTTCGGGTTGGGGGCTCATGGGGCGCAGCGGGGAAAATGGGGCGTTTGCGCGCGCGGGGCGAGCATCTCGTGCGCGGACGGCCAGGGGCGCTCAAGCCGGCCGCGGCGTCATTCCGCGCGCTTGCCGGCCGCCTTCTTTTCCAGCGCGAGCAGGCGCGCCCAAAGCTCCACGTTTCGCTTTTCGGTCCAATCGACGCGGGCCAGCGATTCCTCCATTGGGGCGGTCTCTTCATCCACCGCCGCGAAGGCGGAGAAGGCAGCCTCATCGCGCTCCTTGAGCCAGGACGCTTGCTCCTGGCGCAGGCGCGCGGCCTCGGTCGAGCTGACCCGCTCGCTGAGCTGCCGGTAGGTGACGAAAAGGCGGGCGTCCCAGAGCGAGGCGATCGCACCGGCGCAACGGTTCACCAAGTGCTGCGCCTCCCCAGTGGCTTTGTCGCGCTCGGTGGTCACGATCTGCTCCACCTCTTTCACATCGATTACGGGGCGCCAGTCGCGAAGCTCATCATGCGTGCGGGCGGCAAGGCGGCGTTTGCCGGAGACCGGCGCGGGCGCCGGCTGCGGCTTGGCCTCGACGGAGGCGAACAGCGTGCTCAGCTCCTCGTCCCGGCGCCGGGTCCACTCGATTCGTTTGAGGGCTTGCGTCGTGGAGGAAAGCGAGCCGGAGCCTTCCTCCCGGCCGGCCGCCTCCACCGCTTTGCCGCGCAGCTTCAGCCACTTGGCCTGGTCGGAGCGCAAGCCGTCGCGCTCCTTGGCGCCGATGCGGTCGACCAATTTGCAGTAGGTGAGAAAAAGGCGCGCATCCCAGAGCGAGGCGAGGCTCGCGTAGAAGCGGTCCGCCTGCCGCGGCTTGAGGTGATCTGGGTTCTCCAGGCCGTCGGCGATCAGCCATTCCACGCGCTCGACATCGAGCTTCGGGTGCCAATCGCGCAGCTCGCTTGGGACGCGCTCCCCCTCCGGCGCGGAGGTGGCGGCAAGAGCGGCGGCGCCCGCCAGGGCGAGCAAAAGATTCCGTAAGTCCATCGCGTAGTGTGGTTGAAACGAGCCGGTGTGAATAGACCGGCTTGCGCGAAAGATCAAAGCCGGAGTGCGGGGGTCGACCGGTCCCGCCGCCCCAGCGCGCCATGCCAACGCCGGTCGCGCTCGCGAAGCTTCACTCCTTGATCAGCCCGCTCTTCAGCAGTTTCTTCAGCTTGGGCTGGATCACGACCTGGCAGTAGGGGTTCTTGTCGCCGTTTTCGTTGAAGTAGTTTTGGTGGTAATCCTCCGCCGGGTACCACTTTTTCAAGGGCGCGATTTCGGTGACGATCGGGTCGCGGAAGTCCTTCGCCGCGGCGGCCTTGGATTTCTCGAAGGCCGCTTTTTGCGCCTCGTTTTCGTAGTAGAGGCCGGAGCGGTACTGCGTACCGGTGTCGCCGCCCTGACGGTTGAGCGTGGTGGGGTCGTGGGCGGCCCAGAAGACTTCGAGCAGCTTTTCACGCGGCAGGACGGCGGGGTCGAATTCGATCTGCACGACTTCCGCGTGGCCGGTGTTGCCGGTGCAAACCTGCTTGTAGGTGGGATTGTCGACATTGCCGTTGCTGTACCCGGAGACGACTTTCTTCACGCCGTTGAGCCGCTGAAAAACCGCTTCGAGGCACCAGAAACAGCCGCCTCCCATGGTGATGCGTTCGTGGCTGGCGCCGGGTGCGCTGGAGGTGCTCTCTTTCATAGTCTTGGTTTCGGCGCCGGTGACAGTCGCGCCGATGGCGAGAATCCCGAGCGCGAAGGTAAGGAGGGATAATTTCACAGTCTGCATGAGACGGCCTTTCGAGGTTCGATGTTCAAACGCGGCGGCCGGCTACTCTTTGCCGAGGGCGTTGATCGTGTTGCCGATCTCGGTGGCGAGCGGCGCGCCGGCGTCGGTCTTGATGTTCATCTTGATGCGCATCTGCATCACCGGCTGCAGCCCGGGCACTTCGAGAAAGACGCTTTTGCGATCCGCGGAGACGCGCGCGCTCTTGATCTCCACGGGGTCGCGGCCCTTCTGCGCTCGGATCGCTCACTTTGTACTCCGGCGAGCCGTAGTCCTTGCGTCCACTTGTAGTTCTACTGCTGGATCGCGTAATTCTCCGGGTCGCCGGCGGCTGGCCGTGCTCGACCGGCGCAGGTGAAGCCGATGTGGATGCCCTTTGTCCGTGACGTGCAGGGTGTTGGGCATGGTCACCGGCTTGCCGGTGTAGCGGACGCGCTGGATGGCGCCGTCCTTCGCGCCATTGGTCTGCCAGCCTTTCAGGCCGGCGACGTAAAGCTGGCCGTCCTTCGGGTGAAAGCGGCCGCGCATCACGCCGCTGTCGAATTTCAGCGGGAACTTGACCACGCCGCCCTGGCGCACGTCGCCCACCTTCTCCTGCAGCACGCTGAAGAGCGAGGATTTGCCGTACGAGAGGTGGAGCAGCTCGCCCTTGAACGGCCCCCACTTGTCGCTCGTGACCCACGTGTGGCCGCCGCACGAGTTGTCCATGTCGTACGGAATCCAGCAGAGGTGCGGCGGATGCTGCTCCGGCGGCGGCTCGGCGATGGGCGAGATCGGGCACCGTCGATGAACTCGCCCGCTTTCGCGAAGTGGATGTAATCGACCGGGACCCACGTGCCCTGGTTGTCGCCCACGGTCACTTCGCCGTTGGGGCTGACGCCGATGCCGTTCGGCGCGCGCACGCCGGTGGCGAAGACCTCGAATTTCTGCGCCGTCCTTCGAGACCTTGAAGATGCAGCCGTTGTGGTCGCTGAGCGGGCCCCAGCCGCGGCCGCCGGGATTCACCGGGCCGCCTTTGGCGAAGTAGAAGTTGCCCTGCGGATCGGTCTGCAGATCGAAGGCGAACTCGTGGAAGCCGGGCGTGACCTGCACGTCGTTGTTGAAGTTCTCGTAGAGGTCGGCCTCGCCGTCGTTGTTCAGGTCGTGGAGGCGAGTGATCTGGTCGCGGCCGAGCACGTAGATTTGGTCGTCGACGATCTTCAGCCCGAGCGGTTGGAAGAGGCCGGTGGCGAAGCGGTTCCACGTGATGTTCGCCAGCTTCTCGTCGATGCCTTTCGCGATCCAGACGTCGCCGCTCCAGGTGCGAGACCGCCAACGCGCCGTCCTTGAAGAAATCGAGCGCCGCGATGCGCATCCACGACTTGTAGGGATTCGGGACGGGCAGCGTGATCGTATCGACCACGTAGGGGTTCTCTTCGGCGGCCTCGGCGAGCGTGCCGGCGACCGTCACTTCTTCCGTCCAATGCGCCGGGCCGCCGCGCGTCCAAGGCTTGAGATCGGCGGCCTTCGCGAGCTTCGCCGCGGCCGCTTTCGGCAGATCGGCTTCGAGACCTTTCCAGTACGCCACCTTGAAGACCTCGGTGCCCGCGAGCGCCGGCAGCTTCAGCGCGATCCGGTTGCCGCCAATGATCTCGAATTGCGCGCCCGCGGGCAGTCCCGCCGCGCTGATCACCAGGCGGGCGTCAGGCTTGGCCGCGTCGGCGCGCGCGATCACCGCGCCATCTTTCACTTCCGCCGCCGCGCCTTCCGCGAGGTCGGCGAGCACCATGCTGGTGGCCGCGCCTTTGCCGAGGATGTTGAGCGTGCGGGTGAGGAATTTTTGCTCCGCCACCGTCTCGATTCCCGGCGCCTCGAGCACGGGCGCCGCGCCGACCGTGTACGCGAAGACCACGTTATCGCCGTGGAGGTAAAGCCCCTTGTACTTTGCCCAATCCGCCGGCACGGGACCGAACGGCACCGTCGCGGCGCCGGGCCCCGTGGGGAGCTCGCGCGGATCGTCGAGCTTGCCGGCCTTGCTCCAGCCGGGGCCGGTCGGGTGCGTTTGGAAAACGATCTCGCTCCCCTCGGCAGGCTTTGGATTCGGGCCGTGCTTGGTATCGAACGCCACGCCGGTGGTTTTGAAAAAGCCGCCGGTCCAGCCGCCCGCCATGCGCAGCAAATCGGTATCGAAGAGCATCGTGGCATTCCCCTCCTTGCCAAGGCGCACCGCGATGCCCTTGTTCGCCGCGAGGCCGCGCTTCTCGAAGGTCGGCTTGCCCTCGGCGTTGTTGAAGGTGGCCGAGATGAACCGGCCGTAGTCCATTTCCTCCCACTGCGGCGCGGCGAAGACGGAGCCGGCGGCGAGCACGAGGCCGGCGAGGAAAAGGCGTTTGGGCGAGTTGAGCATGAGAAGCGGGAAGTTCCTGGAGAGTCGTCCAGTTAACGAACAATCCCGCTGGAGCGAAAACCTTTTCGGGGTTCTCGCCGGCGCCGGAAAACTAACGGCTGGCGCCGGGTTGCTGCAGCGAGGCCCGGCGTACGGTCGCCTCTTCCCGCTCGGCCTTTTTCACTTCGGCGCGCAGGGCCTGGCCGCCTTTGCCGCTCCACCAGAGGACGATCGGGGCGGCCGTGTAGATCGACGAGTAGGTGCCGACGACCACGCCGATGAAGATCGAAAACGCGAAGTCGTTCAACACCGGGCCGCCGAGGAAGTAGAGCGAAGCCAGCGCCAGCAGCGTGGTGCCGCCCGTGAGGATCGTGCGCGACAGCGTCTCGTTGATGCTGCTGTTCATGATCTCCAAAATCGTCCCCGGCCGGCCGGTCCGGATCCCTTCGCGGATACGGTCGAAAATGACGATCTTATCGTTCACCGAGTAGCCCGCGACCGTCAGCACCGAGCCGACGAAGATCAGCGAAATCTCGCGTCCGGCCAGCGAGAAGAGACCGATCGTGAGCAGCAGATCATGGAGCAGCGCCACCAGCGCGCCGACGGCGAACGAAATCTCGAATTGCACCGCGACATAGATCAAAATGCCGATCAGGCCGAGCCCAAGCGCCACGAGCGAGCTGCGGATCAGCTCCTGACCCACGACGCTGCCGACCTTTTCCGTCGCTTCCGTACGGAACTTCGCCTCGGGGAAAGTCTTTTTCAGATGCGCGTCCGCGTCGGCGCTTTTGTCGATCGGCGTGCGGATGGTGACGAACTCCGAGGTGGCCGATTTTTCGATCTGCACCACGCTGTCGCCGATCTTGAGATCTTCGAGCGCCTTGCGGATTTCCTCCTCGTTCACCTTCTTGCCCTGGGCTTCCATGACGAGCCGATCGCCCCCACGGAAGTCGACGCCGAAATTCGAATCGCCGCGCCAGACGAAAAAGGCGCTAAGCACCACGATCGCGATCACGGAGCCGATCATGGCCACGCGGCGTTTGCCGATGAAGTCGATCTGGGTCGCGGAGATCAGGTTCGCCATGGTGATCTTCTTCAGCAAATTGAGCTGGAAGAGCCACGAGAAGAGGTTCCGCGTGATCACCAGGGCGGTGAACATCGAGACCACGATGCCGATCGTCAGCGTGACCGCGAAGCCGCGCACCGGACCGGTGGCGTAGTAGTAGAGGATGGCCGCGGTCACCAGCGTGGTTACGTGCGAATCGAAGATCGCGGAGAAGGCCTTATTGTACGCGGCATCCAGCGCCACCTTGAGCGATTTGCCCGCGGCGATTTCCTCACGCAACCGCTCGTAAATGAGCACGTTCGCGTCGATGGCCATGCCGAGCGTGAGAATGGTGCCGGCGATGCCCGGCAGCGTGAGCACCGCGCCGAACATGGCGAGCAGGCCAAAGAGCAGCAGCGCCTCCACCGCGAGCGCGATCAGCGCCACGAAGCCCGCGAGCCGGTAGTAAAAGAGCACCGCGATGCAGATCAGCGCCATCCCGAGGAGGCCGGAGTAAATGCCGCTTTTGATCGAATCGGCGCCCAGCGAAGCCGAGGTGCTCCGCTCTTCCTGGATGCGCACCGGCGTCTGCAGCGGATTCTCCAGCACGCTCGCCAGGTTGCGCGCCTCCTGCTCCGTGAAGGAGCCAGTGATGGAGGCAGACCCGCCGAGAATCGGCTCATTGATGTTCGGCGCCGAGATCACCTCGCCATCGAGCATGATCGCGAAACGCTGATTGACGTGCTTCTGCGTGAGCTCGCCGAAAAGCTTGCCGCCCTCGCTGGTAAAGCCGAGCACCACTTCCCAGCCTTTTTGCCCGAAGACCGCCGCGGCGCGGTTCACCATGTTGCCGGTGAGATCGGGCTTTTTGCGCACGATGAGCTCGCCTTCGATCACCTTGTCACCTCGGGTGATCTTCTCCTTCGCCCGCATGTAGGTGGGGTCGGGCGGCTCCAAGCCTTGCAGGATCGAGTCGGTCTTTGGGTTGACGAGACGGAACTCGAGCTTGGCCACCTTCTGGAGCTGCTCGCGGGCATCGGCCAGCCTTTCGGGCGTGAGGCCGGGAATCTGCACGAGAATGCGATCGGTGCCGGAAGGGGTGATCACCGGCTCGCTGGTGCCGAGCGAATCGACGCGCTTCCGGATGACCTCCACCGCCTGGTCGACTTTATCCTTCGTGATCGGGGCTCGCTGGCCGGTCTCATCCGGCTCGGAGACGAGTTGGATCAAAAAGGAGGTGCCGCCGCGCAGATCGAGGCCGAGGCGGATCTTGTCCTTCGGCGGATAAATGTAGACGAGACAGAGCGCGCACATCAGCACCGTGAGCGCGGAGCCGAGGTAGCGTTCCGAGCATGCTCGCGATCAGCGGCGGCACGCCGCCGGCCATCGCATGCGTGCCTTCGGCGGCGGCGAGCACGTCCTTGACGCCGATCGCATCGAACAACTCGAACGGACCGAGGTCCCAGCCAAAGCCCCACCGCATCGCGCGATCGACATCGTCGATCGAATGCGCGATCTCCGGCGTGACGCGCGCGGTGTAGACCAGCGTCGGCGCGAGCGTCGCGCGCAGGAATTCGCCGGCCTTGTCCTTCGCATTGAACAGCATCCGCACGCGCTCGCCGACGTCGTCGATCGACTTGCCGGCTTCGATCGACGGCAATGCGCGCCGATTGCTTCTGGCGGTAGTCGAGCGACGCCGGGATCGAGCGTCCAGATCTCGGTTTCGCCGGCCGCGCTCTTGCGCCGTTCGTAGAAACCCTTGCCGGTCTTCTCACCGAGCGCGCCGCGTGCGATCAGCGCCTCGACGATCGGCGGCGTCGCGAAGGCGGCGCGATCGGCTTCGCTCGGCAGCCGCTCGCTCAGGTTGCGCATCACGTGCGCGAGCACGTCGATGCCGGCGATATCCATGGTCCGGAACGTCGCGCTGCCGGGCCGGCCGAGCGCCGGGCCGGTGATCGCATCGATCTCTTCGATCGGTGTACTTGCCGCTCGCCAGCACCTCGAGCGTGCGCGCCACGCCGTACAGGCCGATGTGATTGGCGATGAAGTTCGGCGTGTCCTTGGCGATGACCACGCCCTTGCCGAGCACGTGATCGCCGAACTTGACCATCGCGGCGACGACCGCCGGATCGGTTTCGGCGGTCGGAATGATCTCGAGCAGGCGCAGGTAGCGCGGCGGATTGAAGAAGTGCGTGCCGAGCCAGTGCTTGCGGAAATCCTCCGAGCGGCCTTCGGCCATCGCGGCGATCGGAATGCCCGAGGTGTTCGAGCTGACGATCGATCCGGGCGCCGCTTCTCGTCGACCTTCGCGAGCAGCTGCTGCTTGATGTCGAGCCGCTCGACGACCGCTTCCATGATCCAGTCGCTCTTCGCGATCTGATCGAGATGCGTGTCGAACCCGCCGGTCGTGACCAGGCGGTACGCGTCCGGCGTGAACTGCGGATCGGGCTTGAGCTTGCGCGCGCGCTCGAGCCCCTGCTTCGCGACGTCGGCGGTCAGGTCGAGCAGCAGCGACGGGAATGCCGGCGTTGGCGCAGTGCAGCGCGATCTGCGCGCCCATGGTCCCGGCGCCGAGCACGGTGACGGAGTTGATCGACTGTGTCATCTGTGGCTCACCGGCGTTTGACTCCGTTGATGAAGAGATCGACGACCGCATCCGCTTCCGCGCGCAGATCGTACTTGCGGCGGCTCAGCACCCAGTTGGTGGCCATTTCATCGAGCGCGCCGAAGAAGATCTTGGTCGCGGTCGTCGCGCTGATGTCCTTGCGAAACGCGCCGGCCTGCTGACCGTCGGCGATCGCCTGGCGAATCAGCTTGAAGTAGTCCTGCAGGAACGTCTCCGAGAAGCGCTCCATGAATTTCACCGACTGCCGCAGCTCGACCTGGAACACGACCGCGAGATCCTTGTCGCGTCCGAGCCGTTCGAGATGCAGCTGGGCAATCTTCCGCAGCCGCTCGGCGGGATCGTCAATGCCGTCGATCGCCGCGCGCGCTTCGGCGAGCACGTCGTTCATCGATCGCTCGAAGATCGACACCAGCAGATCGTCTTTGCCCTTGAAATAGAGGTAGACGGTGCCGGCCGCGACGCCGGCAACGCGCGCGACGTCGGCGACCTGCGACTGGAAGTAGCCGTTCTGCGCGAACACTTTGGTCGCGGCCTTGAGGATCAGGTCGCGCTTCTCGCCTGGCGGCGCGGCTGCCGGACGACCGACAACGCGCCTGGCGGATGAGCGCTCGCACGCTGAATGAATGCATTGCATCGACCGGCGCCTACTGAATGAACGATGGTCGATTCGATTGCCTGCTGGCGCAGGCGTCAACTGCTCGAACGGTGTCAACCGATTGCCTTGACTCTTGAACCCTTGAACTCACTCTCCACCGCGTCAGGATGCGTTTCCCGCTGGAACACCCGCACGCCGACCCAGAGCAGGATGCGACGTTGAGCACGCACGCAGCCCAGCGAGCCGAGCAGCATGCGCCGTGGGTCCGACGATCAACACGCCCATCAACTGCGCGACGAAGACCGCGGTGATCGGCAGGATCAGCAGGCCGGTCAGCTGCTGCGCGGACCGCGGGATCGTTCGCGCGCGACGAGACGATCACCGACACCTGCAGCGCGGCCAGCTCGACGAGCGGACCGAGCAGGCCGAACATGATGAAGAGCCGCGGGCCGACCATGGCTCGCCACACGCCGGGCTCGCCGATCGCGACCGCGCCCAGCACGTAGAGCGTCACCGCCGCCCACGTCAGCCCGAGCGCAAACAGGAACGGCGTCATGCGTCTTCGCCGCCAGCAACTCGAGCGTCGAGATCGGCGTGGCCAGCAGCGGCTCCAGCGCCTTCGACTGCTTCTCGCCAATCACGGCGTGCGTGGCCAGCGCCATCGCGGCGACGATCGGCACCAGCAGCAACAGCAGCGAGAACTGGTGAAACAGGAACGTCTGAATCAGCGCGTTGCCGGACAGGCCGGCCAGCTCGGGGATCATGCCGGCCGCCCGCGCCGCTTCCTCCGCAAACTCGCCCGACTCTTCGAGCGTCTCGCCGACCATCATCGGCACGCCGACGATGACCAGGAAGGCGGGGAACAGCGATCCGAACACCATCAGGATCGGCGGCACGATCGCGCCGGGATTGCGCAGCAACTCGCGCGGCGTCCTTTCGCGCCAGCGCGAACACGCGATACCACGCGAACGTCGCCTGCGCGAGCGCGTCATCGCTCGCTCTCCGACGAGCTCGAGATACACGTCTTCGAGCGATCGCTGATCCGGCGTGACGCGCATGATGCGCGCGCCATCGGCGACCAGCTTCGCGACGATCGCGGGAATTTCGGACGACGTCCGTCGATCGCGAATGTCCAGCCGCTCTCTCGATCCTTCGAGCTCGATCACGACGCGGCTGCCGCCGCGCGCGGCTGCGAAGCGCCGCAGGCGTGTCGAAGGCGAGCAGCTCCGTCTTGAGCACGGCGATGCGATCCGACGAGCTCCTCGGCTTCGGCAAGGTTGTGCGTGGAGACCAGCACCGCGCGGCCTTCCGAGCGCAGCGTCAGGATCAGATCGCGCATGTGCCGCGCGCTGGCGGGATCCAGGCCGGAGGTCGGCTCATCGAGCAACAGCACCGGCGGCCGATGCAGCAAGGCGCGCGCGATCGCGACGCGCTGCTTGAGGCCCTTCGACAGCTTGCCGGCGAGGTCGTCGGCGCGATCGATCAGATCGACAGTGCCGCAAGCGTCGTCGTCGACGCGCGCATTCGGATCGGCGATGCCGTGCAGCCGCGCGTAGGTCAGCAGGTTGAGGCGGACCGACAGCCGCTCCCACAGCCCCGGCGCCTCGGTGAGCAGTCCGACGCGCCGCTCGCGCCATGCCGGCGGTCGGCCTCGGTGAGCTCGATGTGATTGATCGAGATGCGGCCCGCGGTCGGCAGGATCAATCCCGCCAGCATCCGCATGGTCGTGGTCTTGCCGGCGCCGTTGGGGCCGAGCAGCGTGACGATCTCGCCGGCGTTCACCGACAGCGACACGTCGCGAACGGCGACGCGACTCGTCGAACAGGCGCGTCAGATCGCTCGGCGACTAACGCAGCGGCCTGCCCGCCGTAGCCTTGGCGAAGGGGGCCAGGCACAGGCTATCGCACTTCGAGACGCGGTCTGAATCGCCTGGAAGAACAGATCGGCGATGCGCGCGTAGCCGGCTTCGTTCGGATGCAGGCCGTCGACGCCGATGTAGCGCTGCACATCGGGCAGCATCAGGGTGTAGAGATCGACGAGCGTGACGCCTTCCTGTTCGGCGACGCGCCTCATGCGATTCGCATAGTCGACCAGCAGCACCGGCTGGATCGTCCTGTTGCCGCCGGGCCGGCCGGGCACGGCGTCGCCAGGAACACGCGGATGCCGCGCGCCTTGGCTTCCGCCACCCAGACGCGGATCTCGCTGCGCGGCGCTGCTGGCGGCGCCGTCTTCGCCGGCGGGAATATCGTTCGCGCCCTCCATCAACAGCAGCACATCGGGCCGCGTGGCGTTCAGCGCCGAGAAGAAGCGGTTGCGCGTGTTGACGACCTTCTCGCCGCCGAAGCCGTAGTTGAAGACTTCGATCGAGCTCGCCTGCGACGCGTAGCGGCCGCGCAGCGTGTTGAGCAGCACGGTCGGATACGCCGCCGACGGCACCACGACCTGCTTGCGTGATGCGCGCCTGGCGCCGATCAGCGAGCCCGACCGGGAACGTCACTTCACCCGCCGTGATGCTGTCGCCGAATGCGAGGAACCGCGTCTTCGACAACGTCGGCAGCTTCGAGACGTTGACGTTGAACGAGCAGCGTCGCCGGTGCGGTTCAGCGAATCGGTCGCCGTGCAGCTGACCTCGGTCGTGCCGATCGGGAAGCGTCGTGCCCGACGCCGGGCGAGCACGTCACGTTGACCGTGCCCTGCCCGTCGGTGACGGGCGGCGTGTCGAAATTGATCGCCAGGCCGGCGGCGTTGATCGTCGACCGCGAGATGCCTTCGACGCACGCCAGCGTCGGCGGGTTCGCGACCGGCGGCGGCGGCGGGGGCGGCGGCGTCGGCGCGGTCGGCGACTTGCTGCAGGCCGCCGCCAGCGCGATGGCGATGACCGCAGCCGCCAAACCCGAACGCACTGCCCAATACTTCACAAATTCCATGGATATGAACTAATGATTTTACCGTACGCCGTCTGATCGCGTCACCGGGCGCAAACTCGTAACACCCGGGCGTGACCAGAACACGGCCCTTTTCGTTGAACCACAGGCTCGACGGCGAGATCATGCCCGGCGGCGCGGAACTGCACCGTCCTGACCTTTTCGCCGCCCGGCGTCGTAGACATAGGAAAACGGGATCACGAACGAGATCCACAGCCTGCCGGATCGATCTACGGCCGCGGTTCGAATCGTCGGCGCGACCAGCGGCAATTCGCCGGTGCCGCGTCGCGGCCAGCGATCGGGAATCGCCGTCGACCAGCGGATCGATCTCGCGGCCCTGGATGACGCGCTCGTAGACCAGCGCGCCCGTGCGCGTCGTACTTGCGGAACGCCGGCGCGCCGGCCATGAACACGAAATAGAAGCCGCCGCTCGGATCGGCGATCGGGATCCCGGAGTTCAGCGCGAGATGCAGATCGCGATCGGCCTCGTGGCCGGTCTTGCGCAGCTGCCCGATCGATCGAATCGGCGTGCCGGCCGATCCGTACTCGGTCATCAGCCAGCCCGTTTCCGGATGGCTCATCAGCAGCGATCGGCCGTTGAACGACAGCGTGCCGACGCCGTTCAGCGCCAGCGATCCGAGCACCACGCGCGACGCGCCGCGGCCCGGCAGGAAGAATCCGCCGGTCCGCCGCCGGCGGCGTCGAAGATCTGAGACGCGCTCGCGGCCGTTCGGGCGCATCGGCCACGGCGAAGCTGCCGTTGACCGCGACGTCGAACGCGCTCGGCTCGATCAGCCGTCCGTCTTCGGCGCCGATCTGCACCAGCTTGCGTGGCGTCGTCGCCGGACGCGATCGACGCGGTAGACGGTGTGGCCGCGGCGATCGAAGACGTAGTAATCGCCGTTGGCGGTCTGCTTGAAGCCGATCGGCTCGCGAAACAGCCCGACGACGTGCGGCGCGAGCGAGTCGACGGCCTTGAGGATCTCGACGGTCCCGGGTGAAGCACGAACGGGCTGAGCGTCAGCAGTAGCGCAGAAGCCAGTACGCCGGTAGCCAGCCGAAGATGCGCCGCTCTGCACGTACTGACGACTGGCTACTGCGCGGCTAGTACGCCGCAAGCTTCTTGATCGCGGCCAGCACGTCGGCCGACTGCGGCAGGATCCTCTCTTCGAGATCGGGGCAGTAGGCGACCGGGCAATCGAGCGCGGCGACGCGCTTGACCGGCGCATCGAGGTACTCGAACAGCTCGTCGCCGATGCGCGCGGCGATCTCGGCGCCGAAGCCGCAGGTCAGCTGTCTTCGTGCGCGACGATCACGCGGTTGGTCTTCTTGACCAGCGCGGCGATGCCGTCCCAGTCGTACGGCATGATCGTGCGCAGGTCGAACACCGCGACGCTGATGCCGTCCTTCTCCGCCTGCTGCGCGGCGAGCAGCGATCGCTGCACCAGCGCGCCCCACGTCAGCACCACCATGTCGGTGCCGTCGCGGCGCAGCGAGCCCTTGCCGAACGGAATCATGTAGTCCGGCGCCGGGATAGACGCCCTTGTTGTAGGTCTGGCGATACAGGTGCTTGTGCTCGAGAAACAGCACCGGGTCGTCGCAGCGGATCGCGGTGCGCAGCAGGCCGGCCGCGTCGATGCGCGTTGCTCGGGAACGCGATGCGCATGCCGGGGCAGTGCGCGAAGATGCTGACGCCCGACTGGCTGTGGTACGGCGCGCCGCCGCGCAGGTAGCCGCCGATCGGCACGCGCACGACCATCGGGCACGACCAGTTGTTGCCCGAGCGATAGCGCAGCATCGACATCTCGTCCTGGATCTGCATCATCGCCGGCCAGATGTAGTCGAAGAACTGGATCTCGACGACCGGCTTCAGGCCGCGCGTCGCCATGCCGACGGCGCGGCCGACGATGTTGGCTTCGGCGAGCGGCGAGTTGAACACGCGATCGGCGCCGTAGGCCTTCTGCAGGCCGTGCGTCACCTTGAACACGCCGCCCTTGCCGGGCACGTGCGGCAGCGCCGTCGCCTTGCTGGCGTCGGCGACGTCCTCGCCGAACACGACGATGCGCGGGTTGCGCGCCATCTCGTCCTTCAGCGTGCGATTGATCGCGCCGACCATCGTGTCGGGCTTGCCCTCGGGCTGCGCCGCGGTCAGGAACTGCGTCGACGTCGGATCGACCGTCGGCGAGAAGACGAACGACGTCGGCGGTGTCGACCGACGGCTTCGGCGCCTTGAGCGCGGCGTCGGTGGCCTCGGCGATCTCGCGATCGACCGACGCGAGGATCGCGTCGAGCTCGGCTTCGGTGGCGATCTGTTCCTTCAGCAGGAACGCGCGCATCTTGGTCAGCGGATCGCGCGGCGCTTCGGCCTCGCGCTCCTCCGGCGTCTTGTACAGCCGCTCGTCGTCCGACAGCGAGTGCGAGTACGGGCGAATCACCTTGGCGTGGACGAACGCCGGCTTGCGCTCGCGGCGCACGTAGGCCGCCGCTTCGCCCATCGTGCGATAGCTCTCGAGGAAGTCGGTGCCGTCGCAGCGCAACACCTTCAGGTTCGGGAACGATCTCGACCAGGCGCGAGATGTCGCCGCCGGGCGTCTGCACTTCGACCGGCACCGAGATCGCGTAGCCGTTGTCTTCGACGAGGTACAGCACCGGCACGCTGCGCGTGCAGGCGGTGTTCAGCGATTCCCAGAACTCGCCTTCGCTGGTCGCGCCTTCGCCGATCGAGACGTAGGTGATTTCGTCGGCGTGAAAGCGGTCGCTGCGCGATCGGCGATGCCGGTGACGCGCTCGTAGATCATGCCGGCTTCGCCGGCGCCGACCGCCTGCAGGCACTGCGTGCCGGTCGGGCTGCCCTGCGACGGGATGTTGAGCTTGCGATGGCCCCAGTGCGACGGCATCTGCCGGCCGCCGGAATTCGGGTCGTCCTTCGCGCCGACCGCGGCGAGCAGCATCTCGAGCGGCGTCATGCCGAGCGTGAGGCACAGCGCGCGGTCGCGATAGTACGGATAGAACCAGTCGTAGCCGGGCCGCAGGTGCATGCCGGCCGCGGCCAGCACGGCTTCGTGGCCGGCGCCGCTGATCTGGAAGAAGATCAGGCTCTGGTTCTTGAGCTGGATTTCCTTGTCGTCGATGCGCCGCGACAGCAGCATCGTGCGATACGCCCGCAGCAGATCGTCGCGCGAGAGGCCTTCCCAGCGTGCGCTCGAGCCGGCGGTGGCTGCCGTGCGCGCGTCGGGGCTGGATGCGAGCGTCGAAGCCTTCATGTGAGCAAAATTATACCATCCGGCCGGATGCTATAATCCGCGCCCACAGAGACGAAAAACGACATGACTCACCATTCGACTCGCACATGGCAAGCGACCGGTACGCCTCTATCGCTGGGACGAAATCGCGCTCGAAAAAGTCACCGAGATGATCTCGCGCAAGATCATCACCGGCGAGCGCGAGATGGTCGACGCAGATCTACCTGAAGCGCGGCGCGATCGTGCCGATGCACTCGCACGAGAGCGAGCAGATGACCTACGTGCTGCAGGGCGGCCTGCGCTTCCTGATCGACGGCGAGGAGATCACGGTGCGCGAAGGCGAGGTGCTGCACATCCCGTCATGGGTGCCGCACCAGGCCGAAGCGATCGACGACACGTTCGAGATGGACATCTTCAGCCCGATCCGCCAGGACTGGCTCGACGGCACCGACAGCTACTTCCACGACAAGAAGTAGGATCAGAACGTCGGAACGTGCATCGTCACGATCGTGCTTCATCGCCGTCGTGGCGATGTGGGCGGCTGGCCGTTTACAGCCGCGCTCGTCGCGCTTGCGCAAGCAGGTCGAAGACGGCGTGGAAGCTGCTCGAAGCCGATCAGGCCAAGGCCGCCGCGCAGAACGTCTACAACGCGCACGTCGACGCGTACAACGCCGCGCTCGCAAGCATTTCCCGCCTACCTGATCGCGCCGCTGACCGGACTTCAAGCCGCGCGCCGATTCGTACCAGATCCGCAATCCTGACATCTGAGATCTGAAATCTAGTGAATGTGCTTCTTCCAGTCGCTCTTCCAGTCGTCGTCGGAAGAGCGGCCGCCTGAGTAGACGTCGAAGCGGCTGCGGGCGCGTCCCATCTTCCAGCGCAGGTAGCGGTACTTCAGTTCGTCCAGCGGCTTGCGCGCGCAGGCCTCTTCAGATACAGGTAGCCGACGACCAGCCCGCCGAGGTGCGCCGAGTGCGCGACGCCGCCGCCGGGCCCGCCGATCGACGAGAGGAACGCGATCGCGCCGAGGATCATCACGAAGTAGCGCGCCGGCATCGGGAAGATGAAGCAGGATAGATCGGCCGGTGCGGGAAGTACATCGCCGTAGCGCGAGCAGCAGGCCGTAGATCGCGCCCGACGCGCCGACCGTGACCGAGTAGTAGACGCTGTCGGAGAACAGCGACAGCAGCAGGCTGGTCGCCGCGGCGCCGACGCCGGTGATCGAAGTAGTACTTCGCGAAGAAGCGCGTGCCCCACGTGCGCTCGAGCTCGGTGCCGAACATCCACAGCGCCAGCATGTTGAACAGGATGTGGCCGATGCCGCTCGTGCTGTGGAGGAACATGTAGGTGAACGGCTGCCACAGCGCGAGCTGCTCGAACACCGCCTGCGGCGAGAGGCCCAGCCGCAGCGTCATCACGTCGCCGACGATCAGGTTCAGCACGAACAACGCGACGTTCGTGATGATCAGGATCTTGACGGCCGGCGTGATGCCGCCCGGGCCGAACGAATAACTGACGCCGGAGGGATAACGTGCCACGAGTCAGATCGTAATACGGCTTCGCGCGGACGCTACGGTGCGACTGGCGCTACGGAAGGGAATCGACCTTCGGGCTCGACGTGCTGACGTGCCCCGTTCGGGCAGCCGCCACGCCAGCGCGGCCGCGAGCAGCGGGATGAACGCCACGACCGCGAGCGTCGGCTGGATGCCGAAGCGGTCGGCGCCCATGCCGACCAGCGGCACGGTCAGGCTGCCCATGCCCCAGGCAAATCCCATCATCAACGACGACACGGTGGCGGCGCCGCCTTTGACGAAGCTCTGCGCGAACGTCACGCTGATCGGCAGCGTCGACTGCAGCAGCAGGCCGCCGATCGCCAGCATCGCGGTGAAGCCCAGCGGCGGCAGGTGCGGCGCGAGCGCCATGAACGGCACCGCCGCGATCAGCGTCCAGACGATCACCCGCCGCGCGCCGAAGCGATCGGCCAGCGGGCCGCCGAGGAATCCGCCGATGCCGCTGGCGAACAGATACAGCGACACCGCGCGTGCTCGCTTCGGCGATCGAGTAGCCCTGCCGCGTCAGCAGCGTCGGCGTGAACGTCATGAATCCGTAGGTCGTCGCGGTGCGCAGCACGATCGTGAAGTAGAGCAGCGTCAGCGGCACCGCCGCGGGCCGCAGCGTCGTCCAGCGTCGATCGTTCGTGCTCGTGCGGCAGCGTCCATCGGCGGCACCTGCCGCAGCGTCCACGACAAGCGCGAGCAGGCCCGGGATCATGATCAGCGGCGACCAGCGCAGGCCCATGTAGGCGATGAACGGCGCGAACAACACCGGCGCGAACGCGAAGCCGAGCGAGCCGCCGGAGAGGTGCGCCGACATCGCCAGGCCCTTTGCGATGATCGGCGAGCTTGTAGACCAGCGCCGCCGCCGGCGGATGGAACGCCGCGCCGCCGAGTCCGCCGAGCACGAGGATCACGCCGAGCGTCAACGGCGTGTTCGCCAGGCCGACCAGGCTCAGCACGATCACCGCGACGCAGCGGCCCGACGATGACCAGCACTCGCGGCCGCCAGCGATCGGCGAGCGCGCCGAAGCCGAGCTGCGACACCGAGTTCGCCATCTGGAAGCACATCGCCAGCGTGCCGGCCGCTGGCCAGCGACAGATCGAGGTGCGGGATCAGCAGCGGCAGCATCGGCGCGTAGATGTTGGTGTAGGCGTCGACGACGACGTGCGTCGACGCGACTTTCCAGATCGAGGTGTGCAGGCCGAGCCAGCCGCGATCCTTCAACCGGTGATCCTCTTGAACCGCCCGAGCACGAGATCGCGCGCTTCGCCGAATTCCGGGATGCGCAGCAGCTGCGCCATCGCCGGCCAGCGCCGCGAGCGACGATCGCCGATCGTCACGAGCAGCCGGACGATCTGCATCGGCAGCGACGATGCCCGGCAGCGCAGCTGAGCATCAGCTCGTGCGCGATCCAGGTCGACGCCGCCCATCACCGCCGACGCCGCGATCGACGCGCGCGAACGACGCGGCGATGCGCGCGCCCTCGATGCCGTGAATCTCGCGGCGCAGCAGGAACAGCTGCACCGACGGCGTTGAGGATCGCGGTGATCGAGGTGCCCAGCGCCAGGCCGCGATAACCGAGCGAGCGCACCAGCGTGACGTTCAGCACGATGTTGACGAGCACCGATGCCGGCCGACACCATCACCGGAATGCGGCTGCGGCCGAGCGCGTAGAACGTCGGCGAGATGATGCGGACGATCGAGTAGCCGATCAGGCCGATCGCGTAGAACTGCAGCGCCGCCGCGGTGGCGATCGTGTCGGCCGGCGTGAACTCGCCGCGCTCGAAGATCACCGCGACGATCGGCCGCGCCAGCACGATCAGGCCGACCGTCGCCGGCAGGTTGAGGAACAGCATCAAGCCCGAGCGCGTTGGCCAGCGTCGATCGAATGCGCGCGAAGTCCTGCTCGCGCGACCAGGCGCGAGATCGCCGGCGTCGCCGCGGTCGCGATCGAGACGCCGAACAATCCGATCGGCAGGTACATCAGCCGAAACGCGAAATCGAGCCACGACACCGCGCCGGTGCCCTCGCCGGTGGCGAGCATGCGTGTTGACGAACACGTTGATCTGCGTCGCCGCCATGCCGATCGTGCCCGGCCCCATCAGCAGCAGCACGCGCTGCAGCCCCTCGTCCTTGAAGTCGAGCACCGGCCGATAGCGGAAGCCTTCCTTGCGCAGCGGCGGCCACTGGATCACCAGCTGGCCGAGGCCGCCGACCAGCGTCGCGATCGCGACGATGGTGATCGGCTGGACGCCGAGTGACGGCGCGAACGGAATCAACGTCGAGCGACATCAGGATGCCGGCGACGTTGAACATCGCCGGCGACAGCGCCGGCACGAAGAAGTGCCCCAGCGAATTCAGCATCCCCATCAACACCGCGGCGACCGCGACCAGCGTCAGGAACGGAAAGACGATGCGCGTCGAGGTAGATCGGTCAGCTCGATCTTGCCGGGCACCGCGCTGAAGTCCGGCGCGAACAGCCGCACCAGCGGCTCGGCGAAGACGATGCCGAGCACGACGATCACGCCGGTGACGATCAGCAGCGCGTTGATCACCGAGTTGGCGAGCTGCCACGACCGCTCGCGGCCCTGCAGCGTGAGCTGCCTTGTGAAAGTCGGCACAAACGCCGCGCTCATCGCGCCTTCGGCGAACAGGTCGCGGACGAGGTTGGGGATGCGGCTCGCGACGCGGAACGCGTCGGTGGCGTCGCCGGCGCCGAAGTAATACGCCATGACCTGTTCCCGAGCCAGCCCGAGGATGCGGCTCGTGATGGTCGCCAGCCCGAAGACCCCGGCCGACCGGGCCAGGCGTGGAGGTCCGCCTTCGCTCTTGCGAGCTTCGGCGGGACTGTCGGAATCGGCCATCAGCTAGCGGAAGCGTAGCATGTCGGTTCCTGTGCGCTGGTGGAACGTCGTCCCGCAGGCGAACAGCCGAGCATTACCAGCTTGTAATGTGACGCAAAAAATTAGGGCTCAGACCGTTCGGTCAGAGCCCTAAGGAGGATGGTGAGAGGCTGACTAGGCCTTTCAAATATATAGACGGGTCACCTGTCCAAAATGTTTGCTGCCCGTTTGTAAAGGTTGTGAAAAGCCGTGGGACGAACGTTCAACCGGCAAGCTTCGCCTTCACGGCTTCGCTGACCTTCTTGCCGTCGACGGTCTTGCCGGCGAGCCCGGCCATCACCGCCTTCATCACCTTGCCCATGTCCTTGGCGCTGGTGGCGCCGGTCTCGGCGATCGCGGCGGCGACCGCCGCGGCGATCTCCTCGTCGGACGCCGACGCCGGCAGGTAGGTCTCGAGGATCAGCGATCTCCGCCTGTTCCTTGTCGGCGAGATCCTTGCGGCCGCCCTTGGTGAACTGGTCGATCGAATCGCGGCGCTGCTTGACGAGCATCGACACGCACGGCAGCTCCTCGGCGGCTTCGAGCTCGCGGCCCTTCTCGATGTTCTTGTTCGTCAGCGCGGTCTTCAGCATGCGCAGCGCCGTCAGCCTCGTCTGATCCTTGGCCTTCATCGCCGTCACGATGTCGGCGCTGAGCGTTTGTTCTAGTGACATCTGCCAATCCTCTGAATCTGACATCTGAATCTGAGTCTCAGTGATCGAGCTCTCCATCGCCGAGAGTGAAGTGCCACTCGTCGGCCGAGTCATAAAAACCCTTGGGCACGGGCACCGCGTTGACCTTCACGGTCAGATCGATGCCCGACTTGACGACGAAATATCCCGATCGCCGCAGCACTCGCCGGAACGCCGCGTTGCGTCACGTAGCAGCGAATCTTGTCCGAGTCGTCCATGCGCGCTTCGCGATCGACCCAGCGCGCCAGCGTCTTGATGCCGCGCTCGTCGGACGGATCGGCGACCAGATCGACGATCTGCGTGACGCGTCCCTGCGGCTCGCGCAGATGCCGATAGACCACGTAGCCTTCGACTTCGTCGCCGCGCCGCAGCAACGCGATCGTGTAGCGGACGTGCGGCGGCTCGGCGTACTTCCAGTTCAAGTAGCGCGCAGTCGCGGCGCACCGCCAGCGCGAAGCGCCCCGCCAGCTGCTCCCACAACCGATCGGCGCCGCGCATCGAATCGCCGCACGACCTCGACTTCTTCCTTGAGCGGCTGGCTGCGCGACACGACGCGCACCAGCGGCAGCGTGATCGCCGAGACCAGGCGATTGATCGCGACCGGCCAGGTCGGAATGCGGAACGCGCGGCGGCTGATCGGCTTGACCAGGCAGGGCAGCGGCTGCGCCTTCGGCCAGCGCATCTCATCGAGGCGGCCGCGCGTCGCGTTCGAGAGCGCCGCGCCGAGCGCGACGCCGGTGCCGCGATCCCAGGCGCGCAGCAGCGATCCGCCGAGGCCCTGGCGCTGGCGCTCGGCGACCACGAGCGGATCGGAGCTCCACGTGCCGGCGACTTCGGTGCCGGCGATCGAGACCTTGACCGGCATCAGCGGCGACGCCGCGATCAGCGTCGGGCCTTCGCGCACCACCCAGTACGGCGGCTCGACGCCGTTGGCCGGATTGCGGCGCGCCCAGTCCCAATGCAGCCGCAGGCGATCGGCCGCTTCGTTGCCAAGCGTGCGCCTGTGAAGCTGCTCGATGCCGCGTCGATCGTCAGGAGTGAAGCGTTCGATATCCGCCATGTACGAATTGAGCTGCGGGGAAGCTCAATTGTACAGGGGAACTTACGGCGTGACAGCAGCCGATGCTACGGCGGATTCAGTTGCCGCCGCCGCGGCGGCGGATCATCGCCTGGCGGCGGCGGCGTGCGGCGGCGGGCACCATCATGCCCGGGCTGCGAGACGCCGACCGGCATCTGCGGCTGGCCGGGAGCGTCTGCGCGGGATTGATCGTGATCGTCTGCGGCGTTCGCGGGACGATCATGCCCGGCTGCGCGACGCTCCCGGGCGCGTTCGTGAACTGCGCCGGCTGCTCGGAAGCCACTGTTCTGGCCCGGCTGCGGGAACGTGAACACCGGCGGTACGGCGGATTCTCGTCCGGCTCGTCGATCTCGTCCTGCTCCGCTTGTTCGGCGCTGCTGGCGCGGCGGAACGAAACGCTGCGTGCCGGCGAACGCGTTCGGTTGCTGCCGGCGACGGGCGCGCGGCATTGGCCGGCGCGGGCGCGGACGACGTCGCCATCACGAGGATGCGGTCGTACATCGACGGACCGGTGCGTGGCGCCGTTGCGCGGCGCGGCCATGTAGCCGGCGACGCTGCGCAAGATCGTTTCGAGGGCCTGCGCTTCGGTGACGTTGACCAGCTTCACGGTCATCGGCGCGCCGGTGATGCGCTCGGCGCCGACGATCTTCGTGCCGCCGACCTTGCCCCACTCAGTGAGGATCGTGCGCACCGGTACCGCCGTGGCATCCACCGACACGCGGCCGTCCTGAAAGCTGAGCTTCAACGGCTGCTGCGCGACGGCAGGAGCGGCGATCACGACCGAGAGTGCAACGGTGAGAAGCAGGCGGCGCATTGGTTGTGAGCCTTCATTATACGCCCGCCTCCGCTCTGGCGAACGGCAAGCGAGCAGTGGCGAGACAGCCTCAGAGAGTTAGACGCCGGCTAACCCGCGAAGGTCGT
>CAWEPO010000003.1:0-55120 GCA_963811035.1 uncultured Verrucomicrobiae bacterium
GGGGCTGCCTTCTTCGTGTCGTCGCGCCCGCAGGCTTGCCCGCGCGCGCCCGATCGGCGAGACACCTCCGGTGGCATAGTGATTCGGCCCCCTCGCATGAGCACCTCGGACAAACGTTTTCGCATCGCTTTCTCTTTCGCGGGGGAAAAGCGCGACTTTGTGAAACAGGTCGCCGACCTTCTGGCGGAGCGGCTCGGCAAAGAGGCGATCCTCTACGACAAATTCCACGGCCCTGAGTTCTCGCGCAGCGACCTCGCATTCTATCTTTTGGAACTCTACGGCAAGGAGGCCGATCTCGTCGTCGCTGTCCTGTGCCGCGACTACCAAACCAAGGAATGGTGCGGCCTCGAGTGGAACGCCATCTTTGGATTGCTGAAGAAGCGCAAGGCCGGCGAAGTCATGCTCACCCGCTTTGACCGAGTGGAAGGCCAGGGCTTGCAAGGCCTCGCCGGATATACGGATCTCGACGACCTCAGCCCCAGCCAAGCCGCCGACTGCATTCTCCAGCGCCTCGCCCTCAACGAAGGCCTCCCCCTCGACATCTACACGCTTCCCGTGCCGGCCGCGAGCACTCCCCCGAAATCCTCCATCCCCAACAACCTCCCCCGCCTCCAATCCTTCTTCGGGCGCGAAAAGGAGCTGGCTGCCATCCGCGAAGCCCTCGATCCCGAGAGCCGCACTTGGGGCGCCCTCATCGATGGCCCCGGCGGCATGGGCAAGACCTCCCTCGCCGTCCGCGCCGCCTACGAGATCCCCGCCGGAGACTTCCAGCGCATCGTCTTCGTCTCGGTGAAAGACCGCGAGATGGACGACGACGGCGTGATCCAGATCAGCGGCGCCCTCGTCCCCGCCTTCCTCGAGATGCTCACCGAAATCGGCCGCGAGATCGGCCTCCCCGATCTCGCCAAAGCGCCCGAGGACCAGCGCATCCGGCTCCTCCTGGAAGCACTGCGCCCCACGCAAACCCTCCTCATCCTCGACAACCTCGAGGCCCTGCCGAAAACCGATCGCGACCACCTCTTCACCTTCGTCAAGCGCCTGCCACAGGGGTGCAAAGCCATCCTCACCAGCCGGCGCCGCATCGGCTCCAGCGCCGATACCCTCATCCTCGAAAAACTCGAGCTCGCCCCCGCGCTCGAGTTCCTCGACGACCTCGCCCGGCGCAACCCGCTCCTCGCCCGCACCAGCGAAGCCGAGCGCACCGCCCTCTACCAGCAGACCGGCGGCAAACCGCTCCTCCTCCGCTGGGTGGCCGGCCAGCTCGGCCGCGGAAGCTGCCGCACCTTCACCGACGCCCTCCACTTCCTCACCACCTGCCCGCCCGACAACGACCCGCTCGAATTCATCTTCGGCGACCTCGCCACCGAGTTCACCGAGCTGGAAACCAAAGTCCTCTGCGCCCTCACCTACTTCACCCTCCCGGCCACGGTGGCGAACATTCGCCAGCTCGCCGAGCCGCTTTCGAAGGCCGAGGAAGAGCGCTTGGAAGAGATTGCCGAGCTTGGCGATCTCGCCCCGCACTTAGCCCCGCCACCCGTCGAAACGGATCAGCCGCCGCTCCTCTCCACAGATCAGGTCGAGACCGCCCTGGCCGGCCTCGCCAACCGCTCCCTCGTGATCCCGGACCAGGAGGAAACTGCCTTCTCCCTCGTGCCGATGGTCGCCGAGTTCTTGCGTCGCGCCCGGCCCGACGTGGTGCAGGAAACCGGCAGCCGGCTCGAAAAGCGCGCCTACGCACTCATCGTGGAAAACGGCTACCAAAAGCACGACCACTTTCCGGTGCTCGATGCCGCCTGGCCCACCGTCTCCCCCGCCTTGGCGCTTTTCCTCGCCGGCCCGAAGCCGCGGCTCCAGACCGTCTGCGCGGCGCTGCGGCTCTTTCTCGAATTCACCGGACGATGGGACGAATGGCTCTCGCTCTCGCAGCAGGCGGAAACCAAGGCGCTCGCGGCAGGCGATTACGAGAAGGCTGGCTGGCGCGCCTACATGGCCGGGTACGTGTACCGTTTGCGGCAGCAGGCCGAGCCGCTGCTGGCCTGCGCCGATCGTGCCGCGGAGCACTGGAAGCGCGCCCGCGCCGGCGATTACGAGCGTGCCACTGCCCTCCAGTTGCGCGGGCATGGGCTCAAATTGAAGCGCAATTACCCCGCGGCGATCGCCGCCTTCCAGGAGGAGCTGGAGCTGTATCGCTCCAGCGCTCCGGACAGCCGCGACGTGTCCAGTGCCCTGAACGACCTCGCTGATTCCGAGCGCCTATCCGGCGACTACGACGGCGCCGAGCGGGATTATCGCGAGGCGTTGCGCGTGGCCCGCGCTGTTGATGACGCCGAGGGCGTGGCCTACTGCACCGGCAACCTGGCTGAGCTCGCGCTCGACCGGCAAGATTGGCCGGGCGCCGAGACCCTCGCCCGCGAGGCCCTCCCCTTGTCTGAAGCGGTAGGCCGCCGGGAATTAATCGCCGAGGACTCCCGCCGCCTCGCCGAAGCCTTGCTACGGCAGGGCAAAGCCGCCGAGGCCCTGCCCCACGCCCGCCGCGCGGTCGACCTCTACACCCGCCTCGGCTCGCCCGACCTCAAACACGCCCTCGACACCCTGCGCGAGTGCGAGGCGTGACTTCGCCGGGGGCCGCCCGCCCGGCGTTGAGCGTGAGGGTGCGTGGAGTGCCGGACGCATGGGCCTTGGGGAGCGCGACCGCCCTCGGTCGCACGGTCCGGCGCCTCGCCGGGCCTATCGAATGTCCGCCGGCCCACGCCCTCGCGCCAGACGCGCAAGCCCGGTCCCGCTTTTCGTCTTTTTCGTGCCTTTCGTGCTTTTCGTGGCCGAAAACTCCCGGCGTTCCCCCCGCGCGGGGCACCGCCGTGCCGCCCCATCGCCCCCCTCCGCGCCGCGAAGCTTGCCCGCGCGCGTAAAATCCGCAACACACCTCTCGTGGCACGGTGAATCGGCCCCCTGCATGAGCGCTCCCGGCAAACGTTTCCGCATCGCCTTCTCCTTCGCGGGAGAGAAGCGCGAGTTTGTCGAGAAAGTCGCCGCCATCCTCGCGCGGCGCTTCGGCAAGGCGCACATCCTTTACGACAAATATTTCGAGGGAGAATTCGCCATTGCCGATCTCGGCCTCAAACTTCCGGAGCTCTACCACAAGAAGTCCGACTTGATCGTCGTGGTGCTCTGCAAAAACTACCGTCGAAAGGAATGGCCCGGCCTTGAATGGCGCGCCATTCACTCGCTCATCATGGAGCGCAAGGGGGAGGCCGTGATGCTCTGCCGGTTCGATCGCGCAACAATCACCGGCCTCTATCGCAACGCCGGCTTCGTCGAGCTCGACCAGAAAACTCCGGCCCAAGCCGCCGCACTCATCGTCGGTCGCCTCAAAGCCAACGACCTGGATTTCCGGGGCCGCCAGCGCGCGGTCAAAACAGCCGATCCCACCCCGCTCACCACCGCCATCCCCAACAACCTCCCCCGCCTCCAGCCCTTCTTCGGCCGCGAGCACGAGCTGGCCGAAATCGCCCGCGCCCTCGATCCCGCCACGCGCACCTGGGGCACCCTCATTGAGGGCGAAGGCGGCCGCGGCAAAACCGCCCTGGCCGTCCGCGCCGCCTTCGCCTGCCCGCCCGCCCACTTCGCGCAAATCGTTTTCGTCTCCCGGAAAGAGCGCGAGCAATACGACGACAAGCTGCGCGCCCTCGGCGGCTTCGCCCTCCACTCCTGGCTGGAGATGCTCGATGAAATCGCCCGCCTCCTCGCGCTGCCCGAGATCCCCAAGGCCCCGCCCGACCAGCGCGCCCGCCTCCTGCGCGACTCCCTCGCCGGCCGCCGCACCCTCCTCGTCCTCGACAACCTCGAAACCCTCTCCGAGCCCGAGCAGGACGAGCTCTTCACCTTCCTCGAGTACCTCCCCGCCGACTGCAAAGCGCTCCTCACCAGCCGCCGCTTCGCCGCCAACCGCCTCCTCTCCCTGCCGCTCGCCCAGCTCGATCAGGCCTCCGCCCTGCAAATGCTCGAGGAAATCGCGCGCCGCCAGCCGCTCCTCGCGGAATCCTCCGAGCCCGACCGCCTCGCCCTCTGGCAGGAAACCCGTGGCAACGCCCTCCTCATCCGCTGGGTGGCCGGCCAGGTCGGCGCCGGCCCCTGCCGCACCCTCCGCGAAGCCCTCGCCCACCTCCGCACCTGCCCGCCCGGCAACGACCCGCTCGCCTTCATCTTCGAAGACCTCGTCAAATCCCTCTCCGACGAGGAACTCCGTCTCCTCGCCGCGCTCACCCATCCCGCCCAGCCGATCCCCGTCGAAGCCCTCGCCGAGATCGCCCGCCTCACTCCGGAACAAGCGCTTCCCCTCCTCAACGCCCTCGCCAACCGCGCCCTCGCCCTCCCCGGCCTCCACGACCGCGAATTCGCCATCGTCCCGATGGTCGCCGCCTTCCTGCGCCATCAGCGCCCCGCCGCCATCGCCAAAACCGCCCGCCGGCTCAAAGCGCGCGCCTACCTGCTCGTCGAACAAAACGGCTATCAAAAACACAGCCGCTTCCCGGTGCTCGATGCCGCCTGGCCCACCGTCTCGCCCTCCTTGCCGCTTTTCCTCGCCGGCCCGAATGCGCGGCTCCAGACCGTCTGCGCCGCATTCTTGCGTTTCCTCGATTTCACCGGCCGCTGGGATGAACTGCTCTCGCTCTTGCACCAGGCAGAAGCCAAAGCGCTCGCGGCGGGCGATCACCGGAGTGCTGGCTGGCGCGCCTACCAGGCCGGCTGGCTGTACGATTTGCGGCAGCAAGCCGAGCCGCTGCTAGCCTGCGCCGATCGCGCCACGGAGCACTGGGAATGCGCCCATGCCGGTGATCGCGAGCGCGCCAAAGCCGTCCGTTTGCGCGGCCTCGGGCGCCGTTTAAAGCGCGATTACCCCGCAGCCATCGCCGCTTTTCAGGAGGCGTTGGAGGTGCATCGCACCCGCGCGCCGGAAAGCATCGATGTAGCCATCTGCCTGAATGACCTCGCCGACGCCGAGTGCCTCTCCGGCGACTACGCCGGCGCCGAGCGGGATTTTCGCGAAGCGCTATGCGTCGCCCGCGCTGCCGATAATGCCGAGGGCGTGGCCATCTACACCGGCAACCTGGCAGCGCTCGCGCTCGACCAGCAAGACTGGCCGGGCGCCGAGACCCTCGCCCGCGAGGCCCTCCCCTTATCCGAAGCCGTAGGCCGCCAGGAATTGATCGCAATTTGTTCCCACGTTCTCGCCCAAGCCATGGTGCGGCAGGGCAAAGCCGCCGAGGCCCTTCCCCACGCCCGCCGCGCGGTCGACCTCTACACCCGCCTCGGTTCGCCCGACCTCGAAATCGCCCTCGACGTCCTGCGCGAGTGCGAGGCGTGACTCCGCCGGGCGGAGCGCCGCCCGGCGTTGAGCGTTAAGGCGCGTGGAGTGCCGGACGTTTGGGCATTGGGAGCGCCACCGCCTCGGTCGTACGGGCCGGCGCCTCGCCGGGCCGATCGAAGGTCCGCCGGCCCACACCCTCGCGCCAGACGCGAAAGCCCGCTCCCTCTTTTCGTCTTTTTCGTGACTTTCGTGCTTTTCGTGGCTGAAAATCCCCGGCGCCCAAACGTCCGAGAGACGCCTCCGCGCCGCTCGAGCCGAGAAAAACACGGCTCCGAAATCCACGAAAAAGACGGAAAGCACGCCCCTTGGGGAGCGGCAGGCATCCTGCCGCGTCGCGCGCGGACGGGATACGGAAGAACGCGCCGCGCGGGCGAACCGGCACCCGAAGGCTGAACCCGCGCGGGGCCGCCACGACCTCAAGGAGCCCGCGTTTCACCTGAGCGAGGTGCCGCGCCGGTGTGTCACGCGCACGGTCTGGCCGGCAGGATGCCGGCCAGGGCAGGCTGGAAGCCTGCGCTCCCCAAGGCACGCGGATTGGGTAGCGGGCGGCTGACGACGTTTGAGGTGCCGGGCGGGGCGCCCGACACGGCGACCGGGGCGGTCGCGCTCCCCAAGGCACGCGGGGGCGAGAGGGTGTCGTCTGACGACGTTTGAGGTGCCATCCTGCCACGGGGGGCACCGTCCTGCCCGGCTCGCGGGGACGCTCGCCCTCCCGTCGCGATGCTCGGGAACTTTTGCGGGGAAGGGAGATCGGGGCCGATCGTTTTGCGTAGGCGGGAAAGGGGGGGCGGGGCGGGGGTTGGGGATAGGACAGGTTTGCGTGGCTCGATGGGTGAGGCGAGACGCCTGACCCGGCGGGCGGGACGCCCGCCCTACCCAAGGCCCGGTTGCGCGGCGGCGGGGGCGCTCATTAGGTTTATCGGCGTCTGGTTCGGGGCGCTTCGGGCTCGCAAAAGGGCGCAAAGGGCCTACGGTACGCGCCGCATGCCATTCGATGTCAAAAAAGCGGTGCAGGAGCGCTTGGGGGAGAACTACACGCTCCATGAGCGCCATCTGAATTCCACGCTGGTTTCGGTGCAGCGGATCATTGGGTTCGCGCAGGTGTACGCGCGCGCGGAGGGGGCTTACCTTTTCGATCGCGAGGGGCGCGATTATCTCGATTTTCTGAGCGGGTACAGCGTGTACAATATCGGGCGCAACCATCCGGCGATCAAGCAGGCGATCGGGGATACGCTGGAGCTGGACCTGCCGAACATGGTGCAGATGGATTGCTCGCTGCTCTCGGGGCTGCTGGCGGAGGCGCTTTTGAAAAAGCTGCCGCCGCACCTGGAGGCGATTTTCTTTTGCAACTCGGGCGCGGAGGCGGTGGAGGGGGCGATCAAGTTTGCCCGCGCGGCGACGGGGCGGGCGGGGCTGCTTTCGTTCGAGGGGGCGTTTCACGGGCTCACGCACGGGGCGCTGTCGCTGATGGGGAACAAGCATTTCCAGGAGGGGTTTGGGCCGCTGCTGGAGGGGGCGCAGCGGATCCGGCTGGGCGATCTGGCGGCGCTGGAGCAGCGCCTGGCGAAGCGCGAGGTGGCGGCGCTGGTGTTCGAGCCGGTGCAGGGGAAGGGGCTGCATTTCCCGGCAGATGGCTTTTACAATGAGGCGCAGCGGCTTTGCCGTCAGTACGGGACGCTGCTGGTGAGCGATGAAATCCAGACGGGGCTCGGGCGCACGGGCGCCTGGTGGGGCTTCGAGCATTGGGGGCTGGAGCCGGATATCGTGACGGTGGCGAAATCGCTGAGCGGCGGGTATGTGCCGGTGGGGGCGGTGGTGACGCGGCGGGCGATTTACCAGAAGACTTTCTCGAAGCTGGAGCGGTGCGTGGTGCACTCGTCGACGTTTGGGCGGAACAATCTTTCGATGGCGTGCGGGCTGGCCACGCTGCAGGTGATAGAGGAGGAAAAGCTGGTGGAGCGCGCGCGCGAAAATGGCGCGGAGCTGATCCGGCGCTTGCGGGAGCTGCAAGGCAAGCATTCGCTGATCAAGGAGGTGCGCGGGCTGGGGCTGATGATCGGCATCGAATTTCACGAGCCGCGCGAGCTGGGGATGAAGATGGGGTGGAAGCTGCTGCACACCTTGGAAAAAGAGCTCTTCAGCCAGATGCTGGTGACGGCGCTGTATACAAAGCACCGCATCCTCACGCTGGTAGCGGGGCACGGGATGGACCTGATCAAGATCATTCCGCCGCTGATCATCGGGGAGCCGGAGATCGCCCGCTTTGTGAATGCGCTCGATGCGGTGCTCACGGAGTGCCGCAAATTTCCGGGTCCGCTCTGGGATTTGGGGCAGGGCTTTGTGCGCAACATCCTGAAAGCCGGCTCGCCGGAGAAAGCGCCGGTGCCGGCTTAGCGCGGAGTTTCACCGATGCCGCCGAGCGCAGAGCCGAGTTCCGGGGAGCCCGCGCGAAAGCCGGGGCATACGCTCGTGTGGAAAATCGCGGTCGGGGCCGCGTTGCTGGGGATCGCGATTCTGCTGAGCGTGCTGGTGCCGCTCACCTGGAAGATGCTGCGGCCGAGCCCCGGCGAGCTGGAACGCCAGCGCTCGCTGGTGCAGGCCAAGCGCATTTACAATGCGTGCCAGGCCTTCGCCGCGGTGCGGGGGAAACTTCCGGCGACGCTCGAAGAGCTGGCGCCCGATTTCCTCGCGGACCGGCGCGAGCTGGCGGATCCGGGACATCCCGAGGCGGGTGAGATCGGGTACTTTTATTTCGGCAGCGGGACCGCCGCGGCCGAGCCGCCGGAGTCGGTGTTCCTCGCCAGCAAAGCGGAGGTGCGGGGACAGCGCGTGGTGGTGCGTTTCGATGGGAAGGCGAGGGAGGAGTTTTTGCCGGAGAAGTGGCTGCGGCGGTAGCGTGGCCTCACGAAGCCGGAGGGTGGCTGCGGTGGTGGGAGGACGGGCGCCGCGTGGTAGGACAGCTAGCTGCGCTCGTTTTTGACGAGGCTCGCGGGGACGCTCGCCCTCCCGCGGCGCGTGCTTTTGGAGATGGGCGCCGACCGTGGCATCGGCGACGGGGCCGTCGGCGCTCCTTGGGGTCAAGCGTTGGGGAGGGGGAGCCGGCAGTGGATGATGGCGCCGGACTTGGGAGTGGATTCGAGGGTGAGCTGGGGGCCGGCGGCGCCGGCACGCTGGCGGAGCAGATCGAGGGGCAGGGCGCCGGAGGTGGGGAAAGGCGCGCCATCGAAGGAGATGGTGAGCTCGACTTGCTCGTCGCGGACGCCGAGGGAAAGGGTGATGCGCGTGACGTCTTTGTGGCGCAAGGCGAGTGCGACGGAATTTTGGGCGAGGTGGTAGAGCTGAAGGGTGGCGTAGCGGTCGCGGAGGGAGACGGGGCGCGGGCACTCGAAGGTGCAGGGGATTTTCTCCGAGCTGGCGGCGGCAAGCTCGGTGAGGGCGGAGACGAGGCCGGGGTGCGCGGAGCCGGTGGGGCGCAGCCATTGGGCGAGGGTGTGCAGCTCTCCGGCGGCTTGCTCGAGGAGGTCGCCGAATTCCTTAAGGTCTGGGACGAGCTCGGGGCAGCGGGCCCCGGCTTTGCGGGTGAGCAGGCGCGCCATGAGATGGAGGCCGCTCATGCTTTGGCAGACGGTGTCGTGCAGCGCTTGGGCGAGGCGGGCCTGCTCGCGCTCGGTGGCCTCGACGACGGCGCGGTCGAGGTCGCTCTGGGTTCTGGACGCGCGGGCGCGGGTTTTTTTTGGGGGCCGCTTTGCGGAGGGCATCCAGGATTGATTGAAGCAGGGTCGCGAGGCGAGCGCAACTCGGGCTGCGTTGGCGGTTCTTGGTTCTTGGTTCTTCGTTCTTCCGGCATCCGCCGGAGGCCGCTCCACCGCCGGAGGAGCAGATCTTTAACGACGAGAGAAGGTGGCCGCCGAAGGAGCGCTGCGCCAACTCGGGCAGCGTGCCATCGACACGTGGTGGTTCTCCGGGCTTTCGGGCGGGCGGGACGCACCACCCTACCCAAGACTCCGTGCTTTCGGCTCCTCCCCGGGGCCGCCCCTAGTCTAGCTCCGGCGCGCCGAGCGATTTGGGATCGCCAGGCCGGGCTGGGCGGTGGGGGTGACGTTGGCGCGGCCGACGAAGGTGGCACCTTCCTCCATGGTGAGGCGCGGGGCTTCGAGATCGCCAATGAGCTGGGCGTCGCGTTTCAGCTCGCAGCGATCGTTCACGGAGACGTTGCCATTCACGGAGCCGTGGATCGCGACCGAGCCGGCCTGGATATCGCCGAGAACGCTGCCAGTTTTGCCGACGGTGAGGCTGCCGGGAGTAAGGATTTCGCCGTCGATCTTGCCGTGATTGATGAGGCTCTGCTCGAAAACGATGGTGCCCTTGATCTCGACATCGGCGAGCAAAACGTTCGGATGCGGAGCGGGAGCGGCGGGACGCGGGACAGGGGTTTCAGACATGGCCCACAATCTAAGACCACTCCGGCGCGCGCCGCCACCGGAAACGTGCGCCGCGCACGTGCCAAAATCGTAATGACTGGGCGCCGTTCAGCTTACGACGGTCTTTTCCTCGGAGAGCTTGATGACGCGGCCCTCGGGGTCGCGGAAATTCGTGTACGGCCCGACGGAGGTGACGATGATGCCGCGCTGGCGCAGCTCGTTGAGCACCTTGGCGCGAGACTTCATGGAAAGGTAGAGATGGAAGTAGGAGACCATTTCGCCGTACTCGCATTGGCGGAGGGTGAGCGGCACGCCGCCGAGCTCCATTTCGCAGTAGCGCTCGGTGCGCTCGCTGAGCACGTGGGCATCGAGCAGGTTCACGTAAAAATCGCGCACCTCTTTCCAGCGCTGGGTGAAGACGGTGATCGAGTAGCAATGAGAAGGAGCGGAGGCGGTGAGGGCGGAAAGGGCTTCCTCGGAAGCCTCGTCGGGTTCAGCAGCCATACGCGTAAGGGTGATCATGGGAGAGACATTAGCAGCGGGCGTGCCGGGCGGTGAATTTTCCATAATTTCTGGAAAACCGGCGCCGCGCGAAGGGGCAGCGCGGATATTTTGGAGCTGGCTAAGGTGCGTTCGTAAGTCGATCCAACCGGTTCGCGGCCAGTTCGCGTGATGCTTGCGGAAGATTTGTTTGCGCGAGTCGCTCGCGCACTCGTTCGAGCGCAACGAGCCGGTGGCGAAAAGCCGCGGCGAGGAAGGAGAGGTCTTTCTCACGGCCAGCGACGAGCTTGCTCACCGCGAGATCATGGACTTCGAGACACCAGCCGGTGGCGCCGCGCGTGTTTTCGTTGTGGATCGGGACGAGGCGCTCGCGCCAGCCGGCGGGAAGGGTGGCGGTGGTTTCATCGACGCCGTGCGCGTAGTAGCCAAAGGTATCGTGAAAGAGCGAGCCTTCGCCAATGGCGCCATCGATCAGGATTGAGTCTTCCGGGCGGTCGCGCGGAAAGACGTCGGCTTCCATTGAAACGAGCAATTCGTGCGGCGCGTCAGGATAGGTTCCGAGGATTGCCTGGCTGCCGATGACGACGATGTCGCCAGTATCCGCGTTGCCAGAGGAGGCGCGGATGATGTGCTCAAGCTGCTGCCGATTCACGGGCTTGGAACTCGCGGATGATTTTCAGCCGCTCGGATTGCGTGAGGATGCCGGTGAAGGGACTCGACTGGCGCAAGCGGGTGGCGCGCTCATCGGTCGCTTCGAGTTGAGCGACGATTTGATCGAACGAGCCGGCGAGGACGCCTTGCCACTCGAGGAGGGTTGGCTCAACTCCGGCGGAACAGATCTTCAGCCAGCGCGCGATATTGCCCCGCGCTTTTTCCACGAGATCGGGTTGCTGCCGCAATTTTGCGGAGATGAGGCGATGGAAAGCCAGGCTGCGTTCGTCGATGAGGCGGTGGTCTTTCATCTCAGCTCGCGAGAAGCATCGCGCAGGGGCGGCTGGCGAACAAGCGTCGCGCTACTTGGCGCGCATGACTTTTTGCACGCTCGATTTCGTGCCGTCCTTGAAGGTGACCTGGACGACGGCGTAGGTGCTGTCGCGCGGGACGGTGAGGTAGACTTCGTCGCCGACCTCGAACATTTTGTCGCTGGGCTTGAACTTGAAGGTTTTGTCGAGGGCCTCGCTGTTGATGGAGTAGCGCACTTCCTTGAGGAGGGGGCGGTAGGACATGAGGCCGCTGAAGTAGAGGAGCACGCGGCCGTCGTAGTCGCGGAAGGCGAGCCAGGAGCCGGCGCTGGCGTTGAGCATCATTTTGCCCTGCGCCATCTGCTGGTCGCCGGTGGAAAACTTGAGCGTGTAGGGGCCGTTCATCTGCTCGTTTTTGTCGCGGTAGCGGACGAGGAGGGTGTGCTCGCCGGGGGCGAGATTGGGCAGAGGCACGTTGGTGTTGATCATCGGGAGCCCGGTTTGCGGATTCACGTAGGGGAGGTGGCCGGTGGACTGGAAATCGCCCTGGCCATCGAGCTGGTAGAAGAGCTCTTTCGCCTTGAAATCGCTGAGGGTGAAGATCGCCGCCCAGCCGCCGCCGCTCTGCTGCGCGATCATGGTCACGGGGTTATCGAGCACGCGGGTAGGCGTGGAGGAGAGCTTGGCCCAGCGGGCCTCGGCGGCGTCGGCCCAGCGCTGGGCCTCCTTTTTATCGAGGAAGAAGCGCTCGACGCGACCGGCGGCATGGGCCTCGCGAAAGCGCTCGAGCCATTCCTTTTCGCTGCGCTGGTCGGAGAGGGTCTGGTCGCCGCGCCGCGCCTCGGAAAATTCCTGGCTGAGCAGCCAGGCGGTGGGGCCGTACCCGGGGTGCTCCAATGCGAGCGCTTGCAGCTTGAGCAGGCGCTGATCGCGCTCCTCGAGGAGGGCGAGCGTGACGAGATACGAGACGGTGGGCGGTTTCAGTTTGTCGCCGAAGTAACGGATGGTCTCGACGGCGCCGGCGCGGCCTTCCTGCGCTTTCAGCATGGTGGCGAAGGTCTGCCACGGATCCAGCACCTCGAGATTGGCGGTGAGGAACTCGGTGTATTCCTTCCGCGCGGCGGCGAAATTTCCGCCGAGCTCGTGGATGCGCGCATTGTGGTAATGCGCCTCAGGCGTCTGCGCGTTGGGGATGAGGCCGCCGGTGGAGGAGAGCGAATCGAAGCGGCGCGCGATCTCCTCCACGGAGGCGGCGATGCGGGCGGTGTCCTGGCGCGTGGCGCTGGAATCCTGGCGCAGCGCGGTGGTATCCGCCTTCACGTCATCGAGCTTTTTCTCCACGCGAAAGAGCACCTCCTGCACTTTGTCCATGCCCGGCACCACCGTGGCGATCACACCTTTATCTTCGCCGCCGGACATCTTTTCGGCGATGACGAAGCCGCCCATCACCACGCTGGCCACTACGGAAAAGGCGAAGAGCACCGACCAGACATTGCGCTCGCCGATCTCCGCGAGCTCCGCGGAGTCGAGTTTGCCATCGGCGGCGGCGGCGAGAAAATTGCGCCGGTAGCGGACGAACCAAAGCGTGCCGGAAACCAGCGCGGTGACGAGCGAGAGGACCAGCAGGTAGAACGAGAATTTTCCGATGGTGGAGGCGAGATCCGCGATGGCGCCGCAGACGGCGGTGATCGGCGCGCTGACTTTCGCTCCGCGTCCCACGAAAGCGCGCAGGTTTTGGATCGCGCCGGTGGTCACGGAGACCGCGCGCTGCGGAGAAAAGTTCATGTCTCCCGATAGAGAAGGAGCGCGGCGCGGTGCAAGCCTGGCGTTGAACAGGAGGCTGGTCCGCGTTCCGGGTTTTCGGATAAATGGCGGTGAGCCCTGGAGGTGGAGCGACTCAAACCGCGTGGGCCCGACCGGCTCATTCCGCGACCGCTTCGGAGGAGAGCAGATCTTCCAGCGCATGCGCGAAGCTGCGCAAGAAGCGGCCACGCCCCAGTTGCTGGCGCAGCAGTTCCACCACTTCCGCGCAGGTGAACTGAGTTCTGACGGATTTCACGAGGGTGGGATGCGAGGAAGCGATCAGGGCCAGACGATGCTCGACCTGCGCGGTATCGATGAAGCTTGCCATCACTCTCGTCAACGCGACGCCGAGCTCGTAACTCGCGTAGGCGGAAGGCGTGCGCGTGGACACCCCGGGGAAGCGTTCCTCGACCTCCGGAACTGTGGCGCTCACGATGGCGCCGGGAGTCCCGGTGAAATTGGCATAGGGCTGCGCCTTCCACTCCGGCGGCAGCTGGTCCGGCGGCTGTGCGACCCACAGTTCGCCGTCGTGGAGGCCGTCTTGGGAAATGAGAGGCTCGCCGTCGAGGATCATGCGAAAGCCGAACGGCGGCAACTCGTGGTCCTCGCGAACGGTCACGAGGGGGAGGAGCACCCCGGCGAGTTCCAGGACGGACATGCGCAATTGCTCTAGTTCAGCTTTTGCCGCCTCCATTTGCGCGGCCAATTCACGGCCAATCATGACCGTAAAATCGACGCCGGGCAGCGGGTCTTCCCACGTGCGCGCCGGCCAGCGTTCGCCCGCGCCGGAGGGAAGATGCGCTGGCGGGGCGAAGTGCTCCACGAGCGGCGCAAGGTCGGCGATGGAGGCCCCACCAGCGACGACGCCGCGTAAGAAACGCACGAACGCAGTCAGCCGGCGAGGCTCGCTTACAATTTCGCGGCTCGCGGGTGAGGTGATGGCTTCCAAGGCGGCGACCGTGTCTTGATGGCTGACGAATTGCGCCAGGAAGGGCCGCATCGCCGACTCGGTACGCTCGATCATCTGCGTCACCCGGCCCTGGGCGTCTCCGGGGGACAGCGTCTCCACGCTCGGGGCTTCGTTCAGGACATTGATGTACATCATGTCGCAGTGGAGGCTGGCAAAGCCTGAGAAGAGCCAGCCTTGCGCAATCACCCCGGCCTCGCGCCGAATGCGGTTTCCCACCTCCTCGATGGAGACGAGAACGTCCGGTGCGAGCCCGGTCGGTCCCTCCTTCGCGATCAGAGGCACCAGTTCCGGCGAGAGCAGCACGCGAACGAGGATGCCGGTATGTTTATAGGCGAGGGCGGTTTCGCCATAGCGGGTCAGGAAATCGAGGCGACGGCGGGCATCGGCCAAGCGTTCCGCATAGGCCAGCTCCGTGGGGACGAGCCGCTGTGCCTCAAGCAGCGCGGCTACTTCCTCGCGGACGACTTCCTCCTGCCGGCCGGCCCGGACGATGCGAGCGAGAGCAAGGGCCAGATTGGAATGCAAGACGGCGTCGTCCGGTTTGATCGTCGCAGCCCGTCGATAATGGTCCTCGGCGGCGTCATACTCGCTGAACCAGAAATTCAGGTTGCCAAGGCGATTGAGATAGTCGTACTCGGCGGAGTCGCCGCGGAGCCGGCGCGCTTCGGCAAAGGCGTAGTGCGCCAATTCACGATCGCTCGCGCGATAAGCGGCCTCCCCCAGCTCGTTCAGCTCGAAGGGCAGACTTGTGTGGTCCGCCCCGAGTTCGAGGACGCGAGCCAGTTCGGTGCGCGCCTCTGCGAGATGGCCGAGATTGCGCCAGGCCGCGGCGGCGCGCAACCGCGTCGCCGGCTCCCATTCCGGGTGAAACTCACGGAGGGCCTCCATTCGACGGATCACCCCCTGCCAATCCTTCGCCGTTTCCTTTCCCCAGATGTCGAGCCAATGCGCATCGGGCGCCGCCGGGAACTCCGCCAGGATGGAGGCGACGCTCTCATTCATCGCAGCGAGACAAGTAACGCTACGCTCCGGTGGCGTTTTCCCGTCAGCGGCCTCATCGAGCCAGGAGAGCCCCAAGCCGTAATGCGCGGAGAAAAAGCGTGGTTTGAGCGCGAGGGCCGCGCGGTAAGCGGCGCGCGCCTCCTCCCAGTGCGCGTTGGCGCGCAGCATCCCGCCCTCCTCCACGCATTGCACCGCATCGTCGTCCTGGAGAATTTTCATCCGCCGCGCCAGATCTGCCCGGCGCTCCGCGCGGGATTCAAACCACTGCGGCTTGCCGAAGAGCCGGTAGAGACGACGGTAGCCATCGACGCTGCCAGGCGCATTCGCGATCGCTTCCTGGTAGAGCGATTTGGCCGCGGGAAAATCACCCGCGCGTTCCTTGAGCTCACCGAGGTTGAGATAGCCGTCGGAAAGGCGCGGTCGACTGGCGATCACTTTGGTGAAGCAATCCTCCGCTTCTTTCAGATCTTGGGGGGTATTGAGCTCGAGGTGAAGGCTGCCGCGACCGATCAACAGGCGGGGATGCTCCGGCGCCAGCGCCGCGGCTTCGTCCAGGAAGCCGCGGACACGGCTGGGACGTCGGAAATGGTAAAGCTGAATTTCCGCGGTGATCACCAGCATGCGCAGGCGCAGCTCCGGCCCGAGCTCTGGATGATGTCCGAGGAAGACAAACCAGTCATACGTCTCGGACCATCGATCCGAGGCGATCTGTTCCTCCAGCGCTTGCAGGCGCGCGTGCTCGTTGAAGGGCGCGGGCAAATCCGCCACGGCGGGAAGCTGCGCGGCGTTCAAGGCCCGGAGCAGGTCATGCCGCCAATTGCCGTCACCGAAGGCGCGGGCGAAGGTTGTGCACCAGGCGCTGGCCCCGCCGCCGGCGGCCTCGTGGACGAGTGACCCGAGAGCGACATCGACGAACTGGGCGTGCAACTCGCTCATGGCGGGCTGGAAGGCCGAGGTGGAGGCGTGGCCAAGTTGATCGTCGAAGGCGGCCCACAGCTCGAGGATATCGCCGTTGGCCAGGAGACTCTCGCGCAGAAACTCCACCGCGTGCGTGACCGCGCGCATGTTGGCCCCAACGCGGGCGGCGGTGGCGTAGGCCTCGGCAAAGCCGGCGCGCAGCGGCTCGTAAAGGGCAGCGGTGCTCATGATCATGGCGGCAGAATTCCCGCCCCGGCGGCCGGACCCGCCGCGCCGGCGGGCGCCAGCTCGACCGGAGCCAAGGTGGCGGATTCCGTTCCCACGGCGGGAGCGGTCTCCGCCGGGGGGCTCGGTGCCGGCGCTGAAGTAGCTGCCGCGGGGCCGCGGGAGGGACTCGGAAGCGATGTGGCGGCCGCGGCCGCGCCGGTGCGTTCCAGAGCCTTCGCGCGAGGCCGCGGCGGAAGGACGATGGCGGTGCGGCATTGCATGAAGAGCACCGGCGTGCCAAAGCGCGGATGCTCCAGCCCAGGGTGGCGGCTGCCGAGGCGGACCCGCCCCGCTTTCACCGCCTCGTCGATACTCTCGCCTTCCCCGAGCTTCTCATAGAACTGCCGCGCGAACATGGCGGCATCGGCGTTGGAGATATTGTATTGCATCGCGACGACCGCGGGGATGCCGGCATTCACCAAGTCGCGCGCGGTGCTGCTCAAGCTTTGAAAAAACTCGAAGGCCGCGCCCTTGCACGCATGCAGGAAGACTAGCCGGGGCTTCGGCGGCTTATTGAAGAGTTCCTTGAACTGCTGGGCGCTGATCCAGCGCAACTGTGGCTGGCCTTTCAGCTTCGACTCATAGTCGGCATCCAGCGGATCTTTGGACAGCGCGAGCCGGCCCGGTTCCCCGTGCCCGATGTAATGCACGATGTGCGGCCTTAAATCCTCGATCGTGTCGCGGACTTTGTCATAACTCGGGTCGTTCAGGCGAACCACCTCCATGGAGCCCTGCTCTGTCGAAAGAGTTTCCAGCTCCTGCGTAAGCAGATCGACCTCCTCGGAATCCACGGTGAGACCCTCCGGACCTGCCCGGCTCATGATGATCAGGATCTTCAGCGGGCTGGGCAGCGGCTTGATCTCCGCCTCGACCTTCTCGTCTGGCGAATAGCGGCTGAGGATCAACTCGGTGCGCTCGCCGGAGAAGAAGAAGCCCTTGCGACCCTCATCGAGCGGCACGAACAAGAACTCCCATGGGAGCGCCATCAACTCCGCGCGCGCGCCATCGAGAACCAGGTGGAGCCGCAGCCGCATCGTGTCCGGGTCCGCGCCCGGCTTTCGCGCGGCAGCCTCGAATTCGTTGTAAGCCTTGTAAAAAAGGGCCTGGATTTTCTCGCGTCCGCGGAAGACCAGTTCGTGCAAGAGCCAGCCCATCGCCTGGAGATCGGCTACCTGGCAGGGCTTCTCGCGCCCTTGCGTGCTGGCCAGCCGGTGCAGTGAATGGTTCAACCAGTAATGCAGGCGCTGGAGTGCCAGCAAAATCACTTGATCGACTTCAAAGGCCGCCGCCTTTTCCTCTTTTGCGCGATCGACGGCGAGGGAGAGGGTGATCTCCTTCTCATCGATGGTCAGCGTCAGATCGTGAAATACCGGAGCAGTCTCGGGAGAACTCATAGCGCACCTAAATCTCGACCGCGGCGAGTGCGCGTGTTCGCGCCTTCACGAGGCTGGCTTCCTTTTCTTCGCTGCCATGCTCCGCGCCGCCGAGTTGCGAAAACCGCACTGCCCGGGCGTGGTCCGCCTTCATCTCCTCAGCGTACTCTTCCGCCAGGGCGATGGCTTGCTTGCGCGTCAGGTCGGGGCTGAGCAGGAGCGACTCGTACAGGCTGAGCATGTTCGCCTTCGCGCTCTTGTATGCCTCGTCGCTGGCGCGGCTCGACTCGCTCTTCACCCGCTGCCGCTGCTCGAAGAACGGCAGGAGATCCAGGTCGCTCCGCTCGTCTTTTTCCGGGCGCATCAGGCTGTAAAGAACGAAATCGGCGTCCGTCAGCGGCGCCGCGCTGGCCAGCGAGCCGCCGCGCAGGAGCTGCCCCTTGCGGACCCACAGGGTGCTGGGATCGACCGTCTGTGCATCGATGAGCGCGAAGTAGCCCGGAGCGACCGCGTCATTGGCATCGAGATCGAGCTCCTTCCGAAGCGCCACGAGCGGCACCGTATCGCCGGAGCCGAGCAGGGCCTCGAGCCCATCCAGCACCACCGACCCGATCTTGAGGTAAGGCGCGAGCATCGTCGCGTAGTCGAGTGCGCCGGCCACGCTCTCGACTACCTTAAGCAGCGCGCGGGCATGGTCCTTCCGCACCGTCTCGCAAAGCACGACTGTGAGACAAAGCCTGCCGCCCCGGTATGGGTGCAGCCCGGCCACGCGGGTATCGCGCAGAAGGATGCCCCCTTCCAAGGCCTTCCCTTCCTTTTCGATAAGCGCTGGTCCTACCACGAAAGGCACGGTCAGCATTTCGTTGCCATAGATGAACTCGCTCACCACAAAAACCAGCGGGTCGATGGTCTTGAACCATTGCCGGCTCGTGCGCAGGTACAACTCGTTCACGCGCACCTGAAAATAGTGGTCGTCGCGGGCAAACGGCGCCGCTTGCTCGGAGCCAAGGTCGCAGTGATCGTGCGGAATCGGCACCGCCGTGGGTAACTCGCGCGGGCTCTCCTGAATCTGGTTTGCGATCCGCTTGAAAAAATCGGTGAATGCGCTCATGCCCTAGTGCGCCGGAGTATAACAACCGCCAACGCTACGACAAGGCAGAACGGAATCGAGCGCGGTTTCCTGGTCCGGCTGCCTGCGGCACGTCAGCGGCAGGATGCGCCATCTGTCGTGGGGAAATGGACATCGGCCCTGCATGAGCGCCTTGTCGCCCGGCGCGAATGGTGCCATTCCTCGGGGCATGAGCTTCACCTTAGCTGGCCTTCAGGTTTTCGCATGAGCACGCGCGTGGCGATTTTGGCGGCGGCGTTCAATGAAGGGGTGGTCGGCGTGATGATCCGCGAGGCCGCGGCGGAGGTGCAGCGCCGCGGGGGCGAAGTCGTGAAAACGGTGCGGGTGCCGGGCGCTTATGAAATCCCACTCACCGCGGACTTGCTGCTCCGCGATGGCGCGATCGATATGCTGGTGGTGCTCGGCTTCATCGAGAAGGGCGAGACGCTGCACGGTGAGGTGATGGGGCACGTGGTGCATCGCGCGCTGCTGGATCTGCAACTGCTCACGCGCAAGCCGATCGGGCTGGGCATCATCGGTCCGGGGGCCACGCCGGAGCAGGCGGAGCTGCGCAAAGAGCCGTACGCCCGCGACGCGGTTTCGGCGGCGTTTGAGCACCTGGCGGTGATTGAGGAGCTCACGCGCGAGAAGCACGTGGTGGGTTTCGCCGGGTGAGTCGGCCGCGTTCAGCGATTTGCCAACTGCCCGGCGAGGAGGCCGAGCCAGACGGCAACGAGGCAAAGGAGGATCGATCCGGCGATGTTCAGCCCCGCTGGCAGCACCGCGCCGGCGCGCAGGAGATTGAGCGTTTGCAGGCTGAAGGCGGAGAACGTCGTGTAGCCGCCGCATACTCCCACCATGAGAAAAAGCCGCGTATTCAAGGCGGCAGCGTGGCGCGCCTCGGGCCCGGCAAGCCCCGCGATGAGGCCGATGGCGAACGCGCCGGTGACATTCACGACCAGCGTGCCCCATGGGAAGGTGTCGCCGCACCGGCGCACGAGGTATTCGGAAAGCCAGAAGCGCGCGACGCCGCCCAAGGCGCTCCCCAGCGCGATGCAAAGATAGGCGAGTGGCGAGCGCATGGCGGCGTGAGCGCGGCTGGACGGCTCACATCACTTCCACGCCAAACTTGACCCCGGCCAGTTCGATCACCTGGCCTTGGGCGAGCGGCGCGACCTGGTCTTTGCCGAGCGCGTTTCCATCGATCTCCACGGGCTCCGGCGCGGCGATATTGGCGATCCAGAAGCAGCCGTGGCGATGCAGGAAGGCGTGGGAAGGCGCGTCTTCATCGCTCCAGGCGAATTCGCCGGTGGGAAAAATTTCGGCGCCGATCGCCGCGAGGAGCCACACGGCCTGGCGCACCACCATGGCGCCGCGCGGCGCGCGAAAAACCACGGCGCCGAGAGTGGGCGGAGACGGATCTTTTTTCACGGCGCCTTTCCAAGCGGCGAGGTTGGCGATTTCGGTTTGCCAGCGGGGCGCCACAGCGAAAGGCGCCACTTCCAGCCGGTAACGGCAGCTCGCGGGAGAGAGCAGGAGCATGCCGGGCTCGACGATCGGCAGCGGCTTTTTCGAACTCAGGGTGGCTTCGTTCCAAGCGGAGCCATTCGAGCTGGCGCGCTCCCCATTGCCATCGCGCAGGCCGATCCCGCCATTGGGCAGCCGCTCGGCGAGGACGTGGATGCGGCTGAGCTCCTTGGTGTTGTCCCCCGCTCCGCCGGAGCCTTCGTCGGCGCTACGGGTGGGGAGGTCGGTCAGCCGGCGGGAGCGGCCGATTTTGAAGACGCCGCGCGCCACGAGACGAGTGGGCACCGCCGAACGCTCCACCGGCGTGAGCTCCAGCACCTCGCCCGGTTGCGCGCAGCCGAGGAGATGCTCCGGGATTTGCCAGGCGGACGCGCTCTCGGCCTCCGCGGCCGGCGGGACGACGGTTTCAATCCATTCGCGCCAGAAGCTTCGGCAATCTGGATAGCCGCGCTTGGAAAGCGCCTTGCGGAGCAGGTCGTTGCCGGCCTCATCCAGCTCCGCCAGCGGCGAGTAGCGCCCCTGCAAGAGCTCATTGTAGCGGACCCGCCCGCCGAGCAATTCGTAGACGAGCGCGGCGAGGCGCGAAGATGGGCGCGCCTGCAAGACGGAGATGCCGCCGACGATGGTGGACCCGGCGTCCTGCTGCTCCTCCTCGGCGAGCAGGCGGAACCCTGGCCAGCTGGTCACCGGCAGCTTGGCCATCTCCATGACGCCACCCGCCGGCGGCGTGTGGAAGCAGACCACCACTTCGTTGATGAGCGAGGCCACCGAGGCGGCTTCGCCGCGATCGAGCATCTCCGGCAGGGGCGCAAGCAGCCGAGCCACCTCTTCCGCGTGGAGCTCGCGGCGGCAGCGCAGCAGCTCGCGGAGGGAGAGCAGGGAATCAGGCGAAAGCGGCATTTGCCAAAAGCTACTCTATCTCCGCCGCCGCCGCGGATCGCAACTGAAACCGTCAGGGCGAGCCCTGAGCTTCGCCAAGCGGGGTTTCGCCTTGACGCCCGGCCAACTCCCGTCGAACATCCAACGTTCGCCCACGGATACGATTCTCCGCCCAAAGACCCTTTCCGTCCGGTTATGACTACCCCACTTGTTCGAGCACGCGCTTGGACGCTTGGGATCGCGACCTTCGCCGTCGCGATTTCCAGCGGATGCTGGCTTTGGAGCCAGGCTGACGCTTCCCCGAATGTGCCTTCCGCGCAGCCGATGCTTGCGGCCGCGGCGGAGCGCTCGGAGCCTTTGGCGGCCACGGCCACCCGCACGTGGCTGCCGGCGATTTTCGCGCCGACCATCCCGAACGAGCGCGAGCGTGCGCTGGCCCATCTCGAAGTGGCCGGGCTTTCGCTCAAGGGCGACGCCTTCGTCCGCTCGGTGGAGACGGGGCACCGGCCGCTGATCGAGCTTTTCCGCAAAGCGGGCATCGATTTGAACGCCACGGGTCCGGACGGACGCACCGCGCTGCTCACCGCGGCGCTGCGACGCGATTGGCGGCTTTTCGATGAGTTGCTGCGGGCGGGCGTGAATGTGAACCTGGCAGATAACGAGGGTGTCACTCCGCTGATGGTGGTCGCGGCTTCGGATCATCTCGCATCGCTCCGCGCGCTCTTGCAGCAGGGCGCCGCGGCGGAAGCGGTGGATAAGCGCGGGCACCGGGCGGTGCATTACGCGGTCGCCGGCAAGGCGCTCGGCTCGCTCGGCACGCTGCTCGAGGGCGGGGCGAGCTGCGCGGGCGAATGCTGCCCCGGACACGACCTGCTGGCGCACGCTTTCGAAGCCGGAGATGGGCGCCTGGTGGAGCCGGTGCTGACCCGCCTGCCGGCTAGCCTCGAATGGAATACGCTTAGCCGCGCGGCGCTGGTTTCCGCCATCGAGTCGCGCCAGAAGGAGCAGGTGCGCCTGCTGCTGAGCAAGCACCCGGCGGCGCCGACGCCCGAAGGACGCGCCCAGCCGATGCTGGCCTACGCGCTCCTGAGCAACAACCTCGAGTACTTCCGCTTCCTGCTGGAGTGCGGGGCCGACCCGAATACGCCGCTCAACAGCCCGGTGGAAAAAGACTTTTCGGAAAACATGCCGCGCACTTTCCTGCGGCACTATCTCGAAGAGGAGCCCGGCATGACCACGCTGATGCTGGCCGCCGGGATGGGGAAATACGACTTCGCCAAGGCGCTGCTGGAGAAAGGCGCGAAACGCGGCATCGGCACGGCAAAACATAAATTGCCGGCGACGGTGTTTGCGGCGCGCACCGAGCATACCGACCTCATGCAACTGCTGATCGGTGACTGCCCGTCGCCGGAGGAGTGCCGGATCGAAATCTCGCTCGGCTCGCAGCGAGCCACGGTCTACCGTTACGGCTCGGCAGTGATGAGCACGAGTGTCTCCACCGGCCGTCGAGGCTTTGCGACGCCGCCCGGGCGTTACGTCGTGACGGATAAACACCGCGATCACCGCTCGACGATTTACAAGGTGCCGATGCCCTATTTCATGCGGCTCAACTACCGCGACTTCGGCATGCACCAGGGGGTGGTGCCCGGCCACCCCGCCTCGCACGGCTGCATTCGCGTACCCGCTGGGACGGCGAGCCGGCTCTTCAAGGATATCCCGGTAGGCACGCTAGTGACGATCAACTAGCTCGGCGCCGCGGGCGGCTTTGGAAAGCGCGGCAGCGGTGAAGATCAGAGGATAGAGCTGCTCGAAGTACCAAAGCTTCGCGAAGTAAAAACCGATCGGCGAAGGCTCGCGCCACGCGCCGCTTTCCACCCGGGCCATGAGCCACTCCGTGCCGCGATCCACGGCCGCCACGTGCGCCGTGCCGGCGAGGGCTTCGACCGCGAGGGCGGTCTCTTCGATGGAAGGAGGCGCACCGGCGGCGCCGCCCCAGCCGCCCGCGGCGGACTGCTGCCCGGTGAGCCAGCGGGCCGCCTCGCGATCCATGTCCATGGGGATCTTGAAGCCACGCTGGCGCAGTTCGCGCAGGGCGATCAGCACTTGGGCGGTGCCGTAGACGGGATTCTCATCGCCGGCAATGTGCTCGTTGCCAAACCAGAGCGGGAGCCAGCTTCCGCCGGGACGCATCGAGCGGTGCAGGAAGGCGAGGGCGCGGGCGATCGCTTTTTCCACCCGGCGCTTCGGCGTGCCGGCGAGCTGAGGCAGCCAGGCGCTCCACGCGCGCAACGCATGCGCGGTGAGGTCCGGGCTGCTGCGATCGAAGGGAAGCGCGCCCCAGCCGCGGCAAAAGGTGGGGATGCCGCCATCGGAGTTTTGCAGGCCGATCAACCACTCCAGCCCGGCGCGCCCGGCGGCGAGCGTTTCGTCGGTCACCGCGCCGAGCTCGAGCAGCGCGAGCAAGGCGCCCGCGGTGTCATCGGCATCGGGCACGCCGCCGGGAAGATCGGTCCACGCCCAGCCGCCCGGCGCGGCGCGCGTGTAGAGGTGGACGGTACGATACTGCTGGGCGAGGAGCCATTCGCGCAACGTGAGGCGCTGCTCCACCGTGAGCGCTTCGGATCGGCCCGCGAGCGCATTGATCGAGAGCGTGGAGACCCACGTCGCCAGGTTTGTGTCGATCGGCCAACTCCCATCCGGCCGCACGGAACGGCGCAAGAAACCGGCCCCGCGCCGCGCGACCACGTGCTCCGGCAAGCCCATGGAGGCGAGGGCCATGGTGACGAAGCTCGTCAGCGGGGTGGCCTCGAGGAAGCCGCCATTCGGTGGCTGAATATCCGCGAGCAGGCGCAGCGTACGGCGCTTCGCTATGGTGCGGAAGAGGCGGGCGAGCGGATTCCGAGACGGCGCGTGGTGGTGGATCGTCTGCCCCAGCGCGATCAGCGCCGGCAGTGCGTAGCTCACCACGGGCAGCCGCAGCGCGGCGAAAAACTGCGGCGGAAAAGCCGCCAACTCGAACGGGAGCGCGCGCACGCGGCGCCAGCCATCGGGTCCGAGGCGCCCGGTGAGCGCACAGGTCATGAGGATTGGCACCGAGAAAGTGCGATCCTTCCCGTAGCGCTGCTCGATTGCGGGCACGAGCAACTCCGGCACGACCCGGCCGTCGCGCCCACCGCCGGCGCGGCAGAGCCACGCTTCGGCAGCCGCGACGGTTTCCGCGAACGCTTCGCCGCCATTCGCAAAGGCCGCCCAGCAAAGAGCCGTGGTGCTGATGTTACTCCGGCTGCGGACCGTATCGCCCCAGCCGCCATCGGCGTTCGCATTCGCCGCGAGCCAGTGCAGGCCGCCGGAGATCAAGCTCCCGTGGGCTTCGCGATCCACGGCCGCCAGAGCGGTCACCGCCGTGGCCGTGGAGAGTGCGCTGCTGGAAAGCTCCCCCTCCCAATGGCCCTCCGCATTCAGCTCCGCCGTGAGAGCTTGCGTGGCGGTCCGCAGTGCCGCCGCGAGCCGCGCCGCGCGGTTCGGGAGCGTGGCCGTCATCCCGCCTGGTCCTGCTCGCGCCGCCGCGCCGGCAGAATCCGGCACGCTTCGCGGCAGCCGAAAAGCCGGCTGAGCAGATGCCGATTCCGGCTCACCCAACCGTAGACGATTTCCGCGACGAGAATGACCCCGGGAATCCAAAGGAACATCGCCACGGGGACCAGCAGCGGCAGCCGCAAGCCGACAAATCTGATGCAGCGAGCCCCGCGATAGATCCGGCCGTCCTGCGCCACGCAATGGATCGCCTCCTGCAGCTCCTCGCGGGTGAGCCGCGGCGCCGCCTCCGCCGCGCGCCCGCCCGAGAGGGGCGCCAGGCTCACCACGCCGAACCAATCCAGCCATGTGAGCAGCCGCATCTGGAAAGTGCAGAGCGGACACTCGTCATCGTACAAAACCAGGTGCTGGCGTGGCATGCCGGGACAATGGCCCGGCGGCGCGCGCCTGCAAGCGCGGTGTCGCCCGAATTCTTCGGGGAGGGACTTGCCAGCCCCCCTGGACGGGTGTCTGGTTTAGCTATCCGCCCCCGGCTTTGCCTTCTCGCGGCATGATTTGCGCGAGTCGCACTCAATATGGTCGACGTTCCCTCCATCCCTCGCACCGTTCTCATTCTTGACGATCACGACATCGTCCGCCAGGGCGTGCGCAATGTCGTCGAGCGGCAGCTCGGCTGGACGGTCTGCGGCGAGGCTTCCGATGGACGACAGGGGCTGGCGCTGGCCGAGGAGCTGCGGCCGGACATCGCCGTGATCGATATTTCGATGCCTGGCATGAACGGGCTCGAGGCCGCGCGCCAGATTAAGAAGCGCCAGCCTTCCATCGAGATTCTCATTTTCAGCGGCAGTGAGACCCGCGAGATCATCCACCAGGTTTTCGAGGCCGGCGCGCGCAGCTTCCTGCCAAAAACCGAGCTTGCCGAGCACCTCGAGGCCGCCCTGCGTGCGCTCGGCAATCACAAGCCGTACTTTACCACGAAGGTCTCGGAGGTCGTCTTCGAGCGCTATCTCAAAGGCGGCCTGCCGGAAAAACGCGGCGAATCGCCCAGCGCCAATCTCACCGCGCGCGAGCGCGAAGTCGTGCAGCTCGTGGCCGAGGGCAAGAGCAGCAAGGAAATCGCCGCGCTCCTCGGCATCAGCCTGAAAACGGTGGAGACGCATCGCGCGGCGATCATGCGCAAACTGCGGCTGCAGACGCTGCCGGATTTGGTGCGGTACGCGATCCGGAATGAGATTATCCAGGCGTAGGGGCGCTATTTCGCCTTCGCCCTAATCTGGGGCGTGAGCGCGGCCGCCTTGGCTTCCGCCTCCTCCAGGGGCAGTCCCGGCGCCATGCCAGGCCGTTTGTGGCCGCAGGCGGTGAGCCACGCATCGGTGCGCAGCCGCTGCCGCTGGCGGATCAATTTCACGAGCTCAGCGAAGGCGGTCGTCTCCGGAAATTTCGGCGTTTGCCCGAGCCCCTGCAGCAGCGCGGTGGCGATGACGAGGTGGCCCGCCTCGTTCGCGTGCACGCCGTCCTTCGCGAAGAAGAATTTCGGGTCGGCGGCGCGACGCTCGGCGAGCGCTTTTTTCATCGGGCCGTGGATATCGATGACAGTCCAGCCCTGGCCGCGCTGCTCGAGCAGCCACGCGGAGTAGCGCGTGAGCACTTCATCGTAGCCGGAGTACGGGCCTTTCGAGCCATCGGGCGAGACGCGCTCGCCCAGCGGCACGGGATCGAAGACGGGCGGCGTGAGATGGACGATCTGCCCGCCGGCGGCGAGCACCATGTCGTGCAAGCGGCGCATGCCGCCCTGGAATTTCGCGGTGCGCTCCGGATCGAGCGGGAGGTAAATTCCGTCGTTCATGCCGTAGCACGCGAAGACGAGATCGGGTTTCGTTTTTGCGAGCACGCGGCCGAGGCGCTCGTGCAGGCCGGGGCGCGGGAACTTGCCGCCGGCGTGGCCTTCCTCGCTCAAGCCGGAGACGGTCTCGCTCGGCAGGCCGAGATCGAGCACCTCGAACTGGCGGTCGGGAAAATGGGTGACCAGATGCGACTCGAAATAATCGATGTATTGGCCGCCATGCGTGATGCTGTCGCCGAGGAAGACGATGCGTTTGGCGCCGGGCAAAAATTCGGCGGCGCTCAGAAGCACGGGCAGGCATAGAAGGCAGAGGAGGATCAACCATTTCGCAGGCGCAGCCTGCTTTGGAGTGCGGCACGTCCTCGTGCCGCTTTGGTCACGCACTGATCGTGAGAGTTGGCTCGAATGACGGTAAAACGTGTTCAAAGCGGTGCGAGGACGCACCGCACTCCAAAGCGGCTTCGCCGCGAAACCAGGATAATGCTTCATACGGTTGATCAGATTCGCTCGAAGTAGCGCTTGCGTTCCCAATCAGTGACGGCGGCGTCGAACTCGCGCATCTCCAGGCGCGCGGCGTGGAGATAGTGCTCCGTCACTTCGGGGGTGAAGGAGGCCTTCGCGACCGCGCTCGCGCTGAAAAGCTCGATCGCCTCGCGCAGAGTCGAGGGAAGGGCGGGCAACGCCTCATCGACGTACGCATTGCCATGGTACTCGGCGCCGCAATCGAGTTGCTCATCGATCCCCGCGAGGCCGGCGGCGATCATCGCGGCGAAGGCGAGATAGGGATTGGCGTCGGCTCCGGGCATGCGGTTTTCCACGCGGAAGCTCGGCCCGTGGCCGACTACGCGGAAGCCGGTGGTGCGGTTGTCGGTGGCCCAGGCCTGGCGCGTCGGCGCCCAGCTCATTGCCTCGTAGCGTTTGTAGGAATTGATGGTCGGCGCGAACATCAGGCAAAGCTCGCGCGAGTATTTCATGAGGCCGCCAAGGAAGTGGCGGAACGTGCCGCTGGCCGCGTGCGCCGCTTCATCCCAGAAGACGTTGCCGCTCTCGTTGCAAAGCGAGAGATGGATGTGGCACGAGCTGCCGGCCTCGCCCGCGTAGGGCTTCGCCATGAACGTGATGCTCTTGCCATGCGCCTGCGCGAGGTGCCTGGCGCCGTGCTTGAAGAGCGTGTGGCGATCCGCCATGAGCAGCGGCGCCGCGTAGCGCACGTTGATCTCGTGCTGGCCGAGGCCCCACTCGCCCTTCGAGTTTTCGATCGGGATGCCGGCGGCCATCATCCCATTGCGGATCGCGCGCATCAGCGGCTCGTCGCGGCCGGGCTGCAGCAGATGGTAATCGATCCGGTACGAGCTGGAGGGCGTGAGGCCGGAGTGGCCGAGCTTCGCGGCGGCGGTGTAGTCTTCGTTGTAGAGGAAAAACTCCAACTCGCTGGCGAGGTTCGCTTTCCAGCCGCGCTGCTCCAGGCGCTCGATCTGCCGCCGTAAAATCGTGCGCGGCGCCTGCTCCACTGGCCCGCCGCCGTGATGATGGAAATCCGCCAGCACCAGCGCGCTGGCGGTTTCCCAAGGGAGCGGAAAGATCGCCTCCAGATCCGCGCGCATTTCGAAATCGCCAAAGCCGGATTCCCAGTTCGCCAGCGCGTACCCGTTCTGCGGGTCCATCTCCATGTTGACCGCGAAGAGGTAATTGCAGCCGTGCGTCACGCCGCCGAGCACGTCGCGCAGAAAGCATTCGCCGGTGAAACGCTTGCCGACCAGCCGGCCGAGGGGGTCCGGCGCCGCAACCAGCACGGTATCGATCGCGCCCGAGCGGATTTGGGACGTGAGCTCTTCGGAGTTCATCGGCGCCAGAGTAGGAGGAACGGCGCAAAGGGGAACACCGTTTTCCCCTTTGCAGAACGGCACGCTCTCGCGCATCTTCCGCGCCCAAACATGCGCGCGATTCTTGCACTCGAAGACGGACGGTATTTCGTCGGCGAAGGCTTTGGCGCCCGCGGCACCGCGGTCGGCGAGGTCTGCTTCAATACCTCGATGACCGGCTATCAGGAGGTGCTCACCGATCCCTCCTATCGCGGCCAGATCGTGGCGATGACCTCCCCGCAGATCGGCAACTACGGCGTGAACGACCTCGACGAGGAAAGCGAGCGAGCCGCACGTGCGCGGCTTCGTGATCGAGGAGCTGAGCCCGATCGCGAGCAACTGGCGCTCGCGAGAGCTCGCTCGATGACTACCTGAAGGAGTGGCGCATCCCCGGCATCCAGGGCATCGACACCCGCGCGCTCACCAAGCACCTGCGCGTCCCGCGGCGCGATGCAGGGCTGCCTCACCACCGAGGAGATGACGCGCGAGCAGGCCGTCGCGCGCGCGCAGGCCGGCGCCGCCGATGGCCGGCATCGGATTTCGTGAAGGAAGTCACGCCCGCCGCGGCCGTTCGATTGGGACCCCGAAGACGACGCTCTCGCCGCCGCTGGACGATCGTGAAAGGCGACGGCGCGGGCGTGGTGGCCGACGAGAACGGCGAGGTCTTCGAGAAGCTCCCGCCGGTGCGGCACCGCATCGTCGCCTACGATTTCGGCATGAAGCGCAACATCCTCCGCCGCCTGCGGCAGGAAGGCTTCCAGGTGCACGTGGTGCCCGCCGAGCACGTCCGCCGGCGGACGTGCTCGCGCATGAAGCCCGACGGCGTTTTCCTCTCCAACGGCCCCGGCGATCCGGCGGCGCTCGGCTACGTCCACGAGAACATCCGCGAGCTGATGGGGCAGCACGCCGATCTTCGGCATCTGCCTCGGCCACCAGATGCTCGGCTACGCGTTCGGCGGGAAGACCTTCAAGCTGAAGTTCGGCCATCGCGGCGGCAATCAGCCGGTGAAGGATCTGCGCACGGGCAAGGTCACGATCACCTCGCAGAATCACGGCTTCGCGGTGGATCCCGATTCGCTGCCCGCGGATGTGGAAGTCACGCACATCAACCTCAACGACCAGACCGTCGAGGGCCTGCGCGCACAAGAGCCTGCCGATCTTCAGCGTGCAGTACCACCCCGAGGCCGCGCCCGGCCCGAACGACGCCAGCTACTTCTTCCAGCAATTCGGGCAGATGATCGAGGAGTCGCGGTAGCGTGGCGGCGCCTCACGGCAAAACGCGCACGCGATAAAAGCGCTGACCCTGCGAAAACGCGCCCGGATCGGTACCTGCGCGGACGCGCCGTTGCCCGTGCGATCGGCGAGCGGCGACCACGTCGAAGCGAGCTGCGCGGCCCATTCGACGCGGTACTGCCGGCCCGTGACGGTGGGAAACTCGATCAACGCATCACCGCCGGAGCGCCGCAGCGCGGCCGGGAGCACCACCTCGATTTCCACCGGCGCATACGAGACCGCATGCGTGCCATCATCCACGCTCAGGAGGAGCGTATATTTTCCGGGATGGCTGAAGCTCGCGGTAGTCGCCGGCTGCGCGGCGTTGCCGAAGGTGACCGTGCCCGGACCGCGCGCCATTTTCCACAGCACCGTGCCGCTGCCATTCACGCTGCCAGGCAGAGAAACAGTTTGCCCAAACGGCACCGGCGGCACCGAGCCGGCGCTGGCGACTGGCGCGCCGGGAGAGCGTGGGCCTTGCGTCGCCCCGGTCGTCTGCACGACTTCGAAATTGCTGATCGCGATCGTGGATAGATGGTCGAACGCGCCGATGGGGAAGCGGTTGTCCGGGCAGACCGAAATCGAGAAAAAGCCGCCGTTATCCGCGACGATCGCGCCGTACTTTTTCAGCGCGAGCAGCACGGCCTTTTCCTGTTTGGTCCATGCCGGCGGGATGGCGAAACTCGCCTTTAAGCGCAGCCGCTGGCCCATCGCGGGGATGTTCGGATCGGTGAGATTGCCCACCGAGGCCGAGTGCGTCGCTGGGTAGATCGGCCCCACGCGCGTGCGCTTCACGATCAACCGCAGGGCGTGCTCCACCATGCCGCGCTCGCACTCATCGTACCGCACCAGCGCCGGGAACATCGGCAGGCCGGCGGCATCCGCGCTGGTCCAGCCCGCGGGTCGCAACGTATTCGTCTTCAGGTCGAACTTCGCGCCATTCGACGCCTCCCAAGTCCCGCTCACCAGCCGCGTGAGCCACGTCTCCCAAATCCAACCCGCGCCGGGCTTCACGATGATCGAGTGCCGATCGCCGCCGGTGTTGTTGATGTCCTGCTGCCACTGTCCGAGCGTCAGACTGCCCGTGCCGACGGGCCAGAGTTCCACCGGAAGATTGGCCGGGATTGGATAAAGCGCGTTCGGCGAAGTTCCGCCGTCCAGGTCGGACTCGCTCGCGTAGTTGAAAAAGCGGATCGGGCGGGTCGGCTGGTTATCCGGCACCAGCACGTAATTCATCTCGAAGAACGGACGCAGCGTGCGGCGGCTGCTGGCCAGGTCCGCGGTGATCTGCGCGATCATCGCCGCGGAATTCGCCAGGAGCGGCCGCTGCGAAATGTTTTCGTTCCAAGCCGAATCCACCGGCATGATCTGCATCGCGGAAACCACCGCGTCCGCCTCGGGCGTGTTGAAAAGCAGCGGCTGCGCAATCACGGGCGCCGTCCCGAGCAGCCGCCCCTCGTGATTCACCCGCTCCGCTGCGCCGGCACCGGCCAGCGCGAGGCCAAGCAGAGCAGGGAGGAACCGCATCTATGAAGATCAAGCATAACGCCTGCCAGGGCAAATCGGGAGCCGTTCCTCAGCCACCTCAGTTCTTCGCCGGGATGGAGGTGGGGACGGCGGCCGCGGCGGTGCTGGCCGGAACGGCCGTGAGCGTCTTCGTCGCGGCTTCGAGTCCCGCGGCATCGGGCGCGATGATGTTCAGGACGTCGCATTCGCCGGCGAAGGCGGAGCGGGTGTAGAGGATTTCCGCGGCGCCGCCGGCGGGGGGCGCGCGGAAATTCCACGGGAAGATTTCGCCGCGCGCCTGGTCGAGGATGAGGACGTTGTCGGCCGGGGTGCCGAGCAGGACTAAATCTGCCGGGATCGTTTTCCACTGCGGGTAGCGGTGCGGCGATTTGAGCGGCTGCAGGCTTTCCACCACTCCGCCGGGCGCCACCACGCCGCGCGAGACGCTCCTTTTCTGCGTGCGGTAATAGGCCTCGAGCGCGCGCGCCTGCTCCGCGATCTTGGGATTTTTCTCCTGCTCAGGCGTGAGCGCGACGACCAGCGGCGTGTTCTTCCGCGTGGCGAATTTGGCCACCGCCGCGGTATCGCGGATCTTCACACCGCTTTGCAAAGCGGCGGCGGCCGGCGGCGGCGCGACCTCCACCGTAGCGCGGCCGGTGAGGCCGCTGAGCAACTCGGTGACCGTAATTTCGTACGCGCCCGCGGGATCGCGCTCGCTCAGCGGCAGGCGCGTGGGAAAGCCGGTGGAAGCGAAAAACTCCGCGCTTTCCTCGCCGCGCTTCACCGCGATTTTCACGGGCACGCCGGTGACCGATTTCGCCCCGGAGGTCTTCACCGTGGTCTCGTAAAACCCGTTGATCCCCTTGCCGACCGTGAGCTCCGGCGCGGTGATCTCGGCCGGGGGCAGCGCGTACCATTGGAAGGCGTCCTTGGTGAGATCGACTTGCGCGGCTTCCTCCGCGGTAAGCTTGCGGGCGGCGCGCACATCGTAAATGGGCCGGGTGGTGTGCCAGGAAAGCGCGCCGGTCTGCGGCTTCACGTAGAGGCTCGCGTTCGCCTTGGTTTTCCACACTTCCGGCTTGGTCGCGCGCGGATCGGCGGGGCGCAGCATCTCTCGCGCTTCGTCGCCGTCGGCGAAGCCCTGGTTCACGACGGTGAGGTATTGCACGTCGCCGCACTCCGAGGGAATGGCCCACACCGTGGGATCGGCCGAGGCCGCCACCGGCGGCGCGACGCCTTCCATGGCCGCGCGCAGTTTCTGGATGTTGCCAGCATTCCGGCGCAGCAGCAGCGGCGTGGGATCGACGTTCGATTGGGGCTGATACGCGGCCACGCGCAGGCCCGGCTTCGTGGAAGGGATCGGGCTGAAAGACTCGTCGTCGGTGAAAATCCGCCCACCGCGATCGACGAACTGCTGCAGCGGCTTTTCGAGCCCGGGCCCCCATTGCCAGCCGGAGTCGGAGCGCGGTGCTCCGACCACGAGGATCGCCTTCATGCCCGGCGGCAGCGGCCCGCGCATGATCTCCTGGAAAGTGATCGCGCGCGCCGGCCAGCCCGCGGCGTGGCAGAGAAAAAGCGCCTCCGTGACCTTTCCCTCGTGCGAGCCGGCGTAGAGCCTTTCCGCGGAGGGCGCCTCTTCGGTAATCACCGGCCGCAGCGCCGCCTGGTGATGGCCATAGAAAACGCCGATCGAGGCCGCGGGCGCGAGCCGCGCGTAGACGCCGCCGTACCGGTGAATCCACGCGTGCATTTCCTTTTGGAACGCGACCACGTCCGGCCGCGCCGCCTCGCCGTTCGGCTTCGCGATGAAGTTCGTGCCGACTCCTTGGATGCCGCGCGTCAGCGCCAGCGCGCAGGCGCGCTGGTAGGCTTCGCGGCCGTAGAGGAATTGGTAGTTATCGAGCAGCGACCAGGTGGTCCTTTTCTGCCAATAGCTGGAGAGGCGGTCGGTGAGCGCGACGTTGTGCATCGGCTTGGCGGCCCGCGTCTGGTTCCAGTCGTACGCCTGCTGCACGTTCAGGCCGGTGAACATCGCGCGGCCCGGCAGCGAGCCCCATGGCCAGCCTCCGCGCGCGCCCACGCCCGGCGAGCTACCAAAGGCGCCGGAGGTGAAGACGAGCCGGCGCGAGGCCTCCGCCACCGCCTCGGCGAAGTACGCATACTCCTGGAACGCCGCATCGTAGCGCCCGACGTATTTCAGGAATTCCTCCGTCGTCTTGGCCGGATACTCGAACGGCCATTGCGGCGCGCCCGCGGTCGGCGGCCGCGGGATGGTGGGCTGGGCCTTCCCCATGAACTCGATCATCGCCTCGCCCCAGGGGCGATCGGGGATCGGCGGCGCGGGATACCAATCCGCGGCGTAGCCGGAATTATTCCCGCCGATGCTGAGCCCGAGGAAATTCGGCAGCCGCGCAAAGCGTTGCGCCGCGAGCGAAAGGCTGCGGTAGAGCGGCGCGTGCCACTCCGGGAGCGTGTGCGAGAAGATCGGCAGGCACGGGTGCTGAAGCGAAGGCCGCATCCAGGTGCTGTCGTATTGCAGGCCGAGCTTCACGCCGTGCCGGCCCAGCGCCGCGGCGCGCGCCTCGAAGCCGTTGGCGTCGCGCGGGTCCGGCAGCCCGGCCGATTGATCGAACACGGCGTCGAAACCCATCTCCGCCAGGTGCGCGGCATATTGCTCGATGCTCCCCTGGAAACCGGTCGGCCCTTGCTTGTAGAAGCCGCCGCTCTGGCCGTACGGCAACTGCGCCGCGTAGATGGTGACCGGCGAGCGCGGAACCTCCACGCCCACATAGCGCGCGAGCCCCGCCGGGGGGTCGAATTTCACCACGGGCGGCGGCGCCTTTTTTAGCGCGCCCATGTCGTCGGCCCACTCCTTCGCGTTCGGGAAAACGTCGGGGCGCGTGGTAATGATCACGCGCACTTTGGGCCCATCGCCGGCGACCAGTTGATTGAGCGTGTACAGCCGCTCGCGCGGGCCGCCGAGCTTCACCGGCATCAACCCGATATCGAACTTCATCGGCGGACGGCCATCCACCGTGAGCTCGTATTGGCGGCCAAGCTCATTCGCCGGCAGCAGCAGCGTGAGCGAGCGCCACGGGCCGTCCTTTTTGTAGACGACGGCCGAGTTGTATTTGAGCGCGACGTTCTTCACGCCGGGGCCGCCCTCGCCGCTGATCCGCAGCGGAAACGTCCAGAGCTCGTAACGCCCGCTCATGGTTTCGTTGGCGTTGGCCGTGCGCGCCGTGCGGTCCGCCGTGTAAATGTGCCGCCGGCCGCCGCGCCAATCCATCGCGCGCAGCCAGTGATTGGCCGGCTGGATGACATCATCGCTCGGTAGCTGGAAAGGCGACGCGGCTTCAGCGCTCCGGTGCAGCTTCAGCGGCAGCCGCTCCTCGCTCTTCCCGCGAAAGATCGGCTGCCCGTTCAGCGTAAAATCCGGCCAGTCGATCGCCTCCGGCCCGTCGCGCCGCACCGCCGCCTGGCGCGTGGGGGCGAAACCTTCCGAGAAAGCAATGGGCGTATCGTACCGCACCAGCGAAAGCAGCCCGGTGTAGACCGCCTGCGGCGCGGGCGTAGCGGGAGCCGCGGCCGGCGTGGCACGCGCCGGCGCGGCGGGCTGCTGCGCCGTGGCCGGGGCGAGCGCCACACCGGCGCACAAAGCCGGGAGGAGCAGGCGGATGAGGCGCATGGCGGGGAAATGAACGTGCCGCCGTCCGGGGGGCACTGGCAAGGGGGAATGTGGCCGCGCGCCCCCTTGCCATATCAGGAAGGTGGCTCTGGTGTAGCCACGGAGAAGACAGCTTTGGGAGTCATCCCACCAGCCGCGGCAGCGCCTTCTGCAGGCACCCCAGCAGATACGGCAGAAGCTGCTTCTTGCGCGAAACAACCCCCGCGAGCTCCCAGACATGCGGGCTTTGCTCAGGGTAGTCGATGGTGGCAAGAAACTCTTCGCGGCCGCGGAGGAGGAGAAGCGAGGTTTGTGTATTGATGTCGGTCACGAGCAGCGCCGCGAAAAGGAGGCCTTCGGCTTGCTGGTGGGCGCCGAGCGCTTCGAGCAGGGCCGCGCGCTTCTCCTCGAAATGCGCGAAGGTGAGCTCCTCAACTTGCGCCACAGTGAAACGGTGCTCGCCTTCCTGGTAGAGCTTGCAATCGGCCGCCACCGCCTGCTGCGGCGTGAGCGTGAGCAACGGCGAGCCAATGGAGAAGATCTGCTCGGAGAGCCTGGCCGCATCAACGCCCGCGATCGCCGCCAACTCGGGCAGCAGCGCGCGGTCGACTTGCGTGGTGGTGGGCGAGCTGAGCAGGAGAGTATCGGAGATGAGCCCGGCCATGAGCAGGCCGGCGACGCGCGGCGGAATCTCGATGCCGGCCTGCCGGTAGCACATCGCCACGATGGTGCTCGTGGAGCCGACCGGGTTGTTCCAGAAGAGAATCGGCGTATTGCTGGAAAAGCCGCCGAGCTTGTGGTGATCGAGGATCTCGATGATCGGCACCTGGTCGGCGCCGCGCACGGCCTGGGTCAGCTCGTTGTGATCGACCAGGATGAGCTGGCGCGGGATCGGCTTGATGAAATCGGACTTCGAGAGAATGCCGACGAGGTCGCCGGTGTCGTCGATCACCGGAAAGCTGAAGCCGGCCTCCTCAGCGGCGAGGCGGCGCGCCTCGGCGAGCGGGAGCTCCCAGTGAAAGCTGCGGTATTCATCGTACAGCACGCGGCCGACGCGCACCGCGCCGCGCGCGAGAAGCACGCTGGTGGCGGTATCGTACGGCGACGAAATAACCGTGACACCGGCCTGCTCCGCCGCGCGCTGCAGCGCTTCGTCGATGGTAAAACCGCCGGTGACCACCATCGCCGAGACGCCCGATTCGATGGCGAGCTCATGAATGGTGGGACGATCGCCGACAAACAGAATGACCCGCCGCCCGGCGTAGCGCTGCATGCGCGGGGCCAGCGATTCCTTGGCCATCGCGGCGACGATCAGCAGGTGCTCCTCGGGCTCGTCGCTCGCGCTGCCGATCACCACACGGCCGGCGACGGTGGCGACGATATCGCTCAGCGAAGCGATGACCTCGCGCGCCGTGCCCGCTTCCTCGCGGGGCGGGAAAAGATGATGGCTGAGCTTGAACGCCGAAAGCAGCCCGAGGCACCGGTTGCCGTCATCCACCACCGGGAGCCCGCGGAGCTGCTTCTGCTCGATGAGCTGCAGCGCCTCATAGACGGTGCTGCGGCTGCGCACGGAGATCACCTGCGGTTGCATCACATCGCGCACCTGCGGCGAAAGATCGGTGATCAGCCGCGGCGCGTCCCAGCCGAATTTCTCCAGCACGAAATCGATGCGCTCATTCGTGGCCCCGGCGCGCGCGGGCACCACGTCGGCCTGCCCCTGGAGCCGCTTCAGCTCGGCATAGGCCAGCGCCGAGCAGATGGAGTCCATGTCGGGATTCTTGTGGCCGATGACGATGGTTTGCATGCGGAAGGTTTCGGAATGCCCACGAAAGACCTGAAGCGCCGCTGCCGCAACTCCGGAAAACCCGCGCCCCCGCCACGCCCTGTTCTCGAGAAGAGCGGGAGTCCCACGAGTTGCAGGCCTTGGGGAGCGCAGGCTTCCAGCCTGCTCTGCACGGCATCCTGCCGGGCAGCCCGCGCGTCTGATACACCGGCGCGCCAATTTCCAAAACACCCTCCGTACGCGCGACGCACCGCGCCCTCTTACCCGCGCGGCGGCGAAGCAGGATGCGTCGCCGAGCAGGCCGGAAGCCTGCGCTCCCCAAGGCACACGCTTCCAGCGATCGTCCGCTCGTCTAGACTCGGGAGGCCTCCGCGCCAATCCCGCCGACGGTCACCGCTGGTGAGGCCGCTGAGCACGGCTTTGCCGCCCTGGTAGATGCCGGCGAGTTTTTAGTCCGCTTCCACGTTGGGATTGCCGATGCAGCTCTGCACCTCGTTGGCGCTGCGGCCGCGCTGGCTTGTAGCGCGCGACGATGGTGCCGCTCACCTCGCCGTGCCGCAGCCGCAGATCGGTGGGCGCGGCGGGCGCGTAGGTGTCGATCACGCGCGTGGTGTCGTACGAAGGGAACGCCGCTGGGTTTCCGAAAAGGAATGCACTAACTCGAATCCGGCGCGTCGCTTCTCGGTGCCGACTCCGCCCTGGTTTCGCCACCCCATTCCTTCTTCTCCGCCGCTCGATAGCCCGCGCTCCGGTTATCCGTCGCGTGAAAACCCGATCCCTTGAAGATGAGGCCCGCGCCCTTCCCGATCATCCGCCGGACCTTGCCCCTGCCCCAGGCTTTCTGCCGGCAGAGCGCTTTGGGGCAGATCGTGAAGGCGCTCGCGCTCATGGGTTGAGACGCCTCAAACGTCTTTCGGCATTTCTCGCACTGATAATCGTACGTGGGCATGGGAGCGTGGAGTGGAAAGGGGCGGAGGCAATTACGGCCTCGCCCGGGCGGCTCTCGTCACCTTTGCCGCCATGCAGGGCTGGCCTGGGAAGCCGGGGATGACGAGGTGGAGCAGCGTTATGATTCGGGATGCTGATTCTTGCGGGACCCGCGGATCAGGAAAGCGATCGGCCCGAACAAAATGACCATCGTTCCGGCGGCGCCGAACGCGACGACGGCATAAAAGGCGAGCGGACAAAGGACTCCGGCCAGGCCGAGGGCGAAGAGCAAATCCGATTTGGTCGAGTTCATGGGTTCGCGCACGCCACCAGATACCGCTCTCCAGCCACGGACGCGAGCGTTTCCCGTCCGCCCAGGTCGCGGCAACGGATCGCTGCCGCAATTTCCAACGAAGTCTGGACTAGCGTCATGGCCGCTTCCGATGCGAAGCTAGGGAGAAGAAAGACCTGCGCGGCAGCTTCGCCCAGCGGCGCCACCTCGAGCAAAGAGGCGTTGCGGCGGGGTATGCGCGGCATTAACAAGAAGAGGCGATGGCTCCGTCGCGTGGGCGGCGGCGATCCTCACTGAGGCAAGCCAGCGCGCTTCGAATGCACCCTCTATGAAGACCATGAAGGCGGCCGTGTTTCACGGGACGAACGACCTTCGCGTCGAAGAAGTAGCACGGCCTCGGGCGGGCGTGGGCGAGGCCGTGATCCGCGTGACGCTGACGACGATCTGCGGCACGGACCTGCACATTTTGCGCGGAGAGTATCCGGTGAAGCCGGGGTTGGTGATCGGGCACGAGCCGGTGGGCGTGATCGAGGAGCTGGGCGCGGGGGTGATGGGCTACGCGGTGGGCGATCGCGTGCTGGTCGGCGCGATCACGCCGTGCGGCCAGTGCCGGGCTTGTCTTTCCGGGCACCTCTCGCAATGCGGCCACGGCGACGGCTATGAAGCGATCGGCGGGTGGCGCTTCGGCAATACCATCAATGGCGCGCAGGCGGAGTATCTGCTCGTGCCGTCCGCGCAGGCGAACCTGGCGAAGATTCCCAATGAGCTGACGGACGAGCAAGCGGTGCTGCTTTCCGATATCGCTTCGACGGGCATCTCCGGGGCGGAGGCGGCGCCGGTGCGCATCGGCGATGCGGTGGTGGTGTTTGCGCAGGGGCCGATTGGCTTGTGCGCCACCGCCGGTGCGAAGTTGATGGGCGCCTCGATGATCATCGCGGTGGATGGCGACGAAACCCGGCTGGCGATGGCGCTCCGGATGGGCGCCGATGTGGCGCTCGACTACCGGGAGGTGGATGTGCTGGCCGAAGTGAGACGCCTGACCGGCGGCGGCGCCGATGTGGCGATCGAGGCGCTGGGCACGCAGCAGACGTTTGAGAGCGCGTTGCGGAGCCTGCGGCCGGCCGGCACGCTTTCGAGTCTCGGCGTTTACTCCGGCAAACTCCAAATGCCTTACGACGCCTTCGCGGCCGGCCTCGGCGATCACCGCATCGTCACCACGCTCTGTCCCGGCGGCAAAGAGCGGATGCGGCGTTTGCTGACCCTGGTGCAATCGGGCCGCTTCGATCCGACTCCGCTCATCACGCACCGCTTTTCCCTGGAGGAGATTTCGCAAGCCTACCAACTCTTCGGCAGCCGGTCCGACGGTGTGCTCAAAGTGGCAATCAAACCGTAGGTGATGAAGCCGCCCAAATCGCCTTGCCCGACCGCCCGCGGACGCAAGGCGAAGAACGTGAAGGCTATGGGACGATTGATCAAGACGCCTGGGCTCAACGAGGCGGAGTTCGCGATTCTGGTTCCCGACCAGTGGCACGGCGAAGGTCTCGGGACGGCGCTGTTGCAAGCGCTCGTGGCCATCGCCAGGAAAGCCGGGGTCCGCACGTATCCCGCGGTGAGGATGAGTTTGATGCTCGGCGCGGCACCTTGAAATAAACCGCGTAACCGGTTGCTGCCCCCAGCATGCAGCACGAAGTTCCCGCATGCCCGCCGCGACGCCCCCTTTGCCCCCTCTTCAGTATTGCAAAGCCTGCGGCGAGCTCTTTCAGAGCGCGGATCCATTCGTCACCGGCTATCACGCACTCACCGAGCACGCGGTGAGGAAGCGGTTGGAGCGGAAGCAGCAGCAGCGGGAAACGCGCGCGGGCAATAATTGAGAACGTTAGGCCGCCCGCTCAGCGCGCGAGCAGTGCGGCGATCTCCATGGCGCCGGCGATCAGGAAAAGGGCAACGATCAGGCCGAGGACGATATTCGTCGCCAGCCTGTTCGGCCGCAGCGGCGACGCGAAGACCGGCCCATTGTTCAGAAAGAGAAGCGTGGCGGCGAGAAACGGAATGAAGAGACTGCCGAGGACCGTGAAGGCAATGACGATCAGCAGCGGCCGGCCCATGAAAGCGAACGGCACCGACGCCAGCGCCATGAAGAGGAGGGCGCCGCGATACGCCCGCGCGCCGGGCAGAATCGCCGCCGCGCGCTCCGCGGGAGGCAGCCGCCGCAAGAGGGTGTAGCAATCCGCGAACACGCTCGGGATCGCCTGCCACACGCCCACCAGCGAGGCGAGCACGGCCGCCCAAAAGCCGATCGAGTAAATGTAGAAACCGGCGGGGCCAATCAGCGCGGCCAGCGCGCCCGCCATGCGCGACACCGCTTCACGATCCGACAGGGCCACGCCGGCCGCGTGAAAGACCCGCTGGGAGATGAGCATCACCGCCACTGCAAAAACCGCCGTGAAGAGGTAGGCCATCGCGAGGTCGCGCCGCACCGCGCCGAGGTTCCGCGGGTCCACCTTGCCCTCGTCGCGCAGCAGGTAATTGTAACTCAGCAGCGTGAGCGAGCCGCCGATCCCGCCGATCAGCGAAAGCACGTACGTCCGCGCGCCGCTGGGAATTGTCGGCACGAAGAGCCCGCGCAACACCGCCGCGGGTTCCGTAGACGTGAGCGCCGCGCAGAGCACAATGCTCACGAACATTACCACGATCAGCGGCTTCATCACGCGCGTGAACCCGCCCGCATGCGCCGACCAGATCAGCGCAAACGCCCCCACCGCCTGTGCGAATCCACCCCACGTTCGCGGCACCGCGCCGCCGGTGATGTTCTCGATCGCCAGCCCGCAGCCGCTCACGAGCGCCCCGCTGACCGCCACCGCCCAGAGCACGAGATAGCCTGCGAAAAGCCACAGCACCCAGCGCGGGAGCCGCCGCGCCCACCCCTCCAGCGCGGTCGAGCCCGTGGCAAGCTGCCAGCGGGCAATTCCTTCACTCAGCACGAACTTGCAGAAAGCGCCCAGGGGCAGCGCCCACAAAAGCGCCCGCCCGTAAGTTGCCCCGCCCACCGTCGCGGAAACGATGTCACTGGCGCCGATCCCGCTCGCCGCCATGATGACGCCCGGCCCCAGCCAGCCAAAACTCGCTCGCGGCGCCGGCGGATTGGGAGAGGGCAGGTTCGGTGGCTCCACGCCTTACTCAGCCGCCTCGGCGGCCCTGTCGGCGATGCGAATTTTCCGCCTGGCCTTTTGGTAGCGCGTTTTCACGACCGATTTCTTCGTGCCGCGGCCGGGTAGGGGAATCGAGCCCTTCCCGAGGCTTAAGCGCAGCCGGATCGTCGTCAGGCCCCAGTCACTCACGGAATCCTCCACGGTCGCCGCCTCGCGACCTCCCTCCTCATCGAGCAAGAAACAGGCGTCCAGCTTCTGCAGCGGCACACTGAGACAGAGCGTCAGCATGTGGCCGGTGGCAAGGGCCACGCCGGGTTCCACGCCATCGACGATGGCGTTCATGACCTTGCCCCCATGTTCGAGGTGAACCAAATTATTCTGTTCCGGGAGTGTCATGTGCAGCGCGCCAGTAAGCGCAACCGCCAGAACTGCAACCGTTCTTTCCAGATGAATCCGGACGCCATCGCCGCGGCGCAAGCTTCATGCCGTCCTTCCGCTACTTCTGAGTGCCGCGCCGCCCCCGGTACTTCGCGCCAACATAGCCACCGGCGAGCAGCGCCAGGGTCATCGCGGTCGGTTCCGGCACCGTGGCGGCGAAGGTGAGCGACTGTCCGCTCGTACTCTGCGCGACCGCGTCTACTCCCAGGGAGTTGAAGCTGCCGGTGAATTCGAGGATGCCTGAGTAGAAGGCGCCGTCCGGCAGCGTAAGCGTGTTCCCATTCACCGAAGCGCCCGCGAACCCGGACCGGATCACGAATGGCGCGGTGAACGTATACAAGGCGTCACCATCCGGGCCGGTGGAAAAACTTCCGCGCCAATTCGCGGCGTAGACGAGCAAATTGATAACAGGCTGCGCGAAACTCACGGTCCAATCATTGCTCGCGCCATACGTCACGGTTTCCTGAGCACTGCTGAGGGGCGCGTAGGAGTAGTTTGTCCCGCTGAGATTGTTCGTCCCAAGGCTGAGGAATTGCGATGATAGGTTGCTCAGGCTGACGCCGATCGGACCGAGCGTCCCGGAGTTTACCGTCGTCCAGTCCACCACGGCCGCGGAGGACTTCTCCGGCGAGAGAGCGAGCAGCACCGCCAGGAGCAAGGCGGGCCAGAATAGGCGGCGATTGAATTTCAGCGTATCGATCAACGGCCGGGGACATTTTTCCATAGGCACAGACGCGCAGGATAACCATGATCGCCGCCATGGCAACGCGAGGGATCGCCGGCACGCCTTGAGACAGCCGCCGTCCCGGCGATCGGGGGAGCCACCCAAATGTTCCCGGCTCGGCTTGCTCTGCCGCGTGTGCTAAGTCCTTGCGTGAAAACCAGTTGAGCTTTCGACGTGGCGGTGCACATTGCGCGCAATCAGCCTATGGCCCGCTGCCTACTCCCGCTCCTCTTTGCCACCTGCGCGCTGGCCTTTTCCAGCGCCCGCGCCACGCTCACCTACGATCTGCGCCTGATGGGCGGCGGCAAGGCCATGACGAATTTAAATACCTCGGATGTCATCGACCTGGAGCTGTGGGCCGTGGTAACCGGAGCGGCCGGCAACCCAGCGCAGGAGGGATTCAAGGAGGGATACGTGAATATCCTCAGCGATGGGAACTCGAACGTCCGCGGCAATCTTTCCGCCACCCTCACCACTGCCTTCGCGGCCTCCGGCTCGCAGAACGGGACGTCGCAGGATCTCGATAGCGATGGGGACAAGGACGTTGGCAGCAAGCTCGCTTTCAGGTCGGACGGCGGAAACCCGGCGCCGAACGGGGATTACCTGTATGCGAACGCAGCGGGGATGCAGACGAGCTCGGGCACGCCGATCACGAACGGCCGGGAGTTCCTGCTGGCGAGACTGACCTTCACGGTCTCGGGCATCATCAACCCGCTCGATCCCACGGTCACCCGGCTCTACCTCTTTGTCGCGAATTTCAAATCGCCCATCGATATCGAGGCCGTCTGGCAGCAGGATGGGATATCCTCCTCGATGACGCCCACGCCCGGCGGAACGTTCCCCAACGCATTTCCCGAGGTCGGCGCGCCCGTGCAATTGAGGGCCATCCCGGAGCCTTCCACGGCGATCCTGCTCCTGGCCGCGGGCGGCGTGGTGCTGGGCGCCGTCAGGCCGCGCAGACTTTGAGCGTCACGGCGGGCGAGCGAGGCCGCCGCCCGAAACTTTCCTTTGCGGGTTGACCCTTAGTGCTCCACCCTGCTTTCGATGATGCACGACTTTCTCACCGCGCAACGCGGTGAACTGATCGAGCGGTGCCGCGCCAAGGTTGCCGAGCGCACGGCCCCCCAGCCGACTCCCGACGAACTCCGGCACGGCATCCCGATGTTTCTCGATCAGCTCATCAAGACGCTGCGCGTCGAGCAGACCGCCGCGCCGATGGAGAGCCGGAAGGTTTCCGGCCCAGCCAGCGGTCTTCCCTCTTTCTCCGAGATCGGCGAAGGCGCCACGGTGCATGGCCGCGAACTGTTCGAGCGCGGATTCACCGTCGAGCAGGTCGTCCACGATTACGGCGATCTTTGCCAGGCGATCACCGATCTCGCTTTCGAACGCCAGGCCCCCTTGGGCGTCGACGAGTTTCGCACCCTCAATCGCTGCCTCGACAACGGAATCGCCGGCGCCGTCAGCGCGTTCGTCCACCAGCGCGACTACGTGGCCGCCGAAAACGAAACCAAGACCCTCAACCGGCGGCTCGGCTTTTTCGCCCACGAGCTGCGGAATCATCTCAACACCGCCATGCTCGCGCTCCACGTGATCAAGGACGGGAACGTGGGGCTGGGCGGCGCCACCGGGGCCATCCTCGACCGCAGCCTCGTGGGCCTGCGCGCCCTCATCGACCGTTCGCTCGCCGAAGTCCGCATCGTGGCCGGGATCCCCGCGCACCTGCGGCTCTTCTCCGTGGCGGATTTCGTCGCCGAAGTGAAGCTCTCCGCCTCGCTGGAAGCCGAGGTGCGCCAGTGCGTCCTGCACATCTCCGTGGTCGATCCCACCCTCGCCGTCGATGCCGACCGCGACTTGCTCCTCTCCGCCGTGGGCAACCTGCTCCAGAACGCCTTCAAGTACACCCACCATGGCAGCGAAGTGCGGCTGCACGCCTACGCCGCCGATGATCGCATCCTGATCGACGTGGAGGACCACTGCGGCGGGCTTCCGGATGGCGCCGCCGAGAAGATCTTCCATCCTTTCATGCAAGCCGATGCCGACCGCACCGGCCTAGGCCTCGGGCTTGCCATCTCGCAGCGAGGCGTGGAGGCAAACCAAGGGACTCTCCGCGTGCGCGACATCCCGGGCACCGGCTGCGTCTTCACCATCGATCTGCCCCGCCGCACCCTGCCTGACCCGGAATTCACGAGCGCCGGTTAGCCGGCCCGCTCAGCGCGCCAGGAGCGCCGCGTTTTCCAGCGCCCGGCAATTACGATCTCCGAGCCCGTGATGCGTTGCTGCGAAGCGGCGATCCCTGGCTCAAGCCAACGGCTCCGCCTTGGCCCTCAAGGCCATTTGCTGCTCGACATGCGATTATCATGACGATGAATACGAACATGAAATCCAGGAAGACAGCTTTGGCCGGCAAAAATGTTGCGTAACTCTATCCTCGTATCCGTTTTGGCGGTGGCCGCCGGATTCTTTGCCTTCAGCGGCTCGGGCGGCGCCTTCACGGGACTAGCCAAGGTCCTCTTTTTCGTGTTTGTCGTCGCAAATCCCGCGGCGCCGGTCCTCCACTCCAATGAGGGCGCTCACTGGTACAGCATGAAAGTCTCCGAGCTCATCGAACGCCTCGCCATCATTCGGGACGAACAAGGCGATTGCGACGTGTTTGCAACATTCGGCGCCATGTCCGAGTTTGCCCTCGCTACTGCGACCTATATCGCCGGCGGTGAGGTGGAGCCGGCGCCCGCCTTCCCCCACCTGCCCCGCGTGGTGGTTCGTCTGAATCTAAGTTGAGCGCCGGAAATATCTAGCTCGGGATTGCCAAGCTATTTTCTTCCGGAATATGAAGATGCCAATCGTCGCCACCGGGCAACCGCTGGGGACGGCCACCACGAATCACTAGCTCACCGCCAGAGCTCCCCTGGCTGCCACAAACCCCAATCTACATGCGCTTCTTTGCCTACCTTCTCGGCTTCCTTATACTTATCGGCGGACTTGCCTGGGGTGCCGTTGAACTGGGCGTACCCCAACTGTGGGTGATGATCGGTTCTATGATCTTGCTGGGAGGCGGGATCATCTCCGGCGCGATGCGCACTCGGGTCGCCCGGCCCTCCGGGGACGTTACGGTGGTACGGGATAATGACAATCTTTGAGCGAGATAGCAGCCGCGCGTAGGCGCGGCTATCGACGCCTCGCTTTCCATCTTCACCAAGGCCTCTCGCTGCGAGATCGTCTGCTCCATGGCCTAGTTTGCCTGCACCCGGTAGCTGAAATAATGATGGCGGCGGTGAGGCCCGTGATCACGGTTTTGCAGAGGGGGCCGATGGTGATTGGGGTGTCGTCGGTGGGCTCCTGCCAGTACCTGGCGGTGATGACGCGCAGGTAGTAGTAGAAGCCGGCGGCGACGGTGATGACGCCGAGGGCGACGACGTGCGTGCTATCGCAATGGGCGTTTCCCGCGCGCCCCATGCCAGAAGCGCAGGATGCGGACGGTCTGACAGGACCGCGTCCGCGCGGTAGATCACAAGGTAGGAGCGGAAAGGAAGGTAGCGCGTGCCCGGCCGTTCGGGCAGCGAAATGCCCATCCCCGGCATCTTGGCGAGTGACTCGGCCTGATCGATCAAGGCGAGGCCGAAACGTTCAGCGGCGGCCGGATCATCGAGCGCGATGTGCTCAACGATCCGCTGCAGATCCTGCTTGCTCGGGTGGAGAAGACTACCTGCCAGCCCATTGGCGCACGGCTTCGCGAAGCTCTTCAGCCGAGTGAACGCGGCCTTCGTCAATGTCGACTTCCGCGGCCTCGAGCGATTCCTGGAGTTCTGCACGTTCGAATTCGTTCAGGGCATCGAGCCCAAAGCGCCGCGCCAGGAGGCGCGCTTCCAAGGCTTCGCGTTCCAAGGCGGACAGCCGTTCGATGGCGCTCTCAATTTCAACAGCCGTGCTCATGTCGCGAATGTGCCAGAGCAATGAGGAGGCGGCAAATCCGAAACCGCGGACGTGCTCAACATCACTCCCGACAATTGCCCTCACTTCCCCTGCTTACCTCGCCTCAATCGCCACCGGCTGCCCGGCCACCGGAGCCGGCCGCAGCGCATGCAGCAGCGGGCCGGGATAGACGCCGAAGATGATGATGGCGGCGGTGAGGCCGGTGATGACGGTCTTGGAGAGGGGGCCGATGATGATCGGGGTGTCGTCGTTGGGCTCCTGCCAGTACATGGCGGCGATGACGCGCAGGTAGTAGTAGAAGCCGGCGGCGACGGTGATGACGCCGATGGCGACGAGGATGAAGCGCTGCTCCTGCACGGCGGCGGCGAAGACGAGAAATTTCCCGATGAAGCCGGCGGTGAACGGCACGCCGGCCAGGCTGAGCATGGCGATGAGCATCCCAAAGGCGAGGAAGGGGCTGCGCTTGGAGAGGCCGTTGAAATGCGGGATGTCATCGCCGCGGGAGTGAGTGGGCGACGACGATGAGGACGAGGAAGCTGAGGAGCGTCATCAGCAGGTAGCCGGCGAGGTAGAAGGCGACGGCGACGCCGGCGGCGCCGAAGCATCAGGCCTTCGCTGGTGCCGACGCTGGCCACGGCGACCAGCAGGTAGCCGGCGTGGCCGATGCTGGAGTAGGCGAGGAGCCGCTTGAGGTTATCCTGCGGCATGGCGGCGAGGTTGCCGTAGAGCAGCGAAAGCGCCGGCGAGGACGGCGACGACGGCGAGGACTTTCTCCGCGATGCCGGGCAGCACGAGGAACGGCTGCAGCACGCGCATGAGGACGATGAAGCCGGCCGCTTTGGACCCGACGCTGAGGAAGGCGGTGATCGGCGTGGGCGCGCCTTGATAGACATCGGGCACCCAGATCTGGAACGGCGCGGCGGCGACTTTGAAGCCGAGCCCGACGAGAACGAGCACGAGGCCGAAGAGGAGCGGCCGTCTGAGAGCCGTGGAAAGTCGGCGAGCCTGGCGCCGATCCGCGGCGAGATTGGTCTCGCCGGTGACGCCGAAGATCCACGTGATGCCGTAGACGAGGAAGCCGGTGCTGAGCGCGCCGAGGATGAGGTATTTCACGCCGGCCTCGAGCGACGCGGGTGTGCCGCCGCATGTAGGCGACGAGCACGTAGAAGCAGATGGTGACGAGCTCGAGCGAGACGAAGATGAGCAGGAAATCGACCGCCGAGGCCATGAACATGAGGCCCGCGCAGGTGAAGCACGGGCAGGCGTAGAATTCGCCGAGCCCGGCGCCGGGGTGTTCCTGCGGGATGAAGCGCTGCGAGCACACCGCGGTATTCCAGCGCCATGACCAGGACGATCGATGGTGGTGAGCAGGGCGATGCGCTTGAAGAACATCGCCACGGCGATCGGCCGTGTAGAATTCCCACATCGGCTCGGCCGCGGCGCCGGCGGCCGGATTGCCCGAGGTGAAAAAGCTGAGCCAGAAAACGCCAGAAAAGGACGAAGACGGCCGCGAAGGCGATCGACTTCTTGTCTTCTGATTTTGAAAACGACTCCGCGAGGAGCAGGAAGATGCCGAGGGCGAGGACGATGATTTCGAGCGTGAGAGGCGAGAACATGGGAATCTAGCGGAGCAGCGCCTGCAAAGCTCGGCGTGATGTACGAAAGGAAGTAGCCGGGCGCGAAGCCGGCAGCCATGAGCGCAACGACAAGGAGGATCACGGGCCAGCGCTGGAGGCTGGTGAGGTCGGCCCAGCCAGCGGCGGCGGCGGCGGGTTCGCCCATGAAGACGCTGCGGTAGGCGCGCAGCATATAGACGGCGGAGATGACCACGCCCCAGAGCGCGAAGATGGTGGCGACTGCATCGGGCTGAATTGCAGAGTGGCTTCGCCGACGCTTGAAGGCGCCGAAGAAGACCATGACTTCGCTGGCGAAATTGGCGAAGCCGGGCAGGCCGATGGAGGCGAACGCGGCGAAGCCGAAGAGCGAGCCCAAGGAACGGCATCGAGCTGCGCGAGGCCGCCGAGACTTTCGAACGAAAGCGTGAGGTTGCGTTCGCGGATGATGCCGGCGAGCGCGAAGAGCGACGCGATGGAAAGGCCGTGCGCGAACATGAGCAGCGCCGCGCCGCTGAGGCCGACGATATTCAGCGCAGCGATGCCGAGGAAGATGTAGCCCATGTGCATCACGCTCGAATAGCCGAGCATGAGATCGAGCTTCCGCTGCGCGATGGTGACGAGGCCGATGTAGATGATATTGGCGACGCAGCAGCACAGAGCAGAAGCCACGTCCATTCGCTGCGCGCCTTCGGGGAGCAGCGGCACGGCGAGGCGGAGCAGCCCGTAGAGCCCGAACTTTTTCAGGACGCCCGCGTGGAGCATCGCCGCGGGCGTGGGCGCGCTGGCATAAGCGGGCGGGGCCCACGAGTGGAACGGAAAGAGCGAGACGAGCATGCCGAAACCAATCAGCAGGAAGAGGAACGGCCGGCCTTGCGCGGCGGCGGGAATGACGTTTTCCTTCGCGAGCCGCTGGAGCTCGATCATGTTGAAGGTGCGGTACTGCGCGGGCAACGCCTGGATAGAGATCGACGAGCCCGATCAGCAGGATGAAGCTGCCGAGCGCCAGATAGATGGTGATTTTCCACGCGGCGGTGTGCCGTTCGCCCGATGCCCCAGAGACCGATGAGCAGGAAGGTGGGGATCAGCGCGAGCTCGTGAAGGCGTAGAAGAAGAAGAGGTCCTGCGAGGCAAACGCCCCCGCGGCGCCGGCCGAAATGAAGAGAATGCAGGCGTAGAACAGCTCTTCGCGGCTTCTCGACGCGCGGGGCGACCCAGACGGCCGCGAGCGTGACGAGCCCGGTGAGCAGCAGCATCACCAGGCTGAGGCCATCGGCGGCGAGCAGATAACTGAGGCTCCACTCGGGTACCACGATCGGTCTGCGAGACGTATTGGAAACCGCCGGCCGTGCGGTCGTAGCCGAGCCATGCGAAGATGGCCAGCACGCCCTGCGCGGTGCCGGCGATGAGCGCCATCTTGCGCGCGGGCGCGCGGAGCAGGATGGCGAACGCCGCGAGGAGCGGGAATGAGGATCGAGCAGATGAAGAAGCATCGGGAAGGCGGGCTAGGCAAACACCACGAAATAGATCAGCGCGACGACGCCGACGCCGAAGAGGAAGGCGTAGCCCTGGAGATTGCCGAACTGGAGAAACCGCAGCGCAAACCCCGCGCCCCAGGTCGCGCCGCTCAGGCCGCGCACGAGCAGGCCGTCGATGACCCACTTATCGAAGAAGCCCGAGATGTTCGCGAGCGAGATCCTGCGTGCCGGCGATGAGCGCGGCGTAGAGTTCGTCGAAGTAGAATTTGTTACGGAAGAGCGGAATGAGGATCGGGTCTTTCTCCGCGCCGCGATAGAGCGACCAGCCGACGACGATGCCGATGACGAACGACAGCGCTGGCAAGGATCGGGACGAGTGCGACGTGCGGGGTCTCATGCAGCTTGTGCATGAAGTCGTGGCCGAAGAACGTAGCCGGCGACGAACCCGTAGACCGGCGATGACCGAGAGCACCGCGAGAATGATCAGCGGCAAGGTCATCGTGGCCGGCCCATCGTGGCCGTGCTCGGCAGCGTCGCGTGCGCGTCTTGCCGAAGAAGGCCACGACGAACAGGCGCGTCATGTAGAAAGCGGTGAGAAAGGCGGTGAAAAGCCCGAGCAGGAAGATCCAACGATTGTCTGCTGCCAGGCCGCGAGCAGGATCGCGTCCTTCGAGAAGAAGCCGGCGAACGGGAAGCAGCCCATGAGCGCGAGGGTGCCGATCGCAAAGGTGAGGAACGTCCTCGCATCGCTTGCGAAGGCCGCCCATGCTCCAGATGTCCTGCTCATGATGCAGCGCGTGGATGACCGCGCCGGCGCCGAGGAAGAGCAGCGCCTTGAAGAAAGCGTGCGTGAAGAGGTGAAACATCGCCGCCTGCGGTGCAGCCGAGGCCGACCGCGCTGACCATGTAGCCGAGCTGCGAAAGCGTGGAGTAGGCGAGGATGCGCTTGATGTCGTCCTGCTGCGTCGCCATGAGCGCCGCGAGCACCGCGGTGATGATGCCGATCCATGCGATGACCGTCGAGCGCCGTCGCCGAACCGCTGATGAGGAAGAACACCCGCGCCAGCATGTAAACGCCGGCCGCGACCATCGTCGCGGCATGGATGAGCGCGGAGACCGGCGTCGGGCCTTCCATGGCGTCCGGCAACCACACGTGCAGCGGAAACTGCGCCGATCTTGCCGACGGCGCCCGCAGAAGATGCAGAGCGCGGCGACGGTGAGATAGGTCGGGTTCGCTGTGCAGGACGGCCATCTTCTCGAAGATGCCCGTGAAGGTGATCGCGCCGGTGGCTTTCCAAACCATCAGGATGCCGAGCATGAAACCGAAGTCGCCGAGGCGATTGGTGATGAAGGCCTTGTTCGCCGCGGCCGCCGCGGATTCGCGTGTGAAACCAATGGCCGATGAGCAGGTAGGACTGAGACGCCCACCAATTCCCAGAAGATGAACATCATCACGAAGTTGTCCGCGAGCACGATGCCCAGCATCGAGAACATGAAGAGCGACAAACCGCCGAAGAAGCGCGCCTTGGCGTCGTCCTCCTCCATGTAAGCGAGCGAATAAATATGCACCAGCGCCCCCACGCCGGTGACCACGAGGAGCATAACCTTGCTCAGCGCATCAATCGTGAGCCCGATCGGCACTGAAAACTCCGTGCCCAGCTTGATCCAGGTAAACTGGTTCGCCCCAATGGAATCAGGGCTGAGAAATGCGACGACCGCCCCAACGAAGGAACAACAAACCGCAAAGACGGACACCAGCGCCGCGAGGTTCCCCGCGCGCCGCGCAAACAGCAAAATGAACGCCGCGCTGAGCAGCGGGCAGAGGAGGATGAACCAGGGAATGTTGACGTTCATTGGTGGGCCCCGCCGAAGGATTTTTTAGCCACGAAAAACACGAAATTCACGAAAGACACGAAAAAATTTAGGCGCGGAGGTCGGCGTCGATGGGGTCAGCCCAGTTATCGTGGGCCACGACGCGCTGGTATTCGAGTTTGGGGTGATGCCCGAAATTCACGAGAAGCCCAAGTGCCATGCCTGAAGCTTTGAGGTAATTCTTCACTTGGATTCTGTTCTCCTCAATGAGGCGGGTCTGAGCCTTGAGCTCGACGATGACTTTTCCGAAGCAAACGTAATCCGGCTCAAGGTGCTGGACGAGAAGATGGCCCTTATACCCGAGTTGCACCCGCGTTTTTCCGATGGCTGGAATCCCCTGCAGCTGAAACTCGATCCCGAGGCACTCCTGATAGAGAGGCTCATAAAAACCACATCCTTTTTCCTTATAGACTTCGAAACAAGCCCCGAGAATCCGGTAGCTTTCATCCTTGAAGATGATGTTGGTTTCGTCATCCATTTCCTTTCTTTTTCGTGTTCTTTCGTGCTTTTCGTGAATTTCGTGGCTTAAATTCTTCGGTCTTAAAACTTAAGTGAAGCGATGTCCTCCACATGGGTCGTCTGCCGCGCCCGATACAGTGCCACAATGATGGCCAGCCCCACCGCCACCTCCGCCGCGGCGACGGTGATGATGAAAAATACCAGCACCTGGGCATTGTAGTTCGGCAGCCCGTCCGGCCCGAGATTGAACCGGGAGAAAGCGACCAGCGAGAGGTTGGCCGCGTTCAGCATCAGCTCCAGGCACATGAAGATGATGATGATATTGCGCCGGAGAATGACGCCGGCGAAGCCGATCGCGAAGAGGAGGCCGCTCGCCAGGAGATAGTCGTTGAGGGTGGGCGTCATCATGCTAGCGAAGCTCCTTTTTCGAGAGGACGACCACACCGATCGTGGCGACCAGGACCAGCACGCCGACGACCTGCAGCGGCAGGTTGTAGTTGGTAAACATGTGCATGCCGATCTGATGGACGTCGTCGACGTTCCTGGCGATCGGTGGGAAACGGATGCTGGCCGGGCTCGAAGCGGCGGAGGACCACCCAAAGCTGGACGACGAAGGCCAGCGTGACGGCGCCCCCGCCGGCAATCGCGAGCAGGTTGAGCTTGCGCCGCTCTTCGGCGCGGAGATCGAGCAGCATGATGATGAAGAGGAAAAGCACCATCACCGCGCCGGCGTAGACCAGCACTTGCATGACGCCGATGAGGAAGGCATCGAGGCCGACGAAAAGCGCCGCGAGGCAAAGGAACGAGACGACCAGACTGAGCGCGCTCGCAACCGGGTTGCGATTGATCACCACCGCGCCGGCGAAGATCAGCATCAGCGCCGTGAAGAGCCAGAAGAGGAGGGAAGGCATCGGATTACTTCTCGGGATTCCACTTGTGGACGAGATCCGGCATTACCCCGCCAAGCTCGTACAGCTTCTGTTTGTCATGGACCATCTCCGCGCGGCTGGTCCCGGTGATCGCGTAGTCTTTGCGCAGGAAGATCGCCTGCTCCGGGCAAACCTCCTCGCACATGCCGCAGAAGATGCAGCGTGCCATGTCGATATCGAATTCCTCGGGATACTTTTCGACCTTGGCGAACTTGCTCTTTTCGTTCAGCTCGCCGGGCTTGATGCGTGATGCACTTGCGGCGGGCAGATGAATTCGCAAAGCTGGCAGGCCACGCAGCGCTCGCGGCCGTGCTCGTCTTTCACGAGCGTGGGCGCGCCGCGATAGTACTCCGGCATGTGCGAGTCCCACTTTTCCTCCGGGTATTGCATGACCACCTTCGTCTTCCCGGTGATCATGTTCTTGAAGTGCTTCCAGGTGATCATCAGGCCGGCGACGATGGCTCGGCAGGTAGATCTTCTCCGCGAAGGTGAGCTTGGGACGAGGGATCGTGTAGGCCATGGCTACTTGAAGATGGCGAGCAGGATCGGCCGTGAGGAAAATGTTCACCAGCGCGATTTCGAATAGGTAGAGCCAGCCGAGTTTCATGAGCTGATCGAAGCGGAAGCGCGGCACCGTCCAGCGCACCCAGATGAAGAAAACGAGCAGCACCGCCACCTTCGCAAAGAAGACGGAGATATGTACGAACCCGAGCACGATGCCGCTGAGCTGCGTGGAGTTTTCCAGCGTGTTCGGCGGCACGAAAGGCAGGTGCCAGCCACCGAGGAAGAGCACCACGATCACCGCGGAGCCAGCGATCATCGCGGTGTATTCGCCGAGGAAAAAGAGGGCGAATTTCATCGCCGAATACTCGGTGTGGTAGCCGGCCACGAGCTCGGTCTCGGACTCGGGAAGATCGAACGGGAGGCGGTTCGTCTCCGCAAACATCGAGATGGTGAAGACCACGAACGAGATGAAGACGGGAATCCAAAGAACGAGCTCCTGGACATTGATCCTGCCGTCCGTGAAGGGAAGCAACAGCCAGCCGTGCTCGACCTGGTATTGCACCTCGGCGGAGAGATTCAAGTTGCCGAAGATCAAGAGCAGCGGCACGGCGCTGAGGCCGAGCCCGAGCTCGTAGGAGATCATCTGCGAGGTGGTGCGGATGCTGCCGAGGAATGGATACTTCGAATTGGAAGCCCAGCCCGCCAGGACGATGCCGTAGACGCCGATCGACGCGATCGCAAAGACGTAAAGGATGCCGACATTGACATCCGCCACGACCATCTTCTGCCCGAACAAGAAGTTACCAAAGGGGATCACCGCCAGCGTCACGAGCGCCGGCACCATGGCTAGCACCGGGGCGAGCCAGAAATAGAATTTGTTGACGTGCGCCGGCGTAAATTCCTCCTTGAGCAAAAACTTCACCGCATCGGCCACGGGCTGCCCAAGCCCGCCGAAAAACGGCGAGAAGTCCTTCTTGAAGCCGAGCAACGTCAGCGGAAACCCAGTGCGATTCGGCCCAAGGCGATCTTGAATCAGCGCGGAGACGCGGCGCTCCGCATAGACGGTGTAAGACACCATCGGCAGCACCACGAGGAAGATCAGGAAGAGCGTCTTCGCCACGGAAGCGATGATCACCAGCCACGGGATGGATTGGAGGAATTCCATTACTTAGCAATTCCCTCCAGTTGATGGCCCAGGTCGCCGATCTTGGAGAGATTCAGCCCGCCAAACTGCGGCACGGCGCCGGTCATCTGCTTAAACACATCCTCAATCAGCGCCAGCCCATTCGAGCCACCGACGCCGACAATAAGGTCGCGCAGGATTTCCCAGTCGTCGCGGGCTTCTCCGGGGGCAGTCACGGCGCGGTTGAGCCGCTGCAGCCGGCCCTTGACGTTGATCATGGACCCGCGCTTCTCCGCCCAGGCGCTGGCCGGCAACGCGACCGAGGCGGCGCGACTAGTGGCATTGGCAAGGATCCCCATCACGATCAGCGCGTCCAAACCACCTAGCTCCGCGGCACTGAGTCCCGCCTCCGTAAGGTCCTCGCCCAGCACGAGAAGCGATTTGATCGCGCCGCTCTTTACTCCGGCGATGATCTCCTTCAACCGGGTGCCATTCTCGGAAGCCAGCCCGAGAAGTTTCGCGCCGGCGGTGTTCGGATTCCGATCGGCAACGATCATGATGCCATCGGGTTCGCCGGTGCGCGGGACGACATCGTACTGGGTGATGCCAAGCGATTCCGCGAGGCGCCTGGCCAGGAACAGCTCTTCATTAGTCATGCGCGCCGAGGCGATCATGGCTAGCGAGCCCTTGGCGCCGGCGCGCAATACTTGGGTAGCGATCGCAATCGCCTGGGGCCAGGCGACAGGCTGGCCCTTCACGAGCGGCGCTGTAAGGCGATCTTCGCTGTGGACGTACTTGAAATTGAGCCGATGCGAATCCGGCAGCCAGACACCGTTCACGTCGTTGTTCTCCCGCGGGGTAATCCGGTAGATTTTCTCCTGCCGGCTGCCGATGGTGATATTTGCCCCAAGCCCATCGTTCACATCGATCGACTTGGTTTCCTTGAGAAACCATACGCGCATCTTGAACCGAAAATCCGTCGAGGTGAGCGCGCCGACGGGACAGATATCCACCGTGTTGAGCGAATAGTTGCTATCGAGCAGCTTATCCGGATGGCACGCGATGGTGGAATACGAGCCGCGGTCGACGAAGCCGAGCACGTCGTCCTTCGCCACT
>CAWEPO010000004.1:0-1313253 GCA_963811035.1 uncultured Verrucomicrobiae bacterium
CGGGACCCGCCAGCGCGAAGTCGCGATGGGCCTCGGACCCCGGGAGCAATGCAACCGAACCGAGTAGAGGACACAACCTCGACGTATTGCTCGAGCTGGGCTTCCGCTAAATGCCGGGAGCTCCCACGATCACATCGCCGAACCCGTCCCCGTTCACATCACCCGCGGTCGACACCGACGAGCCAAATCGGGCGTCCGCCGTTTCGCCCTCGGCGGTCCAGTTCGCCGATGCGTTGAGTCCACTCGCCGAGCCGTGGTACACGAACGCCCGACCCTCGTCTGTCTGGCCGTTGTCGAAGTGACGTGCGCCCACGATCACGTCGCTGAAGCCGTCCCCGTTCACGTCACCCGCCGTCGCCACCGACCAGCCGAAGTTGGCGCTCGCCTGGTCGCTTTCCGCGGTCCAGTTGGCGGTGGGGCTCAAGCCCCCGGCGGAACCGTGATACACGAATGCCCGGCCCTCGTCGGACTGGGCGTTGTCGAATTGGTACGCCCCCACGATCACATCGCTGAACCCGTCCTTGTTCACGTCGCCCGCCGTCGCCACCGAATAGCCGAAGAGGGCATCCGCCTGGTCGCTTTCGGCGGTCCAGTTGGCGGTGAGGCTCAAGCCCCCGGTGGAGCCGTGGTACACAAACGCCCGGCCCTCGTTGGACTGACCGTTGTCGAATCCGTAGGCACCCACGATCACATCGCTGAACCCGTCTCCGTTCACATCGCCCGCCGTGGACACGGAGATACCCATTTGAGCGCCCGACTGGTTGGACTGGGCGGCCCAGGAGGGGCTCGTGGCGATCGGATCGATGCTGATCGGATACACGGCCCCGGCGTCGTCCACCACGATCGCCAGCCGCTCCCCCGTTCGTTCGTCGCGACGTTCGAAGTGCGCCGGCAGCTCGCGCCTGCGGGCATCCATCACCGACAGATGGTCGAACCGAATACCCAGCGCGCCAGCCGGCGTCACGAAGTCCACTACCTGTCCGCCCTCGGCGCATTGCGCTCTCAGGCTGCCGCCCACCGCGAGTTCCACGCGCAGCGGCCCCGGCATCCCGTCGGACGTAGGCCTGCAGTCGATCGTGAATCCTTGTTCGAGCCCGCGCGCGTCGTTCACGTACCACTCGGTCAATCCATTCCGCCGGTACTCGATGAGATTTCCGTTGATGGACACCTGCGGGGCCTCAGCAGCCGTCCACGAGCCATCGCGACCCCAGCCGGTCAGCGTCAGCCGCCACTCCCAGGCCGGCGCTTCATCCCGATGAGTGGTGCGTGGGACCAACCGGATGCCGTCCGCGCCAAAGTACGTGCGAAAGCCCTGTGCGCGGTTGGGGGCCTGATGGGCTGCCGCGTGAATGGCGGGGGCCACCACGCACTCACCGGCAATGTGGTACTCGGATTGGACGATGTCCCTTTGCACCGTGCTCCACCATGGGTCCGGCAGGTTCGCGGGCACATCCTCCTGCACTACCCCCGAGCTGAAGGCTCGCGGGGCGATGGCGGGCGAGGCCGCCCGCGCGCTCGACACGGTGTGCGCAATCGCCGCGAACGTGAGGAAAGCATGCAGAATAGTAAAGGGGCGCGACATCGGGACCTCCACGGCGGCGTTGGGCCGGAATGGATTCGGAACTCATCCATCGAGGGACAGCAATCACCTCGTCATTCGCTACACGTCTGAGATCCCGCGGGCGAACACATACGAGCTGTTCGACAGGGGGAACCGACGGCAGGCGGCCGAACTGGTTGCGTGTAGGTAATGCAGCCATTGGGCATGAGGCACGCTCTAGATGCTTCGAGCGAAGCGAATCCCGCATGTCGGTTCTGGATGGGTCCGCGCGACCCTGGCGGGATAGGTGTAGGCTGTCGTGATGGGACTCATTCACGATGGTGCGGCTCAGAGGAAATCGTGACGGAACGAGAGGCAAACCAGGACCCGACCGTGAGCCCGACGCCGGAAACACTCCTCACCGGCGAGTTGCTGCGCCGCGCCAAGAACGGGGATCGGGTGGCGCTCGACCACGTAATGGCCCGCTACCTCCCCCGGCTCCAGCGCTGGGCCAGCGGGCGACTTCCCCATCGGGCTCGATCGCTCCTCGACACCGCGGATTTGGTGCAGGAGACCCTGATGCGGGTGCTCCAGGGTCTGGATCGTATCGAGGTCGGGGAACCGGGCATGTTCCAGGCCTATGTTCGCCAGGCGGTCCTCAATCGTGTGAGGGATCAGGTCCGGTGGGCGGAGCGACGATCGGGCGTCGACGAAGCGACGCTGCTGGAGTTGCCGGCAAACGCCCCATCGCCGCTCGACGAGGCCATCGGATCCGACGTGCTCCAACGCTTCGAGGCTGCGATGGCGAGTGTGTCCGAACAGGATCGCCAGCTCCTGCATCTGCGCATCGAGTTGCAGTTCGACTACGACGAGATCGCCGCGATGACCGAGTCCCAAAGCCGCGATGCGGCGCGGATGGCGGTGCGCAGGGCGTTGCGGCGCCTCACGGAGGAGATGGGTCGTGACGACTGATTCCGACGACATCGACGATCTTCTGGACGCGGTGGCCGATGGTACCCCGGTGGACTGGGAGTCTGTGGGACGACGCGGGCCCGGCCGTGAAAACCAACGCCACATGAGCAGCCTGCGACACATCTCGCGCATCGTCACCTTCAATCAGGAACGCCAGCGCGAGACGGTGCCTTCCGGAGGCCCGCCGGGCGAGCGCTGGGGCGACCTGGTCGTGCTCGAGCGGATCGGTGCGGGGGCGCACGCCGAGGTCTACCGAGCCTGGGATTCCACGCTGCAACGTGACGTCGCGCTGAAGCTCATGCATGCCGCGGCCGGATCGGCGGCCGGCGAATCGCCCCTGCTCGCCGAAGGCCGCGCTGCGGCGCGTGTACGCCACCCGCACGTGGTCACGGTCCATGGCGTGGCAAGCCACTCCGGGAGGATCGGGCTGTGGATGGAGCTGATCGGCGGGCCGACGCTCGAACAACGGGTTCGGTCTCGTGGTCCACTCGACATCGCGGAGGTGGTGCGCCTGGGGCTCGAGATCGGCTCGGCTATCGTCGCGGTGCACGAAGCGCGGATGCTCCATCGCGACGTCAAACCCGCCAACATCATGACCGACGCACAGGGTCGCTTCGTCCTTTCCGACTTCGGCATCGGGGGCCGCGTCGATGAGGACTCCCGCGAAATGGGGGCGCTCGGCACTCCGATGTATGCGGCGCCCGAGTGTCTAGCGGCCACCCCCGCCACCGAGCGTTCCGACGTCTACTCGCTCGGCATGGTGCTGCGCTTTGCCCTGTCGGGTCGACATCCCTACATGCGCCCGCACGATCTCCGAGCTGCGCGATCAGGCTCGCTCCGGACCGCCCGAGGCATTGCGGAGCCTGCGCCCTGATGTTCCGGCATCACTCGACGGCGTGGTGTCACGCGCGACAGCACCGCGTCCCGAGGAGCGTTTCCCGACCGCCCTGGCCCTGGTCGAGGCACTCACACGCCTGCAGCCATCACCGGCTGCCGGTGGATCCACTCGTGCCAGCACACGTCGCTGGCGCCACCTCGCGATGGCCCGGGGCCTTCGTGATCGCTCTCGCCGCCGCAATCATGCTGGCCCGTCGCCCTGACAGGAGCCAACGGCTGCGCCCTCGGTCGTGCCGCCACAGCCTGCAGCCGACACATACGATATCGAGGCTTCGCTCGAGCGGCGCTCCGCTGCGATACCACCGAGCCACTCGCATCCGGCGACGGGTTCGTCCCGGCGATCGCATCTCGCTGCGCATCCGGACGACGCGGCCCAAGGGTCTATGTGCTCAACGAGGACGATCACGGGGAGCGCTATCTTCTCTTCCCGCAGCCGCTGTACGACCAGGACAATCCTCTGCCTTCCGAAACGACGCATACTCTGCCCGGCGCCATTGACGGGCAGGAGAGCGCGTGGGCTGTCTCGAGCCGTGGCGGTCACGAGCGGTTCCTCGTCGTGGCGAGCCCATCACCGGTTCAGGAACTCGAGACGAGCTCGGAAGCTGCCGGCCGTCCGGCAGAACGGCGCGATTCGCTACGCCCCCGTGCCGGATCGAACGGTCGAGCGGCTGCGTGGCACCGTGTCGTCCCCCCGTGGCGCCGCGAAATCCGTCGGCCGGGAACTCGGCGTCGACCACTTCCGCCCACTCGCCGATCTAAGGGTGGCGTCCACGGCGTCCGGGTTCGCCAGATCGTGCTCGAGAATCCTGAGGCCAATGAGTCGGACACGTGCCGGATCGCGCTCCTGGACGACGGAAGTCCTACACCGGGTTCGACGTCAGGCGGCGACGCGGGCCGCGAGTCTCGTCGCGATCACCTCGACCACCCGCTTCGCGTCGCGGCCGACACCGACGATCATCGCGGGACGAAACCGAGTACAGGAAGTGCGGCCCACGAAGTAGAGAGCCGGGCTCGCCCGTGGCGACCCCACGCGCCTGAATCGGTTCGCCGTGCTCGTCGAACACCGGCAGTGACATCCAGTCCGGACCCAGTCCGAAGCCGGTGCACCACACCACGGACGCCACATCGAGCACCGTTCCATCCGCGAGTACCGGCCTGCCATCCTGCACGCCCGTCGTACGCCCGACCCGCTTCACCCCCGCGGCGTCGAGATCCCGCGGAGCGGGTGCGGATCAGCGGCGTGCCCTGCCTCGTGAAGGAAGGTCTGGCCCTGCGTCCCATCGGTGTATCGACGTGAGGAGTCGATGGAAGACGACGCGGAACAGAACCGGCAGGACGGAGCCGGGCACCCACTTCTTCCGCACGTCGAACGGCACCTGGCCGGGAATGCGTCCGGAGAGCCACACGCGCCGCCCGTCCCGCACGAGGTCATGGCGATCTCGGCGCCGGAATTCCCCGCACCCACCACCATCACGTCGCCGCCTGGGAGCTGTGACGGGCGACGGTAGTCCGCCGAATGGAGTTGCGCGATCGCGGATCCAGCGTGCGCGCGAACTCGGGGACACGTGGCGCCTGATAGCTCGACATCGCGCAGACCACGTGATTCGCTTCGAGCCGCCTGCCCCCGGCGATGACGACGTAGCGATCGCCTTCACGCGTCAGATGTTCGACGCGTACCCCGGTGCGCACCGGCAGATCGAAACGCTGGGCGTACGACTCGAGGTAGTCGCCCATCTCGTTCTTGGTCGGAAGCGATCGCCCGCCCCCGGAAACGGCATCCCGTCCAGGCCGTCGAAACGTGCCGGCGTGAACAGGTGGAGCGAGTCCCATCGTTCGCGCCACGCGTCACCGACTCGAGGATGCGCATCGAGGAGTACGAACCGGAGGCCCCGCTGGGCGAGGTGGTAACCGACCGACAGCCCGGCCTGTCCCGCACCGATGACGATGACGTCGAACGATTCGTCATCGGGCGTCTCGAGGCGACGGGACATCTCGTCGAACGCCGCGCCCTCCTCCAGCCACTGGTCGGAGAGCGATCCAGATGCGCCGGCTCAGGGTCCTGCGACACCATCGTGGTGCTCTCGGTGTTTTCCAGATCGCTTCATGATTTCCCCTCTCGATCGGCCCGTGGAACATCGTGGCTCCACGATAGGCGCCGGCAGCAGCCCGCGCTTCGGCTGGATCCCCCATTTTGCGAGGCAGCGTATGGGGTGTTCTACCCACGCCGCGACGCCCGCAAGACACAGATCAGGCCAGGCGGTGCTCGTACGCGAAAGCGGTGGCGGCGGCGCGGGTGCGTACGTCGAGCTTGTCGAAGATGTTGCTGACGTGGCGGTCGATGGTCTTCTCGCTCAGGAACAGCGCCTGGGCGATCGCCGGTTGGTCCGCCGGTCGCCAGCAGGCGCAGCACCTCGAACTCGCGCGGGCTCAACCCGGACGTTGCCCGCGCGCCGGCACCCTTCTGGCCGCGCGACCGACCGCGTCGAGCGCGGCCAGATCGCCGCGGCGCCCAGCTGCGTGAAACACCCTGCGGCGGCATCGCGTTCGAGGGGCGCCGGTAGTGATCGCCGAGCGCGCTGCAGCGCGCGCGATCAGCTCGCGGAGCCGGGCCGCGAGGTACGGCGCGCCGAGCGCTGCCACACGCGAACGCCTGGCGCAGCGGCTCGATCGCGTTGCCGGCGGCCCCTCCGCGAGTCGGACTGCACCGATGGCATGCGCCGCCATGGCGTCGAGCACGGAATTCCCCCTCCCCGCGGCCATTCGTTCGAGATGGTCGCCGCCTGCTTCGCCCCCTCGATGTCGCCCGCGGCGATCAGGATCTCGACGGCGCCGGCAGGTAGCGCGTTCGCGCGAAAGGCTCGGGAGTCGGGCGACGGCCTGACGGATCGCGCGCCGCCGCGACGTCGGGCCGACCCTGCGCCAGTCGCAGCAGCGCCAGGCCTGGCTGCGGCGCCCGACCCAGTTCGCTCGCCGTGCGATACGCGGCCTCGGCGGCATCGAATTCGCCACGCAGCCTCGAGATCTCCCCCTGCTGGTAGAACGCCGCGGCGACCGCGGCGGGTTCGGGAGACGTGGCAATCGCTCGGCCGCGAGCTGAGCCTCTTCGATCGCCTCCGGCCAGGCGCCGCGGAGCTGCATGATCTCCGAGCGATGTACGCGACAGTCCCGTGAAGGCTCCGAGCTGCGGCTGCGCATCGCACCAGGTTTCGAGCGCCATCGTCCATTCGCGCGACCGATCGATCGCGTACACGCGCTGGCAGCAGCCGATCACCGTGCAGTAGACGATGCCCGTCACCATCGGGCTCAGCTGTCCCGAGGTCACGGGAAGCATGGCCTGATCGAGCAGGGCCATCCCGGCTTCGTGCTCGTCGAGCGCGATCAACGTCTGCCCGTGGACGGCGCGGCCGAGGCTCACGAGCTCGGGATCGCCGAAACGTTCGCTGATGGTCACCGCCTCGACCGCGGCGTCGCGGGACGCGGATGCGTCGTTCTTGCGGAAAAGCAGGAAATAGGCCTTGGGCACAGCAGGTAGCCACGCTCGGCGCAATCGGCGCCATGGCGCTCGACCAGCTGCTCCGCGCGCGCGACCCATGCACCGCCGCGACCCATTTCGCCCAGGTAGAGGAGCCGGAATGCGAGCCGAACCCGCCCGCGCCGCCGCTTCGACGGTCCTTCGCCCCGAGAAGGTCGTGCAGGCGTTCCAGCGCCGCGAAGTGGGCTTCGTGATTCCCCGCGAGTCCGGCGGACCACGCGAGGCGATCGAGGTCGTCGGCACCCAGCGGTTCGATGCGATCGGCGCTCGCCAGCGCCTCCCAGGCATCCTGCCAGGCGTTGCGCTCGTACGCCGTTCGCCCCAGTTCGAGATGCGCGGCCGCGGAGTCGGGCCTGGCTGTGGACTTGGACCGTGAGGACATGGGCGCGAGGGTACTACAGCGAGAATGCCTGGTCCCCCGACAACAACTCCACAGCCCGGAATCAGCCGCGATATCGGCTCATGCGCTGCTGGATCCCCCGCCAGCCGGCCATCGTTGGCAATGAGCCCCGCCTTGTCCGGTAACGACTTCGCCTGCTGACGAACCGCGGCGATGCGATCCTCCGCGAGCGGATGGCTCGAGAAGAACTGTTCGACCGATCCAGGTCGACTCTTCCGTTGCCGCAACAACTCCTCGAACATCTTCGCCATGCCTTCCGGGTCATAGCCGGCCTCGTACATGTACCGCACGCCGAGCCGATCCGCCTCCTGCTCGTCGGCACGCGAGAACTTGGCAACCACGCCCGTCGCGGCGATCTGGGTCGCGATCTGCTTGATGGCGGAGGGGTTGTTGCCGAGCAACAGACCGGCGCCAATGTTGAGACCATAGGTCGTGCTGAGGCGCTCGGTCGCGTGGCGGGAGACCCCGTGCGAAATCTCGTGCGCCATGACCCCGGCCAGTTCCGACGTGCTCTTCGCCGCCAGGATCAACCCGGTGTTCACGTAGACATGTCCGCCGGGGATATTGAACGCGTTGATGTCCGGGCTCGCGACGATGTGGAACTTCCACGGCACGTTCGCCAGCTCCGTCCGGGCGACGATGCGCTGTCCGATTTCGCTCACGTAGGACAGCGCCGCATCGTCGTTCACGAGCGTCATCTGGCTCGCGATCTCCTTCTCGAGCTGAGCGCCGAGCTGCCACTCCTCGTCGAGGGAGACCAGATTCAACTGCCCCTTGTTCACTCCCGTCGCCGCGCAGCCAAGCGTCAACGCGGTGATGGCGAAGAAGGTCAGGACGGTCAGGGGAAAACGCCGGCGGCGGAATAGGTCACGGGACTCGCGGAGCGGTCGGAAAAGTCGGTTCCATCTGAACCTCGTTCGTGGTCGTGGACGGCCCACGCCTCCGCACGCAATTCGAGAGCCAACAGGGTGCGAACTCGATCATGGAAATGGAAAGACGCGTAAGTATCGGCGGATGCGGAGCTACGCCGGAGGATTCAGAGGCTCCGGAGCCTGGTCGATGAGCCGCTGGAGGGCGCGTTGTTCAATTCGCCGTTCCGTTGCAGCAGGCGGACTCATCCTTCCCCGCTCTCGAACGATACTGGGGGTACAGGCATGATCTGGATTGCGGCGCAGGCAGGGCGTTCGACATTCGACCATTCAGGACACGCACAGCCCCATTGCGGAGCTTTCCAATGCTCGCCCTTCACGCGTACTCGCCTGCCGAGCGACTCGATATTCGGATCCAGGTCGTCGAACATGGCAACGCCTACTGCCCGGCTTCGGAGTGTCGCTGCCGGCTGATGGTCGAACTCAAGGAAGAACTCGAGGGTCCGGTCGTGGTCGTGGCCATGTGCCCCGGCTGCGGTGCGCTCGCGACGCAGTTCTGAAACTACCTCTCCCTCGCCTCCCCCACCTCCCGCCCGAGAAAGAAACCGTCGTCGCCCAGCGCCTGATAGAGCGGCATGAGCACGTAGCCCTCCCCCGGTGCGCGAATCTCGCCGCGCCGGTCCCGCGCGAGGAGCTGCTGCGACGCGATGCGCTGGATGTTCGCGAACCCGGGCTCCATGCGGAAGTGGTCGGCGGCGGTGATCCCGTGGCGGTGGTGCACGTGGAGCGCGTGCGGCAGATCTCCGCGCGTTCGGGCCAGGGTGTCTCGTTGGGCTCCCAACTGCGGCACGAGATGAGCCTCGAGCACTCCGGCGGCCACCATCGCGAGCCACGCCACAGCCTCATGATTGCGTTCGGTCGCAGGGTCGGAATTCTGGCCGCCCTCGACGACGGCGGCGATGCAGCGCGAGCCATAGTAGCCTGCGAGCGTTCCGTGGAGCACGTCGAGCAGGCCGAGCACCATCGTCACCGGGAACGCCGCGGCGAACGCGCGTGCTTCGCGCGTGTCGGCGCACAGCGAGAAGGGAATGCCCGCGGCAGACGTGGCGTGAAGGTCGACGAGATACACCGGGCCGCGCGCGCTCGCGAACGCGCGCTCGATCCGGTCGGCCAGCTCGAGCTGCTCGCGATCCTCGGCATCGACCGCGCCGGCGTCGCGACGCAACGCCGCCAGCCGCTCCATCCGACCATCCGCGGTTCAGGTCGTGGGCAATGAGTCGCTGATTCCGCTCGAGCGCCCCGACATTGCCGGCGAGCATCAGCACGTCGCCGCGTAGGGACCCGCGCATCGCCTCGAGCGACCGACGCCACGCGACGCAGCGCGTTCACGCCCGACGGCTCGTTGCCGTGCAGCCCGCCGATCGCGACGAGCAACGGGCCCGGCTCGTCGCCGGCGAAGCGTGCGATGACGCGGGAAGACTCAGTGGCCAAGCTTTTCCTCGAGCAGCTGGCCGGCGATCTCGGTGAAGTCGTGCTCGGTCACGATGCCGACGAGCGTCTTGCCCTGCACGACGGGCAGGCAGCCGACGCGGTGCTCGCGCATGATGCCGATGGCGCGCATCGTGGTCGTGTCGGGGCCGATCACCACCGGGTCGCGGCGCATGACCTCGCCCACCGGGATCGTCGCGGCCGCGCGTCCCTGCGGTCCGTGCTCCGACAGCAGCCGCAGCACGCTGCGGTAGGACACGAGGCCCACGAGCCGATGGTCGCGGTCCTCGACCGGCACGTGGCGGACGCGGTGCCACTCCATGAGGTGCGCGGCCAGCTCGACGGAGTCGTCCTCGTGCACGGTGTAGAGGTCGGTGGTCATGTACTGCTCCACCTTGAGGTAGTTGTTCTTCCAGCCGCCGCCCTCGCTGCGCGTCGCGGGCTCCCACTGCGACACCGGAATGCCGGCGCGCTGGCGGGCGACGGTCGCCATGGTGAGCGCGTTCAGCCGCTCGCCGAGCGTCCCTTCGTCCTTCATCGCGGCCAGCGAGAACAGCAGCCACTTGGAGCCGGTGCGACCGCTGCGCACGCGCCGCTCGAGAATGCCGAGGTAGCGCTCGCGATCGGCGGCGTCGACGCCGGCGGCCTCGAGCCCCGCGTTCGCGATCGGCAGCAGCCGGTCGAGGATGAGCTGCAGCGCCGTGATCTCCTCGCCGTCGAGCCACGTGAAGTGCGCGGCGAGCCCCTGGCGCGCGGCCGCCACGAAGTTGTGCTTCGCGTGCTCGAACTCCATGTGCTCGGTGACGTCGCCGATCTTCGGCGGCAGCCCGATCATGAGCCCGATCCAGAACGCGGCGTTGGCGATCTCGTCGGCGACGCTCGGGCCCGAGGGCAGCACGCGGTTCTCGATGCGCAGGTGCGGCTTGCCGTCGGTGATGCCGTAGCAGGCGCGGTTCCAGCGATAGACGGTGCCGTTGTGAAGGCGCAGCGCCTTGAGCTGCGGGCACCCGTCCGGCCTCGAGCTCGGCCAGCGGATCCTCGTCCGCGTCGATGCCGACCAGGGTGCGGAAGCGCGTGACGTCCTCGCGGTAGATCTCGATCACCGAGCCGCGCAGCCAGCGGTCGCCGAACGTGACGCGCGGGCTCACGTCGCGCTGGTGTTGCGGGCTGCGCGTGTCGACCGCCTGCTGGAACAGCGCGATGCGCGTCTCGGCCCACAGCCGCCGGCCGAACAGCAGCGGCGAGTTCGTGGCGGCGGCGAGCGTGCGGGCCCGCCAGCGCCTGGGCCAGGTTGTAGAGCCGCGCGAACTCCTTGGCGCCCGTCTGCAGGTGCACCTGGAAGCTCGAGTTGCACGCCTCGACCATGACCGAGTCGTGCTTGATGCGCAGCTCGTCGACGCCCTTGATCGCGATCTCGTAGTCGGCGCCGCGCAGCTCGGTCATCGCCTGGTTGAGCGCTCGGTAGCGCGGGTTCGGCACCATGTTGTCGAGCCCGAGATCGGACTTGCGCAGCGTGGGCAGGATGCCGGTGAGCACGAAGCCCACGCCGTGCGGTGCTGAGCGCCTTCTCGAGATGGGTCAGTCGCTCGCCGAGCTGCTCTTCCATCTGTCGCAGGCAGCGGCCGCCGAGCCTCTGCGGATCGAGGTTCAGCTCGAGCTGGAACAGTCCGAGCTCGGTGGTGAAGTGCGGGCTGTTCGCCGCTTCGAGCGCGATGAGCGCGCGCGGGCGCGGGATGGCCAGCGTCGAGTCGATCAGGAACATCTCCTGCTCGGCGCCGATGCGGCGGACGCCTTCCTCGATCATGCCGGCCGACGAGCATGCGCTCGAGCGCCTGCAGGTCGCGCAGGATCGCGCGCATGAACTCGCGCCGGCGCTCGCCGCCGAACTCGGTATCGGTCTTCTGCAGTCCCATGGCGGCCGCCTTCCCTATCGCGTGAGCTCGTCGAGGTACTTGGGCAGCATGCGCCGCCACGTCACCCAGTCGTGGTGCCACTCCTTGCCCCACGGGTCGACGCGGTTGGGCACGCCGCGGCTGCCGAGCACGTGCGCCGCGTTCCACGACTCGCCGATGTCCTCGGCGCGCCCCTCGCCCGATGCGATGATCGCGAAGCGCGTGCGCAGCCGATCGAGCGTCTCGCCGTTCATCGCCGGCACGAACTGGACGGCGGTCGCGGCGTCGAGGTCGCGCGGTGGTCGGGCCCTTCACGAACCGGGCGATGTCGTAGGTGCCGCTCATCGCGACCGCGTGCGAGAACACGTCGGGGAAGCGGCACAGCACGGCCAGCGCGTGGAACGCGCCGATCGAGGCGCCGGTGGCGATGACGTCGATCGCGGGATCCTTGCAGTCGGCACGGATGGCCGGCACCAGCTCGTGGTAGACGAACTCGTGGAAGCGGTTCTGGATCAGACAGCGCTGCTGCGGCGTGCCGCGGCCTTCGATGAGCCACTGCCCCGCGACGCTGTCGCACGAGTACACCTTCACGCGCCCCGCCTCGAGCAGCGGCTGCGACCGCGTCGAGCATGTGGAAGCGCTCGACTTCTTCGGCGTCGCCGCCGGCGGTGGGAAACAGCAGCACGGGCTTGCCGAACGTGCCCCAGCGGACGACCTGCACCTCCTGGCCGAGGCGGTCGGAGTGCCAGCGGGTAGTGAGCTTCACTTCTTCGTCCTCCGGGCGGACGGCGTGGCCGTCGTCGCAGCCTTCGCGGCCTTCGCCGCGGGAGCGCCGTTGCTGTTGCATGACGTCGCCACGGGAGCGGCGGCAGACGTCGCACGGGAGCGGCGGCGGGGGTCACCGCGGCAGCCTCCTCGTCGCGCCAGCGCTGGATTCGCGACCAGAACAGCTCCGTGAACTCCGCGACTTCGTGCGCGGGGAACAGCGCCTCGACCTTCACGCGTACCGCCTCGCGTGCCGCATCGGTGGCGAAGAACTCCCACACCACCTCGTCGAGATGCGCGAGGTGCTTGGCACAGAACTCTTCGAACCGCTCGGTGTCGAAGTGCTTCTCGGCGACGGCGGCGGTGGCGCGCAGGCGCTCGCGGTACGGCAGGTCGGGCTCGGCGGCGTCCCAGAACGGCTGCCAGTCGAGGTTCTGGCGCATGGGCCGCTTGGTCGCGGCGCAGAAGATCGACCACTTGAGGTTCGCCTTCACCAGCCACGGGAAGTGGTAGTGGAGCGAAGTGACCTGGGAGTCGGGGCAGGCGTTGGCGAAGTCGATCGGGTGCCACACGCCGTCGCGCCGCAGCGCCTCGCACGAGTTGAAGTCCCAGCCGAAGAACGCGTTGATGGTGAGCGTCATGTCGCGCATCACCGATTGCTCCTCGGCGGGCAGCACGTCGCGATCCATGGTGTAGCGATCGTGCAGCGGCGCGGACGGATCGTAGCGGACGAGCCGCGTCTGCGGTCCGAATCAATGGCGTGCCCATGACTACCAATTCCACATCCGAGCGGCGGAGCAGTTTAAACGCTGCGAGCACGTCAGCCAGGCCTTTGCGCTGCGACATGGAACCGGCAAACAAGACGCGCAGCTTGCCGCCGTCAGGTAAAGGTGCGTGTTCGACCGCAGGTGGAGAACCGAAGGGGGCGACGATGCATTGCTTTGTTTCCCGCAACTCGCGGGGGAGGCTGCGGGCGACAAACTCGCTCGGGCAGACGACGATGTCTGCCTGCGTAAGCTCCTCAGTTTTGCGTCCGCACTTTTCGGCGGAATCGCGCGTGGCGCCCAGGGTTGGCTCCCATTCCGGCAGCCGCGCCGCTTCCTCTTGCAACAGGCGTCGCGAGGTTTCCCAATAGGCAATCGGAAGGTTATACGCGGTCCTGATCCCGCGGTCGCGGGCCGCATGAAAAGTATCCCGTGCGGCATCCTCAAACGCATAGACGCAGCGCACTCCCCCGCCCCGCTCCACGCGCCGCGCCACCGCGCGGTCGAGCGAACGGCAGACCGCATCGATGGAAGCAAAACCTTCTTCGTGCCTGGACAAACCACGCCATCCCAAGGCGGAGGAGGCTAGCCGCACGAGCTCGCGCCCCGGATGTATATGCAGGCGTGAAAGGTGGATGTCATAGGTTCGCCGGCCCAACTCTTCCTGCCAGCGCCCAGGCAAGTGCCGAAGCCACCTAGAGTCCCGAGGGACTGCCAGGCTGGTGTGAAACTCGTAGTTGGCATCGGCGCGTTCGAGGCCGCTCAGCACGGCGCGGGTAAAAGTGTTCCCTGTCGGGTGGCTGATGACGACCATGAGCGGCGCCGGCTAGACCTGCTTGCGACTGGCGTCCGCACTCAGCTTCGCTTTCTCTTCATTGGAGGCGAAAAGGTGCTCCGCATAGCGTGATCGCGCGCGGACTTTGCCACCTCCACGCGGAGTCGGCAGCGCGGCGGGCGGCGCATCCATCTGGGCGGCGGCCAGACAGAGGCCGCCCCCGAGCGCCGCGAAACCAAGGACCGTGGGCTGCCCGAGCTGGCCATTGAGAATGAGCGAACCGGAAGCGCTCAGGATCAGCAGCGGCAGGAAATTATTTGCCTTCAGCGCCCGCCAGCTCACCTGCGCCAGGTAAATGAACACCGCGGCCCGCCAGAGGATGTAGAGCGGTCCCATCACATAGCCGCTCTCGATAATGAGCCGCTCCCACTCACCTTCCTCGAAGCCCGCCTTGTTGCCGATCAAGGCCGAGCCCGCCATCGTGCCGGAACCGAGCCCGGCCCCAAAGAAGGTCGAGCGCGACCAGGTGGCCGCGGGAATGAGATACGCTGAGAAAATGCGTTGCCACAACCCGCTGTGGCCGCCCGCGGTGGCAAAGCGATCGCTCAAATTCTCCACCCCCTGGCGCACCACGCCGAGCTGCATCACCAGCCCCACCACCGCCACCAGAATCGCCACGACGACGATGGCCCGGCCGAGGACTCGCGTGTCCGCAAAAGAGATGATCACCACCGCGCTGCAAACCACCATCACCACGAGAACGGCAGACCGGCTCCCGCTCGTGGCGACCGCCGCGACCACGGCCGCCGCCGAGGCCATCAACAGCCACTTCGGATAGGTATCCTTTCTTAGTAACCCATTCAGCAAAAACCCAGACACGATCCCGTAAAAGCTCACCACCCCCACGATGAATGAGAAAGTCCCCGAAGCGCGGACCTTTCCGCCGGTCGTCTCCAATTGCTTGCCTACACCGCCGGCGCCCGTGTTGAGCATATCCGTGGGAGAGGCCAGGAATTGCATCACGACGAGGACGCTCATCGGAAGGGAAACGATCAGCACCCAGCGCCCCAAGCGGACGACATCCTGGTAGTTCAGCACCCTGGGAAGCAGAAAGATGAGCGGGAGATGCAGAAAGTCGGTCCTCAGTCCAAACAGGTAAACCTTTGGCTCCATTTGATTGGCAAACAATCCAAAGAGACCCACGCCAAAGAGGAGCATCCAAAACCACCCCATGAGATTGCCCCCGGGAAAAATGCCGCGTGCCAAGGCAAGTGCATAGATCAGCAGCACCACCGGATCCCTGATGACCAGGAGCGGTGCATTGAGCCCAGGCAACAGCCACTTGCGAAAGGCGCCTTCGAAAAGGAGCAGGAAGATATATAGCCAAATCAGGGCCCGGATCGCGCCAGCGTCCTCCGCCCTCTCCACGGGGAGCTCGCGCTCGAGGCTTCGGTCAGTCAAGGCCAGGGCCATGGTTAGTCACTCTTGCGGAGAATCAGGCGCAGGGTGAGGAACCTTTTCACGAACCAATCTTTCCAGCCCCCCGCCTCGAGAGAGTACTCGGTGATGTGTGCGCGTTTTCCCAGCAACCGGCGGAGGTCGCCCTGGCGCACGCGGTGGACGGCATCCCGGTCTCGCCGGAAGGGCAGGTGAAAGACGGCCGGGTCGGAGAACACGGTAAACTGCGGCCGTCCGTTCATCGCCGTTTGCAAATCGCGGATGACGAGGCGGAAGGCGAGCCACACTTTCTGCACGCGCGACAAGTGACCGACGGAGGGCGGAAGGTAAAACGGCAGCTCATAGCGCGGGCTCTGCATGAGCAAATAGCCGCCCGGCCGCAAGCGCTGCCAAAGCTCCTGGGTGAATTCGCGCGGCCGGCAGACGTGCTCGTAGACATACGAGTGGAAGATGATGTCCCACGTTCCTTCAAGCTGCTCGACACTGCCGGTAACGACCACGTCCGACGTGCGGGAAAGAAACTCCGCGCAGCTTTCCACAACATCCTGGGAGGTTAGGTGAATCCCGTCGAGACCGCGGCTTCGCAAGTCCAGCCCAAACCCAGAGCGCCCCGCGCCCACCTCGAGGATGCGGCACGCTCCGCGCTCGGCTTGGAACTGCTTCGCGATCTCCCGAATCTCCTGCCACAAGGCGGGATGGTCCGATGGGGTGGCAAAAGCCGGATAATCCGCGGCGGTCCTGTAAAACTCCACGAGTCTGGACTCCAACCGGTGGAGCTCGTCCCGGTCTCTCACGCCGAGCAGCCTCACAACGCAATGCGTCCCTCCAAGACACGCAAATACTCCGCGGCGACTGACTTGGCGGAATGCTTCGCCAAATGCGCGGGGGCGGCGGCACGATATGATTCGAGATGGGCCGTCGGGCTCAGCATGTCCGCGAGCCGGTTCGCGAGCATCTCCACATTGCCGCCTGGGAAAGTAACACCGCATGCCCCGACCGCCTCCGGCAAGCCGCCGGTGTGCGCAGCCACCACGACGCATCCACAAGCAATGCCTTCCAGTGCTACCAAGCCGAACGGCTCCTGCCAGCGCGACGGGACCACCAGCACGCGGTGGCGATTGAGCAGCGCCACCAACTCCGCGCCGCGCCGAGCCCCGGCGAAATCCACCTGTGCTTCCAGAGATAGCCGGTCTGCCTCCTGGCGCAACTTTTCCAGTTCCGGTCCGTCACCGATGATGGTAAGCCGGGGCCGCAGCTCGAGCGCCTTCAGCCTAACCAAGGCCTCCAATAACAAGTCGACGCCTTTATCCGGCACCAATCGGCCGAGGTAAACGACTTCCAGATTCCGCGTGTTCGCTTCATCGCGGCGAAACAACTGATCCTGATAGGGATTCCCGATCACCTCCGCTGGTAGCTTCAGATGATCGGCAACGGCTCTGCTTACCGCGATGTTCGAAGCCTTTCGCGCCACATAACGCTTAAGTTTTTCCCTCCAGCCGGTGCGTCCGTCCACGCGGGTCAGCCAGGTATGATGCGCGATGACCATGGGGCGTGACACCATCAGGAGCGGCCAGGCCGTTCGGAGCGAGATATTGTTTTGTAACACCACGTCCGACCAACTCACGAGACCGAGCAGGCGGAAGGGGCCTGGCCTTCGCTCAATCTCAAACGGGAACGCGTCTTGACCGTCTCCCGCAGTCGCGGTCGCCACTTTCACCTGGTGGCCCACCGCGACAAACTCCCGCGCCAGAATGAGACCCACCTCCTCGGTGCCCCCGACGCTCGGATGAAACAGATGCGAGCAGAGCAGGATCTTCATGCCTGCACCGCGGAAGCCGCGCCAAAGCTTTCCCGGAGCGCCGGGAGCGACAAGGCATAGATGATCTCCCGCCGGCAGTGCGGCTTGGCGGCGGCAGGAAATACCTGGTGCGTACCCCAGCGCAGCAGCGCGGCGGCCAAGTGCTCCGGCGGATAGGCCTCGCGATGAAACTCGATGGCGAAGGCATCGATCTTCGCCATCTCCGCAGCGCCGAGGCTCTCGACGATCTCCAGCTCGGCACCCTCGCAATCCAACTTGCAGAGGCGCACTCGCTCGATCTCCTGCTCCCGGAGGATCTGCGGCAGGGTGGTTGCCTCGATTGCCATGGTGTCGCCCTCCGCGAAGCCGAGGCGTTCCGCGAAAACAGAAGAGGTGGTATTCATCCCTCCACCCAGGCGCGAAGTGCGAAACAGTTTCGCGGGGCCGGCGGCCGCTTTCACGGCCTTCCCGAAAACGGTGGCGGCGCCGGCCAGGCCGTTTCGCTGGAGGTTTCGCCGCAGGAACTCGAGATTCTCCGAGTCCGGCTCGAAGCTCAGGACCCGGCATTTTCGCCACGCCGCATAACACGCGAAGAAGCCTTGGTTGCCGCCGACATCCAGCACCACATCGCCCGGCCGCAACTCCAGGCCCGGCACATCATAGTCGCGGTCGAACCAGACTTCGCCGAACATCCGGTGCGCGCCCGGCTTGCAATCGAAGGCGATCCCGCTCAGCCGATCGACGACATGAAACTCGTCCAGCGCATCGGCGCGCAACCGCTGCCAGAGCAGGCCGGCGGGATTGCCATAGTGCCGCCACGCTTGCGCCCACGAGGCGATTCGGGAGACCAGTCGGTTGCTCATTACGATCGCGAAGAGGCGCACAGATCGCCGAGGAATTGCTCGGCCACCCGTTCGAGCGCGTGGCCGTCCGCCGGCTGCCGGGGGACGTTTTGAAAATCGGCGAGGCTGCTCCCGGCGGCCAGCAGGGGATGCCGTTCCTGCACCCGCCGCATCATCGCATCGCCAAACACCGGCTCGCGGCTGGCCAGCACCGGCAGGCCGTGCTCCATCATCGCCACCGCCGCGCCGCTCTTCTCCAGCAAATCCGGCGGCGTCGTCGAGATTCCGAAGTGGCCCGCTTGCAGCCAGCGCGAAACCTCATCGGCCGGCAACGGTCCCGTCTCCAGAAACTGCAACGTCTCGTCGCTGGTGCTTTGCATTCGCTGCCATGCCTGCCGGCCCGCCTCGCCGAGGTGACCGATGGAAACGATCAAGCCGCGCTGGCCGCTCTCCGTGAGACGTAAGCGGAGAATCGGCAGCAAAGTCTCCGGGCGCCATTGCGGATAGAGACTGCCGAAAAGACAGAAGATGACGCGCCCGGCAGCCTCGGGCAGCCCCGCCGCCGCACGCAGCCATCCCGGCCGTTCGTCAATTGGAAACGCAATCACGGGAATATTGGAAAAGAGAGAGAGGCGCCGCGCGTTCCATCCGCGGCGTTCGAGCGCCTCGAGGTAAGGAGTAGCCTGGGTGTGCAAGACAGCCGGACGCAACCGGCGCACCAAATCGCGGATGATCCATCGCTGCATCACCCCATAGATCCGGTCCCGCCAGCGAAGGCCGCGGCCGGCGGACCAAAGCTCGTGAAACATAATCTCCACCGGCGCATTTCCGCACAAACCCGACAGCGGCTTGGCGAGCCCAAACGGCAATCCCTTGGAATGGTAGCCATAGGTGACAAACTGCACGCTTATCCAATCGACGCTGGCGGGGCGGAGAAATTCCCGTGCCGCGGCGAACCGATCCGGCCAAGGAAGCTTCGCCGGCAATCGCAACTCCGCGACCCCCAAGCTCGAGCTTTCCTTCGGCGCCGCGACATAAGGATCGTGCAGGGCGATCATGCGGCCACCGCCCTGGAGGAGCGCCACCTGATGCGCGAGCGCCCGCGCGTAATCGCCGACTCCGGTGCGGCCCTGTTCCAGGCAAGGTGCAATGAATACGCCAGGCATGCATTTCACGCGGCGGCCAGCCAGCGGAGGTAGAGAGACTCCAGCGCCGCGACCTGCCGTTCCCAGCTCATCTCCGCCACGCGCTCCCGACCGCGCACCGCCATCCCGGCCCGCTCGGCTTCATGCTGCAATAAATGCAGCACGGCCGCCGCCATCTTCTCCGCATCTCCAAAGGGGCACACCATTCCATCGATGCCATTGCGAATGCTTGCTCCGAATCCAGTGGGCGTCACCACCACCGCGCAGCCACACGCCATCGCCTCGGTGGTAGCCATCCCAAGCCCCTCGTACAGGCTCGGAAATAGCAATACTTTGGAGGTGGAAAGAATCTCTACCATGCGCGTTTCATCCAGCTTGGGATGGATGACCAGGCGCCGTTGCATCTCCGCCGGAATCTCCTGAAGTATCTTCCGCTCGGCACCCCAGGCCCCCAGGATGTGAAACTCCACGTCCGGGTCCGCCGCCAAAATGTGCTCGGCTGCGGCCATGAGCGTTTCGGGATCTTTTCGCGTGGTCCAGGTACCTAGATAGATGAACTTGTGCTCCTTCGGCCTGGTCCAATCCGCCTGCAAGTACGCATCATCCAACCCAGGCGCGACGGCGGCGCAACGCGCGGCGGGAAGCAACCCTCGAGAGGCGAGATGATCGGCATCAACCTGTGCGCCGGAGACGAAAGCATCGGCCATCGTGAACGCCCACCGATCAGCGCGATCGAGCACCGCGTTGAGCATGGCCTTCGGAATCCTCGAAACGATATTGCCGGATCGTGGACTTGCACGCTGACGCTCCGCGGCGCTGGCGAGAAACTCCGGGCCGTGCGCGTGCGCGACCAGGAAAGGCCGGGAGCGACGCCGGCGCAGCCGCCGCGTCAACGCACCAAACTCCGATCCGTAGCACTCCACGAGATCATAGGCTCCATCGATGATTCGCCCTTCCAGCCGCAACGCATCCTGCCGAATCTTGAGGCGATTGGCGCGGGGCCATGGTTCGTGAAATTCCGCCGGCCCAAACACATCGACGTGGTGGCCGAGACGGCGCAGTCCATCGGTCCACGCGATCACCGCTTTGCCGGAGCCCAGCGCCGGGTCCAACGGCGTGTTTGTGAGGCTGGCGATTCTCAAACGCGACCGCTCAAGGTTGCTGCTTGGAAAGCGCGATCTCGAAGGCCTCGAGCGTGAGGTCCATGGTGCGCTTCCACGAGAATTGTTTGGCGCGTTCCAAGCCGGCCTCGCGCATCTGCCGCCGCAGCTCCGAGTTGCTGACCACAGACCAGATGGCGGCGTGCAGCGCCTCCTCATCCCTCGGCGAAACCATCAAGCCAGCGGTCCCGACCACCTCGGGGAGCGAACTCGTGTTCGAGGTAATCACCGGCGTTCCAGACTGCATGGCCTCGAGCGGAGGAAGCCCGAAACCCTCGTAATGCGCCGGATAGATGAAAGCCTCGGCTCCGGAATAGAGGGCGGCGAGATCGTCGTTCTCGATCCGGCCGGGAGTGTGAATACGGCTTCGCACGGGACCCGCTCCTTCGATCTCCCGCAGCACGTCGTCGAAATTCCATCCCTTTGCGCCTGCGAGTACGAGATGGGTCTCGGTCTGCGGATGCGCCGCCAAAAGCTTGGCGAAGCAGCGAATCAGGTGCGCCAGGTTCTTGCGTGGCTCGAGGGTGCAGAGGCTCAGAAGATAAGGCGCCTCGGGCAGACCATACTTTGTGCAAACCGTTTTGATTCTCGCTTCATCCTGGACGTGGTAAAACTCCGGGCCCGCGGCGAGCGGGGTGACAAAGACACGCTGCGGATCGATCCCCGTGAACTCGCAGAAGTCTCGCTTGGTTGCTTCGGAAATACACACGGCCCAGTCGCGGCGGCCCCGCACACTTCTCACGACCGCGGCGTGATGTTCCCGCATGAAGTCCGCCGCCTCGCCAAAGAATTCCGGATACTTCACGGGAATCATGTCGAAAATCAGGAGGAAGCGGGCGCGCGCGCCGTATCTATCCACCTCCGGCAAAGGATAGGTAAATGAGTAGTAGACGTCGCAACCTTTGGAAGGCCGTCGACGAAAGGCGCCCGCATGTAATACCTTCCTCGCCACTCGTGCCGGAAGGCTGCGGGCGCCGAAGCGATTGGTCCATCGATCGACCTGCATGCTCATGGAGCTTGGCACAAGAAAGTGCCAGCTTTTCTCCAAGGCCTGCGACGAGCCCGGCCAGAAATGTTCAAGGGCGCGCCGCGTCTTTGGCTCGGCCAGCGGGTGCGTCTCAGCTAGGAATCGGGCCTCCTGCCTCTGCGATCTCCTGGCCTCCGCGATCATATTGTGCACCACGCGATAGACACCAGCCATGGCGGCATCGCTGCCATAGGCGAGCCCAAGAGTCGAAGTCTCATACAGCACTCTCATGCTTCACGTGGGCCGGAGAGTGCGGCCTTGAAGGCTTCCAGCGTGCGATCCATGGTCCGCTTCCACGAAAACTGCTTCGCTCGCACCAAGCCCGCCTGCCGCATTTCCTCCCGCAAAGCTGGCGTACTAAGTACCGACCAGATGGCGGCCTCGAGCGCCTCGGCATCCGTCGGCGGCACCATGACACCCGCGGTGCCGACGACTTCGGGCAAGGAGCTCGTATTCGAGGTGATCACCGGAGTCCCGCACTGCATCGCCTCAAGCGGCGGCAGGCCGAAACCTTCGTAAAAAGAGGGGAAGACGAACGCCTCGGCCCCAGAATAGAGAGCTGCCAAGTCGCGGTCCTCGACTCGGCCTGCGGTGTGAACGCGACTCCGAACCGGGCCCGCGCCTTCAATTTCCTGCAACACCGCGTCGAACTCCCAGCCCTTCGCGCCGGCGAGCACCAGGTGTGCATCCGTCTCGGGATGGGAATGCACCAGCCTGGCAAAACAACGGATGAGATGCGCCAGATTTTTGCGGGGTTCCAGAGTGCAAAGGCTCAGAAGATAAGGGGCAGGAGGCAGGTGATACCTGGCGCGCACCTCCTGGATTGCCTCCTCATCCTTAACCTGGTGAAACTCAGATCCGGCGGCCAGCGGCGTCACAAAGACACGCCGCGGGTCTGTGCCGCTGAACTCGCAGTAATCGCGCTTGGTAGACTCCGACACACAAACAGCCCAATCGCGCTCGCTGCGGATACTCCGCACCCCGGCCGCGCAATGCTCTCGCATCGGCTCGGCGGCCTGGCCGAAGAATTCCGGGAACTTCACGGGAATCATGTCGTGGATCAGGAGGAAACGCGCCTTGGCGCCATACATGTCCACCCGCGGCAAAGGGTAGCTAAATGAATAATAGACATCCCAGCCTTTGGCCGGGCGCCGGCGGAGGGCGGTCGCGTGCATCAATTTCCGAATGGCTCGCGCCGGAAGGCGGCCGGCGCCGGAACGATTCGCCCATTGCTCTATTCGCATGACCGCGGCGTTGGGCAGCAGAGGGCGCCAACTGCTCTCTAAACTTCGCGATGAGCCGGGCCAGTAATGCTCTAGCGCGCGGCGCGTCATGGACTCCGCCATCGGATGCGTCTCCGCCAGGAACCTCACCTCCTGGGCCGGTGAGACGAGGGCCTCGGCCACCATGCTTTGGATCACCCGATATACTCCTGCCATGGCGGCATCGCTACCAAAAGCGAGGCCCAGAGTTGAGATCTCATACAAGACTCTCATGCATGCGCCGTGGTCCTGGCTCGCGCGCGATCGATTCTATTCACCCACCCGGCAAAATACTCCGGCCCTTTCCCCATGAAGAGCGCCCAGAGGTGCAGGACCTGCAAGAGCGCGTAGATTGGCTGGATACGCAGCATTTCCAAAGGGTAGCGAAGCCAATCGCCCGGCGTCTCCTTCACGAAGGCGCGCAGGTAGTAACGAAGCCAAAAGGCGGGCATCCGCAGATGGGCGGCGTCCGGGTGGAGGCCAGCATAGATAAGCTCCGACTGCCGCTGCACGAAGAACGTGCGCACTGCGTCGACGCGGCGCCAGGGATGCACCACGACGGCCTCGGGAACGAAAGGGACCGTGCCGATGCGCGCCTGAATGCGCTTGTGCAATTCCGAATCCTCCATCGCCGCATGGGGAAAACGGGTATCGAAGCCGCCGATCTCCTCGAAGAAATCGCGCCGGATGGCAAAATTGCAGGCCCAAAGATGGCCGCCGGCCTCGTTGATCGGCGCCGTCTCCAGAAACCGTTCACGCTTGCGCGGGGCAATCGTCTTGCCTTCGAGGACGAGCGCTTTTGGAGTGGATTGCAGCGCCCGCGCGTAGGCGGCGAGCCATCCGGCGGAAGGAAGGCAATCATCATCCAAAAAGACGAGCCATTCGCCAGTTGCATGAGCGGCGCCATGATTGCGATTGGCCGCCGGGCCGTGCTGAGGCCCCTGGGTCCAGCGAGCCCACGGGAATTGATTCTCGACCAGCCCCTGCGCGCTTGCGTCAGCGCGATCGTCCGTGACGAGGACTTCGTAGGTAAGCGCTCCATCTGCCGTGGACGCTTCGGCATTAGCGAGGTGCCGCACTTCTTCCTGAGCGCCCGGTACAAGAAGCGTGAGGCACTCTGCGAGAAGGTCCGGCCGACGACAGGTCGGGATGATGACACTAAAAAGCGGTCGCGCGGCGGAAGTGGTCATGCCGCGCGGCGCACGAGGGCACAATTAGCCAGCCGCGGCCGCACATGATAGCGAAACCACATATGCAGCCATTTCGCCCTTACCAACAACAGCTCGAGCGGCAGATACCCGAGCCGCCGCCAATACCCGGATAGGCGATGCGCGGTTCTTAGCCACGGTCGAACGTCACCGGCGATACGGCACCAACTGCTCTCCGTGATCCGAGCCGGCAACTTGACGCCGATCTCGCGCTGGTCGCCGAAGGTGAAGTTGTTGGCCATATACGAGAGCGCGCGCGCGGTTTGGCGCATCCGGCACTCCGCGGTATAGCTAACCCAAGCCGGCACTCCTCTCCGCCCCAAGTATGTGACGTGATAATACTGCTCGGGAGCCATGCGAACGCACGCGCCCTCCACGGGATTAAGAACGAGCGGTGGCGGAGCGAACGACGTGAAAGCCTGCGAGGTTTCGGGCTCCGGGGCAAGCGGCCCACTCCAGAGCTCACGCAGGTCGGCGGTGAGGCCAAACTGGCAGAGATCGCTCACGTGATAGAGGCAAGGGACCACTGCCGGATGCAGCGAACCTTGGACGGGTACCAGGATTCGCTCGCGGAAGAGCCGCCAGTTGCGCAGGCGTGGGGCCGAGACTCGATCGATCTCGAGAAAGCCAGCGCCAGTCAGCGGCGAATCGGTGCGCAACTTGAGCGTATACGGCCGGTCGGCTTTGGCGAGTCCGCGACTGGTGGAGACGAGTTGCCGATTTACATTATTCAACCGTGTCGGATGGTCGGGGTTTGGAGCAATCGCGCCGGGGTCTGTGCTGAAGACCACTTCATCAGCCGCCAGGCCAGCGACGTTTGCGCCTTCCCATGTAGAGACGATGATCTGCGCTTCAGGCAGGTATTTGCGCACGGAAAGGATGACGTCGCGGGTGAGAAAGTCGCTTTCCGGATCGGCCGCCGCCCGCACGATCGGCCCCTGCACAATTACTGATACGTCGCTCGCACGGGTCATTGAGCGCAAAATTACGGCCGCCGGCAATCAACTGGACGCCAATGATGCATACGCCTGCAGGTGCGCCTCGGCTGACCTTGGCCAGCTTAGATATTCCACGGCGAACCCGCGCATATTCCGGGACACCTCCTCCCGATAGCCTTCGCGCGAGAGGTACGTCCCGACTAATTCCATCATGAGATCGTCCTCGTCGTTGCCCACGACGGGAAAAATGCTGCCGCCGCCATAATCGCGGACTCCGCCGACATCCGTGGTGGCGAGGGGAAGGCCGCACGCCAGCGCTTCGACGACCGAATTGTTGGCCCCACTGTCGTTCATCGGAAGAAGCATGAGATCGGCTCGTTGATAGATTCGCAACAGCTCTTCATCGCTAATACCATGATGCCAGCGAATCGAAGGGAGCGCGCGCAACTGCCGCAACTCCGGCGCGCCGGCGGCATGCCTCGGCACCACGAAATCGAACTCGATCTCACGGTGACATTCGACCAACCGAAGGACGATGCGGCACAGCATGGGCAAATTCCGCAAGAATTGGCCGGCAAACACTATTCTCGGCGTTCCATTCCGAGCCACCTCCGAGGGACGAAAGAAATCGGTATCGACGCCATGAGGCACAAACCTCACCCGCCCGGCCCCCACGTGGCGCTCGAAGAAATCGAGATCGCGCCGGTACAAGACGATCGCGGAGGAGAGGCGCTCGAGGTTTCGCACGGCGGGCGCTAGCCAGGCTGAACGCGGGAAGTGCAAGGTGCCTATCACCTTCTGCGGAAGTTTCGACGCGTCCGGCAGCAGCCAGCCGAAATCTTCGTAGCTCAAGATGTTTCCGATCGCCGGAGAATCCCGGCGCATCCTGGAGGCGAAGGAAAGTTCCGCGAACGTGAGGCTTTGATCGCGGCTGGGAATTCCTTTGCAGAGCGCATATATTTTGCCGATCGCCCGCCGGGCGGGAGTTCTCTTGTGGTGAATCACTTCAGTGCGCGGATGGGCTGCACAGAGGATGGCCGGCAGTTGCTCATAATAACCAGAATGTGTTCCATACCATCCAGTCTGCCGGGTGAGCAGGACCAAGGGAATCGCTGGATTCACTGCTTCACCCCGCAGGACTGAGCGTCGTGCATTTCGCGATAGAGCTCCAGGTAACGGCTCCGCATGACGGCTTCGGAGTAGTGCGCGTGGACACGCTGCCTGGCCGCCGAGGCCAGCCGATGGCGCAAGGCGGAATCCGCCACGGCCTTAGCCAGTACGCAACCTAGCGCCGGACCGCCGACCTCCTCCGCAAGGAGGCCGTGCTCGCCATCGGTAAACTGCTCAGTCACGCCGTCGGTCGGTGTCGCAACAACACAGCATTCGGCGGCCATGGCTTCCAGCGTCACGCACGGGAAGTTTTCCCGCTCGGAGGCAAAGAGGAAAATCTCGGCCGTGGCATAGAGAGCGGCGAGCTCGGCACGATCAGCAAGAAAATCGTGGGCGCGAGTCTCGAGATGCGGTGGCAATTGTTGCGCGGCCCATTTGGCATGGCCGCCGACGAGCACGATTTGCCAGCCGCAGTTTTCGGGAAGGCATTCCAGCGCCTCGCGGACGATGGGAAACCCCTTGTCGGCTATTCTATAATCGCGATTGACGACCAAGATCACCGGCTTTTTCAGTGTGGACTTGGCGGCAGCAACATTTGGCTCCACTCCATTAGGAATGTGGCGAATGCGCCACTTGCCAAGCTGGGGCAGCCGGCTGGCGGCCTCAAAGGCGGCGCGGGAAGGGACGGCGACCCAGAGCGGCGCGTCGTAGAGAGGCTGCAATTCGCGATCGAGCGCTTCGAGCTCGGGCACGGTGCGGGGGGCGCGGAGGAGTTGGGGCGCGAGGCCCCAGGCGGCTTCGTACGGAGTGCCGCGGGCGTCGACGTGGCGCGAGTCCCCCCAATAGCAATGCAGCGTCCAGAGGACCGGCGCCCGCCGGGCCAGGCGGGCCAAGTCATCAATAGCTGCATAGCCAGTGAAGCTATGCAGATGGAAGAGGCCGCGCCCTGCGCGCACGACTCTCCGGAAGGCGCGACGCTGCGCAGGCGCCGCGGGCCACAGGCGCTCCACAACGCGGGCGAAGCGCGTATAGCGAAGACGGTCGAGCAGCGCTGGGTAGAGCACGCGCACATTGGCGGTGCGCGGGCGATGTTTCCCGAGCGTGCTTAGCACAAAGCGACAATCGTGGCCGGCCTCGCGCAAGCCGCCCGCGATCTGGTGCATCACCGTCTCCGCGCCGCCGAGGCGATATTGCGTGTTAATCATCTGCACGTGGAGCTTGGGTTCGCTCATGCGCGGCCGTAGCTCGCGGAAGCGGCGGGTTGGCCGCACCGCGCAAGCGCCTTGAGCACCAGCCACCATTTTTGCGGGGAGAAAAGATCCAGCCGCAGCGCGCGGCAGAGATAGAGCAGCGCGCGGCGCGGGTCCGTGCACCAGAAATGCATGGCGGTGCGCAGGGCCAGCGCGGCGGCGCGGCGACGCTTTTGGCGCGTAGGTGCAGGGTAGCTTTTCACATGCCGGCTGATCACGGCCCACTCGCGTTCCAGCATCATGCCCGCTTTCGACGAGGCCTGCTCGGAATGCCGGCGGTAGCGCAGGGTGTTCTCCGAAGTCTTAGCCAACTGGAGGCCCGCTTCCACCATGCGCAACCAAAGGTCGTAGTCCTCGGCGTGCTGCACTTCGGCGCTCGTGTCGAAGAGGCCCACGCGATCGAGCGCGGCGCGGAGCACGACCACGGACGAGAGGGCGATCCGATTCTGCTCGAAGAGACGGGAGCGCCAATCGTCCTGGAGAGTCTGCGTTGGCCACTCCTCCTCGGTTTCGCTGCCATCGAAGAACATCGTGGCGGACGAAAAAGAGACATCGGCGCCAGCATCCAGCGCTTCAAGCGCGGCCTCGAGGTGTCGCGGTCGCCAGCAATCATCGTGATCGAGAAAGGCTATGTATGCTCCCCCGCTGTGCCGGATTCCGGTATTGCGGGCGGCGGAAACGCCTTCGTTTCGCTCATGTTTCACTAGGTCAACGCGATGGCTGCTGTGTTCGCGAGCGAACTGTTCCACAATGTTCGGCGTATCATCATGGGAGCCGTCTTCCACCGCGAGGACCTCCCAATGTGGATAGATTTGTGCCGCGACGGAAGCGAGCGCCTGGCCGAGGAAGTTCGCCGCTTGGTAGCAAGGAATCACTACTGAGATGAGAGGCGCCTCGCTCATAGGCGAATCCACGCCGGCGGAGTAATCTCGGCCATCTGCTCATTTGCTTGCGGATCGGCCATCCAGCGCTTCGGCGCCACGACGACCTTGGCGGGATGCGTAATGAGCCACGCGGCCCACCAACTGTATGAGCTATTGGCAATCACGGCGTGCTGGCACATCGACATCAGACGAAGGTGGTCAGCCGTGGTGGCCGCCGAGTTTTGGCCATCCACGAAGTACACTCCCGGCAAATCGCAGAGCATTTCCCGGCACCACGCGGGATCGTCTGAAAAGACGGCGAACGCCTGGGTTTCCGTTCGGCTGCGGACCAATTTGGCGGCATCGTGAAAGTATTCCCGCGGACAGGCGCCGTGACAGGGGGCGTGGCGCGGATGTTGGACGTAGTCGCCGCGGCGGACGTGGATGAAACACGTTGGCGTTTCCTCGATCCCGCGAGCGACCGCCGAAGACCTTGGGGAGAGCGGTTCCCGGAAAGCGAAGTCGCGCCGGACCTGTTCGCCATAGGCGGAGAAATAGCGTTCATCCTGCCAATAGCCGCGGAGGTAGACATCGCCCCGCAGGCGCGGCAAGGGACCGCGCCAGCCGGGACTCTCTTCCTCGACGACGTGCCTGGGATGCAAGGCACGGGAAAGGCGCTGGCGAAGCCGGTCAGAAAAGGAATGAGTAGGACGCCAGGCGAAATCGTCGCATATGTTGGCGGGGGCCAGTGGGGCCTGCAGATGGAAGGCCGCCAACTCATACTCCCGCCGCGTGATTTCATCATTTGCGCCGAGCAACGCGGCATCGAGCAACAGCGTTTTTCCATCGCGCAAAGCGAGCGCGCGGGCGGCGGCGTACTGAAACATCTGGTTGCCGAGGCCACCATTTAGCGCGGCGATCACCTTCATGGAATCGAGGCGGCGCGGCGCCTGGCGAATAGATAGGCATTTCGCTCCGGAAGGTTTGTCGTGGAATCGAACCACTCGAAGGATTCATTCCGCGACGCGCGAAGTGTCGAGAAGAACTGGACGTTATCAAAACCATCAAAGCTGTCTTGATAGGCGAGGAGCAGGGCCACGGATCGCTCAAGAATAGGGAGCAATTCTTCACGGACGGCGAGCGGGCACTCGCTGAGAGACCAAGTGGCGAGGAAGAGGATCGTCGTCTTTGGCTCGAGCTGAGTGAGACGGGCGAGCAGCGTTTGAGCGCTGGTGAAGGTTAGGACGCCGGCGCCGTGGCCCTCCTCAGGAGAGCGCCGCGCAGAAATGCCGATTCCATTGAGATAGAATCGCTGGAGCGCGGAGAAGTGAGGCAGGTCGAGGATATAGTATTCGCCGGTGAATCCCGACTGGCGCGCGGTGCGGCACATGCAGCCGTAGCCGCCGCCAAACTCGATGACGGCGTCGAAGCCGGTGAGTGTGAGGCCGGTGCGGGATTCGAATTCACAGAGATGGTGCGCCATGTGGATGGCATTGTCGCTGGTGCCGGGGAGGTGGCGCGACGGCAGCGGCGCGCCGAGCGAATGCTCCCGCAGCGCCGGCTGCCAGCGCTGGGCGAAGTCGGGGCGCTCTCGCAGCCGCGCGGCCTGCGCCGCCGACCAAGGCGCGTCATGGACGAACATCGTGTAAAGGATCTCCGGCCAGCGGAGAAAAAGGCAGGGATTCTCCTGCTCGATGCGGCGGCAGATTGATTGGGCAGTGTCGTTCCAGAAGGCGCCCGTGCCCCTCGCGCCAGGGTCGGAGGCAAGGCGCTCGACTTCCTCGCGAAGCTCGAGGATCTCGCGCCGGTAACGCCCGCGCATGATAGCCCCCCGGACAGTGAGCGCAATGCGAGCCTTGGCGGCACGAAGAACATGGAGCATCGGAGGGCTAAAGCGGCACCGGGCTATTCCAGTCGAGCTTGGTCGCAGACTCGGCTAGATCGCTCGGGACCCAGGCTCCCGATTTCAGCGTGAGCCAATCGGCGAAAGAGATCTCCTGGCCGGTATTCTCGCCGCGGTAATCGAGCCGCCGAAACTCACGGTGCAGGTCATACTTCTGCCAATAGAGATCCAGCGACTGCGCATCGACGATGCAGAAGTGCTCCGCCAGCGCGCGCCAACTGTCGGCCACGGTCCAAGCCAACGGGCGGCCGATCGACTCGAGATAGTTCGCTTCCAGATACACTTCGCAGAGCCTAAGCTCGGCATGGGCGCCGAAGGGCGCGTCGGGGGCAGCTTCCCGCGGGTCCAGGGGACAGGCCCAGTAGCGCTCCAAGTCCTCGGTGGCGCCGAAAAGGAATAAGTCGGAGAGGCCATAGCGGCGATACTTCAAAGTATTGAGGCCGAGGCCGGCGATCCGCCGGCGCTGATGTTCGACCTGGCCAAGCGGAAACGCGAGGAGCAGACTATGCAGGAACGCCAGCGCATTCGGGTTATACATCCGCAGGTCGGTCCTGGACTTCACCGCATACTCGACCCCCAACTCCGCGCATTTGGCGAGTCCGGCGCGCGTGGAAACGATCTGCCGATTGATATTCGAGGGCCCAGGATTCGCCGGCGCATCCTTGATGACCAAGATAGCGCCCGCCGCCTCACAGGCCCGCAGCGCCTCCGGTGGCTCGTCACTCCAAGTCGAGAGGATCACCGGCTGATCCGAAAAATGGCGCCGGTAGAGCTTGATCGTCTCAAGCGTAAAGTCATCCGGCAGCAGCAACGGCCCCTGCAGGATGATGCCAGTCCGCGGATAGGTGAGCCAGCGCGAGGGAGGCGTCTCGACGGCGCCGGCCGAGCGGGGCCGCAGGTGGAAAGTCATGAAGCTTTCCTCGACGGCGCCGATCGCCTGCGCCAGTTCCAGACCGCCCTCGCGTTCCCTCGTACCCGGAAAGCGCGCCGAAAGGATGCGCAGGGCCTCCTGCTTGGGCAGCGCGCGCAAGATCGCCCGCCAGGGCGCCCCGGCCCAGAGGGGCTTCGGCAGATATTTGATCGCGAGGCGCCATAGCAGGTGTGGCGGAGCAGGCATCGGCTACGAAGCGGTGGCGCGCCGGAAAAAGAGGTTTTCCTCGTTCTGCTGGGACTCGGTCTTCCATACCTCGAACCCATGGCCGGCGAGGAAATCGAGCATCTCCTCCCGACAGTGCTGGTTCTTGTAGAGCATTACCTCCCGATCTGCCGGCACCTCTACCACCCCGCTACGCACACGCGAAATCTCATCGCCGAGCGAGCGCAGCACGCTGAGGTCGGTGCCTTGCGTATCAATGTGCAAGTAATCGATCGAGGAAATGCCGTTGGTGCGTACAAAGTCGTCGAGTCGGATAACCTCTACCTCGATGCGTTGGGTAACGACGAAATCATCGCGGCCAGGCCACGTGCGCTCCAGCCCTTCCGAGAACTCCAGGAGGGAGCTGCAACCCCAATCGGCCTGGCCGGCCACATTGAACGTCGCGGTCCCGGTGCATTCGCCGACAGCCTTCGGGATCAAGTGGAAGTTGGAATGTCGCCCGTAGCGAGACTGCATCTGCCTCACTAACTCGGGGGTGGGCTCAAATGCATACACGTGAATCCAACGAGGGCCGTGAATGAGCGGCTCAAAGGTGGAACCATCATTGGCGCCGACGTCGAAAACGGTCGCGCGCTGCCACGGCTCCACCCCGAACTTATTCAACTCGTAGCGCAGCATGCGCCAGCGATTGCGCAGATTGAGGTAGCGATCATGCAAGGGAAGCTTCATCGACCTGAATAACTCAAATCTCCCGCAGGCTCGGCAGAGCGTTTTTTGACGACCGTCCACTGTTGGGAAGGAATTACCACGCCGATACTCCGATTCGCCTCAAGCTGGAAGAACCGGTCGCTCCCAAGCTGTCTTTCGACGGAGAACTGCAGCACCCGGGAATGCTCCTCCAGCCATCCGACCATCGGATCACAAACGAAGACATCGATCTCATAAGCCCCCAGCGCGAGATTCAAGGGCCCAATCACGCACCGAACTACTTCGCTCGTCGCGGGTATCTCGATGGACTGAAAGTACGCGGAGCCTCCGAAGGCGAAGGCCTCGTCGTTATGCCGGAGGATGAAATCGATGCCGATATTATCCGGCCTCGGCCTCTCGGATAGGTGGACGTCGAATTTGATGTTCCAGCCTTCCGTGGAGAAGTCAGGCGCCATGGAAACCATGTCGACTTTGCTGACAATACCGCTCCTCTCCTCCCGGAGGGAACGTTGCAGGTTAATGCTGGAATCAAGATAAGTTTGCACGACCGTGGAGGTATCTCCCTCGCTCGTTAAACGGCCCTTGTCGATGAGGACGGCCCGTTGACAGAGAGAACAGACGGCGGCCATGTTGTGGCTCACGAAGAGGACGGTGCGCCCGGCGCGGTGCGAAATTTCGCGCATTTTGCCGAGGCATTTTTTCTGGAATTGGACGTCACCGACGGCGAGCACTTCGTCGACGATCAGGATTTCCGGCTCGAGGTGGGCGGCCACGGCGAAGGCGAGGCGCACGTACATGCCGCTGGAGTAACGTTTGACGGGCGTATCGATGAATTGCTCCACCTCGGCAAAGGCGATGATTTCATCGAACTGGCGGGTGATCTCGGCGCGTTTCATGCCGAGGATGGCGCCGTTCAGGTAAATGTTTTCGCGGCCGGTGAGGTCGGGATGAAAACCGGTACCGACTTCGAGCAGGCTCGCCACACGGCCGCGGAGGAGGACTTCGCCGTCCGTCGGCTCGGTGATGCGCGAGAGGATTTTCAGCAGGGTGCTTTTGCCGGCGCCGTTGCGGCCGATGATGCCGACGACTTCGCCGGGCGCGACGGTGAAGGAGACGTCGCGCAGCGCCCAAAACTCCTCGGGGGGAACACGCTGGGCGTGGCCGGTGAGCCGGTGCCAGCAGCGCTCGAGGTCATCGCGCAAGCGCGTGGCGCCGATGACGCCCAACTGGTAGCGCTTGGAGAGGCCTTGCACCTCGATCATCGGCAGCCCGCTCATGCGATATCGACGAAGGTGCGCTCCATCTTGCTGAAAGCGGCAAGCCCGGTGATAAGAAAGACCAGCGTGATCGCTAGCGAAGTAGCTACCAGACTGAGGGTAACCGTTCCGGAGCCGAGGATGGCCAGCCGGAGCGCCTCCAGCGGGGCGGTCACGGGGTTGAGGGCGACAAGCCAGCGCCATTTTTCCGGCACGCCGGAGAGCGGATAGATGACCGGCGCGGCGTACATGGCGAGCTGGACAAAAAGCGCGGAGAGCTGGGCGAGATCGCGATACTTGGCGGTGAGGGCGCTCATCCAAAGGCCAAGCCCGGAAGCGATCGCGGCGAGATGGAGAACGATCAACGGCAGGGCGAGGATCGCCGGGGTGATGCCGAAGCTGGCGCCGTGGCCGGCGAATTTATAGGATAGATAAAAGACGATGAGCGTCGCGAACTGAATGATAAAGGTGAATCCGTTCGAAGCCACCGCGCCAAGCGGAACGATCAGCCGCGGAAAATAGACTTTGCTGAAGATGTGCTGGTTCGCGCTCAGGGCGGAGGCGGTGGAAGTGAAGCACGCCGAGAAGTAGTTCCAGCCCACCTGGTTGCAAAAATAGAAGAGGATGGGTGGAAGACCGCCGGTGGGAATCTTCGCGATGCCCCCGAAGACGATCGCGAAGATGACGGTCGTCAGCAAGGGCTGGAGAATGAACCAGAGCGGGCCGAGGACGGTTTGCTGATAACGGGCGAGGAAATCGCGCCGGACCATGAGAAACAGGAGGTCGCGGTATTCCCAAAGCTCGCGCCAATCGATGCGAAACCACCCGCGGGTGGGGCGGATGCGAAGCTCGTAGCCGGAGAGGGCGGAGGTTTCCATGGTGTGGCTCTGCGCGAAATCAGAAGTCCCGGTGAATGCGCCAGTCTCTGTCATCCTCGCCGGCCTTGCGCAGAAACACGAGATTGCCGATCTGATAATCCTGCCATGGATGCAGGAAGGCCGGGCGAAAGATTAACTCCGCGCGGGGAATCATGGCGCAGAGCTGCCGAATCATCTTCTTGACGAGCGATCGCGGACTCGAGTTAGGCCGCCGGCGAGTCTCGGGCCGAGGAGGATCTAGCAACACATAACTGCGATTGGCCAGAATGTAGCGAATGAGCGACTGCTGCGCGGGCATCCACATATCGTGGAAGGCAATCACCCCGCCCATGGCTAGTTTCTTGTCGGTGAGGACAAACTCGGAAAGGGTCAGGTCGAAGAGATGCGAGGCGTCGATGAAGGCAAACTCGAGCCCAGGCAGATGGGGGATGACTTCCTCGGCAAATTTGCGGTGGAAGGTCATTCGATGGGCCAGGCCAGCCCGCCGCACCATCTCGAGCCCGGAGTCGCCGTACTTCTCCTGGAATGGGTCCAGAATGTGGTGATGGCCGGCGCCATTCTCCTCCAGCGCCTGCAAGATCGCCTGCGCGGAAACGCCTTGGGCGAATCCAATCTCAAGACTGGTTTCCGGCTTTAGCCGGCGGACGACTTGGTAAAGCTGGAGGGCTTCCTCCTCGGAAACATTTGACTCCAGCGGCACTTCGCGGCCGCCGGCCTCGAAAGCTTTCCGCTGCGCAAAAGCCTCGCGCAGGCTGGGCGCCAGGACCTCCTGGCCAGACATGGAGCAGGCGGACATAGCTATCGGGCAGAATCAGGCGCGCTCGAGCTCGCGGGCGGTGAGGCGCCGGATGATCTCCTCGAACGGGACGCTATTTTCCCAGCCGAGGATGCGCTTGGCTTTGCCTGGATTGCCGCAGGCGTGGCCGTGCTCCACGGTCGTGAGGAGTCCGGAATCGTATTCCACCCAGTCCCCCCAATCGAGGCCGACATAGCTAAAGGCGACTTCGAGAATTTCCTTCACGGAATGGACGCGGCCGGTGGCGAGGATGAAATCGTCCACGGGATCGGCCTGCAGCATCATCCACATGCCGCGCACGTAATCCGGCGCCCAGCCCCAGTCGCGTTTGCCTTCGATGTTGCCGAGCTTCACTTTTTCCCGGGCGCCTTTTTTGATGCGGGCGGCGGCGCGCGCGATCTTCATGGTGACGAAGCCTTCGCTGCGGCGCTCGGACTCGTGGTTATAGAGAATGGCGGAGCAGGTTTGCAGCCCGTAGGCGATGCGGTAGATGCGGCACATCTGGTGTGAGAAGGCCTTGGCCGCGCCGTACGGCGTGGTGGGATTGATGGGCGTGGCTTCATCCTGCGGCGAATGCACCGGCGACCCGAAAATTTCGCTGCTGGCGGCGTAGAGAAATTTTGGCGGATCCGGCAAATCGCGGATGATCTCGAGCAGGCGCAGGGTGCCCATGCCGATGGAATCGACGGTGGTCTCGGGAAGCTCGAGCGAGAGGCGCGGGCTGGATTGGCCGGCGAGGTGATACATCTCGTGCGGCTGCGCCTTGGCGATCAGGCGGCGCAGGTGCGTGGCATCCTCGAAGGCGCCGGTGTGGAGGAAGAGGCGGCGATCGAGCAGCTCGGGATTTGAAGCGAGGTGCCGGATATTGCCTTCATGCAGCGACGAAGGCCGATGCACGAGGCCATGCACGATGTACCCTTTTTCGAGCAGGAGCTCGCAAAGGTAGGAGCCATCCTGACCGGTGACGCCGGTGATGAAAGCGCGCGGGGCGTCAGACATTCGCGAACTGGATCACGTCAAGCAAGCTGCCGCCCTTGGTGAATGCGGGGGCGCAAACACCTTGGCGCGAGGTGGCAGCATGAAGTTCGCAAGCTCGGAGGGAGGCGCGGACAAATTTCATGTAAGGCGGAGTTGCAGGCCCTGCAAGGACTGCCGGGGAAGGTGGCGCAATTTGAAACGGGAACGTCTCACCAGCGCGAAGATGGACGGGCACGTACGCTTGGGCGAAGGACGGTCAACTTACGCCGCTTCCCGCGGAATCGATCAGCTCTTGCGGCGGCGGCGGAAGGCGCCGAGGAGGAGGGCGCCGGTGGCGAGGAGGGCGGTGGAGGCGGGCTCGGGGACGGCGGCGAGCGGGAGGCCGCCGGTGTAGCTGTCGCCGAATTGGGCCTGGCGGGAGCCGAGGAGCTCGGGCGAGAGCGGGGCGCCGGTCTGGAAGGCGTAGGCGGTGTCGATCAGCGAGTAGTCCATGCCGTCGATCGCGTTGTCGTAGTTGAAGTCGCCGTTGAGCCAGTTGATCGCGGGATCGTTGAGCGGGTCGGTGTCGTGGAGCAGGTTGTAGGCGCTGTCGATGCGGGTGTAGTCCGCGCCGGTGACGGTGCCGTCGAGGTTGGTGTCGCCGTAGTAGGTGTAGCGGACGAGGATCGAGTTCAGGCCCGGATTGCGGCCCCCCATGAACGGGTTGCTGCCGTCGTAAATGGCCGTGCCGCCGAGGTTGTTGTTCAGGATGCCGATGGCGGTGATGTACTGCGCATCGGACGCGGCGGCGGAGCTCCGGAGGCCGGGGCCGTCCCAGAGGCCGGTGTTGTAGGCGCTGGTGATCGAGGCATCGAGCGAGGCGAAGACGCTGCCGCCGCCGTCAACGACGAGGGCGTTGTTGGTGAGGTCGAGGGTCGCCGCGGAGTCGAGGGTGAGGGCGCCGGTGCTGAGGACTTTGTTGCCGCCGGCGGTGATGGTGACATTGGCGCCCGCGGCGACGCTGAGCGAGAGGAGGCGGTGGTTCGGGTTGGCGGCGGTGGTGTCCCCGGCCCCGAAGTTGACCGTGCCGGCGGCGACGCTGGCGTTGAGCGTGTTCGTGCCGGTGGCGCCGGTGAGGGTGAGCGCGCCGGCGCCGGTCTTGGTGAGCGTGCCGCTCGCGGAGGCGGCGATGGGGCCGGCGATGCTGAGGGTGACGCCGCTGTTGGTCTCGATCCCGCCGCCGAGGGTGGTGACGGTGACGCCGCGATTGGCGCTGAGCCCGAAGGTGGCCGTGGCGCGGAGTTTGCCGCTGTTGAGCGTGAGGCTCGTGGCGGTGGGCGAGGCCGGCGTGGCGCCGAGGTTCGCTTCGATCGAAGCGCGGACTTCGCCGCCATCGATGGAGGTGAGGCCGGTGTAAGTGTTCGTGCCGCTGAGGACCAGCGCGCCGGGGCCGGTCTTGGTGACGTTGCCGCCGCTGACCACGCCGGACGCGGTGAGGACGTTCGCGCCCGTCACGTCAAAGGTGCCGGTGCCGGTGATCGCGATGGTGCGGTTCGCGCCGAGATCGACGGCGGCGCCGGTGTTGCGCAGCGTGGCGTCGGTGATCGCGATGGTGTTGGTGGCCGAGCCGTCGCCGAGATTGTTGCTGGCGCCGATGCTGACGAGGCCCGCGCCGATGGTGGTGGCGCCGCTGTAGGTGTTTGCGCCGCTGAGGACCGCCGTGCCGCTGCCGGCCTTGGTGAAGGCGCCGCCGCTGATCACGCCGGGGAGGGTGAGGACATTCGCGCCGGTCGATTCGATGGTGCCGGTGCCGGTGATCGCGATGGTGCGGTTCGCGCCGAGATCGACGGCGGCGCCGGTGTTGCGCAGCGTGGCGTTGGTGATGGCGAGCGTGTTGGTGGCCGAGGCGTTGCCGAGGTTGTTGCTCGCGCCGATGCTCACCACGCCGCCGGTGATGATGGTCGCGCCGCTGTAAGTGTTCGGGCCGCTGAGCACCAGGGTGCCGCCGCCGGTCTTGGAGAGCGCCTTCGCGCCGCCGACCGCGCCGGAGAGCGTGAGGCCGTGCGTATTGGCGACGGAGACGGTGGTGTCGCTCGCCATCTGCACCGGCGCGCTGATCGTGTGATTGCCGGCGGTGTTGGTGATCGTCGCGGCGCTTGCGCCGTTGTCGAGGGTGAGCGTGCCGCCGCTGCCCTGCGCGAGGGTGAAGGTGTTGGCGGCGTTGTTGAAGGTGACCGCGCTGACCACCGGGCTGACGCCATTGAGGGAGACCACGGTGTTGCTGGTGATGCCGCTCGAGAAGAGCGCGGTGTCGCCCGCGATGCCGGCGAGGCCGGGGGTGCCGGCGAGCACGGAGGAGAGCGTGTCTTTCCAGTTGCTGTGGTTGTCCCAGTTCGCGCTGCCCGTGTTGTTCCACTGGGCCTTGCCGGAGTAAACATCGGCGCTGTAGGCGATGCTCACCGGCGCGTAGGCGCTCTCGTTGAGCAGGCCGGCGCCGCCATTTTCCAGCGTGGTGACGCCGACGGTGATCGCGCCGCTGATCGGGCCGGGCGTGCTGAACGCGCCGCTGAAGTTGCGGGTGCCGGTCTGCGGCGACGCGCTGCCATCGAGATCGGTGGCGCTGCCGGTGACGGTGATGCCGTTGGAGGTGGAGCCGGTCGCGGCGACGCGCGTGCTGGTGGTGGCCGCGACGAGGCCGGTGCTGCTGAAGGCGTTCGTGCTGCCGCTCACCGAGGCGCCCTGGTGGACGAGGCCGATGCTGGTCGTGGCGGGATTGGTGATGGTGCGGGCGTTCACCGCGGTGCCGCTGAAGGTGACGCTGGCGGCATTGGTGACCGCGCCGGCGAGCTCGTCGGTGGCGTTCAGATTGAAGGTGCCGCCGATCGCGTTGCCGGCCGTGCCGGTGACGGTGCCGCCGATCGCGCGGGTGATGTTGTTGCTCGCGGCGCTGCCGTCGATGGAGGTCGGGCCACCGCTGAGGGTGAGCCCGTTGATCGCGCTGCCGCTGTAGGCGAGGAGCGTGGAATCGGTGGTGACGTTGTGCAGGCCGGCAGTGGTGATCACCGCGTTCTGCGCGGAGAGCGCATTGCCGATCACGAGGCGGCCGAAGGCGAGCGTGCCCGGGTTCGTGAACGCGCGCTGGTTCACACCGTTCACGGTGTAAGCGACGCTGGCGGCGTTGGTGACGGCGCCGGCGAGCTCATCGGTGGCGTTCAGGTTGAAGGTGCCGGTGAGCGTGCCGGCGGTGCCGGTGAGCGTGCCATTGATGTTGCGGACGATGTTGTCGCTCGAGTTCGTGCCCAGGATCTGGTTCGGTCCGCCGCTGAGCGTGAGGCCATTGATGGCGCTGCCGGCGTAAGCGGCGAGCGTCGAATCGGTGGTGGTGGCGTGCAGGCCGCTCGTGGTGATCGTGGCGTTCTGGTTGATCGTGGCGCCGAGGAGCTTGCGGCCGAGGTCGACCGTGCCGGGGCCGGTGAAGAGGCGCTGCGCGACCTGGTTCACCGTGAAGCTGACGGCGGCGGCGTTGGTGACCGCGCCGGCGAGCTCATCGGTGGCGTTCAGGTTGAACGTCCCATTGATCACGCCGGTGCCGCTGAAGGTGCCGCTGATCGTGCGGCTGATGTTATCGCTCGCGTTCGTGCCATTGATGAAGCTCGGGCCGCCGGTGAGGGTGAGGCCGTTGATCGTGCTGCCGGCGTAAGCGAGGAGCGTCGAATCGGTGGTGGTGAGGTGCAGCCCGCTGGTCGTGATGATGACGTTCTGGCTGAGCGTGGCGCCATTGAGCACGCGGCCGAAATCGACGGTGGCCGGGTTGGTGAAGAGGCGCTGATTGACGCCGTTCACCGTGTAGCTGACCGACGCGGCATTCGTGAGGACGCCCGCGATTTCATCGGTCTCGTTCAAATTGAACGTGCCGGTGAGGATGCCCGCGGTGCCGGTGAGATTGCCGCTGACGGTGCGGTTGATGTTGTCGCTGGCATTGGCGCCGTTGATCACGGACGGGCCGCCGGTGAGCGTGAGCCCATTGATCGCGCTGCCGCTGTACGCGGCCAGCGTGCTGTCGCTGGTGGTGGCGTGCAGGCCGGAGGTGGTGATGGTGGCGCCCTGGCTGAGCGCGCTGCCGAGCAGGACGCGGCCGAAATCGATCTGGCCGGGGCTGGTGAAGGCGCGCTTGTTGATCGCGGTGCCGGTGTACGAGACGCTCGCGGCATTCGTGACTGCGCCGGCGAGCTCATCGGTCGCGTTCAGATTGAAGGTGCCGCTGACGGTGCTGCCCGCCGTGCCGGTGAGCGTGCCGTTGATGTTGCGGACGATGTTATCGCTGGCGTTGGCGCCGAGGATCGAGGTGGGGCCGCCGCTCAGGGTGAGGCCATTGCTCGTCCCGCCCGCGTAAGCGGCCAGCGTGGAATCCGTGGTGGTGGCGTGCAGGCCCGAGGTGGTGATCGTGGCGTTCTGATTGACCGCGAAGCCGATCAGGCGGCGGCCAAGATCGATCGTGGCCGGGCTGGTGAAGAGCCGCTGGTTCACGCCGTTGACCGTGTAGCTGATGCTCGCGGCATTCGTGACCGAGCCGGCCAGCTCATCGGTGGCGTTCATATTGAACGTGCCGGTGAGCGTGCCCGCCGTGCCGGCGAGCGTGCCGGTGATGGTGCGGCCAATGTTATTCGAGGCGATGCTGCCATCGACGAAGTTCGGCCCGCCGCTGAGCGTGAGGCCGTTGATCGCGCTGCCGCCGTAGGCGAGCAGCGTCGAATCGGTGGTATCGGCGTGCAGGCCCGAAGTGGTGATCGTGGCCGCCTGATTGAACGTAGTGCCGAGGAGCACGCGGCCGAGATCGACCGTGGCCGGGCTGCCGAAGGTGCGCTGGTTCACCTGGTTCACCGTGAACTGCACCGCCGCCGCGTTCGTGACCGCGCCAGCCAGCTCATCGGTGGCATTCAGGTTGAACGTGCCATTGATGACGCCGGTGCCGCTGAAGGTGCCGCTGATCGTGCGGTTGATCGTGTCGTTCGCATTCGTGCCGAGGATCGCATCCGGCCCGCCGGTGAGCGTAAGACCGTTGATCGCGCTGCCGCCGTAGGCCAGCAGCGTGGAATCGGTGGTGGTGGCGTGCAGCCCGCTGGTGGTGATCATCACCCCCTGGCTGAGCACGGCGCCATTGAGCACCCGGCCGAAATTGACGATGCCGGGATTCGTGAAGAGACGCTGGTTCACGCCATTCGCCGTGAAGCTCACGCTGGCGGCGTTGGAAACCGCACCCGCAAGCTCGTCGGTGGCGTTGAGATTGAACGTGCCGGAGAGCGTGCCCGCGGTGCCGGCCAGCGTGCCGGTGATGCTGCGGAGGATGTTGTCGCTGGCGTTCGTGCCGAGGATGGCGTCAGGCCCGCCGCTGAGCGTAAGGCCATTGATCGCGCCGCCCGCATAGGCCGCGAGCGTGGAATCGGTGGTGACCGCGTGCAGGCCGGCGGTGGTGATCGTCGCGGAATGATTGAACGTGGTGCCGAGCAGGACGCGGCCGAGATCCACGGTGCCGGGACTGCCAAAGAGTCGCTGGTTGAGCGCGTCGACGGTGTAGCTGACGCTCGCGGCATTCGTGACCCCGCCGGCAAGCTCATCCGTGGCGTTCAGGTTGAACGTGCCGGTGAGCGTGCCCGCGGTGCCGCTGAGGGTGCCGCTGATCGCGCGGACGATGTTGTCGCTGGAATTGCTGCCGTCGATAAACGCATCCGCGCCGGTAAGGGTAAGCCCGTTGATCGCGCTGCCGCCGTAAGCGAGGAGCGTGGAATCGGTGGTGACGTTGTGCAGGCCGGCCGTGGTGATGGTGGCGTTTTGGCTGAGCGTGCTGCCGAGGAGGCGGCGACCGAGGCTGACCGTGCCGGGGCTGGTGAAGGTGCGCTGATTGACCGGGTTGCCGGTGACATTGACCGTGAGCGTGCCAAGGCTGCCGGCGCCGAGGATGCTGGCGTCATCGGCGAAGGTGAAGGTCTGGCCGCCTGTAAACACGCCCGCGGTGGCGGTGTTGAGGCTGTAGTTGTAGAGCGAGCCGTCGCCGCTGGCCACGACGCCGGTGCTGTTTGCGCCGCCGCCGGTGAAGCCGGAGGGCAGAGCGCCCGCGGTCCAGGTGATGCCGCCGGTGTTCGCCACCGGAGTGCCGAAGGTGTCGTTGCTGATGGTGACGCCCTGCGCGGCGGGCGAGGAGCCGACGAGCACGCGGCCGAAGTCGAGCGTGGAGGTGGGCAGCTTGGTGGGCGTGCCGTGGCGGAAGACGTTCACGGTGCCGTTGATCGTGGCCGCGGTCGTGACCGAACCAAGGTCGGTGTTCGTCACGGCCCAAGTCTGCGCGCCGAGCGAGGCGCCGGTCTGGATGGTGCCGGTGACCGCCTGCGGAGTGCCGACGACGACCGCCGTGCCGTTGGCGGGGGTGAAGGAATCCACCGTGAGGCTCCCCGTCGAGGAGAGACCCACGAGCAGATCAATCGACTGCGTGGGCGCCGTATTGGTGAGCGTCCCGGTGAGCGGCACGCCGGTATTGACGAAGGCATTCACCGTCGCCGCGCTGGTGCGGGCGAACGACTGATCGGCCAGGTGCTGGAGCGCGACTTCATTCGCGAAATAGGTGACCGCGTAGTTCGCCGGGAGCGTGCCGTTGGTGAACGTGCCGGTGCGGGTGCCGGTGAAGGAGAGGACGGTGTATTTGCCCTGATCCGGAGCGGAGATGGAGTTGAAGCTGATCGTGCCGCCGGTGAGATTTACGTTGGCATTGGCGCCGGTGAGGGCGACCAGGTCGACGTTGTTCGCGCCTGCGCCGACATCGGCGAGGTAAGAGCCGGCGACCGTGAGAGCGGTGGTGTTGGCCGCGCCAATCGTGAGCGTGCCGACGGTGCCCGCGGTGGCGACCGAGCCAGGCGAGAGGAAGGTGCCGCTATTGATGGTCACCGCGGCGGCATTGCTGCCGTTGCCGCCGAGGGTGCTGCCGCTGGCAGCGAGGGTGACCACGGTGCCGGTGGCGCCGTTGTTCGTGCCGTTGAGGAGCAGCGTGCCGAGATTGACGTTGGTCTGACCGGTGTAGCTGTTCGTGCCCGCAAGGATGAGGGTGCCGGCCGTGGTCTTCGAGATCGCGGCGCCACTATTAATCTGGGCGACATTCCGAAGCGTGCCGGAGGCGAAGGTGAGGCTGGTGAGATTGCTGCCGGCGACGGCGCCGCCGATGCGATTGCCGCCCATCTCGAGGGTGCCGCCGTTGAGATTGAGGACGGCGGTGCTGGTGCCGGTGGCGGTGCCGCGAATGATATCGCCGGCGACGGTGAGCGATCCGCCGGTCACATTGATCGTGCCGTTCGCGGTGCCGGCCGCGACCGTGGCCTGGCCGAGACGGATGGAATTGCCGCCATTCGCGCCAATGGTGACGGTGGAGCCAGCGACGTTCAACGTGCCGGAGCTGGAGCCGTTGTTGGAGGCGTTCACGCCCAACTGGACGGGGTTCGCAACTGCGTTCACCGTCACGGTGCCGCCCTGGAAATTCAGGGTGCCCGCGTTGGCACCGCCAGTCGTAGCGGAGCCTTTGTTTCCCGCGGTGATCTCATTCACGTCGACCGTCCCGGTATCGAAGCTGAAGGTACCGGTCGCGCTGCCGGTGTTCGCTCCCGTCCGGCCCGCAACGACCAAGGTGCCGAGGCGGAGGTCTGCATTATGGCCAAGCGTGTCGAAGAGGCCGACGAAGCTGCCGCCGGTGGCGGCGACCGAGCTGACCACGTTCATATCCGCGCGGCCGTTCACGGGATCCGCGGCGCTGCGGATAACGAGCGAACCCGTGGCGCCATCGAAGTTCAGGGTGCCGCCGGAGCGGCCGGGGCCAGTGCTGTTCGATCCGACGTTGATGGTGTTTGCGTTGAGCGTATTCACGCCGCCGCCGAGGCGTAGCGTGTGAGTCACGCTTTGAGTCGCGGCATCGCCAATCCCGAGCGTGCCCGCTGTGATGGTGCTGGTGGCCGGCAAGCGGAGCGTGGAGGCGCCGACCGCGCCTGCATTACCGCCGGCGTTGTTGTCGCCCACGCGGAAGGTGCCCGTGGTGCCGAGGCTCGCGGTAAGGGCGGAGAGTCCGGTCAGATTTGCGGTCGCTGCGTCCGCATTCGTCGCGCCCGTGGCGCCGCCAACGATGAAGGTGCCACCGGAACTGATTTGGGCGAGCGTGCCGCCACCGGTAAAGTTCACGTTCGTGATATCTGCGGCGGACGTGTTCGAGCCTAGCGTGACATTGCCGTTGACGGTCAGCGTTTTGCCGGAGCCGATCTTGATCTCGTTAGTGACCGCGTTGGTATTCGACGCAACGGTGAGGCTGCCAACGGTCTGGCTAAAGTTGGTGGCGTCGAGGATACCGCCCGTCGCGAGCGTGGTGTTGGAGGTGCCAACGGTGAGCGCGGTGGTGATCGGCAGCGTGTTGTCGGCGCCGATGGTGAGGGTGCCGGCGACGACTTGGGTGGCGCCGGTGTAAAGATTGGCGCCGGTGAGAGTGAAGTTGCCCGTGCCGACCTTCACGAGGGTGAGGGCTTGGGCGGCATTGGCGATGACGCCGTCGAAGGTGCTCGTGGCGGCGGTTGCATTGTCATTGGCGGCGATGCCGCCGACCGTGAGCGTGGCCACGGCCGTGCCCGCGTTGGTGATCAAACCGGTGCCGGCGATCTGCTGGCTGATCTGCCCGACGTTGGTCGTCGTGATGCCGTTGAGGTCGTAGACCGCGCCGGCGTTCACCGTGAGCAAGCTGGAATTCGGGAGCGCGTTGGTGACGCCGTTCTTCAGGACGCCGCCGGAAACAGTGATGGGCGCGGCGTTGAAATTGGCGTTCGTATTGGCGAAGGAGACGGTGAGCGCGCCCGGCCCGGCCTTGATCAAGCCGCCGGCGGAAGTGCTGCTGAGCGCGCCGCTGAGGGTGCCGGTGACGGCGGGACTGGTGACGGTGATCGTGCGGGCGACCGCGCCGAGATTGACCGTGCCGGCGAGGTTCAGATTGTTCGTACTGACGGTGCCGCCGAAGGTGAAGTCGCGGTTCACGACGACCGGGATGGCGTTCGTCGTGAGGCCGGCGCTGCCCGCCATGATGGTGAGCGGCACGGTGTTCGCGGTGGTGGCGTCGCCGATGGTGAAGGTGCCGGCGACGGTGCCGAGCGCGGCGGCGTTGTTGAGGATGAGCGAGCCGTTGGTCAGCTTCACGCCGGTGGTGAAGGTGTTCGCGCCGGAGAGCGCGAGGACGCCATTGCCGGTCTTTTCGATCTGGCCGCCGGCGGCGGAGATGATGCCGGAGATGTTCAGGTCGGGAGCAACCTTCGAGAGTAGGTTCGTGGTGACGCTGATCACCGGGGCGGCGTTCGTAAGGTTCAGCGAGCCGGTGCCGCCGATCGTGGCGACGGAGCCGATATTGTCGCTCGAAGCGCTAATCGGAACCGCGGCGCCGAGGCGGAGGACGCCGGTGGCAACGCCAGGGAGGACGATGCTCGGGTTGGCGGTGCCGCCGTTGTTGTTGAAGGTGAGGCTATTGAGGTCGTAGCTCGTCGAGGCGGTGGTGAGGCCCGCGAGGGTGAACGTGCCGCCGCCGTTGACGGTCACGTTCGCGGTGGGCGACATCTGCAGGTTCGCCGTCGCGGTCGTGTTGACGGTGCCGCCGTTGTTGATCGTGAGGTCGCCGGGAAGGACGACCGAATTCGCGACCGAGCCAGCCATGGTGACGGTTCCGGAATTCACGACCGTGCCGCCGCTGTACAGATTGGCGGCGGAGAGCGTGAGCGGGGCGTTCCCCGTGCCGGACTTCACGAGCGTGACCGCCCCCCCAGCGTTGTTCGCGATGACCGCGGAGACCGTCATCGCGTTGGTGGTGTTGTTCAGGGCGAAGAAGAGTTCGCCACCCACACCCGCGGCGCCGGCGGTCAGGGCGCCGTTGGTGATGCTGGTATTCGCCAGGTTCGCGCTGCTGCGCATGATGCCGCCGGCCGTGACCGCAAGGATGCCGCCATTCAGATCGAGCGTCGCGCCCGTGGTGCCGGTGGGCGCAATTTGCAGCGAATTAACCGTATTCCCCCCGGTGGCGAGCTGAACGGCCGTGGCGGAGTTGACCTGCACGCTGTAGTTGCCAGTGGCGGTGGTGGCGGCGCCCTGCAGACCGGTCGCGGTGATGTTCGTGTACGCCGTGGAGTTCAGCGGGACGATGCCGGCCGCAGTGAAGGTCACAGTGGGCGCGCCGCTCGCGGTCGCATTCTGCGAAATGGTGAACGCGGTGCCGCTGGTAATCGCGGTGATGAACGAGCCCGCCGGGATGCCGGTGCCGCTGACCGGCTGTCCGACAACCATCTGCGCGGTGTTGCCCGCGGTGAGGGTGACCGCGTTGGTATTCACGACGGTGGTGGCGGCGAGCGATTGCGCCGCGGCGTTGGTGGCCCAGCTATCGCTCGCGGCGGCGGTGGCGCCCGCGGTGGCCCAGCCACCGAGGATGTTGCCGGTGAGCGCCGGGACGTTGGTCAGGAAGATCTGGCCGGCGCCGGGGAGGGTCGAGCCGAGGCCCGCGGCATTGAAGACGGCGGCAGCGCCGGAGCTGCGGGTGATCGTGCCGATGGTGAGGGCAGCGGTACCATTCGTGGCGACGGCGGGCGGGGTGACGGTGACCGTATTCAGGCCCTGGAGCAGGCTGACGCCGGCACCGGTGGAACCGATGGTCGTGTTGGTATTGGCCTGGTTGGCGCCGGTGAGGGCGATCGTGCCGCCGTTCAGATTCAGCAGGGCGCCCGCGGCGATGCGGGCGTTGTTGTTGGCCAGGCCGTTGTTGACCAGGTTCAGCGCGCCGCCATTCAAGTTGATGGTGGTGCTGGCGAGGGTGCCGCTGTCCTGCAGCGTGAGGCCGGTGCCCTGAATGGTCGTGGTGCCGGTGTAGGTGTTCGCGCCGGTGAGGACGAGCGTGCTGGCGCCGGCCTTGTAGAAGTTGAGCGCGCCGCCGATCGAGCCAGCGAAGGTGGAGCCGGTCGCGGTGCTGCTGATCAGGTTCGCCGCGGCAGTGCTGGTGATCGTGCCGCCAGTGCCGCCGAGGGCGTTGTTGTTGCTGATCGCGGCGACGACCTGGTCCTGGCCGTTGAGGTCGAGGGTGCCGCCGTTGATCGCCACGGCTTGGGCGGTCGCCGCGGTATTCGAGACGGCGATGGCGAGCGTGTTGGCGGCGCCGGTGTTCAAATTCAGCGTGCCGCCGTTCACGGTGGTGGTACCGGTGTAGTACGCCGGGAAGTTCACGTTGAGCGTGCCGGGGTCGGCCTTCGTGAGGCCGCCGGTAGTGCCGGTGAGGAAGCCGTTGAGGTCGAGCACGGTGGCGGCGCCGACCGTGTGGAAATGGTACTGAACATTGCCGGTCGTGGTGAGCGACCCGACGTTCAACGCGGTGCTGGTATTCGCGAAGACGCCGCCGGTGGTGAGCGTGAGGCTATTGAGCGCGGCACCCGCATTGTAGCGCTGGAGCACGCCGCCCTGGATCGACTGGCCCGCGCCATTCGAGCTGATGCCGTTGGCGGTGATGAGCGAGAGGCTGTTTGCGGAGGTCGTGGTCGCGGCGGCGTTCGTGTAGGTCTGCGGCGCGGCGAAGTTGCCGAAGTTCGTGGTCGCACTCGTGGCGAGCGTCGTGGCGAGCTCGGCCGTGGTAAGCGGGCGGAAGCCGCCGGTGACGGAATCCTTGGTCAGGAACCCGGTCGGAGCACCGCCGGCGGTGTTGGCGCCGAGGATGTCGGAGCGGATGGAATTGGTGACGCCGCCGTTGGCATTGGTGGCGCCGTTGACGCCGCCGCCCTGGCCGGCGAGGAAGTTCGCCGTCGTGGCGGTGAACGTCGCGTTGCCCGCTCCTGCGGCGAGGTTGAGGTTATCGCCCGAGAGCACGGCGCTGCCGCCCGTGGCCTGGGCGGCCAGCGTGGTGACCGCGAAAGCGGTGCCGAGGCCGCCCGCACCGGTGAGCGCAATCACACCGCCGCCATTGCTGATGGTGAGCGTGCCGATGGTCTCGCTGACCGCGGCCGAGCCGTTGCCGTTCATGGCCAACGTGCCGCCGCTGATGGTGACGTTCTTGGTCGCGCCGCCGAGGCGGTTGTTGAGGCCCGTGCCGCTGTTGTCGAGCGACAGCGTGCCGCCGGAGTTGAGCGTGTCGGTGCCGAAGAGCATCTGGCCGGCCGCGCTAAGGATCACGCTGCCTTGATTGACGGCGAGGGTGCCGGTCGAGGTGTTGGTGTTCGTGAGGTTGAGCGAACCGGTGCCGATCTTCGCGAGGTTCAGCGCGTTCGTGCCCTGCGCGAGGATGCCGGCGAAAGTGCTGCTCGCATTCCCGAGGCCGACCGTCAGGGCCGCCGCCGCGCCGGAGTTCGTCACGAGCCCGCCGAGCAGGGCGGTCTCGCCGGAGAGCGAGCCGATGGTGGTGGCGAGGCCGGCGATATCGAACGTGCCAGTGCTGCCGACGACCAACGCGGTGGTGAGCGGCAGCGCATTGGCGACCGTGTTCATCTGGAGCAGGCCGGCGCTCACGGTGGTGCCGCCGGTGTAAATGTTGCCGGCGTTCGCGATGCGCAGGATGCCGTCGCCGGCTTTGCTGAGGCCGCCGTTGGCGATCTGGCCGCCGAGCGTGGAGATGTTCAGCGGGCTGGTGACCGTGACCGTGCGGGTCGCCCCGCCGAGGTTGGTCACGCCGTTGAGCGTCACGCCATTGACCGCGAGCGGGCCGCCGAAGGTGAAGTTGCCGTTGACGTTGACGTTGTTCGCGATCGCGCGCACGGCGGTGCCTGATTGCAGCGTCGTGTTCGCGGCAATCGAGAGAGCGCCGATGCCCAGCGGACCGGTGCTGGTGGAAATGAGCGGGCTGCCGGCAGTGCTCGGCGTGCTGGCGGCATCGAGAATCAGGGTGCCACCATTGAGCGCGAGGCCCGTCGTCCAGTTGCTGCTGGCGCTATTGAGCACCAGCGAGCCGGCGCCAGTCTTGCTGACCGCGTTGGTATTGCCGGCGTTCTGCGTGATCGCCGCGCTGATGATCAGGCCCATCGGCGAGAGGCCGGTGACGTTGATCACCGGGCTGGCATTGCTGAACTCGAGCGAGGCGAACTGCGTCGCCGAGGTGAAGGTACCGCTGATCGCCGGCGTGGTCGCGTAGTTGTCGTTGACCGCGGTGATGGCGGCCGCGCCGGAGAGGATGACCTTGCTGACCTGGCCCGCGGCCGGGGCGCCGAGCGCGAGGGCGGGAGTGGTCGTGCCGCCGTTGTTGTTGAAGGCGACGCTGGCGAGCGTGTTGGTGATCGTGGTGGCGGGCGCGACGGCGGTGTAGTTCGGGAACGTGAGCGAGCCGCTGCCGTTGATCGTGACGGCGGTGGCCGGGGCGATGAGGCCGAAGTTGGCGGTGCCGCCGAAGTTCACCGCGCCGCCATTGATCGTGAGCCCGCCGGCGGAGGGAACGACCACCTGACCGGGACCGGCCGGAGTGAGTGTGAGGGTGGCGCCGTTATTGACCACGGTGCCGCCGGTGTAGTTATTGCCCGGAGTGCCGATGACGATCTGGTTCGTGGCCAGCGCCGCGGTGGTGGCGGCGGAAATCGTAACCGTGGTGCCGACGATGTTCGTGATGGTCGCACCTGCAGGCATGCCCGCGACCGTGCCGAAAAGGGGCTGCCCGATGTACATCGTTGCCGCCTGCGCCGCCGTGACGCCGGTGAGCGTGGTCGCGCCGGAAGCGGCAGTAACGCCGGCCAGCGTGGTAGCGCCAGTCGAGCCGAAGGTGAGGAAGTCGTTTGCGCTCGTGGTGGCGGCGTTCGAAAGGACGATGGTGGTGGTGCCGCCGCCGCTGACGATCGTCGTATTCGCCGGAATGCCAGGTCCGCTCACGCTCTGACCATCGAAGGTCCCGGTGCCGGAGCCGAGGGTCACGGTGGTGGTGCCGTTGGTCGTGGCCGCTTTGGGGAGCGTGGAAGTGCCGTCCGTTAGCACGATCGTGCTGCCACCGGTGCCGGCGGAGAAGACCGCCTTGTTGGCGCCGGTGATGCGGCTGTTGATCGTCCAGGTGTTCTGATTGTTGAAGAGAAAGAGCTCGGCTGCGGGCGAGGTCAGGCGGCCGTAATCGATGTTCTGCCCCGCGGCGCTGGTGACGTTGCCGGTGTGAAGGAAGCCGCCGGTGGTCAGCGTCAGCGTGTCGGAGAATAGCGTGTAGGTCAGGTTGTTGCCGGCGGTCGTGACGGTATGGTTGAACGAGTTGAGGCTCGTGGCGCCGCTGACGTTGGTGTTGAAGTTGCCGGTCGCCTTCGTGTTCGCGGTAGCCGCACTCGTGATATTGCCCGCGGCCGTGATGGTGGTGGTGTAGTCCGCGAAGCCGGAGCCGAGGTCGCCCAGGAGCCCGACGCCGACCGCGCCGCTGGCGGAGGGCGTGGTGAGGTAGGTGAGGAAGTCCGTGCCATTGCCGATCGCCCATCCGCCAATCAGGTTCTGAGTAACCGCCGGCGGAGTTGAGAAGGTCAACTGCGGGCTCTGGCCGGCCGTGAGCGCCGTGCCGCGGCCGATCTGGCCGGTGCCGGTGGTGATATTCAGCATGGCGCCAGAGCCCGCGGTGCGCGCGAGCGTGGTGCCGGAAAGATTGACGCTGCCGCCGATACCAGGCTGCGCCTGGATGGCGATCAGGTTCTGCCCGCCCGCGAGGGTGAGCGCGCCGATGTTCGTGACCGTCTCGCCCTCAAGGCGCGGCGTGACGGAGAGGGTGCCGCCGGTGAGATTGATGGCCGAGCCGCCGGTGCGCGACGCAATGTGCGAGAGGCTGCTGTTGACGAGGCTCAACGTGGCGAAGTTCGCATTGATCGCGCCGCCGCCGGTGAGCGCGCCGTTATCCTGGAGGACGAGCGAGCCGCCGCGGATGTTCGTCGCGCCGGTGTAGGGGCTGGCGCTGGTGAGCGTGAAGGCGTTCGCGCCGGATTTGTCGAGGCTGAGATTGTTGCCGCCGGTGCCGCCGATGATCCCGGCAAAGGTGGTCACCGGGTTGTTCGTAAAGAGCGTGGCGGGCGTGGCGCTGGTATTGACCAGCGAGCCGGCGTTGGCGGCGAAGTTCGCGCCGCTGGTATTGGTCAGGCGGGCGACGGCCTGGCTGTTGCCGTTCAGGTCGAGCGTGCCGCTGTTGATGATCAAGTCCTGCACCGTGGCCGTGGTGGCGGTGGGCACGACGAGCAGCGTGTTGGCGCCGGCGCCGAGCTTCACGGTGCCTTCGTTCACGAAGAAGTTGGTCGCGACGAGGCTCTTCTGGTTCAGGTTGAGCGTGCCCGGGCCGTCCTTGACGATCGAAGCGCCGCCCGCGCCGGTGATGTAGGCCGTGCTGGTGAGATCGCCGAGCGCGTGCAGGTAGAGCGCGCTGACGCCGGCCGTCGAAATGGCGCCGCCGGTGAGACCGAGGTTGCCCGTCTTCGCCAGCAACGCCGCGCTGCTGGTGCCCGTGCTGAGGGTGAGCGTATTGATCGCACCCGCCGCATTGAAGAGCGGCCCGGCGAGCCCGCCGGAGAGCGACGTGACGCCACCGCCGCTGGAAAGCGTCAGGCTGTTCAGCGCGGTGCCGGCATACATCCCGACCGCGGTGGAAACGTCCGCGTTCGCGGTCGTCGCCGCATTCGAGGTCACGCCGCCAGTCGCCGCGAAGATCGCCGGCGCCGCATTGCCAAGATAGACGGCGCTCGCGGTATTCGGATTGAAGTAGCCGAGCGCGGTGTCGGCGGAGGTGAGCAGGCGGAACCCATTCGCGTCGCTGGTGACGAGGCCGACGCCGGAGGAATCGATGCCGATGAAGTCGGGCCGGATATTCGCGACCACGTTGGTCGTCGTGGCGATGACGTTCACGCGGCCGGAGGCAGCCGTGCCGCCGCCGAGTTGGCCGGAGCCCGCGTTGAGGGTGAGCGAGCCGCGATTGGTGGTGCTGGAAGCGGCCACGCTCGCCATCGAGATCGTCGTCGGCGCCGTGCCGGCGGTGAGCGTCCACTGGCTGGACCCTTCCAGGTTCGTGACCGTATTCAGCGCTTCCGTGACGCTGCTGGCGCCGCCGAGGAAATTGAGCGTGCCGCCGCGCATGCTGATCGCGCGATCCGGCGTGGCCGCGCCGATGCTGGTGGTGCCGCCGAGGCGGTTGGAGAGGGCGTTCGTGCTATTATCGAGCGTGAGCGTGCCGCCTTCCGAGAGGATGGTGGTGATGAAGCCGTTGCGCGCCGTCGCGCTGTCGAGCGTCACGGTGCCGTTCGCGACCTGCAAGGTTCCGACGATGGACGCGGAGTTATCTGCGCCCAGATTCCAGTTGCCCGTGCCGATCTTGGTCACATTCAAGATGCCGCTGGTGTAGTCGCTGGTGATCGTGCCGGTGAAGGAGGTGTTGGCAACGTTGTCCGAGCCGGTGACGAGCGTGCCCGCCGTGTTGAAGCTGAAGTTCTTGATCGTGCCGGAGCCGACGACGGAGCCGATTTGGGTGTTCGTCTGGCCGCGCAGATCGAGAATGGCGCCGCTGGTCAGATTCACCTGCGCGTTCGCGAAGTTCGAGCCGCCGCCGGTGTTCGGCCCGAGGACGATCGTGCCGTCGTTGACGTTGATCGTGGTAACGCTGGTGCTGACGCCGCCGAGTTGGAGCACGCCGGCGCCGGTTTTGTTGATGGTCGCGCCGCCGAAGATATTGGCATTCAGGGCGAGGCCGATCTGGCCGTTGCCGTTCACCGCGGTACCGCCCACGGTGGCGACATTGATGCCGATGGTGCTCGGCAGGCTGACGTTGCCGGCCAGGACCGGGACCACGCCGACGTTGGAGAGGTTCGTCGCGGAGATGGAGCCGCCACTGGCGATCGTGAGCGTGCCCGCGCCGGTCTGCACGAGCGGACCTTGGTTGGCATTGCTGCCGCCTTGCGAATTGAAGGCGAGGTTCGCGATGGTGTCGTTGAAGCCGTTGAGATCGAGCTGGGAGGTGCCGCGGACGGTAACGGTGGCGGCGTCCGCGATCTGATTGGCTGCCTGGAGCCGGACCGCCGCATTCGCGATCAGGTTCGAGTCGGTGCCGTTGATGGTGCCGCCGTTGATGATGAGATTGCCGGTGATCGCGTTCGCCGTGGTCGACGGCACGAAATTCGTCGTGGCATTCACGGGCGGGGCGCCCAGATTGACGATCACGCCATTCGCGTAGGCGCTGCCCACGTAGCTGTTGGCGTTGTTCAGCGTGATGACCTGGCCACCGGTCAGGGACATGGAATCCATGACCAGGTTCAGGGTGCCGGTGATGTCGGAATTGACGATCAGGCCGTTGGCAGAGCCGCTGTGGAGGAAGAGTTCGCTCCCACCAGAGGTTAGCTTGCCGCGCACCGCGGTGCTGCCGATCGTGCGCGCATTGGCATCCGTGCCCGCAATGACGCCGCCGCTCGTGACGGTGAGCGTATCGGTGGCAGTCGGGAAGGCGACGGTGACGGCGGCGCCGTTCATGGTCAGCGAATTGATGGTCTGATTGCCCGCGACCGGGACGATGGTGCCGTTGGCCCCAAGGCGCAGGTTGCTGGCGCCGAGCGAGGTGGCGAAGCTGGTGGTCTGCTGAACCAGGTTGAGCGGGCGGAAGCCGGCGTTCACGTCGTAGGTGACGAAGTCGGCGTTGGAGTTGGCGGTCGTCCCATTGGAGGTGATCGCGGTGAGCCAGCCGCCGACGATGCCGTTGGTGTTCGTAGTAAGGCTGCCGGCGGCGGCGGTCAGGAACGGGTTGTCGCCGAAGACGCCGTTGCCGCTGGTGAAGGTGAGCGTTGAACCCGTCGAGCGGTTAAACGTGCCGCCAAGGTGAATGGTGGACACACCGAAGTTCGCCGCGCCACCCGCGGACTGCCGGATCAGCGCATTGCCGCCGGCGAGGCTGATATCGCCGAGCGTGACGAGGCTGTTCGTGCCGGCCCGGCTGAGCACCTCGAAGGCGCCGCCGTCGAACGTGATGGGGACGTTGCTGGCGATGCGGCTGGCCAGCGCCTGGAGGCCGGTGTCGTTCCACTGGAGCACTGCGTTGTTCAGGAAGATGCCCGAGGTGCCGGAGAGACGGCCCTGGTCGATCAACTGCGTCAGGCCGCCCATCAGCGTGGTGGTGCCGGTGTAGCTGTTATTGTCGGTGAGCGGCCAGGTCGCGGCGCCGCTGCCGCCGCTGCGAAGGAGGTTTAGATTGCCTTGAATTTGACCGGAGAAGACGAGGCCGCTGGTCTGAAGGGCGTGGAAGTCGACCGGCGTCCCGATCGCGGTATTCGTGACGATGCCGCCCGCACCCGGCAGCGTGGAGCCGACGACCAACTGCGAGACGGTCTGGCTATGGCCGTTGAGATCGAGGGTGGCGCCGGCGTTGATCACCAAGGGGTCGGCGCTCAGCGTAGCCACGACGGCGTTGATGGCCGGCGCAGCGGCGGCGCGATAGAAGAGCGCGTTGTCCGGCGCGTTTGTGCCGAACTTCACCAGGCCCATATTAAGCCGGGTCTGTCCCGTGTAGCTATTGCCGGTCGGTGAATTGAGGATCAGCGTGCCTTCGCCGCTTTTTGTGAGGCCGGCGGTGGGAGGCGTCAGCGGGCCGCCGATCGCCGGATCGATCGTCAAGGTCGTACTGCTGCCGTTCGTGTGGATGATGATGTTGTTCGCCGTGGTGGCGCTCAGGAAGCCCGTGCCCGTGATCGCTGCGCTGTCTTTGGCCAGGATGCCGCCGCTATCGACTACCAGGTTGCGATTGCCGCTAATCCCAAGGCTGCCGCCGGTCTCGAACATCAGCGAGTTGACCGTCGTCGTCGTAAAAGTCGTCGCGCCCGTCGCGCTGACGGTTACCGCTGCGGCGTTAATCCGGTTGTTGTTGGCCGCCGCGACCGTTGCACCGGCCGCCGGCGTGCTCATTTCCGTGGTGGTATTGAGCGGACGGATACCGGCGGTCGCATCGGCGGTGGCGAACGTCGCCGCGGCGCTGGTGCCGTTGCCCGTCGCGGATGGATCCGCGATGACCCACGGGATGATGCGAATATTCGCGCCGGTCGTCGCCGTCGTCCCCGAGAAGAGCGCCGTTGGCAAGTTGCCAAGGATGACATTAGTATTGCCCGCGGCGGGAGCAGCGGAGCCCAAGTTCGTACCGCGGATCAGGGCCGTCCCTAGATTCGCGCGCTGAAGCGTGCCGTTCGTGGTCGTGCCCGAGGTGCTGATGCGGATGTTCTGGCCTGCGTTCGTCAGCGTAATGACGTTGTAGGCATTGTTGATGAGGATGTTGCCTTCGGCCACCAGCGCTTCGTTCACGGCCGTCGTGGCGTGGCCGATCAAATTTAGATGCGCGCCGGTCATGGTCACCGGCCGGGTGCCGAGACGCGAGATGCCGCTCGCCGTGTTGTCGAGCGTGAGTGTATTGACCGGAAGCCCGCCGGAGACGAGTCCCTGGCCGAGGGTGACGGTGCCGGCATTCCCGAGCGTGCCCGCACCACTCGCCACGATGCTGCCTTGGAAAAGCGTGGTGGCCGAGTAACTGTTCGCCGCGGTCAGCGTCAGGGTATTGGAACCGACCTTGGTGAGGGTGAAAGCGCCGCCCACCGGGCCGCCGAAAGCGAGATTGCCGCCCGCCAAACCGCCGCTGACCGAGTTGATCCAGTCAGAACCGACGCTGGTGTTCGCGCCGAGCGTGATGGCGCCGCCGAGCGTGGAGGTGCCTGCGGCGGTGTTGATCAGCGCGCCGAGCGTGTTGCGAGTCGGGACGTTGGCACGGCCCACACCGCTGATGGTGAACGGCTCGGAGTTGCTGATGCCGTTGGTGTCGAGCACGGCCCCAGAGGCGATGGTGGTGCTGGTGGCCGTGGCGCCGAGCGCACCGGCGTGGCCGAGCTTCAGGGTGCCGAGGCTGATGGTGACCGGCCCGAGTAGCGTTGCGGTGTTATCCGCGGTGAGGTTGAGGGTGTTGGTGCCCTGTTTGGTGAGGGTCAAGCCGGCGGCGGAATTGATCACGCCGAGCGTGAGGTCGCCGTAGCCGCCGACCGAGGCGCTGCTGCCGAGGGTCAGCGCATTGGCGAGGCTGGCGGCCGAAGCGCTGCTATTCCAGAGCGCGGCGCTGGAGCCCGCGGCCAAGGGAGCGGCGCCGGCGCCATTGATCGTGATGTTGCCGGTGACGGCCGTCTGACCGTTGAGATCCAGCATCGCGCCGGTGAGGTGGGTGAGCGTGACGTTGGCGGCGCCGCTCGCGGTGGCATTCGCCGACAGCGTGTACGTGGTGGCGTCGACGATATTGGCAATGTAAGCGCCCGCCGGGATGCCGGTGCCGGTGACCAGCATGCCTTTTTGCAGCGCGGCGGTGCTGGTCACGGTGATCGTGGGGCTGCCGCTGACGGTGGTCGAGGTCGCGAGCGCCGTTCCCGCGCCGTTGTTGGCGACGGTGGTCTGGCCGGTGGGCAGCGCGCCGGGGCTGTTCAACTGCACGAAGCCGCTCTGGATCACCAGATCACCCGTGAAGGTCGAAGGCCCGGTGTAGACGCCTCCCAGGACCAGGGTGCCGCTGCCGGCCTTGATGAGCGCGTTGCTCGCGCCCGGGCCGCTGACGAGACCCGTGCCGCTTTGCGTGATCGGTCCGATGAGATTCAACACACCCGCGCCTTGCGTGGCGGTATTGCCGGTGTTGATGACCACGCCGCTGCCAATGACGCTGCTGCCGCCGGCGGCAAAGAAGCCGGTGCCGAAGCTGCCGGTCGTGCCATTGACGACGGTGAGCGCGGAGTTGTTGTCGAGCGTGAGGGTGCGGGTCTCTTTGATCACGGCGCCGAACTGCGAGCCGAAGGTATCGATGGTCGCCGTATTTGGCGCCGCGGCGGTGCCGGCCGCGAGGGTGTAGTCGTTATCGATGATCGCCGCGCCCGCGTAGGCATTGGCCAGAGTGGGCGCCGCGGTGTTCTTGTAGAGGCGGGTGGGCGAAATCGTGGTGAAGCTGCCGCCCGTGTCGCTGCCCGAATAAAGCACGCGCATGGCGCCGGTGCTGCCGCCGTTATACCCCTTGTAGACGATGGAGTGCAGGCCGGGCGTGAGATTCACCGTGACCGCACCGAGATCGGTGAGCGCGTGGCCGGTGGTGAGGGTGGCGGGATCGGTGATGATCGCGTTCCCATCGATGTACAGCACCATGCTGTCGTCGGCGCCGGCGCGGAAGGTGTAATTGCCGCCGCCGGTGACTTCGAGGAAGCCGTTGTAGACCGCCTCGCTCGTGCCCATGCTCGCGTTGGTCGCTTCCGCACGATTGCCGTAGACGCCGTCGTTCAGGCGATTGGCGGCAAAGCCGGAGCCGCTGAAGCCGATGCCAGCCACGGTCGAGTTGAGAATGGTAACGCCCGCCGGAGTGGCGGCGAGGCTCGAGAAGGCCGCATTCAGGCCACCGCTGGTGTATCCCGCCGTGCCGGTGAGGAAGGCGTTCGTCAGCACCGCATTCTGGATGCCGAGCGGATACGAGCCGCTGAGCGTGATTGTCGGCGTATCGAGGACCGTCGTGGTGCCGATGGTCACCAGATCCGGGAAGACGAGCGAGCCCTGGCCGACGTTGATCGGCTTGTCCCCCGAATAACCGAAGATGACCACCGTGGTGCCCAGCGCGGGGTTGATCTGCGGCACCGGCCCGCCCACCGTGTCGCCGGCGACATTCACCAAGCGCAGGAGATAATTGTTCGCGCTGGAGACGTTCAGCGTCTGCCCGCCGTTCAACGTGAGGCTCCCGACCTCGATGGTGTTCGCCGTGTTCGCGCCGTTGTTGCCGACGTGCAGGTTGGCGACGGAAAGAGCGCCATTGACGACGATATTGTTGGCGTAGGTGATGACGCCGCTGTTGCCGGTGCCGTTATTCTGCAGCGAAAGCATGCCGCCGCTGCCGATGGTGGCGTCGGACCCGGCGAAGACCGGGGCGGTGCTGCCGGCGTTCAAGCCGGCGAGTGTGAGGATGCCCGCGTTGACGGTGACGCCGCCGGTGAAGCTGTTGTTGCTGCCGAGGAGCAGCGTGCCAAGGCCCTCCTTCGTGAGCCCAAAGGTGTTGCCGCCGTCGTCGATGAGGCCGTTCAAAGTCAGCACGGCCTGCGGCGTCTCGACGGTGATGGTCGTATTCGCGCCGAGGACCGTGGCGCCATTCAGCGTCAGGTTGTTCGTGCCGCGGAAGGTGAGGCTGCTGCCGAGGGTGTAATCGTTGTTCAGCGTATTAGCCGCCGCGCTGGAAGTGAGGAAAGTGCCGTTCGCCAAGGTGAGCGAGCCGGTGCCGATCGGGCCATTGACGAACGGATCGGCCACGCCGGTGCTCGCGTTGCGCGACGTCACATTCGTGCTGCCGCCCACCGCGAGGCCGCCGGTTTGCACATTCACGCCACCGGTGAAGATGCTCGCGCCGCCGAGTTGGAGGAGGCCGTCGCCCGCCTTGATCACCGCGAAGGCGCCGCCGATCGGCGCGGTGATATTCAAGCTCGGGGTGATGTTCGCGACGGTGCTGTTGCCGTTCACCGTCACGGGATTCACGGTGAACGTACGGTCGGCGCCATTCAGATCGACCGCCACGCCGCCGGTGCCGGCGCCCGAGATCGAGGCGATGGTGCCGGCATTGCTCGAGCTGGCGGTGATGTTGCCGTTGAGCGTGAGGATGCCCGCGCCGGTGGTGACTTGGGGCGCGGTGCCGCCGTTGTTGTTGAAAGTCAGCCCGGCGAGGGTCTGGTTGAAGCCGTTGAGGCTGAGGGTGGCCTGGCCATTGAGGATCGGCGTGATGTCGAAGTCGATCTGGTTGGCCGCCTGGAGGCGGACGTTCCCCGCATTGACGACCAAGGAGCTCGCCAGCGTATTGGCCTGCGGGATCGCGGCGGAGGTCACGCCGCCGTCGGCGCCCGCCACGCTCAAGTCGAGAATGCCGGTGCCGAAGGTCACGCCACCGTTGATGGTGGTGCCGCCCGAATAGCTGTTGAGGCCATTCGTGAGCACCAGCGGCCCGGTGCTGAGTGAGCTGTAAACCAGCCGCGTGCGGCCGACGCCGTTGTCCACGATGCGCGAATTGATCGTGGTGGTATTGGCGCTGAAGTTGAAGAGATAGAGATCGGAGACGCCCGCGGCCGCACCGCCCGCGGTCAAACGCCCGCTGTCCAGCGTGGCGCCGATGGTGGTGTTGAACGCGGCGCTCTTCAGCAAGGTGCCGGCGGTGAGGTTGAGCACATCCGTGGCGGCGGTGAAGTTGACGGCGCTGGTCGCCCCGGGAACGAGGTTGAGCGCGTTGATGCTCAGGCCGCCGGCGGGCAGCGCGGTGGTGGTGGCGGTGAGGCGGTAGTTGCCGGCGGGGTTGCTCGTCAGCGGGAGCACGGACCCATCGTAGCCTTGGTATCCCGCCGCGTTCAGGCCCGCCAGGCCTCCTGTCGCATTGCCCGCGCTCGGGGCGACATAACTCACGAATTCGTTGCCCTGGGTGATCGCCCAGGGGATTATCCCATTCACCAGGAGGCTCGAGCCATTGGCAATCACCAGGCGCGAGCTGTTGCCCATCTGGCCATTGGCGGTGTTGACGTTGAGCGTGGCGCTATCGCTGCGGGTGAGATTTCCCAGCGAGAGCACCGCCGAGCGAACCGTTCCATTGGCGGCGACGGCGGGGGCGATATGGCTAAGCCCCTGCGCCAGCAGCACATCGCCCAGCGTTTCCGAGGTATTGGTCGCGTCGCGGCCGGCGAGCGTGATAGTGCCGCCGCGCAAGGTGAAGCTCGCGCCGTCGTTCACGCGGTCGGCCATGGCGATCGTGCCGGCGTCGGTGAGCGCGAGAGCGCCATAGTTGAGGTCGATCGCCCCAAGGCCGGAAAGCTGGCCGGCATCCTGCAAGGTCAGCGTGGCGCCATTGATCAACGTGCCGCCGGTGTACGAGTTGTCGTAGTTGAAGGTGAGGTTGGCGGCGCCGGTCTTGTTGTAGAAGACGCCGCCGGTGATCCGGCCGCCCCAGGTGCTGGCCGCATTGGCCGTGATGAAAGTGGCCGGGGCCACGGAGGTGATGGTGCCGCCCCCGCCGATCGCCGCATTCGAGGAGGGCGTGCGCAGGTCGCCCACCATTTGCGAGTTGCCGTTCAGGTCGAGCGTGGCTCCGAAGCCGATGGAGAAATGCTGGCCGGCGGTGCCGCCTTGCACGCCCTGCCAGAGGGTATTCTCGCCACCGGCGAGGGTCGTGGTTCCGCCGAGGATGGTGAAGTAATTCGCGCCCGCGTTGAAATACTGCTTCGTGTTGAGGTTGAGATTGCCGCCGAGGCCCTGCGTCACGTTCGCGGTATTGGCGAAGGCGCCGTTCACGTTCAGCGTGGACCCGGTGTCCACCAGCAGGGCGCCCTCCGTGGTGGCCGCGATCGTGGTGCCGAAGCTCATCACGCTGCCCGCGCTCCCGAGGGAGCTCGTCCCACCGCCGGTGACGAGGATATTGCCGGTGCCGATGGCCAACTGATTGCCGCCGGTGGCGCCGAAGGTGACATCCGTGCCGGGGCCGGTGATCTTCAGCGCATTGATGCCGCGCAGGTTCAGGCCGGAGATCACCTGGTCGCCCGAGATGCCGAAGGTCACGGTGCTCGTGGTCGTCGGCGTCGGCGGCGCATTGGTCGTGATCTGGTAGTTATCGATCACGTTGCCGAGCCCGGCGTTCGGCGTGCTGACGATCGCCGTCTGGTATCCGCTGAAGGCCTGGATATTCCCCGTGGCGCCGGTGCCGTTGTACGTGGCGAAGTTCGTCCCCGAGGCATCGATCACCACCGCGCGCGGGATGATGCTATTCGTAAGGGTCGGCCCCGCCGTGAAGATGATGCGATTGGTCGTCGCATTGTAAGTCTCGTTGCTGGCGAAAGTGAGCACGGAACCGCCGCCGACCACGTTGGTGGTGAGGGCGCCGAAGGTGAGCGTGGCATTCGCCGGTGTGACGCCGGGATTGCTCAGCGTGATGGTGCTGGCGCCATGGGCGGAGTTCAGCGTGCCGAGAGTTTCCGAGGAGACGGCTCCTCCATTCGCGGTGTAGGTGAAATTGCCGCCCTGGATGGTGATTGCGCGGGTGCTGCCGAGACGGTTCGGCACCGCGGTGGTGGTGTCGTTCACCGCCAGCGTGCCATTGCCGCCGAGGGTGATGGCACCCGTGCCGCCCACGCTGCCGACGCCGCCCACGCCCACGGTGAGCGTGCCACGATTGACGGTGAGGGCGCCGGTCAGGGAGGGATTCGCCACGCCGATATTGAGGGCGCCGGCATTCGACGCGGTCGGTCGCGCCAGGGCCAGTGCCAGGTTGGCGCCGGAGGCCGTCGTGGTGAGATTGATCGTGCCGGCGCCGACGAAGTTGATCGTGGAGGCCGCGTTCGAGCTGAGTCCTCCGGAGAGCGTCAGCGTTCCAGCGTCGGCGCCGATATAAGTGACGACACCATTCGCCGTCAGCAAAGAGCTGACACTGTTCGCGCCAGCGAGGCTGCGCAATGCTCCCGCCTGATTAAACCCGGACTGGCTGCCGAAAATGAGAGGCTCCGCCAGGGAGATTCCGCCCTCGAGGGTGAGCGCCGCGTTCGCGCCCGCGACGCCGGCCGAAATGGTGGTGGCACCGGCGGTGGTGCCCAGCGCGCCGCCATGGCTCGAGGCGTCCAGCTTCACCACGCCACCCCGGATAAAGAGCGCACCCGTCCAAGCGGTGTTGCTGGCGTTTGCTCCGAACTGCACGGTGCCGAGGTCCTGGATCTCCAGATCGGCTTGGGCGATGGACGTATCGAACGCATTGTCCAGGGTCAGCGTCTTGCCCTCCGAAACCTGGAGCACCTTGATATTCGCCGCCGTGGCATTGCCGAACTGGAGGCGCGGATCGCTGGTGCCGAGCGTGAGGTTATCCGTCACGCGCAAGATGGAGCCGGTGGCCGCGCTCGGATTGAGCCGAATGAAACCGACATTGCCCAGCGCCTCGCGGCTGCCGACCGCCAACACGCCCAGCGTGACATCGACCACCGAGCCGCTCCCGCCGAAGCTGTTGGCGCCGGCGCCGGTGGCGTTGTTGCCGAGCACCAGCGTGCCGACGCCGGCCTTCGTGAAGGTGACCACCCCGGCGCCCGTCGGGCCGCCGGTGACCTGGCCCGTGAGCGAGAGCGCCTGCACGGTGTTCGAATTGCTGGCCCCGGCAATGGTAAAGAGCGCGGGCGCCGCCGTGCTGAGCGCGACACTGTTCGGCGCCACCAGGCCGTAGCCATTGGCGGCGGTCAGGTTGATGCCGTTCAAGAGGTTCCCAAAGCTGCTCGGGGAGAGCTGCTTGTTCACCGCCTGGTTCCAGAGCACCGTCTGCCCCGCGCGGCCGATCGTCAGGACCGGCACCGTCGCGTCGAGCGTGATGGCCCCGAGGGAAACCACCTGCGGCGTCACGTCGCCATTTCCATCGTGGAAGAGCGAAGTGGTGGTGCTGTCATTGATCGTGATCGCCGCCGTGGAGCTGATCCCGGTCAGGTTGATGTTGAGATTGCCGAGGCCGGTCTTGGTGAGCGACGTGGCGCCGCTCAGGCCGGTGATCGGGCCGACCAGCGAGGCGGTCAGCGCCGGGTTGAGCACGGCAATATTCAGCGCTCCCGTGGGCACGCTCAGGGCGCCGTTCAGGGTGAGGGTGGCGCCCGTAAGCCCGGTGCTGTCGAAAATCGGATTGCCCGCGAAACTCACCGGATTGGCCAGGGTGATCGAAGCGTTGTTGACCATCAGCTTCGTCCCGGACGCCATGCTGACGGAACCCGTACCGACGGGTCCATTGGTGATCGCCGTGACGGCAGAGCCGGTGCCTCCCCCCACCGTGGTGGTCGGGTTGCTGTTCACCGTGGAAACGATCAGGCCACCGTCCGTCCCGCCGACACTGACGCCACCCGCGAAGGTATTGGCGCCGCTGAGGAGCAGCAGGCCGTTGCCGGTCTTGCTGAGGCTGGTGTTGGCGCCGGCGCCCGCCACGATGGAGGCGATCGTGAGGCTGGGGGTGATGTTATTGTAAGTGAAGCCGGCCGCCTGGATCGCGCCGACATCGATGATATTCGCGCCGTTGCTGAGAGTCAGCGTGCCGCCGGTCACCGTGTTCACGCCCGCGGCGTTGCTGGTGGTGGCGGAGATCGGGCTGGGGCTGGTGAGGGTGAGCGCCGTGCCGACGTTCACCGTCGGATTGTTGGCCTCACCGCCGTTGTTGTTGAAGGTCAGGCTGCCGAGCGAGTTGGTGCCGACCAAGGTCAGCGTGGCGCGGCCATTCAGCGTCACGTCCGTGCCGGCGGCGATCTGGCCCTGGTTGGTGAACATCGTCACCGTGGCGCCCGTGCCCTGGACGCCGCCATTGATGACGAGTCCGCCGGCCGCGGGAATCACCACGTCGTTCACGTTCGTTCCACGCAGCTCCAGGATGCCCTGGTTCACGATGGTGCCGCCGCTGTACAGGTTCTGCGCGGTGAGCGCGAGGACGCCCGCGCCGGACTTGATGAACTGCACCGAGTTCCCCGCGCCGTTGTTGCTGATGACCGAATTGATCGTCATCACCGTCGCGCCGCTGGTGTTTGAGGCGTTGTAAACGATCAGCTCGCGCGTGCCGCTGGTCTCCGTGCCGCCGGCGGTGAGGATGCCGCGGAGGGCGGCGGTGCCGATGCTGGTGGCGTTGTTGTTCGCGCTGCGCAGGAGGCCGCCCTGCTGGAGGTTCAGGATATCGCCCGCGTTGGTGAAGGTGATGTCGTTCGTGAACGCGCCGGCGATCCGCAGCATGCCCGTCGTCGTGGTGCCGCTGAGCAGGTTCGTGGTCGCGGCGGCGGCCAGCAGATTGGTAATGTTGCCGGGGGCGAAGGTGGCATCGTAACCGACGAAGCCCGGGGTGCCGACCGCGCCCGCGCCCTGGGCCACATTGTATCCGGCGAAATCGGTCGAGCCGGCGATGGCCCACGCGCCGAGGGCGTTGTTCGTCCCGTTGGCCAGGCCCGAAGTGGCGAAAATGCGCGGATTCGCGCCGCCCGCCCCAAGGGTGCCGCCGCCGCTGACGAAATTCACCGTCGCGCCCGGCGTGCGGGCAAAGCTGGCAAAAGTGAGGTCGCCGGTGGCGTACTGGCCGGTGGCGTTGCCGTTCGCGCCCACGGTGATCGTATTGGCGCCCTGCGCCGCCGAGAGCGCGCCGAGGCTCTCGGAAGAGAAGGTGCTCGCCCGGCCCGTGAAGGTGATGCTGCCGCCGCGCAGCGTGAGCGGCGCCGCATCATTCACGCGATCGTTGATGTTCGTCTGCAGGTTGACGTTGTTGTCGATCGTCAGGTTCGCGTAGTTCAGCGTGATCGCCGAGGTATTCAGCAGCGTGGCGCTGTCGCGAAGGGTGAGGGCGCCCCCCATCATGACGGTGGGGCCGGAGTACGCGAGCGGGCTTTCCACGGTGAGCGTGCTGCCGCCAACGCGCGCCAAGCCGCCGGTGCCGGTGATCGCCCCGGCAAAGGTGCCGTTGCCGCCCATGTTCGTCACCAGCAGGCCGGCGCCGAGATTGATCGTGCCGCCGCTGCCGGGATTGGTACCGCCGCTCAGCGTGCCGGTGTGCTGCACGTTGCCGTTCAGGTTCAGCGTTGCGCCATTGTTCACCGTCAGCGCCTGGCCGGGGAACAGGGTGTTGTTGCCGAAGGTCAGGTCGGTCGTGCCTTTATTGAACGTGGTCGTGCCCGAGTAGAATTGCTGGCCGGAGAGAGTGAGCGAACCGGGCAGGTTCTTGTTCAGGCCGGTGGTGCCGGTGAAGGCGCCGCTCACCGTCAATGAGGCGCCGCTGCCGATGTGCAGCGCGCCTTCCGCGCCCAGCGCGATGCGCGGCACGCTGAGCGTGCTGCTGCCACCCACGGCAAAAATGCCGCCCGAGGTGAGGGTGAGCGTGCTGTCGAACCCGCCCGCGCTGCCTACCGTGGCGGTATCGAGCTTCAGCGCGTTCAGCGTCCGGCCCGTGATGATATCCGCATTGGCGGTGATGCTCATCGTATCGGTGCTCAGCGCGCCGATCAGGTTGTTGGTCACGTTGTAGCCGCTGAACGCCGCGATGCCATTGGCGCCGTAGGTGGCGAAATCCGTCCCGTTTACCGCCGCGCGAGCGAGGATGCCGCCGGTCACGGGAGACAAAACCGGCGGCGTGGAGAAGATGACGCGGTTGGTCGCGGTCCCGAGGGCCACGTTCGAGGTGTAGTTGATGAACCCGCCGGTGTTGATCGCCTGCGTGGTGAAATTGAGCTGCGTGGTGCCGCCGTTGTTCGTCAGGTTGATCGAGGACTCGCCCGAATTCGCCGTGAGCGTGTTGCCCGCGGTGCCTTCGGTGGAGCCGGGGGTGCCGCCGCCGAGGCCGATAAAGTTGAACGTCGCGCCATTCAGGACGAGCGGCTTGTTGCCCAGGCGGTCGACCGGCGTGGGATTGCCGCCGGTATTGTCGAGCGTGAGGCTGGCCCCGTGGTTCACGGTGATGCTCGCGGTGGCGTTGCCGGCAATGCGGCCGCTGCCGCTCAAGGTCGTCGCGCCACCGCTGAGGACGGTCGCGCCGGTGTAGGTGTTGTCGGCGGTGAGGGTCAGGGTGCCGGAGCCGAGATAGTTCACGACGCCCGCGCCGGCGGGGCCGGCCGCGCCATTGACGATCGCGCCGCTGATGATGGTGTTGCCGGAGCCGGCCAGGTTCAGCGTGCCGATGCCGGTGCCCGCGTTCATGAGGGTAACCCCGCCGGTAACAGTGAGAGTGTTAGCGCCCGAAAGGTTGTTGAAGAAGGAACGAGCCTGGTTGGGATTGGTGCCGCTCGCGGTGATGACCAGCGTGCCGACGCTCACCGAGTTCGCGCCGGTGAGCGTCGCAAAGGCCGAGTTCGCCGAGTTGGTGCCGTTGCCGGTGAGCGAGAGGGTGGAGATGGCATTGCCGCCGGTGAACGCCGTGTTCGCCTGGAACACGCCGCCGAGCATGCTGAGGGTACCGGTGCCAGAAAGGGGGTTGGAGTTCGCGATCAGCGTGCCCTGGGTGATCGTCGTCCCGGCATTCGCCGTAGTTTGCGTGCCGCTAAAGGTGACCGTGCCCGAAGTATTCAGCGCGAGGATCATCGCGCCGGTGCCGGTCGTATTGGTCAGGCTGCCAGTGATGACCGTGTTCCCGGGGCCGGCGATCGTGAAGGCGCGCGCATTGGTGGTGTCGATGTTGTTCAGGTTGCCGTTAATCGTCAGCACCGCGGGCGACACGATGCTATTGACGATCGTCGCGTTGCCGCCCGTGGTCAGGTCCACCACGCCGTTGAGCGTGATGGCATTCGTCCCGGTAAAAACACCCGACTGCCCCTGCGAAATGCGAACCTGGTTACCGATGATCAGACCGCCGGGATTCATTGCGTAGATGCCGGCATTGCCGAGATCGAGCCTTCCCGTGCTGATGGCGGTTCCCGAAGTGCCGGTGGTCGCTCCGGCGATGCCGAGAAAGCCGCCGCCGATTACGGTGGTCACGCCGGTGTACGTATTCGCGCCCGAAAGTATCCAGGTGCCGCCACCGCTTCCCTTGGTGACACTCAACGCGCCGCCGTTATCGGCGAGCACGGCCTTCATTTCGTTGGCGTCATTGCTGAAGCCATCCAGGGTCAGCGTCTTCGCGCCCGCCGTCGAGTTGACGAAGTTATTGATGACGAGCGCGCCGCTGCCGCTGGAGTCGATCGTAGAGGAGGCCGCCAGGTTGATCTGCCGCTGCACATTCTCGCCCGAGCCGACATAAAAAAGATTGCCAGCGTTCAGCGTCAAAATGCCCGCGCCGTTGCCGAATGCGCTGGCCGCGGTCGAACCGCCGCCGATTGAGCTCACCACGACGTTGCCCGCCGAGAGAGTCGTATTGCCCGCGTAGGTATTTGCGCCGGTGAGATAAAGCAGACCGCCGCCGGTTTTCGTAAGCCCGCTGCCCGTGCTGCCGCTGATCACGCCCGAGACCGTCGCGAAATCCATGAAGGTGCTGGTATTGTCATCCACCTGGATGGTGCGAACGGCGCCGTTCAAGTTGATCGGGTTCACCACTTCGGTATCGAAGAGCGCCGTCGTCGAGTTCAGGATCAAGGCGCCGGTGCCATTGCCGATGCCGCCGCTGCCCCAGGTCTGTGTCGCGCCAGCGCCGCCAAAATTCACCGTCAGCTTGGAATTGGCAGCGGCAAAGCCACCCGCGGTATTGGCCACCCAGCCCACCTGCCCCGCGCCAGTGCCAATGGGACGGATGAAGGTCCCGGAAGTCTCCAGAATGCCGCCGCCCAAGACCAGGTTGCTGGCCGAGGAGAGGCCCAGCCCATCGACCGCGCGCAAGGTGCCGGCCGTGATCGTGGTGGGGCCGGAATAGGTATTCGCGGTCGCAGGATTCAAGATCCACAAACCGCCGGTCAATTTAGTGACCGACAGCGCTTCGTTCGCGTTGGGATTGTTCTTGAGGCGGATGCGCAGCTCGTTGTCGCCGGCCGAATCGCCATCCAGCGTCAGCGTGCGGATGCCGGCCCCGCTGAAGACCACATCGGCCGTGTTGTTGAAGATGAGGGCCGCGCTGTTGGCGGCGCGGACGGCGATATTGTTGCCGTAGCTGCCAAAGGAGGCGATGCTCGCGTTGCCAGCCAGCGTGAAGAGTCGATCGATGCTGACCGAAGGCGTCTGCGTGGCGACCACCGCGCCGCCGGCATTGGTGCCGACATAACGGAGCGCGCCGCCATTGAAGACGAGGCTCGCGGCATTCGTCGCATCGCTGGTGGCATCCCCGCGTCCGATGCCGCTGGCCGTCCCGATGTTAGCCAGCGTGGTCACATCGAGGTTCCCCGCGTTGAGCTGAGTAACCCCCGAGTAGGTGTGAGAGCCGGAGAAGGCGATCGTCCCCGTGCCGGCTTTAGTCAGCCCGATTTTCGCAGTCGCGCCATCCTGGATCAAGCCGGCGAAATGACCCGCGCCGGTCGCGCCGCCGATCTGCAGGGTAGCAGTGCCCGAAGCTGCTGAGTTGGTGATCAGGCCAGGGCCGGTCAGCGCATTAATTTGATTGGTCCCCGTCAGCGAAACACCGTTCATATCGAACGTCGTGCCCTGACGCAGGATGAGATTCGCGGAAGCGCCCAAGGTGCCGGTGCCAGCCAACTGCAAGGTGCCGGCGTTGACCGTCGTCGTCCCGGTGTAGGCGTTCGCTCCGCTCACGATGAGGGTGCCGGTGCCGGATTTAGTCAGCGAACCCGCGCCGCCGCTCATCACCGCGCTGACGGTCAGCGCGTTGGCCGGCGTGGTGCCATTGATGGTAATGATCACTTCGGACGCCGAGGCGCCCAACGTGTTCGCAGCGGTGCCATTGTTTTGAATGGTTGCAGCGCCAGTGGAGTTATCGAATAGGATGCCGCCGCTCGTGATCGTCTGGATGCCGGCCAGCGTGATGGTCTGCGCATTCGCCATCTTGAGCGAATTGATCGACTGCGCGGCGAGGTTGGCGCCGGGGGTCGCGGTGCTCTGATAGTTGGTGGTCGCCACGCCGCCAGTGGTCGGCAACGTCGCCTGCCCGGTCAGTGCGGTCGCCGTGCCGCCCGCACCGACACTCGCGGCGAAATCCGTGCCGGCAGAGCCGAAGGTGGCGTAGCCGCCGAGGATGCCGTTGGCGCCGGCGGCGGCGGTAAAGGTGATGGAAGTGCCGGCGCCAGGATTCAAGTTGAGGGCCGCGCCCGCGCCGCGAGTGCCGAGCGAGGCGAAGTTCAGCGTCGGCACGCCGCTATTGGCAGTGACCTTCACGGAACCAGCCCCGGCAGTCGGGGTCAACGCCCCTACCTGCTCGATGAGCGTGGCACCCGCCGCGGAACCTTGATACTCGAAGATACCGCCCGCCGCGCCGTCGTTGTTCACCGGGTCCGTCGCAAAGGTGATCGCCGCCGTGTTGCCGATCAGGTTGGAGCCGTTGCCGGAATTGGCGGTGGGGCGGAACTGCATCGTGCCGCCAGCGACGTTGACACCACCAGTGAAACCGGTGCCGATCGCGCCGAAAGTGATCCCAGCGTTGGCGGCAATCGAAGTGCCGCCGATGTTGGCGCTCAAGGTGATCGTATTGGTCGCCGCATCGATCGCCGTAATGATGGTGCCGTTAGCGGGACCATTCGTCGGTGTGGCGGAAATCGTCTGGCCCAAAACGAGGCCCGCGACGCTGCTGAGCACCATCTGGTTGAGGTTCGCGGAGCCGGTCGTGACGGTGATGCCTGAGGAGGCCGCGGCGTAGTTCGCGGCAGTCGGAACATACAGCCAGGTGTTGCTCCCAATCTTCGTCAGAGAAGTCGTTGGGGTGGAGCTATCCTGAATGACGCCGCGGATTTCATTGATCGTGCCGCTGGGGCTGCTGCCACCCAAGACGAACGTTTTCGCACCCGCGCCGGACGCACCGACGTTGCTGGTGAAGACCAGCGGAGTCGCGCCGGTTTCGTTCGCGAGCAGGATGGCGTTCACGCCGGTCGTGCCCGCGAGGTTCAGCACTTTGGCCGTGGTCTCGCCGGGGCCGTTATAGCTCAGGGTGCCCGCCACCGTCGTAGCGCCAAGACTCACCATGCCTGCATTGGCGCCAGTCCCGGTTACGGCATTATTGAGCGAACCCATGCCATTGATCACCAAGGTGCCCGCATTGACGTTCGTTGAGCCTCGGAACGTGGACGCCGTCCCCTCAATCGTCGCCGTGCCGGTGCCGGCTTTCGTGAAGACGTGACCGCGGCTGGCGGCATTGATAATGCTGCCCGTTACCCGAATTTCACCCGTGGCAGTGAGGGTGAACGTGCGCAGGCCCGCGTTCTCAGACGACCGCCAGATGTCCCCCGTAAACGTCGCCAGACCACTGGAGGTATTGGCAATAGTAAGGGCCGCGATCTGCGTGCTGATACCCGCCGGGTTGAACGATGTGAAGCTGGCCCCGAAACCATTCCGGCCCGCGATAATCAAACCCTCGTTGGCCGCTGCGCCAGGCACGCCCGACAAGGTGCCGAAAGTGACGGTCTGGTTGATCGCGCTGGAGCCGCCGCTGACCCCGCGATCGACGAAGAGGGTCAGGCTGCCGGTCGTGTTGTCCGTGAGGCTGACATTTTTCCCTGCAAAACTCGCGGGCGCATCGGTGCGGATTTCGAAAACACCGGTGCTGCCGCGGATGACACTGGCCGAAGTGCCGATGCCCAATTGCGCGCCATTGGAAAGGCGGATGGTGCCGGAATCAGCACGGATATCGCCGATGTACGTGCTGTTATTGTTATTCAGGACCAGCGTGTTATTCAAGCCGCCTCGCGAAGACTTGTTAATGCCGGAGGTGCCGCTGACGCCGCCGATGAGCGTGCCATCGACGATGATATTGCCGGGACCGCCCGTGATGAAGAAACGCTGATCGTTCGCGGCAAAGAGGCTGCCCGTGCTGCTGATCGTCATGTTGCCGGCCGCGGAGCCGATGCGCGCCTCGCCGATGCCGCTGTTGGCGATGAATCGCCCGGTGTACGTGTTGTTGCCGATGTTCAGGAAGGAGACGCCGACGGTGTTCGGGCCGCGACCGGCGACGTTGATATCCCTAGTGAAGGTGATGCCCGAGGTCCCGCCCTGTACCACCAACATGCCACCGGGGATGCCCTGTGTGCCGGCGATGCCATTGATGAAGATCGGGGAGGTGCCGGCGCCCAGTTGCCCCACATTGCTCACGACCAGCGTGCCGGCGTTGATGTTGGTCTGGCCCGAGTAGCTGTTGGTATTGTTCGTCAGCGTGAGCACGCCGCCGCCATTGAGGCTAAGATTGCCAGTGCCCGTAATCTGCCCGGCGAAGGTGGTGCGGTTCTCGATATTCGAGATATTCGAGATGAAGGTGGGGCCGCCGACATTGAGCGTAGCGCCGCCGCTCAGGATCAGATTGCCGCCGGTGGAGCCGCCGCCGGAAAGCGCCTTGATCGTCTGGTCAAAGCCGCCCAGCTCGAGGGCCGCGCCAGCCGAGTTGGCGAGGATGACGGAAGAATTCGGGCTGAAGGCGCTGTTTGACCCGGCCTTGAGTGTGCCGCCATTGATCGTGGTGTTGCCGGTGTAGCTATTGCCCACGCCGAACGTCAGCGCCGCGCCGGTCATGTTGGTGGTCGCGGCATTCGAGAGTGTGATGGTGGTGCCATTCACGATCGAGGCGATGGTGGTGCCCGCCGGAATGCCGCCACCGCTCACCACCTGGCCGACGGCTAGGTTGGCCGTATTGAGGCCCGAAACGGTAACGGTGCCATTGGTGGTGCCAGATTGGCTAACCACCGGCGCGAGGACGACGGTGCCGACGCCGTCCTGCGTGTAGCCGCCGGCGCCGGTGGCGATGGTGCTGCCGATGGTCAGCGTGGCGCCAGAGTTGAGGCCGTGGACGATGAGATCGGCCGCGCCTGGCACGGTGATCTGCCCGCCGGTCAGCGTGGCGGCGCCGGTCCCTTGGAAGGCCAGCGCACCACCGGCGACGGTGAGGACGTTCGACGCCGCGCCCATGTGGACAGTGCCGGGGTTGCCAGTATCGAACGTAAGCGTATTGACGGCGCGGTTCGCGAGGGCGCCGCCGTCGGTCCAGTTGAGAATGCCGCCGGAGTAGGTGCTGCCGGTGGTGGTGAAATCGGTGGTGGCGCTGTCGCTCGAGGTGGTGAGCGTGGTGCCTTGCGTGGTGGCATCGAAGCGGGAGATGCGGTTGCCGCTCACCGTATCGACAAAGGCCATCCCGAGCGCTCCGCCGGCGTCTTTCACCAGCGCGTATCCAAGGAGATTGTTCGTGCCGGTGACGCCGCCGGTGCCGGTCGGAAGGTTCGTGGCAATGACGCCGCGCCCGCCCGCGCTGGCGGAAGAGTAGTCGAAGAGCGCGGTGGCGCCGGCGCCGCGGGTCCAGCCGGGGCCGGTGACGGTGAGCGTGGTGTCGCCGCCATTCGGCTCGATGACGATGTTCGTATTGACGCCCGCGCCGAGATTGAGCGAGGCGATGGTCTGGTTGCCGGGGCCAACGACGGTGAAGTCGCTGCCATTGATGAACAGGTTCGACGCGGCACCGAGGACGCCGGTGGGATTGGCTGTGAGATCCACCACGAGCTTGCCGCCATTGATCGACGTGGCGCCGGTATAGGTGCCCGCGCCGGTGAGCGTCCAGGTGCCGCTGCCCGTCTTGGTGAGCCCGCCCGCGCCCGTCTGGATGCCGCCCGCCAGCGTGCCATTGGCGCTCCCCGCCAGCGTGAGATCGAAGCCGGAGCCGGTGACCGCGCCGGTGCTGCTGAGATTGAGGCTGCCCGCATCCACCGCGATGGTGGAGGACGAGCCAAGCGTGACCGTGCCCGCCCAGGTGTTCGCGCCACTGGCATTCACCAGTGCGCCATTCTGGAAAGCATTGCCCCCGCCATTCCCATTCAGCGTGATCGGCTTCGCGCCGACAAAGGTAAACCCGCCCGATAGCGCCAGCGCCGCGCCATTGGAAACACTCACTGCCGCCGCGCCCGTGCCGAGCGCCTGCGCATTCTCGAGCCGCAGCGTTCCCGCGGTCACTGCGGTGGCGCCGGTGTATGTGTTCGTCCCCTGGAGCGCGAGGGTGCCGATGCCGGCCTTGGTCAGCCCGCCCGTGCCCGCATTGCCGACGGCGGAAGCGAGATTGATCTGGCTGCTGTTGGCATCGAAGGTCGCGCCGCCGGTATTGAAGGTGAGCGTGCGCGCGGAAAGATCGACGCCGGGGCTGGCGAATTGCACCCCGCCGCCGCCGAAAGCGACGCCAGCAGTTCCGAGGTTGGCGAGGGCAGTGATGTTGATCATCCCGCCGTTCACGTTAGTCCCGCCGGTATACAGATTCGTCCCGGTGAGCGTCAGAATGCCTGAGCCGGTTTTGGTTAGCACGCCCGCTGTGCCGCCCACACCGATGACGCCACCGAATGAGGTCGTTTCATTGTTGCCACCGACGGTGAGCGTCGCGGTGCCGAGCGTCACGTTGCCGCCCGTCGTGCCGCCGCCGGAGAGGCCGCCAATCGCGGTATTGAATCCTGTAATGTCGAGCACTGTGCTGGCGACGTTCGCCAGCGATACCATCGAGTTGTTGCCAAATGCGTTCGTGACTCCCGCTTTGAGTGTCGATCCGCTCACTACCGTCGGACCGCTGTACGTGTTGGTCGAACCGCTCTGCCCAAACGTAAGAGTGTTGCCACCCGCGATGTTGAAGCCCCCAGTACCGGTGATGTGACCGACGATTGAATTGGCCACGTTGCCCGTGGCGATCGTCACAATCGAGCCATTGTTCAGTGCAACCGGACGGTTGGCCACGGTTCCGCTTGTGCCGAGCGTCGTAGCGCCCGTGAACGTGAGCCCCGCCGTACCGTCAAACGTCAGCCCACCGGCAGCCGCGCCCAAGTTGGTGTTTGCGCCAATGCTCAGCGTGCCGCTGTTTACAAATGTGCCGCCGCTGTAAGTGCTGGTCGTCGAGCTGAGAATGAGCGTGTTGTTGCCAGAGAGCACGACCGCCGTCGTGCCAGCCGCCGGGTTGTTCACCGGCGCACTGATCGTGATCGCGTTGTTGCCGGTAATCAGGAATAAATTTCCTCCGCCAGCGGGGGCACGTACCGCCCCAGTGCCGCTAATCGTGAGCAATCCGGTGCCGCCATTCAGGATGCCGCCGGTGTCCAGCGTGAAGGTGGAAAGAGCTAGCGTCGCCGCGGCACCGGTGTAACGAAGCGAACTAATCACGCGTGCCGCGCCGAGTGTTTCCGTCCCGGCGGCCGCGAGATTCAACGTGTAGGAATTGGCTGCTGTGGTCCACGAGGCGTTTGTCGTCGCCGCAATGTTCGCCCCTTGGATTCCCAGCGCATTGGCCGTGCCGGCATTGATATTGTAAACGGCGTAATCCAACTGCGCTGCCGCGCTAGTTCCAACCGTCGCCCACGGCCCGATAATCTGGTTGGCCGCCGTCGCCGCGAATCCGCCGCCGATATTGATCTGATTGGTGGCGACGCCGAGTTGTGTAGTCGCGGTGAGGCCGCCGATGCCGAAGCCGACGGTCGACGTGTTGGCCGCACCGGTGTGGGTCAGCCCGCCCAAGGTCAGCAACTGCGTGCCGGTGTTGGCAGTAGTCGAGACGATATTCATGCGCCCCGTGTTCAGGGCGACCGTGCCGAGAGTCTGCGTGTACGCCGTGGCCGAAGCGGTATTGGCGATCGAAAGCGTGCCGCTATTGGCGGTGATCGTGCCTGTCGAAAGGCGAGTCAGCGTGGCGCCGGCAATCGCGGTGGCTTCCGCAGCGGTATTCGTTTCCGTGATCGTGCCATTGTTCAGCGTGATCCCGCTCGTGCTCGCCAGCGCCTGGCTATTCTGGCTCAGCGCCACCGTCATCCCGTTGCCAATCGTCGTCGCGCCGCTCCAGCCAGTCAGGCTGGTGCCTGTGCCGGAAAGGTTGAGCGTGCTCGCGGTGGCGCCGCCAAAAACGCCGCCGCTGATGTTCACCGCATTCCCCACAGCCCCGCTGAACGAGCCATTGATCGTGGCCGCCAACACATTGTTCAGCACGATGTTGTTCGTGGTGGCCCCGAAGGTGAGCGCGTTCGTATTCGCCGCCGCGCCGACGAGATAGCCAGTCGTATTGAACTGCAAGCCGCCCACCGTCATCGGGTTCGCCAGGCTCACCGTCCCCGCGGTGCCCCAGAAAACGGCCGTGTCGTTGTTCGTATTGTTCCAAGCCTGATTCGCATAACCGGCGCCCGACCACCATTGCGCGCTGGTGGTATCCCACGTGCCGAGCGCGCCGAGGCCGGGGCCGGTGAGGTTGAGCCCGTTATTGATCGCGGTCGTATCGGAATCCCAATACAGCGTGGCGCCGGACGCCGTGAGCGTCATCAAACTCAAGATCGACCCGGCGAGGATCAGGTGTTTGTGGGTGCGCCCGTGAGTTCGGGCGGCGGCGGCGCGGCGGAGTTTGCGAAGAGAGACGCGTTTCATGGGCAGGGAGGGGCAGGCGACTGAGGGGGCTAGCGGGGAAAGGGGAAGCCGAAGCGCCGGGGCAGGCGTTTCAGCGGGCTGTTTGGGGGTTGTAAATGAATCGGCTGGGAAGGGGGCGCTACGCCTAGGGGCGGCGGGTGCGGCGGCCGGCGAAGGCGAGGAGGCCGCTCAAAAGCAGCAGCGCCGAGCCGGGCTCCGGGATCGCGCGCAGGGTGATCCCGCCGCCGGCTTGGGGAAACGAATTGGGAAAAGTGCCGCCGGGGGTCGGCGTCATCGAGGAGCCAATGCCGTCCTCCTGCCAGACGGCCTCGATCTCGATCGGCGAGCTGAAATTCGTCACCCGCGTGAAGAGGGTCATCGGGGTAGGGTCGAGCGGATTGAGAATCTGCGTCACCGTGAAGGTGAGATTGGCCAGCTTGAACTCGCGCCCGCCGGTGATCGCCGTGCCACTGGTGGTCTGCATCGAGGCCGCTCGCGCATCGATAAAGTCGCCGTTGAAGGCGTTAAGATTGCTGCCCAGATCCTTGTCTCCATCGCTATCGAGATCCTGCGCCGTGCCATTCTGCGAGCTGGAGGCGGCAAAGGTCGTGGTCAGCGTGCCGGAGAGGTTGCCGCGCACGTTGTTGTTGGTGCCGCTTAACACCGAGAGATAGCCATCCTGAAAACCGTCGTTCGTGTTGCTCCCATCGGAGCCCGTCACAATGGCGAACAGCTCGATGTTGAGCACTTCGTTCACCGAGAGGCTGTTCTTCGACGTGGCGCCGCCGACCAGGCGCAGGGTGTAAGAGAGAGTGGCGTTCGCCTCCTGGGCGAGGGCAACGAACATCAGGGCGGCGGCTCCGACTGTGAGCCGCCTTGCGCATCCGCCAAATTGTTTCTGCACGTTAGAACTCCTTTGCCAGGCGGGAGAAGTATTTGCGGCTGAGCATCCGCATCCCGCGGCGGTGCCTCCACCCGACAAAGCCCAGCAAAGCCAGGCACCCGTAGACCGTAGAAGCTTCCGGGATCGCCACGAGGAGCGCATCCGGCACGATTTCAAAGAACCCGCCGCCGAGCGCGATCTGCCGCGCACCGGTGTACCCGGAAAACTGGAAGGCCGCGAGATTGGCCGTCTGGTCCGTATTGAAAATGAGGCGGTCGTCGGTGAGCGACGAGGGCGCGTAATTCTGCGGGTCGGCGGCGAATTCCGGCGCGGTCCAGTTTTCGATCGTGAGGGTGAAGGTCTGCGGATCGAAATCGGCGAAGGTGAGCGTGCCGACATCCGCGAGGCCGTAGTCCCCGAAATCGACGATCGAATTGGCCTCCAGGCGCAGCGTGCCGAGGCCAATGGAGCTGGCGGTGCCTTCGCTTGCACCCTGGCCGCGATTCAGCGTGCCGCCCGCGAGGGTGATCATCGCCGAGTTGTTCACGCGGTTCAGGTTGCCCGCGCCGGTCAGCGCCAGGGTGCCGCCGCTGTTTACCCGCACGGAGCTGGTCGCCCCCAGCGCGCCCGCCGCGCCCGCGCGCAGGGTGCCGGCATTGATGATCGTCGCGCCGGTGAAAGTATTGTTGCCCGTCAGCGCCAGCACGCCCACCCCATTTTTCGTGATCCCCTTCCCTGCCCCGCTGATCTCTCCACTGACGGTCAGCGGGCCCGCGGCGCCGATGCTCCAGACGTGTTGCGCATTCGCCCCGCCCAGCCGCACGCGGCTCACGATCGAATGCGCGCCCGAGCCGTTTTGCACCGTCACTCCGCCATCGCCGATCGTCAGCAGGTTGTTCGCGCCATTGCCGCCGGTGCCAGGCGAAATCGTCACCGGCGCGGTGGCATTCGAGGTAAAGGTGAGGCTCTTGATCGAAAAATCGCGATCCAGGGTGGTGCTGAGATTGGTCGCGCCGGTCGTGTTGAAAAAGACGTCCGTTCCGTCGCCCGGCAGCGTGCCGGTATCGGTGCCACCGGTCACATCGGTGGCGAAGTTCGTATTACCGAGATTGTCCGTCGCCCACGAGGTGCTCTGGTCGCCGTGCCAATAGGCGGTGGCCGGGCCGGTGGAGAAGGTGATCGCCGCGCCGGTATTGATCGTGGCGTTGAGCTCGTTCTTGTTCGCGCCATCGGCCTGGAACAGCGCGATGCGCTCATTCACCGGGGTGAAATCCGTGATCCGGAAATTGACGTCGGTGCTCGTGGTGTTCACGTTCGCCTGCGTGACCGTGTAGGTGAGGGTGCCAAGCAGAAACTCCTCCTGGTCGGTGCCAATCCGAGTCCCATTGGTCGTCATCGTGCCGGAGCGCGCCTGGATGAAGTTCGTGTTTTGCGCAGTGGAATTGCTCCCCACGTCGGCAAAACCGTCGCTATTCAAATCGACCACCGCGCCAGTCTGGCTGCCCGCCGCATTGAACGGGGCAGTGAGCGAGGTGGTGGAAAGATTTCCACCCACCGCCGTACCGCTGCTCCCGGTGCCGAGGATCGACCCCCAGACGAACTGAAGACCTTCGTTGTTGAGGCCGTCAAGACCGGTGACTGTGCCGTAGAGTTGCAGCGTGAGCACATCACCGACGGCCACCGTGCGGGCCTTCGCATTGCCGCCATCGGAAAGCCGCAAATCGAGCGTCAGGCTCTGCGCGCGCGAGACGTCTGGGCGCGCGAGGGCCAAGGCAAGCAGAAACGCCAAGGCGAGCACACCTCCTTTGCGAATCCAATTCGCGAAACCTTCCGTGGTGCCAGGTTTTTGGAGGAGGTTGAAGGCAGGGTGGAGGCGGGAGGGCATCTGGGGGAGGCGCGATACAGTGGACTGGATAAACTAATTGTCAATGGTTTGTGGCGTTTTTCGTCACAAAACTTTACAAGTTGACAGGAAATTGACCCTACAGAGCGGAATTTGTGCCTTTGGCGCCACGATTTTGGTCAAAACCGGAAACGAGGCCGGGGCTTGGCCGGTGCCTCGGTTTCCGGCTCGCGGCGCGGCAGCTCCAGCCCCCCGAAAAGCGGCTCCGCGCCGCCCGGCATACTCCGCTCCCTTGGCGCTGCGGACTGCCGCCCGCCGCCGCGTTTTCCGCCCGATGCGACCCGCGCCCGCGGCTCCGGCGGCAAGGCTCTCAAGGTGTCGCTGCGCACGTATCCCGTCCGCCCATCGTCCAGCCCTACATGGCTGAACCCGTGCGAGTTCCGCAGCACCCGCACCTGCTCCCCCTCCTTCAACTGCGCATCCGGCCCCGCCCCTTGCGCCGGCCCCCGCGCGTAGAAAGCCGCCTGCGCCACCTTCACCGAATACCGGTCCCGCCCCGCCCCCGGCGCCGAGTCCGCCTGGCACCCCACCAGCGCCCTCAAGCCGCAGGCCAAAACTACGAGAATCCGGAGCGAGCGCAGCAAAAGGGCGCTCGGCCACATTTTCGGCAAAACTCGTTTCAGGAAGAGCATCGCTGGGAGGCTGTAACACCTCTTATGCCATAATCTTTATCTAAATTCCAACCGTCCTAAAGCAGCGGCCCCAAAGGCCGCAGCGCCGCCTCGGCCAGCTTTTGCAGGAAAGGCCGTCTCCGAAACTCCTTCAAGTCCACCTCGCGGCTGATCGAAAACTCGCGCTCGAGCAGCGCTTCGAGCCGTTTCGCCTGGCTCGGCGAATGCGCCAGCAGGTTCAGCTCGAAATTCAGGCGCATCGAGCGGTTGTCGGAGTTGGCGGAGCCTACCATGAGCCACTCGTCGTCGAGCAGCATCGATTTCTTGTGGTTTACCCCCTCGCTGTATTCGTAGACCCGCACCCCCCACTCCAGCAGGTCTTCGTAATACGAGCGCCCGACTTCCACCAAGTACCGGTGATCGCTTTTCTCGGAAACGAGCAGCCGCACATCCACCCCCCGCGCGGCGCAGAGTTGCAGCCCCGTGAGGAAAAACTCGTTCGGCGCAAAGTAGCCGGTAGTGAGCCAGAGCCGGTTTTTGGCCGCACCGAGCAGCGTGAGGATGGATTTCGGGATCGGCTCCCGCGGAAGATCGGGACCCCCGGAGACGATTTGCACCACATTGGGCTCGTCCGGCGCGGGCTGCGGGTAAAACGCCTCTCCGCCAAAGCGCCGGTCGGTCGCGAAAAACCAGTCCTCCGCGAAGAGCCGCTGCAGGTGGCGCACCACGTTTCCCTCCACCATCAACTGAGCATCGCGCCAGGGCCCCAGCTCCCGCGAGCCGTGCAGATATTCGCTGCCCATGTTCATGCCGCCCACGAACGCCGCCTCGCCATCGATGATCTGCAGCTTGCGATGGTTGCGCAGATTCATGAACCGGGAATGGCGCCCAAAGGGCAGCGAGTAGAACCACGAAAACTCGCCGCCCGCGTCGATCAGCGGCTGAAACGCCGATTTGCTCACGCCAAAGCAACCCATCTGGTCCAGCAGCAGCCGCACCTGCACCCCGCGCCGGGCCACCTCCGCGAGCGCCTGCACGAACTCCGCCCCGCAGGCATCGTCGCGCCAGATGAAAAACTCCACGTGCACGTGATGGCGCGCCGCCGCGATGCGCTTCCGCAGCGCGGGGTAAAACTCCTGCGCGTCGATCAGCAGCTCCACGTTGGCGGCGGTCGAGGCGGGCACCTGGTTGATCACCCCCAGCGTGCGCACCAGCTCGAATTTGCGGGGCGAAAACTCCTCCAGCTTCTCCTGCAGCGAGCTCTGCCCCGGATGATGCATCAGCCCGAGCCGCCGCGCCTTCCGCAGCCGCTTCCGCTGCATGCGATCCGCCCCGAACCCCCAATACGCCAGCGGCCCGATGAAGGGCAGCGCGATGATGCACCAAACCCAAGCCAGCGCCGAGGAAGGCCGCTTCTTATGGAACAGCACGTGCGGAATGGTGATCCACGTAAACAAGTACGCGACGAAGATTCCCGCCTTCTTGGCGCGGCGCACCGCCGGCTCATCGTCTGGAAACATCATGGCGCCGAGCAGGGTAAGGGCGGGCGGCGCGTCGTAGTCTTAGTCGTAATCCTAGTCGTAGTCGTAGTCGTCGAACGACTACGACGACGACTGCGAGTCCACCGCGAGCGCTCGCCTTGCGCGTTCATTCGCCGGCCTCCCTGAGCAATTCCTCTTCCAGTTTTCTCCCGACGAAGAAGTGCGCTTCGGCCCGCAACCGGCGGATTTTCTCCCGTACCATGGTCACTCAACAATTCGAGTCTGCCGATGATGGCAAGATTGGAAAGTGGCGAAGTGTTACTGACCACGACCATAATCGAGATCAGCGGCGAGGTCGGCTTCACCGTAGTGGCGGGGAACATTTCGCCGCGCCAATTCCTCCCCAAATTCGAAACGGTCAAGCCCGGCGAGCCCGGCCGCCTGCGCCTGCGTCATCGCGCCGCGAGCGTAGAGCGCGCAAGCCAGTTCGATCTGCACTTGTCGAGGCACCTCTGGCTGCGAGACGTGAAAAACCTCGGCCAGCAATTCGCCTGGAAGATCGAGAGTGACGCTCATCCTAAGACACTAATGCCGCCCGGTGCGTCCGCCAGATCATTTGAGTTAGCCGCACGCTCACTCCACCGGCACGCATGCGCAAAAAAGGTTCCGGTCCCCCCATACGTTGTCGATCCGCCCCACCGCCGGCCAAAACTTATGCTCGCGCAGCCACGGCGCCGGATAGGCCGCCTGCTCGCGGGTGTACGGACGGTCCCATTTATCCGCCGTCACCACCGCCGCCGGATGTGGCGCGTTCTTCAGCAGATTGTTCGCGGGATCGGCCTCCCCGCGCTCGATCGCGGTCATCTCGGCATGGATGGCGATCATCGCGTCGCAAAACCGGTCCAACTCTTCGCGCGATTCGCTCTCGGTCGGCTCGATCATCAGCGTGCCGGGCACCGGCCAGCTTAGCGTGGGCGCGTGGAAGCCGTAATCGATCAGCCGCTTCGCGACATCCTCCGCCGTGGTCGCCTTGAACCTCCGCAGGTCGATGATGCACTCATGCGCCACCAGCCCGGCCTGCCCTTTGAAGAGCACCGGGAAATACGGCTCCAGCCGGCGCGCCATGTAGTTCGCATTCAGGATCGCCAGCTTCGTCGCTTCCGTCAGCCCCTCTCCGCCCATCATCCGGATGTACATCCACGGAATGACGAGAATGCTCGCGCTCCCATATCCGGCGGCGGAGATGGGACCGACGCGGGCGCCATTTTCCCGCCTCTCGGGATCGGGCAAGAATGGCACCAAATGGGCCGCCACCCCAATCGGACCCATCCCCGGCCCGCCGCCCCCGTGCGGGATGCAAAAGGTCTTATGCAAATTGAGATGGCACACGTCCGCGCCGATATCGCCCGGGCGGCACAGCCCCACCTGCGCGTTCATGTTCGCGCCATCCATGTACACCTGGCCGCCGTGCCGGTGCACGATCTCGCACACCTCCGTCACCGTCTCCTCGAAGACCCCGTGCGTGCTCGGGTAGGTGAGCATCAGCGCCGCCAGATCACTCGCATGCGCCTCCGCTTTCGCCGCGAGATCGCGCAGATCGATATCGCCCTCGGCGAGGCAATTCACCGTCACGACGGTGAACCCCGCCATCGCGGCGCTCGCTGGGTTCGTCCCGTGCGCGCTCGTCGGCACCAGGCACACCTTCCGATGCCGATCGCCGCGCGATTCGTGATATTTCCTGATAACGAGCAGCCCCGCGTACTCGCCTTGCGAGCCCGCATTCGGCTCATGGCAGATTGCCGCGAACCCGGTGATCTCCGCCAGCCAATCGCCCAACTGCCGGAATAGCTCGCGATACCCCGCCGTCTGCTCGCGGGGGCAAAAGGGATGCAGCTTGCCAAACTCCGGCCAGGTCACCGGCAGCATCTCGCTCGTCGCGTTCAACTTCATCGTGCACGAGCCGAGCGGGATCATCGAAGTGGTCAGCGAAAGGTCCTTCGCCTCCAGCCGCCGGATGTAGCGCAGCATCTCCGTCTCGGTGCGGTGCGTATTGAAAACCGGATGCGTGAGAAACGCGCTCGTGCGCTCCAGGGCCTCCGGGAGCGCCGCCTCGGCAAGCTGAATCTCCGCCGAGAAAATCTCGAGCAGCGGCCGCAGATCGTCCACCGTTTCATCCAGCGAAATGAGCACGGCCTGCTCGCCCCAGCTCCGCAAATTGAGCCCCGCATCGCTCGCCATGCGCAAGATCGTCGCCCGCCGGCGCGCCTCCATTTGCACCAGGACCGTATCGAAAAAAGGCGCCTCCCCGACGCTCCACCCCGCCGCGCGCAAGCTCGCGGCGAGCGACGCCGCCTGCGTCTGCACGCGCCGCGCGATGCGGGTGAGCCCCTCCGGCCCGTGGTACACCGCGTACATCGATGCCATCACCGCCAGCAGCACCTGCGCCGTGCAAATGTTGCTCGTCGCTTTGTCCCGCCTGATGTGCTGCTCGCGCGTTTGGAGCGCGAGCCGGTAGGCTGGCTTGCCGAGCGCATCGTGCGAGACTCCCACAAGCCGCCCGGGCATCACGCGCTTGAAGGCATCGCGCGTGGAAAGGAAACCCGCGTGCGGCCCGCCGTAACCCATCGGCACTCCAAAACGCTGCGCCGACCCCACCGCGATATCGGCCCCAAATTCGCCCGGCGGCTTCAGCAAAGTAAGCGCCAGCAGATCGGTCGCTACCACCACCAGCGCGCCCGCGGTGTGCGCCTTCTCCACCAGCGCCGCGTAATCGTAGATCGCCCCCGTCGTGTCCGGGTATTGCAGCAGCACCCCGAAGACCTCCGGCCCAAACTCGAAGCTCAACTCCGGCCCCACCTCCATCTGCACGTCGAGCGCCTCCGCCCGCGTCCGCACCACGGCGATCGTCTGCGGGTGGCACCCTTCCGAGACGAGAAAACGGCGCGCCCCGCGATTCTTGCAGAGGTGCCGCGCCATGTTCATCGCCTCCGCCGCAGCGGTCGCCTCATCGAGCATCGAGGCATTCGCGATCTCCAAGCCCGTGAGATCCGCCACCATCGTCTGGAAATTCACCAGCGCCTCCAGCCGCCCCTGTGCGATCTCGGCCTGGTAAGGCGTGTACGCCGTGTACCAGCCCGGATTCTCCAGGATATTCCGCTGGATCACCGGCGGCGTGAGGCAATCGGAATACCCCTGCCCCAGGAACGATTTGAAGACTTGGTTTTGCCGCGCCAGGCCCCGCAATTCCGCTAGCGCCTCGTGCTCCCCCCGCCCCGCCGGGATGGCCAGCGGCTGCCGCCTCCGAATCCCCTCCGGGATCGCCTGGTCGACCAGCGTCTCCAGCGAATCCATCCCCAGCGTCTCCAGCATGGCCTGCACCTCCTCCGCGTTGCTCCCCAAGTGCCGGCGCGGAAAAGTATCCGCCGCGGCGAGCGAATCCGAAGTCTGGTCGCCGGCCTGCGGCGAGAGAGGCTGATGCATCGCGAGAAACTAGAAACGCCGCGCGCCAAAGCAAGACGCGACTCGTTGATTCGACCCCTCAGGGGAGCGCCGCCAAGGGGATGGGAATTTCGGGGGACAAGACGCTCTCAAAATTGCGATACGAGACGAATGAGACGAAAAGGGCGGTTTTCGCGTTCAATTTCCGACACGGCATCGGGGTAAACCCCGAAACCGGAGGGAAATGATGCACATTTTGAAACTGGAAAGTTTCATTTTGAGCGTCAGTTGAAGAAGTCGGCGAAGTATAAGTTTTGATTTATGGAAATATCGGAACGGGGTTGCAGGAGATTTTGGGGCGCGGGGGGAATGGCGCGCGCAGGAAGAGGAGGCCGCCAAGCCCGAGAAAGACGAAAGGCATGAGGCGGCGCTGCCGCAACCCTTCCGCGCCGCCGCAGCCACCGCCCCACCGCGGGCGACGAGGCCGTCGCCCCTCCTTGACGCCGCTCGAAAACTCCGCGGGAAAAGAAGATTCGCGCCGATAGTAGTACGAAAAGCGGGAGCGGCCTCGCCACGACGGCCACCCGCGCGCCACTGCAGCGACCTTCCCGCCCGGCTCGCGAGGACGCTCGCCCTCCCGCGACGGTCCGTTCGAGAGCAGGGCCGGAATAGAAGCTCCGCGCGGAGGTAGGATGAGGAAGATGTCGCCCCGCGAACCAGGGCGGAGGAAGCCGTTTTCGGTTGCAGCGGCGGCGCGAGACATCAGCCGCATCGTAGCAGGGGTCGAGCACTTTCCCAAGCTCGCACGAGCACTTTTAGGTATTTCTTTTTTCGCGGAAGCGAGGCCTTGCGTGACGGCCTTCCCGACCGTTCATCATTCGGAGCGAAGCTTTGGCGTGAGGAGGAGCCGTTCTGTCAGAATTGTTGGCTGACGCCTGCTCTACTGACGGCATCCCGCGCGGGACCGATGGGCTCGCCGGGGCGACGGGATCGCAAGGGCCGTCCTTCGCCGGCGCGCTCGTCGATAGCACCACCACCCTCGATCCCGGCAACCCCGCCACCGTCTCTGTCTCCTTCGACGGCTCCAACGTCCATTTTACCTTCGGCATCCCGCAGGCGCGGATGGCCCGCCATGCCCCGGCGGCAACAACGGCAGCGACGGCGCCCCCGGCCCCCAAGGCCCGCCGGCCCGCCAGGCGAACCCGCGCGACCGGCGCCCCCGGCCCCGAAGGTCCGCAAGGCATCCAAGGCGTCCCGGCGAAGTTACTGCCGCCCAACTCAACACCGCCATCTCCAACACCGCCGCCAGCGCCAACGCCGTCAACGCGCTCGGCCTCACCATCAGCGACCCACCGACGCAAAGCGAAATGCAGCAGGTGGTGGCGAAGATCGATGAGTTGATCGCGGCGCTGCACCGGCCCGTGTGAGCGGCCGTCGCGTGCAAAGCTGCGTGATGGTTGCTTGAGATTGTGCCGCGACTTTGAGTGCATACCGTAAAACGAAGCTTATGCATCTCTCCCATAGACTCACCCGCGTTCGCACCACCTCGGTCGCTTGGCTAGCTCTCTTGCTCCTTGTCATCGGGTGTGCGCTCGATGGATTGACCGGACCTTTGTGAGTTCGCTTTAGTATGCACGCCACGGCACTGGAGTACTTGGGCGGCGGGCTCGCCTGGGTCGGCTATTGGTCGCTTTGGGTCCTTTTGGCCATTTCCGCCTTCCGACCCGAGACACGGTTTTATTTGAGCGGCGATTGCTTACTTCGCGCAAAGCGATTTGGTCTTATTCTCGGCATACTAGTACTGGTACACGTCTGGTTCGTAGTAGCGGTTTTCATCGCGTTTCGAGGTGGTTTCCGTTGAGACGGCCCTGGAGCTGCTCTCGGTTTTCGAGACGCGTGACTTTACGAGCCCTTCTGCTCTCGATCCCAAGTTGCACTTGGAATCGCACTTGCGGGTGAGGCTTTGCTTCGCAGGGAGGGAGTGTTCTGCGGGCGAGTCTGAAGTGCGCTGACCGCGAAGCCGCCCCGTCGCGAAGTGGAACGTCGCCCACCAGTGCGTTCCCAAGCTCTCAGCATGCGGAACGAGAAGCCGAATCATCCTTCGTCATTCTTCTTCGCGAGCATTGCCGAGACGCCGAGGGTGTTGAATGGTGAGGTGGGTAAGAGGAACCCCTTTTCGATGCCGACCATTCCCTTCCGTTTGCTGGCCCTGATCTCTGTGGTTCTAGGCGGCGCCGGTCTGGCGGCGGCGCAGGAGGCGGCGGCTTCGCCTGCGGCCACGGCCATTTCCAAGCCCGTTCCGGTGGCGCCGTGGCCGGAGAATGACGGGGAGCTGCTTTATAATGGCATCCGGCTGCCGAAGGCCTGGCCGCCCGCGACGATGCGGGCGGTCGATAAGCCGATGCCGGTGCCCTATCTGGAGTTCCCTCCGGCGGTGGCGCCGATCAACGTGGGGCGGCAGTTGTTCATCGATGATTTTCTGATCGCGAAGACGGACCTCACGCGCGCGTTTCACCGCGCGGAGAAGTACGCGGGGAATCCGGTGCTGAAGGCGGAGACGCCGCAGGAGTTGGAGGCGCAGGATGACCTGGACGATCGTGGCATCGCGATCGGCGTGGCGAGCTTCATCCCGGGCGGTGCGTTCTACGATCCGGCGTCAGGGCACTTTCAATTCTGGTACACGGCGGGGCATCGCGGTTCGCTGGCCACCGCGACGAGCCAGGACGCCTTTTCGTGGACGCGGCCCAAGTTCGCGCCAGACGGCAGCAATATCCTCATCCCGAATGCGCGGAATCCCAGGAATAGCACCATCTGGCTCGACCTGGAGGCCGCTCCCGCGGAGCGGCTGAAGCTGCACACCGTGAATGGCCAGAAGCTGCGCACCTCGCCCGATGGCCTGACTTGGACGCCCGGGAAGACGGCGGGGAAAGCGGCCGACTACAGCTCGTTTTTTCACAATCCCTTCCGCGATGTCTGGGTTTACAGCATCAAGAGCGAGAACCATCTGGGCCGGGTGCGGCGCTATGCGGAGGCGAAGGTTTTCGAGGAGGGCGACTGGGAGAATGCCGTCTACTGGATGAATGCGGACAAGCTCGACCTGCCCGACCCGCAGATCGGCGATCCGGCACAGCTCTACTCGCACGTGGCGGTGGCGTACGAGAGCGTGCTGCTCGGCGAGTTCGTCATCCATCGCGGGCCGCACAACCAGGTCTGCGCGGTGGGGAAATTCCCGAAGCGGACCGACCTCGCCCTCGGTTACAGCCGCGACGGCTTTCACTGGAGCCGTCCGGATCGCGAGGCGTTCATTCCACAGACAAACCAGGACGGAGACTGGGATCGGCGCTACATCCAGGCGCCGAATGGCGTCTGCTTCGTCGTGGGCGACAAGCTGATCTTCCCCTACTCGGCCTTCTCGGGCTACGCGCCCGACGGCACGTCGGGCATGTACAGTGGCGGAAGCATCGGCCTCGCCATGCTGCGGCGCGACGGCTTTGTCTCGATGGACGCGGGCGCGACGCCCGGCCTGCTGGAGACGCGGCCGGTGACGTTCGAGGGGAAATATTTCTTCGTGAACGTGGATAACCCGCAGGGCAGGCTGCGCGTGGAGGCGCTCGATGAAAAGGGGCAGCCGATCGCGCCGTTCACCTTGGAGAATTGCGATCCGGTGCAGGCGGACAGCACGATCCAGCGCGTGAGGTGGAAGGGGGCGGACGATCTCAGCGCGCTGAAAGGGAGGCCGGTGCGGTTTCGCTTCCAACTCCAGCATGGGAAGCTGTATGCCTTCTGGGTGAGCCCGGATGAGTCCGGCGCGAGCTATGGCTACGTGGCCGGCGGCGGGCCTGGGTACAAAGGCCGCATCGATGATGAGGGCCTTAAGGCTTACCCGAAGTAGGCCGTCCCGTGCATCCGGGGCTTCACCGCCGCGGACTTCCAAGTCCCGACGCCAACTCCGGTCTCCGCATCCCCGTGGCCTGGAAATCCGCGACCACCATTGCGCACGACGGCCCCATCCGAGTGCGCATCAACTGGATCGGCCCGCACCCCGAAAAAACCCGGCTCTACGCGGTGTACCTGGAGTAGCCAACGGTCCGGGTGGAATCCGGAAAGAGGCCCAGGGTGCGGAGGGCGAGGTGTTTCACGGATCGGGATGATTAAAATTTCAGCCCGGATAACGTTGCGATTTTCGGACTAACCCCGGGCGGCGCATGACCCCCGGCGGCGCACATTTTTCCGATTGATCGATCAGGTCGATCGCGCCGTCATAACAAAAATGTTTTAAAAAGTCATGGAGACGCTTGAGGAATTCGGTGCTCTTACGATCACGTCCTGTTTTCATGAGAATGAGCCAGTATGAGAGATAAGGTTTGAGGTCGGCGCGCCGAAGTAACCCGGTTTCGATATGTGCGTGTAGGCGACAAAGCTCGATGAAAAATCTATCGAATGTGTCCCGTATCGCTAGTTGCACGTGATCGAACGACTTTTGTGAATCAATATCGAGGGCCTCCATGATGATGTCATCGGTGACAAACGCATGGCGTCCGGGATCGGATTCCGCCTCCGGAAAGAGAAGCACCGGTCGAGAATTGTAGTCGAGCATCGAGAGGGCATTCTGAACCTGCCGAATATTGAAGAAGCGGTCCATCTCCTTCGCGAGATATTCGAGCTGCTGCCATCTCTTGGCCTCCGTGTAACGCCGAAGGCCGATCACGAAGCTGATCAGGGCAGCAGGAACGCCAAGAATAGCTATAACAGATTGCGCCCTTGAAAGTAGATCATCCAACATACGAACAGTGATCGAAGTGGCCTAACGACCGCAAGCTTAGCGACGGCGGAGGGCGGCGCAGCCTGTGCGGGCGAAGGCGGCTGGGGGTGGGCTGCGGGGCGGAAGGTGCGGTCAAAGGGTCAGTGGCGGGCCGGTTGGCGTGGCGTGCAGCACAGGCTGTGACGCCCGGAGCCGTCCGCTGCAGCGCCTGGTTAGGCGACATTAGGATGCCTTGATCCAATCACTTGGTAGAAGTTTGTCAGGTATGTCGATGCCTGCCCACGCTTCTCCCTTGTCCTTTTTCTTCATTTCGAACGAAAGCGCTGGAGCTTGTTGCCCGGTGGTTGGTGGTTTGAAACTAACGTTGCCAATGATCTTCTCTGCAGTATCCAGCTCCAAAATTAGGCCGGCAAGCCGCTTTGGATTTTCAGGCGTAGCATGGTAAGTCAGTATCGCAGTATTAAGTCGTCGCCACGCATCGCGGACGCGACCTGCGGACTCACCGAGCGCAAATCCGGCGATCAAGGAGATGCAAAGCGCCGATAGAAGTCCCATCACGCGTGCCCAAACTGGACCCGTTTTGTCGCCGAGGACTCCAACGACGACGGACGCGGTGATGGCAATGGCCCCCATTGCGATATAGGTGGTTTGGAGAACTGTGGCGTAGGTATCCCAGCGCGCAGCGGTTTCGGTGATGCTCTGAACAATTTGGTCTGGCGTCATAGTGGTAATTGCGGTGTATGGAAGAAGAAGCGGGAAGTCGATTGAAGAGATTGCGCGGGCGAGTCGCCTAACGACCCCAAGCTCAGCGACCGCGGAGGGCTGGCGCAGCCTGTGCGGGCGAAGGCGGTGAGGGTGGGCTGAGGGGCGGCAGGTGCGGTCAAAGGGTCAGTGGTGGGCGGGTCGGCGTGGCGTGTAGCAGGATGTTTTGGGCGATGGGGCCGAGTTCGGCGGCGGGGTAGGTTGAGAAGTCGACGATGGCTTTGGTGTTGGACATATTCTTTTTGTTTTTGGGCTCGGCACCGTTCCAAAAAACCCCGCTGGCACTCCATACGAAGGCCGCGGAGCCCCATTTCAGCGCTTTTGCCACGGGTTGGGGTTTGGGGTTGAGGAAAAAGGCGGCCAAACGGCGTGAAGAGGGGTAAATCGTGTGAAAACCGGGATTTCTGACGAAATAACGCGACTCGTCCGCCAAAAGCTCGGCAGTTTCCCGGAAAACGCCCGAAAAGGGGCCCTAAAGGAGAGCAGTTTCTCGCGAAAACGTCGCTCCCTGGCAAAAAACCAGTGCAGCTTTCGCCAAAACGCTGACTCTTTTCGCCAAAACGGTGACAATTCCCGGGTGAGGTTGACCACTTTTCCAAAAGGGAGCAGCTTTTCCCAAAACGATGACTTCTTTTCCGAAACGGAGTCATCCTTTTGCCCAGCCGATGACTGGTTCGCGGTAGACGAACTATGCTTTTCCCAGAACCGTCGCTCGTTCCGCAAAAAGAAGTGCGACTTTCGCCGAACGAACGACTGCTTTCCTGAAAAAGAGTCCGGGGTCCCGGCAGATGATGCCCCCTTTTCGCCCGTGGTGGGAGCCGCGGCCTGCTCGCAGCGAATGGCCCGCGCGCCGTGTCGAAGATAAAGACACGCCTTTCCATCGCTCGGTGGGCGGAACAAACCGTTCATGGGGGCCGGCTCTGGGTGTACTTCGATGTGTGGGGAGGGAGCAAGCGGCTAATTGGCGAAAAGTGGTTGGTTCTCGGTTCTTTGTTCTTGGTTGTTCAGCGTGATCGCCGCCGGCGCAACGAACGAAGAACCCAGAACCAGGAACCAGGAACTCTCCCTCCCCCGTGCCCTTCGATCCCACGTTCCCCATCGAAAACACTCTCGCCGACGCCGCGCAGATGCGCGCGCAATTCAACGGCCTCCACTCGCTCATCAAAACCATCCCGGTCGGCCCGCAGGGAGTGCAAGGCGATCCCGGCTCGCCAGGCCCGCCCTTTGCCAGCGCGGTCGTCGATGGCGTGACGACGCTCAACCCCGGTGAAGCCGCGACGTTGCGGTTTCCTTCGATGGGACCAACGTGCATTTCCAGTACGGCATCCCGCGCGGGACCGATGGCCTCACCGGCCCGCAGGGTGTGCCAGGCCCGCCCTTCGCCAGCGCGCTCGTCGATAGCACCACCACCCTCGATGCCGGCAACCCCGCCACCGTCTCCGTCTCCTTCGATGGCGCCAACGTCCACTTCGCCTTCGGCATCCCCCGCGGCGCGGAGGGCGCGCAAGGCTCCCCCGGCACCAATGGCAGCGACGGCGGCCCCGGCCCGCAAGGCATCCAAGGCCCGCCCGGCAACGACGGCGCGACCGGCGCGACCGGCCCGCCGGAGCCGATGGCATCCAAGGCCCCCAAGGCGTCCCCGGCGAAGTCACCGCCGCCCAACTCGGCACCGCCATCTCCACCACCGCCGCCAGCGCCAACGCCGTCACCGCCCTCGGCCTCACCATCAGCGACCCACCCACGCAAAGCGAAATGCAGCAGGTGGCGGCGAAGATCGACGAGCTAATCGCGGCGCTGCACCGGCCGGTGTGAGGGACCGGTCTGCTCCTGGAGTCCGGATCTCACCTAGCGGCCCAATCAAATTGCCACGCTGAATTCCGGTTAATACCGTGTTCGGCGATTCCGCTGCGTCTCCTCCGATAAATAAAATCAACCCATGAACTACAAAATCCTCGCCCTCCTGTTTGTCGCGATCTTCGCTTCGACGCTTCGCGCGGAGACGCCCATGGAACGGGAGTTCAAGCAAGTCCGAGAACAGCGTGATAAGGCCATCGCTGCCGCCGTCGACCCGATCAATCGCAGGTATCAGGCCTCGCTCGAACAGTTGCTGCGGCGCGCCACGCAGGCGAGTGACTTGGAGACTGCCTTGAAAATCAAGAAGGAGATGGGAACCGCGGCCGCGGCCGCAAAGCCCGAGTCGCCAGCCGCCGGCGCCAAAACGCCCGAGGAGATCGAAGCCTATCTGACGACCAATGTATGGATGATGACGAAAGATAAGAAGCCGATGGGGGAACTGAAATTCAACGCCGGCGGTTCGGCCTACTGGGGCAAAAAACGGACGTGGGCAGTTACCAGCAAGGGAAAGGTGACCCTCGACAATTCCGAGCTGGATTTCGCGAAGGACATGAAATCCTTCAAACTCGTCCTGGGAGGGACCGGCGGGACCGAATTCGTCGTGATCCAGAGCACCCCCAAGTAACGTACGACGGCGAGGCGATTGATTCCTCGCGCCAAAGCTCCATTTTGCCCCTCGATCCCAAGTTGCACTTGGGATCGCACTTGCGGGGGAAGCTTCGCTTCACATGGAGGGGGTGTGCTGCGGGCGAGTCTGCTGCGCGCTCACCGCAAAGCCGCTCCGCCGCGAAGTTGAGGCGGCCCTTTTGCCGGCGGTCCCAGAGGGAGATCGCCGGCCCGTCTTCGCCGGCGGCGATGAGCATCTGCGTCTCGTGGGGCGCCTCCGGGTTCTTGAGGGTGATGACGCGGCAGCGGAGGAGCAGGCTGAGCGGCTCGCGGGTCTTTGGCTCGGTTTCGATGGTGAGGAAGCGGAGCAGCGCGTCCATCTGCTGGCGCAGCTTCGCATTCCTGGCGAAGGTGGGCGAATCCAAGAGGGGGGTCCATGCGCGGAAGTGTGGGCGGCAACGGCTCCCCATCACGGCCTATCCTCACTTTGCATTTCCTCCCTCGCGCTGGGGTTCCTGCTTGCCCCGCGCCGCCGCATCCTTTACCCACTTCGCCGCCATGTCCCTGACCATCATCACCGATATCCGTGCCCGACAAATTCTCGACTCCCGAGGCAACCCCACCGTGGAGGTGGATGTGGAGCTGGCGGGGGGGGCGGTGGGGCGGGCGGCGGTGCCGAGCGGGGCGAGCACGGGGGAGCATGAGGCTTGGGAGTTGCGCGATGGGGTGAAGGACCGGTATCTCGGCAAGGGGGTGACGAAGGCGGTGGGCAGCATCGAGAAGACGATTGCGCCGGAGCTCGAGGGGTTCGATGCGCTGGAGCAGGTGACGATCGACAAGATGATGATCGAGCTCGATGGGACGCCGAACAAGGCGAGCCTGGGGGCGAATGCGCTGCTGGCGGTGTCGCTGGCGACGGCGCACGCGGCGGCGAATCAGCTCGGGCTGCCACTGTTCAAATATCTCGGCGGGCCGAACGCGAAGGTGCTGCCGGTGCCGATGATGAACATCCTCAATGGCGGCGCGCACTCGGATGCGCCGATCGATTTCCAGGAGTTCATGGTGATGCCGAAGAAGTTCGATACGTTTTCGGAGGCGTTGCGCGCCGGGACGGAGATTTTCCACGCGCTGAAGGGGGTGCTGAAAGGGCGCGGGCTTTCCACGGCGATCGGCGATGAGGGCGGTTTCGCGCCGAAGCTGGACGATGCCTTCGACGCGCTGGAAACCATCGCGGCGGCGGTGAAAAAGGCCGGCTACAAGCTCGGCGAGGATGTGTTCATCGCGCTCGATGTGGCGGCGAGCGAGTTCTTCGACAAGGGCAAAGGGAAGTACGTTTTCAAGAAATCCGACGGGTCGGAGCGGAGCGCGGAGGAGCTGGTTGCGTACTATGGCGAGCTGAAGGCGAAGTACCCGATCATCTCGATCGAGGACGGCTGCGCGGAGAACGATTGGGACGGCTGGAAGATGCTCACCGACAAGCTCGGCGGCAGCACGCAGCTCGTGGGGGACGATCTTTTCGTGACGAACGTCGAGTTTCTGCGCAAGGGGATCGAGACGCGGCATCGCCAACTCGATCCTCGTGAAGGTGAACCAGATCGGCACGCTCACCGAGACCCTCGACGCCATCGAGCTCGCGAAGGAAAACCGCTACACGGCGGTGATTTCGCACCGCTCCGGCGAGACCGAGGACACCACCATCGCCGACATCGCGGTGGCCACGAATGCGGGCCAGATCAAGACGGGCTCGCTCTGCCGAACGGACCGCGTGGCGAAGTACAATCAGCTGTTGCGAATCGAAGAAGAACTTGGTGACAAAGCCATCTACGGGGGTAAGATGCGCGCGTAAGTGAGCGCGCTTCACGCAGAGTATTCCAACTCCCAAACGGGGGGAATCTGGCATTCCCTTAACCGTTTCCTTTTCGCGCTCATCGTCATCACCGTGGGGACGATCGCGGGGTATCGCTTCCTGCCGGAGTTCACCCAGCGCGCCGATCAGCAGCGCCAAATCGAGGCGCTGAAGAGCGAAATCGACCGCGAGAAACAGCTCCTCACGCGGCGGCAGCGGGAGGAAGCCCTGCTCAAAAGCGACCCGGAATTCATCGGGCTGTACGCGCGGGACCGGCTGGATTTGCGGAAGCAGAATGAGACGATCTTTCGGCTGGATGGGCCGCGGGCGGATACATCGAAGATGCGGCGGCGGGAGTAGGGGCGCAGAAAGAGCTTGGATCTGCGGCGGCGCCTCGCCGCGCCTCTTAATCATAGTCGTAAACTTGATCTTCATCCCCTCCCGAACGACTACGACTACGACTACGACTAGGACTAAGACTAAGATTAAGAGCCGGCCCGCCGGACCTCCCACTCCATATGACCATTCTCGATCACGAGCACGCCAATCTGCCGACTCCCTCCGGGCCGATGCGGACCTTTCTCTTTCGCCCATCGGCCCCCGGCCGTTACCCCGGGCTCGTGCTTTTTTCGGAAATCTTCCAGGCCACCGGCCCCATCCGCCGCACCGCCGCGATGCTCGCCGGGCACGGGTACGTCGTCGCGGTGCCGGAAATCTTCCACGAATTCGAGGCAGCCGGCTCGGTGCTCCCTTATGATACGGCCGGGGCCGATCGCGGCAATTGGTGCAAGGTGAACAAGCCGCTCGCGGCCTACGACGACGATGCCCGCGCGGTGATCGAGCATCTGCTCGGCCTGCCCTATTGCACCGGGAAGCTCGGCTCGATGGGCATCTGCATCGGCGGGCACCTGAACTACCGCTGCTCGATGAATCCGGAGATCCTCGCCGGGGTCAGCTTCTACGCCACGGATATCCATAAGCTCGCCGAGCACCCGCGCGTGCTCGGCTCGGGTGAATCCGACGATTCGCTGCAGCGCACCCAGCGCGGCGACCTGCGTGCGGAGCTGCTCATGATCTGGGGCCGGCAGGATCCGCACGTGCCTTTCGACGGGCGAACGCAAATCCGCGAAACGCTCGAAGCGGTCGGGACGAATTATCAGTGGGTGGAAGTCAACGCGGCGCACGCGTTCCTGCGCGACGAAGGGCCGCGGTACAATCCCGAGCTGGCGCGGCTCTGCCTCGAGCTGGCGCTGTCGCTTTTCCGCCGGAAACTCGGCGAGGGCGACGCGGCTGCGGCGGTGGCGAGCTCGACGGAAACGCGCCATTAATCAGGGCTCATGCAGCAGCCCGCGGAAAACTTCCAGCTCCTCGCCACCGACCCCGCCTCGAAGGCGCGCCGCGGGCGTCTCTTCACCGCGCACGGGACGATCGAAACCCCTGTGTTCATGCCGGTTGGCACGCAGGGGACTGTGAAATCGGTCGCCCCGTGGGAGCTGCGCGAGCTGCAGGCGCAGATCATCCTCGGCAATACCTATCACCTTTTCGTCCGGCCCGGCATGGAGGTGATGCGGCACTTCGGCGGGTTGCATGAGTTCAGCCGCTGGGATGGGCCCATCCTCACCGATTCCGGCGGTTTCCAGGTTTTCTCGCTCGCGCGGCTGCGCAAGATCACCGAGGAGGGCGTCCATTTCCAAAACCATCTCGACGGCTCGCCGATGTTCCTCGGCCCGCGCGAGGCCATGGAAATCCAAGCCGCGCTCGGCTCGGACATCGCGATGGTCTTCGACGAGTGCCCCCCCTACCCCTGCGATCACGACTACGCCGCACGCAGCCTGGAGCGCACCTTGCGCTGGGCCAAACAGTGTCGCGACTGCGAAACGCCCAATCAGAAGTTCGGGATCGTCCAGGGCGCCACCTTCGCCGATCTCCGCCGCGAAAGCGCCGAGGCGCTCGTGCAGATCGGCTTCGATGGCTACGCGGTCGGCGGGGTCAGCGTGGGCGAGCCCGAGACCGAAATGCTGGCCGCCATCGAGTCGAGCGAGCCCTGGCTGCCCGCCACGAAACCGCGTTACGCGATGGGCCTCGGCACCCCGCCGCAGATGCTCGAGATGATCGCACGCGGGGTCGACATGTTCGATTGCGTCCTCCCCACGCGCATCGCGCGCAACGGCACGGCCTTCACCGCCGCGGGCACGGTCAATCTCAAGAACGCGGAACACGCCTTCGCCAAGGGCCCGATCGAGCCCGGCTGCGACTGCCCGTGCTGCCGGCAATTCGACCGCGGTTACTTGAGGCACTTGGTAAAAGCGGAGGAGATTCTCGGGCTGCGCCTGATCACGCTGCACAACCTGCACTTCTATCTGAACCTCATGACGCGCACGCGTGCGGAGATCGAGGCTGGCACCTTCGGCGCATTCCGGCAGCGCTTCGTGAGCGGGTACCGCGACCATCGCGCGGCGTCGAGCTCCACGCCGGAATAGGTTCGATTGTCTCCAGACGGAGGTATGTGCACATTTGCCGAAACAAATGGGCTTGGAAATCTACTACGACCTGCACGCGCCTGCCCACTGGACGGCCGCGCAAGTGCGCACGGCGCTTGAAGCCGCTCGTGAGCGCGCGCTCGAGCAAGGGTTTGCAGAGGTGGACGAGTTCACTGAGAACGCGCCAACGACGCTTTCGCTGAAGGATCCTCCTGACGAGGGACCATTCCTCCACACCACCTCGTCCATCGGCTGGCAGTTTCGCACCTGGCCCGGCGAAGGCTGCGAAACCGCCTTCTTTGGACTTTCCTGGTTTCCCGCCGCCTTTGTTGCGCACGATGGGCGCACGGTTGAGAGCGGCTGGGGAGAGGGATGGCATTACCATACCGGGTGCAAGACCCAGTACGCCGACTGCGTTAGCCGGGAGCACTTCTTGCGCTGTCACTGCGGTGTCGTCGCCGTGCTGGATGCCTGCCGGGAGGCCGGCCTGGAGACCAATGTGCGCGACGTGAGTGAATATTGGCAGCATCGCGACCTTGCCAAACTCCACGGCGAAATTGATTCCTGGAACAGGACCGTGGCGGCGTTTGCCGGCGCGTTCAAAGATGCGATGGAAGGCGCACCCGGCGACGTCGTGGCTCCCATTTTCGCAAAATCGGACTTTGAGCATTTGGAAGCAGAGGGTCAGGCGGAATCGCCGGCCGCACGAGGCGCCCACAATCCGGATTCCGCGTAAATCTCGCTCAGCGGCAGCGAGCAACCCACCTCCGAGAGATCCAGCACATCTTCGGCCCTCAACAGCAATTCAGCTTCCCAGCTTTCGCCAATCCGCCGGTACACCGTCAAACCGAGCCGTTCCGTTTCGACGAGGACGTATACCTTCATCGAGTCGACGCTGCAGTAGGCCGATCGCTTTTCGCCACGGTCGATCCGCTCGGTGGAGGGTGAGAGGACTTCGAAGATCACCACCGGGTCGTCCTGGAAAACGCTTTCGCGCTGGATTTCTCCGCAAACCACCATGGCATCCGGGTAGTAAAACCGCACAGAATCGAGGAACCGGACTCGCACCTTCATATCCGAGGTGAAGACGCGACACCCCTTCCCGCGCAACTGCCGGTGCAGTTCCGTGGTGATGTTGACCGCCAGCAAGTCGTGCTGCGCCGTTACGCCCGCCATCGCGTACATCCGCCCATGCTCGTATTCGTGCTTCGTCTCCGCGAGCGCTTCCGCCGCCAGGTACTCCTCCGGCGTGAGCTGCCAGTCGGGCTGGATTGCGGCGGTCATGCTCGCACCTTAAAAACCCCGCGCACCAGTGTCAAACGGGCCGCCACTTGCAGCTTCCCCCCTCCGGCCTTACATGGTTACCTCTACGCCCCATTTCTCATGATCAATTGGCTCATCAAGAAGGTTATCGGCTCCAAGAACGCCCGGCGCGTCAAGAGCATGCGGATCGTCGTGGATCAGATCAACCAGCACGAGGCCGAGTACCAGCGGCTGTCAGACGACGAGCTGCGGGCGAAGGCCGCCGCCTGGAAGGCCGAGGTGAGCGCGATCGACGACCTGGAGGTGCAGCAGCGCCGGCTCGATGAATTGCTGCCGGAGGCCTTCGCCGCGGTGAAAAATGCGGCGCGCCGGATGACGGAGCGCCAGCACACCTTCAACGTGTGCGACCAGCCGGTGACCTGGAACATGGTCCACTTCGACGTGCAGCTCATCGGCGGCATGTGCCTGCACCGCGGGATGATCGCCGAAATGGCGACCGGCGAAGGCAAGACGCTCGTCGCGACGCTGCCGCTTTTCCTCAATGCCCTCGCCGGGCGCGGCGCGCATCTGGTGACGACGAACGATTACCTCGCCCGCCGCGACGCGCGAGTGGATGGGGCACGCTCTACGGCTTCCTCGGGCTCAACGACGGGCATGCATCCAGCACGACCAGACGCCCGATATCCGGCGCGAACAGTACGCCGCCGACATCACGTACGGGATGAACTCGGAGTTCGGGTTCGACTACCTGCGCGACAACGGCATGGCCACCAGCAAGGAGCAGCAGGTCCAGCGCGGCCACGCACTTCGCGATCGTCGACGAAGTGGACTCGATCCTGATCGACGAAGCGCGCACGCCGCTGATCATCTCCGGCCCGGCCACGGTTTCGACGCACCAGTTCGACACGCTTCAAGCCGCTGGTCGAGCAGCTCGTGCAGCAAGCAGACGCATGCTTTGCAATCGGCTCGTCACCGAGGCCGAGGAAGCTTGGGCCGCGGGCAAGACCGGAGGAATTCGGCAAGACCATGGTGAAGGTGAAACTCGGCCAGCCGCGCAACAAAGGCCTCCTGCGCGCGCATGGAGGATCCCGGACAAGCGCCGCGCCATCGACAAGGCCGAGCTGAGCTTCTACACGGACACGCGCAAGGAGGAGCTCTTCGCGCTCAAGGAGGAGCTGTTCTTCACGATCGACGAGCGCGCAGCACGAGGCCGACCTCAGCGAGCAGGGCCGCGACTTCATGAGCCCGGACGATCCGGATGCGTTCGTGCTGCCGGACCTCATGACGCAGTTTGCGGAGATCGATCAATCGAATGCTCACGCCGCAGCAAAAGGCCGAGGAGAAAGGCGAAGCGCCAGGCCTACATGGACCAGCAGAGCGAGCGCATCCACAACATCTCGCAGCTTCTGCGCGCGTATTGCCTCTTCGAGAAGGACGTCAATTACGTCGTCGAGGAAGGCAAGGTGGTGATCGTCGATGAGAACACCGGGCGCAAGATGACCGGCCGCCGCTGGAGCGACGGCCTGCACCAGGCGGTCGAGGCGAAGGAGGGCGTCACGATCGATCGCGAGACGCAGACGCTCGCGACGATCACGATCCAGAACTATTTCCGCCTCTACTACAAACTCGCGGGCATGACCGGCACCGCCGAGACCGAGGCCAACGAGTTCGCCGACATCTACAAGCTGGATGTGGCCGTCATCCCGACGAACCAGCCCGTGCGTCCGCGAAGGACCTGAACGACTTCATCTACAAGACGCGCCGCGAGAAGTTCAACGCGGTCGTCAAGGAGATCGCGGCAGGCCCACGCGAAGGGCCAGCCCGTGCTCGTCGGCACCGTCAGCGTCGAGGCGAGCGAGGTGCTCTCGCCGCATGCTCAAGCGCGAGAAAATTCCGCACGCGGTGCTGAACGCGAAGTATCACACGCAGGAGGCCGAGATCGTCGCGCGCGCCGGCCAGCCGGGCGCCGTCACCATCTCCACGAACATGGCCGGCCGCGGCACCGACATCAAACTCGGCGCCCGGCGTCGCCGAGGTCGGCGGCCTCTATGTCATCGGCACCGAGCGGCACGAATCGCGCCGCATCGATCGCCAGCTTCGCGGACGTTGCGCGCGCCAGGGCGATCCCGGGCATGTCCGCTTCTACGTCAGCTTTCGAGGACGACCTCATGCGCAACTTCGGCGCCGCCGATCGCATGACGAAGATGATGGAGCGCTTCGGCCTGCAGGAAGGCGAGGCGCTCGAGCACCCGTGGCTGAACAAGTCCGTCGAGACCGCGCAGAAGCGCGTGGAGCAGCGCAACTACCTCATCCGCAAGCGCGCGCTCGAGTTCGACGACGTGATGAACAAGCAGCGCGAGGTCGTCTACGGCTGGCGCAACGAGGCGATCAACACCGACGACCCGCGCCCGCTGCATCTACGAGGTCATCGACGAGGCGATCCCCGAGAAGGTCGATCTCCTTCCTCCCGCCCGACGACGAAAAAGACCCCGATGGCCTGCTCGGCTGGGTCAACACGACCTTCCCGCTCGGCATCGGCAAGGAAGCAGCTCGGCTCCGACAAAGACCGCCGAGGTGAGCAATTTCCTCATCGATAAGGTGAAGCGCAGCTACGAGCTGAAGTGCGCGCACGAGGAGCCGGATGTCGCTGCGCTTCCTCGAGCGCTACATCATGCTCAACGCGATCGACCGGCTTTGGCAGGAGCATCTCTACGCGCATGGACGCTTTGCGCGAGGCCGTCTATCTCCGCGCCTACGGGCAGAAGGATCCGCTCATCGAGTACAAGAACGAGGCCTACGAGATGTTCACCGAGCTGATGGGGAACATCAAAGGCGAGATCCTGCACAACCTCTTCCGCAGCACCTCGAATCTTCTGGCCTTCGAGCAATTCCTCAGCTCCTTCCGCAGTTCCTCACCGCCGCCGACGAATCCGGCGGCACCTCGCAGACGGCCTCGCCCGGCAGCCGCGCCCCCGCGCCGCCGGCAGGGCTGCGCCCCTCCGTCCCGCCGCCGAGCAACGGGGATGAGCCGATGGCCAGCATCGACGAAGTGCTGCACCCGCGGCGCGAACAAACGCCCGCCGCTCACAAAGTCGGGCGCAACGATCCGTGCCCCTGCGGCAGCGGGAAGAAGTTCAAGAACTGCTGCGGGCGGGTGGCGTAGCCAGGCCGCGCGATTGCAACGGGCTGCGGCGCGCGCGAAAACTTTGTTAGCGGGCGTGGCCTTTGTTTTGCTTGTAGAGGCGGTAACCCAGCCCGCCCATGCTCATCCTCTCCTTCGTTCTTTTCGGAATCGCCCTCGCGATCGTCGTAGTCACGTCCATCTGGACGCTCGTGCTGGCGTTTCAGCGCCACATCGGCTGGGGTCTCGCCGTCCTTTTCGTCCCCTTCGCGCAACTGATCTTCGTGATCAAGGCTTGGGAGGAAGCGAAGCGCCCATTTCTCTGGAGCCTCGTGAGCATCCTTTTCGTTGGCGCCGGCATGAGCACTTTCGACAAGGTCGACAAGGCGAGTGTGGCCAGATTCCTCGGGTCGGAGGTCGAAAAGGTCACCGCCACTCCCAAGCCCGAGGCCAAGCCCGCCCTCCCGGCGATGTTTGCAGCGCAAAAGGAAGCCGAGCTGAAGCTGCGGCTCATCGCCTTGCAGCGGCGCGAGACTGAGCTGCTCGACCGCAAAGCCGCGCTCGACCCGAAAGACCGTGCCGGCGCCGTGGCCCTCGCCGAAGAGATCAAGAAGTACAACGCCGATCTGCAGCCGGTGCTCCAGCAACTCCGGGACAACCCGGTGAAGACGACTTCGCTGTAGGCGAGTTTACGTGCCGTGCGCGTACGCCAGGTCGCTCTCCGGCTTGATATGCCAGCGCTCGGCGACTGAGCTTAGCTCGCTCGTGACGGACCACCGGTCGGGGAGCGTTTCGCCGGTGTGCCCGGGGTTGCCGCCTTTGAGGTCCATGCAGCCTTTGTTGTCGCCGAGGGCGCGGATTTCCGCGACTTCATCGGGGCTGAGGTTCACTTCGGGCAGCGCGGCGAGCTCGGCGATTTTGTCTTCGATCGGTTTCGCGTCGGGGCCGCTCTCCTGGACCATGGTGGGCACGACGCTTTGCACCGGTGGCTGCGAGAGATTCCAGATGCAAGCGAGCTGGAGCAGGGTGAGGCCGTGGCGCTCGGCGATGGGGCGCAGACGGTCGAGCTTCGTGTTGCCGGCTTCCACCCAGCCTTGCGGGCGGAAGGTGCGGTGATCGTATTTTGCGAAGGCGTGGCCGGGTTTCACGTCGTCGTGGAAAAGCCCGCCGTAATCGACGACGCGGGTAACCAGTTTCACATCGTGCTCGCGGGCGGCGGGCAGGCTCAGATCGCCGGGCCAGGGCTCGAGCGGATTGAGGATGATCATGGCCCAATCGAGCAGCGCGCCGAAGCGCTCGATGCAAAGGATCAGGTCCAGCGTGAATCCGTTGGCCGGCCCGGGCGCGACGCCGAGCAGGCCGGTAAGCTTCTGCTCCTGCAGCGCGGCCATGGCGTTCCAAACCGCGTCCTGCGTGTAACCGATCGAGTCGGGATTGTGCAGCATGACGCAGTCGAAGTGGTCGGTGCGGCAGCGCTGGAGCATCTTCTCCGTGGCCATGCGCAGGTAATCGGCGTAATCGCGGGGCTGGCGCAGGGCGGGATCGGTGAAGCGCGGGTAGCCTTTCGAGCCGGCGCGCTCGCCCCTGTAAAAATCGTGGCCGAGCAGCCCGACCAGGCAGTAGGTGTCGCGCGGATAATCGGCCAGCGCGCGGCCGAGCATCTCGTCGGCGGCGCCGTTGCCGTAGACATCGGCGGTCATGAAAGTGCGGATGCCGCCTTCGTAAGCGTGGCGGATCGCGCCGAGAAAACGCTCGTCGTCGAGCGGTTCGCCGAAGTGCATGAAGCGTCCGCCGCTCCACGTGCCATAGGCCGTGCGGGTAAGGTCCATAGGGTATTATTTTATGCGTCGATGAGCCGCTGCGCGCTGATCCCGTGCAACTCGAAAAGTCGCAGGATCGTCTCCTCGATCAGATTATTCGGGCAGCTCGCGCCGGCGGTGATGCCGACGGTGATCGGGCGATCTTGCAGCCAGTTCTCCGTGGTGATCTCGTGCTTCTCGTGCAGGTTGTAGTGCACGATCCGCTCGCGCGATTCCAGCCGCGACGCATTGCGGATGAAATAGGTGGGCAGCTTTTCCTCGCCCATTTCCGCGAGGTGCGAAGTGTTCGAGGAATTGTAGCCGCCGATGACGAGGAGCAGATCGATCGGCTCGTCGAGCATCTCGCGGAGAGCATCCTGCCGCTCCTGCGTGGCGCCGCAGATCGTATCGAAGAAACGGAAATTTTCGCGAGGCGCGCTTAGCGCCGTCGCGATCCTGCACCGCCGCCTGGATGCGCCGCTGCACCTCCTCCGTTTCGCCGCGCATCATCGTGGTCTGGTTGGCCACGCCGACGCGCCGGAGATGGATATCGGGATCGAATCCCTCCGAGTACGCGCCTTTGAAGCGCTCCAGGAAGTCCTCCTTTTTGCCGCCGCGGCGGATGTAGTTCGCAGACGTAATCGGTGTCCTCGAGCGTGAGCACCACGAGGTAATGCCCGCGCCCCTTGTTGATCGCGCGAGAGGCGGTCGCCTTCGTCTCCTCGTGCGCCGCCTTGCCGTGGATGATCGAGGTCATGTCGTCAGCCGCGTTTTGCCGCACGCGCTTCCAGACGCTCATCACGTCGCCGCAGGTGGTGTCGACGATCTGGCAGCCGCGCTCCTTGATGCGCGCGAGCGTGGTCACATCGGTGCCGAAGGCCGGCACGATGACCACGTCCTCCGGGTTCAAGTCACTCACGTCCGCCTGCTTTTCCTTGCCGAGGATATTGGTGATCCCCATCGCGCGGATCTGCTCGTTCACCTCGGGATTGTGGATGATCTCGCCGAGGATGAAGACGCGCTGGTCGTGGAAAACCTTGCGCGCCGCGTAGGCGAGATCGATGGCGCGCTCGACGCCGTAACAAAAGCCGAACTGCTTCGCGAGCTTCACCGTGAGCCCCTCGAAGGAGAGCGTCCCGCCGCGCGCGCGCAGTTTTTCCACGATCTCGCTGCGATAATGCGATTCCACCTGCGCCTGCACCTCGGCCATCACATCCGGCGTGCGCAGGTTTACCCGCGGCGCGGGTTTTGGGGCTGATACGTTGCTCATGCCCGTGCAATATGGGGCGGGAGGGGCGGCTTTGCCAGTAGAAGGAGAAGGGCGCCCCGGCCCGCGTTTCATCCTCGGGGCGAGGGCGCGAGCTTGGGCGGGCGTTTGCCGTGGCGGATGGCTTGCGAGACCGGGATATACTCCAATTCCTGGCCGGCGGCGGCGCAGCGAAGCAGCAGCCCGCCGCGGCTCATGTCGCCGCGGCCGACGAACTCCGCCGGAAAGCGGAGCGCATCGCCGAAGACGGGCAGCAGGCAATCGATGTATTTGCCGGTGGCGATGCTCCCGAGCAGCACCACTTCCGCGTTCTGCCCCGAGCGGCGCCAGATTCCGCGGGCGGTCTCCGCGAGCGGTTCCGTGTACCGCGGCTCCGCGAGATCGATCGGGACTTCGGCAAATCGGCGAAGCTCATCCATGTCCACCACAGTCTGCACCGGAATCAGCCCGCGATGGCTGGTGATCACCCACGCGCCGGCGGTGGCGAAGGCGCGCGCGTAGGCGAGTTTTCCTCGAAAATAGAGGCTGCTGAGAAACGCGCAGACTTCGCCGAAGGTGACCGGTTCCCCAGCGCGCAGGCGCTGGGCGAGCGCAAAACGGGCAGTGCCATTGAGGAGCATCTGGGCCCGCTTGCCGGCGCAATTCGCGGGGGAAAGGAGGAAGATGCGGGGCACGCGCGAGGATAGCATGGAGATGCGAAAGAGGCACGCAGCGCCACCATGCACAGGCGGGGGTTGCTTGCCTCCCCGGCGATCCTCCGCTACACCGTTCCCTTCCATGTCACCATACGATGTCGCCATTCTTGGCGGAGCTTTCTCCGGTGCGGCTACGGGGCTTTTGCTCAAGCGCAAGCATCCCGAGCTGCGGGTGCTCATCATCGAGAAGGCCGCCGAATTCGACCGCAAGGTGGGCGAATCCACCACGGAGGTGAGCTCGTGTTTTCTCACCCGCGTGCTGGGGCTGACGAATTACCTGGGGCATCATCAGCTCAACAAGCAGGGGCTTCGGATGTGGTTTGCGCGTACGCCGGAAGAGCGCTTCGAGGACTGCGTGGAGATGGGCGCGCGGTACAATTCGCGGCTCTCCGGTTTTCAGGTGGATCGCGCCACGCTGGATGAGCACGTGCTGAAGCTGGCGGTCGAGGCGGGCTGCGAGCTGTGGCGTCCCGCGAAGGTCGGCACGGTAGAGTTGGGCGGCGTCGGCAAAAATACCATCGAGGTGCGGCAGGACGGCGAGATTCGCCGGGTGGAGGCAAAGTGGGTGGTGGATGCCAGCGGGCGCGCGGCGATCCTGGCGCGGAAGCTCGGCTTTTTCCGCCCGCTGAGAGAGCACCCGATCAATGCGCTCTGGGCGCGCTATACGGGCGTGAAGGATTGGGACGGGCTCGAGCTGCGCGAGAAGTATCCGTGCTGGGCCAAGGCGACCCGCACGGGCCGCGGCTGGGCCACGAATCACCTCGTCGGCCTCGGCTGGTGGTGCTGGATCATTCCGCTGAAGGGCGGCGATGTGAGCGTGGGGCTGGTGTATGATTCGCGCCTCTTCCAGCCGCCGGCGGGCGCGACCATCGCCGACCGGCTGGCCGCGCATTTCCAGGAGCACCCGGTGGGGCGGGAGATTCTCGGCGAAGCGCGTGCTGTCGAAGGCGACCAGCGCGCGTATTCGATGCTGCCCTATTACTCCGAGCAGGTGGCGGGCGACGGCTGGGTGCTCGCGGGCGATGCCGCCAGCTTCATCGATCCGCTCTACAGCCCGGGGCTCGATTTTTGCGGGTTCACCGCGCACATCGCGCAGAGCCTGGTGGCGCGCTCGCTGGCCGGCGAGGATGTCTGCGCGGCGGTGGCGAAATACAATGAGCACTTCGCGTTTTGCTACCGCTCGTGGTTCGACGGCCTCTACCTGAACAAATATTACTACCTTGGGGACGCGGAGCTCATGGCCGCCGCTTTCCTGCTCGATATCGCTTCGTACCATCTCGGGCCGGTGCGGCAGGTCTACAACGATCCCGCGACCCAGTTCGACTTTCTCCCGTTCGATGGCATGCCGGGAAAGATCGTCGCGAAATTCCTGCGTTTTTACAATGCACGCCTGGTGCACCTCGCGCAGCGCAAGCTGGCGGCGGGCGTCTACGGGGCGCGCAACGCGGGCTGGCGCCTGCTCATTGGCGGGTTTTTGCCGGATGCCAGCGCCTTGCGCCTCCTGCGGCAGGGCGCGTTTTGGTGGCTGCGCGCGGAGTGGCGCGCGCTGTGGATGCGCCCGAAGCCGGCAGAGAGCCCCGCGCCGGAGATCGCGGCCACGCCAGCGGCGCCCGCCGAAGAAGTCGCCTGAGCTTGCGGGCTTCGTGAGAGCGGAATAGGTCTCATAGGACCTATGCGATCTATAGGACCTATCCTTTCCCTCCTCGCCCTCGCCGGCCTTTCCGCCGGCGCCTTCGCCGCCGATCCTGCGCTCGTGAAGAGCGAGTTCATTTACGAAACGGCGCCGTTTCCGCAATGCCACGCCTCCACGATCGTGGAGACGCCGGGCGGCCTGCTCGCCGCCTGGTTTGGCGGCACCAAGGAGGGGCACCCGGATGTCGGCATCTGGCTCTCACGGCTGCGCGAGGGCAAATGGACCGCTCCCGAGGAAGTGGCGACGGGCGCCGAGCCCGATGGCAAGCGATACCCGTGCTTCAACCCCGTGCTGGTACAAGTGCCCGGCGCGCCGCTGCAACTCTACTACAAAGTGGGAGGGCATCCGCAGGGCTGGTGGGGCTATCGCAAAACGTCCGCCGATGGCGGCGCCACCTGGTCGACGGCCGAGCGCCTGCCCTCGCCACTCATCGGGCCGGTGAAGAATAAGCCGATCCGCCTTGCCGACGGCGCCCTGCTGAGCGGCTCCAGCACCGAGCACGATGGCTGGCGCGTCCATTTCGAGCGCAGCACCGATGGCGGCAAGACGTGGAAGCTCATCGGCCCGGTCCACGACGGCAAGACGATCGGCGCCATCCAGCCGAGCATCCTCACGCTGCCCGGCGGCAAGCTGAAGGCGGTCGGGCGCACCAAGCAATCGCGCGTCTTCCAGATCGATTCCAGCGACGGCGGCCTGACTTGGGGCGAAATGACGCTCACCGATTTGCCCAACCCAAACTCCGGCACCGATGCCGTGACGCTCGCCGACGGCCGGCACCTGCTGATCTACAACCACACGCCGAAGGGACGCTCGCCACTAAATCTCGCCGTGTCGGACGGCGATGCCTCCACGTGGAAAGCGGCCATGGTCATCGAAAGCGAGCCGGGCGAGTATTCGTACCCAGCGATCATCCAAACGGCCGATGGGCTGGTGCACATCACGTACACCTGGAAGCGGCAGCGCGTCCGCTATGCGGTGATCGATCCAACGAAGTTGCAGGGACGGCCGTTCGAGAATGGAGCCTGGCCAAAGTAAGCGCCCGCACGGGGCGGCTGCTACCTGGCCATGCGCCGCCGGCATCCGGCTCCGACCAACAAACCCACCAAGAGCATTCCCGCCATGGAGGGCTCCGGGACAGCGAACGTCATGAAATTTGGCTGATCGAGCCCGCCGCTCCCCGCGGCGACGAAATCGCCCAACGGGGCGCCGGTGCTGCCATGGTAGTATTTCACCGAGTCGGCGTTGAGGCTGGCGGCGTAGAGATTGTTGTCGGCGCCGAATTCGATGCCGATGGGCGCGGAAAGGCCGCCGCTGCCGGTGGTTACGAAGTCGACGGCGGCACCGGTGATTGGGTCGAACTTCACGATTTTGGAGCTGCCGCCGCTGGCCACGTAGAGGTTGCCGTCCGGTCCGAAGTCGAGGCCGTACGCGGTGTTCATGGTGCCCGCGCCGAAGGCCGCCTCGAATGCGCCGGACGTGCCGTCATACCGAAAAACGTGATTGTCGGCGACTACGTTGAAGCGGCCGGCGACGAAGAAATCCCCGTTCAGGAAACCGATTCCAGAAGGCCCATCGAGCCCGCCACTGCCGGTGGCCACGAAGATATCGACGAACGCGCCGGTGGTGGCGTTGAAGCGAAGGATCCGGTCGTTGAGCTGGCTCGAGACGTAGAGCAAACCATCGGGGCCGATCGTCATGTCGACGGGATAATCGAGCGTCAGGGCAGGGAGGCCTTTCTGGCCGTTTTGAATGAAGATATCCATGAACGCGCCGGTCTGGCCGTTGTAACGCAGGACCATGTCGTTGTTCGCGCTCGCCACGTAAAAGTTGCCGTCGAGGCCGAAGATGCCGCGATGGGGCGCGCTGAGATTGCCGCTGCCCGCGGCGATGAAAGTGCCGATGAACGCGCCGGTGGTTTCATGGTAACGGCGGACGCTGTTCTGGTTGAAGCTGCTGACGAAAAGATCGGCCTGAGCGGAGGCAGAGGTGAGCAGGCAGCAGAGCAGTGCGAGCCGGAAGGTCATTTGGGGGGTGAGGGAGTATGATAGAAATTCGCGGCGAGAAAAGGAAACAGAGCAATCGCCAAGCCCGGGCCGTCGCTCGGGATTGCGACGCGCATTCTTGCTCACTTCTCCTGCAAAACTCCCGCGGCCGCCTCGGGGCTCGGGAGGCCCCAGTCCTTCCATTTCTTCTCGTACTCGGCGCGCGGGAGGAGGGCGTAATGCGGCCGCTTGCCGGCGCGCAGCCACCGGATGAGCTTCACGAGATTCGCCTCGGCCATGGTCGTGCAGCCCGCGCTGGGCCGGTCGACGCCGCGCCGGATGTGGAAGAAAATCGCGCTCCCTTCGCCGGCCACGGGCGGATCGGAGTTGTGCCGGATTTCCACCAGCCAGCGATAGGCGAAATCGTTGTGCCGCATCTTTTGTTTGGCAAACCACGGCGGCGGATTCGCGGGATCCGGGATGACGACGTGCTGGTTGTATTGCGGGTGCGCTGGATCATCGATCCACGCATCGGCCGTGGTGACGGTGCGAAAGGGGAAATTGGCGCCCTCGGGCAGGGCGGCGTCGTAGGTGTAGATGGCGCCGATCTTGAAGACGCCGGCGGGGGCGCGTTTGTCGCGCTCGGTTTTGTGCCGGCCAGGCTCGGCGGTGCCGAGGAGGCCGCGGCCCCATGCGAGCCCGCTGCGACCGTAGAGGACGGGCCAGGCGGGCGCGGCGGGTTTCCAGCCCTGGCCGTCCCGCTCGAAGAGCTGCAGCCGGCCGGAGGTGGAATCCCAGCCGGACGCGATGCTGACGATGAGCTGCTGCACGGAGGAATCGACGCGCTCGGCAGCTCCCAGGCTCGTGAGAGCGGAGAGCACGAACGCGAAAAAAACGGCGGCAAGCTTCAGCATCCGGGACTGTTTCACCGGCCGGGCTCCGCGCGCAACGAGCAAACCACGGAGCCCGCTTGACCGCGCGCCGCCGGCCGCCGCATGATACGCGAATTCGCCACGGCCATGCGCCGCGGCCCCTTCAAAAAACCTATGGAATCTTCCGAACACCAGGAGTGGCGCTCGCGCCAGCAGCTCGATGCCGGCGCGGCTTTCAAGGCCGCCTTCGCCACGGGCTTGATCTTTTTCTACATGAGCGGCGGCTCGCCCTGGAGCACCGCCGGCACCATGAACATGATCATGGGCCGCGACATCAAGGTGCCGTTCCTCGTGCTTTTGCTGGGCCACTTCGCGGTTTCGTACCTGTACACCTACCTGATCGCGCTGGTGATCTATCGCCTGAAAACGCCGCTGGCGGTGCCGATGGGCATCCTCGTCGGTTTGGGGCTCTACCTGCTGAACGTGGTGGTGTTCCGCTCGGCCGGCCAGATGATGCAGAGCCCGGAGTTCGTGACGTTCTTCGTGCACGTCGTCTTCAGCCTCTTCGCTTCGCTGCTGTACAAGGCGTTTTCGATACCGAAACCGCTGGCGAGCGATAGCTAAGGCCTAGGCGGCACGCAGCTTCCGGGTCGTCTCCACCAGCGCTTTGGCGAGGCTGGCGACCTGCGCCGCCTTGCGCTCATCTTTGAGTTGGCCATCGGCAAACGCCTCGTGCGCCGAGGAAATGCTGACCTGATCGGGAAGCACGAGCACTCCGATATTTCCCAGGATGGCGCGGAGGTGCACCAGCGCGCGCAAACCGCCGAGCCCCCCGGGCGACGCCGAAACGAGCGCCGCGGCTTTTCCGCGGAAGGCGACGAGCGGCGGCTCGTCGTCGGACTCGGCGCGCGAAGCCCAGTCGATCGCGTTCTTGAGCACGCCGGTGATGGAGCTGTTGTATTCCGGTGAGGCGATGAGGAAGCCGTCGCTTTCGCGGAGCAGCGCCTTGAAGCGTTTCGCGCCCTCCGGCAGGCCGCTGGCTTCCTCGAGGTCCTGATCGAAGAGTGGGAGGGCAAGATCGCGGAGATCGATGAGTGTGACTTCCGCGCCGACCTGGCGCGCGGCGTCGGCGGCGAGGGCGGCGAGTTGTTTGTTGAAGGAGCCGGTGCGGGTGCTGCCGGCGAAGGCGAGGATTTTGGAAGCGGGCATGGATGTGGTGGGCTCGTAGTCGTAGTCGTAGTCGTAGTCGGTCGGGAGGGGATTACGATTACGATTACGATTAAGACTACGAGAAGACCTTCCCGCGACCCCCCCACACTTCCAGATGACAGCCCCCGCCCTCTCCATGATACTCCTCCCCGCCGTGCCTCACTTCATCCGCCGATCCCAACCCTCTCGCGACGCGTGATCCGGACGCTGCTCCTGCACCTTTCCAGCGTGGTTTGGCTCCTGATTGAGACGGTGGAGGAGATGGCCGATCATGTGGTTTTCCGGCGACGGATGCCGTTCCGGTGGTCGCATTTCATGCAGCAGGCGGATCGCACCGGCGTAGGGAGCGTGCCGCTGGTGGCGCTGGTCTCGTTTTTCCTCGGGCTCACGATGGCGCTGCTGGCGGGGTACGTGCTGAAGATGTTCGGCCAGGAGCGGCTGACGCCGATGCTGGTGGCGGTGGCCTTCACCCGCGAGCTCGGGCCGCTGATGAGCGGCATCATGCTGGCCTCGCGCATGGGCGCGGCGTTCACGGCGGAGCTCGGCACGATGACGGTCTCGGAGGAGGTGGAGGCGATCGAGGCGATGGGCGTGGGGCCGCGCCGGCTGCTGGTGGGGCCGCGCCTGGTGGCCATCTTTGGGCTGATGCCTTGCCTGGTGGTGGTGAGCAATGTCTCCGCGCTGGTCGGCGCGCAGATCATCTCGAAGTGGGCCTTCGATATCTCGCTGCTCGCTTTCTACCGCGAAGCACTAGAGTCGCTTTGGTTTCGCGATATCGTCGGGGGCGTGATGAAGAGCCTCCTGTTCGGCGGCATCATCGGCTTGGTGGCCTGCTACAAGGGCCTCTCGGTGCGGGGCGGCGCAGCCGGCGTGGGCGATGCCACCACCTCCAGCGTGGTCACCGCGATCACCACGGTGATCGCCTTCGATACGATCTTCAATATCGTGCAAACCTCCCTTTTCGAGTAAGCCCGCGCATGCCTTTCCACATGTTCAACCGCAAACCGGCCCAGCCGGAGGCGCCCGAGCAGGGCGAAAAGCCGGTCGCCGCGCTGGAGGAGGTGCACCTCAGCTTCGGCGAGCAGAAGATTCTCGAAGGCGTGAATCTGGCCGTGCAGAAGCGGGAGCGGCTGGTGGTGCTGGGCAAATCCGGCGGCGGCAAGAGCACGCTGCTCCGACTGATCCTGGGCATCCTCAAGCCCCAGGAAGGGACGGTGCTTTTCAAGGGGCTGAACGTCACGCGCATGGGGCGGCGCCGGCTGAACCGCTTCCGAGCCAAGATGGGCATGGTTTACCAATACTCGGCGCTCATTTCCTCGCTCTCCGTGCGGGAAAACCTGGCGCTGCCGCTGGAGGAGCTCACCGACAAGACGGCCGACGAAATCGATCACATCGTGGAGGAAAAGATCGCCCTCGTGGGCATGGCCGAGGCGCTGGACAAGATGCCGGCGCAGCTCAGCGGCGGCATGCGCAAGCGGGTGGGCCTGGCGCGCGCGCTGGTGCTCGATCCCGAGCTGATCCTCTACGACGAGCCGAGCGCGGGGCTCGACCCGGTGACCAGCGCCGCGATCGATGAGCTGATGATCGAGACGAGCGAAAAGATCGGCGCGGCCTCGATCATCGTCACGCACGAGATGGACAGCGCCTTCAAGGTGGCCACGAAATTGGCCATGCTCTACAAGGGGCGCATCCATGCCGAGGGCTCGCCGGAAGAGTTTCGCGATCACCCGGATGACGTGGTGCGGCAGTTCGTCACCGGCGCTCCAGACGGGCCGCTCACCGAGGAGGAGCTGAAGTGAGGGGCCATCCGCGGCCCGTTACCGGGCGTCATTTCGCGGGCAGAGTTCGCGTTCTCCCTCGTTCTCTGCTTTCTTGCGCGGGCAATTCATGAACATTTTCCGCGAAGAAGTCCGCACCGGCCTGCTGGTGGTCGTTACCTTGGCCGCCTTGGTGACCCTGATGCTCTACCTGGGGTCGCCCGGCGTTTTCATTCCGCAGAAAAGTTTCGTGGTTTATGTGGATAATGCGGCTGGCCTGAAACAGGGCGCCGAGGTCGCGCTGGCCGGGCGCCGCATCGGACAGGTGATCAAGCTGCATTCGCCGGTGCCCGAGGCGGAGCGGCCCGATCCGAAGAAGGAGACGAAGATCGAGGTGAAGGTCGCCCGCAGCGCGCAAATCTACAATAACGTGACCGTGCTGCTGACCTCTAGCGGGCTGCTCGGCGAAATGTTCCTCGATTTCACCTCCGGCTCGGAATCGACGGGCCTCGCGACCGAGGGCGCCACCTTCCTGGGGATAAAACCGGTGGGCCTCGACCAGGCGGTGCCGCTGGTGCTGGCGGCGATCGATCCCGTGGTGAAGAAGGCCACCGAGACGCTCGATAGCCTGCAGAAGACTTCGGACAACTTCCAAAAGCTCACCGCGGAGGGCGGCGAAGTGCAGCAGACGGTGGCGGAATTCCGCAAATTCGGCGCGAATCTGAACCTCATGGCCGCGCCCGGCGGGCCGCTGCGCCTTTCGCTCGATAACATAGCGGCCATGACCGCGCCGGAAGGGAAGCTCCAACTGGCCTTCGGGAATATCGAGAAGCTCACTAATGAGACCGGCCCGCTCACCAGGACGCTCAAGAATGCCGAGACCTTTACCGGCAATCTGGCGGGCAACAAGGACATCGAGGCGACCCTGCGCAACGCCAAAAAAGCCACCAGCGAGCTCAACGAAACCATCGCGGATTTGCGGGGCCAATTCTCCAACATCACGCTCAACCTCAACCAAGCCAGCGACACCGTGAAGCGCCAGCCGTGGCGCCTGATCTGGCCTTCCACGAAGAAGTACGACGAGGCCCTGCAAAAGTCCAAGGCGACACCAACGCCGAAGCCGAACCCCAAGTATCGCGCTCCGACGAAAAAAGAGCGCCTGCGCTAGCCGATAACCTAACTCAAACTTCCCGCGTGCGCTCCCATGGCCTTCCGCTTGCGGGCGGGCACATTCGTATTTTGTCCAGAGGTCGCCTCGTGCAGGTTCGTCGGATGGCGTGAAGCCGCGGTGGCGCGTTGCGCGGAGAGAATCTTTTCGTCGGGAACGCGCTTGAGGGTGCCGGCGAGTCCGGCTTTCGAGAGGGTCCAGATGATCCACTTGCTGGGATCGAACTGCCAGGGCTTCACGCCGTTCCGGTAATCGTAGGGGAACTCGTGGTGGTAGTTATGGTACCCTTCCCCGAGCGTCACGAGGGCGGCGAGCCAGGAATCGCGGGCGCTGCATTTCGTGGAATACGGCTGCTGGCCGATGTAGTGGCAGAGCGAATTGATGCAGAAGGTGCAGTGCTGGAGCACGACCACGCGAGCGACGCCGCCGATCAGCAACCCGCCGAGCGCCGAGACCCAGCCGCCCCACGCGAAGCCGATGGCCGCCGGCAGGATAAAGGCGACCACAGCCGCGATCCAGTTAACATTGCGGTGCTGCCACATCACCAGCGCGTCGCGCTGCAGGTCAGGCACGTTGTCCCACGGGAGCGGCGGCTTCAGCTTGAAGAGCAGCCAGCCGATGTGCGCCGAGAAAAAGCCTTCCCGGATATTGTACGGGTCGGCCTCATGATCCACGTGCTTGTGGTGCGCCCGATGATCGCACGACCACAGTAACGCCGAGTTTTCAAAGGCCGCGGCGCCGAAGACCAAGGTGAAGAGCCGCACGCTCCAGTGCGCCTGGAAGGTGAGGTGCGAGAACAGCCGGTGGTACCCGACGGTGATGGAAAAACCGACCAGGCAGAACATCACCACGAAAAGCGCGACCTGAAACCAATCGAGCCCGAAATGCCACAGGTAAAGCGGCACGGCGGTGAGCGTGAGCAGGAGAGTGCCGATGAGGAATGAGCTATTGAGCCAGTTTACTTTCTCGAAAGGGATGCGGTGGAACATGTTGGCAGAGGCGCCGTTACGGGAGAAAAGGAACTTTCGGCCCAATGCGAATCTAGAAGGAATATCAGGGCAGACCCTTAATTTTGCAACAAGAGCTTTGCCGGGGCCCTCACTTTCCGCAAGAGCGGAATTCGCCCGCGCCGCACGAATCCGTTCGTCCCAGCGGCGCCCAGCAGGTATCCCAGCGGGATGATTTCGACTCATCTCGACCTGACGGTGCGCGTCGGCTGCCACCTCACCTATGAGACCCCCTCGCCCACGCCGGTCGTGTTCGTGCTGAGGCCGCGGCTGGATGACCGCCACCTCGTCGTCGCGGAAGCGCGCTCTTTCGGGCCGGAACTCTCGTGCCAGGAGTTCACCGACGTGCATGGAAACATCGCCTGCCGCACAATTCTGAAGCCGGGCCGCAATGACATCCGCCACGATGCGCTGGTGGCGGTCTCCTCCAGCCCGGAACCCCAAGGCGCCGGGGAAACGCCGCTGCCGATCGCCCAACTCCCCTTCGACGTGCTGCGCTACACCCTGCCCAGCCGCTACTGCGACTCCGACAAGCTCCTCGATTTCGCTTGGGAACACTTCGGCCAGTGCGAGCACGGCCACGCCCGCGTGCAGGCGATCTGCCAGTGGGTGCACGAAAACATCGAGTACCGCTACGGCTCGGGCCGCCCTGATCTCTCCGCCTCCGACATCCTCGAGCGGCGGCATGGAGTCTGCCGCGATTTCGCCCACTTGGTGATCGCGCTCTGCCGGACTTTCAATCTGCCGGCCCGCTACGTTACCGCACACCTGCCCGAGGTCGGCTCGAAAGTCTCCAGCGCGCCCGAGGACTTCCACGCCTACGCCGAAGTGTACCTCGGCCGGGAATGGTATCCATTCGACGCCCGTTTCAACGTGCCCCGGATCGGCCGGATCAAGCTCGCCCATGGGCTCGATGCCGTCGACGGCGCCTTCGCCACGATCTACGGGGAGGCCCGGCTGGTGTACTTCGAAGTGTGGACCTATCAGGTGGATCCGAAGACCACACTGAGCGAGCCCATCGATCTCTCCAAGCGATGGGACGGCGTGGTGGAGGTGAGACGGAATTGACCTACACCCGCCCGCGCAATTCCACGCGACGGATTTTTCCGCTGATCGTCTTCGGCAATTCGGCCACGAATTCGATCTCGCGCGGGTACTTGTAGGGCGCGGTGGTCCGCTTGCAGTGCTCCTGCAATTCGCCCACGAGCGCGTCGCTCGCCGACACCCCTTTGCGCAGCACGACGAAGGCTTTCACGATCGCGCCACGAATTGGATCGGGCTTGGCGACCACGGCCGCCTCCAGCACGGCCGCGTGTTCGATGAGCGCGCTCTCCACCTCGAAGGGCCCGATGCGATAGCCCGCGCTTTTGATCACGTCGTCGTCGCGGCCGACGAACCAGTAGCGGCCCTCGGCGTCGCGCGTGGCGCGGTCGCCGGTGAGATACCAGTCGCCGCGAAATCGCGCGGCGTTCTGCTCCGGGTTGCGCCAGTATTCGCGGAAGAGCCCGAGCGGACGCCGCGGCGACGACGCGCACCGCCACCTCGCCCTCGCGGTCCGCCGGCAATTCGCGCAACTCCTCGTCGAGCAAGCGCCACCTCGAAGCCCGGCGTCGGCCAGCCCATCGAGCCGGGGCGCACCTCATCGCCGCGCGCGCGGCAATTCGCGATCAGCACCACCGTCTCGGTTTGCCCGTACCCTTCGTAGATCGTCAGCGCCGGTCGCCCTCTTCCAGGTCTCGATCACCTCGGGATTGAGCGGCTCGCCCGCGCTCACGCAGTGCCGCAGGTGCGGGAAACGGTACGCCGCCAGGTCTTCCCGCACGATGAGCCGCAGCGCCGTCGGCGGCGCGCACCAGGTGGTGATCGGGTAGCGCGCGAGGGTGCGGAGCGCCTCCGCGGCGTCGAAACTGCCCGCGCGTATCGACCGTGAAAACGGCACGCGCCCATGTGCCATGGGCCGAAGAAGCTCGACCACGCGGCTTTGGCCCAGCCGTTGTCCGCGAGGTTCCAGTGCACGTCGCCGGGCCGGCCGCAGAGCCACTGCTCTCCCGTCATGTGATGCCCGCGGCCGTAGCTCTCCTGCGTGTGCAGCACCATCTTTGGCGCGCCCGTCGTGCCGCTCGTGAAATAGAGAATGCCCGGGTCGTCCGCGCGCGTCGGCGCCGGGTCGAAATCGTCGCGCGCCTCACGCAATCCGGCGTCGAAATCCACCCAGCCCGCGTGCTCTCCGCCCACCACGATCTTGATGCCGGCGAAACCGTCCGCCCGCTCCGCGATCTCCGCATCGGTGATCACCGCGGCGACCTCGGCGGTCTCCGCCCGAAATTGAATGTCCTTCGCGGTCAGTAGGACCGTCCCTGGAATCGGCACCGCCCCAAGCTCGATCAGGCCGAGCATCGCAATCCACCACTGCGGCACGCGCGGCAGGATCACCAGCACGCGGTCGCCGTGCCGCACCCCGTGCGCCTGGAAGAAATGCGCCGCCCGGCGAGACGCCAGCGCCATCTCCGCGAAAGTAAACCGCTGCTCGCGGGTTCCGCTTTCATCCACGCACCAGAGCGCGAGATCGTCCGGGCGCTCCTGCGCCCAGCGGCCCATCACGTCGCGGGTGAAATTGAAGTAGGGGGACTCGGGCATTGGTGTCGTCCGAAAGGGGCGTATCGGGACGAGCGTGCGCCCTTTTCCGCTAAGATGGAAGCCCGCGTGAGATCACAGCCGCACGCCGCTTTGCCTCCGATTGCAAGGGATCGAACAGCGCACCCATTCCCCTCGCCTGCTCCTGGCGATCGCCTATCTCGGATTCATCAGCCTCGGCCTGCCGGATACGGTGATCGGCGTCGCGTGGCCGTCCGTCCGCGATAGCTTTCACCTTCAGCAAAAATCGATCGCCTTCATCTTCGCGGGCGCGGGGCTGAGCTACTTCCTTTCGAGCTTTTTCACCGGCCGGCTTCTCGGCTTCGTCGGAATCGGCTTTCTGCTCGCGGCTAGCAGCGCGCTCGTGGCGCTGAGCGGATTCGGTTACGCGCTCGCGCCAGTCTGGGTGCTCTTCGCGCTTTGCTCCGTGCTGCACGGGCTGGGCTCGGGGGCGATCGACGCCGGGCTGAACCACTACGTGGCGCATCACTTTTCCGCGCGCCACATGAATTGGCTGCACGCCTGCTACAGCCTCGGCGCCACCTTCGGTCCGCTCATCATGACGGCCGCCCTGGCGCGCGGCTCCTGGCGCAACGGTTACTTCACCGTGGCCGCGATCCTCCTCCTGCTCTCGCTGCTCTTCGCCGCCACCCGGCGCAGATGGGAGGACCCCGGAAAGCCCGACGACGCCGACGCGGAGCCAGGCGCGCCCGTCACGATGGGCGAGACCCTGCGCCACCGCACCGTGTGGCTGCACGTCGCGCTCTTCTTTTTCTACACTGGGCTCGAAGTCACCGTCGGCCAGTGGAGCTTCACGGTCCTGACGGAATCGCGGCACGTCGCGCGCGAAACCGCCGGCCTTTGGGTCACGATCTATTGGGCGAGCATTGGCGTCGGGCGCGTGCTCTTCGGTTTCGTGGTCGAGCGGCTGGGCATCGACCGGCTGCTGCGCGCCAGCATGCTCACCGCCGTGCTGGGGACGTTCCTGTTCGCCCTCGATCTTGCGCCCGCGCTCTCCGCGATCAGCCTGGCCTTGATCGGCCTCGGCCTCGCGGCGGTCTACCCCTGCCTGATGACCCGCACCCCGCAGCGCTTGGGCAAAGCGCTCGCCGCCCACGCCATCGGTTTTCAGGTGAGCGCCGCCATGATCGGCGTCGCGGCGCTGCCCAGCCTTTGCGGGGTGCTCGCGCAATGGCTCGGCCTCGAAATGGTCGCGCGCGCCGCCGTGGGTATGGCCGTAGTCGTGCTGGCATTGCACGAGGCCCTCCTGCTGCGTCCGCCGCGGCAGGAGGCCGCCGGCGGCGCTATTCCCCGATGATTTTCACCAGCACCCGCTTGCGCCGCAGCCCATCGAACTCGCCGTAGAACACCTGCTCCCACGGGCCGAGGTCGAGCTTCCCGCCGGACACCGCGACCACCACCTCGCGGCCCATGATCGTCCGCTTCAGGTGCGCGTCGGCGTTGTCTTCGCCGGTGCGATTGTGGCGGTACTGCGCGTGCGGCTTTTCCGGCGCGAGCCGCTCCAGCCATTGCTCGAAGTCCGCGTGCAGCCCCGATTCATCGTCATTGATGAAGACGCTCGCGGTGATGTGCATCGCGTTGCAGAGCAGCAGCCCTTCCTGAATTCCACTCGCGCGCAACGCTTTCTCGAGCTCCGGCGTGATATTGAGAAGCTGCCGCCGCTGCGGCACCTCGAACCAAAGTTCCTGCCGGTGCGATTTCATGGCGCAAATCGCTAGCGCGCCGCCATGCGAAAATCCGGCAGCGTTTCGGCCAAAATCCGGCGGATCGCGCGCTTCTCCTCCACCGGCAGGTACGCATATTCCGCGGTAGCAGGACCTTCGCCCAAGGCCGCGGAAATCTGCGCCAGCACGGCTTTCTTCAGCGCGGAGGGCAGGCCCGCAAAGGTCGGCGTGTAAATCATGTAGCTGCAGCGATACCGGAACATGCGCGTCTTCAGCTCGAAATCCTTGAGCGCCGCGCCCTTGGAATCGGCTTTGCGGTTCGCGAGGAAATCCGTTTTGAACCTGGCCTCGCCCGCGACTGGCGCCGGCAGCGGCGCCTCATCGGCAAACAGGATGTATCGCACCAACGGCGTGGCGAGCGCCGCGATCTCGCGCGTGAGCTCCGCCGAGGCCGGCTCATTTTGCAGCTCGCGCGCGCGGTAGGCCGCCTGCAGCGCCCGATTCACAAATCCCACCTGGTGCTCCTGCAGCAGTTGCGGCAGAAGATCGCTGGTGGGGAGCGGATAGGTCTGCACGTCGAAAAGATCGCCGGGGGCGATCGGGCGCTCGATCGCCTTCCCGTCGCGGTACTCGATGAACATGTTCGCCCAGAGCTTCGGCCATCCCGCGCTCGCGCCGGTGACGTGGTACCCGCCGAAACGCTGCTCGAACGGGATCGCGTGGCCGCTTTGCTCCCGCCGAAACGCCTTCTCGCCGCCGCCGGTGATCCCCGGCACCACCGACTCGATCATCAGCGCGGGGATGTTGTCGAGGTAGCGCGGCGCATGGCAATTCATGCACTCGTTGGTGCGCGCGACCGCCGGCACTTTGCCCCCCCGCAGCGGATCGAAGATGTAGAAGATCGAGCCGAGATGCGGGTCCATTGAGATCACTTCGATTCGACCGCCCGGCACGTGACCCACGTAAGTGTCGTCGTTGAAATAGAGCGCGCGCGGCCGGCGCGGCGAAATGAGCGGCTTCTGCAGGCTGGTGACCGAAAACACCAGCGACTGCGAGGAAACCGGCACCTGCAGCTCCCGGAGCAGGCTTTGCAAAAAGGCCAGCTCCCCGCTGGGGTCGAGCTCCCGCCGGCCCTGGGCCAGCTCCGTTTTCAGCCGCGTGAATCGATCGGAGGGCGTCTCTGTAAAATACCCGTGGAGGGGATTGTAGATGCCGCGCGGCGGCCCCTCCGCGGCAGACGCCGCCAAAGACAGGAGGCCCACGAGGGCCGAAACGAGTGGGAGAAAACGGGCGCGCGACACTGGCGATGGCAAAGCCGAGACCAAACACGCGCTTCGGCCCCCGCGCAACCGCGGATTGCACGCCGCCGCCTACGCCAGACCCGACGTTTTTACCGCCGCGAGCAGCCCGTACCACTCTTCGCGGCTGAGCTCGACCTCCGTCGCCTTCGCCGCGGCGCGGATGCGCTCCGGCTGCGTGCTCCCGATGATCGGCACGATGCCGCTCGGGTGTTTCAGCAGCCACGCCAGGGCCACCGCGGTGCGCGAAGCGCCGAGCCCGAGGCTCACGCGATCGAGCTCCGCCAGCGCCGCCGCAGGCGAGTAAACTTCTTGCGACGGCAGCACGCTCGTGGCGCCCTCCCCCAGCATCCCGCCGGCCAGCGGGCTCCAGGCAAGCGGCGTCATCTGGCGCGCCTGGCACTGGTCGAGCGTCCCGTCCTCGAACGGCTGAAGCTGCAGCAGGCTCACCTCGATTTGGTTCACCAGCAGCGGGCTCGCGCAGGCCGATTGCAGCAGCTCCACCTGCGAAGGCCGGAAATTGCTCACCCCAAAAAAGCGCGCTTTCCCCGCGAGGTGCAGCTTGTCGAAGGCGGCGGCGATTTCCTCCGGCTCCATCAGCCAATCGGGCCGATGAAGCTGGAAGAGATCGATCGTCTCCACCTTCATCCGCCGCAGCGATTCCTCGCACGAACGGACGATGTGCTCTTCCGAAAAATCGTAGCGATACGGCGAGCGCGCCTGCGGCTCGCCGGCAAATCGGATGCCGCATTTCGTGGCGATCACGATGCGCTCGCGCAGCCCCGGGTTTTCCCGGAGCACGCTCCCGAACGCGGTCTCGCTGCGTCCCTTACAGTAGATATCGGCGAGATCGAACAACGTATACCCCGCCTCCACGGCCGCGAGGATCGCCGTGCGCGCCGTCTGCAAATCGAGCCCGTCGTTGCCGGAAGTGGCGATGCGCCAGCAGCCATACGCGAGCCGGCTGGCCTGGAGCGTGGAATTGCCAAGGGGATGCGTGGTCATTTGGAGAGTGCCCAGCTTGAGCTTGCGCGGCCCGGGAGACAATCACGCTTGGAAGTGCAGTCGGTCTTATCGGACTTGTCAGCCCGCGCTCACTTCCATTCTTCACCCATGAACATCCGCGCCTGCCGCCGCGGCGCGGCGGACGCAAACGGCTGCAGCCGCGCCGCGATTCCTTCTTCGCTGGCGCCGGTGGCCCGCAAAGCGGCCTGATAGTTCGCCAGCAAGGAGCGCAGGTGCGGATGATCGCCGCCGTACCGCCGGCGCTCGCGAAAGAGCGCCTCGGCGGCGCCTTGATAGAGCGGCAGCGCTTCTTCGGCCCGCCCGCTTTCGTGCAGGAAGGCGCCAAGGTTCGCCAGCGCCAGCGCGGTCTCGGGGTGATGCGCGCCCACGTGATGCTCCAGGATGCGCAGCACGCGCCGGTAGAGCTTCTCCGCCTCGGCGGGCCGGCCCAGGTCTTCCACGATGGTCGCAAGCTCCGAGAGCACCGGGGCCAGCTCGAAATGCTCCGAGCCGAGTTTTTTTTCCTCCAGCGCCAGCCCGTTTCGGAAACATTCCTCGGCTTCCTCCAGCCGGCGCGATTCCGCCAAATTCCGGCCGACGTGATAGAGCCGGATGGCCAGCCGCGGATGCGTGCGGCCGAAGGTGTTCTCATCGATGGTCAGCGCGCGGCGGTAAAGGCGGCCGGCTTCCGCATTGCGATGCGCGGCCTCGACGATCCCCGCCAGGCGGTGCAGGGCCAGGGCCACGCGCGGATGGTCTTCGCGCGTCTGCTTTTCCTCGAGCTCGACCACCCGCCGGCCGAGCGCCTCGGCCTCGCCCAGCCGGCCGGCGGCGCGCAGGCACATCGCAAGGTGCTGCAAATCGTTCACGATCTCGCCGAGGTCGTGGCGGCTTTCCGCGATGGCCAGCGCGCGGCGATAGAGCGCCTCCGCTTCATCGAGCCGGCGCAGGCCGCGCAAATCGGCCGCCAGGTCGCGCAGGCGCGGGGCCACCTCGGGATGATTCGGGCCGTAGCGCCGCTCCTCCATGGCCAGCGCGCGGCGGTAAAACACCTCCGCCTCCATCCGGCGTCCGCAATCGCTCAGCCAGTTCGCCAGGCCGCGCGCGAGCGGGGTGGCTTGGGTCTCCAGCGGGTGGCCATTGAGCTGCCCGAGCACCGCGCGGCAGTGGGGAATCAGCAGTTCGCGCAAATCCGCGCCGGTGCCGGCCACCGGCTCGGCCGAGCGCTGCATGGCGGCGTCCAGCGCCGCGCGGGCCGCGCCGAGCCCCTCCGTCATGTGCCCGGTGAGGAGCCGGTCCCGCGCGACCTGCCGGATGCCGCGATGCACGCGCAAGGTGCGGCTCGATTCATCGCGCAGAATTAGCCCGCGCCGCTCCAGCACCCCCAGCGCCACGCTGGTGAGCGGCCAATCGCCGCGGCCCTCGAACAGCGCCAACGGGATCGCCGCCGGCTCGGGCGCGAGGCACACCAGCAGGCGGAGCAGCGCGGAGCTCCCCTCATCCATCGCCTCCTCGATCACCTCGAAAAGCTGCGCCAGATCCACCCGCGAGCTGGCGCTGGTCACCTTGAGCCTGGGCAGCAGGTCGCGCGCACTCGTGCCGGTTTCGCGCAAGTGCCCCGCGGCCAGCTCCAGCGTGAGCGGCACCCGGCCGAGCGCCTCCGCCAGCCGCTCGAAGGCGTGCAGCTCCGCCGCCGGCACGGGTTTCCCGCCCGGCAGCCGGCTCGTGTAGAACTCGCGCACCTGCTCCGCGGAAAAGGCCGCCACCGCATGGATCAGCATTCCCGGCCAGGCGTGCGGGCTCCCGGTCAGGACCACGCTCCCGTTTTCAAACCTGGGCAAAAACGATTTCAGGCTCCACCACGCGGTCTCATTGTCCACGCCGTCCACGATCACCACGAAACGCCCCGTGAGCTCCGGCCGCCGCAGCCAATCGAAGACCGCCTCCAGCCGGGCGCGATGGCTCACCACTTCGTCGGCCAGCAGCGACAGCGAATCGGTGCGCGCCAGCGCCGCCAGCGCCGCCTCGAAATCCGCGCCCGCGCCGGCCGGCAGCCAGAAGACGAAATCGAGCTCGCCGGCATCGTGCAGCCGCCACGCCAGCTCCACCGCCAGCGTGCTCGTGCCGGCGCCCCCCAGCGGCGCGAGCCCGTGGGTCGGCTGCAGCAGGTGGATGCTGCCCGGCTCCAGGTGCGTTTTCAGGTCGTCCAACAGCCGCGTCCGGCCGATAAAGCGCGGCCCCATCGGCCGGCTCGGCAGCCGGGCCAGGCTCCTCCGCACGATCAAGCGCGAGCGCAACCCGCGCACGCGGCGGCCGAGGTCCTCCACGCTGGTGAAGCTATCGTGAAACGCCTCGCCGCGCGCGGTGAGCACCCGGTACTCCATCTGCCGCGTGCGCGCGTCCTCATCCTCCTCGCCGTACGGCTGCAGCGGGCACTGCGGCGTAGCGATGAACGTATAAACCGGCAGCCCGAGCTTGTGCGCCACATCCAGCTCATAGTGCGTGAACGACCGGCGCGGCGCGTGCAGCGTCCGCTCCGCCGGCTCGAGTCCGAATTGAAAACCGGCGAGATGGATCACCGCTTCGCACTTGCCGAGGAGCTGCATCAAGATCCCCTGCAGCGGCCCGTATTCGATCGCAAAATCCGCCTGCTCCACCGGCTTCGCGCCGATCTCCACCAAAGCCTGGCGCACCGCCTTCCGGCATGCGTTCATTTCGGGGGCGGCTGCGGAAATGAAGATTTCCGGTCGGAGGGCCATGGGGAACGCGAGAGTGAAGGAGGAATGCGAGGCTGTCTAGGAATCGGTGAGCCTGATTCTACGTGGATAGCGAGATGAAACGGGCTGTCGTTGTCTTCCGGCCGCGGGTGGTTTAAAGAACGCGATGCCCGTGCACCGCCTTGGCGCCGCTCTCGCCCTGCTCGCTTTCACCATGGCCGCACACGCGGCCGACCTGCCGGAGGCGACGCAGCTTTTTTTGGGGGGCGATTACCCGCGCGCGCTGGCGGAAGCGAAGGCGGCAGTGAAGAAGGATTCGCGCAACGAGGAGTGGCAACTGCTGCTGGTCCGCACGCTTTTCGAGACGGGGCAGTATCGCGAGGCGCGCTCGGCGGTGGAGCAGGCGATCGGCAAAAACCAGGTGAGCTTGCGGCTGCGGCTGCTCGCACGGGAGGTGATGCGCCTGGCGGGCGATCCGAAGCGGGCGGACAAGTACGTGGAGGAAATGGACCGGCTCGGTTTTCGCGAATGGGCGTACAACTCGCCGCAGGACCGCATCGCGCTCGGCCGCGCCGCCCTGCTGGCCGGCGCCGACCCGAAGCAGGTGCTGACGCGCTTTTTCGATCCGGTGAAAAAGGCCGACCCGACCTTCCGCGAGGCGTACCTGGCGAGCGGCGAGCTGGCGCTGGAGAAGTCGGATTACGCGCTGGCCGCGCGCATTCTCAGCGCCGCGGCGTCCAAGTTTCCGGACGACCCCGAGATTCAATTCGGGCTCGCGCGCGCCTACCTGCCGAGCGACGCGGAGGCGACGGTGAAAGCCGTGGAAAAAACGCTGGCGCTCAATCCTCGGCACGTCGGCGCGAGGCTGCTGCTGGCGGAGCATCACATCGACGCGGAGCATTTCCCCGAGGCGGGCGAAGCCCTGGCGAAGGCGCTCGAAGTGAACCCCGCACGGCCCGAAACGCACGCGCTCCTGGCGGTGCTCGGGGAGCTCACCGGCGACGCCGCGCGCTACACGAAGGAGCGTGAGCTGGCCCTGAAGCCGTGGCCGAAGAATCCTCAGGTGGAGCACTTGATCGGGCGGAAGCTGGCGCAAAAGTATCGGTTTGCGGAAGGCGCGCAGCATCAGCGCCGGGCGCTGGAGTTCGATGCCACCTATCTCCCCGCCAAGCTGCAGCTCGCGCAGGATTTGCTCCGGCTCGGCGAGGTGGAGGAAGGCTGGCGGCTCGCGCAGGAGGTGCAGAAATCCGACCCGTACGACGTGGTGGCGTACAATCTCGCCACGCTCCAGGAAAAGACCGCGCACTTCCAGGAGCTGCCGAGCGAGCATTTCCTCGTGCGCATGGATCCGGCGGAGGCGGGCATCTACGGACTACAGGTGGTGGCGCTGCTGGAGCGCGCGTACGCGCACCTCTGCGCAAAGTACGGGCTCACGCCGAAGAAGCGGACCACCGTGGAGATTTTTCCCGACCCGAAGGATTTCGCGATCCGCACGTTTGGCCTACCCGGCGGCGCGGGGTACCTCGGCGTCTGCTTCGGATACGTGATCACGGCGAACAGCCCGGCGGCGCGGCCCGGCTCGTTCAACAACTGGGAGGCGGTGCTCTGGCACGAGTTCGCGCACGTGGTAACCCTCGGGCTCACGCAAAACCGGATGCCACGCTGGCTCTCCGAGGGCATCTCGGTTTACGAAGAGCGGCAGGCGCGCGGAAATTGGGGCGAGCAGATGAAGCCGCGGTATCGCGCGATGATCCTGGGTGAAGATTTCACGCCGCTCTCGCAGCTTTCCGGCGCGTTCCTGCGGCCGAAATCCTCGGCGCACCTGCAGTTTGCGTATTACGAATCGTCGCTGGTGGTGGAGTACCTGATGGAGCGGTTCGGGCTGGAGGCGATCAAGAAGGTGTGCGCCGATTTGGCCGCCGGGCGCCCGGTGAATGAGGCGCTCGCGAAGCATGGCGCGCCCATCGCGCAGCTCGATGCGGAATTCGCCGCCCGCGCCCGCGCGCTGGCCGAGGGCACCGGTCCCGCGCTCGATTGGAGCAAGCCGGAAAAGGCCGATCTCGCCGCGTGGATGGCCGCGCACCCGGAAAGTTATGTGGCGCTCACGGAGCGGGCCCAGGCGCTTTTGAAAAAGCGCGAATGGGAGGCCGCCAAGGAGCCGCTGCGCAAGCTGATCGAGCGCTACCCAAACCAGCACGAGGCCGACAGCGCGTATGTCATGCTGGCGCGGGTCCACCGCGAGCTCGGCGAAACCGAGGAGGAACTCGCGCAACTGCGCAAGGTGGTGGAGCTATCTTCCGACGCCGCGCCCGCGCACGAGCGCCTGATCGAGATCGGCACCGCCCGAAAGGATTGGGCCTTGGTGCGCGAATCGACCGAGGCGCTGGCCGCCATCAATCCGCTGCGCCCCACGCTGCACCGCGCGCGGGCCGAGGCCGCCGCGGCGCTCAAGAATCCCCAGGAAGCAATCGCCGCCTACGAGACCGTGCTGAAGCTTGATGAAAACGCCCCGCCGGAAACGCACTTCCGCCTGGCCCAGCAATACCGCGCAGCCGGCCAGGCCGAGCCAGCCAGGCGCCGGCTGCTGGAAGCGCTGGAAGAGACGCCGCGCTACCGCGAGGCGCTGAAGATGCTCGTGGAGATGAATGCGGGAACGGCGTCGCCGGGCGAGCGCCCCCGCGAGGCTCGTGAATGAAAAACTGCATGTTGAGGATTCAATGCCATGTTTGAAGTTTGCGAACACGCCTGGCGGAGGAGGTGGAGGCCGTGGCGCGCGGGAGCGCCCCTGATCGCGTGCCTTGCCGCGGCAGTGCTGGCGATGCACGCGGTGGCGCAGACGGATGAAACCTACGATGTCGTCGTCATCGGAGGCAGCTCCGGCGGGATCGGAGCGGCGCTCGGCGCGGCGCGGCTCGACGCGCGGGTCGCGCTGGTGGAAGACACGCCGGTGCTCGGCGGGATGCTTGCCAACGGCATCTCGAACATCGACTCCTATTCGTATGAGTCGTTGAGCGGCGTATTCGAGGAGTTTCGCCTGGCGGTCCTCGCGCATTATGCGCCGCTGATGGAGACCGATCCGTTTTTCAAGCCCGGCAAAGTGGGGATGCCGCCACACATGGATGGGCGCGCTTTCGCCGCGCACGAAGCGCACAAGGGCGGGCGCTGGGAACCGCATGTCGCCGCGCGCATTTTCCAGCAGATGGCGGCGCGCCATCCGAAGCTGACGATCTATCACAATCGCTTTGCCACGGAGGTGCTCAAGACGGGCCATCGCGTCAGCGGCGTCGTCACCGAGACCGAGGCCGGCGATCGAAAAGTATTGCGCGCGCCGGTGATCGTCGACGCCACGCACGAAGCGGACATCGCCGCTTGGGCCGGCGCGCCTTACCGCGTCGGGCGCGAGGCCCGCTCCGCGCTCGAGCCGCATGCCGGGCAGGTTTTCTTTTTCAACAGCACCGGCGAATTTCTGCCCGGCTCGAATGGCCGGCAGGACCGCGCCATCCCCTCGTCCGGACTTCGCCTTTCCATCCAGCACTACCGCCCGGAGGAGGGCGACGCGCATATCCTCAAGACGCCGCCGCCCGGCTACGATCCCACGAAGTACGAGCACACCGGTTACGGCGGCGGCATCGGCGTGCCGCATCGCAAGGCGGAGATGAATGCCAACCCGATCGGCAACGAGCTTCAGGAGGTGAACTGGACCTGGCCCGAGGCCACGCGCGCGGAGCGCCAGCGGCTCTACGAGCTCTACAAAAATCATGCGCTCGGCTTCCTCTACTTTCTCCAGCACGAGCGCGGCGCCACGCATCTCGGGCTGCCGAAAGACGAATTCACCGACAACGGCAACGTGCCGTATCGCATCTTTGTGCGCGAGGCGCGGCGGATCGAGGGCGAGGCGACCATGACCGAGGCCGACCTCAATCCGTTCATCCTCGGGCGCGGCCTCGAGCCGCCGCCGCAGCCGTCGAGCATCGCCATTGGCCACTACCCCATCGATGCCAAGCCGGTGCGCCCGAAGACCGATCTCACGAAACCCGACAAGGGCGATGGCGATTTCTACCTGGTCAACGTGGCCACCGCTTTTCAGGTGCCATACGGCGCGATCGTCCCGAAGAACGTCGATGGCTTGCTCGTGCCGGTGGCGCTCTCCGCGACGCACGTCGCCTTCTCCGCGATCCGCATGGACGCGACGTGGACCGTGCTGGGCCAGGCGGCCGGCGTGGCCGCCGCGCTAAGCGCCAAGCGCGGCGTAACTCCGCGCGAACTGCCGGTGGCTGACCTCCAGCGCGAGCTGATCAAGCAAAAGGTGAAGCTCGCCTTTTTCTGGGACGTCGATGCGGACCACGCCGATTTCGACGTGATCCAACTCCTGGCCGTCCGCGGCGTCGCCCTGGCTGACGCCGACCGCCGCTTCCGCCCCGACGATTCGCTCACGCGCGCCGAGGCGGCCGGCCTGCTCTATCGCGCGTTCGGCTTGTGGCCGAGCGTGAGCAACGCCCACTTCGCCGACGTTCCCTACACGCACCCGGCCTTCCGCGAAATCGAGACGCTCTTCGACAACGGCGTCCTGCAAGCCTTGGGGATCGAACCGCGCTGGCGGGCCGAGGGCGGATACGATGGCCGAAAGCACGCCGGGTTCAGGCAGCTCCACCATTTCGGACCGTTCGATCCAGACAAGCCCGTCACCGCCACGGAGCTGAGGAGCATGATTCAAATCATCTTAACGCGAACCGTCACTTCACCCGAGGGGGTCCCGCCACACTTGCCCGATCCGAAGCCGAGCGTTGAGGCCACCACCGATCAGACCGTTCCGGTGAAACGCGGCGAAGCCTGCCGCCTTGTCTGGGAGAGCTTGCCTGGGCATTAGGGCGAGCCGCCGGTCGGTATCGGTGAGTCGTTGGCATTGCCTCTCCTTGACTCACGCCCGCCGCGGCCAAAAGCTGGCGGCGCTGTGCGGAGCACCCCCGCTCCCGGTGCGCTTCCCCGCGCGCTTTCGTGCTTCGTTCAGCTTCCCCCCGAATGCACCCGCCCGATCCCGCGCCCAAGCTCCCGCGTCGCGTTTTGGGCTCCACCGGCGCGACGATTCCGGTGCTCGGGTTTGGCGCGGGACCGGTCTCGGCTTTGATGACCGACGCGGCGGCGCGGACGCGGCAGCGGGCGACGATCGAGCGGGCGCTCGCGGCGGGGATCGACTGGTTCGATACGGCGGCGACTTATGGGAACGGCGAGTCGGAGACGGGGCTCGGGGCGGCGCTGCGCGAGCTCGGGGTGGAGGCGAGGGTCGCGACGAAGGTGCGGCTGGCGGCGGAGGAGCTTGGCGATATTCGCGAGGTGGTGAAGCGCTCGGTGGCGTCGAGCCTGCGTCGACTCGGGCTGCCGCGCGTGGCCCTGGTGCAGTTGCACAATTCGATCACGGCCCGGCGCGGCGAGCTGCCGACTTCCATCACCCCGCGCGATGCGCTCGAGGCGCGCGCCGCTTTCGAAGAGCTGCGCCGTAATGGGCTGGTGGAATGGTGCGGGCTGACCGGGCTCGGCGAAACGCCGGCGCTGCTCGAGGCGATGCGCGGCGCGGCGTGGACCACGGTGCAGGTGAACTTCAGCCTCGCGGAGGCGGACACGGCGCTGCTCGACGCGGCGCAGGAGCACGGCATCGCGCCGCTGGCGATTCGCGTCTTTGCCGGGGGCGCGCTTTCAGGGCAGCCGCCGAGCGCGCACACGCGGACGACGAAATTTTTCCCGATGGCCATCTATGAGCGCGACACGCAACACGCCGCCGCGCTGCAAGCCCATCTGCCGCCCGGCCTGTCGCTCGCGGAAGCCGCGCTCCGTTTCGCCGCGCATCATCCGGCGGTCACCGCCGCGCTGATCGGCTTTGCCAGCCCGGAGCAAATCGATGACGCCGTGCGGTGGACGCGCGCCGGGCCGCTTGATGCGGATCTTGTGACGAGACTCACCCAGCCATGACCAATACCGTTTTTTCGATCAGCAAAGCCGGCCGCATCGCCGTGGTCGCCGCCGCCTTTCTCGGCTGGCTGTGCGCGGGCGTGCAACTCGGCCTCATGCCGCTCGCGTCGCTCTCGGTGACGCGCGGACTGCTCGGGCCGGCCTTCGACAACGCGCTCGCGGGCGTCTGGTTTGCGCGCTACACTGCGGCGCTGATGCTGGGCGCGGCGATCGGCGGCATCTGGCTCGGCGGCCTGGGCGATCGCATCGGGCGCGCGCGCGCGATGGCGTGCAGCATCCTCTGCTACTCGGTCTTCGGCGGCGCGGGTTTCTTCGTCACGAACCAGGACCAATTGCTTGCGCTGCGTTTTCTCGCCGGGCTCGGCATCGGCGGCATGTGGCCAAACGGCGTGGCGCTGGTGGCGGAAGTGTGGAGCGACGTCTCGCGCCCGCTGCTCGCGGGGCTCATCGGCACGGCCGCCAATCTAGGTGTGCTGGTGATGTCGCAGCTCGGCACGTTTTGGAAAGTGACGCCGGAATCGTGGCGCGGCCTGATGCTCGCCGGCGCCGCGCCCGCGCTGCTCGGGCTGGCGATCTGGTGCTTCCTGCCCGAATCGCCCCGCTGGCTGGCCACGCGCGGTGCGGAGCAAGCCGCGGCCGATGTGCCGCTGCGCGTGCTTTTCCGCCCGCCGCTCCGCCGCCGCACGCTCATCGGCATTTGCCTCGGCGCGATCCCGCTCATCGGCGCGTGGGGCGCGAGCAAGTGGCTCATCCCGTGGGCCGACCACATCGGCGGCGCGGCGCTGCCGGGCTACAAGGCAACCACGCAGGCCTTCTGGGCGGGCGGCGCGGCGCTCGGCAGCTTTGTCGGCGGGCACGTCGCGAACTTGCTCGGCCGCCGGCTCGCCTATTTTCTGATCAGCCTCGGCTCGGTGGTGATCACCTGCGGGCTCTTCGTCTGGATGCGTCCGCTGGAGCCGTGGTTCCTGCAGGTGGTCTTCGTGCAAGGCTTCATCTCCACGCTCTTCTTCGGCTGGCTGCCGCTCTATCTGCCGGAGCTTTTCCCCACCCGCGTGCGCGCGACCGGCGCCGGAGTGAGCTACAACTTCGGCCGTTTCGCCTCCGCCGCCGGCGTGCTCGGTGCCGGGGCGCTCATGACCCTCTTCGGCGGCGATTACGCCAAGGTCGGCGCGATCACGAGCCTGGTCTACGCGCTCGGCATGATCGTCATTTGCTTCGCGCCGGATACGACCGGCAAACCACTGGAAGACTAGCGATTCATGAAATTCAAGAAGCTCACCCGTCGCGCGTTTGCCGCGAAAACCTCGGCCGCCCTTGTCGGCGCCGTGGTCGCCACTAATCTCGGCCGTCTCTCCGCCCGCGCGGCGGATGCGGCGGGACCGTTCCAGGCGATGGGCACGCGCGTGGGGGAAGTCACCGATACGACCGCCATCGTCTGGACCCGGCTCACGCAGCACGCGACGCGCAACCGCGAAGGCCTGGTCATGCCCGGGCGGGTGAATGAGAAGGGGAAAAAGGCGCCGACCGAAATCACGGTGCCGGTGGAGCAACTGGAAGGCGCGTGCCCCGGCGCGCAGGGCCGCGTGCAGGTGCGCTACGGCTTGCGCGAAGATCTCAGCGACGCGGCGACGACGGAGATCGCCACGGTGTCGGAGGAGAACGATTTCATCCATCAGTTCAAGCTGACCGGCCTCCAGCCGGGAGCGACCTATCATTATGTGAGCGAGGCGCCGGGGCCGGATGGCTCGCCGTTTCGCGGAAGATTCCGGACCGCCCCGGCGGCCGGTGCGCGGGCCGAAATCCGTTTTTGCGTGATGACCTGCCAGGGTTACCCCGATCGCGGGCATCCCGACGGGCACCCGATCTATCCCGCGATGCTCGCGCTCCAGCCGGCGTTCACCTGCCTGACGGGCGACCTCGTCTACTACGACAACGACGAACCGCGCGCGGTTACGGCGCGGCTGGCGCGCTATCATTGGGAGCGGATGTTCAGCCTGCCGCGGCTGGTCGAGTTCACGCGCCACCACTCGACCTACTGGCTGAAGGACGACCACGACACGCTGAACAACGACTCGTGGCCGGGCGCTGAAGATGGGCGCGCTCACCTTCGCCGAGGGGCAAAAGATTTTCCGCCAGCAGGCGCCGATGCACGACGGGCCGAGCTACCGCACCTTCCGCTGGGGGCGCGACCTGCAAATCTGGTTCACCGACGGCCGCGACTTCCGCTCGCCGAACAAGATGCCCGACGGCCCGGAGAAAACGATCTGGGGCGCGGAGCAAAAGGCGTGGTTCAAGCGCACGGTGAAGGAGAGCGACGCGACGTGGAAAGTGCTCGTCTCGCCCACGCCGCTGGTCGGCCCCGATCGCGGCAACAAGGACGACAACCACTCCAACGCCGGCTTCCGCCACGAGGGCGAGGAGCTGCGCGAGTGGCTCAAGGCCAACGTGCCCGACAATTTCTTCGTCATCTGCGGCGACCGCCATTGGCAATACCACTCGGTCGCATCCGGAGACCGGCGTGCATGGAGTTCAGCGTCGGCGCGGCCAGCGATGAGCACGCCGGCGGCACCCCGGGCGAGGACCCGCGTTTCCACAGCTTTCACCGCGTGAAGGGCGGCTTCCTCAGCGTCGCCGTGACGACCCAGGAGGACGGGAAAGGCAGCATCACCTTCGAGCATCGCGACGTGCACGGAGAGGTCCTGTATTCTTGGGGACAAACCGGCTGGCGGCGGCTGACCAGGAAACTGAAGGTATGAAAAAACTAGTTCCGTCGCTCCTCGCGGCCCGAGAATCGCGCAGGCCAACTGCCGGCTGGCGAGCGGAGCGCCTTCGCGCGCACGGTGCGCTCGCCGGCGCTTTCCTGTTTCATCCTTCAACCCTCATGAAACTGATCTTCATCCTCTGTGCACTCCTGGCGTGCCTCGCTGCGGAGACCCGCGCCGGCAAGCCAAACATCGTTCTCATCCTCGCCGACGATCTCGGCTACGGCGACGTGCAGTGCAACAATCCCGAGCGCGGCAAAATCCCCACGCCGAAGATCGACCGTCTCGCCGCGCAGGGCATGCGCTTCACCGATGCGCACACCAGCAGCGGTGTCTGCTCGCCGACGCGCTATGCCTTGCTCACCGGGCGCTACCATTGGCGTTCGCGCTTGCAGGCGGGTATCGTGAAGTACCTCGGCGAGCCGCTCATCGCGCCGGACCGTCTCACGATTGCGGGCCTGCTCAGGCAGCACGGCTATCGCACCGCGGCGATCGGCAAGTGGCACCTCGGCTGGGATTGGAGCATCGCGCCGGATCAGCGCGCGCTTTTCGCGCCCGCACGCGCGGCGAAGCTCACCGATGCCCACCGCGCCGCTTGGAAAGACGTGTACGCGCGGCCGATCGGGGGCGGGCCGACGACCCGTGGCTTCGACGAATACTTCGGCACCGATGTGCCAAATTGGCCGCCCTACTGCTTCATCGAAAACGATCGTACGGCCGGAACGCCGAGCGAGTTTCTGCCGGCCGCGCTCCTGGAAAAAAACCTCGCCAGCCTGCCCGGCCCGGCGCTGCCCGGATGGAAGCTCGAAGACATCCTGCCCGCGCTCGCGGATCGCGCCTGCAAGTTCATCGAGCGCCCGGCCCATCGAACGCAGCCCTTCTTTCTCTACCTGCCGCTCACTTCGCCACACACGCCCATCGCGGTCAGCCCTGAATGGCGCGGCAGGAGCGGGCTCAACGATTACGCGGATTTCGTGATGGAGACCGACGCGGTGGTCGGCCGCGTGCTTGCCTCGCTCGAGAAAAGCGGCGCGGCAGAGAAAACGCTCGTCGTCTTCACGAGCGATAACGGTTGCGCGCCCTACATTGGCGCAAAGGAGCTGGAGGCGAAGGGCCATTTCCCGAGCGGACCGTTGCGCGGATACAAAGCCGACGCCTGGGAAGGTGGGCATCGCGTGCCTTTCCTCGTGCGCTGGCCGGGCGAGGTGAAAGCAGGTTCGCGTTGCGACCAGCTCGTGCAGCAGACCGACTTGATGGCGACCTTTGCGGAGCTGCTCGGCACGAAGCTCCCCGCCGCCGCCGGCGAGGATAGCGTGAGCCTGCTGCGGCTCTTGCGTGGAGCCGACGTGCCGGTGCGCGAATACGCGATCAGCCACGCTTCGAGCGGGCTGCCGTCGCTGCGCAAAGGATCGTGGAAGATTATCTTCGGCGAGGGCGGTGGCGGCTACGGCCCGAAGCCCGGCGCCGCCCGCGCCGGGCAGCTCTACGATCTCGCGAGCGATCCCGGCGAGACGAAGAACCTCTGGGAGGAAAAGCCGGCGCTCGTCGCCGAGCTCACCGCCGCGATGGAGCGGCTCATTGCCGCGCATCCGAACGACGTCCCGGTGAACTGGCGCCGCTTCATCGACCCCGCCCTGTGAAGAAAATCATCTCCATCACCAGCCCCACGCCTCGTTGGTTGGCGGGGCTGGCCAGCGCGATCCTGCTGGCCGCGACGCCCGGCGGCCAGCGAGCGCATGGTGCCGAAGCGCCGTGGGAAGGGCGCGGCGCGCACCGGGTGCTGGTGCAGGTGGAGCCGGTCGCGCTCGGCGCCCGCGCCTCGGACGAATTGGTCGCGACCTACGATCTGGATCTGAACGCGCCCGATGCGAAGTTCCCCCAAGGCCGCGCGATCGATTTCGATTCCGTGCAGGTGATGCGCGGCTCGCCGGCGACCGGACGCGCCGAGCCCTACGCGAACCATGCCTACGCGACTTCGCCGTTCGACCGGCCGTTCCAATTCTACGACGCCACGTACCCGGAAAAATTTCCCGACTACGTTCGTTACCTCTCCCACGAGCAAGAGGCCGGGCGTCCGTTGTTCGCGCGGCCGAATCTCGTTCCGTTTGGGGCGCGGCATTTCAATGCGATCGGCGACGGGCGCAAGGGCCGCTTCGTCTGGCCGCACACGCAGGAGGGCGGTGAGCCGTCGCGCTATGCGATCTACTTCGACTTGCTGCCCTCGGGCGCGGAGCCCTTTTCGCCACCCGCCGGATTCGTCGGCGATGGCTCGAGCCGCATGGTGCGCGAGAGCAGCCGCTTCGGACCGCCGGGCAACATGAAAGGCCGCGTCGTCGATTGGAACGGCGACGGCCTGCCCGATTTTCTCTTCGGCTCCGCGGATGGGCATTTGAGCCTCTACGCCAACACGGGCAAACCCGGCGCACCGCGCTTCCGCACGAAGAAGCTGCTGCTCGACAGTGATGGCGCGGTGATCGACGTCGGCTACAGCTCGTGCCCGTGGCTCGTGGATTGGAATGGCGACGGGAAAAGGGATTTGCTCGTCGGCGCGGAAAAGGGGTGCGTCGTCTGGTTCGAGAACACGGGCAGCGAGCGCGAGCCGCGTTTCAGTTTTGCGGGCTTTCTCGAGGCTGAGGGCAGGATGATTCTCATGCCCGCCAAGCCGATCGCCGAGCGGAGCAGCGAGGCGGCCTTCAAGGTGGATTACTTCCCGACGCCCTGCACCACGGATTGGGACGGCGACGGCGACCTCGACCTGCTGCTCGGCGGTTACGTCACCGGACTCACCTTTCTCTATGAAAACGTCGCGCAGCCTGGCGTGCTTCCAGTGCTAAAGTCGCGCGGCCCGTTGTCCGACGCGGACGGCGCGATCATCGATACCGGCTGGCAGGCCGCGCCCGCCGTCGCCGATCTCGATGGCGACGGCGATCTTGATCTCGTGCTCGGCGGCAAGCCGATGGACGCCGGAGGCGGCGGCACGAGCGATCCCAACCGCGCCCTCTTCTACTATCAAAACGACGGCACACGCACCGCGCCCCGGCTCGCGCGGCGCCCGCTTCCGGCCAATGCGCCGCCCCCTTTCGGTGGCTTGGGCTTGCCCAGCCTCGAGGACTTGGACGGCGACGGCCTCGCCGATCTCGTCGTCGTCAACGCGCGTCACCAGGTCTTTCCTTTTCGCAACCTCGGCTCGCGCCAGCAGCCGCTCTTCGACCTGAAGGCCAGGCCCCTCGCCGGAACGTGGCAGGCGGAGGGAGTCACGGTGAACCAGTTCGCCGACGTGAATGGCGACGGATTCCCCGACGTGTTGAGCCAGTTCAACGTGATGCTCAACAGCGGCGAGCCGTCGCCGGGATTTTTCCGCAAGCGCATCTACTTCGGCGCGGCCGGCAATATCATCAAGCATCCCGTGCCGCACGGCGACGAGAACCCCGGCCTCCTCCTGCACGACTTCACCGGCGACGGCGTGCTCGACGGCATTTATGGCGGGCACAGCGGCCACCTCTGGCTCCACGAAAATCGCGCCTCGAACGAGAAGCCCAACCTCGACGCGGAGGGTCGGCAGCTCCGGCTGGTGAACGGCGCGCCGCTCAAAGTCGGCCTCCCTGAAGGCGCGAAGGTGGAGAAAATGGACTTCATTATCCTGCAAGGCGCCCGGCCCCGGCCGGTGGCCGCCGATTTCAACCAGGACGGCCTGCCCGACCTGATTGTCGGCGACACTTACGGCAAAGTGCGCTCCTTCGAGAATCGCGGCACGAAAACGGAGCCGGTCTTTGCCGAGCCGGTGCTCATCGACGAACGCCGCAACCGCCTCTTCCTGGGTGTGCTCGACTGGAACGGCGACGGCATCCCCGACTTCGCCGAGCTCAAGGGCGGCGTCCGCGTCTTCGTGAACAAGGGGGTGAAGGGACGCAGCGAGTTCCTGCCGCCGGAGGAAATCGCCCTGCCCGCGGCGCTCGGCTATCCCTTCGCGCTCGCCCCCGTGGATTGGAACCGCGACGGCGACGAAGGCCTCATCTACTGCACCGCCGACGGCGCATTCTGTTTTGTGGAGCGCTCGTTTTTGCGATTCGGCTATCGCGCCGCGCAGCTCATTTCCGCGGAAACAAAAAACCAACGATGAAACCAAACCTACTGACCCGCCTCATCCTTGCCGCGCTGCTCGCCGGCGCGCCGGCTCTCTCGGCGCAGGACACCGCGACAGACGAACGCCTGGCGCGCGCGCTGGAGCGTTACCCCGACGCCGATGCCGACAAGGACGGCAAACTCTCCATGGCGGAGGCGCTCGCCTACCTGGAGGCGCACCCGGATCTAAAGGCGAAGTTCGGCGGGAAACCGCGCGGCAGCGGCGCTCCCAGCTCCGTGGGACCGAGCTCCACTGCGGCATCCAATCTGCCCGCGGGGCCGCGCGTTTTCGTCTGCGCGCACAGCTACATGATCTTCACCGCGGCGATGCTGGCGCCGCTGGCGGAATCGGCGGGCTTCGCGCATCGGGATGCGGGCAAACAGATGCTCGGCGGCTCGCGCGTCCTTCAGCACTGGAACCTGCCCGACGACCAGAATTGGGCAAAGGACGCCCTGCGCGAGGGCAAGGTCGACGTGCTCACGCTCTCGCCAAATCTGCAGTTGCCGGACGAAGGTATCGACAATTTCACCAAGCTCGGCCTCGAGAAAAACCCGAAGCTGCGCGTGCTCGTGCAGGCCTCCTGGGTGCCGTTCGATGGGCGGCACGATGGCGACCGCCGCAGCTTCAGAAACGCGATGCGCGATGAGGTGACGGCGGAGGAGGTGCGCCAGCAGCGCGACCGCCATCACGGAAGCTGGCTCAAGCGTATCGAAGCCCAAGTGCGCGCGCTCAATGCCGCCGTGGGCCGCGAAGCGGTCTTCATCGTGCCGGTGAGCGCCGCGGTTTATGCGCTCCGCGAGCGCATCGCGGAGGGCAAAGCACCGGGCCTGGCCAAGCAGAGCGAGATGTTCCGCGACGACCACGGCCATCCGGCCACCCCGATGGCCTTGCTCGCCACCTACTGCCATTTCGCCGCCATCTACCAGCGCAGCCCCGTGGGCCTGCCGGTGCCCGCGCTCCTGAAAAACACGCCGCACGCGGAAGAGCTGAATCGCCTGCTGCAACAACTCGCGTGGGACGCGGTGTCGAATTACCCGATGAGCGGCGTGAAGGCCGGCGACGAAACCAAAGCGCCCTGACGCCGTCAGCGCTTTTGCGGAGCGCCTGCTCGCTCCCGATGCGCTTTCGTGCTTCGTTCAGCTTCACCCCCATGAACCCGCACGATCTCCCGCTTCACCTCACGCGCCGGCAGTTTCTTGGCCGCACCAGCGCCGGGCTCGGCGCGGCGGCATGATTGTTCGATTTGACTCCGATGAGGCTCCCCTCAAGCAAATGGATTCACCAACGGAACGCCAAAATGCTTGAAGTCGTCGACATTCCTCGTCGCCACTGTCAGGCCGTGGGCCAGCGCGCAAGCGGCGATCATGCTGTCCTTCACCGCTACGGCCAGCCCCCGGGCATTCAAGTCCGCGGTGAGGGACGCCCAGCGCACCGCACAGTGGTCGTCAAAAGGCAGGGAAATCAGCCGCCCCCGATAGCCATCCAGCCAGCGCTGAAGATTCTCCCGACGACGCCCTGTGGGCAGTTGGAAAATGCCTTGCTGAAGTTCGCCGATCACGATGCTGCAGGTGAGGATCTCGCCGGTGTTAGCCCAGATCCAATCAATCGCCTTCGCGTGTGGCAGGGGCTTCGTTGCCTCACTCAGCACGTTGGTGTCGGCGAGCCAGGTCATTCCTCAAATAATGACTTGGCGTGGACACTCAGCAACTCAGACCGATCCGGCTCGGTGAACCAGCCTTTTTCCGGGCAGGAGAAGAGCCATTCGGCCATGCTGCCCGACGGGGTTGATGCGTCCGAGGCGACCTTCTTCAAGAGGAACGAAGCTTCACCGCAAGGCACGAATTCGAACTGCGTCCCCGCCTCGAAGAGACGGTTGCGGCGCAGCTCCTCCGGGAGCGCCAATGTTCCATCCGCAGAGATTGTCGCTTTCACAAGCGCATCGTTACCCCTCACGCCTACGCCGTCAAATGCGATCCCTGCGGGATTGGGTTCGCTACACAGCAGCAGAGCAATCAAATGATTCAGGCTGAATAACGAGGAACCCCCATGAATCCGCACGATCTCCCGCTTCACCTCACGCGCCGGCAGTTTCTTGGCCGCACCAGCGCCGGCCTCGGTGCGGCGGCCCTAGGGTCGCTGCTCGATCCGCGCGCGCTCGCGGCCGGCGGTTTGCCGAGGCTGCCGCACTTTGCGCCGAAGGCGCGGCGCGTCATCTAGCTCACGCAGGCGGGGCGCGCCGTCGCAGCTCGATCTGCTTCGATTACAAGCCGGGTCTCGAGCGCGCAATTCGACAAGGATCTGCCGGACTCCGTCCGCGGCGAGCAGCGGCTCACCGGCATGACCGCGAATCAAAAGCGTTTCCCCATCGCGCCGTCGGTTTTCAAGTTCGCGCAGCACGGCCAGGCCGGCCACTGGATGAGCGAGCTGCTGCCGCACACCGCGCGCATCGCCGACGAGCTTTGCCTCATCCGCTCGCTGCATACGGAGGCGATCAACCACGATCCCGCGATGACGATGCTGCAGACCGGCCACCAGATCGGCGGCCGGCCTTCGTTCGGCTCGTGGATCGCGTACGGCCTCGGCGCGGAGAATGAGAATCTGCCCGCGTTCGTCGTCATGATCTCGCGCCCGAGCGGCGCCACGAATGCGCAGCCGCTTGCACGAGCGCATGTGGGGCGCGGGGTTCCTCGCGGCGAAGTACCAGGGCGTGCGCTTCAGCTCCGGCAAGGACCCCGTGCTCTTTCTCTCGAACCCGCCCGGCATCACCACCGAGCGCCGCCGCGCGATGCTCGACGATCTCGGCGCGCTGAACCGCATCAAGCTCGACGACTACCAGGATCCGGAGACGCAGACGCGCATCGACCAGTTCGAGATGGCCTTCCGCATGCAAGCCTCGGTGCCCGAGCTGGCCGATCTCTCGAGCGAGCCCGCCGCCGTCTTCGAGCGCTACGGCCCCGAGTCGCGCAAGCCCGGCACCTACGCCGCCAACTGCATCCTCGCCCGCCGGCTCGCCGAGCGCGGCGTGCGTTTCATCCAGCTCTACCATCGCGGCTGGGACCAGCACAACAACCTGCCCGGCGGCATCAAGAGCCAGTGCTACGACACCGACCAGCCGACCGCCGCGCTGCTCGGCGAGCTCAAGGAACGCGGCCTGCTCGACGACACGCTCGTCGTCTGGGGCGGCGAATTTGGCCGCACCGTCTATTCGCAGGGCGTGCTCACGCAGACCAACTACGGCCGCGACCATCATCCGCGCTGCTTCACCGTCTGGCTGGCCGGCGCGGGCGTGAAAGCGCGGCGCCGTCATCGGCGAGACGGACGACTTCTCCTACAACATCGTGCGCGACCCCGTGCACATCCACGACCTCAACGCCACGCGTCCTGCACCTCCTCGGCATCGACCACGAGCGCCTGACCTACCGCCACCAGGGCCGCGACTATCGCCTCACCGATGTGCACGGCAAGGTGGTGAAAGGCGTCCTCGCCTGAGCGGCTCCCAAGGAGAGGCGAAGGCCCTCACGGCGCGAGCCTCACGGAATCCATGGTCCGATCGATCTTCGCCTTCAGCGCCGGATCGGTCTCGAGGTTCGTGGTGAAATGGATCTCCAGCAACTGGCCCTCAAAGCTCGTCGCGAGAAAGCGGGTATAGAGCGGGCTCTTCTGGTAATCCTTCCCGCCCTTCGGCGTCGGCACGAAGCGCAAATCCGCCCACTGCCTCCCGCGGATCGTCACCAGCTCCCTCCGCAGCCAACGCAAGTTGAGCTCCGCCGGCAAGCTCTTGTCGTATTCCATGTACTTGGCCTCCATCCACGTCGGGAGCCGCTCCGGCGTCACCCCTCCCGTGCCGCGCGTCACGCTCCCCCAAGCCGTCCCCTTGCGCGCCTTGAACTCGGCGATCGACTGCTTCGCCTCCAATTGCTTCTCCGGCACAAAGTCCGCCGGCAGCTCCAGCGTCAACTTTCCTCCCAGCAGACTGATCGTGCCCGTCTTGCCGGCCGCCGCCTGCGGCTTCTCCTTGGCCAGGCCGCTGCCGATGCATGAGAGCAGTACAGCGATGAAGATGATGCGGTGCGGAAGAGCAATCATGGCCCGCGCAGCCTAGCGAAAATCATCCGCGCGGCATACTTACATTTGCGTGCAACTCCTCCGGCAAACCCAGCCGTCCCGCGTCATCGATCAGCTCTTGCGGCGGCGGCGGAAGGCGCCGAGGAGGAGGGCGCCGGTGGCGAGGAGGGCGGTGGAGGCGGGCTCGGGGACGGCGGCGAGCGGGAGGCCGCCGGTGTAGCTGTCGCCGAACTGGGCCTGGCGGGAGCCGAGGAGCTCGGGCGAGAGCGGGGCCCCGGTTTGGAAGGCGTAGGCCGTGTCGATCAGCGAGTAGTCCATGCCGTCGATCGCGTTGTCGTAGTTGAAGTCGCCGTTGAGCCAGTTGATCGCGGGATCGTTGAGCGGGTCGGTGTCGTGGAGCAGGTTATAGGCGCTGTCGATGCGGGTGTAGTCCGCGCCGGTGACGGTGCCGTCGAGGTTGGTGTCGCCGTAGTAGGTGTAGCGGACGAGGATCGAGTTCAGGCCCGGATTGCGGCCGCCCATGAACGGGTTGCTGCCGTCGTAAATGGCCGTGCCGCCGAGGTTGTTGTTCAGGATGCCGATGGCGGTGATGTACTGCGCATCGCTCGCGGCGGCGGAGCTCCGGAGGCCGGGGCCATCCCAGAGGCCGGTGTTGTAGGCGCTGGTGATCGAGGCATCGAGCGAGGCGAAGACGCTGCCGCCGCCGTCGACGATGAGGGCGTTGTTGGTGAGGTCGAGGGTCGCCGCGGAGTCGAGGGTAAGGGCGCCGGTGCTGAGGACTTTGTTGCCGCCGGAGGTGATGGTGACATTGGCGCCCGCGGCGACGCTGAGCGAGAGGAGGCGGTGGTTCGGGTTGGCGGCGGTGGTGTCCCCGGCCCCGAAGTTCACCGTGCCGGCGGCGACGCTGGCGTTGAGCGTGTTCGTGCCGGTGGTGCCGGTGAGGGTGAGCGCGCCGGCGCCGGTCTTGGTGAGCGTGCCGCTCGCGGAGGCGGCGATGGGGCCGGCGATGGTGAGGGTGACGCCGCTGTTGGTCTCGATGCCGCCGCCGAGGGTGGTGACGGTGACGCCGCGATTGGCGCTGAGCCCGAAGGTGGCCGTGGCGCGGAGTTTGCCGCCATTGAGCGTGAGGCTCGTGGCGGTGGGCGAGGCCGGCGTGGCGCCGAGGTTCGCTTCGATCGAAGCGCGCACTTCGCCGCCATCGATGGAGGTGAGGCCGGTGTAGGTGTTCGTGCCGCTAAGGACCAGCGCGCCGGGGCCGGTCTTGGTGACGTTGCCGCCGCTCACGACGCCGGACGCGGTGAGGACGTTCGCGCCCGTCACGTCAAAGGTGCCGGTGCCGGTGATCGCGATGGTGCGGTTCGCGCCGAGATCGACGGCGGCGCCGGTGTTGCGCAGCGTGGCGTCGGTGATCGCGATGGTGTTGGTGGCCGAGCCGTCGCCGAGATTGTTGCTGGCGCCGATGCTGACGAGGCCCGCGCCGATGGTGGTGGCGCCGCTGTAGGTGTTTGCGCCGCTGAGGACCGCCGTGCCGCTGCCGGCCTTGGTGAAGGCGCCGCCGCTGATCACGCCGGGGAGGGTGAGGACATTCGCGCCGGTCGATTCGATGGTGCCGGTGCCGGTGATCGCGATGGTGCGGTTCGCGCCGAGATCGACGGCGGCGCCGGTGTTGCGCAGCGTGGCGTTGGTGATGGCGAGCGTGTTGGTGGCCGAGGCGTTGCCGAGGTTGTTGCTCGCGCCGATGCTCACCACGCCGCCGGTGATGATGGTCGCGCCGCTGTAAGTGTTCGGGCCGCTGAGCACCAGGGTGCCGCCGCCGGTCTTGGAGAGCGCCTTCGCGCCGCCGACCGCGCCGGAGAGCGTGAGGCCGTGCGTATTGGCGACGGAGACGGTGGTGTCGCTCGCCATCTGCACCGGCGCGCTGATCGTGTGATTGCCGGCGGTGTTGGTGATCGTCGCGGCGCTTGCGCCGTTGTCGAGGGTGAGCGTGCCGCCGCTGCCCTGCGCGAGGGTGAAGGTGTTGGCGGCGTTGTTGAAGGTGACCGCGCTGACCACCGGGCTGACGCCATTGAGGGAGACCACGGTGTTGCTGGTGATGCCGCTCGAGAAGAGCGCGGTGTCGCCCGCGATGCCGGCGAGGCCGGGGGTGCCGGCGAGCACGGAGGAGAGCGTGTCTTTCCAGTTGCTGTGGTTGTCCCAGTTCGCGCTGCCCGTGTTGTTCCACTGGGCCTTGCCGGAGTAAACATCGGCGCTGTAGGCGATGCTCACCGGCGCGTAGGCGCTCTCGTTGAGCAGGCCGGCGCCGCCATTTTCCAGCGTGGTGACGCCGACGGTGATCGCGCCGCTGATCGGGCCGGGCGTGCTGAACGCGCCGCTGAAGTTGCGGGTGCCGGTCTGCGGCGACGCGCTGCCATCGAGATCGGTGGCGCTGCCGGTGACGGTGATGCCGTTGGAGGTGGAGCCGGTCGCGGCGACGCGCGTGCTGGTGGTGGCCGCGACGAGGCCGGTGCTGCTGAAGGCGTTCGTGCTGCCGCTCACCGAGGCGCCCTGGTGGACGAGGCCGATGCTGGTCGTGGCGGGATTGGTGATGGTGCGGGCGTTCACCGCGGTGCCGCTGAAGGTGACGCTGGCGGCATTGGTGACCGCGCCGGCGAGCTCGTCGGTGGCGTTCAGATTGAAGGTGCCGCCGATCGCGTTGCCGGCCGTGCCGGTGACGGTGCCGCCGATCGCGCGGGTGATGTTGTTGCTCGCGGCGCTGCCGTCGATGGAGGTCGGGCCACCGCTGAGGGTGAGCCCGTTGATCGCGCTGCCGCTGTAGGCGAGGAGCGTGGAATCGGTGGTGACGTTGTGCAGGCCGGCAGTGGTGATCACCGCGTTCTGCGCGGAGAGCGCATTGCCGATCACGAGGCGGCCGAAGGCGAGCGTGCCCGGGTTCGTGAACGCGCGCTGGTTCACACCGTTCACGGTGTAAGCGACGCTGGCGGCGTTGGTGACGGCGCCGGCGAGCTCATCGGTGGCGTTCAGGTTGAAGGTGCCGGTGAGCGTGCCGGCGGTGCCGGTGAGCGTGCCATTGATGTTGCGGACGATGTTGTCGCTCGAGTTCGTGCCCAGGATCTGGTTCGGTCCGCCGCTGAGCGTGAGGCCATTGATGGCGCTGCCGGCGTAAGCGGCGAGCGTCGAATCGGTGGTGGTGGCGTGCAGGCCGCTCGTGGTGATCGTGGCGTTCTGGTTGATCGTGGCGCCGAGGAGCTTGCGGCCGAGGTCGACCGTGCCGGGGCCGGTGAAGAGGCGCTGCGCGACCTGGTTCACCGTGAAGCTGACGGCGGCGGCGTTGGTGACCGCGCCGGCGAGCTCATCGGTGGCGTTCAGGTTGAACGTCCCATTGATCACGCCGGTGCCGCTGAAGGTGCCGCTGATCGTGCGGCTGATGTTATCGCTCGCGTTCGTGCCATTGATGAAGCTCGGGCCGCCGGTGAGGGTGAGGCCGTTGATCGTGCTGCCGGCGTAAGCGAGGAGCGTCGAATCGGTGGTGGTGAGGTGCAGCCCGCTGGTCGTGATGATGACGTTCTGGCTGAGCGTGGCGCCATTGAGCACGCGGCCGAAATCGACGGTGGCCGGGTTGGTGAAGAGGCGCTGATTGACGCCGTTCACCGTGTAGCTGACCGACGCGGCATTCGTGAGGACGCCCGCGATTTCATCGGTCTCGTTCAAATTGAACGTGCCGGTGAGGATGCCCGCGGTGCCGGTGAGATTGCCGCTGACGGTGCGGTTGATGTTGTCGCTGGCATTGGCGCCGTTGATCACGGACGGGCCGCCGGTGAGCGTGAGCCCATTGATCGCGCTGCCGCTGTACGCGGCCAGCGTGCTGTCGCTGGTGGTGGCGTGCAGGCCGGAGGTGGTGATGGTGGCGCCCTGGCTGAGCGCGCTGCCGAGCAGGACGCGGCCGAAATCGATCTGGCCGGGGCTGGTGAAGGCGCGCTTGTTGATCGCGGTGCCGGTGTACGAGACGCTCGCGGCATTCGTGACTGCGCCGGCGAGCTCATCGGTCGCGTTCAGATTGAAGGTGCCGCTGACGGTGCTGCCCGCCGTGCCGGTGAGCGTGCCGTTGATGTTGCGGACGATGTTATCGCTGGCGTTGGCGCCGAGGATCGAGGTGGGGCCGCCGCTCAGGGTGAGGCCATTGCTCGTCCCGCCCGCGTAGGCGGCTAGCGTGGAATCCGTGGTGGTGGCGTGCAGCCCCGAGGTGGTGATCGTGGCGTTCTGATTGACCGCGAAGCCGATCAGGCGGCGGCCAAGATCGATCGTGGCCGGGCTGGTGAAGAGCCGCTGGTTCACGCCGTTGACCGTGTAGCTGATGCTCGCGGCATTCGTGACCGAGCCGGCCAGCTCATCGGTGGCGTTCATATTGAACGTGCCGGTGAGCGTGCCCGCCGGGCCGGCGAGCGTGCCGGTGATGGTGCGGCCAATGTTATTCGAGGCGATGCTGCCATCGATGAAGTTCGGCCCGCCGCTGAGCGTGAGGCCATTGATCGCGCTGCCGCCGTAAGCGAGGAGCGTGGAATCGGTGGTATCGGCGTGCAGCCCGCTCGTGGTGATCGTCGTGGCCTGGTTGAACGAGGTGCCGAGCAGCACGCGGCCGAGATCGACCGTGGCCGGGCTGCCGAAGGTGCGCTGGTTCACCTGGTTCACCGTGAACTGCACCGCCGCCGCGTTCGTGACCGCGCCGGCCAGCTCATCGGTGGCGTTCAGGTTGAACGTCCCATTGATCACCCCGGTGCCGCTAAAGGTGCCGCTGATCGTGCGATTGATCGTGTCATTCGCGTTGGTGCCGAGGATCGCATCCGGCCCGCCGGTGAGCGTAAGACCGTTGATCGCGCTGCCGCCGTAAGCCAGCAGCGTCGAATCGGTGGTGGTGGCGTGCAGCCCGCTGGTGGTGATCATCACCCCCTGGCTGAGCACGGCGCCATTGAGCACCCGGCCGAAATTGACGATGCCAGGGTTGGTGAAGAGGCGCTGGTTCACGCCATTCGCGGTGAAGCTCACGCTGGCGGCGTTGGAAACCGCGCCGGCGAGCTCGTCCGTGGCATTCAGATTGAAAGTGCCGGACTGCGTGCCAGCCGGGCCGGTGAGCATGCCGGTGATGCTACGGAGAATGTTGTCCGTGGCGTTGGTACCGAGGATGGCGTCAGGGCCGCCGCTGAGGGTGAGGCCATTGATCGCGCTGCCAGCATAGGCCGCGAGCGTGGAATCGGTGGTGACCGCGTGCAGGCCGGCGGTGGTGATGGTCGCGCTCGTGTTGAACGCGGTGCCGAGGAGGACGCGGCCGAGGTTGAACGTTGCCGGGCTGCCGAAGGTCCGCTGGTTGACCGGGTTGCCGGTCACGTCCACCACGATGCTGCCGAGGGCTCCGGCGCCGAGGATGGTAGCGTCGTCGGCGAAGGTGAACGTCTGGCTGCCGGTCTTCAGGCCGGCGCTGCTGGTATCGAGGTTGTAGTTGTAGGTGGCGCCGCTGCCGCTGGCGATGACGCCCGCGCTATTCGCACCGCCGCCGGTGAAGCCGGCAGAGAGCGAGCCCGCGGTCCAAGTGATGCCGCCGGTATTCGCCACCGGCGAACCAACCGTGCCATTGGCGATCGTAACGCTCAGCGCGGCCGGCGTGGAGCCGGTCAGGACGCGGCCGAAGTCGAGCGTGGAGGTGGGCGATTTGGTGGGCGTGCCGTGGTTGAACACGTTCACCAAGCCGTTGATCGCCTGCGTGGTGGTGACCGCCGCGGCGTCGGTATTGGTGACTTCCCAGAGCTTGCCAGTGCCGGCGGTGGCGCCGGTCTGAATCGTGCCTGTGATCGTGGACGGCGTGCCGACCACGACCGAGCTGCCGGTGCTGGAAGCGAGTGAAACGACGGAGAGCGTGCCGGTGGAGGAGAGGCTCACCGCGAGATCGGTGGAATCGACGGGCGCGATGTTCGTCAGCAGGCCGCTGAGGCTGATGTTGGTGTTGATGAACGCATTGACGGTCGCGGCCGGCGCCGAGCGGACGAAAGTCTGGTCGGCGCGGTGGATGAGGTCCACCTCATTGGCGAGGTAGCTGATGGTGTAGCTGGAGGGAATGGTGCCGGTGAAGGCGCCGCTCAGGGTTCCCGTGCTGGTCAGGAGCACATACTTGCCCTGATCGGGGGCACTCAGAAGATTGAAGCTGAGGTTGCCGGTGAGGGCCGGTGCGCCGGTGATGTTGAGCCGATCGGCGTTGTTCGCGCCGGCGCCGAGATCGACCGTGTACGTGCTGGCCGCATTGAAGGTGATGCCGCCGCCAAGGGCAAAGGCGCCGACGACGCCCGCGGCCGAGCCGGGGGCGATGAAGGTATTGGCGCCGAGCGTGACCGGGCCGGCGAGCGAGCCGCTGCCGCCGAGAACCGTGCCGCTATTGCTGACAGTGACGGGGCCGGCGCCGCTGTGCGCGCCATTGACGAAGAGAGCGCCCGCGGTGACCGAAGTGGCGCCGTTGTAGCTGTTGTTCGCGGTGAGCGTGAGCGTGCCGGCGCCAAGCTGATTGAGCGCGCCGGAGCCGCTGATCGTGCCGCCGAAGGTGAGCGCGTTGCTGCGGTTGAACGTCAGGGTGGCGTCGTTCGCGACATCGCCGGTGATCGACCCGGTGGCGCCGCCCGCGCCGATCTGGAGGACGCCGCCCGAAATGGTGGTGCCGTTGCTGTAAGTATTCGCGCCAGTGAGGATGAGCGTGCCCGCGCCCGCCTTGGTCAGCGACAGGCCGCCGGCGCCGGTATTCTGGATCACACCGGCGAAGGTGCCGCCCTGGTCGTTGCCGCCCGCCGTGAGGATGGAGGGGGTGGCGGCAGAGTTGTCGATCAGCGAGCCGGCGGCACCCGTGAGGCCGTTCACAGTTTCGTTGAAGCCCTTGAGATCGAGCTTGCCGGTGGCGCCGATGGAGACGTTGCCATTGCCCGCTCCATCGGGGATGACGTTGCTCGCGCCCAACTGCAGCGTGCCATCGGAGATCGAGGTGTTGCCGCTGTAGGTGTTGGCGCCGGAAAGGATGACCGTGCCGGAAGTGGTCTTATTCAGCGGTACCGCGCCGGCGAGGATGGCGCTGGCGGAGCCGCTCTTCAGCTCGAAGCTGCCGGTGCTGGTGAGAGTGGAAGTGCCGCTGCCGGTGATGCTGCCGCCGCCGTCGAGGGTGACGGTGCCGACGCTGTCGGAGTTGTTCAGCCCGAGCGCGAGGACGGCGGTGGCGCCATTGACGGTGACGGGGCCGGTGGCGGTGACATTGCTCGCGCCGTAGGCGAGAGTGCCCTGGCTGATCGTCGTGAGGCCGGCGTAGGTATTCGTGCCGGAGAGCGTGAGGGTGCCCGCGCCGGTCTTGGTGAGGGTGGCGCTGGTGCCCGTGATCGGAGTCGGGATCGCGATGTTGCCGGCGCCGTCGACGGTGAGGCCGAAGGTGGTGGCGGCGATCGCCGTCGGATTGTTGAGCGTCAGCAGGCCCGCGTCGGATTGGATGGTGGAAGCCGAGCCGAGCGTGATGGCGCCGCCGTAGGTGTTGTTGCCGGAGACGTTGCGCAGCGCGCCGGCGGGGGCGGCGGTGAGGCCGGCGCCATTGAGGGCCAGCGTTTCGGCGGGGACGGTGATGTCGTTGAACAACTCGAGGACGGCGCCACTCGTGACGCTGGTGCCGGCGGCGGTGGTGCCAAGACCGGTGTTGCTGCCGATGCGCAGGGCGCCGGCGCTGATGGTGGTGAGGCCGGTGAAAGTGTTCGCGCCGGTGAGGATAACGCTGCCGGTGGTCGTCTTGTTCATCGCCACGGCGCCCGCGAGAATCGCGCTGGCGGAGCCGCTCTTGACCTCAAACGTGCCGGTGCTGGTGAGCGCGGACGTACCGGTGCCGGTGATCGCGCCGCCGCCATCGAGGGTGACGATACCCACCGTATCGATGTGGTCGGCGCCGAGGGCGAGGACGGCGGTGGCGCCGTTGACGGTCACCGGGCCGGTGGAGAGGACGTTGTTCGCACCGTAGGCGAGGGTGCCCGCGCTGACCGTGGTGAGCCCCGTGAAGGTGTTCGCACCGGAGAGGGTGAGCGTGCCGGCGCCGGTCTTGGTGAGGGTGGCGGTAGTGCCGGTGATCGGCGTCGTGATCGCGGTGTCGCCCGCGCCGCTGACGGTGAGGGCGAGGGTGGTGGCGGCGATGGCGGCCGTCGGGTTGTTGAGCGTGAGCAGGCCGGCGTCGGACTGGATGGTGGACGCGCCGAGGAGCGTGATGGGGCCGCTGTAGTTATTGTTGCCGCTCAGGTTGCGGAGGGCGCCATTGGTGGAGCTGCCGGCGCCGTTGAGGTCGAGCGCTTCGAGATTGCTGATGGTGACGCCATTGCGCAGCTCGAGCGAACCGCCAGTGGAGACCACCGACTTCGTCGCCGCGGTGCCATCGGCGGTGCCGAGCGCGCCGTTATTGCCCACGCTCAGGATGCCGGCGCTGACCGTGGTGACACCCGTGTGCGTGTTGAGGCCATTGAGGACCAGCGTGCCGGTGCCGGTCTTCGTGATGGCGGCGCCGCTGATCGCACCATTGATGGTGAGCGGATTGGCGGGGGCCGAGTTGACGGCGATGGTCGCGGTCGGCGCGCTGAGCACGAATCTGTTGTTGAACGTGCTCGCGACGGCGCCGGAGTTGACGGTGATCGCCGCCGCATCCGCGATGGTGAGCGAGTGGCCGCCGGTGGCTTGCAGCACCACCGGGACGGCGGTGTTGGAGTTATTGATCGTGACGCTCTTCACGCTCATGTCGGCGCCGAGGACCATGTTGTCCTGGTTCACGCTGCTGGTGGCGGAGAAGAAGATGTCGGTGCCGATGCCGGGGATGAGCGCGGTGGCGCCGCCGCCGATAGAGGTGACCCAGTTGCTGGCGGTGGAGCCGTTCGACGCGGCGAGCACGTTGGGATTGCCGGCAAGGCCGCCCGTCCAATAGGCGGAGGTGAGGGCCGCGGCGGCCGTGGTGGTAACCTGCACGAGGGTGTCCGATTGCGGCACCACGTTGCTGACGGTGAAGTTCGTGTTGTTGAAGACGGCGCCGAGCACGTAGGAGCCACCGCTCGTGGTGAGGCCGCCGCCGGGCGCGCTCAGCACGGTGTAGGCGCCGGAAGGAGCGCTGCCGGAGATGCCGTAGATATCGAGGGCGACCGCGCCGTTGACGCTCGCGGTGGCGCCGCTGTTGAGGGCGAGCTTGCTGCCGAAGCCGGGGCTGCCGATTTCGAAGCCGAGCGTGCTGCCGGTGTTGAGAGTGAGCGCGGTGCCGGTGAGCGCGGCGAGGGTCATCGTCTCGCTGGCGTTGACGCCGGTGAGGAGATTGAAAATGGCGCCGCCCGCGACGGTAAGGCTGCGGGTGCCGCCGATGCCGTCGATCACGCCCGCAGTGGCATGCGTGACCTGAAGCGTGCCCTGGCCGACGGCGGTGTCGCCGGCGTACGTGTTAATGTTGGTGAGCGTCAGTTTATTCGACCCCGTCTTGGCGAGGCCGACGTTGTACTGGATGACGCCGCCGTAGACCGAATCGCCGGTGGAGCCGCTGCCGACGGTGAGCGTGCGGAGTTCGGTGCCGGAATTGGTGATGTAGCCGCTGCCGGTGAGATTCGTGGTCGCGGCCGTGAGGCCGGAGGCGGGCGAGGTGAGCTTGCCGATGGCTTGATTGAAGCCGTTCAGGTCGAAGATGCCGCTGCCGGTCGTGCTGAGGAGACCATTGGCCGGGATGACGTTGGCCGCGCCGGCGCGGAGGGTGCCGAGATTGACGAAGGTGCCGCCGGCGTAGGTGTTCGCGCCGGAGAGCGTGACGGCGTCGTAGCCTTGCTTGGTGAGGCTGCCGGGGCCGCTGATCGCGCCCTTGATCTCGAGGAGCACGCCGTTCGCGGCGTTCGAGAACGGGTTCGCGATGTTGGCGACCGCGCCATTGTCGAGGCCGTTGATGCCGCCAGTGATGCCCTGGCCGACGAAGGAATTGCCCGCCAGAACGAAGCTGGTCGCCGTGCCAACGGTGCGGTAGACGGCGCCGTTGTTGCGGCCGTTGAGGAGATCGTCGGTGCGGAGGAAGCCTTCGATGCCGCCGCCGTTCAGCGTGATCGTGGTCGGCGTGGTGCCGGTCTGGTCGTTGGCGACTTGGACGGTGGCGCCGCCGAGATCAAGGGTGCCGGTGCGGGCGCCGTCGGCGGTCCAACGCTCGGTGCTGCCGGCCTGGTAGGTGGGCGCGCCGGTGTAGCCGGTGGTGTTGATGTCGAGGACGCCGTTACGCTTCACGGTGACCGCGCCCGAGCCGAGAGACGTGGCATTCAGGATCTGGATGGCGCCCTGCTCGATGCTGACCGGGCCGGTGTAGGTGCTCGCGCCGCGGATATAGAGAATGCCCGAGCCCCACTTGGTGAGGTGCGTGTCCGTGGTCGGGCTGGCGAGGCTCGCGACTGAGAAGCCGGAGCTGGTGCCATTCGTGATGCCGCCGCCTTGCGCGGTGGCGACGACGTTGATGATCGCGCCGCCATTGGTCGCGCCCGCTTCGTTTTGGATGGTGAGCGTGCCGCCCATGAGGATGGAGCGGGAGCGGTTGTTATTGATGCGAAGCTGGGCGTCGAGCGCGCTGCCGCCGGTGGAACCAATGACGATATTCGAGATGGTCTGGGTGCGGTCGTCGGCCTGCGGATCCCAAGTAATGACGGCGTTGTCGTAGGCCTTGATGGTGCCGGAGGTGTAGGTGGCGCCGCCGGTGTTACCCTGGTTCGCGATGAGCGCGAGGGTGGGAGCGCCGCTGGCGCTGCCGTTGAGGGCGATCGTGTTGCTGGCGACGGCGTTGCCCAGCGCGCCGAAGGCGTTGACGGTGAGCTGGCCTTCGTTGACGACCCAACCGTTGGAGAGGCCGTTGCCGGCGCCACGGGCGGCGTCGCTTTGGTCCTTGTTGATCTGGAGCGCGCCGGTGCCGAACTTGGTGATGCCGGTGGCGCTGATGTCGCCATTGAGCACGGCGGTGATGCCGGTGTGGACGTAGATCGGCGCCTCGAACTGGCCGGTGGAGCCGAACTTCAGGTTCGGGTTGATCGTGGATGCGGCGCTCACGAGCAAGCCGCCACCGACGCTACCGTTAGAAAGGGTGATCGTATTTACCTGGCCTGCGGCGCTGCTGATGTTCGACTGCGCGCGCAGGCTGTAGAGGACGGGATTATCGAGCAGGGTCACGGCGCCATTGGCGTCGATGACCTCGGTGCCGTTGATGCCGCCGGGGAAGGTGCCGGCCGGGACGATGCGGCTGTAGGCCGTCTGGCCCGCCGCGGGAGTGGCGGTGCTGAGGACAGTGCGGAAGCCGCTGGTGGCATCGTAGGTGACGAAGGTGATCGCGCTGCCATCGATGAACCACGCCGGGGCGATGGCGGAGGGCGAGCCAGCGCCGGCGTTGGCGGTACCAGCAAGCATCGGCGCGGCGCCGGTGGCGAGGACGCGCTCGCTGTTCGCGGCAGCGGTGAGGCCGAGGCGATTCACCGCGCCGGTGGTGAAGACCATCGTGCCGTTGTTCGTGCCATCGGCGGTGCGGGCGAGATTCGGGACGGTGACCTGAACCTGGCCGGTGCCGGCGCTGGTGAGGACGATGCGGGTGCCGCGACCGAAGGTGGTGTTGCCGTAAACCTCCGTGGAGGTCTGATTGGTGAGGCCGTTGAACGAGATATTGGCGCCGTTCAGGGCCAAAGCCGTCCCATCGGACCAGCGGTCGTTCGACGCATACGTGAGCGCGGTGTTCGCGGTGAAAGTCGTATTCGAAACCGTGACGACGTTGCCGGCGATGTTCGTGATCACCGCATTGGCGCCGACGCCGGTGCCGGTGACGGACATGCCAACCGCGAGGCCGAGGACGCTGGGGACGGTAACGGTATTGGCGGTGAAGGCCGTCGAAGTGCCCGTGAGCGAGGCGCTGCTGGTGTTATCGGAGCGGATGGTCGCGCCGGGGTGGATGGTGAAGGCGTTCTGGTTGAAGTTCGCGCTGCTGCCGAAGGCGAGCGCCTGGCCGAAGACATCGACGGCGCCGGAGCCGAGCGGGGTGAAGGTGTTGCCACCCACATTGCTGGTGAGGAACTGCGCGGTGGAGCCGCGGACGATGGTGGTGCCGCCGGAGTAGTTGTTGCTGTTGTTGAGCTGAACGGTGGCCGTGGAAGCGAGCGAGCCGGCCTGGAGGCGGTTGGCACCAGTGAGGACGTTGTCGAAGCCGGCGGTAAAGGTGAGCGCTTGGCCGTTGCCGCCCACGCGGTAGACGTTGCCCGCGCCGGCGCCGAGGGACGGGGCGGCGTAGGTGTTACTCGCAGTGGTGCCTAGCTGGAAGGTGCCATCGCCGATGGCCGCCATGTTCAGCGGGAACGTGTAGGCGCCGGGGATGATGAGCAAGCCGCTCGAATCGGAAGTGATGGCGCTGGTGGGATCGAAGACCGAGTTCAGCAACACGCTGCCGAGCGTCTGCGGGACGCTGCGGACGGCGATCTTCTGGCCGGCGAGGAGATTGATATTGGAGAGGCTCTCCAACTGGATCTGCGCGCCGGCGTTGATGGTGATGTTGCCGGTGCCGGCTTGGGCCGTGGCGCTGGTGACGGTGCCGGCGCCGCCGAGACCGAAGCGCAGCGCGCCCTGATTGACGAAGAGGCCGCCGCTGAACGTGCTGTTGGCGCCGTTGAACCAGACGGTGCTGCCGCCGGTCTTGACGATCGGGAGCGCCGCGCCGCCATCGCTCACGTTGCCGTTGAAGATGGTGTCGCCGCCGAGGTTGAAGGTCGGCGCGCTGGTGAGGGTGGTCGCGTTGAACTGCGTGCGGTAGGCGTTGGTGGAGCCAATGCTCAGCGTCTGACCGCCGATGTTCAGGCTGGAGAAGGCGATCGTTTTGCCCTGGCCACCGTTCGCCGTCACACGATCTGGAGTGATGGTGGCGTTGCCGACCACGTTGAGGGCGTTCGGCAGGAGCACCACTTCGGTGATGTTCGTGCTATTCGTCTGATCGACGCGCGGATTGAGCGTGCCAGTGACGAGCGTGATGTTGTTCGCGCCGAGCGTGTTGACGGTGGGCGCGACCGTGTTGCCGGCGCCGGCGAGGGTGGCGGCGAAGTTCGGCTGCAGCGTGCCGCCCGCGAGGACGACGCCGCCGGTGAAGGTGTTGGAGGCGGTGGGCACCACTTGAGTGCCGCCGGAGGGCACGGTGGTGTTGCCGGTCAGGGCGAGGATGGCGCCGCCCTCCTTCACGAGCGTGGCCGAGCCGGAGACGACGCCGGCAAGGATCGCGTTCGACCCGCTGGCATTCAGGATGACGTTGCCGGCGGGGCCGAGATTGGTCGCGCCGCTGATCTGCATCGTGTTGCCGCCGTTGAAGGTGACGGTCTGGCCCTGATCGCCCGAGGAGCCGCCGAAGGTTAGGCTGCCGACGGTGGTGATGGGCTGGTTGTTGTTCGTGATGGTGACGAACGGATTGCCCGCTTCGACCACGATGCTGTTGGCGAAGGTGGCGCCGGCGGTGCCGCCCGCGAGCAAGCCGAGGGAGGAACCCGCGCCGTTCATGACCACCGTGCCGGTGCCGCCAGCGGTGGCGTTCGCGGTAGCGGAGGCGGCGTTGATCACCGTGGAGATCAGGAAGGTGCCGCGGTTCAGTGCGACGTTGCTGTTGAAGACGATGTCGTTCAGGCGAACGATGCCGTCGCCATTCTTGCTGATGCCATTCGGGGCGGTGAAGGCGCCGCTGAAGGTGGTGGTCGACGCCGCGAGAGTCTGGTGGATGATCGCTTCGCCCTGTGTGCCGTAGGCGTTCGTCGGCGCGAAGATGATCGGTGACGTGATGTTCGTGGTCTGGGTGGCAATCAGGCCGCCGCTTTGCAGGGTGATGTTGAAGCCGCCCGAGGTGATCGTAGCCGTGTTGGTATCCAGGCGGAGGGCGGCGACGTCGAGGTTGCCGGTTTGCGTGATGTTCGTGTTGACCAGGAGGCGCTCGGTGCCGCCGGTGAGGGCGGTGGAATTGATCGCGGTGAAGCCGGCGTTGGTGAAGCCGAACTCGCCGTAGGTGAGGAACTGCGAGTCGCGGTTGTTGTACATCCACGGGGCGACCATGCCGCTCACGATATTGCCGCCGGTGCCGCCGGGGATGGCGGCGATTTGCGCGGCAAGATTGGCGCCCGCGAGCGTGACGCGCTCATCGGTGCCGAGTTGCCCGGCCGTGGAGGGCTCGATGGAAAGCGAGCCGTTGTTCCCGGTGATCCCGCCGACCGCGATATTGCGGGCGAGCGAGGCCATGTTGATCTCCGCGACGCGGCTGGTGAAGACGCGCTGCGGCGTGAGGAAGGCGTGGCCGGTGACGGTGACCGGGCCGACGGTTTCGCGGATATCCGCGCCCGCGTTGCCGAGGAGGCGGAAGGTGTTGCCATCGAGCGCGACCGGCGTGGCATCGCCCCAGCGGCCCTGCGTGGCGGCGACGGGCTGGAGATCGAACGTGTTATCCAGGCGGATGAGCGAGCCGGGATGGACGAGCGGCGTGGGGCCGCCGGCGAAGGTGCCATTGCCGGCCACGGCCAGCGTGCCGAAGGCATCGTAGCCGGAGGTGGCCATGCTGCCGCGGAATTCCAGCGTGCTGTTGAAGTTGACGAGCGACTTGCCGGTATAGCTCTGATTGCCGCTCAGCAGCACGGTGCCCGCGGTATTGCCGATGGTGCCGACGCCGCCATTGGCGATCGGGCCGCCGACGACGAGCGAGGACTTCGTGGTGGCGGAAACATCGGCCAGCGCGTTGGCCGCGCCGATGTAGAGGATCGCTCCGCCGCCGCCGAGGCGGAAGACGGGGTCCGCATTGCGGGCATCGCCGGCGCCGAAATTGTACGGTTTGCCGGCGCCGAGCGTGGCGGCGGCGTAGGTGCCATTGACGCTGCTCGAGGAGGTGACGCCGGCGCCATTGTTCATGGAGCCCAGGTACCAGGTGCCGTCGCCGATCGTGGCGAGGTTCACCGTGTTGGTGTAACCGGCGGTATTGATGGCGAGCACGCCGGAGCCGGTGTTGGGCGAAGTGACCAGGCTGCTACTGAAGACGCCGCCCGCGAACGGCGTGCGGAGGTTGTAGCTGCTGAACGGCACATTGTCGCCGATGCCGATCACGCCGTAGGTGGCGAGATTGCTGCGGACATCGACGAGCTGGCCGCCATTGAGATTGCTCGTGCTATTGAAGCGGATCAGCGCGCCGGGCTGGATGGTGATGTTGCCCGCGCCGAGCTTGGCGGTGTCGTTCAGGGTGCGGGTATTGCCTTGGAAAGCGGCGAAGTTCGTCGTGCCGACGGCGAGCACGCTGCCGCCGGTGTTGGTGGCCACCGTGTTGATATTGAGATCGCCGCCGCCTTGCTTGAAGAGAGTGCCATTGCCGCTCAGCAGGCTGTCGATCGTCACCGGCGCGGTGGTGTTGGTGAGCGAGAGGTAGGCGTCTTTCACCATGGTCAAGCCGTTCAGAAACTCGACCGGGTAGTTGTTATTGAGCGTGGTGACCGTGAGGAATTGCGTGCCGAGCGGGCCGCCGAATTGCAGTTGGTTGAGCTGGATCGTCTTGTTCGCGCCGGAGAGGGTGAGCGTGCCGACGTTCAAGGTGGAGTTGAGGCTGCCGATGTAGCTGGCGCTGCTCGCGGGAACGAGCGAGCCGCTGACCAGGTTGACGTTGCTGAACGTGGAGAGGTTCTGCGGATCGGAGAGATTGTCGCCGTCGTGGCGGATGGTGAAGGTGCCGCCATCGAGCAGAACGCTCATGGGGGCGGAATTGCCGAGCGGGCTGGCACTGCCATCGGAGAGGCGAACCTCCAGGACGCCGGCCAGCACATCCCACGAGCCGACGGTGTTCGCGGCGTTGCCATCCTGGCCCGTGCCGGTGAGGAAGAGCGTGCTGCCGCCGATTTTGGTGAGCTTGTTCGAGCCAGCGTTCAGCGTGCCCGCGAAGAGCGCCTGCTGGGCCGTGTTAAGCGTGGTGGGCTGATTGAAGGTGGTGGTGCCTTTGACGAGCACACCGTTGCCGCTGCCGCCGGCCCACGTGAGCACCGGCGCATTGACGGTGAGGCTGTTGATCGCCTGCCAGTTGACCGTGTTGTTCGTGGCGAACTGGCTGGTGGTGTTCGGGATCGTCGCCGTGCCCTGGAGGGTGGAGATGGTCGCGTTCGCCGGGACGAGCACATCGTAGCCGTTGTTGCCGCCCTGGAGGACGGCCGCAATGTTCGTATAGATCTCGTTGCCGGCGATGGCGTTGTTGAACTCGAGGATGCCGCCCGCGAGGGTGATGCCGCCGGTGCCGAGCGTGTTGACGCCGCGCACTTGCAAAGTGCCGAGCGGGGCGAAGACGCCGCTGGCGCTGGTGATGTTGCCGGCGTTGATCGTGGTGCCGCCCGCGTAGGTATTCCCGCCGATGCCAGGCTGGGTATTGCCGCCGAGGATCTGGGTGCCGGTGCCGGATTTCACCAGGCTGATATTCGCGCCGTTGATCAGGCCGTTGAACTGCGTGCTGATATTGCTGCCGTTCAGCGAGAGCGTGACCGGCGTGGCGGAGACGGAATTCGCGACGTTGCCCGTAGCGGTGAGGAGCGAGGTGGTGCCGACGCCGAGGCCGGCGACGGTGAGGCTCTGGCCCATGAGGTCGAACGTGCCGGTATCCATCGGGTTCACGAGGATAAGGCCGTTGCTATTGGGGATGCCGAGCGCGGCTCCGGCGCCGGGGAGTGTCGCTTGGCCGTTCGGGAACTGGACCGCGCCTTCATTGATCTGGAGGACGCGAAGGCCGGCCGCGAGCGGCGCCATGACGTTGTTCGTGCCGAAGAACTGAAGGTTGCCGGGGCCGGACTTGGTCAGGTTTGCCGCGCTGAAGGAGGTGGCCAGCGCATTCGTGCCGATGGAGGAAGTGGCGGACTGGCCGTCGCGGACATAGACCACGCCTTCCTTAAGGGTCTGGAGGCTCACGGTGCCGGCGGCGGTGGCAGGCAGGGTGATGGTGACCGAGGTGGCGTTCGGAATCGTCGCGATGGTGGCGCCCGCCGGGATGCCCGGGCCGGCAATCGCCTGGCCGACGGCGAGATCGAGCGCATTCGTCATTCCGCTGATCGTGGTGCCGCCCACGGTGGTGGTGCCGGTGCGGAGCTCGCCGAAGTTGAGGTTCGACGTGATCTGGACGCCGGAGGCGCCGTTGAGGATGAGGCCGCCGTTGTCGATGTTGAGGAGCGAGGTGGCGTCGGTCTGGCCGATGCTGGCGCTGGTGCGGAGGGCGAGGACGGAGTTGAGGCCGGCGCCGACATTCGTGCCGGTGGCGATGTTGCCGAGGAGCGCATCCTGCGCACCGGTGAGGGTGGCGGTGCCGGTGTTCGTGTGCAGCGTGAAGCCGTTCGCACCGTACTGGACGAAGTTGGCGTCCTGGCCGGCGCCCGGCAGGCGGACATGCACCGTCGGGAACGTCAGCAGGTTGTTGCTGTTGCCGAAGAGGGTGGCGGTGGTGGCGCCGTTGACGAAGTTCGCGGCGGTGAAGTTCTCCGAGGTTGCGGCGGCGCCCGCGCCGAGATTGGCGATGGCGGACGGGAGCAAGGTGAGCGTGCCACCGGGGACGGTGGTGCCGCGGGTGAGGCCGACCGTGGCGCTGGTGGCGGTGAGGGCCGCTCCGAAGGCGCCCTTGGTGAGCTGCAGGTAGGCGCCGCCGCGCGTTTCGAGCGAGGTGGTGGAGATCACCTGCGCCGCGGTGCCACCGCCGATGGCGAGCGTGCCGCTATTCACGACGATGGTGGAAGCCGCGGTACCGAACGGCGTGCCGGTGAGCGCCGTGGTGCTCACGGTGCCGCCGCCGACGGGGAAGCCGCCCAGCGTCAGGCTGGTGGAAGCGTTCGCGGAATTGTTCAGGCGGAGCGTCCCAGCGCCGATCTTGGTGAGGCCGAAGACGCCGGTGACGGCGGTATCGAGCTGCATGACGCCCGCGGGATCGACAACATTGAGCGCGCTGCCAGCCGTCAGATTCAGCGTCCGATTGCTGCTGGCCGCGGCCCAAGTGACGGTATTCGCGCCGGCGAGTTGCAGGACGCCGCCGCCCAGATTGATGGTGTGCGCGGTGGTGCCGACCACGCCGAGATTCGCATCCGTGGAGAATTGCAGCGTGCCGGCATTGATCGCAACCGGGTTGCCCAAGGCGGCGTAGTTGATCGTATTCGTGCCGGAGAGAACGAGGGTGCCCGCGCCGGTCTTGGTGAGGCGGCCGAAGGCGGCGCCGCCCGCGGTGAGATTGCCGGCAAAGGTGACGGCGCCCTGGGTGGTCAGCACGTTGAACGTGCGAATGCGCAGCGTCGCATCCGAATTGATGTCCAGGTTGGAGGTGAAGGTGAGGCTGTTGTGCGCGCCGAAATTGATCGTGGTGTCGCCGTTCTGGTTGATGGCGCCCAACGTGTTCACGATCGTGCGGTCGGCGCCGAACGCGTCGATTTGCACGAACGTGGGCGCTTGGTTGGTGACGCCGGCGGTGCTGGTTCCCTGGCGGCCAAGGAAGAGCGCGCCGGTGCCCAGCGGGCCGGCGAAGATGGCGGTGGGCGCGGAGGCCGGGCCGGTGAAGTTCGTATCGGAACCGATCTGCAGGCGGCCGCCCCAGATGTTGGTGCTGCCCGCGTACGTATTGACGCCGAGGCCGTTCACGCTGCCGCTGAAGCGGACGATGGCCTGGCCGGCATTGCCAATCTGGATCGCGCCAGCGCCGCTGATCGGGCCTTGGATATCGATGACGCCGCCGATGCCGGCCGCGGTCGAAATGTTATCGATGGCGAGTCCGCCGCCGACGGTCGCCACGGTGGTGACGATGCCGCCGGTGATCGCGGAAGTCTGGAGGGTTTGCCCGCGGATGGCGGTGATCGCATTGCCCGCGGCGGCATTCGCGATAATGCTGCGCCCGAAGGTGAACTGGCCGGCGATGCCGAGCTGGCCGGCGGAGTTGCCGCCGTTCGAGCTGATGATGATCGGCGTGTCGCTGTTGCCGAAGGCGCCGTCCTGGTTCGGGAGGACGTTCGTGCCGGCCATGAGGAAGCCGCCGTTGATCGTGGTGGTGCCGCGATAGGTGTTTTGCCCGTGGAAGATGACCGAGCCGAGATTGTTCTGATTCTGCGGCGAGCTTCTGATGACGTTGCTGATGCCGGTGGTCGGATTGGTGCCGGAACCGTCGGAGATGATCCCGGTGAAGCCGAGGCCATCGGCGGCGGCATTGAAGGTGATGGTGCCGCCGATGTTGTTCGGCGCGAGATTGACCGGGCCGCTGAAGGCGACGTTGCCATTGCCGGTGTCGCGGCTGATCACGAACTCCGAGCCGGTGACGGTAATCGCATTCGGCAGCGTCTGGCTGTTTAGCAGTGTGATCGCGCCGCCGTTGACATTGATTGCGGCGGCATTGGCCAGCGCAGTCCCGGTGCCGATGAACAACTGCGAATTCAGGTTCACCGTGACGGTGCCGGTGTAGCCAGGATTGCGGGTGCTGAGGATGAGCGAGCCGTTGTTGCCGTTGACGTATGAGGGCGCCGCCGTGCTCAGGCCGGTGGTCGCGCCGATGACGAGGGCCGCGTTGCCGCTGATCACGTTTTCGTACGTGCCGGAGCCGAGCGCAAGCGACCCCTGGTTGCCGCCGCCGCCGATGCGATACGTATTCCCGGAGCCGACGCCGAGGGTCGGGCTGAGGTAATTGATGGCGCCGCTATTGAAGTAGACCTGCGTCGTATTCATCGACGTGCCGACGTAGAGCTTCGTCCCGGCGCCGATCGAAGATTCGAGGGCGGCGATGTCGAGATTGCTCGTCCAGGTGCTGGCATCGAGGCCGAGGAAGCCGCTGAAGCCCGTGTAGCCGGCAAGCCCGGCCAGCGACGGGGTGCTGGTGAGATTCACCTTGCCCGCGCCGGTGCCGAAGAGCGCCTGCAAGCCGGCCTGGTCCGCGACGTAGGAGAGGCCGATGCCGCCGAGGCCGGCATTGTCGGTGATCACGGTGACGGTGTTGCCCGCGATATTGCTCAAATCGGCGATGCGCAGCAGCCCGCCCGGATTGACGGTGATCGCGCCGGAGCCGAACGGCGTGCCGGTGCGGCTAAGGCTGCCCACGAGGCTGGTCGGCGCGCCGGGCGAATTGCCCTGGACGATAATGCCGGCGAGCGTGTTCGAGCCGCTGGCGAGGAGCAGCGTGCCGTTGCCGTACTTGCTGAGAAGCCCGCCGGTGACCGGCCCGCCGAGCACCGAGATGCCGGGGTTGCCGAAGTCGACCTGGATGTTGTTATTGTTGCCGCCCAGCGCCGTCGTGCCGTTTACGTACGTGCCGTAGAGGAGCAGATTGATCGGGTTCCGGTTGCTGCCGAGATTCGCCAAGGTGAGGCTCTTGACGTGCTGCAGGAAACCGGTGTCGCCGTTCGCGATGGAGCGGTTCGTGATGCTGGCGTCGCCGTTGATATAGATGTCGCTATTGAGCGTGCCGGCAGTGCGCGGGCTGGAGGCGAGGATCGACGTGACACCATTGCCGACGAAGAAGTCGTTATTCAGGTGGACGCCGGTGTTCAGGCCCGCGCTGCTGCCATTGAGGATGATGTCCTGACCCGAAACCGCACTCAGCGAAGCACCGGTGAGGCCGTTGAGGCTGTTCTGGAGCGAAAGCTGGCCGCCGTTGACGGTGACCGCGCCGGTGATGTTGTTCACCGCCGTCAGCGCCACGTTGGTCGAATTCGCGCCCAGCGGGTAGATACGGGTGATACCCGCCGCGTTGATGGTCGCGTTGAAGGTGACCGTGGTGTTGTTGGTATTGTAAAGGATGGCCTCTTTGCTTCCGCCGGCGCCGAAGTTGACGGTGAGAAGGGCGGGCGAGGCGTTGGCGACGAGCTGGCCGACGGTGATCGCGGTGCCGGCGGCGGGGATGCCGATGAAGCCGCCGCTGGCGATGGTGAGCGTATTCGCCGTGCCCGGCGCGGCGGTCGAGATGTTGCTGTTGGTGCGCAGCGCGTAGATGTTCGAGGCGCCGCCGGTGAGCGAGGTGATGGCGCCGGTGACATCGACCGTTTCCAAGCCCGTGCCCGCGAGCAAGGCGCCGGTGGGCACCGAGTTGCTGTAGGCGATCTGGCCGTTCGAGGCGACGCCCGCCGGCAGCGTCGCGAGGAGCGGCTGGAAGCCGGTGTCCTGGCCGGTGGCGGTGATGTAGTTGTAGGCGCTGTTCGTCGGGTTGTAGCCGACGAAGGTGTTATTCGTCGCATCGATGATCCACGGCGCGACGATGCCGCCATTGACCACCGCGGTGCCGTTCAGGGTAGTGCCGGCGCGGCCGCCGATGCCGGCGATGCCGCCCGTGACGACCAGGCGATCGAAGTTGGTGGGAGTGGCGGAAGGAATGCCGAGCGTGCCCGCGGCCGAGGTGGTGATGAGGAGCGTGGCGTTGCCGGTCTTGCCCGCTGCCGCCACGGCAATCGGGATCGTGGCGACGCCATCGCGAGTGAGCGTGCTGGCGACGAGCGTCGCGGAGCCAGTGCCCGCGGCGCGGACGACCGTGACCACGCCGCCCTTGCTGACGTTGAGATTGCCGATGGTCTCGGACGAAGGTGTATTCGCCGCGCCGTTGAAGCGGAAGGTGCCGCCATTCAAATCGACCTGCACGGCATCGGCCCAGCGGCCCTGCCCGCCCGCGACGTTCGAGCCCGCGACATCGTTGATGGTGATCGCGCCGCCCGGGCGCATGACGAGCTGATTCGCATTCGTGCCGGTGAACGCATTCACCAACGACCCGACGCCCGCAAAGCCAGTGGGCGTTCCGGTGGCGAGTGTGCCGTAGATTTCCACCAAGCCGGTGCCAAGCGGCGTTTGGCCATTCGGGCCGGCGCCGGTGTCGAGCGTGACCTGCGTGCCCTTGGCAATCTGCGCGCCGCCAGTGAAGCTGTTCGACTGGCGCAGCGTGATGTTGCCACCCGCGAAGCTCGCCGCTCCGGCATTGATGCCGAGCGGGTTGCCGAATTGGACGAAGGTCGGCGTGGCGGCCTTGTCGATCAGGACGTTGTCGGGGCCGGAAAGGACAAGCGTATCGAAGCCGCCCGCGAGGCGGTAGACGGGCTGGCCAGGGACCAGCGGATCGGCCGCGCCCGCGCCGAGGGTCGGCGCCACGTAGGCGAATTCGCCGCCGCCACCCGCGACGCCGCCGGTAAGCATGGCGCGCCCATTGCCGATGGTGTTCATAGCCAGCGGCGTGGTGAAATACGGCTGGGAGAAGCCGACGCTGAGCGGATAGGCGCTGTTGAAATTCGTCGCGGTGAGGAAGTTCGTGCCACCGGAGCCGGGATCGAAGCTCGTATCGAGCGTGACGCTGCTGTACGCATTGAAGCGCGAGGTGACGAGGAGGTTGGCCCCGCCGAGGCTCGATGGCGCCGCCACGCGCAATTGGCCGCCGACGGAGACGAGCACCGGTCCGGTGCCGAGCGGGGTGCCGGTGGTCGCAGTGACCTGGATATTGCTGGCATTGATGACCGTGCCGCCGGAGTAGTCGTTCGTCGGATTCGAGAGGATGAGCGTGCGGTTGCGGATGCCGACCGTTTTCACGAGCATGCCGGGACCGGTGAGCTGGCCGGCGATTTCCATCGTGCCGCTCGGGCCGTCCGAGTTGCTCTGAATGACGCCGAAGCCGCCGGCCAGGGTGGCATCGCCGACGACGCGCAGGCGGTAGCTGTTGCCGCCGCTGAGGGTGAGCGTGTTGTTGCCGAGCGTGAGGTTATTGACCTGGAACGCATTGCCGGTGTTGGCGGACAGGTTGTTAACGTCGATCGTCACCGGGCCGAGGACGTTGACGTTCACGCCGTTCGTCGTCGGATTGCCGAGGATGATCGTGCCGTTGATGCCGCCGCCGTTGCTCTTCAGCGCGAGCGTGCCGCCGAGGAGGTTCACGTCGCCCGTGGCAGCGAAGGTGGCGCCGGGCGTGCCGAGCGGCACGGGCTGCCCAGCGAGCACCGGGCCGCCGCCGAGCGCAAACGGATTGTTCACCTGCAGCGTGCCCTGATTGAGGGTGACACCGCCGGTGAAGGTGTTGTTGCCGGCGTTGGTGAAGTTCGCGTTCTGCGCGGCGAGGATCAGCGTGCCGGTGCCCGATTTCTCGAGACCGAGCACGCCGGCACCGTCCTGGATCTGGCCGGCAAAGGTCGAGGTGCTCACACCGTTGACGATGAACTGGCCGGGGGTGGCGCTGTTGTTCGTAACGAAACCGCCGGCGGTCGCCGTGGAATTCGCGAGGGATGCAAAGGCGAGCGCCTTGCCGTTCACGTCGAACGTGCCGGTGTCGTTGAGAATCAGGTTCGTGAGCAGCGGCGAAACCGCGGCCTGCGAGCCGAGGAGCAGCGTGCCCTGCTGCACCGCGAGATTTCCCGCGATGAAATTGCTGCCGCTCAGCAGCAGGTTGCCGGGCCCGAATTTCACGAAGCCGTTCGCGTTGACGTTGCCGCTGACGGTGGCCGGCGCGCCGCCGGCGTAGCCGCCGGAGACGTAGAGCAGGCCTTCCGCGGAGAGCGTGGAGCCGCCGGCCGCCGCAGTGCCGTCGAAGGTGATGTTGGCGCTGATGGTGGGCGCGGCCCCGCCGGCGCCGTTGATGAGGAGGGCGCCGCCATTCGTGTTCGAGAGACTCGCGATCTTCAACAGGCCGCCGCTGATGCTCTGGCTGGTGGCCACTCCATAGATGCTGGAGCCGCCCGCGGGAACGACCGCGGGCGCGCCGCTGATCGTCGCGACGGCGAGCGGATTCGAGACGCTGAAGTTCGTCACCGCCGTGGTCGGCGTGCCGGCGATGATGCCCTGCCCGGCGGTGCCGTAACTGACGAAGGAGGCATTGCCGGCGGCATCGGCCATCACGATGTGGCCGGGCAGGATGCCGTTCACATTCGCGCTGGCGTTGGCGACGCCGTTCACGTTCGTGGCGAGCAGCCGCTCACCGCGCGTCGCGGTGACACCAAGCTGGTTGTTCGTCGCCTGGATGACGAGCGTGCCCTGGTTCGCGCGGCTGAGGCTGCCGGTGGTGCTGAGCTGCGTGCCGAAGAGCGCCGAATCCTGCAGCCGGAGGTAAGCGCCGCCGCCGTAGTTCACGTTGCCGCTGGTGGCGACTGAGACGCCCGCCGCCGGATTGCCCGGCTGGAGCAAGCTCAGCGCGCCGCCGTTGATCGTGACGACCGAGTTGGTGGCGAACGGCTGGTTGGTGATCGAGGCGTAAGTGCCGCCGCCGCTGATGGTGTACGGCCCGCCAGTCTGCGCACCGGCGGTGATCAGCATGGTGCCGAGGCCGGTCTTGAAAAAGGTGCCGGTGCCGAGATTGATGATGCCCGCAGAGGCAAGAGTCGCGCCCGCGGCGACGTCGATGGTGCCACCTTCATTCGCGCGGCTGTTGATGGCGCGGGAGGTGGCGAACGAGCCGGTGACCAGCAGCGCGGGCGGCACGACGGCGGTGCTGCCGCTGTTCAGGAAAAAGATCGCGCTATTGGCGACGGTGTCGCCGAGGCTCGCGTTGTTGCTCACGGAAACGACGCCCGCGTTGACCTGCGTCGCCAACATCGAATTGACGCCGTTCAGCACGAGAGTCCCCTGCCCTGTTTTGAAGAGAACGCCGCTGCCGCTCATGTTGCCGGAGGCCGATTCGATGAGCGTGAGGCCCGCGCCGATATCGAACGAACCGCCCGCGGTGTTCTGGTTCGTGAGGAGGTAGTTCCGGTTCGTCGTGATAACCGGATTCGGCGTGGGCGCGACACCGCCGACGAAGCCGTTGTCGTAGTAATTGTAGACGGGCTGCGCGGGGACGGCGTTCCAGAAACCGATCGCGCCGACGGCGTTGTTGCCATTGAGAACGATCTGCGAGCTGAGCGGGATCGTGGTGTCGCTATTGATCAGGATGGTGCCCGCATTGATCTGCGTGAGCGCAGGCGCGTAAGCCGACGTTTCCGCGGCGTTGCGGATGACCAGCGGACCGGCGCCGGCCTTGATCAAAACGCTCGAGGCTGCGGAGCCGTTGCTGAGCCCGCCGCTCAGGTAGACGATGCCGCCCGTCATGCTCTGCGTGAAGGTGCGCACGGTCGATCCACCAGAAGCCGCCACCGCGGGCGCGAGGTTGATCGTGCTGCCGATCACGAGGTCGGCCCCCGTGTTGCCGAAGCTGGCATCGCCGATCATGCTCACGCTGTTCGCCAGCGTAAGCGGAGCGACGCCGCGGGTGAGGCTGAGGCCGCCATCGGCCTGGATCTGCCCGCCATTGAAGGTGATGGGGCCGCTGCCGATTGCGCCGACCGCGCCAAGCTGCAGGGCGGCGCCTTGCACGATCTGCGTGCCGCCGCTGTAGGTGTTGACGTTGTTGAGGGCGATGGTGCCGCCGTTGTTGCCGAGGTTGATGCTCTGCGCGGCGACGGTGTTATTGACCGCGCCGATCTGCACGGAGTTCGCGCCGCCAGTGTTGTCAAGGACCGGCGTGTTGATGCTGAGCGTGCCGCCGCCGGTGCCGAGGCGGAAGAGATTGCCCGAGGCGCCGAGCGTGGCGGCCTGGTAGATGCCGTTGGCATTCGTGCCGAGGAAAGCGTTGCCGCCGCCGAGCGTGGCCATGTCCACGGCCTTGGTGAAGCCGACGACGTCGACCGCAAGCGTGCCGCTGAACGGGCCGCCGTTGCTATTGAAAGTGACGCTCGGGATCGCGCCGGCCGGGCCAGGATTGTAGTCGAGGCCGAGGACGCCGAGGTTTGCGCCATCGCTATGGATGGTGATCGCGTTCGTCACCGGCGAGGCCATGCGGAGGATGCCGCCGGGGTTCACGATGATCGGCGCCGTGCCGAGCGAAGCCTGCGCCGCGACGCCGTTGCTGAGCAGCAACGAGCCCTGATTCACCTGCACCGTGGGGCCGGTGTAGGCCGACGAATCGCCGCCGAACTGGAGGATGCCGGCGCCCCACTTTTGCAGCGCGCCCGAGCCGGTGAGGCCGGCGTAACCGATCAGGTTCGTCTCCACCGCGAGCGAGGTCGGCGCGAGCAGGTTCACGCTCTTGGCAAAGATAATCGTGCCGCTGTTCGTGCGAACGACGGTGGGCGTGTTGTTCGGATTCGACGCGTAAGGATTGACCGTGAGTCCGTTCCACATCGCGGTGGCGCTGCCCATTTCCGAGTCGGAATTGACGATGATGTCGCTCTGAATGTAGGTGGCCAGATCGCTGAAGACTCGGCCCGCGTTCAGGACAACGTTGTTGCCGGCCTGGTAGGGGTTCGTGGTGCTGCCGCCCAGCGCGTATTGGTTGTTGATCCGGAACCATTGGTAGCCGCTCGTCACGGCGTTGCCCGTGAGGGTGCCGCGGTTGTCGCTGCTGATTCGGAAGTCGCCGGTGCCGAATTTATTGATGCCGGCCGCGGTGATCACGCCGCTGATCACGTTGATGTTCCCGGTGTTTTGCGTGTAAATCGTGAGCTCGCCGTTCGGGTTGTTCGCGTTGGTGGGCGCGACCAGGTTCGAGCTGATCGTGACGGCGGCGCCGCTGCCATTGATGATCAAGCCGCCGCTGCCCAGCGTGAGGGCGAAGACGGGCTGGAGCGTATTCGTGCCGCTCGCGGTCGCCGGGATGTTGATGTTGAACGAGGAGCCGCCCACGGAAGTGATTACCGCTCCGGTCGGGATGCCCGTGCCGGTGATGCTTTGGCCGACCACCAGACCCGTGGTGGTCGCGGTGACCGTGCTGGAACCCGCCACGGTGGTGCCGGAAACCGTGGCCGCATTGGCCGGCAGGATATTCTGCGCCGTGCGCAACGCATAGATGTTCGCATTGTCGCCGAGCGTCTGCGCGCCCGTGATCACATCGACGATCGAGCCGGCGGCGAGGCCGGCGGTGAGCGTGCCCGTGGCGGTGAAGAGATTGCTGTAAGCGATCTGCCCAGCGCCCGGCTGCGTGGTGCTGACGATCGGCTGGAAGCCGGTATCGATTCCGCCGAATCCCGCGCCGCTGTTGGTCGGATTGTAGCCGACGAAGGTGTTGTTCGTGGTGTCGATGATCCAGGGACGGACCATGCCCCCCAGCGTCACGCCCGCGCCATTGACCGTGGTGCCGCCGCGCGCCGCCGAGGCGGGCAGACCGCCGGCGATCACGATGCGATCGAAGCTGGTCGGCGCGAAGCCCGCGGTGAGCAGCGCGCCGGTGGTCGTGGCCGTGGCTGCGGCGCTCAGCGTGATGTTCGTATTCGGAGTGATCGCGGTGATCGTGGCGCCCGCCGGGATGCCGGGGCCGCTGATCGCCTGCCCGATGAACAGGCCGGCCGTGGAAGTCATCGTCACGGTGGTGGTGCTGTTCGTCGTAGCACTGACCATGGTGGTGGTGGGAATGCCCAGGGTGAACGCGCCCGAGGCGCCGAGCAGCGTGTTGCCGCGGGTGTCGCCCGAGCCGCGGGTCAGCCCGCCGAGGGTCAGCGTGGCGCTGCCGGAGCCGGCCGCGCGGACTACGGTGAGGAAGCCGTTGCCGACGCTGCTATCGACGACGCCGATCGTCTCGGCGGTCTGCGCATTCGGCGCACCGAGCAGGCGGAAAGTGCCGCCAGTCAGCGTGAGCGCGGTGTTATCCGCAATGCGGCCCTGGCCGCCGGAGCCGGTGAAGACGCCCGCTCCGTTATCGAGATCGAGGCGGCTGCTCGGCCGCATGATGATGCTGCTGACGGAGTTCGCCGCCGTGTTCGCGTTGTACAGCGAGCCCATCGGCTGGTTCACGCTCAGGACGCCGCCATCCATGATCTCGAGCGCGCCGGTGCCGAGCGGAGTCGAGCCGCCGGGCGCGCCGCCGACCTGCACGTTGAGCGTGCTGCCGGCGTTGACGATCGTGCCGGAGGAATAGCTGTTCGAATTGCGGATAGTAACCGTGCCCGCGCCGGGGCCGGTGAGCGTGCCGAGGCCGGCGGTGAGCGCGCCGGTGCTGGTGAGCGTGCGGATCGCCGGGCCGACCATGAGCAGGCTGGTGCCGGAAAGCTGGTTGTCCGAGCCGTCGAGGATCAGCGTGCCGCCGCTGCCGAGGCGATAGGTGTTCGTGTTGCCGGTGGGCGAGAAAAGATTCGCGAGGCCGAGCGTGCCCGCGGCGCCGGGAGTGATGCTGCCGATGACTTCCGTGGTGCCAGGCCCGCCGCCGGTGGAGCCGAGGAAAAGCTCCTTCGCGTTCAAGTTGATGCTGCTGCCGTAGACTGGGACCGCGAGGCCGACCACACCGCCGAAGGGCGAGTTGAACGAGGCGGTGAGCGAGGACGCATCGAACGAAGTATCCAGCGCGAGGACGCCGAGACTGCCGGCATTGCTGTAAACCTTCAGGCCGCTCGTGCCATTCAGGCTGGTGAGATCGGCGAGGCGCAGGGACGCTCCGGGCTGGACCACTACCCCGCCAGTGCCGAGCGGCGTGCCGCCGGTGGCCGTAACCTGCAACTGGCCCGCGAGCACGGCCGTGCCGCCGGTGTAGGTGTTCGCGTTGCCGGAAACGATCAGGATGCCGGCCCCGGCTTTGTTCAGGCCGAAACCCGCGGCGCTCTCGCCGATCGGGCCCGCGAGCTCGAGCGCGACGGGCGGGGCGGTGGTGGGATTGAAGAGGGCCGCGTCGCCTTGCAGCGTGATGTTGCCCGCGACCTTCAGCCGGTAGCTGTTCGCGCCGGTCACGCCGAGGGTGGCGTTGCCCATGTCGAGATCGCCGACCTGGATCGAGTTGCCCGCGTTGGCGGCGGGGCGATCGACGTTCACCGTGGCATTGTTGCGGACGAGGAGGTTGAGGCCGTCGGTGATCGGGCTGCCGAAAATGATATTGCCGTTCGGGCCGCCGCCGTTGCTCTGGAGATTCAGCGTGCCGCCGAAGAGCGTGACCGGGCCGGGCGTGCTGAAGGTGGCGCCAGGCGTGCCGAGCGGCACGGGCACGCCGGCCAGCACCGGGCCGCCGCCGAGGCCCATCGGGTTTTGCACCACGAGACTGCCGCCGTAGATCACGGTGCCGCCGGTGTAAGTGTTGATGCCGGCGTTGAGATTGCCCGCGGTGAGCGTGCCGAGCGTGAGCGTGCCGCCGCCGCTCTTGATGAGCTGCGTGGTCCCCGCGCCATTGTAAATGTTGCCGGAGAAGGTGGTGTTTTGCTGGCCGAGCACCGTGAGCACGCCGCTGCCGGCGCTCTGGTTCGTGATGATGCCCTGCGAGCCGGCGAGGTTCCCGACGAAGGCATTCGTGCCGGCGAGATCGAGCGTGGCGACATCGTTCAGCGCGAGCGTGCCGGCGACCGGGCCGCTGCCGATCGACGCAAATTGCACCGTGCCCGCGTGGATGTTCGTGGTGCCCTCGAGGTCGTTGCTGGCGTTGGAGAAGAGCAGCTTGCCGTTGCCGAATTTGGTGAGGCCATTGGCGAAGATGCGGCCGCTGATCGTGGCCGTGCCACTGGTATAGCCGCCGCTGACATAGACTAGGCCCTCCGCCACGTTCGGCACGGGCGCCGGGATGTTCGGATTGCCGAAGACGAGGTTCGAGCTGATCACCGGGGCCGCGGCGCCGACGCCGTTCATCAGGATGCCGCCCATGTCCGTATTCGAGAGGCTGCGGATGCGCAGCGTGCCACCGCTGATGTTGCCGGTCGTCTTTACCGCGAAGACGTCGGTGGTGCCCGCCGGGACCGTGGCGCCGGTCACCGAGACGACGCTGCCGGTGGTGGAGCCCGCGAACGTATTGCTGAGCAGCGTGCTCGGCGTCGCCGAGATAAAGCCGAGCACCGGATCGTAGTTCACGAAATCCGCCGTGGGATCGGCCGCGGAAACGACGCGTACGATGCTCGGCGCGACGATCCCCGAATTGGAGAGAACGCCTTGGTTATTCAACGCCTGCAGGCCGGCGACGGTCGTGGTCGCCTGGCCCAGGATGGTGCCGCCGAGGAGGCGCGCATCCGATCCGGGCGTATTGCCAAGACTCGCGCCCGCGCCGGGCGTGATCGCGAGCGTGCCGGCGCCGACGCGGGCGATCGTGGTGCCGGTTACTTGCACATCGTTGCCATGCTGGGCATCGAGCCGCAGCACCGAGCCGCCCGCGTAGTTCAGGGTAACCACGGTAAACGCGGCGCCCGGTCCGTTCGTGTTCACGGCGAGCGTGCCGCCGTTGATCTGCACGGCCGCATTGCCAAACGGCGTGCCGCTGGTCGCCTGCGTGAGCAAGGTGCCACCGCCGCTCACCGCCGTGCTGCCGTTGGCGTTCGCCGCATTGTTCAGTATCACCGTGCCCGCGCCGCTGACCGTCAGCACGCCCGCTCCCGCGGTTGCCGCGAAGTTCGTGTACGTCTCGCCCGCGAGCACGTTGATCGAGCCCGCGCCGGTCATGGTGAGGACACGGTTGCTCGTGACGTTGTCGGTGACGAGCAACTGGCCGCCGTTGAAGGTGACGCCGCCGGGCGTGATGACGTTGCCGCCGAAGTTGATCGCGTTCGGGTTGCCGAGATTGGAGTCGGCGCCGATGCTCACGGCGCCGGCATTCAGGCTGATCTGAGTGGCATTGGCCGTCACCGCCGGGCCGAAGGTGTTCGTGCCGCTCAGCACCAGCGTGCCAAGGCCGGCCTTGATGAAATTGCCGATGCCGGAGATGACGCCCGTCTGCGTGAGCGTCTGGTTCGCGCCGATATCGAAGGTGCCGCCCGTGCCGACTCCCGCGATGCCGACGATCGGCACGGCGCCGACCAGGTTGAAATTGCGCGCCGTGCTATACGACGTGTCGTACACGCCGTAAGTGCCGCCGGCGAAGTTCACCGCGGTGCCAGCCGGCAGGAGGTTGTCCGCCGGGAGCAGCAGCGTGCCTTGGTAAAGGTTCGTGGCGCCGGTGTAGTTGTTGCCGGTGTTGGTGAGCTTGAGGATGCCGTCGCCGATCTTCGAGAAATCCGACGCGCCGCTGATGACGCCGCTCATCGTGACGATGCGGCCGTTGCCGGTGACGCTGATGATGCGATTCGCCGCGCCGGCCAGGTTGATGGTGCCCGTCAGGATCTGGTTCGTCTGCGTGCTCGGGCCGGCCGCGAAGATCGCGTCGGCATTGAACGCGCCGACCGCATTCCCCGCCGCGCCGAGGACGCTGCCGACAAAATCGATATTGTTCGAGATCGTGAACGGCTGGAGCAGGTTCGCGATGCCGGTGGCGTTTGACTGGAGAGTGCCGCTGTTGAAATGCAGGTCTCCGGCCCCAAGCGCGCCCGCGGCATTCACCTGCAGGATGGCGTTGCCGTTGATCGTGGTGCCGCCGCCGTAGCTGTTGGCGGTGTTCACGATCACGGTGCCGGCGTTGCCGATGAGGTTCGCGCCCGGCGTGCCGGAGGTGGCGCCGACCACCACCGAATTGCCCGGCCCAGTAAGGACCGCGCTGGTGATGTTCAGGCTGTTGCCGCCGGTGCCGAGGAGATACGCGGTGCCGCTCGGCGTGAGCGAAGTGGCGGAATACGTGCCGCTGCCGGTGGAGCCGAGGTAGACATTTGCGCCAAGCGTGAGCGGGGTGCTGAAGCCGAACGCATCGATGCCGATGGTGCCGCCACCGCTGAAGGCGACGCCCGCCGGCAGCGCGCCATTGTACGCGAGGCCGATGATGCCGAGGCCCGCGCTATTCGTATTGACGTTCACCGTGCCGACATTCGCGCCGCTCACGATGCGGAGTGCCGCGCCGGGATTCACTGTGATCGTGCCGGAGGTGATCGCGTTCGCGGTCGCGCTCAGGCTTTCCAAAGTCCCCTGCTCCACCGTGACCGGATTCGCGTAGGTGGAACCGCCGGCCAGCGCCAGCGTGGCCGCGCCCGCTTTCGTCACCGAAGGCGTCGTGCCGGAGAAGCCGCCGAACACGCGGAGATCGCTCGCGGCGCTGTTGAAGACGGTCGTGGCCGCCGTGCCGTTGAGCGCCAAGCCGCCAAAGACATTGTTCTGCAAGCCGCCCTGGATGCCGAGTTGGCTCGCGCCGGCATTCAGCGTCACCGCGCCGATCGCCGTCGTGCTGGTCTGCGCGCTGAGGATCGCGTTGCCGGTGAGCGTCACCGCGTTTTGCACGAAGGTGTTCGTGACGTTGACGTTGTAAGCGCCACCCGCGAGCGAGACCGCCGGGCCAGCCGTGTAGGGCGTGGTCACGGGGTTGCCGCCGAGCGCGTACTGCGAGGCGGCCGTCAGCGTGCCGTCCGTGACCGTCACCGTGCCAGTCAGCGCGTTGTTATTCGCGAGGTCGAGGCGGCCGAGGCCGGTCTTGTTGATCGAAGTCGCGCCCGCCATCACCGCGCCCAGCGTCAGGATGTTGTTCGGGCTCTCGACGTTGATCGAAGGCGAGGCATTGGCGAACGTGACCACGCCATTCAGGGTGAGATTGTTCGGACCGGTGCCGAGCACGAGCGTGGTGTTGGCACTGATGGGATTCGCGACGATGCGGGTCGCGCCGGCCGCGATGAGCTTTGCGCCATCCGTGATGTTCACGCTGCCGAGGCCCAGCGGGCCGGCGGTGAGCACCGCACCCACCGCGCTCGGCGTGCTGTCCGCGCCGATGATGAGGGAGCCAGCGGTCAGGTTTATCCCGGGCGATCCAATTGCTCCAAAAGTATTCGCCCCGGTGAGCACCAAGCCGCTCGTGCCGATCTTATTGATGATATTGGTCGAACCCGCGCCGGAGATTACTGCGCCAATGATCAGGCCGTCCGGTGAGAGACCGCCCGTGGAGATGGTACGCGTCCCGTTGCCAAGATCGATGAGGCCGGTGATCGATGGCGTGAAGCCAGGGTTATCGTTCGTCGCGGAAATGCTGCTGCCCGTGCTGAAAGTCAGCACGCCGGGGGAGGCCACGGTTGGCGTCGCGATGCCGCCGTTGTTGTTGAAGGTGAGCGCGCCGGTGGTCGTATTGGCGCCGACGTACGTCAGGGTGCTGCCGCCGTTGAGCGTGATGTTGGTGGCGTTCGCGATCTGGCCGGCGTTCGTCGCCATCGTCACGGTGGCGTTATTGACCGTGAGACCGCCGGTGGCGGGAATCACCACCGTGCTGGCGGCGCCGCCCAGGGTGAGCGTGCCGGCGTTCACGATCGTGCCGCCCGTGTAGGTGTTCGCCGCGCTCAGGGTAAGGGCGTTCGGGCCATTCTTCACCAGGGTCAGCGCGCCCGAGCCGTTATTGATGATCACACTGGAGATGGTCGCCGTGTTGTTCGCGTAGACGAACAACTCCGCGGCGGTATTGGCGGCGGCGCCGGCCGAGAGATTGCTGCCGGAAATGACGCTCGCGGCGCCATTCAGCAACAGGCCGCCGGTGCCGATCGTCAGCGTGCCGGTAAGGCCGATCGTCGAAACCGCGCTGACGCGCAGCGAATTGATCGTGCGCGCCGTGACCGCGGAGACGCTCGCCCCGACCGTGATATTGTCCGTGGCCGCGCCCGCGGTGAGCGCCGTGGCTGTGCCGGTGGCCACACCCGCGTAGTTTCCAAACAGGTTCGAGCCGAGCGCGCCGACGCCGCCCTGGTTGCCGGCCGGCGCCAGATAGCTGGCAAAGTCCGTCCCGTTCACCGTCGCCCAGCCGCCGAGAATGCCGTTATTCGCGGTCACCAGCGCCGTCGGCGACCCGCCGTTGACCTGCGTGAGGAACGTCTGCGTAGTGGCGACGCCCACCTGGCCGAGATTGGTGCCGGTGAAATTGACCGCCGCGCCGGAGAGGTTCGCCCGCGTGAGATTGCCGATGGTGAGCGTGGAAGGCGTAACCGTTCCCGCCATCGCCGCGACCGCAATCGTGTTCTGGCCCGAGCCGAGCGCGAGCGCGCCGGCCGTGGTGGCGACGTTCCCGTTTGTCTGCGCGCCATTGTAGGTGAGCGTGCCGCCCGCCATGGTCACGGTCACGCCGGTCGGGATGCGATTGAGGCCGCCCGCTGCCGCGTTGAGACCCTGGTCGCTCAAAGTCAGGCCGCCGAAATTAACCGTCACGCCCGTAGTGCTGGAGAGCTGTCCCTGGTCCTGCAACACCAAGGTGCCGCCGCGAATCGTGGTGGAGCCGTTATAGGTGCTGTTGCTGGTGAGCGTGGTCGTGTTGTTGCCGGTCCGGACGAAATTCAGGTTGCCCGTGATGAGGCCGCCGAAGGTGCCTCCGCCCATCGAGGTGAGCGTGGCGGCCGCGCCCGAATTGGTGATCGTCCCCCCGGCGCCGGGCAGCGGGTTGTTGTTATTGAGGAGGTTGACCAGCTGGTTTTTCCCGAGCAGGTTCACCGTGCCGGCGTTCAGCACGATGTTGCTCACCAGCGGAATCGTGGCCTGCGGAATGACGGCGATCGTGTTATCGAGGCCGCTGTTGAGATTCAGCGTGCCGCCGTTCACCACGAGGTTGCTGTTGTTGAAGAACTGCGGCTTGAGGATGTTCAGCACGCCCGCGCCCGTCTTAATCACCTGGTTCGTGGTCTGCAGGTAGCTGTTGAAGTTCAGCGCGTTGACCGCATCTACCTGATGGAAGAACACCTGCGCGCCGCCTGTATTGATCAGGCCGTTCGTGAAGCCGCCCGTGGCGTTCACGGTCAGGATGCCGCCGGTGGAGAGGGTCAGTTGCGCAGCGTTCGAGATCCCGGTCAGACCTCCGCCCGTGTTCATGGTGAGCGAATTGACGGTGGCCGTGCCAAACGCCTGGCTCGCGCTCAGACCGACGTTCGAATTCGTGGCGATCGCGCGGTAAAGTCCGGGCGAGATCTCCGAGGCGGCAAGCGCGCGGAAGCCGAGGTTCGTCGAGTAGGTGAGGAAGCCGGTGCCCGAGCCGCTGGCGCTGGCGTCGCCGAGCGCATCGGGGCGAATCGAAATGGTGTTGGTGCCGTCGGCCGTGGCGCCGCCGATCAACTGGACGTTGCCGATGTTCAGCATCGTGGCGACGCCATTGTTGGGCGTCGCGCCGAGGTTCGTGCCGCGGATGAGCAGCGTCTCCGCGCCCACCTGATCGCCCAGGCGGCCGATGCCGAAGACCAGCGGCTGCGCGGGATCGGCCGTGAGCGTGATGATGCTGCCGCCGCTGCCCGGAGTAAGGACGCCGACATTCGGCGTGCCGGCCGCATAGATATTCTCCGTCGTCGGCGCCGCGGCATTGCCGATGATCGTCAGATTGCCGCCGTTCAGGTTGATATTGCGCGTCGCCCCGCCGAGGCGGTTGTTCAGGTTGGCGGCGGTGTTATCGAGCGTGAGGGTGCCGCCCGAGAGGACCGTGTACGTGCCGAACTCCGTCTTGCCTGCGCCGCTCAGCGTCACGCCTCCCTGCGAGGTCGTCAGCGTGCCGATGGAGAAGATCCCCGCGGTCGTATCGGTGTTCAGCGTCAGCGTCCCCGTGCCGATCTTATCGAGGTTGAAGTTCGTGCTGATCTGGCTGGCCGAGCCGAAGGAGCCCCCGAAGGTGAAGCTCGAATTATCGAAGCCGGCGCGCAGCGTAGTCGAGGCGCCGGTGTTCGTGACCAGGCCCGTGCCGGTGAGCGAGCCGATCACCGCGTTCTGGCCCGTCAAGTTGAACGTGCCGGCGGCGCCCACATTGATCTGCGAGAAACGCGAGGCGCCATTCGCCACGCCGATGGCCAGCGTGCCGTCGTTGACGGTGGTGACGCCGGTCGTAGTGCTCGCCGGGTTGCCAAGCGCCAGCACGCCGGGGCCCGCCTTGGAAAAGGCGAATGTGCCGGTCAAGGTCGAGCCGAGCGTGGCCACCACCGCGGGGCTGTCGACGGTGATGAATTTGGTGCCGCCACCCGCGAAAGAGAGCGCGCCGTTCAGCGTGATGTTGTTGCTCGCCGTCGTCCCGTTGATGTTCAGCGTGTTCGACGCATTCGTGACGTTGATCGCGTTGTAGAGCGCCTGCGCGGTGCCGGTCAGCTTGGTCGAATCGCCGCTGACGGTGAGCGCGCCGGTGCCGAGCACGCCATTGATGAAGACACCCTGCTGGAGCGTCGTGGTGCCGATGATCAGCGAGCCGGCCTGGAGATTCGTGCCGCTGGCGTAGGTACCCGCGCCGGTCATCGTCAGCGAGCCGGCGCCTGCTTTCACGATCGACCCATTTTGCAGCACGCCGCTGACGATCAAGTCGGCCGACGAGAGGCCGGAGGTGGTGATGGTGCGCGGCAAGCCGCCGAGGTCGACGCCGCCGGTGATGGTCGGGGTGGTGCCGTAGCTGTCGTTCACCGAGGCAATGTTGTTGCCGATGGTCAACGCGCCATAGTTGAGCGTGCTGGTCGCGGAGGCGATCGCCGGCGTCGAAAGCGTGATCGTAGAAGTACCGACCACCGCAATGGTCGCTCCCTCGGGGATGCCGGGGCCGGAAACCTTCTGCCCGACCGCGAGCCCCGCCACGGCGACCGTCACCGTGGTGCTGCCTGCCACCGTGGTGGAGCTCACCGCATTACCAGTCGCGCTCAAGGCCGGCGTGCCCGTGCCGCCGCTGTTGTTGAAACTGATCGTGCCGGTGCTCGTGTTGTTCCCGATGTAGTTCAGGATGCCGCCCCCGTTGATCGTGATGTTCGCAGCATTGGCGATCTGGCCAGGCGCGCTGAGGCCGACGGTCGCGTTATTGATCGTGAGCCCGCCCGCGCTCGGAATCGCCACGGTGGTGGTGCCGTTCGCGCTTGCCGTATTCAGCGTGACCGTGCCCTGGTTCACCACGGTGCCGCCGCCGTACGTGTTCGCGCCGGTGAGAGTCAACGCGCTGGTGCCGGCCTTCACGAGACTCACGCCCGCGCCAATGATCGGCGTGGCGATGCTGAGTGTGTTGTTGGTGTGGACGAAGAGTTCGGAACCGCCTGAGGTCAGCCCGACGCCGGCGGTGATCACGCTGGCCAGGCCGTTCGCGATCAGGCCGCCGGTGCCGATGGTCAGGGTCTCCGCCGCATTCAGGGTGATCGTTGCCGCGGCACTGATGCGCAGCGAATTGATCGTGCGATTGCCGGTATCCGTGACGCTGGCGCCAACCGTGATGTTATCGAGGGAAGTGCCGGCCGTCAGCGCCGCGCCGGAGTAGAGCGGGAAGTTCAGGCTCCCCAGCGCGCCCACGCCGCCCTGCGTGGCGTTCGGAGCCTGGTACGTGGCGAAATCGACGCCATTGACCGTGGCCCAGCCGCCGATAATCCCGTTCGCCAGCGACGGCGCCGCCGTGATCACCACCTGCGAATTGCCGCTGCCCGCCTGGCCGAGGTTCGAGCCGGTGAAGTTCACCGTGGAGCCAGCCGTGCGGCCGAGGCTCGTCAGCGTCAGCATCGCCGTTCCGCCGTTCGCGGCGGTGATGGTGGAGTTGATGATGCTCGCGCCGGGATTCAGCGTCACCGCGCCGACCGTTTCCGTGGTCGTCAGGCCGGGCGCGCCCGTAAGGGTGAGCGTGCCGCCTTGCAGGCCGATCGCGAGGCCGTTCGGCACGCGGTCGGTGTTGTTGAAGGTGGTGAAGTTGCTGTTGTCGAGGTTCAGCGTGCCGAACAGATTGTTCAGCGAAGTGGTCCCGGTCAGCGCGCCCGCGTCGCGCAGTTGCAGCGTGCCGCCGCGGATCGTCGTCGCGCCGGTGTAGCTCTGCTCGCTGGTGAGCGTGGTGGTGGAATTGCCCGCGCGGGTGAGGCTGAGCGCGCCCGTGATCTGCCCGCCGAAGAGGCTGTTGCCCGTGGTGGTGAGCGTGGCCGCGCTGGCGCTGGTGACCGTGCCGCCGGTGCCGGGCAGCGGATTGTTATTCGTCAGGATGCCGACCGCCTGGTTGCGCCCATTCAGATTTACCGCGCCGCCATTGACGGTGAGACCGACGAGCGTCGGGACCGACGTGGTCGGGACCGCGACCAGCGTGTCGTCCGCCGCGGAATTCAGCGTCAGCGTGCCGGCGTTCACGGTCGTCGTGCCGGTGACGTATTGCGGAGCGGTGAAAGTGAGATTCCCCGCGCCGCCTTTGTTGAGCCCGCTGCCTCCGGTAAACGCACTCGAAACGTTGAGATTCCCCAGCGCGTGAACGATGAGCAGGGAAGCCCCCGCGTTGACTTGGCCGCCGGTCAGGCCAGTGTTTCCGGGCATCGCGAGCAGGCCGAGACTGTTCAGCGTAAAGGTGCTCCCGGCCGTGGCCGCGGTGAGTCCGCCGCCCGCATTCAAGGTGAGCGATCCGGCCTGGTTGTTCAGGAAAGTCTGATTGTTCGTCAGCGCCAGGTTCGAGACCGTCGACGCCGTCACCACCGTGTCCGAGTACTCGCTTGCAGCCAGCGGACGGAACCCGCTGCCCACCACATAGGTGGCGAAGCCGGTCCCACTGCCCGTGGCCGAGGTGTCCGCCAAAATATCCGGTCGAACGCCCGCGGTGAAAAACCCAGGCAAACCGCTGCCGGACAAGTTGGGCGTGCTCGCGAGCACAGTTGCCACGCCATTGCCAGGCGTGCCGCCGAGGCTCGTGCCGCGGATCAGCAAGTTCACACCGCTGTTGCCGGCCTGAGCCTGGATCGTGGCGAAGTTCAGCACCGTCGAGCTCGCACCCGGAGTGAGCGTGATGATGCCCGCGCCGGAGCCGTTGTTGAGCTGGTTGAGCAATTCGAAACTCGTGCCCGTCGTCGCACCGATGATCTGGAACTCGCCGCCGCCGACCGTGAGATTTTTGAGCAAGCCGCCGAGGCGATTGCCGACATTGGTGCCGCTGTTATCGAGAATGAGCGAGCCCGTGCTGAAGATCGCGTTCGTGCCGAAGGCGGTCTGCGCCGCGCCGGAGTAGGTGACGGCGCCGCCGTTGATGGTCAGCGTGCCGGTGGAGGTGCCGCTGCCGGTGAAATCGAGCGTGCCGCTGCCGACTTTCGTGACATTGAGGTTGCCGAGGGTCGTGAGGCTGTAGGCGTTGAACGCGCCGGCGAAGCTCGTCGCAGCGTTGTTCAGGCCGAACGTGAGGGTGGTGCTGGCGCCGTTGTTCGTGATCGTGCCGGCGCCGGAGAGCTGGCTGATCGCTTCGTTCGCGGCGTTCAGGTCGAGCGTCGCGCCGCCCGCCATGCTGAACGTGGAGATGTCGGGGATGACGTTGGAAGTGCCGAGGAAGAGCGTGCCGCCGCTCAGCGTCGTGGCGCCGGCGTAGCTGTTGCCGGCGGAGCTCAGGCGCAGCCCGCCCAGACCCGATTTCGTGATCCCGCTGCCGGCGGCGCCTTGCAGGGGCGCCGTGATGTCGAGTCCCACCAGCGCCAGGCCGCTCGTGGAGATCGTGCGCACCGCCCCGCCGAGATTGACGAAGCCCGTCGTCGGCGCCGCGGCGCTGCCGGCGGCCGTCGTCGCCGAGAGCGTCGGAATCGTCCCAAGCGTATCGTTGGACGAGCTGATGTTGTTGCCCAGCGTCAGCGCGCCGAAGCCGACGGCAAGGATCGGGTTCGTGTTGCCGCCCGGATTGCCGAACGCGATCGTGCCGTTGATCGTGTTATTGCCGATGTACGTCAGCGTGCTGCCGCCGTTGATCGTGATATTCGCGCTCGGGGCAATCTGCCCCGCGTTGTTCACCATTGTCACCAGCGCGTTGTTCAGCGTCAGGTCGCCCGGAATGACCCGCGAGCCCGCGAGCCCGGCGAGCGTGAGCGTGCCCTGATTGACGACCGTCGGGCCGGTGTAGGCGTTCGAGAGCGTGGTGGAATAGGTGAGGTCGTTCGTGCCCGTGGCGGCCACGTTGGAGAGCGTGACGTTCGTGCCGGCGATCGCGGTCACGGTCGTGCCGGCGGGGATGCCCGCACCGGTGACCGTTTGACCCACGAGCAGGTTCGCCGCGTTCGGCACCGTCACCACGTTCGTTCCATTCGCCACCGAGTTGACGACGAGCGGCGCGAAGGTCAGCGGCACCGCACCGGTCGCGGTCGCGCTTTGCGAAAGCGTGACTGTATTGCCGGCGATGCCGGTGATCACCGTGCCCGCGGGAACGATCGCGTTCGCGGTGAAGGTCTGCGCCGTCGTCGTCGCAAGCGCGGGCGTGCTGAGCACGAAAGTGGTGGCGTTGGTGATGGAAGCCACCGTTGCGCCCACGGGAATGCCGGAGCCGGTCACCGGCATGCCGATGCCCAGGCCGGTGGTGCTGGTGACTGTTACGGTCGTGCTGCCACTCGTCGTGGCGCCGGCGGCGAGCGAAACCGCCGCACCCGCGCCGCTTACCGGCATGCCGACGGCAAGGCCATTCGTGCTCGCGAGCGTGATGGTGGGTGAACCGAACGTCGCGCTGCCGGAGATCGGCGCCGGCCCGAAGGTGGTCAGAGCCGTGGCGGCCGTAACGCCGACGCCGGTGGAAAGCGTAAGCGAATTCGGCCCAGTGATCGCGGCGATGGTGGTGCCCGCCGGGATCGCGGTATTGCCGACAATCGCCTGGCCAATCACGAGGCCCGCGGTATTGGGAATGCCCGTCACCGTCGCGCTGCCGGCGGTCGTCGTCGCCGCGAGCGCCATCGCGGGCGTGAGCGTCAGCGAGCTGCCGCCGGATTTCACGAGCGTCAGCGGCCCGGTGCCGTTGTCCGCGATCACGCTGTTGATGGTTAGCGTGTTGTTGGTGAAGGCGTAGAGGCTCGCGGCGGTGTTCGCCGTCGCGCCCGCGGTGAGGCGGCCATTGGTGATGATGGTGCCGGCGCCGTTCGCGAGCAGGCCGCCGGAGCCGATCGTGAGCGTATCCGACGGCGCGTTTAGCGTAATCGTCGAGGCAGCGGTCGTCCGCAGGGAATTGATCGTGCGCGAGGTGATCGGAGTGGCCGGGCTGCCTCCGATCGTGATGTTGTCCGTCGCAACGCCAGCCGGCAGCAGAGCGGTCGAGTAACCCGCGAAACCGGCGGCGCCGAGCGCGCCGACGCCGCCCTGCAGGGTATTCGGCGCGAGGTAGCTCGCAAAATCGGTGCTGTTTACGATGGCCCAGCCGCCCATGATGTTGTTCGTCAGCGCGGGCGCATTCGTGATGACGATCTGGCTGTTGCCCGCGGCGGCCTGGCCAAGCGTGCCGGCGCCGGTGGTGAAGTTCACCGTCGTGCTCGCCGCGTCCGTGAGGCTCAGGCTATCGAGCGTCAGGACTGCATTCGCCACGCCGTTGCTGGTGCTCCGCGTCGAGGTGATCACCGACGCGCCCGGCAGCACCGATACCGGCCCGACGTTTTGCGTAGAAGTGCCGCCGTTGAACCCGAGGAACGTGAGCGTGCCGCCCTGGAGCGTGATCGGCGTGCTCGTGCCGAGGCGGTTGATGTCGACGAGCGGATTGTTCGTGCTGTCGAGCGTCAACGCGCCGAAGTAGTTGGTCACCGACGAGGTCCCGGAGAGGGCGGCGGATTGCTGGAGCGTGATGCCGCCGCCGCGCAGGATCGTCGCGCCGGTGTACGTCTGATTGGCCAGCAGCGTGGTCGTGGAATTCCCGGCCTTGGTGAAGGCAAGGTTGCCCGACATGGTGCCGGCGAAGGTACCCGTGCCAAGCACCGTAAGGGTCACCGGCGCGCCGCCCGCGGTATTCGTGATCGTGCCGCCAGTGCCGCCGACGGTGACGTTCTGCGAGGCGAGAACGTTGACCGCCTGGTTGGTGCCGTTGAGGTCGAGCGTGCCAGCGTTGACGTTGAGACTCTGCGTCGCGCCGACCGCGCTCACGAAGAGCGTGTTGTCGCCGCCGTTGAGCTTCAGCGTGCCGCCGTTGATATTCGCCGTGCCGGTGAAGAGCTGCCGCTGGCCGAGCGTCGCCGTGCCTGCGCCCGCCTTGGTTATGCCGCCCGTGCCGGTGATCGTGCTGTTGAAATCGACATCGCCGAGCGCCCACAGGAAGAGCGAAGTGGTAGGCGCCGCGATCTGCCCGCCGCTGATTCCGACGTTGCCCGGCAGCGCCAGGATGCCGCCCGAAGTAATCGTCAAGACGCCCGAGCCAGGCAGCGAACCCGCCGCCGAAATGCCGGTGCCGGAATTGAGCTGGAGGCTGTTGACCGTGTTTGTGGCGCCGCTGAGGAACACGCCGCCGGCGCGCCCCGTGGTGAGCGCCACGTTGTTCGTGGCGCCGGAAGTGAGGAACGGCGAGAGCGCGAGCTCCGCCGCGGTCAGCCCGCGGAAGCCGGGGCCGCCGATCGTATTCGCGCCCGTCGCGCCGACATAGGTCGCGAACGAAGTCCCGCTCCCGGTCACCGAAGTATCCACCAGGATATCCGGGCGAATCGTCATGGTCCCCGTGCCAATCGCGCCTGCGCCGCCGAGGCCCGCGGGCACCACCGTGAGCGCGTTGAACTGAGCCACTCCAGGGCCGGCCGCGTTGCCGAGATTTGTGCCGCGGAGGAGCAACGTCGCGCCCGCGGTCACGGCGGAAACCGTGCCCGTGTTGAAGCTCAGCGGTTGCGCCGCGTTCGGCGTCAGCGTCACCGTGCTGCCGCCGACGGCGAGCGTGAACGTGCCGGCCGAGGCCGCGGTCAGGGTGCCGGTGCCAGCCGTCGCCGCGGCGCTCAGCACAAAGGTCGTTGAATTCGTGATCGACGCAATCGTGGTGCCGGACGTGATGTTCGGCCCCGAGACAACCATCCCCGGGAACAGCCCCGCCGTATTCGGCACCGTCACAGTCGTGCTCGCCGTTGTCGTAATGGAGCCGAGGCTCACCACATTCCCGAGCGCTTCAATCGTCGGCGCCGTTGCATTCCCGATCACGTTCAGCGAGCCGCCGCCGAGCACGAGCGTGGCGCCCGTGCCAGCCACCGGAATCGCGCCCAGGTTCAGCCGCCCGTTCACGTTCGTGCCGCTGTTATCCAGCGTGAGCGTGCCCGTGGTGTTGACCGTGTTCGTCAGGAACGCACTCGCCGCCGCTCCGCTGTAGAGCAGCGTGCCTTGGTTCACCGTCAAAGTGCCGAGCGAGTTGCTCGGGTTGCCGGTCAGACTGACGGTGCCGCTGCCGACCTTGTTGATGTTGAGCGTGTTCGGAAGCGCGTCGCTATAGCGCGCGAATTGCCCCGAAAAGACCGTGGGCGTCGCATTGTTGTTCCAGCCGAAGGTGAGCGTGCTCGCGGTGCCGGAGCTATTCGTCACGAAGCCCGAGCCGGCGAGGCCGCCGAGCAAGCCACTGACGCCGTTCAAATTGATCCGCGCGCCGGAAGCCAGCGTAACCGTCGACTGCGCGAGACCCGAATTCGTGGTGCCGAGCTGCAACGTCCCCGCATTGATCTGCGTGGGCCCATCATAGGTGCTCAGCGAGTTGAGCTGCAGCACGCCGGTCCCTTCCTTGGTCAAACCGACGCCGCTGGCGCCATTCACCAATTTCGCGCCGATGGTCAGCGCCGATTGCAGCGGCGCGAGGTCCGTCGCGCCGAAGGCGATAGGGTTCACGGTGAAAGTGCGGGTCGCGGCGCCGAGGCTCACGATGCCGTTGATCGTATTGGTCGAGCCGACGTTGGAAGAGCTCGCGGAAACGTTTCCGGTCAGCGTCAAAATGCCGCCGGCGTTCGTGTTCACCGTCGGGCTTACCGTGCTGCCGTTGTTGTTGAACGTGAGGCCCGCGAGGCTGTTGTTGCCGATGAGGTTCAGCGTCGAGCCGCCATTCATCGTCACCACGTTCGACGCGTGGATCTGGCCCGCATTGGCCAGCATCGTCACGGTCGCGCCGCTGATTGTCAGCCCGCCGTTGGGGACGACCACGGTGCCCGGAGCGCCGTTCAGGTTCAGCGTCCCCTGGCTCACCACCGTGCCGCCGCCGTAGGTGTTCGCCCCGGCCAGGTTCACAATGCCGGTGCCGGATTTCACGAACGAAACCAGGTTGCCCGCGCCGTTGTCGGCGATGACCGAATTGATGTTGGTCACCGGCAGGAACGAGAAGCTCCCGACGTGGCTGGTGCCGGTCGCGTTGTTGTTCAGCGTCACCATATTAGTGACGGTGTTCACCGCCGTCACGAGGGTGCCGGCGGGGATGAACGGCCCCGTCAGCAGCATGCCGGGCGTGACGCCGGCAGCCGAAGCGAGCGCGATTTGGTTCGAGCCGGAAACGGTCGCGTTCGCGAGCGCGCCACTCAGGTTCACCGCAGTGGCGTTGGCGGTGTAGACCACTAGCTCGTTGTTCCCGCTCGCGCCCACCGCGCCGGCCGTCAGGATGCCGGGTATGGCCGCCGTGCCGATCGTCGTTGCGGCGGCGTTGTTGCTGCGCAAAATGCCGCCGTTCTCCAAGTTGAGCACGTCGCCCGCCGCGTTAAACGTCAGGTCGCTCGCGAACGCGCCGGAGAAACGCAGCAGCGCCGCGCTCGCACTGCCGGGCAGCGCCGTGACCACATTCGCGGAGGGCCCGCCCAGGTTCGTCAGTCTTCCTGTTCCGAAAGCCGCGTCGTAACCCGCATAGCCGCCGTTGCCCACCACGCCGACACCGTTCGTGCTGTTATAGGCGGCGTAATCCGTGCTGTTCGCGATCGCCCATCCGCCCAGGAAGCCGGTGCCGACCGTCGTCAACGGCGTTGCGAAGAGCAGGCGCACGTTATTCCCCAGCGAGCCCAGCGTCGCGTTCGACGTGAAGTTTACCGTCGCGCCGGGCGACCGCACCAGGCTCGCCACCGTGACGTCTTGCGAGGCGAACGCGCCCGCCGTGCCGGTCGTTCCGAAGTTCGGCGTGATCGTATTCGCGCCCTGCAGCGCGCTGATCGCGCCGAGGGTCTCGGAGCCGGCATCGTTCACGCGGGCGTTGATCGCCAGCGAGCCGCCATTCATGAAAATCGGAATCGCGTCGCCAATCCGGTTGTTGTTCACCGTCTGGAGCGAGGTGTTGCTCGTCGCGGTGAGCGTGGCGTAGTTCAGCGTGATGCTCGAAGTTCCGAGCAGGCTGCCATCGTTCTCCAGCGTCACCGCGCCGCCGTTGATCAAAGTCGCGCCGGTGTGCGCCAGCGGGCTCTCGATCGTGAGTGTGTTCGCGCCCGAGCGGATGAGGTTGATCGCGCCCGTGATTTGCCCGGCGTACGTGCTGCTTGCCGCGTTGCCGCTGGTGACCAGCGTCGCCGTGCCAGTGGTGGTGATCAAGCCGCCGGCTCCCGGCACCGCGGTGCCGCTGCCGCTGCTCAGCGCGCCCACGTATTGCGAATTGCCGTTCAGTTGCAACGTGCCGCCGGTGTTCACCGTGAGCGGCTGATTGAAGAAGAGGGTGTTCGTTCCACCGCTGAGCATCAGGGTGCCGGCATTGACCGTCGTGGCGCCGGTGAAGGTGCTGCCCGAGTTGCCGTACACGCTGCCGAGATTGGACAAAATCAGATTGCCGCCGAGCGCCTTGGTGAGGCCCGCGGTGCCCGTGATGACACCCGAGGCGGTCAGCGTCGAACCGGTGTTCACCTGCGCGATGCCTTCCACCGCCGCCAGCGCCGTGACGGGCACGCTCAGCGTGTAACTGCCGGCGCCGGTCGCCAGAATGCCGCCGCTGGTCAGTGTCAGCGTGACCGGGTTGGCGAGCGTGTTGCCGCTGACGTTCGTCGTCGTCCCGCCGCCGGCAAATGCCAGGGCGTTGATCGTCTTGCTCGCGGTCAGGTTCGTCGTGGTGACGAAACCCGTGCCGACCTTTTCGGTGTCGGTCGCCGCCGCCGCATTCAGGTCGGTCGCCGAGGTGGCGTTGTAGGCGGTGAAGGCCGCCAGGCCATTCGCGCCCACCGTCGCGAAATCGTTGCCAGCGACGGTGACGCGAGACAGGATGCCTGTAGTCGCGGGCAGCAGCGGCGGGTTTGTGGTGAAAGTGATTTTGTTGTTCGCCGACAGGCTGGCGATATTCAGGTCCGAGGTTGCGCCTACTCCGAAGGCCGCGGACGCAAAGGTGAGCGTCCCGGTCCCCGCGCCGGTCATGTTGATCACCGAGGCGCCGCTATTCAGCGTAAGCGCGCCGGCTACTTCCGTGGTGGAGGTGCCGTTGTTGATGAAATTCAACGTGCCGCCGGAAATCGTCACCGCCTTGCCCGTGGTGCGGTTGGCGGTGGTCGGGTTCCCGCCCGCCGCTACCGAGTTATCCAGCGTCAGCGTACCCGTCGGATTGATCGCGAAGGTCGAGGTGGAACTGCCCAGCAGCCCGCTCAGCGTCACCGTCCCGCGGTTCACGGTCAGCGCGCCGGTGAGCGTGTTGGTCGCCGTGAGGTTCAGCGCGCCGGTGCCGGAATACGTCAGCGCATTCACGCCTGTGCCGGCCACATAGGCGCCGCTCATCAGCGTCGTCCCGGAGCCGAAAATCGTCAGCGTCGAGGCCGCCGTGTTGTTCACCCCGCCCGAAAGCGTGAGTGTCTTCCCCGCGATGAGGTCATTTACGAGCGAGCGGCTCGCGCCCAGGGCCATGACCCCGCTGAACTGGATGTTGTTGCTCCCGTTGATGACCGCCGGGTCGCCCTGCAGATTCACCGGAGTCGCGATCGGCGTTCCACCGCCCGCGGTGGAAAGGTCGATCGTCGATTGGAAAACGCCGCCATCGAAAACGAAAGCGCTCGAGGTGCCGAACGGGTTGATCTTGCTCGCGATCAGCGTCCCCTGCCCCAGCAGCGTAGTGCCGGTGTACGTGTTCGCGGCGCCGGCCATGGTGAAGGAAGCATTGTTCGCGATGCGAATATCGAGCGAAGTGATGGCCGGCGTTCCACCGGTCCCGTTCTGAATAGCCCCATTGAACACCGTGGAGCCGTAGCCGCGGATGTTGAGCGGCGTGGCCGCGGCCGTGGTCTCCAGATTTTGGAAATTGCCGTTGAGGGTCAGCACCGCTCCGCCTTCCAGGTTGTTGCTGAGCGTGACCTGATTGACGCCGGCTACCTTGATCAGCGCATTCGCCGCGGTCACCGTGATGGCGTTCGAGCCCGCGATCACCCCGGTGGTATTATTCGCGATCGTGAGCGATTTCGTGGTGGAGAGCGCGCCTCCAAAAGCGAAAATGCCGCCGTTGGAAAAGGTAATCGCGCCCGCGTTGCCGATGCCGTTCGCCGTCAACCCCAGCAAGCCGCCGTTGACGTTGATGTTGCCGGTAAAGGTATTCGCCACCGACGGATTCAGCAACCACACGCCGCCATCGGATTTGGTCACAATCAAGGCGCCGCCATTATCCACCAACTGGCTCGCGATCGTATTGCCGTCCGTGTTGGTGCCCCGGATGCTCAAGGTCTTGGCACCCGCCACGGTGTTGTTCAACGTATTCAGCACCAATGCGCCGCTGCCGCTGGCGTCGATGGTGATCGTCCCAGTCGTGCTGTTCAGGTTCACCGTCCGCGTTGTCGTTTCCCCAGGACCGACGTAAAGCAGGTTCGGCGTTCCGGTACCCGCGTTCCCCAGGAGCAGTGCGCCACCACCCACATTGGTGCCGATGCTCGTCGCGGTAGCGCCCGCGGCGCCGATCGAAGTCACGAACAAGTTGCCCGCCGTGTGCGTCGTATTGCCGTTGTACGTATTCGCGTTGCCGAGGATGAGCGTGCCGCCGCCCGTCTTGGTTAGCGCGCCCGTTCCCGTGCTGTTGCTGATCACGCCGGTGATCGTCGCAAAATCGAGCCCGGTCGTGCCGTTATCGTCCACCTGGATCGTGCGGCTGCCGCCGTTGAGATCGATGTTGTTGGCCACCTCGATATCCGCGAGCGAAGTGGTCGAATTCAGGATCAGCGCGCCCGTGGTGAAATTCGCATTGCCGAATTGCAGCGTCGCGCCGCTGCCGAGATTGACGGTCAGCTTGCTGCTGCCGGCCGAAAAGCCGCCTGCGGCCGTGCCGGCATTCCAGCGCACCTGGCCGCCGGTGCTGCCCAGCGGCATGGTGAGTGTGCCGGAGGTTTCCAGCACGCCCCCGGCGAGAACGAGATTGCTGTTCGGCGAGAAATTCGCGGCATTGTCCGAGACGCGAAGCTGCCCTGCGTTGATCGTCGTCGCGCCGGAGTAGTTGTTCAGCGGATTGCTCAGCACCCAAAGGCTGCCGCCCGACTTCGTGATCGCCAGCGTATACCCCCCTGCATCCTGCAGTCGGATTCCCATTTCGTTGTCGCTGGTCGAGCCGCCCGTGAGGGTCAGCGTCCGCGCGCCCACCGTGCCGGCGAAAGCCACCGCATTGGCGCTGTTATTGAAGATCAGCGCCGCGCTGTTCGCAGTCGTGGTGCCGATCTGTTGCGCGCCAAAGGTGCCTGAGGAATCGATGGTGCCATTGCCCGCCAGCGTGAACAGACGATTGGTCGAGACCGACGGCGTCTGCGTGGGCGAATACACCGTCGCATTCGCGCCCTGATAGAGCAGGACGCCATTGTTGAAGACGAGATTGCCCGCCGCGCTGGTCGAAGCGCCGATCGAGCTGGCAATCCCGCCGTTCCCGAGCGTATTCGCCTGCAGGGTGGAGCCGCCGCTGATGATGGTCGCGCCGGTATAGGTGTTCAGGCCGGTCAACGCCTGGAAGCTCGCGCTCGTCCCGTTCTTGATCACCGAGACTGTCCCCGCGCCGTTCTGGATGACGCCGGAGAAAACGCTCGCCGCCACCGTTGTCGTACCGCTGCCGAGGGAGATCGCCGAGGGCGTAGCGCTGCTGCTGGTGATCGTTCCCGCGCCATTGAGCGCCCCGATCGTCAGCGTGTTCAGCGCCGTGGCGCCGGTGAAAGGAGCCACCGAAGCGCCCGCGCCGTTGAGATCGAGGAAGCTGTTCTGCCGCAGCACCGTCGTATTTCCTGCCGTCGTGATGGCGCCCAGGGTCGCCGTGGTCGAGCCCGCCGCCATCTGCACGGTCCCCTCGTCGATCGTCAGGTTCCCGGTAAAGGTGTTCGCACCGCTGACGATCAAAGTCCCACTGCCCCCCTTCGTCACCGCGGAGGAGCTTCCGTTGCCGATCGTCGAAGCGATTGTCAGCGCATTCGCCGGGGTCGCCCCACCGGACATCAGGATGATTTCCTGGTTCGCGGTCGAGGAGGCGATGTTGAATGCCCCGCTAATCGCCGCCGGCCCGGCCGTGTTGTCATGCAGGATTCCGCCAAGCTGCGTCCCCGACACCGAGGTGAGCGTAAGGTTGCCGCCCAGCGTCAAGCTGCCGCCGTTCAAGCGAATCGAGTTCGCGGCGGAAGTCCCGGTCACCGACGTGTTCCCGGTGACGACATAGTTGGCGGTTCCGACACTGCCGGTGGTCGGGAACGCCGTCGCCGCGCCGAGCGCCGCGATGTTCGTATTCGCCGTCGGCACCGCGACGAAGTCGATCGCGCCCGTCGTGGGATTGGTGATGTAAGCATAACCGCCGATGATCCCATTCGAGATCGCCGTGCCGCTCGGGGCGGTGGCAAACTGGATGCCCGCCAGCGTCGCCGCCGGCGCGAAATTGATCGTGGCTCCCGGAGCGCGCGTGCCGAGCGTGGCAAAATTCAGGATATTGCTGAAGGTGCTGTTGCCGGAATCCACCTGCACTTTGCCCGCGCCCGCGGTCGGCGTCAGCGCGCCCATGGTCTGCGAGAGGTTCCCGGTCATCGTCACTGCCGGCGTCGCGAGCTGAAACGTGCCGCCCGCAAAGCCGTTGCCCGTCAACGCATCGGTTCCGAACGTGAGGGTCTGCGCGGTGGTGAAAAGGTTCCCTCCATTGACGCCACTCGCCGCCGTCGGCTTCACCTGCAAGACGCCCCCTGCCACACTCACACCGCCGGTGAAGTTCGCGTTCGCCGCAAAAACAAAATTCCCCGCCACGAGCGCGGTCGCGATGTTGTTGCTGATGGTGACCGTGTTGGTGCCCGTGTTGACAGCGGTTACCACGGTGCCCGTGGGGATGCTGGTGCCAGTGACGGTTTGACCCACCGCAACCCCCGTCGTGTTAGCTAAGACGAAGGTGTTAGTGTTAGCTAAACCGCCACTCGAGTAGGCAATAGTTCCGCCCGCCGCATACGTCGTCGGCGCCGGATCATAGAGCCAGGTATTCGGGCCGACTTTCGCCAGGTTCGTCGCCGCGGTGCTGTTATTGATCACGCCGCCGATCTCGTTGATCAACGAAGGGTCGCTGCTGCCGCCGAGGAACAGCGTCTTCGCGCCAATGCCGGCCGCGCCGACCGCGCTCGTATTGAATACCAGTGCCGTCGGGGCCGTTCCGGCCTGGTTCGCCAGGATAATGCCCGGAGCGGTCGTGCCGCTCAAATTGATGGTTTTCGCCGTGGTCTCACCCGCGCCCGTGCCCGCGGCGCCGAGATAGCTCAGCGCACCGTTGCTGAGCTGCAGCGCACCGCCGGCGACGCCATTCAGCGCTCCGCCGGAAAGATTGCCGATTTGATTCACCGCCAGCGTGCCGGCGTTGACGTTCGTGCTGCCGATAAACGTCGAGCCGAGGCCCTGAATTGTGATCGTCCCCTGCCCCACTTTATTGAAGACGACGAAACCGGCCGAGCCCGCTCCGGGCTCGAGGATGCTGCCCGTCATCAAGGAATCACCCGTTCCGCCGAGGTTTAGCACGCGAGTGGTCGCCTCGTCGATTCGGCTGATATTCGCCCCGATCGTTAACAGACCATTGCTGTTATTGTTCAGGTTCATCGTGCCGGCATTGGCCCACGCAATCGTCCCGCCCGCTCCCTGGAAACTGGTGTTGTAGCCGTTGCGGCTGGTGATGTTCAGCGTCCCGTTGGCGTCGAAGGACAAATTTCCGAAGGCCACCGTCTGGTTCAGCCCCGTTCCGCCCAGCGCCCGGTCCACAAAGAGGCCATTCGTGTTGCCGCGCACCACCACGTTGCGCGTATTGAAATTCGGCGCATCGGTGCGCACTTCGAGGCCGGTGCCCGCGCCGTTCAGGTCGAGCGCGCGCACCGCCAGGCTCAGGCCCAACGCGCCGTTATCCGAGACGCGCACCGTGCCGGAATCGATCCGCAGCGTTTCCGCGAAGTTATTGTTCGGATTTTGCAGCCACAAGGTCGTCGCGACGGTCGTCCCCAGTTTGACGAACCGGTCCTGTGCCGTGTCATAGCCGGTGACCACACCGGGAACGATCCAGTTGCCGTTGCCGGTCAGAATGTTCGAGTTGTTGCTTCCCAAGAGCAGGACGCCGCTCAGCGTGGTGATGCCATGCGTCGCCAGGGCGCGGCCTTCCGAGCCGCCACCGTTGGCGCTGCCGCTGCCGAGGATCACGTCGCCGGCAAAATTGTTGTAGCCCACGCTGACCAGCGCCCCGCTGCTGTTGACCGCGCCGGGGCCGCGGCCCGTGACACTGATCTCCCGCGTAATTGCCGCGGTCGACCCAAGCCCCGTATTGCCGCCCTGCACCACCAGGCTGCCGCCGCTGAAGCCGGGGTTTCCGGTGTTCGCGATGCCGTTCACCGAGACCACCGTCGCGCTGGTCCCCAAGGCTCCGACATCGGTGATCACCACGTTGCCGCCATTGATCACGAGCTCCCCGTTGAACGTGTTCGCGCTGTTCGCCAGCGCCAGCGTGCCGTTGCCGGTCTTCGTCAGGTTCGCGCCGCTGACCACACCGCCCAGCGTCAATCTGCTGAGAAAAGGCACATCGATGATGCGGTTGGCTCCCAAGACAAAATTCGGAGCAATGCTCGAGCTTCCCGTGATCGTCAGGGCCCCGCCGATCGTCAGCGTTCCTCCACTGCCCGTCACCACGCCGTTATTCAGCGTCAGCGACGCCACCTGATCGCTGAAGGTCTGCATGTCGAAAGTAGACCCGCTCACCGTCAGCGCCGTCGAAGGCGCAGTCGGCAGCACATTCGACAAGCCCAGGCGCAAAATGCCGCCATTGATCACGCTCGTCGGGCCGTTGTAGCTATTGGCGACGTTCAGCTCGAGCGTCATGCCGTCGACTACCAAGTCGGAATTCGGGCTCGCCCCGCTGATCCCGATCGTCGAAATCCGCACCGTGCCGCCGCCCTTGAAAGTGGCCGTGGTGCCGTTCTTTACCACACCTCCGGTGAGGTTCAGGATCGCCCCGGGGCCGGCGTTCAATGTGGCATTGCTCGAAAAAGTCAGCGGGCCCGCAAACGTCCCTGTCCCGGTGTAGTTGGCCGCCAGCGCGCCGCCAAAACCCGCCGCGCCAGTCCCGTTGAGGAACACCGGTTCCGCGGTGGCGTAGTTGATATTGGAAAGCGAGAGCGTGCCGCCGCTCTGCACCGTGGTGCTGCCGGCCGCCGTCCCGAGTGCGCCATCGATTTGCGCCGTCAGCACGCCGGAAAGGATGTCCGTGTTGCCGCTATAAGTATTGGCGCCGCTCAAGGTCAGCGCACCCGTCCCGCTCTTCGTGATCGCCAGCGCGCCCGCGCCGGTCCCGTTGCGAATGATTCCGCTGTAAGTGAACGAGGTGGCCGGCGCCGTGCTCACGTTGAGCGTGGCCGCGGTGGCGCTGGCATTTTCCACCGTCCCGCTGCCGGAAAGGCCGGCCACGGTGTTCGCAAAGCCGCTCAGTTGCAGCGTGCCCGTGCTCGCGAGCGTCATCGCGTTGCCGTTGAAGGCATTGGCCGCCCCCGCGCGCAGCGTGCCCGCATCGATGCTGAAGCCGCCGGTGATGGTGTTCACCCCGCTGCTCAGCACGAGCGTGCCATTCCCCTGCGTACGAAACCCGGCGCTGCCCGCGAGGATCGCGCTGATCGTCGCGGTATCGCTGACATTCGTCACGTTGATCGCCGGCGCCGTCGCGCCGTCCGCCACCAGCGTCAGCGTTTCGAGCGCGAGCGTATTCGCGATGGTGTAGCCATCCGTGGTGAAGCTGAGCGCATGCGCGGTGATCCCCTCGTTGATCGTCACCAGTCCACCCGTCCCGCCGAACACCGCCTGGAGTTTCAGCGTATTATCCCACGGCTGGGCGGCCGCCACGCCATCGTACCAATTCGGGGCCGTCGTATTCCAAAAGCCAATGCCACCGCCGGTCTCCGCGCCGTCCTGATCCGGATCCCAAGTATAGATCGGTCCGCCATAGACCGTCACGCCCAGCGCGAGCACACTCAAGATCGAGCTCGCGAGGATGATGCGCCGGCGCGAAGAGCGGCGGGGCGCGGCCTGCTGGCGAAGGGCGCGGCGGGTGGCGCGAGGGGTGAGTCGTTTCATAGGTACAGGGGCGCTAGGGGGTGAACAAAGGGATTGCGAAAGGGGGGGACGGACGGGACGGAGAGGGCGGGCGGCGCTATGCGTCGCGGCCGCGGGAACGAGGACGCCGCCTCGTGAAAGCCAATGCGCCAGCCACCAGCAGCAGTGCCGTGCCAGGCTCCGGGATGGCGCGGATCAGCACCGCGCTGCCCGCGAGGGGAAACGAATTCGGAAACGTGCCTCCCGGGGTCGGCTCCATCGAAGAGCCCACTCCATCCTCCAGCCACACCGCCTCGATATCGATCGTCGACGAAAAATTTGGGATGAAAACGTTCAGCGCGATCGGCGTTGGGCTCACCGGATTGCCGATCGCCGTCACCGTGAAGGTCAGGTTCGCCAGCTTGAACTCCCGCCCGTTGGTGATCGCGACCCCTGAAGTCGTTTGCATCGATAGCGCGCGCGCGAAAAGGTAGCCCCCATCGGGGTCCGGCTGCGCGGCAAACGTCTGCATGCTTCCAAGATCGGCGTCGCCGTCGCCGTCCAGATCCTGGGCCGTCCCATTCTGCGAAGAAGTCGCCGCAAACGTCGTCGTCAACGTCCCAGAGAGATTCCCTCGCACATTCCCTCCATTGTCGCTCGCGATCGTCATCCACCCGTCCTGAAACCCTTCCAATCCCGCATTGCCCGCCGCCCCGGTCACCACCGCAAACAGCTCCAGGTTCACCACCTGCGACACCGTCACTGTATTCACGGTCTTCCCCCCGCCCACCACGCGCAGATCGAACGTCAACGTCGCCTTCGCGTCAGGCGCGGCCATTGCGAGCAGGAGCACCGCGCTCCCGATCGATAACCACCGGACACCAAAGACGCACGCGCGCACTAAAGCCTCTTTACCTGAGTAAAGGTGGAACGTTCCGCAAGCTCCGCCACCCCAATCTGCCGTTGATCAAGGACCAACCATACCACTTCAGCCGCTCCCGGGATCCCTTCAAGTTCGTGGGAAAAGCAAAGAAGGGCGGAAAGGTTCATCGGGGGTGGTCCTGCGTTAAACACCCTGACGAAGCATTTGTCTAAGCAATTTGTAGCGGTTTCCGCCACATTTTCGCCTCTTACACACATTACTGTGTCGTAATCCCTCCGCATAACGCCAACCATGGTTTCCCTCGTCAGGACTTCGGGCGTTCGCGTAAAGCTTGCCCCACCGTTCCCCGGAAACCGAACTTCCCAATTATGAGCCAGAAATCCGACCAGCCAGCGGGCGCTTTCGAACCGTACATTCCCGGCGTCGTCGAACCTGCCCGAGCTCGGGCCGCTGCCGATCATCGTCGGCACGATGCTGGGCATGATCTTCGGCGCGTCGTCGCTTTATCTCGTGCTCAAGGTGGGGCTGACGGTGAGCGCGTCCATCCCGGTGGCGGTGATCTCCATCGCGCTTGTTCCGCGTGCTCTCGAAGTTCGGCATGCGCGACGCCACCATCTGGAGAACAACATCGTGCAGACCGCGGGCTCAGCCGGCGAATCCATCGCGTTCGGCGTGGGCGTGACCATGCCGGCGATTCTGATCCTCGGCTTCGACCTGGAAGTGACGCGGGTGATTCTGGTCTCGGTGCTCGGCGGCTTGCTCGGCATCCTGATGATGATTCCGCTGCGCCGCGCGCTCATCGTGCAGCAGCATGGCTCGCTGAAATATCCCGAAGGCACCGCCTGCGCCGAGGTCTTGAAGGCGGGCGCCTCGCACGAATCGCAAGTCGGCCGCCGCGCGCGGCGGCGAAGTCGGATGCGCTGGCCGCGACGGCGAGCGTCGGCGCCAAGACCATCTTCGTCGGCTTCGGCCTGGGCGTGATCTACAACGTCGCCATGAAGGCGCTGCACGGCTGGAAGGACACGCCGGAGAAAGTCTTCGGCGCGCCGCTCGAAGGGCGGCTCCATCGCCTGCGAGATCACGCCCGGAGCTGCTGGGCGTGGGCTACGTCATCGGTCCGCGCATCGCGGCGGTGATGGCGGCGGGCGGCGTGCTCTCCTACCTGCTGCTGATTCCGCTGATCAAATTCTTCGGCGAAGGACTGGCCGGGCCGCTCGCGCCCGGCAGCGTGCTGATCAGCGACATGAGCCCGAACCAGATTCGCGGCGCCTACATCCTCTACATCGGCGCGGGCGCGGTCGCGGCGGGCGGCATCATCAGCCTGGTGCGCTCGCTTCCGCTCATCTGGCGCGGCATCCGCGGAGGCTTGCGCGACTTTGGCGCGAAGCAGGCGGGCAGCGAGGCCGTGCCGCGCACCGATCGCGACCTCCCGATGAAGTTCGTCTTCGTCGGCATCGCGGCGCTCGTCGTGGCCATCCTGTTCGCGCCCAGCCTGCACATGAACCTCGTGGGCGCGGTCATGATCGTCCTCTGCGGCTTCCTCTTCGTCACCGTTTCGTCGCGGCTCACCGGCGAGATCGGCTCCAGCTCGAATCCCATCTCCGGCATGACCATCGCCACGCTGCTGCTGACCTGCCTGGTCTTTCTCGCGCTCGGCTGGACGGAGCGCATGTTCTACGTCACGGCGCTCTCCGTCGGCGGGATCGTCTGCATCGCCTCGTCCAATGGCGGCACCACTTCGCAGGATTTGAAGACCGGATTTCTCGTCGGCGCCACGCCGCGCCACCAGCAGATCGCCATTCTCATCGGCGCGCTGGCCTCGGCGCTGGTGCTGGGGCCGATTCTGCTGAAGCTGAACGACACCGGGAAAGTCTATGTTCCGGTGACCACCGAGACTGCGCACCGACGTCTCCAAACTGAGCGCGCAACGCCACGCTCGCCGGACCGCAAGCCAGGCAGGACAGCAAGAGCTACTTCGTCTGGCATCAGGAGGACGAAGCCAGCGGCACCGTCGCGCCAATACCTCGTGGATGAAACCGGCAAGGCCGTCTATCTCGTCGATCCCGGCATCAACGGCACCGTCACCAAGCGCCCGGACGGCAGCGAGGTGAAGAAGTTCGATGCGCCCAAGGCCACGCTCGTCTCCTACATCATCAAGGGCATCCTCAGCCACAAGCTGCCGTGGGCGCTGGTGCTCTTCGGCGTGATGATCGCCATCGTGCTGGAGATGTCCGGCATTCCGTCGCTGGCCTTCGCCGTCGGCGTTTATCTGCCGCTCGCGACCTCCATGCCCGTCTTCATCGGCGGCGCCGTCCGCTGGCTCGTGGATTCGAAGCGCCGCGCGCCATCCCGATTCCGCGCACCTGACCGAGGAAGAGCACATCGCCGAAGGCGACAAGAGTCCCGGCGTCCTGATGGCCTCCGGCTACATCGCCGGCGGCGCCATCGCCGGCATCGTCATCGCCTTCATGGCCGGGAGTGTCTGAGCGATCTCTACGACAAGCTCGACAAGTGGGCCACCGCCAGCAATCCGTTCTACAGCCAGCTCACGCCCACGCAAATCTCCCCGGACCTGCTGGCGCTGATTCCCTTCGCCGTGATGGTGGTCATCCTCTACCTCACCGGCCGCGAAAAGATTCTGGCCGGCAAAGCGGACTAGCGCGGAGCACCGCGTCGAGCCTCGCGCCCCCTACAGCACCCACCCCTTCCGATACTCCCTCCCCAAATACCGCTCCGCCTCCGGCGCATTCGGGATCCGCATATTCCTGCTGTCCCACTCCAGCCGTTTCCCCGCGCGAAACGCCACATTCCCCAGATGGTTCGCCTCGCTTAGCGGCCCTGCGTACCCAAAGTGGCTCCCGGTTTTCCCGCCCGTCTTGCAAGCAAGCGCCCATTCCGCGTGCTGCGTGAACTCGTCCGAGATCGTCTTCGCCGGCCGCTGATACTCCGCGAAATCCTTCTCCGGCAGCAGCAGATGCTTTCCGTAGTCCGAAATCAGCATTCCCTTGTCGCCCACGAATAAAACGCCATTGCTCCACTGCGGAATGGTCTTCTCCTCCCACTGCTTCGGCTTCAGCACCCCTTGGTGCCACGTCAGCTTCACCGGCGGCTGCGCCCCCCGCGCCCCGTACTCATAAGTCGCCGTCATCGAAGCCGGCGCAATCTCCGCGTGCGGCGCCGGACCGCTCGCCGAGATCGCCAGCGGCGCCTCCAGCCCCAGCGCCCAAAACGGCATATCGTTCCAGTGCGACCCCAGATCGCTCATCGTCCCATTCCCGAAATCCCACCACCGATACCACTTCGGCCCTGGAAAATAGACATTGCTGTACGGCCGCGCCGGCGCCGGCCCCAGCCACAGGTCCCAATCCAGCTCCGGCGGCACCGGGTCCGCCTGCGCCGGACGCTCCGTCACCGACACGATATCCTTGTACTTCGCCGCATCCTCCGGCGATTGCCACCCCCACGCGCGGCTCACCCACACGTGCGCCTCGCGCACCGGCCCGATCGCCCCCGCCTGGATCAGCTCTACCACCCGGTGAAAATTCGCGGTCGCGTGCATCTGCGTCCCCATCTGCGTCACCACCCCGGCTTCCTTCGCCACCTGCGTCACCAGCCGCGCCTCGCGCACATCGCGCGTCAGGGGCTTCTCGCAATACACGTGCTTCTTCCGCCGCAGCGCCGGCAGCGTCGCGAAAGCGTGCGTGTGCTCCGTCGTGCTCACCACCACCCCATCGAACTCCGAATCCTTCAGCTCATCGTACAGCTTCCGAAAATCGCGGAACTGCACCGCGCCCGGATGCTTGAACGACGCCGCCTGCAGATTTTTGTCATTCACATCGCACAGCGCCACGATGTTCTCCCCCGCAAACTCCTTCAAATTCGCCCCCCCGCGCCCCCCGCACCCGATCACCGCCAGCCGCAGCTTCTCCCCCTTGTTCTCGGCCCGCAAAATCGCGGGAAAACCAAACACCGCCGCCGCGGCACTGCTTTGCAAAAAAAGACGGCGCGAAACCTGACGCTGGGGAGAGTTCATAGGGGTTGAATGTACCTACCCCGGTAATCCCGCCAGCTTAGCCGCCGAAAAACCAGTAAGTCAGTAAGTCAGTCGCCCGCCGCAAAGATTTCGACCGGTGTCGCGGGACGGCGAGCGTCCTCGCGAGCCGGGCAGGATGGTGGTTCCGGCGGCGGGATGGCGCGGTCCAGCGATTGCAGCAATGCCGCCTCATCCCTTCTGATCCCCGAAGCAAAGAAATGCGCGCGAGACACCCCCCCCTGTGTAGAGGCGGCTCTGTCCAGTTCCGCTCCTGCGGAACTGGACGTGCCGCCTCCAATCAAGGCGCGGGAATGCGGCGGTGCGGTGCGGAGCGCGCGAGAGACTTAAGCGAGATCTCATCTCGTTCGGCATTGCGCGCCAGGCCCGGGCGGTTCGAAGAGCGCCGCGCCTCCTGCATCGCCACCGACCGAAGGTCACATTCGCAAGCTTCCCTTCTTCAAGCCGCGCGCCACCGTTGGCCGTATGCGATCCCTCCGGCTCCTTGCGCTATTCACTCTCGGCGCACTGGCCGAACTGGCTGCTTCCGCCCGCCCGCACCCGTCCCTCCCGCCGATCGGCTCACTCGATGGGCTGGGCGTCAACATTCACTTCACCGATGCGCAGCCCGGTGAACTCGAGATGATCGCCGCCGCCGGCTTCAGATGGGTACGCATGGATCTCAGCTGGGCTGCCACGGAACGCGAGCGAGGCCGTTACGATTTCTCCGCCTTCGAGCGCCTCTCGGCGGCCTTGGAAGCGCAGAAGCTCCGCGCGCTCTTCATCCTCGACTACGGCAATCCGCTCTACGATTCAGGCGCGCCGCCGCGCTCGGAGGAAGCACGCGCGGCATTTGCGCGGTGGGCCGTCGCCGCCCTGCGGCACTTCCGCGGCAAAGGCTATCTGTGGGAGCTCTGGAACGAGCCGAACCACGCTCAGTTCTGGAAACCGCGCCCGAACGCCCAGGAATACATCGCCCTCGCGCGCACCACCGGCGAAACCCTGCGCGCAGCCGGCCTCGTCCCGAAAAAACCCGGCGAACCCGGCGAATGCTTCCTTGGCCCCGCCACCTCTACGATCGATTTCGCTTTCCTTGAGGCCTGCTTCCAAGCGGGCCTCCTCGAATACTGGGACGCCGTTTCCGTACATCCGTATCGCCAGACCGCGCCGGAAACTGCCGAAGACGAATACCGCAAACTGCGGCTCCTCCTGCGCCGCCATGCACCGGCGGGAAAGACCATCCCGATCCTCTCCGGCGAGTGGGGCTACTCCACCGCCTGGCCTTCCCTTGGCCAAGACGAGCCCGCCCGCGAGCAAAAGCAGGCGCTCTATCTCGCGCGCCAACTCCTCACCAATCTCGCCAACGATATCCCGCTCACCATTTGGTACGACTGGCGCGACGACGGCGATAACCCGAAGGAAAGCGAGCACCGCTTCGGCATCGTCCGCCGCCCCTGGCAAAAAGACGCGCAGCCGCCCTTCGCGCCCAAGCCGGCCTATCTCGCCGCCAGGTTCCTCACCGAGCACCTCGCCGGCTTCCGCTTCAACAAGCGGCTCCTCGTCGAAGACAATCAACGCCGCGAACAGGAGCGTACCAGGCTTCTCCTTTTCTCCCGCGACGAGACGGAGCGACTGGTGGCCTATCACGACGGCGGTCCTCTGGAGGAGGATGAAGAAACCCGGATCCCCGCGAGCCGGGGAAAGTTTCACACTTTTCGCCTCGGGGACGGCCCGGCGGGCACGGTACGGGAAGCCGGCAAAGAAGGGTTGATCACGAAAACACGCGACCTGGATCTGACGATCCTCACGCCCGAGAAGCGGAACGATTTTCTCCGCGTCGCCGCCGCCAGCCCCCGCCTGCCGCTGGAGTTTGTCTATGCCTGGCCCGGCAGCGCTTTGAAGCCTATCCCCGCGCGTGCCAGACCCGCTGGCCTACATGAACAAGCCTCATCTACATCCGGAGGCCGCATGGAAAAAAGCGGACTGGTCTTCGGCTTCTTTAATCCGCTCGATCGGCCCATTCACCGATCGTTCGGGCACCGCGGCGTCATGGCGATCCCGTCCGGTGAGCAGGTTCCTGAGCGGCACGGCGTCGAACCCTACAGCCGTGCTCCGCAGCGGCGGCATACTTTTTCTTATAATCTACAGATCGATCCTGACCAGACGCTCTGGTATGCGCAGGCGACCACGCTGATTTGCACGAACCCGCTGCTGCTCGAAGCCTGGCCGCCCCGCCACGAGGAGTTGCCCGTGCGCATCTCCAATCCCAGCGGCGAACCCCTGCTCGGCGTCATCACGATCGAGACTGCCCCGCTCGACAGCGCCCGGACCGCGCCCACGCCGGTGGAGCTCAGGCTCGCCGCCGGTGAAACGGAGAAGCTCGTGCGCCTCCCCTTTCGCCCAGTCTCCACTCCGGCTGAGGCGACCTTGGAAATCCACCAGGACTTCGAAGCGGAAGAAGTAAAAGGCGTCAACCTGCCCGTCTTGCGCCAGGAGTTGCCCGCCTCCTCCCCCCTCCCGCCCCTGCGCAAGGAGAGCTTTCGCGTCGCTCCCGATGGCGATGCCAAGGTCGATTCCTCTCATTCCCTCGATGACCACCTGCCTGATGCCGGGCCACCCATTTCAGACGATTTAGCCATGCGCCTCACCTACCGGTTCGCCGCCGGTTGGAAGTTCCTCCGCCTCGTCCCTCTCGCCGAGGCCATCCCGCCCGTCGAAACGGATGCAGGTACCGTTTGGCCGCGCGGCTTGGGCCTTTTCGTTCATGGCGACGCCTCCGGCTGCACTCCGCGCCTCCGCTTCACGGATGCCACCGGCCAAACCTTCCAGGCGAGCGGCCCCAAGATCGACTGGAAAGGCTGGCGCTACATTACGCTGCCCATGCACGATCGCCCCGGCTCCAAAATCGCCGCCGCGGAACCCCTCTCGTCTTGGGGAGGCAAAAACGATGGCCAAATTCACTATCCCATCAAATGGGATACCCTCTTCCTTCTCGATAACGGCGCCCGAAACCCCATCTCGGGCGCGCTCCATCTCAGCGCCCCAACCCTGCTCTACTGAGCTCCTCGCATGTCTCATTGCGAGGCTTGCCGTTCTACATTCCGCGTGTCGCCGCACCGCATTTTTCAAAACCTGTCAACAGGCTTAAATCGGTCGAGAAGGGGTCGAGACCGGCTGAGATCGGCTGAGATCGGCTGAGCGCCCTTTTCCAAAAAACCCCGGTGCTACCGTTTTCGCATGCCAGAAAACACTACCTCCACCAGCACCGAAACCCGCGGCCCCGGCCGCCCTAAACTCTACAGCGAGGCCGCCGTCGAGCGCCTTTGCGAGATCATTCGCCGTCTCGGCCTCGCCGACAGCCCCGCCGCCGTCCGTGCCGGCCTCAGCGCCTCCACTCTCTTCCGCTGGAAAGCCGAGCACGACGGCCTCGCCGACCGCCTCTCCTGCGCCCGCGAAGAATTCCGCGAAAGGCAACTCGCCATCATCTTCCAGGCCGCCACCCGCGATGGCCGCCCCGACTGGCGCGCCGCCGCCTGGCTCCTCGAGCGCGTCTTCCCCGAGGACTACTCCCGCCGCCGCTACCCCAGCCCCGACAACTCCCGCTACACCATCTCCGACGAAGACGAAGCCTACGCCGAAGAAATGGCCTTCCAGCGCGAATGGGCCGCCAGTCCCGAAGCCGCCCACCTCCAGCCAGCGTCCCCCTCCGATCCGTCCGATCCGTCAGATCCCGAACCAACTCCCAACTCTCCAACTCAAAACCCGGAACCCGAACTGTGCGAAACGGAGCCGGGACAAAGGGAGGTGGCGCAAACCCAAAACTCTTCCTTCGCTCCGTCTTTTCAAAATTTCCAAAATTCCCCGCCCACCGGCGACGACTCGTTCCCCGATGACGACGAAGAAAGCGATCCCGGCGAAATCTCTCCCGAGCCCGCTTTTCAAAATTCTCAAAATTCACCCGCGAGCGCCTGAGCCGCCTTCCCTTCATCAGTCGAGGCGCTTGGGGTGCCGCTCCATCTCCCGGCACGGGCGAAGGCGTCGTAGCGGCCGCCGCTCGTCTCCCACTTCCCAGCAAAGCCACCCGTCACGTTTTTGCTCGCCACCCGCCGCCCTCCACTTCCAAAAAAGCCACTCGCACGCACTCTCCCGCTTCCCCCATTCGTTCCAATTCGTGCTATTCGTAGGCAGTCGCTTTCCTCCTCCCTCCGAAGCAACGCGAGCCAACGCTTGTTCCTCGGCGGAACCACGAACCAAGAACTCAGAACCAGGAACTCTTCCTTCCCGTCGCCCATGAAACGCCTATTTCTCCCCTTCCTCTCCTTCCTCCCATTTCTCGCCGCCGCCCAGGACTTCACCGTCTTGCCCGGCTTCAAAGTCGAGCAACTCTACAAGGTCGATAAGGAAACCGAAGGCTCCTGGGTGGCGCTCTGCGTCGATCCCAAGGGCAGCCTCATCGCCTCCGATCAATACGGCGGCCTCTACCGCATCAATCCGGGCCCGATCGATCAGCCCGACGCCACGCAGGTGCAGCCCATCCCGCTGAAGATCGGCAAGGCGCACGGCCTCCTCTGGGCCTTCGACTCGCTCTACATCATGGGCGGCGAGCACGACGTCAATGACTCCAAGGAGCAGAAAGCCAGCGACAAACGTTCCCTCTGGCGCGCCCGCGACACCGACAACGATGGCGAGCTCGATGAGCTGAAACGGATCGCCACCTACGAAGGCACCGGCGAGCACGGCCCCCACGCGCTGGCCCTCTCGCCCGATGGCAAAAAAATCTACGTGGCCCTGGGCAATCACACCCCCGCGCCGGATTTCCCGAAATCGCTCCTGCCGAATAAATCGTGGCAGGAAGACCATCTCCTCCCGCGCATGTGGGACGCCCGCGGCCACGCGCGCGGCATCCTCGCCCCCGGCGGCTTTTTCGCCCGCTGCAACCCCGACGGCTCCGACCTCGAGCTCGTCTCGCTTGGCTACCGCAACCAGTACGATTTCGCCTTCGATCAAAACGGCGAGATGTTCACCTACGACTCCGACATGGAGTGGGACCTCGGCACGCCTTGGTACCGCCCCACCCGGATTTGCCATGCCACCAGCGGCAGCGACCTCGGCTGGCGCTCCGGCTCCGGCGTCTGGCCCGATTACTATCCCGACAGCCTCCCCGCGGTGGTCGATATCGGCCCCGGCTCGCCCACCGGCACGGTCTTCGGCACCGGCGCGAAATTTCCCGCCAAATATCAGCTCGCGATGTTCTCCATGGATTGGTCGTTCGGCACGCTCTACGCCATCCATTTCAAGCCGAAAGGCGCCAGCTACACCGCGGACAAGGAGGTCTTCCTCGCGCGCAATCCCGCGCCGCTTTCGGACCTCGTGGTGCGCCCGCAGGATGGCGCGCTCTACTTCACCGTCGGCGGGCGCAAGACCGACAGCGCCCTCTTCCGCGTGATCTACACCGGCACCGAAAGCACCGCGCCCGCGCCCGCCCCGAAGCTCACCGAGCCGCAACTTCTCCGCCGCGAGATCGAGAAGCATCACCGGCCCGGCGATGCCGGCGCGCTCGCCGCCGCCTGGCCGCACCTCGATCACGCCGATCGCCACATCCGCTTCGCCGCGCGCACCGCGGTGGAACATCAGCCCGTCGCGCAGTGGCAGGAAAAAGCGCTCGGCGAGACCCGCCCGCGCGCCCTCCGCGAGCTTGTGATGGCCCTCGCGCGGATGTCGAAGAGCGGCCAGGAAAACCGCGACGAAAACATCGCCCCGCGCCTCGTCGATCGCATGCTCACGCAAAAGTGGGAGACGCTCCCCGTGCCGGAACGCCTCGAGTGGCTTCGCGCCGCCTCGCTCGTTTTCACCCGCCTCGGCGAGCCCGATGCCGCCACCTCCGCCAAGCTCCTCGCCGCGCTCGATGCCTCCTTCCCCACGCCCGACGATTACGTGAATCGCGAGCTGGCGAACCTGCTCATCTACCTGAAAAGCCCAACCGTCGTCGCGAAGGCCGTCGAACAAATGTACACCGCCAAAGATCCCGCCGACGTCACCTTCGACGAGGCGCATCTCACCCGCGGCGGCGGCTACGGCAAAGTGATCGCCGAGATGCAAAAAGTGCCCGGCCACAAACAGCAGATCCACTACGCCTTTGGCCTCCGCAATGCCACCACCGGCTGGACCCCGAAACTCCGCGACAAATACTTCGCCTGGTTCGGCCCCGCGCGCCTTTGGAAAGGCGGCAACTCCTTCCCCGGCTTCCTCACCAACACGCGCGACGAAGCGCTCGACAAAGTGACCGAGCCCGCCGAGCACCAGCGCCTCCTCGCCCTCGCCACGAACAGCGGCGAGAAAATGAAAGAGCTCCCCCGCCCCAAAGGCCCCGGCGCCAACTACACCGCCGCCGATTTCCAAGGCATCACGCTCGAGGCGCTGAAGAAGCGCGACCTCGCCAACGGCAAGCTCATGTTCGAAGCCGCGCTCTGCGCCGCCTGCCACAAGTTCGGCACCGAGGGCGGCGTCGGCGGCCCCGACCTCACCGGCTCCGGCGCCCGCTACACCCCCGCCAATCTCCTCACCGCCATCCTCGATCCCGACAAGGAAGTCTCCGACCAATACGCCTTCACCGAGTTCACCCTCAAGGACGGCGCCAAGCTCCTCGGCCGCGTCGCCCGCGAAGATCAAAAAGAGCTCCACCTCATCACCACCTTCCTCGCCCCCGAAGCCTTCACCCCCCTGCAAAAAGGCAAAATCAAATCCCAAGGCCTCTCCAAAACCTCCCCCATGCTCCCCGGCTTGATGAACGCGCTGAATAAGGAAGAGGCCCTGGACCTCCTCGCCTTTCTCCTCCTCGGCGCGAAGTAGGCGGCGCACCGCCCCGATTTCGAATTTTCCCAGCAATGCGCCCGCACTTGTCGCATTCACTTGGCCCTGGTGACCAAGCGATCCTCCCTCTCTGCGTCAACTAAGTCCGGGTTACCCCATGCGGCAACAAAGTGAGTATCAATACGGCAACGTGATTGTCAGTGTCATCACGTTACTCCACGCATTACACTCCTGTACGGGCCGCCTTTGACGGAACTTCGCAGCGAAGCTCTGTTTCGTCAGCGTATTCCGCATTGGCGAGTGCGCGGCCCACTCACCGAAGCCGCCCGACGTGAAGCTCACCTTCACCTGCATTCCCCGGTGCACCTCGCCAACGCTGAAACGAAGTCCTTTTCGACAAACATTCTCCATTCGAAACCAAAATCTTACTGAACTGAGCCCAACGCAACCACTCACAGCCCGAAAGTTAACTCGGTTACGCTTAGAGCCTTCCACATTTTCACGAAACGCGACTCGCTTCGATGCCGTCAACAAATGCGACTCAGCACTACTTATCGCATTGTAAATCTGAAACACCGCATCAGAACATTTGACACTCACGGAAACAACAAGCACACTCTTCTCATGTGGATCCTCGGTAGATATTTTCGTCGTACTCAAATGTTTCGTTCGATCTCGCTTCCAACGGGAATTACCGAACGATCGACCTTGACATTACCTCCTTTGGGCTCAACCAAAATACGATGGTCGGAAGATGGAACACACATAGCCGCTAGCTCGGATACCGGCTACGTCTTCCTCTGGAAGCCTGATGAATCTGAGGAAATAAGATCGTTCCATGCTCATGAGGGACCGCTAGTGGATTTAGTATGGGTCACAGGATCGCGATCTCTGCTGACAGTCGGGGCGGATCGCGTCATCAAAACATGGGACACTGCGACATTGGGCGAGACATCTAGCCACACCCTGATCGAAGAACCAGTGGCAGCCGGATATTTTAGCGCCACCGAAACCATTGCCGTCTGCCTAAGACACCGCGGTGTACAACTTTTCAGCGCCGCACAAAACATTACGACATCATCGGGTTTGGACCTTGGCCCAACAACAACTGGCTACCCACTAAAGGCTCTCTCCTGGTCTCCGGTCGACGAGGTCTTCGTCACTTTGGATACTGCCGGTAACACTCGCTTGTGGAACGCTTCCGTCGGACCCATCGTAAACCTGAATGACAATAGGCAGACTACGTCATTCGCCTGGTCCCCTGACGGGCGAAAGCTCACTTTCGCTAGAACAGGGCACGTAATCTCTATAACTGACGTTCCTACTGGACGAATAGAAAACGAATTGCAGGGCCACTCAGCAAGAATCCACAACATAATCTACTCAAGTGACGGGCGCCTTCTGGCAAGCGCGAGCGAAGATGGTGAAATCCGCCTATGGCGCACTGACACTTGGGAGCTACTATTCACTTTAACCGATGTTAATAGGGACTGCTCCGCGCTCGCGTTTCACCCAACCCGGTCCACACTGACCAGTTACGGTGGAGATCCTGGAAAGGTAAGGGTCTGGGACATTGATACTACGAAGCTTTTGACAGCAAGAATAACTCCTACATCCCACTACCGAAACGCTAAGGTTATTCTGGTAGGCGATACCGGGGTAGGAAAATCTGGACTCGCCTTGGTCCTAACGGGCCAGAAATTCGCCGCGACTGATTCGACAGACTCGCGTCAAATACATACATTCGATATCAGCGAGTATCGAGACGGTTTTAGGAGAGAGGTTCGTGAAACCTTGCTATGGGATTTAGCCGGTCAACCAGGGTATAGACTGATCCACCAAATCCACCTTGGCGAGGCTTCCGTCGCCCTTTTGGTCTTCGACTCCCGCAACGAAACTGACCCAATTGCTGGTGTTCGACATTGGCAGCAAGCACTACAGCATCTCGCTTCCCGGCGCGGCAAGACGCAACCATGCACAACATTTCTCGTTGCCGCGAGAGCCGACAGGGGAGGCGTCGCGATGACTCCGGACCAAATCACGCGTATCGTGGCTACATATGGCTTCAAGAGCTTTTTTGACACGAGCGCAAAAGACAACGCGAACATTAGCGCATTGGCAACTGCGGTGAGGAATTCCATCCGATGGGAAGAGCTGCCGACAGTGACATCCAGTGCGCTTTTCGAGAGGATGAAGGCTTTTCTGCTCGAACAGCGTAAGCTAGGACACCTTCTAAGCACTGGCGAAGAGCTATATAAACGCTTCCTCCAATTGTTGCCTACCGATAACGCAGAAGATCTTCCCGCTCAGTTTGCTACATCAATTACTCTTTTAGAGCATCGCGATCTCGTTAAGCAGTTGAGCTTTGGCGGCTATATTCTCCTTCGGCCAGAACTACTAGACGGATACTGTTCAGCGCTCATCAATGCCGCGAAAAAGAATCCCGACGGATTTGGCTCGATAACGAAAGAACGCGCGTTAAAAGGCAAGTACATAATTCCAAAGGACGTTAGAACCGCAGTCCGCGCACAGGAAGAATTGTTATTCATCGCGACTGTTGAAGAACTTCTAACCCATGAGCTGGCCTTTCCTGAGGAAATTCACAACGAGACGCATCTTGTCTTTCCATCTCAATGCCTTCGGGAGTGGGATGTTCCAGAATCTTTCTCAGAGTCGATAAGATGTTTTTTCCGCGGTAACCCTACCTCAATCTATTCAACATTGGCGGTGCGCCTGACGCAAACCGAGTCATTCCAGACGGAGCGTCTCGAAATGTGGAGGAATACAGCTGTATACTCAGTCAAGACGGGCGGGAAGTGTGCACTTCACCTACTTGAGACGGAGGAGGACGCCTCGGCGCTTGTTCTCTACTGCTCACTAGAAGTGTCGATCGACGATAGACTTAGATTTGAGCAGTACGTCGTCGCCCACCTTGATCAACGCGCCGTGGAAAAATCAGTCTTAATCAGGCGAGCTTGCAGATGTGATGGATGTGGGACCACGGTTCCCGAACCCTATGTAATGATCTACCGCAGCAAAGGAAAAGACACGTTCCCATGTCCTTGCGGAAAGGACGTGTGGGTCGCTGATCCCAATGACCGCTCCGCCGAGGCAAGACGCATCGTTGCGGAAATGAACAAAATTGCAGATTACAAGCGTGTGCAGGCAGCCGCAGCAGTCATCGTTGAAGGTAAGCGCAAAATCGGCGACTTTGATGTTTTCCTTTGCCATAACGCGCGAGATAAAGACTTGGTGAAGTCGATAGGCAAACAACTGATGGCTGAGGGAATCTTACCTTGGTTGGACGAGTGGGAGATTCGGCCTGGGGTCCGTTGGCAGGAGAAGCTGGAAGATCAGCTATCAAATATAAAGGCAGCAGCAGTTTTTCTTAGCGGCAGCGAAATTCGTCGTTGGCAGAGACTTGAATCGGAAGGAATAATCGCACAGTTTATTGACCGTGGACTTCCCGTGATTCCTGTTATTTTGCCGGTGGCTGTTGAGAATATTGAGATTCCTAATTTCCTTGCAGGATTTCAAGCTGTGGATTTTCGCAAAAGCCAGCCAAACCCGGTCGAACAGCTTGCTTGGGGCATTTTAGGAGACCGGCTTGTCAAGTAGTGCTTCGCATTGGTTTACGTTTGCAAGTCTCCTTGGTTGACATCCGCCCGAGCGTCCTCAGTAGCCACCGGATGTCCGGGCGGAGGGCGGAGAACGGAGGACGTGGAGTAGGAAGGAGCGGGCCAGGTAGATGCCGGAGAGCGGTGATCGCCGGGGGTGAGGCCCGTGGGGAGGTGAATCGCGTGAGCCGACGCCCCACAGCGCCGCCGCCGACACGATCCTGCCCGGCTCGCCTGGCGCTCGCCCTCCCGTGGCGCGCTCTCTGCAATTCGCGCTAGCCCGGATATTTCATCGCAGTTTTGAGAAGCCGTTTTCCGCGAGTTTCCGGCGTGTTTGGAGCGGCGGCCGCGGCCTTCCGGCGGTTTGTGGACGATCCCGGCGGTGCGAGGACGCAAGGCCCCCAACCCCCATCGAACCTTCGGCGCCGGGGCAGCGCGGTTTTTCGTCACGTGCGGCGCAGCGCCGCGCAGGCGCCGGCGAAGATTTCCTGGTAGGGATAAGCACTGCTCAAGCAGCCGAATGCGGCGGGTATTGCGCAGGATGACGGCGCCGATTTTCAGCAGCTTGAGCCGGATGGTGCCCACCTGTGCCCGCGCCAGCTCCGTGCCGTGCAGCCCGACGCGCCGGATGGTTTCCACCAGCACGTAAGCCGCGGCGGAGAGCAGCACGCGAAACTGATTGGCCCACCAGTGGTGGCAGGAGGTGCGGTCGCTAAAGAGCCCGAGTTGCTGTTCCTTGATCCGGTTTTCCATCTCGCCACGCGCGCAATACACCTCGTCGTAAAGCTGCCGCGCGTCGCCCTCCAGGCTGGTCACGACAAAGCGCGGGTTCTTGCCTTGGTCGCCGTGCTCGGCCTTGGCGATGACCTGCCGTTTCCGATCCCAGGTGGCCGCCCCGTACTCTACCCAGCCAAAGAGGCGCTGCTTTTTCCCCGTGGCCGCAAAGGCCTGTTGCGCTTGCGTCATCAGCGCGGCGCCGAGCGCTTCCAGCCGCGGGTTCTTCGCCAGGCCCACGAGGTAGTCCACGCCGGCCCAGTCGCACCAATGCAGCATTTTCCAGCGGCAAAAACCGGAGTCGGCGCGCAGGATCAGGCGCACCTCGGGCCAGGCTTCGCGCAGCCGCAAGGTGAGCAGCTTCAGGATGGCCCAGGCGTGCCGGGCGCCGTCGATGTTGCTCGGCCGCAGATAGGAAACCAGCAGCTGCTCGCCGCAAAAAACGTAGAGTGGGAGAAAGCAATAGTGGCCGTAGTAGCCGTGAAAATGCCGGCCTTCCTGCTGGCCATGCACGCGGTCATCGGTGGCATCGAAGTCGAGGATCAGCTCGGTGGGGGCTTCCTTGAAGGAGGCGATGAATTGATCCAGCAGCACTTTATGAAAGGCCAGCGCCGCCTTGCGATCGACGCGCTGCTCCAGGCGGCAGAGCGTGGAGTCGCTGGCCAGCTCGTCGCTGCGCTCCAGGGCGGTTTGCCAGGCGAGATCGCGCCGCAGCGTGTCGTGATCATTGAGATCCTCGTACCCCTGCGCCAGCCCGTAGATGCGCTGCCGGAGCAGATCCACCTGGCGATGGGTGATCTGCGCCGGATCACGGGGGTCGGGCAGTACGGCATTGAGCGCTTGCACCAAGCCCAGGCGGCGATCGGCTTCGCGCAGCAGCAGGAGGCCGCCATCGCTGGTGACATCCCCACCGCTGAAGGAGGCCTCGATTTTGCGGCGATCAAAGCTTGGAAAGTCGAGCTCGGGCGTGGTACAGTTTGGCATTAGCGAAGTCCTTTTGGTTTGAGTGCTTGAACACCCTCAGCCGTAGCGGTTTACCGCGGGGACTTCGCTAATTTTTTGCTCTCACGATGAAATATCCGGGCTAGTCTGCGAGTAACGCCCTCCCCCTTACTACTTCGCCGCCTCAATCGCCACCAGCTGCCCCGTCATCAAGGCCGACCACAACGCGTGGAGGAGTATTCACGGGAATCGCGGGGAATGAAGACGACGATCTCGCGTAGGTCGTCCCGCCACTGGTCCGTGAGGATTACTGGCCAGCCCACGCCATCGAAGAGCTTGCGGGCGTCTTCGGCCGGGACGCCTTCGCGGCGGCGAGCTTGATCCCGCCCGGTCTTAATGCCGGCGAGGAATTCGATCTCCCGGGCAATCTCGGCAAGCGCGCGTCCGCGGGTAGTTTGTGCAGCAGCTCCATCACAGGTTCACGATTGCTCATGGAAGAAATCTGCCAGAGCAACGGGAGGGCAGCAAACCGGAAAGCAGGTGCGAGCTTCAGCCCACCCGGCCCCGCCGTCACCACCCCCACCCGGTTTGAGGCGACGCTCGCCCTGCTGACGCGCCTTCGCAAAAATCGCCCCCGCCAAATCAACACACCTCATGCGCCTCCGTCACTTGACTCTCCTTCTCCAAACCCTAACTTCCTCCCGCTCCTTCCCTATGAGCGCCGACCCCGAAATCCTCCCCCCCACCGATCCCCCGAGCACCTCGGGCCCGATCGCGCCCGGTTCCGGCTTGCCCGTGCCGGTGGCCGCCGGCGTCGCCAGCCTCGTCCCCCTCGTCGGCGGGCTCGTCTTCTTCTTCCTCGATCGCAAGGACGCCTTCGTCCGCTATTACGCGATCCAATCGATCGTGCTCGGCGCGGTGGCGATCCTCTTCTGGGTGCTCGGCGCGGTGCTCAAGGCGGTGCTCGGCATCCTCATGTACATCCCGATCATCGGCACGCCGCTCTTCAACATCTTCATGTTCGTGCTGAACCTGATCGCCCTCGTCTGGACGATCGTCTGGGTTATCACGACGATCAGCGCCTTCCGCGGCAAACAGTGGAAAGTGCCGTGGCTCGGCGCGATCCTGAAGCGCTACATTTCGCGGATTCCGTAGCCGCGCGCGGGTGCGCTATGGTGACGGCGGCCCGCCCTGAAAACGGCGCGCCCTTCTCGACCCATGAAGATCAATCAAGCCGGCGCGTACCTCGATCACATGCTGCGGCAAACCCGCATCCACCATGCGCAGCTCAGCGCCATGGCGGATGGCAAGGCCAACTCCCTCATGACCTTGGCGGCGGTGATCACCACTTTCGCCGCGTCGTTCGTGGCCAAGCCAAACTTCCAGGCCGCGGTGATCGTCCTGATGTGTTTTAGCTTGCTCACCATCATCCTCGCCACCCTCTCCGTGATGCCGAAAACGCCGCTGCGCATGCGCAAAGGCCAGCCGGTGCCGACCCCGGAGCTGATGAAGATGCCCAGCTCGAACCTCCTCTTTTTCGGCACCTTCGCGCTAATGGACTACGAGCAATTCGAGGCCGCCATGGAGGAAACGATGAACGACCACAGCAAGACCTACCAGGTGCAGGTGCGCGAAATTTACGTCCTCGGCTACTTCCTCGCCGCAAAGAAATACCGCTACCTCCGCTTCGCCTACATGTCGTTCCTCACCGGCGTCCTCTCCAGCGGCGTGGTGCTCGTCGTCATGAATCTCGGGCAGCCCTAAGCCGGTGCTGCCCACCGTCATCCTCATGCTGAAAGCGCCCGTCCCGGGCGAAGTGAAAACCCGCTTGGGCCGCGAGATCGGCTTCGAGGCCGCCGCCGCGGCCTGCCGGCGGCTCGTCGAACATCAAATCCGGCAACTCCCCCGCGGCTGGCCCCTTCGCGTCTGCTACGCGCCAGCCGAAGCGGGCGCCGCGATGCGCCACTGGCTCGGCGAAATTCCGGAGTATTCCCCGCAGTCCGCAGGCGATCTCGGCGGCCGCCTCGAAGCCGCCATGACCCACCAGTTCACCCATCGCGACGCCCCCCTCTGCTTCATCGGAGGCGATTGCCCCGGCCTGCTCTCCGCGCACTTTCTCGAGGTGGCAGAGCGCCTGGCCGCAAACGATGCCGTCATCGTCCCCGCACTGGATGGAGGCTACGTAGCAATCGCCCTGCGCCGCGCCTGCCCGGCAGTCTTCCGCGGCATCGCCTGGAGCACCGGCGCGGTTCTCGACCAAACCCGCGAACGCTTGCGTGCCGCTGAAATGACCTGGTTCGAACTACCCGCGCTCGAAGACGTGGACGATGCCGCAAGCTGGCAGCGCGCCCTCGCCGCCTTCCCGGACCTCCGCGAACCGCATCAATCCTTCCCTGCGAGGGGAAAGAGCATGGAATCCACGTAGCGCTCATTGCTCTTCCGCAAGCGTCCCACCAGGATGCGCCCGAGCGTGATCAAGAACTTGAAGGCCGCCATCGGGTAAACCCCGGCCAGCGCGGAGAGCGACGGCTGCGTAATGCCGAGCAGCGCGCAATCCTCTATGGCGCACACATCCGCCGAGCGCGGCCCATGATCGACCAGCGCAATCTCCCCGAAAAAATCACCCACCCCAAGCTGCGCCAGCTCCACGCTCCGCCCTTCGCGGTGGTGCACCACGCGGGCGCTCCCCGCCACCAGCAGGTACATGGCATCTCCGGGATCGTTCTGGGTGACGATCCGCTCGCCCGCCTTCACATCGATCGGGTCGAGCAGCGCCACGAACTCCGAGATCTCCACAACCGTGAAGTCCTGGAAAAGCGGGCATTTCCGCAGGCGGTCCTGTATCTCGTCGCTCGTCATGGCTGGGCAGGCAAAGTGCGCGGCGAGGAGTACCAGCCGCGGCACCCAAGGGGAAGCTCTTTTGCGGCCCGCCTTCCTCCTCTTACTCTTCCTCCTACTCTTACTCCCCACCCCGCCCGTGCGCCCCTTCACCATCCTCGACGAATCCCCCTTCTGGATCGTCGTGGACAAACGACCCTTCCTTCAGGTGCACCCGAGCAAGCCCAGCCAAGAGCGCACCCTCTGGCACTACCTGCGCGAGCTCCTCGCCTTTGAGCTCGCCTGCGGCGGCCAGATCTCCTTCGTGAATCGGCTCGATCGCGAAACCAGCGGGATCGTGTTGGTGGCCAAAACGCACGCGGCCGCGGGCGACTTCGGCCGGCAGATGATGCGCCGCGAGATTCATAAAACCTATCTCGCGATCGTCTGGGGCTGGCCCAAGGACGACCAGTGGACCGTCGATGCACCGATCCTCCGCCAGGGCGACCGCACCCCCTCGGCGATTTACCTGAAACAGACCGTCCACCCGGATGGCGCTCCCGCTCTCTCTCGCTTCAGCGTCCTGCGGCGCTTCGAGCGCAGCACCAGCGCGGGCGACCGTTTCTGCCTGGTGCACGCCTTTCCGGAAACCGGCCGGATGCATCAACTCCGCGTGCACCTCGCGCATTCGGGTCACCCCATCGTGGGCGACAAAATCTACGGCCCCGATGAACGCTGCTACCTTGAGTTCATCGACACCGGCTGGACCTCCGCGCTCGCCGAGCGCCTCCTGCTGCCGCGCCACGCGCTGCACGCCGCGTCGCTCAAAGTGCCGGGCCAGGATGCCTGGCAGGCGGCTCTCCCGGCCGATCTGCTCGAGTTCTGCGAGACGGCCAGCTACAATAGCCAGCTCGCCAGCGAAAGGTAGAGCAGGAGCGTGAGCACATCCGCCAGCGCCAGCGCCGCCGGGCCTGCGGCGATCTTGGGATCCAGCTTCAGCGCGTGCAGCGCCGTCGGCACGCTCATCCCCGCCGCGCACGCGATGAGCAGCGCGCCAAACACACTGACCCCGATCACCCCCGCCGCCGCGGGCGCCCCGCGCCAGAGCCAGGTGACGCAAAAGACCACCGCGCCGCACGCCAGGCCCAGCAGCACCGCCAACTGCAGCTCGCGCCGCATATTGGCAAAGAACCAGCGCCACGTCGGCTGGCTGCTCCGGAGCGCCTGCAGCGTGAGGGTCATCGATTGAATGCTCACAGCCTCCGCCAGCGCGAGGACCAGCGCGAGGAAGCAGGCGATCACAAGATTGTGCGCCAGTGTCTCCTCGAAGCTGCCCGCGATCATCGCCGCGAGCGTGCCGCTGGTGATCGTCGCCATCAGCCACGGAAAGCGGAAGCGGAACGCCACCAGCGGCGACGCGCCCCGCACCTGTTCGAGCCGGAAGCCGAGCGCCTCGAAGAGCTCATCCGGCTTCTCCGGCTCCGTGGAGAGCTCCAGCACCTCCTCCGTGAAAACGCCGATATCGAGCACCCCCACCACGTGCCGCTCCGCATCGATGACCGGCAGCGCGAGGAACTTGTGGAGCACGAAAAGCTCGCAGGCGTCGAGCAGCGTCGCCTGCGCCGGCACCGCCAGCACCCGTGGGATCATCACCTCCGCCAGCGGCGCCTCCACCCGCGCCGTGAGCAAACGCCGGGTCGGCAAAACCCCCACCAGGCGCTGCTCCTCATCCACCACATAAAAGTAGATGATCCGCTCCTCCGTCCCGTGCTGCCGGATCGTCTCCAGCGCCCCCGCCACCGACATCTCCCGCTGCAAAAGCGGCCCGTGCGGGCGCACGTAGGTGAGCACCGGCTGCGAAAAATGGGCGGAATCGGGCGAAGGCATCGGCAAACGTAGTAAAAAGTCGACCTTGAATCGCGCCGCATTCCCAAGCCGCGCCCTCTCTTCCTATCCTGAAAATCCGAGCCCGTGAAGCGGTTTTCCCGCCTTCGCCGCCCGAAAAATTTAGCCTCAAAAAGTCATTGCCCCCTTCGTCCGGGCGATGGATATATGTCCCCCCTCGCAAGCGCAAATTCCAGCGTAGCTCAGTGGTAGAGCGATCGGCTGTTAACCGATTGGTCGTAGGTTCGAATCCTACCGCTGGAGCCATGCCGATCGGCACTGGAAACACTCTGGAAACCGCATAAACACAGGCGCAAGGCCCGTTTTCCATTCCTCCTCATTCGGGGCCATTCGAGGCGGTAAATACCCCGATAATGCCGATACTTTTGGCATTAATTTGGCAGCGGCTTCCCCCGTGGGGGAAGTATCAGCCCGTCGAGCCTTACGCCGGCAGCGTGATCGCGTCGACCACGGGTGCCTCATCGCGCCCGAGCAGGTCCCCTTCCCCCTCGAACCTTTCGCGCAGGCTCACCAGCACCCATCCGCGGTACGAGGTCGCCTTGCCCCGCCGGCTGGCCAGGCTCTTGATCCCGGCCGAGATGCGGTACCAGAACGGGCAGCGGGACTCGGGACGGTCATCGTGGAAGCGGTGCTCATTCTGCCGCGCCCACTCCCGCAGATTGCTGAACCTGAACACGGTGCCGTATTGATCGCGCACCACCCACGACTTCGCGGAGTGGTGGTCGAGGCGCCCGCGCTCGCATCTCCCGAAACCATGGGTGCCGCGCAGCTTCGCCGCGGTCCTCGCGTGGATCACGGCCAGTTCACCAGAGCGCCGGAGCTCCCGCATCTTGCGGGCGCGTCCTCGGAAGAAGGATGCCTTCCATTTCGCCGGATCACGCTTCGCGCGGATACCCGCCATGTGCTCGGCGGTGTGGGGCGTGCGATTCGCGCGGGCCTTGGCCAAGTGCGCGGCACGGCGAGCGATCGTCTCCGGCCGGTGAAATTGCCCGTCGCGCCAGGCGCGCTTCACGCCCTTCGATTGGTTGGCCAGCCACTCGGGGCCGTGCTTCAACCCGCGCTGATTGTGGCCGTAGACGTACCGGTGCTTCGCCGGGATCGCGGTCCCGCAGCCGCAGGCGCAGGTGTGTGGTTCGGTCACGCGCTGCACTATTTCACATCGCGCGCCGAGGGTCACGTACCAACCGGTACGAGCCTGCGCTGCTCCCGTAATCGGCGCTTGGCTCGCGCAATGAGCTTTGAGCGGTTCTCTCGGCGCCACATTCCCCAGTACTCCTTCTGTCGGATGCCCAGCGCATGGCAGAGCAACGTCTCGGCCTGATCCCACGGGATCACCTGCTCGTCGAAGAGGGCCATTTCAAGCTCATTGACAGCAGTCCGCAACACGCCGCGGAGAAGCCGGCGGGTCCGCCGGGTGTAGACCGCGATCAGGCTTGGCCATCGGTCCCCCACGAGCACTTTCGCGATCTTCTCCGCGTTGGCGCGGTCGGAGTGCGATGGCCGGCGGCCAACCGAGAGCGGCCCGGCCAGCATCACCAGGATGATCTTGCGGCCGGTCATCCTCAAGCGCCGCAGCAGCGCGCGGAGCTTACTGCCGTCGGGATCGTCCTCTCGATCGATGGTCACGCCGGAGACAAGAAGGTTCATCTCCCAATAGTTCGAAGCCACGCTCCCGAGCAGAATGCCCCCGCTGGCCGTCTCCTTCATTTCCACCGAGACATCCCCAAGGTTGTCCAGGCGCAGGAAGACGTGCATCGCGGCGTGCGCTGCCTCGTGGCGCGGCACGTCGAGGACGCGTTGCAGGAAGTTGGAGACGCCGCGGGGCATGGAAGGTTATCGGACGGGCTTGTTGGAAATTTTCGCGAAGACCTGATGAATCTTGAGCGCCGGCAGTAAATCTTCGAGGCCGTCCAGTTGCCAAAGGTCGTGCAAGTTCATGGTCGAGATGTGAGGTAGGTGGCGGCCACGCAAATGCCGGCGCCGATGAGGAGCAGCCCGCGGGGGTTGCCAATGATGCAGATGATGATCCCGAAGACCACCATCGCGATAATGATGCCGACGCGGGCGCCGCCCAAGAGAGCTCGGGTTTCGCGGCGGTATCGTTTGAGGACCTTCTTGAAGTTCATGGAGTCGTTGGTTTCTGGAAAGGGTTGAGCCCGCCCGGCTGGAACCGGACGGGCTCGTTCCTGCTCATCGATCGCTACTCGATGGGCCACTGGGCTGGCCACGTGCAATGGCGCATCACCCAGAGGAGCAGCACGCGCACCGGCTCCGGCGGTTGCGGCGGCTCCGGATTCGCGCCCGCATCTTCCTCAACCAAATGCTCCCACGCGGCGGCGGCGAGTTCAGGGTAGGCGAGGCCGAAGGCCAGCATCGCGGCGCCCTCGTCATTCCAGCCGCAGACGGCATCGATCGACGGGCCGAGGGTGCTGGCCCATTGGTGCTGGTACGCCTCGCGGATGAGCGCGCGGCCATCCCATGCGGTAGCCTCGCGCATGCCAGCGGCGTCGGCCTGGGCTTTCCAGCGGATCCACAGGAAGGGCGATCCCCCCCCCTGTTCGTCTGCGGATTCCCCGGCCCCGGTGGCGGCGCGCACGGCGACGGGGACAGTCTCCCCTCCGGCGAGCGCCTTCATGACGCTGGCGACGTACTCGCCCGGCTGCAACGTTTGGCCGTAGGCGGTGACGAGCACGGGCGGGGTGCTGCGCTCGGCTTTCCGCAGCGCGAGCTGCGCGGCTGCATGATGAACGCGCTCCTCGTCCCCGAAGGCGAGGTCGAGGACCACGCCGGCGAGTTCGGTGGGCTCGCACTCGAAACGGAGCGCGGCCGCGGCGAGCTGATGCGCGGTGGTGATATCCATCGGCACCTCGAGCGTGGCGCGCAGGCCGGTGGTGGTGATGACGAGATCGAGGCTCATGAGAGCACCTCCTCACGGTGTGCGCGGCGGAGGCCCATGGGGCGCGGCTCCTCGGCGTCGGCCCGAAGCCGGCCAAATTCTTCCAGAGCAATTTTCCGCAGGCGCAGGTAGTTGACGGAGCGGCAGCGCACGCATTTCCAGCGCTCGCGCAAAGCTTCGTGGAGCGTATAGCTGTGCCGCGCTGCGAATCGGAAAAACTCACGGGGAGTCCAGACGGCCAGGAGCGCCTGCAGGTCTTTCTCGGGGACCACGGGCGCGGCCAGCGCGACCGGGAAGGCCAGCACGCGGCGAGAGGCGGAGGCGTTCACTTCGCACCACCTTTCCCATTCCGCGGCTGCGAGCGGCGCCGGCGGGAGACCGGCGAGGCATTGAGCGCGATGTCGACCGGAGCTTCCGAGGCGATCATCTCGGCGATTTCCTTCGCTTCGCTCGACGCTCCAGGGGTGTTGCTGATCGCCCCCATGGACCCAATGGCCATGGCCAGCGGCATCAGCATCCCGTTCCTCTGGAGTTTGGTCGGATTGGAGACAAGGCGGGCGGCCAGTTCGCGGCAGCGGCCCTTGGCTCCCTCATCGGCATCCGCCATGCGCCCCATGGCGCGAAGGATGGCCAGGAGACACTCCATCTCCGGGCCTTGGGTCGCCTCCTCGGGGATCTTCTGCTGGTCCGGGGCCATCTCCGCAACGTGGGCCGCAAAGGTCTGATGACCAGAATCGTCCTCGCAGTCCACGAGCACGGCGAGGAATTCGTTGGTGGCTTGGGCGATGACGGCCGCCGGGCTCAAGTGCGGGAACTTGGACACGAAGTCATGGAGGACCGTGGCCACCGGCGGCGTAACGGTCACCGTGAAGCTGGTCGGTGCAGCGGGGTTCACTTCGATCGTGCGCCGGCGAAGCTTCTCCTCCGCAGCACGGTCGGCAGCCTCCTGCTCCTCTTTCCGCTGATGCACGTCGCGGCCCTTGTTGAACCAATCCCAGATGACCGCTCGGCTCTCAAGGATTTCGCCGGTGGTCGGATGGAAGAGGTGATCGCCAAGATCGCACACCACGCCTCCGCGAAATTGGGAGCGGCTCCATTCCTGCACGCCGCCGTAGTAGGTGAAAACCGCGCTCAGGTAGGGCGGCACCGGGCCGGTGAGCACGAGGTGCGTCTTCGGGAGTTTCAGCTTCAACTTGAAGCGTTCGAACTTCGGCTGGCCCGGCAGCGTGTGCTGGTGATAGTCGCGAACGAAGTCCGTTAGGGTGAGGCCGAAGATGCGCGCCAGCCGCTGCACTTTCGCGCGGTATGGTGGGATCAGGTTTTCCACCTGATAGAGCCGATCGGCAAAGGTGTGCGTGGCTTTCGCCTTCGCCTTGCGCGTGGATTTGACGGGAGCCCTCACAGGTCACCCCCGATCATCCTGGGCCACCGGAGGGCGAGAGACATCTCGCCACTCCAGTGAGCCTCCGCGCCGTGGAGGAAAGGACTCTCCTCTTCGGCGGCCTCACCAGTGAAGGGAGGAGGGTTTGACGGGAAGGCGTGATCGTCGCTACCTTGGAAGCGACCGATGATGCCGAGCCGGCTGATTGGGTTAAAGAGCCTCGCCGCGTCTCCAGCGCAGCGGGGCTCACTTTTTTGGAGCAATGGTTGTTTCATGCGTGTCCATAATGTTACCATTACGATACCACGTCAAGCACTGATAACAAAGTAATTGCGTTTTGCGTCCACTCCTCTCATCTTCCCCAAGTGGACGAGCCGTCACATACACATGTCAGAATCCCCAAAGCGCAAAACCTGCGCATGAAGGAGTATGCCGGCGCGCTCGGAGTAAGCGTCGCCGAGTTCACAGAGCGGGCGATTGACACCGTGTTCTCACTCTTGGATGGCGACGAGGAAGTGCCGCTCCTCGTCGCCGAGTACCGGCTCAAAAAATCGTACTCTAAGGCCGCCAAAGGCGGGGCCGCTCGGCCTGCGCGGAAGCGAAGGAAAAGCCCGCCAGCTTAGGTCACCGATCGGCTTCGTCTACGAGCTTGTAGACGACATCGCGCGTTGCGCGGAGGATCGTATTGGTGTTCAGCCTGGTCCCGAGGTAGCCGCCTCGGAAACTAATAGTCTGCTTGCCCATCGCTCGGTCGGGAGCCCCTGGAGTCACAAGCCTCCAAGTTGCTGTGACCGGAGCCATCTCGACCCCCGCCAGCGCGCTCTTTTCGCCGGCTTCCACCTCCAGCACGAGCCGCTTTTCGCCGTATGTGCCTTGCCGGAGCCACTCCCGCAGGACCTTTGTTTCAGCAAGTCCGGAGGTCACAGCATCCACGGTAGGCTTGCAGAAATCGCCCTTGGAATTGTCGAGGATGACGAAGGGCACCGGCAGTTTGAACTCGCCGGCCGTCGCCGCAGCGAGAGTGCAGACCGCGGCCGCGAGCGCGAGGAGGAGGCGTTTCACACCCGCACGCCTACCCCGCCGGCGCCAGCAAGGCAATCTTGCCCTGTGGGGCGTGCTCGTCGCATCCTCGGCCACGTGTTCACCCGCGACACTACCGCCGGCCTAGTCGCCGCGGCCCTCGTGTTCCCCGTTGTCGCGCTCGTGCTCATCGTGCTTTGACTTCTCCACGCCCGACTGTTCCACTCGGCGACTCTCCACGCAAGAATTATGGCCCGCACAGGTCCACTGCTATCGAGCCAGATCGCCATTGCTTTTGATGCTTTCGACAAAGGGCAAGAGTCCGCCCTCGGCGACCTCAAGAGCAGGCTTATGGCTTGGCTGAAGGGTGCGCAAGCGCTGGAGAGTGGACAAGCGGTTGCCGAGTTTGAAGCGGAGATAGCGGCCCTTAAGACGCAAATAGCAAACTTGGAGGCGGTGCACAAAAACGAGCTTCGAGAGCTTCAGTCGCAGAATTCGGAACTTGAAGCGCTGTTTGAGCAAGCGACGGCGGAAGTACAACGACTTCGCGGCGAACAAGAAAAAGCCGATAAAAGTCAGGCAGCAGACAGGTCCAATGAAATTTTGCGAGTGTTGGAACTCCTCCTTGCTCACAAATGGCTGAACACCGAAGAGATTCAAAAACGCATGGGGTTCCGAACGTCCGCAAAGGCGGAAATGCTTTTGAAACAAATGGAGGCCCTCGGGCAGATTGCGGAAAGTCACAGCCCATGGCTGAGCGATGATGGTCCACGCCAAGGTGATTGGTATTTGCGCGATGGAGGGAAGCGGCGCTTGGACGACGAAGGGCGGTTGTAGCCCTATAACTTCCACAGCGCGTAACGGCACCAACACCGACGCGTCTCAGTACGCCCCGAGCGGCTTCTTCATCGGCTGCTTCACCGCCGCGAGGGCGGGCGCGGCCCTCGGCGGCATCTGGGGAGCGGCTGCCGGGGTAAGCGGCTTCAGTGGCGAAGCAGAGGCCCCGGCGCCAGCGCCAGAGCGTGCCGCCGCGAACTTCATGCGCTCCACGAGCGTGGGCGGGGAACCGAAGGGGGAGGGAGCGGGTGCGCCCGCGATAGCCGGCTGCCCGGTCAGCATGGCGGTCCTCGACGGCATGGCAGGATTGGGGGCCTGCGCGGGCGGGATGGCGCTCGGCGGAATCAGCGGTACCGTGCGCTTCCCGGCCACGGCGACCGGGCCATAGGGCGTCCGAAAGTTCGCGCGGCTGCCATCGGCGGGCGCGCGGATTGTCGGGTCTTGGCGCGGCACGCCGGCGGCCCTCGCGGCTGGCGTCGGTGGCGTCCGCCAATCGGCAGCGGCGTTGCTGGCGGCTGCAACCGCAGCCGCGGGCGCGGTCTGCGCCGGGGCGCCCACGCTTCCGGCTCCAGCCTGCGCGCCGACCCAATTGGAGCGATCGAACATTGGGTGGCTGGTCGCGGGCGGTTGCGGGACACCGGCGGCAGGGGCGGCAGTGGCGGGGCTCGGCGCGGGCCTGGGCGAGCCATCGGGGAGCCGAGGGAAAGCGCGATCCCAGTTGGACTGCGGAGTGCCGGTCCGGACGATGGGCGTCACACCGCCCAAAGTGGAACCATCACCGGGGATGGAACTGCCCATCGGTCCCCCGAGGTGGTTCACCTCGCGGCCGGTCAGGCGATTCGTGTAGGGATCGCGCTCAGCGGTGCCGCGGCGGCGCGCGGTCGGGTGCTGTGGGTCGTACTGACTGCCGGGGGCAAAGGTGAAGGCGGAGTTTGAATGGCCGGGCATGGTGTTGGGTCTTTCGGTTGCTATGGGTTGTTGGGGAAGGTCTACGGGGTGGCGACGGGGTGCTTGATGCCGAATTTCACGCGCTTCTCCTCGAGTCGGCGCGGGTCAACGGCCTGCGGGGCTTTCATTAGCCCGGACGCATGGGCCGTCTGGCGGTAGGTTTGATCGATCTTTCTGATGCGGGCCACGTCCTCGGCCGGGAGACGGCTCTTCGCCCAATCGAGGAAGATCACGGTGGTGGTGTCGCTGGCCCCGCGAATCTTCACCGGCTGGCGACTGCGGATGATGTCGCGCAGGCGCTCGGCCTCCACCTCGCGGGCCTTGCCCTGGAAGTTCGCCAGGTGCTCGCGGGCGACCTCTTTCGCGGCCTCGGCATCGCCGATCATCAGCGAATCGGTGAGCTCGCGCAGGAAGGGGGAATCGGGCGTCTTCGCCGCGCGGCCGAGAGAGGTGCGACCACCCTCAGCGTTGTGCTCGCTGGCGAAGCGGCGCAGGTATCCGCCAAGCCACTGGCTATCCTGCCGGGCCATCTCGATCTGCACCGGGCGCGCTTCAACGCCCGCGGCGGTCAGGGCCTTGGCGCCGGCGCTCTCCACCGTCCGGACCATGCCGAATTGGCTGCGGGCGATGTCATTGAAGTCGGCGGCGGTCAGGGTGCCTTGCTCGATGGCACGCAGCCCCATCTCACCCACGTTCTTCACCAGCGCCATGCCGGGAGGGTCGAGCGGGCTTTTGAACTTCGAGCGGTCATAGACGTCGAGAGTCATCTGGCTCATGTTGCCCAGCGCGCCGAGCGAACCGGCGCTGAGGAGCGTGAGCCACGCCTTCTGCGCGGCCAGCACGAGACCGCGGCTCTCGTTCTCGTCCATCGTTTTGCCGATCTCGTCCCAGCTTGCGCCGCGCTTGGGCGCGCCGAAGAGCAATTCCTTCAACTCATCGACGGTGGAGCCGACCAGCGCGGCCACGATCGCGAAGCGGATCAGGGGGCGGATGTCGCCGGCGCGGGCCGGGTCGATCACGTGCTTCATGAAAGCGCGCGTCATCTGCAGGCCCCACTTTTGAAACTTGAGCAGGAACCGCCCCAGCGGGGTATTGGCGAACACCGGCGTCTGGTCGATGCGATAGCCACCCTGGATCTCGTTGACGGCGCGCCGGTAGAAGGCATCGGTCTTCGGGCCGTCACCGTCCTCCGCCACGAGCTTCTCGACGCTCTGGCCGTGCCGACCAACGAACGCCTTGAACTCGCGCGCGGCGAGACCATCTGGCTCGGTCTTCAGCGCCTTGAGCCCATGCCGGAGGAGCACCTTCACCGACTGCAAACTCTGCGCGCGCACCAGCACTTCGCTCAGGTTGTACCCGCTCCATTTGAGCATGAACGAGGCTCCGGTCTGCACCTTCTCGGCCAGCGGCGAATCGAGCCTTTCTACATCGGCGGTCAGGTCCATGAGGTCGTCCTGGATGATGCCGCGCACGTAGGCTTCCTCGATGGCATCGAACGGCGCCCGGAAGGTGGCGAGCGATCCCATGAGGGCGTTGCCGAAGCCGAAGTGCTGGAAGTTGAAGCCGGTGCCGGTGGTGAAGTTGGTGCCGATGGTGATCGGATTCGCCAACATTGTGCCGGTGGCGATCGAGTTGAGCGCGCTCAGGATGCGAGCCCACACGGACCGCGGCGTCTGGTCGTACACCCGCGCCTCGACGTGCGAAATATACTCGACCGTGCGCTCGTCGTACTTCGCCACCTCGCGGGCCTTGTCGAAGAGGGTCTTCGATTCGGCGGTGGTCTTCTGGCCGTACGCGGCGATCTGCGCGGCCCGCTCCGTCCATCGGGCAATGTATCGCACCGCGTTGCGCGGGGAGTAGTCGTAGAGCTTGGTCGGGAGCTTGAGGGTGCGCGCGCGCTCAATGGAACCCATGAAGTCTGAGCGGGTCTCGGTGGGCAGGTTGGCGTCGACCCACGCGAGCGCCTCGTCCTTGTTCTGGATCAACTTCTCCTCGATGAGGGCATTGACGACCTCTGCCCAGGCTTCCGGGTGGCGCGCCGGGTTCTGGATCGCGCGCATGATGTCGCGGCGGATCACCCGCGGCGTGTACGCGGCCACCTTGCCGGTGAGGCGCCATTGCTTCGATTCGGCGTGGAAGTTTTTGATGCCCAGCTTGCGGTTGCCCTCGGCGCAGTAGTTGGCCGTCCACTCCCATACCGCGGCGAGCTCCTGCGTGGCCTTCAGGCTGCTGGTAAGGAGCTCGGCGGCCTCCTGCTCATTGCCGCCGTCTCGGATTTGCCAGTACCGGGTATATTCCTTCATCGCCACCTTGCGATCGGCGCGGGGGTGCTTCTTCACCCACCGGCGCCAGGGGGTCGAGAGGTAGGCGTTCCAGCGGCGCTGCAGATCGATGTGCTTGCGGATGGCGGTGCCGACAAAGGTGAGGCCGGGAATCTCCTCGAAGACATCGGCGGCGCCGAGGTAGAGCCGGCTGACCTTCGTCCTCACCAGCGGACCCACGGGCGCATCGGCGGCGGTGACCGGCGAGGGCGTGCTGGCTGGAGCGGGTGCTGCCGGAGCCGGGGCACCGGCGGGCCTTTTGGCCGCGCCACGGGTGGCGAGGTTGAACTTCTCGGCCAGGCGCCGCTTGATCTCTTCGCGGCTGGGACCTTCGGCGGGGTAGCCGCTCTGCCGGATTTTGTCGGGGTTGCTCGCGGCGAGGGGTTCAATCTCGTCGCCGAATTCGTCGTCGAGGGCCTGCTCAACCGCGTCCATCTCCGCCTGCTCGGGCCGGGGAAAGAGTTCCATCTGCTCCATCGGCGCGTACTTCTTTTGCGCTGGCCGCCCGGGTGTCTCGGGTGCCGCACCCATCTCCTGCCCGTGGATGACCGAGAGGCGGCGGGAGAGGTTGATGACTGCTTCGTCGATCACGGTAAAGCCCCGGCCACTGGCGCGAGGGGTGAGCTTTTCGAGGATCAATCCCACCGTCTGCTGGAGCCGGCCGGGGACCGTGGCGCCACTTTTGAAATCTGCACGGATGCTGCCGGCGAGAGCGCGCGCGAGGCTGCCGATCTCCTCGGCCCCGGCCTGACGGGCGAGGGCATCACGGAGGCTCGTGGCAATCGCCGTGCTGCCTTCAGGCCCACGGCTGGCTTCGAGCCCCTCGGGCTCCTCCTCGGCCATGCGCATCATGAGGGCGGGATCGCTGCCGTGCGGGATGACTCCCCACGCCTGCTTGCGGGGGTCGGCCAGGGACCAATCGCCGCTGGCCAGGCTCGGAATTTCGCCAGCGCGCCAGAGCGAGACGATGGCGCCGCGCCCGCGGTCAACTTCGTCGAGGGTGAAGCCCGCGCCCTCCAGCACATCGGCGATTGCCACGTCCTTGAACGGACCTTGCGACGCCAGAGTCTCGTACGAGCGGCGGATGGCAGTGCGCTCGGCAGCGGTCGGCTCCGCCACCTTCGTGGGCTGCTGCTGGCGGAGCAGCTTCGCCGCGGCGGTCTCGTACTGCCCGGCACTGGCCGTAGCGTGGGAGGTGAGGCGCCCTTCGATCACCTGCCGGCCGGCGCGATCAAGCGCGGCCTCGGTGATGCGCACGGCGTGATGCAGGAGCGGGCTCGCTTCGATCTGGATGCCGCGCAGGAAATTGAAGAGGTCGCGGATCGCGCGGAAAATCTGCTCGGTGATCGTTCCTTGCCACCTGCCCTGGATCACCATGCGCGTGACCTCGATGCCCTTGGCGGCGTCGGAGAGCTCATCGAATCCCACGTACGAGCGGCGGGCGAGGTTTCGCAGGCCCTCCGGCATGCTCGACCGCCACACCTCTTGGTAGTACGCCGCGGCGTTGCCATTGGTGGCGCGCGAGGCTGCCGCGACCTGCGCGAGGTGGATCACTTCCTCGGTGAGGCTGTCGGTAAGCCATGCATCCGCGTCCCCACCCTCGCGCTCCAATTCGGCGAGGTTGCGGGCAAGCTGATCACCGTCGATTCGGAGACCCTTGAAGGTCTGAATGCCGGAGACGCGGCCCGGCAGTTTCACGAAGGTCAGGTCGCTCACGCCGAACGCCTCGAAGAGTTGGCGGTCGGCGCCGAAGATGCGGCGGAGGCGTACGACGGCGCGGCGGCCATCGGGAGTGAAATCCTCCAGCTTCGCCGGGGTGGCGGTGTCCTTCCATGGCTGCGCGGGCTTCACCGTGCGTCCGGTGGCGCTGGCGGAGACTGCCGGGCCTTCCTCGCTCGGCACCGGCGAGCGGTCATTGCCGGTTGCACCGGGCATGAGGTCGCGTACGCTATCGGAGCCAGCCGGTGCGGTGGAGGTGGCCGGCCCGCTCGCGGGCGACGCTTTCACCAACTGCGCGGCTGGCACTTCGCTGGCGCCGAGCGCATCGATGTCACCGCCGAGGCCCGACACGGGCGGGTTGTTGACGGCGATTACCTTCACCGCCTCCGCCGCTTGGGCTGGCCGGATGAAGTAGCGGTACTCGTACTGAATCCGCTCACCGAAACCGCCGGGCAGGGGCGTGCCGGCCTTGGGGCCCGTGATCTCGATGCGCTTGTCCTGGTAGACCGCGCGCGTCCGCAGCGTGGTGCCGTCGGCGAATTTCACCACCTGCCCCTCGTTCACCGCGGCGACCACCTGGGCGGGGTCGATGGCGGCGTTGCGGGCGGCGAGCTCGAACTGCTGGAGGAGCGGCCCGATGTTCTGCTCGGTCTCGCGCCGGCCGAGGAGCCGTTCCCCGTTATCGAGGCCGATGCGGTACACGCGATTGTTGCCGTGCAGCCGGTTCCAGATTGGGAGCAGCACGCCGGTGATCATGTGGGCGGTCTCGGTCCTGGTCTTCGGGGTCTTCTCGATGGCGGCTTCCACGAGCGGGCGAGCCTCGGCGTTGTCCATTTTCTTCCAGCGTGCGGCGTCGGCGAGTTCGGCGGCGGCCACGTCCTTGTTGCTGCCGCGATGATTGGTGAGCCAGGCCTGATCGGTCACCGCACCGGTGGCGCGGTCGGTGGTGTTGCCGCTGCCGTAGTGTGCCCACACCACTCCGCTCTGCGTGTTCTGGTAAAAGCCACGGTCGCCCGCTCGCCGCGCGAGATCCTTGAAGGGGACGATCTTGGTAGCCTGGGTGAGCTGCACTTCCTTGTAGTCCGTGGTGGAGCCGCTGCGCTCATCGCGGTTGAGCTGCTCCTCGCGGACCACCTCCGCCTTGAGGGCCTTGATCGTTTCCATGCCGAAGTCGAGTTCCCCGCGCTGCTGGGCCGCCTCGATGTTGTGGGTGAAGCGCTCGAAGAACGCGCGCCACACCTTGTTCATCATCTCCACTTTGAAGTTGAGCAGCCGATTCAGGAACCGCTTGATGTCCACCGCATCGGGCGAAAGGTTGCCGTCCTTGTCGCGCAGCCGCTGGCCGGTCTGCTTCTCGAATTCCTCGAGCGTGAACGCTTCCACCTGCCCCTTGATGAGGTCGCGGTACAGGCCCTTGAGCGCCTCCACGGCGTACTCGTTCTCCAGATTATCGGCGGCGTTCATCATGCCCTGGGAGCCGGTGTCCCGCTGGCCTTTGGTGAGCGCGCCGAGACTATCAAGCCGGCGGGCGATCGTGGAAATGAAACGCTTCTGCGCCTCCAGATTCGTGCTGGCGAGGTAGTATTTCGGCGGCTGCTTTTGGTTGTTGCGATGGGTGCGCCCAAAGCCCTGGACGGCGGAATCCGCGCGCCAGCCGGACTGCATGACGATGTGATCGCGGGGCTTCTGGTTCTCGCGCGAAAGGTCTGCATGGTAGTCCATGCCGGTCCCGCCGGCGGCGCTGAAGATGAGGATGTCGCGCTTCCCATCCTGGAAGGCGGCGGCATCGGCGAGGCCCTTCACCTTGCTCCAGCCCTCCCGCTGCTTTTCCATGGCTCCCTCGGCATTCGGCCTGCGCACGATGCGCACTGTGCGACCGGTCACCTCCGCCACGCGGTCGGCGCCGAAGTGGTCAATGATCGCGTCGAGCGGGTTCTCGGGGACGCGGATGCGGGCCAGCTTTTCGAGCAACGCTTCGCGCATGCGAACTGCCTCGGCGTTCTGCACGGGCTTGCCGTGCGAATCCACCGCGGGCCGCGTTTTGATGCGTCCCTCCTCATCGGCGTACTCTTCGTATTGCGCCGTGGGGAAGCCGCGCTCGATGTAGTCCATGAGCGCCCGCCGCGGGGTCATGTCCATGGTCTCGTAGTTCACATCCTCCCCGGTTTCCAGAGCCTCGGCGGCCTTCTCGGCCATGGTGGCTTTGGTTTGCGCCTCGTTGGTGTTGACGATTTGGAGCACCGGCGCGCGGCCGGCGGCGATGGATTCCTCGATCTTCCGGATGACGCTCGGAAGCTGCATGGCGGTCGTCACCTGCATGAAGAATCGCTGATGCGCGCCCCAGAGTTTGGAGCTGGCGGCGCTGCGCGCGCCGCCGTTTTTGCCCTGCTTCGTTTCCCCCATGGCGGCCTCCATGTTTTCGAGCACCAACTGCCAGGCCCCGGCGAGCTCGTCGTAGATTTCAACCTGCTCGGGGGTGAGAGCGTGGGTGAGCTTGTCGTACTCCACGCCGTTGTAAGCGATGCTCCGGGAGACGTAGAGCCCCATCGCCTTCATGTCGCGAGCCACCATCTCCATGGCGGCGACACCCGAGGCCTCGATGCTGGTCACGAAGTCGCGCACCGTGTTGAACGGCGTGCCCGGGCCCCAAAGCCCGAGCCGCTCGGCGTAGGCGAGATTGCGCACGTCGGTGGCGCCGGTCGCGCTGAGGTAGACCACGCGCGCTTTGGGGAGGGCCTTCTGCAGCTCCACGCCGGCCAGTGCCATCTCCGAAGGTTTCGAGATGCCGCGCGGGCCTTTCTGCGCCAGCACATTCCCCATTTTGTGCGACTCATCGAACGCGACCACGCCGTCGAAATCTTTGCCCAGCCAGGTCACGATCTGGTCGATGCGACGCTTTACGCCGGTCTTCTGATCGCCGCTCTTCCCAGCGAGGGTGTTGTACGTGGTGAAGAGGATGCCCTGCTTCGCGGTGATCGGCTCCCCGCTCTTGATCTTCGCGTGAGAGAGCAGCACGTCGGGATTCCAGCGCAATTGCTGGACGGCCTTTTTCGCCCCCTGGAGAAGCCCCATGTTTTCGCTGATCCAGACGCCCTTGCGCCGACCGCGGTTCCAGTTGTCCTGAAAGATGCCGGTGGCGGTGCGGTTTTTCCCCACGCCGGTACCGTCGCCATCGAAGAAGCCCTGCCGCTCACCACTCGGCAGGGTGCGCTCGTGCGCAGCGCCGGCCAGGACCACCGCCTCAAGTTGCGCGTCCGAGAGCAGGCCCTCGGTGATGATGCGCGGGTCGAGCTTCGGCGCGTACTTCACCGCGGGCGAATCCACGCTGGCCATCGCGGCACTTTCCGCGAGCGGGGTGGAGTTCGGCTTCGAGCCCTTGACCTTAATGCTCGGCTGGTAGCGGTCGAAAACCTGAGCCTCGGCGTCTGCGGCGGCGTGCTCCTTCTGCGCCCGCTCGACGGTCGCTTCTACTCCGCCGCCGCGCTCACTACCAGCGCTTCGCTCGCCATCGATTGCAGATCCACGAAGATCGCCAGCGCCGCGTCCTCCGGCGTTTTCGCGTTCTCCAGGTCCTGTAGATTCACTAACCTGTTCAGAAGTTGCAGCGACGCCGCTGGCGCCATCTGCGAAAGCTCGAACGCTCGGTCCTCCGCGTCCTGGGATTCGGTCAGCCTCGCCGGCATCACGTTGTTTTCCACCGCCCACAGGAGCAAGGTTACTGCCAGCGGCGTCTCCAGTGGCGCCGGGTCGAGTTTCCACTCGCTCCATTTCCGCTGGAGGATTGCTTCGATTTGGTTCGGCTCGGTCATCGCGTACCTCTTTCAGAATTGGGAGCAACTGCTCCACGGTGTCAACTGCGGCTGTGATGGGCTCGGCGGTCGTAGGACCGGTCTTGTCGATCACGAGCAAAAGGTTGTCGAAGTGGGTCCCGTACTTCGCGTACTCGGCGCCGCTCACCCCGACCACCGCGCGCACGTTGTACTTGGCGCGGGTCTGCTTCCACCAATCGCGGAAGGTCGGAGCCTCGAGCGTCATGCCCCTCCCGACCACCGCCACGAGGCGGCCGCCATCGTTCAGCCGCTTCAACATCTGATCGATGTGGCGCGCGCCCACCATGAGGTCACGCTTCGCGCCCATCCGGCCAGCGGTCTGCGAAAAGGGCGGATTCATCACCACCACCGTGGGCCGGAGCCGGGGTGGCAGGATGTTGTTGAGCTGCTCCGCGTCCTCGGTGAATACGCGGGTAAAGCCCATCGTGCCGAGAGCTTCGGCGCGGCGCGGGGCGAGTTCGTTCACGAACACCTTGGCGCCGGCGTTTTGCGCGAACACGGCCAGGCTGCCGAGGCCGGCGCTCGGCTCGAACATCAGTTCCCCGGCGTGCGGATTCGCGGCCCAATTCGCGGCGAAGGCCAGGGTGGGGGGCGTGGAGAATTGCTGCCATTGCTCCATCTCCGCATTGCGCTGGCGCCCTTGGGTGGGGAGCAGGTCGAGCACCTGCCGCTTCAGGCTGGTGATGAAGTTCTGCCCGGCGGGCACGTCGCCGCTTTCGAGGGCAACTTTGCCGAGGCCACGCTTTGCGAGCCAGAGGGAGACACCCAACTCCATCGCGTCGGAGGCATCCTTGAAGGTGTAGGCGCCCTCGCTCTGCCGGCCTTTGAAAACTTTGTCCGCGGTGTCGTAGAGGTCCTGGAGGCTGAACTTTTCGCCGCGGGTGATCTTGCTCATCACGAAACGGGCGAGGCCCATCATCGGCGCGAGTTCGGCGGTGGATTCCTCGGCGACCGCCGCGGCTGCGCTGGAGTTTGCGACGTCACCCGCGACGTCTTCCGCGCGCAGCGGGATGGCGGTCCTATTCCTCTCCGCGTCGGAGAAGGTTAGCGTGTCGATCGTGAATTCCCGACCGGCGAAGGGCTCCTTGCCCACGAGGCGCTGGACTGCGCCTTTCTTCACGTAGGCGAGCGTGAGGTGCGGATGATAGTCGGGAAAATCGGTCTCGTTGGGCAGCTTCCGCAGCTTGGCGTTGAGCGCGTGCAAGTCCGGGCTGATGACGTCGACTTTGAGCACGTCGTAGGGTTTGTCGGCGTTCTCGAAGAGGGAGAGTTTCCCGAGCTTGAATTTCACCGGGCCGGTGCCGGCGATGGCCTCGCGCACCACTGCGGGATCATTGCCGGTGAGGCCGTAGAGCGCGGTCACGTGCGGCTCTTTTTCGCGGCCTTTGTGCCCCTCTTCGTCGTTGTAGACCTCATCGGGTTTGATGCGGTTGCGGGCGAAGTTGACGAAGATTTTCGCATCCTGTGGCGCGAGGGTCACCTGCGTGCTGCCGAGGCTTTTCTTCTCGGTTTGGCCAGCGGCTTCCTGGAGCGCGCGAGCGTGGGCGTACGGCTCAGCGCTGGCCGCGCCAGCCCCAGCTTGCTTCATGGCGCCCATGCCCATGTTGGCCGCTTCCATCAGCGCAATGAGGCCCCGCTCGGTGCCTTCGAGAAAATGCACGTCGTCGGGCACGGAGTCCGAGGGGTACACCTCTGGCCATGTATTGGCGGTGAACGATTCGATTGAGCCATCCTCGCGACGCTTCGTGGCAACGACATCACCGACGGCGAGGCCCGTGACATCGCGGATCATCCTCTCGAACCGGCGTTGCTGCGGCTCGGAAAGGTTGGGGTACGTCTCGCGCCAGAAGTCGGCCACGGCCTGCTGAGGCGTGCGGCCGGCTTCCTCCATCGAGAAGAGGACGGCCTTGCCGCGGTCTTCGTCCATCATCCGCTGCGCGGCAGCTTGGAGGAGCTTTTCGAGGCGCGAGCCGGTCTCATTGGCCCGGCTGCCCGGGTCGTCGTTTCCGACGTCGAGTGTTGCGGCGGCCGGGCTCTCCTCGGCGAAGGAATCGACGCCTTGCACGTCTTCGGCGTGCTTCACCTTGCCCACTTCCCCGCGCACGAATTCGAGGAGCGCGTCCTGATAGCCCTCGGTCCCCCCGTGTTGCTCGATCGCTGCTTGGGCGCGGTCGAGGAATTCGACGGCCTCGGCCTTGGTATCCAGGCCGCCGGCATCGCGCACCATCTTGGCGAGTTGCAGGAGCGCGGAGGGAGTGCCGGCCTCGTCGGTTTTGCCCGCTTGGATTTGCTCCCAGAGGTATGCGCGGAGGCTCTCGCCGACGCCTTCACCCATCGTGCGGAGGTTCTTCAGTTCCTCCGCCTTGGGGTCGGCGGCCTGTTCCTGCTGCTCCTGGGGAGCGTAAATGGCGCTCCAGTCGTGCGCACCGGTCAGCGCGGGGTCCACGGTGGCCAGCGCATTCCAGAGGGCTTGGGAGTAGGCGCGGGACTTTGCTCCGTAGTTCTGGTCGAGGAATTTTGCCAGCGCCTCGGGGGTCTTCACGCCCTCGTCGAGGAGCGCGTCGGCGAGCCTTTCGGCGAGCGCACGCTTTTCGCGGGGGAAGCCTTTCTGCTCGATGCGATCGAACTGCACGCGGCTGGCGAGCAGGCCTTCAAAAAGTTCGTCGCCGATCTGGCGCGAGAGAGGTCGCGCCTCACCGGTAGCTTGTGGAATTATTTCCACACCTTCCGCCGGGTCGGCGGGGGGCGCTGCCTCAGCTCGGGTCGAGTTCTCCACTGGCGCGGTGGGTGGCGGTGTCGTGCTACCTCCCTGCTGGCGAAGCTGCGCGTCGATTTCGCGGATGCGACCCCTGATCGCCTTGCGCATCTCTGGGGCCTTGGCGGTCTTCATCTCCTCCACGCGGGCGGCGCGCTCCTCCTGGAGCGATTGCGGCGGGGCGGGGTTGGCTACCTGCGGCTTCGGCGATTTCGCGGCGGCGGCGGTGGGCTTCTTCGCGGTGGGCTCCTCGAATTCCACCTCCACGGCCTCTGGCGCCGGCGCGGCCTGTGCGCTCGCTGGCGAGGGAGCGGGGTTGAGCACCTCGGCCGAGATCACCTCGCGTTTGCCGCGGTGAACTCGGGCGGTGGCTCGAGCTTCGGCGTCGGCCTCATCCCGCGCGGCGATCTTCAGCACGGTGCCGCGCTGCTCGCCAGTCGGGAGGCGGAAGCTGACCGCCACCTCGAACTCCTTGAGCTTCACCCGGCGCTTGGCGCGCGCGGCCACCGTGCCCTGCATGGCGGTGGCGATTCGCTCGATGCCACCCTCAACGAAGGTGCCGGCGACATCGCCGGGCGTGCCAGGGGTGAAGGCGATTTTGAAACCGCCGGGGTTCTTCGCCAGGTCAGCGCGGAAACTGCGGGCGAGGAGCGGCAGGGCGTCGTCGGTGATCTCCACCGTGGCCGTGCCATCGTCGCGCACGGTCGTCTGGGTAAGGCCCAGCTCGTGGAGCGCCTCGGCTTTGGCCTGATCGATGGGCTTGCCCTTCGCGAGGTCCATGAGGTCGCGCGCCACCCGCAGGCCCACGTAGCTGTCGACGAGACGCTGCGCGAGCGCTTCGGCTTGGGACCGCTCGGCGAGTTTGGACAGTCGGGCCTCCGCGGCCGCGTCGAGATAGATGTCGCGGAGTTGGTTGCCGACCTCGGCGAGGGTGAAGAAACCGTCCGGGTTTTCCGCAAGGCGCCGGGCTGCATACTCGGGATCGAGGTCGGGCGAGACCTCCCTCGCCAGCACTCCGCGCAGGTCGGCGGGGACCGCGTTCAGGGACTCCATAGCGCTCTCGTGCGCGCGCTGCTGGAGCTCGATGCCCTCGTCGGTGAGGGCCGCCGCGGCAGTCAGGTCACCGGCCTCGCGGGCAGTGACGAGTTTGGCGCGCACCTCCTTCAGGGACTCGTGGTGTTGCGCGAAGGCGGCGGTCGGTTGGGTGAGCGGATCGGAATCGTCACCGGCGGCGGGAGCGGCGGGAGCGGTCGTGGCTGGACCACCTGCAGGCGGTGCGCCGGCGGCCTCGGGAGGGGTGGTCCCCGGTGCCTGCTCACCTTTGCCGCCGAACTTGGAGGCGGCATAGTGCCCGCCGCCAACGAGCAGGCCGCCGACGATGGCCGGGCCAGCGACCTCTTTGGCGCGCTCTCGCCGAGGGTCAGGCCACGCTGGCGCAAGCCCACCTCTGCCTCGATCGCACTTTGGCCGAAGGTGGTGGCGGTCTCGGTGGCGACCTCGCCCGCAGAGGTGGCCAGGAGCTTGGCCGGGGTACTCGTGGCAACGGTCTTGATGGCCCGGCCGGTGGCGGCTTTCGCTGCGCGCGCCACGAATTGCTCGATGCCGGGAATGCCCTTCAGGAGCGGCCCGGCGCCCTTGAACAGGGCGAACGGAATCGCCGACGAGATGGCCTCGGGGACTGCTTCCCAGAGCGCATAGTTGCGGGTCTGGTCCTCGACGCCTGCCTTGATCGTCTCCCATTCGGCTTCAGTGGTGTTCGGTTTCTCCTTGAGCACCTTCGTCCGGAGATCCCGCAGAAAGTGGTTCGCGGCGATCCGGTACATGCCCACGCCGGAGGCTGCGGCACCGCCGCCGATCGTCCCGAGCGTAGACCCCACGATCGCGCCGCCTGGGCCGGCCGCAGAGCCAACGACCGCGCCGGCCTTGCCGCCGATAAAGGCGCCAGCCAAGGAAGTGGCCAGCGAGGTGACGATACTCTTCGGGCCTTCGCGCAGCGACATTGCGAGATAGCCGCCCGCGCGCTGCTGCATCGATGTGGGGCGGCCCGCTTCGTCCTCCCGCTGCTCGGCGATGATCTTGCTCGCGCCCGCTTTGTCTCGAATGGGAACGCGGTCATACTCGATGATCGCCGCCCCTTCACCGGGCGCACGGTCCACTACCCCCTCGAAAATACCGTGCGCCAACTCGGAGACCGCGCCCATGAAACCGGGGCGATTCGGGAACTGCGCGCGGAAGGCTTTCTCCTTCTCCGCGCTCCAAGCCGGGTCGGCATCCTTGGCGGCGGTCACCGACTGATCGACCCACGTCCGAATCTTCGCCACCCGCTGCGCCATCGGCAGGGCTTTGAATTCCTCGGTGGCGACGAGGGTATCGAGCTGCTCGGGGGTCTGGGCCTTGGCGGTCCTAATCTGTGGCCGGCTGGCCTCGGCGATGAGGTCATCGATCGGGCGGCCGTTCACGGTCGGAATGCCGGCGTCGCGGGCTTGCTGCAGGGCGACCGCGAGCGCCGATGAATGGCTGCTCCGGGTCTGCTTGGCGATGCGGGCGGTGCGCTCCTCGATCGCTGGGCCGTCAAGGTCGGAGGGGTCCGCGCCGGCGGGCTTGGCCACCCGTGCGGGCAAGAAACTCGTGGCCGGGCTGCCGTCCAGCGCCAGCGCACGGACCCGCGCGTCGTGAATGCTGGCCCGGTGCATCCTGATCTGCCGCTCCCCGGCGGCCTTGGTGTCGGCAAGCTGTTGATAGCCGGGGTGCTTTGCCTTCCATGCCGCCAACTGCTTCTCGCCGGTCTCCAGCGATTGGCGGGCGGCGCGGGAGGTGTCCCCGGCATCGATCACCGCCCGGTAATTACGGATGACGTTTTCGAGCTCGCCGACCGTTCTGGCCGAGGAGCCGGAGAGGGCGTCTTCCCCGTCCACGGGATCGGGCGAGGCTTTGCGCAGCTCGGAGAGCATCTGGCTAGTCTGGCCGAGGCCGGCGCGCATCTGTGCGATGGCGAGAGTGGAGGCGGCCTTCTGGTCGTTCAACCGCTTGCGCTCTGCCAGGCGGGCGTTGCGCGTGACGGTCGAGGGGTCTTTGCCGACCACCACCCGCCGGCCCGCGAAGTCGTTGAAGTACTGCTCGCCGGTCTGCCGGTCCACGCGCGTCTTGTTCGTGGAAAGGAGGTCGATGTCCTCGAGTTGGCCGTACTCGTCACGGGCCTGAATCCGCCAGCGGCCGGTCGTGGGGTCCATCTCGGGCTCGCCCACGTGCCGCTTGAACTTGAGCGAGCCGTCCCGATGGGTGTCGAAGACCTCCTGCCCGCTCGGGTCGACCCGAGTCTCAATGCCCTCCTGCTTCAGGTACTGCATGGCGCCCCGGGTCTCCTGCCCGCGGTGGCGCGCCCAGACCTCGCGGTAGTCGTACTTCGGGGTCGGGCCAGGGTTCTGGAGAGTCTCGAAGGCCCGCCCAATCTCCGGGGTGATCGCGCTGCGGCGCTGCACGACTGGCCGCGGCTGCGGCTGCGGATCACCGGCAGGCTCACGTCTCTGCGGAGCAGCCTGAGGCGCAGGAAGGTTGGGCTCAGGTCCCGATGGCAGCTTCTCCGCAATTCGGTCGAGTGTCGCCTGGAAGGCGGGAACGGGGAAAAGTTTGGAAGGGGCGGGAGCGGGAGCGGCGGGCTCTCGCAGGACCGGCATCTCGGCCGGCTGAATTCCACTGTCCCCGTCCTGAAGGAAATCGTCGGTCTTCGGCTTTTGAAAGTCCGGGCTGGTCAGGCGCGTCGAGCGTCGCGCCTCCGTGCGCAGCGGTAGCGCGTCCTCCTGGTTGAGGTCATCTTCATCGTCCTCGTTGAATCCAACTGAACTTTGCGGCATATGCCGGGCGACCTCAGGGGGAGCTCGTCCATGTCGAGCTTTTTCCGCTCTCCCACACGGGAAAATCGCTGGAGGGCCGGGTGTTTCATATCGGCCAAGTTCCCATGGGCCTGTCGTGGGTTCTCCCGCACGAACCATAGCCCGGCCCTCCAGCGTAAAATTGTCAGGCGACTGCCTCAGCTTCAGCCGGCTCGAAGTGCCCCCGGTGCGTTTCAAGGGGCTCTTCGCGATCAGCCAAAACTCGCGCCAGCTCGGAGCCGAAGCTCTGCTGCGGAGCGGTGCGTGCCGGTCGGCCGAGACGCTCCCGGCGGCGGCGCACGTTGTCGGCAAAGGTCGCGAGCGCGGCATCGCATTCGCGCCGGAAACCCTCGTTGGCACGGTAGTGCTCCTCGACGGTCACGAGCAGCACCACGGCGAGCTGCGCGGCATGCTCGAAGTCTCCCGTGCGACGGAGCGAGGGGAGAAAGTAGGCCACCCACCCGGTCTCGCCTTTCCACTTCTGCATGGGATTGCTGCCTTGGCCGCTCGCTTTCCCCCAGAGGGGCTTGACGGGGGCAGTGATGCGGCGGCCATGCTCCTGCGCATGGAGGTGGAGCTCGGTCCGGAGGATTTCGAGATCATCCACGCCGAAACCGGTATCTCTGAAGCGCTCCCGCCGGCCGCACGTCTGGCGGACTCCAGCCACTTGCCTCATCGCGCCCTCCCTTCGGCAAGGTGGTCGCGGAAGTACTCCGGGCGGCGTGCAGGGTGTCTCGTCACGGGCGCGGGACCTCAATGGCGATCCGCGCATGTCAAGCTTCAAGTGCCGCGGCCGCCCTGCCGGCGCGAAGATACAATTCGCGCGAAATGTTCACTTCACCGCATCGTCCCATACCCGGCGCTGCGCTCGATCTCCTCGGGCCTGATCACCCGGTCGATCGATCCTGAATCCGTGAGGACATGCACCTCGCGGCCCTTGTGGAATCCGGCGCGCCATACGGCGTACGAGATGGCGTGTTCGAGCTGCGCGTGGATCGGCGCCAGGCCACCGCCCTCGTCGACTTGGAACCCCTGCGGGTGGGGGCTGATCTCGATGGCCGGCTCAGGCATCCTCATTCCCCCTCGAACCAATCGAGCGCTTCGGTGGCGGCCCTCTGGACGTCTGGAGATGAGACGTCGAGACCGGGATCAAGGAGCAGAATTCCGCCATGGCCGCCTGGCTCTGCGGCCAGGAGCAACCGCGGGGCTTGCGTGTGCAGCACCCAGCATCGCTCGTCGGTATCGTCGCCGGTCTGGCAAAGGAGAAAGCGAGGGAGGTCCATGCGGGGAAGTCTCTCCTCGCCAGCCGTGGGCGCAAGTCGCTTGAGAGAGGTACTCGCTCGCGGCCGTCGGACACCCGCGAGCGTTAACCCCTCTGGCGTTAACCTCATGCGCGCGTGGAGAGGCATTGCATTTCATTGCGTTCACCCCTTTGGTGTTCGCCCCCTTGGCGTTCGGCTGTTTGCCCTCATGGTGTTTGCCCAAGATGGCCCATGGGAGAGGTCCTCCAAGCCCCTCCTGAGGACCTCTCGGGACCACTACTTCAGACCCCTAGCGAGGGGTCTTCGCGCCGGTACCCCGAGACCTCTTTGAGGCGTCCCCTCGCGTGCGCGCGTACTGCGCGCAAAAGAGGGCGATTTCCTCGCGCGTGCGGGCGCGATACTGCTCTCAAGAAGCGGTGTAAGTGCTTGAAGATTGGTCCTTTGCTACTTCCTCGCGCGCGCACGCCCGCGCGTACTGGTCAACCAACGTGCATATTTCGCACGCGCGAGGGAGGCTTCCGGTGGCTTTCGCCCTCACTCGCTGGCCTATGGTTGTTTCCCCCGTATGGCGTTACCCCTGGGTGTCCTCGCGCGCGCACGTACTGCGCTACGAACCACTGGTTCTCGCGTTTTGCGTTCACCCCTTTGGTGTTCACCTTCCGGGTCTTCTTTCGCGGAGGCTTCGGAGCATCTCGCGCCCGCGCGTAGACCCGGCAACCTGCGTCAACTTCACACCTCCCAGAGTACCCCTGCCGGGTACTGGAAGGGGACACCTCGCGCCCGCGCATGGACCCGGCAACTGCGGTTAACTTGGTCGCTTCCCGCGCACGTGTGACCCTGCCAACTGCGGTCAACCTGGAGCACCTCAGGTGCGCGCGTAGACCTGCCAAGTTTTGCCAAGTTTGCCCTCATTCTTACACCTCTCCAAGGGAGGCCAGCGGGTCAGTGTCGACCCCGGCCGCCAAGAGTAACTGCTCGCACTGGTCGAGCTCTGGCCAAACGTTGCGAATCCACAGCCGCTCGCTGGTCGGGGAGTAGGTGAGGTCGGCGCCGTTCTCGAATGCCACCCCGTGATCCTGAAACCACACCTTGGCCCGGCTGCTTATCGTCTCGCCCTCGAAGAACGCGACCGGGACGCCGGCGTACTCCCGCGTGATCAACTCCTGGGCCATCGATTCCTGCGGGACCAGGTAGCAGGTGGGGCCGACGAGGACCCGGAGGCCCAACGCCTCCGCCACATGGGTCAGCGCCTCGGCGTACGGAATGTCGCGGTAGTCGAAGTCGGCCTGAATCCCCTCAGTTACGGCTACTGCGTCACGTCGAGCGACCGGATGCACCCTGGCCGCGGTACTGTCCGCCGCGCAGGCGAGGTCGTAGATCGCGGCAAGGGCCTCCTCCAGGGTCACATCCTCCAGGTAGACCGCAGGGATCACCACCCGCGCCAAGGTCTTCTCGGGCGCCTCCACCGGGGCGGGTGCTGGCGCGGCGAGTTTGAGAGCCTGCTCAACTCCCGCGGCCTCCATCGTGTCGCCGTAGGCAACTCGCGCGGCTAGCGTACTCGCCCAGAGCTTGTTCCCGAAGTACGACCAAGCCGAGATTAGGATCCAGTCAAGCGCCTTCTCCTCGCTCAACCCCGCGGGCGCCATGGGGCTGTCACCGTCGAACGTCGGCGTCGAGCATGACGCCGCCAGCTCGTACCCAAACCGCAAGCGGGCGCGCAGAAAATAGAGCACCTCCTGGCGCGGATGGATGACGCACACACCGCAGGCAACGAATTCCACCGCAGCCTTGGTGGTCTGGTCCCACCACTCCTGCTCTGCCGCGAGAAGGTGGGCCACGATCGTCTGCTCGGCCGGCGGGGTGCTCGGGTGTGGCGGAAATTTCACCTCGGGGAGCCTGAGCCATTCGGCCTCGAGTTGGTCCGCGAGGGCCTGCCAGAATTGCTGGACTGGCGGGAGTGGAAAATCGGGGTTCGTTTCGTTGCTCATGGTTCGTCAATTTCGGGTAATCCGAGCAAGCTCGGCGGGGTCTTCGCGATGGCGATGGCGCGCTCGCCGGCCTCGAAGCGCAGCCGGCCGAGAGGTGTCAGGGAGCCGGTGATGAGGTCGTTCCACGTGTCTGGGAACCTCGGGATCAGGATGGCGCGCACCTCAAGCAGCCCGGCCTGCACGATCTCCAGAATTTCGCCGATGCGCGCGAGCCGCTCCCCCTCGGTGATCTTCCCACTGATCGGCGGGAAAGGAGCTATCTCGCTCTCGGGCCGCTGCGGCTCTGGCTCTTCCACGGGCTCGGACTGGACCGGCGGCAGGACGATGGGCTCCGGTGCATCGGCCTTGGGCTTCAGCCGGCGCCGACGATGGCGCGGCCGCGCCGGCGCGTCACCGGCCGCAATCGCCTTCATCTCGTGATAGCTAAACCGATTGTACTCGGCCTCAGTCACCTCACCGGCCTGCACCCTCGCGTAAACCTTGGCGGCAATGCTCGCGTGGCGGCAGCCGTCCTTTGTCGCTCCGGCTTGCATCAGGAGCGCGTAGACACCTCCGCGCCGTCCGCCGTAAGCAGTGGCCGAGACCCCCAAGCGAATGCAGCACCAGAAGAACAGTCGCCCCTGCACGCGGTACCTTGCTTCCGTCTCCTGCTCATTTGCGACGAAGCGCTGGGCCAGCTCGTCGATGTCCAGAGATTGCAGGACATCACCTCCGCGCAGGCCGTCTCCGATCGCCACCTCTCCGCGCTCACAAGCAGCCTGCCGGTGGTGACCGGAGGGCTGGCGCGGTGCGCGGAAAAGTGGCGTGGGTTCGCTCATTGAGCAGTCGGGCCGCGGGTCATTCCACGTCGATTCCCTGCCAAAGACCTGAGCGTGGGTGGAAGCGGACGACGGGACTCGAGTTCGGCACCTTTGACGCGCTCCCAAAGATCAGCGCCGCCTCTTTCAGCTTGGCGCTTGGGGACCACGCCGCGGCCGAGGGATACAGGGACGGCAACAGGCTGATGATGTGCAGCAGCACTTCCGATCTCTCCGGGCACCAAGGCGAGGGCTTGTCTGGCCAGTGCGAAAGCGCCGGCATCAAGCGCAACGCCGCGCGAATCGGGGCTCGAAGTTCAGCTTTGCGCTGGTTGCTGCCGGTCTCCGGGTTTTCCGTTTCCGCTGGAGCGGCTGATTTTTCCGTTTCCGCCACCTTATAGGTGGCGGCGGAAAACGGAAAATCCGCTCCTTTCCGCCGGAAATTCCGCGGAAAATTGGCGGAAAATTTAGTGTTTTGGTCCATAGGCTTTGGTCATTTTGGAGTACGAAATCAGCCGCTTGTCGTACGCGCCTTCGAGTGCGGCGTAGGCGCTGGTTTTGCCAACCCCGAGCTCGTCCATGATGAGCGCCACGATCTCTTTCCGCTGGAGATGCTGGGTGCCGAGCACCTCGGCCACCTGCTGCGGCGTACAGCCCCGCTTCTTCGCTTTGGCACCGGACACCTGCTCGCCCCACTCCTCGAAATCGAATGAGGAATCGACCTCATACAAACCCACAGGGGTGCGCTTCGCGGCGAACGGCTTGAACGGCATGCCGTTGTTCGTCTTACCGCAGGCCAAGACCAAGGTGTCGTTGTCGTCCGGGGTTCCTGGCGCGATGTTGATCTGCCCGCGGGTCCAGTTGAAAAGCACCTTGGAATTCCGCCCAAAGCTCGAGCGGTCGTACCCAGCGGCCTTCTGCGCGCCGGCGCGGCCGGTGATGGCGTGATGGAGCACCACGATTGCGCGCTTCGGGTCGCCCTTTTTTGCGGTCCTCGTGATCATCGAGCACACGGCCCGCATGTCGGAGTCGCTATTGAGGTCGCGAAGGCTGAAGGTATTCAGCGGGTCGAAGCAGACCACGTGCGCCTTGGATTCCTCGATGATGGCGCTGATCTCGGAGGCCCGCTCCTCCAGACACATGTCGCCATCCTCGTCGGTTTCGAGCGTGTGGATGTAGAGGCATTCGTCGAGCAGCTCCCACCAATCCGGCCCGAGCCACCCGCGAACTTGGTTGAGATCGTACTGGAGGCGGCGATTGCTGTTCTCCGTTTGGAAAATGACCCACTTGCGCGGCGCGCCGTGGGTCTGGATGCCGAGGAAGGGCGCCCGCATCATCTGGCAGGCGATGAGCTGCAGGAGCAGCTTGGACTTACCCAGCCCGCCCTCCCCGAGAATGGTGAGCGACTGCCCCTCCGCGAGCAGCCAATCGCCGAGGATCATGTCGGAATCGTCGAAGGTCATCGCGCAGATTTCCGACGGCTTCCGCATGGTCGGCGGCGTCCGCACCGCGGACTCGTTGCCGGCGGCCCCGGCTCCGATGGGTTCGAGAACTTTGAAGCGATCGGCGGTCATTTGAGGAGGTCCTGGGTAAATCCGGCCGCTGTGAGCGCCCGCGAAAGTGATCCGGGCGGCCATGCCCCGGCCCGGTAGGCGTCATTCAGATCCTTGTGCGGATCGGCGGTAGCGATAGCGCCGGCGCGCGCGCAGCGCGCGCGCACCTTTTCGAGGAAGCTCGGCTCGTCGGAAACCTTGCCGCCTTTGAGCACGCGCCGCTGCCGCCAGAGGTTACCCGCGGCGTCGCCATCGCAGATGAGGAGAGCCTCGGCGCCCTTCGGCCAGGCCACTTCCCAATGCCGCAGGAAGATGTTAATCCCGCTGGCCGCCCGGATACCCACGAGCGCAATACCTTCCGGAATCGAGACGCCCTCGCCGATCCACCCCTCGGCAATCGCGAGCGTGAGAACGTCCCATTCCCCTTCCACGGCAACGACCAGCTTGGCCGCGGCGAGATTGCCGAGCACGAGCGGGAGCGCCGGCACGCCAGCCCGTTGCTTCTCCCTGCTGCGCGCGGGATAAAAGAACCATGGCGCGTGGCCGGCCTCGCCAGTTGGGAAGCGCCGAAAGTGTACCCCCACGAGCCGCTGGCCGGTTCCATCGGGCGCGCACACCGGAAACGCCACCACGCGGACTTTGCGCTCGGCCTCCGGGTGGAAAAGGGTCGGCGTCGCGATCAGGCCCGCCTCGGCGAGGGAGGCCACGGCCGCCACGGGCCAGCCGCGCCACTCCGCAATTTTCGCCTGCGCTTCCTCATGCGCGAGGAGGTAGGCGATGCCATCTTCAAAGCGCGCGGCCAGGTCCTCGGGGATGGGCGCGACGGGCTCCAGCGGTTGCTCCTGCCGCGGCTTCCGCTTGAGCGTGGAGGGGGTGATCGGCGTGATGCCCGGGGAGATGCCCGCCATCTGCGCAAGTTCCTTTGCGGCGGCGGCGAAGTCCGCATTCCTCGTCGTCATCCAATAACTGAAGATGTCCCCGCCGGCGCCGCAGCCAAAGCACTTGTAGCGGGAGTCCTCGAAGATCGTGAACGAAGGCGAACGCTCCTCGTGGAAGGGACAACAGCAGACGAGGTTGCCGCTCTTCTTCCGCATCTCATGGCCGTCTTTTTCAACGATCGCGCTCAGCGAAAGCGCGGCCTTCACCTGGTCGGCGTCGATCATACGAGCTCCAGTCGCGCGGCCGGCGCGGTTTGAATTCGATACCGCAGCTTGCGATAGGTCTCCTGCCGGCGCTGCGATTGCCGGGCGAGCAGCGGGTGCTGCTCGTCCGCAAAGTCGTAAACGGTGCCGTGCGTTTTTCCGTCGTAGGTGCGGAGCACGCGCCCAGTGCGCTGCTCGACCCGTGAGGCTGAACGGCCCGCGCCGGCCATGACGAGCACGTTCGCAACCGGGACGTCCAAACCTTCATCCGCGAGAGAGGTGGCGATGAGGCACTTCAGATTGCGCTCGCGGAAAGCCGCGATGGCCTCGCGGCGCCGCTTCGCCCCCATTCGCGAAAAGGCCATGGCGCTGCCGGGAATAGCGGCGCTGAGGGCCTGCCCGTGCTCGATCTGCGCGACCAAGATCAGCGTGGAGTCATCCTGATGTTGCTGCACCGTGCGGACGATGGCGGCGTTGCGCGCGCGGTTTGGCACCACCCCCAACTCGACACAGAGATGGGCGGCGACCTGGGCGTAAAGCTCGCCCTCATCCGCCCGGCTGTACGTGCGGCGCCGCGCGATCTCCCGCTGAATGGCCGCATCGATCGGCTCCCGCAGGCCGGGATCGGTGTCGTGAAGCAAGTAGACGTGCGCGGGCACCACGCGGCTGGCCACCGCCTCCCGTGATACGACGAAGACATTGCCATCGATGAGCCGGCGCAGGGTAGCATTGCGCTCCTCGTCCTCGGACCACGGGGTCGCCGAGACCATCCAAAGGCAGCCGGTATGCCGCTGGATGATGGCAAGCCACGTGGGCGCCGGCGAGTGATGACACTCGTCCACGGCCAAGAGGTCGGCATTGAAGTCATCGGGCGCGCTCGCAGGGCAGCACACCACCAGCTCGATGGCTTCCGCGAGGCCAGGGAAAAGCGCAATCGCGTCGAGCATCTGCTGGCGCTGCTCCAGCGTGTTCACAAGGATCATGATGCGCGCCTTCCGGTCGCGCACCTTCGCGAAGACGACCCGGTAGATAGCTGCGGCTACGATGAGCGTCTTCCCACTTCCCGCCGGCGATTGCACGAGCCCGCGGCCGCGCTGGCAGAGCCATGAGACAGCATTTTCCTGATAGCTAAATAACTCCACCTTTTGAGCCTCGATCGGGCTGGAAAGCGGGCTCACCTGTTGGCCTCCCGCCGCTGGTCGGCCTTTGCGGTTTTCTGCGCGATCCACCAATAGGCCCGCCCGAGCGGTTGCTCAATAGCGAGGAGGGCGCGATGGGCGGCGGTGTAGATCATTCGGCGGATGCGCTTCACTGTGCGGCACCTCCTGCAGAGCGAAGGCTGGCCACCACGCGAGCGAGGTGCCGGAAGTCTTGGCGGCGTCCCTCCCGTGAGAGGATGCCGCTGAAGTGAATGGGGCGATGCGGGCGTTGCCGACGAGTCGGCGAGTAGGAGCGTTTCATAACTAACGTGCTTGCACCTCATCCGTCCTGCTGGTACGTTCGCTCCTTAAGACAGCCCGCTCGGCTCTTTAAGAAGCGTCAGTTTCCGGTAAAACGGGGCTGGCGCCTTTCTTTTGGTTGGGGTTTGGTGGTTTCCATCTTCGAGGGGTGTCGAGTTGGGTTCTGGGGAGAAAGGGGTGAGATTTAGGCGGCGCGGACTTCGAGCTTCGCGATATCGGCAAGAAAATTCCGGAGACGGAACCTGACCGTGCGATGGCCGAGCTTCACGCAGCCGACCCGGCGCCGGCGCTGGAGCTCCTTGATTGTGCTCTCGGGTAGATTCACCAGCGGATGCTCCCCGACTTGTTTGGCGGTCATCAGGCCCCCGGCGGCAATTTCAATTTCCGGTTCGGATAAAACAGCGGTGCTCATGGGGAAGGAATAACCGCACATGGTACGGAATCACTCAATTTCGCTTGATTTGCGAATCTTTTCCGCCCTACTGTACGGTTATGCCGAGACCTTCGAAAATGCTGCACCCCCTCGCTTTCATTCGCCGCGCGATTGGTGAAGCGTTGGGTCAGTCCCGCCCCCTTTCCCAAAAGGAGTTCGCCGACCGCGTGGGCATATCAGAAGACTATGTGAACGCCATCGAGACCGGGAACCGTGCCCGCGGAGGACTTAGTTCCACATTGAAGAACATCTTGTTCCAGCAGTTTGGACTCACGCCTTGGCACTTGGAGCCTGCAAACCTCGAGGCCATCGAGAAGGACAAGTTTCTAGCCGAACGGATTTCTAACTGGATAAACCGCGAGGCGATCATGCTCAACTGGCTGTCACTCTATCACGTCGACTATCTCATCCCGAAGCTTACGACGTTGCTCAAGGTGGCGGTGCAGAAGGGGAGCGGGGCGGCGCTACTCTACCGATTCGATGAGTGGCTTGAGGGCGTCAAAGACGAGTTGAATTTGGGGGCGTCGTACAAACTTGAACTCATCAACCAGGGCGACGTGCCAATCGGCGAAGCTAAAAAGAAGGTGCTTTTCACTCACTATTTTCGCGCGTTCGGCGAGCAAGCGGATGATGACAGTGCGCTATGTGAGAGCTTTGTAATACCACGAGCAAATGCGGGTGAGCCTAGCGCGAGCATCGGCTACTACGAGCCTGATGAAGCATGGGTCGATCGCAACACAATGGAGGCGCAGATACTAGTTGAGAAGGGAAGGTTCAACGAGGCGAAGGCAATAGTTGATGGAGTGCGTCCAGTCCTTGAAAAGCTGCAAGCGAGGGCCGCTACCCAATCCGCAGCACCTTCTTCTCCGCCTCCAGGCTCGGTAGGATCGACCAAAAAGCCGCGGCGTCCTTCGGCTTCGCCAAAGCCCGGTAGTGCCGGAAAAGCGTCTGCGTCGTCGACCGGTGGCCGAGCTCGGCGGCGGTGAGCGCGGCGTTTTTGTGGTGCGCGTAGTGATAGCTTCCGAAGCTGTGGCGCATCGCATTGTCAGGCCAGGCGAGGATGCCGGCGGCCCTGCGCGCCGCTTCAAAGTGATAGCGCCAGGCTGAGGGGCGCACGAGGCCTCCATCCTTCACGTGCGGCATGAGCCAGGCCTTGAGATTATCCGAGATCGTAACGTAGCGATGCTCGCGGGTTTTGGAAACGTGCGGCGCCACGGCGATAGTGTCTTCGTCGAGGTCGATGTCTTTCCATTCGAGCTTCAGCAGTTCGGACGTGCGCAGGCCGGCGAAGCACCCGATCGCGACGAAGGAAGTCAGGCTACCCTTGTCGCGCGCCTCGGCCGCGGTGAGCAGCGCGCCCACCTGCTTCGGGGTGAGGATGCCGGGCGCGCCGCTCTCGTTCACCTTCGGCTCCTCAAGCCGGTCCATCGGATTCGAGGCCGTGTAGCCGCGGCGGATCGCGAAGCCGTAGAGATTGCTGATGTCGCGAAAATAATTGAGCTTCGTGCGCGGCGCCCAAGTCTGGATCTTCAGCCACTCGCCAATTTCCGCAGGCCGCAGCTCGTGCGCGGCCCGCGCGCCAAAGGCTTCCTTCAGGCGCTTCAGCACGTACTTTTGCACTCGCAGGTATTCGGGCCGGCGGCCGGCGCTCTTCTTCTCCCGCAGGAACTCGTCCGCGAGATCGGTCACCGTCTTCGCCCCGCCCTCGGGCCTGGAATGGGTGAGGTAGTATTTCACCGCCGCGGTGAGCGAAACCCCGAGCGGCTCGAGCAGCTTCATGGCCTCCGTCGCCTCCATCCGCAGCTTCTCCGGGACGGCCAGGCCTGAGGCTCCCTCGTTGGTCCTGGTGATGCGCAGCTTCTCTGCCTTCGCCTCGGCCTCGACCTTGGTGGCGTAGACGTAGCGCTTCCCCTTCCCTCTTATCCGACCGTCTACGATGTAGACCCTGGCCCCATTGTTCACCCCCGGCCGAATCTGCGGCCACGGCTGGCGCTTTCGCTTCCTTGCAGGCTTCGCCGGCGCGATGGAGGAGGATTGCGGCGCGGGGTGGGCGGCCTGTTTCATGGGCCGGTTTCTGGCATTATTTCGGCATTCCCGGCAAGGTTTCTCTGTACGGCGTTATTTTCGAATCCTACCGCTGGAGCCAATGCACAAGTCTCACCACCACAGTGACTTACGAGAATCCGAGGCCCGGATTTTCGGCGAACTGATACCAGTTTTGATATCAGTTGGGCCACTCGCCCACTGCGCGCTCACCACGCCGGCACTCCTCGCCGGCTACGCTCTCACGGTCGGATTCACGCTGCCGCATCCTCAACACAGCAGCGAATCGAATGAAAAACCGTTACCGCATCTTCCGCCGGGGACCCGTGCTCTACTGCCGCGATCTCGAAACGGGAAAGAATGAAAGCCTGAAGACCAATGACCGCGCCGTCGCCGAACGGCTCGTGCATGCAAAAAACGAAGCGGTCCGCCAGCCGCAGGTGAACCTCGCGCTCGCCCGCGCTTATTTGTCCGCGACCGATCCGCAGATGTGCAAAAGGACTTGGCGGGAGGTGATGGACGAATATCAGCGGCATGGGCGCGACACTACCCAGCAACGGGTGGCGCGAGCGTTCGCGAGCGCTCCCTTCGCAGCGCTCGTGAAGCGGCGCGTCGTCGAAACGAATAGCGAGGATTTTTTGCGAGTGCTCCGAGCCGGTGGGACTTCGACGAACAACTATTTGCGCGGGATCCACAACCTCGCGCTGAACCTGGGTTGGCTCGCCTGGCCGATCCTGGCGAAGAAAGCGTGGCCCAAGATTCGGTACAAGGTGCGCCGTTCCATTTCGGCGGCTGAGCACGCGAGAATCGTCGCGGCGGAACCCGGAGACGAGCGACGGCTTTACTACGAGGTATTGTGGGAGACTGGCGCCTCTCAATCCGATGTGGCCGAGTTGACCGCGGCGAATATTTCGTGGGAAGAGCGCGCCCTGATTTTTCGGCGGAAAAAACTCGCGGACGATCTGGAGCCAGCGCGCATTCAGGTCGGCACTCGGCTGGCTTCCATTCTGGCGCAGCTGCCCAACCGCGGGCCGCTCTTCCCGACGATTCGTGAAGTGCCGGCCCGGCACCGCTCGGCCGAGTTCTGGCGGCGGTGCAAACTCCTCAAGATATCCGGCGTGTCATTGCACAGCTACCGTTACGCATGGGCGGAACGCGCAAAAGCCTGCGGTTACCCAGAGCGATTCGCAATGATTCACTTGGGCCACAATAGCCCTGCGGTGCATCGGGCGTATGCGAAGGGCGCGCAGGTTGTCTGTCCCTCGCTCGAAGAATTTCAGACCACCGCAGCAGCAATACCTCGACTCCGTGAAGGTACGGCCGATGCCGCATGAGGCGCTCGCTGATTGCGCCGCTTCCAATGCGCGCCGATTTCGCGGCTGGCCTTTTCAAGCCAGTCGCGACTCTCGGCGCAGGCGAGCACATCGCAACACGCGTAAAACTTCGGGGCATTGGCGGCGGGTTTGCCGAGCGGCCGGAGCAGTCCGGCCGCAGTCAAAACCGGAAGGTCATGCTCCCGAAAATTGAGCAGCGCGGCGGCTTGTGGGACATTGAGCCTCGCCGGCAATCGCCGGCAGTTCAGGAGTGCGAAGCGATCTCCCGCCGTGAGCGAATCTGAGCCAGGAATCGAGCGACTCATTGCGACCGGGTTGGCGCTGCGGGCGGTCCCTTGCGAGGGCGAATCCGGTGCGTGCTGGCGTGCGCGCTGGGTTTTAGAATCTTGTGCATTCCAGCCGCTCCAAGAAGTCGTGCAGCCGCGCGTTCCCGGCTCGCTTTGGAAAGAGATCCTGCACCTCCACCTTGAGCACGTCGGCGAGGTACATCAGCGTGCGGTCATCGACGAAAACGAGCCGCGCTTCGATCTTCGAAATGCCACTGCGGGAGATATCGAGACCGGCCACCTGCAGCTTGGCGGCCAAGACGGATTGCGACCACGTGCGAGCGTAACGATACCTCCGAACCTGCGGCCCGATGTTGTTTTTGAAGCGCATGTGGCCCCTGTTCAGGCGGCGACCGCCTCAGCGGTTCGCTTCGTTACTTCGAAGCTCACCCGAGGCGAGCTTTCGGCTTCGCAAAGTTCGATCAGCGCTGCGGCTTTTCGGGGCGTGAGGAGCGTGCGGGCGACAGTGCGAAAATCCTCGACCAGCTGGTAGATCTTCACTGTCGAAAACAGTTGGCGGAAATTGTCGCCGGCGATCACCTGCGCGTGCTTCGCTTTGTCGTTGGCCGCCTCCATCTCGGAAACGAGCGCCGGGGCCGGGAAATTGACTCGCGCGATCGAGCCGTCGCTGCCCTTCGCGGTCCAGCGTTTGCCACCCGTTTCGGTGAAGGCGAGCTCGTTGGGGTGTTCGTGGGCTTGGAGGACCAAGGTCGCCTTGAGCGACTTGAGTTGCTCCGTTTTGGTTGCGATCTCTCGGTGGAGCGTGATCGCGTTGTCGACGAGGTTTTTGATTTCTTCTTCGTTCATCTCATGAGGCTGGATTGAGGTTCATGTCGCGTGTTTTGCCCGGCGCATTTGCTCCGTGGCAGGCGCGACGTGAGGGCTTTACACCCGGTTTTTTTCCGTCCCGCCGTTGCTGCCGCCGGATGTTCTCCAGTGTTCTCCGATGCCCTTTCCGTGTTCTCCGCTGACCTACGGAAATTGTTGACCGTTCCCATTTGATCGACGCCCCGGATCACTTTCCGCGTCATGCTGGCCGCCCTTCGCCGCCCCGCGAAAAAGTGTCCATTGGCAGCCCATTGCAAAGCGTGTTCAGAAGAACACATTCTTCTCGCATGAAAAAACCTACCCATTCCAAACCCACGGCCCAGCCCGCGGACGAGAGCCCGCTGGATTCCGTTACCATGTTCGCAGCGCTGTTGTTCCTGGCAGAGAAGTTCCCTCACCGACAGTTCAACAGCGTCGAGCTGTCGCTCCTTTCGGGGCTCGGTCGCACAGCCCTCTCGCAAATCAAAAATGCATCCGACACTCCATTCTCGCTGGGGAAGTGCAGCCTGCGCCGTTTGGACGCATGGCTCGCGGCTCATCCTGGCTTTAAGCAAAACTAATCCAACGACGCATGATCACACTCAAGCCGTCGAGAAGCGGCGAACCGGTCGTCTCCCCGCTCACGAATCTCTTGAGAGGCGCGGTTGACGAACTGCTCCCCAATTCTATGTCGAAGGGAGTCCGCAAGAATATTTCGGTTCCAGGTTTGCTGGCTTCAGCGCTCAAACAGCGGGCGGAGGAGTTCGGTCACAAGACCGTTTCCCCTTACATTGTGGACCTCGTTTGCTACGATCTGAAGAGCGCCGCTCCCCACAGTATCACGCTGGTCATCAGCCGAGATAACCAAGCCGCACACGACGCGGTGGACGCCGAGCTGGTTGCGCGCTACCGACCTGGGCAGTCACGCCAGGGGCTGCTCGTGCAGCTTGTCGAGCGCCTCACGGAATTGCGAAGCGTAGCTCGGCACGCCGATGCACCGCCACCGCTGAGCACGCAACCTGAGCGGATCACGATTCCCGCGGCGATCTGGAGGTGGGTGGATCTCCGCTGGCGTGAGCTCGGTTATAGCAGCCTTTCGGCCTACGTGACGGGGTTGATCCGCTACGATTTGCTGGTGGGCGGGCCACACGCCTTCAAAGCCGCCGATCGCCCGAGGATGGAAGAGCGCGCGCTCGCCCAAGAAGCGCAGGAATGCTTGAGCCAGGGGCAGAAGCGAAAATTGCTTCTCGATCACCTGATTGAGCGAGCAGAACAGCGGCCCCTCAGCTCCGCAGACCTGGATCGGATTAAGGCAGATATTGCCCGACGATTGCTGCGGCACTTGGCCGCGCCACGGCCGGTCTGTCAGCCGAAACGGGCACGCATCGGAGGCAGGAAAGCACGAACCCTTTCCTCCACCCGTCCCAGGCAGCGCGCCGACTGAGCGCGGACGAGCGGCTGAGCGAGGAGGCACCTCGCGATTGCCGAAGCGAAGCCTCCCCAATGACCGCGGAGGCTGAGCGCCGGCCAACTGATCATTGGCGCGGGGGCAGGCCCGCAGGCGGCGTGTCAGCGTACTGCTGGCGCGGTGCGTGAAGGGATTGCGCGGGGCGGAGCTTCGTTAGCGATGCCTCAGGGACGAACGCAGCGGAGCGGCAGACCGTAGCCGTGGGCCAACGGGCGGGCGGAGGGCGTGAGCGCAGCAAGGCTCGGCACTGAGGGCTCGCCAGCTCGCCAGCACTTTCCGGGAGTCTGTGTCGGAAAGGCGGCGGCACAATCTCCCACGGCGCCAGCCGCGTTAGGAAGGCTGCGCGGAAACCTGGGTTGCCGCGAACGTGTGCCATTGGAGCCGCAATTGCCTCCATCGACGGCATAGGGGGCGGAGCCATCGGAAGCGATGCATCTGCGCCGCCACCGCAGCGAGCGGGAGGCCGGAGTCGTGGGCGACAGGCGGGGACGCCGGCCGGAGCCCCGCAAGGAGCGGCGCAGAGAGCCAGCACTTCCGGGAGTCTGTGCCGGAGAGGTGGCGGGCACAGTCTCCCGCGGCGCCAGCCGCGTGAGGAAGGCTGCGCAGAAACCTGGGTTGCCGCGAACGTGTGCCATTGGAGCCGCCCTTGGCTCCATCTGTGGCATGTGTGGGCGGAGCCATTGTACACGATGCATCTGCTCCGCCACCGCAGCGAGCGGGAGGCCGGAGTCGCCGGCCGGAGCCCCGCAAGGAGCGGCGCAGAGGGATCGCCCACTCGCCAGCACTTCCGGGAGTCTGTATCGGAAAGGCGGCGGGCACAGTCTCCCACGGCACCAGCCGCGTTAGGAAGGCTGCGCGGAAACCTGGGTTTCCGCGAACGTGTGCCATTGGAGCCGCGATTGGCTCTCATCGAGCGGCATAGGCGCGCGGAGCCATTGTACGCGATGCATCTGCGCCGCCACCGCAGCGAGCGGGAGGCCGGAGTCGTGGGCGACAGGCGGGGACGCCGGCCGGAGCCCCGCAAGGAGCGGCGCGGAGGGATCGCCAGCTCGCCAGCACTTCCGCGGAGTCTGTGCCGGAGAGGTGGTGGGCACAGTCTCCCACGGCGCCAGCCGCGTTAGGAAGGCGTTGCGGAAACCTGGGTTTCCGCTGAGAAGGGTGCGTCGGAGACAGCCTTGGCTCCGACCAGGGAAGAGACCTCTTCCCTCCAACCAGCGGAAAACGCGACACACGCACTAACTCATTTGAATCAAGAAAGTGGGGTCTCCGGCTGCGCTCCCCCCGCGGAGTAGCACAGCCGGAGTCTTCGCGAGCGGCAGAGGTGCGAGTTCTACACCCGCGTGCCCTGCGTTTGCTGCTGCGCCGGTGGCGCAACGGTACGCATCGTGCGGGCGGCGAGGGAAGCGATTGCCTTCTCCTGCTGCTCCGCAGGCAGATTCTTCACGAGGTTCCGATAGGCTTCTTTCAGCTCCGGGTTTTCGTCGAGCTTCTTGAGAATGCCGGCGCGCATCTTCTCTTTGCGCTCCTGCTTCTGCACGCTTTGCAGGATGAGGCTCCGCTCGAGCCGTTCGCGCGGCATGCTCTGGATATAGGAAAACTCCTTGGGATTCTTCTCGATGTACGCGTCGATCTTCGCATTCACCTCCGCGTTCTCGCGGAACTTCTGCGAATCGGCTGTGGTTCTGGTCGCTGAGGGATCAGCGGTGGCGGTGCCGCCATTTCCGTTGGCGTTGTTTCCGTTAGTTCGTTTGATGGCCATAAATGGTTAGTGCGCGGGTTCGAAGGTGATGATCGGTTCCCGAAGCGCGTCGATGATCTCGCTCAAGAAAATGCTGGAGAGCTCGAAGGGGTTTTCGTGCTCGACGGCGAGGCCCATGAGAAACTCCGCACCCGGTGAGATACCGAGCGTTTCCTGGAGTTCCTCATTGGCTTCGAGGTACCGCGCGAGCGTGTTCGATGGCAGGTCGAGAATGACCGGTTGCTTGTCAGTGGATGTGGTTTGCATAGAAAGGAGATGCGGAAACTTCGGGCGCCACTACCACTTGTCTTCGGTACGAGTCTGCACCCGATCTGGCGTCGATTTGCGCTCGCGGAGCTGCGTATCGAACAAATCCATTCGCTCCCGGAGCGCGGCCATTTCGCGCTTGATAGCCGCGGTATGCTTTAGGAGTTCCTGGGATTGCGCGGCGGCCTGCGCAACCTCACCGAGGCGCTGGTTTAGCGTCCCCGCCTGTTCAGTGATGGCGCGAGTGGCTGCGCGCTGCTTGTTCACTTCAGCAACGACTGCATCGTTCGTGGAGACGCTCGGAACAATGGAGGCCGCGCGCTGAGGCGGGACGCCCGTCCTGCCGAGACGCTGGTTCCAGCCAGCGGTTTTTTCAACGCGGTAGATCGGATGCCCCTCGTGCATCACCAGCGGATCGCCTGGGTCGACGTACCGGCCGAAACGGTATTCGCGGAGTTGCTCCGCAGTGCGAAGGGCACCCGCATCCGCGGCACGGCTCGGTGGCGCAACGGCCACGGCGATGGACTTGCGCGCTGAGTGCGAAGCGCACGCGCTGAACATAATGATGGGAATGAGGAGGAGTGATTTCATGAGTTAACGGAGAGCTTGAGGAGCGGAGGCTCGAGGGTTCCGCAAAGGCACTGCCGCGCCTCGGAAGGTCGGAGGCCGCGGCGGAGATGTGCTGGGTGTTGCACTAGGCTCGAAAGGCGCACCGGCCGATGGCGCGAGGGTGCCACCGACTTTGGCGTCGCCTTGGTCCAGTGTCTGAGTGACGTACAGATAGAACTGCTTCCCGGCCGGGACCCGAACGTAGAAGCCATCCCGCTCGATGCTCGTGAGGATCTGTTGCGCGTAACGGTCGAGAACCGTCTGCGCGCCTTTGAGCGGAGCATTCTGCAAGCTGGGCAGCGTAAAGGAGCCGAACGCTGACGTGTTTTTCTCGGTGAACACATCTGCCGCTCCGCTGAGCAAGGCGGCGACGTAGAGCTTCACCTCGGCGAGATTGTCGCTCTTGATGAGGCGTCCGCGCAGGCCCGCGCTGCCATCCGTGACCGCCCAGGTCCCTGTATCCGCGTCTCGCTCGTGATCGAGCGCCAGGCCGGACAAGTTCAATTCCTCACCGTTCTGCCAAACAAGCGTCCAGCGCCCGTCGCTCGCAATGCGCTCGCGCGCTCGGTCGACCTGTGCGGTGCCATGCACTTCCGTGCCTGCGGGAACGATAAGCTGTCCGTGATGGAAGATGTCCTCCGTCACCAATCCGACGATGGGCGTGTTGATCGACGACGAGTCCACCGTGATCACCAACTCGCACGGAATAAGCCTTCCAAACGGGGTGAAATTCGCGCTGAACTCTTTCCCTTCGGTTTTCTGTGGAGGTGGTACTTCCGCCACCAAACTGATTGGCGGCAGCGTCGGAGCGCTGCTGACTTGCTTCGGAGGCGGCGTCGCAGGAGCCGGTCGTAATCTCTGATCGGTGCTGGGTGGGTTGAAAGGCGAAATATCGCGCTGAACCGTTTGCGTGACCTGTTGAGCTTTGCCTGGCTTGCCTGCCGGAGCGGTAACGCTTGACCGGGAAGAACCTCCGGGGTCGCGCCGGCTGTTCACCATGACCAGCACAATGAGGAGTCCGAGAAGGAACAACGCCAGGGCGCCGGACGGTGATCTCAGAATGTTGAGGAAACGTCGTGGGTTCATTTCGCGAATCCCTCGGTCTGGATGTTCTCAAACTCCCGCACCGCCGCATCGACCGCTTGATCGCGTCGGGAGAGAACGAACGTGAAGTCGTTCTTCAGGGAGAGGCTATTGCGGCCACCCTCGGGATTGCCCGTTAGCGCGACATAGCCCGAGATCCCGCCATGCGGAGCGACGATGCCCGCCAGGACGGCCACCGAGGGCGTGAAGACCTGCTCCCCAACGCGCACCTCCAGCCGTTCGGGTGTGTGCTCTAACGCCTTATCTGACTTGTTGGAGACTGTGAGTTGAAAGACGAGCGTGTCTTGCTCCGGAAAACGGAAGGCTTCCATCAGTCGGACTTCATAATCGCCGCAGTCGCTCACGAGCGGCTTCGCCCGGCAGTCGCGATATTCGACGTCCCGCACAATCTCGGGGTGGTGCTCACGCAGTAGTGGAAAGGCTTTCACCTTGTCCAGGATGCCCAACAACCGATTTGGCGTGAGCGGGCGAGCAGGACCGCTGGCTCGCTCTTTCCCGCCGCGCAAAATCAGCGAGTAGAAGGGTTCGCGGCTTTCGTGCAGCTCGAAGACATACGTTCGGTTATTCCAGCGGACATTCAAATTTGTCGTCGCGCCCGCTACCAACGCCCGCGCCGAGAAGTAACCCGTCCCCTTGGTGTGCGCGACTTGGAAGAGCCCCGGCGTTTTGCCGTCTGTCGTCGTGAGCGCGCCGTCGATCGCCGCGATGGGCGACGGAAATGAGATCGTCGTGACGCGCTCACCGGAAACCGGCACGGCGTAGACGGTGTGTTCGTCGAGGATGAAGTCCTGCACACGGTGCTCGGAGGCGTGAACCGCTCCGAAATGCAGCGTCTCAGCGAGAACGAGAAGACTAGCGAGTCGGTTCATACTTGAAATCCTCGATGGCGGTCGGGAAGCGCCCGTTCTCGACCATGTTAGGGTTGCGCCGCATTTTGAGCTTCAGCACGAAAGGCACCGCTTCGGTGAAAGCCCGCTCCTGAAAGATGCCGCTGCGGATGAGCTGTCCTGTGACCTGGGTGAGCACGGCGTCCGTCCGCGTCTCGATAAACTCGATCCTGGCGATCTCCGCTTTCTGATGGAGCTGCTTGGCCTTGAACTCCGGCTCCTCGCCGTTCCACTGCGAGCGCGCCTTGTCATGCGCCGCTTTCAAGAACATCTGCTTGAGCAGCTCCGGATGGTCGAAGCCCTTTGGGCCGCGCTCCAGGAACGCCACCGCCGCCAGGGTGCTCTGCTGCGCGTGCAACTCCCGCGCTTCCTGAAACTGGAGCAGCGGCGAGACGAAGAACGTGCCGGCGGGATCAACGATGACGACGCGCTCGCGCTCCTTGAGCGTGCGGGCGAGATGGATGCGCTCGACGGCGGTTCCGACCAGCACGGCGGCAGCGGTGAGGAACCAGAAACGCGCGAGGCGATCTTTATCGATGAAGATGCGCGTCGGGTCAGCGTGCCGCGTCTTGATCGGTGGACTGTGAATGGGCGGCGCCGTTGCGCGCAGCTCGGGTACGGTGGTAATCGTCATAAAGTTTAGCTCCGCTGCTTCTCCAAAATCTCCCGCACCGCCTGGTCGCCGGTGGGATCGTCTTTTTTCGGTTTGCCTGGCCGGCGCGAAGCAGACCGCTGACTCGCCAGCGAGCCGAGCAGGTTGCCCATTGGTGAATACGAGCTACCGCTGGCGGATGCTTCCGCCGCGCCGACCGTCGCTGCCGCGGTTCCGCCGGCAACTCCGGCAAGCATACCCATCCAGCCGCCACCGGCACTCAGCGCGCCGGCTGCGGCCGCGCCAGAAGTCGCGCCGGCAGCGCCAGCGGTGGCAGCGGTTCCGATCAGCGCGCCGCCAATCTGCGCGCCCGTGGAAATGGCTTTCTGAATCAGAACGGGCGCCGCGATCGTGCTCGAAAGCAGCCAGATCGCGAGGACTGCCAGACCCATTAGGTTCTGCAATCCATACCCCGCGCCACCGGCCACGGCGCCGAGGCTGAAGAAGCTTTGATCAGTCATAAAGTCGATCAGCCCCGCAGTGAGCAGCGAGGCTGCGCCCCAGCCGAGCGGCCAGCACAGCACGCCGACGAATCCGAGCAGGAAGGCAACACCGATCGATTGCAACGTCCGCACCGCAAGAAACCCGATGAAGATCGGCGCGAGCCCGTAAGCAACGTAGATGACGAACTTCTGAATGAGGTAGGCGTAGAAAACGACCACGCTCGCCAGCCATCCGAGCAGCCACATCGCTGCCGAGATCGCCGTCTCGAAAATCGCCTGTCCGTCGAGCACGTCCCACCAGGAGCGTTCATCGCCGCTCGTCTTCTTCACTTCCAACGCCTTTTGATACTGCGCGTAAACGGCTCCCGGATTGGCCTGCAGCGTCTGCTTCACCGTCTGATCCATGATCGTCGCCACCTCACCTCCCCAGTTGACGAGCAGCGCGAGCACCGCCGCATAGCCAAGCGTGCGACCGATCGTTCGCAAATAGGCGCCCGCGCTTCGCTGCCCCGTCATCGTCGACGAGACCACGCCGACGACGAACAGCACGAAGGCGATGGGCGTCAGCACGCGGTTCATCTCCAGGCACTGCGGCAGGAAATTCGGGAACAGTGAGTCGAAGTCATTCATAGGGTGGTGAGTGAAGGCGCGGAACTAACGCCCGGCGGGGAATGCAGGCGGGGTGGCGTCGATCTGGAAGACCTCGCCAAAGCGGCGCGTGCCCTCTTCCATTTGCGCCTGACGCTCTTCGCGCCGGGCCTGTTCCTGCCGCTCGCGATCGGCGCGATTCTCGATGTCCTGCGTCGCGACCTGCGCGGCAGCATGCTCGATCTCGCGGTCCACGCCGGCGAGTTCCGCAGAATAGCCCGTGAGCACTCCGGTGAGTTTCTGCGTCTCGGCGTCCGTCGTCGCCGCCTGGAGTTGCTGCGTCGTGGTCGCGATGTTTTGCCGCAACGCTTCACGCCGAGTGAGCACGTCTTCGGTTACCATTTGGAAGTTCTGCGAGCTTTGCTGAACCGCGCCAAACTTCCGGTAGAGCTCCTCGGCGCGCGGCACGCTCGCTCCATTCGGTGTTTGAAAGGTCGAGCCGAGACTTTGGTACAGCCCGTTCGCGTTGTAGCTCAGCGCCAGCGCGCCCGTAGCCACTTGCTGAAGCTGGCCGATGGTCTGCCCCACCCCGCTCTGTTGCAGGCTGCCCATCAGCTCATCCGCGCCGATGATGCTCGTGAGCTGCTCGGGATCGCCGAACGCCTTCACATAGGCCTGCACCTGCTGAAGCTGCTGCGTCAGCGTATTGATCTGCTGCACCTGGTTGTTGATGGACTCGACCCACTTGGCGAGGTCCTGCAAGTGCATCGTTTCGGCGAGCACGTCCGAAACGGGATTGGTCACGACCAACTGCGCCGAAACCAACGGCGCCGTCGCGATCAGCGCGATGAGTGGAAGGATGAGTTTCATAAAGTGGGTGCTATTCCTGAATGCGAAGCGTGGCCGTGCCCGGCGCGAGCGTGACGCCGTTGACCTGCCGTTCCGGCAGCGGCACCTCGAGCAACCGCACGTGCGCGGCGTCGTCGGAGTGCGGCGCGCGGCGCTGCCGCTCGTTGAGCGTCTGGAACTGCCGCTTCGCCGTGTCGCTTTGTCCTTTTTCATAGCCGCTGAGATAACTCTTCTGCTGCGCGGCGCTGCTCCCGGCCTGGAGCGTTTCGCTGGCCAGCAGGCCCGCGCCGGCGCCGAGCGTGGTGGCGAGCGGATTGCCTTTGCCGAAGGTGTGCCCGAGCAAGGCCCCGCCGGTCGCGCCGACGGTGTTGCCGATGATCCGGGTGGGGCTGACCCCGGCGCAGCCGCCGAGCAGCGCGCAGGCAAAGAGTGGAAGAGCGAGACGCCGTGTGAAGTGCATGGGGAGCGTTCTAGCTCGCCGGCTCGCCTCCCCTGCTCCGGCGCGGGCGCAACGTATTCCATAGCCGCCCACGGCGGCGCCGACTCCCGCCTTGCGGCCGGGAAACCCTCCTCGTACGAAGACCGGCTTTCATGAACATCGTCCTCTTCAACAGCGAAACCGAAGGCCGATTCCTGCTCACCTCCAATGGGAACGGCCACGCCGTTCTCCGCATCGAAGGCTCACCAAAAATCCCCGATGGTGACTACGCGCCCTCCGATCTGCTCGATGCGAAGTACGAAACGCACGCCGCGTCCGTCGTTTACAATTGGGCGCTGGAAAAGTTTCGCAGCGAGCAGGGCATCGCCGCCGCGCAGTCGTATCTGCGGCAGTGGCCCGACGGCCCGCAAGCTGAGCCGGAAGACATCGAGGAAGCCTGCGCCGCCAACGACGCCATCATGCAGGCCGCGGAAGCGCTCAACGCCGGCACGCCCATGCTCGACGAAATGTCAGCCGAGCAGTTGACCGAGCACATCCACCAAATGGTGGCGAAACTCGGCGAAGAGGAAACCGGCAGCGCCACCGCCTACCTCCTCCGCCTCCGCATCAATAGCGCCGCCACGATGCTGTACGGGTTCTATCATCGGGCTGCCAAAGCGAACTCAGCCTAGGCAGGGCGGCGAGGCCACCTCGCTCGCCACGGCCGGGGCGCGGCGGCTACGCTTCCGCGCATGGACCCCGAACCTGAACTCGTGAGCCTTCGCCAGGAAGTTGCCAAGCTGCGCCAGCAGATGGACGCGCTCCTCCACTTCATCACTATCGAAATGGAGGGGAAGACCCGCCAGCCGCGCAGCATGCTTCTGCGATGCAGCGTCATCACCATGGAGAAAGCGGAGGCGCCGCACGAGGCGCAGATGCACATCTCCGCGAGCGAAAACGGACCCGCGATCGGCCTTTGGGACAGCCGGCAGAAGGGCCGCGTCATCCTCAGCGTCGAAAAGGACGAGCCGCGCGTGACCTTGTACACCGCGGAGCTCAAGGAGGCCGTCCTGCTCCACGCCGATCAAGCCGCAGGCCGCGGCCTCGCCGCCGTCTTCGACAATGGCAACCCGCGCGCCCTCATGAAAGCCGGCCCCGACAGCTCCGGCGCGGTCAGCGTCGTCCACGACGATGGCCAAACCCGCATCACCCTCTTCGGCACCGAAGACTCCGGCCAGCTCATGGTTGCCAACCCCGACATGAAGGCCACCGTCAAAATCAGCGCCGAGAGCGAGCTCGGCGGCGGCCAGATCGTCGTCAGCGCGCCCAATGGCAAGCCCTCCGTCATCCTCTCCCACCACCACGGCATCGGCGGCGTCGTCCTCACCAACGGCCCCGATGGCCAGCCCTCCGCCAGCCTGCCGGATGCGGGGTATGGGAAGAAGGGTGACGAAGGGCAATAGCAGCCTCGCTCCGCTTCTTCGCCTCTTCACGCCTCTCCGTCCCTCGTTCCACAAGCTTCGCTGGCGAACGCACTTGCGGGCGAAGTTGCACTTCGCGGCGGGGCAGCTTCGTGATCGTGGAGCGTCAGTCGCGCCCGCGAAACGCCCACCGAGACGCGAAGCAAAGCTTCGCCCACAAACGGAAATGGGCACGCGTTTCCAGAACCGACCCCTCGGCTTCTCAAGTTTGTGAAATCAGCTCCTGATCAGCGCGCGCGAGTGCTTCCTCGATGAACTTCATTTCGCGTTCCATCACTTCAATGTAGCGATCGCCGGGCTCGACAGGCAGCTCGATGACATAGCGCGGGCCGTCCATATCGTACGTTTTGAAAAGCATGCCCCGCAATTTACGCTCGGTGTAGGACAGTTCGATTTGGCGAAGCAGAGCAGTCGGCGAATAGGGTTTTCCCCATTCTGACAGGTCAGGCATGTCCAAATCCAATGAGGCACGAACCACGGGGCCCGCGGTCGGCTTCCAGTCCACATTCACTTCGACGGGAACCATTCCCCCGAGCAAATTTTCGTACCAGCGCACACAGGGCATCCGGCGCGGCGCGCCGGCGAAGGTTTCCCCCGCCAAGGCTCGCTGGATCTCGGGAGAAAGCGTCACCCAACGGTATTGCTGGTCCAGGGGGCTGCACGGCAGAGGCTCTCCATTCACGAGTAGCTGCCAGCCAAGGTCGTCTTCGCGGAGCTCGATGATGGAGGGAGACGAATCTTCGTTCACGCAGTGAGGTTTGGCCCAAATGAGCGCCAGGTCGAGCGACATCAATGAGGGGTCCGTTTGGGTTCCACCGCCTCGTTGAACTTCGTGGTCCGAAGAGTCAGGCCGCAATGGCGTTAAACCCGCCGGGGATCGGTCGCCTTGAGCCCTTCGAAGCAGGCATCCAGCCATTTCTTTTGCTGGTCGAAGCCGCGCCACTTGATGAAGAGGGCGCGTTCGGCCGGACCGTGTTCCCCCTCGTAACGAAGCTCGAGCAGGTTGGTGTAGCAGGAGGCGCGGTAGGGGGCGGGCACGTCCCTGGCCAGCACGTAGAAGGGGTGGTCGTAGCCGGTGTATTTCCAGTCGTGCATCCACCCGAAGCATCCCCGCCGCTGTGCGCTCACGGGTCCGGGGTGGTCGAGGGTCCAGGTGACGAAGGGGTCGGAGCATTCGAAGGTGCCGAGCGTGCAGTCGCTTTCCATCCAGTCGTCGCATGGGTACTCGCCCGGCCCGCACTCATAGGTGCGGTAAGCAACTTCGCCGGAAGGGGCAAAGCGCAGCAGGTGGTAACACTGCGCTTCCTGCCACACGGCATCGGTATCGCAGCCCCTCCGCCAGTAAGGGAGGATCCAAAGTCCTAGAGGGTTGTAGTCCATGCGGCAGAGACGATGCCGCATCGGGCGGCACGCGTGAAGCTGGAATGACGGGCTCAGCCTCGCAAATTGAACGTCTCGAAAACAGGGCTCTCCCTGGCGGAGCGCTTATTTGTCCGCCAGCTCTTTGAGTTTGGGGAACCTGGCGGTCGCCTCTAAAATTACCCAGCGAATTCATTGCTGCCCGCGAAGGAATACGAGCAATCGCTTGCTGAAGACGGGGGTCTCCGCTACGTCTTCTCCGCAAAGCCAAAGTCATATGTCTACTTATTCCATCCGGCAATCCGGAAACACCGACTCACCCTTCTCCCTCGAAGACAGTCATGGGAACTCCATACCTTTGGATTCGGAGGACCAGCGTTTTTGCGATTTCCTTACATGGGCCTCGCAGAACGGGACGCCCGATGTCATGGCTCATTTTGGCCTTCATGGTCGTTCGCGCTTTTTTAGCGACGCCAGCCGGCTGACTGAATACTACAAAACGTCCGGCGACATACTATTCGCGAAGCCTCCGGCCGTGGCCGGTGCGGCTCCGTATACATTCCTTCCCGGTCCTCAGCAAGCCATTGGTCATATCGGTAACTTCATAAACCTTCATAAGGCCGTCTCGGCAACCGCCGATACTGCCCTGCTGCCTGTTGGAGGCCTTGTTCCGAAGCGCTCGAAGACTTGGGTCTCCAGCAATCTTTTTGAGAAATTGAACGATCTTCTCACTAATGAGGATTCTGACATCCGGCGGCTGTCCACCTCGTCGATCGAGCGAGCGTTCGTCTACTTGGACGTCTCCGACTTTTCGAAATACCACGCGGGCGAACAGTGCCTCATCATCAATTCTCTCGTTCGGACCGTGCAAGCGCTCTCTGAATCCGGCGTGCCCGGCATTCGCGAAGCGGTGGGCGATCACGAAGCGGAGCTCTGCATCGGCGATGGCTACATCTATGCTTTTAGGAGTGCGAATTCCGCCGCGTTTTTCGCCACGTCTCTCGCTTATTTAATCGAGTTGCTGGTCGCGCAAAAAGCTTTGCCCGTTGCTTATCACTTCCGCATGAGCGTCCATACCGGGCCGGTGTTTAGTTTCTGGGATCCAGGTCGCGGAGGGTGGAACTATATTGGCGACGGGATCAACGGCGGTCAACGCGTGTTAGGGGCGATTGGTAAAGATATTGACGACGTGCTTTTTGTTTCGGCGAGTATCAAGCAAAGTCTGACAGCCGAGAACGACGTCGCGAGCGTCCGATCGTTACTATTGCACAGCTTGCACAATCGAGGTCGCCGTTTGGACAAACACGGCAATGCTTGGCGTGTTTATGAACTAAACCATACGAGCGCCGTTTCGAAAGTTTTCGACTCAATCGTGAAGACGCTGGCGAGCTGATGCGGCAGCCCGGGACGAAGCGAACGGCTCGGGCTGCCTTTCGCCGACACTCCACTGCGCATTTGGATTTCGAGAGCTGACCCGAGAACTGCCCCCTGCACACTATACCCGCCGCAGCACCGCAATCAGATCGTCGATTTCGCCGCCACCTGCTGCAATTCGCTCTGGGTGGGTGGGTCGCTGATGGTGAGCCAAGGGCGTTGACGAGGTTGGCGCTGGCGGCGGTGGTGGAGATCGCGGTGCTGAGCGCCGGTGTTCGGCTTCACCCGTGAAGGCGGCTTGCCCGGGACTTCTGTCAGACTTACTTCTGGTGTGCCGAAAATCCTTCGGCGATTCCCCACATTCACTATGCGCACCCAGCCTCGCGTCATTTCATTGCTGCTCCCGATCCTTTCAGTCATTGCCCCGGCGCTGGCCGCATCGGCGCCGCCGGGTTCCGACGCCTCCGCCGAGGTGCGCGTACAGCAGATCGTCATACCACGAGTGGAGTGGCGGCAAACCGCGCTCCGGGAAGCGCTCGGCTTTTTGCAACAAAAGGGACGGGCGACGGACCCGGAGCAGCGCGGGGTGAATATCGTCCTGCTCCCTCCCCCGTTCGAGCCGCCCACGGTGACCCTGGCGGCCCAGGATATCCCGCTCACCGACGTGCTGCGTTCGGCCGCCGGACAAACCAATACGGAAGTGCGCTATCGGCCCACCGCGATCGTGCTGGCTCCACCAGGCTCCGCCGAACCGCGGCCGCTGGCGGAGGGGTTGGGAGCCAAGGCCAACAGCATTCTGCTTCCGAAGGTGGAGTTCCGGGACTCCACGCTGCACGACGGGGTGGAGTTTTTCCGCCGCAAGGCGCGCAGCCTCGACCCGCAAGGCGAGGGGGTGAACATCGTGCTGCAAGACGGAGCAGGCTCGGAGGCGAAGGTGTCGATCTTGCTCACCGATATCCCGCTGGGCGAGGCGCTGCAGTACTTCGCCGAGCAAGCCGGGTATGAGGTGGTGACGGACGCTGCTGCACTCACAGTCAGGCCCAGGAAATAGCCAGCCGCCGAAGGCGTGGAGGCCCGGAGTCAGTCTCAGCCCTGCTTCCTCACACCGGCCGGTGGAGCGCCGCGATCAGTTCGTCCAGCTTCGCCACCACCTGCTGCATCTCGTTTTGCGTGGGTGGGTCGCTGATAGTGAGGCCGAGGGCGTTGACGAGGTTGGCGCTGGCGGCGGTGGTGGAAATGGCGGTGGTGAGTTGGGCGGTGGTGACTTCGCCGGGGACGCCTTGGATGCCTTGCGGACCTTCGGGGCCGGTGGCGCCGGTGGCGCCGGTGCCGCCGGGTTCGCCTTGCGGGCCCGGCACTCCTTGGGGGCCGGTGGCGCCGTCGTTGCCGTTGCTGCCGCCGGGGCCTTGGGGGCCTTCGGCGCCGCGCGGGATGCCGAAGGCGAAGTGGACGTTGGAGCCGTCGAAGGAGACGGAGAGGGTGGCGGGGTTGCCGGGATCGAGGGTGGTGGTGCTATCGACGATGTTTAGCTCAGGCCACAAACCGCCCCCACCCTCCAGCATGCGCGCATCCCCGCCGAGAGTGCGGCAAACCCCGACGCGACTGGCCACATTCCCCGCGCGGATGCGCGCACTTCTCATGGAAACCGATCTATCACCCTCGGTCTGCGCCGATCTACGGCGAGCTTATGCAGATCCGTCCCAAACCTGTACGCATCCCCGCTCGACATGCGCCTATTCCGCAACGGCCTGCGCGCATTCTTCCTAGAGGTGAACCATCTCGAACAGCCCTGCGCGCATCCGCCACTCGCCAATGCGCACAATCTTCGCGGATCACTTCGTCCACCTGCCGCCTGCGTCTACTCGCGCCCTCCGTGGGTGTATTCATGCTCCGCTTCGCCGCAACTCTCCCGGCCTTCGACGCATCCGCGCTTCATAGACGACGCTTCGTGCGGTGTTTGCACAAACGCGCATTGCATCCACATGCATCCATCCCAAGCCCGAACGCATTCCAGCCGGCCTCGTGCGCATTCCGCCTGAATCCGCACTCATTTGTACAAAAAATGAGTCGCGCACAATCACGCCTGCGCGTGGAAACCGGCTCGATACCAGCCACTTAGGCGGGAATGGACCCAAAAGCGCTTCCACCTGCAAGCCTGTTGGCCTGCAAGGATTCAACCGAGCCGCCGCTCCCATTCCCGCCGCTCGGCGAGCGGGGGGCAGCCGAGGTGCGCTTCGCGCTTGTCCCGCAAGAGGTTGTTTTCTTTGCGCTTCAATTCCTCCACGGGCTTGACGCAACTGACCAATCGACAGCAGCAAAGGGCGATGACCGAGCTACCGCCTGCCATTACCGCCGCAGACATCAGAAAAGTCGCAGAATCGGAAGATGATTTCGGTTTCGAGCTGCGCGTGAGTGCGGCCCTCCAATCATTGGGTGTCCCGTTCGAGCACGCAGGAACGTTCGTCGATCGCGCGACTAATAAACCGCGCCAATTTGACTTCAGATGTAACCTCCGTCAGGAGAGTGGAACAGTTCGCGAAACGTTAAGAATGGCCGTGGAGTGTAAGAACCTTGCGCTGCAATCGCCGCTCGTCATATGCGGCACGGCGCGACGGCGCGAAGAGAGCTTTCATCGTCTAATAAGATCCGTGAACAGAATCGGGTGGGACGTCCTGAAGTCAGCTGCCCGCAGCGAGTTTTACCGCCCGCAGGAGTTCGTCGGAAAATCACTCTTCCGTCCGACGTGGTCAGCCAAAGAGCGGACATGGAAGAGCGCCGGAGATTCGGACATTTACGAGAAATGGGCTCAGGCAATCGCATCTTTGGCGGACCTGATCGATGGAGCGTGCACTGCCGGGGGCGCTCCTACTGACCCGCCTGAGGTGAGTTCGATGCTGCCAATCGTTGTGGTGCCCGACGGCGCGCTGTGGTGGGCTGCATTCGATGAGAACACCGGAACGCTCGTGTGCGACCCGCAGGAAGCTGACGAGAGGACTTTTTACATTGATCGCAGAGTGGCAACCGGAACCTCCGCCAAGCGAGGGACGTTCCGCATTTCGCACATCCACTTCATGACGCTCTCGGGCCTGAAGCGAATCTTCTTTGCATTCCGACCACGAATTCCAGAGCTTTCCGACAACAGCTTATGGGAAGGCCTGTTCGCGGCGGACACACCTTGCGCCGAGTGAATCGGGCCGATGGGCGAAGTATGGCGGTCGGCCGTGCGCTGCTTGGGCGCGCAGCCGTGGCCGGCCTAAAGGTGTCTGAAGACAAGCGAAAGCTGGCGCTGCGCATACTCGCACCAGCTGTTCCGATTCGAGTTGCCCAAGGTCATTCCAAGGGCAAACATCCCGATATGGCCCTAAGTACTCACGCGGGCGGAGCAGCGGATAAAGCAGGCTTCATCCATGAAGCGCTGTGGGGCATGCACGGCTTCCTCGCGGTCCTAAACGGCGATGCGTCAGCCATCCGCATCGAAACTCCGGGAGAAGATGGAGCGGAGTTCTACTTGGAGCGACCGACTGGGCTGGAGCACTGGCAGGCCAAAAGACAGGTGACTGGCCAGGACACGTGGTCGATTCAGAAACTAAAAGACGTGCTCGCGTATTTTTTGGAGAAGTTTCGCAAGGGGGAGAGATGTGTCTTCGCGTCTGTATCCGACGCACCCGATCTGCGGATGCTGACGGAAAACGCCAGAGCTGCTGCGTCGCTCGAAGAATTCAAGGCGAAGTTCTTGGACAAGAAGCGAACGGCGCAGTTCATAGAGTTGGCGAAGTCGTTGGGAATAGCATCCGACGAAGAAACGTTCGGGTTCCTAAGATCGATTTCGCTGGAAGGCGGGAGGGAGATAACGTTGGAGTCCTTCATTGGGTACGCATTGCGAGCGACGTTTCAAGGGCACTGGCAAACGACATTCGCGCTTCTCCGGGATTTGTACCTGCGCAGCTCTCACGAGAGACTCACTGCCGCCGACATCGAGCGATACTTGCACGGATTAGGGGTGGAGCGCAGACGCGCGGGAGCCCCGGGTGCTCGGGATCATATCAAAGCGACAACCCTTGCGTATCTGGCCGGACAGCGGGCAAAGCTGATTTCTGGCACGCCCATCCACCGTTCTGCCGGCGATGAGGTCATAGCAAAGCTCCGGCAGAATGCTTCTTCGGTCGATATTCTCATCACTAGCCCTGCTGGCGGAGGGAAAAGCGCCTGCCTCGCTCAGATCGTTGAGGGGTTACAGGAAGCGAATATCCCTGTGCTCGCCTTTCGCCTGGATCGGATCGAGCCAGTCTCGTCACCCATTTTACTCGGTGATAAGCTTGGGCTTGGGGAGTCACCGGCCGTCGTTCTCGCGGACTTGTTTCCCGGTCAACCTGTGGTCCTCGTCATCGATCAGCTTGATTTCGTTAGCACGACTTCTGGTCGCCATCCCGATTTCTTCGACACGGTCGCCGCGCTTCGTGATGAGATCCTGGGCCTGCGTCAACGCGGTCACATCCATCTCATCATGGCATGCCGAAAGTTCGACTTTGAACATGATCACCGGCTGAAGCAGCTTGCACAAAAAGGTCAGGCGCCGATTGAACTCCGGGAGTTCACGATGGAGGAGGTGCGAAAGGTAGTTAGTGAACAAGGCGGCGATTTGGCCACGCTCACCCCGCATCAGCAGCGGATGCTTTGTCTGCCCCAGAACCTTTCCCTGTTCGTCGAAGCCAAACTCACACGGACGAATAATCGATTCACAACCTCGAAAGACCTCTGCGACGCGTACTGGAGCGAGAAGCGAAAGCGAGTCTCCGAGCACCGTTCGGACTTTGGACAACTGTGGATGCCTGCGATCCAACGCCTCGCCGGAACGATGAGCGAGCGACAGGAGTTGTCGGTGTCGTTCAGGGAAATGGACGCTTTTCCCCCGGAGTTTCTTGAAAAGATGGCATCCGAAGGCGTTTTAACATGGGATGGGAAGCGGTACGGATTCGGCCACGAGACATTCTTCGACTACTGTTTCGCGCGAACGCTTCCAAACGGGGGGCGGGATTTCGTTCCGTCGCTCGAGGTTGATGAGCAACACCTTTTCCGTCGAGCGCAGGTTCGTCAGGTTTTGGCCTTTCTCCGCGACGACGACTTTGACGGGTACCTCGCAACACTCGACTACCTCCTCCGCAGCGAGCGGATTCGGGCTCACCTTAAGATTCTCTGCGTCGAGCTGGTTGCGGCGGCTTCCGAGCCGCACGAGAAGGAGCTTCAGTTGCTTTTACCGTGGATCGAGGGGGAACTTGCCGCACGTCGCAGCCAAAGGCCGAATTTAGACAAGTTGGGTTCGCGTATATTTGACGCATTTTTCGGCTCGCGGTCGCTTTTTCCTTTGGCAGACCGGTTAGGCTTAATTGAGCGGTGGCTCGCCTCCGGTGAGCCGTGGCTTCGGGATACCACCGTTCTGTATCTCAGGTGGCAAGTAGAGCAGTATGGCGACCGAATTGTGGAGCTGCTTGAGCCATTCGCAGAACGGCCCGAATGGCGAGATCGGCTGCGGTACATGATGGAGGGGCGCAATCTGGAAAAGAGTCGCCGCTATTTCGAGTTCTTCTTGCGACTCCTCGCCGATGGGACCCTGGACGAGGCGAGAGATCGATTCGCGAGCAACGGGACGTTCTGGTCGATGCTCCATGGCCTTGCGGAAGAGCGCCCCGCCTGGTGCGCTGAGCTTGCGGGCGCATGGCTGGATAGGCAAATGGCTCGAACGAACGCGACGGCGTCAGAAGGCGAGTCGGTTAGAGATGCCCTCTCTGACTCATTCGGTGTAGATGACCTATTCCAAAGTGCCCGAGGTGATCCACGAGCCTTTTTGAACTTTGTACTTCCGGCGGTCCTCCGTGCGGCAAAGGCCTCGACGTACAGCGCCGAAGGCGAGCGACTGTCCCGCGATAAGCTTTGGCTAATCCGCTTCAGGGGCGAAGTGCTTGGTATGCAGCAGGCATATCTCACTGCATGCGAGAATGCGCTGTCCACGGTAGGCAGCGCCTCTCCTGCGGAGTTGCGTCCTTTGATCGACCGGCTACGCGCGGAACATCTACACACGGCGAACACGCTCCTCCTAACGGCATACGCCAGTAACCCTGCCGTTTTCGCAGACGAGGCGCTAACACTGCTGGCGGAGGAACCTGATCGGTTGAGTTGCGGCCACTCAGGTTCCCTGTACTGGACGGCCCGGCAGCTGATTGCGGCATGCTCTCCTCATTGTTCTGAGGAGACCTTCCAGAAGCTCGAAGCGACTCTGCTGGCCTTCGTTCCGCCATATGAACGCACGAAGGATGGAATGCGGTTTCGGGGGCATGCCGCATTTAATTTTGCATCAGCACTGCCGCTAGAAAGGCTGAGCACAGATGCGCGGCGGCAAGTGGCGGAATGGAAAGAGAAGTTTAAGGAGCCGGATGGACCCCCAATCGGAATCCGCAGCTATACCGTCGGGTCGCCAATCGAGGAAGAGGCGGCTACGCACATGACCGATCAGCAGTGGTTGGGAGCGATTGCAAAGTACGATACAGAGGATCGTCGATACTCCTTCGATCACCCCGAACGCGGTGGAGCGCTCGAACTGGCCAGGATGCTACAGAAATTCACCGAACAGCAACCAGCGCGGTTTGCGGAGCTCGCACTTCAACTCCCTCCGCAGACACACCCCTACTACTTCTCGCACGTGCTGCATGGGTTGAAGGCGAGCGCGATCCCTTTTGACCTGAAACTTGCTGTCACCCGTCGTGTCTTCGATCTGGATCAGTACGATTGTGTCCACGCCGCCCTCGAACTGCTCGCGACCGTTGGGGAAGCCAGCCTGCCGGAGGATGCCGTCACGTTTATCGAACGATCTGCGGAGCATCCGAACCCAGAACCGGAATTTTGGAATAAGGAAGACGGCCCGTTCGGAGGCGACATCCTCATGCAAGGAATCAATTGCATTCGAGGCCAAGTTGCAGAGACCATTCGCGAGCTGCTTTGGAGCGACGCCTCGTACCTTGGAACCTTCGCGCCTACAATTCAGAAGCTCGTTCGCGACTCCAGCCTCGCAGTCCGAACGTGCGCGGCGACGACGCTTCTCGCCGTCGACCGGCATAATCCTGAGTTGGCGCTAACGTTGGCCATGGAGTTGTTGGATGCGGACGAGCGGCTGCTCGGGACCGACTATGTGGTGCACCTGATCCACAATGGTATTCGGAGAGACTTGGAACCTTTTTGCTCCGTGATCCGACGCATGTTGCGGTCTGACAACAAGAAAGTCACCGGAGCTGGAGGCCGCCTGGCCTGCCTCGCTGCGCTTTACCACGAGTCGGGCCGGGATTTGGCCGAAGCAGCTCTGACGTCGGCTGAGGCATGTCGTCAGGGCGCCTGTGACGTCGCTAAATCCAACCTCCTGCACGTCGAGTGCCGTGCGTGGTGTGAGGATGTACTCGTGCGACTGTTCAACGATGAAAGCGCCAGCGTCCGCAGAGACGCAGCTGGCTGTTTTTGGCACCTGTGGCGGTCGCCGGAAACTCCACTCGCCAGCTTCGATGCCCTGATTCGCGCATTTCTTGAGAGCCCCGCGTTCGCCGAGGAGCCGACATACCTCCTCCACGCCTTGGAAGAGACGAAGCACAAAGTGCCAGAGGCAACTCTGGACGTTTGCGAGGCCTTCATTCGGCATTGTGCAGCAGCTGCACGAGACATCCGTACATCGATCGCAGGGGACGAGAGGACGATCGGTAAACTGGTGTTCACGGCATACGCGCAGCTCCAAGCCCAGACTCTACAAAGGCGAGCCCTCGATGTGATCGACGCCATGAACATTGAAGGACTAACTAGCGCCCGCCAGCATCTTGTGGAATTTGAGCGATGAGTCGGCGAGCGCGGAGGCCGTTGAACATGGAGAAGGGATTCGTCTCGTCAGTCGGCGATGCACGGCAAGAGGGCCGGTACTAATAGTCGCCGCCTTTTGCGCTTGGTGTGCCGCCAAACTGGTGCGAAACCTTCTCCCAAGATGACTTCTTCCGACGACTGGAGCCATGAAAGGGCGCAACTCACCACTGCACTCGAACTGATGGCGAATGCGGGTTGGATCGGGGGTTTCGCGGTTTCATCTGAGCGCGGAGTCGCAATCGAATGGACCGAGGCGGGCGAGAGGAACATCTCGCTGCTCAGAGAATTAATCGGCGCGCTGTCTCCAGACCTCTCTATGGATAAAGAGGTACTCTGGGCGGTAAGGACAATCCTCGTCCTTCAGTTCGGCAAGACCTCGTAGGTCTTCGCTGTAGCGATTCGCGAGGTCGAAGCGGCGCACGGACCTCTTAGCCGGAAGTGGCCTGTGCATTGGCGACGATGCTGTCGACTATGTCGCCGCTGCCGCGGAGCTGCCGCGCCCGCTGATCGAATTGCGCGCCGCTGCTGCCGCTGACGTAGAGCATCTCGGAGGAGGCGACGTTGTGGGCGGTGCCGCAGATGGGGTTCTGCGCGTCGGAGTGGAGGTACGTGAAGGCGGCGAACTTCTCCTCGCCGGCCTGCTGATCGGGCAGCGGATAGGAGAGGATGGCGTGCTTCGTCAGTTCGGTGAGGCCGATGTCGCGGCCCATGTCGTCGAGGTCGGCGCGGTCGTTCTGGCGCATGAGGAAGAACTGGCGCGAGTTGCCGAAGACGGCGGAGCGGATGCGGCTCTCTTTGAACCGGGCGTATTGCTGGACGATGGAGATGTTCCAGCAGTTGAACTTGCGCATCTGGGCGTAGCTCTCCTTCACGATCTGCTCGCCGCCGGGGATATCGAGGAGGCGGGCGACTTCCTCGTACACGTTCCGCTTCCGCAGGCCGCGCGGCATGGTGATGATGTGCTGGCGGGTGTAGTTGGTGATGAGGAAGCCGGCGACGGCGCGAAGGAGCTTCGCGGCCTCGGGGATGTAGCCGAGCTCGAAGTGGGCGATCTTGCCGGTGAGCGAGATGTTGCTCTCGCCATCGAGGAGGCAGCCGTAGTTGCCGCCGGCGCACCAGGGGAGGAGGCGGGTGGCGAGGTCTTCGGCGGTGGGATCGGAGGACTCGAGCTGGAGCAGCTCCTGCAGCATGCGGTGGGTGGGGTACTCGCCGGGCGCAAAGTAGGCGAAGGCGAGATTGCGGACTTCGCGCTGGGTGGCGGGCTCTTTGAGGAAACGGAGAACGTCTTCCTCGTCGAGGGCGCCAAGCGAGGCCGCGGCGGCCTCGGACTCGGTGCGCTGCCAGTCGCGAAAATCGACGAAGGCATCGAGCATGGCCATGCCAGGGCGGGCCTTGCGGAAGCGCGCGAGGGCGCAGGCGTGGCGCGCCACTTCCAGCACGCGCGCCTCGTTGCGCTTGCTCCACTCGGCAAAGACATCGTCGTAGAGGAGGGTGATGTACTTGGCGATCTGCGCTTCGCGGGCGAGCTGCTTGTCCTCGTCGTTGCTCACGCCGACGATTTTGGCGACGAGCGTCATGGCGGAGGAAAGCTGCTCGGCCGTGAGCGGCAGGCCGTGGGTGTCGAGGTAGTTGATGGTGAGATCGCCATCGGGCTGGATGATGATGGGGCGGGCGTCCGGCGCGATGGTGCGGGTGTAGATCTCGTACGAGAGCCCTTCCTCGATGATGACGGTGTAGTCGTAGAAGGCCTCGGTTTGAGACAGGAGATCGCAGACGGTCACGCTTTTACCGGCGCCGCTCATGCCGAGAAGGACGGCGTGCTGGGGCGTCTCGTGGCCGCCGCTGCCGGCAAAGGTGGTGACGCCGACGAGGTTGCGCGTGGCGCCATCGTAAAGCGCCTCAGCCTGCGCGAGATGACCGGTGAAGGTGGCGCTGATGGGCAGCACGTCTGCGAGATAGCGCGTTTCGCCGTAGAGCTTGCGGTGCGGGTAGCGGCCCCATGGGCAGCCAGGCCAGCTCTGGAAGAAGAGCTTTCGCGCCGTGCTCGGCAGCGGGCATTCGAGATACTGCGCGCCATTCATGCTGTTGATGGCGTTCTTGATCGCTGCGGTCTTGGAGGCGAGCCCCTCGCGCGTCCGATCCCAGGCTCGAACGATGTACTCGACGTGAAACGGCGACGTGTGCCCCTGCATCAGCGAGGCGATCTTCTTCTGCTTCTTTTCCATCGCGGTGACGAGAGAGAGGCGCTTCTCACTGGCGTAGTCGCCGGCGAGGCGATCGTGTGCCTTTTCCTCCTTGCCGATCTCCGCGCGCGGCGAGAGCGGCTCCACGTTGACGCTGATGCAGTAATCCAGCAGCGGCAGGTCCGTGAGGCGCCGCACCATGCCCGGATGCGTCACTTTCGGCCAGCGATGCAGGACCAGAATGGAATGGTAGTAGCCATCCATCCAAAAGCCCGAGCCTTCCGGGAGCCCGTTGGCTTCGCTGTGCCAGCAGTTCTCCTGGATGGAGAGCTCGGGAACATAGGTGTCGAGCGGATCGAAGTCGAAGCGCTCGGCGAGTGATGGATTGAGGAAACGCGAAGTATGGCGGTAGTGGTCGGCGTCGGTCGTGGGGTCGATCCGAGAGCCGTGGAAGATTTGCCCCAGCATTTCGTGGAGCTGTCCAAACTCGGAGCCGAGTTGCTGGAGCACGACTTCGTAGTGTTTGCGCAGACCGCCGGCCGTCGCGACCGCGGGCGCGGCGGTTTCGATCTTCCGAGAGAAGTAGAGGACCAGTCGCTGCCGTCGCAGGCGGCGTTCTTGCATGGCCTGCCAGTAGCGCGTGAACCGTTCGTTGCGCGTGCGGCGCGTCCAGACGTTGGTGGCCTTCTCCGTCTGCTCGTGATAGCGGAGCAATTCAGCGCGATAATCGGAGTCGCAGAACCACTGCACCTGCAACCGCAGCTTTTCGTGCAGGCAGGCGAGAACGAGCGCAATCTGATCCTGGAAGGCATTGAGGTGCTCGGGTGCGGCGGTGCTCAGCTCAGGCGGCTCGATGAGGAAGCCCTTGGAGACATGGCAGCCTTTGCCGAGGCCGTGGAAGACGATGAGGTCGTTGAGGAAATAACCGTTAGGAGCGGATTCAAACATGGTCAGGAGAAGTGGAGTCGGGTGATGGCGGGATGGGCTGCGCCGGACCGAAGCCCGGCCCTTTCAGCCAGAGCTCGAAAAGGTCGGTGTCGTAGCCGGAGGGGCGTCCTTGGCGGAAGGCGAGGATGTAGATGAGCGTCAGCGAGATCGGCGCGGCGGCCGGGATGAGCGCGGCCATGAGGCTCCAGCGCCAGACGCTGAAGAGGAGTAGCAGCGTAAGGACCGAGGTGAATGACCCACCGACGAGATACCAGAAGAGATCCCCCTCCAGCCCCCACGTTTTGCCGGCGGAGTCATCGGAGCTGTTCGTTTCGGTGAAGCGCAGCTCGTGTTTCGAGTTGGCGTTCATTTATTGAAACGCGCCGATGTCCACGGTGGAGCCGCCGAGGCCAAACGCGGTGAAGAGGGCCTTCACGATGACGGGCGCGCCGGCGATGATCAGGCCGCCCACGATGGAGAGCTTGCCGGCATCGGTGTCGCCACGCCGGATGGCGAAGCCGCCGCCCACGACGGCGATGGTTCCGAAGATGAAGCCGATGAGCATGACGATGCCCATGGCCTTGCTGGCGCCTTCGGCGAGACCGCCAGCGGCGGCTTGGGCAAGGAGAGGACTGAGTTGTGCGGTGAGAAGTGAGAGTTTCATTGCAGCGCAGGTTCTAGCCGCGATGCGCGAGCAGGCTGCGCCCGCGCAGGAGCAGGTTGCGGCGCCGGGCGTGAAAGGCTCGCCGCATGAATCTTTCCGACCTCCCCGCCGCGCTCATCGACAAACTCAACGCGCTCGAGCCGCACCTGCGCGAAATCATCCGCGGCCAGGATCACGTCATTCCCCGCGTGGCCTCAGTTCTGCATCGCGGTGAGCTCGGCTTCACCAAACCGAACCGGCCGAAGGGCAGTTTTCTCTTCCTTGGCCCGACCGGCGTCGGGAAGACCGAGCTGACCCTTGCCTTCACCCGGTACCTCCTCGGCGAGGATAAGCTCCTTCGCTTCGACATGTCCGAGTATCAGACGCAGGAGAGCCTGGCCGTGCTGCTCGGCGGATCGCTGGGAGAAGAAGGAACGCTTGGCTTGGCTTTGAAACGCGCGCGGTTCGGGACGCTTCTCTTCGACGAGAGCGAAAAGGCCCACCCGCGGGTGCTCGACATCCTCCTGCAAATCCTCGATGCCGCACGGATTACTGTCGCCACCGGTGAAACGCTGGACCTGAGCGGCTTCTATGTCGTGCTCACCTCAAACCTCGGCGCTGCCGACGTGATGCAACTCCAGCATGCGCCGCTCGCCACCATGGAGCGGCACGTTCTTGCGAAAGCGCAGCGGTCCTTCCGCCCGGAACTATTCGCGCGTATCACCGAAAAGCTTGTTTTCGGCCGGCTGAGCTACGACGTGCAGTTGGAGATCGCACAGCAAATCCTCGCAAGCGAACTCGCGTTCCTCGCGGAGAAAGGCCTCACGTTATCCTGCAGTTCGGGCGTGCTTCCGTTTTTGATTCAACGCGGCTTCCATCCGCGTCTTGGCGCGCGACCCATGCGGGACGCAGTGGAGAAGCACGTCCGAGATGCGGCGAGGAACGCATGCTTGCAGAAGTCCGTGGCCGCCTCGGCTGAACTATTTGTTCATAATACGGCGCTGCACCTCCGCGCAACGCGCGCGGCATAAGGGCACTACCGCCTTGCGGGAGTCAGAACTTTGCTCGACTTCGAGTCTGAGCGATCCGGTGAGCGCGCGCCGGAGCGGTCGGCTGAAGGTTGACCGGTGGCCGCAAGAATGGGCATTGAGTCCCCGAGCTCCCTGCAAGATGGCGCGCGCCCCATCCCCTTCACCGAGGGCGGCAAGCCGATAGCGGCGCTGTTTGTGTAATCAGTCGTTATGCTGCTCGTCTCCGCCGGTATGGCGATCCGGTCCAGCTTCGCCATGCAACCCGCACCGGCGGTAAGCACCGGCACACCTATTGATGTCTAGGCAGTCGCGGCGACCAGCGGCGTAGACTCGCTTTCGCGCGGCAGCGGGCCGTGCCAGCGGCCTCCCCAACGTGGCCGGCCGGCGGGCGAGTGGCGGCGATCCACGTAGATCTCGATTTCGTTGCCGTCGGGATCTTTGAAGCGGCTGGTCCAACTGATGCCGTTATTGCGGCTGATGAACGGGAACTTCGCCGCCGCCAGCTTCTTCCCCATCGCGGCGAAGGCCGCGCGGTTCGGAACCTGGAAAGCGACGTGCGCGACGCCCGTCGCGCGACGCGACGGTTTCACGGCCCAGGCGCCGACTTCTTCGAGGGCGATCGAATGATGCTCCGCGCCCACGGCGAGGAACGCGTAACGTCCCGCCCACTCGGTGAGGCGGAGGCCCAGCACGCGGGTGTAAAAAGGCACGGAACGATTCAGGTCGCGCACTTTCAGATGCACGTGGCCGAGGCGCAGCGTTCGCGCCTCTGTGGGATGATTCGCCCCGCGGCCGTTCGCAGACTCGAGGGGACGCGCGCCGCGACTGTCAAACGGGAGGATGGAGCGGCTGCTCTGGCCGTTGCTGGCCGCAGTTCGGTGATTGGTAGCTGGGAATTGGATCAGGTTCATAAGTTCAGGTGTGAAGGGAGTTGAATGACGGGTGGTGAAGCGGGCGCCGGGTGGTTCGCTGAGAGGCGATGAGGCGCCACCATCGTTTTCTCGCGCCCCTGCTGCGCCTCTCGTGCGTTCTTGCCGGGCGAGCATCGCGACCAACCGGCGCGCGCGGCGTATACTCGGAGGGCCGTCGCGTGGAAGCGCACGCTGCGCGGAGGCGACGAATCGTCTGATCGCAGCGTCGGCGAAGCGGCAGGGCAGTGCCTGGCGCGCTGGCCGAGTGCGTTTCCTTCTGTTGATGAGTTGGGTCGTGGGATCGAGATTCATCGCGCTTGTGAGATTTACATCTGGTGGAAGGCGAAGGGCCTGGATCGCCGGAAGCCAAATACGCGTTGCTCCTGCCCGCCACCGCGCCGGCGTGAATCCCGCGCCTGCACGTGTTCGGGTGCGGGTCCCGCCACGTCGAAGGTGGCGGGGTGACGACGCGTACGGTTCGGATTCCGTGAGGGGCCGCGAGGGGTCGCATGCTCGAGGCGCGTCTTTCGTTTGCGGGCGTGGCGCGTAAGCCGCGCCACCAGCTTCACGATGGCGGTGTAAAGATCGCCGTCTGCAGCGGTGGCGTGGATGTCCGGGCCAGCCACGGCAAGTCGCGCGCTGGCTGAGAATCGGTTCCCACCGGCCGTGCCGTGGTGCCGCCGAAGCACGAGGTCGGTCGCCAGCGCGTCGGGGGCGAAGCGCAACACTTTGCGGAGCTTCATATGCGCGAACTCGCACAAGGACGGGCTGAGCCGAAGGTGATGAGGAGAGATGTGGATCGGCAGTGTGGTGGAGTTGGTTTCGTTCATGAGTTGTAAGCGGGGAAATGTTTTTCGAGCCAGGTGCCGCCTTCGTTCTCCCAGCGATCCAGACAGGGCCCTGGAACGAACGGAAGGCCGGCGACGCGGGACGGCGACGGGGATGCGATCGTGGCAGCGTGGGTCCGATGCGAATTCGATGTGCCGCGCGAAACATGAACCTCACTGCGGCGAGCTTCGATGGTTAGTGTGGGCATAAAAGTTCAGCGTGTTGGTGTAGGTGGCTGCCGCGGGATTCCTCCGGCTCGTGCCGGCGGACGGGGACGAGACGCGGCGGACTCGCTTCAAGTTTCTGACGCGGGAGCTCAGCGATGAGCTCGCGCGCGCCGTTTTTGGAAAAGACATGTGAGGATCGGCATCTGCCGTGACGGCGGGAGACTTGCGCGCGGGCCGGGCGGGTGGTTTCGCGACAGGCGGCACGATCATGGCTGGGAGGCGCAGTCCCTTGGTGCGCTCGAGCACCGCAAGAAGCATCCGCTTGGCGGCGGCCGCGGCGCCGGGTCGTGCGTCCGGATTCACGAGCACCCCATGCAGGTTGGCGATCAAACGCGCGGCCTGATCGGCTTCCGCGGCTCGGGGTTTGCGCAAAAACTCAAAATCCAAGGCGGACTTGAAAGCAGGTGAGGCAAGGAGGGCAAGCATGACATTGGTGTAGTGGAGGGTTTCCAGAACACCTTCACTTTAGCCGCTCCGTGCCGTATCGACTAAGACTGCTATTTGATTAGACCGATAGCAGTTCCTTATCTATTTTCTGCGCCATGGAGTTCCTCAATTTCCACCACCTTCGATACTTCTGGACCGTTGCGAGAAAGGGCGGCGTGCGCAAAGCCGCGGAAGCCCTGCGCGTGTCGCAGCCGTCCATTAGCGCCCAACTCAAGCTCCTGGAGGAATCGCTGGGCGAAAAATTATTCCGGCGTGGCGGGCGCAATCTCGTGCTCACCGAAACCGGGCACGTGGTGCTGAGCTACGCGGACGAGATTTTCTCCGCCGGCCGTGAGCTGATCAACGCCGTGAAGCAGCGCCCGAGCAGCCGGGCGCTGAGAGTGACAGTCGGAATGACCGATGCACTCTCCAAGCTTCTCGCCTTCGAGATTCTCAAACCGGCGTTCAACTTCGTGCAACCGACGCACGTTATTTGCCGGCAGGCCGAGATCGGGCCGCTCGTGCAACAACTCCAGGCGCATCGGCTCGATCTTGTCCTCGCGGATGAACCGGCCTCGAGCAGTCTCAAGGCGAAGATTTTCAACCATCGGCTCGGCCGCTCGGGCGTCACCTTCTGCGCCGTGCCGGCGCTCGCCGCAAAGCTGCGCCGCAACTTTCCGCGCTCGCTCGAGGGTGCGCCGGCGCTGCTGCCGAGCGAGAACATGGGCATGCGCATCGCGCTGGAGACATGGTTCGACGAGAAGGGGGTGCGTCCGCGGCTCGTGGGCGAGTTTGAGGATGCGACGCTGATGATGGTCGCCGCCTCCTTTGGAGGGCTCGGTTTCACGGTCACTCCAACCGCCGTGAGCGGTGAGGCCTTGAAGCACTACGGCCTCAAGGTCATCGCGCAGGTCGAGGAATGCGGAAACGATTTCTATGCGATCACCGCCGAGCGGCGCGTAAAGCACCCCGTTGCCGCCGCGATCACTGCGCACGCGTATTCGCAGCTCTTCGCGTGAGTGCGGCGCGCTGATTCCTCCTTTAGGATGCACGACATCTCCCTCATCACCACGATTGCCCTGGGCTTGAGTGCGGCGCTCGTCTTCGGCCTGCTGGCGAGGCAACTGGGCCTTTCGCCGATCGTCGGCTACCTGGTCGCGGGCGTGGCGGTAGGGCCGCACACGCCCGGATTCGTAGGCGACGTGAAGATCGCCGCGCAACTGGCAGAGATTGGCGTGATCCTGCTGATGTTCGGCGTGGGGCTGCACTTCAGCTTGAAGGATTTGCTCGCCGTTCGCTCGATCGCGGTCCCCGGCGCCCTCGGCCAGAGCACGGCGGCGACGCTCACCTGCACCGGGCTGGCCGTGGCGCTCGGATGGACGTGGCAGAGCGGGGTCATTCTGGGCATCGCCGTATCGGTCGCGAGCACGGTGGTGCTGCTGCGCGCGCTGATGGATCAGGGCGGCGTGGATACGCCGGAAGGACACGCGGCGGTGGGTTGGCTGGTCGTCGAGGACATCATCACGGTGATGGTCGTCGTGCTACTGCCGCCCTTGGCGGCGAGCGGCAGCGGCGGCGCAGGGCTTTGGCAGACCATGGGCGTGGCAATGCTCAAGCTCGCCGTGCTTACAGCGATCATGCTGCTGGCCGGCGCGCGGTTCGTGCCATGGCTGCTGCTGCGGGTGGCGCGGCTGCGCTCGCGCGAGCTTTTCACCCTCGCCGTGCTCGTCATGGCAATGTGTGTGGCAACAGTTTCGTATGTGGCTTTCGGTGCGTCGATGGCGCTGGGCGCCTTCCTCGCGGGCATGGTCGTCGGGCAGTCAAAGGTGAGCGAGGCGGCCGCCGCCGATGTGCTGCCGATGCGCAACGCTTTTGCGGTGCTCTTCTTCGTCGCAGTCGGGATGCTCTTTGATTACCGGACGCTGCTGGATGCGCCCGCGCTCACGGTCGGCGTGCTGGCGATCATCCTGGTGGTGAAACCCCTCGCGGCCATTACGATTGTCCTTCTCACCGGCCACTCGTTGAAGACCGCGCTGACCGTCGCAGGCGGCCTCGCACAGATTGGCGAGTTTTCCTTCATCGTCGGCGACATGGCGCGCTCGCTGGGCCTGATGCCCGGCACCGGGAGCAGCGTGTTGGTCGCGTGCGCTATTGTCTCCATTGGCCTCAACCCGCTAATCTTCCGCAGCATCCTCGCGCAGGAGCCGCGGCTGAAACGCTGGCGCTGGCTCGCTAGATGGTCGGTGGAACGCAGTGAAAGACTCGGCGCGCGCGCCAACGAGATTGCCGCCGAGCGCAACACCGATCCAGGGGCGATTGTCGTCGGCTACGGGCCCGTCGGGCAGACCGTCACGCGACTCCTCGCGGAGTTTGGAATCAATCCCACCATCCTCGAAACGAATGTGGATGCCGTGCTGGAACTACAGCAACAAGGCAAGCAGGCGCTGTTCGGCGACGCGACGCGTCCTGACATTCTGAAGGCCGCCGGGATCGACTCCGCAGCCTACCTTGTGGTGACGGTTCCGAAGGCCGAAACCAGCCTGAAGATCATTCAAACGGCGCGAGAAGTGGCGCCGCTGATTCGCGTAATCGCCCGCGCGGAATACATCAGCCAGCACGAGGCGTTCGCCCACGCCGGCGCCGCGATCACGCGTTACGACGAGGCCGAATCCGCCGCCGCGCTCGCGGAAGCGTTGCTGCAAGACATCGATGTGCCCGTGGAACGAATATACGCAGTGGTGGCCAACATCCGCAGCGAGCTCGCGCCCGTGCGTCGCGGCCTGAAGGAGGAGGGATAATCCACGAACCCGGCGCGGCTTACTGGGAGACGAGTCCAGAGTAAGATTTTCGGCAGATAGCTTCACGCAACACGTCTACGCGGGCGCGTCTGCTGTACGTACTGGGCAGGCCTCTCAACCGGCCACTTCGTAGCGCCGGCGAATCGGTTTGATGAGTGCCTGAGGGAGATTTTGCACGCGGCCTTGGCGGAAGCGTTCTTCGACGCCGGCAATCGCATCGGCCAAGGGAAGGTCGCCGAAAACCTTGCCGATCCACTGCGAGAAGTCGCCGCGCTTGGCGTGCCCCGCCAGCGCTTCAAGCGGAAGGCTTTGCTGGACTTGAACGAACTCCTTCAAGGTGCGCGCGGGGCCGCCGATATTCTGCCCGTGGCAGGTGAAGTAAAACGCGCGCTCCTCGGGCATCGGCACTTCGAGGTATTTCGCGCGATGACGGACGTGCGAAGTCAGCCGCGGCGCAATCTTGAAGCGCTGCGGCAACTCTCCCTGCGCGGGTGTGCGTGGGAGCCGAGTCGCTTCATCGATGCCGAGGCTGGCGAGCATTTTCCCCCAGGAGGTTTCCGCCCCGTCCGCGCCGCAGAGTGCAGTGAGCGCAAGCACTTCCGCGGGATCGGTGAGCGGTGTCGCGAGGATTGTTTCCACTGCGGCCAAAATTCCCGGCTGCAGGAGCGAAGGCCGGTAGGTAATGAGCACGCAGCCAGCGAGCTCAGAGTCCAGGGTCCGTGCGGTCTCCGGTTGGCTGAGGAAGTAGTGCGCTTCGTCCACGACGATCCAGTGTGGCAGGCCAGTGCTGGAGCGCAGAGACGCGAGCTTGGGCAGCAACTCGCCCACGTAGGCGAGCTTCTCCTCGTGAGTAAGCGTGGAGAGATCGATGACGATGCTCGTATCGGGATGGCGCAGCGCGCGGGCCACATCACTGAGGCGCGGCGGCGGCTCGTCGCCACCAAAGAGAACCACGCCTGGCAACAACTCAAGCGTGGAGTAATCACCTTCCGGATCGATGACGCAGAGGCAGTAGCCTTGCAGCAGGAGCTGCTCGCAAAAGAGTCCCGTAATCCACGATTTGCCCGAGCGCGGATCGCCTGCGATGAGGATGTTGCGACCGTGAATCGCCGTATCGAGCGGGCCGGTGGCGGTTTCGCCGAGGTGAATGCGCCGGTCATCCGCGCGGTGCGGCGGGAGCTTCGAGTGCGTGCTCACCTCTCGGATGTAGCCGGCGAGCGCCTCCGGCCCATTGCCGTGCAGGACATGGTCGGAAAGTGCTTGCAGCGACTTGCTGCCCCAACTCACGGCGACGCCGATTTCGCATGCCTCGAGCAGTGGTCCATCGTTTTCCGCGTCCCCGATGCCGAGGCAGTTGTGCAGCGATAAGCGCATGGTGTTGAGCGCCTCGCGCAGGCCGCTGGCCTTGTTGATTCCCTGCGGCAGCACCATCACGCGGCCACGGTTGAAGACGAGCATCAGCGGCAGCTCGAGCTTGCGAATCGCGGCGAGAATCTTCGGCGCAGCCGCGGCGGCCGCTTCGATCAAACACTCGCCAAATGCCAACTCTACCCTGCTCGCGCACAGCTCATCCAGCAGCGCGCGCGAAGGTGGGCGGCCCAGCACGCGCGTGTGACCATTCGGAAACGCGAGGACTGCGCCATTCTCCGCCACAATGGCGTCAAGCTGATCGTGCTCTGGAAGCACGCGCCGCAGGTCGGCCAGACGGCGCCCGGTCACCAGGACGACCGCCAGGCCACGCGCACGCGCCTCGCGGATGGCGGCAAGAACCTCAGGATCGGCGTGGCCATGGCGCGCGATCGTACCGTCGTAATCGAGAGCAAGAACGCTGAATTTCATGTCACGCAATTAGGCGGTAGACGTCATTGCTGAACGAGGGTCCGGGCACGTTCGCGAAGCTCGGAGAGCACACGGTGCGAATGCGACGACAGGACAGCGGGCCGGCTCCGCGAAGGCTTCTTGGGGCTCGCGATGCCGATCGTTTGAGACGGCGACGGCGCAACGGCGTCTGGCTGCATGCGCCGATAAACCTCGCGGCCAAGATCCGTGATCGAGAATCTGCTCGCGCGCATCCGAACCAGGCGGGCGAACTGGAGAATGCTGAGGACGGCGCGCATCGCGGGCAGCGGCATCTCGTCGCGATGCTCCCGCGCAACGCCGGTCCGCACTTCCTCCGCGAGTGCCTGAAAGCCAACTGGTTTCCGGCGGGCGGCGAGGACGCTGAGAATGCCGGAGGAGACCTTCGAACTGGCGAAGAAATCCACCAGCGCATGTTCCAGTCCACGCAGGTCGTTCAGCAGTCGATGGGGACTCGCGTCCGCCGCATGCATTCTGCGACGGATGAGTTCACCGGCCAAAAGGAATACGGCGGCGAGAAGAACGAGGGGCATAGCCAGGATGGTGAGAGCGGATGTGGTCATAGATAGTAGGAGTTGAATAGCTGCGAGCGTGGTAAGCGGCTCGCGATGTCGCGCTCGCTTCCGGGTCGACGAGCGAGAGTCTGCATTCTACGGCAATCGCCGGAATTCACTAAGACGCTGTTCCAAACAGAGCGATAGCCTTAGGTTATAGGCAAACGGATGAGATCACGCAGCGCGCCGCATAACCAATAGCTATCACTCTGATTTAAACGGAGTATTAGGCGATGGCGCTACAAGAGGTAGAATGCCTCACGTCGCTGCACCCTTTCATCGCAAGTCGTTCAACCTAAACCAAACACAAAAATATGGAAACCGTTCTCCTTATCGCAGCCATTGTCGCTTTCGCGCCATTCGTCATCGCCGTGAGCCTCATCGGATGGGTCTTCGCCGGGAAAGCCGAGGCAGAAGACCACGCCTTCACCGAGCGGCGCCGCACGCGCCGCGCACGATCGAGCCAGCTCACACCAAAAATCCGGGCTTCGCGAGCCACAAGACGCCCGCGTCAGCTCACCGGTGAGCAGCGGCGTTTCGATTTCCCAGTCCTCACACTCTCTACCTATCGATCCTCATGACCACACTATACGCTGCCGCTATTATCTCTGCTCTGCCCGCACTTGGCATGGTGGCATTGCTCGCTTTTGAGCGCCGCCGTTTCCTCAGGCAACGGGAAGAGATTCTCGACGCGGCCGATGCTCGTGGGGTGGCGACGTCAATCGCTGGCGGAGCCATCCTGGGCGGCGCGGTTAGCCGCAGAAACCCGTTCTCCATCTTCGCGACCGTCGCGAGCCCGTAAACTCATCTCGTACCTGGAAAGGACCTATCAAAATGTTTCTCGCAACCGAAGCCATTAGAACCTTCACGTTGGCAGAATTTCTGTTCGCATTATTCCAGGCTGCCGCGCTCGTCGCCACGCTGATCTGGGTGAAACTGGCGCTTTACCGTCGGCGAATGGCGGAGGAAAACGGCGCCAACTCATAGAACTTTGATCCTATGAAAACACGCAGGATCATCATCACTGCTCCCGATCACGCCAGGCTCACGGACATGATTGCCTTCGGCAATCTGTCCCACCGGGAGCGCAACGAGGCGTATGCGCTGGAACGTGAACTCAACCGCGCGGAGATCGTCGCCCCTGACGCGGTCCCGCCCGACGTGATTACCATGAATACCCGTGCTGAATTGCTCGATCTTGATACGGGCGACCGCATGGATTTCACCCTTGTCCTCCCTGACGAAGCCGATGTCGGCGAAGGGAGGATCTCGGTCCTGGCGCCGGTCGGCACGGGCATGCTCGGCTACCGAGTTGGCGACACCTTCCAGCGCCGCGCCCCATTCGGCGTACCCCGCTTGAAAGTTACCAACGTTTCCTTCCAGCCAGAGGCATCGCTCGCCCTAGCGAGGTAAGTTGCGGCGTCAGTGACTCCGCATTCATGCGGAGCCTGCATGGGTGCGGAGTCACGCATGGCCCGCAGGGTTATACGTGAAAAATCGCTCGACAAGCTAACGCAGGATCGGAAGAACTGCTGCTGTCTTAGCCCCTCTCGCATGAGATTTCACGCCCGCTCCCCCGTGGCTCTTCTTGGTGTCGTGGCCACGTTTTGCTGGATTCTTGCGCCGAGTGTCGGTCTCGCGGCGGAAGTCTCGGCCGAGGAACTGCGGCAACTGCGGGAGGAATTCCAAGCCTACAAGCGAGCTTCGGAAGCGCGTATCCGGGCCTTGGAAAACAAACTCGCGAAAACCGACGCGCGCACTGTTCGCACAGAAGAGCGAGTAGCGCAGACGGGGACGGTGGTGACGCAGGTGGGGGCACTGGCTCAGGAAGCAATGACGCGAGCCAATACCGCGTCCGGAGAACTTCAAGGCACGACGGAGGCGTTTACCGACTTCGGCACCAAGCCGCCCAAAGGGACATTTGAATTTCACGGTTATCTCCGCGCGGGCGCGGGGATCAGCGGCGAGGGAGATCAGGCTGAGGCTTTTCAGGCGCCTGGCGCGTGGGCGAAGTACCGGCTCGGCAACGAAACCGAGACCTATGGGGAGGCATTGCTGCGCTACAATTTCCCGCCGCTGGCCATGAGTCCGGCCGTTTGGAACGTGCAGATTCGCATGGCCTTCCGGAGCGACGAAGATCGCGGTTTCCCCGATGATGAACCGTTCTCGCTCCCGGAAGCGTTTGTGCAGGGCAAGGATGTGATCGAGTGGCTGCCCGGCGCGAGCTTTTGGGCCGGGGCACGCTTCTACCGCCGCCAGGACATCCATATCAATGACTTCAAGTTTTCAGACGCGCGCGGCTATGGCGGCGGCGTGGAGGACATTGACGTCGGCTTCGGGAAAATGGCGCTGGCCTACATGGGGTCGAACAAGGACGACATCAAAGTGACGGTCCCGCGGTTGACGAAGCGGGCGTTTGATTTGCGGCTCTATGAGATACCGGCGCTTTGGGGGCAGGTTGCGCTTTGGGCCGCTTACGGATGGGTCGGGGGCGAGCGCTTTGAGGGCGTGGATGTGCCGGCGCAGCAGGGGCCGGCGGTCGGCTTCCTCCACACGCTCAAGACCCCAGGGGATGGGCAAAATCGCCTCTCGCTGCAATACGGCTACGACGCTTTCGCCAACTTGACCTCAACTGGCTTCGTACCTCCCGCCGATCGGGAAAGCAAGCCGCACACGTGGCGCGTCACCGATGCCTATACCTTCCAGCCGAACGAGCACTTTGCCATGCAGGCCGTGTTCCTCTATCAAAACTCAAGGAACGTGGCACGCGGCGAATCGGCGGACGAATGGATCTCCGCGGGTATTCGCCCAATTTGGTTTATCACCAAGCATGCCGGTGTAGCCTTCGAGGCCGGCTGGGATCATGTGAAGAACGATCGCGAGGATTTTGAAGGCTCGCTCTATAAGCTGACGCTCTCGCCGCAGCTTCAGTATGAGAACAAGTTCTTCGGTCGGCCCGTGATCCGCCTGTTCGCGACTTACGCGTTCTGGGACGACTCGCTCAAAGGTCGCATCGGCGGCGCCACGTATCGCGACGCCACGCGCGGCGCGAGCTTCGGCATTCAGGCGGAAACCTGGTGGTAGCGCGGCTGATCGACCCCTCCCATTCCATGAACACGCCCCCTGCAAGCTCCACTCCGACGCGCATCGGCCGCTACCGCTGGGTGATTTGCGCCCTCCTGTTCTTCGCCACCGCGATCAACTACATCGACCGCCAGGTTTTCAGCATCCTCGCGCCGAAGTTGCAGGAAGTCATCGGGTGGACGGAAATCGAATACGGCTACATCGTCTTCTCGTTTCATGTGGCGTATGCGTTGGGACTGGTCGGAGTCGGCGCGCTCATGGATCGCATCGGGACGCGCAAAGGGTTCTCGCTCGCGATCGTTTTTTGGAGCCTGGCTTCGATGGGGCATGCCTTCGCGCGGTCTGCCTTTGGGTTCGGGGTTGCACGCTTTACGCTCGCCCTCGGGGAGGCCGGCAACTTTCCGGGCGCCGTGAAAACGATCGCGGAATGGTTCCCGAAAAAGGAGCGCGCACTCGCCACCGGCATCTTCAATTCAGGCTCCAATGTCGGCGCCATCGCCGCTCCGCTGCTCGTGCCATTTATCGCCGTGAAATTTGGCTGGCAGTGCGGCGTTCCTTATCACCGGTGCTTTTGGGTTCATCTGGCTGGCCTTCTGGCTGGCCCTTTATCGGCGGCCGGAGGAGCACCCGCGGCTTTCGGCAGCAGAGCTCGCCCACATTCAAAGCGATCCCGCCGAATCCACGGTCAAGATTCCGTGGGCGCGGTTGTTGCCGCACCGGCAGACGTGGGCGTTTTCGCTAGGCAAGTTCATGACTGATCCGGTCTGGTGGTTCTTCCTCTTCTGGCTGCCGAAATACTTTTCCGAAACCTATCACCTCGAGCTCAGCGGGCTGGCGATGCCCCTGGTCGTCATTTACCTCGCGGCGGATGTCGGCAGCATCGCCGGTGGCTGGATTTCCTCCGCCTTGCTCAAACGCGGGCACAGCCTGAACTTCGCTCGCAAGACCGCGATGCTCATTTGCGCTGTGTGCGTCGTGCCGATGGTCTTCGCCTCCTGGGTGCAAAATCTGTGGGGGACGGTCGCGTTGATCAGCCTCGCCGCGGCGGCGCACCAGGGCTGGTCGGCGAATCTGTACACGCTCGTATCCGACACCTTCCCGCGTCGCGCGGTCGGCTCGGTGGTCGGATTTGGCGGCATGGCCGGGTCCGTCGGGAACATGATCGCCTCCGCCGGGATCGGATACCTCCTGCATTTCACGGCCAACAACTATAACCCGCTGCTGACCATTTGCGCCTTTGCCTACCTGGCCGCGCTCGGCGTCATTCACTGGTTGGCGCCCCGGCTTGCGCCCGCCGAAGTCGAATCCGCGACCGCAGCGTAAGCGGCCACGCGAGCGCTCGCCGAATCCGCTGACGGCGCCGCGATGACTCTCGGGACAATAGGCCACTCGACGCGACCCCTCGCGGAGTTCATTGCCGCGTTGCGCGTGCGATCGAACGGCTCACCGCACTCGCTGAAGAAAAGCGCACCGTCATCATTGTGCGCGGAAGCTGTCTGGTGGCGCTGCCATCGCTCGTTGATCGCGGATTGTCTCAAGGCGCGCGGTTGGAGCGTGCTGCACATTCTCGATGCGCAGGAACCGCAGGAGCATCCCTTTACATCCGCCGCGCGGATCATTGATGGCGAGCTTTCCTATGAGCTACCGTCTGGCGCGCCCGGAACGGATTGAACGACGGGGAAGCCCGCCTGTTTCCACGCTTTGAAGCCGCCGGCGAGCGACTTCACATTCGTGTAACCCATCTTTTGAAGGTTCTCGGCGACCAGCGCGGATCGGCTGCCGCCCCCGCAATGGCAGATGATCGGAGTATCGAGCCCCGGGGCCGTTTCTTCGATGTCGAGTTCGATGGTGCCTCGCGGCATATGGACGGCGGCCGGCGCGTGCTCTTGCTGCCAGTCCTCCAGGTCGCGCACGTCGATGAGCAGCGCGCCGCGTTCGACTTCCCGCGCGGCGTCCGCAGCGGGTACTTCGGTGATGCGGGTTTTCGCGTCCTGGACCAGCTTTTGGAAACGATTGGGCGTGCTCATGTTGAAGATTGTCAAATGGCGGGGGTGTGTGCTCGAGCCTACTCTGCGGCTTTCCGGGCGGAATCCGAACCAGCCGCGCGCAATGGAACGCCGAGGCCATAGGTATCCTTCAGCAAACCCATGCGTTGCGCGAAGGTGTCGGCGATGGGCGCAGCGCGGCCTTTCGCCTCTTCGGCTTTCGGTCCGCGGAAATGGGCATCCGCCGTCTCTACGAACAACATGAGCCAGCGGCGAAGTGTTCTTTCTGCACCGGCAGAACGGCGTGCTTCGGAAAGGGCGCGCCCTCATAAGTTCCGGCTCCGAAGAGCATTGACTCCCAAAAGCGATACATGATTGGCAGATGCGTGGCCCAGTCCACTTTGGCGAAGTCCTTAAACACAGGCGTAAGCAAGACGTCCCGTCCTACCTTGTCGTAGAAGGAATTGACCAACGTCCGGACGTCTTCCGGCGTGCTGATGTCGCATAGGTTTGTCATGGAACAGACCAACGCTCCGGCTCTGACGAGGTATTTGCAAACGCGTTCTCCGCCGGGTGGCTGACGGCGGGAAGGACAAGCTGCGCTGTGGCGTCGCGCGGCGAGAGCTCTACGCTGCAGCCGCAGCAAACGCGGCTTCAGGCTGGAAGTGAACGGCGACGACCTTTAGCCGGCGCATCCCGGTGGGCGCGAGCTGCTCGAAAACGTCGCCTACGCGGTACCCGAGCATGCCCGTTCCGATGGGCGCGAGAACGGAAATCTTCCCTAAGTCGGAGTCGGCGCTCATGGGAAATACGACGGTGAACTCCATGCGCTCGCCGGAATCCAGATCAAGCAATTCAGCACGGGTATTCATGGTGATCACATCCGGCGGGATCTCGTCGGGGGCGACGATCTCCGCGCGGTTGAGTTCACGTTCCAGCGCATACGCCTCGTCGCGCTCACGTGGTGAACGAACGTCGAGAGCGAGCATCCGGGAGAGTTTCGAGTGATCAGCGGCGGTGATGATGATGGTGGGCTTTTTCATAAGTTAGTGATTGGAAATTGAGAGCTGCGGGAGTGTACCGGGCGTCCGGGTTTCGGCCTCGTGCGGTTCTGCCTCATCGGCTAGTGTGTTCGGCTGAAGATCCTTTTCAGGAAGGCTGGGGCCGCGGCGGAAAGCGAATGGGCGGTTGAATGCACCGGCCTTCGCCGCGTCCACGATTTCGTCCATTTGCCGGAAAACATGCCGGCGGGTTAGGAAGAGCAGCGCGACGGCGGCCGCGGTAAGGGGGAGAGCGATCACAATGGCTTCGAGGAACATGTTCATGGGAATTTAGCAGGAGGTTGGAGTTGATGAGGCACGGCGCTTGGAGCAAGGGACCGGCCGCGGAGCCGCAGAAATGCGGCCACGCCGAAGGCGAACCTAACGAATGCCGTCAGTTCGCGCAGGAAGCGCCGACCCCGCTCCGGGGATCGGCGGGTCCGGCATCTTGCTTCGGAAGGAAGTGACGCGCGATGCACGCGAGCACCACGATGGTGACGTCAAAGGCCGCGACGATGATGAGTGGGAGTAAAAGTTTCATGACTGGGGGCGTCCCGGGCAATCTGGCGGTCCGAGAGTAGAAACCCCCGGAGCGCCTGGCCCGAATGCTGTGGACGACTGAAGCATACCTCAGCTTCTCACATCCACTATGCCGCAGTTTGGATCAGACTGATAGGTTGCCTCTATGGGGAACACGCGCTGCCTATGCTGCGTCCCTTCGCTGGCGCGCCGTGCGATCGACGGACATGGTCGATGGGCTAACGCGACTCGGGTGCATCGCGTGCCTCGCCAACATCAGGTGAACTCTGGAGCCGTTGAGCCAGCGATGCATAATCAGGGCCTATCGGTGTGATCGCATCTGAGTCTTGGTCGATCCGTCATCGTGGGGGTACATTAGCGTCATGGAAGCTCTCGTTATCTTGTTCATCATCGTGTTGCTGCTCTTTGAAGGGCGGCAAAAAGCAAGATCCAGCGAGTCGTCTGAAGCATCGTCTACGTCCTATCTTCATCGTCGAAACAGATCCAGCTCTCAAAGTCGTGAAACTCACGCTCGCCGGCCATGTTGAGCTGGATAGGCTGAAAGCTGGCGTCGATGAACTGCGTACGCTGCTTTCGAACGTGAAGCCCGGATTCCATCTCGTCACTGATTTGAGCGGACTGGATTCGATGCCAATCTCCGCGGCTGCTCTCATCGCGGAGATCATGGAACTGTGCGACCGCCATGACGTCGACCTAGTCGCCCGCATCCTCCCGCCGAATCAGCGCAATGACATCGGCTTCGCGATTCTGAGTCAGTTCCACTACAGCCGCAATGTTCGGATCGTGACATGCGAAAGCGTGGAGGAGGCGATGAGCCTCTAGGAGCCGCCAGTTCAGACTTTCAGGCTGGGTGCGCCGAGGCCGATTCCGCCCTCGCTCCCGGCGCTGATCGGAGGATCACGTCTGTCCTGGGAAGTCGCCGGCTTAATCTCCGCTTCTTCCGCACAAGCGGCGATTCCCGCGAAAGGAAGAACACGCCCTTGACCGTACACGGTTCGTGATTTAGGAGCCTTGCCGCGGGGACGACCTCGCACGGCTTACACATATTCAGGGACGACCCTGGCAACTATCGTTATGCCTTGGATTCTTCTTGTTCTCGCAGGTCTTTTTGAAATCGGGTGGGCCATCGGGCTCAAGTTCACCGACGGCTTTACCAAGCTATGGCCGAGCGTCGGCACCATCATCGCGCTGGTTATCAGCTTCGTGCTTCTCGGGCTCGCCGCCAAGTCGCTTCCGATCGGCACGGCTTACGCAGTATGGACCGGCATCGGAGCTGCCGGGGCGGTTCTTTGCGGCATATTCTTTCTTGGTGAACCAGCAACAGCAATGCGCCTCGCTTGCGCTGGCCTCATTCTTACCGGAGTCGCCGGCCTGAAACTCGCGGGATAATTAGTCGATGCAGCGTCAGTTCATCCACCGTGTGCGTCCGGTGCACTCGATCGCAGTAGTCGTAAATCGCTCGCTCTTCTTCCGCGTCGAAAATCGGTCTGCTGTCGTCCCGGAGCGCGTCGTTTACTTGGCCAGGCAACCCAGCTTTACACGCCAATGGCTCGTGAATAGCCGACTCGACATCGGACTTCTGCAAGCGCGCAGTGATCAGAATAACGAGTTCGCGGAGGCTCGGCGACAGACTCGTGTGGTAACGTAGAAACTCGCCGCGCTGAGTCGCGCGCCGCGTGAACTCGGACTGTGCAGCCAGACGCGAAACGGCCCTGCGATGCTCCCGCGCGCCGCGAGGATTTCGTCGTAGAGTTTCTGTCCGTCGGCATCCAGCGCTTCTCGTTGCCGTCCGGCGATGCGGCTCATTAGGTTTTCTCCGCAAGCCAGCGTTTGGCGGTTTCAATCGTGCAATCGGTCAAGCTGTGGCCGGCGTTCTCGAATGCCTCGGTTACGACCGCGCCCGCGCTGCGGAGAAGCGCCACGAGCTGGCGCGCGTTTTCCGGGGGCACGATTGGGTCCTGATTGCCGGCGGCGACCAGCACCGGCGCGGCTTTCAGATCAGGGAGCGTCTCGGGAACGAGCGGCACCATGGGCCGCAATAGGGCCGCGCCGCAAACTGCACCGGGTCGCAGTAGCAGGAGAGCGCCAGCGATGTTCGCGCCATTCGAGTAGCCGACCGCAAGCAGCTTCTGTCGATCGATTTGGTAATGCGTGGCAGCATGGTCGAGGAAGTCGGCGAGTTCGTGCGTGCGGAGAACGAGGTCTTCCTTATCGAACACCCCTTCGGCCAGCCGCCGGAAAAAGCGCGGCATCCCGTTTTCGAGCACCTTGCCACGTGGGCTGAGCAAAGCAGCCTCGGGATCGAAGGCGCGTCCGATTGGGAGCAGGTCTGACTCGTTGCCGCCCGTGCCGTGCAGCAGGAGCAACGTGCGGGCAGAGCGGCCGGGGACAAATTCGTGAATGAAGTCGAGAGGCGTGCTCATTGGGCGGCCTTCGTTGGAATGGTAATCGGCGGCAAAGTCGCCTCGTCGCCGAAGCAGAAATGATGACTACGGGGGTCATCGAAGTTGATCGTGCGCTTAACCAATCGTAGTCCGAGCAAGCCGACGTAAAAATCAAGATTGCGTTGCGGATCGCTTCCGATCGCAGTGACGTGACGTAGACCTGAGATGTGGAGGTTTGCGTTCATCTTCGTGTTCCGTTTGGTCCCCGAGCCGGCATGCGAGGACTGTTAATTCGGAGGATTTATCGAGTCCGTCGAGAAAACGATGCGGAATCCCCGAAAGACCGACCTGCGCACCGACCAGAGCGCCGGTGAGGATGCAGCGCGCCTGGTTCTGACCGCCGCCATTCAGCGCGTGTAGCACGGCCGACTCGAAGTCATCGGGAAAGCGCGCAGCCAGATAGTAAGCGGCGGGAAGCTGGTGGTAGATCGCGCAGGGCATGCCGTAAACGATCGACACCTTCCAAGCTGGCTCGATCTTGATGCCGGGATCGAGCGCGGCTTCGGCCATGTAGGATGGAGTTAGAAGGGCATCCGGCGACGAGAAGCGGCCGGCGCGCGGCGGGTCGGGATCGCCCGGTTTCGGAGGCGCGAGCTTGTCGCTCGTGACAGCGTGGAAGGGCAGCACGCCTTGCTTCACGAGATCCATCAGTTTGTCGGACAGGAGCGGGTCGAGTTTCTCGCCCCGCACGAGCAGCGCGAGCACGCAGCCATACGCGGTCGTCATCGCCACGATTGCTTCATCGGACTGGGTCAGAAGGCAGTTTGCGCTGACCGTCTCCGCGACTTTCGCGGGCGTGGCGGCATAGCGCGCCGCCAGCACGAGCGCGCGCTCGGCCGCTTCGGTGGTATCGGCATGGCCACCCGTTTCTTTCCACGACTTTTTCTGCATCACCCGCCGCCGCCATGCTTCGCGGATCGACTGACTGGTATATCCGCCGGGGCCGTTCATCGGTGTGCTGTCGAGCTGCGGAAAGAGCTCCTCATCCAGACGGCGACAAAAGTCGCCTTCGTCGTAACGGCCCTTCTCCACGGTGGAGCGCAGCAGCATTGTCGTGATGATGCCCGCTTGCGAAAGCTGCCCCGCTTTCAGCCCCGCATGGTAACGATGCGACTTGGGCTCCGTGTAGCCGGTGATCCAGTCGCCGTAATCACGCCGCATTTCGTCGAGGTCGTAATACCAATGCGGCCCGACGCCGAGAGCGTCACCAATCATTGCGCCCATCACGGCGCCGGCTGCACGATCGCTTATGGACATAGAAGATGGGGTGTCATTTCCTGCGCCGCTTTACCGCGTAGCCGTAGGGCGTCGGCCACGCCGGTTCTTCTCCTAAGGCGTGCTGTGCCTTCAGCGCCCAATAAGGCTCGCGCAGCAGCTCCCGCGCGATGAAGACCATGTTCGCGTCGCCGCCCGTGATGATCTCGTCAGCGTGCTGCGGGTCGGTGATCATCCCCACGGCGCCGGTGCGGATGTCCGCCTCATCGCGAATGCGGCGCGCGAACGGCACCTGATAGCCTTTCGCCACGGGGATGCGTGCGTGCGGGACCATGCCGCCGGACGACACGTCAATTAAATCCACGCCGAGTGCTTTCAACCGCTTTGCCAGCTCGACGGATTGCTCAATGTCCCAACCGCCTTCGGTCCAGTCGGTCGCCGAGATGCGGGTGAAAAGCGGCAGTTCGTCCGGCATCAGCGCACGCGTTCGCTCGGCAATGCGCAACAGCAGGCGCATCCGATTTTCGAGGCTGCCGCCGTATTCGTCGTCGCGGCGATTGCTGATCGGAGAAAGAAACTCGTGCAGCAGATAGCCGTGAGCGGCGTGGATTTCGAGCACCCTGAAACCAGCGACGAGTGCGCGTTTCGCCGCAGCTTCGAAGGCAGCGACGATGCCGTCGACCCCGCCGGCGTCGAGCGCCAGCGGTGGCGGATCGCTTTCATTAAAAGGCACGCCGCTCGGGGCGACGGCAGGCCATCCACCTTCTTCGGGCGTCTTCAACCGAGCGCCGCCTTTCCAGGCGAGATCGCAGCTCGCCTTGCGGCCCGCGTGCGCGAGCTGAATGCCCGCCACCGCTCCCTGGCTGTGCACAAAGCGCGCGATGCGCGCGAGCGGCTCAATGTGTTCATCGCTCCAGATACCTAGGTCGCCAGGCGAGATGCGGCCATCCGGAGTCACCGCCGTCGCCTCGACGAAGATCAGCGCCGCGCCGCCCACCGCGCGGCTGCCGAGATGCACCAGGTGCCAATCGTCGGCGAAGCCGTCGCGCGCGGAATACTGGCACATCGGCGACATTACGATCCGGTTGCGGAAGGTCACGCCGCGGATCGTCAGCGGGCTGAGCAAATCAATCTCCGGCACTTCGCGATCGTGATCCGTCCCTGCGCGGCAGCCGTGAGCGGCGAATCGCGCAGTATCCTGAGTCGGTGTGGTCGTGGTGTTGTTCATGAGTCGCGGCGAGGCTTTGCTTCCGCGAGCAAACTGTCGAGGTCGAGCGGGCGCGTGAACATTCCAAGCCCGCCATCGGCGGTGCGCGGCCATTGGTCGCGCGGGCGGTCCCAATAAAGCTCTACGCCGTTTTCGTCAGGATCGCGGAGGTAAAGCGCTTCGCTCACGCCGTGATCGGAAGCGCCGTCGAGGTGAATACCGGCGCGAAGCAGGCGCTGGAGCGCATCGGCGAGTTCTATGCGCGATGGGTAGAGGATCGCCACGTGATACAGTCCGGTTGTGCCGGGCGGCGGTGGCGAGCCTCCGCGACTTTCCCAGGTGTTGAGCCCGATGTGGTGATGGTAACCGCCGGCGGAAACAAACGCAGCGTCCCGGCCGTAGCGTTGCGTCAATTCGAAGCCGAGCACGCCGCAGTAGAAGGCGAGCGCACGCTCGAGGTCGGCGACTTTGAGATGCACATGGCCGATACGGGTTTCGGGATGAATGGGTTTCGTGTCTGACATAGTCGAAGGTTTTGGGTCTCGGAGGTTCAACGCCATGCCAGCTGAAGAGGCGGCTCTTGCGAGCGCCTCTCGGCCGGCAGGGTTACGCGGGGACGGGAGCGCCCACAGGTTCGGGTGTCCTTCACCTTTTTCGCGATCAGCGAGTCGAGCGACCATTTGCCGCCGCCCACGATCACGAGAACCAGGGCGATGCCGGCGGCGAGGAGGTGATACTCGATGCCTTCACCTTTCTGCGTCCCGGACCAGTTCATGAAGAAGCCGTGAGACGCATGCATCGTTGCGGCGACCGCCATCACTGCGGCGATGCCAACCGCGGCCACGCGGGTGAAGAAGCCCGAGATCAGCGCGAGCGCGCCTGCGGATTCAGCGGCGATCGCCAGAAATGCGAACAAGGCCGGAATGCCGAGCGCGCCGGTGAAGTAGCCCATCGTGCCCTCGAAGCCGTGCCCGCCAAACCAGCCGAGAACTTTCTGGGCTCCATGCGGCAAGAAGGCAGCGCCAAGCAGCACGCGAAGGATGAGGGGGGCAACGTCGTTATTCGTTTTAAGTAGTGATTTGATCATGGCTGAAGCGTAGCTCTCGGCCGCAGCTGGCCGATAATGCCGGTGCGTCATTGCAGTTATGCGCATCCTGCATAGCCTGACCGCATGCTCTCGCAGCTCCGCTCCTTCCTCGCAGTGATCGACGAAGGCAGCCTCAACCGCGCTGCCACGCGGCTGCGCATGTCGCAACCGGCGCTCTCCCGCCAGATGCAGGCGCTGGAAGCGGAGGTCGGCGGGCGGCTCCTGGAACGCTCCGCGACCGGTGTGAGCCTCACCGATGCCGGTCATGCGTTCGCTGCAAAAACACGCGCGCTTCTTGCCGACTACGACGCTGCTCTTGCGGAAGTCGCGCCGGCTTGCTCGCGGACAAAAGGAGGAGCTGCGCATCGGCTATCTGGCCTCAGCCGCGCAGAAGCTTCTTGAACCCTGCACTAGCGACGCTGCGGCGAGCTCATCCGGAGGTGAAAACCAAGCTGCTCGATCTTTCGCCCGGCGAACAAATCACCGCGCTGAAAGCAGGCACGATCGACGTAGCCTTCATCGGGCAGGAAGGCAGCATCGCCTCGCGAGACTTCTACACGCGCAGGCTTGCGACAATGCCGGTGCTTGCGGTCCTGCCGGCGGATCATCGGCTCGCCGCCCGCAAGGAAATCCGCCTGGCCGAGTTGAAAGGCGAACAGTTCATCGGCTCGCCGGAAGCGGAGATGCCGGGCCGTGATCGCTGGATCGCGCAACTCTGCCGCAAGGCCGGCGGATTCAAGCCGAGGTTCGTGCAGGAGGCGGACAGCATCACTCACATGCTCTTGCTGGTGGCCAGCGAGGGCGCAGTCACCCTGGTGCCGGGCTACATCCGCGATCTCGCCGCCGCAGCCGTTCGCATGATTCCTGTCGCGGACGCCGAAGCGCGCTGGGATTTCCTGGTGGTGTGGCAGCGAGGCCGCACCGCCGGACCGCTGCAAACCCTGATCGAAGCGCTTTCAACAAGCGTGAACTGCCGCGTGCGCAAAGCAGCCAGGAAAAGGCCGGTGAATTTCCATCACCTTTCCGTCGTTCGTCGGTTTCTTGCTTCGGCCACAGGATGGCGGTGCCAACAACTCCGGCGATGAGCGATGCGGTGAAGATGGCGATCTTCGCGGCTGCGAAATCCGCCGGGTTCGGGAACGCCTCGCCGGCGATAAAGAGCGACATCGTGAAGCCGATGCCCGCAAGCGCGCCAGCGCCGCCAAGCTGACGCCAGGAATACTCCGGGGGTTTCGTCGCGATGCGGAAACGAACGGCGAGCCACGATGCCGCCAAGATCCCGACCGGCTTGCCGATGACCAATCCCAGAATGATCGCCAGCATCAGACTTCCGTGCGTTTGAACGACGCTCCAGAGACATGATTACGCCGGCATTCGCGAGCGCGAAGATCGGCAGCACGACATAGCTGGACCACGGTTCGACCGAGCGCAGCAGCTTGTCGGTGGGCGATTCGATCCGGTCATGAATGGCATCGAATGCGCGCATCGCAGGCTCCGAAGGGCCGTGCCGCATCAATGCTTCGCCGCGGCGCCGCGTCTCGGATCGCAGGATGGCATCCGCCTGCGCCATGAGGACGTGGAGCTTTGCCGGAGCACGGGCCGGGGTCACAAGCGCGAGGATCACTCCCGCGAGTGTCGCGTGCAGGCCCGCGTCGTGCAGACAAACCCATAGGACAATGCCAAGCACCGCGTATGGCAGCGGCCGGTAAATTCCCCATCGGTTCATCGCCACCAGCAGGAGCGTCACCGCCACCGAGGCAATCAGGTAATTCGTATGGATCGCCTCCGTATAAAACGCCGCGATGATGCCGATCGCGACAAGATCGTCGATGATGACCGCGGCGGTGAGAAAGACGCGCAATTCAACTGAGACACGGGCTCCGAGCAGCACGATGATCGCTACCGCGAACGCGGTGTCCGTCGCGATCGGAACTGCCCAACCCGCCGCCAGCGGCCCGGCTGGCGCGATGAGGAGATAGATCAGAATCGGGACCGACAATGCCGCCGAACGCAGCGATGACCGGCAGCGCGCCGGATCGAAAAGTCGAGAGGCGGCCAATGGTGAACTCCCGCTTGATTTCCAAACCGACAACCAGGAAGAAGATGGCGAGCAGTCCGTCGTTGATCCATTTCAGCAGCGGCAAAACGAAAGCTTCCGTCACCTACCTGAACGCCAGCCATCATGGCCCACAAAGACGCAAAGGCTGGCCCCACCGACGAGTTCGCCAAAACGACGGCGAGCACCGACATGAGCAGAAGAAGAAGTCCCGCCGACGGCGCCCAGCGCACGAAGTTCAGGGCTGCGGTTTGCACGCGATGGCCGAGGGTGCCGAGCATCGCCTCCGCGAGAGTGTTTTCGTCCCACGGTCCCTCATAGCGGCGGCCGTTCAGAAAGAACGTCGGCGTCATGACCACGCCGCTGCGGTGCGAGCTTTCCAAATCCTCCTGCACCTTCGACTCCGCTGCTTTGGCTGCTGCCGCGTGCATGTCGTCACGCGGCGGCAGATCGAACTCCCGTGCGATTTGCTCGAAATCGTCCGGCGTGAAAGCCGGCCCGCGCTTCATGAGGGCGTCGTGGATCGGCCAGAATTCGCCCGTCGTTTGGAAGGCATACTCCGCCAGCTCGCGCCGCGCGTTTGGCAATGCCACTCTCTCCCGCCGGTCGATGCCGGAAGACGTATCGCATTCGCTCGCCGAAGCGATCGCGCAGATCGGCGATCACTTCGTGCGCGGCGTGACAGGACGAGCGCGTGTAGTTGCCGTATTCAACCAGCGTCAGTTCCGCATCGGGATTTCCCAGGATGTGATCACGACCGGGATCAACCGGAGGATCGAGCTTTGTCGGACGTGCGTGAGCCATAAAGAAGTCCGAGACTACGGCACGGGCGTGGCCAAAGTCGCTCCCGATTCATCGTTATCAGCGCCAGCCATCCTGTACTCGGCAGAACAATCCGAGCGTCCCAAAATCACGCGAAGGAGAGACCGGGAAAAGGAGAAAGCAGGCATCAATATCACTTTTCCGGCGCTCCGTGCCCGCGGAACAGGCGCGGATTCTTCTGGATGAAGCCCCTGAGGGCGTCGGCGATGAAAGAATACCTGCCGGTCCTTAGATAAGCATAACCCATGAGCGCGACGATGACTGCACCGATAGTATCGACTATCAAGTCCCACATCGTGTCTGCGACCCCGGTTTCGACACTTTGCATGTTCCAATAGGGCGCGATTTGATCGAATGCGAACTCAAAGATTTCCCATACCACGCCCAGGAAAACCGCGAAAGTGACTCCGAAAAAGCAGCGGAACGCCGGACTAAGCTCCTGCGGAAGCCGATCAGTTTGATTCAGCAGGTAGAGCGCGATAAAGCCGACGATCCCGAGTAGAAATCCCGAGCCGGTATGCAAAACGATGTCCCACCACCAGAAGCGGTAGTAAAAGTCCCGCGCAGAGCCGAGAAATAGCGCTAGGAAGACGAATGCTGCCGAGATGAACTGAAACTCTGGCGGCAGATAGATGCGGTAATTTCGCCACAAGAAAGCAGGCGTTAACGTTAGCCCGATGACCAGCGCTGTGAGGAAGACATTCTCCCAGTCGCGCCGCACGAGTAGCAGGACCAACGAGACCGCAAGCGCGGCTTGAATGATCACCGTAGTCGTGATGTAAACATTTCGACCTTCAGGAGGCGGGGGGGCGGGATTATCCATTGGCCCGCTGATCTTCTGCGAACCGCCGTCCACTGGGAAGAAAGACCTCGTTCAATCGTCCTCCGCGCGGATGGCGTGGCGGCTCTCCACTGCCCGAGGTGGACCCGTGCAAAGTCATCCTCGCTTACTTGCCCCTCGCCTCGGAGGTAAGAAATTCCACTGCCAGCGTGGCCATCACACGCGTGCCGACAATCAGCGCGCTATCGTCGACGAAGAACTGAGGGCTGTGGTTCGGCGCGGCTTTTGCGGGGTCCTGGCTCCGCGGTGTGATGCCGAGGAAAACATACAAGCCCGGTACGACCTTGGCGAAGACGGAGAAGTCTTCGGAAGCACCGCCGAGCTGCGCCTTCTGTAGTGGCGCCCCTGCGGCTCGCTCCAAGGCCGGAGCCATGCGCGCCGTGAGATTCTCGTCGTTGATCGTTGGATCGTAGTTCTTGACGATCGACACCTCCGCCTTTGCGCCAGTGCTCTCGGCAATCTTCTCGGCAGTCAACTTGATGTCGCGGTGGACTTGAGCGCGGACCCCTTCATCGAACGTCCTGATGGTGCCTGTCATCTTCACGCTTTCGGGCACGATGTTGGCCCGCGCTCCGCCGTTGATCGTCCCGATGGTAATGACGGCCGGAGAGGCGGTGAGGTCGGCTTTGCGGCTCACAACGGTCTGCAAACCCGAGATAACCAGAGCCGACGTGGCGATCGGGTCAATGGTATTCCAAGGCATTCCGCCATGGCCCTGCTTGCCCGTGATTTCGATGTTCAAGGTATCGCTGCTCGCGAGCGTGGGGCCACTCCGATAGCTGACTTCACCGGCAGGACCCGGCATCACGTGCATGCCGAACACCGCTTCCGGCTTGGTCCCCTCGAACACTCCTTCCTCCAGCATCAGCTTGGCGCCCCAGCTTTTGTCGCCAGCCGGTTCGAAGAGGCTCGGCCCCTCTTCAGCCGGTTGGAAGATGAAGACCACCGTGCCCGGCAGCTCTGCCTTTATGCCGGCAAGCACCTCTGCCGCTGCCATCAGCATCGCCGTGTGCGCGTCGTGTCCGCAGGCGTGCATCACGTCCACTTCCTTGCCCAGATACGGCTGCTTCGCTTTCGAGGCGAAAGGAAGATCCAGGAGCTCTTTCACAGGAAGCGCATCCATGTCTGCCCGCAAAGCAACCGTGCGCCCCGGCTTTCCCCCTTTGAGGATGCCGACGACACCGGTGCGTGCGATTCCGGTGCGGACTTCCAGCCCAAGGCTTCGCAGGTGCTCAGCCACAATGCGCGCCGTGCGCGTTTCCTGATCGCCGAGCTCAGGGTGCTGGTGAATGTCGCGCCGCCACCCGATCAATTTCGGTTCCACGACCGCCGCCCTCTTTGCGACTTCAGTTTCGAGCGGACGGCTCTCGGCTCTGGCGCTCGCCCCGGCCCAGAGCGAACTGACAACGAAGACGACGATTCCGATAATGGGTGCGTGCCTCATGACGTGGAAGGATAACGGTTGCGCGCGCAACGGGAAGTCTGTTGATGGGTCCGTGCCGCAGGTTGGTGGTCCATGGCGGCAAGGTTGGATGACCAGCAGCAGCCCAAGCTTTTGCGCCGGTGCGGCGTTTTCCACCCACCCGTAGCCGCCCAAAAGGCGGCGGCCGCGTCGGCGGCGAAACGTACCGCGATGCCGCGCGAGACATGAGGTCGGGCCATCAGGCAGACACCTGATGGTAAGGGATCTGGTATAAACCGCCCCCCTGTAAGGCGCTGGCGCTTATTCCGGCGGTGCCGTGCGGGCTTCGAACTCCGGGAGGCGGAGCCGCCATCGGATCGCTGCGAGGCGGAGCCCGAGCGTCACGGCCATGGCAATGGACTGGCCGGCGAGGGGTGGCACTCTCGGTGCGACGAAAACGAAGACTGCAGCCCCGCACAGCGCCGCGGTCGCGTACAGGTAGATTCCCGCACGAAAGACGAGCGGGATCTCGCCGGTGAGGACGTCACGGATGATACCGCCGGCGACACCACTCATGACGCCGAGCACCACGGCAACTGTGTTCGAAGCGGCGAAGGCAAGGGCTCTCTCCGTCCCGATGATCGTGAAAAGCGCCAACCCGCAGGCGTCCGCGATCAGCAGCGAAGTTGACGGCAGATGCCAGAAACGCGCCGCGGCAAAGGTCGCAATAGCGGCGGCCGTCGCGCCGAAGACGAAGCTCACATCCCCCGTCCAGAATGGCCTCGTTCCGAGAATCAGATCGCGCAGGGTTCCCCCACCCAGGGCGGTCACGAGCGCGAGTACAACGACCCCGAAAAGATCGACACCCTTGTTTTTCGCCGCGATTGCTCCTGTAATGGCAAACACAGCCACCCCCAAATGTTCGAATAGGTAGCGCATCATGGCTCGCGCGGGATCTGATTTGCCATACGGAGGTCCAGGCATCGGCGCGCGTGCGGATCGAGTGGGCGGCAGAGCGCGAACGAGGTGCCCGATGCTGAATGGTGAACGTGTTTCATGGAAGGACGTAATTCCCGCGGGAGCACCGTCGCCCTCATCAGCCTCACCGCCGCCGCGCACGGCGGATCGACGGGCCCGCGCCATCTCGATCGAAACCTTTAGGAGTACGGGTGTCAGGGTTCGCGTGCAGCCTGGTCTCTGAGGGTGCGGGCCAGCCCCATCGGAAGAGTTCTTCTTCTGCTCGACGCGGCGGCACCGCGCTTCGCGGATCGATTGGCTGATATCCACCCGGCCCACTATCGGCGCGCCGCCGAGTTGCGGGAAAAGCTCCTCATCGAGCCGGCGGCAGAAGTTACGAGGGGCGCATTCGCCCGGCGCTGCAATCCTGCTCGCTTTTGACGCACGCACGAAGGAAAACACCGGCGTCGCCTGCCCTATGCGCCGCACCAAGATTGTCGCCACCCTCGGCCCCGCCAGCAGCTCGCCGGAAGCGATTCGATTGCTGATCCAGGCCGGGATGGACGTTGCGCGTCTCAACTTTTCTCACGGGACCTACGAGGAGCACGCTCGGCAGGTTGCCACGCTGCGCATGATCTCGAGGGAACTCGATACTCCAGTGACGATCCTGCAGGACTTGCAAGGACCAAAGATCCGGGTGGGCAAATTGCCCGGCGGTGAGATGACGCTCACGCCGAACTCGATCGTCTCGCTCGTTCCTGAAGCGGACTTCGAGGAACGCGCCGACGCAATTCCTCTCGATTACGCGGGCGTCGCGGATAACGCGCAACCCGGAATACGCGTGTTGCTCGATGACGGCCTGCTTGAGCTTGAAGTCGTGGAGGTCAGTGGGCGTGAGCTGCGCTGCCGAGTCGTGGAAGGCGGCGTGCTCCACAACCGGAAAGGGGTGAACTTCCCAAATCTGACCCTCGCGCTGCCATCGCTCACCGAGAAGGACGTCCGCGACGTTGAGTTTGGGCTCACGCAAGCTGTCGATTGGATTTCGCTTAGTTTCGTGCGTACCGCGGCAGATGTGCGGGCGTTGAAAGAACTGATTGCCGGAAAAGGCGCCTCAACGCCGGTGTTGGCCAAAATTGAGAAACCGCAGGCGGTCGATAATCTCGAGGCGATACTCCGCGAAGTCAGCGGCGTGATGGTCGCCCGCGGCGATCTCGGGGTCGAAGTGCGCCCGGAGAAAGTGCCAATGCTGCAAAAGCAGATCATCGAAAAGTGCAATCGCCTGGGACTGCCGGTGATCACCGCCACCCAGATGCTGGAAAGCATGATCCGCGAACCGCGCCCGACTCGGGCAGAGGCAAGCGATGTCGCCAACGCAATTATCGATGGCACGGATGCGGTGATGCTCTCCGGCGAATCAGCCATCGGGGCGTTCCCGATCCGCGCGGTCGAGATGATGGCGCGGATCGCTTCGGAAGTAGAAGAGAGGATCACCTTCAAGACTTACCCCGCCAGCGATCCTACGGACGCCTATGCGCTAAGCGAGGCGGCCACGGCGATCGCTGATGTGGTGGATTTGCGGGCGATTGTCGTCCTGACGACTACCGGCCATACTGCGAGGTTCGTGGCCGCGGAAAGATCGAAGGTTCCACTTTTTGCCATCACCACCGATCCTGGCGCTTACCATTCGCTTAACCTTTTTTGGGGAGTGAAACCTCTGCTGGTCGAGGGGATTCCAGGCACCTTTGAAGAACTTGTAGCGCAAGCTGTAGCCACGTTGCGAGCAAATCAGCTTGTGGCCTTCGGCGATAAGATCCTGGTGATCGGCGGCGTTCCTCCGGGTGAGCCTCGTGGCTCTAATTTCCTCAAGATCCACGTTGTGCGGTAACGCCGGAAGAGAAGCTCATGCGCCCGGTTTAGCCGTTGAATTGGGAGTGCCGCGGGCGAATTCACCGGCCGTACTAGCTACCTAGCTGACTTCTCGGCAACAGGATAGCCGGGGCAACCACCCCGGTAACGAGCGATACGGTAAAGATGGCGATTCTTGCAGCGGCGAAATCCTCAGGAAACGGGAACGCTTCGCCCGCGATGAAGAGCGACATCGTGAAACCGATGCCCGCGAGGGCGCCCGCGCCGGTGAGTTGACGCCCGGAATACTCCGGGGGTTTCGTCGCGAGCCTGAAACGGACGGCGAGCCATGAGGCAAGAACGATGCCGACTGGTCTCCCAACGACCAAGTCCTGGACGACGGTGAGCATCAGGGCGCCGTGGGTTTGAACGACGCCGAGCGTCATGATCACACCGGCATTCGCGAGCGCGAAGATGGGGAGCACGGCAAAACTCGACCATGGCTCTGCCGAGCGAAGCAGTTTGTCCGTAGGCGATTCGCTCCGATCATGGATCGCATCCAAGGCACGTAGCGCGGGCTCTGAAAGACCGTGTCGCACCACAGCCTCGCCACGGCGGCGCGTCTCGGAACGCAGGATGGCCTCCGCTTGCGCCATGAGGACGTGCAGTTTTGCCGGCGGGCGCGCCGGAGTAACGAGCGCGCGCGGAAAAAACCGGCCACCAAAGCCTAGCTTTTTGTGTCGACAGCAAAACCACAAATCGAAAGGAGAACACCATGGCTGTCGTTTTTGAAGCCAATTACGCGGTAGCGGAAGGCAAGGCGAAACCGGTGTGCTCAGTGTCGAATACACGGCGGCCCGCAGGATGAGCTGCCTACGGGTTACGTGGAGAGCGGCAGGTGATCCCGCGGCTTAGGGGCACAGTGACGAATTCACAATCGAGGTTACGACTCATGTCAGCGGCTACGTCACATCGACAAGCGACATACATAGGCTCCCCCGTCCGGCGGAACGCGACGAGCGCCGGAAGCAGCTGCTTAAACTGAGTCGCCAACGAGGTCCGGCGGGACGCCTGACTTCCGTGGGATCTATGGACAGACTGAACCGACAACGCCACCACTCTTCTGGACCGCTGCGTTAGCCGTCTCCTGCAAATTCTCGGCGTTCCGCACTATACCCTCATCCACTTCCGCGGACGCCTGATTTTTCGTTATGTCGAGGGCTTCGACGATCTCCTGTTGACGCTTGGTCGCTTCCCCGAGCTTCTCCTCGTGCTCGAACGGAACGCCGAGTTGCTTAGCGAGGTCTTCGCTCTGCTTGCCAAACCGTGAAAGATCGGCCTCACGCTCGTCAAGCAGTTCACGGATGCCACCCAGCGTGTGCTCAACCGAGGCGATGGTGCCGAGCGCGTTGTCGCTAACATTCGCCTGATAGGTATGCTTGCCGTGGATCACCAAGTTCGTACGCGCTTCGAGTCGCTGCAATGAGAACGGAAAGCCTCCGATCGTCCCAACCGGCTTCGTCGAGCTGAATGGCTTCATGGCCGCCGCGAGGAACACCACGGCGCGGCCGGCTTTTGTACGATCGGTGAAGGTTTCCTTCTTCACGGTCATGGTGAAGTCATCGCCTTTCGTGCTCGTACGCACGCCGAGGTCGGCGCGAATGGCGGCGATGTCGCGCTCGGCCACCTGCGTCTGGTCAGCTAGACTCTTCACTCGGAAGCGCATTTGGTACTGGCTCTCAGCGTGCTGCCGTTTGAGCCGAGTCAGGCGGAGCACCTCGGCGTCAATCGTGGCTTTCTCGATCACGAGCGGATTGCCGGACGCGATTGCCTTCACCTCCGCGTAGGTCAGTGCAACCGCATCCACGTCTTCGGCGCGGCGCATCGTAGCATCGCCGGTCATCACCTGAGCAATGAACCGGCATTTCGTTTCCAAAGTCTGCCACATGTAGGCGTCGAAACTCCCTTCGGTGACGTAGCGGAAGAGCTTCACATATTCGTTGGTGTTGCCCTGCCGAAGGATGCGTCCGTCGCGTTGTTCGATGTCGGCGGGGCGCCACGGAGCATCGAGGTGGTGCAGGGCGATGAGCCGCTTTTGCACGTTCGTACCTTCGCCCATCTTGGGCGTGCTGCCCAGGAGGATGCGCACTTTGCCTTCGCGCACGCCTTTGAAAAGTGAGGCCTTGGCTGCGTCTTCATCGTAGTCCTGGATGAAAGCGATCTCAGCGGAAGGTACGCCGCGGGCGATGAGCTTCTCGCGAACATCGTGATAAACCGAAAATCCGTTCCGGCCGGCCTGCGGGGTTGAAAGGTCGCAAAACACGAGTTGCGCGCCCTTCTGCTCCACTGAGTCGAGCCAGACCTGATGAATGTGCTGCACGGCGAGATTCACCTTGGTGTCGGGACTTTCACGGACGCCGCCCAGCACGAGCCGCAGATCGAGCGCCGCTTTGCGTCCCTCCGTGGTGATCTTGAGCATGTTGTCCTCGCGAGGGTCGACCCGGCCGCTCTTGATTCTTTCGGTGCGCGCGACAAGTTGCTCCACGAAGCGCTTCAGCTCTGGCGTGGCGGGCGCGCTCACGGTGAGGGGACGGCCCTGTTCCAGCTTGGGCACGGGTAACTTGAGCATCTCGGCCGTTTGCACGTCGCCCACCTGCCGGAACTGCTGCATCAACTCCGGCACATTGACGAAGCGAGCAAAGCGGCTTTGGAGGCGATAGCCGCTACCATCGGGGCTCAGCTCCATGGCCGTGGCAGTTTCGCCGAATGTACCCGCCCAGGAATCGAAATGCTGGAGGCCGTGCCGGCGCAACAAGCCCATTTGCAGGTACCGTTGCATCGTGAACATCTCGGCCATCGTGTTTGAGATCGGCGTGCCCGTGGCAAAGACCACTCCGCCGCCCTTGTTGCGGGACTGGATGTGCTGCACCTTTAGGAACAAGTCGAACGCCCGCTCGGAAGCTGTCTGCGGCAGGCCAGCGACGCGGTTCATTTTCGTCACGTAGAAGAGGTTTTTGAATTTGTGCGCCTCATCCACGAAGAGCCGATCGATGCCGAGCTCCTCAAAAGTCAGGGTATTGTCCTTCTTCTCGCTGGCCGAAAGCGACTCCAGCTTCGCCTCCAGCCGGCGTTTCACCCGTTCCAACTCCTTCACGAGGCGCGTGCCGCGGTCAGCCTTCTGCTCGCGGATGGCGATCTCGACTTCGCGGATCTGCTCATCGATGAAATCGCGGCGCGTTTCCATCGAGAGCGGAATCTTCTCGAAGCTGGAGTGGGTGACGATCACTGCATCCCAATTGCCTGTGGCGATTCGGCTGAAGAGCCGTGCCCGGCGCGACGCCTCGAAGTCCTCCTTCCCAGCCACCAGGATATTAGCAGTGGGGTAAAGTGTAAGCAGCTCCGAGGAGAACTGCGCGAGCATGTGGTTCGGCACGACGAACATCGGCTTGGTGGCCAAGCCGAGCCGCTTCAGCTCGATGCCCGCAGCGACCATCGTGTAGGTCTTCCCTGCGCCCACCGCATGGGCGAGCAAGGTGTTGTCGCTTTGGATGATGCGCCAAATCGCGTTCTTCTGGTGGGGGCGAAGAGTGATGCTGCCGCTACTGCCGGGCAGCGTCAGGTGTGTACCGTTATAGACCCGGAGCCGCACGGAGTTGAACTCGTCGTTGTACTTGCGGCAGAGCCGTTCGCGGCGCTCGTCATCCTCCCAAACCCACCCTTTGAAACGTTCCTTGATCTTTTCCAGCTTATCGCGGGCCGCCTCCGTTTCCGTGGCATTGATGACGCTCGATTTCGTCTTTGGGTCCGTGTCGTAAATGGTCGGCGTTTTGAGATTTAAGGCGTCTTGGATTAGCTCCAAGGCTGAGTAGCGGCCGGTGCCCCATTCAGTGCTATTGGCAACCGTGGAACGGGCGCCGCAATCGCCTCTCACGAACCACGTGCCGACCACGGCGGCGTGTGAGATCGTGATGCCGCTGGCGCCGAGCACAGACTTGGCGAAAGCCTCGATGTCAGCCGCTGGAATCCACGCAGCGCCGAGCCGCGCATCGATTTCAGAGGCCGTCAGGTCTGCGGGCTGCACCGCCTCCAGCGCTGTCATGTTATCCTGATAGCTCGCGTCTTTAGCTGCGGCCGCGCGGGCGGTCTCCAGCTTCACCCGCACATCGCCGGAGAGATATTCATCGTCCGTCTCCCACTGCTCCGTTTGTGGATTGCGATATAAGAGGCCTTTGAGCTCCGGCAAGAACTCCTCCGACGGGCGACTTAGAAGCGCCTCCATGCGGTCGAGATCCACCCGCCCGACTTCGTTGAGCACGAGAATGATCGCGTCCTTCGGAGATTCGGCAGCGCGCACGGGCCGCGCCTGCTGGATGGTTCGTTCCCGAAAGATGGCGGTCTTCTCCGCCCGCTTCGTCTCCTCGTAGTAATCCTCCAACGAACAGAGCAGCGGGTAATCTGGATCGGCGCGGAACGCGCGCCGATTCGCGCTTTCGTTCACCGCACCGAAGCGCGACACGAAGACATCGTACTGAAGATTAAGCTGCCGACGTGCAGCGAGGATCTCGGCTTCGCCGGCCTCGTGAAGCTGAGTACGCAGCACCTCTCGCACGGCATCCCGCACCTTGATGAGGCCGCGGATGCGACGGCCCGTCTCCTCGGGCAGCTTGGTGAGCGGCGTCAGCGTTGCTCCGGTGCGCACGGCCAACACGCCATCATGGATCGTGAAGGCATTCTCCTTCACGTAGTCGGGCGCGAGAATCGCCTCCTGAGTCGCGGTACGTGGCGCATTCGTGTGTTCCCGCTCGCGGTAAATCCCCTGCGGCAATGCGGCCAAGGCCTGGCGCAGCGCCGCGCCCAAATCGCGCCCGTCTGGAATCAACGCCGGCTCCTTGCTGCGATACATCGTCCCGGCATGCGCCATCTGGCCGAGCATCATTCGCGGATTCGCCGCGAAGTATTCGTTGATCTGAAAGGTCGCCCCTTCCGGGCTGATATGTTCAGCGAGCCGGGTCCAAGCTGGACCCCGCGGCTTTTCGCCTTCGACGAGCTTGCGGAGGAAGACAATGTCGGTGGTTACCTCCGTATTCGCGTGCTGCTTGAATGCAGTGTTCGGCAACCGGACCGCTCCGAGAAAATCCGCCTTGTCGTAGAGATAATCGCGCAGGCCGGAGTTCACCTTATCGAGCGTCCCCTTGGACGTGATGAAAACGAGCAGTCCGCCTGGCCGGACCTGCTGCAGCCCCTTGGCGAAGAAATAATCGTGAATCAGCAAGTTGCGCTCATCGAACTGCGGATCATGCAGCTTGTAATCGCCGAAGGGGACGTTGGAGATTGCGAGATCGAAAGAGCCCTCCACCAGGCGCGCGGATTGGAATCCCTGCGCTCGGATATCGGCGTCCGGGTAAAGCTGGCGCGCAATCCGCGCGGACAACGGATCGAGCTCAATGCCCGTGAGGCGCGACCGCTCCGCCATGGGCACCGGCATCAGACCAAAGAAGTGACCGATGCCGAGCGCCGGCTCCAAAATGCGCCCGCCGGTAAACCCGAGCCGCCCCACCCCCTCATAAATGCCAGCAACGATCGGTGCGGAGGTGTAATGCGCGTTCAACGTCGAGGCGCGCCCCGCCTCGTACTCCTCCGGACGCAGCAAGCTCTTCAACTTCTCCCGCTCAGCAGCCCACTCAGGCGCGCCAGCGTACGCAAAGACCTGGGAAATGCCACCCCAGCCGACGTATTTCACCAAAACACGCCGTTCGTCGTCCGTCGCCCCGCGGTCCTCCTGCTCGAGCCGATTCAGGAGATCGATGGCGGCAAAGTTGTCGCTCGCCTTCTGTTTGATCGAACCAGCGCCGAGCTGGTCCTCGGGGGTGATCCGGTAGTTGCGGCCATTCTGCCGGGGCGGCTCTCGTCTTCCGGCGGCAGGAGAATGTACCTCTCCCGGATCAATTCCCACGCCTGCGCCTGAGCCTGCTCCGGCGTCAGTTGCTGCTCCCGCTCCAATTGCCGCGTCAGCGTTTCCATTTCGTCCAGGGTACTCTCCTGCGCCTCCCAGAGCGCTTCCATCAGCCTCCCCTGCCCCTCCAGCTCCCGCACCATTTTCGGACGGAAGTCCCGCCAATGCTTCTCGGCCAGGAGGCCGTACTGGGTGAGGTATAACAACTGGCTCATGGGGACGCGAAAAATCGAAAAGGCTGAGTTGATCATCGTTGGCCGCAGGTCTGCGGGACGGCTTTACACTTCGTTTGATCATACCGGGTCACGGCCGCAATCCCGAAGTGCAGGTCAGGGATTGCTGTTCCTGCCGAGCTGCGAACTGGCAGGCGATTGCCGCCACGTGAATTGGGTCGCGGCTGTAGGTTGGGTTCTTCTCGAAGTACTCGCGGACCGCACCTTCGATTCCAGGGTCTTCCAGCGCCCTTCTGCCGGCCTCGAAAGCCGCGCCGAGAGCCGCAGCGTCGCCCGACGGCGCTACCACCCGGCCGGCGCCGGCCTCACCCGCCCCTCCTCTGCTGGCCGCGCCATTCGCTTCTCGCTGAAATCTTCCCGCGACGAGCGCTGCGTGAACGACATTGCGAGGCGAGTCGCCCAAGGCCTCCAGATGCTCCCGCACTCTGCGCTCCATCGCGGGATCGCGCAGAGCGTCGAGACCGAGATGGATCAGCCGCTGCAAGGATTCTGGCATTTCCTGCACGCTGCTGCTCGTGCCAGTGGTGACCGGAACGCGTGACAGCTCTCGTCTTGAATAAAGTCGTTTCAGCACGGGCCGAGCGTGCCGGCGGACGCCGCCGCCCCGGCGCTCTGCCGGGAGCAACGCGCAACCGTCCGAGGTTAAATCTGGGTGGCGGTCGCCCCACGCATCCGACCAGACTCGCTTGAACTTACCGACTTACAGCAGATGAATGCCGGTGCGGAGCCGACTGGCGGCAAGCGTCACCCGCAGGGTGCGAAAAGACACCTTTCTCTCCTCCTTCCAGGCACCGCGCCGCCTGAGCGGGGGCGAGCGATCTAGCGAGGAGGATCTAACCACTCGGCCCTTGCGAAGCCTCCCCAGTTTTCCCCGGAGGCTGAGCAGCGGCCCGACACTTCTCCTGCCGGGAGGCGGCTCGCACACGGCGTGCCTGGAGCTATCTTGCTGGCGCGCTGCGTGCAGGGTCCGAACCGGTGCGGAGATTCCAGCGATGCTCTGCGCCGCCGGAACGAAGCGTCAGGCCGTCCGCGTGGAAAGATGGGGCGGACCAGGCCGGGAGCGAAGTGAGGCGGCGCAGAGGCTCGCCAACACCCACCAACTCGGGAGTCTGTGCCGGAAACGTGGTGGGCGCAGTCTCCCACGGCGAAGCCGCGTAAAGGAGGCGTTGCGGAACCATCGGTTCTGCTGAGAGGGGTGCGTTCGAGACGCTGCGGCTCGAACCAGGGGAGAAACCTCTCCCCTCCGACAGCGTTGGATAGCCACATGCGAGGACATTTCAGGAGAAATGAAAAGCGCCGCGCAGATCACTAGCCGTTCCTGAACCAACTACAAACCGTCCCGTTCGGCTCGATCGGTGGGAGCAGCTTGCGGCGATGGCCTCGCTCGCAGTGGATTACGACGGACGTGTGTTTGGGTAGACTGCGCAGGATGTGCGGCTTGATCTTATGCTCCTCCTGCTCGGAGTAATTGCGCGACATTCTGCCTCCGGAGTACCCCCATGATTTCTTGAGGACACGCTGTTTGCCGAGGAAGTCGGCGCTCTCCATAGCTCCTTCTTCATCGGCGGCGCGGAAAATGAGGCGGTTGCGGAGATTGAGCGTAAAGACCCGCGCCTTCTCGCGACCAAGTGGTGGGATGAAAGAAGTCGAGGACTGTGCGGCGGCCACGACGGTGGCTTGCGCCTCCCGGATCACGTCGATGCAATTGTAATCGCTCATTCCCTCCTCGCTGGCAGAGACGAAGCGTTGGGCCTCATCGGCCCAGAGGATGAGCAGATTGTCGCCCCGCCGCTCTTCGGCGGGTTTGTCGAAGCGGCGGAGAGCGTGCGTGTAGAAAAGCATTTTCAGAAAGGTATTCACGTATCGGCGCTCCACTTGGAATTTCTGGGGCATGGCCACGCAGATGATTTTTCCCCGATCGATGTCCGCGAAATCGAAAGTGTTCTCACCTGCGCAGAACACTTGCGCGATTTCCGGGGTGATGAACGCCTGCAGATAGTTCGCGATCGTCTCTTTCACACCGCCGATCTGCTCGGGTGGCTGGGAAAGGAAACGATTTCGGAAGTGCTCACCCAGCTCGCGGCGCCGGAGGGAAGGCTGCCCCGTCGCCAAGTCGTTCATTGCTTCCTCCAAATCGCGTTCGGCGAGCAGGAGATGATAGGCGTTCTCCAGCGTCACATCGGCGCTGATTTCGCGGAGCGTTTCCAACGCGGCGGCGATGTGTGTTTGTGCCTGATTGCGAAAAAAGCCTTTGTCGCCAGACTGGCCAAGCGAGGAGGCCGTATCGACTACGGCTTTCGCGAAGGTGTTGTAGGGGATGCTCCGATCGGAGGTGAGATTGTACGTGTGTTTCGGCGCCCACGTCGACCGGGCGCCTTCCGGACGAACCTGAAGGAGCACCAGATCCTCTTCGCGTCCGAAGTGCTTCGCCATCGCCGTGAGCGTTTCCCAATAGAGCCCTTTGTCGTCGATACAGAGACCTCCCCAGGTGGGTTCGTTCTGGAAGATCTGGAACAGGAGGGGCGTAATCCCCGACCGCGTTTTGCCAGAACCCGTATCGCCCGTGATCAGCCAGCCGCGACAGAAGTCCTCGCGGCTCCAGATGAAACCACCAAGGCGAACGACTGGCGGCCGACGGGACTTTCGCCGGCCAGCGAGAAGAAGAATGAGGGCAAGCAGCCAAAGAGTGCCCACAGCCCAGGCGGTGCACTTCAATTCCATAGGAACCAGCCGAGCGCAACGCCGGAAGCCAGCCCTAGCACCAAGGCAAGGGCGAGCATCGAGGCGCGGCGGTCGTTGAGTCGCTGCATGGCATGCGTGAAGGTGCGCAGTTCACCGATGAGCGTAGTGGATTGAGCGATGAAGGCCTTCGAACGCGCATCCAGAAGTTCCATGGTCCCTCGGAACTCTTCAAAGCTCGGTGGCAATGAGGACGTAGCGACCTCAGGCTTTGGCGGGTGTTGCACCGCGAGGCGTACGAGGTCCAGGACGGCCACCATCGGATCGCCGTCAGAAATGCTATGCTTGCGCTGCCATTCGGACAACGCCAGAGCGAGAGCATCGTCCAGGCTCATTTCGAGGACGGCGGAACCGGTAGCCGCTCGGCACTTTCGCCGACTTCGGCGGACGGCATCAACAGATCGGCAATCGTCGCCAGCTCGGCATGGAACCTCGTTTGCCAATGCTTCAGCCGCTGCCGGTCGAGGAGGTGAAATCCGGAGTGAATAAGGGCCGTCGTAGCGGTCACGTTGTGCCGATTGAGCGCCGTGACCAGCCAGTCGTGAAGACGGGGCATGGTGATTTCGCGCGCCCCAAAAGTGCCCACGAGTTGGCTGCGCATCTTGCTCCCTTCATAAAGGTCGAAAGCTTCGCTGTGAGCCTGGTTCTTTACGACGACGTAACCACATTGCTGACCGAGCGTTTCCGACAAGAGGCGGAGCTGCTCTACGCTGTCGGCCTCATGATTGACCGGACAGACGACCGTGAGCCTGGCTTGATAATGACGGAGCACCTCGGCGAGCCCGACCTCGGCGAAGTAGTCGAGGAAAAGGTCGGTGGACGCGGCACGGCAGTCGACGACGAGCAGGCTGCTCGCTTCGGTGGCATCAAAGACGGCATCGAGGCCGCGCTTATCTTCCAGGCTGACAAACTCGGCTTCCGGGTGGAACCGCTTCAGCGTGGAGTTCTCATGGTCAGTATCGAGAGCGCGGTGCGCGAGGCATCCGTCTTTGAAGTATTGGACAAGGTTGGTGGCGAAGAAGCTCTTCCCCACGCCTCCCTTGCCGTTGATGACGAGGTTGATCTGTTTGCTCATGTGAAGTGGAAGTGAATGCGATGTCTGGGTTCAGAAATTCAGAGGCTGGCGGGATCTGCGATACGCGGTCCGCGAGGGCGTGACCGTTCAGTCGTCGGAACGGGTGAGGGCGTCGGCGGCGACGCGGGTGAAGGTCCTGGTGGCGGAAGCTCCGGTGCGGCCGGCTCGACTGCAGGCGCGAGAGTGAACGGGAACTGAGGCTTGCCCGGAGTGGGCAACGCATTGGATGCGGATGGTTCAGACAGCGGTCGGACAGAGCGCCGACGATTGCTCGTACGGGAGGGCGCTCGCTGCTCGACTACTTCGCGGACAAAGTTGCCGATGGTGTCCACGGCTACCGGTACGCCCACAGTCACCAGCAGCTCGCGGATGAGCCGGTAGGAGGCGCCCTTTTGTCGCAGTTCGACAATGCCGTCCTTGAAGGGTAACAGCTTCGCGTAGCGGTTCGTACAGACAGGCGTGAACGCGCGGACAGCCTCGCTGAAACGCGCCGTCGGCGCGTCCATGTGGGAGCTCTGAGTCATTCGGACAGGCGGCGGTTGCGACGCGGAAAATCCCCGGACACTTTTTGTAAGCTTCGCTTAGAAGTAGGGCGTCCCCCTCCCAAACCCACGGCATATTGCCGTGGGCTGGGAGAGAATTCCGGCGGTCCTTTACCGCCGAAGAACGTTGTTGCTGGTCTTGTTGGCAACCCACACGGCATTTCCGTCGAAGCAGACTCCGTTGGGACTGTTTCCTACCGGATAGGCCCCGGTGGTTTGGCCGGTCGTGAAGTCGAGCTGCGAGATCGTATTCGAGCCGGAATTGCTGACCCAGATCGAGCGACCATCGAAGACGATGCCCGCCGGTGAAATTTCGACCGGGTAGGTGCCGACCAGAGTGCCGTTAAGGTCGAGCTTGGTGACATTATTCGAACCCTGATTTGCTACCCAGATGTGCGCCCCGTCGAAGCAGACTGCTTCGGGCTGAGCGCCCACGGAGAAGGTACCGAGGATCGTGCCGTTGCGCGGATCGAGCTTCACGACGGAGTTGGAGCTGAAAGAGCAGATCCAGAGCGAGGAGCCGTCGAAGCAAATGCCGCGCGGGCTTGGCACGTTGAAGCTGCCGCTCTGCACCGTATTGTCGGACGCTTTGATCTTGGTCAAGTTGTTGCTGCCGGTGTTGGCGACCCAGAGGTAAGTGCCATCGAAGCAAAGGTAGCTCGGAGCAGTGCCGACGCTGACGCTGGTGATAACCGAACCGTTGTCAGCGTTGACTTTGGTCACCGCATTGCCCGCTTTCCGTGAGAACCAGATATAGTCCCCGTCGGATACGCAGAATTGCGGCGTGCCGCCAACTGCGATCGTGTTCACAACCAGCCCGTCGAGTCGAAGTTTGGTGAGCTCGTTACTCGCGGATTCGGCCACCCACACGAAGTTGCCGTCGAAGCAGAGTCCGATCGGCTGGGAGCCGGCACCCAACGAGGTCGCGGCATAGGCGGTGTTCGTCGGATACCAGCGGAGCGTACCCAAGCGGGCTGGAGTCAAGCCGCCTAGAGCGGGCGGGCCGGCGGGACCAACGTTTCCTTGATCACCCTTGTCACCCGGATCGCCCTTATCACCTTTCGGTCCGGCGGAACCCTGTGCGCCTTGCGCGCCCATGTCGCCCGTTAGTCCAACTGGCCCTTGCGGTCCCAAGGCGCCGACGTCGCCCTTGGGACCAATTGGCCCCGCTGGTCCGACCTGCCCTTGCGGGCCGACCATTCCCGTGTCGCCCTTCGGACCTATCGCTCCGGTTGGCCCCTGCGCTCCGGCCGGCCCGATTGGCCCTTGCGGACCGATCGGTCCAGAATCGCCTTTGCTGCCGGTTGATCCAACCAGCCCCTGTGGACCTGCGTCACCTTTGTCTCCCTTGGGGCCGGTCGGGCCTTCAGCGCCCGTATCACCTTTTGCACCCACAGGTCCCACTGGGCCGGCGATACCCTGCGGTCCGATGGGACCGCTGTCACCCTTAGGGCCGGTGTCGCCCTGCAGCCCTGCTGGCCCAACATCTCCTCTTGGTCCCGCGGCCCCTTGCGGTCCGGCTGGCCCGTTGCCAAGGAGAACGATATCGAGCACGGGCTCGTGGCTGCTCGCCGCGTTCTCCTTGGAGTCGAAGGCGGCGGCGATCCCGCCCACGCCAAGGGTGAACTGCGGGACAATGGCGAGGCCATTGTTCGCGAGCGTGCCGTCGACCCAATCGCGCACAAGCTGGGTGACATCGAAGGAGATCCAATGCCGCTTGTCGCGCAGCGTCACGGGTGTGCCGGCGAGCTCCACTTCGCCCAACGCCGGTGCATTGGCGCTGGTGACGACGCTTTCGATCCAGGGGGCGACGACCGGAACGATATCAACGCTTCCCGGTTTCGTGATGGCGCTGCAGTAGAGCCGCAGCGTAGCCTTGGCAATCTGCGCGCTCGGGGTGCCGGCCGGGAGAGTCGACAGGTCGAACTTGAGATAGGCAAGTTTCCCGACGCCCTGGACAGACGCGGCTACCCCGAGAGTTGGCTGCGTGTGATAGAAGGTGCGTGGAAGGGCTCGGTTCGCGGTCGTGTCGTCGGTGAGCACGGCTTCGCTGGCGACGATCGGGAGCGACGAAGCCAGGCCGGCGAGCAGCGCGAGTGAGGTGGTGAGAATGAGGTGTGGTTTGTTCATGCGGAGAGCGTTCTCGCAGAACTCCACGGCCTGCCTGCTCCCACGGAGGCGCAACCGCACGGCGGCATTTCGAACAGGGTGAAAAGCGCGATGCTTTCCCCGAAAACCCAGTACAACCTCGCCAACGCGAAAAGCTATTTCAAGGAGCACCTTTGCGCCGGGGATTACTATACCGAGAGCGAGCAGGTGCGGGGTGAATGGATCGGCATGGGCGCCGCCATGCTCGGGCTTTCGGGGATAGTGAAGGAGGATCAGTTCCTGGCCCTTTGCGAGAATCGCCACCCTGCGACTGGCAAGCGCCTCACGCTGCGGCAGAAGACGACGCGGCGGGAGCGCGGCTCTGATACGGAAGTCGCCAATCGGCGGGTGTTTTATGATTTCACACTTTCGCCGCCGAAGTCGGTTTCCGTTGCCGCCCTGGTCGGCGGAGACGAGCGCATCGTGACCGCGCATGCCGAGGCAGTGCGTGCGGCAGCAGCCGAGTTCGACCAATTTGCCACGGCGCAGGTTCACGAAGGCCGCAAGCTTTGGATGCGCCCTACCCGCAATATTACCGCCGCGCTGTTTCAGCACGAAACCTCTCGCGCGCTCGATCCCCATTTACATACGCACTGCATCGTCTTCAACGCGACACACGATCCGGAGGAAGGTCGCTGGAAGGCGCTGCAAAATTATCGTTTGCTCACTGCGCAGAAGTACGTGGAAAACGTCTATTACCACACGCTGGCGCAGGCGCTCCGCGGTTTTGGATACACCGTGGTAAATTCCGCGCGTGGCGACTTTGAACTTGCCGAGATTCCGGCCGAGGTACGGGAACTTTTCTCCAAGCGGCATCGCGAGATCGATGAGAAGACACGCGAGCTGCTGGCGAAAGAGCCGGAGAAGCATGGCGATAGTATGGCAGCGATCCGCGAGCATATCGCACACAAGGAGCGAGCGCGGAAGGTATCGGTGCCGCCTGGAGAGCAACTGCGAGCGTTTTGGCAAAGTCAGCTGACATCGAACGAGGAAGCGGCGGCCTTTACACCAACGTCGGCGGCCCCGCCACGGGAAAGCCAACAAACCGTTGCGGAAGCTGTATCATGGGCCGAAGAGCACCTTTTCGAGCGTCGCTCGGTGGTACACGAGCATGAGCTCTGGCGGTATGCGCTGGACGCGGCGCGCGGCGGTAGCTTCTCCCTCGCGGAGTTGAAGGCGGAAACTGCTCGGCGAGATTACATCCGCGGCGAGGAGGACAAAGTATCTCGTCAAGATGTGCTCGCGCGCGAGTGGCAGCTCGTGGAGTTGGTGCGCGAAGGCACCTGCCGCCACGCACCGCTCGCACCAGCCGAACTGCGGCTCGGCAGCGACCTTGCTCCCGATCAAGAGCTCGCTCTCGAGCAGATTCTTTCGACGGCCGATTTCGCTATGTTGTTTCGTGGCGGCGCGGGCACTGGCAAGAGTTACGTGCTCCGCCGCGTCCAGGCGGCGCTGATCGCATGCGGGCATCCGACGGTGGTGCTCGCGCCACAGCGCCAGCAGGTGCTTGACCTTGGCCGCGACGGGTTCGAACACGGGCAGACCGTCAGCGAGTTCCTCCAGCGCGGCGGGATGGCGCAGGGAGCAGTCGTGATCGTGGACGAAGCAGGCCAGATCGGCGGCAAGCAACTGCTGGCCTTGCTCCAGCTCGTACAACGGGAAGGTGGGCGAGTGATCCTTTCCGGCGATACCCGCCAGCATGGTCCGGTGGAGGTGTCGGATGCACTACGCGCCATTGAACGTTACTCGGGACTGCGGCCAGCCGAGCTGAACGAGATTCGGCGGCAAGATCCCGCCCGCGCGATCGATCGAACGGAGCGTGAGCGCATCACGCGCTATCGCGAGGCGGTGCAGGCCGCGGCGGACGGAGATAGCGCCGCCTCGTTTCAGATCCTGGACACGCTCGGTGCAATTACGGAATGCGGGCTCGGCGAACAGTCAGCCCACCTCGCCGACGTTTTCGTGCGTTTAGCGGAAAGTGGAGAGTCCGCGTTGGTGGTCTCGCAAACACGCGCGGAGGTGCGCGAAGTCAACGACATGATCCGTGAGCGGCTTATTGCGCGCGGCACTCTGGGAAATAGGGAAGAGACGATTGAGGCGCTGGAGCCAATTGATCTCACGGCGGCGCAAAAAGCGGATGCGCGCTACTATCCGCTCAATGCCATCGCCATTCTCAATCGAGGCCGCCGCAGCTCGCCGCGCAGCAGCTTTGCAAAGGTAGTCGCCGTCACCCCCGCCGGCGTGGCACTGGAGGCCGAGGGGAAGCTGCGTCATATCGCGAGGGCAGACCTCGATCGGCTCACGATTTGCCGTCCGCGGGAGCTGACGTTGCGCGAAGGGGACCGCGTTCAGCTCAAGGCCAACGGCGCGACTGCTGACGGCCAGAAGCTCGCCAATGGCGAGATTGTCACGGTTGCTCGGTTGGACGAGGGCGGCGCGATCCGCCTCGCGGATGGGCGTATCATGCCGCCGCATTTTCGGCAGTTCGCACGCGGGTACGCCGTGACCTCCTACGGTTCGCAGGGCAAAACCGTCGATCACGTCCTCTTCGCCGACTCCAGCGTGCGCGCGGCGACCAGCGCTGAGCAATGGTATGTGACGATCTCGCGCGGCCGAAAAAGCGTACACGTCTTCACTACGGACAAAGCGCAGCTCGCTTCGAACATTCGCCACGCGAGTCATCGCGAGCTGGCGCTCGATATTGCGAAGCCGCGGCTCAGCCGGCGAGTTTGCGAGCAGCTCTTGCGCGGGGTCCGGCGCAGCCGGGAGTTTGCACGGCGAGTGTGCATGATGATGAGCCGTCGCGCCGGAAGTCCCGCGGCGGGCCGGCGCCAAGGCGTCGCACCAACCTTATGAAAACCCGCACCGCCTCTGAATCATCCGCAGCAATGATGCCAACTAGCTGGCAGCGCGAAGCGCCGTGTCCGTGCTTGCGTGTGGAACTTGCCTCGGGCGAGATGCACCTCTTTTCGTATCATCATTTCGTCGCAGCTTCGCTGAGGGGCGACGCCGGCGCGGAATTGCTGCGGATCAGCTTCTCTAGCCACGAGCTCGACGTGGAAGGCCGCGGCCTTCGCGAACTACTGCTGGGGCTGCAGGACTTCGCGGTGAAATGGCTGCGAACGGCGCCGGAACGCTACCGCCATCTGCCTGCGGGAACGGACGGGATGATCACCGCGATTCGGATTACCGCCGTTGAGGGATGATTCGACAGAGGGTTCTAGCTGGCGCACGGCAAATCGGTTTGGGGAGTCATCATGTTCGCGAGCACTCCGGCGAAGTCAGCGACGCCGAACGGCTTCGCAAGAAAGCGGAAATACGGGTCGGAGAGGGTGATGCTTGTTCCACCGCACATCAGGATGAAAGGAACGTCGGGTGTCGTACGCCGAACTTCCTCGTGAAGTTTCAGCCCGGATCCTCCTGGCAGGTGATACTCCGCAATAATCGCAGCGAAGATGTGCTGCGAGAGGAGTGTGCGCGCTTCGCTGAAGGTTGCAACGGCGTGGAAATCGGTAAACTGGTCGGCGACAGCGACACACAGGAGCAGCCTGAACAGCGGATCAGGCTCGACGACAAGGAATTCTTTAGAGCCAGCGGATGCAGACGGTGAACAGATCATGTCCAATGCTGATCGCGGATAGGGTATCGACGGCGCTCGTCCGGGCGCAAATTGCAGTTTCTAGTGGTGAACGGAGGTGACCGCGATGACCGGCGCCTACCGGCACAGCTATGCCGAGCGCGGGCAGCACATCTAGCACGCTACTCCCATGGGCGCTCGGATGACGTCGAATTCGGCGTCATCACCAGGCCGCTCGTGCCAAATCCGCGGAAACGTACCGGCGTTCTCTGGCGCATTACGCGCGCAGAATAGGATGGAGGCAGGCCGACGAACGACCTTTGGAAGGGGCCGGTGCGCAAATCTCACCGACACTCTACGCGAGGATCGGTTTGATCACGCTGCCGTGATCGCGCTCGAGGCGCTTGCGGCCGGGGACTTCGAGCGCGGCGGGAGTCGAGGCCGAGTTGGTGCAGGATCGTGGCATGCACGTCGGTGACGTAGTGCGGATGCTCGACCGCGTGGAAGCCGAGCTCGTCGGTCGCGCCGTGGATGGTGCCGCCTTTGATGCCGCCGCCGGCCATCCAGACGCTGAAGCCGTACGGATGGTGATCGCGTCCGTCGGCGCCCTGCGAGCCCGGGGTGCGGCCGAATTCGGTGGCGAAGAGCACGAGCGTGTCGTCGAGCAAGCCGCGCTGCTTGAGATCGGTGAGCAGGCCGGCGATGGGCTTGTCCACCTGCGCGGCGAGTTTGCTGTGGTTTTCCTTCAGCCTCGAGTGCGAGTCCCACGCGCCGGCCGCGCCGTCGCCGTGCTGGATCTGGATGAAGCGCACGCCGCGCTCGGCGAGCCGGCGGGCGACGAGCAGCTGCCGGGCGAAGGGTTCGGTCACCTTCTCATCGAGGCCGTAGAGGCGTTTGGTCTCGGCGCTCTCGGCGTCGAGGTTCATCGTCTCGGGCACGGCCGTCTGCATGTTGAAGGCGAGCTGGTAGCTCTTGATGCGGGCGAGCAGCGCCTGGTCGCCGGGATACTGCTCCGCGGCCAGGCCGATTCGAGCCGGTGGACGAGCGCGAACTCGGCGGCCTGCTCCTCGCGGGCGAGCGGGATTTCGGGCGCGGCAAAGGCGAGCGGGTTCTTCGGATCGACGCGCAGGTTCACCGGCGTCGAACGCCGGGCCGAGGTAGTGGCCGTCGCGGACATCGAAGTAGCGCGGCCCCATGTTCACGAAGGTCGGCAGGTTGTCCGTCATCGAGGCGAGGCCATAGGTCACCCACGCGCCGAGCGTCGGCTCGCGCGGGTCGAGCATGTGGCGGCCGCTGTGGAACTGCGACCTGCGCGCCGTGATTGTCGTCGGTCGTCCACATGCTGCGGATGAACGCGATGTCGTCGGCGCAGGAGCCGATGTGCGGGAACCAGTCGCTGATTTCCACGCCGCACTGGCCGTAGCGCTTCGAGCCGGTTTGCAGCGGATAGATGACATTGCGCTGCTGGCCGTTGGCGTCGTTGACCACGACCACGCGCACGTTCTTGAGCTTCTCCGGCGACAGCACGTCCTTGTAAGGCGTCTCGCCGATGGATCTTGCCCGCATACTTCGTGAGCATCGGCTTCGGGTCGAAGCTCTCCATGTGGCTGACTCCGCCGCGCATGAAGAGCCAGATCACGCGCTTCGCTTTCGGCGGAAAAAACGGCTGGCCCGTGGGCGGCTTCCAACCGTGGCCAGCGGCGCGGCCTTCGCGGGCGAACATCGACTGGAGCGCGATGCCGGCGAGGCCGGTGCCGAGCCGGTCGAGAAAACCGCGGCGCGTGAGGAAGTGGTGAGCGAAGGAGTCGGGCGTCATCGGAGGGTGACAAAGTCGTTGTGGTTCATCAGCGCCTGGACAACGAGCGTGCGGGCGCTGGAGGCATTGAGCCTGGTAAATTCCGCGAGGCCCTTCGAGACAGGCTGTGCGCTCGCCTGCGGTCGGGACGCGGCTGAGCAGGGAAAGAAACGCGTGCTCGATGAACTCCGGGTCGGCGAGCGGCGCCGCGCGTTTGGCCATCGCATCGGCGCACTCGCGGGTGAGCTCTGCTGTTGGCCAGCGCGAGCGCCTGCTGCGGCACGATGCTCGTCCTGGCGCCGGTAACATTCGAGCACGTTGCTGTTGTCGAACGCAGCGAGGAAGCGGTGCTCGAGGTCGGCGCTTTGCGCGAAGTAAATCGCGCGGCGCAGGCTGGACGCCTCCTTTTCCGGATCGACGCTCGGGCCGCCGAGCCGCAGATCGAGACGCCCGGCAGCGTGCAGCAGGGCATCGCGCAACGGCCTGCGATTCGAGCCGGCGCGGGTTCATCCGCCAGTAGCAGGCATTGTCGGGATCGGCCGCGAGGGTACCCGGCGCGGCGCCGGCATTCGAGGAGCTGCGGCGATACAACTTCGAGAGGACCATCACGCGGTGCAGATGCTTCAAGCTCCAGCCGTGCTGCATGAACTCGACGGCGAGCGTGTCGAGCACGTCCTGGTGCAAGGGCGGCGGGCAGCGCCGGCCGAAGTCGCTGACATCCGGCACGAGCGACGCGCCAAAGTGGCGCGGTCCAGACGATGATTGACCAGCACGCGCGCGGTGAGCGGATTGCGCTCTGTCCGCGATCCACTGCGCGAAGCGCGAGCCGCCGGCCGGTGCTCGTCGCCGGGTAGGTTGGAAGTTCGGCGTTGTTCTTGTCCTCCGGGCCTTCCTGCGCTTTGAGCGACGCGCGGAGGGCCGCGTATTTTTCGCCCGGATTCGCGGCGTTCTTCTTCGCGGTCGCGAGGGCCTCCTCGGCGGTCTTCAGATTCTTCTTTGCCTCCGCGGCCTTGGCTTGCGCTGCCGTCAGCGCGGCTTGACGTGCCTTGGCCAGCTCGACTTCGGCGCGGGCGAGCTGCGAGGCGGCATCCGCTTTCGCGGCGGCAGCGACTAGTGCGGCGCGCTCTGATGGTTCAGGTGACGCCGCTCGCGCCCGATCCGCCGCGAACACTGCGCTGCAGCATCGGCGGCCTGGCCTCGGCAGCCGCCAACGCCAGCTCCGCGATCGAGAAAGCGGTTTCGGCTTTGGCAATGCTCTCCGCGTTTGGCGGCTCCGCGTTGCGCAGCTCCTCCCGCTTCCCGCGAGCCTTCTCGAGCGTGCTCTTTGCCTGCGCGATTTCGGCCGCGGCGGCGCGCAGTTGATCCTCGAGCACAAACGGCAGCAGCACCGGCAAGCTCGCGGTGCGCCGGCAGCTTGACCGGCTTTGGTTCGAACTCTCCGAAGGCGAGCACCTCGGGCACGCCGGGCGGTAGCGCACGCGACTTGTCCTCGATTTTTCTCGTCGCCGCGACGATGAAGATAAGTCGGGCGTGTCGAGGTGCAGATCGAAGACGCGCGGCAGACCGTTCTTTTCGAGATTCGCTTCGCCGGGCCACGGATCGAGCCGCACGTGATACGGCTCGAAGATCGCGCGCATCCGGTAGTAGTCGATCATGCGAAACGGGATCGTATTTGTGATCGTGGCACTTCACGCACTGCATGGTGACGCCGAGAAAGGCGCGGCTGGTGTGCTCGACGACTTCATCGAGCCAGGTCGTGCGATTGAAGAGGTAGTAGTTGCGCGCAGAGGAAACCGGTCGCGCGCAAGGCGTCGCGATCTTCCGGCGCAGCCTCATCGGCGGCGAGCATCTCGAGGATCATCCGGTCGTAGCCCTTGTCGGCGTTGAGCGATTCCACGATCCAGTCGCGCCAGTGCCAGATGATGTTTCTGGCTGTGGCGGAGCTTTGCCATCGAGACCCGACCAATCGGAGTAGCGCCAGATATCCATGAAATGCCGGCCCCAGCGTTCGCCGTACGCGGGCGAAGCAAGCAGACGGTCGATCAGCTTTTCATAAGGCGCATTCGACCCGTGAGCCCCGTGCGCCTCGGGCGCGAATGCCTTCACTTCCTCGGCCGTCGGCGGAAGTCCGGTGAGATCGAGATAGACGCGGCGGAGCCACACCTCGGGCGCGGCTTCGGGCTGTGGCTGCAAGCCGCGCTGGCGGAGCCGTGCCTCGATGAGCGTGTCGAGCGTGGACGGCGGGCTCCCGCTGGCCTTTGGCGGCTGATAGGCCCAGTGCTGCGCCGGGTCTGCTTCCGGCTGGTCATTCGTCGGCGCCGGGGCGCCGGCGGCGATCCACGCCTTCAGCTTCCCGATCTCCTCCGCGTTCAACGGCGCACCTTCCGGCGGCATTCGGTCGTGCTTGTCCGTCGTGGTGACCCTCTCGAGCAGCAGCGCGGGCGCGGGATGGATGATGTCGCCGGAATCGCCGCCTTTGCGCATGAGCGCGACGCTGTCGAGCCGAAGCCCGGCCTTTTGCTTGAGCGCGCCGTGGCAGGCGTAGCAACGCGCCTTGAGCAGCGGCTTGATCTCCTTCGCGTAATCCACCTCCGCCCAGGCGGCCTGCGCGAGCACAAGCAGAGCGCAGCAGACGCGCAGCACCGATGGACTAAAAGAGCGCGCAGTCATTTCGCTTTCAGTTTGGCGCCATAGAGATCGTGGCCACCCACGCTGGTGATGCTCGCGCCATCGAATTTCGCCGTGCCGCCGAAGGACCCGCCGAAGAAGAGGTTTCCCGTCGCGTCGCAGACCATGGTGTAAGCGTTGTCCCCTTTGTCGCCGCCACCCTGCGTAATCCAGCGGAGCGCGCCCTTTTCGTCGAACTTCGCGACATACACATCGGTGGCACCGCGGCTGTGGAGCTCTGCGCCGCCGAGCTTGAAGACATCCGTGAACTCGCCGGTGAGGAAGCTGCCGCCCTGGCCATCCGTCGCGACGCCGAGGCCGTAATCGACCGCGGGGCCTTGTCCCACGCGGCTCCAGAGCAGTTTGCCGTTCGTGTCGAAATGGCAGAGCAACGCGTCGCTGTCCTTGTCGGTCGTGGTGGTGAATGTCTCGCTGCCGAGCACGGCCTTGCCCTTGAACATGCCGCTCGCCCAGACGCGCCCTTTCTGGTCGCAGGTGATCTCGTGAAAGATGCAGCTCGGCTCGCCCAACTGCTGCGTGATCCAGAGCACCTTGCCTTCGGGCGAAAGTTTCGCCACGACGGCGGACGATCCCTTCGGCGAGACGAGCGGCTTGCCGCCAAATTCGCCGCTTCCGGAGCTGAGTCCGCCGACGTAGATATTTCCCGCGCCATCGACCGCGACGACGTGGCCGGAACCGCCCGCCTTGCCGGTCGCCGCTTTCGCCCACACGAGTTTGCCGTCGGGATGATACTTCGCGCAGAAGATGTGGCTGCCGGCTTCATTCGGAATCCTGATCTCGCCAAAGTCCGCCTCGCCCACGACCGCACCCGCGATGACGATGTCGCCCGCGTGATCCACCGCGATGGCATGGCCGTAGTCGTAGCCCTTGCCGCCGGCGGTTTGAATCCACGCGAGCTTTCCGCCGCGATCGTATTTCGCGACGAAGAGATCGTAGTCGCCGCGATTGGGCAGCTTCGTGCCGCTGAAGTCGGCGTCGGTGCTTTGGTAATGCCCGGTCACGTAGCAATTGCCGACGGCATCCGCGGCCACGCCATAACTGCGGTCCACGAGGCTGCCGCCGCCCATGTGCGCCCAGAGGAACTGGCCTTTCGCATCGAGCTTCGCGACGAAGAAATCCATCCCTCCACGACTCTTCACCGTCCTGTCGCCAAACTTCACTTCATCCGTCGCCTCGCCTGCGAGAAAGACGTTGCCGTCCGCGTCCACGTTGATCGCGCGCGTCTTGTCGTTCTTCAGCCCACCCGCCGAAGCGGCCCATTCGAAGGCAGGCGCGACTTCGGGCGGCGCGGCCCCGAGCGGAGTGGCGAGGCACACGGCGAGAGCGATGAACGGGGAGAGGCGGGCGATGGCGGTCATGTGCGAAGGGAACGTGCGAAGTAAGATTCGCTCAGGCCGCATGACTTAGCGATTTGTCTCTGATTACTGCCCCGGCGGAAGTGAGGTTTGCCCCGGAGGAAAGCGGCTTTGCGCCGGAAGAGAAGCCGCTCGCCCCGGAGGAAGAGGGCTCTTCGTCGGAAGAAAAGGCGTCCGCGCCGGGTTCTACGCGAAAACACTCGCGGGCGTCGCTCACGGGCCGTAGCGCACGAGCCGAGGCCCGGTTGCCACCGCACCGCGCTGATACTTGGACAGTGCTGCTCTAAGAACGGCGCAGAAAAGCAATAGCCAGAGCGAGAGATGACGGAGAGGAACAAATCCCGCTGAAGCGCACTCGAGAACCTGCCTTCGCCGCTATTCGAGCGCATCCGGCACCTCAACGGACCGCGTCCCTTTCACCCCTGAAGCTGGCGTGGTTTCGCCGTTTCGCCGGCATTCTTCGCGTTGCCGGACGATCTCAGCCTCGTCTGCGATATTCATCATCGAGAGCCGCGTCGCGCGAAAGAGGTTCACTGAGGAGGAGACAATGGCAGCCGCGCCGAGTAGTCCGAACAGTAGCGCAAGGCCAATCATGAAACTGTTGGCTACGTGGAAGTCGCGCGATGCAAGGCCGGCGCCGAGGATGGAGATCATGGTCGCGGCCATGAACGCAGCGAGGGAGACATAAACTGCGCGGAGCGCGCTCAGCAGCAGCCTCGCCTGCCGTTCGATGCGGTTCACATGCACGAGGCGCCATTCGCGTTCTTTGATGACGGACGTGCTTTCCAGCTCATCTGCCAGCGCGCGCAACCGCTCGCCTGTCCGCAAGAAGCGATTGCTCGTGCTGAGCGCGAGAACCGTGCTCGCATTCGTGAGCATCGCAGGCGCAACGATGAACGTCAGAAGTGCGAAGGGATTTTGTCCGGTGAAATCAGTGGCCATAAAGAGGACAGGTTCTTACATCAGGGCGGAAAGAACTACGTGAATCGGTCCTGGCTTTCCCGTTCGCTGCGCGCCCATCAGTTCGCACTCCACTGCGTGACCTCACGGCGACGGGCGCGACCTTAGAAACGACGGCTCCGTCGCGGTGCAGTCCGGAACGCCAACCACTTGGTCTTAGCGCCGCCGTTGAAGTCGCGAGTGCGTCCGAATGGAATCTAAATTCGGCATCCCGGGTGCGTTTCGCACCACGGCGAGTTTGTTCCCGCGTGGGGGGACGTCTGCGCAGTCAACTTCATGTTCCGCTCATGACGTCCCCAAACCTTCCATAGGTTTAGTGTCGCGGCGAAAGGCAACATGGTCCAGGCGCCGTGAATGACCGCGCCGAGAGGGTCCGCAACGAGCCGCGTGTCGATCCCGTTCTCTGCCGCCACCATTTCACACAGCCCCGGCAGCAGCGCGCCGCCGCCGGTGAGAACGATACCCTCTTCGATAATCTCCACGGCGACGGAAGGCGGCAGCTCGCGGAGCAAATCTTTGATCGGAGTCAACATGCGCTCAATCACTGGCAGGAGTTTCGCGTGCAACGCTTCGATCAAGATTTGGAATTCTACGACTCCACCGCTGACGCGGGCCCGGCAGAGCACCTCGCCTCCCGTTCGCACCCCGACCACCCGGAGCACGCGTTCCGCTTCCACGTCCGCGATCTCCAACCCGGCTGAACATTGCAGGAAACGGTGGGTCGTCTCGCGGAGATCGCCACAGCCGACGCGTTCGGCGAGAGAAGCGACGATTTGCCCGCCGCGAATGACGGCGCAGTCGGTGACGCCATCGCCGAAATCGACGAGAAACTTCGCGTATTTGCAGCCAATATCGATCCCCGAGCCCACCGCCGCCGCCAATGGCTCCGGGATCACGATCACCGAGGATGCTCCCGCTTTGAGGATGCACTCCTGAACGCTGTTTCGTTCCAGGGGGCTCACATCCGTCGGGGCACACGCCAGCACGCGCCGGCGCCGGGACATCATCGGGCGCAACAGCTCGGTAGCGGCGCCGACGTTCACGATCACGCCGCGATGCAGGGCCGGAATGTTGTGCGCACTCGAAGGCCTGAGGCGAACACCCGCGCGACCGCCGGCGACTCGCGTAGTCGCTGTTCCGAGGTCGATCGCGAGATCGGGCAATCTAAACAGTGTCATCCCGGTGGAGTGCAAAAATGTGCTCGCGCGTCGTGAGATCCTGCCGCACGCAGCGACTTCCGATACGGCCGATAAGGTGCGTGATCATCGGAACACTTTGCGCCACATCCAGCCGGAGCGCACAGGAAATCCGTCCATCCGCTTTGGATTACCTCGCTCGTCGGTAAGTCCGACGCCCTTCATACGAAACACAGCACCATCGCTGCAATTCGCGAGGAAGCATCCCCAGAATCCCCAGAATCACCCGACGCTTACGTTCCGATCCTTTCCATGAAAACCACCGCCCTCATCCTTTTACTCATTCTCGGTGCCACAGCGCTCGCGGATGAACTCCTCATTGGCTCAGCGACGGTGAACATCACGCCCGATCAGCCGGTGGCGTTGGCCGGACAGTTCAGCACCCGCATTTCCAGGAAGCCGGAGACGCCGATCGTCGCGGCGGCTGTGGCGATCGAGAAGCTCGAAGCCGGCAAGCAGCGTGATCTGGCCATCATGATTTCATGCGACCTCGTGGCGATCCGTAACGGGATTCAAGAGAAGCTCCGGGCGAAACTCGCGCCGCTGCTGCCGAACGTGGACGGGCGCAAGGTCTTCCTCTCCGCGACGCACACGCACACCGCGCCTGTGACCACGGAATTGAAGGACAGTCCGCACCTTTACAACATTCCGGTCGAGGGCGTGATGCAGCCGGATGCCTATGTCGAGTTCCTCATCGAGCGGCTCGCGCAAGCGGCGGTGCAGGCGTGGCAAAGCCGCAAGCCGGGCGGTGTGAGCTGGACGCTCGGCCAGGCCGTGGTCGGGCACAATCGCCGCGCGGTTTATGCCGATGGCCATGCGCAGATGTACGGCAAGACCAACATGCCGAATTTTCGCAATATCGAGGGCGGCGAAGATCATGCGGTCGAGACGCTGTTCTTTTGGGACGCGGAGAAGCGTCTGCGCGCGGTGGCCATCAACCTGGCCTGCCCGGCGCAGGAAGTGGAGGGCCGCAGCGCCATCAACGCCGACTTCTTTCACGAGGTGCGCGAGCAGTTGAAAGCGAAGCTGGCGCTGCCGGAGCTCACGGTGCTCGGCTGGGTCAGCGCGGCGGGCGACCAGTCGCCGCACCTCATGTATCGCAAAGCCGCCGAGGAGCGCATGCTCAAGGCGCGCGGCCTGACGCGGCTCGAGGAGATCGGGCGGCGCATCACTGCGGCGGTCATGGACACGATGGAGATCTCGAAGGCCGACATCCGCACGAACGCGCCATTCAGCCACACGGTTTCGGAGCCGAGTCTGCCGCCGCGCAAGATTTCGCCTCGCGAATACGAGGACTCGAAGAAGCTCGTCGCGGAATTCAGCGCCCTCCAAAATCCCGACAATCGGATGCGCGCCTCGCTCGACCGTGAAAGGGCGGTGATGAGCAGGTTCGAGGACGGGGACAAACTTCCGCCGGTCACGATCGAACTGCACGTGCTGCGCCTCGGCGACGTCGCCATCGCCACCAATCCATTTGAGCTCTATCTCGATTACGGCGTGCAGATGAAGGCGCGCAGCCCCGCCGAGCAGACTTTTCTCATCCAGCTCGCCGCCGGTTCCCGGAAATATCTTCCCACGCCGAAAGCCATTGAGGGCGGCAGCTATTCCGCGCTCCCGATGAGCAATTTGGTCGGTCCCGAAGGCGGTCAGGTGCTCGTGGACGAGACCGTGCAGGCGATCCGCAATCTCTGGCCCGCGCCAGCCGAGGAAGCACCGCAAAAGTGACGCCGATGCTTTCCAAGCCCGCCTGGTTATTCCTTCTCGCGATCGCCGCCGTCCTGCCGATCATCCACGCGGCGGAGCTTCAGCTTCCCGACCCGCTGGTGACACAAAGCGGCTTGCGCGTAGCCACCGTAGCCGTGTGGCAGAAGACGCGGCGTCCGGAGGTGCTCGAACTTTTTCGGAAGCATGTCTATGGGCGCGCGCCGGTCGGGCGGCCGGCTGATTTGAAATTTGAGGTTTTCGACTCAGCCGCCGATGCGATGGACGGCAAGGCGACGCGGAAACAGGTGAAGATCACCTGGCGGGGGCCGGGCGGCGAAGGTGCGATGCGTCTTGTGCTCTTCATCCCAAATGGCGCGAAGAAACCAGCGCCGTGCTTTCTCCTCATTTGCAATCGGCCAGCCGCCGCGAATATCGATCCGACTCGCGAAGTGAAGAGCCCGTTCTGGGCCGCGGAGGAAATCGTCGCGCGCGGTTACGCCGCCGCGGCTTTCTTCAACGGCGACGTGACGCCCGACAAACATGATGGATTCAAAAGCGGCGTCTTCGCGAACTTCGAAGCCGCGTCCCGGCCGGCCGATGCGTGGGGCACCATCGCCGCGTGGGCTTGGGGCGCGAGCCGTGCGCTGGATTATCTCGTGACCGACCCGGTGATCGACGGCAAGCGCGTCGCGGTCGTCGGGCACTCGCGCGGCGGCAAGACCGCACTGTGGGCTGGGGCCGAAGACGAGCGCTTCGCGATGGTTGTGAGCAACGACTCCGGCTGCACCGGCGCAGCGCTCGCGCGGGGTAAAACCGGCGAGCGCATCCGCGACATCAATCGCGGGTTCCCGCACTGGTTCAACGAGCACTACAAAGCCTTCGCCGATCGCGAAGAGGAGTTGCCGCTCGATCAGCACATGCTCGCCGCGCTCATCGCCCCGCGTCTGCTCTACATTGCGAGCGCAACGGAAGACTCCTGGGCCGATCCGAAAAGCGAATTTCTCACAGCCGTGCATGCCAGCCCGGTCTTCCGCTTGTTCGGCTTGAGAGGAATCGCCAGCGCAACCATGCCCGCGCCCGACGCTCCGATGAGCGACGGCCACATCGGCTATCACCTCCGCACCGGAAAACACAACCTGATCGAATACGACTGGAGCAGTTTCATGGACTTCGCCGACAAACATCTGGCCAAACCCGCTGCGCGCACGCCGTAAATACCCCCGGGTTTTCTTCAGCGGGAGGGTTGAGCTTCAGAGCGTTGCCGGAAATCCGCGGGTAAATCCTCCCTCCTCCATACGAAACACCGTAAATGCTCGCTAACCGTCATCTGAAATTGAGGTGTTCGTTCCTCGTTGCCGTCGTGGCGTTGCTCGCGACCCACGGTTTCGCCGTGGAGACGCCTGCGCCGCTGAGTTTCATCAATGATGTCGCGCCGATTCTGACGAAAGCTGGGTGCAACGCGGGCGCCTGTCACGCGAAGGCGGGGATGGGGCAGCGCGGTTTCCGTTTGTCGCTGCTCGGCTTCGAGCCGGATGAGGATTACGAGCACATAGTGAAGGAGGGGAAGGGCCGGCGGGTGTTTCCCGGCGCTCCGGAGCAGAGCCTGTTGGTGCTCAAGGCGGCGAACATCGTGCCGCATGGCGGCGGGAAGCAGCTCGATCCGACCTCTGAGGGATACAAAACCCTCGTGCGCTGGATCAACGAAGGGATGCCGTATGGGAAGGAGACGGACCCGAAGCTCGTCACGATCGAGGTGCAGCCCGAGCGCGGCACGATGAAGACCCAGTCGCAGCAGCAGCTCAAGGTGCTCGCGCATTACTCCACGGCGGGTCCCGGGATGTGACGCGCGCCGCGCTCTACGAGCCGAACGACACGAGCATGGCCGAGGTGAACGAGGAGGGCCTGGTCAGGATTCTCGACATCCCGGGCAACGTCGCGGTGATGGTCCGCTATCAGGGCATGGTGTCAGTTTACAGCGCGTCGGTCCCGCTCGGTGCCCCGGTGGCGAACCTGCCTCCGGCAAAGAACTTCATCGACGAGCTCGTCTTCGCGAATCTCAAGCAGATCGGGATTCCGCCGTCGCCCGTGTGCGATGACGCGACGTTTCTGCGCCGGGTGTCGCTCGATATCGGCGGGCGTTTGCCGACCATCGACGAGACGACCGCCTTCCTGGCGGACAAGGAGCCGGACAAACGCGACCGCGCGATCGAAGCGCTGCTGAACAGCCCGGACTACGCCGACTACTTCGCAAACAAATGGACCACGCTGCTCAAGAACAAGCGCGACGATGCGGCGGACATCACCGCGAACTTCGCCTTCCACGCCTGGATGCGCGACAGCCTGCTGGCCAACAAGCCATACGACCAAATCGTGCGCGAGATTCTCGGCTCGACCGGCACCATCGTGTCGAACCCGCCGGTGGCGTGGTATAAGCGCGTGAAGGAGCCGACGACGCAGCTCGAAGACGTGGCGCAGCTTTTCCTCGGCGTGCGGATGAATTGCGCGCAGTGCCATCACCATCCCTTCGAGCGCTGGAGCCAGGAGGACTATTACCGATTCGCCGCCTTCTTCTCGCAGGTCGGGCGCAAGCCGACCGCAATCGCGGGTGAAGACCTCATCTTCCACAAACGCGGCGTCGCGCAGACGGAGAACAAAAAGACGAAGCTGCCGGTGAAACCAGCCGCGCTCGGCGAGCCGGCGCTCGAGATTCCCCCGGACGAAGACCCGCGCCTGCGGCTCGCTGACTGGATGGGCGGAAAAACGAACCCGTTCTTCGCAAAGTCGCTCGTGAACCGCTACTGGAAGCACTTCTTCAAGCGCGGCCTCATCGAGCCCGAGGACGACATCCGCGACACGAACCCCCCCACGAATCCCGAGCTGCTGGACGCGCTCGCGAAGCATTTCATCGACAGCGGATTTGATCTGAAAGCCGTCGTGCGCGTCATCGCGCAGAGCCGCACCTACCAGCTCAGCGCGAAGCCGAACGAGCACAATGCGGTCGATCGCCAGAATTTTTCTCATTACTACCCGAAGCGGATGCAGGCCGAGGTGCTGCTCGACGCCATCGACCAGATCACCGGCGCGAAGTCTGACTTCGCTGATCTGCCCGCCGGCACGCGCGCGATTTCGCTGCCCGACAACAGCTACAATCGTGCGTCGCCCTTCCTCAAGGTCTTCGGCCGGCCCGAAGCTGCGAGCGTGTGCGAGTGCGAGCGCGTGCAGTCCTCCAGCCTCGGGCAGAGCCTGCACCTGATGAACGCGGCGGACGTGAAAGCGAAGCTCAGCGCGAGCGGAGGCCGCGCAGGCTTGCTCGCAAAATCGACCGCGCCCGAACCGGAGAAAATCCGCGAGCTGTATCTCGCCGCGTTTTCCCGAGAGCCGCGCCCGGAGGAGTTGCAGATCGCCGAAGCGTTCCTCGGTAAACCGCGCTTCGACGCCAAGGGCCAGCCGCTCGAGCCGCATAAACGTAAGCGCGACGCCTTCGAGGACATCCTCTGGGCGCTGATCAATACGAAGGAATTTCTCTACAATCACTGACGCATGACCTCGAAATCCGCCCTGGCGTTCCTTTGCCTCCTCTCGACTTCGCTTGCGCAACAAGTCTGCCTGCCCGCGCCGCGCCTGCTCACCGTCATGCCGATGGGCGGCCAAGCTGGCACCAGCGTGGATGTCACGATCACGGGCGAGAGCCTCGAGGAAGTGAGCGGGCTGCTTTTCTCGACTCCGAAGATCACCGCGAAGCCGGTCGCGGGCGCGGAAAACAAATTCACCGTCATCATCGCGCCAGACGCGCCGACTGGCATGCACGATGCGCGCGTGATGTCGCGGCTCGGCGTGTCGTCGGCGCGCGCGTTCTCGGTCGGCAGGCTGCCGGAAGTCACGCGCGCGAAGCCGAACAACTCCGTCGAGGCCGCGATGCCGTTGCAGACGAATTCGATCTGCAACGCGACGATGACGAAGCGCGCCGTGGATTTCTATTCGTTCCAGGGCGCGAAGGGAAAACGCGTCGCCGTGGAGTGTGCGGCGGCCGGCATCGATTCGCGGCTCACGCCGGTGACGATCATCGCCGACGCGCAAGGCCGCGACCTGCTGGTGAATCGCACCGGCGGCATGCTCGACTTCACGCCCCCCGCCGACGGCACGTATTTGATCAAGCTGAGCGACCTCACTTTCCAGGGCGGCGAGCGGCACTTTTACCGTCTCGCCTTGCAGGAAGTGCCCGGCGGCGGACCCGCGCCGCGCCAGCCGCAAACGGCGACGGTGAGCTCGATCTCCTGGCCGCCAGCGGGCCTCGCCGCCACGGCGAGCGCGAACGAAGCCGAGCCGAACAACGCGGAGCCGCAGAAGATCGCGCTGCCGTGCGACATCGCCGGCAGCTTCTTTCCGGCGGCGGACGTGGATACCTATGAGTTCACGGCGAAGAAGGGCGAGGTCTGGTGGGTCGAGGTCGCGTCGGAACGGCTGGGGCTGAACACCGATCCCTTCGTGCTCGTGCAGCGGGTCATGCCCGGCGGCAAACTCGCCGATGTCGCGGAGCTCCACGACATCCCGAGCCCGATGAAAGTTTCGAGCAACGGCTACTCCTACGACGGCCCGCCTTACGACGCCGGCTCGCCCGACGTGAACGGCAAATTCGAGGTGAAGGAAGACGGCACGTATCGGCTGCAGGTGCGCGACCTTTTCGGCGGCACGCGCAGCGACGCGGGCAACGTCTATCGCCTCCTCGTCCGCCAAGCCGCGCCCGATTTTTCGCTCGCCGCCTGGGCCGTTCACATGACGCTGCGCAACGGCGATCGCGCCGCGCTTTCCAAGCCGCTCGCCCTGCGCGCCGGCGGCGCGATGGCCTTCGAGGTCGTGGTGCAGCGGCGCGACGGCTTCGATGGGGAGATCGAGCTCGGGATGGAAAACCTGCCGCCAGGCGTCAGCGCGAGCGGCTTGAAAATCGCGAAGGGCAAATCCGTCGGCCACGTGATCGTAAGCGCTGTCGGCGACGCCAAGCGCGGCTTCTCGCTCGCGAAGATTTTCGGCCGCGCTATCATCAACGGCGCCGCGGTCACGCGCCCATGCCGCGTGGCCTCAATGAAGTGGCCGGTGCGCGATGCGAAGGGCGAGATCCCCAGCCCGCGCCTCATGGCCGACGTGCCCGTCTCCGTCACCGATTCGGAGCACGCGCCGGTCAGCATCGCCGCGAGCGAAAACAAAGTCTGGGAAGCCAGCGCGGGCGAGACGCTGAAGATCCCGCTCAAGGTCACGTGGCGCGAGGAGTTCAGCGGCACGTCGCTCAAGCTCAAAGCCTACGGAGCGGATTTCGCGGGCGTGAAGGAGATCGACATCCCGCTCAAAGCCGCGACCGACGAAGCCGTGCTCGATCTCGCCGCGCTCAAGATGCCGCCCGGCGAGTACACCCTCGCCCTCTACGGCAGTGCGGTGAGCAAATACCGCTACAACCGCGCCGCCGTGGCGCTCGCCGAAGCCGCGCAGAAGAAGGCGGGGCAGGAAGCAGCGGCGGCGGCTGAGGAAGCGAAAAAGCTCGCCGCCACAGACGCCGAAGCCGCGAAGCGCGCGGCAGAGAAACAGAAGCAAGCGGATGCCGCGATGGCCGCGGCAGCGAAGCGGATGAAGACCGTCACGGATGCCGCGACGCCAAAGGACACGGTTGATGTTTTCGTCTCGGCGCCGATCCGCATCGTCGTCAAACCGGCGGACAAGAAATGAGCCGCCTGCTACCATCTTTGTGGCTGATCTTGCTGCCGCTCGTGGCGCAGAGCGCGGAGCTGGATTTCTACCGCGACATCTATCCGGTGCTGAAGGCCAACTGCATTTCCTGCCACAACAAGACGACGACCAAGGGTGACCTGAACATGGAGTCGCCGGAGCTGATGAAAAAGGGCGGCGAGTCCGGGCCTGGAATCGTCGCGGGCAAGAGCGCGGAGAGCCTCATCGTCCAGGCGGCGGCGCACCTTGAGCGAGACATGATCATGCCTCCGCCGAACAACAAATCGGGCGCGGTGGACCTCACGGCGAGCGAAATCAATTTGCTCAAAGCCTGGATCGACCAGGGCGCGAAATCTTCCGTGCAACAGGCGCGGCAGGTCGCGTGGCAGCCGCTGCCGCCGGGCGTGAACCCGATCTATACCGTCGCGATGACAAAGGACGGACGCTTCGCCGCGTGCGGGCGCGCGAACCAGATTTTCATCTACGACCTCGCGACGCGGCAGCTTGTCACGCGCTCTCGAGGCGGCGGGCGCACGCGCGCTCGTGCAATCGCTCGCGTTCAGCCCCGATGGCACTCGGCTCGCCAGCGGCAGTTTTCGCGAAGTGAAAATCTGGCGGCTGGAAAAAGGCGGCGCCGCATCGGGCGAAGCGAAGCCGGCTGCGCCGGCGAGTGAGGCGCTGCTCAAGCAAGATCGTCGAGGCGGCAAAAGTCGCGGTGCTGAGTCACGTCCTGTCCGCCGATGGCAAGCAACTCGCCGCCGGCTGCGCGGACGGTTCGGTGCGCGTGTGGGATGCGGCATCGGTGAAACCGATCATTGAGCTGCGCGGCAGCGTTGCGGCGAGCCGGCAGATGGCGGCGCTGGAGTGGACGATCGCCGCGCAGGGCCTCGAGCAGTCGTTTCAGAAATCGGAAGCAGCGCGCATCGAGGCGCAGAACAAGGCGCTCGATGACCTGCTCAAGAAGGCAAACGACACCATCATCGCGATGAAGAAGGCGCTGCCGGAAAAGGAGAAGGCCGTAAAGCCCGCGCAGGACGCGAAATCCGCCGCGCAAAAGGCGCTGGATGAACTCGCGGCGCAAATCGCGAAAGCGCCCGAGGGCAAGCCCGACGCGGCACTCGAGAAACAGCGCAAGGACGCGGAGAACAAGCTCGCGAGTGCCACGACAGCTGGAGACGGCCGCGCTCGCCGCCTTCGCCGCTGTGCAGAGCAATCTTGAGGACGCGGAGGCTGACGTGCAGCGCATCACCGAGTCGAAGGCAAAGAACAGCCGCAGTCTCGCCGCGGCGAATGCGGCAATGGACGCCGCGAAGAAGACGCAGGACAAGGCGGCGGCGGATCTCGCCGCGGCGAAGCAGGCGTTGACGAAGCCGGGCGCGAAACCGCTCGCCGTGGCTTTCTCGTCCGACGCGCAAAAAGTTGCCGCGTTCTTCGACGATGGCGGGCTCCACGTGTGGGCCGTCGCCTCGGGCATCGCCGATCGAGCAAGCCGGCGCTGGGGCCGCTTCGCAGACGACGCTGCTTGGCCACGCGGATGGTTCCTTCACCGCGACAAAAGGGATCACCCTCACGACGAACGCCGCCCCGCGCTGGGTGCTGGAACGGACGCTCAACGGCGATGCGCTGGCGGATCGCGTGAACGCAGTGCGCTTCAGCCCGGACGGCAAAACGCTCGCGGTCGGCGGCGGCGAGCCGTCGCGCTCCGGCGACATCAGCCTGTGGGACGTCGCGACCGGCAAGCTCGTGAAGAACTGGCCCGAGCGGCACACCGACGCGGTGTTCAGCCTCGACTTTTCTCCCGACGGCAAGCTCCTCGCCTCCGGCGGCGCGGACAAGATGGCCCGCGTTACCGACCTCGCGAATGGCCGGCAGGCGAACCTGTTTGAAGGCCACACGCAATACGTGCTCGGCGTCGCTTTCCGCGCGGATGGGCGGGTGCTCGCGAGCGCCGGCGGCGACGGCGTGGTGCTCGTGTGGGACATGATCCACGGCGAACGGAAAAAGAAGATCGAAGGCTGGGGCAAGGAAGTGACGTCGCTGCAATTCATCGGCGCCACGTCGCAAATCGTCACCTCCGCGGGCGACAATCTCGTCCGCATCGTGAACGACGACGGCACGGCCGTGCGCGCGATCAAGCTGCCCGACTTCATGCAAGCCGCCGCTAGCACGGCGAGCGCAAGTGTCGTCATCGGCGGCGGCGACGACAGCTTCCTGCGCGTCTGGGATGGCACGAATGGAAAAGAACTCGCCGCCTTTGGAGCCAAGTAACAGCCCGCGAATCGCTCATCTTTATCGAAGCCACCTTAGCGCCTTATGCCCCACGAACATTCCTCCATCATCCCGTGCCGCGGTCCCGTGCCGATTTCGCGGCGCGGCTTCATGCAATTCGGGCTCACCGCTTTTGCGACGCTAAGCTGGCCGGGGCTGCTCCGGCTGCGCGCCGAGAATGCGCTCAAGCCAAAGCACGAGCGCAAATCGATCATCATGGTGTGGCTGCCGGGCGGGCTGTCGCACATTGACACCTTCGATCCCAAGCCGGACGCGAGCAGCGAGTACCGCGGACCGTTCAAGACGATCGGCACGAAGGTGCCGGGCACGCAGTTCACGGAGCTGCTGCCGATGCACGCGAAGATCGCGGACAAATTCACGGTGCTGCGTTCCATGCACCAGACCGCGGGCGGGCATCCGGCGGGGACAATGCAGATGTTTTCCGGCGATTCCGACACGCGTGACAAGCCGAAGCCGCGGCTGCCGGACTGGATGGCGGTCGCGCATTATCTGCGGCACAAGGAAGGCGGGCGAAAGAATGCGCTGCCGAACTACATCGGCGTGCCGCCGGCTTCGCCCGAATATTCCAGCCCCGCCTATCTCGGCGACGCGTATGCGCCGTTCGCGGTGAGCGACGACCCGAGCCGTCCAAACTTCCAGGTGCCAAACATCGGCCTCGCCGACGCCGCGGAGACGCGCCGCCTGAGCGAGCGCATCGCGCTGCGCAAGAGCCTGGACACGATGGAGCGCGCATTCGACCGCGAGGGGGAGCTCGGCGCGCTCGATGAATTCGAAGCGCAGGCCGCCACGTTGCTGACCAATCCGCAGACGCGCGACGCCTTCGACCTCGGCAAGGAGGACGCGCCGACACGCGATCGCTACGGGCGCAATCGCTGGGGGCAGCAACTGCTGCTCGCGCGACGGCTCGTCGAGGCGGGCGTGGAGATCGTCACCAGCAGCCTGAGCGGACCGCTCTGCGGGCGCGTGCAACAACTGGGATGACCACGCGGTGAACCAGCACCAGTTCGAGGCGCTGCGGTTCCGGATGCCGACCTACGATCGCGCGGTCTCGGCGCTGATCGAGGACATCTACGCGCGCGGCCTCGACCAGCGCGTGCTCGTCGTTGTCACCGGTGAGTTTGGCCGCACGCCGAAGATCAGCTTCGACCGCAGCACCGGCGCGGGCGTGGCCAGCGGACCCGCGGGCACCGTGCAGCCAGGCCGCGATCATTGGCCGCGCGCATTCACCAATGTCTGGGCTGGCGGCGGCATCGAGACCGGCGGCGTGATCGGCGCGAGCGACAAGCGCGGGGAGGACGTCGTGGAGCGCGCGTGCAACGCGAGCGATTTCCTCGCCACGATCTATCATCACCTCGGCATCGACTACGCGAAGGTCGCGATCAAAGACCTCAACGGACGGCCGACGCACATCGTGGACAACGGCAAACCCATCGCGGAACTGATGGGCCGCACGGCGTAATTCTGCGGCGGATCTGCCCGCAGGGCCAAGGTGACATTGGTGACGCCGGCGCCTTTCGGACCTACAACACACCCCAGGATGCTGGCTCCGACGCATCACGCAACTTCATGAACACCTCCGCTCCTCTTTTCGTCTGGCTCGCCTTCCTGGGCGTAACTTTGTCCACCCCCACTTCCGGCCAGGAAAAACCGGCCGCGCCCCGCGTCCTCCAGGCGGGCGCTTCCACAAGCAACATTACCCCGCCGCTGGGCATGGAAATCGTGGGCAACTTCGCGCCGCGCCCGGTCGCGAAGCATGCGCATGACGAACTGCATGTGCGCTGCCTCGTGCTTGATGATGGCGCCACCAAGCTCGCCTTTGCCGTGGCGGACAATCTCCATTTCGGACGCGATGTCTGGGAGGAGGCGAAACAGAAGCTCGAGGCCGACACCGGCATTCCGGCCTCGCACATGATGTTTTCCTCCACGCACACGCACTCCAGCGTCTCGACCCTGACGAACAAAGATCCGTCGCTGGACTACCGCAGTTTCGTGATCTCACGCGTGGTGGACGGTATGAAACGCGCGCTGAACAATCTCGAGCCCGCCCGCATCGCGTGGGGCACGGGCAAGCTGCCGCAGTGGGTCGGCAACCGCCGCTGGCTGCTGAAGGAAGGCATCACGAATCCAAATCCTTTCGGGGGAGAGGATCGCGTCGTGATGAATCCGAGCAGCGTGCTCATACCGCGTCTGGCCGGACCCGCCGGGCCCACAAATCCCGAGGTCTATTGCCTTTCGGTGCAGGCCACCGATGGCCGCCAGATCGCGCTCCTGGCGAACTACTGGCTGCACTACGTCGGCGGCGTGAACAAGGAGGACTTGTCGGCCGACTATTTCGGTGAATTTTGCCGCCGCATCGAGCAAGCGCTCGGCGCGCCGTGCGTCGGCCTGTTGGCGAATGGCCCCTGCGGCGACGTAAACAGCAACGACTACAGCGGCAAGACGCGCCCAGTGAAATACGAGCCGTATGAGAAGATCAAACTCGTCGCCCACGATCTTGCGCAAGAGGTGCTGCGGGTTCGGAAGACACTCACGTATCAGGATTGGGTGCCGCTGAAGGCCGCCGCGAGCGACCTGGAGCTCGCCGTGCGGCGTCCAACGCCGGAGATGATCCAGTGGGCCGAAGGCATTCTCGCCAAGCCGAAGGACGTCGCGTCGGTGCATCGCCTGGAGCGGCCCTACGCCGAGCGGGTGATGTCCTTGCGCGACGCGAAGCCGGACACGATCCAAGCCTTCATCCAGGCGTTCGGGATCGGCGATCTCGGCATCGCGTCCATCCCCTTTGAGGTTTTCACCGAAACTGGACTCGCGATCAAAGCCCGCAGCCCGTTCAAGGACACCTTCACCATCGAGCTCGCCAACGGCAGCAATGGCTATCTCCCCACGCCGAAACAACTCGACCTCGGCGGCTACGAGACGTGGCTTGGCACCAACCGCGTCGAACGGGAGGCCTCCGAAAAGATTGCCGCGAGAGCTCTGGAGTTGCTGCAACGCGTGCGGTGAGCAGGCGAGGTCGTGCCAGCCTCGGCATCCAAAACATCTCCATGAACAAACGTTCGCTCACATCTCTGTTCACGCTTGCTTTCGCTGCGATCGCCCCCCTCGGGAGCCTCCAGGCAGAAGTTAAAAAGCCCTTCCATTTTGCCCATCGAGGCGGCGCGCATGAGTTTGAAGAGAACACGCTCTTTGCCTTCAAGAGCACGTACGACAAGGGGATTCGTGGTTATGAACTCGATGTGCGCCTGACCAGGGACGGCGAGCTGGTGGTCCTGCACGATGACTCCCTGGATCGCACGCATCACGGCCAAGGCCCCGTCGAACACCTGGCGGCAGACGAAGCCAGGAAGATCCACTCCAAAAAGCAGAACGAGCCATTGCTCTTCCTGGACACCTTGCTGGCTTACCTGAAGGACAAGCCGGGGATGTATGTGGAATTTGAAATGAAGACCAGCAACACGGCGCTTTATCCAGATTCCCGTATTGAAGAGTATGCGGCGAAGCTGCATCGAAAAGTCACGGCCCATGTTCCTCAAGGATCGACTTATATCTTTACCTCTTTTGACCAGCGCCCTCTCATCGCCGTCAAGAAGATCGACCCACAAGCGGACATCATGCTGATCAAAGGAGGACCCCTGACTCCCGAACTGATGGAAACGGCCAAGGCGATCGGCTCCAAACGGATCGCGGCGAAAATGGAAGGCACGACTCGCCTCGCCGTGAAGGAAGCGCAGAAGCAGGGTTTTATCGTCACCGGCTGGCCAGGGCATAACCTCAATGATTACTTTCTCGGACTAGGCCTCGGGGTGGATGCCATCTGCAGCGACGTGCCGGTGCTGGTTCAGGAGTATATCGAAAGCAAAAAGTAAGTTTGGAGAAGCGCAGCTCGTCACCACCAGCAAATATGGATCAAAACTCTTTCTCGACCGCTCAAGATCGGCGTTCCTTCATGAAAACTTCAGGGGCTGCTCTCCTCAGCGCTTGGTGGGGCCAGTCGCTCCGGGGAGCCGAGGGCAGTGCGGCCCAAACCGACGGCTGGAAGTTGCGCATGGGCAACGCGCAAACGCCGGCGGAAGCGATCGCCGAGTTGGAAGCCTTCAAAAAGGCCACGCCTGATCTGGCGAGCTGGGAAAAGCGGAAAGCGGCCATTCGCCAGGGCATCCTCGAAGGAGCACGGCTCGCGAATCCGCCGGAGAAACCACCGCTTGATCCTGTATATTCCAACAAGCGGACGAACGAAGGCTACACCGCGGAAAGCGTTTATATCCGCAGTTGGCCCGGCTTCTATGTGACCGGCACCTTATATCGGCCTCTGGGCATGAAGCCGCCCTATGCGGGCATCGTGTCGGCACACGGTCACGGCGGCCGTTTCCTGCCCTCGCGCCAAACCCGCTGCGCCGTGTTGGCGCGCATGGGGGCCGTGGTGTTTCACTATGACATGGTAGGCTATGGCGACACCAAGCAGGCTGGCTGGGAGCACGGCAAAGTGCCGGAAATCCTGCGCCTGACCATCTGGAACAGCATCCGCGCTTTGGATTTTGTTTCTTCCATCGAAGGGGTGGACCCCAAGCGCATCGGCATGACCGGAAACTCCGGCGGCGCCACGCAAACCTTTATGACTTCCGCCCTCGATGAGCGCGTGGCGGTGGCGGTGCCGAGTTGCCAGGTTTCTTCCCATTTCTTTGGCGGCTGCCCATGTGAAAGCGGCATGCCCGTACATTGGGGGCCGAATCACAAGACCAACAACGCGGAGATCGCCGCGATGACGGCGCCACGGCCTCAACTCGTCATTTCCAACGGTGCGGATTACACCAAAAACACGCCCGAGGTGGAGTTCCCATATATTCAACACATCTACAGCCTCTACGGGGCTACCGATAAAGTGGTGAATGCCCATTTCCCACTGGAAGGGCACGACTATGGGCCGAGCAAGCGCCTCGCCGCTTATCCCTTCTTCATTCGTCACCTGAGGCTCGACAGCAAGCGCGTCTGGGCGAAGGAGGAGCAAATCAACGAAACCTTCGCCAAGGTAGAGACGGAAGAGGAAATGCGGGTGTTCAGTGCCAGCTACCCCTGGCCGAAGGATGCCGTTCCGCCAAACACGCCCCTGCCATTCTGATGGTCGTCAGCGAGTGGAAAAAAGTAAGAAGAGCCAATCCGTGCGTTTCAATTTCCTCCTCGCGTTCGCTCTTGCCGCCCCGGCTTTCGCAGGGACCCGATACGAAGTCGTGCGCGAGTGGCCCGTCTTGCCAGAGGGCCGCACCCTCGGCTTGTGCGCTGGAGTCGGCGTCGATTCGCACGGCGGCGTTTTTGTCTTCCACCGCAATGAACGCGCCTGGAGCACGCCCTTTCCCGACGAACCGATCGCCCGGCCGGCCGTCGCTGTCTTCGATGGAAAAAGCGGGAAGCTGCTCGCGGAATGGGGCGCCGGCGAGTTCATCATGCCGCACGGGCTGACGCTCGACCGCGACGACAATGTCTGGCTCACCGACGTGGGGCGGCATCAGGTGTTCAAGTTCACCCGCGAGGGAAAGCTGCTGCTGACGCTCGGCGAGCGCGGCAAGCCAGGCGCTGACCAGACGCATTTCAATCTGCCAACCGATGTCGCCGTGCTGCCGGATGGCTCCTTTTACGTGAGCGACGGCTACCGCAATACGCGCGTGGTGAAATTCGATGCCGCGGGCCGATACGAGTTCGAGTGGGGCGGCAAGGGTAGGGAGCCTGGCAAATTCAATCTTCCGCACGGCATCGCCGTGGACGCGCGGGGCCGCCTCTTAGTGTGTGACCGCAGCAATGCGCGCCTTCAGGTCTTCGACGCGCTCGGCCAATTCATCGCGGAGTGGAAAGGCCCACAGATCGGGCGGCCTTACGGAGTGAGCGTCACGGCGGAGGGGCACGTTTTTGCCATCGACGGTGACGGCGCGAAAGCCGTGGAACTCGATGCGGACGGGCAGGTCGTGGACGCATTCGGTTCCGCCGGCGCCGCGCCCGGACAATTCCAACTCGGCCACGACATCGCCGTGGCGCGCGATGGTTCGGTCTATGTCGCCGAAGGCAAAGGCCGGCGCGTGCAGAAATTCATCCGCCGAAATCCATGAACCAAAAGCCCAGCCACCCACTCGGTCGCCGTCAGGCCGGCCCTGCATCGCCCAAGTTTTAACTCCCGCCATCCATGAAAAACTTCGCCTCATTCATCCTCGCCGTTCTCCTGCTCGCCAGCACCGCGCTCGCCGCTGAACCGCTGCGCGCGGGCGCGGCGACGAGCAACATCACGCCCGCTCTTGGCTCGAAAATTATCGGCGGCTTCGTGCCTTTTCCCGCGACGGCGATCCACGACGAACTAAACGCCCGCTGCCTCGTGCTCGATGACGGAAAGACCAAAATCGCGCTCGTGGTGTGTGACCTTCTGGGGATGCACCGCAGCGTGAGCATCGAGGCACGGCGCCTCATTGAGGAGGCCACGGGCATTCCGCCCTCGCACGTCGCCATCTTGGGCACGCACACGCACTCGGCAGCGAGCGCGCTGGGCGATGATCGCTACACCTCCGAGCAATCGCTCGATGACTACCAGCGCTTCGTCGCGCGCCGGATCGCCGACGGCGTGCGCCGCGCGATCAATCACCTGCGGCCCGCGCAGATCGCTTTTGGCACCGCCGAGGCGCCCGAGCATGTCTTCAATCGCCGGTGGTTCATGAAGGAAGGCACGGTTCCGGTGAATCCCTTTGGCAAGGTCGACAAGGCGAAGATGAATCCGCCGGCTGGCAGCCCGAACCTCACGGAACCCGCGGGACCAACGGATCCGACCGTTTCTTTCATCGCGCTGCGCGAACCCGGCGGGCGCCTGATCTCAGTCTATTCGGCTTATTCACTCCACTATGTCGGCGGGGTCGGGAACGGTGAGATTTCCGCGGACTACTTCGGCATGTTCTGCGCGGCGCTGACGAAGCTGCAAAACGCTGCCGACCAGGAACCGCCCTTCGTGCCGATGTTGGCGAACGGCACCAGTGGCGACATCAACAACGTCAACTTCCGCACGCCGCGCCCATCCGCTCCGCCTTACACGCAGATGCGCAAGGTCGCCGAGGACGTGGCGGCCAAAGTCAGCGCGGCACTGGCCAAGGTGGATTGGAAAGACGGAGCGGAATTGGCTGCGCGCTTTCGCGAACTGCAACTTTCCTGGCGGCCGATCGATGCAGAGCTGCTGAAGTGGGCGAAAGACAAGACGGCGAATCCCGCTCCGAATTCGAGCAAAGCGGACCTGCCGGCGATCTACGCCGATCGAGTGCTGAAACTCGCGGAAGGCAAGAACCCGGTGTCCGTTCCGCTGCAAGTCTTCCGCATCGGCGACATCTGCATCGGCACTTTTCCGTGCGAGACGTTTGCGGAGATCGGCCTCGAATTCAAAAAGCGCAGCCCGATCAAGCATTCGTTCATGGTCGAGTTGAATCACGGCTACCTCGGCTATCTGCCCACCCCGCGGCACTTCGAGCTGGGCGGTTATGAGACCTGGCCGGGGACGAACTACCTCGAACCGCAGGCCGCCGTGAAGATGCTCGACGCGCTGCTCGAGATGGCCGCGGAAGTGGCTCCAAAATCGAAATGATCCGTCATTTTCAAAACCCCGCGTGCCTGGCGTGCTCCACCTTCAACCCCCACCACTCTTGAAAAACCTCACCTCATTCCTTCTCGGCCTTCTCCTGTGGGCCACCACCGCACTCGCGGCCGAACCGTTCCGCGCCGGCGCGGCGACGAGCAACATCACGCCCGAGCTCGGAGGCAAAATCGTCGGCGGCTTTGCCCCGCTTCCCGCGACCGGAGTGCATGACGAACTGCATGCCCGATGCGTCGTGCTCGATGATGGGAAGACGAAAATCGCGCTCGTGGTGTGCGACCTCATCGGCCTGCACCGCGACGTGAGCATTGAAGCGCGCCGGCTCATTGAGGAAGCCACGGGCATTCCGCCCTCGCATGTCGCCATCTCCGGCACGCACACCCACTCGGCGACGAGCGCGCGTGCAGAGCGCTACGTTTCCCAGCCGCTCGATGACTACCAGCGCTTCGTCGCGCGCCGGATCGCCGATGGCGTGCGCCGCGCGATCAATCACCTGCGGCCCGCGCAGATCGCTTTTGGCACCGCCGAGGCGCCCGAGCACGTCTTCAACCGCCGCTGGCTCATGAAGGACGGCACGGCGCCGCCGAATCCGTTCGGCAAGATCGACGAAGCGAAAATGAATCCGCCGGCCGGGAGCCCGGACCTTCTCGAGCCTGCCGGTCCGACCGACCCGACGATCTCGTTCATCGCGTTGCGCGAGCCGGGCGGGCGCTTGATCTCCGTCTATTCCGCTTACTCGCTGCACTACGTCGGAGGCGTCCCCAATGGAGAAATTTCCGCGGACTATTACGGGATGTTCTGCAATGCGCTGGTGAAGCTGCAAAACGCTGCCGACCAGGAACCGCCTTTCGTGCCGATGTTGGCGAACGGCACCAGCGGCGACATCAATAACAACGACTATGGCAAAAAGCCGGAGCGAAAGTATCAGCCCTACGAGAAGATGCGCCTCGTCGCCGAAGACGTGGCGGGCAAGGTGAATGCGGCCCTGGCGAAGGTGAAGTGGAAAGACAACGCGGAATTGGACGCGCGCTTTCGTGAGCTGGAGCTCTCCTGGCGGCCGATTGAGGCGGAACTGCTGGTCTGGGCGAAAGACAAGCTGGCCAATCCCGCTCCGAACTCGGGCAAGACGAACATGCCGGCCATCTATGCCAGCCACGTGTTGAAACTCACGAGCGCCGAGAACCCAGCGCGCGTTCCGCTCCAAGTTCTGCGCATCGGCGACATCTGCATCGGCTCTTTTCCGTGCGAGACATTTGCGGAGACCGGCCTGGAATTCAAAAAGCGCAGTCCGATGAAACAATCGTTTATGGTGGAGTTGAATAACGGCTACCTCGGCTACCTGCCCACCCCGCGGCACTTCGCGCTGGGTGGTTATGAGACCTGGCCAGGAACGAACTCGCTCGAGCCCCAGGCTTCGGTAAAGATGCTTGACGCGCTGCTCGAGATGGCCGGCGAGATGGCGCCGAAATCGAAATAGCTCGCGAACCTTCGCGACGCGCTTCAGCAGACGTTTTCCTCTCGTTCCCTCATGACTCGCGCCGTCCTCTTCGTGCTCACCTGCCTTGCCGCCACGCATCCGCTTCGCGCGCAGATCGGCGACAAGGCTGGCGAGGCGCAGGCGCCGATCGTACCCGCTGAATTCGTCCCGCCTTCTCCGGCGCTTTCGCCCGAAGACGAGCTGAAGACCTTCCAGGTCGCACCGGGTTTCCGCGTCGAGCTGGTCGCCAGCGAGCCGCTCATCGGCGATCCGGTCGTCGCGACATTTGGACCGGATGGCCGGCTGTGGGTTGTGGAGATGCGCAGCTACATGCCGCACCTCGATGGTGTCGGCGAAGACCAGCCGGCCGGCCGCGTCGTCGTCCTCACTGATACGGATGGCGACGGCCGCATGGACAAGAGCAACGTCTTTCTCGATCGGCTGATCATGCCGCGTGCGCTCGCGCTCGCGCACGGCGGCGTGCTCGTCGGAGCGCCGCCGAAACTGTGGTTTTGCCGCGACACCGACGGCGACGGGAAGTGCGACGAGAAGACCGAAGTCGCGGGCGACTACGGCGTGCAAGTCGATCCCAAGCGCCCTGAGCTCGCGAACCCCGAGCGCGCCCCGAACAGCCTGCTCTGGGCTTTCGACAACTGGATCTACAGCGGCGCCTACACCGCGAAATTCCGTTTTCGCAACGGCCAGTGGGAACGCGGCACCACGACCTTCCGCGGCCAGTGGGGGGTGAGCCAGGACGATTACGGCCGCCTGTTCCACAACTCGAACAGCGATCAGCTCCGGGGCGACATCGCGCCCTCGCACTATCTCGGCCGGAACCCGAACCATCTCCGCGCCGCGGGGGCGAACGTGAAGGTCGCGGCGGAGCAGTTCGTATGGCCGGCCCGCGTCAATCCCGGCATCAACCGCGGCTACCGGCCCGAGATGTTGCGCGACTACAAGCTGAAAGAATTCACCGCCGCGTGCGCACCGTGGATTTGTCGCGGCGATCTTTTTCCGGCCGGGTTTTACGGGAACGCGTTCGTCTGCGAACCGGCGGGCAATCTCATCAAGCGCAACATCCTCACCGCCGCGCGCGGCACCCTCACCGCGCGCGAGGCTTACGAGCAGCGCGAGTTCCTCGCCTCGACTGATGAGCGCTTCCGGCCGGTCAATCTCACCACCGGTCCCGATGGCGCGCTTTACGTCGTCGATTTTTATCGCGGCGTCCTGCAGCACCGCATCTCGCTCACCACCTACCTGCGTCAGCACATCGAGAAGCAGGGCCTCGACAAGCCGATCGGTCTCGGCCGGATTTGGCGCATCGTGCCGGAAGACAGCAGGCGAACTCTGCGACCGCGACTGCACGAGGAAACAGCGGCGCAACTTGTCACGCATCTGGCGCATCCGAATGCGTGGTGGCGCGAAACCGCGCAGCGGCTGCTCGTCGAGCGCGGCGACCCGACGGTCATTCTTGCGCTCGAAAAGTTGGCGGCGGAAAGCAAGGAGCCGCTCGGGCGGATGCACGCACTGTGGACGCTCGACGGGCTCCAAGCCTTGAGCTGGCCGATCGCCAATCGCGCGCTTGCCGACACGGATCCGCGGGTGCGCGCCGCCGCCGTGCGGGTGAGCGAAAGCCTGCTGCCAACGCTCAACCGCGCGGAATTGCTTGCCCGATGGACCGCCCTTGCCGGCTCGGAAGCGGCGCCGGAAGTGCAGTTGCAACTGGCCTTCTCGCTGGGCGAGGCCCGCGACGCCGCGGCGGATGCGGCGATGGCAGCTCTCGCGTTGCGCGCCGCCGACCACGTCTTCCTGCGCGATGCCGCCCTGACCGGCCTCGGCGGACGGGAACTCGAGCTTTTGGAAACACTCCTCGCTTCGCCGGGATGGCAGCCGCCGAATCCGCCCGCCGAACTATTCCTCGGCGCACTGGCCCGCTGCGTGCAAACGGAACGCAAGCCCGCGCGCATCGACCGACTCTTCGCGCTCATCGGCGCGCAAGCCGGCAGCTGCAAACTCGCCTTGCTCAAAAGTCTCGCGGCCAATCCGACGGTGACCGCGAAGAACCCAATCAAGCTGCCCGCCGAACCCGCGGCGCTCGTCGAGATGCGGGTAAAAGGGGACACCGCCAACGGCATCGCGCTCACGAAAATCGACCCGCTCTTCATCTGGCCGGGCAAGGCCGGCGTGCCCGCCGAAGCGCCCGTCATCCCGCTCACCGTCGAGGAGCAGTCGCGCTTCGACGCGGGCAAACAACTTTACACCGCCATCTGCGCGGCGTGCCATCAGCCGCACGGACTCGGGATGGAAGGGCTCGCGCCGCCGCTGGCCGATTCTGAGTGGGTCCTCGGCCCGATCAAGCGGCTCGGACGCATCGTCCTCCACGGCGTGCGCGGGCCACTGAAGGTTAAAGGCATCGGCTACAATCTCGACATGCCCGGCCTTGGCGTGCTCGACGACCAGCAGCTCGCATCGATCCTCACCTACATCCGTCGCGAGTGGGGCCACATGGCTACGCCGGTCGAACCGGCGACCGTCAAACAGCTCCGATCCAGCCTCATCAATCGGCAGGATGCCTGGACGCAAGAGGAGCTTTTGAAGCTTCACTAGCTCGCAACGGGTGACACTCACCGCAACCCCCAGAGACTCATGAAACTACGCCATCAAAGCTCCCTCCTGTGCCTGAGCCTTTGCCTCGCGCTCGCAGCGTCCGGGCTTGCCGCGGACGCCGCGCCGGACAAGCCCGTGCTGCGCGCCGGGGCCGCGACGAGTAACATCACGCCGCCGATTGGGCTGCACCAGGCCCGTCGCTCCAGCCGGCCGCCGGCCACGCATGTGCACGATGAGTTGCACGCTCGCTGCCTGGTGCTCGATGACGGGCAGGCAAAGCTGGCGCTGGTGGTCTGCGACTTGCGGCACCTCTCGGCGGAAGTCGCCGCGAGCGCCAAACAGATCATCGAGCAAACGACCGGCATCCCCCCGCACTGCGTGCTCATTTCGGCGACCCACACGCACACCTCCTCCGGCACCTCGCTGGAGGAGCGTGAAGGGCAGCCTTATTTCGACTACCGCGCGTTCCTGATGCGGCGGATCGCCGACGGAGTGGCGCGCGCAGTCAACCAGCTCGAACCGGCGCGGATCGGCTGGGGCGTCGTCGAAGAACCGGCGCCGCTCTTCAACCGCCGATGGTTCCTGAAGCCTGAGCGCGGCCCGATTTACGGCGCGCACGACAACCTCGAGCAGGTGGACACAAACCCAGGTTACAAGGGGCTGCTCAAAGCCGCCGGCCCCGTCGATCCGCAGATCACCTTCCTCGCGGTGCAGTCCACCGCGGGCAAGCCGCTCGCGCTGCTGGCATCCTACGGGCTGCACTACGTCGGCGGGGGGATGGATGGTGCGATTTCGGCGGACTATTTCGCGGTCTTCGCCGATCGCGTGGGCGAGTTGCTCGGCGCCGGCCGGCAGGATCCGCCCTTCGTCGGCATCATGGCCCATGGCACCAGCGGCGACGTGAACAACCTCGAGCGTTACTCCGATGAAGAGCTGGCCAGGCGTGGCCCGCAGCCGAAGAAGCGCTACGCGCCTTACGAGAAGGCCCGGGAGGTGGCGCACCTGTGCGCGGATAAGGTGATGCAGGCACACCAGACGCTCGAGTGGCGGGATCACGTGAAGCTCGCCTCCGTGCAGCGCACGCTCACCTTCGAGCGGCGTCGCCCGACCAAGGAGGAGCTCGAATGGGCGCAGGCGGTGAAAGCGCGCAAGATCAAGCCCAAGAGCACCAGCCGCTACAGCACCTACGGCACCGTGCTCGCCTACGCTTCGCCGGAGATGTCCCCGACCATTGAGGTGATCGTGCAGACGCACCGCATCGGCGACTTGGCGATCGCCGCGATGCCATTCGAGGTGTTCGCGGAGATCGGCTTGGAGCTCAAGCAGCGCAGCCCGATCCAGCCGCTGATGAACATCTCCCTCGCCAACGGCTCGCACGGCTACCTGCCGACCCCTGAGCAGCACAAACTCGGCGGCTACGAGACGTGGATCGGCGTCAACCAGGTGCAGCTCGACGCTTCGGTGAAGATGACCGACGCACTGGTGGAGATGCTCGGCGAGCTGAAAAGCGGTGAGCCGCTGCGCCCATAGCTCCGGCACGTCTCCACAGTCGTCGTCATCGGATTCCCCTTCCCGAACCTTTCTCATGAAACCCCGCCTCCTGCTCCATCTCCTCGGTTTCGGTTTGGTTGCGCATCCGAATGTTCACGCCCAGGCGCTGTCCCTCTATGGCAGCATCAGCCAGGAAGCGAGGGCAGTGTCGGGCGCTTCGCTGGCGCAGCCGTTGACGCCGGAGGCGTGGAAAAACTCGCTCGCCGAACGAAGGGAGAAGTGGCTGGAGATGCTCGGGCTTTCGCCGCTGCCGGATCGCACGCCGCTGCAGGCCACGGTCACCGGTGTGCTCGCTCGCGGCGATTACGTGGTGGAAAAAATTCACTTCCAAAGCCTGACCGGCGCGCACGTGGCGGGGAACCTCTACCGCCCGGCGAAAATCACCCGCAAGCTGCCCGCGGTGCTTTACCTCTGCGGCCACACCAAGGGGAAGGTGAACTCGCCGTATCAGGCGAATCCGCGCTGGTTCGGCCAGCACGGTTATGTCGCGCTGGTGCTCGATCCCGTGCAACTCGGGGAATGCCAGGGCATGCATCATGGCACATACCGCAAAGACCGCTGGGACTGGCCGAGCCGCGGTTACACCCCGGCCGGAATTGAAGTGTGGAACGCGATGCGCGCGCTCGATTACCTGCAAAGCCGTCCGGATGTGGATGGCGAAAAGATGGGCGTGACCGGCCTCAGCGGCGGCGGCGCGATGTCGTGGTTTCTCGGCGCCGCGGACGAGCGCGTGAAGGTCGTGGTGCCGGTATGCCAGAGCGGCAGCATCGAACGCATGGCGGTGGATCGCGCGACCGACGGGCACTGCGATTGCGCGTTCTGGATCAATTACCATCGCTGGTGCTGGCCGGACATTGGTGCGCTCATCGCCCCGCGCGCTTTCCTGATCGCCTCCGGCAGCGAAGACGTGCTGTGGCGGCCGTCGGGTTATCGCGATGTCGCGCATCGCATCCGTCATCAATACGCCGCGCTGGGAATGCCGAAGCAGTTTGAGCTGGTCGAGGACCTCTCGCCGCACGGTTACACGCCGAAGCTGCGCCAGGCGATTTTCACCTTCTTCAACACGCACCTGAAGAATGATCCCACGCCGGTGCAGGACGACGTGACCGACTTCGCGGAGCCGGAGGAAAACCTGCTCGTCTTCGGCGGCAAGCTGCCGAAGGACGACACGATGATGCAGATGGATGCGCGGCTGGTGAAAGCGGCAGAGGTGTCGCTGCCCGATACCGAGTCGCAGTGGCAGGCGCATCAAAAGGAAGCGCTCGCCAAGCTGCGCCAAATCACCTTCCGCCATACCCCGGCAGATTCCACGCCGCGCCCGCGCGATAAGCTCGCCGACGGCGGCACCAAGGAGGGCGATGTCTATGGAACGCGCGTCTTCGACACCGCCGATGGACTCACGCTTGCGGTCAAAACACGGCATGCGCAGCAGAGCGCCACGCCGGCGCCGATGGTCGTCTTCGCCATGCAGCCCGAGGCGCGCAGCACCTTCACGGGCGGCGGCTCATCGCGGCCCGGCCTCGCGCCGGAGTTTGCCAGCGCGGGCGTCGAGGTGCGCAACACCGGCGCGACTTCCGTCGGACCCGGCTATCTATGGACGCTACGGCGCATGTATCCGCTGCTCGGCCACACGCTGCCCGAGCGACAGGTGAATGACCTGCTCGCCGGCGCCGCGCTCATCTGGCAGGAACCGGCGATCGACGCAATGGTGCTGTTTGGCAGAGGCGAAACCGCCGCGCTCGCCATCTACGCCGCGCTCCTCGATCCGCAGATCGGCGAGCTCATCCTCGACGCTCCGCCCGAAAGCCACACGAAACCCGAGACTGCCGAATTCCTCGGCATCCTGCGCATCGGCGATCTGCCGCAGAATCTCGCGCTGCTCTATCCGCGCCCCATCACCTTCATCGGCAAAATGCCGCCCGCTTACGAGTGGACGAAGCAAGTCTATGGAAAGCTTGGCGCTGGGGACCGCATCCGCGTCGTCAAGAGCACACGTGAATGGACGCCATCATCCACACCGTTTTCACATTCAAAATGACACGCTTCGCGCCATTGCTCCTCCTGGTCTCGCTGCTCGCGGCCGCTTCCACCTTCGCTGCCGACGCTCCACCTGCATCGCCACCCGCGCCGATCGATTTCATCGACACCAGCTTCGAGAACGCCTCGCCGCTCTGGTATGAGTTTGCGGCCGACGGCACGGTGCTCGTGAACCTGAACTACGATCACGAGCGGAACTCGCCGAATCGCGCCGCAGGCCATTTCCATTTTCGCATTCAGGCTCCGAAAGGCCGCAAAGTCACCCTGGAGTTCAAGAACCTCGACAACGTGTGGAACGGCAGATCCGGCTCCGTGGCGAAGGAGCTCAAGCAGGTTGTCATCTCGCAGGACGGCAAAGACTGGACGCCCGTGCCGACGGAATCGCCCGAAGCCGGTCGCGTGCGTGTGACCCTCGAGATGCCTGCCGATGCCCTTTTTGTGGCGAGAGCCGAGCCGTATCGACTTTCCGATCTGCATCGCTTCATCGACGAAATAAAGGCGCACCCGCTCGTGAAGATCAGCACCATCGGCAAGACCGTGCAGGGCCGCGATCTCGAAATCATCGGGGTGGGTCGCGACGAGACTCCGAACCGCATCTTTCTCCGTGCGCGTGCGCATCCATGGGAGCCGGCGGGCAACTGGGTCGTCGAAGGACTCGTGCGCCGCCTGTTGAAAGGCGACGCGGAGGCCGAGAAGTGCCTCGCGCGCTACAGCGTGCGTATTCTGCCGATGGCGAACAAGGATGGCGTCGAGCGCGGCGGCACGCGTTTCAATCTCGGCGGCAAGGATCTCAATCGTCAGTGGGACAAACCTGCCGATCCGCAGTTCGCACCCGAAAACGCGGCGCTGGAACGATGGCTCGACACCGAGATCCAGGCCGGTCGCCGCCCTTCTCTGGCGCTCGACCTTCACAACGATGGCAGCGGCCTGCTTCACCTTAGCCGCCCCGAAGGTCCGGAGGGCGAGAAACATCTCCAACGGATGCTGTTCTTCGAAAAGTGCCTCCACGAGCACACCTGGTTCACCGAAGGCTCCACGAAGCCGAGCTTCCGCAACCCCGGCTCGCTCGGCGAAGGCTTCTTCGCGCGTTTCGGCATCGACGCGGCCATCTTGGAATTTCACTGCAACTACATCGCCGGGCTGAAGGAACCTGCCCTCGGCCGCCATTGGGTCACGTTCGGCGGGGGGCTCGCGAAGGCTTTTGAGGCTTACTTTGCCTCGCGCAAATAACGACGGTTCACGACAGCGAATTCCTTCCGAGCTCCAAATTCCCATGTCCCAAACACCGAAAACCACCCGCCGCCAATTCCTGGTTGCCTCGACGCTGCTCTCCACCTCAGTCGCATTGGGGGCGCAGTCCGTTCCTGCGCCCGCCAAGGCAGCCAGCAAACCCGCGCCGGAAAAGCTCGACCCAGTGCCGGTCATCGCGCCCGTGCCCGGCCCCGCCTTCCTGCACGCCGGGCCGATGATCGGCCATGTCGCCGATCACACCGCGCGCTTGTGGGCCAAGGGATCGAATCAGGGACGCCTCGCTTTCAGGATCGGCCTGCAATCGGACTTGTCGGACGGTCGCGTCGTCGAGGCGCCTGCAATGGTCGAGGACGCGTCTTTCACCAGTCAGGTGCAAGTGGACGGGCTCACCGCAGCGACCCGCTACTACTACGCGCCGGTGATTGACGGCACGCCTGCGCTCGCGCGGCCCTTCCCGTCATTCGTCACTGCGGCGGCCCCCGAGCGTCGCGGCCCACTGCGCGTGGCCTTCGGTTCCTGCGTCGGTCGTCGCGGTCACGACGCGGCGGCGGCGTTCGGCGAAATGGCTGCGCGCGCGCATTTGGACATCCTGCTTATGCTCGGCGACAACCACTACGGCGACACGACGGACCCGGCGCTGCTGCGCGACTACTATCACATGCAGCGAACCGTGCATGGATTCGCGCAACTCATCCGCGAAAAGCCCGTCTATGCCATCTGGGACGACCACGATTACGGACCGAACAACTCGGACGGCACGACCGCCGGCAAAGAGGACAGCCTGCGCGTCTTCAAACAGTGGTGGGCGAATCCCGCTTACGGCGAAGAGGGTAATCCCGGTTGTTACTACCGGTTCTCTCGCGACGGCGTGGACTTCTTCATGCTCGACAGCCGTTACTACCGCACGCCGAACAAGACGAAGGAGGACGGCTCGAAAACCATGCTCGGCGCCCGCCAGCTCCAGTGGCTCAAGGACGGGCTCGCGGCTTCCAAAGCGCGGTTCAAGGTGGTCGCCTGCGGGAGCGAGTGGCAGACGCTGACGCAGCCCGATTGCTGGTCGTCGTTTGCTCGCGAGCGCCAGGAAATTTTCGATCACATCACGGCTTCGAAAATCGGAGGCGTCATCCTGCTCTCCGGCGACCGCCATTTCTGCGCCGGTTATCAGGTTCAGGAACGCTTCCTCGAATTCACGAGCGGCCCTCTCGGCAGCGGCAATGCCACGCTCCAGGAAAATCCCGAGCGCTTCACCGGCGCCGATGAAGGCAAGCTCTGGATGGTGCTCGATTTCGACACCAGCGCCTCGCCGCCGACGTTGCACTACGAAATCTGGCAGGCGGGCGGCGGGCTGCTCGAACGCCGCCAGTTGAGTTACGATGAAGTGTGTGGTCGGCAAAAGATCGCCGCTTCGCCGACCCCTCTCTCCCCCGAACGCATGGAAAAGAAACCCGGCGCCTAAGCGCCCGATCACCTCCTTTCCCGACATCCTCGAATCCAAACACCATGAGACTCCACCACCTCTTCCCACTCCTCCTCGTTGCCGCCATGCCGGCCCTCGCCGACAACAACGTGCCGCCCGCCGGCTTCACCGCGCTCTTCAACGGCCAGGACCTCACCGGCTGGTACGGCTGGAGCACGAAGGATCCGACCGAGTTGCAGAAGATGTCGCCCGAAGAGCGGGCGGACTACAAAAGGAAATCCGTGGAAGGCGGACTGCCCGAAGGCAAACAGGGGCCTGAGCACATCAAGGCGCATTGGAAGGTCGAGAGCGGCGAGCTCGTCAATGACGGCAAGGGCCTCTACCTCACCACTGACCAGGACTACGGCGACTTCGAGTTGCTCGTGGATTTCAAGCTCCTGCCCGACGGCGACAGCGGCGTGTATCTGCGCGGCATCCCGCAGGTGGGAATCTGGGACACGACCAAGGGCGATCCGCGCGGACTCGGCCAGGACAAAGGCTCCGGCGGCCTTTGGAACAACAGCAAGGGCGCGCCCGGCAAGGATCCATCGAAGAAAATGGATAAGCCGCTCGGCGAATGGAACCGCTTCCGGATTCGGATGATCGGCGAGCGCGTCACGGTCGCCCTCAATGGCGAAACCGTCGTGGACAACGCGGTGCTGGAAAACTTCTTCGCGAACAGGAAGGCCGGCTATCTCGCTTACGGCAAGCCCGGCGCTCCCGCGGAAAAGAAAGCCGAGAAGCTGCCCAACGGCTGGATGAAAGACCCGGCGTTTCCGAAAGGCCCGATCCAGCTTCAGACCCACGGCAACGAAGTGCGCTGGCGCAACATCTTCGTCCGCGAAATCCCCGCCGACGAGGCGAACAAGGAGCTCGCCGCGCGCGACGCCGCCGGATTCGTCGAGCAGATCAACGGCCAGGATCTCAGCAACTGGCAGGGCGCGGTGGAGAGCTACGAAGTGAAGGACGGCTCCATCGTCTGCAAGCCGGGCCAGAGCGGCGACCTGCTCAGCAAGGAGGAGTTCGAGAACGGCATCATCCGGGTCGAGTTCAAGCTCCCGCCCGCCGGCAACAACGGCATCGCCCTGCGCACGCCGCTCGGCGGCCGCTCCGGCTCGGACGGATTGGAAATCCAGATCCTCGATAGCGACGGCTACAACGCGAAGCAAGCCGCCGCGGGCAAACCCGGCCTTACGCCCGAGCAGTATCACGGCTCGCTCGCCTTCTGCGTCGGCGCGAAGCACGGCTATCTCCGCCCGGCCGGCGAGTGGAACTTCCAGGAGATCGAAGTGCAGGGACAGAAGATCAAAGTCACCCTCAACGGCACGAAGATCCTCGACGTGGACATCGACACCTTCGACCGCAGCCAGATCGCGAAACCGCCGAAAGGCCTCGACGCGCGCAAAGGCTACATCGGTTTCGCCGGCCACAGCGATCCGGTCGAGTTCCGCAGCTTCAAGGTGAAGCGCCTTTAACCCAGCCACCTCGCGCGCCTCGGCTTCTGTTCTCGCGGCCTTCCGCGGCGCCCACCATGATTTCACAGGTCCTATGATTCCATCCCGTCTTTGCCTAAGCCTCGCGCTGGCCATCGCCGCGCTCAGCCTCGGCCGCGCCGCCGACTCGCCCATCGAGCTCGGCAGCCGGCGTGAGATCTTCGCCGATCGCTACCTCATCGACACGCTTCGCGGCGCGCAGCTCACGCCGCACGCGCCGCGCGACGAAGGCATCGCCTTTCGCTTCGATGCGCCGTGGGAAGGCCCCTTCGCCGGTTACGTCACGATCATCCACGACGGCCCGCGCTACCGCGCCTACTATCGCGGCAAGGCGGCGTCGCAAGCCGACGGCGAAGCGGAGGTGACGTGCGTCGCCGAGTCGAGTGATGGCCTCGCGTGGAGCAAACCAAAGCTGGGCCTGGTCGAGATCGACGGCAGCCGGGAAAACAATGTCATCCTCGCGCAGCGGCAGTTCTGCCACAACTTCAGCCCGCTGCTCGACACCAATCCCGCGGCGCCCGCCGCGCAACGCTACAAAGCGCTCGGCGGCACGGTCGGGACCGGTCTCGCGGCGTTTGTCTCCGCGGATGGACTGCGCTGGGAAAAGCTCCAGGAGAAACCGGTCATCACGAAGGAAGGGCTTCCCTATCCGCACATGTTCGACTCGCAAAACCTCGCGTTCTGGTCGCCCGCCGAGCGGCGCTACCTGGCCTTTTTCCGAGTCTTCAAGGACAAGATGCGCCGCATCTGCCGCGCGGAGAGCGACGACTTCGTGAACTGGCGCAACATCACGCTGATGGAATACCGCGGGCCGGACGGCGGCGAAACGGTGATCGAGAACCTCTACACCAGCCAGACGCATCCCTACTTCCGCGCGCCGCATCTCTACGTCGCGCTGGCCGCCCGCTTCATGCCGGGCCGGCAGGTGCTGACCGACGAACAGGCGCAGGCGATCCAGGTACATCCGAAATATTTCAAGGACACTTCCGACGCCGTGTTCCTGACCTCGCGCGGCGGTGGCATCTACGACCGCACGTTTCTGGGCGCCTTCATCCGGCCGCGCCTCGGGGCGCAAAACTGGGTCTCCCGCTCCACTTATCCCGCGCTGAATGTCGTCCAAACCGGTCCGGCCGAAATGTCCGCTTACGTCAACGAAGCCTACGCCCAGCCGACCGCGCACCTGCGGCGTTACAGCCTCCGGCTGGACGGCTTCTCCTCGCTGCACGCGCCCGCCGAAGGCGGCGAGATGACCACCAAACCCCTCACCTTCCAGGGCTCGCGGCTGCTGCTCAATTTTTCCACCTCCGCCGCGGGCGGGATTCGCATCGAGATTCAGGATGAAGCCGGCGCACCCATCCCCGGCTTCGCGCTGAGCCCCCGCATCGAGACGATCGGCAACGAAATCGAACGCGCGGTGCGGTGGAAGCATGGCGAAGACGTCAGCGCGCTCGCCGGCCGCCCGGTGCGGCTGCGCTTCGTGATGAAGGACGCCGACGTGTTTGCGCTGCAGTTCCGATAGCTCATATGGGCCGCACGCCCACTCCTGCGGCATGCTCACCGCGGTCGGGCAGAGCGAGCCGGACCCGGCGTGATTGAAGTGAGGACACCTCCGGCCACGCAGCGTGGCCAGCCAACGCTTCGCCATCGGCAATTCGTCAGCGAGGCGAATCGAGAAACTCGCACACGGCGGCGGCCATCGCGGCGACGCCGGTCTTCAGGCACTCTTCGTCCGCGTCGAACATCGGCGTGTGGACGCCGCCGGTGATCCCGCGCGCTTCATTGGCCACGCCGAGCCGGAAGAAAAAGCCGGGCACGATTTGCGCGAAGTAGGAGAAATCCTCGCCGCCCATGGACGGGATGACCTCGATCACGTTCTTCTCGCCGACGAGGCGCCGGAACGCGGGGAGCGTCGCCTGCACGAGCGCCTCGTGGTTGATGATGCTCGGGTAGCCCTTGCGATACTCCATCTCGTACGTGGCGCCGTGCGCGTCGCAGGTGCCCTTGAGCACGCGGTGCATTTTTTCGATGACCTTGTCGCGAAAGGCCGTGTCGTAGGTGCGCACCGTGCCGGCGAATTCCACGCGCTCGGCGAGAATGTTTTCGCGCTGGCCGCCCTGGATGGTGCCGACCGTGATGACCAGCGGCTGCCGCGTGTTCGTCTCGCGGCTGCGGATGAGCTGCAGCGCGCCGATCGCCTCGGCCGCGACGGCGATCGCGTCCACGCCCCGGTGCGGCGCCGAGCCGTGCGCCATCTTCCCCCGGATCACGACGTGGAAGCGGTCGCTGTTCGCGCTGTCCGGGCCGATCGCGTAGGCGAGCTGGCCGGCGCTGAGCAGGTGCTGCTCGTCGCCGGTCGCGCCGGCGGGGGAAATGTGGGGCGCGCAGTGGAGGCCGAAGACGGCGTCGGGTTTTGGGTTTTCCATCGCGCCCTCGGAGATCATCAGCTTCGCGCCCCACTCGCCCTTGAAGGTCGCGGGCGGCGCCTCCTCGGCGGGCTGAAAGAGGAATTTCACCGAGCCCTTGATGAGGTCGCGATGTTTGCTGAGCAGCTCCGCCACGCCGAGCGCCACGGTCGTGTGGACATCGTGGCCGCACGCGTGCATGACGCCGACGTTCTGCGAGCGGTACGGCGTGTCGCCAAGCTCGCGGATCGGCAGCGCGTCCATGTCGGCGCGCACGGCCACGCACTTGCCGGCGCGGCCGCCTTTGAGCAGCGCGACGACGCCGTGCCCGGCCACGCCGGTTTTCACCTCGAGCCCGAGCGCGCGCAGCCGATCGGCCACCAGCGCCGCCGTGCGCTTCTCCTCATTGGAAAGCTCGGGATGGCGGTGAATGTCGCGCCGCGTCTCGACCAGGCGCGGGAACATTTCGTCGATCGACTTCTTGAAAACGGCGTCGCGCGCCGGCTCCTGTCCGGCGGCAGTGATGGCGAAAAGGATGACCAACAGCAGAGACTTCATGGCTGCGACTGTGCGGACGCCACCCGGCCATCGCAAGAACGCTTGGCCGCGGGCGGATGAGCGTAGCGGAAATCCTCGGTAAGTGCTCCGCGCGTGACACAATACCTCTCGCATGAACCACACGCTTCCCCAGTCCTTACCGTCTCGCCGGCGCTTCATTCAGCAATCCTCCCTGGCCGTGGCCGCCGCGGCGCTTCCGCTTTCGGCCAGCCGCGCGGCGGAAGACATCACCAGCAAAAGCATTCGGATCGGGCTGATCGGATGCGGCGGGCGCGGCTCGGGCGCGGCGGCGCAGGCACTGACGGCGGATAGCAACAGCGTGCTCGTCGCGATGGGCGACGTTTTCCCCGAGCAGATCAAGAAGTCGCTGGGCGTGATCGGCGCGCAGTTCAAGGACACGCCGGGGCGCGTGCAGGTGCCGAAGGAGAATCAATTCCTCGGCCTGGATGCGTATCAAAAGGTGCTCGCGAGCGGCGTCGATCTCGTCTGCATCGCGGCGCCGGGCGGCTTCCGCCCGCTGCACCTGAAGGCGGCGATCGAGGCGGGAAAACACGTCTTTTGCGAGAAGCCGATGGGCGTGGACCCGGCCGGGGTGCGCATGGTGATGGAGGCCGTGAAGCTCGCGAAGCAGAAGAACCTCGCGATCCGCGCGGGCTTCTCGATGCGCTTCGAGCTGGGCTATCGCGAGGCGGTCCAGCGCATCCGCGATGGGCAGATCGGCGACGTCCTCGCGATCTACTCCACGCGCATGGGCAATCCGCTCACGCGCTTCAGCGGCGAGCGCAAGCCGGGGCAGACCGACCTGGAGTGGCAGCTCCGCAACTGGCACTACTTCAACTGGCTGTCCGGCGACTACATCATGGAGATCAGCGTCCACAGCGTGGATAAAATCGCGTGGGTCTATAACGACGTGCCGCCGGTGCGCTGCATCGGCTCCGGTGCGCGGCAGCAGGTGAAAATCGGGGATGTGTGGGATCAGTTCGACATCACCTACGAGTGGGCCGACGGGCGCATGGCGTTTCTCAAGACGCGCTACCAGGACGGCTGCCACAATTCGCACGACGATCTCATCATCGGCACGAAAGGCCGCGCGACGTTCGTCGGCTACGAGGCGAAGATCTTCGGGGAGAAGCCGTGGCGCTACCAGGGGCCGAAGCTTTCGTCGCATCAACTCGAGCATACCGAGCTCTTCGCCGAGCTGCGCGCCGGCGTGATCCCGAACGACGGCGACCGCATGGCGCAGAGCACGCTGATGGGCGTCATGGGCCGCATGTCCGCTTACACCGGCAAGGAAGTGACGTGGGAAAAAGCGCTCACGTCGCAACTCGACACGTTCCCGAAAAATCTGAGCTGGGACATGAAGCTGCCTGTCGGGGAAGTGCCGGTGGCCGGCCGAACGCCGCTCGTCTAGCGAGCCGATATTCCACTTATGCCTCCGATCATTCGCCACTCAAACTCCCTGCGATTCCGCTGCCTCGCACTCCTCCTCGTCTTCGCTGCTACCGCGCTGGCGGAGCCGCTCACAACCTCGGCGCAGCCGGTCACGAAGAAGATCGACCTCCTCCAAGTCATCCGCGCCGGTGACGTGGAGTATCATCTGAACCCGAAAGCCGAATTGCAGGACGACCCGAAAGAAATCTGGAAGTTCACGAACGGGCAACTTCACATCAGCGGCCGTGGTTACGGCTACGTCGCGACAAAGCAGAACCACCGCGACTACCATCTCGTCCTCGAATACAAGTGGGGGCCGAGGACGTGGGGCAAACGCGAAGACAAAGCGCGCGACAACGGCATCCTGCTCCACGCTTACGGACCGCATGGCACGGTGGGCGGAACCTGGATGGCGAGCATCGAGGCGCAGATCATTGAGGGCGGTGTTGGTGACGTGCTCGTCCTCTCCGCGAAACTACCGGACGGCAAGGAACTGACGACTTCGCTGACCAGCGAGTTCGCGCTCGACCGAGACAAGGAGAAGATCTGGAAGAAAGGGAGCCCGCGCCAGGCCGTGACCAAAGGCCGTATCAATTGGGAACATCGCGATGAGGACTGGGCCGACAAGAAAGGCTTCCGCGGCCCGAAGGATGTGGACACCGCAGGCGACGGCTGGACGCGCCTGGAAGTGATCGCGAAGGGCGACACGCTCCAATACTTCGTCAACGGCGTGCTCGTGAACGAAGGCTTCGAGGCGAAGCCGAGCGCCGGCCGCGTGCTGCTCCAGACGGAAGCCGCCGAGATGTTAGTGCGGCGTTATGAGCTGTGGCCGCTCGGCGAATTCAAGGAACGCTGGCCCGCGAAGCCGGCCCAGCAATGAACGCAGCCCAGTCGATCTGGCTTTGTCCCACACTCCACATCGCGGAAGCAGCGATCCTCCCCGAAGAATGAACCGTCATCTTATCGCGCTGACCGCCATCAGCCTCCTCATCGTCTCATCGGTGCAGGCCGAACCGGGCGCGCAGATTGCGCTGCCGAAGTCGAGCGACCCGCGGCTCGAATTCACTCTCATCGCTTCCGAGCCGCAGATTGTCACCCCCATCGGCATCGCGGTGGACCGGCGCCATCGGCTTTTCGTAGTCGAGTCGCACACGCACCATCGGCCCACCGGCTATGCCGGACCGGAAGCGGATCTCGTGAAGGTCTTTCTCGACACGAACAGCGATGGCATTCCCGACGCGCCGAAGGTTTTTGCCGAAGGGTTCAAGAGCGCCATGAATCTCGTGCTCTCGCCGTCGGATGAACTTTATCTGGTCCATCGCAGCGGGGTCGTCCTCCTGCATGATGCCGATGGGGATGGCGTCTCCGAGCGCCGGACCACCGTCGTGGAGCTGGAGACCCCGCAGGAGTACCCGCACAACGGCCTGAACGGAATCACCTTCAGCCGGGACGGCTGGCTTTATCTCGGCATCGGCGAGAATTTCAGCGCCGCCTACACGCTGCGCGGGACGGATGGCAGCGCGCTCTACACTCCCCACGGGCGCGGAGGAAAAGTCTTCCGCTGCCGCGCTGACGGGCGCGAGCTGCAGGAAGTCGCGGCAGGTTTCTGGAATCCCTTCGGGCTCGAGCTCGACCGCGCCGGACGGCTCTTCTGCGTGGATAACGACCCCGGCGGCCGCCCGCCCTGCCGCCTGCTCCACGTGGTGCCCGGCGGCGACTACGGCTACCGCCGCCGCTACGCCGATACGCATGTCTTCAATGGGTGGGATGGTGAGCTGCCCGGCACGCTGCCGATGCTCACCGGCACGGGCGAAGCGCCCTGCGGAATTCTTTCGGCCGACCGGTTGGCGCTTCCCGCCGGTTACGCGGGCGCGCTGCTCGTTGGATCGTGGGGCGACGCCGCGATCGAAATGTATCGGCTGCAGCCGCACGGCGCATCCTTCCGTGCAACGAAGGAAAACCTCGTGGTCGGCGAGAAGAAGTTTAACGAAGCATTTTGTCCGGTGGACCTCGCCGCGGCGCCGGACGGTTCGCTTTACGTCACCGACTGGGCCGACCGCACTTCGTATCCTGTGCACAAGAAGGGGCGCATCTGGCGGCTGGCGGCGAGGCCGGGCGTGAAAACGGTGCCACCAGCTTACGCCGAGCCGCTCGCGGAAACAGATGCTGCCGCGCAGCGCTTCCAGCGTCTACTGGCTGTGGAAGCGCCGGAGCGCTTCGAGGAGCTCAAGGCCGCTCTCGTCGATCGCGACCCGTTCATCCGCTCCGCGGCGATCACCGCGCTTGCCAGGCCGGCGCTCCGCGAAATGGCCGCGAAGGCTGCGGACGACGCCGATCCTGCGGTGCGGCTCGGCGCGATGGCGGCGTTGCGGCGTGGCGCGCCCGGTGATCCGGCGCCGCTTCTCCGCAAGCATCTCGCCGACCCGGATGAGCACGTGCGCCTGCTCGCGCTCTGGTGGGCCGGGGAAGACCGGGTGGAGGCCGTCGCCGATGATCTCAGCCGCGCCGTCGCGCAGCACCACACGCCCAGCTTGTTCCAAGCGTATCTCGCCGCGGCCGAGCTGCTCGCCTCGGAACCCTACACGCCTGCCTCCAAGCCCGCCCCAGCCGTGCGGCAGCAATTGCTCGCCAAACTCCTCCACGATGACGCGCAGCCCGCTGCGCTCCATGCGATGGCCGCGGCCGCCGTCACTGCTCCGATCGACGATCGCACGGCCGAGCGGCTATTGCACTTCGCCCGCAACGGCGAAGCGCTCGTGCGGCGAGAAGCCATCCGGACCCTCGCCGCCTCGCCGCATCCGGACGTGCCCGGCTCCCTCAAGTCGCTCGCGCTGGATGCGAATGTGCCCGCCTCCTTGCGCGCGGATGCGATCGTCTCACTGGCCTGGCGCGATGCGACGCAACTTTCCGCGCTGGCGACCTTGCTGAACGATCCCACGCCGGAGGTGCAAGTGGAAACGGCCCGTGCCCTGCGCCTCCGCGCCGGCGATGCAATCGTCCGGGAGGCGTTGCAGGAAAAGCTCACGTCGTTGCGCGATCCATCTTCCGCGCCCGCCGAGCAGCTTGCATCCGCTCTTCAGTCCGGCGCACCGAAGCGCCCGGCTTCCCCCGCCGAATGGCGCAAAGCCGTGGCCGAGGGCGGCAACGCCGAATCCGGCCAGCGGGTCTTCCTGAGCGTGCAGACCGCCTGCACCACGTGCCACCTGGCGCAGGGCCGCGGGACGAGCATCGGCCCGGATTTGTCGAAGGTCGCCCGCTCGCTGGACCGCGGCAAGCTCATCGAGGCGATCCTCGACCCATCTCGAGAAATCGCCCCGCAATACGAGCATCACATGGTGGAAACCAAGGCTGGCACGGCCTATTCCGGCGTGCTCGTTCACATCGGCCTGGACGGGTCGCCGCTCATCAACGCCCTTGGCGCCGGACGCATCCGCGTGCCGATCGCGCAGGTCGCGCGTCACGAAACCTCGAAGCTCTCCATGATGCCCGCCGGCCTCGAAAATTCCATGACCGTGCACGATTTCCGCGACCTGCTCGCGTTTCTGCTGACGCTGAAATGAAGCACCTCTGACACTTTATGACCGCATGAGCAATTTTCTCCGGGCCGCTTTCATTGCGCTCGCGCTTTTCCTCGGCTCGCGCGGCTCGCGCGGTGAAGTCGTGCGCGTCGAGATCCGCGAGCGGGCGCCGTTTGCGGGCGGTCATTCGTTTGGCGCGGCGGGGCCTTACGAGAAAATCGCCGGACGGATGTTCATCGAAGTAGATCCGGCTGATCCAGCCAATGCGCGCATCTGCGATCTCGCGCTCGCGCCGCGCAACGCGCGCGGCCGGGTCGAGTGCTGGACGGACTTTTTTCTGCTGAAGCCCGCGGACGCCCGGCGCGGCAACCGGCGCATCCTTTACGACGTGAACAATCGCGGCAACATGCTGGCGCTTTGGACCTTCAACGACGCCGAGCGCACGAACGCACCGGGCACGTTCGCGCAGGCGGGCAACGGCTTCCTCCTGCGCCACGGCTACACGCTGCTCTCGTGCGGCTGGAATGGCGAAGTGCTCGACGACGCCACCGGGCGCCTGCTCGCCGGGTTGCCGGTCGCCAGCGAGCACGGGCAGACGATCACCGGCCGCGCGCCCGTCGAGATCAGCACGACGGAGAAAGTGTTCAGCCGCGCGTTTTCCTGGAGCCCGTGGGGAGTGTTCGCCGCTTATCCGACCGTATCGCTCGATGATCGCAAGGCCGTGCTCACCATGCGCCCAAGCCGCGCGCAACCGGCGGTGGAAATTCCGCGGGGCGGCTGGGCGTTCGGGCGGTGGGAGAACGGGAAGCTCGTTCCTGATGCGGCGCAGCTCTACGTGAAGGACGGCTTTCGCCCGGGCTGGCTCTATGACCTCGTTTATACGGCGAAAGAGCCACGCGTCACCGGGCTGGGGCTCGGCGCTGCGCGATTGCGTGTCGTTTTTCCGCCACGCACCGGCTGAGCGCAACCCGCTCGGGGGCGCGATCGACGCCGCCTACGTCGTCGGCATCTCGCAGTCAGGGCGCTTGATCCACCACTTCATCTACGAGGGATTCAATACGGATGAGGCGCGGCGCGCGGTGTTCGATGGCGCGTTGATCCACGTGGCCGGCGCGGGGAAGGGGACGTTCAATCACCGCTTCCGCATGATGACCGACTACGCCACCTGCCACGAGGGGAACTTGTCCGGCTCGGAATTTTTTCCACTTTCGCCCGCGCCGCAGACCGATCCGGTGACGGGCGAATCCGGCGACACGCTCGCGCGCGCACGGGCTCGCGGCCATGTGCCGAAGATGATCTTCACGCAGACCTCGACCGAATACTGGAGCCGCGCGGCGTCGCTGCTGCACACGGATGTCGAGGCGCGCCAGGACATCGAACTGCCGCCCGAGGTGCGCGTCTATTTGGTGGCCGGCGCGCAGCATCTCGGCGCGGGCGACGGCACGCCTGGAATCTGCCAGCAGCCGCGCAACACGCTCGACGATCGCGGTCCGATCCTGCGCGCGATGCTCCTGGCGCTGGACAAGTGGGTGAGCAACGGCACGGCGCCGCCGCCCAGCCGGCACCCGCGCATCGCTGATGGCACGCTGGTGGATTTGAAATCGTGGCGTTTCCCGCGCATCGCGGGTGTGAACGTGCCCGATCACTACTACGAACCACGGCGGCTGGATTTCGGCCCGCGATTTCACACCGAAGGGATCGCCGACACGATCCCGCCGAAGATCGGTCCGGCTTTTTGCCCGCTGGTCCCGGCGGTGGATGCCGACGGCAATGAAACCGCCGGCATCCGGCTTCCCGACGTCGCCGTCCCGCTCGGCACGTTCACGGGTTGGAATCTTCGCGCGGCAGAGTTCGGCGCGGAGGGCGTGCTCTCGCCGCTCGATGGGATGATGCTCCCCTTCGCGCTCACCAGGACAGAGCGCGAGAAGATGGGCGACCCACGGCCCGCGGTGCGCGAGCGTTACCCCACGCGCGAAGCGTATCTCGCGCGCATGACCGACGCCGCCCTTCAACTCCAGCGCGAGCGCTTCCTGCTCGACGAAGACCTGACCGCGATCTTGCAAAAAGCCGCCGGGCGAAAACTCTGGGACGCGCCCGAATGAACACGAGTTCCAACTTCAGGCTCGATACCCTGCGACCTGAGGATCACGACGCCGTCGCGCGGCTGCTGCACCGCGCGCTCGTCCACTGGTATCAATCGCGGCTCAATCAGGGCGCGCGCTTTGGCGAGCGCGCGGAGCCGTTCCGGTTGTTCCCCGAGGTGTATGAAGCGCTCGATCCCGGCCAGGCGGTCGCCGCGCGCGATGTGGCGACGCGCGAGCTGATCGGCGGATGTTTCATCCATCCGCGCGAGACCCACGTGGCCGTCGGCATCGTCTTCACCGCGCCGGAAGCCGCCGGCCGCGGCGTGGCGCGCGCGATGATGCAGGTGGCGATCGAGCGCGCCCGCGCCGCCGGGCAGCCGCTGCGGCTCGTGTCGAGCCTGCTGAACCTCGATTCCTTTTCGCTCTACAGCCGGCACGGCTTCGTGCCGCACACGATGTTTCAAGACCTCCTGCTCGACGTGCCCGCGCAAGGCATGATCGCGCCGCCCCCGCCGGGCGCCGACCGCGTGCGACTCGCCCGCGCCGATGAAGCCGCGCGTCTCGCGAACTTCGAGCACGGGCAGCAGGGGATCCGCCGCGAGAAGGACTACGCCTTTTTCGTGCGCAACGAAGTCGGGGACTGGAAGGTGTGGGTGTCGGAAGACGAGCGCGGCGAAGTGAACGGCGTGCTCGTCGCGAGCCATCACCCGGCGTGCGGCATGATCGGCCCCGGCATCGCACGCGACGAAGCCGCCGGCGCCGCGTTGCTCTGGCGCGCACTTGATGCGCGGCGCGGCAGTTGCGCGGTCTTTCTCGTGCCTTGCGCCGCCGCGGGCCTGGTGCGAACCGCGTATTCGTGGGGTGCGCGCAATGTCGAGCTGCATGCCGCTCAAATCGTCGGCCCGATCCCGCAAGGGCGAGGCCTGGTTTTTCCAACCTTCCTCCCCGAAACCGCATGATCTCGCGTTTCCATCTCCTCATCATTGCTCCGCTGCTGTCCGCGTCCTTCGCGATCGGCGCGGATTTTCACGCGACGACGTGCGATGGCGTGTATCCAAGACATTTGCAGGGCATCTGCACCGATGAACGCGCCGCGATTTTCTGGAGCTGGACTGATGCGCTCGTGAAGACCGACACCGTAGGCCGCATTCTCAGGCAGGCGCCGGTGGCGAATCATCACGGCGACCTCTGCTTTCACAAAGGCCGCGTGTTTGTGGCGGTGAATCTCGGGAAGTTCAATGAGCCGCCCGGCAAGGCCGAGTCGTGGGTCTATGTGTATGACGGCGAGACGCTCGCCGAGCTCGCGCGGCATCCCGTGCCGGAGCTCGTCCACGGCGCGGGCGGCATGGCGTTTTACGCGGGGAAGTTCCTCGTCGTCGGCGGGCTGCCGCCGGACGTGAACGAGAATTATCTCTACGAATTCGACGAGAAATTCCGCTTCGTGAAACGCCACGTCCTCGCCAGCGGGCACACCGACAAGGGCATTCAAACCGCGGCCTTTGCCGCCGGCTCGTGGTGGTTCGGCTGCTACGGCGTGCCGAAGATGCTGCTGCGTGCCGATGAGCAATTTCGGCTGACGGGCAAATGGGAGTTCGACGCCTCGCTCGGCATCGCCCCACTCGCCGACGGGCGGTTTCTCATCGGCAAAAACAACGTAATCAAAGACCTCGGTAACCGCGGACGCGTGGTGATCGGCCGCCCCGACCCGGAGAAGGGTCTGGTCCTGGAGGGAGCGTCGCTCCACCCATAGAATCGCCGTCCACTTCCCTCTCCACCCACAGCTCCACCTCAACCATGAAAACCGCCCGTTCACTCCTCCTCGTCATCACAATCGGCATCTCCGATCTCCTCATTCCCGCGCGCGCCGCTGATCCTGCCGCAACGACCGCGACTCAGAAGGTCAACAAAGTCTGCCCCGTCACCGGCAAGCCCGCCGACCCAAAGATCACGCTCGTCTATGAGGGCAACACCTACGCCTTTGCCGACGAGACCAGTCGCGCCAAATGGAAAGTGGATCGCGAAAACAGCCTCTACCACAAACTCGGTGGAAAAGACGCTGTCGATGCGGTCATCGAGTTATTCTACGTGAAGATGCTCGCCGATGATCGCGTGAAAGACGTTTTCAAGGACGTGAGCATGAAACGGCAGCGCAGGAAGCAGAAGGAATTCCTCGCCGCTGCCTTCGGCGGACCGATTCCGTGGACGGGCTCCGATCTGCGTAGCGCGCACCAGGATCTTGAGCTGACCGAAGCCCACTTCCAAGCCACTGCCGGAAACCTTCAGAAAAGCCTCGAGGAATCGAAGGTGCCGAAGGAGCTCATCGATCAAGTCATGGCCATCGTCGCGAGCGCACATGACGCCGTGCTCAATCTCCCAAAGAAGGCGAAGTAAATCGCGGGCGCGCCGCACAATACTGAAGTGGGTGGTGAGATCGTGCGCCGCTACGAGCCGCAGCCGCTGAACACGCAAACTATGCACAGACCATTTCCCATCAACCGTCGGCAATTCATCGCGGCCACCGGTGTCGCCGCCGTTGCGGCGCAACTCACCTCGCGTCCTGCGCAAGCCGCTCCGACCGCGGCCCCGGATTTGATTCGCGCCGAAAACGCGAAGGCGGGCGCGCTCGACTGGCAACTGACCCGCGTCCGCGTCGATAGCAAACAGTACCGGTCGCCGTGGATCGAAGGCTACTGCTCGCGCCAGAGCGTGCTGGCCGGCGAATCCGTGGACATCATGGTTTCGGCGAAACCCGCGCGGAAATTCCGCATGGAGATCTTCCGGCTCGGTTATTACGGCGGCCGCGGCGCGCGCAAGATGCAGGACCTGGGGCCATTCGACGCAACCACGCAGCCGACGCCACAGCCCGGAGAAAAAGCTCTGCACGAGTGCCGCTGGCCCGTCACCACCAAGCTCGAGATTCCGGCCGACTGGCCGAGCGGCGTTTACCTCGGCCGCCTGACGACGGTCCCCGAGGCCGCGAACGAGGCTTACTGGCAGAGCTACGTCGTCTTCATCGTCCGCGACGAACGCCCGGCCGACATCCTCTTCCAGTGCAGCGACAACACCTGGCAGGCCTACAACCGCTGGCCGAACGACTACTCGCTCTACACGCACCCGCAAGGGCGGCCAGGGCCCGTGGGCGGACGTGAGCTTCGACCGCCCCTACGGCCGCGAGTCGCAATACACAGGCGTCGTCAACGATCCGCTGACCGTCGGCTCCGGCGAGTTCCTGCCGTTCGAGTTCCCGCTCGCCTACTGGCTCGAGCAGCACGGCTACGACGTGAGCTATTGCTCGAACAGCGACATGCTCACGCCCGATCGCGGCCTGAAGTGCAAGGCCTTCCTCAGCGTCGGCCACGACGAGTACTGGGACATCCGCCAGTACCGCAGCGTGGAGAAGATGCGCGACGCCGGCGTGAACCTGCTGTTCCTCTCCGGCAACTCCGTGTGCTGGGTCACGCCCTTCCGCGCCAGCAGCGACGGGCAGCCGAACCGGATCATCTTCCGCGGCGGCCCTTACGGTGGCGATCTGCCGCACGCGAAGGAGCGCGCGGACAAAAACGGGCCCTTTCCGGAGCGCGGACCCGACGAAGGCTTCCTCATGGGCGCGCGCAACGTCGACCCCGTCAACGGCGGCGGCGACTGGATCTGCGCGAAGCCGGAGCACTGGATCTTCGAAGGCACGGGCATGAAGAAGGGCGACGTCATCCCCGGCTTGATCGGCTGGGAATATCACGGCGATCCGGCCCGCCATTCCCGGCCTGGAAGTCGTCGGCGAAGGCACCGCGTGGGTCGGCGGTGTCACGCCGCAGCACTGGACCGCGACGATCTATCCCGGGCCGAAAGGCAACTTCGTCTTCAACGCCTCGACCATCTTCTGGGCGCAGGGCCTCTCGCATCCCGCCCGGCCACATGCTGCCCTGGTCGCACTGGAGCCGCCCGCACGGCCCCGACGAACGCGTGCAACGCATGACCCGCAACCTGCTCGAACGCGCGCTGCGGCGGGCGTGAGGAGCGCGCCTTGGTACTGCCGCCATGAGAACGCTCTCCCTCCTGCTCTCTTCGCGTATGAATACCTCGCACATCCTTCACCGCGCATGGATCGCCGCCATGGCCGCCCTTCTCATGCCGCAAGGCGAGCTGCGGGCGGCGGAGAATACCGCAAACACTCAGGAGAAAAACTCGGTGCTGCGCTGGCAGGAGCGCGCCGCCGCGCACGCTCGCATTCTCTCCCAGGTAAAATGGACACCGGTCGCCAGCACGATGCCGAATCGAAAGGGCGGCTACTTTGAAGCGGGCAAGCAATACACCGGCGTTCCCTATTCCAGTGTGAGGTCGGAGGGCCGTTACATCGGCTTCGACATCTCCCTGCGGACCTTCCAGGCGGCCGTGGAAAACCCGCTCAGCGTGCTCTACACCGAAAACCTGAGGGGGAAGGTCGACAACGCCGCCGCGTTCTACGGCAGCGTCTGCTCGTCCTATACCAGTTACGCTCTGCAATGCGGCATGTGGGAGGTCAGCCGTCGTTACGGCCCGGCGATCAGCGAAGGGATCATGCTGGTCGAACCGCAGTCGGCCGAAGCCGCGCAAGTCGGCGACGTGATTTACACGCCGCACGCCACCGAGACCGCCGGCTCGCACGTGGAGATGGTCACGGGAGTGACGAAGGATGACCAGGGCCGCGTCGTCTCCGTCCGGGTCGAGGAAAGCCGCCCGCCGACGACTGCAACCACGGATCGCAGCGCCGCGAATTTCAATGCGCACCTCGCGTCGCGAAACAAGCAGCTCTTTCGCATCACCGATCGCGACGCGTGGCGCGGCGCCAATCGCTCCGAGCCGCTGCTTTTCCCCAACTACGAGGCCGACGCCGTGCCGCCAAAGATCAATCGCACGCTCCTGCTCGATCTCGGCGATTGGGTGCCGTATCAGCGGGGAAGCGCCGTCAAGTTTCACGTCATGGACCGCGACAAGCTCGGAGTGAAGGCGCTCGTCATCCGGCGTGGCGGCGAGATGGTGGAAGAGATCGCGCTCGACGGCCCCGGCGTCCGCGAACGCACCTTCGACACCTGCGGCGACTATACGGCACACGTCGTGCACCAGGACGGCACGCTTAGCCAGGCCTGCGAGTTTGCCGTGTGCGAACTCGGCCTGCGCCTGCCTGCCGGCAGCGTGCCGCTTTCCGGTGGCTGGAAAGTCGGGTTCAGCTCCGAGAACATGAACGTCATCGCGGTCTATCTATGGCACTCGGCCGACAGCTACGGCCGCCATCCGCTCTTCCTCACCGAGGAGCAAAGACGGAACGGATCCCTCACCATCCCCGCGGAGCTGCTGAAAAAAGCCGGCAGCCTGCAAGTCTGGCTGATTGGCGAACACAAGCTCGGCCGGCTCAAGGTGCGAAAGGACATCCCGATCGTCGAATGACGAAGAAACAGCGGAAAACCAATGAGAATACTGACTCACCTACCCATAAAAAACCCGTTTATTGTCATGCGAAACATTCGTGCTGCCATCATGACGTTCATCATGCTGGTGGTCGCGAACGGTTTCGCGGCCGATTGGCCCGGCTGGCGCGGCCCGGCGCGCGATGGCCATGCTCCCCCCGGGAGTGCTTTTCCACAATCTCTGCCGCGCGAACCCCGACGCGTCTGGCAACTCGCAATCGGCGAAGGTCTGGCTTCCCCTGTGGTGGCCGGGGACAAAGTTTTTTACCTCGACGCCCAGGAGGGCAAGGAAGTCATTCACGCGCTCGACAGGAACACTGGCCGCGAACTCTGGCGGGCACCACTCGATGGCACCTTCAAAAACGGCCAGACCGCACCGGGACCACGTTGCGCGCCGCTGGTGGATGGCGACCGCGTTTATGCGCAGTCTTGCAACGGTGAATTGCGCTGCCTGGGGGTGGCCGACGGCCAGTTGAAGTGGCGGGTGAATTTTACCAGGGAGTTTCACGCGGGCGTGCCAGCGGAGCGCGGATTGGCAAAGGGAGCGCAGCGCCACGGTTTCACGGCTTCTCCGTGGGTGGATGGAGATCGCCTGCTCGCGTTGGTGGGCGATCCCAACGGCGCCGGCGTGGTGTGTTTCGACAAGTTCACCGGCAAGGTGCTCTGGCAATCCCAGAATGACCGTGCTGCCAATGCGGCGCCCCTCACCTCCCTGATCGCCGGGAGCGCGCCCAAACAGGTAGTGGCCTTTACCGTGGAAGGTTTGATCGGCCTGAATCTTCAGACGGGGGAACTGCTTTGGCGCATTCCGCTGACCACCACTCACGGACGTCATGTGACCACCCCCGTCATCGTCGGCAACATCGTCATGGTGGCGTCCAAGGAGCAAAGCATGATGGGTATCGAGCTTGCGCCCGAACCGGCGGCCGCGGAAGGCGGCGCCCCGAAATGGAACGCACCCGTCAAGTGGCAGACCAAGGATCACCAGGTGAATTTTTCAAGTCCCGTCGCGGTGGACGGGTATATCTACGGCCTTGGCCCGGAGAAAAACCTGTTCTGCCTGGAAACGAAAACCGGCAAGTCCATGTGGTCCAAGGAAGGGTTCACCATGAAATCGGCGGAAATGGCGCATCTCGCTATCGTGGTGCTCGGCGAGAATTTGCTGCTGCTCACCGAAACCGGTGAGCTGGTGCTCGTCGCGGCCGACCCGAAGGAATTCAAGGAGCTGGGCCGGGCGCAAGTATGCGGCAACAACTGGTGCAACCCCGCCTACGCGGACGGCAAATTGTTCCTCCGCGATGCCCGTGAACTGGTCTGTGTGGACCTGCTCCCGTGAGCCGCCCGCGAATAATCGCTCATCCACACCCAAGCCCTGCCTGATGCTGCGGACTGGTGTGCCGCCATTCGGGGCTGCCAACAGGGTCAGCTCTAGAAACGCGCTGTCAAGACGCGCCTTCCTGCGCCAATGGCGCCCGCCCTGAAACCTCATCCCATAATTCCCGAAACTCACCCGCCTCCTCCCCACTCCCGCCGAATACTCAAACCCCCGCGGGACCCCGTCCGCCAATTCAGCCGCCGCGTCGATGATTCCATCGGCGCCTACCCGCCCGGAACCTCAGTTTTAGTTTAAAGCCGCTGAAAAACGCCGTCGCTTGGTGTAAGCCTTTCATTCCCGTCAGCCTTGCCAAGATCCCGATGAACACGAATGCATCCCACGTCGCCGGCTTGCTCTGTGGCCTGGCCATGAGCACCGCCGCATGGGCCAGCGACGATGCCGCGAGCACGGCCTTCTTCGAATCGAAGATTCGCCCGGTGCTCGTGCAGCATTGCTACGAATGCCATTCCGTCGCGGAAGGCAAATCGAAGGGAGGGCTGCAACTCGACACCCGCCAGGGCCTGCGCACCGGCGGCGACAGCGGCGCGGCGGTCGTGCCGGGTGATGCGGCGAAAAGCCTGCTGCTCACCGCGATTAAACACACCGATCCTGATCTCGAGATGCCGCCGAAAAAGGCGGAGCTCGCGGACGCGGTGATCGCCGATCTCGAGGCGTGGATCAAGGCGGGCGCGCCCGATCCGCGGGAAGCGCCAGTCACGGCGGCGAGCCGTCCGCCGGTCGATTTGGAATCGGCGAGGCAGTTTTGGAGCTATCGAAAACCGGTGCCGCCAAAGCTGCCGGCGCCGGGGCAGCCGGATTGGGCGCGGCGCGAGCTCGATCGTTTCGTGCTCGCGAAGCTGGAGGAAAACCAGCTCGCGCCCTCCCCGGATGCGACGCCGGTGGTGTTGTTGCGGAGGCTCTACTTCGATCTCATCGGCCTGCCACCGACCCCGAAGCAGGCGGCGGAGTTTCTGGATGAGTCGCGCGAGTCGCATAAGACCTATGAACAGATCGTGGATGACCTTCTCCAAAGCCCGCGCTTCGGCGAACGCTGGGGCCGGCACTGGCTGGATGTCGCGCGCTTCGCGGAATCAAACGGGCGCGAGGCCAATCTGACGTTTCCTCATGCGTGGCGCTATCGCGACTACGTCATCGATGCGGTGAACGCGGATGTGCCCTTCGACCGCTTCATCACCGAGCAGATCGCGGGCGACCTGCTTCGGGCAAGGGATGACGCGGAACGCGCGCGTCTGCTCGTGGCCACCGGATTCCTGGCCGTGGGAGCAAAGGGGTTGGGCGAGTTCAACCAGGAGCAGTTCGCGGCGGACGTCGCGGACGAGCAACTCGACACCGTCACCCGCGCGGTGATGGCCAGCTCGGTGGCCTGCGCGCGCTGCCACGATCACAAGTCCGACCCTTTCAGCATGGAGGACTATTACGCGCTCGCCGGAGTCTTCAAGAGCACCAAGACCTTCTTCGGCAACTGGATCGACTCGGAAAATAACAACGAGGGCGATCTCATCCGCCTGCCGGAGTTGCCAGGGCAGCTCATCCCCAACCAGCCAATGACCGCCGAGCGGGTGAAGCAATTGAAGGCCGAGCTGGCGGCGATCGATCGCGAGGAAAAAGCGGAGAAGGAACAGGCGGAGAAGGCCAGGGCCGCGGGCCCGGAGCTCAAAGGCGATTATTTCATGGCCCTGCAAAAGGCGATCGGCCGCTACTGGAGGCGCGGCGGCATCGATGGGGAGCTCGAGCGCGTGGATGAAAACGGCCGCGCTTTGCCGCTCTGCATGGGCGTCCAGGATGCGCAGATCCACGACTCCGCGCTCTATGCACGCGGCGAGATCGCGCATCCCGGAAAGAAAGTCCCGCGCGGCTTCCCGCGGGTGATCGAGGTGAAAGGCCTCGGCGCGCCGCCGGAAAAACAAAGCGGGCGTCTCGAGCTCGCGCAGTGGCTCACGCACCGCGAAAACCCCTTCACGGCGCGCGTGATGGCGAACCGCGTGTGGCGGCACTTGTTCGGCGCCGGCCTCGTGCGCACGACGGACAATTTTGGTTTCAGCGGCGAGCACCCGAGCCATCCCGAGTTGCTCGATCATCTCGCGCTGAAGCTCATGGACGGCGGCTGGTCGGTGAAGGCGCTGATCCGTGAAATCGTGCTCTCGCGCAGCTATCGCCAGGCCTCGGCCTGGCGCGCGGAAGCCTTTCAAAAAGATCCCGATAACCGTCTGCTCTGGCGCGCGCCCAAGCGCCGGCTCGATGCGGAAATCATCCGCGATTCCATGCTCGCCGTCTCCGGCCTGCTCGACACTTCGCGCCGACCCGCTTCGCTCGTCGCGGAGCTCGACGGACCCTCCGTTTCGCTGATCGGCTTCAACCCGAAGATCCCCGCCGATCTCGACGGCTCGCATCGCCGCTCGGTCTATCTGCCGGCATTGCGCGATCACCTTCCGGATGTGCTGGAATACTTCGACTTCGCCACTCCTACGCTCGTCACCGGCAATCGCGATGTAACGAACGTCCCGCTCCAGGCGCTCTATCTGATGAACGGTTCGTTTGTCCAGGAACAAGCCGCCGCGCTGGCGCGGCGAGTGATGAAGGAGAAGTCCACTCAGGCCGGCCGCATCCGGCGCACCTTCAGCCTTTGCTTCAATCGCCCGCCCGATGCAGCGGAAAGCAAACTCACCGCCGAATTCTTTCAGACCGCGCGCGGCAGCGTCGAAGATTCACCGGCTCGTGAGGAAATGATCATGACCCTTTATTGCCAGGCGCTGCTGGCCGGCGGCGAGTTCCGCCACGCGGACTAAACCCGATGAACCCTCCCTTCTTCTCCCGTCGCCAATTTCTGACCCAGATGTCCTCCGGCATTGGCTGGCTGGCCTTCACCGCGCTGGCTCAGCAAGCGTCTGCAAAAAGCGCACTCGCCGCGCGGGCGGGGCATTTTCCGGCGCGAGCGAAGCGCGTCATCTTCCTCACTATGCGCGGCGGGCCGTCGCATGTGGACCTGTTCGATTACAAGCCGGAGCTGATTAAACGCAGCGGCCAAACCGCGAGCTTGGGCCGGGACGCGGCCGGCGCCCGGCTGCTCGGGTCCGTGCATCCTTTTGGAAAATTTGGGCAGTCCGGGCAGTGGATGACCACGCTTTATCCGCGGCTGGCGAAGCACGCGGACGACTTGTGCATCATTAATTCGATGCACACCGACCTGCCGAATCATTCGCAAGCCTTCGCGCAGATGCACACCGGCAGTTTTCAGTTTGTGCGGCCCTCGCTGGGCTCGTGGACGCTTTACGGGCTCGGCACCGAGAACGAGAACCTGCCCGGCTTCATTACCTTGAATCCTCCGGCGGACAATGGCGGCGCGCAGAACTACGGCAGCGCTTTCCTGCCCGCCGTCTGCCAGGGCACGAAGATCGGCGGCGCGCAGTTGCCGGATCTTTATGCCGCCTTCCTGAAAAAGGATGTCGCGCCCGGACCGCCGATGAAAAACATCGCGAACGCCAAAGTCTCGCGCTCGCTGCAGCGCGCGCAACTCGATCTCATCCGCGGGCTGAACGAGCGCAAGCTGGAGCGCGAGGTGGTGCATCCGCAGATCGAGGGAGCGATTGAATCGTTCGAGCTGGCTTTCCGCATGCAGAGCGAAGTGCCAGGTGTGCTCGATCTGCGCGGCGAGCCGGAAAGCATTCGCCAGCTCTACGGCATCGGCCAGGGCAAGGACCAATTCGCCCGGCAGTGCCTGCTGGCGCGCCGGATGGCCGAGGCCGGCGTGCGTTTCATCGAGATCGCTTCGACGGTCGCCTGGGATCATCACAACCTGCTTAAAACCAATCTGGCCACCAACTGCGCCGCGACCGACCAGCCGATCGCCGCGCTGCTCACCGATCTCAAAGCCCGTGGCCTGTTGCAGGATACACTCGTCGTCTGGGCCGGGGAATTTGGCCGCACGCCCTACGCGCAGAATCTCGACGGTCGCGATCACAACCACAAGGGCTACTCCGTCTGGATGGCGGGCGGTGGCGTGAAGGGCGGCCTGACCTATGGCGCCACCGACGAACTCGGCCACCAGGCGTCGGCGGACCCCATGCATATCCACGACTGGCACGCCACCATCCTCCACCTGCTCGGCCTCGACCACACGAGGCTCACCTTCAACTACGGCGGACGCGATTTCCGGCTCACGCAGACTCACGGCAAGGTGGCCAAAGGAATTCTAATATGAAACTGTTCTTCGCCCTCCTCGCGCTCGCCTTCACTGCCTCCGCACAGGAGACGCTCAAGCTTCCCACCTTCGACGTGGACGCCACGCCGCCGCTCGGCGCCGCGATGGCGTATGATCCGGTGAAGCGCCTGGATGAGTTGACGCTGCGCCACCGCGGCGTCGTGATCCTCGGCGCGGAGCAGCCGATCGTGCTTTGCGCGGTGGATTGGATCGGCATCGCGAACGAAGGGCACGATGTCTTTCGCGCAGAACTGGCGAAGGCCGCGGGCACGGTGCCGGGAAGGGTCGCGGTGCATGCCTTGCACCAGCACGATGCGCCGGGCTGCGATTTCACGGCCGAGAAGATCATCAAGGAGCTCGGAGTGGAGGGTTACACGCGTTACAGCGGGGACTTTCATCGCGCCGTCATCCAGCGCGCGGCGGACGCGATCCGCGCCGCGCTGCCGACTGCGCAACCGATCACGCACTTCGGATACGGCGAGGCGATCGTGAAGGAGGTCGCCTCGAACCGGCGAGTCGAGCGCACGCCCGAGGGCAGGGTGGGCCGGATGCGCGGGAGCGCTTCGAAGATCGAGGCGCTCCGCGCTTTGCCCGAGGGGCTCATCGATCCGGTCGTCTCGGTGCTCAGCTTTTGGAAAGGCGAGAAGCCGGTCGCCGTGCTCAGCGCCTACGCCTGCCATCCGCAGAGCTATTACCGGCTCGGCATCCCGAGCCCGGACTTTCCCGGCATCGCGCGCTTCATCCGCGGGCAGGATGTGAACATGGCGCTGCACGTCCACTTCACCGGTGCAGGAGGAAACCTTGCCGCCGGCAAATACAACGACGGCTCGCAGCCGAACCGCATGATCCTCGCGACGCGGCTTGCAGCCGGAATGCGCGAGACTTTCGAGAGCACAAAAAAGTCGCCGCTAAGCGCCGCCGATATCGGTTGGCGCAGTGTGCCCGTGAGTCTGCCTGTCGCGGCGCATCTCAACGAGGAGGACTTGATCGCGAAGCTCAAGACGACTCCCGCGAGGGGCTACATCGCCTTCGCGGATCAGCTCGCGTGGCTGCGCTGGGTGAAGGCGAGCAACAAGATCGACGTCACCTGCCTGCGCGTCGGCGAAACGCGGATGTTGCACCTGCCGGGCGAGCTTTTCGTCGAGTATCAGCTCGCCGCGAAAGCGATGCGCCCCGACTTGCACGTGATGATGGCCGCCTACGGCCAATACGGTCCCGGCTACATCGGCACCGCCGCGGCCTATCCCGAGGGCGGCTACGAAACCGGCCTCACGTCTTCGAACGTCGCCCCCGAGGTCGAGCCGGTGCTCATGGACGCGATGAAAACGTTGCTGACCCAGCCATGAAATCGCGTGTTCAGCGCGCCGGCTGCAACGCCAGTCGGGCAGAAATGAACCCAGGGCGTCGCCCGCAATTTTTCCGGTAAGCGGCGCTCTGCGCATACAATACCCGAGAGATGCCCGACTCCGCAGAGCCCTCGCCTTCCTCCGAGCAATTCATCACGCTGCTCAATGCGGCGCATGGACGGCTGCTCGGCTTTCTGCGCGTCCTGTTGGGCAACAACGCCGATGCCGAGGACGTGCTCCAGCGCGCAAGTATGACCATCTGGAGGAAGTTCGGGGAATTCGACCCGAGTAGGGACTTCTTCGCGTGGGCGAGCAGCTTCGCATTTTACGAGGCGAAGAATTTCCAGCGCGTCGCATCGCGTTCGCGGCTGCATTTCGACGATGAGCTGTTGGGGCGGATGGCCGAGGAACGCGTGAGCGATCTTGATCATCGCGAGGCGCGGCTCGCGGCGATGGACCGGTGCATCGAGGAGCTCGACGCCGCGGGACGCGAGCTGGTGCGCGAATTTTATCTCAACGAGACAGACGTCGCCACGCTGGCGCAGCGCCTCGGCCGCGCGCCGCAGACGCTCTACAACAAACTCAATACCCTGCGCCGCCTGCTCGGCGACTGCATGAAACGCCGCCTGGCCCTCGAAGCATGAACATGGACATGGACACCGGACTGCACCGGCTCTTTGTCGCGAAGATGGACCGATCGATTTCGCCGGAAGATCACGAGCGCCTTTCCACGCTGCTGATGGAATCGGCGGACGCGCGGCGCGAGTGGTTTGCTTTCCAAGACGCGGAGGCGGCGTTGCTGGCGTGGGCGCAACGCGAATCGTTGCGGCGTGAGGAAGGTGTCGGGATGGAGATGCCGGCGAGCGGAAGCGAACGGGCGGTGCGCAGTGCCGCCTGGAAATATGGCGGCACACTCGCCGCTGGGATTGTCATCGGCTTGGTGATGTGGGGTGTCTGGCCACTGCCCGCGCAGCGCTCGCATTCGGACGTGGCGGCTCGCGATGAAGCGACGACCTCGAGCGTGGCAGTGCTTTCGCGCGGGGTGAACATGGAATGGGATCGCAGCGGAGGTGCGCCCGCGGTGAACGCGCCTTTGGCGCCGGGCTTGCTGCGCTTGCGGAGCGGCGTGGCGGAGATCGAGTTTTTTCAGGGGGCACGGCTCTGCATCGAGGGCCCGGCAGAGATTCAGCTCGTCTCCGCGGGCGAAGCATTTTGCCGTTACGGACGCTTCAGCGCGCATGTGCCGCCGCAGGCGCGCGGTTTCCGGATCGGCACGCCGAAGGGCGACATCGTCGATCTGGGCACGGACTTCGGCCTGGACCTGAATGGTGATTCGTCCGAAGTGCATGTTTTCAAGGGCGAGGTGGAATTGCACCAGCCGCAAACGCCGATGCGAAAACTGACGTCGGGCACGGCGGCGGGCCTGGAGCAGTTCGGTTCCACCCGGACGCTGGTCGCGAACGCCGCCTCGTTCACCTTCAGCCGCGATCTCGATGCGCGCGTCACCGCCTCGGGTCGCCACGCTTTCGAGCGCTGGCAGGAGTCGGGCGCCCGCTGGAATGACGATCCCGACGTGCGGCTGCGTCTCGATTTTCAAGACGAGAAAGGTTCGCGCTCCCTGCGCAATGCCGCCGCACACGGTGACGCCATCGCGGCCGGCTCCATCGTGGGCTGCATCTGGACGGAAGGCCGCTGGCCGGGCAAGCAGGCGCTGCAGTTTCGCAGCGTGAGCGACCGGGTGCGGCTCAGTATTCCCGACGAATATCGCCAGGTTACGCTGGCGGCTTGGGTGCAGGTCCACAGTTTGACTCCGCGCCAGAGTTCGCTCTTCATGTGCGAAGGCTGGGATCCGGGCGACATGCACTGGCAGATCCTGCCCAATGGATCGCTCTGCCTTGGGATCGCGTCGGGCCCGCAGGCCGTGGTTGACGACTACATCAGCCCGATGGTTCTTACGCCCGAGCGCCTCGGGCAATGGATTCATCTGGCGGTGGTGTATGACTCGGTCGGCGGCGAAGTGCGTCAATACGTGAATGGGAAACGCATCTCGCGTCACTCGATGCTCCACCGCACGGTGCTGCGGCCCGGTCTGGCGGAACTGGGTAATTGGAATCCGTCGGCGAAATCGCGCCAGCGTCCCGTGCGAAATTTTGTCGGTGCGATGGACGACTTCAGCCTCTGCGCCCGAGCGTTGAACGACGATGAGATGCGCCAACTCGCCGAATGACCGCTCGCTGATCTTATGACGCCACGCTCCCTTCGCATCTGCTCGCTGATTCTCACCGCCTGCGCGGTGCGCAGTGCATTCGCCGCCGCGCCGCCCTCGGCGGAGCAGGTCGAGTTTTTTGAAAAGCAGGTTCGCCCCGTCCTTGTGGAGCGTTGTTACGAGTGCCACAGCGCGGAGAAGAAGACGAAAGGAGGCCTCGCTCTCGATACTCGTGAGGCCACGCTAAAGGGCGGCGATAACGGGCCTGTCGTGGTGGCGGGCGATCCGGAAAAGAGCCTGCTCATCGAGGCGGTGCGTTACACGAACCATGATATGCAGATGCCGCCGAAAAAGCGGTTGGCGGACGCGGAGATCAAGGCGCTGGAGGATTGGGTGAAAATGGGAGCGCCAGACCCGCGTGAATCAGCGGCGGTGGCGAAAAATGCGAAAGGGCATCGACATCGCAGAAGGGCGCAAGTTCTGGAGTTTCAGGCCGCTTGCGCACATGGAGCCGCCGAGCGTTCCGCCGCTCGCGTCGCCGATCGATGGTTTCATCGAAACGAAGCTCGCGGAGAAAGGGCTGAAGCCCGCGCCGCCGGCGGATAAGCGCACTCTGCTCCGCCGCGCCACTTTCGATCTCATCGGCCTGCCGCCGACGCCGAAGGAGATGGATGCGTTTCTCGCCGATGCCGCGCCGGACGCTTTCGAGCAGCGTCATCGAGCGACTGCTCGCCTCACCGCACTATGGCGAGCGCTGGGGGCGGCATTGGCTCGATGTGGCGCGCTATGCCGACTCCAACGGCATGGATGAGAACGTCGCGTTCGGCCATGCGTGGCGTTACCGCGATTACGTGGTGCGGGCGTTCAACGAGGACAAACCGTTCGACCAATTTCTGATCGAGCAGATCGCCGGCGACCTGCTGCCGCGCAACGCCGCGATGCTCTGGCCGCCACCGGCTTCCTCGCGCTCGGCGCCCGCGTGCTCGCGGAGCCCGATGTGCAGAAGCTCGAGATGGACATCATCGACGAGCAGATCGACACGCTCGGCAAGGCGTTCATGGGCATGACGCTCGGCTGCGTGCGCTGCCACGATCACAAGTTCGATCCCATCACGCAGGAGGATTATTACGCGATGGCGGCGATCTTCCGCAGCACCCGCAGCTTGGCCCCGGAGAAGATGGGGTCGATCAAATTCTGGTATGAACATTCGCTGGCGACGCCCGAGCAGCTCGAGGAGAAGAAGAAATTCGATGAGGCGCTGAAGGCGAAGAAAGCCGAGGCTCGCGAAATTCACTGCGGACGCGCGGAGCGCGGTGAAAGCGGAGCTGCAAAAGCAGGCGGCGGATTATCTCGCCGCCGCGGCACTGCTTGCCGAAGAAGCCGGCGTTGGCGCTTGCCGATGTGCTGCCTGTGGCCAGGGCGCATGAGCTGGATGCCGATATCCTGCTTGCTCTGCCGGCAATTTCTGGATCGCCAGCCTGATGATCATCCGATCTTTTCCAGGTGGCGCGAGCTGGCGGCCAAGCAGGATGCGGATGGCATTCGTGAGCATTACGCGCCGCTTTTTGCCGAGGCCCTCGAGCTCGAAGAAAGGGTCCGGCTTACGACGCGCTGATCGCCGCGAAAGGTTTCCTCGCCCTGCCCGCGAAAGACGCCGACGTCCTGCGATGCGGCGGCGCTCGCGAAGATCGAGGCGATGAAAAAGGAACTGGAGGACTTTCAGGCGGAGCAGCAGCCCGATCTGCCGGCGCTGATGAGCGTGGCGGACGACTGAGACCGTGAAGACACTGCCGGTGCACATCCGCGGCAGCTATCTCACGCTGGGCAAGCCGGTGGAGCGCGGCTTCCCCGAAGTCATGCGGACGAGTTTCTCCAAGCCGATCCTGCCGGCGAAACGCAGCGGCCGCCTGGAACTCGCGCGCTGGATGGCGAGCAGCGAGCACCCGCTGACCGCGCGCGTGATCGTCAATCGCGTGTGGCGCTGGCACTTCGGCGCCGGGCATCGTCGGCAGCGCCAGACAACTTCGGCTTGCTCGGCGGCAAACCTTCGCATCCCGAACTGCTCGACTGGCTCGCGCGCACGTTCATCGAAAACGGCTGGTCGGTCAAGGACCTGCACCGCCTGATCATGAAATCGGCGGCGTATCAGCAGGCCAGTAGCGTGGCTGCGCCCGCTGCGGATCACGCCGATCCGAAGTTGGTCGATCCGGAAAACCGTCTGCTCTGGCGGGCCAATATTCAGCGTCTCGAAGCGGAGCAGATTCGCGACGCGATGCTTTCCACCAGCGGCTGGCTGGACCTGACGATCGGCGGCAAGACCATCCCGCTGCGCAACCGGGAGTACGTCTTCAACCACACCAGCAAGGACGCCACGACATACGAAACGCCGCGCCGCGCGCTCTATCTGCCGATCATCCGCAATCATCTCTACGACATGCTGGAGACAGTTCGATTATCCGGACCCGACCATGCCCACGGGCAGCCGCAACAGCACCGTCATCGCACCGCAGGCGCTGATCATGATGAATGCGCCGGTGGTGATGGAGAGCGGTAAACGGCTCGCGGAACGTCTCGCGGAACTCCCCGATGATGAGCAGCGTGTGCAGCAAGTCTATGCCCAGCTTTATGGGCGCCCGCCGGCGGACCACGAGAAGGCCGACGCCCTCGCGCTCATCCGCGAGCTGAGCGCCGCCGACAAACCGGAGCGTGCGTGGGCGCTGCTCTGCCAGACGCTCTTCGCCGCGAATGAGTTCATCTACCTGAGATAATGGACATGAATCCCCAGCCCTTCCAACCAATCACCCGCCGCACCTTGCTGCAGCGCAGCGCCGTCGGCTTTGGCTACCTTGCGTTGCAGGCCATGCTCGGACGCGAGCAGACGCAGGCCGCGATGGCCAATCCGCTGGCGCCAAAGCCGCCGCACTTTCCGGCGCGGGCGAAGCGCATCGTGTTCCTCTTCATGAAAGGCGGGCCGAGCCACGTGGACACCTTCGATCCGAAGCCGCTGCTCCAGCGCGACGACGGAAAACCGTATCCGTTCAAGCAGCCGCGGGTGCAATTTGCGCAGACGGGCAAACTGCTGAAGTCGCCGTGGAGGTTCAAGCAGCACGGCCAGAGCGGGCTGCCGGTGAGCGAACTCTTCCCGCACGTGGCGCAGCACGTGGACGACCTTTGCATCCTGCGCTCGGTGCACGGCACCAATCCCGCGCACGGCGGCGCGCTGCTCAAGCTGCACACCGGCAGCGACACCCAGGTGCGGCCGAGCATGGGCTCGTGGGTCGCCTACGGCCTCGGCACGGAGAACGAAAACCTGCCCGGGTTCATCACCATCTGCCCCACGCTCGCGCACGGCGGCGTGAACAACTGGGGCGCGGCGTTTCTGCCGGCGTACTGCCAGGGCACGCCGATCGGCAACGCGAGCATTCCGTCGGACAAGGCGCTCGTGCGGCATATCCGCAACAGCGCGAACAGCAGCGCAGTGCAGCGCAAGCAGCTCGATTTTCTCGCGAAGATGAATCGCGAACATCTCGAACTGTCCGGCCCCGATCTCGCGCTGGAAGGCCGCATCAATTCCTTCGAGCTCGCCTACCGCATGCAGAGCACTATGCCCGAAGCGCAGGACGTGAGCAGCGAAACCGAGGCGACGCAAGAAGCTCTACGGCATGGATCAGCCCATGACGGAAAACTTCGGCCGGCAGTGCCTGATGGCGCGGCGTTTCCTCGAGCGCGGCGTGCGCTTCGTCCAGGTCACGCACAGCGACGGCGAGGTGCAGTGGGATCAGCACGGCAGTCTTTTCAAAGGCCACACCAAGAACGCCGCGGAGGTGGACAAGCCGATCGCCGGCTTCCTGCAGGATCTGAAAGCGCGCGGTCTGCTCGACGACACGCTGGTGCTGTGGGGCGGTGAATTCGGCCGCACGCCGACCGCGCAAGGCGGCGACGGGCGCGACCACAATCCGCACGGCTTCACCATGTGGATGGCGGGCGGCGGCGTGAAGCCGGGCATCGCCTACGGCGCGACCGACGACTACGGCTACTTCGCGCAGGAGGACAAGGTCCACATCCACGACCTGCACGCCACGATCCTGCACCTGCTCGGCATCGATCACGAAAGGCTGACCTACCGGTATGCGGGCCGGGATTTCCGCCTGACCGATGTGGCCGGTGACGTCGTGAAAGAGATCTTCGCGTAACACCTGTCAGCCCCATGACACTCGCCCACTCATTCATCCGTGTCGGCCTCGTCGGACTTCTATTCCACGCGGCCCTCACGGCAGGTTCAACGCTGACGGCGGCCGACGAAGCCAAGGTCGTGGACTTGGGCGGCGGCGCGACGATCGAGATGGTGGGCATTCCGGCTGGCGAATTCATGATGGGCAGCACGCCCGCCGAGAAAGCTTGGGCCACGGGCATCGAAGGCGGAGCACAGCCGGGGACGGCGCGCGAGTCCTACGAAGGCGAACAACCGCGATCGATGCGCGTGAAAGACGTTTTCTGGATGGGGCGCACCGAAGTCAGCGTGGGGCAGTTTCGGCGCTTCGTGGAGGCGACTGGCTATGTCAGCGACGCGGAAAAGGCCGGCGGCCACACTCAGTGTTTTGATCCGGAATGGGACGGCTATCACAGGACGACGAAGGTGGTGCATCCGTGGAAACCGATGCCGGGCAAAAGCTGGCGCGATCCGAACTTTGGATTCCCATTGCAAGACAGTTATCCGGTCGTGTGTGTGAGCTGGAACGACGGGCGGGCTTTTGCCGAGTGGCTGACGAAGAAGGAGCGCGCGGCGGGCCGGCTGCCGGAAGGTTTGGAATACCGCCTGCCCACGGAAGCCGAGTGGGAATACGCCTGCCGGGGCGGCAGCAAGGAGAGCCTCTACTTTTGGTGGGGCAATGAGCTGAGCGACGGCGAAGGCCGGCTCAACATCTCCGCCGTCGATTTCCTGCCGGGCCGGAAAAGGGTCTGGCCGCTGGCCATTGCGCCGTGGAGCGATGGCTTTGCCTTTGTGTCGCCGATGGATCACTACGGGGAAAGAGGCCGGAACGGCTTCGGACTCGCCGACATGTGTGGTGGCGTATGGGAGATCGTCCTCGATCATTTCGATCCGAAAGGCGGGCATGAAGAGGCGTATTTTGTCGCGGTGAATCCGCGCCCGGTCTGCCGAGGCGGCAACTATTTCGATGTGCCCGGCAATGCCCGCTGCGCCGTCCGCCTCGGACTCCAGGGTCCCGCCTACTCCGACTCCCGCGATGGCTTCCGCGTGTGTCTGGGAACGCCGCGCAGCGTCAAGCCGTGAATCGCGATTGTTACCCCATCCTGTCGCCATGAAAGACCAGCCTCCCTCTCCGCTCGACCGCCGCGCATTTATCGCTCGCTCGGGCACCGCTCTTGCCGCCACCTCCGTCGCCGGGCTTCCGATCATCGGGCAGGCGCAGGCGACCCCTCCGCTCAAGCTCGCCCTCATTTCCGCCGCGACCTATGGCCCCGCCGGACAGCCGCGCACGCCCGGCTCAAACCACGGCACGGCCTTCGCGACGACCTTCAACGGCTGGGACGAGGAAAAGGCGAAGCAGTTCAAGGGCACTTTCGTGAGGTCGGGCCGCCGGCTGGATGGCGCGCGCGTCGTGAAAGTCTGGGATCCCGACAAAGCCGCGGCGCGCGCGCTGGCCGACGTCTGCGGCATCGAAACCGTGACGGACACGCCCGACCAGTGCAGCGATGGCGTGGATGCTGTGCTCATCGTGGATGACGGCAGCGGCGCGCAGTGGAAATACGCGGAGCATCCTCTGCGCAAAGGCGTGCCCACCTTTTGCGACAAGCCGCTCGCCATGACCGCACGCGAAGCAGCCGCCGTGGCCAGACTCGTGCGCGAAACCAAGACGCGCTTCATGTCCGCCAGCAGCCTGCGCTTTGTGCCTGACATCGTAAAGCTGCGCGCGGAACTTCCGCAGCTTGGCGCCGTGCATCTCGCCAGCGCGGTGTGCGGCAACGAACTCGTCTATTACGGCATCCATGCGCTCTCGATGATCTACGCCGTGCTCGGCAAGGGAGCCGTGAGCGCGATCAACGTCGGCCAGCCCGGCAGCAACATCGCGCGGCTTCGTTTCGGCGATCACCGCGATGTCGTCCTCATCGTCGCCGATAAGGAAAGGATGCGCGGCGGCTACCAGATCAACCTCTACGGCGAGAAAGGCTGGCGCAGCGTCACGCCTGATTTGAAGAACCTCTACGCCTACCTGCTGGAGGCCTTCCTCGACCTCGTCATCACCGGCAAGGAGAGCGTCCCCGTCGAAGAGGAAGTGGAGGTCGTCGCCGCGCTGGAAGCCGCGAAGCGCTCCCTCGAACTCGGCCGCGAAGTGAAGCTGAGCGAGGTGATGTGATCTCACTCGTGAGTCGCCAAACCCCAACCCAACACCATGAAAACTGAAGTGTCGTCTTATCAACTGATCTCCCGACCCGCGCGTCGTGAGGTTCTCCAAGGGAGCGGCCACACCGTCGCGATCCCGCACCTCCGCCGATGAAACTCATCCGCGTCGGAAATCCCGGTCAGGAAGTGCCGGGGGTGCAATTGGCCGGCGGCGAGCGCGTCAACGTCGCCGCCTTCGGAGAGGATTTTGGCGAAAGCTTTCTCGGCCGCGATGGCCCGAATCGTTTGCAACGCTGGATGGGCAGCCAGCAAGACCTGCCGCGCTTCGGCGCAAATGAACGGCTCGGATCGCCGATCATGCGCCCCAGCAAGATTGTGTGCGTCGGCCTGAACTATGCCGATCACGCTCGAGAATCGGGCGTCGATGTTCCTTCCGAACCGGTGCTGTTTTTCAAAGCCACCACCGCGCTCAGTGGGCCGGCCGATGCGGTCGTGATTCCGAAAGGTTCCAAAAAGACGGACTGGGAAGTCGAGCTGGCTGTCGTCATCGGCGCGACCGCACGCGGTGTGAGCGAGGCCGACGCACTCCAGCACGTCGCCGGCTACGTCCTGCACAATGACTACAGCGAGCGCGAGTGGCAGCTCGAACGCGGCGGTCAGTGGGTAAAGGGCAAGAGCGCAGACACGTTCGCGCCGCTCGGACCCTGGCTGGTCACGCCCGATGAAATTCCCGACCCGCAAAATCTGCGCCTCTGGTTGAAGCTCAACGGCCGCACGATGCAGGACAGCACCACGGCGCAAATGGTCTTCGGCGTGGCTACGCTCATCAGCTACGTCAGTCGTTTTATGACGCTGCTGCCGGGCGATGTCATCAGCACCGGCACGCCGCCGGGTGTCGGCCTCGGGCAAAAGCCGCCGCTCTATCTCCGGTCGGGCGATGTGGTGGAACTGGGCATCTCCGGCCTCGGCGAACAGCGGCAGCAGGCTATTGCCGGATGAGCACCCTGCCCGCGGCGCCCGCCCGCACTTCCGCATGGAAATGGTGGATCACCGGCCTGCTCCTGCTCGCCACCACGATCAACTACATGGATCGTGTCACGCTCGCGAGCGCCTCGGTACGCGTGACGCGCGAGCTGGGCTTGAGCGACGCGCAGTATGGCCATCTTGAGCTCGCCTTCGGCTGGGCCTTCGCCGCCGGCTCCCTCCTCTTCGGCTTCCTTGCGGACCGGCTGCGCATCTATCTGCTCTATCCTGCCGTGCTCGGCGCGTGGTCGCTCATGGGCGTGGCGACGGGGTTTAGCCACGGTTTTTTCGAGTTGATGGTCTGCCGCACCTTGCTCGGATTTTTTGAGGCCGGTCACTGGCCTTGCGCGCTGAAGACGACTTTCGCGCTCCTTGACGAGAAGGACCGCACCATGGGCAACAGCGTGCTGCAGAGCGGCGCCTCCATCGGCGCGATCATCACGCCGCAGATCATGAAGCTGCTGATGACCGACCAGCCCGGCTCGTGGCGCACCACCTTCATCGCCGTGGGCGCCGTGGGATTCGTCTGGGTTGGGGTATGGCTTTTTTGCCTTCGTTCTGGCGCACTCGATCGCGCCCCGGCTGCCCGGCAGGCGGATGCGAGCGGACTGAGCGCCATCCTGCGGAGTGGGCGCTTCTGGGCGGTCGCGCTGCTCATCCTCGGCGCACAGACCGTCTGGCACGTCTATCGCGTCTGGCTCATGAAGTTTCTGCAAACGGGCCGCGGCTATACGGAAAGTGCCGCGCTGAATTTCAACTCGCTCTACTTCGCCGCCACCGATGTCGGCTGCATCGCCGCCGGCCTGGTTTCGATGTGGCTGATCCGCCGCCGAGCCGCGTCTCCGCACGATGCGCGGCGCACTGTCTATGCATGCGCTTGCGTGCTCACCTCGCTCAGTATTGCGATCCCTTGGCTTGGCAAAGGCTGGCTGTTGCTCGCCACCCTGCTATTTATCGGCGCCGGTGCGCTGGCATTGTTCCCGTGCTACTACAGTTTTGTGCAGGAGCTCTCCACCACGCACGTTGGCCGTCTGACCGGCCTCTTGAGCCTGTGGGTCTGGGCCGTTACCTCACCCATGCACAGCTTCTTCGGAATGCTCGCCGATCGTACGCAAAGCTACGACCTCGGCCTCGTGCTCGCGGGCCTCGCTCCGTGGCTCGGCGTCGTCGCGATGAAAGTCTTGTGGCGTAAAGGCGACGCGCCTGCTGCGATCCGGTCGCCAAACAAAGTTTCCTCATGCTGACCGAATCCACGCGCCTGCAAGATTTCCCCGCCCTGGAGGGAATGACCTATCTCAACACCGCGGCCGAGAGCATTCCGCCGCGCTGTACCGGCGAAGCGATCCAAGCCTACTGGCACGATAAGCTGCGCGGCATGAAGGGACGCGATGGGCACTTCGCGGCCGTCGAAGCTTGCCGCGAGGTGAGCGCGCGAATGATCGGCCTCGCGACCAACGAGGTGTCGTTTTGCTCGTGCAGCTCCGAAGCTTACAATCTCCTCGCCTCCGCCCTGCAACTCGGAGCGGATGATGAAGTTGTCGTCAGCGATCTCGACTTTCCCGCCGGCATCACGCCGTGGCTGCGCGCTGCGCAGACCCCGGTGCTGCGGCTATGGAAAGCCATCGATGGCGCCCTCGAAGTCGACCACCTCACGACGCTGCTCAGCGAACGCACGCGCCTTGTGCAGGTATCCCTCGTGAGTTTTTACAACGGCTATCGCATCGCCTGGCCACTCTTCCATGAGACAGTGCGCCGGCTCGCCCCCAACGCAGTCATCTCGGTGGACGTCACCCAAGCACTGGGGCGTGTGCAGCTCGATTGCGCGGGTGCGGACATCCTCATCTCCAGCACCCACAAGTGGACGCTCGGCATCCACGGCGGCTGCGTCATCGGCATCCCGGCCGCGAGCGCGGAGCGGCTCACCACGCGCGCCGGGGGCTGGTTGCATTTGCAGAATGCTTTCGATCCCGACCGCTTCGAGCGCGCGGTCACGAAGACGGGCGCCGCGAGCTTCTCCGTCGGCATGCCGAACTTTGTTGCGCTTTACGCGCTCGATGCGTCGCTTCGTTATCTCGAAAAGGTTGGCATCGCGAAGATCGCCGCCCACGCCGATCCGCTCCTGCGCGTCGCGGACGCGGAATTGCGCGAGCTCGGCGTCACCCCGCTCTGCCCCTGGAACGGCGCCGGCATCCTCGCCTTCCAACACCCGCGCAGCACGGAGCTGCACGCCGCGCTGGAGCGCGAGAACATCCACGTCATGCACAACGCTGGGCGCATCCGCATCGCGGTCCACGGCTACAACACGCAAGACGACATCCACCAATTTCTCCGCGTGCTCGCCACGCTGCTTAACAAGGCGTGAGCTCCCGTGCGACGTTTTTCCCGCTCAACCCGCCCCAGCATGAATACCATCCCGATCACCACACGCCGCGGTTTCCTCCGCACGGCTGGACTCGCCACCCTCGCTGCGGCGAGTCGCGAAGCGTTGGCTGCCACCAACAGTGACGCCATCGACGCCCATGTCCACGTCTGGACGCCGGACACGCAGCGCTATCCGCTCGCCGCGGGTTTCGAGACGGCGGCCATGAACCCCGCCAGCTTTACCCCGGAGGAACTTTTCGCCCACTGCAAACCGGAGGGTGTGAGCCGCGTGGTCCTCATCCAGATGAGCTTCTACCAATTCGACAACCGTTACATGCTTGAGATGATCGCGAAGCATGGTGGGGTCTTCCGCGGAGTCGCCATCGTGGATGAAACGAAGGGCGATGTGCGGGAAACGATGAGGACGCTGTCGACGCAAGGCGTGCGCGGTTTTCGCCTCTACACCGACAAGGCGAAGGCCGAGGCATGGAGCGACTCCGAGGGCATGAGGAAAATGTGGGCATATGCCGCAGATGCCGGCCTCTCGATGTGCCTGCTGGCCGATCCCGATGCGCTGCCCGCGGTCCAGCGAATGTGCCAGGCGTTCCCGCGCACGCACGTGGTCATCGATCACTTCGCTCGCATCGGCGTGAAGGGCGCGGTGGAGCAAAGGGATCTCGACAACCTCTGCCGCCTTGCTGAGTTCGAGCACACGCACGTGAAGACCTCGGCTTTCTACGCGCTCGGTGCGAAGAAAACGCCTTACTCCGATCTCGGGCCGATGATCCGACGCCTGCGCGATGCCTTCGGCGCCTCGCGGCTGATGTGGGCGAGCGATTGCCCCTACCAGGTGCAGGAAGGCCACACTTACGCGAACTCGATCGCGTTGATCCGCGACCGACTCGATCTCCTCACCGCCGAAGACAAGCAATGGATGCTGCGCACGACCGCGGAGAAAGTCTTCTTCGCGTGAGCTACGCTAAACCCATAACACTGTTCGCCGATCTCCCGATCTTTGAACCAAAATCGCAGTTCGCTATTCAATGCCGCGGCTGTGCTTTTGGTCTGCACCGCTGCTGCGGAGGTTGCCAGAACCACACTCCGATTCGCCGCCAGTTGTGATTACGGCCCAGAAACGGATTCCCGCCCCGACCGGCACTCTGGCTTTGATCCCGCTTCCACAGCTCTGGAAATTCAACGAAACTGATACCAAAACTGATACCAAAAGAGTACGTTTGAGCAGCGGCAGCGTAGTGCCCGATTTTGGTTGATTACTCTGGTTAGAAGTTGAAAATCACGCTCGTAAACACTGGGTTCGCAGTGCGAATCCTACCGCTGGAGCCATGCCAGATCACCTCACCGAGGTGACTTTCGATAATCCGAGGCCCGGATTTCGGCGAACGGATACCGGTCTTGATAACAGTTGGGCCGCGCGCCCACTTCTCTACTCGCCGGCGAACTCAAGGCTGCGCGGCTTCGAGATAAAGCGCATAGAGGCGGGCATCGGCCTCGCCACTGGGCCATTGCACGCGCAGGCGGAATGGCTTGCCCGCGGGAAGACCGGCGGCGCCCAAGGCCACCGGCACCCGCACCCCGCTTTCGGGCACCGTCACCACCGTCGTGCCCGGCATCAACTCCTCCGCATCATCGACCATCGATACGCGCATCGGCGGCTCGGCCCGGACGCCGTCGATATTTAGGTAAAGCTTGCCGCCGTGCGGTAGCGTGAGCCGCTGACTCAGCACGCTCGCCTCCGCATCGCGGCGATGGAACCCGCGGCCCGTATTCGTCTCCGTGCGCTGCTTGCTCAGATAGCCGAAACCGTCTCGGCGCATGGTCAGCAGCCCGATCCCCATCGGTTTGCCCTCGAGCTTCGCCGGGATCGCCGGCACCGGGTACGGATTGCTCGTATTCCAGTGGCTGTACCAAATGAGCGTTTCCTTCTCGGTGTTGTGAAACGCCTGCGCCTGGAGAATCGCTTCCGAATCCCATTCCTCATCCCCGCCGTGCGGAACGACGACGAAATTCTGCACCGGTTCCCGATAGTGAAACGCGTCGTTGCTGACGACCAGGCCCAGGTCGATCTTCAAGCCGAAGACCGGCGTGATCTTCTTCTTGTCGGCAGCCGTGGAAATGGTGTCGCCATACCAACGTCCGTAGAGCCCGATCACCACGTTGCCGCGATTCCAAAGGCCGGCGCCCATGTGCAATTCCTGGCCGAAAGTTTCCGGCCCCGGCACGGTATGGCTGCGAAAAAAGTTGAGGGCGCGACCGCCGGACCAGTGCCTGAAGTCGGGCGAAAAGAAGCCTGTCATCGCGCGGGCCGCGTCGCTGCCGTCCGCCAGGTGGCCGCCCGCACGCCCGAGGTTTTGCCCATTGACGTAATAGGCGCCCTGAAAGCGGATCAGTGACGTATTTTCGAAATGGCCTTTCGTGAACGGAGCTGTGTTGACGAGCTTCCAGCGCAGCCCGTCGGGGCTGATCGCCGTCGCCGTAGTGCTGAAACCGGCCGGCCGATCGTAAACGATGTAGGCCATCTTGTAGCGGCGCGCGGGATCGGGGTCCGCGTCGTCGCGGATCACGCTCACATAGTCGTTGGGCCGCGCGTATTCCTCGTGGGCCGGCTCGATCGACACCAGGTTGTTCTGCTTCGCACCGCGAAACTCGACCAGCCCCAGTTCCGGCTTTTCCCATTGCACCCCGTCGCGGCTCTCCGCGTACGCGACCGGTCGATAGAATAGCTCCTTCGGATACCGCTTATCCGGCTGCGGCCAGGCGATGTACCACATCCGGAATTTATCTCCCTCCTTGATGACCGTGCCGTAGAGGAGCGTCCCCATGCCGTCCACGCTCTCCTGCGGCCCAGGGCGCATCACGGGATTGGCTGGATGCTTTTTCGGCCGCTCCAGGGTGAGCTTGAGATTGTCCCGCCAGGGGAGCGAGTGATCGTCGAAGGAAAAGAGGACTTGTTCTTCGGCGCGGGCCAAGGCCGCGCAAAAGATGAGGAGCAAAGTGAGCCGGATCATGGGGAGAATGCGTGAGCGTGCGATGAATCCAGTCCGCTGCCAACTCCGCCGTCTGACCTGCGCTCTTCGCGCAGCAGACTTGCCCACGGAAATGAATCTGCTAAGCTGACCACCCTTTTTCTTCCGAATAATGAGTACCACGACCACTTCCACCGAGCCGGCAACAAAGACGGCTCCCGAGCGCGGCGAATTGATGAGCGGGGCGGAAATCCTCGTGGCCTGCCTGGAGCGCGAAGGGGTGGACACGATTTTCGCCTATCCCGGCGGAGCCTCGATGGCACATGCACCAGGCGCTCACGCGATCGACGAAGATCCGCACGATTCTGCCGCGCCACGAGCAGGGCGGCGTGTTTGCCGCGGAAGGGTACGCGCGCGCCACCGGCAGGGCCGGCGTTTGCATGGCCACCAGCGGCCCCGGCGCGACGAATCTCGTGACCGGCATCGCCGATGCGCTATCTCGATTCCGACGCCGCTCGTCGCCATCACCGGCCAGGTGCCGCAGGCACATGATCGGCAAGGGCGCGTTCCAGGAGACGGACGTGTTTTCGGTGACCGCGCAGATCGTGAAGCACAACTATCTCGTGACGGACATCAACGACATCCCGCGGATCGTGAAGGAGGCGTTCTACATCGCGCAGACCGGCCGCCCCGGCCCGGTGCTGATCGATATTCCGAAGAACATCCAGCAGGCGACGACGCAGCCCGGTTTTCCCGAGCGAGGTGAACCTGCGCGGCTACAACCCGGTGCGCGCAGGCGGACGATGTCGCGCTGAACGAGCTGATCGGCCTGATCGGCCAGGCGAAGAAGCCGATGATTTACTGCGGCGGCGGCATCATCTCCGGCGAGGCCTCGGCGGAGTTGCTGGAGTTTGCCGAGCGCACGCAGATCCCGGTGGCGACCACGCTCATGGGCATCGGCTGCTTCCCGGAGACGCACCCGCTTTCGCTCAAATGGCTCGGCATGCACGGCACCGTGTACGCGAACAACGCGGTGAACGAGGCGGACCTGCTGCTCGCGATCGGCGTGCGTTTCGACGACCGCGTGACCGGCAAGATCAGCGAGTTCGCCAAGCACGGCACGATCGTCCACATCGACATCGACAACGCGGAGATCAACAAGAACAAGGTCGTGAAGCTGCCGATCCTGAGCGACGTGAAATACGCGCTCGGCGCGGCTGAACGAGCTGCTCGCAGCGCTCGGGCAAGAAGCGCGCAAGATCACGAGCTTCGACACAGCTTTATCCCGAATGGTACGCAGCAGATCGCCGAGTGGAAGGACAAGTATCCCGTTCTACCTACCAGGACACGGAGGACGTCATCCAGCCGCAGTACGCCATCGAGCTGCTCTACGAGCTGACCAAGGGCGACGCGATCATCACCACCGGCGTGGGCCAGCACCAGATGTGGGCCGGCCAGTTTTACGAGTTCAACGAGCCGCGCACGTTCATCACCTCGCGCCGGCCTCGGCTCGATGGGCTACGGCTATCCCGCGGCGCTCGGCGCGAAGGTCGCCTGCCCGGACAAGCAGGTGATCGACATCGACGGCGACGGCTCGTTCCTGATGAACATGCAGGAACTCGCCTGCGCGCACATCGAGGGCATCGCCGCCAAGGCGATGATCCTGAACAACCAGTACCTCGGCATGGTGGTGCAATGGGAGGACCGCTTCTACAAATCCAACCGCGGCCACACCTTCCTCGGCGATCCCGAGAAGACCTGTGCCGAAGCGACGATCTACCCGGACTTACGTGAAGATCTGCGAGGGCTTCGGCGTTCCCTGCGAGCGCGTCATCCACAAGAAGCGATCTGCGCCGGCGCCATCCAGCGGATGCTCGATTCCAAGGAAGCCTTACGTCCTCGACGTCATGGTGCCCTACACCGAGCACGTGCTGCCGATGATCCCGAGCGGCGCGACCTACAGCGACGTGATATACCAGGGCAAGGACAAGCTCGAGGCGCGCGCCGGGCTGTAAGCCCGAGGCCGCCTGTTCGAATGCCGCACCAGCGTGCCTTGGGTAGGGTGGCGCGTCTCGCCCGCCGTTTTGGGCGTCCCGCCCAAAACCCCGAATAACGACAAAACGCCATCGTCAAAAAGAGGCGCTGCGCCAACCCCTCTGCGTGCAATGTAACCGCGCTGGTTCACCAGGCTTTCGGGTGAGACGCCCAAAAGGGGGGGCGAGACGCCCTACCCTACCCAAGACTCCGCGCGTCCGATATAGCCTACGCCCGTTCGGCAAAGAAAAGCCGCCCCGCGGAAGTCTGCACCGCGCTCGCGATCGTGATCGGGATGGTTTTGCCGATCTGATCCCGCGCGTGGTTGACCACGATCATCGTGCCATCGGGCAAGTAGCCCAAGGCTTGGTGCGCGTCGCGTCCTTCCTTCACGAGGGCGAGCTCCACGCGATCACCCGTGTTGAGCGCCGGGCGCAGGGCGCGGGCGAGATCGAATAGATTCAGCGTGGTGACACCTTGCAACCGCGCGATGGCGCAAAGGTTGCCGTCATTGGTGAGCAGGCGCGCATCGAGAAGCCGTGCTAGCTGGACCAGACGGGCGTCGGCCGGCGTGTTGTCGGCCGAGTCCGTTTCGTGTACCGTGATCTGGAGGGTGGGATTGTGCTGCATCTCCTGAAGCTGCGCGAGGGCCCGCCGGCCGCGCTCGCGCTTGAGCGGATCGCCGGAATCCGCCAGCCGTTGCAGCTCTTCCAGGATGAAACGCGGCACCACCAGCGTGCTGCTGAGGAAGCCGGTGGCGCAAAGCTCGGGCAGCCGGCCATCGATGATGATGTTGGAATCGAGGAGGAGCGGGGCGTCCTGTACGCTGCTTTCGCGGAAGCGGACGTACGGGATGATGAGCGAGAAATCCTGGCGATTGCTGCGGAGGGCGAGCATCGCGGCCAGGTACGCGCAGGTGGCGTACACGAGGAGGCCGCAGACCCACTGCACGTCTTCGCGCGCGGGCCGGAGCACGCCGGAAGCGAGGAGCAGATGGGCGAAAATGGTGCCCATGAGCAGGCCGAAGGTGGCGGAGGAAAAGAGCCGCAGCGAGACCCCTTTGAGCAGCCGGTCCGCCAGCACGATGAGCAACCCGAATGCCGCACCGGCCAGAGCGCCCGGCCAGTTATGCTCAAAAATGATCTCGCCCGTCTGCCAGCCGATTACCGTCGTGAAGACGACAAAAAGGCAGCGGAGCAGGTTGACGGTGAGTTGGGGCATCTCGCTTCAAGCAACACCGCCCCGGCGGCGGAGGCGAGGCGTTTCGATGCCGGGACTTGGCGCGGGGCGCGTGCGCGGCTACAGGGAGGGATGTTCGCATCTCTTCGCATCGCGCTGGCCGGGGCGATCCTGCTCGCTTTCATCCTGCCGGCCGCCGCCCGTGAAAACCCGTACGATATCATGGCCAAGGTGCTGACGCCGCTGCTGGGCGTCTTCTCGGAAAAAGGAAAGGGCGACCGTGCGGTCTCGCTCAGCTTGCGGGTGGAGGAGGCCACCGGCCTGCCGACGGAGGTCGCGGGCGCGCAGGCCGACCTGGCCATCGAGAGCCCGGACCGGCTCCGGGTCAGCGCCCCGCTCCTTGGGCCGCGGGTCACCCTCTGCCGCCAGGGCAAGACCATTTGGGTACATCCCGGCTCGGCCCTGAAGGCCCTCCTGGAAAGCCCCGAGATCGCCTCGAAGCTCCCCGAGCCAAACCGGGACTTCAAAATGAAGCCCTTCAAGCTGCCGATCCCCACCAAGCACCTCGTCTTCCTGCCCGCGCTCTTCCAGGTGCGCGATGCGGGCGACGAGACGATCGATGGCCAGCCGTGCCAGGGGATCGACGTGCAGCTCATGTCCGAGCTGGCCAAATCGCTCAAGGTGGCCGACTGGTCCGCCATCCTCTTCGTCGACGAAAAAGTGCGCCCAGTGCGTCTCACGCTCGTCCGCGACGAGACCAGGCTCGTGCTCCGTTTCGACAAGGTGGATTTCGCCCGCTCGCTGCCGCCGGAAACCTGGGCGCCCAACGCGCAGGAGGCGGCCGATGTGCTCATCGTGCCGCCCGCGCGTTACGATCAGTTGCTTCGAGCCATGATGGGCGAGCGCCCGAAAAAGGAACGGAAGGAAGAATAAACGCGCGCCTTGAGCCCTCCGCTCGGCTCTGCCACTAGTACGCCTGTGACTCGCTTCCGGCCCCTCCTGCTCCTGCTCCTCGGACTCCTGCTGGCTGGCTGTGCGGACCCATGGTCGAGCCTCATTCCGCCCACCTACTACCGCGTGCGCGTCACCGATCCGCGCGGCATCCTCATTGCCGATTGGATCGCCGTCGGCTTCGTCGCCCGCACCGAGACCGGGTACAAATTCAAGGCCGTCGAGCGCCTCTCCACCGCCCCGCACCCGCAAGTGGCCCGGTATCCGCACGGCAGAAAAGTGGAGGCGTCGGGACCGAATATCGTCATCGCGCGCTGCGGCGAGCCGCTGTGGCTGTATGAGATGAAGCGCGCCTACTGAAATTTCCCATGGATCGCCCTACAGCCATCGAGCAAATCCGCGCCGCGTGCAATTCCCTCTCCTCGGGGATCACCGGCATCCACCCACTGGTGCCTGGGCTGGCCGATCAGCCCACGCAGGATGAGATTTTCAAGGCGCTCTTCGAGCTCACCAAAAACGTGGAAACGGTGAAGAAGCAGCTCTTGAAATTGCAGCGGCGCGACGAGAGCTCGGCCCTCTAAAGGGCGCATGACCGCATGGCTTCGCCGACTGTTTTCTACAAGCGCTCGAATTTCGTCACGCACCTGCCAGCGGAGTTTCTCTACAGCCCCACGCACTTCTGGCTGGAGCGTCTGGACGGGGAGCGCTGGCGCGTGGGGTTTACGAAATTCGCCACGAGGATGCTCGGCGAGATCGTCGACCATCAATTCGAAGTGGCGCCGGCGAGCGCGGTGAAATCGGGCCAGATCATTGGGTCGATCGAGGGGTTCAAGGCGATCTCCGATCTGTATTGCGTAGCGGACGGCACGTTCATCGAGGGCAATCCCGCGTTGGCACAGGAGATCGATCTGGTGACGCGGGAACCGTACGGCGGCGGATGGCTCTACATCGTCGAGGGGAAACCCGATGCGCGCTGCGGGCCTCTGGAGGATTATCGCCGCTTGCTCGATAGCACCATCGACCGCATTTTGGAAAAACAGCAGGCTGAAGGCACCCCATGAGCGCTCCTCCCATTCTCCCACGCAAGGCCGGCAAGGCCCGCTACATCATGATCGGCGGCTTCCTCGGGGCGGGCAAAACCACCGCGGTCGGCGCGCTCGCGCAACGGCTCACCAACGCGGGTTTCCGTGTGGGCCTGATCACGAACGACCAGGGAAGCGAATTGGTGGATACCGCCACGCTCCGGGCGCGCGGTTTCGCGGCCGAGGAAATCCCCGGCGGTTGTTTTTGCTGCCGCTTCAACTCGCTGGTGGAGGCCTCGCAGCGGCTCGATTCGCAATCGCAGCCGGATGTTTTCATCGCGGAGCCGGTCGGGAGCTGCACCGATCTCGTGGCCACGGTTTCGTATCCGCTGCGGCGGATGTACGGCGAGCAGTTCACCGTCGCGCCCTTCAGCGTGCTCGTCGATCCGGTGCGCGCCGAGCACGTCTTTGGCTTGGCCGAAGGAAAGAAGTTTTCCGAGAAGGTGCTCTACATCTACCGGAAGCAGCTCGAGGAGGCCGATTACATCGTCATTTCCAAGAACGACACGGTCGACCCCGCCCGCCTCGCCGCGCTCCGCCGCAAGCTGGCGCACGAATTCCCCAACGCGCGCATCCTCGATGTCTCCGTGCGGCTTGGCGCCGGGGTCAACGAATGGTTCGACGAAATCGAGACCGGCCACCCGGGCAACCGCGGCGCAATGGAGGTGGATTACGACACCTATGCGGAAGGGGAAGCGCTTCTTGGCTGGCTGAATGCCACGGTGGAGCTCAGCGCGGAGGACCCCTTCAATGCGAACGAAGTGCTGGAGACGCTCGCGCGGGGCATCCAGCGCGGCCTGCCCGGAGTCGAGATCGCCCACCTGAAAATGACTTTCAGCCCCGCGGGCGGCCTGAACGACATCGCGGTGATCAACCTCGTCCGCAGCGACTTGGTGCCGGAGCTTTCGCTGCGCTTGGACGGGCCAGCCACCCGCGGGCAGCTCATCATCAATCTCCGCGCGGAGGCCCCGCCTGCCCTGCTCGAGCGCGCCGTCCGCGATGCCGTAGAGTCGCTGGTGGTCGATCTCCCCGAGCTCACTGGGCGGCTGGAGCACCTCGAATCGTTCAAGCCGGGCAAGCCGGAGCCGACCCATCGGCTGCTCACGGTGGCCGAGGTGTGAGGAATTGTTTCAGTTGCAGTTTGCGCGTATAGACCGATCCATTCGCTTCCCACCCTCATGAGCCAGGACCGTATCCTCTATTGCCACTGCCAGTACGCGCAGGTGGTGCCGAAAGAGACGAAGGACGCGGTGCTTCGCCATCTTTGCGAGAGCGGAGCAGCCTTCGATGCCGTGGCCGATCTCTGCGAGATGTCGGCGCGCAAAGACCCGGCGCTGAAGCGGCTCGCCGCCGGCGAGGGCGTCAAGATCGCCGCCTGCTTCCCGCGCGCGATCAAGGGCCTCTTCCACAATTGCCAGGCCGATCTCGCGCCCGACAAAACCGAGGTCATCAATATGCGCACCCTGGCGGCCACCGAGGTGGTGCAGCGCCTCACCGGTGAGCTTCGGCCGAATCTCCCCACCGGCAAATTCACCGCACCCGTTCCGCAAGAAGCGGTCGCCTAGCCTTTCGCGAATCATGGCCCTCAATCAACCAGCCCTCCGCGTGGTCCTTTACGAAGGCGAAGGCGCCCTCCCGATTCCGCCCGGAGAGCGCTTCGCCGCTTTCTCGGCCCTGCTCGAGCGCGGCTTTGCCGTTACCCGGGTCGATGGCGCCGCGCCCGTCGCCCCGGCCGATCGTGGCCCGCACCTGGTCCTCGGCCGCTTCCCGAATGGTGCCCCGGAGCTCACCGGCACCGACGCCCCCTGCGGCAGCGAAAACCTCGAGGGTCTCGACGGCCCCTCGCTCGTCGCCACGGCCGAAAAATGGCGTGACACCTTCCAGGCCGCGCGCCAGGGCGAGTGGAAGCCATGGTTTCCCGTCATCGATTACGATCGCTGCACGAACTGCATGCAGTGCCTCTCCTTCTGCCTCTTCGGCGTTTACGGCGTGGATGGCGATCGCCGCATCGAGGTGCAGAACCAGGACAACTGCAAAACCAATTGCCCCGCCTGCTCGCGCGTCTGCCCCGAGGCCGCGATCATGTTCCCGAAGTACAAGGCCGGCCCGATCAATGGCGACGTGGTGAGCGAGAGCGACCTCTCGCGCGAGAAGATGAAGATCGACATCTCCGCGCTGCTCGGCGGCGACGTCTACGCCATGCTCCGCGCGCGCTCGGAGAAAGCGAAGAGCCGTTTTTCCAAGGAGCGCGATTCCGACAAGGCGCTCACCGAGCGACAGAAATGCCTCATCAAGCTCGCGCAGGCCGGCGATATTCCCGCCGAAGTGCTGATGTCGCTTCCCTCACCGGAAGAGATCGCTCGCCGCGCGGAAGAAGCCGCCGCGAAAGCGGAAGCCGCGCTGGCTGGGCGGTAATGCTTTCAAGCAATGCACGCTTCCATGTTTTTCGCAGGCGCAGCCTGCTCTGGAGTGCGGCGCGTCCTCGCGCCGCTTTGTTCGCGCGCCGAGTGCAAGTGCAAAGTCCCATTTGCCACGGCGCGTGCTGAGAGCGGCACGAGGACGTGCCGCACTCCAAAGCGCTTCGCGCAAAAAAGCTCCGCGCGCAGGCACCCTGCCATCTCCTAATGTTCCCCGCCCTCGCCGCTCGCATCCTCCGCACCACCGACCCGAGTGCCTGGCGAAGTTCGCGTGGAATTTCGGGGTGAAAGGGATGCTCTCGGTCGAGCGCTTCAAATGGCGGCATGCAAGCGCGGCGAAGTACTTCCCGCCCTTCCTCTACCTCTCGATCCTCAACTCCTGCAACCTGCGCTGCCAGGGCTGCTGGGTGGATGTGGAGGCCGAGCGCTACGCAGATCGATCTCGATACGCTGAACCGCACGATCAACGACGCCAAGGCGCACGGGAACGCCTTCTTCGGCATCCTCGGCGGCGAGCCGTTCATGCACCCGGAGCTGCTCGATCTGCTCGCGGCGCACCCGGACTGCTATTTCCAGGTCTTCACGAACGGCCAGTTCATCACCGAGAAGATCGCGCAGCGGCTGCGGCAGATCGGCAATGCCACGCCGCTGATTTCCATCGAAGGCCGCGAGATCGTCAGCGACGAGCGCCGCGGGAAAAAGGAGGTCTTCAACCGCACCCTGCGCGGGCTGCGACGCATTGCCTCGACGAGCGCATCCTCACCGGCGTGGCGACCAGCGTCTGCCAGACGAATATCGACGAACTGCTGCACCGAATCATGGCTGCGCGAGCTCATCGCGCTGCGGCGTGCATTACTGCGTGGTTTCACACCTACCGCCCGGTCGGCCCGAAGATGAATCCGCAGCTCGCGCTGCGCCCGGAGCAGCTCGTGCGCGTGCGCGCGTTTCGTCGTCGAAATGCGCGCGAAGGTGCCCATCGCGATCATCGACGCCTACTACGACGGCGAGGGCCAGGCGCTCTGCCCGATGAGCACCGGCATCTCGCATCACGTCGAGCCCGCGCGGCGACATCGAGCCCTGCCCGATCATCCAGTTCGCCACGGAAAACATCCGCGACGCGCGCGGCGTCTTCGCCACCATGCGCGACTCCGCCTTCCTGAAGCGATTTCCGCGAACTCAGCGCCCAGCACACCCGCGGCTGCGTCGTGCTCGAGCGCCCCGACCTCGTGAAGCGACCTCGTCGTCAAACACGGCGCGCGCGACACCACCGATCCGCGGCACCGCCATGGCCGAGCTCGAAGCCATGACAGCCCCGCTTCTCCCAATGGCTCCCCGGCGAGGAAATCCCCGAGAAACACTGGATGTATCGCTGCGCCAAGAAGTAGTGGTTCAACGATTTCGGCGCCTACCGCGAGGTGGAAAAGACCGCGCCGGCCAAAGCGCGGGCGCTGCAGGAGGTGCTGTAGCAACATCACCCAATCTCACCAAGGCGCCGGCTCGCCATACGTGCGCTCGTACAGCCAGCGTTTGAAAGCATCGTCCGTCAGTCCCGGCGGCGCGGAGGCGAGCACCATTTCCCGGGCCGCGTCGAACATGCGAATCCCCATCACGAAGCGCTCTTCGTTGGAGCGCGCCATGAGCATGGAGACGTAGCGCTCGTGCGCCTCCGGCGTCGTGTCAGCGGGACACGGCCACATGCCAGGATTCGGCGAGCCCAAGTTCATGCGTCCAATGTGTCAGGTAATCGGCATCAAAGCCAGTAGCGAGGAGGTTGCGGATATCGGTGAGCTGGCGCTCGGAGGCGGAGGTCGCAAACCATTCCAACTTCGAGAGAATCAGGTCTTCTTTCGTCGCGATCCAGGTGTCGAAACCGGGCGCCGCGAGACGCTGGCGGCGGCGAAATTCCTCCAGCCGGTAGGGTGTCTCCTTCCGGATGATGCAATCGACTTTGATCACCGAGCCCTGATGAATGAGGTTGAAGAGGGTGGACGATTTCACCGCGTCGGCGATCCCCTCTTCCGAAACATAGTAATCGGGGGTGAACAACGCGGCGATTCGGGCGGGGCGCAGCGGCGGGAGTTGCACCACGAGGTCGATGTCCCTCGTCATGCGCGGCTGCGCGTAAAAGTTCATCGCCAACGAGCCGGTGAGCATGAAGGCGATGTTCGCCGCCTCGAGCCGCTGCGAGACGTCCCGCAGCACATCCATCTCGTTCGGCAATTCGCTCATCCAAACAGATCGCCCTGCGGTGCGACCAGCGCGGCCGGCGGCTTCAGCCCCAGCTTCCGGTAGGCCGGCGGCATCGCCACACGGCCTTGCGGGGTGCGTTTGAGGTAGCCTTGCATGATGAGGTACGGCTCGTGGACTTCCTCCAGCGTGCCGGCGTCTTCGCCGATGGCGACGCCGAGGCTATTCAGGCCGACGGGGCCGCCGCCGAATTTGTGGATGAGCGCCTCGAGGATGCGCTTGTCCCATTCGTCGAAGCCGTCGGCGTCGATGTCGAGCATCGTGAGAGCCTTGTCGGCGATGTCGCGGTCCACTTTGTTGCCGGCATGCACCTGCGCGTAGTCGCGCACCCAGCGAAGGAGATTGTTCGCCACGCGGGGGGTGCCGCGGGAGCGGGCGGCGATTTCGAGCGCGCCGGGTTCATCGACGCTCAGGCCGAGCAGGCCGGCGCTGCGGAGGATGATCTTTTGCAACTCCTCGGCGGTGTAATAGTCGAGCCGGCAATTCATCCCAAACCGGGAACGCAGCGGCGCGGAGATCATCCCCGAGCGGGTGGTGGCGCCGACGAGGGTGAACTTGGGGATATTCAGCCGGATGGAGCGGGCGTTCGGGCCTTGGTCGATAATGATATCGAGCCGGAAATCCTCCATCGCCGGGTAGAGGTATTCCTCGATCGCGGGCTGGAGCCGGTGGATTTCATCGATAAAGAGCACGTCGCCGCGCTCCAGGCCGGTGAGCAGGCCGGCGAGGTCGCCCGCCTTTTCGATGGTGGGGCCGCTGGTGTTTTTGATCTGGCCGCCCATGGCGTTCGCGATGATGTGCGCCAGCGTGGTTTTGCCGAGACCGGGCGGGCCCGAAAGGAGGATGTGATCGAGCACGTCGCCGCGCTGCTGCGCCGCCTGCACCATGAGCTCCAGCCGCTGGCACACCTTCTCCTGTCCGGCGAACTCCGAGAAAATCGGCGGGCGCAGCGAGACATCGAAGGGGGTTACGGGCGACTCGAGGGTTTGCGTGACGAAGTTTTCCACCGGGCGGCACTGTAGACAGGAGCAGGCTCGGAATGCACACCCAAACTCCCCCTTGCGCCCCCCGCGCCGGAAACCTTTACTACCGCTCCCTTATGAGTGCCGAGCTCGACGTCCGATACATTGCGCAACTGGCGCGGCTGAATCTCACCGAGGAAGAGACGGCGAAATTCCAGGAGCAACTGGCGCACGTGCTTTCCTATGTGGAAAAGCTGCGCGAGGTGGACGTGAGCGGAGTGGAGCCGACCGCGCACGCGAATGCGGTGCACAACGTTTTCCGTTCCGATGAGTCGCGGCCGGGGCTCGGCGCGGCGGTGGCGCTGGCCAATGCGCCGCGCGCCGCGAACGGCCTTTTCATCGTGCCGAAAGTCATCGAGTAAATCATGGAACTACCATCGCTCAGCATCACGGAGCTGCGGCAAAAGCTGGCGGCGCGCGAGGTTTCGCCGGTCGAGGCGGTGACGGCGCTGGAGGCCCGCATCGTGGCGGTCGACCCGCTCGTGCAGGGATACCTCACGCGCAATTTCGAGCGGGCGCGGCGCGAGGCCGCCGAGGCCGACATTTCGCTGCCGCTCGGCGGGGTGCCGATCGCGATCAAGGATCTGATCAATATGCAAGGCGAGCCGTGCACCTGCGCCTCGAAAATCCTGCGCGGCTACACCGCGAGCTATGATGCCACGGTCATCCGCAAGCTGCGCGCGGCGGGGGCGATCCCATTCGGGCGCACGAACATGGACGAGTTCGCGATGGGCTCTTCCACCGAGAATTCGGCGCTCGGGCGCACGGTGAATCCGTGGGACCCGGCGCGCATCCCCGGCGGCTCCTCGGGCGGCTCGGCGGCGGTCGTGGCCGCAGGCGAAGCGTTCGGCGCGCTCGGCTCGGATACGGGCGGGTCCATCCGGCAGCCGGCGGCGCTGTGCGGCTGCGTGGGGCTGAAGCCGAGCTATGGGCGGGTGTCGCGCTACGGGCTGGTGGCGTTTGCGTCGTCGCTCGACCAGATCGGGCCGTTCAGCCGCACCGTGCGCGATTCGGCGCTCCTCCTCGAGGCGATCTCCGGGCGCGATCCGCAGGATTCCACCAGCCTCGATCTGCCGGTGCCGGATTACACCGCGCTGCTCGGGCGCGACATCAAAGGGCTGCGGCTCGGCATGCCGAAGGAGTATTTCATCGAGGGCATCGACCCGCAGGTGGATCGCGCGGTACGCACGGCGATCCGGCAGCTGGAGGCGCTCGGCGCGGAGATCGTGGAGGTCTCGCTGCCGCACACGGAGTACGCAGTGGGCGTGTACTACATCATCGCCACGGCGGAGGCCTCGGCCAACCTGGCGCGCTTCGACGGCGTGCGCTACGGGCATCGCGCCGAGAACGCGACCGGGCTGCTCGACATGTACGGGCGCACCCGCGAGGAAGGCTTCGGCGCCGAGGTGAAGCGCCGCATCATCCTCGGCACGTATGTGCTCTCCAGCGGGTACTACGATGCCTATTACCTCCGCGCGCAAAAGGTGCGCACGCTCATGCGGCAGGATTTCACCAAGGCCTTCGAGACGGTGGACGCGATCGTGTGCCCGACCTCGCCGGAGGTCGCCTTCAAGATCGGCGAGCGGAGCGAAGACCCGATGCGCATGTACCTGGCGGATATTTTCACCATCGCCGCGAATCTTGCGGGCATCTGCGGAATCTCGCTCCCATGCGGTTTTGCGGAAATCGAAGGCAAGAAGCTGCCGATCGGGCTGCAGCTCTTGGGCAAACCTTTCGAGGAAGCGCAGCTATTGCAGGTGGCCGACGCGTACGAGCAGGCGACGGACTGGCATAAGCAGCGGCCCGGCCTGGTGGGTGACCCCGCAGGGCTCCGCGACCCCGCAGGGGTCCAATACGAATAGCCGTGGGTGACAACCCACGGACAGGCCGGCCATGCCATCAACCACGAAGTGGGTTGAACAGGATCTTCGCCTACGCGTGGAGTGCCCGGTTCGACCGCCTTCGCGGTCGATCGCCCCGCTCGCGAGATCCGTGGGTTGTCGCCCACGGCTATTCATGTTTAGCCCCTGCGGCGCCGGGGAAGTGCGCGGGACCGAACCTTCCGAAGACCTTCTCATAAAGCCAGCGGCCGGCTTCGAGCTTGGCGTCGCGGAGTTTGAGCGCGAGGACACCCCGGGCGGTGAACTCGTCCATGGCGGCGCGGATGGCGTTTTCCATCGCCGCGCGGCATCGTTTTACGCGGCGTTCCTTCGCGGCAAGCGCCTGGAGGAGCAGGGCGCCGGCGAAAATCGGGAGGAAGGCGAGCATGATCCAGCCCATCACGGTGCTCACGGGTGGGACGGGGAATTCCATCCATGAGACGCCGGCGCCCGACTGCAGCGAGCGCCAGAGCGTGGCGAAATATTGGCCGTAGACGGCCCGCAACGGGGCGTGCAGCAGCACGAACCAGCAGGCCAGCGAAAGCCAGCCCGCGAGGTGCAGCACCCAGCGCGGCATCGCTTCATCGCGAATGACTCTCTCGAACGATTCCGCGGCGGCGGCCCGCAACTCTCCGAGGCCTTCCACTTGCGGAAGGGGCAGCAGCGAATCGGCCGGCGTAGGGCGCGCGCTCATCGCTTCGAAGTGCTCGCGCAACGCGGAAAGATCGGCGTGCTGCTTCTCCAGGACGATCCGGCGCACGGTCCGTTCCAGGGCATCATCTTCCTGGCCATGCCGTCGCGAGCGGAGCACGCGGACGCTGCCGGCGATGCTAAAGAGCGTGGTGAAAAGCGAAGGAACGCTGCCGCCGATCGCGAGGAGCAGGCTATCCCACGCGCGCGAGGTGAGGGCGAACAGGCCAAGGAAAGAACGGAGCGGGAAAAAGTAGGCCGGCGTGCGGTGCAGGACCTCGGCGCGGAGCCAGATGCGGATGGCCGCGTCGGCCGTCCGTTCGCTCCCGAGCAGGTGCGGCAGAAGCTCGCGCGGGACGGCCTGCGCGGCGGCCTCGAGGCGCGCGAGCAGTTCCGCGATCTTGCGGTAGTCGGACTCGAGCACCCGGCGAACGTCGTTGAAAAAGCGGTCGCGCCGGGCTTGCGCGGTGGACTGCCCCAAATGCGGGGTGCGACGCACTTCCGCCACCGCTTCCTTCGCCGCTTTCACCAGGCGCGCCAAGGTGGAGGCCGGCTCCTCGAGGCCGATCTTCCCATCCGGGATGAGCACGGCCGGATGGATGATCACGCCATTCCCGGCGTCCTCGATGGCCGCGCGAATCGACTTCTCATAAGTAGCCGCCGCCTTGCGCGCCTCGGCGCTCTCGGGGGCGCTGCGCATCCGGTTCAGGATGGGCACGATGATTGGGCCCGGCGCGAGCCGCGCGAAATCGCCCGCGCGCTCGGCCGTGGCGGCGGCCTGGTCGAAGACGAGCAGTTTCACCTGGCAACTCTTGAGCGCGAGCGCCCGCGCGCGATGCGCCGCGGGGCCGTGCGAATCGTTGAAGCCGGGGATATCCACCAGCGTGACATCTTCGTGCAGATTCAACTGCGTGAGGGGGTCGTGCAGCCGCAGGCCAAGCTCCGCGCCGGGCTCGGTCTCTTTCGGCAAATCCGCGCCCACCCAGGTCAGTTTTTCCGTGCGGCCTTCGTCGCCCATGCCGCAGGGAATCTGCGCGCGCACCGCTTCGTCCGCGATGAGCATGCGCAACAGGTGCGATTTCCCGGCGTCCTTGTCGCCGATAAAGCCGATGGTGGGCGCGGTGATGCCACGGTTGGCGAGCAGGCCGCGCATCTCGTTCAAATAGCGCCCGGCGAGATCGCGCAGCTTTTGCAGCGCGGCGCTGCCGCCGTACAGCACCGCGGCCCGTTCGAGCAACGCCTCCGCCTCCTGTTCGCAATCCGAAATGGTGAGGTAGGGTGCGGGCTGAGTCATGGGATGCGCGCTGGATCGGGGGGAGCGGCCGCCTCGGCATTCGCGGCGAGCGTCTGCAACTGCGCCTGGAGCCGCGGCCAGCCGCGCGGCTGGAATTCCCACACCCCTTCCTTGCGCAGATGAAGGAGGGCGGCGCCGCCGTCCGCCTTGGCGGGGGGCAGCGGATAACTGACGCCATCGATCGACACGGCCGGGCCTTCGCCGATTTTTCGCGGCAGGCCGAAGGCATCGCACGCGCAGGCGAAAAGATTGGCGAGGGCGGGCAGCGCCAGCCGCTTGCGCATGATCTTTTCCAGCAGATACCCCCCCGCCGGCGCGAGGGCCGCGGTGGCGCCGACCGCAATGAGGATTTCCGAGACGGAAAGAAATCCGACGACCTGATAGGCGAGGGCGACGCCCACCGCCTTCAGCGTAAACGCGGCCGGCACGCCGAGGTGGGTGAGGATCGCCGAGAGCGTGACGCCGCCATCGACCTGCGCCAGCGCAAACGCGATCAGGAGCAGCACGAGCACCATCGGGCCGGCGAGGCGGATCATTTTGGCGCTCCCGCTACGCGAGGCCCAAACCTCGGCCATCGCTTCGGTGAGCTCCGCTTCGGACATCTGGTCGGGCTGATGCCTTTGGTGGCGCGCGAGCACCTCATTCCACGCGGCCAGGCGTTTCTCGGGCGTCGGAAGCTCCTCGAGGGCGAAGCCGGCGCGCACCATTTCGTCGACGAACGTTTGGGCGCCAACCTTGGCCGCGGCGCGCTGCGCTTGGCGCCCACCTTCCTTGCGGAGCAGCGGCTCGAGGCGCTGCCAGATCCACAAGGGTCCGGCTTTCAGCCAGTTCACCACTTTGCCGAGGCCGAGGGCAGCGGTCATCGAGACACGGGTGCTCCACGGAGCCGTTTTGATGAACGCCTTCTGCAGCCGCTCGGCGGTGGCCGGGGTGAGCGGCACCACCAGCTGGCCGTGCGCATCCATGTAGCCGCGGCTGCAGACCCGGAAGAGCTCCTCCCACATGCGGCGCGTCTCACGCTGCGAGGCGGCGCAATATTTCTCGGCTCGAGTCTCGGCCAGCTCCGCCTGCTCCAGCAGATGGCGCGAGTGCATGGCCTTCAGCCGCTGGCCGAGGCCGCCGTCGGTTTTGAACTGCGACGGCAGGCGCGAGAGGAATCGCTCTTCGTCGACCGGATTTGGCGGATTCCGAAGCGGCTCCGGCTCGGCCAGGTAGAATGCAGGCTGCCGCTGCGCCAGTTCGCCTTCGCCGAGCGCGTGCAGCGGCGCGGGCGTGCGCCGGCGCCACTCGGCCGGGGGGTGGAGATAATCGAAGGCCAGGAAAACGCCGCGGGCGTTCAGCGAGGTGGCGAGCTTGCGGCAATGCTGGTGGACTTGATGCGGCTCGTAGTCGATCCGGCACAGATTCAGCAAGAGCCACCAAGGGATGCCGGGCATCTGGCGGAGGATGGCGCGCACCATGTTTTCAAACTCCTCCTTGTCCGCGCCGCCGTGGTTCGCCACCACCAGCAGCGCCGAGGCGATGGCGCTCGCTTTTTTCAGCAACTCGAGCCGGAGCTGGCTGGTGTGCTCGCCCGACGCGCCGGGGAATTTTCGCTCCACATCGGGGCAATCCAGCAACGCGAACCCTGCGGCGTCGAGGCCGTCGTCGAAGGCGACGAGCGGCGTATGGAAGGCGTCGCCGGAGCCGGCGTGGAAGTTGTACTGCAGGCGAGCCTGCGCGGGGTCTTCGCTGAGCATCTCCAGGCTGCCGCCGAAGACGGCGCCGAGGATCTCGAGCAGGCTCGCGCGGCGAAGCTCATCACGCTCCCAAGTGCGCGGGCACCAGAGGACAAACCGCTGCGTCGCCTCCTCCTCGCCCATCCCGCGGAGCACCCGCTCCCGTCCGGCGGCGCTCAGGAACGTGCCGACGGCAGAGGATTTGCCCGCATTGACCAAGCCGGCCACGGCGACCACGGGAAGGGTCGCCTCCAGCAGTCGGAGGCGGCGCAGCAGCGAATCGTAGAGGCTCTGCTCGCCGGCCTCGGCCAGAAGCTCGCGCAGCGTCCCCGCGCCGCGATCGTCCGGCCACAGGCGCCGCACCAGGAGACCGCTCTCGTCTTCGAAGAGGGCGAGAAGCGAATCGGCGGAAGGCGGGGCCTGCTTGCTCATGCGGAGGTGGGAAAAAATTGCCGCGCGGGTCCTTGGTACGTCGGGGTCCTTCGCAAGGGTAGCCGGTTTCACCACAAGGTGCTCAAAATAAGAGGAACAGCGGCTGGGGGAAATGGGGCATTTGGGTCTGGCGGCGAGAGTTGAGGAAGTCGTTTCGCACCGCTGTTAGACGCAGTTTTTCGGCATGAACTTTGCTACGTAGAGGAGCATGTCCTTTCCTCCACTAACCATGGGTCCGCCGCGGCGCATTCCGCAAGGTCCCAACGCGCGCCGTTACCATTCGGTGCCGCAACGGCCGCCCGGATTGGAGATCGCCGCCTGGGAATGGCGGGAGGCGAAGGAAGTAACGTTTGCCGATCGCCACGATGCGGGCCGTCGCCTGGTGGCCGGATTGGAAGACCTGCGCGGGCAGGATGATGTCGTCGTCATCGGCATTCCCCGCGGCGGAGTGATCGTGGCCGCGGAAGTAGCGCGCGCGCTGGAGGCGCCGCTGAGTATCTGGGTTTCGCAAAAGCTCCGTGCGCCGGCCAATCCGAAGCTGGCCATCGGCTCGCTCGCCGAGGACGGCGAGATGATCGTCGACGAAGAGCAGCTCGAAAAGCTGCGCGTTTCCGCCTCGTACCTGGTGGATGAAGTTCGCGCCCGCCGCGCGGAGGTGGCCCGCCGCGCCGATCTCTACCGCCAGGGGCACGCCGGCGTCGAGCTTGCCGGCAAGCGCGTGATCCTGGTGGATGACGGCCTCGCCACCGGCGCCACGATGCGCGCCGCGTTGCGCGGCGTGCGGCGCCAAAACCCCGCCGCCATCATCGCCGCCGCGCCGGTTGCCCCACAGAAAACCGTCAATGCGCTCGTCGCCGAAGGCAGCTCCGTGCAATGCCTCACCCGCCCACTGGGCTTTGGCGACATCGGGCAGTTTTACGTGCAGTACCGCGAGGTGACGGATGAGGAAGTGATGACCTCGCTGCTGGGGTAAGCGCCAAACGTCGCCACGGCCAACAGCGGATCGTTCGGCGTGTCAGCACTCTGGACAGCCATCGCCGGATTCTCAAAACTCCCGCCCATGTTCAAACCTCACGAGATCTTCGCGCGGATGCCGGGCGAGACCGCGATCAAGCTCCTCGCTTTCGTTTCGGAGAAAGAAAAGCCGCTTTACAAGGCCACCATCGAGTCGCTGGCCAAGCAGCGGAAGCTGCGGCCGGTGTTCGTGGAGCGAAAACCGCGCGACGAGCGGAATGCCTGGCTAAAAGAGGCGCTCGGCCGCAAGGCCAGCGAGGGCGTGGCGGCCCATCTGCTGCAAATCTGGCTTATCGGCGCGCACAAGGCGCTGCTCTGCGATTTTCTCGACGCGCTGGAAATCAAGCACGACGAAAACGGCACGATCGACAATCTCCCCGACGCCCCGCCAAAAGAAAAACTCCAGGCCGCCGCCGACACGCTGCTCGCGAAGCACGACCCGCGCGTGGTCGCGGTGTACCTGCACGCTTTCCAAGCGCTGGACGATAAAGGCTGGCCGACGCTGGAGGAGTTGCTGGCGGAAGATGAGCGGCTGCGGCTGGAGCCGGCGGAGGTGCCAGTAAGTCAGTAAGCCAGTGGGCGTGCTCGCTAGACTCCGCGAGGCACGGACCAGTGCTCGCGGTACGTGCGGCGAACGAGCGCGTTCGCTTCCTCGTCGCCGCGAATCTGCTCGGTTTTCGGATCGAAGTTGAGCACGCGGCCGACCCGGGTGGCGATATTCCCAAGATGGCAGAGCGTGGCGGAGAGATGGCCGATTTCCACGTCGGCATTGGGCCGGCCGCCGCTCTTAAGGCAATCGAGGAAATTGCGGTGGTGCGCGGGGCTGTCGGCCTTTCCGGCCATCTTTTCGCCGGGCACATTCTTCGGCCCGAAGATCTGCCAGCCGCTGCCTTTGCCGAGCACGAGCATCCCCTTGGTGCCATAGAAGGCATTGCCGTTTTCGTGCCCTTCCTGCACGTACGGAGACCAGAGGCGCATCTCGTAGATGAGCTGTTTTTTCGGACCCTTGCCACCCTCCGGCTCGTATTCGAAGGCCACCGTTTGCGTGTCGGGAAACTGCTGGTCGTCGTCGAAAAAGTATTTGCCGCCCACGGCGGTGACGCGATTCGGGTGGCGCTCCACGCCCAGGCCCCAGCGGCCGATATCGATATCGTGCACGCCGTCGTTGCCCGTGTCGCCGGTGCCGAAGGCGTACCACCAGCGCCAGATCCCCGGCAGCAGATTTGCGCGGTACGGCACCACGGGCGCCGGCCCAAGCCACGAGTCGAAGTCGAGACCGGCCGGCGGCGCGGAAGGCTCGCTGTGCCCAATCGAACGGCGAAGCTGGCTGTTCCAAACCTTGGCCACGAGCACGTCGCCGATCGCGCCATTGTGCAGCAACTCCATCGCGCGGCGGATGGTCTCGGTGCTGCGCGATTGCGTGCCCGTCTGCACCACGCGCTTGGTCCGGCGCGCCGCCTCCAACATTAACCGGCCCTCGCGGATATTATGCGAGCATGGCTTCTCCACATAGACGTGCTTGCCCGCGTCGCAGGCCAGGATGGTGGCCGGCGCGTGCCAGTGATCCGGCGTGGCGATCACCACCGCATCGACCGCCTTGTCCTCCAGCACGCGGCGCATATCGCCCACGCCCTTCGGCGCGCGCCCGGCGATGTCGCTGACATTCTTCACGGCGGCGGCAGTGCGGGTGGCATCCACGTCGCACACGTACGCAATCTCCACATCCGCCTGCCCGGCGAACGACTTCAGCAGGTTCGTCCCCATGCCGCCCGGCCCGATGATCCCCAGCACCACGCGCTCATTGGCGCCGGCGGCGCGCAGCGATGGCGCAGCACCCAGCGCGGCGGCGGCAAGAGAGCTTTGCTTGAGAAAATGGCGGCGATTCTGGGGGAGCATGTTCGGGAGGGTTGGGGGTTGTTTTTAGACAAGCCCTGTGTGGCGCGGCGCTTAGAACAAACGCGGAACGCGCGTTCGTTCCGCGTTCCGCGTTCCCCGTTCCGCGTTTCAACGTGCCTTTTCCGCGCTTTCATGAACCCTTCCCCCGTGCCTTACGAATTCAAGCTCACCCGGCGCATCGAGTTTGCCGAGACCGACATGGCCGGCATCGTCCACTTCGCAAATTTCTTCCGGATGATGGAAGCGGCCGAGCACGCCTTCTTCCGCTCGCTCGGCGCCTCCATTCATGCACAGGAAGACGGCAACACCGTGGGCTGGCCGCGGGTTAGCGCGAGCTGCGATTTCCGCCGCCCGCTGCGCTTCGAGGAAGAGGTGGAAATCCATCTGCTCGTCGCCGAAGTCCGCAGCCGCTCGCTCCGTTACGTTTTCATTTTCCGCAAGCTCGACGGCGCCGAGGTCGCCCGCGGCCGCGTCGCCGCCGTCTGTGCGCAGGTGGATAAGCACACCGGCCAACTGCTCCCCCTCGCGATCCCCGATCGCATCCGCAGCCAGATCACCGCCGCGCCGCCGGAGTTGCTGGAGGAGAAGTAACTGCGGCCCGCCTCTTCTTCACGTTGACCCGCCCCTTCCGTCTGCTCAGCAATCAAGCGGCTTTTCCCCTTTTTCAAAACCGGCCTGCGACGCATCATCGACATATGTTCCCCCTTCGTGCCTTCACTCTTTGGCTAGTGATATTCGTCTCGGCCGCCTTGGCCGCCGATGCCCCCATCAAAGTCGTCCTGGTCGGCGACAGCACCGTGCAGAGCAAAAGCGGCTGGGGCGATGAGTTGGGGCCGCTGTTCAAGCCGGGCGCCGTCGAATGCCTTAATCTTGGCAGGGGCGGGCGCAGCTCGAAGAGCTATCGCACCGAGGGCGCGTGGGATGCCGCCCTCGCGCAGAAGCCGAAGTACATCCTGATCCAATTCGGCCACAACGATCAGCCCGGCAAAGGCCCCGCGCGCGAGACCGATCCAAAGACGACCTACCCGGAAAACCTCGCGCGCTTTGTCGACGAAGCGCGCGCCGCCGGCGCGGAGCCGATCCTGATCACCTCGGTGGTGCGGCGCATTTTCGACGCGGATGGCAAGACGCTCCGCCCTGATTTGGAGCCGTACGCGGAGGCCGTTCGGCGCGTGGGGAAGGAAAAGAAGGTCGCCGTGCTCGATCTATACGCGCGCAGCAAAGAGCAGGTCGAAAAGCTCGGCCCGGGAGGCTCCGGGCAGCTCGATTCGGATCGCAAGGGCGGCGCGCCGGGTTCCGGCGGCGATCGCACCCATCTCTCGCAACGCGGGGCGGAAATGACCGCGCCGCTCGTCGCGGAAGAGCTGCGCCGGAACGGCTCCGAGCTGGCGAAGTACTTGCGCTAAAGCCGGCCGGTCTCCTTCAGGATCTCCTTCACCCGCGGCAGAATCGGCTCCCGCTTCAGCTCTTCCACCGGCGCGTGCAGCCGCTGGCTCCAATTCGTATCGCCCGCCACGCCGGGCAGATTGAACCGCTCGCTGCGGCCGAAAAGATCGGTGATCATCACCACGGCGATCCACGAGTTTGAGGCGAAGAGCGCGCGCAGCAGCTTCTCATGCAGCTCGTGAGTGAAGCTCTGCGGTGGGTGCTCGGGATCGAGCCCGGCATACTCGGCGAGGATGCGCATCTCCCAGCGCGGGCCGCCGGCGTCGGGGCCCTGCGCGGCTTTGGCGAGCCCTTCCCACATCGCTTTCAGCGGCTCGTGATCGTGCGTGCCGTAGGTGACGAGCGAGAGGCGCTGGTAAGCGCCACCGGAAATAAGCGTGCCGTTTGGCTGCTTTTCCCACGCGGGCACTTTGTAGCCCGCGATGCCGAGCGCGGTGAGATTCGGCCGTACGTAATCGGGCACCTCGCCGAGGTCTTCGCCAATCACGCGCCCGGCGCCCGCTTCCTCGAGAATCGCGCGTAGGTACTCTTCACCCTCGCGGCAGTTTTGCCCGCAATGCTCCGGCGAATCGTCGGGGCGCGGCTGGAAGTGCGGCAACTCGCCGCCGGGCGTGCGCTGCCGCGCTTCTTCGTGCGTCAGCGGCAGGTACGATTCGTTTTCCTCCGGCCGCCAGGGGAACCCGTAGATGCGGTAGAAGCCGAGCACGTGATCGATCCGGAAGAGGTCGAAAAATTCGCGCACGCCGCGCACGCGCTCGCGCCACCAGCGGAAATTATCGCGCCGCTGGGCGTCCCAATCGTAAAGCGGGATGCCCCAGTTTTGTCCCCATTTTTGGACAAAGTGATCGTGCTTAAAAACTTTGTCGGGGGGCGTGCCGCCGCACCAATCGAGCCGGAAAATGCCGGGCTCCGCCCAGACATCGGCGCTCTGAAACGAGACGCCGAACGGGATGTCTCCCATGAGCGCGACGCCCGCCTCCTCCGCGTGCGCCTTCACCGCGCGCCATTGCGTGAAGGCGATCCATTGCACGTACGCGAAAAAGCGGCGCTCCTTTTCGAGTCCCTGCGCCTTGCGCTTCGGCTGGGCGGCGAGCCACGCTTCCGCGGCCGCGGGGGTCCGCTGGTCCTCCGGCCATTGATCCCAGCGCCGGCCCCCGTGCAGCTCGAAGAGCACACGAAAGAGCGTGTAGTTCTTCAACCACGACGCTTCCGCCTCGAGAAAGTTCTGGAACGCCTGCCCCCGCGCGCTCTTGCGCCACCCCGCGTGATTTTTCTGAAACCGCGCGAACGCCGCCTCCAGCAGGCGCCGTTTCAGCGGCTTCACCACCCCGTAATTGACCACGGTGGAGTCGAGCGCGGCGCGCTCGATCCCCTCCATCGCCTTCTCGAAATCGGCCGTCTTCAGGTCCGGCAGCGCCTCGGGCGTGGTGCGGATGGTCGTCGGATCGAGCGCGCGCGAGGAGAGCGCATTGTAGGGGCTATGATCGCCGCCGGTCTCGTTGATTGGCAGGATTTTCACCAGATGAAATCCCGCGTCCGCCGCGAAATCGATGAATTCCCGCAGGCTTTCCGCATCGCCGATCCCCAAGTCGCCTTCCCCGCGCACGGCGAAGACAGGCGCCAGCACGCCGGCGATCGGTTTATCGAGGGAAAGCTCCATGGCGAAACGTATCGGAAACTAGGGGTGGGGCAGATGTCCCGGCAAGGGAAAGCAGAATATGCTCCCGCCGTCGGAGGATTCTTTGGACCGGGCCGCGCCACCCTCGTGGGGGTTGCCCGGTGCGATTCCCAAGTATGAACCCCGATCCGAAGAGCCGCGTCGAGCAGTCCGTTCCGAAGCCCGACGCCACGAAATCCCTCAGCGAATCCGAGAAGCGCGCGCTCGAGCTCAGCGGCGAAATCGAGCACCAGCACGGGAAGGCGCGCGAAGAGTCGGCGCAGCAGGCGGAAAAGCTGGAGGGCGCGTAAGCGGAGAGAGTCTCGCAATCTCGAGCGCTTCTGTTTGCGCGGCAGCGCCCGACCATGGAAGCTCGGCGCATGACAACGCCGCTTCATGGAAAAAGTTTCATCGCCGGGGTGCTCGTGGAGGAAAACGCGCGCACCTTCCAGGTCATCAGCCCGCTGGACAGCGAGCCGCTCGAGCCGGTCTTTCATGAGTGCACGGGCGCGGCGGTCGATCGCGCGATGGCGCTGGCCGAGGAAGCCTTCGCCGTCTACCGGCGCGTGCCGGCGGAAGAGCGCGCGGCATTTCTCGAGCGGATCGCGGAGGAGATCGTGGCCGTGGGCGACGCGCTGCTGGACCGGGCGCATCGCGAGACCGGCCTGCCGCTCGATCGGCTCACCGGCGAGCGCGGCCGCACCGTGGGGCAGCTTCGGCTCTTCGCCGATGTGGTGCGCGAGGGCTCGTGGGTGGAGGCGCGCATCGATACCGCGCAGCCCGAGCGGAAGCCGCTCCCCAAAGCCGATCTGCGCCGCATGCTGCTGCCGCTCGGGCCGATCATCGTCTTCGGCTCGAGCAATTTTCCGCTGGCCTTCTCGGTGGCCGGCGGCGACACGGCCTCGGCGCTGGCCGCCGGCTGCCCCGTGGTGGTGAAAGCGCACCGGGCGCACCCCGGCACTTCGGAGCTTGTGGCGGGAGCGATCTCGCGCGCCGTGGAAGCGTGCGGACTGCCCGCCGGCGTTTTCTCGATGCTGCACGGCGCCGGCTCGGAAATCGGCATGGCGCTGGTGAAGCACCCGCACGCGCGCGGCGCGGGCTTCACCGGCTCGCGCGCGGCGGGCCGCGCGCTCTTCGATGCCGCGGCGGCGCGGCCCGATCCGATCCCCGTCTTCGCGGAGATGAGCAGCCTCAATCCGCTCTTCATTCTGCCCGGCGCTCTGCGCGAGCGCGGCCCGCAAATCGTCGAAGGGCTGCGCGCCTCGGTGACCACCGGCGTCGGGCAGTTTTGCACGAAACCGGGCCTCGTCTTTGGCCTCGGTGGCCCGGAGCTGAACGGCTTTGCCGATCAACTCGCCAGCGCCATTCGCGGCACGCCCCCCGCCACCATGCTCCACCCCGGCATCTGCCGCTCGTATCACGAGGGCCTCGACCTCGCGGAAAAAGTCCCCGGCGTGGTCGCGCTCGGCATGTCCGATGATGAGCCGGACGAAAAACGCACGCACGGCGAGGCGGTCATCTTCGCCACCGACACCGACGACTTCCTCTCGAACCCCCAACTGCACGAGGAAATCTTCGGCCCCTACACGCTGCTCACCACCGCGCGCGACATGGACGACCTCCGGCGCGTCGCCCGCTCGCTCGAGGGGCAGCTCACCGCCACCCTGCACGGCACGCCCGAGGACCTCGAAGCCGCCGGCGAGCTTATCGCGATCCTGGAGCGCAAAGTCGGCCGCCTCATCATCAACGGCTACCCCACCGGCGTCGAAGTCTGCCCCTCCATGCACCACGGCGGCCCGTATCCGGCCACCACGGATGAGCGCTACACCTCGGTAGGCACGGCCTCGATCCGTCGCTGGGCGCGCCCGATTTGCTATCAAAATTTTCCGGCCAGCGCCTTGCCGCCGGAGCTCCGGGACGAAAACCCCCGCGGCCTGATGCGCTTGGTGAACAGCGCGCGCACGCGCGATCCGGTGAGCTGAGCCGCCGGGCGGGCTCGAACGAGCGAGCCCGATTTTTGGATTTTCCACCGCCGTGGTTTTGTGAATGGTCGGCCCGGCTCATGACCTCGCATGAAACTGTGAATCAGCGGTACGCGGAGATTCAGGCAATCTTACGCGATGGCTTCCGCGCGGAGGGGCACGGCATCATCCAGATGGCCAGGGACATCGACGACGTGCTGCCGCGAGATCTGGCTTGGAAGATTCGCGACATCGGGCGAATCCGAAATCAGGTCGTCCACGAGGGCCTCAAGCCCGCGGAGATCCCGGCCTACTTCGATTCGCGATGCGGTGAAGTCGTGGCGGGTTTGGAGGCACTGAGGTTGAAAGGGCTCCTTCCCAAGGGGGCGAATGGCTCAGCGAAGCCCCGCGCCAAAGACCGCTTCAAGCGAAGTGGACGCCGCTGGCGCCTCAAGGACGCGATCCTGGGGCCCTGGCGGCTGCTCTTTTCGCGCGAAGGAGCCAAAAACCGCCGGATCGTCGGCGCCGCGGGCAGCCTGATCGCCGGGGTCGTCACCTTCGCCATCTGTGCCGAGCGCGGGCACGATCCCGCCCACTCGCTCGGCTATGCCGCGATCGGCGCGCTGATCGGGTTCTTCTGGCTCTACCTCGTCGCGTTCGGTCTCACGGCGGGATTGCTGTACGCGGCGTATCGGCTTTTGCCGCCGTAAGCAGGACGCCGGACGCCTCCCCCTTGTGGAAACCGGGAGTGTCGGCGATAGTCTCCGTTCCTCGCATATGAAAAAGGTGCTGATTTTACTCGTCGTGGCGCTGGTCGCCGGCGGGGGGTGGTATGCCTGGAAGCAGCGGGCGGAGAGTCATCACGCGGAGCAAATGATCCCGGAGCATCTGCTCGCCAAGGCAGAGAAGCGGGACATCGATTTTTCGATCGAGATCAGCGGCGATGTGGCGCCCGCTTTTCAGCTCGATGTGAAACCGGAGGTGGGCGGGAAGCTGATCTCGCTGCACGTAGAGCCGGGGCAGACCGTGAAAGAGGGCGAATTACTGGCGGAAATCGACGATTCGGACCTCTTGGTGCAAAAGCAATCGGGCCTCACCGAGATCAACGGCGCCAGGCTGACCGTGGATAAATCGAAGAAGAACTTCGATCGCGGCAAGGAACTGTTCGAGGCGAACCTGATCTCGCGCGAGGTTTTCGATAACCAATCGGCCGAGTTTGCGATCGCGGAAAACACCCTCGTGAAAGCGCAGCGGCAGCTCGACCAGATTTCCGAGAAGCTGAAGAAAACCAAGGTGGTGGCGCCGACCGATGGCACCGTCCTCACCGTGCCGGTCACCGAGGGCCAGGTGGTGATCGCCGCCGCGAGCGTGAACAGCGGCACTACCCTGATGACCATCGCCAACCTTTCCAAGCTGCTCGTCGAGACGCACATCAACCAGGTCGATGTCGCGCGGCTGGAGCTGAACCGCACCGTGAAGCTGCGCGCGGAGTCGCTGCGCGATCTGGAGATGGACGCGAAAATCACGTTCATCGCGCCGGTCGCCACCGTGAAGAACAACGTGAAGGGCTTCGAGGTGCAGGCGCTCATCGAGAAGCCGAATCCCCGCCTGCGCTCCGGGATGACGGTGAACATGACGGTGCCCATCGCCAAGGCGCAGTCCGCCGTCTCCGTGCCGATCGCCGCGGTCTTCAAGGGGGACGGGAACTCGAAAGTGGTCTACGTGCGCGACGGTGAGAACACCGAGAAGCGGGCGGTGAAGATGGGCGTGACGAACATCGATTACGCGCAGATTTTCAAAGGCGTCGAGGAGGGCGAAGAGATTCTGCTCGTGGAGCCGGAAAGCGCGCTGCTGAAGAAGGGGTAAGCTTTCGGTCTAGACATGCCGCTCATCGAGCTCACCGACGTCACGAAGCGCTACCAGGTGGGCGAGCAGGAAATCTACGCGCTCAACGGGATCGATCTCTCCATCGAGCAGGGCGAATACGCGGCGATCATCGGCCCGAGCGGCAGCGGCAAATCGACCCTCATGCACCTGCTCGGCTGCCTCGATACGCCGAGCTCCGGCCGCATGATGATCGATGGGATCGACGTCTCGCCGGGCGAGCGGCAATCGGCTCGCCGAGATGCGCAACCAGAAGATCGGCTTCGTTTTCCAGAGCCTTCAATCTGCTCTCGAAGTTCACCGTGCTGCAAAACGTGGAGTTGCCGATGATCTACTCATCGGCGTCTCCGCCAAGGACCGCCGGCAGCGCGCGCTGGAGGCGATCGAGCGCGTGCGAGCTTACCAATCGGCGTCAAAAACACGCCGCTCCAGCTTTCCGGCGGCCAGATGCAGCGCGTGGCCATCGCGCGCGCCCTCGTGAACAACCCGAAAATCATCTTCGCCGACGAGCCGACCGGCAACCTCGACTCCCACACCGGCGCGAACATTCTCGAGCTCTTCCGCGAGTTGAGCGAGCAGGGGCGCACCATCGTCCTCGTCACGCACGACAACGAGATTGCCGCCAAGACCCCGCGCCGCATCGAGATTCGCGACGGGCGAATCGTGCACGATGGCGCGAATCTTCCCGCACATCTCGAAGAAGCCGCCACCAGCGCCTCCGGATGAATCTCTGGCTCGGCCTGCTCATCGGCCTCAAGGAAATTTGGGCCCACAAGTTTCGCAGCTTCCTCACCATGCTCGGGCGTGATCCTCGGCGTCGCCTCGCTGCTGAGCATGTTTTCGCTCACCGCCGGCATCGCCAAGGGGATGCGCGAATACATGCAGCAGGTCGGCGGCCTCGAGCGCGTCGGCATCATCAACCAGGACGTCCGCCGGAAAATCAGCAGCTCATCGCCGAAATTTCGCCCGGCCGCACGGTGGACGACGCCGAAGCGATCCAGCGCTCCGCGCCGCTCGTCTCGCGCGTCACCCCCAGTCTCCGAGATCGCGGCCTGCGCGGTCACCCGCGGCGCTGAGACGTTTCGCTCCGCGGTCAGCGGTTGCTGGCCCGATTACGTGGAGATCAACAAGCACGTGATCGAGCACGGCCGCAATCTCACGCGAGCTCGACCTCGAACTCGCCCGGCGCGTCTGCGTGATCGGCACCAACGTGGTGCAGCGCCTCTGGCCCGAGCGCCCCGCGTACAAGCCGATCGGCGAGACGATCCTCATCAATGGGCGGCCCTTCACGATCGTCGGCGTGTTCGAGTTCTACGAGTCGGAGGAGATGAAGCGCAAACGCGAGATGGATCAGCAGCAGCAGCAACAGCAGGCGCAGGAGCAGCACGCGGAGAAGAAGGCGCCGGCCCGCGGCAAAAAAGGCTCGCGCTCAGCCCAGCAGCCCCGCAGCCGCATCCCCGGCCGCGGCTTCGGGCTCTTCGATCGCAAAAACAGCACGATCATCATCCCGATCACCACGATGTTTTGGGAGTTCAAGAGCGCCTCCGTGACGGCCGGCATCGACCAGGGGCCGGACCGCAAGCTCGACAGCCTCTCCTTCCAAATCCGCGACGTCGCGCTCTTCCACGAGGCGATCGACCAGGTGGCCGGGCTCATGAAGCAGACCCATCGCGGCATCGAAGATTTCTCCTTCAACACGCGCGAGGAATGGTTCGACACGATCGAGAAGAGCGTGCAAAAGCACGCGCCTCAGCGGCGGCATCATCGCCGGCATCTCGCTGCTCGTTGGCGGCATCGGCATCACGAATATCATGCTCGCCTCCATCACTGAGCGCATCCGCGAGATCGGCGTGCGCCGCGCGGTCGGGGCGAAAGGGCGCGATATCTTCACCCAAATCGTGGTCGAAAGCGCGGTGATCGGCTTCATCGGCGGCGTCCTTGGGCTCGTGGCCAGCAGCGGCATGATGAAGCTCCTCGTCGCCATCTCGCCCACCGAAAACCGTCCGGTGGTCGAGCTCGCCACCGTGCTGATCACCTTCGGCTTCGCCGTCCTCATCGGCATCGTCAGCGGCCTCTACCCCGCCTTCAAGGCCAGCCGCATCGAGCCGATGGAGGCGCTGCGGTACGGGTAAGACTGCCTAAGCAGTGGCGCCTTTTCGGTCTTTCCGCCGCCCCAAGGCCAGCGCCGCCATCGCCCCCGCCGCTGCCCCGAGCGTATCCGCCACCCAGTCTCCAACATCCGCGCCGGTGCGCCCCGGCGTGTACATCTGGTGCCACTCATCCGAGGCCGCGAAGAGCGCCAGCGCGAGTACGGTGTAGCGAAATATTTTCCAGGGTGAAAGCCGCGTGCCCGTCCGCAGCCCGCCCGCGAGCAGCACCCCGCCCGCGGCGTAGGCCACGAAATGCGCGGTCTTGTCCCAGAGATCGAGGAAGTTCATCTCCTCCACTTGGGGGCCGGCCAGCGAGGAGAGATAAAAAATCGTGGCGACCCAGCCGGCAAAGGCCAGCCAGAGAGCAACGCAAAGGGCTCGCAAAAATCGATTCATGCACAAACGATGAGTACCGCGATGGCGGCTGAACCTAATCGCGACCCGCGGCTTGCCAAGTCCGCCCTCGGCATCGAGGGCGGCGGGACCAAGACGGAGTGGGTCCTCACGCACTCGGACCCCGGCGCGCGCCCGGAAGTGGTGGCGCGCGGATTCCTCGAAGCGTCGAACATGAAGCTGGTGAGCGACGCCCAGCTTTCCGCGCTGTTCGCGGTGATGCCCACAGGCGCCGACGTCGTGGGCGTTTACCTCGCCGGCTGTGCGCTGGAGGCGGATCGGCAACGTTTGCGCCGGCTGGCGTGCGCGGCTTGGCCGGCGTCGCAAATCGTGGTGGGCAGCGATCGCGATTCGGCTTTCGCCACCGCCTTCGGCGACGACGACGGCATCGTGGTGATCGCCGGCACCGGCGCGGCGGTGCACGGCCGGCGGGGCGCGCGCACGGAAAAAGCCGGCGGCTGGGGACAGCTCCTCGGTGATCGCGGCAGCGGCTACCATCTCGCCATGCAGGCGCTGCGGCAGGTGCTAAGCCATTACGATCTCACGGGCGTGGTCTCGCCACTCGCCCAGACCATTCTCCGCATGCTCGCGCTGAACCAACTCCGCGACCTCGTCGATTGGGTGATGCAGGCCGACAAGATGTCCGTCGCGCGGCTGGCGCCGGCGGTCTTCGAGGCCGCCAGCGGGGGCGATGCGCCCACCCAGCGGATCATCGCGGAAGGCGCCGAGGTGCTTGCGGGCTATACGGGCGCCGTCTCGCGCCGGCTCGGCGGGCCTGCGCTGCCGGTAAAGCTCTTCGGCGGCCTGCTCGTGCATCACCCCGAATACGCGGACCTCGTGCGCACCAAGCTCGCCACCATTCTGCCGGAGGCCACGGTCGAGGTTTGCCACGAATCGGGCGCGGTCGGCGCCGCGTGGCTGGCCTTGCTCGATGCCGAAATCGCGCATGAGAAACCGTGCGCCGCCCGGATCGAATCCAAACGCACGCCCATCGACCGCGTGGCGCTCGCCAATGCGGCCACCGAGCAGCGGAACCCACGTTCCACCAAGCTCGACGAACTGCCGACGGCACAGCTCGTGGAGCTCTTCATCGCGGAGGAAGCATACGTTGCTGAAGCCCTCGCCGCGGCCCAACCCGCGCTCGTGGCCGCGGTCGATTTGGTCGCCGAAAAACTCTGCGGCGGCGGACGCCTTTTCTATGTGGGCGCCGGCACGAGCGGGCGCTTGGGCGTCCTCGATGCCAGCGAAATTCCGCCCACCTTCGGCGCCCCGCCCGAGCTGGTGCAGGGGATCATGGCGGGCGGCGTCACGGCGCTCCATCGCGCGGTCGAGGGCGCCGAGGACCAGCCGCAGGCCGGCGCGTGGGCGATCCGCGATCGCGGGGTAATAGCGGCCGACGTGGTGTGCGGCCTCGCCGCGAGCGGGCGCACCCCCTTCGTGCTCGGCGCCCTCGCCCAAGCGCGCCAGCAGGGCGCGGCCACCATCCTGATGACCTGCAATCCCGCGCGCACGCCGAGTCCTGAGCCTTGGGATGTGGAGATCGATCTGCCGACCGGGCCAGAGCTGGTCACCGGCTCCACGCGCCTCAAAGCCGGCACAGCCACCAAGCTGGTGCTCAACATACTCTCCACCTGCGCGATGATTCGCATGGGCAAGGTGCGCGGCAATCTCATGATCAATGTGCAGATCACCAACGAAAAGCTGCGCGATCGCGGCGCGCGCCTTGTAAGCGCCGCCCTTGGCATCGAGTACGAGGCCGCCATGGAAAGACTGGAGGCGGCCGGCTGGAATGTGCCACGCTCACTCGAGACCGGCTAGGTTTTCACCGCGCCTGCACACCTCCCGATGCGCCTTTCCCCCCGCAGAATCACCAAGCTGTTTTGGATCGCGGTTTGCCCGCTGGTCGCCGGCGCCTACCTCTGCGCGTCGGGGGCCCATCGGGCCGGTTGCTCCATGGAATTGCTCGTGGTCGGGAAGCCCGTGCAAGGAAAGGTCGTCGCGCTCGATCCTCATTCCACCAATGATGCGGAGCCGCGCCTCGACGGCGACAAGCCCGCCTTCCACTCCGCGGTGGAATTCGCCGACGATACCGGCCGGCCCCACCGCCTGCGCACCCTGCTCGCGAGCGCCCCGGCGCCGTACGCGGATGGGGCCAGCGTGCCCGTCCTCTATCTCGCGGAGAACCCCGAGCGCGCCTCGATCAACGACCATGCAAGCCTGTGGCTCGTGCCGGTCACGTCGCTGATCTTCGGCAGCCTGCTCCTCATGATCGGCGGCGGCCTCTCGGCGGCGCTCGCGTACAAGCTGCGTTCCCGCTTGCGCGCCGCGGAACGCGCCGCCGAATCCGTGATCTATCATAACTAGCCAGCCTCGACGCCGCCCGCGCGCAACTGCTCCAGCAGCGGCGCATGATTGCGGAAGTCGTAGTGGTGCGTCTGAAAGCCCACCTCGCGCGCGGAGGCGATATTCGCCGCGAGGTCGTCAATAAAGAGCGTCTCGGCAGGCGCCACGCCGAATTGCCGCTGCGCGATCTCGTAGATCTCGCGCTCCGGTTTCGAGGCCCGGACTTTGTACGAGTAAACGGCATCCGTGAAGAGCGTGAAGAACGGGAAGCGCCGGAACATGAACTCCACGTGGATGTCATTCGTATTCGAGAGAAGATAGAGCGGCATGCGCCCATGCAGCGCGCGGACGATCGCCACCATCGGCTCGTTCTCGGTGAAGATGTCTTCCCAAGCCTCGATGAAATGCTCGTCCGTTCCGGTGTAGCTCAGGATCGCGCGGAGCTGCGCCTGGAAATCCGCGCGCTCCATGCGCCCGGCTTCATACGCGAGCTTCACCGGTTCGATCAGCTCCAGGATCTGCTCCCCCGCCGGCGTGCAATGCTGGAGCAGCTTCTGCGCGGCCCGGCTGAAATCGAAGCGCAGCAGGACATTTCCAATATCGAAGATAACAGCGTTGATCGGCATTGGCCTAGGGTTTGCCACAAAGAATAGTCGAGCACTTTCTCTTTCGTCAGGTAATGGCGTTTAACCCAAGGGCACGAGCCAGCGACACTTGGCGCTGGTCGAACGTGAGAAAGCGCGTCGCGCCTAATTCCAGAGCTGTGGCGACATGGAACACGTCAAACGAGCGGGTGCCAAGCTTGTGCGAATGCGCCGCGGTGAGCATCCGCGCGCGGGCGAGGACTTTGAAATAGTCGAAGGAGGCGTGCTCAAAAAATCCCTGCGCCAATTCCACATCGTATTCGCTGAGCCACGCGCGCACGTCCGCCTCCGTCGCCTCACCTCGAAAACGGCGCAGGGCGAGCGCGTTCTCAAATTCAAAGCGCGTCCAATCGGTTACGAAGACGAGGCTCCGTGTCCTCAAGAAGAGCGCTTTGGCGTCCTGCGATTTGGCGTCGGGTGTGAGATACGAGACAACCAGCGAGGTGTCGGCGTAATCGCTCAAATCTCGCCCCTCCCGATGCTGACGAGCTCCGCGCCCGTGAGCGTCGAAACCGGCCCTCGCGGGGCGGGTTTCTCCCTGAGATAGCGTTCGATTTCTTCGGATGTCCTCGGCTTGGCAGAGGATGATTGCGCGGGCTGATCAATAGGCAAAACGCGAGCGACGGGCGTTTCTCCCCGCAAAAGCACCACCTCCTCGCCGTGCTCAACCCAATCGAGTACCTTTGCCAACTCCGTTTCGAGAGTGGCAATGGACGCGGATTTCATAGGCGAAATGTCGCGTCGGCCCTTGGGAAGGTCAAGATTCGTCGCCGCGCCTCGATTGACGCGGCCGCGGCTGAGGGGGCGGTGGATGCTCGTTGAGGGATCAAAACGATCTTACGCTGCTCTTCTCACGGCTGAGGACCTTACCGCGTTCCCAAACGACGCGCGGCCGGTCGGATAGAACGATTTCGATGGTCTGCTCCGCCACTCCTGTCACCCGATCACCGGCCGTGTTCTCCGCGCTGTAATCGACGAGATAGCGCACCTTCGCCTGCCTGGGGGTCATTTCCAGGACCGTGACTTCGCCTTTCACCGGGCCTGTCGTTTTTGGCCAGCGATCGAAGTAACGCTTCTTGTCTTGCCGGATCGCCGCCTGCCCAATCACGCCTTCCTCGAGATAGTCCACTTTGGTGGCGTAGTTGAGGATGATGCGGTCAAGGTCGTGCGTTTGCTCGTCGGCTTGGAAACGAGCACAGAACTCGCGCAGGAATTCTTTGCTGAGTGCGTGCGGGGCCTGGGGAAACTGGATCGGTGGCGGCGGCCCGGCGACTCGTTCCAGCGGGGAACCACGTATCGGGGCGGGGGTGGCAGACCCCGTGGCCGCAGGAAGCTTGCGCACGGGAGCGAAGGGGCTCGCCGCGACGGCCTCGGAGGGAGCAGGCTCGCGGGCGAAGACAGTAATATCGCCGCTCGCGAGGACAAAGTAACGGCCATCGGGCGAGAAGGCCGCCATAGAGTCGCCGCTCGAGGGCAGTTTCACGAGCTGCTCCCACGTTCGTGCGTCCCACAAGATGGCCTCGCTCGCGCGGACCCCAGCGTCGCCATCATCGTCAAGGAAGCTAAGGCTCGCGAGAATCTCGCCATCCGGCGAAAACCCAAGGCGGGCTCGATCGTAGCGATGCGCTGGCAAAGTGCGAACCACCGCATTGTTTTCGTCCCTCAGTTCGATGGTTTTCGCATCCCTGATTTCCGCAGTGCGCTTGATCGCGGCCGAGAAAGCTCTCGACTCATCGATCAGATCCGAGCGCCTTCGCAAAGCGCCCGGCAGCAGGGCGCGATTTGAACCGGAGTTGGGCAGGGGTTTCGCGTTAGGCAGCGACCAACGGCCCCATTGGCTTTCGCCTCCCGCAGCAAAGGCGCTGCTGTCGCCCGCGACTTGCACATCTTCGATCCAGGAGTCTCGCCTCCCAGGTGCAGCAGGCAGACGGCCCCGGCGTTCGCCGGTGGCGCAGTCCCAAACGTCGATCGTCCCGTGAAAGCGGCTCCACGTGATCAGCCAGCCGTTGTCCGGCGAAAAGAGCAAACCACCGGGCGCAAAGATATCCGGTTCGGCATGGCGCGCATAGACGCGGCCAGTAGCGGCGTCCGCGAAGATGATACCCCCGCGGTAAGTAGTTAAATCGCCGTAGTCGCCGGAGCCCACGACAAACCGGCGCGAATCCGGTGAAAAATCGAAATGGAGCATCGAAAGCTCGCTCCGTTCAAATTTCCAAGGCGAGGCTCCTGACTCCAAGTCCCAAGCGCGGATAGTCGCTGTCCCAGCTTCGCGATCCCGCACCGCAAGGAGGCGGCTGTCGGGGGAGAAAACGAGATCCGGCCCGAATTGGCCTCCGTACTCGCCCGAGCCGCTTCCGGCCACCCCGGTGAAGCGATGCCGAAGCACGAAGCGCGGCTTGGGCACCGGAGTGGCAGCCGGCTTTGCGATCGGCGGCGGCGTAGCGGTTGCCGCGGGGATGGCATTGTTGGTAATCGGCTCGGGAAGCGGTGTCGCGGGAACGATCGTTGGCGGCGCAGGAATCGGAGTGGACGACTGTGGGCTCGGCGGTGCTGGTGTAGCGGCGGGCGGCGTGGGCTCAGCGGCCAAGTTTGGTTGAGGCTGGAGCCGGACTTGGGGTTCCTGACTCCAGCGCCACCAGTAAGCCGCCCCGCCAACGGCGAGGAGAAGCGTCGTGAGCACTAGCGCAATACTACTCAATGGCCCCACGCGCCGCTGGGTGGCGCCGCTCGGAGTCGCTACCACGGGGCGTCCACCCGCGGGCCGGCCATGAATTGGCCGAGTACCCAGCCGTCGACTATCATGGCCGGTCTCAGACCCCAGAGCCAGACGCTCGCCGATTTCGCGGACGGTGTTGGGCCGCCGAGCGGGATCCTTCTGCAAGCACTGCTGCACAACTTCTTCCCATGCTGCGTCGATGGGTGCTCGGCCACTTACCCCCAGCTCCGTCCGCCTTGCGTCGAGCGGCGGAGGGACTTCCGAAGTCACTTGATGCAAGATGGCCGACGCGGTGCCACGGAAGAAGGGAGGTTTGCCAGTGAGAAGCTCGTATAAGGTTGCGCCGATCGCATAGATGTCGTCCGCCGCTGAGGGATGGTGCCCGAGCACTTGTTGCGGGCTCATATAGGCCGGCGTGCCAGAACTGCCGACGTTCGTGAGACGTGAATGCGAATCGCTGAGGGTCGCCGCGATGCCGAAGTCTGTCACTTTCAGCCTTCCGGCGCCGGTTAGCATGAGATTGCGAGGTTTCAGATCGCGGTGGACCACCCGCGCCTCTTCGTGGACATAGCTGAGCACATCGCACAATTGCGCGACGATGCCGGCGAGCGCCGGCGGATCGAAACAGCGATCCGGTAGAGCACCTTTCGCTTCGGCGAGAGTCGCTCCATCTACAAATTCCATGGCGATCGCAGCCAGCCGCTCACCGGAGTCTTCGTGAAGGTCGTGAACGCGCACGATTCCGGGATGGGTCAGCCGAAGCCCACGGGTGATCTCCCGGCGAAAGTCGTGGAGGGCCTCGGGATCCTCAACGACCATGCCGGGAAGGAATTTCAAGGCGGTTTCCATCATCAGCCGTTCATCGGTGGCCAGCCAAACCACCGCCATCCCCCCGCGCCCTAACTCACGCAGAAGGCGAAAACGGCCGAACACGCACCGGCCGGTCCCATCGGCGCGCAAATTCCGCACCAAGGCCGGATCCGCAGCCGGCGGTGTGGCATCGAGAGAAGGCAGAGCCGCCTTTTTCGTCGGTTGTTCAGACCTGGCCGAAGGCGCCGTTTCAGGCGAGTCGCTCATATCGGTTCAGGCGCGGGGCAGGGCTTCGCCTTCATTCCAGTCACGGCGCTAAAAGTTATTCAGCCGTCATCGCGGCAGCAAGATTGATCAAGCGGCAGCCGCAATTGTCGCTCACAGCATGCCCGCCCGTTTGCGGAGGAACCACTCGCCGCCGAGGATGAGCACCAGCGGAATGAACCACCAGTAGCTCTGCCAGAGCACGGTCTCGCTTTCGATGACGCGGCCGTGGCTGAGCGGCGCGAGGGCGTCGGCGAGACGGTCGATGTTTTCTTCGCGGAAATACTGGCCGCCGCTGCCGACGGACATCTGGCGCAGCAGATCTTCGTTCAGGCTGAGCTGGGTGAGCTCGCCGGTTTCGCGCGGCTCGACTTTGAAGCTCGGTGCGCGCCTTGGCTTCCTGCTCGGCGATGGCGGCCGACTCGACCGGCGACTTCGTATTCGCCCGGCTCCAGCGCGGCGGTGTGGCCGCGGAAAAGGCCGCCCGCGTTGTCGTCGGGCGCGAGGCGGATCGTGGCCACGCGCTGGCCGTCGCGGTGGAGCACGGCATCGACCGTGGCGTTGGTGACCGGATTGCCCTGGCCGTCGCGCAGGCGGACGCGCAGCTCGGCGGCTGTCGCCGGGGCGATAGGTGATGGCGCCGGCATCGAGCGAGACGAAGTTGTCGCGCACGGCGAAGGGCAGCTCGGCGATCCAGTTGGCGATCTGGTTCCAGTAGCGCACGTGATACTGGTCGGCGACCTCGTAGCGCCAGCGCCAGGAGTCATCGAACGCCTGGTAGAAAACGTTGCCCGCGCCGAAACTGCGCGACGACCACGGCGGGCACTTTGCCGCCCGGCACCTCGGCTTCCACGAAGACCTCCGCTGCCCGGCAGCGGCGTGGCGCCGGAGACCCAGTGCGGCACGGGCAGCGCTGCGCCAGACTTCGGCGTTCTGCGCGCGATCGGCGGCGAGCGCGAAAGGCGCGAGCGCCGAGCGCCGCGCTCGCAGCAGGGCGAGGCGCGTGATGCCTTCGCGCCGAGGCGTCGCGCCTTTCCACTCGACCGGGAAAAGCGGCGCCGAGCGGCGTGTCGGCGTATTCGCTGCAGCGCGCCGCGCGGGCCATCGATGAAGGCGATCGCGCCGCCGCGTTTCTCCACGAAATCGCGCAATCGCCTGCAGTTCCTCGGCCTTGAAGAGCGCGCGCGGCACTTCGCCGAAGAGGATGAGATCGTAAGGCGGCGAGCAGCGCCGGGTCGGTCGGGAAATTGCTCGCGGCCGGTCGCCGCGCGCGAAGCCGCTTTCGCCCGCCACAGTGCCGGCGATCACCGGCGTTGATTTCCCACTGCTCGTCGCGCTCGAACATGTTGCGCAGGTAGCGCGCTCTCCCAGCGCGGGCGGCCATCGAGCAGCAGGATTGCGGCGCTGCGTGACGGCGCGCACGCGCAGCCTGCACGAGTTGTTCGAGGGCTCGCTGTCGCCTTCGACCGGCGAGATGCTCGACCTTCAGCTCGAGCGGCACGCCCGAGCGCTGCACGCCGGCGCGCTCGTCTTTCAGCCGCTCCTGCACCGGGCCGCTCGATCGGAAAATCGAACGGCACCGTGCGCAGGTTCGTGCCCTTGCGTGACGAGCGTCTGCTCCCACAGCGACTTTGTCGCCATCCTTGATGCTGACGGTGAACGGCTGCCCGGCGGGCATGTCGTCCTTGAGCGTGATCTGGCCGCGCACGCGATCCTCGAAGAAGACGGCCTCGGGCGCATCCACTTTCACCACCGCGAGATCGCGCGGGCGCGAAGTGGCTGCCAAAGCCGACGGTGAAGAGCGGCATCTGCCGGCCGGCGAGAATGCTTCGCGACTTCGACCGGCGAGTCGCCTTCATTGTGCTGGCCATCGCTGAAAAGCACGATCGCGCCGCGCTCGGTTTCGCCCTGTGCCTTGCCGATCAGCGCTTGCAGCGGCGCGGCGAGATTGGTGATTTCGCTCTCGGGCTTGGGCAGGCCGCTGGGCGCGGTGGCCGTCGCCGGAAGAGGCTGTCCCAGAGCTTCGTCGCCTGCGCCGCCGCGAGCGCGAGAAGCTGCACGTCGTGCTTCTCGCGCGAGCTTCGCGAGCAGGCGGCCCTTGTCGCCTTCGAGCAGCAGCGATTGCAGCCGCTGCCAGCGCGGCGAGGCGTATCGAAACGCTGGCAGCGCCGCTGCACCGCGCGGCGAGCTGTCGCCCGCCGCCTGCCAGCGTCTTTCTGGAACAGCTCGCGAAAGCTCGCCGCGACCAGCGCTCCGCGACGCCGCCGAGCCGGGCGAGATCCTGCGCCGCGCGCTGGCGATCGTCGATCTGCCGCATCTCGCGCCGGCCGATTTCGCGCGCGGGCTCGGCGCAGCTCCTTGGTGAAGCGCATCGAGCGCGATCCGGCGCGGCGCCGGCCTGCTGCAGCAGATCGCGCGCCTCGGCGAGCCTTCGCGGCGAAATCGGTGAGCGAGGCGATTCCACTCCGAGGTCTCGACGTTCAGCGAAACGCCGCGCCTTCTGCGCCGAGCGCCGTGCGCATTCGGCCAGCGCTTCGCCCGCCTGCGGCAGCTCCATCTTCACCGCGTCCGTCGCGCATCAGTCCGAGCCGCTGCAGGATGCGCAATCTTGCGCCCGAGCTCCATCGACGGATCGGTAAGCTCCATGCTCCGCGAGCCATCGACGAATAGCAGCAGCCGCGAGAGCTGGCCGATGACTTTGCGATGATGCAGCACCGGCCCGCTCAGCATCAGGACGATCATGCGCCACCGCGAGCGCGCGCAGCGCCGGGAAGCAGTCCAGCGCAGCCACCGGGCGGTCGAGCGGACATCCGGCCGGTAGAGCAAGCCACGCGGCCGCGCCAGCGCCAGCGCGCAGGCGACGCCGGCCCACCAGGGCCAGTCGCCGACGAAACGGAGGGTGGTCTGGACGCGCTCGGTCATCGGCCCTCCTCCCGGCCCGGAGGGCCGTCGGAGATCAGCCGGACGTCAAGCCACCGGACCCGAATCAAGCAGTCGATCCGCCCCGAGTGGCGTCGGAATCGGCGATCGCTGTGGACCCATGGCGCTCATGCGCGGCGGCGCATTCCCGCAAATCGCTGCTGCAGCAACAGCTCCCCAAAGCACAGCGCGAGCAATGCCCAGAGCAGCGGCCTTTCCAAACTTCCCGCCCGTAGCGCCGCGTGTGGTCGAGCTTGCTTGTACTCCGCCCCGGTGCGGACGAGCGCGACACCGTGCGCCTTCGCGAAAGTCGGCGATCTCCTCGTCGGTGAGCCGTTCGCAGGTCGGCTCTCGCGGCGCGAGGCATTCACGACGTAGTGCAGCGGCTTGCCATCCGGCGGCGTGAGCGTGTAGAGGCCGGGCTGTTGCGTCTGGCTCAAATTCCACCACGCCGCGCTCGCCTTTCTTCGCGATGGGCAGCTCGGCCGTGGTGCCGTCGGGCAGCGTGAGCTGCGCTTTTTTGCCGGCATCGGCCCGGCGGCAGGAAAGGCGACGAGCGGCTTGCCGACCTCGAGATTGCGCGGCGGGAAAACGGTCGAGGCCAGATAGACGCGAGAGCCGCTGCATCAGCGGCAGATAGGAGGGGCGCAGCGGGAGATTGCTCCAATCGGCATCGACCGCGGTGGCGGCAGCGATCACGCGGCCTTCGCCGAAATGCTTCTCGACGAGGAACGGATCGCCGCTTTCGAGCCGCGCCAGGACGGCCGGTCCGCCCGCGCACCGCGCCGGCCGGCATCCTGCATGCGTGAACCACACCTTGATCGCCGCATCGGCGAGCGTGCCATTGCGCGGATCGTTGAAGATATCGAGCGCCGGATTTTCGAAGCGCTCGCGCAGACGACGCCGAGACGCCTGGCGAGCCGTTGCCTTCAGTCGCCTTCGAGCGCGCCGAGCGCGAGCGGGAGCAGCCCTTTGCCATCCTTGAAGAGCGCGCGCTCGTACCACGCGGCGTCGATGCGATTGCCGGGGAAAATCAGCAGCCCGCCGCCGTTTTGCACGAACTCCTCCAGCGCGCGCACCTGGTCGTCGTCGAGCTTGCGGACATTGGCGAGCAGCACCGCCGCAGCGCCCGCGAGCGTTTTCGCGTTGAGCTGCTCCGGCTTGATGCACCTGCGTGGTGATCAGATCGGCGAGCTGCGCGCGCGCCGCGCTGTACGGCTGCAGCGCGATCTCCGCGAAATCGGTCTCGCCTTTGAGCGGCTCGGTGACTCGGGTCGCCATTGACGAGCAGCACCGGCAGCTTGTCGCGCACCGGGATGCTGGCGAGGTAGGTGTTGTCGGCCTTGAGCGGATCGGCATCGGCGTAGATTTCGACGACGTGCGAGCCCGCGGTTTCAAAGGCGTGCGAGAAGAGCACCTGCGCGCTTTTCCGCGGCCCGAGATTGATTTGCGAGACCGCTTTCTCCTTGCCGTCGACTTTGAAATAGACGCGCAGATCGGGGTACGGCGCGTCGCCGAAATTGCGCAGGTTCGCGCGGATTTGCATCTTCTGGCCGACGCCGACCATCAGCTTGCGAAAAATCGAGCGACTCGACCGCGACGTTGTCCTTCACCTCCTGGCCGACATCGAAAAACGTGATCTCCGGCGGCGAACCGGCAGCTTCTTCAGGCGATCGAGCGTCTGCCCGATCTGCGTCGTCCTCGGTCGCCCTCGAAAGAGATGCGCTGGAAATCGGTGATCACCACGAGCTGGCGCGTCGATTCGTGCATCTGCTCGAACACGCCGGCGGCAAAATGCAGCGCCGCCGGCACGGTCGCCGCGCCGTACGCCGGCCGAGAGCTGGCCCAGCGCTTCAGCGCCGCGCGCTGCAGATCGTAGGTCGGCTCGATCGAGCAGCGGCGCGCCGCCTTCGCCCATGAGCACCACCTGCGCTTCCGAGCCGCGCCTCAGCCCGCCGATGATCTTGCGCCGCCTCCTCCGCGCGAGGTCGAAGTTGGAGACGCCGGCGCTTGCCCGCTTCCATCGAGTAGCAGTTGTCGAGCAGCACGACCGTGGAAGTGCGCGCCTCGCCCAGCAGCGATTGCGCGCCGCTCCACACCGGGCGCGCCATCACCAGCGCGAGGATCACCGGGATGGCCGCGCGCAGGGCGAGCAGGATCCATTGCTCCAGCCGCAGCTTGCGCTGGTTCGTGCGAATCACCGTCTCCAGCAGATGCATCGCGCCCCAGCTCACCACCTCGAACCGGCTCTTGTGAAAGAGGTGGATGATGATCGGGATGGCGAGCGCCAGCATCCCGCCGAGCAGGGCCGCGTTCAGGAAGCTCATGCGCGGCTCGCCCGGCGGCGCGAGGTAAACGGCGAGCGCCTCGGCGTACGGCTGGTCGGTGGTGAACGGAACGAGGTCGATCTTGTGCCGGCGGCAGCCGCTCGTCAGCTCGTCGCGGAACTTCGCGAGGTTCGCGAGATACGCCTCGCGCAGCAGCGCCGGCTCGAGCAGATGCTTCTGCGCCGTCGATTTCCAGCGATTCGAATTGCGTCCACCCCTTGAAGCGGAAACTCGAGCTCGTCCGCGGTCCCAGATTTGGAAAACGAGAATCTCGTGATGCGCGTGGCGGAAGTGCGCGAGCGCCTTCAGCAGCGACGGCACGTCGCCGAAGCAGATCGGAGATGATCACGAGCAGGCCGCGCCGGTGGAGCTTCGGCACGAGATCGTGGAAGACATTGCCGATCTCCGTTTCACCGCCGGGTTTGCTGCCCTGCAGTTCGTCGATGAGCACGCGCAGATGGCTCACCCGCGAGCGCGGCGGGATGTATTTGCGCATCTTCGTGTCGAAGGTGACGAGCCCCACGCTGTCCTGCTGGCCGAGCATGAGGTACGCGAGGCACGCCGCCAGCCGCGTGCGCGTATTCCGTACTTCGTCAGCCCGCCGCGCCCGTAGCCCATCGAGCCGCTGAGATCGAGGATGAGCGTCGCGCGGAGGTTCGTCTCCTCCTCGTACTCGCGGATGTAAAAGCGGTCGCGAGCGCCCAAAGACGCGCCAGTCGATGTGCCGGATTTCATCGCCCGGCACGTACTGGCCGGTGCTGCTTGAACTCGACGCTGAAAACCCCTTGTGCGGCGAGCGGTGCAGCCCGGAGCAAAACCCCTCCACCACCTGCCGCGCAAACACCTGCAGGTTCGAGATCTGCTGCAGGTCCGCGGGTCGGAGAAAATCGGTGACGTGGGCCACGGCGCCAAATGCTAAATGCTAAATCGCAATGCCAAACGTTCAGAGCACCCGCTTCGCTTCCCCACGCGGCACCGCGTTGACGATGCGCGTGATGATGTCGTCCACCTTGATGCCCTCGGCCTCCGCGTTGAAGGTCGGCACGATGCGGTGGCGCAGCACCGGGATGCGCGAGCGCGGCGATGTCGTCGATCGTCACGTGGAAACGCCCGCGCAGAACCGCGCGCACTTTCGCCGCGAGCACGAGGTTCTGGCAGGCGCGCGGGCCCGCGCCCCAGTCGACGAGCTCTTTCACGAAGGCCGGCGCGTCGGCATTGTTCGGGCCGCGTGTAGCGCACGAGATCGAGCACGAAATCCATCACGTGATCCGGCACCGGCACCTTGCCGCACGACCCGCTGCAGCTCCAGGATCTGCGCGCCGGTGATCACCGGCTGCAGCGTCGGCATCGAAAGTGCCGGTGGTGCGCGCGATGATCTGCCGCTCCTGCTCGCGATCCGGGTAGTCGACTTTCACCAGGAAAATGAAGCGGTCCTTCTGCGCCTCGGGCAGCGGGTAGGTGCCCTCCTGCTCGATCGGGTTTTGCGTCGCGAGCACGAAGAACGGCTGCTCCAGCTTCAAGCGTGTGCCCGCCGACCGTCACGCGAGTGCTCCTGCATCGCCTCGAGCAGCGCCGCCTGCGTCTTCGGCGGCGTGCGGTTGATTTCATCCGCGAGGAGCATCTGCGCGAAGATCGGCCCTTTTTGGAAAACGAACTGCCGCTGGCCGGTCGTCGGGATCTTCCTGGATGATGTCGGTGCCGGTGATGTCCGCCGGCATCAGGTCGGGCGTGAACTGGATGCGCCGGAAAGCTCAGGTCCATGCGATGCGCGCGAGCGAGCGGACCATCGCCGTCTTCGCCAGGCCCGGCACGCCTTCGAGCAGGCAGTGGCCGCCCGCGAGCACGGCGATCACGAGCTGCTCGATCACCTCCTGCTGGCCGACGATGAATTTGCCCATCTCCTCGCGTGATCTTGCGGTAGGCGTCGACGAGCAGGGCGGCGGCGGCTTTGTCATCGAGCGGCTCGGCGGGGGCTTCGGCGCGGCGCGCGGCGTGGGTCGTTGGTTCGGCGGTCATAAATGGGGAGGCGCGGAGATTGAATAGTGTATGAAAAGGAAAAGCCACCGCGCAGGGACGGGACTATTCCATTAATCCAACAATCCGGAAATCCATATACTCCAATCTCGCTGACGTGTACCGCGGACGCCTCGCCCCCTCCCCCACCGGCCTGCTCCATCTCGGCCACGCCCGCACCTTCTGGACCGCCCAGGAACGCTCCCACGCCGCCGGCGGCACGCTGATCCTGCGCAATGAGGACCTCGATCGCTCCCGCTGCCGGCCGGAATTCGTGGCAGCGATGCTGGAAGACCTGCGCTGGTTCGGCTTCGCGTGGAGCGAAGGGCCAGACGCCGGCGGCCCCTATGCCCCGTACGATCAAAGCGCGCGGATGCCGCAATACATCGAGGCGTTCGAAATGCTGCGGGCGTCCGGGTCGATCTACCCCTGCACCTGCTCCCGGCAGGATGTGCTCCGCGCCCTCACCGCCCCGCACGCCGGCGAGGAGGAGCCGGTTTATCCGGGCACGTGCCGCGGCCACCCGGCCAATCTCCCCCGCGCCGGGGTGAACTGGCGGTTCCACGTGCCCGATGGCGAGACCATCTCATTCAACGACGCGCGCTGCGGCGAGCAGCGCGCCGTGGCTGGGCGCGATTTCGGCGATTTCATCGTCTGGCGCAAAGACGACTTCCCGTCTTACCAGCTCGCCGTGGCGGCGGACGATGCCGCGATGGGCATCACCGAAGTCGTGCGCGGGATGGACCTGATCACGAGCACCTTCCGGCAGCTTCTCGTGTATGGGGCGCTGCATCTGCGGGCGCCGGCATTCCATCACTGCGCGCTGCTCACCGACGAGCGCGGGGAGCGGCTGGCCAAGCGTCACGCCGCCCTCGCGCTGCGCACCTTGCGCGCGGCAGGGCGCTCGCCGGAGGAGATTCGCCGCGCGGGCTTTCAGGTGACATAACCGGCCTGCCTCTCTACAATGCGCGGCTCCTCCCCATGCAAATCCTCCTCCTCGCTTTCGCCCAATCCCGCGATCGCCTCGGCTTCGCCGAGCGCGCCATCGAAGCCTCGCCCGTGGAAACTCCCCGCCAGATCCTCTGCCGCGTCGCGCCCAGTTTCCCGGCGGAAGGGACCCGGGTGGCGGTCGATTGCGAGTATCACGATTGGGATGCCGCGATCGGCTCCGCGCGCGAGCTGGCGCTCATCCCGCCGGTCAGCGGGGGCTAATGGAGCGTTGCCGCCCGCCACGCCGAAATCATCGATTCCCGCCGCCGGCGTTCATCAAGCTGGTCGAACGAGCATTCTAGCGATTCTGTCAGAAATGCCCCCTCGCATGGCCAACCCTTCTCCGCCCGAACCGACCCCCGAGCCGAAACGTCTCCCGCCGCTGCTCCGCCGCGCGTGGTATAGCCTCAACCAGGCCTTCCGGCAGCGGGCCGGCCACTTGGCGATCACCCCGGATCAATACTCCATCCTCCGCTGGCTCAGCGAAGGCGACCCGGCCGGCCTCACCCAGCGGCAGATCACCACCCTCATGGCGAGCGACCCGAACACGATCACCTCCACTCTCTCCCGCATGGAACGCGCCGGCCTCGTGACGCGACAGCCACACGAGCGCGACCGCCGCGCCCATCGCGTGAAGCTCCTGCCCGCCGGCCGCCGCACTTTCGAGAAAGCGCGCCGCCTCGCCCTGGAGCTGCAAGCCGAAGTCCTCGGCGCGCTCCCCGACGACCGCCGCGAAAGCTTCCTGGCCAATCTCGAGACCATCGCCCAATCCTGCGCCCTCGCCCTCGATACGCCACCCCCTCGCAAAAGAACTGTCGACGCCGACGCCGAAGAGTGAGGGCCGCGCCTGCGTTTGCGCCAGTGCACCGCTTCCTAATCAGCCTTACCTCCCGCCCTGAGGCCAAACAGCTCCAAGCGAATAGCTTTCTGATCAGCATCACCTCGCAGCCGGAGCCCGAAGGGCTCCAAAACGAATAGCCGGGGGTTTTCGACGGCTGCTTGTCCGCAAGCAGCCGTCGAATACCCCCGGAACCAACAAAATAACGGACGCACCCCGAAGGGGGTGCAACAAAGGGCGTGTAAGAAAGCCCCTTTCGCTGATTGCTCCGCGGCCCACTACGCAATCAACCCCGCCTCGCGAAACGAGAAATACGGCCGCCGCCCGTGCTCGTCCGTCCCGATGATCACATGGTCGAACATCTGGATTTGCATCAGCTTCGCCGCCTCGTAGAGCCGCGTCGTCAGCCGCCGGTCCGCCTCGCTCGGCGCCGGGTCGCCGGAAGGATGATTGTGCGCGAGAATGAAAGCGTACGCCGAATACAGCATTACCGGCTGAAAGATTTCCCGCGGATGCGCCACGCTTTCATTGAGGCTCCCCATCGAGACCTCCACCGTGCGCAGCAGTTGAAACTTCGTATCCAGCAGCACCACCCGCAGCGACTCTTTCGTCAGCAGCCGCATCTCCTCGCCCAGCAGCTCGTACACGAGCTCCGGTGAATCGATCTTCTGCCGGTCCAGCCGCTCCTTCGCCAGCCGCGAAGCCAGCCCAAACGCCGCCGCCAGTTGCACCGCCTTGGTCGGCCCCACCCCTTTGATCTTCGCCAGCTCCGGCACGCTGCAACGCGCCAGCGCCCCCAGCGAGCCATGCTTGATGATCAGCTCGCGGCCTAAATCGATCGCGCTCGCCCCTGGTATTCCCGTGCGCAGCAGGATCGCGATCAGCTCCGCGTCGCTCAGCGCCGCCGCGCCCCGCGCCGCCAGCTTCTCCCGCGGCCGATCCTGCTCCGGCAGCTCATGAATCGTCAGGGGGCGCATGCGCGCCACTATGCGCTCCTGCCTTGTCACTCAGCAAGATTGGCGGTGAGGCGTGAACGAGCACTCCGTACTACTATCGGCGCGAATCTTCTTTTCCCGCGAAGTTTTCGAGCGGCGTCAAGGAGGGGCGACGGCCTCGTCGCCCGCGGTCGGGCGGTGGCTGCGGCGGCGCGGAAGGGTTGCGGCAGCGCCGCCTCATGTCTTTCGTGTTTTTCGTGGCCTAGAATTCCCGGCGTTCGCCATCGGGAGGCGCTCCAACGCAAGTTGCAAAATCGGCCACGAAAGCGTGCGCGCTACACTTCCTCCGGCGGATTCTCCTCCGCCGCCGTCACCCGCTGATCGTGATCCGCCTCGGCCACGCCCTCCTCCACCAGTTGCTCCGCGATGTTCTGATCGTCGTATGGCCGGAGCGTCGGCGCCTGGGTGCCGGCTTCCTCGGGCGCCGAATTCCATTCGGTGATATTCTCCACGCTCGGGTCGTCCAGCTCCGGCGCCACCGGCTCCTCCCCGCTGGGCACCAGCTCCTGGCGCGCCTCGAAGAGGTCCTTCTCATTCGGCTCCGTCCGGCCGTCGGCCTTCGCCAGCTCGCGCGCCCGTTCTTCCACCATCTCCGGCGTCACGGTCCCAAGGCCCTCCGCGCCGTCGCTGATTTTGCCCGGCAGACCTGCTTCGTATTGTTTGCTCATATAGTGGATTCGCACCGCGCTCCCCGCTGGATTGGTGCGAATCTCCAAGCCCGGTGCGCCCACCTCGCCCCGCGCGGGCGAATCACTCTTGGTGGATGTTGACGCACTTCGGCCCTCCTCGCGAAAAACTGCTCTCGGCGCATCCTCGCGCCGCCAGTTTCCATCCGGCTTTTCCCACTGACCTATGCAAATACACCTGAGTCCCCGCCACCTCCAGCTCACCGCCGCCATCCATGAAGCCGTCGCCGTGCAGATCGGCCAGCTCGAGCACTTCGGCGTCGAGATCCTCGGCGCCCACGTCGTGCTCGTTTCCGCCGAGGCCGAGAAGCCGGTCCACCGGTACACGGTGAAGGTCCATCTCGCCGTTTCCGGCCCCGACATCTTCGCCGAGGATTCCGAAAACGATCTCTACGCCGCGCTCGAGCTCGTCGTCGATAAGCTCGCCCGGCAGCTCCGCAAGCGGAAGACCGCCATCAAGGATAAGCGCCGCACCTTGCAGCAGCGCGGCGCCGAGCGCGCCCGCACCGCCACCGCCCCGCTCGGCGATCGCAAAAACGCCCCCACCCGCAAGCGCGCCAAGGCATGACCCGCCACCTGCGCCGCTTCGAGATCCTCCTCCCGCTTCGCCTGAACACCGGCGAGCCGGTCCCGCCCGCGCTCATCCAGGCCACCCGGCGCGAGATCGAGGATCAATTCGGCGCCCTCTCCCTCGAAAGCCAGGTCATCCATGGCCTCGACCGCGAAACCGGCAGCCAGGAAGACCGCCTCATCCGGCTCTTTGCGGATGTATCCGATTCCGCCGAAAGCCTCGCCTTCTTCCACCTGAAAAAGAAGCTCTGGCAGCAGCGCTTTCAGCAGGAATCGATCTACTTGGTCACTTACCCCATCGAGGTGATGTAGAGTTAGGTAGCCCATGGCGGGTTGCTGCCCTCGCGCGCTCAGCCTTCGGAAAATTGCAATGTATTACTAGAGATAGCTATTGACGTTGCTGTTTCCGTTGGAGCAAACAACTGCATGCCTTCGACCTCGACACCTTCACTGCAAGACCTTCAACGCGCTCTCGCCATTGCGGAGCAAATCCAAAAGCTGGAAGAGGAGCTGGCTGCGGTGATGGGCGGACGATCCGTTCCCGCTAGCGCCGCTACAGCCGCCCCAGCCGCCCCCAAGGCCCAGAAACGCGGCGGCCGGCGCGCTGTCTCCGCGGAAACCAGGGCCAAGATGGCCGCCGCCGCCCGCGCCCGCTATGCGAAAAAGGACGGCGCCAAGGCGCCCGCCAACAAACCCGCCAAGGCTGGCAAAGCGAAGCGCGTCCTGAGCCCCGAGGGCCGCGCCCGCATCATCGCCGCCCTCAAGGCCCGCCACGCCGCCAACCGGAAGAAAGCCGCGTAGCATCGGCGGCAGTAACTGGCGGTCTTTCCATAGCAACTCGTTAGCATTAGCACCACGGATTAACCGCGTGCGCGCGCAACGCCGCCAGAGGAACACAGGCTTCCAGCCTGTGCGGTATGCAGGCTTCCAGCCTGCATTTTCGCGTCACCCCCTAAGCTAACGATTGCTGACCCAAAACACGGGGTGCGGGCATAGGTGTGAGACCGTCTCAGTCGCCTCTCAACCGCCGCTCGACACTTCTCCCCGCGCGGCTAACCTGAGCCCACTCCCGTATGTCTCGCCCGGCTCTTTTCGCGGCGGCGCTCCTCGCGCTCGGTCCCTTGCTGCCAGCGCAAGAAACCCCTCCTCCCACGGAAACTGAAGCCGCCACGCCCCATCACCCCGACGAATACTCCCGCCTCCTGCAGGAGTGGGCGCCTCCGGGCGAAGAACCTCCCGCCAGCGGCTCCGGCGATGCCCGCGGCTTCCTCGGTCACTACCTTTCCGAAAAGCCCTTTCCCGAAGTCTGGACCCATTACGCCGCCAAGCTCGCTGTCTCCGCCTCCGTAAAATTCCAGCCGAATTACTTTCAGCAATACTTTCCCCGCCTCGGCCCCCTCCCCGCCGACGGCCGCGCCACCGTCACCGTGAAGAACGTGCAATTCCCCGGCGAAACCGAGAGCACCGCCACCCTCACCCGCCGCGAGCCCAGCGGCCGCACCGTCACCATCTTCCTGGCCAGCCGCGCCAACCGAACCGTGATCTTCGTCACCGTAGTCCCCGCTAAATAACTGGCTTACTGGCTCACTCGCTCACTCGCTCACAGCCCGCCCTCACGCCAGCACAGTCCCCTCCACCAGCCCCTTCCCCTCCGCCAGCGCCCGCAAATTCGCCACCGTCACCCGCGCAATATCCCCCAGCGCCTCACGCGTGAGGAAAGCTTGGTGCGCCGTGATCAGCACATTCGGAAACGTCAGCAGCCGCGCCAGTTCGTCGTCCTGCAACACCTGCCCGGAGAGGTCTTCGAAAAAAATGCCCTCTTCCTCTTCATATACATCCAGCCCGACTCCGCCAAGCTGCCCCGTCTTCAGCGCATCGATCAATGCGGTCGTATCTACCAATGCGCCGCGGCTCACGTTGATCAGGATCGCCCCGGGGTTCATCATCGCCACCGTCTCGCGCCGGATCAGGTATCTAGTTTCCGGCGTGAGCGCCACGTGCAGCGAAATCACATCGCTGCGCCGGGTCAACTCCTCTTGCGGGACGTATTGCACCCCGTGTTGCTCCGCCCATGGATCATCGCGCAAGGGATCGCACGCCAGCACCTCCATGCCGAACCCGCGCAGAATCTGCGCGGTCACGCGCCCGATCTTCCCGGTGCCGATGATCCCCGCCGTCTTGCCGTGCAGGTCGAATCCCACCAAACCCGCGAGCGAAAAGTTCAGCTCCCGCACCCGGTTGAACGAGCGATGAATCCGCCGGTTCAGCGTGAGCAAAAGCGCCACCGCATGCTCCGCGACCGCGTATGGCGAATAGCTCGGCACGCGCGTCACCGTGAGACCGAGCCCGCGCGCCGCGGTGAGGTCTACGTTGTTGAAGCCGGTGCAGCGTAGCGCGATCAGCTTCACACCCACCGCCGCGAGCACCTGCTGGCAGGCCCGGTCGAGCTGGTCGTTTACGAACACGCACACCGCCGCCGCTCCCTTCGCGGTCTCCGCTGTTTCCGCCGAGAGCCGAAAGTCGCGAAACCGCCATTCGATCCCCGAGCCCTCGCCCGCGCGCATCAGATACTCGCGGTCGTAAGGTTTGGTATCGTAGACCGCCGTAAGCATATTCGCAAAAGCGCCGCCACGCTATCGCGGCACCGGCTCGATCAGTTGCCGGATGCTCCGCACCGGGATGCAATGTTTGAAGACCATCTGCAGATCGTTCACCTTCGATTTCTGGTCCTCCCAATAAACCGAGGTGGTGCTGCACACCATCCCGCTCACCTGCCCGCGCGCGTCCAGGATCGGCCCGCCGCTCGAGCCCGCGCCGAAATCCGCCGTGATCGCCATCTGCGGCGTGCGGCCCCATTCCGTGGCGGCCATGAAATGCCGCGAAACCATCCCGCTCGTGACGCTGAAAAAATTGTGGTCCGGGTGGCTGATCACCCACACCGGGCTGCCCGGCAGCGGCGCTTCGAGCGCCAGCGGCAGTGGCGTAAACGTGGCGCCGGAAGCTCGCACGATCGCCACGTCGGCCAGCTTGTCCGCCGCCAGCACCTCGCTCGCCGGCGTCACCTGCCCATCGTGTGTCATCACTACCAGCGTCTCGCCCTCGGGATTATCCACCACGTGGTAGTTCGTCACAAATACGCCGTCGCTCGTCAGCGCGAACCCGGAGCATCCCGCCAGCTCGTACCTCGCCTTCTTTTTCTGACGCGCCAGCACCCCCACCACGAGCACGCCCGTCGCGCGTCGCGAATAAAGTTCCCGCGGCGTCATGGGCGGCGGATCGTCGCTCGGCAAATCGAGCGCGCAGGTGCGCGCACGCTGGAGCTGCGTCCGCAGCGCCTTCAGTTTCACCGCCTTGCCGCTCCGGATCAGCGCCGACCCTTCCGACTCCACGCGCTGCACGATCGCGTCGTCGTCCAGAATTTCCTCGGCGGCCGTCACCCGGAACGCCGCCGAAAATAGGGCCAGGAGCAGCGAGGCAGGCAGCAAACAAGAACGGCGAAACAGCAACACGCGCGGAGAATACTCGCGCCTTCGCCAACGGCAAGCGGCGAGCCGTGCGGCGCGGTAGAGTTACGCCGCTTCCTCGCCGGGATGGCGGCTGAATTGCAGATCGTAGAGGCGCCGGTAGTAGCCGCTGCGCTCGTAAAGCTGCTGGTGCGTGCCCGTCTCTTTGATCTCGCCGTGTTCCATCACGACGATCTGATTGGCCTTGAGAATGGTCGAGAGTCGATGGGCGATGGCGATGACGGTGCGGCCGTTGGCGAGGGTTTCGATGGCCGCCTGCACCTGCTTTTCGCTCTCGGAATCGAGCGCGCTCATCGCTTCGTCGAGGAGCAGGATGGGGGCGTTTTTCAGCAGGGCGCGGGCAATGGAGATGCGCTGCTGCTGGCCGCCGGAGAGGAGGCAGCCTTTGTCGCCGATGACGGTATCGTAGCCCTGGGGCTGGGCGAGGATGAACTCGTGGGCATAGGCGAGCTTGGCGGCGCCTTCGACCTCTTCGCGTGAGGCCTCGAGACGGCCGTAGCGGATGTTGTTCAGGATCGAATCGTGGAAGAGGAAGATGTCCTGGCTGACAGTGGCGATGTGTTCGCGCAGGCTGGCCTGGGTGATGCCGCGGATTTCGTGGCCGTCGATGCGGATGGCGCCGCCCTGCGGCTCGTAGAGGCGCTGAAGCAGCGCGAGCAGGGTGCTTTTGCCGGCGCCGCTCGCGCCCACGAGCGCACAGGCGCTTCCCGCGGGGATGCGCAGATCGATGCCGCGCACGGCGGCGACGTCGTTGCCGTAGGAAAAGCGGACCTGTTCGAAATCGATGTCCCCGCGGCACTCGCCGAGCGGCTTCGCCTCGGGCGCATCCTGGATGGCGGGCGGACGATCCAGCAGCTCGAACACCTTGGTGGTCGAGGCGAGGCATTTCTGCATGAGAAGCTGGATGCGGCTGAGCGCCTTGAAGGGCGGGTAAAGCAGGATGAGGCCGGCCTGCAGCGCGGTGAACGTGCCGATATCGATTTTATAGTACCAGGCGTAAACGAGCGCGCCCGAGATGCCGATGGAGGCCACGGTTTCCACCAGCGGGCCGGTGAGCTCCATCGCTTTGCGCCAGCGCATGACGAAGCGGAGCATCGCCTGGTTGGCCGCATTGAAGCGCCCGGCTTCGTAGTCTTCGCGGGCGTGCGTTTTCACCACGCGGATGCCGGCGAACGCCTCGTGCATGAGCACCATCAGCTGGCCGGCTTCCTCCTCCTCCTTCGCGCCGCTCTTCCGCACTTTCTTGCTCACGAGGATCACCGGGAGCAGGCAGAGCGGGAAAAGGGTGAGCGCGGCGAGCGTGAATTTCCAGTCGGTGTAAAAGAGCATCGCCAGCGCGCTCAGGATCGAGATCGGCTGCTTGATGATGTCGCTGGCGATGGTCGTCAGCGCGCTCTGGGCCATGCGGGTTTGGTTGAACACCGTCTGCACGAGCTCGCCGGCTTTCTGCTTGTTGAAGAACTCCATCGCCTGGCCGAGCGTGTGCCGGTAAGCCTGCTGGCGGATGTCGTCGAGCACCCGCTGGCTCACCCAGAGAATGCAGTAGGCGTTCAGGTACGAGCAGATGCCCCGGAGCGCCATCACGCCCGGGATGGCCATGCAAATCAGGATGACATTCCAGAGGCCCGCGGGATCGCCCGGCGTGCTGGGGCCGGTGGCGAAGAAGCCGCCGCTTTGGCCCGCCGAGCCGCCGAGCACGGCATTGCCGGCGTGCCGGATGACGTAGACGAAAAGGCCATTCGCCACGCCGTACAGCGCGCCAAAGAGCAGGCCAAAGCCGAAGCGGACCTTGTAGGGCTTGAGGTAGCGCGCGAGGCGGAGGTAAGGCTCCCGGCTCGCCCGCAGAAACTGGCCGAAGGACATCTTGTTGATGTCCTTGCGGGAGATTTTCTTCGAAACTTTGGCCATTTATTGGGGCGGGACGGAAAGGGCGGACTGCAAAAGGAGCCCCTCCGTAGCATGGATGACCGGCGCGGTCGAGAGATGCTCCATCGGCGCGCCTTTCATCCGCGGCTCGAAGGTGGTGAGCGGCGCCTCGGGCCGCGCCGCCGAAAAAACCGCCGCCTGCGGGTGGCGCGGCCGCCAGTGAAATGGATTGGTGGGGCCAAAGAGCGCCACCTGCGGGCGCTGAAACGCCGCCGCTAAATGCACCACCACCGTATCGACGCTCAGCACCAAACGCGCGTCGCTCACCATGGCGGCGAGACCAAGCAGATCGAGCTTTCCCGAAAGATCGACCGGCGGCGCCGGGAGCGCGCCGGCGATCGCGGCGAGATGCACTTTTTCCTCCGCGCCGAAGCCTCCAGTGAGCACGCAACGCAATCCGAGCTGGCGTTCGATATGCAGGATCACCTCGGCCCAGCGCTCCGGCCGCCAGAACTTTTCCAGCCGTGCGGTGCCGGGGTGAATGAGCACGTAATCGCCCGCGATGCCGTGCGCCGCGCGCAACGCCCGCGCCTGCTCGCGCGCCGCCGGCCGCATCTCCAGCCGCGGCTGCGCCTCCACGCCTTCCCCGCCCGGCGAGACCAGCTCCGCGTAATGCTCGATCGTGTGCTGCTCGCGCACCAAAGACTCGATGAGCTCGTGGTACGCGCGTCGCCGCACCCACGAGCTCTTCGCCCGTTGAAACGTGATCCGCCGCGGCGCGCGTGAAAGCAGCGCGACGAGCGCAGAGCGATCCGTGCCGGTGAAATCCACTACGCGATCGAACCGCCCCCAAATGACCTGCTGCCAGGGTGTCCAGCCGCGCCCCGGGCCGAAGACGATCGCCCCGGCGAGATTCGGGATCAGCGGCAGCAGCTCGCTGGCCGCTCCCATGACGCCGAGCGTCACCTCGCCCTCCCGCGAAAGGCGTGCGAGCGCCGGCGTGGTGAGGACCACGTCTCCGAGGCGTTTGAGTTGAAGAGCGAGGATGCGCACGAGGGAATGGGAGAGCCGCAAACGCCAGCCAACTCAGGCCCAAGCTCCCTTTCAAGCCTAGGCGGGGAGGATACTTTTCATTTCTCCCGCAAACCAATGGTGTCGCCACGCTAAACCTACGTCTCACGTAACCGGCGGCGATCCGGCGCATTCATCTTGAGAAGAGCCACGGTGGCGCGGCCGGCGGGACTCTTTCCCGTTACCACTGTGCCGTTCTGCTCGAAGTGTTCGGCCCAAATTTGCCGGCGGGGATGGAACAGGCGGGTGATTTCTCCCGTGTTGGGATCGATGGCCGTTAGGTTCGGGCCTTTGTGCAGATTGCAATGATAACAGGCCAGCGCGAGATTATTGAGCTCATCGGGGCCGCCGTGTTGGCGAGCGATGATATGCTCGACGTGGAAGGTGAAAAAAAGTTCGCGCGCCTGCGAGAGCCCACAGAATTCGCACCTGGCGCCAGCGCGTGCGCGTACCTCCGCCCTGGCGGCTGCGTTGATCACGCGGCCTGATCGGCGGCGAGTTGGCGGCGGGCTCGGGCCTGCAAGAGAGCGACGAAGTTGCCGACGCGCACGAGCGACTCGTATTCGTCAAGTTCCTCCGCGGTGAGGCTCCCTTCGGTGTTCCGCGCTGCGAGAGTCTCGATCCGATCTTGCAGTGAAGCCGGCGCGCGCAATTGCAGCAGCGCCTCCGCGCCGGCCCGGTCGAAACACCCACTGACGGCACTCAGAATCCCCTCCACAGGGTTCGCTGGCAGTTCAGTCGGCATCGCGAGAGGATAATCGAAGCGGACTTCGAGGCAAGCACCGCCGATTTACAAACCGCTCCCCAGCCCTTCTCCCGTCATGCGCTTCCTGATGCTGCTTCTCGCCCTCACCGCCTCTGTCGCCGCGCAACTCAACGCGCCCATTACCCAGCCACCCAAGCAAACCCCGCTCCTCGCCGACTCCGCCGCCGGCGTCATCAACGTCAAGAGCGCCCCCTTCCACGCCGTCGGCGATGGCCTCGCCGATGACGCCCCTGCGATCAACCAAGCGCTCGCCGCCGCGCGCAAAACCGGCCCGTACGGCAGCGGCACGAAAGGCGCCGCGGTTTTCATCCCGCCCGGCATCTATCGCCTCGATACCCCGCTCGACCTGAATGGCGGCCAATTCAATCTCTTGGGCGCGGGCAGTTACCAGACGGTCCTCCGCGGCAACACCGGCGACAAGACGGCCGTCCTGGAGTTCGTCGGCTCCGGCTTCTGCAAAATCTCCGGCCTGCTGATCGATAATCTCGTCGACGCCTTGCCGCCGGCGGAACGGCGCCCCAGCTCGATCGGCGTGCTGCTCGCGCGCGTGGATGCGCCGCAGAATTCGGCCGACTACGCCGGCCCGCGTTTCGCCGCGCAATCGTGGTTCAATAATCTCGAAGACGTCACAATCCGCCTCGGCACGCACCCGGCGGCCAATGGCGGCCACGGCACCTGCGCCTACTACAACTTTTGCTCCGAGGTCAGCAATTGGCACAACTGCTTCTTCCTCGCCGATACGGCCGCGGTCATCTCCACGGCCAATCTCTTCGGCCTCCAGATGAAGACCGTGCGCGACGTCGAGTGGCGGCCCGGCGCGCCGGAGCGCATGCGCATCTGGGCCGGCGAATCGAGCATGACGGTCGTCCGAGCCTCCGGCGCGAACAGCCTCTTCGGCATCACCGGCCCCGCGCTCGTCATCGGCGGCGGCTCGGATATCTCCATCGATTCGTGCATTGGCCACCAAGCCCACCTCTACCTGCCCAACGAGCCCGCGCGCTGGCCGCGCTACGCCATCGACGTGCGCGGCGTCTCGCACAATCTCGCCTACCGCGGCTCCATCGAAGGCTACCCCGGCGCCCTGCGCATCGCTGGCGTGCAAGTCTCCGGCCTCGATCTGCGCGCCTATCTGGACATTCAGCCCATGCTCGGCCCGAACGGCGCCGAGATCGATTCCGTGCCCGTCATCATGCTGGATCACCGCCGCGTGGAGCATCCGCCCGGCTCCGGGAGTTTCACGGCCGTCGGCTCGTCCCTCACCAACAGCCAACTGGCTTCGGTCACCACGCCATCCACCGCCTCAGTCATCGGCCGCCTTCTCGATACCAGCTCCGACGCCTCCCATATCGTCGCCGGAAATCACCTCACGCTCGGCAACATGAAAGTCCGCCTGCGCAACGCCTGGCCGGCCAACTCCTTCAGCGGCAATATCGCCACCAGCACCCTCCCTCTCGGCAGCGGACAATTCAACACCCCGGCCGGCATCGCGCGCCAAGGCAATCTCCTCGCCACCACCACCGGCCTCGAGACCGATTCCTCCATTCCGCCCGCCGCTGTCTCGGCGCTCCCCGAGCCCAGCCCTACCCATCGCGGCCATCTCCTTCGCCTCGAAGGCGCCCCCGGCGCCGCGGACGGCCTTTTCATCTGCGAGAAAGATGCCGCGGGAAAGTACGTTTGGCGCGCGCTGTGAGCCGCTGCCAATTCTCGCCTTACGATGCGTGAATCTTGCACGAGGTAGCTGAGTAACGTTACGCGCAACATCCGGGCAGTCTCGATTCACCACTGCGGCCGATGTGCGTCTGCTGCGCCGGCGGGCTCCTTTGAAATCGCGCCATGATCCTCTACTCTGTCCTCGACCTCGCTCCGATCGTCCAGGGCGGCGACGCCGCGCAGGCCTTCCGCAATACCCTCGATCTCGCGCGGCACGCAGAGCGGTGGGGCTACCACCGGTATTGGCTCGCCGAGCATCACAACATTCCCGGCATCGCCAGCGCCGCAACTTCGGTGGTCATCGGGTACGTCGCGGGTGGTACCTCGCGCCTCCGCGTCGGCTCTGGTGGGATCATGCTGCCAAACCATTCGCCGCTGGTCATCGCCGAGCAGTTCGGCACCTTGGAGTCACTCTATCCAGGCCGGATCGATCTTGGACTCGGGCGCGCGCCGGGGGGTGATCAGCTCACCGCCCGCGCCCTGCGCCGCGGCCTCGGCAGCAGCGGCGATACCTTTCCGCAGGACGTGCTGGTGCTCCAATCTTACTTCGCCCCTGCCGCGCCGGAACAACCCTTGCGCGCCATCCCCGGCGCGGGCCTGAGCGTTCCGCTCTATCTCCTGGGCTCGAGCGATTTCAGCGCCCGCCTGGCCGCCGAGTTCGGCCTCCCATTTGCCTTCGCCTCGCACTTCGCGCCCGATTACCTGCACGAGGCCATCGCCATCTACCGCCGGCACTTCAAACCCTCGGCACAGCTTGGCCGCCCGCATGTGATGGTCGGCGCCAACGTCATCGCCGCCGGCACCGACGCCGAAGCGAAGCGCCTCTTCACCTCCCTCCAGCAAGCCTTCCTCGGCCTCGTCCGAGGCGCCCGCTCCGAATTGCCGCCTCCCATCGACGACATGGAAAGCCGCTGGAGCCCGCTCGAAGCCGCGCACGTGCAGCGCATGACCCGCTGCTCCGCCGTGGGCTCGCCGCGGACGGTCCGCCGCGAGCTCGAGGCGCTCATCGATGCCACCGGCGCGGACGAAATCATCGCCACCGCGCAGATCTTCGATCACGCGGCGCGGCTGCGCTCGTTTGAGATTGCCGCGGGCGTCTTCGAGGAGATCAATGCGGCTCGGGAGGGAGCGGGCGGGCAAGCCACCCATCAGAACTCATTGTGACAATTCCGCAGGCTTGAATCGCGGTTGGGCAATGTGGAGATTTCGAAGCGAGTCCGAACCGTCACTCATGTCGACGGCCTGAAATCCGCCCAAATTGGATGGTTTTGACCTCTTACTTGGGCGGAATGGTTGCTAGTGTAGTCCCTCGCAATTAGCGTAACTTTCAATGGCTGGCCCGGAGGGCCATTGGGAGTTTAGCCGGTGGCGTCAGCCACCGGTTTTCTCAAGAAAGCGCGTCCGCCCCGGAGGGGCGTCGGAAAATCGCGCGTTACGCTAATTCCGACCCACTACACTAGTTTAGAATGTGTATGTGGCGCGCGCCGTGCGCCGCTACCAATCGCGCAGAAAAACTCGCACTTCCGCCCGAAGCCAGTGGCCCTGCCACTCCTTGGATTCCAGGCGGGCGAAGAGCAGTTTGCCGGCGTCCATCAGCCGCGCGATGGCCTCGTTCTTGGCGCGCGGCAGATAGCCCAGGTGATGCCCGGCTTCATCCAGGATCATCACCGCGAGCGGATCGTGAGGATTCGCCGGCTCGCGCTTCAGCGGCAGCAAACAGCCGGGCACGAGCGAAGGCTCCACCTCTTGCAAATCCCGATGGCTGGTCCCCGCGATCCGGCCTTCGATGAGCATGATCTCCTTCGCAAAGGGCAGCAGCGCGCCGTCCTTGCCGAAAGACGCATGCATCAGCGCGAGGAGCGCCGGATCAATTGTGACCAAACTGCTTTCCTGGGCCATGGAGGATGAGAAGCGCCTGCAGATGTTTTTCCAGCGAGCTCAGTTGTTCGCGCAAGGCCGCGACCTGTTGATCGAGCTCCTCCCGCCGCTGCGCAATCCATTCATCGTCCTCCCACTCGCGGCGCATGGAGAAAGGCGGCTGATCTTCGATTTCCTCGATCTGCCGGACCAATTGCCGGATCGTCCGGCCGAGCCGCTCGTGTTCCGCCCGCAACGCTTCCAGCCCGGCCGCGGTCGCGGCCGTGGCGCCGGGCTGCTCGGTGAGCAGCGCCAGGGCCTGAAGCTTTTTCAAATCGCCGGCCTCGTAAGCCGCCACCGCCTGCAGCCAAAGCTCTTTCTGCTCCCGCGAGAGTTCCGGGTTCACGTCCGGATGCAGCTTCTTCACCAGCCCATGGTAGACCTTCTTCAGCTCTGCGTCCTCCCCCGGCGAAAGCAGGTGGCTGAGGCGAAACTGCGCCTGTTCGATGTTCTCCGCGGCCTCGAGCAACTGCTGCTTCCAAGCCAGAAACTCCACCTCCAGCGCGGTGTCGATCGCCACGAGATCGGGCGGCACGCCGCGGTTCAGGCTGGCCTGCACCAGCTCAGTCTTGCGCTTCATGCGTGCGATCTCCGCCTGCGCCTCGAGCAGGCGCAACGCCCACCGGCCGAGCTTCGCCTGGTACAGCGCCAGCAGGTTCGGCTTCACCACGTGCTGCAGGTCGAAGAGCTCCGCCAGGCGCGCGGCCAGCTCCTCACGCAGCAGCGCCACCTCTTCCAGCAAGCGCTGGAATTCGGGATGAAGCGCGAGGTTGTGGTCGTTCATTTCGGCCGCGTAGCTGCTCCGCGAAGGATAGCGCGTCCGGTGCGATTGAACGCGCAAAAATCTCGGAAGACGAGTGCCTCATCTCGTTTTTGCTCAAAGACCGGATGAACGCCCTTACGGGGCGGGAATCTTGACGATGGCGGAGCTCCCGTCGGTGAAGCTGACGGCCACGTGAAAACGCGACCCGTCGTAGCCGGCCGCCGCGCCGAGCGCGCCGGGCACCGCGGCCAGCGCGGTAAAGCTTTTGACGAAGCGCTCTTTGCCCTGCACGAGCACCTTCTTCCCGGTGCGCAGGAGGAGGCTCAGCGCACCGGCCGAGTCGGCAGCCCAAAGCCCGAGATTGTTGCTCGCGGTCACGCCCGCCGCCGCGTCGAGGAGGAGCGAAGCGGTGAACGCGGGGCCGCTGCTTGCGCCATTCGGAAGCGCCAGCGAGGTGAACCCGTTGAATCTGCCTCCGCCAGGCGCCATGCCCCGCGACACGGCAATCCGTTTCGGCAATTCGCCGGCCGGCGCATACCAAACTCCCAGCGAGGCGGCGCCGCCAGCCGGTCCGGCCCAGCCGGTGAATGCCGTCTTGCCACCCGCGCCGGCGACGGGCTCGCCAAAGCTCCGGTATTGCACAGTCACCGGATCCGCGGCATTCGAGCCCTTCCGTGCCAGCACGGAAAATCCCGCATTGTCGCGGGCAAAGATCGCTCGATCGCTCGCGCCCGTCGGACCGCCTTCGGCGGTGTGAAAGATTGCCATCGCGGCAACGCCGTCCGCGCTAAAGCCGGGCAGGCCAAAGGAACGGATTTTCGCGCCGGCGAGTTCGTCGTTAAAGTCCCCGGCGCCTGCCAGGTAAGTCCAATCCTGAGGGCTCCCGGCGTCGGCCCGAATGGCACATAGCAGTTGCCGGCCGCTCGTCAGGCTGAGCCGCGCGCCGATCGTCTGCCCATCCATACGCCAGCGGCCCTCCGCCAGCGTGCCCGCCCCACCGGCGAGGGTGCCGATCACGCTGATTTTTGCAGTTCCCATCAGCGTCCCTTTCCGGACCAGCAGGCGCACGGAGCCATCGGGCCGCGCGGCACAGAGTGCTGTATCGTCCGCGACGGTCACGCTGGCGCCTTGCAGCTTCGCGAGGAAAAAAATCGCCCCGCTCGAATCGGTCACGCCATCGATACTCAGGAACGATTTGAGGAGCAGTCCCGAATTGCTGAAGGGCAGTCCCTCGCGCGCAGCCACGCGCAAGGTTCCCCCGGAAACGCCCGCGAGCAGCACCGTATCATTGCTCGCGGTGACGCCCGCGCCGAGGACGAGCGTCGCGAGCGCCGCATCACCGCTAGGTGGGTTGAGCCTGGCGATTTTCGCGGTGAGGCCGAGGGCGGCGTCCCCTACCCTCACGCGCACGAGTCCGCCTGCATCGAACAGCGCGGGCGCCACTTTCGTCCCGATCTTGAGCGAGCCGGAAAAACCTCCCGCACTCACGGCCCCGAGTTTCGCGAAGGTCGTGCCGGCGGGTTCGCCCGGCACTTGATGGCCGAGCATGGCGGCCGTGGTGAGCGTCACCGGCGCGTCATCCGCCACGTTCATCGTCAAGACTTGCGGCGCGCTGGTCCCGCCGTCGCCGTCGGTGAGCGTCAGCGTCAGCGTTCGTGGGCCGTCCGTCGCAAAGTCGCCGGTCACGCGCCGGAGAATGGCCCGCGCGATCATCGGAGTGACGGCATCGTTGAACGTGACGATGAGCGAACCGGCGCCGGCGGCCGCCACGCCCACTTTCATCCCGCCATGGAAGACATCGGTACCGTCGAAATCGATCTGCCCCGGCGCACGCCCTTCCGCCAGGATCGAGAGCGGATCCAGCGTCGAGCAAACCACGCGCAGTTCGCCGCCTTCCACGCCCGTGCTGTCCGTATCGGAAACGGTGGCGGCGAAATCGAGGACCAGCGGCCCGGCCCCGGTCCGGCGCGCTTGCGAGACGGTGGACCAGGCCGCTTGCGGCGCGGCGTTGGCGGCGTTGGGGAAGAGCCGCACCTCGCGCTCCACCACCGCGCCGAGATCGTCGGTGACCGTGAGCAGGATTCGATAGCTGTACTCTTCGGTTTCGCTGTGAACCGGCGAGAGCGTGGCGGCAGCCTCGGCCGATTCCATGGCCGGCTCCCCGTGCTCGTGATTCTCGTGGCGGAGGAAAACTTTCCAGCGGGTGCTCGTGGGATGATTCGGCGCCTCGATCACCCGGCGCGTGAGCCGGTACTCGGTGTCGCCGGTGAGCGGATACTTCGTGCCCTGGATCGGGCTGGTGATCTCCACCTGTGGCAGCGTGTGATTCACAAATACCGCCACGCTCGCCTGCGCCGTGCCGCCCGCCGCGTCGGTGACGGTAAGATGCACCTCCCGGCGCGTCGCGGACGCCGCGGTAAAGGTGTGCGCGGGATTCGCCGCGGTGCTCGTGGTCCCGTCGCCGAACTGCCAGAGGTACGTCAGCGGCTTGCCCTCGGGATCGCTCGAGCCCGCGCTGCTGAATTGCACCGGCAGCGTCGCGCCGCCCGAGGTCACGTTCGCCTTCGCGACCGCGCTCGGCGGAAGGTTCCCGCTCGGCGCATAGGTGATCTTTTTCACCACCGGAATCGTCATGTCCACGTAGTACAGCGCCCCCTGCGTGGGATGGCTGGCCACGAAAACCGGGTGGCCGCCGGTTGCGAAATGATTCACCTGCACCGGCCGATGATTCGCATCGAAGACGATGTTCTTGATCCACCCCTGCCCGTAATCCGCGTGGAAATACGTCCCGCGGTAGCTCGCCGGAAAATCCGTCCCTTGGTAAAACACGCCGCCCGTGCTCGCATTCGCCAGGAATTGCTCGCCGCCCACCGGCGAGCCCGGCGTGCCGATCTTCGTCTCCGTCGCCATCGTGCCGTTGAACGTGGGCGCCCGCACCGGCCCGCCGAGGACTTCATCGCGCCCGGCCTCGATCACCGGCCGGCCATGCATGAACCGCAGGCTCGCCGGAACTTGCTGCGAGGCATTTTTCGGATTCGGCCACGACGGCGTGCCGAGCGTTTCCTGCACCAGCAAATCCTTGAACTTGAAGAAACCGCCCAGCGGGTTCGGCGCGTCGAGGTTTTCCGCGGGCGACGCGCCATACTCCGGCTCCGCCTGAAGGCCTTCGAACAGCGGCCAGCCGCAGTTCTGCCCTCCTCCCGTGATCACGTCGATCTCCTCCCAAGTCTCCTGGCCCACGTCGCCCAGCACGATCACGCCCGGATTGCCGTCCGACGCCAGGTGGCTGCCCGTCTCCGGCCGGAGCGTAATGCGGTAAGGGTTGCGCAAGCCGAGTGCCCAGACGCGCGATTTCGCCGCGCGCGGCTGCGCGGCCTCGAAAAAGGGATTGCTTGCGACGCCGTCGCCGGTCGCCGGATCGAGCCGCAGAATTTTCCCATTCAGCGAATCCACCATCTGCGCGCGAAACGCCCCCACGTCCTCCTTCGGCTGGATGATCCCATCCGCCAGCCCTTGCACGGCATAGCTGCCCCCATCGGGGCCGCCATCGTCCATCTCCTCCCAGCTTGCCGCGTCGCCCACCGCCACCAGCAGCGTTCCATCTGTCCCAAAAACCATGTGCCCAGGCCCATGCGACCCGTGCAAAATCGGGATGCCTGTGCCGATGGTCTCGCCCACCAGCACCTTCCGGCTCGCGGGATCCACCGTCCGAAACCCGTCGCTCGCCCGCGCCGTGTACCGCGTCACGCGGCCGATCGTCGCCGCGAGATACTCATTCGCCGCCGGGTCATACTCCGGCGTCCCCGCATGCCGCAGATGATGCCGGTCCACCACGTACGAGACGTAGATGTAACCGTTCTGCCGAAAATTCGGATCCAGCGCAAACCCGAGCATCCCATAATCCCGGTACGCCCCCACCTCGTCGCGAATATCCAGCAGCGGAATAAACGAATTCACTCCGTTTTCCAGCACCCACACCCGCCCCGCGCGCTCCCAGGCATAAACGCGATTCGCCCCCAGCGGGCTCGTCTCGAACGCCAGCCCCACCGGCTCCGTCCACAAACTCCCAAAATCCTCCTCCGTAAACCCCGGCGGCAGCGTCATCGCCCCCAACGGCGCCGCGAAGCACAAATAAAGCAGGGCCAGACACAGCGAGCCGCGCGCCCAACGGCACGTGGGGATCTGGTTGCCAATTTGCTTCAAGTGCATCGATTCCAACTGTAGCAGGTGCCATTCCGGCCGCGAGACGCCGATGAACGCGCTTTGTCGCTCGGCTTGAAGAGGCAGGTCGGCGCGCAACCCGAAAATCCGCCCGCCCTCCAGCAGTTTCGCCGGGCTCAGTTTCGCCGAGCTCAGCCCGAAGGGCTGAAATACGATTAGCCGGGGGTTTTCGCCGGCGACTTGTCCGCAAGTCGCCGGCGAATACCCCCGGATCCAACAAAAAACGGTCGCACCCCGAAGGGGTGCCAGTTTCGGCAACCTCACTTTCGGCAGCGTCAGTTTCGCCGGGCTCAATTTCGCCGAGCTCAGCCCGAAGGGCTGAAATACGATTAGCCGGGGGTTTTCGCCGGCGACTAGTCCGCAAGTCGCCGGTGAACACCCCCGGATCCAACAAAAAAACGGTCGCACCCCGAAGGGGTGCTACAAAACGTGCCGTCCACCGATTACGCCTTACTCCATATGGAGCGTTTCAACGACCAGGTGGGAAAACGCCTGCGGGCCGCTCCTTCGGCGCGTCGGTCCGCCGCCCCTCTGGGCACGAGCATTCCCCAACTCCTCTTCGCCGCTCGATGGGTTGTTCGCGCCTCCGGCGACAGGCAGAAACGCTCTGCCGCTCTCGTCCCCAGCGCAGGCTCTGCTTGCGATCACCCCGCCGCAATGACTACCTTCATGGGTCGCCGACCGTGGACCTGCCGACCCTGCTTCATCCCGGCAGAATCATCGCCTCGGCCCACGCCGGAAATCCCGTCGACTGGACTCCCACGAGCACGGACTATTCGGCCTTGGTCACCTCCTTCCTCGCGCTCCTGGAGAGCAGGCAAATCCCCTTCGTCGTCGTGGGTGGCATCGCACTGCTCCAACATGTCCAGGGCCGCAACACCGAGGATATTGACCTGATCATTTCAGCACCGCTTCTCGACAACATTCCGGAGCTGAGCATCCGGGAGCGCACCGCCATCTTCGCCTACGGCCGCTACGATAGCCTCCGGGTGAATATCTCGTTTGCGGAACACCGGTTTTCGATCTCGTCGCCAGAGACTTCACGGCGTCTGCCGCGCCGCAATCATTAGCGATTTGGGAGAATTCGTCATTTTGAGTGACGGTGGTATTAACGCCGCGCCTGCCAAACGCGCCGCGCTCCGCCCGCTGCGTTTTCGCGGAACTCTGCCTCCGCCTCAGGCGGGCCCTCCGCCAGCTTCGCCCGCACCAGAGTGATCGATCTCGTTAAGATCTTCCACTCGTAATGATTGGGGCGACTTGACCGGCGAACCGGTTCCACGCTTGTATCGCAGCCGGAAGGACCCCCGAGATGCCAAAGCCGAAGCCGCTGGTGCGCGAGATCATGGAGGTGCTGAAGGAGCAGCGCGCGCTCTTCGCGCTCATGCTGGCCTATGCCGGCGCAATTGCCGCCGCGCTCTTCAGTTGGGGCACACTCACCGAAAAGTATCTCGCCCTCAGCCAAGGCGGTTCTGTCTGGCTTTTCTACGCCTTCGCATTTTTTCCGGTGCTCATGCCAGCGGCGGTGGTGATCATAAGACGCTGGCGTCGCGCCAGTCTCGAGCAGCGGCTCGCGGACATAGGGCCAAGTCACTTCGCGATCAAACACGGCCACTTCCGCACCGCGCCGTACGAGGCCACCGAGGAAGACCGCGCTGCATACCAGCGCACCGATGGGGCGCACGAGGAGGCGCTTAAGCGCATCCGCGCCGCAGCGGCGAAGGGCGAGCCGTTCTTCTTCCTGCACAGCCAGTCGGGCTGTGGGAAAACCTCTCTGCTTCAGGCCTTCGCTCTGCCCGCGGTGGAGCATGCCGGCTGGCGCGTGGTCGCCCTTCGTGGCTTCACCGGCATCGTGTCCCAGTTGGCCGAAGCGCTCGGCTTGGTGGGGTCCGCGCCTATGTGGGAGATGCACGCTGCGCTGGTGGCGGAATCCGCCGCGCGCCTGCAGACCGGCGGCACGCTCTTGGTGGCTGTCGATCAGTTCGAGGAGTTTCTCATTCTACATCCGCCGGGCAGCCCCGCTTGGAACGGTATGGGCAGGTGGCTCACTGGACTGCGCCGCGCGCCGGTGGCCGGCCTGCTGATGCTTTTCTCGCTCCGCAGCGAATATCAAGCGCTCGCGCTCAAGCTTGGCCTCCCGGACTTCGATTCCACCCGCTCCTTCGTGGTGCCGCTCTTCACCGCCGAGCACGCGCGTGATTTCCTCCGCCGCGGACTCGAAGGCTCGCGCAAAAAGACCGGTGAGCTTCCACTCGACCAGTTCATTCGCCAGATGGAAGATCGCGACGACGCGCGCGGGATGGTGCGCCCTATCCAGGCAAACCTCGTCGGACACGCCTACCGCACCTTTGCCGCGGAATTCCACCGGCGTCTTCTCGCCGGCCAGCGCGTCGATTTTCTCGCCGACTGGCTCCAGCGTTTGCTTGAGCGACGCGAGCTGCGGCTGCACGCCCGCCCCGTCTTCGAAGGGCTCCTGCAAAAGGACGGCAGCCGCCGCCCGGCCCGCGTGGCGGAGATCGCCGAGGAGGCCGAACTTGAGACCGAAGTGGTGCGGCACTGCCTCAACGCCTTCGAAAAGGAAGGTCTCGTACGCTGCCTCACCCCGGAACTCGACGACGACAAACAAAAACTTTGGGAAATCTCGCACGATTTTCTGGCTGTGCAGCTCAAACGCCTGCTCAGCTTCTGGCGCCGACTCTGGCAGGAAAACCTCGCTAGCACCGCCGCCCCGGCCGGGATCGCGCTGTGGCTGCTGCTGGCGCTTGGCTTTGTGATGCAAGATGCTGAGCGCAAGGCACGGGTGCACCTCCAAGACTTCGGTGTGGAGTGGAGAGCGGACGTGAAGCGGGCTGCGATTCGAGGCGACTTTCAGGATGAATTCACCGAGGGCGACCTAGCTGCCGCCGAGCCATTTCTGCGGATGCTTGGTTGCCGGGAGCTTGATCTTAGTGGCTGCGAAAGCCTTCGAAATGTCGATAGCCTCAAACGGATTACCACGCTTACCGGCCTGAACCTTTCGGGTTGTCTCAAGGTGCAAAACCTCGACCCTCTCCGAGAGCTCACGGCACTCACTCGCCTGAACATCACGCAGTGCAATAAAATAGAGAGCCTCGACGCCCTTAGGAAACTAGAGGCTCTGACCAGACTTTCCGTAGTGGATTGCGAGAAGCTGCAAAACATTGATGGGATTTCGGGGCTTACCGCACTCACTAGCCTGCAACTTTCAAATATGTCGACGCTGCAAAGCGTTGACGCGTTGAAGTCGCTTACGGCTCTAACCCAGCTTGCCGTCGTACTGTGCAGTAGCCTAAAACACGTCGATGGCCTAAGAGGGCTTACGTCGCTGACTGAAGTAGACCTGCTCGGATGCTACAAGCTAGAGAGTGTCGATGGCCTAAAAGAACTCAAAGCAGTCCGGCGGCTCAATTTAAGCTACTGCCCTAGCGTTCCTCCGTTCGCCGTCGAGCAACTCAAGGCTGCCTTGCCCGATGCAAAGATTACGTACAGTAATTAACCGAACTGACTAGCGATCCTGGAAAGCTCGCCATTTTTGGGTAACGACGGCATAAACGCTTGTTAAAAGCTTTAATGTCACGCCATTTCGCCACTCTGGGAGTACGCGACCATAAATCGAAAATAGAAGTATAAAAAAGTGCTCGTTCGAGATTGGGAAAGTGCTCGACCTCTGATACTCTCGACCCATCATGGATTCGCTCGTTTCGCAGCCCGGGAGCCTGGGCGAGCATTGCCTACACCACCCGCGCTGCCAGGTGCGTTCCGGCCGTTGCTCGCTCGGAATTCATCCGAGACAGCCGAGCGCCTTCGCGCCTAGCTCTGCCAGCACGTCCTGTCCGATTCCCGCCTCGCTCCCGAAAGGACGCTCCAGTCGGGACTTTCGCAGTTTCGCACGGTGCAACATTCCGCCTCGCCACCCGAAATGAAATTTCCCGGTTCCGGATTGTGCAACATTTCGGCTCCATTCCCGAAATGACGAACAATCTGGAACTTTTCAGTTTCAGAATGTGCAACATTTCCGCTCCGGCTCCCGAAATGACGCACAATCTGGGAATTTTCAGTCCCAGAATGTGCAACATTCCTCGGCGCGCCACGCCGGAGGCCAGCAAGCAGCGGGCAAGCGGACCGAGCCTAGAACCGCACCGAGACATCCACCTTGAACCCCTGCCCCGACCAGTTCGTCTGCCCGCCGGGGATCTCGTAGCGCAGGTAGCTGAAGCCGGCGCTGAGCCAGTCTCCTGCCCGGAAACGCGGCCCGGCGGTGAGCCCGGCGCCCCATTGTTCTTCGTCGAAAATGTAGGGGAGCTCGCCGTGAAATTCGAGGCTCAGCCAGGTGGTGAGCTGCGGCGCGATCTCCAGCACCGGCCGGATCAGCGTGTAGTTGTCCGGCGAGGAATAGGCGCTCGTGTGGTCGGCAAAATCGAGGTACTGGTATTCCACGCGCAGGACGGGCGCGAGCCGCGCCGGCGCCGGCACCCACCAGGCCAGGGAGGCGAGCCCGAAACGGCGCGTGTTTCCATCGGAGTATTCGCCGTGGCTCGCCTCGAAGCTGGCTTGCACCTGCCGCGTGGGGCGAAAATTCACGCCCGCCGAGACCACGTCCTGGCTGAGGCCCTCGCGCGCGGCGCGGTAGCTGTCGTTGATCGGATCGGCGGAGCGGAAACTGCCCCAGAAATCGACGCACGCGGCCGGCGTGACATAGACCGCCGCGAAGGCGCCCGTTTCGTAATCGAGGCTCTCCGTTTTGAAGGTGGTGATGCCGGCGGCCAGTTGCAGGCCGGTGCGCACGTTCCAGCTCAGGCTCGCGCCGGTCTCGAAGCGCTCGCGAGTCTCCTGCCCCGGCGTTTCGAAGAACCGCTCGTTGGCCAGCACGGAGGCGCTCAGCCGGCCGTTGAGAAACGCGCTCACATTCGTGAAGATGCCGAGCTGCCGGAGGTCGTCGGTGTCTTCGAATCCGTAGATCACCACTTTCGCCTCGGGCCGCCGCTGGCGGCGCAAATCGAGAAGCCCGGCGGTCGCACTCGCGTCCTTGGGATCGGCGGCGAGCGCCGCGCGGTACTCGTCTTCCGCGTCGGCGTAATTGCGGCCCTGCCGGTACAGATCGCCGAGCAGCGCGTGGCCGAGCGGGTCCCCGGAATAGTCGCGCGCCAGCTCGCGGGCCATCTGCGTGGCGCGCCCGTTTTTGCCCGTAGATTGCATGAGCCGCGCCAGCTCGTATCGGACGTATTTATTGCCGGGATCGATGGTCAGCGCGGCGCGCAAGGAGGCCTCCGCTTCGCGCCGCCGGCCGAGTTCGCGCTGCAGCTTCGCCAGCTCGTAACGGCTCCAGACATCCGAGGGCAGCGCCTGCGCGACCCGCGCGTAGGCGTCCGCCGCGCGCTCTCTATCGCCCGACTGCGCGTAAGCCTTCGCCAGCACACCCAGCCAGGCTGCGCTCTTCGGTTTTTCGGCCACCAGCCGCTCCAGGTGTGGGATCGCTTTCGCCGGCTGCCGCAAGTGGTTTTCGTAAATGTCGACCGCGACCTCGCGCAGCTTCGCCCGCCCGGGCTGGCGGGCCAGCTCGCGCTCGATCAGCTCCGCCGCGCGCGAAAACTGCGCGGGCTTTTTGCGCGTGTAAGCTTCGCCGATCGCCGCCTCCAGCGCGGAGACGGGCGCCTTCGCCGGCGCGGGTGGCGGCGACTGCGGCGCGGGGGGCGTGGGCTCCGCGGCGAGCAGTTTGCGCGCACCTTCGTTGTCCTGGTCGTACTCCAGGATCAATCGCGCGGCCCGTTGCGCGCCTGCGATATCGCCCGCGGCCCAAAGCGTTTTCGCGAGCGCGAGACGCACCTCGGAATCCTTCGGCGCGAGTTCCAGCGCGTCGCGGTAGGATTGCAGCGCATCGTCGTAGCGGGCGGCGTTCGAGAGCGCGTTGGCGGCTTCGTAGCGCGGCCAGAAATCGCGCGGCTTCAGCTCGGCGGCTTTGCGAAAATAGCGGACCGCTTCCTCCATTTGCCCGCTGGCCCGGAGCGCCCGCGCGTAGGCGAGCTGCCAATCGGCGTCCTGCGGCGAGGCCTTCGCGGCGGCCTTCAAATGCGGCAGCGCCTTGGCCGGCTCCTGCAGCCGGTCGAGCAGGAGGATGCCGAGCACCCGCTGCACCTCGGGATTCGCTTTGTCGCGCCGCAGCTCTTTTTCCAGCACGGTCGCCGTGCGGCGGATCACCTGCGGATCGGTGGAGGAATAGCCATCCTGCATCGCGCCCTTCACCTCCTCCGGCAGCGGCGCGGCTGCGTACGTATGCAGCGCGCCGGCGAGGACCGGCAGGAGCACCTTGGCAATTCGTGGGTGGCGGGCTCGGGGCATAGGTCAGGGTGCCACTACGCCGACGCGCATCCCCTCGAGCGGCAGCACGGCGGGTTTGCCGGCCAGCGTCGTATCAGGCGCCACGTGCAGGGGAAAATTGGCTTCATCGGTCGAGCGGCCATCGCTCACGCTCAGATACACGCGGTAATTGCCCGGACGCTTGGGCAATGTCACGCGCGCTTCGGCGCCATCGCCGCTGGTCTCAATCTCGCCCACCTTGAAATCGAACCGCTCCGACGCGATCCGCCAGCGGTACTTCAAGCTTTGCCCGGTCACGCTTTCGCCGATCGCGCGCACCGCGAGCTTTTCGCCGGGCTCGCCGCGGCTGGGCAGCCCCTTGATCGCCGCAATGCGCGGAGCCGGCGCCGGGGCGCGGCCGGTCCAGAGCTTCTGCAAGGCGAGGCCCGCCGGTTTCAGGCGCCCGTCGTCGTCGTTCAGGCCAAACCAGGTCGCGGTCGATTCCAGCCGGTCGCGCCAGCAGTAGGCCACCCCCCCGAGATTCGCCCCGCGATGCGGCACGGTATGCTGCGTCCAGCCGCGCAGATAGCTGGCGACCTTCTCCGGGGTGGAGGGCTCCAGCACCGCGCCAAAATCGGTTTTCTTCATCACATCCGTCTCCCAATACCCATCCGGGCCGAACTCGGAAACGAGATACGGCCGGCTCGGATCGAACCGCGCGGCGACCTTGTGCAGGATCGAAATCTGCCGTTCGTAGTACGAATTCACCGCGGTGAAATCGAGCGACGGCGCGCCGCGATCGTAATCGCTCAACGCGCCGGAAAGCTCCCGGCTGTGCTCGTGCGCGGCGAAGATCGGCCGCTCCGGATCGAGTTCGCGCACCCGCCGGACCATCCGCTCCACGAAGTCGATCTGCGCGTGCCGCACCTCCGTGAGATACGGCTGCGCGAAGTGGTGTTTCAGCGAGCCCCAAACCTCGTTGCCGAGCGACCAGGCCAGCACCGCCGGCTCGTCTTTGAACGCCTGCACGCGGTCCTCAATGGTGGCGGCGTACTCCCTCAGCTTGTGCTCCTGCTTGATGTAATCGACCTCGTGCTCGAACCAGAAACCGTAGAGCACCTCCAGCCCCTGCTCGCGCGAGACGCTCAGGATATTGCGATCGTACCAGCTATGGCCGTAGCGCCGGATGGTGTTCGCGCCGAACTCCTTCACCCGCGCCAGGTCGGTCTCGAGCTCGCGGCGGCTCAGCGGGATCGTGCCGTCCCGCCAGTCGTGCCCGGGATTGTAGGCGACGCCGTGGATGTAAAAATCCTCGCCGCCCTCCTGGAGCTTCCACGCGCCGGGCCGTCCGGCAATCGCACCCGAGCGCACTTTCTCCCGCGGCCGCTCCGCCCAGAGCACCGGCTCCGCGGGCGACACGATGCTGGGCGGCGAGCGGAACGCCGGCTCGTGCAGCGCCTCGGCCAGCGCGGCGGAAAACTCTCCCGCACGATCCTGGAACCAGCCGCGCGGGTTGCGGCTGGTGAGCATTCCGCGAATTTCCGGGCACTCGCCGGCGATGAATTTCATCGCGCGCCGCACCCATTCGCTGCGGTTCCCGCCGCTCGCGCCGCAGTTGAACTCTGTGAGCAAAACCGGCAGCCGCAGGTCGCGCACGCGCGCCCGGTATGGCTCGTAAAGCATCGCGAATTCCTGCCACGTCCAGCCGCCGATCGCCCCGCGGTTTTCCAGGGAGAGCCCGACCCAGTCGATGATGCTATCGCCGGGATAAAAGCTGTCGAAGGCGGCCGGCGAGCCGGGCTGCCACACCCAGCCGACATTCGCCGCGCCCGCTTCCTTGAAGACGGAAACGATCTGCCGCCAGGCGTCCGTGTAATCCTCCGCGGTGTTTCCCTTCTCCACCGACCACGCCACCGAGAGCTGATCCGGGAACGGCGCAAACCGGATGAGCATTGGCTCCGCGAACTGGCGCGCCGCTTCCGCAAAGCTGCGCAGATAGTCGTCGAAATAGTGGTCGCGGATGCCGGCCAGCAGCGCGCGGTCCTGCCCGAGTTGGGGCTCCCCGCGCAGCTTGGGAAACGTGCTCGCGCGCGGCTCCCATGTGATCAGCGGCACGGCGCCGTGCTGGCGCGCTTCGCGGATCAGCCGCCACGGCACGGGCGCCGCTTCCTCCGCGGCCCACTCGATCGTGATCGGGTAAAGCTGCATGTCGGCCCCCAGCCGGTCGCGCATGGCGGCGAACTCCGCGGCCACGCCCTCGCTCGCCCGCGTGGCGCTCGTGACGCCGAGATAAAAACCGCCGGTATCCTTGACCTTGCGCGGGCCTGGCTCCGGCAGGCCGCCCGGCCAGAAGTGCAGCATCGTGGCGGCGCAAACCACGGCCGCCGTCACCGTCGTGGAGCGCTCGCGCATCACGGCCAGCACCGCCGCGTGCACGTGGAAGCGGAGTCGCTCCAGCGGATGCCAGAGCATGCCCACCCAATCGTGCCGGCAGAGCGCAAAGCCGAGCCGCTGCATGGTGCGCCGCTGCCCGATCATCGCCACGCCGGTGAGCAGCGCCGCATTCCAAAGAGCAAACGCGGCCATCATCGCGCTGAAGGGCGTCCAGTCGCGCCAAAGGCCGTACACCGCCGCGGCCACGCTCACGCCGGCCACGATTAGGTTCGGCATCGCCAGGCCCCAGCAATCCTGCGCGTCGTTGTCTTTCGGTGTCGGGATGTACGGCAGCTTCACCTTGAAAATGCCGCAGATCGCCCCGCGCAAAAACACCCACCAGCAGCCCGCGCCGAGCAGTCCGCCGATAATGTGCGCGCCGCGTTCGCTGCGCTCGATCGTCCAATGCTGCGTGCGCTGCCGGATGACCGTGGCCACGATTTGCAGCGGCACGAACATCGTGAGATACCCGATCAGATCAATACGCAACACCACGCCGCCGATGATCAGGCTGACGATCGGTACCGTGATGTTGATCGCATCGATGAACCCGCGCAGGAAGTAGAGCGGCCCCATCGAGTAATGCAGCCGCTGCCAGAAGGTCATCTTCCGGAAGAGCTTCGGCATGATGCGCAGCAGCAGATCGATCGAGCCGCAGGCCCATTTGAGCTGCTGTTTGCAATACGCATCGAGCGTCGAGGGCACCAGCCCGCGCGTCAGGATTTCCGGCAGATAAATGGAGCGCCACCCCTTCGCATAAAGCTGGATGGTGGTGTGCATATCCTCCGCCAGCCCCGCCGCGTGGCCGCCGATCGAATCGAGCGCCGCGCGGCGGAAAACGCAGTTTGCGCCGATCGCCTGCGTGGTGCCGTAAGCGTTCATCCCGATCATCACTGGCCCGTAAAAGAGATAGGTCTGCTTTGCCGCGCCATCCGCCACAAAGCCGTCCTTTTGATTGCGGTACGCCTGGACCGACTGCACGAAGCCGATGCCGGGATCCTCGAACAGCCCGATCACGCGATCGATCATGTACGGCGCGGGCTCGTGATCCGGATCGATGATCACCACGATCTCACCGGTCGCCTGCTGGAGCGCGTTATTGATGTTGCCGGCCTTCGCGTTTTTCTTCACCTCGCGCGTCACGTGCCGGATGCCCAGCGCCGCGCAGATCGCCCGCAGTTGGGGATCGTTCCCCTCGTCGCAGAGGTAGTCGGTGTGCGGATAGCGGATCGCCTTCATCGCGAGCAGCGTCCGCAGGATCATCCCCAGCGGCTCGCCGGGGCAGGCGGTCGTCATCACGTCCACCGTCCAGGTCCGTTTCGGCGGCACCGACTCGGAGAATTTCGGCCGAATGTAGTTCAGCCATTCCACCAGCCACCAGAGCGCCTTGTAAAACACCGTCGCCACGAAGAGCCAGTAGAGCCACGAATCGCCGCGCCGCTCCAGGCCGAGCAGCCAGGTGAAGAACATCGCCAGCATCGCCACCCCCAGGAGCGCCAGCAGCCGGAGCTCCCAGACCGCGGTGGCCGTCGCCGGCTTCGGCCGGATCGGCTCCGCCGGCCACTCGAGCGGCGGCCATTCCCGCAGCTCTTCATCCTGCCAGAGCTGCCCCAGCGGATGGGTGGCCGCCTCCCGTGGCGGCGCGGTTTGGAAAATAACGCTCTCGTTTGTCTTATTCACAGATGCGCCTGGGGGGATGTTACTGGCTCGCGGCGGCGCAAAAAATCACGCGCTCTGATAGCAGAGCGAAAACCATTGGGAAGGCTGGAGAGCCGCGAAAGCACGTCCCCGGTCGTTAGCAGGATGCATGCTATGCATCGCAAACTGCTCGCGGAGCCCCGTAACCAGGGGCGGCACCGAACTACGGGATCGTAAACTCGACCAGCGCCACCGTCCGGTCCGTGAAGGTGATCACCGCCGCAAGTTTGCCAGCGCTGTCGTAGCCGTTCGCGGCGCCGGGCGATTGGACGGCGGGCAGGAGCGCGGAGAACGATTTGATCGTACGATCCGCGCCGGCGACGCCCGCCACCTTGTCGCCCGTGCGCAGCAGTTTGATGAGTGTGCCGGTGCTATTCACGGCCCAGACGCCGGCGTTGTTCGCCGGCGAGATGCTCGCCGCGGGATCGACCGCGAGCTTGCCCGTGAAAAGGGGGCCGCTCGTGGCGCCGTCGGGAAGCGCCAGCGAGGTGAAGCTCGCAAACTTCCCGCCGCCGGGGGCGGCCTCCCCGCCGCGGGCGAGCAGCTTGAGCGTCGCATCACTGGTTCCTTGCCAGACCCCGTTGGCCGCCGTGCCGCGCGCGCCCTTGAGCGTGGCGGTGAAGGCGGCAAGGCCGCCGCGCCCCGAAACCGGCGCCTTGAACGCCTTGAAAGTGACTCCACTCAAGGCAGCCCCGGTGGCGTCCGGCGCGCTGCCGCGTTCCTGGGCCAGCACGGTGAGGCCCCCGGACGCCGCGCGGATCACGGCGCCATCGTTCGGCCCCGTGATGCCGGCCGTGCCGATGGTGAGCGTGACCGGCAAGGCCGGGCCGTCGCTGCCAAACCCCGGCAGGCCGAAGGTCTTCACCACCGCGCCGGCCGCCGGCGCCGGCAGCGTCGCGCCGCTCGCCACCATCGGCGTCCAGTCAGTGGCGCTGGCGCTGGTGGAGGAGACAATGAAAAAGTGGTGGGAGCGATCCGCCCCGGTGATGCGCACGCCGATCTTGTCGTCCGCCACGCGCCAGCGGCCTTCCGCGAGCGTCCCCGCCAGGCCGCTCAGCACCGCGATCGTCTTCACGGTGGTGGCGCCGACCGTCTGGCCTTCGCGGACAATCACGCGCACACTCCCATCGGCCAGCGCGGCGCAGAGCGCCGAGTCGCTTGCGGGCGCCACGCCGGTCCCTTGCAAGGTGGCTTGGAAAAAGAGCACCGGGCCCTGCCCATCAAACGCGCCAAACCGTTTCACTGACACGCCGGTCGCATTGGAAAGCTCGACGCTGGTCCGCGCCGCGACCCGCACGGGTCCGGCGCCCAAGCCGGCCAGGAGCACCGAATCGTTCGACGCGGTCGCGTCGCCGGCGCCGCGCTTCAGCTTCGCCGTCGCCGCATCGCCACTGGGATCGCTGAGGCTGAGGATGATGCTGCCCGCCAGCGTGGGAACGGCGCCGCCCACCTTGAGCCGGACGCTGCCGTCGCCGGCGAAAATGGCCGGGACCTTGGCGCGGCCCACCGTCATCTTCCCCGCAAAAGGCCCGACCGCCGCCTTCAGCGAGGAATAGTTCACGCCGGACGCTTCATTTGGGACCGGCTGTCCTGCCACCGCCACGACCCGCGGCGTCAGCGTCACGCCTCCGCCGCCACTGGCCGCCGTGGTAAAGGAAAGCTCATTACCAAAGCTCGGGCCATCGTCATTCACCGCCTTCGCCCGGAAGAAATATTTGGTGGAAGGCGTGAGCGGACCCGCCCGGAGCGCGACACTGGTGACGGAGCCGGAGACGCGCCGGACTTGCGTCGTCTTATCCAGGCTGCCGGAAACGGTGCCGTACTCGTACGAGACGTCGCACTTCGGCCCGTTCGCCGTCAGCGTGCAGTTCAACTCCGCGAACGTGGCGGTGATGCGATCGGCGGCGACGGTCGTCACCGTCGGCGCGACCGCCATCAAAGACGAAGCTGCGGAAAACAAAAGGACGGCGAGCAAACGAATCGTTTTCATGCAAAGAGGTGGGGGGAAACCGAACGACTCAGACAACCTCCCCTTGCCTGAAAACAACCTGCCGGTCAAGCGCCCGCGCTACCACCCCTCACGCCTGCTCCGCGCTGTCTACTCCCGCGATGCCCGCGAAGTGTGCACCCGGCGGAGATACTCGCCGGCGCCTTGCAGGATGATGTCCGCCACGCGCTGGCGCACGACGTCATCGGAGGGCTCCACCGGACAGCCCCGGCGCTGGCCTTCCAGCCAGCATTCAGTGTTTACGATCGCCGCGATGTCGGGAATCTCGCGCTGGATAAATTCGGTTTCGCTCATCGGTGGTCCGTCTCCGGAGGTCTTGAGCCTCTTGAGAGACAGAAGTGCTGCTTCAAGGGATCGAGAGCTTCGGCAGTTTTGAGGGGTTTGTCAAATCCAGAGCTTACGCCATGCCGCGACGCCCAAGCGAAGGAAGCGAGCGATTCGCTTGGGAAAACCTGTCAAAAACACGACATTCTGTCACACATCCTTCACGAACGGCACCGAGTAAACATTTTGCGCCCGCTGCGGGAACGCAAGCTGCTTGGAGGGGCGGCGTGAGAATTTTCCGACCTCTCCGGCGCTGCCCTGCACCCGCACCCCGCGGGCGCTTTCGGCATGCGGCATTTACCTTGGTGGAAACGGCGGTGAGTGTCTCCGTGCTCGGAATCTTCCTGGCCTTCGCCTATGCGGCGATGCTCGTCTCAAACCGCCAGGCGATGGTCCATCGACTCTATACCCTCGCGGAGGAGATGGCGCGCGACCGCATCGACCGCGTCCTCGCGTCCTCTCCTTTCAACCCGCAATTCACGCCCGCGCAGATTCCGGCGGACCTGATGATCACCGGTCCCACCCCCGTGCCGGTGACGGTGCCGCTCTACACCGATCCCGGCACGGGCGAAGTCATGCTCAACGCGCAAATCACCACCGTGATTGCGGACACGGGGAGCCTGAACACCTACTCCGCGCTCGTGACGGTGAGCTACACCTTCGCCGGCCGCAATTTCACCGTGCAGATGAATACCCTCCGCACCTCCGATTCATGAAGAAAATCTCCGGTCCGGGCCGCCACGGCTGTGGTGCAGGCTTCCAGCCTGCCCTGGCGAGGCGAGGCTTTACGCTAGTCGAAATGCTGGTCTCGATGATGGTGATCGGAATCACCGGCGGCGTCCTTTTCTCGGGCATCCGCACCGTGGCGCTGCTCGGCGCGAAAAATGGCGCGATCAACGTCACGCATCAGCAAAGCCGCGAGACGATTCACCGCGCGGTGCACCAGCTTCACTCGGCGGTTTCCATCCCCTCGCTGGCCGCCACCAGCCTGGCGCCGATGGCCGGCAACGGTCCCACCGCGGCCGTCACGTTTCAGACTTTGGTCGGCGGGCCGTACAAGGTCTTCAGCTCGGCGGCGGCGGGCGACAGTGTGGTCCGGGTCACCTATCGCGCGGGTGATCCCGCGCCGGAAGCGGGCATGCGGCTGATCGTGCCAGCCTTCCCCGTGGAGGCGGATATCACCGCGGCCGTGGCCCTGGGCTCGTCTTACAGTCTTACGCTGGCGACGCCCCTGGCCGCCGCGATCGATATCTCGGGCACGCCGCTGCCGGAGTATGTCGCGTACATCACCCAGCGCTCCGCCCTCGCGGTGATCGGCGGCGAGCTCCGCCACTACCAGCGCATCTCGGCCGGCACGTACGCCGTGGTCGCCACCAATGTCACCACGCCGACGCCCTTCACCGTCCCCGGCGGCAACAACCGTTTCATCCGGGCGGATTTCGCGGTGCGCGATCCGCGGATCACCGGGCTGAATCTCAAGATGATGGATACCATGCTGAGCCTCACCGTGCCGTACCGTTGCCAGCTCGCCACGATACAATAACTCGATCACCAGTTATGGAGGCCTCCCCAAGCTTAACCTTTTCCCCGCCGCGCCGGCGCCTGCGCCAGCGCGGCACGACGATGATTGCCACCGCCGCCTTCGTGGCGGTGCTCTCCAGCGCGGTGGGCGTGGCCTTTCTCGCCACGACCAATATCGGCCGCAACACCACCCGCACCAAGTCGCTGCAGAGCGCGATCGCCGTGGGCGACGCCTACCTCGAAACGGCCTTCGCCCAGTGGCGCGACACGTGCCGCCGCTTCCGCTCCCAAGCGCTCCGCGCGGATGCGTTCACCCTCACCCCGCCGGCCGCCGCCCTCCTGCCTCAGCCGGCGGGCTATGTCATCACGGGATTCTCCATCGATAGCACCGACGTGGAGGGAGCGATCTTGGCCAAAGCGCTCCCGCCGCCCGCGGCCCAGGGCCAGGACCCCGGCACCAAGTCGTTCTTTTACAAGGTTTCCGTGAATGTGCGGGTGCCGGCCTTATCGGGCAAGCCGGTGGACGCCAAGGTGCGGCGCATCTTCGAAAAGCGGCAGGAGAGCCCGTGGCGCTACGCGATCTTTTACAATGAAATGCTGGAAATCCATCCCAGCCCGAATTTCACGGTCAATGGCTGGGTGCATACCAACGGCTCGCTCTTCGCCGCGCCCGACGGCGGCAAGGCGCTGAACTTCGGCGACCGCGTCACTTACTCCGATGCGTATATCCAAGGCTACGCCGCGGGCAATTGGGCCTGGCGCACGGATCCGCTCACCGGCCTGAAACGAACGGAGTCGCCGACGCATCCAGGGCTTTCCGATGGCGCCGCGCCGGCCTACGCCGCAGGACTCCCGCCCACCAATGAGGGCCGCAAAGACCCCTTCGGCATGACGCCCACGCAGTTCGACCCGAGCGATGCCAGCCAGGACAACGATGGCTATCGCGAGCTAATCGAGCGGCCGGTCAACAGCGCCACGGACCCGCTCACCGATGACGCGATGTCCAATCCACGCTTCTACAACAACGCCGGCGTGAAGATCCTCGTCGACGCCACCAATACCGTGACCGTGATGAAAGCCAACGGCGCGGTGGTCAGCGCCACCAGCGCTCTCGCCGCCGATCGCGCCTTCTACAACGCGGTGGCGCCCGCCATCACTACCAACCAGAACATCCAGGATTTTCGCGAAGCGTCCAGCGTCCGCCTGGTGAGCTTCGATGTGAGCAAGCTCACGCCCGCCGCCTTGGCGGACATGCCAGGCTGGAATGGAGTTGTCTATATTTCGGATACCAGCGCCGGCACCGCTCCGGCGGCCGGCCCGAAGCGCGGCGTGCGGCTCAACAACGGCGCCACGCTGCCCGATGGCGGGCTCACCGTGGCCAGCGACAACCCTGTCTATATCCAGGGCGATTACAATACGCTGGGCACGCGCCAATCCTCCGCGGTCATCGGCGACGCGGTGATGTTCCTCTCGAACAATTGGAACGACGCCAACTCCAGCGCGGACATCGGCAGCCCGCTGCGCAAGGCGACCACGACGACGATCAATACCGCCATCCTCGCCGGCAATGTGCCGACCGATCCCAGCTATACAGACAATCGCGCCTACAGCGGCGGCGTGGAGAATTTCCCGCGCTTCATGGAGAACTGGGGCGGCGTGACCATTAACTACAACGGCTCGATGGTGCAGCTCTTCAAGAGCCAGCAGGCGGTCGGGCGCTGGGGCAGCAGCGGCCAGTCTTACAGCGCGCCGATTCGCAATTGGGCTTTCGACCCGCTCTTCCGCACCAATCCCCCGCCCGGCACCCTCGTCACCACTTACTACAACAAGCAAAGATGGTTCCTCGAATACAACTGATCGGCCTCGTTCTGCTCAGCGTCGCCGCCGCGCACGCCGGCATCGATTTCACCCCGCTCCAGCACGCCGTCGATTTCGAGGGCGTGCGGGTGCTACAGACCGCCTTCAGCAATGGCCCCGACACGGTGATCTATGCGCCCCCCGGCGGCTGGACGCTTCAGGGCGGCGGCGGCCAGTTGCGGCTCGTCCCCGGCGCCAGCTCGGCCGAGGCGCTCATCGAAGCGCGCTCCCTTGCCGGCAAAGTGACCGTCGATGCCGAAACGCTGGGCAAGCTCATGGAAGAGATGCGGCGCTCGCTCCCGCGCGAGGCCGAAAAAATCGAGTGGGCCGAGCCGGAGCCGAACCCGGTGCTCCTGAACCGGCACCCCACCTACCGGCTCACCGTCAGCTACACTGCGTTCGGCCAGCCCTTTAAGCTGACCACCATCGTCTGCAACTTCGCGGAAGAGCAAATCCGCTTCCGCCTTCGCACCCGCGCAGCCGATTTCGACCGCCTCTACGACCAATTCCGGCGCTCCCTGTTTACGTGGCAGGGGATGAGGTAGGGTCGGGTGGGCGCAGTGCCCGCCGTCGTTGGGCGTGGTTTTCACGTTATCCGGTCGCGAAAAGTGAGTGGAAACTCCCCGGCCCGCGCCGTAGCCTCTGCCGACTCATGGATATTTTGCCGATTGAATTTTTTGGAGTCGCGATCGAGGTCCCCTTCCCCACCCCGCTCGGCTTTCAGCAGGCCCGCCTCGAGGATTTTGGCGCAAAGATTTGCGATCCCGTGAAGGGCCTCGGCTTGCGCGTGGACCAAATCCGCCTCCGGCGCACCGACGAGCTCTACAACTACGAGCTGACCGCCCAGTTTTTCGGCGAGAATGGCACCCTCGCCCGCACCGCCGACCGCGTGAAACTCGCCGTCCGCAACGCGCGCAACACGGCCGACTGGAACCTCATCCGGGAAACCATGGTGCGCTTTTACCAGCTCATGGAGTTCCTCCCCACCACAACGACGGTGCTCTCCACGCACGTGCACGCCAAATGCGAAAGCGCGCGCGACCGTGAAGAGTTTCTCTCGCAATTCAAATATGGCGCCGAGGTGTTCCGCGCGGCCGGGCTCGGCTACGTGCGCATCGCCGATTGGGAGAAAGAAATCCGCGTCCTCATCGAGCACTCGAACCTCGTCCAGGACGGCATCTTCGTCGCGTGGGACACGCAATTCACCAACTCGCAGGACTGGGACAGCTTCCTCTTCACCCTGCCCACCATGATGGAAAACGCCGCCAACGCCTTCAGCCTCGGCTTCGAGCCGCTGCGCCCGGCCTGACGGATCGGCTCCCCGCCACCTGGTTGCAGTTCAGCGGCCAGCCACCGCGGGCGCGCCGTGGAGTGCGCCCGGCGGCAGTGGAGGGACCGGCGTCTCGCTCAGCAGCACCCAAAGCGTGTACGCGCCCAGCGCGGTGCCGAACGGGAAGTTCGGCAGATGCAGAATGGCCAGTACGAGCGCCAGCGGCCGCGCCCAGCTTTTGCCGGCGAAAAGTGCCCAGCCTGCCACGATGCTCGGCAAGGCGAGCACCGCCAGGAAGCCGCAAAGCACCATCGCGATGACGCCCAGAAAGCCCGCGATCGCCACCTCCCCCTGCGACGCCACGATCGTCCCAGGAATCGCCATCAGCGCAAACAGTCCAGCCGCCGCGAGGAGATAGAGCGCGCCCGCGGCGAGATTGAGGCCGGCGACGATTTGCAGATGCGTCTTCATACGTTGGTGGGTGATCCGCGGAAAGCCTCACACTTTGCGGCGCGAATGCAAGCCAGCCGCCAAGCGGGATTTCGCCCACCCGGAAAACCCCCTTGCACTCCCCTCGCTCCAACGGGAATCTCTCCCTCATGCTTCTGCGTTTCACTAAAATGAACGGCGCCGGCAACGATTTCGTCGTGGTCGACAACCGCGACGGGCGCTCTTCCCTGGATGCCAGGAGGATTGCGCGGCTGTGCGACCGCCACCGGGGCGTCGGGGCCGATGGGCTGCTTGCAGTGGAGCCGGCGGCGAACGGCGCTGATTTTCGGATGCGCTATTACAATGCGGACGGCGGCGAGGCGGAGATGTGCGGGAATGGGGCGCGCTGTTTCGCGCGTTTCGCCGGCCGCCTGGCCGGACAGGACGAGGCGGTGAGTTTCGAGACCATCGCTGGCGTGATCACCGCGAAGCTGCTTGGCGATCGCGTGCAGATCCAGATGAGCCAGCCCGGTCCCATGAAGCTCAACGAGCAGGTGGAAGCTGACGGCGTGGCGCACGCGTTCCATACCGTGAATACCGGCGTGCCGCACGCGGTCCTGCTGGTCGAGAATCTCGCAAGCGTGGATGTGCAGAAGATCGGCTCGGCGTTGCGCTGGCACGCGCATTTTGCGCCCAAGGGCACCAACGTGAATTTCGTCCAGACGCTGGAGCCGGGCCTGCTCGCGATTCGCACCTACGAGCGCGGCGTAGAAGGCGAGACGCTCGCCTGCGGCACCGGCGTGGTCGCCAGCGCGCTAGTGCATCAGCGGCTCACCGGCGCGCCAAGCCCGCTGCGCGTGCGCGTGCAGGGCGGGGATGCGCTGGAGGTCGGCTTCGAGATCGACGGCGACACCTACCGCAACGTGACCCTCGCCGGGCCGGCGGATTTCGTGTTCGATGGCGAGGTACAGGTCTGAGTGCGCGGGGGCACGCTTCTCTGTTGCACATCGCGCCGTGCGCCGGTAAATCTTTCCCCGTCACGCTCGCGCCGATTTTCCAACTATGAGCACCGCCGTAGAAACCGCCGATTTCGCCAGTGCGCAGATTAACGCTTCCCTGAAGGCGGAGGATAAGATCCGCTTCATGCGCGAGATGCTGCGCATCCGCCGCTTCGAGCAGGTGGCGATGCAAGAATTATCAGGCGGGGAAGATGGGCGGCTTCCTCCATCTTTACATCGGCCAGGAGAGCGTCGCCGTCGGGCACCTGCTCGCTGCTCGGGCAGAACGATCACGTCATCACCGCCTACCGCGACCACGGCCACGCGCTGGCCGTGGGCATGAGCATGAACGAGTGCATGGCCGAGCTTTTCGGCAAGGCGACCGGCTGCTCGAAGGGCAAGGGCGGCTCGATGCATTTTTTCGCGCCGGACAAGAACTATTGGGGCGGCCACGGCATCGTCGGCGGCCAGACGCCGCTCGGGCTCGGGCTGGCGTACGGCTTGAAATACAAGGGGCTCAAGGGCGCGGCGCTCTGCTTCCTCGGCGACGGCGCGGTGAACCAGGGCGTGCTTTTACGAGTCGCTGAACATGGCGTCGCTCTTCGATCTGCCGGTCATCTACGTCATCGAGAACAACGGCTACTCCATGGGCACCAGCCTGGAGCGTTCGAGCGCCTTCCGCGGCTGCCTGGCCGAGCGCGCCGAGGGCTTCGCGATCGATTGGGACACCTGCAATGGCGAAGACATCTACGAAGTGCGCGCCAAGACGCAGATCGCCATCGAGCGCGCGCACAAACAATCGCAGCCCGACGGTCCTCGAGATCGACACCTACCGCTACTACGGCCACTCGCGTCGCCGACGCGAAGCACAAGGGCGTACCGCGCCGAGGAGGAAATCGAGCGCTACAAGCAGAACCACGATCCGCATCCGGCTCTTCAAGCGCGCGGCTCATCGCAGGAAGGCGTGCTCACCGACGAGCAATACGAGGAGCTCGAGCGACGGCGTGCGCAAGGAGGTGGGCGACAGCGTGCGCTTCGCCGAGGAAAGCCCCACGCCCGTCCGAGGCGTCGATCTTCGAGGACGTTTATTTCGAGGTGGATCGCCAGACCGAAGCCGGCCGCACCGGCCGCCACTTCTTCAACGACTAGCTCGTACGGCACCATGCCTGAGATTACTTACCGCGAAGCGCTGCGCCAGGCCTTCGCCGAGGAAATCGAGCGCGACCCGAACGTCGTCCTCATCGGCGAGGAAGTCGCCGAGTACGACGGCGCCTACAAGGTCACCGAGGGCCTCTGGAAAAAGTACGGCGACAAGCGCGTGGTCGATACGCCGATCAGCGAGGCGGCCTTCATCGGCATGGGCATCGGCGCTTCGATGCTCGGCCTCCGCCCGGTGATGGAGCTGATGTTCTGGAGCTTCGCCTCCGTGGCCTGGGACCAGATCGTCAACAACGCCGGCTCGTCCGCTACATGAGCGGCGGCCTGATCAATTGCCCGATCGTCATCCGCGGCCCCGCCAACGGCGGCACCAATGTCGGCGCCACGCACAGCCACACGCCGAAAACATGCTGGCCAACATCCCCGGCCTGAAGGTCGTCAGTGCCCGCCACCGCCTACGACGCCAAGGGCCTGATGAAGACGGCCATCCGCGACAACGACCCCGTGATGTTCATGGAGAACACCCTGCTCTACGGCGAGAAATGGGAAGTGCCCGAGGAGGAATACCTCATCCCGCTCGGCATGGCCGACGTGAAACGCGAGGGCACCGACATCTCGCTCATCGCCCACGGCCGCGCCGTGCTCACCGCCCTCAAGGCCGCCGAGCTGCTCGCCGCCGAGCACGACATCAACGCCGAGGTCATCGACCTCCGCTCCATCCGCCCGCTCGACGAGGAGGCGATTCATCGCAGCGTGCGCAAGACGCACCGCGTGCTCGTCGTCGAGGAAAACAAGCCGTTCTGCGGCGTCGGCGCGCAGATCGCCAGCATGATCAGGAGCAATGCTTCGACGACCTCGACGCGCCCGTCCTCCGCGTCAGCTCGCTCGACGCCCCCGCGATCTACAGCCCAAAGCTGGAGATGCGGCAGTTGCCGCGGCCTGTGGATGTGGTGACGAAGGCGCTCGCGCTGATGAAGTAGGGGGTCTCCGGGCGGGCTCGTAGTCGTAATCGTAATCGTAGTCGTAATCCCCCCGGGTCGCGCCAAGGACTAAGACTACGATCACGACTACGACTACGAAGCAGAGCCCCACCCCGCCCAAAAACCCATTTACACAACGCCCCTCCGCCACCGTATTCTCCCGCTCATGGCCACTTACATCGAAATGCCCAAGCTCGCGACACCATGACGGAGGGAACCGCTCCTCAAGTGGCGCAAGAAGGAAGGCGACAAAGTCGAGAGCGGCGACATCCTCGCGGACATCGAGACGGACAAGGCCACCATGGAGATGGAGGCCTTCGACGACGGCATCCTGCACAAGTTCCTCGTGAAGGAGGGCCAAAAGGTCCCGTGCGGCACGCAGTATCGCTTTGCTGCTCGGAGAAGGGCGAAGCGCCTCCCGCCGATGGCGGCGAAGCGCCCGCGCCCGCCGCGGCCGAGAAGTCCGAGAAGGCGCCGCAGCCTGCCGGTGGCCGACTGCCAAGGCCGCCGCCAACCAAATCGGCGGCCCCAGCGCCAGCAAGAACATCAGCCGCGCCGGGCGATGGCTCGCGCGTGAAGGCTTCGCCGCTGGCCCGCAAACTCGCGAAGGAAAAGGGCGTCGAGCTAGCCGGCCTGAGCGGCACCGGCCCCGGCGGACGCATCGTCGCCAGCGACGTCGAATCCGCGCCCAAGGGCGGCGGCGCCGCGCCTTCCGCGCGCAGCCGCGCCGGCCGCGGTCGCTTCCATGCCGGCGGGCGCCGAACGACCAGCGCATCGCGCTCAGCGGCATGCGGCGCGTCATCGCCGAGCGCCTGCTCGCGAGCAAGACGCAGATCCCGCACTTCTATCTCCACATCGAAGTCGACGCCGGCCCGCTCATGAATCTCCGCGCCGGAGCTCAACGCCGCCAGCGAAGCCGCCGGCGGGCCCAAGCTCACGGTCAACGATTTCGTCCTCAAGGCCGTCGTCGCCGCCGCCGCCAAAGTGCCCGCGGTGAATGCCAGCTTTGCCGGCGACGCCATCATCCAGTACGCGAGCATCAATCTCACCGTCGCCGTCGCGGTCGAGGAAGGGCTCGTCACGCCGGTCATTCGCGACGCGCAGAAAAAATCGCATCCGCGAGATCAGCGAGGCCGTCAAAGACCTCGCCACGCGCGCCCGCGGCAAAAAGCTCAAGCCCGATGAATACCAGGGCGGCACCATCACCGTCTCCAATCTCGGCGCCTACGGCATCGAGTTTTTCGACGCCATCATCAATCCGCCGCAGGCCATGATCGTCAGCGTCGGCGCCATCGTGAAAAAGCCGGTCGTCGACGCGAAGGATCAGATCGTCGTCGGCCAGCGTCTGGCCATCGGCCTCAGCGCCGATCACCGCGTCGTCGATGGCGCGGTCGGCGCCACCTACCTCGCCGAGCTTCGCCGCCTGCTCGAAAACCCGACGTTGATGCTGATTTGATCGGCAAGCCGGTCATGTCCGGCGAAAACACGGCGAAAAGCGCCGCAGATATGCCGGCGTGCAATCCGCAGCCCGAAAGGCTGAACATGAATAGCCGGGGGTTGAGCGAAGCGAAACCCCCGGAATCCATCTTAAGAAGCGCCGCACCCTGAAAGGGTGCAACAAAAGCGCGCACTCCCCGCTCTGGAACTCCTCTCCACCACCTCCGCCCCGCGGCCGCTCTTCACCGTCCCCACGGCGCGCGTCTTCCTCCTGCTCATCGCCCTCTGGGCCGCGATCTACCTGCCCGGCCTTGGCTCGACCGAGCTAAAGGGCGAGGAAGGTCGTCGCATCCTGCCGGCGATTACGATGCTCGAAACCGGCAACTGGGTGGTCCCCTACGTCGGCGGCGCGCCCTTCCTGCGCAAGCCACCGCTGGTCAATTGGCTCATCGCGCTCTCCCTCAAATTCACCGGAAGCCGCTCCGAATGGGCCGCGCGGCTCCCCGCCGTGCTCTCCATGCTCGCGCTCGCCGTCGTGATCCTCGCCCTCGGCACGGGCCACGGCTGGATGAACGCCGAAACCGCCCTCGTCGCCGCGTTGCTCGTCATCACCCCCGCCGCCGCGCTCGATAAAGGCCGCCTCGCGGAAATCGACGCCATCTACCTCGCGCTCAGCGGCATCGCCATCGTAGTCTGGCTCGCTTTTTGGACGCAGCGCCGCTCGCCCTGGCTCCTCTGGCTCGTGCCGTTCGCGCTGCTCGGCCTCGGCCTGCTCGCGAAGGCCCCGCTCCATCTCCTCTTCTTCTACCTCATCGTTGTCTGCGTCCTGCGCCATGCGGGCGAGCTCCGCCTCCTGCTTCACCCCGCGCATTTCGCCGGCCTCGCGCTGGCCGCGGCGATCGTCGCGCCTTGGGCGATCCTCTACTTTCGCGATCCCGCCACCGCGGAGGCCGCGCGCATCTGGCAGGGGCAATCCGTCGGCCGCGTCACCGGCCAGTTCGATTGGTCCGGCTGGATCACCAATCTTCCGCGCGCCCTGCTCGATCAGCTCCCCTGGCTGCTCTTCGCTCCCCTGCTCTGGCGGCGCGCTCTGCCGTCGCTTGGCGAACGCCCCTGGCAGATGTTCCGCGGCGCGCGGCTCGGTGTGATGCTCGGCTTCTTCGGCCTGCTGCTCGTGCCCGGCGCGCTGCCCCGCTACACGCTGCCGCTGCTTGCCCCCTTCGCCTGCCTGCTGGCGTTCGCCCTCGGCGATTTTCGCCTCCCGTCGCCCGCGCTCGCGCTCCGCTGCTGGTGGCGGGGCAATACCATCCTCGCGATCCTCCTGCTCCCGCTGGCCATCGCCGGGCCGATCGCTCTCGCCATGGCAGACCGGCGGCACCTGCTCACCGTTCGCCCCGATCTACCGGCCGATTTCGCCGCCTACGTAAGCTGGTCGCTCCTCGGCTCCGCTGCCGCCATGGTGATCGCACTCGCCGCGCTGCTGGGCCGCCGCCGTCTCGCCCGGCCGGTTCTCCTCGCCGCCACCAGCACCGCCCTCCTCGGCGCCGCCATGATTCTCTACGCCAGCGCCGCCGTCCCCTTCATCAATCGCGCCGACAAACTCCGCCCCATCGCTTACGCCATCGATGAAACCGTCCCGCCCGGCCAGACCCTCTGCGTCTACGATCCTGATTTCCAGCCCGTGCTCTTCTATCTCCGCACGCCCATCGTTTACGCGCCGATCATGGAGCGCATCCCGACCGCGGCGCAATGGGTCCTCACGCGCCAGGAGAAGCTCAAAAAACTCAAACGCGACCGCCCCGAATTCGAACCCATTCGCCAGTTCCCCGAAGGCAAACCGCCGCAACTGATCCTGCTCCAACGGCGCGCCCCCTAACCAAAGGCATGTGCCAGGGCCGCTTCGGGCGCGCTCACCGGCGCGCCATACAGCGTAAACCCCGTCGTGCGCTCCACCTTCACCGCCACCACCTCCGCACGCTGCGCGGCGTCGCCTTCCCACACCACGATCTTGTTTTGCGGCGTGCGGCCCATCAGCCGCTCGCGGTTCGTCTTGGAAGGACCTTCGCAAAGGACAACCTGCGTGGTGCCGACGAGCCGATCAGCCTTTCCCCGCGCAAGCCGATCGACCACCGCCAGCAGGTCGTGGTTGCGCGCTTCTTTCGCTGACTCCGGAAGCTGCTCCGCCATCTCCGCGGCGGGAGTGTCGCGGCGTTTCGAGTAGCGGAAAATGAAGGCGTTATCGAATTCGACGCGCTCCACCAAATCGCGCGTGGCACGGTAGTCGTCGTCCGTTTCACCGGGGAAGCCGACGATGATATCGGTGGTGAGCGCGATGTCCGGGCGCGCGGCGCGAAGCTTCTCGGCGAGCTGCGCGTACTTCTCGGCGGTGTAGCCGCGGTGCATCGCCTTGAGCACGCGATCGGAGCCGGATTGCAGCGGCAGATGCACGTGCGGCATCAGCTTCGGCAGCTCGCCGAAACAGCTCGATCAGGTCGTCGCGAAAGCCGATCGGGTGCGGCGAGGTGAAGCGGATCCGCTCCAGGCCCTCGACCTCATGCACGGCCTCGATGAGTTGCACGAAGGGCGATTTGCCGCCCAGCTTCGGAAACTCGTGCCGGCCGTAGAGGTTCACGATCTGCCCGAGCAGCGTCACCTCTTTCACGCCGCGCTCCACCAGTCCGCGCACTTCGCTCACGATCTCCCGATGCGCCGGGCGCGCTCGCCGCCGCGCGTGAAAGGCACGATGCAAAAGGTGCACATCATGTTGCACCCCTGCATGATGGAAACGAACGCCGTGGCCTGCCGCTCCTCCAGCACATGTTCGCGGATGGTCTCCTGCGAGCCGCTCTCCTCCTCCACGTCGACAATGTGAAAAGCGCAGGTCGTCCATCAGCTCCTCGCGCAATGACACTTTGCGCCGGTAGAGCTGATCCACGTACTCGGCCACGCGGTGAAACTTTTGCGTGCCCACCACGAGATCCACGTGCCCCATGTCGCGCGTAAGCTCCGCGCCGCGGCTCTGCGCCATGCAGCCGAGAAAGCCAAAAACCATCTCCGGTTTGTCCGCGCGCAGCCGTCCGAGCATCCCCATTTTGCCAAGCGCCTTTTGCTCCGCCATGTCGCGCACGGAGCAGGTATTCAGCAGCACCACGTCCGCGCCCGTCTCCTCCGCGCGTGATCTCATACCCGCGCGCGATGCAGGTCCCGCGCCACCTGTTCGGAGTCGCGTTCGTTCATCTGGCAGCCGTATGTCTTGATGTAAACCTTCGGCATGGCGGGAGCAGGGAGTGGGGAAGGTAGCGCAAGATTTCCGTTTGGCGAGGGGAACGGAAGGGCGGCGCCCTCTTAATCTTAATCATAGTCCCTCGGCGATGCGGGCACGGGAGAGATTAAGATTAAGATTAGGACTAGGATTAAGAGTCACACCCTCTGCGGCCACCCCCCACCTCCACCCTTGTCACCAACTCCCCCCATCGCATTCAATCCACACCCTCTCCGTGCCATCTCTCTTCCGCTCGCTCCAAGCATTCTTCCGCCGTCCCGCCACCCGTGAGCTGCTCTGGTGGTGCCTGCCGGCGCTCCTCGTGGGGCTGGTGCTCCGCGTGGTGCTGACGGTCCACATGCCGTTCGGCTATTTCCACGACGACGCTCCGGATTTCCTCACCACGCCGGAAAAACTGCTCTTCGAGTTCGATTGGGAGCTGCACGCAAAGAAGACCTTCCTGGTCCCCACGCTCTTCACCATCCCCTTCCTGCTGCCATTCCCCGCGCTGATCGTCATTCCGATCGCGCAGCATCTCCTCGGTCTCGTCATGGTGGTGCTGGTCGGGTTGCTCTGCCGGCTCTGGTTTGCCCGCTGGCAACTGTTCATCATTCCGCTCACGATGCTCGCCGCGGCGAACCCGTTCTTCCTTTGGTACGAGCACACGCTGATGGCCGAGACGATCTTCGTCTTCTGCACGCTGCTGCTCGCGCTCGCCGGCACGCTCTACGCGCTCGATCCGACGCGCCGCCGCTTCATTTTCCTTTGCGTGACGCTGGTGCTGGAGGCCGGCGCGCGTCCGGAGGGAAAGCTGCTTTTCGGCTTCGGCCTCTTCCTGCTGGTGCTGATCCACTTTCGCCGGGAGCTCCCGCTGCGCCCCTTCCGCTTTCGCGGCACCGCCTGGCCGCGGCTCGCCATCATGCTGGCGCTCGCGCTGGTGATCCAGCTCACCACCAAAACCTCGCAGGCGGGACTCCTGCTCTACACTTCCGTGGTCCGGCTCACCCCCACCGACCTGAAAGTCGCGCCCGGGTTCGATCAGTACATCGGGCCACTCCGCGACGATCTGCAAAAGCGCTGGGAGGAGGGCCCCACCTTCCCAAGAGTGCGCGACAGGCGCGCGGTGGCCGAGGCAGTGAGCCGTTATCTCACGGAAAACCCGAAGGCCGGCAAAGGGGGGCGCCACGAAGGGGTGAACGATTTTTGCCTGAAGCTCGCCGTGGAGACCTGCCGCCGGAATCTCTTGAAATTGCCGAGCCACGCCTATCACAAATTCTGGGCGGTCGCGGGCGAGTCGCCCGCCGGCTACCTCGACGAAATCTGGCTCTTCGAAAAACAGCGCGACGCCCTGATCGGCTCACCCGAGCGAAACCTGCGCCTTTCGCGCCGTCTCACCGGTCAGGCGATGACCAGCGAGAGCGAGCTGAACGCCTTCATCGATCGGAATTACGGCGCCGTCCCGTGGTTCAATGTGCTCACCGACGCCTGGCTCGGCGTGCTGAACAGCGTGCGATTCGGCGATCGGCCGTACACGGAGCGTGGCTTCCTGCTGACGTATTTCGGCCTTCCCGTGTACTTCATCATCGCCGCCGCGGGGCTCGTCGTGGCCATGGTCCGGCGCGAACCGGTCCAGCCGTTCCACATCGCGTGGGGGCTGGCCCTGCTTGGGTTTTTCTTCACCATTATGCTCACGGCGAATGTGCGGCCGCGGTTCCGGTTCGTCTTCGAGCCGTTCTGGTACCTGTACATCGCGCTGCTCATCGATACCCTTCTCCTTGCCCTCCGGGTGAAGCGCCCGGCGTCCACGCCCGCGCCGGCCCCAGCCGCTTGATTCTTCCGTGAACCGCCGCTGGTCTCTCCACCTCTCGCTCGTGGCGCTCTGCGCGTTCGCGATCGCTCTGCTCTTCCTGCGCGAGCCCGGCTTCGGCGACGATCTCACGTACTGGAGCTTCGGGTTCGAGTTACACGAGCGCGGCTTGGGCGCCTGGAGCCAGCACAGCTTTCACAGTCTCCGCTGGCCGGTGTGGGGGATCTCGTGGGCGCTTCAGGCGCTGCTCGGGCCGGGGCTGCTCTCCTATTACGGCGTGCCGATTCTCTACCTGATCGCCGGCGCGCTCGTGAGCTTCACCTTCGGGCGCCTGCTCACCGGCGAGCCGCGCGCGGCATGGGCTTGCGCCATCGCGTTTCTGTTTCATCCGCTGCTCGATACGGTGTGCTACCGGCCGATGCCGGACCTTTCCGAGGGCGTCTGGGGCGCGACTCGCGATGCTCTGCTGGTGGCAAATGGTGCACGGTCAGACCCCTACGCGCGCGGCGCTCTGGGCCGTGCTGCTCGGCCTCACGGTTTACATTGCGGAATCGAACCGGCTCACCGGCATTTTCATCGCGCCGGTGCTGGCGGTCTGCACGCTGCTATACGCGCGGCGAAAGCTGCTGTGGCTCGGCGTAGCTGGTGCGGTGGCGGCGGCGCTCTACGCCGGCGAGGCCTGTTTTCTACCACCAGATGTTCCAGGATTGGCTGCACAATCTGCACGCGAACATGGGCGGCAAAGGCAAGAAGGGCACCGAATCGATCCCGCTCCTCACGCTCCCCTTCCGCTTCCTCGATACGCTCGCCAACGAGACGCCGCTCTCCATCTTCTACGCGCTCTGCACGCTGCTCGGCCTCGGGTGGGCATGGCGCTTCGGCCACCCGCGCGGGTACGTGGCCGCGCAGAGCGAGACCGCGCCGCCACTCCCGCTCGGGCGCATCCTGGTCGTCTGGTTCGTGGTGCTCTACCTCGAGTACGCCTGCGCGCCGCAAAGCGTCTGGCCATGGCGCCCGGTCATCCGCGACGCCGACCGATTCCTCGCCGGGCTCGCGGTGCCGATGTCGGTGCTCGCGGTGGCGGGACTCGTCTGGCTTTTGCAGCTCGTCGAGCTGAAACACCGGCGCTGGGGCCGCTTGCTCTACGATTATCCGTGGCGCGCCGGGGCCGTCATCGTCGTGGTCCTCGCGCTCGTCAGCACGCGCTCGTTTTTCAGCCTCGGCTTCGTGCCGGAGATGAAGCGCTACCTGCGCGGCCTGCCCGTGGGCACGAAAGTTTTCACGCACAGCGGCATGCGGGAGTTCGTCTATCTGATCGATGCGAAGTCCGCCGCCGGCTTCACCTGGCTCTACAAAGGCGACATCATCAAGGCCACGCCCGAGCTGGAGCGAATGGCCGCCGAGGCCGGCGAATTCTGGTACGCGCGCAAGCTGGTCTGGCTGAACACGCGCAAAAAGCTGGAGCAAAAAGGGCTGCCGCGGCAGGAGCCGCTCCCGAGCTACTTCGATCAACCGGAGCGCGACTGGGCGCTGGCCCGCTTGCTCGCCAAGGGCGACACGCCCGACCTCGTCTTCTACCGGCGCCGCACGCCCGAAATGGACCTGCCGCTCACGCTGCCCGCCGGCGCGCCGGAGTGGGGCGGCCTCATTCCTCCGCTCCCGCACGAATGGAAAGCCGGCGGCGCCGATCGCAACCGCCAGGTCTTCCTCGAAATCCCAGCCGCCCTCCGCGGCCAGGCCGTGCGCCTGGAGCTCGAAGCCGCCTCCGAGCAAGTGCAGGCCTTCCTGGCCAGCCTCCGCTTCTACGCGGGCAAGTGCGAGCTCACCGAATACGTGCTCAAGCCGTACCTCTATCCCGCCGGCGGCAAGGAATTCTTCGTCCTCTCGCTGCCCGCCGAAGCCGACCGCTGCGCCATCCAGCTCAAGTTTTCCAAGGATGCGAAATGGGTGCGCTTCACCGGATTCCAAGGCATTTTCCAGCGTGAGCTGGCCGCTGGAAAATAGCCCCTCGCGGCTAGCCCTCCCACGCCTTCACCCGTTCCTCCGCCGCGCGGATCTCGCGCCAAGCCGGCCACATCTTCCACAGCAGCAGCGCAATGCTCGCCGCGGTCACGATCATCGCGCCCGTGAGGTGCGACGCCAAGTTGGGCTCCTTTCCCAGATGCGAAGCCATCGCGAGCAGGCCCGCGGAAGGCAGCATCGACACGATGGGCCGGAAATCAACCGCCTTCATGCTCGCGAGCATCGCCGCCATTCCGTACAACAGCGCGCACGCGACCTGGAGGCAGAGGAAAGCCGCCAGCGGGTAGCGCACCTTCGGCCAGAAGGTGTGAATCAGCGCCGCCGGCATAGTGAGCGCGCCGATCATGAGCACCGTGATCACGATCCCATTGCTGAGGAAATGCGGCTTGAGGTACGTGGCGAAAGTGGACGGGCTGGGCAGGTAGAGACTGAAGGTGTTCATGCTCCAAAACCAACAGACGAACATCGCCGCGCCCGCCGCGATGGTGTAGAAGACGCCGCTCGGCCAGCCCGGATAGAGGAAGCGCCCGGCGACCCGTCCCGCCCAGCCGAGCCGCACAAACGGCCGGTAAACCACCGCTGGCCGCCGCGCGCTTTCGCAGAGCGCCCCGATGCAAACGACCTGGAGCAGATTGCCCAACGTGATGTAGGCCGCCGCCGCGACCACACCGGGCGCCCAGAAGTGCAGCGCCACCGTGGCCAGCAGCACGAGCACGGCAAGCAGGCGTTTCGGGGTGCTGTGGTTTTCCGCGGCGGGGGCGATGCGCGTGGCGCCAAATTCCAGCATGTAGGCCAGGATGGTGAGCGCGGGCACCACCGCCGCCAGCCACGGAATCCAGCCACCCCCGCCGCGCACCACCCCACCGCCCCCGACCATGTACGCGACTCCGAAGAACTGCAGGCCAAAGACAAACGCGAGGATAAACAGCCCGCGCAGGATTTTGAGCTGAAACGCGGAAAACCCCACGGTGATCGCGGAAAGAATTGCCGACGCGCACCACAAGCCCAGCAGCAACAAGAGCTCCCAGGCCAGGTCCACCCCGCCGAGAAAATAGCGCAGCACCAGGTAGGGCAGCACCGCGCAAACGAGCAGCAGCGATTGCGCGATCAGCGCCACCCATTTGCCGATGATGATCCGGCGGGCGGTCAGCCGGGTGAGAAAGATGAGCTCCAGCGTGTTGGCCTTCGCCTCGCCGCCCACGGCGTTGAGCCCGGTCAACGGCATGATGAGCAGCAGCGGCGCGCAGATGATCGTCCAGAAAAAGGCGGTCGTCGCGCCGCTCGGCACCTCGAAGTACGAAGCGGTGAGCCCCACGAACGCCAGCACCACCATGGCCGCCTGCAGCAGGAGAAACGAGACTACGAAGACGCGCGAGCGCATCCCCTGCCGCAGCTCCTTAACCAGCATCGGGCTCAGCCAATCGCCAAAATCGGAGTAGGGGGCGGCGGTACTCATGGAGAAAGCGGCGGTAGCGGCGGCGGCGTGGCGTGCGCGGGATCGATCTTCTTCAAAATCTCGACAAACGCGTCTTCCAGCTTGCGGCTTTCGCGGTGGAATTCGGTGACCGGCAACCCGTCGTGGACCATCCGCTTGAGCAGCGTGGCGATCGCTTCCGGATCATCGGTGTGGATGCTCAACCGGGCGCCGCGCTTGCGCATCTCCACCAGCGTCACATTGGGCTGGAGCTGCACCCAATCGCGCAACGCCTCCGGCGGGCCGATGACCTGCACATCCACCAGCACGTGCGCCGTCGCTTGCTCCTGCAAGCTTTCCGCGGAGCCGTGGTGCACGATGCGCCCGGCGTCGATGAACAGCAGCGAGTCGCACATCTCGCCCAGCTCCGAAAGGATGTGCGAGCTGATGAAGATGGTTTTCCCGCGCTCCGCGAGCAGTCGCACCAGCCGCTTGAACTCGATGCGCGCCTTCGGATCGAGTCCCGCCGCGGGCTCGTCGAGAATCAGCACGCCGGGATCGTGCAGCAGCGTGCGCCCGAGGCAGAGCCGCTGGCCCATCCCTTTCGAGAGCGTATCCATCGGCCGATCCGCGAGCGCGGTGAGATCGGTGAACTCCATCACGTCGCGCAGGCGCGCGAGACGGTCTGCGCCGCGCAGGCCGCACGCGCGTCCGAAAAAGTCGAGGTACTCGAGCACGGTCATGTGCTCGTAGGTGCCGTAGCTGTCCGGCATCCAGCCCACCGACGCGCGCACCCGATCCGGAAAATTCTGCACGTCTTGTCCGCACACCTCCACGGTCCCCGAAGTGGGCGCATCGAGCGTCGCCATGATGCGCATCGTGGTGGTCTTGCCCGCGCCATTCGCGCCAATGAAACCGACCACCTGCCCGTGCGGCACCTCGAAGCTCACCCCCTGCACCGCGAGCACATTTTCAAACGCGCGGTGCAAATCGCGCACGACGATCGCGGGAGCGCCGTTCGTGCTCATGGCCGCCCCCCCGTCACCGGCCCCAGGATCAGGGCCTCGCGCTTTTGCCAGCGGATGCCCGGCAGCGTCTCGATGAAGAGCTTCGGCTCCTCCGCGATCGCGTAGAAAAAGTCGCGGTCCTCGAGCCGCCTGCTCCGAAAGGCCTGGAGTTGCAGGCCCGCGTGCTTGTCGAACGCCGGCAGGCTCGCGACCGGCTGCAGCGTGACCTTGTCGCCGGTGCGGACCGCGCTCGCCACCCACAGGCGATCGTTGGCATCGCGATAGTAAAGCTCCTTCAGCGTGGCATCGATGCTCGAGACCAGAGTCGGCGCGGCGGCTTCGCCGGGGCTCACCACCGTCACCTCCGCGCGCGTCGGCACGATCGATTCGATCCACTGCCCTTGCACGGTGCGGCTGCGAAACCAATCGCCCGCGTAGCTGTTCCCCTGCACCGAAAAAGTCGCGTTTTTCGGGATCAAGAAGGTCTCCGTCGAGATCGGCACGAGCAGCCCCGGCTCGCGCAGCGTAAAGCTGCTGCTCGTCAGCAGCCCGGTGCGCGAGACCTGCTCCTGCACCACCACCGCTTTCTTCTCCGCCGGGAGCAGGTGAATCACCGCCAGCCGGACGCCGTCGCCGCCCAGGCCATCCTGGATCATGATCGTCACGAAGAGAAGCGCGCTGGCCGCGAGCGAGAGCGCGGGCGTGGTCCAGAAAAGGCGCGCGCGCCGCCCGTGCCGGGCAAACACGAAGAGATTCACCGGCCCGACCACGATCGCAAAGGCGAGCATGTACAAAGTGAGCAGCAGCACGTTCGGCTTGAGCTCCCCGAGCAGGCCGTAAGAGCCCCAGGTGGTGCGGTAAGTATTCGGAAACCATTCTCCGCGCCCGTCGTTCCGGCGCAGGCTCAGCGCGGTGCGGTCGAGATTCACCTCCAGCTCGGCGATCGTCCCCACCGATCCGAAGCCGGTCTGGCGGAATTCCGCCGGCGGCTCACCGGCGCCATAGATGACGAGCTCGCCCCCGCGCGCGATATAATCCCGCAGCGCCGCCCGCTGCCCCGGCCCAAGCGCCGCCAGCTCCGCCGCGCGCGCGTGGAAAACGTCCACCCCGGCCAGCGCGCGCCAGTCCTCCGGGAGATCGGCCAGGCTCACCTGCGCGCCCGCCAACTGCCAGCCCGCGCTTTTCGAGCGCTCCTCGAGCTGCGTCCAGGCCTTCGAGGCGAGCGCTTCGCTCATCGCGACAAACCGCGTAAACGTCCCCCCGGTCGCCCCTTGGAACGGCAGCACCACTTGCGTGGAACCGCTGATTCCGTAGCCCTTCACTAGCACGGTCAGCGGCGGCGCATACGGCTCCCGGTGGTGCAGCGGCGCCAGCACCTTGAAAGTGCGCGTGTGGCCGTTCTCCACCGTCAAATCCGCGCTCAGCACCGACTGGCTCGAGCGCGTATATCCGCCGGGGCTGCTCGTCTCGGCCGTCCACGTCTCCCTCTCGCCCGAGTTGTTTACGATCGTGATCTCCAGCGGCGCATACCCGTCGAAGGGCAGATCGCCATAAAAGCAGCCGACCGTGATCTTCGCGCGCGCCTCCGGATTCATCGGCACCGGCAGGCTCAGCCCGGCCGCCCGCGCCGCGCCCGCCAGCAGGAGCCAGCCGGCGCACGAAAGCAGCGCCGCGCGGCCGCCGTTCTGTTTCCACAAGCAAGACACGCGGAGGACCGTAGCACGCTTGATGAAGTTGCCTATTTTAGAAATCGCAAACGGCCTTTGGGGGGAACACCGCTCGCACCTCCCCACTTGCTTCCGCCCGCCTCCTGCGGCATTGCTTCCGGTTCTCCATGCGACGCAAAACTCGAAAGACGGTCGGCCTGATCGGCTTGGGCATTATCGGCTCGCGCGTGGCCACCGGTCTGCGGAGCAGCGGTTTTCAAGTCTACGTGTGGAACCGCTCGCCCAAGCCGGCCCCCAATTTCCTCGCCTCGCCCGCCGAGGTCGCCGAGGTTTGTGAAACCATTCAGATCTTCGTGGCCGATGGCGCCGCGCTCATGCAGGTGCTCGAATCGATGGGCGACAAGCTCACCGCCGATCACCTGATCATTTGCAGCGCCACGGTCGGCCCCGAGGCCACTCTCGAGGCCGCCAAGTTCGCCGAGGATCGCGGCGCGCGCTTTCTCGATACCCCATTCACCGGCAGCAAACTGGCCGCGGAACGCTCGCAGTTGGTCTACTACGTCGGCGGCGACGAGCCGACCTATCTCCGCGCCCGGCCGATCCTCGAGGCCACCAGCAAGGCGATCGTCCGCGCCGGCGGGATCGGCGATGCCGCGCTCCTGAAGGTGGTCACGAACCAGATCGCCGCCGTGAGCATCCAGGTGCTCGCGGAAGCCCTCGCGATGGTGCGCAAGGCCGGCCTCTCGGCGGAGTCCCTCGCCGCCGCGCTCGAGCAAAACGCCTGCCGCTCCGGCACCATGGACCTGAAGCTGCCCAAGATGATCGCGGGCGACTACGACCCGCACTTTTCGCTCAAGCACATGTTCAAGGACGTGCAGCTCGGCATCCATCTCGCCAATGCGCTCGATCTCGATACGCCGACCACCGCCGTCACCGCGGGCGTGATGTTCGGCGCGATCAAGCGCGGCTGGGGCGATCTCGATTTCTCCTCCATCGCCAAGCTCTACGAAGACCCCACGCCCGCCGAGCCCAGCGCCCTGCCGGCGCCAACGGAAACCGTGCCGCAAGATCCGCCCGCTCTCGCAAATCCTGAAACCAAGAACCAAGAACAACGAACCAAGAACAACGAACCCGCACCGCCTCCCGCCCCGGCCTCCGCATGAGCCTCACCGTCGACGAATATCAGCGCTTCCAGGAGCGTGGCGGCATCGCCGATCTCTCCCCCCGCGCGAAGTTTCGCCTCAGCGGCGCCGATCGCGTCCGCTACCTCAATGGCCAGGTCACCGCGAACATCACCGCGCTGACGAAAGACGCCGCCATCCCCGCGTGCATCACCACCGCGAAGGGCAAGCTCTGCGGCGAAGCGCACATTGCCGCCGTGCAGGACGACGCGCTTTTTCTCGATGCCGAGCCGGAGCTGCGCGAGCCGCTGCTCGCCCGCCTCGCCCGCTACATCATCGCCGATGACGCCACGCTCGACGACGTGACCGACGACTTCGCCCTCCTCCACCTGCTCCGGCTCGATCCGCAAGCGCTCGGCATCCCCGGCGCCCTCCGCTCCAGCCGCTTCGGCGAGCCCGGCTGGGACATCTGGCTCCCCCGCGCCGCCTGGGATACGCTCCGCGGCCAGTTGCCCGATGCGCGCCTGCTCCTCTCGCCCGAGCTGCTGGAGCTGCTCCGCCTCGAGGCCGGCATCCCGCGCTGGGGCCGCGAGCTCGGCGAGGATACGCTCCCGCCCGAGGCCGGCCTCGAACACACGCACATCGATTACCACAAAGGCTGCTACATCGGCCAGGAAATCATCTCCCGCCTGAAGAGCGTGGGCCACGTCAATCGCCAGCTCACCGGCTTTTTTTCGCTTTCCCCCGCCCTGCTCGCCCCGCACATGCGCCTCTTCGCGGCGCCCGATGCCGGGAAGCCCGTGGGCCAGCTCACCAGCGCCGCCTACAGTTTTGCCCTCGCCAAGCCGATCGCGCTCGGATACCTCAGGCGCGGTTCGCCCACGGAAGGCCTCCTGGCCCGGCCCGCCCACGCGGAAGAGCCGGCCGTCGAGGTGGCCATCCGCCCGCTGCCCTCGATCTCATCCTAAACCCGCTTTTCCGAGCCCACCCTCGCGCCCATCCCGATGAAGCCCACGCTCTTCCTCCTCGCCGCCCTCCTCCTCACTCCCGCGCTCTCGTGGGCCGACGACGTCGCGCTCTTGCAAATCCGCTTCCCCTCGCGCAAAGGCACCGTCCCCGTGGCGATCGAGTTCTTCGAAGACGAGGCGCCCGTCACGGTCGAGAACTTCAAGAAACTCGCGCGCAAAGGCTTCTACAAAGGGCTCGCCTTCCACCGCGCCTTCCCGCACACGCTCGTCCAGATCGGCGACCCCTACAGCGGCGGCAAAGACCGCACCAAGGTCGGCACCGGCGGCCCCGGCTACACCCTCGCCCCCGAGATCCGGCGCAAGCACACCAAGGGCGCCGTCGCCATGGCCCGCCTGCCCGATAAGATCAACCCCTCCCGCCTGTCCAACGGCAGCCAGTTCTTCGTCTAGCCTCGCGCCCATGCCCTCGTACGATGGCCAGTACACCGTCTTCGGCCGCGTCCTCTACGGCCTCGACACCCTCGACCAAATCTCCCAGCTCTCCGTCGACAGCAACGACTACCCCATCGAGCGCGTCACCATCCGCTCCGTCAAAATCGTCACCCGCGAGCGCCTCCCCGCCGCCCCGCAGCCCCCCGCTCCCGGCGCCGCCCAGCCGGCAAAAAAACCGTGGTGGAAAATCTTCTAAACGCTTGCGCGCCACGGCATCCCGCCGTATAACCCGCATCCCTCAATTTCGCAGTTTACGGGTAGATACCGAAGTGGCCAAACGGGGCGGACTGTAAATCCGCTGGCTTACGCCTTCGCTGGTTCGAATCCAGCTCTGCCCACTGCGCTTTCCCGGCTTTTATGGGTAGGCCACTGCGAGGATTGGCTCGACTCCGCCGCAATGTCCGTATAGTTTGATCTACTCAGCGAATTTCCAGATGAGCCTCGCCCCGCACGCCACTCAGCCCGGAATCTGGGAGCGAATCGTCCAGCCGCAACAAGGCGGCCTCCCATCCGGCGCAGCTGAGGCGATTTTGCAAATGCGCTTGTCGGAAGTGGATTTACAGCGGGTGGACGAGCTCTCCGAAAAAGCCCGAGCCGGGCAACTCTCGTCCGAGGAAACGGAGGAATTGGATAACTTTCTGCACGTCGGCCGCGCCCTTGAGATCCTGAAATCGAAAGCGCGCCAATCGCTTCAAGAGCCGCATGCGGCCTGAAACCGCATGGTTGTGGACTTGCGGAGTTTTGTCCGGGAGAGGGCGGGATACCGCTGCGAATATTGCCTGCTGCCGGAGAAATCCTCGGTCTTGCCGATGCAAATCGATCACATCATCGCTCTCCAGCACGGCGGAAGCGGCGCGCCTGAGAACCTCGCTTTGGCCTGTTGCTACTGCAATCGCTTCAAGGGTCCAAATGTCTCCGGCATCGATCCCGCCACCGGTCAACTCACGCCTCTTTTCAATCCGCGAGTTGATGAATGGAATTCCCACTTCGCGTGGCACGGGCCGCTCCTGACAGGCCGTACCGGCTGCGGCCGGACGACAATTCGCACGCTGCAGATCAACCATCCGGAAGCTGTCGCCGTGAGGAATAGACTGATCGCGGAGAGTTAATGAACGCTTCCAAGCCACGTCCGACGACTGTGACCATCATTTCGTGGCTCATCATCGCCAAGGGCGCCTGGCTGTTTTTTCCGACCGTTTCACTCCTCTTCATCCAGAGTTACGGCGCGGTGGTTTTCGAGGAACTTCCTGGTCGCGGGCTCTCACCGTCATTTCACAACGCTTGGAGTCTAGTCGGCGCCCTCGTGCGTTGGGTCGCTGCCGCTCTCATGCTTTCGGGAATCGCTTTTGGCCGGCTCCTATATGTTACCTACATTCCGGCGGCCTTCGCCGTTAGTGCGTGGCTATTCGGCTTTCAACTTCGCGACGTGATTGGAGCGGTTGTCTTCACCATCTTCGCGGTTCTACTCTTCCGGCAGCCCGCGGCAGATTTCTTTCGTTTTCGCACCGCATCCAATGCGACCGGAAACGCCTAACCATGCGCAGTCGATTCCTTGCTTTCCAGAAAAGTCCCGATAAAGCCCGACTCCATGAATCTTCGCGTTTTTGTCGTGGCCCTGCTTGGGTTTCTCCTGCTCTCTGCCGCAAGTGAGGCGGCGGGAGCGTATCAGCGCACGCGCGATGGGGGGCCGATGGTTTGGAATAATCACCCCGGGCCGGACGATGAGGCAACGTGGAGCGGGGGGAAGGATGAGCGGGGATATGCGTCGGGGGGCGGCGCGCTGACTTGGTGGAAGAATGGGGAGTGGGTGTCACGCTACTCGGGACAGATGGTGCGGGGGCGCTTCGAGGGCCGGGTGATCAATGAGGATGCGGATGGGACGATCTTCGCGGGGACGTTTCGCGCCGGGCAGAAGGGCGCGGACTGGCAGCGGACGGCGAAGGAGAATTCGGAAAAGGAGGCCGGGAGGGCCCCGGCTCCGGAGCGGCAGGCGGAGTCGGGGCGCGCTGAATCAGGCGCGAAGACGTGGCCGGCGTTCCTGCTCAGGGATTATCCGGTGGTGGATGCGGCCTCTGTGCAGGCTCAAACGGTGGCGGAGCCGAAGGAGTTTGGCTTCGAGGATTTGCCGGTGCCCGCGGGGACGCGGCGGGTGACGGCGAAGTTGTTCCGCTCGGAGTTTTTGCGGGAGCATCAGACGCGAATTTTTGGCGGGACAAGCTATCGGAGCGGGAATGTGGGGGCAGAATTGCGGATCGACAAGGCCCTGCGGGCCGAGCACAGCCGGGGCGGCCCGCCGATGATCGTGGTGACGGGTTATTTCACTCCTTCGGGCACGCGAATCGCGGCGCTGCCGATGGAGATCCGGTATTACGGGAATATCACCAAGGCGCAGGTGGACGGCACGCTGGCGCCTTTCCGCTTGGGCCGGGAGCTTAACGCAAAGATTTTCGCGGCGAGCCCTCCGCGGGTCGATCCGGAGGATATGGAGGCGGTTTTCCGCTACGCGGGGATGGTCTCGGAGCGGGGTTTTGAGGGCACCGGGTATTTTGAACCGCTCACGCTGTGCGACAGGAACAACGCATGGACGAGCGGCCGCGGTTACTTCGGCAAATTTTCCAGCGGGCGGCTGGTGGAGCGGGTGGCGCTGGAAACTTTCGCCGGACCGCGCACGCGGGAAGCGCAGAAACGCCGGGGGGAGGAAAACGCGGAGGCGCTGGCTATCCTGGGGGCGGGGGCGGCCATCGTAATGGGCGGAGTGGCCAAGGTGGGCGGCGCGATGCTGGAGGAGATGAAGCGGCCGGCGTCGTCCGGCGGGTCGGGCGGAGGGGGCGCGAGCACCTCCGCGCCGGCAGACGTGCATCGATTTCGCCAAGCCCATCGCGGCGGCACGTGGAAGTTCACTGTCACCCGCGATGCGCATTCAAGGCTGCGGGCTGGCTCACATCTCACGTTGAAGGATGAACAAAGCGGCAAGCAATGGGAGCTCTCCTACGCAGCAGGCTTCTCCGATCAATGGAGCGTAGGCAAAACAGGTGGACTGACGCGCAACGATGAAAGCCTCGTCGGCGCCCGCGTGGAGGTGTATTTTCACAACGACGGAGAACCCGAGAGCATCAAGAACCTGGATACCGGATATACCTGCCGCGTCAGCGACTGGAAAGTCACTGGCTATGGTTGGTGAGTGGGGAACTGCCGGCTCTGCGCCAGAACATCCCCTCCACGCTTCGCTCCAAACGGCGTGACCACGCGCCGTTTCGCACCATCGTGATAGGAGCGTTCCGTGGTGCTCGCTCTCCCTAAAACAGCGCCGTCTTCACGCTCAACAGCCCTTTGGTGGTAATTACTTTGCCCAGGATGGCGCTGGCGCCATTCGTGAAATTCCCGCTCTTTTTATCGAGGCTCGGAGCGAAGAAGTTTGGGCTGCCGAGCGTGCCGAGGGTGCCATTGACGGTGATCTCGGCGATGTTGTCGCCGAGGGGGGCGGCGCCGATCCCGCCGCTAAAGGCGAGGCGGTTCACCGAACCGGTGAATTGCAGATCGGTCAGCAGCTTGCCTTGCGCCTGGATTCGCCCGAGGAATCCGCCGAAGACCAGTTTGGGCGACGAGGCGGCCGTGCCGAAATCGCCGCCAATCGAGATCAGCGCCGTGGAGGTAGTGCTGCCCGCCTGCCGGGCGATCACGATGGTCGAGAGGTCGGTGCTCGCGCCGACCGCGAAGTCGCCGACCGCCCGCAGCCGGCCGCCGAAGCTCCCGCCGATGTGGAAATCGCGAACATCGCCGCCGACCTCGGCGAGGAAGCCGGTGACGTTGCCCGTGGTCGTCAAGCGCAAGTCGCCGCCGATGTGAATCCCGGCGCCGATCTGCGGCAACGCCGGGGTCACCGCGGGCGCAGTCGGCGACGGAGTTGGAGAGGGCGTGGTGGTAGGCGGCGCCGCCACGGGCGCGATGGAGCCCACGTGCATGGTCAGGTCGCGCCCGGCGGCGATCGCTCCGGTGAAAGCGCCGGCGCCCTCGATGGTCAGATTGCCGCCGGTGGCGATCCGCGCGCCGATATCGGCCGCGAGCGGCGCCCCGCCCACGGCGGTCACCGTCACGTCCCGCGTCGCGCTGATGATGACATCGCTGCCGATGCGGGCGCCGCTCACGATGGCCCCCGCGCCGGAATCGAGCGCGAGCGCGGAAACGCTCCCCCCCGCGCTCACCTCCGCGTCGCCTTCTTCGGTTTCGATTTTGATCTTGTTGAGATTTCCCGTGACTTCCAGGACCAGCGCGTTGCCGGGGAAAAAGGAGCTCATCCCGAGATTGCCAAGGACGCTGATGTCGAGACTGCCCCCGCTGATGATCGCAATGCCGTTGGCGCTTCCGGTCACGTCCACTTCCACGTGAGCGGTCCCCGTAACCTGGCTGCCCACGAAGTTCTGCCCCACGGAAATAGTCGCGTCCTCTCCCGCGTGCACGCGGCTGCCGCTCATCGTGCCAGAGACGGTCACCTCTGCGGTGGACTCTTTCGAGCCAAGCTGGCTCGTGCCCAGGGCGCCGAGGATGTTTGCCTCAAAGGGCCCGTCGGAGAGCAGCGTCCCACCCGTGACCTCGCCGCCGATCGTCAGGTCCATGCGGCCCCCCGCCGAGACGCGGCTGGCGACCAGTTTCCCCGCCACCGCCAGGTCCACATCAAGGGCGCCTCCGGAGAGCCGGGAGCCGCTCACGTCCCTCCCCACCTCCAGCAACAACCCGTTGCCGCCGGTCATGACCGAGCGGACGATGTCCTTCCCGATCCGCTCGCCCGGCGCTGAAGTCAGCCAGTTTTGGGCGACGACGTTGCTCCCCACGACGTTGCGGCCAACCTTGAGGGTCAAGTCTTCGCCGCTAAAGACGTTTGCGGCGATGATGTGCCGGCCCGCCGTCAGCGCGATGTCTCCCGCCGCGGTGATCTGGGCGGTCACATCCGACGCGGCGCGGAGGTTGAGGTCCCCGCTCGCGAGGATTTTTGCGGGCGCGAGGAGCGAGCCGCTCACGTCGATGAGACCGCCGGCGGTCTCGGCGATCCCGAGGTGGCCGGCGAAGTTTTTCTCGATGGTCAGCGTCGCCGCCAGTTTGCCGAGCTGGATATCGGCGGTCGGGGTGACCGAGAAAAAGGAGATCGCGCCATCGAGGTCACCGCGCGCGACGAAGCTGCCCGCGACCTTTCCCGCGATTTTCACCGAGCCGCCGGCGGCCACGCCATCGCGCAGAAAAACGCTGGTGCCCGCGGGCAGCTCGAGCAAGTCCACGCCGCCGCCCGAAAGGACCGCGCCCTCCACCGAGCCGAGGATTTGCAGACCGCCCCCTGGGGCGAACTTCGTGCCAAAATAGCCGGTCAAGTGGTAGCTCACCGGCGCGCTCGATTGGAGCGTGAAAATGCCCGCGATCGGGCCCACGCGCTTGCCGGGCGCGCCGCCGATTTTCCCGAGCGCCACGCTGTCGCCGCCCACTCCCGGATTGGCATCCGAGAAGGTGAGCGAAAAGTTCGGCGCCGCTCCGGTGATCGAGACCGAATCGATGTCGTGGCCGCCCAAAGCCACATCCTGCAGCGCCGCGTCCCTGAACTCCGCCGAGCCCGTGCCGGCGAGTTGCACTTGCACCCGGTCGCCGTCGGCATCGGTAAAGGTGAACGAGCCGGGCGCGGCGATCACGGCCGGCGCAATCCGAGGCTCGAGCGCTTCCGCCGCGGGCGCAAATCGGCTGCGGCAAAAAGGGCCGTCAGCGTTGGCGGCGGTGGGAGGAATGGAGAGATTTGGCATAACGGTCATTTCAGCGGGTGGACGGAAAACGTGGGATCAGTGGCGTGCGAGATCGATCAGCGCGGTTTGGCCGGGCGCGGTCTTGAGGCGGAGCGGATCGGCCGCCAGGCAATCGAGGAATTTGCGAATGCTCGGGGTGCCGCGGTAATCCGCCCCGGCGAACGGACGCGGGCCGGAGAGAAGCGCATCCCCGGCGTCGCCCAGGAGCTCGTCGACCCCGAGGTCGCCGGGCAGCCGCGCGCCGGCGGGCTTGGCGATGTTGCGCGTGGTGACCGCGAGGGGTTTTTGCAGCGGTGAGGCATGGCCGAAGTCGCGGATGAGGGCCTTCACATCGAGCTTGGCGGCCCATGCGCCCCTTTGCTCCGCGGGTTTCGCCACGAACGGCGCGGCGAGCGAGGCATGGTCGCCGGCCAGTACGTTGCTGCCGTCGCCGCCTTCGATCCGATCGTTGTGCGCGAAGACGTTGGCCGCGCGCGCTTTCCCGCCGCGCTCCTGGACGCCCACGCGCATGCTCCGCTCGAAGGCGCTACGCTGCCCAAGTGGCGGCGGAATCTTCGCCAGCGGATCGCGCAACGTGCGCGCCAGCCCATCGACGAGCGCCACCAGGCGGTCCTCGATTTTCTCCAGCGCCCGCGGATCGGTCGTGGCCGATGCGCCGGAGGCGCTGAAAATCGTCGGGGCGAAGAGCACCCCGGTATCGCCGATGAGCACATCGTTGCCGGCGCTGCCGAGGAGCGAATCATTGCCCACGCTCTTCGCCATCTCGTAATCCGGCGTAATCCAGCGCAAATCCTCGACTTTCGGGAAGAGCTTTTGCAGCCCATTTTTCTCCGTCCACGGATGATCGAGGCGCAGATGATCCGCCAGCGCGCGCGCCCCCGTGCGGCTCGCGGCCTGCAGCGCGCGATTCGTCGCGTTCAGCGTCTCCGGGGAAGGCGCGGAAGCGGCTCCCGGGCGATTCGCCTCCGGGCCATCGAGGAAAGGCGCGACAATCGTGCCGCCATCGCCGATGACGAGGTCGTCTCCTGCCCCGCCGTCGATGCGGTCGTTGCCGAGGCTGAGCGTGTAATACTTCCCGTCGGCGAGCGGCTTTTGCGGGCGAACCGTTCCGGGCTGCGCCTTCGCCTCGGTCACCATCAGTTGGAGCAACTGCGCATGCGCCTCCATCGCGACGAATTGCGCGTCGACGGCAAGCACCTGCAAATCCTGCAGCGAGCGCAGCGTGCGCATCGCCTCCGCCAAAAAGTCCGCCGCCGGAACCGGCAGGCCGGTAGACGTCGGCGCGAGGAATTTGCCCTCGTCGCCGATGATCGAATCGTTCCCCTCCCCGCCGTCGATCACATCGTTGCCCGAGCGCACAACCTGACCCGCCACGAGCCCGAGCTGCTTGCCTTCGCGCTGCGCGAAGTCGAGCCCGAGGAAATGGAGCGAACGCAGGACGCCGTAGAGCTCCTGCGTCGCCTTCGCCCGTGCCTCATCGAGGACCGGCAGGCCGCTGACGAGCGGCGACGAGAAGCTGGCGTGGTCGCCGAAAATCAGGTCATCGCCGCTCCCGCCGGAGATCGTGTCGTTGCCCGGCAGCGCCTCGGCGTGATGCGCCACGTCCGGCACGAACGCGAAGAAGGGCGCAAGCGTCGCGCCATCGCTCCGCCGCAGGCCGCCCACGGTGAGCGCTTGCAAGGCCGGCAGGCGCGCGCCCGCCGTGAGCGCCGGCACCTGCTGGCCGAATTCCTCGGGCAAAAAGGTCGCGAGCGGCGCGATCGTCTCGCCGCCGGCGGCGATCTCGATGGCGGTCTCCGGGGCCGCGCCGAGGATGCGGAGCGCGCCCAAAATTTTCGGCACATCGGTCTCGAACGGCAGGTCGTTGGTCGCGCTGTCGGCGAGCAGCAGATCGTTCCCGGCGCCGCCCGCGAGCTCGTCGTCGCCGCGCTGGCCAATCAGCACGTCATCGCCGTCGCCGCCTTCCAGCACGTCGCCGTCCGCGGCCACGAGATCGACGAGGAGCAGGCTCGTATCCCAGGCCCGGTTGTCGGCCTGCACGCGCTTGCTCCCGTCCGCGTTTTGGGCGCCCGCAATCACCACGAGATCCGCCCCCATCAGTTTCTCGGCGAGCCCTGGTGCCCCAACCACGCGGTCGGCGCGGAGCGAAGCCGTGACGAAGCCGAGATCTTCCAGCAACACATCGCGATGCCAGGCGCCGTCGCTGTTTCGGCGCGGGCTGCCATCGGCCTCGAAGGCGCGCACGATCACGCCGGCGTCGCCGAGCAGCAGGTCGCGTCCCGCATCGCCGCGGAGCGTGTCTTTGCCGAGATGCCCGATGAGCTCGTCGTCGCCCGCTCCGCCCTCCAGCGTGTCATTACCGCGCTGGCCGAAGATTCGGTCCTCCCCGGCGCCGCCGCGGAGCGTGTCGTCGCCGGCCACGAGATCGATATCGTCGAAGGGCGTGACGACCCGGATCACGTCCGCGAACGGGGCCGGGTACCGCTCCCATTCGGCCGTGGCGGCGAGGAAGCGGCGATGGATCGTCCCATTGTCGCCGAGGATCACATCGGCCTCGTCGCCGCCGTCGATCATATCATCGCCATCCAGGCCCGCGAGCACCTCGTGGCCGCCCGTGATGTCATCTTCGCCGGCGTCGCCGAAGATCGTGTCATTTCCCTGCTGGCCGAGGATGAAGTCATCGCCGGCCCCGGCGTGGATCGTGTCGTCCGCGAAGCCAATCGCGAGCTGCGCGAAGAGCGAAGTGAAACGCAAGTTCCGCTCGCGCGCTGAATCGAACGAGCCGTGATCGCCCAGCAGAATATCCGAGCCGCCGCCCCCGAACATCAGGTCGCCGGCCGCACCGCCGAAGACCACGTCTTCGCCATCCCCGACGATGATCGTATCGGCGCCGCCGCGCAGCGGATGGGTGGAGCGCATCACGACCTCGGTGCTCCGCGTGATCTCCCCGAAGTCTCCCAGGATCATGTTTTGGCCGCCGCCGGCCTGGATCGTATCGTTGCCAAAGCCACCCGCAATCGAGTCGTCCCCAGCCGCTGCGCTGATCCAATCGTCACCGCCCGCCTCGTCATTGCTCGTCTCGATTCTCCGTACCGCGCCGGCCACGCTGAGCACCCCGAAGTCGCCGAGGATGAGGTTGAATCCCTCGCCGCCATCGATGGTGTCGCCGCCGGCGCCCCCGGCGATCAAGTCGAATCCCGCGCCCGCGAAAATAAGGTCGCCGCCGCCGCTTTCCGTATCCGAGGTGGTGACCAAAACGCTGCCGTCACTGGAGGTCCGGTCTAAAATTACCCCGTCGTCCCCGAGTATCGCATTGCTTGCCTCGCCCGCGTCGATCAAGTCGCGGCCGGCGCCGCCCGCAATCGCGTCCGCACCCGCTCCGGCAATAATTCGGTCGTCGCCGCCCAGGCCAGGGTGCGCGGTGGTCAGCGTTGCCTCTCCGAAGGTGATTTCGATTTTGCCGGTGTCCCCGAGGATGAAATTGCGTCCGTCACCGCCATCGATCCGGTCGTGGCCGAGCCCTCCGACGATCACATCTCCGCCAGCTCCGGCAAAAATCTGGTCGTCACCACCTGCCCGATCGTCGCTCGCCTCGACCAGCACCGCGAAGCTCCCGAGCTGGATCGTGCCAAAATCGCCCAGCACGAGATTGGCGCCGTCGCCGGCGCTGATGAGGTCGCTCCCGGCCCCGCCGAGCAGCACATCGTTTCCATCGCCCGTCTCGATCAAGTCGTCGCCCCCACTGGCCGGATCGGAGGTGGTGACGGAGAGGCTGCCGTCGCTGGACCTGCGATCGACGATGGCGCCGTTGTCCCCGAGCACCACATTGTCGCCGCCGCCGGCGTAGATCTTGTCTGCACCCGCGCCGCCTAGCACGAGGTCGCTCTCGCTGCCGCCGTGGATAACGTCGTCACCGCCCGCCGCCGGGTAGGCGCTGCTGAGCTGCTTGATTCTCGTGAGATAACCTGCGGCCGCCAATTCCACGAGGCCGTGGTCGCCGAGCACGACATTCCTGCCCTCACCGGTAATGATCTCATCCCCGCCGGCGCCGCCGAGGATGATGTCATCACCCTCCTCGCCGAAAATCGTATCCCCGCCCCCGGAGCCAAGGTCGCTGCTGGTGATGAACACGAGTTGACCATCCGGCGCGAAGCCGAAGATGCCGTTGTCGCCCAGCACCAAGTCGTCGCCCGCGCCGCCGTAAATCGTGTCGCCGTGCACGCCGCCCAGGATCATGTCCTTGCCGCCAAGGCCGAAGATGGTATCGGGAGCGCCCGTGGCGAGCTCCGGCGCTTCGTCGGTGGCGCTCAGTTGGAGCAGCACGCCCGCGGCGAAACCCACTGCGCCAGTGTCCCCGATCAAGATGTCTTCGCTAAGATTGCCGGCCAGGGTGTCGCCACCATGCCCGCCCATCAGGATCGCCCGCCCAACTCCGCCATAGATAATGTCGTTGCCGTCGTTCCTCGAGCGCGCGTAGCGCACCTCGGTGAGCGCGGCCAGGCTCTTCACGGTGCCGGCGTAGGATTCGACGCCGCTATCGCCGAAGGCAATCAGCGTCACGTGGGTCTGCGTTACCGCCGAGAGGTCGATGATGTCGCTGCCTGCGTCGCCATGCACCGCCAGCAGGATCGGTTTCGTGCTGCCCATCAGATCGCTTACGGTCACCCGGTCGTCGCCGTCATTCGCAAAGAGGGTGAAGACATTGTCTTCGCGCACACTTTTCACGCTCACGTCGTCGCCTCCCTGGCTCGTCCAGATCACGAAGTCGGCATTGAAGTCACCGCCGGCTGCCGTGACTGCGATCTCCCCCGCGCCGAGGCCTTGCAACGTGGTCACCGCCACGTCGCGGGCCGTCACGAGATCGACGTACGACTCCAGCCCCTCCCCTTCCGTTCCCGTCCCGCGAAGCACCACGGACTTGCGCGCCGTCTGGATGACGACGTTGCGGTCTCCTGCCAGGCTATCGAAATCACTCACAAACAAACCGTTCACTCCGCTGCCGGCATGAAGGTTCAACCGCCCCGCCACGAGCGAAAGATCGCCCGCGCCCGCCACCGACACCCGGTTCGAAAGGTCGCCCTGGGCCAGCGAAGCCACGTGGAACTGGTCATCCCCCCCGGCGAGATCGATCGAGGTCGTCGTCGTGGCGTTCGTCCCCCGGACGTTGAAAACATCCGCCCCGTCGCCGGAGGCGATGTCCAGCCTTTCCACGTTGAGATAGATCAACTGGCTCCCCAGCCCCATCCCGGCCAGGGAATTGCTCGTCAGGGTCGCCGACTTCACCGCCGGGGCGTCGGTGTCCAGGATCGTCAAGCTATCAGCGCCGCCGCCGCCGGTATCGATGGTGAGCAGCGCCTTGATTCCATCCACCGTCCATAACCCATCGATCCCCGCGCGGCCCACCAGCACCGCGTCATCGCCTCCTCCGGTCCCCACGGTCACCTTGCGTGCATCGGTGAAATCCTCGATGCGAAGGTCGTTCGCCACGTTGCCCAAGTACAGTTCCACATTTTCGAACGACTTATAGTAAATCGCCTGCCCGTTCGGATTGCGGGGATTCAATCCAAGACCCAGGATAGCATCATAGGTAGTTAGCGTTCCGCCGAATTTCTCCTTGATGAAACTCCTGGGCACCTCGAGCCCGATGCTTCCGGTCGCATAGACCTGGATCGTCTGCAATTCGCCCGTGCGATTGGTGATCCTCACCACTTCGATCTCCCTCACCCGGCTATCGCCCGCCACCTGGGTTTGGTAAACTTCCTTCACGATGCCCGGCATCGTCTTCGTCAAGGCCGAGGGCTCGACGCCATATTTGCCTCGCACGTATGCATCGATGTTCGCGTCCGTAAAAGCAGTCCCCGCCATCGGCAAAACGCCTGTCAGCGTTTCGATCTCCTGGTCTGCTTCGGAGCCCGGTGTCGCTTTGAAAATCAAAACCCGGTAGGGGTCCGGCTGGCCGTTGCCATCGTTGTCACTCGTGTACTGCGTGTGGGTGTAGATGTAGCCGTAGTCTATTCCCAGGTCCTTCCGCTGGACTGCCAACTCGGCGGGCGTGGCCGAAACCTCCCCGCCCAATGTTGCCTTGCTAAAGGCGTGTTTCTGGAAATCCGTCAGCGACTTGTATTCGAAAGCCGTGGGGTAGGCCGTCGGATCGCCCGCAATGACCTTTTCATAAACGCGGAACTCATTGCGCTGGCTCGAATTTGCGGTTCCACCTCCCGGCGTGGGCGCCGTGGAGGCAATGACATAGCCGAACTTGTCCAGGTAGTCCTTCAGCTCATCGATCACGGTCGAAATGGCGCCGTCTTTTTGGAAGGCCTTGATCAGTTGCCCCGCCGGCAGAGTAACCTGCACGGATTTTCTGATGTCCGTCAGCAAATCGTCCAGCAAGCCGGGCGTAGTCCGGGCCAGGCTCTTGATTTGGTTGGCCACGCCTTCTTCGATCTCCTGGACATCCATGTTATCCACGCCACTGGCCTTGGCCACGAGAGCGCGGAGCACCTCGGCATCGACGCTGAAGTCGGAGCTATCGAGCACGCGGGTTCCCAGGACGCCCGAACCGGACTGGCCGCCCCGGTTATCGATCACCAAACGGTCTGCCCCCGTGCCGTCTTGGTTGGCGCCAAAGATCTGCACAGGGCCGCGGATGGAGGCGAGATCGTAACTCGCCGGCATCGTATAGAGCATGTCGACCAGCGCCGCCACCTCCGCACTGAAAGCGAGCCTCAGGTCTGTTTTCCAAGCCACCGTTTCCGTGGTCGTGACCGTGGATTCGGTCGCCGGCTCGAACTGATACAGCAAGCTCTTCAGGTCACCGGCAAATTTAGTGACGATCGCCTCGGTGTTCGCAAATTGGCTAAGCTTGGCGGTGCCATCCCACACTCCGTAGAAATCCCCGGTCCAAAAATCGAACCGTGGTCCGAGGTTGCTCAGGGCCGCGAGATAACCAGCCAGGATCGAGCGTACCTTCGCAGCCCCCGCGAGCTCCTGGTCATAAGATTGGTCCTTCTCGAAAGAATTCTCCCAGAGGCCCATGAAACCGGCGAAATTCGGATCCGAAGTGCCTCGCGCATAGTAGCCGAAATAGCTCCACATCATCGACTGCCAGGCCTGGTAGGTAGTGGCGGAGGCCAGGGATCGTTGCTCGTACGAGCCTGCACCCGGCGCCGGCGCGCTCTCGGCCGCCTGGTAACCGGCCCCTTTATAGATCTCCGTGGAAATCGAAAGGGGCAGGCTGATGGTGAAAGACCGTGCCTCGCCGCCAAAGTAAATCGTGTCGTTTCCGCTGCCCGTGTTCACCAGCACTTGCTGGCCCTCGAGCGTGCCGTTGATGTAGATCGTGTCGTCGCCCGCTCCCGTCAGCAGCAGGAACCGTTCGACGTTGCGCACGTCCGTGAGTTTTAGTCCCGCCCCGAAGATGCGCTGAACTTCCGCCCCGCTCGGATCTTTCTCCGTGAAGATGTAAAAGGTGTCGTTTCCTGGCGTGCCGGCGAGGATCACCGTGTCGAAGCCGCCCCCGCCGTCGATCGTCGCGCCGCTGTTTTCCAGATGGCCGGCCTCGTCGATCAAGGAATCGTGATCGTTGTCCCCTGACACCCCTCCCTCGGTGCCGGCCCCCAGCGAGATGTTGTTGGGGATGCCTTTCAGGCTCTTCTTCTCCACCGTCAGATAGGCCCGCAGGAAAAAGGTGTCGTCTCCATAATCACCGAACAGGGCGATCTTTCCGACATTCCGGTTGAGCTCGAAGTAGTCATCCCCCACCCCGCCGAAAAACGAGGTGTTCGCGCCGACACCCGAGGTCATGTACCCGGTCAGATCAACTTTGCCATCCTTCAGGACGCCAAGCGTCTGGTCCTCGTTCAATTTCAGGACGCGGCCGATGATGAAGGCATCGTGGCCGGCCTCGCCGAAGATGTCCATGGACTTGGTGGTTTCGTCCATGATGAAGAGGTCGTTCGCCAACCCCCCGTGCACGGAAACGGTATCCACCCCGTAAAAGAGCCGCTGGTAATCCTTGCCGGCGACCCGCGCGACGTTCTGCACCGCGGGGACTGTCCACTGATCCGCATCGCCCGCCTGCATATCCGCAATGAGCTCTTCGACCACGAGCGGAACGAATCCGTGGACCGGAGTATTCGCCTCGCTGAAGAAGTCGATGTAACCGCGTCCCCCCGAGGCCTCCTGCTGGAACCAGAAGGTATCCTTCCCGTCGGTGCCGTAGGCTTCCAGGAAATCCGCGGCGAGATCGTTCCCGGTATCGGTCACCGTGATCACCGCGGTACCGCTTTTGGTGAAGTAGAAGGTCGTCTTGTCGCTCCCGCCCTGCCCGTCGATGAAAAGCTCGGCCTGCAGCCGGCTGCTTCCATCGGTCTGCTCGCCCACCGTGATCAAGTCATCCCCGGCGCCGGCCTCGATCCTCGTCCGGGCCGCGATCGCCGACACGATGATGATGTCGCCGCCGGCGTTGCCCATGATCGTCGTGGCGCCACTTACGTGGCCAATCGTGACCTTGTCGGCGCCGGCGCCGGAGTCGAGCGTGGTCGTGCCGGCATGCGTGTCGTCCACGGTGACCGTGTTGCCGAGGTTGCCGAGCGTCACGCTCAGCGTTTCGATGCCGGAATAATCGATGCCGGCCCCCGTCATTCCGAAGTCCGTGATCGTCGAAGCGCCGAGGGCGCCCGTGCGCGCGGCCCGTGCCCTGCGGTCGTCGACGTTCAGGACATCGGCGCCCTGCCCCGCGAGGATCTTGACCAGGCTGCGGATGCTGTCGAGCGCACCCTCTGTGTCGACCACGTTGTACGTGCCGCCCCCGCCGCCGCCGGTAATCAGCACCTTCGTGCCGAGCGCGGTCGACTGAACGTTGAACGTATTGCCCGCGCTGCCGAGATAGACGTTCAGGTTCTCGAGGTCTTGATAGATGATCGCCGCCGGGCTCAGCCCCACCACCTGCTGCGCGGTCAAGGTGCCGGTGCTGGCGGCCGTCTCGCCGCCATCGTCCAAATAGGCGATGTCCGATCCCTCGTCGCCGTCGATCGTGAGAACCGCCGCGAGGAAATCCAGGGTGCCCGCGGTGTCGCCTAGTGCGGCCGTATCTGTTCCGAGCTGAAAGACGTCGTTTCCCGCGCCGGCGTGGAGTTCCAGCGCCGTGCCGGTCTTCCGCACGATGATCGTGTCGTTCCCGCCCGCGGTGTCGATCGTCACCGTGCCCGGCAGGCGCAGCGTATCTTCGATCGTAAACAGGTCGGCCGCGCCGCCCATCAGGATGTCGAGCTTCTCCACGGTGGCCGAGCCGTTCCTGTCGAAGAGATGAATCGTCGCCTTCCCGGTTCCAGGCGAGCTCGTGGTCAGCGTCCCATCCCCCAGCACGCTGGTGCGCGCGAGTTCTTCCGACAGGCTGTCCGCGTTCCTGACGGTAACCACATCGGCCGTGCCCGCGCCCCCGGCGAGCCAGAGCGTGCTATCAATCCCGGCGAGCTGCCACTTCCCGTCGGCTTGCTTGCCGACATTGATGGCGTCGTTGCCTGCACCAGTGCCGATCGTGAGCTGGGTGAGGTAGTGCGAGCTCGCCACGTCGACGGTGTCGGACATCGTGCGCCCGTCGGTGTCGTTCACGTGCAGGTCGAGCTTCTCGATGCTGCCGAACCATGCGTCGAATTCATTCAGGCCGGTCACGCTGTCGTAGGTGACGGTGCGCGCGCTCCCCGCTTTCGCCGCGCCCACATACGCGGTGGTGACCTCGACCGGGATTTCCAGCACGCGGTTGACGATGACTTTCTGCGGAAGCAGGAAGCCGGCATCGTCGGTGAGCGACTGGATGTCGATCGTCTCCTCCTGCCCATTCTTCAAGAGGTGCAATCCCGCGATCAGTGGCGCCGTCACGGCGACGGGCACCTGCTTCAGCCGGGTTGTGATCAGCGTGGAAACGCCATCGTCGGTAAACTCCCCCGTCCCGCCCAGGGCATCACGGTACCCGGCCCAGTTGTCCTTCGTGAGATAGACGCCGCCAATCAGCAGGTCTTGCCGCGTGACGTCCACCCCCGGATTTGCGTCGTTCAGCCGCCGGATCGCCACGGCCTCCAGCTTCTTCGCGCCGTTGGCGTCCACCCCGTAGTACGAATAGGTGTAATACGCTTGGTTCAGGTCGTTCACCGCGGCCACGTACGCCTTCTTCATCTCGAGCGGGTTCGTGCCCAGGATCAAGGGCTGTAATACGCCGCCTACCTTGAACTCGATTTCCTGCAGGATGCGGGTAGTCCCCGTGGTGTCGTTGGGGAAAGCAGTGAGGGGCACCGTGTCGTCCTGGCGCGGATCGATGCGGTTCACCCACGCCCCGGTGCGGGTGTTGTACTGGCTCGCCTGGCCCAGCACCGTCGGGTCCCATTCAGCCTGCGTGTAGCGATACGTAGTCGATCGCACGTCCGTATCGGGGCTCGTCTGCTTGTAGACTTTGAGCGCCCCGTCGCCGACCCACGTATAGCCCTTGGTTGTCAGCTCGGCCCGGACGGCTTCGAGCGTCAGGAATTGGCGCAGGCCCACCAGGGCGATCTCAAGGGCGCCGGTGGCGCTGGAAGTCCCGCTGGCCGTTTTCAGCGCGCCCAAGCGCGGGTCATTGAGCAGAGCATCGAGATCGTCGAGCGAGAAGCGATAACCGTTCGTCACCTTGTCGCCCCGCAGCACCTGCCCGCCGCGCTCCGCGAAACCTTCGACGCGATTGTGGTACGCCAGGTCGCCCAGACCGATGGCGGTCTTCAGCGCGCCGAGCGCCGAGACCACCGGAGTGAGCCGCGATCCGAGATCAATCGAGAGTTGTACTTCATCCACGCTCACCTTCACGGTGGCCTTCACGGGGTTCGCCACCGTGCCGCCCGCTAGCCTGGCCAGCAGACCGATGTCGGTTTCCTTGTCGGCGCGCAGAAGCGCGGAATCGACATCCTCGTACGTGATGTTCGCGGGCAGGACGAGCGCCGCCTGATTGAAATCGTACTCTGCGAGATTGAGCACCTGCTGTTGCACCGTCACCGCCGCACCCTCGGCGGTCCAGGCGTCCACCCGGACGGTGTCGTTCCCCGCGCCCCCGGCGATGCGCACGACCCCGGCGATCTTGCGCAGGTCGTGATTGGCCGGAAGCGTCTTGATCACGGTGCGCTCCGGCAGCTTGTCGAAGCGGTACGCCGCCGCGCCCTGCTGTTCCTGCGCTTCGAATTCATGTTCCACGTTGAACGGTTGCTCGGTCAGCGCCGAGACGTCGTAAAAGAGCGAGATCAGGTCCCAGAACATCCGCGCGCCGGCCTGATCCTCGCTCGCAAAACTCTCCTTCGGGTAGATCTCCGCGGAGAGATGATCGAGCCAGCCGTTGCCGGTATCGACATTCTCTTGGTACTCCAAATCCCACTCATTGAAGTCCGGCTCGTAGCCCCCGCCGAGGCGCCCGCTGTCCGGCAGGTGTCCCACCCGCACCTGGTTCACGTTGAAGAAATCCCCGTAGTTTGTGTAGGCGACGATTTCCCGCAGGTACCTTTGGTAGAACAGCGTATCGGCCTTGCCCTCGTTGTTCACGACCACACCCGGCGGTGGCGCGAAGCCGGCCAGCGTGCTGAACGCGATCTGCTGCGGAAGGTGCGGAGCATAGTCGTTCTTGAGCGCCCCATAGGCCTTCAGCTCGTGATTTTGCAGCCAGTACCATACGCTGGTGCCATTCGGGTAGGTAGGGTTCGTCGCCACGAGCGCGTCCTCGAAGTCGTTCAGGGCCTGATACCAGGGAGCATACGCGGCATTCGCGCCGTCGTTGATGTAACGGTCCTCAATCGGCGCCGTCCGCGCCAATTCCACGGCTTGGGCGAAGAGTTTCAACCCCACCGCGAGATTCGCCTCCAGCAGATTCCAATAGACGTCGGTGATGCGGATCGCGCTCGCCTTCGCGCTGAGCGTCCCGTCGGTGTTCGCTCGCGAATTCTCGCCCACCATCCAACGGTCGGCGAACTCCTGGTACGCGCGGATCCGCGCGCTGTCGTCGCGGGTGAGTTTCTGGAAAACGACCGAATTCAGCTTGTGGGCCGGCTGCACCGTCTTGGCGACGTCGTTCCTCAGCATCTGGTCGACCGTGTAGACGGCGCTCGACGCCGGATACGTCACCTCGAAGGGCTTCGAGTCGCCGCCGAGGTACACCACGTCATTCCCCGAGCCCAGGCTCAGCGCGAGGCTCATGCCTTCCTTCACCCCGTAGAGCCACACCTGGTCGTCCCCGGCGCCGGTGACGAGCGCCAGGCGCTCGACGCCTTCGATATTCTCAATCTTCAGTCCCGCGCCGTAGATGTACTGCCTGCCCAGGCTGTCTTGGAAAATGTAAAACTCGTCGTTCAGCACCGTGCCGGCCAGCACGAGCGTGTCGAACCCGCTGCCGCCGAAGATCTCGACCCGGTTATTCTTCACGTAGTTGATGAGCACGTCCTTCGAGCCCTGCTCGATGCGCTTCTGGTCGTCCCCCGCACCCGCGACGATGTTTCCGCCCGCGGGCTGGGCTGGGGTCGCCGAGGTCGCCGGGTTCGACTGCAAATGAGCCTTGAGGAAGAAGGTGTCGTCACCCGCTTCGCCGAAGAGCTGAAGCTCGCCCACATTGTGGTTCACCTCGAAGTAGTCGTCGCCGCCCCCGCCGTAGAAGTACCCGTTGAAGCTGACCCCGGCGGTGATGCCGTCGGCGCCCTTCACCACCTCGATCCCACCGACTCGCTCGGTGTCGATGACGCGCCCGATGATGAAGCTGTCCTGCCCAACGGCGCCGTCCACCCCGCCATCGCCGTAAACGCGCACCGCCGCCATGCTGTCGTCCACGATGAAGGTGTCGTTTCCACCCAAGCCGCGGATGAAGACATTCTCCGCGGAGAAGTCGTAGTACACCCGCTGATACTTCTGCGGTCCCTGCGCGCCCAGCGTCAGCGACGGCCGCGTGGTCGCCGCCGCGTCGAGCTGATCCATCGGCGCGGAGATCACCTCCGCGGTTCCATGGACTGCCTCCAGGAGGAAATAGCCGCCCTTGGAATCGCGCGTCGCGGCGGTGGCGTTGGCAAAGCTCACGCGCCAGGGATCCCGGCTCGTGCCGGTGCCGGTGACTTCGACGCCGGCGCCGATGCCAGCCAGTGCCTGCAGCGCGGCGACGATGTGTTCCGCCTTCGAGGACGGCGACAGCACCGCCGTCACATTGGCCGTATGGATCCCGTCCTTGTATCGGAGCTGATAGGTCTCCGTCGCGCCGGAGAGAAGGTTGAAAAGCTGCGTCTCGTTCTCAGGCCGGCCGAAGGCCGAATCGAACTCCGGCTTGCCCGCGTTGATGTCCGCCGCGAGGTTCGCGTCGATGCGCGTGACCATCGCGCGGGCGACCTCCACGGTCACGATCGGGGGCCTTCCCACCGCGGGTTCGCTGCTCGTGAGAGCGAAGAAGCGCCCTTCGATGTTCTTGTCCGCCTCGACGATCTTCACCATCCACGGGTCGCTGCCCGTGCCGGTGCCAGTCACGGTCACATCGCCGATGCCCGCAAGCTTCTCGAGTTCTTCCGCGATTTTGGACGCGCCGCCGGTGTCCGTAATCCCGGCCGTGGTCTGGCCGTGATAGCTCAACGTAAACGTGCCGGCGGTCTTGCGCACGATCCGCTGCAGCGACGTATCCGAATCGAGATGGAGGACGTCGTCCACGTTGCCGCCGGTGATCTGCACCTCGTCGTTGTCGCCGCTCCCACTGTCTTTCACGTAAACCGCGGAAGCCGCCGTGAGCTCGCCGGTCAGCGTCAGGAAATACTTATCGCTCCCCACGGTGCCATCGAAGACGACTTCGCGCCGGAAACTGTCGACCGAGAAGCTGTTCACTCCCGCCCCGCCGAAAAGCTCGAACCGGTCGAAGACGGTGACGTCCTCTTTTTCGTTGATCGAGTCTTTCACCGCGGGGTTCGCCAGCGAAGGCTGCTCGCCGGAGATGACGAGATCGTTGCCCGTTAGGCTGAAATTGAGGTCCCGCGCCTCGGTCAGCGTATCCTGGCCGCCGCCATCCGCGAAGAGATCGACGCCTTCGTTTCCGGTCACCACATCGTTGCCCATTCCCGAGTCCAGCGTATCCGCGAAGGCGGAGCCCACGACGCGGTCGTTGCCGTCCCCGCCTTTGAGCACGAGGCCGTCAATCGCGCGCGCCGTGAGGATCTGCGAGCCCGCAATGGCGCTCGAGTTTGGGAGGACACCCGCGATCACGCGGTCGTCGCCCGCGCCCGCATTGATCGTGAGATGATCGTAGGCGCCCATCGGTTGTTTCTTGCTGTTTAAGGTGCCAAGATCGATGCCCCGCAGCGTGATAACGACCGTGCGCACGCTCTTGTCCCACGGCGCCGCCGGCGCGCCGTCGGCGAGCAGGCGCTGGTGCGAGACCTGCACGGTGTCGCTGTGGAAAATCTCGGTTGAGCCGTTGTTGATATCCGTCGCCGTGAGCGTGACCGGGGTGGCTGTCCCCAATGCAATTCGGGTCCCCGCCGCCACCGCGGCAATCGGTATCCATTGCACGCTCAGGTTGCCGTTGGCCGAGCCCGCGGCAGTGGGCGTCGCTGTGCCGTCGCCGGTGCCGTACTTGAGCGTGCTGCCCGGATTGCTCTCAAATGCCACGCGATAAGCGTTCAATGCCGAATCAAAATCGACCTGGACGCCCAGCGCGCTCAGCTTCCTCTCCAAAAGCTGCGCCTGCACCGCTTTGCGCTCGTTCAGGTACTCGTGCCCGATGAGGAAGTAATCGCCTTTGTCCAGCGCGTCCGAGCCGTCGATGAAAATCTCGTCGACGGCGAGGTCGTTGACGAAAGTCGGATCCTCGAAGAAGTCGAATTTCGTGAGGCTTGGCGCCAGGGTCCCGCTATCATCGCGTTCCCAGACCGGCTTCTTGAGCATCCGCGGCACCTTCGCCTCGGCCGTCTCGTACGGCGTAATCACGGCGTCCCGCGTAGCCGTCCCGGCGGCCGAGGAAAGGACGGTGTAATCGTTCGGCGCCAGCGCCGCGCGCTCGATCGACCACGTCCCGCCCGACAGACGCTCCATCACCTGGAAGCTGCCCACGCCCGCATCAGCCAGCGGGGACGCGGCGGCGCCATCGCCGACGATGGCATCGACGACCGTGACGGGCTTCGCCACGTCGTAGCGCGCGATCTTGATGGTCCACGGATCGGCGGCCACCCCGCTCGAGGCCGGCGTGCCGCTGCCGCTCACCGTCACGTCGCCCTCTGGAATCCCCAGGGTCGCGAGCGCGCTCCGGATCGCCTGCGCATTTGAGAACGACACCGAAACCGAGAGCGCCGCGAGCCGGAACGTGGCGCTCGGAACCCCGATCGGAATGATGACCGATCCGGTTCCCGTCGGGGGCGTGGCCGTGTTGGTTGCGGTATCGAGCTGGCGCAGCGCTCCCTTCACGCTCAAATCGTATTCGACGAGGATCGGCTTGGCGGCGTCATAGTGGCCGATCGTGATAACCCACGGATTGGCGGCGACACCCGCGGCGGCGGGCGCTCCGCTGCCGGCGATCGTGATGTCCGCGGGCGCGACGCCGAGTGCCTCCAGCTTGGCGCGGATCGATTGCGCGTCCGTGAGCGCGGCGGCCTGGGAACTGCCGTTGAAGCTGAAGATCGCGCCGAGGAAGCCCGGCCGGAGCGTGATCGAGCCCTTAAACAGCCCGCCGCTCGCGTTTGCGACGTCGAGCGGGCGCTGCGAACGCTGCACGGTGATTTCTCGCACCAGCGCGGGGTAGGCCCCGTTCACCCGGTCCGCGTCGAGGAATGCCACGTTCCACGGATCGTTCGGCGTGCCGGCGCCGCTCACCGCCACGTCGCGGATCGATGCCAGGGACTCGAGCGCGCCGGCGAGGGCGGCCGCGCTCATGCCGCGCGTGATGGCAACCGACTCGCTCCCGTAGCGAAGCTCGGCGTGATCCTGCCAGGTCTCGAAAAATACCGCCTGCGTGGCGACGCTCGCCTCCCGCGCTTGACGCTTGACCGCGACAGTTACCGGTCCGGTCGTGCCATAGCCCGTCTCGCGGGAAAGCAGCGCGTAGGTCCCGTCGGCCGCGCGCTCCGCGTCGATGAAAACGACCTTCCATGACGCCGTCCCATCGTCGGTCACCACCACGCGTCGGACCTGCGAGAGCGACTCCAGCGCGGCTTGCAGGTCCGCCGCGGTGGGCGTGGCGGCGCGGACATCGACGCCAGCGTTGCCGAAATAGAGCGTGAAGGGGCCGCCGCTCTTCGCCAGCACCTGCGCGCGGTGTCCGTTCGCCGCGCTCGCGGCGGCGATCTTGGCGGGGCTGGGGACGTCTGCGACCACCGAGACGGAGACGCGCTGATAGACCGCGCTGGGATCCGTGTCCTTGGGAGTGAACGTGATCTCGACGGTGGGCGGCCCCGCCGTGGCGCTGGCGGCGCCCTTCACCTCGGTGGCGCGCAACGCGGCGAATGCACCCAGCGCTTCCGCGATAAGCTTTGCGTTCTCCAAGGCAGTGGCGCCGAGCACCACCGAAACGCGCTCCGCGCCGTAGCCGACGACGATCGTCGTGCCGGGGGCGGCAGCCAGCGTCTGCGTGGTGCGGTTTGCCACCGTGCTGCTCGCGAAAGTCCCGGCGCCCAACTTCTTCGTCACCGCGTACTGGAGCTGCGAAGGCGCGGCGCTGTCGAGAAAGACGACCTGCCAGGGGTCCATGGCGGTCGCGCCGGGGACGACCGCGAGGTTCGCGATGCCAGTCAGCGTCTTCAACGCCGCCTCAAGCGGCGCAGCGGTGCCATCGAGCGTCACCTTGCGCGTCGCACTGCCATACCAGAACTGCACTTCGACAGCCTCCGCGGACAGCAGGAACTGCTGGACGTTCGGGGACACCGCCGCCTCCGTCGCGGAGGAAGTGCTCCTCGTATAGACTTGGTCCAGCGCGAGCGCGGGACCGCCGGTCATCAGCTCCAGCCGCTGGTAGCCGCCACTCACCTGGGGCGCCGCATGGAAGGTGATAGACCAGGGGTCCGCCTCGGTGCCGCTGCCGGCCACCGATACATCCACGCCGGAAATCAGCTCGAGCTGTTGTGCCAGCTTCGCGGCGGCAAGACCCTCCGTCACCGCGACGCCCTTATCGCCATACCACAGCACTCCGCTGCCTTCGCCTGCCGCGAGCGCCACCAGTTGCACCGCGTTTTGCTTTAGGCTCCTTGCTGGATCGCTGATCGTGACCAGGTCCGGCGAGCCGTCCGCCGTCTTGAATAGGTACTTCGCCGTGCCGTCGTTGATCCGGTAAAAGCGGTCGAAGACCCGCGTTTCGGCGGGGGCGGCCAGCGTGCCGGCGTAGGCCTGCACGGAGTAATTGTGCGCGAGCACCTTGTAATCGCTCGCGGCCGCCGCGTTGAAGCTCACCGTCCACGGGTCGGCCTGCGTGCCCGTGCCGCTCACCCCGATGTCGCCGATCGCCTCGAGCGACTCCAGCGCGGCCTCGACCTCGGCGGCGCTCATCCCGGCGTGGACCTCGACGGTGTTTTCCGCGTTGCGCCCGGCCTGCCCTAGGGTCGTGTCATAGCCGTAATAGAGGTTCACCCGGTCGAGTCCCTCCGCCAGCCACACTCGCTGCGTGGCCTTGTGCGCGACTCCGCTGACGATCTCCGCGGCCGTGGTCACGGGTTGCAGCGTCGGTTTGCCGGCAGTATCGGCAAGATACACTCCGCCCGGGGCGAGGTCGTACCGATAGAAGTATGCGCTCTGCTGCGTCGGCCGATCGAACGAAACGCGGTACACGGCGGCGGTGGCATCGAAAGTGACCGTGGCGTCCCGAAGCCCGCTGAGGCCGCGCAAGGCGATTTGCAGCAGCTCCTCCTGCGGCGCGGTGTTCGCCCCGGCGATATCGGAGGCGCCGAGCGTGATCGACTCCTTCGCGTACGTGATCGTCGTTCCCTTCACGATCGCCGACGCCGCAATGCGCTGGAGCTGGAAGTCCTCGCTCGCGGCCGCCGCCTGCGTGACACTCGCGACGGTGTAACGCAGCGCCTGGCCGGCGGGCGGCGCCGGCGAGACGAGTGCCCGGCCATCCCCGTCGAGCACCGTCTGCAGCATCTTGGCTTTCGCCGAGCCGAGCTGCAAGTCGACCGCCCTGATCGACGTCTGGAGCAGGTCCGAAATCGTGACCTGGTCGCCCGCCGCCTTGGTGTCGAGCTTCAGGTTCTCGACGAGGTCGAGCTGAATGGTCACCCCGTCGATCGTAATCGCCGCAAGCGTGCCTTGCGCACTCTGCGGCGCGACCCGTCCGATCGTGACGATGTTGGCCCGATCGTCCGTGGTGATGTCGTCCCGGTCGTCCACTTTGATCTCGATCGAGTCGCCGCGCTCCTCGTCGTCGCTGCCTCCGGAGATGATGATCCCGCTGGCGCTGGCGGCGTCAAACTTCCAGGTGACGCGGTCGTCCCCGGCGCCCGCGAAAACCTGGCCGGAACCGCTGCCGGCATCGATTACGTCGGCACCCTCGTTGCCGTACAGTTTGTTAAAACCCTTCCCGCCGATGAGGTTATCGTAGCCGTGGCCCCCGAAAACTACGTCGTCGCCGTCGCCCCCGTCCACCACGTCGCCAAACAGATTGCGGTACTTGTTCGGCGTCACCGACAGGTCCTCCAGCGCGCCGCCGGCCGTCTTCGTGGGCCGGCCTCTTTGATCGTAGTACGCGAACGGGGTGCCGTCGCCCTTGTAGATGTGCGAGACGAGCGTATGGCCCTCCGCGTCCTGGTAGAGCGCCAGGGCGCGGTTGGCCCCGGTCTCCAGCTCGTCGCCGCCCTCGATCAGGTCCAGGCCGCCGTACGTCGCAATCACGTCCATGCCGGCGCCGCCTCGCACGTAATCCTCGCCCGCCGCGCCGAAGATCACGTCGTCGCCCTCGCCGCCCTCCAGCAGCACTCCCTTGTAATCGCTCGTCCCCTTCAGCTTGAGGTGATCGTCGCCGGCGCCGCCCTTGATCGTGTACACGGCGGCTGCGCCATTGCGAAAAGCCGCCGCGGTGAGCTGAGCGAAATCCGTTCGGCCGCCCGCTGTGAAATCGATCAGCGTCGGCATGCTCGTGCCGAAAAGCGCCGTGTCCACATTGATCAGGTCTTCGCCGTCTCCGCCGTCGATCGTGAGGCTCGACAGGAAAGTCGCGGCCTTCGCGTCCGCGAAAAGCTCGATCTTGTCCGCGCCCGCCAGGCCATTCACGGTCACGTGGGAGAAAGCGGCATCCAATTTCCGCAGCGTGTATTCGTCCTGGCCCGCCGTGCCATTGATGACGAGCTTGTCCACCATGCTGTTGAGGAAGAGCAGCGCCGTTTCGCCGGTGCTTACCACCACGATCGAATCGGTCTTGTTGTCCCTGCGATACGCGGCGAGCTCGTCACGCAGTGTCACTTCCTCGGCATGCGTGTAATTGTCGAGGTTGAGATAGCCGTTCTTGACAAGCGACTGGAGGGTCAGGTTCTCGTCCACCGGCAGCACGTCCACCGAGTAGTGCTGTGGATCGCCGACCCCGGTGGGGTACCGCAGCGTCAGGATGTCGCCCTGCCGCTCCGCGATGTCCTTGAAGCTGTCGTGCACGCACTCGAACTCGAAGCTGGCGATCACTTCGTCCACGAAGCGCTCGCGGGCCTCGAAGAGCGTGATCGTGCTGAAACCGAAATCGAGGCCGATCCAGAGGAAAGCCTCGAGGAAGACCTTCAGCTCCCCGTGCATGTTGAACAGGCACTCCGGATCGCGCAGGTTCTCCAGCAGCTCCGAGCCGTAGAGCTTGCCGTCGCCGATCGGCAGATCGTTCAGGAACTCGGTTTCCTTGTCGTTCAGGTCGAAGCCGATCGTCGCCTCGATGCCGCCCATGACTCCGGCCTCGACCAACCCCCCGACGCCCAGCGAGAGCCCCGCCGCGACTTGCGCGAACAACGTGATCTCATCGGCGTCCTGCCCCGTCCCTTCCTTGCCGTGATCGTCGAGGAAAAACCCATTGAAGATGCGGTAGCTCTCGGCGGGATCGAAGCCGGCGTCCATCCACTGCCGGATGCCGCGCGTGTCGAAGCCGAAGTCGAAATTCGTTTTCGCGCTGATCTGGCCTTGCAGCACCGCGTTGAGCCCGGGAAAAACCGGCTGCGACTGCTTGTAGAGGAAGGAGAGATCCAGGTCCGGCAGATCGTAGTAGAAGAGCGTTGCGTCCCCGCGCCCGAGCAGGAAGTCGAGCACGGTCAGCGGATTTTCGAGAATCGGCACGCTGAAGCGTTTTTTGGAGTCGACCCCTTTCGCCGTTTTCTTGCTCGGGTCGGTCGCGATGCCTTTCTGCTCGGGGCCCGCGGCGAGATTGCCGAAACGGCTCAAGTCCGGCTTCGCGGCCGTGCCGAGATCCGCGCTGGTCGTCTCCGCGTTCGGGTCCTTGAGCGATTTCTCCGTCAGGTTGAAATCGCCGAACAGGAGCTTGCCGGTGGCGACCAGCCCTTTCATCTCCTCGAGGAACTCGATCGTGGTCTTGATCACCGCGAGCACCTTCTTCGCCGTGTCGACGACCTTCGCCGGGAGCTTCAGGTACGCGAGGTCGATGAACTGAAACTTCGTGATCCCCAGGTCGACCTCCATGGTGAGCAGGTCGACCACCGGCTTGAACGGCGAGACGATGTTGTAAATCGTGTCGAACGTCGGCCCGAGGATGCTCGTGAAAAGTCCGCCGGCGTCCAGGGTGACCCCCTCCAGCTGCAGTTGCGGCGAGCCCGTGTCGAAATGCGAGCCGCTCGTCGAGATGGTGGCATCCGCCAGTTGCTGGAAATAGCGGATCGTCGTTTCGACCGAGGGCAAAAAGTCCCCGGCGAGCGTGTCCACCTTCGCGAAGAGATTCGCTTCCGCGTACGCCGAGGCGTTCAGCGCCAGGGTCGGCGTCTCCCCCAGGGTCAGCCTCCCATCGGCGCCGCCGCCGATGTCGAAACCGAGATGGCCGAAGAGGCCCGTCTCGCCGTCCGCCGCGTCGAACTGCATCTTCAGGAAGCCGAGCGTGCCGGCCACCCCCTCCTCCCCGAGAACCAGCTTCGCGCTCACGTCGAGCGCGATCTCCTCGCCCGCCTCATTGATCCCCGAGGTATCGAGGAACACGCCCATGCTCGGCCGCAGCGCCCCAAGCTCGGCCATGTTGCCGATCCCCAGCCCGATGCCCATCAGGTAATCGATCTTCGCCTGGAGCTCTGCGTCGACCTGGATATTGAGCCCCGGCAGCCCGGCGTCGAAGTCGATCGGCAGCGCGCCATCCACGAGCGTCCCCCCGAATTTCAGATTGAAAGTCAGCAGCCCGTTCGCGCTGAGGACGAGCTCGATGTCGTCGACCGAATCAACGAGCTCTACTTTCAGCTTCCCGTTTTCGTCGTACTGTTCCTGCCCTTGGTCAAGGGTTGGCACCACAAAGCCGAAGAGCGCGCTGCTGGAAGACTCGTTGAGCGGCAGGAGACCCGCGAAGATCTTCTCTCGAACTTCATCGAGGACTAGCTCGGCGACGTTGGTCACGCCCTCGTCCCTTAGCTCCTTCAGCCACGCCCCCAGCGACCCGGCGGCGTAAGTTTCGCCGCCCCCGCCGAGTATGTTGCCGCGGAGGTCACGCAAGCTGTTCGCCAAACGATCGAAGGCCGAACCGCCTACCAGCGGAAGCTCAATGAAATCGATGCCCTCGGCGACCGTGTCGAGCGCGCCAAAGAAGTGATCGAGCCCGGTCAGCATCTTGCCCGGATCGTTCAGCAACCCGAGCAGCAGCGAAGCGGCGTTGAAGTCGAGGGAAACTCTCGGCGCCGCCACGTCGAATTCCGTCTGCAGGCCGGCCGCGGTGAGCGAGAAGCTGCCGTGGGCGTGCAGCACATTGTCGCCAATGCCGTCGCCGTCGAGGTCGGCCTTGATCCCACCCAGCGGCAAGGACGCGATCGGGAAGTAGAGGGGGAGGTCGACGGTTGCGCTGCCCGCCAAATCGACCTTCCACGGCGCGTGGTCGCTGGCGAGCTCCGTCACGTGGTATTGATGATCTACGCCGTCTTCCGCCAGCGCGATGGTTCCGGCCAGATCGACCGCGATAGTCGCCTGCTTGACCGCAATGGAGAGCACCGGGGTGCCGGCGACGACGATGGAGCCTGTGATATCGATCGGCTGCCGGGTCTCGACTCTGAGTTTGTTGACCGTGATGTGGCTTTGGTCGCCAACAATCAATTGCGCGTTGCCCAGTTGCTGCAGGTCGAACGTGAAATCGAGTTTGAGACTGATGTCGGCCTCAACGTGGAGCTGGCCGGCGCTCGTGACGGCTAGCGCCACCTCCCCACCGGTCAAGAGGTCGCCAATTCCGGGGAGTTGGCTAAGATCGAACTGCACATCGTAGTCGCCGTTGATCTTCGGCGCGAGGGCGAGACTGAGCTTCAGGACGGAATCCTCGTACTCGAGATCGACGATCTTGCGCGCGTCGTACTCGGCGAGCAGATCGCGATCCGCCCGCCGGCTGTCGTAGGTGGATTGAACGATTAACGCGCGGGCGATCGCCTCGTCCGGGGAGTCCTTGCTCAGCGATTTCGCGGTGAGGCTGGCCTCGGCGCTCGCGATGTCCGCCGTGGCAATCAAATCACGGTCGTCGCGAAGCGAAGCGAGGTTCTCCAGCCCAACGAGCGCGGCCGCCAGGGCGAGATTGGTCGAGCCCCCATCCAAACGGCGCGCGGACAAACGGCCGGCGGCCTGGACGAGGGTGGCGGCGGCGCCCGCGACCCGATCGCGATCTGCTTTGGCTTCCGCAATCTTGTCGGATTTATCGTAAAACTCGGCGATGCTCGCGGCGGTGGAGTTTTCGCTGAACCCGGCCGCCACCAACCGTGCCCACGCCTGCGGTAGCGAGGCCTTCGCGGGGCTGGCCAGCAGATCGCGGTAGGTCTTCGCCTGCGTCTCCTCCGCTGGGGTCTGGTAGTACGCCTCGAGGTCCGCGTCGGTGGTCGCTCCGCTGAAGCCTGCCGGCGCCAGAAAGCGCAGCGCCGCCAGACCATCCGGCAGGCTCTTCACTTTGCTAAGATCGGCTTGGAGCTCGGCCACCAACCCGGCGGACTCGTAAAACTCGTCGATCTCCGCGTCGGTGGTTCCACCGTTGAACCCGACCACATTGAGGCGGCTCCAGGCGTCGGCGAAGGCGCCATCCGCCCGGACCAGATCGCGATCCGCTTTCAGTGCCGCCAGCTCCACAGGGTCGGCGACCGCCTCGGAAATCGCCTCGTCTGTCGAGCTGCCGTTCAGGCCCTCGGCCGTCAGGCGCGCTGCGGCGGCGGCAAAGTCGCGCGCCGTCACCAAGTTGGCGAACGCTGCCGCGTGATCCTTCTTCGCCAGCGCGATGGCGACCTCGGCATCCGTCGAGCGCGACGTCAGATCGCGCGAAAGCGCCACCAGCCGGCTATAAGCCGCACTCACTTCCTCGCCGCCAAGATCCACGCTCAGGCCGAGGAAGTCGTTGAGCTTTTGGTTTAGCGCGATCTCGAAATGATTGATATCATTGAGGTTCTCTTGGACCGCTTTGAGCGCTTCGACCGCCTTCCCGATCACCGCAATGAAGTCATCGGAGCCGTTGCCGAGCAGATCGACGATGCTCTGGTTCAGGAACGGCAGCTTTTGGTAGGCTGCGCCGCCCTCGCCGATGGCGCTCCGCAAAGCCGATTCCAAACCCGCCAAAGCCGCGTCGAGGGAAATGTTCCTCAGATCCAGCAGGTCGCCGAGGCTCGAGCCTTCAAAGTTCAGCGTGCTCGGGATGATCTCGGTGAAGAACTGCACGGCGCTCAGTTGGTCCGACCTCAACGGCGCGTCACCCGGGCGATTGAAAGAGCCATGCACCCGGCCGACGTCGCCGCCATTCAGGCCGGCCAGCGCCCCTTCAAGCTTTATCGGCAGGTCCACCGCATAGCTGCTGGTGCGATCGAACCGCGGCAGGCCGGGCTGCAGATCGCCAAGTTCTTCCACGGCATAGCGGCCGGCGGTCGGCAACTCCACGCCCGCCTTGAAATAGATGCTCCCGCGCTCGATCCCGATGCCCAGAGGGCCTACGCTGAGGGAGACATCGAGATCCGGCTGATTGACCTCAATCGCGCCCACCAGCGTCGGGCTCTCGATATAAAAAGCCCCGTGGGAATCAAGGCCGAACCCGAACTTGAGATGCAGCGAGGCTTCGACTGGAAGCGTGAAGCCGTCGAGGCTGACTCCGATCTTGGTGAGGTCCAGTCCCAGATTCTCGAGCGTCGTCAGGCTGAGCGTCAAACTCGTGGACGCGCTGGTCAACGGCAGATCGGCCACGAACTCGGAGAGCTTGTGCGAGGGAGCGCTATCCACCACGGCCAGCGCAGCCAGCATCGAGGCATCGACCTGGCTGTTCGCGGGATTGTTGAAGACCGCGAGGATCTCATCGCGAACCTTCGTCCCGATCAGGGTCGAAATCTGGTCGGTGGAAACATTCCAAAACTCAGCTAATTTCGCGCCGACGAACGGAAGGTCGAAATCCACCTCGAGGCTGCCAGACAGTTGCTTTGCCCAGATGGCGAATGCCTCCAACCCACTCTTGATCTTCTGCTGATCCGAAAGGACCGCGGGGCCGCCGTCCGCCGCGGTCGCTCCTTCCGCGCCGTTACCCGGCCCCGCGCCGCTGGGAGGCGGCGCGCTTCTGGTGAGGTTCACGTCATTCTCCGTAATCTCGCGATAGCCGTGCACCTCCAAAGTGAGCGTGAGATCCCTGTTATTCGCCTTATCCTCGGCGGACTGATATATTTTCAGCGTCTGCACGCTCCCCGCGCCGCTACCCGGGTAACTGCCGAAGTCTATCTTCTCGGCGCCGTAACACTTGAGGTTGATCGTGTCGCCATCATGAACGAAGAAGTAATAGGTGCCCAGCATCCCGAGGCCGCTCGGGTTGATTTCGATCACTTGGGCCGCATCCGGTTTGGTGATGAACACGGCATTTTGCGGCAGCGAATCCGCCGCATTGATTTCAATGACTTCGAGATCGCTCACCCCATCTCTCTCGAACCCCGCGAACGCGCCCTGCAAAACCCAGGGATCTGTAGTCGTGCCCACGCCCGTCAGGCCCACGGCCGCCGCTGCCGCGAATCTAATTTGGCTCAGGTCTGTGCCGGCAAAAATGACCAGATCGCGCGTCGAGCCCGGCCGGTAAGTATCCTTGTCGATACCGCCATCGATCAGATCGTCGCCGTCGCCGCCGCTGATGCTGTCTTTGCCATAGCCGCCGTGGATCTTGTCGTTCCCTGCCCCGCCGGAGATCGCATCGTCGTCCTGGTCGTCATGGGGGGTAGGATTAGTCTTTCTCGATGCGGCGGGCCCGCCCACGATCGTGTCGTTGCCCTCGTCCCCGGTGAGCGTGTCATTGCCGGTTTTGCCATCGATGGTGTCGTTGCCGGCCTTGCCCTCGATCGTGTTGCCGGAATTGTTATCGCCGGTGATCCGGTCGTCGTTCCCGGTCCCCACCACGTTTCCGCCCTGGTTGACGCCCAAGTTTCCACCGCCGGAACCGGTGGCGCGGCCGTACTGGATATTCAGCGCCGCAAAGAGGGTTTGCGCCCAGGGCGGTGCCTCCACCGAGAACAACTCGGTAAACAACGCGGCAAAGCTTGGAATGGCTTGAAAGTCTTCGGCGGCCCCGAAATCCACATCCACTCCGTCGCCATCGTGATTGATGGAGCCGTGATATTTGGAGTAATCGATGGCCACGGTGCCGCCGAAGCCGGCCGCGAGTCGCCCGCCCACCTGCGCGCCGTCGATAAATCTGAAGGTGTTGGTGCCCCGGGTCCCGGTGATGTTCTCAATCCCGACGCCGATGGCGAGATTGGCATAGCCGAGCGCGGTGCTGCCCGTTCCCAGCGTTTGCAGAATATTGCCGAGCGAGAACTCGCCACTCGCGGTTCCGGACGTGGCGTTCGAGGGGTCGAAAGTCGTGGCCAGCACCACGCTCGTGCCGAGCTCGATCGGGACCCCGATGTCCACCCCGTTGGCACTGATTTTCTCCTTCAGCCAGGCGATGTCGTTCGTTGAAACCTGGAACACCGTGAACCACATGTCCGAATACATCGCGGAGAAATCCAGGGTATCTTGCGGGACGAGCGCATCGATCACCGCATTGCCGATAGGGCCGGCCGAGATGTCGAGGCTGAAGGCGTCGTCGAGCACCACCGCGAGGCCAAAGTTCTGCGAACGGAATTTATAGGTGTCGGCGCCGGAGCCGCCCGCCAGCAGATGAGCTCCGGGGGTGATCGAAAAAGGATTGTCCCCGACGCTGATCGTATCCGCCCCGCCGGTCAGCAAGGCCAGGGGATCCTTTTTGATGTCGGACCACGACAAGCCCGGCATGTAGTCCGTGCCGCGCACGACCTGGATGCCGCTGCGGACGACCACATCGCCGAAATTGGCCTCGTCGATGAGCCCCGTGAGACCTGAGGGCTGCGTGCCTTTGCCCCACGCGTCGATCGCGGGTCCGGCCAGATTGCCCAAGGCGACCTGGGCTTTCCAATCACTCAAGGCGGTCGTCTCGCTCGAGCCCTGCATCTTCAAATCCTGGAGATTCACGTACAGCGGCTTTATCGCCGCCGTCGAGAGGCTTTGGGGATTCGCGTAGCTGAGTTGATTGGAAACCTGAAATTTGAGTGAGGCCAGCAGCAGCGTGACGTTTTGGTTTGAGGTGGCGCCCTCGAGGAGGGCGACGCTATCGCGCAGCCTGTCGAATTTGCTGCCGGGAAATGACAGGACCTTGCCGAGCCCGCCGCCCTCCCCGCCAATCAAGCGTCCTTCGTAGATCACCCCAGGCTGAATGTTGAAGGTGTTCTTGTAGCGCCCGCCGTAGATGGTCGTATTCGCATCCACGTGCGTGAAGACAATCTGGTTCGTCCGCGTCACCGAGCCCATGCCCACGATGGGGAGCGTCAGATCGGTCACCGTGGTGACGGTGAGAGTTACAAACGGATTTTGCGGGGTTGATCCCGCGCCGGGGCTGAAATCGAAATAGAGCTGGTAATTGTCGGCGCGAAAATCGAGCACCAACGGGGCGCCGTTCTCGTGCATCGCCTTGGTCTCGATCGTCAAATCGCTCTGGCCCTTGCGCGCAAGTACGTCGACCAGCGGGATGGCCTGCAGCAGCCCCGCAGTATTCGCTCCGCCATCCCAGTAATCATTGCCAAAAACGAACGTCTGTGCTCCCCCGCCGGCCTTGATCTTCTCGATGTGCTCAAACTCCTCCGCCGCGGCCACCACCGTATTGGCGCCGCTCACCGCGAGCTCCATGGCCACCGGTGGCAAGCCGCCGTTGACGCCCGCGGCCGTGATCACGAGCTTGCCGTCCGAGATCAAGACGCTGAGGCCGGCCTGCGCCAGCGTCTGCTGGTGGTTTTGCGCCGCATTCCCCAACGCAAGCTCCAGCGCCGTTCGCAACTCTGCCGGGGTGTAGTTGCCCGCCGGTACGGAAACGGCGTAAACCTTGACGCCAGCGACCCGATCGACCCGTAACAGAAAGTCAAACTGGGAGTAAGCGGTTCGAGCGGCGGAGAGCGGTTCGCCGAGAGCCGTCACCACCGCCTTGGCGTCGTCGACCTTGGCGACCTGATGGAATCCAAACCCGAATTCGGTTCGCACGTTCCCCGGCGACGCGGTTGTGCCGGTCAACTTCTCCAGCTTCGTCCCCAGTTGCAGGACGGTGCCGTCGGGTCGGGTGAGCGCGCTCTCATAGAGCGTTCCCGGTGTCGAAAACAGCCTGCCGTCGCTCAGGATGTGGACGTAGTTCTGGCTTCCACTGGCGAGATCGATCGTGTCTTTCTTTTTGAATTCGGAGGCCTCTGAGATTCGCACCACTCCCCACTCCCCGTTGAGCAGGTAGGTGTCTTCCCCGCCCTCGCCTTCGAAAATATCGTAGTCGCCGCGGGCGCCTGGCTCGAGGATCGCCAGCGTGTCTTTGCCCGGTCCCCCTTCGACCCGATCGCTGCCCGCACCGCCGGCGAGCAAGTCATCGCCCGCGCCGCCCTGCACCAGATCATTGCCCGCTGACGCAAACACCTTGTCATTTCCGTCGCCCCCGAAGATTTCCTCGCCGCTTGAACCCGGCGGCTGCGTCGCGCCCGAAAGGACATCGCCGCCGCCACGGCCGTCCTCGAACTTTATTCCAAGGATCCGATCATCCTTTCCCGATCCGGTCAAATGCGTGACCTTGGTGACCTGGCCGCCTATGCCAGTCACCAACGGCACTTGACTGTCCACGAGGGCATTGCCCGGTGACGTCAAATCCACCGGCCCCAGGCCGCGGAACGTGATCCTCCACGGTAAAGCCTCGGTCCCCATGCCATAGGCGTAAACCCGCGGCGTGATTTGCAGGCCGGCTGTCGCGACCGCCAGATCGATCTCCCCCTGCAGGCGGCTGGCCAGCTCTTCAGCCGTGGCGGCATAGCCAATCCCCGCGACGGTGACATTGCGCCCCAGGAAGCCCGCGCGAAGGTCGAACGTACCGTTGCGGGCTCTGTTGAAGACGCTCCACGTCTCATCGGTTCCCACGATGCCGGGCCGGGCACGCACGGCCTCTACTGGCACGTCGCCGAATTTCAAGACAAACGCGCTCTCGGGGTGCTGCTGCAACTGAATCGTCTGGCTGTAGATCGTATGGCGTAGCGCCGGCTGGCTAATGGTGGCGTTGCCGCCACCACCCTGCGGCGGTGGTAACGATAACACTCTTTGGAAGCCGGCCGCGCTGCTGGCATAGGTAATGACCAAGGGGCTCCCGGCTGTCCCATTACCTTGCACGATAGGGGCGGATCGGAGATCCATGCCGGCAAAGTCCTCGAAGAATTGCACGATGTCCGCGCGAGCCGTGGCCGCGCTGATCTCTGCGTTTCGGTTTCCAAAAGCGAGTACGAATGTCTCAACGCCTGCGGGGACCGTGATTGTCTGCTCGTATACGCGGTGAGAAATGTCGCGGGCGGCAACGGTTACCGTGTCGACCGGAGAAGTGAGGGTATCCCCCGCCGGAAGCTCCGTCCCGTTGCTTTCGTACTCCACCGTCCACTCTCCGTTGGCCTCGCTCGCTTGCGCCGAACGAATTCCCGGAACCGCGCTCAGCGCCTTCCGCAAAGCGGCGGCGGCGTTCACCGTGGGAATAGTCATCGCCGCTCGGCCGCCGAGGATGGCCGCGGAAGCCTCGTCGAATTTCAGCGCCGCCGGCCCGCCCTCCGCAAACAAGACAATCCAATTTGTCTGCGTTCCACCAGCCGCGCTCATCCATGGTCACTGTGAAGTCATTTCGCTTGAGCAGCCCCGCCAGCGCCTTCTTGAACGACTGCGCCATCGCCGGACTCGGCTGCGTGCTGTCGAATGGCACCGGCGCGCCATTGACGACCATCGTGCCGCTGGAGGCTTCCGCGGTGAAAACCCACCGCTCGCGCACCGCGAGCGTCGCCGCGCCTCCCACCCGCGCCAGGCGCACCACGTTATCGAAAACGGGGCGGCCCGTCAGGTCGGCCTGGACTGGGCGTCCATACCGCGAATAGTCGAGCCGGTTCGTTTTCCCCTCAGGTTGCAATGGCGCACCCGCGGTTAAGTTACCGGCGAGCGAGGCGTTCTCGCCTGCGAATTTGTACGTGTTGTTCCCCAAGCCGCCGATCAGGTGGAATTTCCCCCTGGCTGTAACCTCGAACGTATATTCCTTGCCCTCGAACGTTTGCTTCGAGCTCACCTTGATTTCGTCGTTTGCCTTGATCTCAAACGTAAGGTCCCACGTCACCGCCCGGAAATCGAGCGTGCTAAACTCCTCGCCGAGGCGCGCGCTGTCATCCACGTCGATCTTGATCGTCTTCTGGTTCGAACTCTCAATTCCCCAGTAGTCGAGGAAGGTGTAAGTATTCCTCGCGGTGCCCCCATTCACCTTCTCGACGTAGCCTGCCGCCAGCACCTCCTGATCTCCCTCGCGGACAGTCACGCCCGCGCCGCCAAAAGCAGGGTTCCGCGCGAATTGGAAGCTCAGACTTGCCGTTCGTGCGGAGAAATCCAGGGTATCGCGTTTGCCTTCGCCCGGTAATTCGCTCACGGTCCCGGCGAGGGCCCCGGCCGCCGCGAAGACGTATAGATCGTCGCCAGCGCCACCGGCCAGCGCATCCGCCCCTCCCCCGCCCGTCAGCGTGTCATCGCCGCCGCCCCCGCTTAAGCGATCGCTTAGCGTGCTCCCGTTCAACTGATCGGCCTTCGGCCCGCCAAAGAAATGGCGAATGTCCGTGAAGCTGATCATGCCCGTGGCCATCCCGGCCGTGCTGGAACCTTCATTCAGTCTGATGGAGGCGGGGCGCGAGTATTCTTTCGCACCCGATTTGATCGTCACGCTCGCCTCGTTCACCTTTTTCACTTTGAAATCCCGGGTGTAGCTGAGGACATTATCCCCGTTTGGCCCGCCTGTGATCGTTCCACTCACGCTCCCTCCCGCTCCGATCACGAAGATATTCTGCCCTGTCCCTCCTGTGATGTTGGCAATATTCGATGCGGTAAATATCTTCGTCCAGATGGGCTCCCCCGCCGGCCCGGAGCTCTTCAGAACTTCCACGCTGTTGCGCCCGACGATTCGGATCAGCAAGGTCTCATTCAGGCCGGAAAGCGTGAGGGTGTTGGTGCCCATCCCGGCCGTCAGAACCTCGACGTTCGGCATGACGATTTCTCTATGTCCCAGGGTCGCGACGGTCGTCTCAAGCGTCCCGTCCACCAGAGACGCCAGACGGATGCCCATATTCCCCGCGAGTGCTTTCAGGTCCACTCGGTCTTTCTCTCCCGCGCCGCCGTCGATCGTTATCGAATCGGCGAGGGGAAATGCCGTCACTACGAAAGTGTCATTGCCGGCCTTCCCGTCGAGCTTCAGGGCGTCGCCGGGCTTGAAGGGTTTGAGTGCTTGCCCCGCCAGATTGGCGTCCGCTGCGCGAATGCCGAATTTGTCGCTCGAATTAGTCCCGTCGACGGGGACGTCAGGCAAGAGCGATGCAAACGCGGGCGCCGCGATGGCCACGGCTTCGATCGGCCCGCTCCGCATTTCGAGAGTCCAGTTCCCCCACAATTCGCTGCTGCCGGTCAGATCCGTGGAGGCCGCCACATCGGCGCCAGTCAGTTCGGCTAGGTCCTGAACGAACTCCAGCCCCGTCACCCCCTCGGCCACATTGCACCCATAGAGCAACAGGTCCGCGTCCGCGCTCAGCGCCTGGCTCCAGGCGGTAAGCTGCTCCGCATGGCCTTTCAGCCAAAGATCATCCACGCGGGTGCTGCCCAGCAGCAGCGCGCCGCTGGAGCCATGGGAAAAAATCTCGATCGCCATAATCCCGCTCCGCCCCGCCAGCGCCTCCGTGATCTGCTGAAACTCATCCCGGGCCGGGTCGAGGACGATCACCTCGCTCTCTCCGGGACGGCCGCCCGTGAGCCCTTTGTAATCCGGCAGGCTGGCGTCCACGAACGTAATCACCCTCTTCACCTCCGCCGGCGAATTCGACCCAGGCCGGCTCACGAGATGCGATTCCGGTCCGTCCGCGGCGTCCTGCGTCGACAAACCGCCCGCCAGCATGGCGAGCGGCTGGGCATCCAGCATCAGCCGCGGCTCGAACGCCTCCAGCGTGAAGCGGCCCTCCAGGGGCCTCGGCCGCCCGGCCTTCTTCGCCTGCCTGCGGAACGCGCGCGGCGACCAAAAATCGTAGTTCTGCATAAAGGGGTGGGACTGACGATGTGATCAGCGAATCAACCGGTGGCCGGGGCGCGCGCTCGCGCCTGAGGTGGTGTGAAGGGTTTTCCCGTGTCCGCGGAACCCACGCGCGGCCGCGCACGCATTTCCGCGCAGGCGACGATGGCAGCCCCTGCCGGCATTCCTGCCAGATCGAGTCCAAACGGGTGTATGGTCCTTCTCTTCATCAGCCGAAGTGAGTCGCCGTCGCTATCAGCGCTGGACGGCCAAGAGTTAACCAGTGGAGTATGTCACCAATTCCACGCGGCTGACGGGGTCGGACAGGTCGGACGAGCTTGTAGGACCCACCCCTAAGCTTGGCAAAAGAATTCTCGTTAATAATGCATAATTCTTTGACGGCTGGGCATTTAGCGTTCCCCCGCCCCGGCAAACGAGAGCGCTTCCGCCAGCCACGAGTCCATTTTCACTACCTGTTCGCGCTGGCGGAAGGCCAGCCGCTGCGCGGTCCGTTGCGCGCGGGCCAGCACCATCTCCGCCAGCCGCCCGCTGCCCGGCAGCCCGCGCCGGGCGGCCTCGCGCAAGGCCGCGCGCAGCGGCACCGGGCAAAACCGCGCCAGTAATTCGTCCTCCGTGCTCACGAAGGCCTGCGCCGTGCCGGGATCCCCCTGCCGACCGCTGCGGCCGTAGAGCTGCCGATCGATGCGGCGCGCCTCGTGCCGTTCGGTGGCGATCACGCACAGCCCCCCGGCCGCCGCGACGCCCGTGCCCAGCTTGATGTCGGTGCCGCGGCCCGCCATGTTCGTCGCAATCGTGATCCGGCCGGGCTCCCCGGCGGCGGCGACAATGGAGGCCTCCTCCGCGTGCCGGGTCGCGTTGAGCACCTCGCAAGCCAGCCCTCGCGCCACGAGCCGGCGGTTCAGCTCTTCGCTCGCCGCGATGCTGCGCGTCCCCACCAGCACCGGCCGGCGCGTCTCGTGCACCCGCGCCACTTCCTCCGCCACCGCCTGCCATTTCGCTTCCGCGTCGGCAAAGACGCTGTCGGGCAGCTCCCTCCGCCGGCGCGGCCGGTGCGCGGGGATCGACACCACCGGCAGCCGGTAGACGTGCCAGAATTCCGCCGCCGCCTCGTGCGCCGTGCCGGTCATCCCGGAGAGCTTGCGGAAGAGCCGGAAAAAGCGCTGGAAGCTCATCCGCGCCAGCGTCTCGTCGAGCGCCGACATCTCCACCCCTTCCTTCGCCTCGATGGCCTGGTGCAAGCCGTGCCGCCATTTGCGCATCGGCATGAGCCGTCCGGTGAATTCGTCCACGATCACCACCTCGCCTTCCTGCACCACGTATTGTTTCCCGTTGTGGAAAAACTCGCGCGCATGCAGCGCCTGCTCGATCAGCTCGCGCCGGCGCGACGCCGAGCGCCAGAGCGGCGGGAGATGCTCGGCGAAGCTCTCCGCCTTGAGCACTCCCGGCGGCCGCAGCTCGATCTCGCGCAGCCGCGGATTCACCCGGTAATCCACCTCCGGCTCCAGCCGCGCCGCCAGTTGCCACGCCATCCGCCAGGCCCGCTCGGGGCTCCCGCTTCCGTCGCTCCCCGCGATGATCAGCGGCGTCACCGCCTCGTCGATTAGCACGCTGTCCGCCTCATCCACGATCGCGTGATGCAGCCCGCGCATTACCGTCCCCGCGGCCGCGCCGGGATGCCGAAGCTGCTGCACCATCCAGCGCGCGGGCGTCTGCGTTTCGCCGAGCGCGAGGCGGTCCCGGAGGAAATCGGCGAGCAGCTCTTTGCTCGTGGAGTAAGTCACATCGGCGGCGTGGCCGCGCTGCCGTTCCGGCGGGCTCATCGGCCCGAGCACGCAGCCGGCGTGCAACCCGCACGCGGCATAGAGCGGCTCGAATTCACGCGCGTCGCGCTCGGCGAGATAGTCGTTCACCGTCACCACGTGGCACGGCCGGCCGCTCCACCCCGCAAGCACCGCCGCGACCGCCGCCGTCAGCGATTTGCCTTCGCCCGTCGCCATCTCCGCCAGGTACCCGCGGTGCAGGGCCAGCGCGCCAATGAGTTGGACCACGTACGGCCGCATTCCCAGCCGCCGGGCCGCTGCTTCCCGCACCGCCGCCAGTCCCTGGTCGAGCGGCGCCGGCCGCTCTTTGGTCTGCCGCCGGAACTGCGCCTGCAATTCGCCGAGGCGTGCGGCCAGCGCCGCGTCGTCGAGCGCTTCAAGAGTTCCCGCCAGCGCCTCGGCGCGCTCCGCCTCCTCTCGCAGCCGCCGCAGCGCCCCCCCTTGCCGGCGCGCCGCGCCGATCACCCCATCCATCTTCGCGTCCAGCCCGCCGGTCAGCTCCGGCGGCGCGGCAATGGCGCAGCGGCGATACTCGTCCGTGAGCGTCGTCATAGCCCGTACCGCTTTTGCAAAAGCTGCCTCCCGCGCCGCACCCACTGGCCGAGCAGCGGCTGCGGTGGCAGCTCGAAACGAATCTTCCCCGCCCACCCGTGCAGCAGCACCGCGCCCTCGCGCGGCTCGATCGCCGCCTGCACGGCAAAGAACGGCTCGCGCGTCTTCACCCCGCCCTGGTCGCTCCCCGTCACCGCCACCTCCCCGCCGGATCGCCAGCCCAGCGCCGCGGAGGGCAGCACCTGCTGCTCCGCCGGAATGATCCGCTGCTCCAGCACCTTGAACGCGAAGCCGGCCTGTCCATGCAGCCGCACCTCGGCGGATCGAATGTTCCCCTCGAAAAGCCGCGACGCATCGTCCTCCGCCACCACCGCGGAAAACCGGAACGCCCTGGGATTCACGACCTGCCCCAGCTCGGTCCCGCGCGCCAGCCACGAGCCGCGGTGGTGGTCGAGCTCCGGCGCGATCCACAGTCCGTCGTGCGGCGCGCGCACGGTGAGCGCCGCCTGCTGCTGCTCGAACCGGCGCAGTTGCTTCTCGATCGCCTCGAGGCGGCCGTCGATCGCTTTCAGCTCCGCGACGCTTTGCTCCATCGCGCGCTGCCTCATCGCCTTCGTTTCCTCCAGTTGCGCGAGCGTCGCGGCGATGTGCAGCGGCAGTTCCGGGTCGGCGAGCGCCAGCAGCACCTGCCCGCGCTTCACCTCGCTCCCGGAAACCGCGACCACCTGGGCGACCAGGCCATTCGCCTCCGCGCTCACGATGCTGTGCTCCACCGCCTCGAGCACCCCCGGCGCGCGGAAATGCTCGGGCGCCGGGATGAGCTCCAGCGCGGCCACCAGCACCGCCGCCGTGCCCGCGCACACCGCCACCGCGCGTCCCCGGCGCCCGGCGAGCCGCGGGCTGAACGCGAGGTATTGCAGGCCCTTCCAGGCCGGTTTGACGAGCCACGAAAACAAACATCCCATCATCATCAGCAACCCCAGCAGCAGGTAACGGTCCGCCAGGAAAAGCACGATCCCCGCGAAAAGGAAGACCCGGTAGACCTTGCTTGCCACCCCATAAAACGCGAGCCACCACGCCTCCCGCAGGCTGAGCGCCGGGCTGTGCGAATGCTTCAGGCCAAAGGCGAAACGCTCTACCAGGTGCTTCACTTGCGCGTCCGAGCGCGCTTGCAGGTTGGGGATCTCCAGGAGGTCGGAGAGGATGTAATAGCCGTCGAAACGCAGCAGCGGGTTCAGGTTGAAAAGGATCGTCGAGACCGAAGCCACGAAGATCACGTTGTGCGCCAGCGCGTTCACCGCGCCTTCGCCCGTCCACGCCCACACAAAGACCGCGGCCGCGGCCACCGGCAGCTCCGCCAGCATCCCCGCCGCCCCGACCAGCGCCCGCTGCCACCGGCTGCGAAAACCCCACGACGAAGTGGTGTCCACGTACGGCATCGGGGTGAGAAACACCAGCATCACCCCCATGACGTGCACTTCCCCGCCGAACCGCCGGCACATCGCCGCGTGTCCGAACTCATGCACGACCTTGATCAGCACGAGCCCGGCGTAGAGCAGCGCGAGATTCCCGGGCGCCAGCACGGACTGCGATTGGTCCGCGAACTGTGCCCAGTGGTCGATCGCGACTTTTGCCGCGAAGCCCACCACCGCGAGCCACACGATCGCGCCCGAGCGGGCTGATCAGCGCGCTCGAGCCACGGCTGCAGCTTGCGCAGCAGCGCGTCGGGATCGAAAAGCGGAAACCGCGCGCTCATGAAGTTCATCAAGCGCGCCGCGCACTTCGCGCGTCCGGCGCTTCGTGTACCGCTCGAAAAGTTTGCGCGCTGTCCGGCGACAGATTCGAGTGGAGCAAGTTCGCGCCGTGGAGCTGGGCGAGCAGTTGCAGCACGTCCTCCTGCCCCGGCGCGCCCTCGGGATCGGTCTCGAGGCAATCTTTCCACGCCTCCTCCACTGTCCGATCCGGCCTCAGCCGCGCGACAAACGCGTACGCCTCCGGGCGCAGCCGGAAGAACTGATTGTTGAACGGATCGTGCAGCACGTGATAGCGCTCGCCGCGGATACATCTGCCGCTGCACCCGCACGTGCGAACGCAGCGCCACCCGCTGGCCGGCGAGGCGGTACCACGATTCGCTGAAGGTTTTGGTTGTGCCAGCCATCGGCTTACCACCAGAGCTGCATGCGCAGGAAATCGATCGTCCGGTGCGCGAGGATCCAGAGCATGGTGCGGCGGCCCGACCTCGAGCTTGGCCACTCCGCTCATCCCGGGCCGCCACCAGCTTTCGCTCGGGCTCTCCAGGGAGCAGCGCACCACGAAAGTATTTCCTTCCTCCTTCGCCTGCGCGGCTGGCTCGATGCGCGTGAGGCGTACGGCAAACTTGTGCTTCGGCATGCTCGCGAAGGCGATCTCGCCGCTGGCGCCCAGCCGCACCTCCCGGATGTCGCGCTCGTTCACGTTGCACTCCACGTACATCCGATCCGTGCGCGCCACGCGCAGGAGCACTTCGCCCTGCTTCACCGGCGCGCCGAGGCGTTTCTTGAGCTCGCCTTCGACCACCACTCCATCGAAAGGCGCCACGATATTCGACTGGCTGCGGCGGTACTGGATGAGCTCGAGCCGCGCCCTTGCCTGCTCCGCCTGCGCTCGCGCGATCCGCATTTCCGCCGGCTTGTCGGCCCCGGTTGCCTTCTCGATCTCGCCGAGGAAGCGCGTGCGCTCCGCCGCCGCGCCGGCCTCCTCGAGCAGCAATTCGCGTGTGTCCAGCGAGGCCAGCACGCCCCCCTTTTTTGCCTCGTCGCCCACGTCCGCCTTCACCTCGTCCAGGTAGCCATTGAAGGGCGCGGCGATGAACGCCACATCCTCGGTGCGGAGAAAAAACGGCGCGTCCACGCGATAATCGATTCGCACCACGGCGAGCAGGATCAGCGTCGCGGCCGCCAGCGCCCCGAGCAGCTTCGCCAGCGTGTGCCGCGGCCCCAGCAGCACCGTCCATTGCTCCCGCGCCGCCGCCAGCCAGCGCGCGCCAAACCAGCGATCCGTGCGCCGCAGATCCGCGAGCCGCCGGATCGACATCTCCCCATACAGCGCGAACAGCCGCACTTCCACCTCCGCAAACGGCTGCGTCGTTCGCTCGCACACGAGCACCGCCACCGGCTCCCCCTCCAGCCGCAAGGGCACGGAGCACAGCGACGGCACATGGCTGGCTGCGGAAAATTTCTCGTGCGCCCGCGTCACCATCCGCGGTCCCGCTGCTTCCGGCCAGATGATCGTCTCATCCTGGTCGAGCGCCTCCTCCATCACCGCTTCCAGGTTCTTGATCGCCTCCATCTTGCGCTCGAATCGCTCGCTGCGGCTGATCGCCACCACTTTCGCGTATCCCGCCTCCAGCCAGCCGAGGCTCACCCGGTCGCACTGGTGCCGCGTCGCCAGCTCATTGCACAGCGTCATCGCCACCGGCAGGAAGCGCTGGTGCACGTTCAGCCCCGAGATCAAGTCGAGCACCGCCGCGAAGTGCCCCACCGCGGTCTCCGAGTTGGCCACCTGCTGCCGCAAGCGGTAGAGCGTCGGCAGTGGCGCGAGCAGCCGCAGCCGGTGCAGCGCCTCGACCGCCGCGGCCTCCCCCACCCCTGGCAAGAGAAACGCGAGCACCAGCGCGCCGGGCTCTCCCTCCAGCGTCACCCGCACCGCCACGCACCAGTCGAACCCGGTCCCCGCGCGCGCTCCCCGCAACGCCTCGCCGCGCTGCACGCAAGTCTCCGCCAGGTCTCCCGCCGCGCTGGCAAAAGCGCGCATCTCCCGCTCCTCCACGTTTTGCGCGGGCCATTCCATCACCGTCTCCCAGCCCGGCGCCTGCTCCGGCCCAGCCCGCAGCAATACTCCGAGCCGCGCTTCCGAGACCCCCGCCATCGTCGTCAGCAAATGAAACCAAAACACCCGCTCCGGCCCCGCAAACTCCCGCAGGTGCTCGAGCCGTTCCACCGCCTCGCCGAAGCGGTCCGCCTGGTTCACTTCGCTAGCCATGGAAGGTGCGCGTCTGCTTCCCGGCCCGCCCGGTCCCGGGCGCCGAAATGAGGATGCAAAGCATGTGTGTAAATTCGCGGGCTGGTCCGGCTTCCCGACCTTTGGCGGCAGACATGAATCCCCATCCTTCCTGCCTGTCGAGGATTCTCTCGCCCTGGCTGCGGATCATTCGCCGTTGCCTGTGCCTCCATCTCGCCTACCATTGAGCCAATGGAATCGCTCGCCACAGACGCGCCGCAGACTTCCTCGGCTGCGGAGCGATCACCAGGGACCGGTCCGGCGGAACGCCGGGCGGGCTTCTGGGAAAAGTATCCAGGCCTCGTCTGGTCCAACCGGGAGGCGGGCGATGCCGTTCGTATTCGTGCGGCCCTGCTGCGGCCGCTCTTTCCAGTGCTCCTCGACATTGCCGCTACTTTCGGCCTCGAGCGCCTTGAGCAAGAGTGGGCGATCTTATGCGCCGACCCTGAAACGGATACCCGCCGCGCCGAGCCGCAGGTGTCGCGAATCCTGAAAAATATTCGGCGCGGATACGACCAAGCTCACGCCTGAAACCCTGTCGTGGACATCGCCTCCTCCGCCCATCCTCGTCCGCCACGGCTACGGCCTCTTCCTATCTTTCCGCCGCTCAAAGCCTCGCGCGCCGTAGTGCGCCGTCGGCAGTGTCTGATCCGGGCTGATCGCCTCGCTCCAGATCCATTCGCTGGATTGCGGCAGCGCCTTCCCTGCACCCAATTCGCGCTCCGTTTCATATTGCAGGCCCACCCGCCATGGGAGCGCTTCCTCTGGAGGCCGCACCCATAGGTGCTCGCTCTTCAGCCTATCGAGGTAGTGGATAGAGTTCCCGCCGGCCAACTCGTTATACTTCTCTCTCCACGCCTCCAGGGCTCTTTTCCGCACCGCTTCGTTACGAGGATCTTCATTCGGCATGAGCACCGGCGGATAGTCCTCCCACTTGCCGCCCCCCTTTACCTGCAGCAAATACATCGGACCGATACCATGCAAGTAACCCAGCCGGTCGTGCAGCCGATTGGATATCGTGAAGATCAGCCCTTGAAACACCTGCTTGTCATCGATCCTGCCTAGCACTTCCAAGGTCGGCGGCCGGGCCGGTTGCTTCGGGACCGGCAGCCGGCCGTCCAGTTCCAGCATTTCCTCTTCGGCCGCCGACGCGAGCTTGGTCCTGGTGCAAATACTTGCTCCAAGCGCCCCCTCTTGCGCGTAGGCGTATACCAAATAGCGCCGATGTAGCTTGAACTCGTACCCACAGTCTCCACCACCGCTCCCCGTCACCACTGTCAGCGTTTTGCTCTTCACCCCCTTCCATTTTCGCTCCACCGCCAAGGTGACCTCGAAGCCCATCGCGAAAACGTCGCGCATCAGCGGAACTCGCACCGCCCGAACCTTTTCCACGCGCCCGGCAAACACCGCATCGGCCTGCGCCAGCGCCTGCAAGGGAGGGGCGGTTTCACCGCAACTCACGCCCGCGCCTCCGCGGCGCCCAGACATGCCAGCAGGAGAGGAAGGAACCTCTTCATCATGCCGAATGCTACCTCGCCTCGTCCCCCCAGCGCCAGCCACATCCCTCCGTTCGCTCAACGGCACACCCCGCACCGGGCGCGCCATCCTTTCCCTCGTTCCTTTTCGTTCCTTTTCGTTTCTTTCGTGTTTTTCGTGTTTTTCGTGGATAATCCTAAAAATCGTCCTTCTCACATCGGCACGCGAAACACAGACCCGACCGCCTTCCCACGCCCGCAAACAGTCGGAAACACCCTAAGCACGCGCGCCCTATGCGATTGCCGAGTGGGCCATCCGCCCCCCGACTGGGTTACTGGCTCACTGGCTTACTGACTTACTTTCCTCGTGACCGCCTCGCGCTTCCTCCTCCTCGCCTCCGCCGCCATCTGCTCCGCCGCAGCCCTTTCCGCCGAAGAGCCCAAACCCGACCCGCGCTACCCCTTCCGCACCGATTTCGCAAATCCCCATCTCCCGTGGTACCAGCCGAAGCCCGGTGAGTTTCCGCCGCACCATTCAGACCGCCGGATCAGCGGCGAATTGGTCAGCGCGGATTTTATCCATCGCACCGGCCAATTCCGCACCAGCAAGACCGGCGAGCTGGTCGATTTCACCATGCCGCCCTACGGCGCGGTCAACTACCTGAACGCCGAGGCCGACCTGCGCGATGTGCCGCTCGGCGCCTTCTTCCTTTTCTTCCTCAACCAGGACACGCGCGGCGGCTTCACCCGGCTCGCCACCATGCAGGATCAGTTCACCATGGACGCCAGCCACAGCTTCTCCTACCGGCTCGATGAGCTGAAGCTCGGAGAAGGCAAGCTGCTCACCACCAAGCAAAGTCTCCGCAAAAACCAACCCGATCTCGGCAAGAAAGAGCTGCTGGTAAATCAGGAGACGCGCGTTTGGAAAGGCGAGGAGCAGATCAAGCTCACGGATCTCGTTCCAGGCGATGAGCTTCTTTTCAATCTCACCGGCCGCACGGCCGCGCATCCCGGCTGGTGCACCGATCTTTGGGTCGGCGCGGAGACGCACACCGCCGCGACGGCCGCGCAGCGGAAGAAATTTGCCGAATTCACGAAGCGTCGCGGCCTCCCGGCCTGGATCGAGAAGACGGAGGGAAACAAAGTCACGATGACGTTTTTCAGCGGCGACACCCGCGCCTTCAAGGAGCTCTGGGCGGCCGATTTCGCCATGGGCAAGGAAGTGCGCACCTGCGTGGCGAACGACGAGCTGCGCACGTGGAACCCTCCGGTCGATGGCGAGCGCGGCTCGATCGTGGAGGTGCAAGCTGTGCCCGCCGATGGCTACGGCTGCAGCGGAGTGCGCATCACCGCCACCGTGTCGAACATGCTCGAGGGCTTCCGCAAAGGGCGCGTGGTCCGCGTCTTCGGGCCCGGCTGGAAAGCGCAGGACCAGTTCTACGGCGAGAGCCTCATGGGCTACGGCTACGGCCGAATGCAAAACCCGGAGCTGGTGGAAAACGTGGCCAAAGAATACCCGGACCAGTTCCCCTTCCGCACCGACTACGGCAACGCCCACCTGCCCTGGTACAAGCTGCGAGGCGACGACGCGCCGCCGCGCTTCTCCGAGCATCTGGTTTTCGGCGAGTTGTTCAAAGTGGAGGCGAATGGGCGGGCGGGCCAATTCCGCGATTACCGCACCGGCGAAATGACTCATTTCACGTTAATCTCGAAAGCCTCGGTACGGCATCTGAACGCGGAATCCGCGCTCACCGATCTGCCGCTCGGGCTTCAATGCCGCTTTCATCTGTATCAGGACGAGAAGGGCGCACTTCACGCGCGCGAGTCTAGTTAGCGATGAGTTTAGCTATCTCGCTTCGAGCGCGGTCACCTTGCGAGTCACCGAGGTGCGGCTGCCGTCAGGAAAGGTGCGCGTGGCCCGCCAGCTCCCCGAGGTGAAGAACTACAATGGCGACATGGAACGGCCGCCAGACATCGGCCGCCTGGAGCTGCGCATCACTCCCGAGACCCGCCTGTGGAAAGGCGGGCAGCAAGGCAACCTTTGCGACCTTGCTGACGGCGACGTGCTGTTGGTGAATTACCTCGGCGAGCAGACCGGCGCGCCTCACCTCTGTGCCGACCTGTTTGTCGGCGCCGAGACGCACAAGCTCTTCACCGAACGCCAGGCGAAGAAGCTCGCTGCCGTAAAGAAATGATCCCCATGCGCGCGCTCCTCTCTTTCCTGTGGCTCACCGCCGCCACCCTCCACGCGGTGCAGCCCGGCGCGGATCTCGATACCGTCGTGAAGCCGTTCTTCACCCAGCACTGCACGAGCTGCCACGGCGCGAAAAAGCAAAAAGGCGATCTGCGCGTCGATACGCTGAAGATCGATTTCGAGTCGCCGAAGATCATGGGCCACTGGGAGGAGATCATGAACCGGATCAACTCCGGCGACATGCCGCCCGATGAGGAAAAGGCGCCGCCAAGCCGGACGGAAGTCGCCCGCGTGGCGGAATGGATCGCCGGGCAGCTTCACGAGGCCGAGGTGGCGCACCAGGCATCCGGCCGCGAGCGCGTTTCGTTTCGCAAGCTCTCGCGCGAGGAGTACGCGAATACGATCCGCGACCTGCTCGGCGTCACCTTCGAGGCGAAAGGCCCGGGCGGGCTTGCCGGAAGATCCGGACTGGAAAGGCTTCGAGCGCATCGGCTCCGTGCTCACGCTCTCGCCGGCGCACGTGGAAAAGTATCTCGCCGCGGCCGAGGCGGTGCTCGATGAGGCGCTCTCGCTCCGGCCCGGAGCCGAAGCGCGAGCTGGTGCACTGGGGCGCGTTCGACCTGCGCTGGAAGGGCTTCAAGGAGGAGTACGAAGCGCGCGGCATCGCGGACAAGGTGCGCATCGAGATCGTGCCGAACAATTACACCACCGACTCCTGGGACCTGAACGTGAAGACCACGGGCGAATATCTGCTGCGCGTCAAGCTGAGCGGTCTGCGGCCGGATGGCGGGCGCGCGCCGCGCCTGAAGGTCTACATGTCGAGCATCGACAAGACGCTGCTCGAGCAGGACGTCGATGCGCCGGAGGATCAGCCGATGACACTCGAGGCGCGGGTGCATCTCACCGCCGGCAAATACCCGATCCGCATCATCAACTCGGTGCCGGGGCCGAACCCCGAAGGGCGCCGCTCGCGGCACAGCGGCACGCCGAATGCCTTCACCACCACGAAGAGCCGCGTGCCCTGGCAGCTCAAGCTCACGGACGACGACGTTCAAGCCGATCCAGCCGACGCTGATCATCGACTCGATCGATTGGGACGGGCCGATCGTCGACTCATGGCCGACCGCGGCGCACCGGCGGATTTTCTTCGGCGGCGAAGGCGCCACGAAGGATACCGCCTACGCGCGCGAGATCGTCGCGCGTTTCGCGGAGCGCGCCTGGCGCCGGCCGGTGCAGCCCGCCGAAGTCGATCGCTTGCTCAAGCCGGTGGCGCAGGCGCAGGAGCTCGGCGACGGCTTCGAGCTCGCGGTGAAAGCCGGGCTCATGGCCGCGCTTTGCTCGAAAAGTTTCCTCTACCTGGAGGAAGGCACGCCGCGGGAATCCCGCGCCACCCTGAATGACTGGGAACTCGCCTCGCGCCTCTCGTATTTCCTCTGGAGCACCACGCCGGATCAGCGGCTGCTCGACCTGGCGCGCGCTGGACTATTGCACGAAGCCGCCACCTTGCGCGCGCGAGGTGCGCCGCATGCTGGCCGATCCAAAGGCGCGCAGTCTTCGCCGAGAGCTTCCCGCGCCAATGGCTGCAACTGCGCAAGGTCGGCATGTTCCCGCCGGACAAGGTGCTCTATCCCGGATTACGACGAGAATCTCGAGGAAAGCATGGTGGCCGAGACGCTTGGCTTTTTCGCCGAGGTGCTGAAGCGCAATGGCAGCCTGCGCGAGTTCCTCGATTCCGACTGGACGCTCGTGAATGAGCGGCTCGCCCGCCACTACGGCATTCGAGGGCATCCGCGGCGACGCCCTGCAGCGCATCTCCCTCCAGCCCGAGCAGCATCGCGGCGGACTGCTCACGCAGGCCGCCATCCTCAGCCTCACCTCCGATGGCACGCGGCATCGGCCGGTGCATCGCGGCGTGTGGGTGCTGGAGTCGATCATCGGCAAGCCGCCGCCGCCGCCGCCCGCCAATGTGCCGGCGCTCAGTACGCCCGCGCCCAACGCGAAAAAGACCACCGTGCGCGAAAAGCTGGAGCAGCATCGCGCCGATCCAAACTGCACCGCGTGCCACACGAAGATCGACCCGCTCGGCATCGCCTTCGACAACTACGATGCGATCGGCCGCTGGCGCACCGTCGAGACGATGAAGGAAGGCGCCGGCGCCGACCCGGCGCTCGATCCGAGCGGCACCCTGGCCGATGGCCGCAAGTTCGCCGACGCGCGCGAGCTCAAACAAATCGCTCCTCGCCGACACCGACAAGATTCGCCGCCGCCTTCATCGAAAAACTCGCCACCTACGCCCTCCGCCGCGGCGTGACCTTCACCGATCGCGAAGAGCTGAAACGCCTCGTCGAGCAGTCCGCCTCCGGCGATTACCGGATCGCTTCGCTCATCGAAGCATTCGTCACCAGCCCGCTCTTCCAAAAACGCTGACTCGAGCGCCATGAGCCAACTTTCGCACACCACCCGCCGCGGCGCGCTGAAAGCGCTCACCGCCACCGCCGCTTCCTTTGCCGTCGGAGCCCAATCCACCGAGGCGGCGGATCCCGCGCGCCCAAAGCCCGCGCTGCACGCCTATCCCGAATACGGCTGGTTGCGCGGCTTCGGCGTCGTTCCCTCGTGGGGCGCGCGCATCGAGGACGCCTGGTGGTTTTACGATGGCGCCCGCATGCGCGAAGAGGTGGCCCTCGCGCGGCAGGTCCACGCCAATTGTCTCCGGCTCTGGATCGAGTTCAGCGCCTGGATGCGCGCGCCAGACGAAATCACCGCCAGGTTCATGGATGCCGTCGCGGCCATCGCCGAAAACGGCATGAAGGTGATGCCATGCCTCTTCAACCGCTGGCACGACCGTCTCTTCGACTACGGCGGCAGCTACGTGCTCATCGATGCCAAATCGTGGAAGCCGCAGCTCGAGTACGTGGCCGCGCTCGTCGCCCCGCTCGCCCAGGACGACCGCATTCTCCTCTGGGATCTTTGCAACGAGCCACAGGGCCGCGAGCCCAAAGGCCCCGAGTTTGCGTGGCTCAGCGACATCGCCGCCACCGTCCGCGCCTGCGGCGCGCGGCAGCCCATCACCATCGGCACGATGACCGGCGCCAACATCACCGCGCACGCCTCGCTCGTCGATGTTCTCTGCGGGCATCCCTACGCGCACGATCGCCACGCGCTGGCCGCGCAGATCGCCGAGTGCAAGCAGATCCAGCAGGAAACCGGCAAGTCTTTCCTCGTCAATGAAACCATCCCCGGCGCGCTCGATGATTCCGTGCGCGCGGAGGTGGCGCGCTTCTACAGCGAGATGCTCTCCGCCGCCGGCTTTGGCTGGATGGGCTGGGTCATTCGCGAAGGCAAAGCTATCTCCACCCGCCGCGACCGGCACGATGCCAATGGCCTCAACGGCGGCGGCTTCCATCCCTTCTTCACCAAGGAAGGCCGCCTCCGCGACGGCCTCGATTTCCTCACCGAAAAGCCCGCCCGCCCCGCCCCATGGGAAAAAGTTAGCTAACCACACTTATCTAAACACCAGTCTTACTGACTTACTGACTTACTGAACACTGCCACATGAGCAACATCACTCTCCCAACGCTGGCTCCTCACCCGCCGCCACTTCCTCCGCGGCCTCGGCGCCACCATGGCGCTGCCGCTGCTCGATGCATGATGCCGCTGCGCGCCCGCTGCGGCCGCCGCGCGCCAAGCCCCGCCGCAGCGTGCTTCGTCTACATCCCCAACGGCGTGAACGGCATGACCTGGCAGGTGCAAGCAGGCCGGCCGCGACTACGAGCTTTCGCCTTCCTTGCAGCCGCTGGTGAAGCATCGCGATGACTTCACGGTCTTCAGCGGCCTGCATCATCCGAATGGCCTCGGCCAGGCGCACGTCTGCGCGGACACCTGGCTCACCGGCGCGAAGATCGATGCGCAGAGCGGGCGCAAGTACGACAACACGATCTCGTGCGATCAGCTCATGGCGGAGGTCGGCGGGCCAGCAGACGCGCTTCCCTTCGCTGGAGCTCTCCATTTCCTCCGGCACCGGCCAGCCCTTCGGCACCAACACGCTCGCCTTCTCGCGCGACGGCGTGCCGCTGCCCGCCGAGGACAATCCGAAGACCATCTTCAACCGGCTCTTCGGCGAAGAGCCCGGCGGCATCGCCGCCCAGCGCGCGCGGCTCACCAAACGCCGCAGCGTGCTCGATGCCGTCCTCGACGAGGCCAAGTCCCTGCGCCTCGAGCTCGGCACGCGACGACCGCACCAAGCTCGACGAATACCTCCACTCCGTCCGCGACGTGGAGCAGCGCACCGAGCGCCTCGACGCCTGGCTCGACGTGCCGAAGCCGGCGCTCGACAAGAAACTCGCCGCGCCCTTCCAGCGCGACGTGCCCAAGGCGCAGGCCGGCGAATACTGGCGCACCATGTTCGACCTCATCGTGCTCGCCCTGCGCACCGACATGACCCGCGTGGTCACCTACATGAACGGCAGCGAAGGCAACGGCCTCGCCATTCCCGAGATCGGCATCACCCAGGCGCGCCACAATCTTTCCCATCACAACGGCGACCCCGTCGTGCTCGAGCGCCTCGCCAAGAGCGACGCCTTCATCATGGAGCAGTTCGCGCATTTCCTCGATCGAGCTCCGCGCCGTGCAAGCGATGGCGACGAGCCGCTGCTCGACCGCACCATGGTCCTCTTCGGCAGCGGCATGAGCTACGGCCACAGCCACTGCCAACAGCAACCTGCCCATCCTCCTCGCCGGCGGCCGCGGCCTCGGCCTCAAGCACGGCCAGCACCTCGACTACAACCGCCCGCACCTGAACGACGACTACACGCTCAGCTACGACGAATGGCGCAGCCTCTGCGGCAAGCCCAAGGATGACAAGGCCCGCCTGAGCAACGTCATGCTCACCATGCTGCAAAAGATGGAGGTCAACGCCGAGAAGTTCGTCGACAGCCTCGGCCCGGTCTCGGAGATCATCTAATCGAGCGCCGGTTTTCCCGGCCCCGAAGAGGGGCCAGAAGGCGGCTCCCGGCCCCGAAGGGGCCAAACATGAATAGCCGTGGGTGCCAACCCACGGATCCCCACGAGAGAACCGTCGACCGCGAAGGCGGTCAAACCTCGCGCGTGCACCCGCGGCCTACGGGAAGTGTAGACTGCGGTAATCCTCCGGCGGTACCTTGGCTCGAATCAGCTCGCTAGCCCCACCTCTCCGATGAATCGCCGTTTCCGTATCTTAATTTGCCTGGCGGCGCTCGCCATCCCTGCCCTCGCCACGGCCGCAGACCCCATCCCCCCGCCTGAACGCGAAGCCCTGCTCCGCCAACTCCGCACCGATCTCGAAGCGCGCGAAAAAGCCGCCGCCGGTGCTCCCTCCGTCCCCCTCCTCTCCGCCCTGGGCGACGCCCAGCTCTTCCTCGGCAAATTCCCGGAAGCCGTCGCCTCCTATCGCAGGATGATCGAGCTCGATCCCGCCCAGGACGCCCCGCACTGGCGCCTCGGCATCGCCTATCTCTTCAATCAGCAGCCCGAGGAATCCTCGCGCCAGTTTGCCAAGTACCACCCCTACGACGGCCGCGACCGCGAAAACGGCCTCTGGAAATTCCTCGCCGACGTCAAAGCCCACAGCCTCGAGCGCGCCCGCGCCGAAATGCTCGACTACAAGGAGTTCGACCGCGAGCCCTTCCCCAATCTCTACGAGCTCTTCGCCGGCCGCATGACCCCCGAGCGGTTCGACGCCAATCTCACCGCGCGCAAACTCACCGGCAACCCGCGCGTCATGTTCTTCGCCCACTACTACTCCGGCCTCTTCCAAGATCTCCTCGGCCACCGCGAAGAAGCCCGCCAGCGCGTCGCCGCCGCCGTCGCCCTCTTCACCCCGGGCGCCGCCGGCCGCAACGGCCCCGGCTACATGTGGCAAGTCGCACGCCTGCACTACGATTCGCTCGCCGGCGCGAAATGAAACCGCGCTCGAAAGCCTCTTCCTCATTCGTTTCCATTTGTGTGATTTGTAGGCACTCTCCCCGCGTCTTCTCATGAAAATCCCCCTCCTCCTGTTCCTCCTCACCGCCGCCGCCCAGGCCGCCCCCGTCTCCCTCTTCGATGGCAAATCCTTCGCCGGCTGGGAGGGCGACACCAAAAAAACCTGGCGCCTCGAAGACGGCGTGATCGCTGCCGGCCAGCTCGCCGAAAAAGCGCCGCGCAACGAATTCCTCGCCTCCACCAAGTCATACAAAAACTTCGAGCTCCGCCTGAAGTTCAAGCTGCAGGGCACCGAGGGCTTCGTGAACTCCGGCGTGCAAATCCGCAGCGTCCGCATTCCCAATCCGCCCAACGAGATGAGCGGCTATCAGGCCGATCTCGGCGACCCCAAATACTGGGGCGCCCTCTACGACGAATCCCGCCGCAAGAAAATGCTCGCCGAGCCAAACATGGAGGCGGTGAACAAAGTCCTGAAGCGCGACGATTGGAACGACTACCGCATCCGCGCCGAGGGTCCGCGCATCCAAATCTGGATCAATGGCGTTCAAACCATCGATTACACCGAGCCCGACGCCACCATCCCGCAGGAAGGCCACCTCGCCCTGCAAATCCACGGCAACGGCAAAACCGAAGTCCGTTTCAAAGACATCGTGATCGAGGAATTGCCTTAAGTCCGAAGCCGAATGATCTCCTCCCAAAGCACAAAAGCATGCGCCTTCAGTGCGCTCTTTCTCGCCGCCGTTCTCCTCACCCCTGCCCCCGCCGCCAACTGGCCCGCCTGGCGCGGCGACGCCGCCGGCTCCGGCATCACTCCCGAAAAAACACTCCCGCTCAAATGGAGCGCCACCGAAAACGTCCGCTGGAAAACCCCGCTCCCCGAGCGCGGCAACTCCACCCCCATCGTCTGGGAGAATCGCGTCTTCATCACCCAGGCGGTCGGCGAACAGCGCCTCGTCATCTGTTTCGATCGCCAGGATGGCCGCGAGCTCTGGCGCTCGGGAACCAGCTACTCCGCGCGTGAGGAGACGCATCCGACGAACTCGTATTGCTCCGCTTCCCCGGTCACCGATGGCGAGCGCGTGGTCGCGTGGTTCGGCTCCGCGGGCCTCTTCTGCTTCGATTTCGCGGGCAAGGAACAGTGGCGCCTGGAGCTCGGCGCGCAGGAGCACGAGTGGGGCTACTCCACCTCCCCGGTGCTCCACAAAAACCTCTGCATCCAATACTTCGGCCCCGGCCCAAACTCCTTCCTGCTCGCCGTCGATAAAGCCACCGGCAAAGAGGCCTGGCGCGTCGCCGTGCCCGAGCAGCCCGGCGGCAAAGATCGCACCGATGGCTTCGCCGGGCGCGAAGGCGGCACCGTCGGCAGCTTCAGCACCCCCATCGTCATCCAGGCCAATGGCCGCGACGAGCTGGTCATGGCCTTCCCCGGCCACGTCCGCGCGTTCGATCCCCAAAGCGGCCGGGAGCTCTGGCGCTGCGCCGGCCTCACCCCGCTCCTCTATGCCTCGCCCATGCACGGCGAAGGCATCGTAGTCGCCATGGCCGGCTTCAGCGGCAGCGAGCTTGGCGTGCGCGCCGGCGGCAGCGGCGACGTCACCGCCTCCGCCCGCCTCTGGCACCACGCCCGCACCAAGCTGCGCCTCGGCTCCGGCGTCATCCACGCCGGCCACCTCTACATCCTCAACACGCCCGGCGTCGCCCAATGCCTCAACCTGAAAACCGGCGAGTCCGTCTGGGAACAGCGCCTCCAGGGCCCCAGCAGCCGCTCCGAATCGTGGAGCTCCATGGTCCTCTCCGGCGACCGCATCTACATCCTCAATCAAGCCGGCGACACCTTCATCATCCGCGCCTCCCCCACCTTCGAGCAACTCGCCGTCAACGCCATCGGCGACGGCCTCACCAACTCCTCCCACGCCATCTCCGACGGCCAAATCTTCATCCGCACCCACAAGCACCTCTGGTGCATCGGGAAGTAACTCGGTAAGTCACTGACTTACTGACTCACTTCTCCTCCGTAATCCCAATCATCGGCCCCAAATCAATCAGCCTATCATTCCGCCCCAACGGCGGCGCATACAGGCTGGAGACCGTCCCATCGAAATAGAGCGCATCGGGGCACTTGAGCACGTCGCGGAAAAGGCGGGCGAATTCGTGCACGTTCATCAGATCCGTCGTGATCACAAAAAGCGCGATCCCAGGCGCCGGGATGCCCACCCCATTCCGCGTCAGCCGAGAATCCGAGGTCGGCCTAAAGGAGGGATGAATCTTCCCGCGCCGCAGCAACAGCGGGCCGGATTGCGTCGCCAGGATGATCCGCTCCTCGATCTTCGTGCACTCCGACGACTCCACCACGCGCGCCCCTCCCGCCGTCAAAAGGAAAACTCCATTCGGCTTCACGAAAAAATTCCCCTCGCCGGCCTCGAGATTCAGCGGGGCGATCTGCCGCCCTTCGCTCGCAAAAAGTCCCACCGGCGCGAGGTTCCCGTGATACATCCCGGCATTCATCGCAAAGACCAGCTTGCGCCCCTTCCCCGCCAGCCACTGGTTCACGCCCGCGAACGACTTCAGCGGCTTCCCCGCGTCGTCCTGCAGGAAAAGCTCCAGCTTCTCCTCCTTCACCTTCACCCGGCACACGATCGCCTTCCGCCCTTCCAGCTCCACCGTGCTGTACTCCACCGCGCGCGAGTGGCAAAGCGGCAGCCCCGTTAGGGCCGCCCCCAAAAACCAGCGGCGCACCTGCGGCAGAATTCTCACGCGCGCACTCTGGCGAATCCAACCCCCTGCCGCAATCGTGAACCAATTTCGCGCGAAGCGCTTTTGAGTGCGCGCGCGTCCTCGCGCCGCTTTGCACCAGTGCCCCGAGCAGTTCGCGCGTCCACTTCCACATCGGCGCGTGAACAAAGCGGTGCGAGGACGCTCCGCACTCCGAAAGCGCTTCGCGCAAAAGATCTCCGCGCTACTTCCGGTTCGGCCGCAGCTTCGCCGCCCAGATCCAGCTCCACGGGATCGCCCCAAAGCTCAGAATCCAGTCGTTAAACTTCCGCAGGCTCCATTCATCGCGCCCCACCAGCCGCGCGTGCAGCCGCTCCAGCTCCAGCCGCCCCAGCAGATAGCTCATCGGCACCGTCGGCGACGACGTATACCAATTCACATCCCCGCGCGCCCGCGCCCGCGTGAAACCGACTCCCTTCTCCAAGCGGCCGCACGCCTGCGCAAACGTCAGCGTGCCGTCGTGCAGCCCCACATCGATCCCGATCCGGTACGCGCGCCAGAGCGCATCGTGCAATTGGATCAGCCGTGCCTGCGGGAGCAGGATCACCCCGCGATCCACCGCCATCTTCTCGCACCAAAGCGTCCACCCCTCGTAAAAAATCGCGTGGTGAAACAGCCGGCGCAGTTTGCTCCGGTGCCGGTTCTGGATGCAAAACTGCAGGTGATGCCCGGGATACGCCTCGTGCGCGCAGGTGAATTCCAGCCCGAAATGCTGCCGCACCTCCGCTTGCCGCTTCGCCGGGTTCCGCTGCTCCTCCGAGAGATCGTTCACCCAAAAAATGCCCGTCTGATCCGGGTCGAACGGTCCCGGCTGCGAATATGCCGCGGTGGGAAAAAGGTGGCGCAGAAACGGCGGCACCGGCAGCACCTTGCACCGTTCGCCTTTGGGAAACGTCACCACGCCCGCCTTCTCGAACTGCTCCCGCACCGAGGCGTTCACCCGCTGGTACTCCTCGATCAGCGAGCCCGCTTTCGGCTCCCAGCCCGCCGCGGCCTCCTCCAAAATCTCCGCTGTCCGCTTGCGCCCATGCTTCCGCGCCTCGCGCTCCAGGTCGTGCGTGAGCTGCGCGATCAGCCTCTCCCCGCGCGCCGCGATCTCCCGCGCCGAGCCTGCCAGCCCAGTCCGTTCGCGAATCAGCATCTCCAGTCCCTCGCGTCCCACCGCGTACCCGTCCGCCGGCCCCGGCTCTTTCCCGGCGATGGCGCTCGCATATCGCTTGAAGGCGCTCGCCGCCTCCGCAAAGAGCCGCTCCGTCCGCCCCGGCTCCCGCGAGATCGCCGCCAGCTCCTGGCTCGTCCCCCGCAGAAACGTCTCCGCCCCCCGGCAGCTCTTCACCGCCAGGTCCACCCAGAGCGGCACCGGATCTTTCACGCAAGCTGCTCCCGCCTGCAAAAACTCCGGCAGCTTCGCCAGCCGGCTCTCGATCGCGGGCAGCACCGAGTGAAGCCGCTCCGAATTCCGCACCAGCAGGTGAAAGATCGAATTCACCGCCGCGTCGCAGTGCACCTGCGGATTCGTCCGCCAAAAGTTCCGCTCGTGGTGAAACCGCGCCGTCCGCAGCAGCGCCAGCAGCCCCCGCCGGTCCAGCCAATCGTCTCCGCAAAACGCATCGTCCGAGAGCGCCGCCACCTCTGCCAGCGTCCGCGACACCACCCGCCCGAAGAGCCGGTGCACCGCCGGCGTATTCTCCCCGAGGTGCCCATCGAAATCGTGCCACCCCAGCTCGCTCGCCTCATGCGGGAACAGCCGGTAATAGTCATCCAGGTAGCGATCCGCGATCGCCCGAAATTGGCGCACTTCACTATTCATATTGAACCGCTACGCCCCCACCTCCCCCTCCACCAGCAGCGCCTCATTCGCCGCCCGCGCCAGCTCGTGCAGCCGCGCCACCTCCTCCTGGCTCAGCGCCTTCCCCGTGCTCACCACCCCCTGCACCTTCTCCAGGATCTGCGCGATCCGCCTGGCCAGCGGAGCATTCCGCGTCTCCGGCCGGAACGCCTTCAGCTTCCCCAGGAAATACCCCGCCAGCTCCGGCTGCCAAAGCTTCTGCGCCCGCTCCGGCGTAAAATTGTCCGCCACCGCCGCGCTGGTGATCTCCAGCCCGCGCAGCCACCCGCCCAGCGCGATCAGGTTCACCAAATCCTCATCCCGCAGCGTGATCAGCGCCGCCTCCACATCCGCCTGCATCTGAATCAGCTCCCGGCGCGCTTCCGGCCAGCGCTCCGCCTCCGCCTGCTCGATCACGTTCCGCCCGCGCCGGGTGATCTTTTCCCCGAACCCCAGCGCCTTGGCCATCCGAAGCAAGCTGCGGCCCACCGATTCCACCCGCTGCGGCCGCTCCGTGGCCACCAGCAGGAAGCCATCCGCGATCAGCCGGCCCGTCAGCAGCGCCAGGCGCACCCGCTCCTGCGGCGGATGATCGGGCGGCTTGCGCCACACCTTCTCAAACGGGATCGGCTGCAGCGCGATCAGTTGCTGCAGGAGCAAATCGATCGAAGGCGCCGTAAAGCGGTTGATCCCGGCCGCCTGGCGGGCGCGGTCGATCTCCGTCGGCTCGGCGCCGGTGGCGCCCATGCCCATCAGGAGGAGGATCGGCAGGAGCCGGCGCAAACTAGGGACCATGGGGGAATGTTCTCTCAGCGCCGGGCGCTTCCGCCAACCCCAAAGCGGCCTTTTCCCCACGAATCCTCCCGAAACCTGGTCTCCCTACGCCCCCCATCCTCTCCGGTGCCCATTCCTTTTCCCAATAAGCAGCCCGTTGCCGGGTTCTCCTCGAATGCCCATCGCCCCTCCTCGCCCTATTCCGGCGTCCATCTCGACGCGGCCGCCGCTGCGCCGAAGGCGCGCCGTGGAACACAGGCGTCCTCGCCTGTGGGCAGGAACGGATCGGCAGGCATCCTGCCTGCCGAGGCCGCAAAACCGTCCCGATCCCACCCGTCGCGGGGGGGTGATTTCCCGCTTGACCCTCCCCGCCATGCCGTCCAGATTCCGCGCCTGATTGCGCCGGAAGCGGCGAAAAATATATATGCAAGGTAGTTTGGGACACACAATTTGGACAGTTTGCTACTCGATTGTCCTGCTAGGGCTCTCCCTCTACGGCCTGCATCGTTACGTCATCGTCTATCTCTTTCTCAAGAACCGCAACCGGCTCCCGAAGCCGGCCGGCGCCTTCGAGAAGCTGCCGCGCGTCACGGTCCAGCTTCCCGTCTTCAATGAGATGTACGTGGTCGAGCGCCTGCTCAAGTCCGTCGCCGAGCTCGACTACCCCCGCGACCTCCTTCAGGTCCAGGTGCTCGACGATTCCACCGACGAGACTACTGCCATCGCCCACGAGCGCGTGGCAGCAGCTTCGCGAGGCCGGCCTCGATATCGAGCTCATCCACCGCACCGACCGCACCGGTTTCAAGGCCGGCGCCCTGGAGAACGGGCATGGAGCGCTGCACCGGCGAGTTCATCCTCATCCTGGATGCCGATTTCGTCCCCGCGCCGGACATGCTCCTGCCGCACCATCCACTATTTCACCGATCCCAAGATCGGCATGATCCAGACCCGCTGGGGCCACCTGAACCGCACCTATTCTCTGCTCACGCGGGTGCAGGCCATGTTCCTCGATGGCCACCTGCTCCTCGAGCAGACCGCCCGCAGCCGCAGCGGCCGCTTCTTCAATTTCAACGGCACCGCCGGCCTCTGGCGCCGCACCTGCATCGAAGACGCCGGCGGCTGGCAGCACGATACCCTCACCGAAGACCTCGATCTCAGCTACCGTGCGCAGCTCAAGGGCTGGCGCTTCATCTTCCTCGCCGATCTCGTCACCCCCGCCGAGCTTGCCGGTGGACATGAACGGCTTCAAGTCCCAGCAGCACCGCTGGACCAAAGGCTCCATCCAGACCTGCATCGAAGCTCCTCCCCTCCGTCTGGCGCGCTGACCTCCCCCTCCTCATCAAGCTCGAGGCCACCGCCCATCTCACCTCGAATTTCGCCTACCTGCTCCTCCTGTTCCTCTGCCTCCTGCATGCACCCCTCCGTGGGTGGTGGCGTGCACGGTTCCTGGCGCACCCTCCTGCTGGATATCGCCATCTTCTTCTCCGCCTCGCTGCCCGGCCGCCGTCTTCTACATCTGCTGCCAGCGCGAGCTCCATCCCCGCACCTGGCTCACGCGAAATCCTCCTCCTGCCCGCCCTGATCTGCCCTCGGCATCGGCCTGGCGGTCAATAACGCCCGCGCCGTCCTCGAAGCCATCGTCGGCCACAAGTCCGAGTTCACCCGCACCCCCAAGTACGGCATCGAGCGCAAAACCCAGTCCTGGAAGCAATCCGCGGTACGTTCCGATCAAATCGGTCGTCCCCTTCATCGAGCTCGGCTTCGCCGCCTACTTCAGCTACTTCCTGGTCAGCGCCATCGCCCACCACCAGTGGGCCTCCATCCCCTTCCTCGTCCTCTTCCAGTCCGGCTTCACCTACGTCGCCCTCTGCTCCATCGCCCAGTGGATCCCCTTCCTCCGCTTCCCCGGCCGCGACACCGGAGCCACCCTCCCCGCCTAGCCTGCGGTGCGCTAGTCTAATTCTCTCGTTCGTTCTCTTCTCTCGTTCCCAAGTTGCACTTGGTAAAGCCCTTGCGGGGGCAGTTCTACTGCCGATGGAGGGTGTATCTGCGGCCAGGCCCCGCCGCGCTTCCGCCCCGCGACTTGCCGCGCCAGAAAGCCCCATCCTCGCACGCTTAGTTAAGCTGTCCATTGCCCACCAAGCGCCCCAGGCAGACGTCCGACAGAATGGCGGCTGCGGCGGCCCGGTCGGCCAGCCCCATCCTCGCACGCTCAAACCGTCCTTTGCACACCACGCGCCGCGGGAGGGCGAGCGTCCCCGCGAGCCGCGGCAGGACGGTGGCCGCGGCGGGACGATGGTCGGTCTCGGTCAAGAAGGCCCGCTTCGCGCGTAACCCCGAAGGGGTGAAACATGAATAGCCGTGGGTGACAACCCACGGTTCACCCGCCGCCTCGACAGACCCCGAAGTGGGTCAAACTCATCGCGAAACAACCCTCCCGGCGCCTACACGCCGATGTCTCATCCGCCTATCGCTCGCTGAGCGGCTTCAACAGATCTTCCTCCGCCTCATCGGGCTTATGCTGCGAGAGCTGCGGGCGGCGCAGGGCGAGCTCCGTATATTGCCCCCCGACTTCCAGGAACACGCTGCCATCCGTCACCTTCGCCACGCGGATGCGCGCGCCGGCAGGGAGCGCCGCGGTTTTGGCCGCGGCCTCCGGCGCCTTGCCGCCTTTCGGCATGCGCAGGAATTCGCCCTGGCTATAGACGCGCCCATTGATCACCGCGAGCGACGGCTGCCCGAGCACGATGCTCGTGACGGCAAACTGCTCGGGATCGAGCTCGATCTTCGTGAGCGGCGCCTGGGTCTGCGGCGCGGTCGCGGAGGCCTTGGCCCAGCCGATCGGCCAGAATGGCGCGCGTGCGGTTTCCGGGCTCGTAAAGGCGGAGCGGTTTTGCAGGCGGAAGCCCGCGGTTTTGACTTCGCCGGCGGAGTCGGCACCCTGCGCGAGCAGGGTCAGGCCGGCGGTGGCGGCGGTAAAGGCGAGAGCGATTCGGGAGTTCATCAGTTTTTCACGATGTGATTGAGGGTGAGCGTGACGTGCTGGCTGCCGGGCTCTTCCTTCAGGGCTTCGATTTGCACGGTGGAGATTTCCGCGAGCAGTTGTTCATTTTCCAGGCCGGCGAGCGCGAGGGCCAGCGGGCCGAATTCGGCCTTCTGGAAATCGACCCCCCAGGTGGTGAGGCGATATCCGGCCAGCTCCGGCTCCGGCGTCTCGCTGTTGAGCCTGGTGGCGGCCTTGTCCACGCCGTACTGCTTGAAGAAGTCGGCCAGGCGGGTCGGCAGCCAGGCCACCGGCGAGCCGTCCGGGATGAGGGCGGTGAGCTGCTTCACGGCCAGCGCGTGGGCGGGGGCGGCGGCCTCGAGCGTATTGGTACGGGCGATTTGTTTCTTCGCGCCGGTGAGCTGCCCGCGCACTTCATCGATTTCCTTCTGCGTGCGCTCCCGGCTGGAGGCGAGCGGCCCGAGGAGCATGGTAAAATACCCGTACACCAGCCCGACGAGCAGGAGCCCGCCGAGGACGATCTTCTGAATTTCTTCTTTGCCTAGCTTCATAGTAAGTTCGATTCCTTGGTTTTCGCAGCGCGGTCGCGGCGCGCGGGGGGTGGTGGCGGTGGCGCCTCTTCCTCGGTCATCTGCATGTGGAGATTGATCGCGAAGACGGCGGTCGGAAGCTGCTGCCCATCGAGCGGGACCAGCTCTTTGCCGTCATCCAGCGAGGTGAATTTCGCATTCACCGCTTTGTACTTGGTCGCAAATTTTTCGCTGAGCGCGCGGCGGAGATCTTCCGCCACCTTGCGCGGCTCTTCGCCCGCGGAGATTCCTTCGAGGGTGATCGTGCAACGGCGCACCTTATCGTTCGCCACGTCGCCCGAGAGCTTCGTGATCTGGATTTCCCGCGGAACCGCTTGCGTGACGGTATCGAGCACCGAGGCCCAGTAAAAACGCTTCTCCACGCGCTTCACCATCGCCTCGCTCAGTTTCACCGCGGTGGAAAGCTCCTCCTCGCGTTTCTTCGCCGCCTCGGCCTTGCCCTTGATCCGATCCAGCTCGCCGCGCACGTGCGCCAGTTCCGAGCTGAGGCCGTGGGCCGCGCCGAGCTGCAGCACATAATACCCGGCGAAACCCGCCGCGACCACCGCCATGCCGATCATGGAGAGCTTCAGCGGATCGCGCCGGTTCAGCGCTTTTTTCTTGTCGATTTCGTGATGGAGATTGAGTCGAAGAGCCATGGCTAGTTGCCTTTCAGGAGTTCCGCCGCGGCCCCGCAGGCGGCATTGAGGTCCACACTTTCGCGGGCAAAATCTTCGCGCCGGCTGGAAGCGATCGCGTTCTCACAACTCTCCACCGCCGACCACGGCTCGCACGGCATGCCGAGCTCTTCGCCCATCAGCTTCAGGAAGGTTTTCGATTTCGCCGGTCCGCCGGAGATGAAGATCTTGTGAATGGTGAGCTCCTGGCGCGCCTCGAAAAAGCCGATCGAGGAGCCGATTTCGCGGGCGAGCGTGTTCAGCGCCACGCGGGTGTATTCCACCATCACCTCGTCTTCCTGCTCGAGCGCCTCGATCACGCCTTCCTGCCCCTCGCCGGAAAGCCCGCCGAGCGCTTCCATGAGCGTCTTGCCGCCGAAATCGATCGAGCGCACCAGCGCCAGCTCGCGCTTGGCGCCCACCATCATCGTCGAAGCGACGTGCCCGATATCCACGAGGAAAAACGCCTCGTGATTGAAAATTTCCGGCTGTGCGAATTCGAAGGCGTTGAAGATGCAGACGGGCGCCAGTTGCAGCGCGGAGAGCGGGAGGCTTGCGGCGTACGCGGCGGCGCTAAGCTGCTGCACCTCCGTGCGCGGCAGGCCGCCCACCAGGTATCTCATCCGCGGCGTCATGCCGGGCTCGGTCTCCGGCGGGTGCGCCGATTCGATGCGGTCGCAATCGAGCACGAAGCTTTTCACGTCCTGGTTCAGCAGCATCATGCCGTTCAGCCGCAGCGCGTCGCGCAGCAGGTGCGTCGGGGTTTCCGGCTGCTCGATGATGCGGATCAGCGCGTCCGGCGAGGAGACGCTGAGCACGCAATTTTTGGCGCTGCCGCCCATGTCGCGCAGCAGGGCCTTGAGATTTTTGCCCAGCGATTCCGCATCCGTGGCGGGCTCGGCGGGAATGTGTGAGCCGTAGTGGGTCACGGCGATGCGATTGCCGCTTTTGCGCTGAAGAAGGACGGACTTGAGCGCAAAGCGGCCGATATCGATGCCGATGACGGAATTGGGAGCTTTAGCCATTGCGAGGATTGAGAAAGCAGGTGCCGTGCCGCGGTTGCGGGGCGATTCTACACCGCGTTGCGGCACCGTTCCCCCAGGCAGAGCAACTCACCTGCCAGCGCCCGCAATTACTCCTTGCCCGCCCAGTGCGCCGTCCCGATCGCGAAGTATTTATGCACGAAGGGTGGCTTGGTGCGGCTGGCGTACCAGATGCGGAAGCTGCCGTCCGCCAGTCGCAGCACCGTGTGGCTGGTATTGTAATGCGATTCCCAAGCGCGCGAGGAATCGGGTCTCACCACCGGGTTTTCCGGGTGCTTGTGCCAGGTACGGCCATCCGTGCTCGCGGCGAAACCGATGGCCGTCTTCGACGCCTCGCCCTTCCAATAGCTGCCGTACCACATGAGGTACTTCCCTTCGCACTTCATCACGTACGGATAAAACAGCCGGCCTTTCTCCCACGGCTGATCGATCACCATGACCGGCTCCGCGGTGGCTTGCCACGCGCGTCCATCCGCGCTCTCCGCGTGCCGAATGGTCCACGGCTCCTTGGAAACATCGGTGTACCACATGCGGTACCGATCGCCATCGCGGATGACCGTCGGCGCGTAGGCGTCGCGCAGCAGCGGCTCGGAAGGCGCCGACCACTTCACGCCGTCGGCGCTGCGGCTCTCATGGAGCGTGTGCGCCATGTCCCCCTGAAAATCCGTCGCCGCAAAAAAGAGGCGCCAGTTCCCCTCTTCGCGCAAAGCCGCGCCATCTTCCCCGCGCAGCAAGGCCGGCGTGAGAATCGATCGCCTTCCATCACCGAATCTCAGCACCGGCACCGCGCGGGCGGGCAAAGCGCCATCCATCCGCGCTCGTCGCCAGGCCGAGATGATAAACGCGCTCCTTCACTTCGCCCCGCGAGCCCGAGTACCACAAAAAGTAGGCGCCGCCTTCCAGCGCCACGCAGGGGCCGAGCAGATGCGTATCGTCGAACGCGCCCGCCGGTCCCAGTGGCAAAACGGGCTCCGTCGTATCTTTCACCCACCGCTGCGGGGCCATCCACCGCTGCAACGCCGCCGGCGTCTCCGCCTGCACGGCGGCTACACTCATCACGAGGAGGAGGAGAAACGCGGGAAGAGTCACGGAAGGAGCATCATTGCACCGCGCCGTCGCGCTTCCATGAGAAACTGCCATGCGCCAGCATGTGCATTGAGAATCCACACGATCCGCCGGTAAGATAGCTTTGTCCGGCTGAGTTCCCCCCTCCATGAACGTCTCCCGCTTCCCCGCCCTGTTCGCCATCCTGCTCATTGCGTGCTCGTCCTCTCGGGCCGACCCAGTGAAAGGAATCGAGCCCCAGCCATTTCTCGCCGCAGTGCAGACCCTCCTCGAGGCGGGCGAGTCGCTGGGCGCGCGCATCGGCGGGCACGAGCGGGTGGCGTCGCTTGCCCGCGGCGGCGACGCCAAGGCGGTGGAGGAGGTGCAGCGGCTGCTCGATGCCTCGGTGCTTTTCACCGTGCACATCACGCCCGAGATGCGGGTGAAGGCGACGCCCGGCGCGGCGGAGCGCGTGCTGGAGGAGGCGGGATGGCGCGCGTTCCTGGTGAAGGTGGTGAACGAGGCGGGCTGCACCGCGAAGCTGCGCGCCACCAGCGAGCAGGCGAAGCCGGTGTTCGATGGCGTGGGTCGCGATTCGCGCTCGCGCCCGAACCAGAAACCGCTGCCCGAGCCGGCGGCGCCGCGCGAGACGCGCTGGCTGGATCTGAAGCTCTTCGAAGGGCCGCCGGGCAATCCCGCGCTGAGCGGGCTCGGCTTGGAGTACCGGATCGTGCAGCTCTACTCCCGCGATGCCGGCAAGCGGGAGGCCAAGGTCGCCTTCGACGTGGGCCAGGGCACGCAGGACCTCGGCTTCCGCAACGAGGCGGAGCGTGCTCTTCGACTGCCGGCCCGCGCGCGAGATCACGCTGCGCGATTGCGCGATGAAAACGGCGCGCCGTGCATCGGCGTCGCTCCTGATTCGCGACCGCGCCGGACGCGTCTATCCCTCGCAGGTCAAGCGGGTCGCGCCGGACTTCGGCTTTCATCCGCAGATCTACCGCGGCGATGGCGAAAAGCTCCGTCTGCCCGATGGCGACTACACGATCACTTTCCAGCGCGGCCCGGAATCGCTGCCGGAAACGCGCACCGTGAAGGTGGACGCAGACGCTCAAGGAGCTGCGCTTCCAGGTGAAGCGCTGGATCGATCCCGCGAAGCTCGGCTGGTGGAGCGGCGATCATCACATCCACGCCGCCGGCTGCGCGCACTACACGATCCCGAGCGAAGGGCGTGCATGCGCCGGACATGGCGCGCCATTGCCAGGGCGAGGATCTGAAGATCGGCGCGAACCTCACCTGGGGGCCGTGCTTCGATTACCAAAAGCAATTCTTCACCGGCGCCGACGACAAGGTTTCGCGCTCGCCCTATCTGCTGCGCTACGACATCGAGGTGAGCGGCTTCGGCTCGCACAAGAGCGGCCACCTCTGCCTGCTGCGGCTGAAGGAGCAGATGTATCCCGGCGGCGAATCGAAGGACCACTGGCCGACGCTCTGCCTGAACACGCTGCGCTGGGCGCAAAAGCAGGGCGCGCTCTGCGGCCCCGCGCACAGCGGCTGGGGCCTGCAGCCGACTCCGCCCACGGAGGAACTGCCGAACGACGAGATCCCGCCCTTCAACGGCATCGGCGCCAACGAATACATCGTCGACGTGACGCACGAGGTGCCCGGTCCCGACGGCAAGCCCGTGCCCGCGGTGGATTTCCTCTCGATCGGTCGATACGCCGCACACGTGGGAACTGAACATCTGGTATCACACGCTCAACGCCGGCTTCCGCACGCGCATCAGCGGCGAGACGGATTTCCCGTGCATCTACGGCGAGCGCGTCGGCCTCGGCCGCAGCTACGTGAAGCTGGACGGCCAGCTGAATTACGACGACTGGTGCGAAGGCGATCCGCGCGGGCCGCTGCTACGTGAGCGACGGCAAAAGCCACCTGCTCGATTTCACGGCGAACGACGTGCGATCTGGGCGAAGGCGGCAGCGAGCTGCGGCTCGACGAAGCCGGGCACGGTGCGCTTCACGCGACCGTCGCCGCGCGGCTCGACCGAAAGGCCCGCAACCGGATATCCAATCATTGCCGGCCGACAAGAAGCCCTACTGGGACATCGAGCGCGCGCGAATCGGCACGACGCGCGAAGTGCCGGTGGAGGTGATCGTCAACGGCGCGCCGGCCGCCGCGCAAAACATCCTCGCCGACGGCGTGGCCCGCGAAATCACCTTCGACGTGCCGGTGCAGCAAAGCTGCTGGGTGGCGCTGCGCATCCTGCCGTCCTCGCACACCAATCCCATCTTCGTGCTCGTCGGCGATCAGCCCATCCGCGTCCGCCGCAGCCTCGAATGGTGCCTGAAAGGCGTGGACCAATGCTGGTCGGAAAAGGAAAAGCACATCGCCGCGCCGGAGCATGCCGAAGCGGTCGCCGCCTACGAGCACGCGCGTCGAATTTATCGGGAGCGGCTGGCGGAGGCGACGGAGTAAAGTTTCACGCGCGCGCGCGCGTCATCATTCAAGAGCATCCCGAGGATCTGGTGGAACATCCGGAATCTTCGCGATAACGCGCTCGAAGTCGGCGCGCGAAGCAAGCGCTGCTTCCCGCCGCACATATTCAGCACCCTCCAGCATGGCCGAGAACTTTTCCGCGGCAGCCGCGACAAGTCGCTCCACCGATGTGCCCTCAGCCGCCGCAAACTCGCGGAGCTTGCTGTGCAGGGAATCAGGCAACTCTACGATCAAAGCGCTCATTTTCGTAAGCCAATTAGCCGCAAAAACTCGCGAGGCGCAAGCGCACGAACGCCGAAGGACTCGGCGCCTCGGAAGTGTCTGAGATTATGCGTCACGATATACCGCGCGCCTGAAGCAACCGCTGCCTCCAGGACCAGGTCGTCTTTCGGGTCGGGCAGAAAGGAACGCCAGAGGAGGTAGATGATCTGCAGATTGGAAATCGTGGCGAGATAGCGGCAAAGCGCCTTGAGGTCGGCTTCCGAAAAAGCAGGCGGCGCTATGTTCGGGCGCAAAAGGACGGCTTGGTACTCAAAGAATAGCGGAACCGAAAGTACCATCTGCCAGTTGCTCAGCGGCAATGCCGACAGCAGGGCGGCAGACGCTCCGCGCTTGGATCGCAAAGCTGCAACGAGGACGTTGGTGTCGAGAACAAATCGCAAGTGGCCGGGCATGTTTACTCAGCTCTCACTTCTGGGCCTGCGATAGCACGTTACTCCTTCGGCAGCTCCTTGATCTGCACATTCCGAAACGACACCGCCCCGTGGTCCCCTTGCAAAAACAGCGGTCCGGGCTCGCCCACGTTCTTATCGATCTCGCTGCCCGTCGCTTGGTCGCACTCGACCGCATCATGGATCTTCTGCCCGTTGAGGGTCACGGTGATCTTCTTGCCGATGATCGTGGCTTCCACGGTCTGCCAGACATCGCCAGGCTTGGACGCGAAGGCGTCCGGCGCCTTGAAGTTATAGATCGCGCCGTTGCCATTCTTGGCCGGCTTGCCGCTCGCGTGGTCGCCGAGGATTTGCAGCTCGTGCCGCCCGCGCAGGTAGAAGCCCGAGTTGGAACCATCGGGCACCATGTACTCGTAGCGCACGGTGAAGTTCCAAAACTTCTGGTCCGTCACGAGATCGACACCGTGCGCCCCCTTCGGCAGATCGTTCTTGAGCACACCATCCACGACTTTCCAGGCGTTGTTGGCGTTGTCCTTGCGCACGTGCCACCCGGCCGTGTCCTTGCCGTTGAAGAGCGGCTTGAAGCCGGCGGCGTCCTCGGCGCGCACCAGGGCCACGGAGACGAGCGCGAGCAGCGCGATGATCAGCAGGGTGATGGAGAGCTTTTTCATGGCTAGTTCACCTCCGGGTTGGGCTCGGCGCTGCCCTCGGCGAGGCCGAGCGCCCAGCGGATGCCGCCGAGGATATGCTGCTGGTATTGCTTGGCAAGCTCCACCGAGTTCTTGCGGTCCTTCAGGTCCGGGTCATCGCTCCAGAGATCCTCGCGATGGCCGAGCGAGGTGTAGAAGACGCGCCCGCTGCCGCCGGTTTTCTTGCACCACGCGACCGCGGCATATTCTTTCTGTTCCGGGTGCTGCGGATGATGTCGCAGGAACCACAGCGCGCGCAGCTTCGAGCGGTCGTGGGTCTTCATTTCGTACATCTCCTCTTGGGCGAGGTTCCACTGGTCGGGCAGCCCTTGCGTGGCCGGATGGGCCGCATCGCCCTTCACCAGATCGGCGGGGACCTGCGCGCCGTGCGTCTGGAACTCGCCGCCGAGCATTTCGCTGTAGGGCCGGAATTTGTGAAACGTATCGCTCGCCGAGTGCATGCCGATAAACGCATGCCCCTCGCCGATCCACTTGATGAAACCGTCGTTGTCCGGCAGCGGCAGATCGCCCGTCGTATTGGCAAAAATCACGCCGTCGATCTTTTGCTTCTTGAGGTTGTCGGGCGAAAGGCGGGCGAGGCTTTCCTTCACCGCGGCGTCGAAGCTGGCCTGCGCCGTTTTGCGGCCCTGCTCCTTGTCCGGCGTCCATTTGGCCATCTCCTCCTCGTATCGCTTCGTCTCCGCCTGATGCTTGGCCTTGTCCTTCTCGTTGGCGTCCGGTTTCGGGTCGCGCGGCTTGTTCGGCGCCTTCGGCACCGCGATCTCCGGCTGCCGCACGAACTCGACGATCGTGTAGGCCTTCGACTCATCGGCGAGCTTTTGCAGCGTCTTTTCTGCGAAGGGAATCGAGCTGTGGCGGAAGCCGGTCGTCACCGTGCAAACGATCACGCGTTTCGGCTCGGCGGCGTAGGCCGGCAAAGCCACGAGGGCGGCGGCGAGCGCCGCCAGGAAGGAGGAATGCTTCATGGGAGGTTGTGGTCTCGCACAGGCTTAGGCGGAACCCCGCCCGCGGCAAGGCCCAAAGCGCGGACTCGCACCTTGCCCAACGTATCCAAGCCCCCGTAGCCTAAACGCTCCCCCTCTATGTCGCGCCTTCTTTCCCTCCCTGCTTTCGCTATCCTCCTCAGCTTGGTCGGACTCGCCGCGCCGCTCCCTGCCGCCGACACCCCGCCCGAAATCGTCGCGGCTCGCAAGCGATACGACGCGGCGACGGCCCTTGCGATGAAGCCGGTTCGCGACCGCTACCTTCAGGAGCTCCAGCAGTTAAAGGATCGCGCCTTATCCCTCAAAAACCTCGAGCTCGCCACCGCCCTCGATGCCGAAATCAAAGCCGTCACCCCGGTCGGTGCCATCACCCCTTCAGACACCGCGGCCGATTGGGAAAACCGGCTCATTGGCACCAGCTGGCTTTGGAATAAAGACAAGACCATCACCTTCCAGGCGAACGGCAGCGTCACTCCGAGGTTTGGCGCCATGAAATGGAAATTCACCGAGCCTGGGAATATGGAGTATCATTTTGAAAATGGTGATCACGGGACGATCACCTTTGAGCGTGCCTTGACCCGCGGTACGATTCACGCCGTGGGAAGGGCCGGTCGAAAAACGACGGAACCGATCACCCGAGTTCAGTAACCGTCCGCGCCGGTAAGGCTGCGATCGCCGGCTGCCCGTTCATGGTTTGATAAAGTCAGCATGTCCCCGATTCGCAAGCTGCGCGCACCTTGCCGTGCGAATGGCTCAGATGATCGGTATCACATGAGAGCGCGCCGCATTTCGAAGGCCAAAGCGCCGGGATGGCGTGGCGATCGGCGGAGCGGATACCGGTTACCGCGTGCGCCACGCCAGACGCAGGGCTACACAGCAGGATGCCTCCAGCCTCCGCGCGGTCCTTCCGCAACAACCGCTTTCTGCACGGGCTCCTCGCGGCTTATGTGCTCGTCTTTGTCGCCACCGCCATCACTCCGGGCGACCGGATCACCTGGGCGCTCGAGAATATCCTCGTGGTCCTCGGTGTCGCGATGCTGGCGCTCACTTACCGCTACTTCGCATTTTCCAATGCGTCCTATCTGTTCATCGCGCTCTATCTCGGTCTGCACGCGGTCGGCGCGCACACCGGCTACCGGCACGCGCCAGCCGGGGACTGGCTGCGTGGCGTGCTCGGGCTGACTCGGAACCCTTACGATCGCCTCATCCACGGCGCCTTCGGGCTGCTGCTCGCGTATCCGCTCCACGAACTGCTCGTGCGGTTCGCGCGGCTGCGCGGCGGTGCGAATTACTGGATGCCCGTCGGCCTCATCCTCGCGCTGAGCAGCGCATTTGAATCCATCGAAGCGGCGGTCGCGGAGATCGTCAGTCCCGGCGTGGGACCGGAGTGGCTCGGCGCGCAGGGCGACGAATGGGATGCGCAACTCGACATGGCCGCCGCACTCGTCGGCGCGGCGGCCGCCATGCTGCTGGCGTGGATATTTGCGGGAAAAAGCAGCGCCGAAAAAGCAAGGCAGCCCGCCCCCGAGCGCACCCCGCCCTTTCGCGAACGCCGCCTGCTCCACGCGCTCTGCATCTGCTACGCACTGGTCTGGACGATCGCGGCGATCGATCCTGTGAAGCGCGACGACTGGCTGATCGAAAACCTCCTCGTCTTCGCCGCCGTGCCCGCGCTCATTTTCACGTATCGCCGCCTGCCGCTCTCGAATGCCGCCTACGTCCTCGTCTTTCTCTTCTTGGTCCTGCACGCCGCCGGTGCGCATTACTCCTATTCCGAAGTGCCGCTCGGCTACTGGCTCAAGGAAACGCTTAATCTCCAGCGCAATCATTTCGATCGTCTCGTGCATTTCTCCTTTGGCCTGCTGCTGGCTTACCCACTGCGCGAAATCTTCATGCGCCTGCTGCAGCCGCGCGGCCAGTGGGCGGGCGCGCTGGCCGCGGCGATGATCGTGGCCTTCAGCGGCTTCTTTGAGATCGTCGAGGGCACGGTCGCGCAGCTCGTAAATCCGGAGCTCGGCGCGGCGTATCTTGGCACGCAAGGCGATGTCTGGGACGCGCAGAAAGACATGGCGCTGGCGCTCTTCGGCGCGGCGCTCGTAATCGGCTGGACGATGTGGCGCGAGAAAAACGGCGCGTCTTCCGCCAACCGTCCGCCGGCGTCACTGCCGCGCTGCTCGTGAGCGACGACCCCGGCAATTGCCTCTGGTCGCGCCGCGGGGGCTCGGTGAAGGGGGCGAACTCTGGGCCATACTGAGCCGGGCGAGCTCCTGATACTCGTTGACCAGGCGGAAGCGCTCGACCGGGAGCGCCGCCACGCCGCTGCCAACGAGCGGAGCCGCCGCCGACGTAGCGCAGGCATCCCTGCCTGCCGTACCGCAGGCTTCCAGCCTGCCCCTGCCTCCCGGTGAATTGTCGATGGGCTTCGTCTTCATGGCAGTGTCTCCGCAAACGCGCGCAGCTCGCGCGCGAAAATCGCCTCATCACCGCCTCAGCCACCGGCACGGCCCCGTGAAAGGAAAGGCCACCGGTCCATTGTGCAGACCCAGCCTTGCGGCCAAGTCGCGGTCCGGGCGGCGGCGCCGAAGTCGCGCGGGTCGCTCCGGGAGTCAATGCCCGGCTCGCGGCGATCGCCGCGCTGGAGGCGCGTAAGCAGGTCGGGGGAAAGGCCGCGGTTGACGGCGTGCTCGTGTCCCCGGTTCCTGTGGGCAATTCGCTGGCCTGGTTTCCCGCCTCAGTCGTCTGAGGAGAGCTCCCCGAACTCTTCCGCGCCACGGATGGCCATATCGTCGATGAAGGCGTGCACGGTCGCCACCGCGTAGAGGCGTGGGGCCAGGCCGAAGTCCGGGTGCTGGTCTTCAAAGGCGAGGAGATGATGGATGAGCACGGTGCGCAGGTGCTTGATCTCCCGGAGGAGCTCCGAAAGGGAGTACCCTTCCTTCCACCGTGTGGAGCCGTGCGAATCGGCATCCCTGGCGGCGCGCCCCGCGACGGCCTCGTTGCCATACTCGCGCAGGGTATCGGCCAGGTCGTCGAAAAGACTCGGCACATGATCTTTGAGCATCCCGGTAGTCATGGAATCCGTGGCGATCTTTGGGTCGGCCAGCACGCGGTCGAGCCACTCGAGAATGATCCCCTCGCGATGCTCGCAGAGATAGCCCGCCAGGCGGACGTTGACGGTGTCGGCGGGAGGTTCGTGATCGGGGGGCATAGGAGAGGTGGTGCGCGCCGAAGCTGATGCTTTAGCGCAGGACCGGCGATTACGAAAATTCTCGGCAGCGGATTTTGGCGCCGCGGCTGCAAATCAGGCCACGGTCGAACGAGCCGCAGTCCGCGCGCTTTTCCTCATCTTCTGAGGTACGCTGTTGGCACTATGAAAACGCTTCGCTTACTCCGCGCCACGTCTCCGTTTTCCGTCCTTTCGTTGGGGCTGCTTGCGGCCGCGTTCTCCACCGTCGCCGCGCCCGTTCCCTTGACTGAGGGGCGTTACACCGGCTCGCTGAAGATCGAAACGAAGATAGCCGCTGAGAATATTACGCGAAGTGCGGTCCACGCCGTCTCGGCTCGCGTCGTCGCCGACCAGGATGTGCGGATCATCGCGGCGCCGGCCAACTCCGCCTCCCCCCGTCAGCTACTACGAGATCGTCAGCGGCGCGATCTTTGGCAGCAATCCCGATAACCTGTTTCTGTTCACCGCGGGCTCGACGAGCTCGTTTGGGCCAATAACTCCGCGGCAGGTCGGCCGCTCGCTCCGCTTCACGGGTTCCACTGAGCTCTTCGCCTCGCCTGCCATCGGCACGAGCCAGACGATGACGGTCAACTATACGCTTCTCCTTAACCGCGTCGGAAATTAGCCGCGCTCGCTGACGCTGGAAAATAGGCTATTTCCTCGCAGCCACGCCGAACGCCTCTCATCGTCAGCATCATGAACCTTCCCGCCCGTTTGCTCGTCTGCCTGGCCTTCTTCATGACGAGCGCAGTGGGGAGGGCCGAGCTGCCGCCGCTCTCGCCCGCGAGATTGGAGGATCTGGCGGGGACGATTGTCACGGGCACGGTGAGCAAAATCGCCACGTCGAATAATTGGCTCAATTGGCCCCACGTCGATACGACTCACACGATGCAGATAAAAGTGGTGAAGGTGCACAAGGGCACGGGCGTGGCCGCCGGCGAGACCATCACCGCCAAAGCGTGGCATTCCAAAAACCGTCCCAGCGGCTGGACCGGCCCGAGCGGAAACCACGGGATTCCGAAAGAAGGCGAGACGGTAAAATTTTACCTCCAGCACAAGGATGGTGCGCTCTCGGTGCTGGTCCCGAATGGGATCCAGCCGGGCGAGTAGCGCCCTGGTTTGAAGACTTACCCCCGCAACTGATCCGCACTGAAAATGGCGGCGGCTCGGATTTCTAGGCGTTCGAGGTGTAGGCGTAGGGAACCTCAGCGCCCGTTTTCGGCGTGTCGCGGCGGAGATGTTTGGAAAAATAGAAGTATAAAAAAGTGCTCGTTCGAGATTGGAAAAGTGCTCGACCCCTGATACTCTCGGCTCCATCATGGAACCGGATTTTTCGCAGGCCCAGGCGCCGGACTGCGCCGCCACCGGCACGCCACACGTCACCCTCCCGCTGCGCGTTCGCTTTTCACCCGAATGCCTCGCGCGCCGTTGCGCCCTCGTCCCCTCAAACTAAAACTTTGCCGTCCCAAAATGTGCCACATTTTCCAACCGTGCCCTCAAATGACGCACAATCTGGGAATTTTCATTCCCAGAATGCGCAACATTTCCCGCCGCGCTCACCAATGACGCACAATCTGAAACTTTTCAGTTCCAAAATGTGCCACATTTCTAGGCCCAGGCCGGAGCCCCCGCGCGGCCCGCACTTTGTGCTTTGCAGATGCCAACTCCGCCCCTTGGGCTAGTCTGGAACCATGACCGACCAAGCTCCCGATTCGCCCGGGCTCGAGGTGCGCAGCTACTTCGTGCGAGAGCGCAACGCGCTCGTGGCCCGCGCCGATTTCGGCGAGCTCTACGTGGATTACTACCTGCACCAAGGCCAGTACGGCTACCAGCACGCGCCGGCGCACGACGAGATGATGAAGGAAGCGCTCGCGGCGCTCACGCTGCACTGTGCCTCGCGCCCGCGCCGCGAGGTGATCGCGTGGACGATCCATTTCCAGGACCCGTTGCTGAATATTTTCGTGGCGGGCAACAATCGCACCGGCACGGTCGTCGGCCAGATCTTCACCGAGAACGTGAAGGATAAGGGGCACAATCTTTTCGTGGCCGACGTGGTGGCCGGGCAGGACCAGCAGCGGCGGAGCGCGGTGGAGTTCGACGGGCGCGATTCGTTCCGCGCGGTCGAGCGTTACTACGAGCAGAGCGAGCAGCGGCCTGCGCGCTACTTCCGCCTCGGCCCGGAGGAGTTCGTGATGGTCTCCGCGCAGCCGGGCTGCGATATGCCGTGGCTCGAGCAGCTCGATGGCGAGCTGATCAAGACGCTCGATGAACGCGAGACGCTCTCGCTGCTCGAGCAGCGCTGCTATCGCTGGGAATGCGGCTGCACGCAGGAGCAGATGCTCGCGGTCCTCGCGCCGATCATGGTGCGCGATCCGGAAGGACTCTTCGGCGACGATCCGCTGATCCGGATCAGTTGCCCGCGCTGCGGCGCGCGGCACACCATCACGCGCGAGACGCTGGAGGCGTACGTAGCGAAGGGGACGCCAGCATGATTGCCCCGGCCGCGCTTTCGTCCGCTTACCTGCTCCGTTTCGGCGGCGTGGCGCGGCTCTTCGGGCGCGATGGTTTGGAGCGGCTGGCGCGCGCCCACGTGTGCGTGGTCGGCGTGGGCGGCGTCGGCTCGTGGACGGTCGAGGCGCTCGCCCGCTCGGGCTTGGGCGCGATTACGATGATCGACCTCGATGATGTGTGCGTGACGAATACCAATCGGCAGCTCCCGGCGATCGAGGGCCAGATCGGCCGCGCCAAGGTGGACGTGCTCGCCGAGCGCGTCCTGGCGATCCAGCCGGAATGCCGCGTGGAAGCGGTGCCCGAATTTTTCACTGCCGCCAGCGCGGAACGGCACCTCGCCACCCCGTACGATTTCGTGATCGATGCGATCGATAAGCTCGCCAACAAATGCCTGCTCATCGCCTCGTGCCGCGAGCGCGGGCTGCCGGTGGTGTGCGTGGGCGGCGCCGGCGGGAAACGCGACGGCACCCAGGTGCGCGTGCACGATCTCGCCGTCTCGGGCAAAGACAGCCTGCTGCGCGCGGTGCGCCGGAAGCTGCGGGCCGACCACGGTTTTCCGCGCGAGCCCACCGCGGAATTCGGCGTGCCGTGCGTCTACTCGCCGGAGCAGCCGGTCTTCCCGTGGGCCGATGGGAGCGCTTGCGCGCGGCCGGAGCCGGGCAGCGACCTCACGCTGGATTGCGGGAGCGGCTTCGGCACCGCCGCCTTCGTCACCGCCACTTTCGGGCTGGCCGCGGCCGGCGAAGCGGTGCGGCGGATCGCGCTGGGAAGTAGCTTGGCGCGCGGGACCGCGGCCTGTTAAGACCCGCGCGCTTCATGCCCAAACGCACCGTCATCATGCTGGCGTGCCTCGCGCCTTTGCTGGCCGCGCTGGCCGCCGAGCCCACGCCGCCCAGCCTGCAAAACCGCTGGAGCGAGCCGGTCGAGGGCGTGAAATTGCAGCTCGGCTTCGCGCAGGAAGTCCTGGGCAATGTCACGGGCGGAGTGCGGCAGGGCGCAATCTATGCCGGGCTGGTGCAAGCCGGGATCGAGCTCGACCTCGAGCGGCTCGCGGGCTGGAAGGGCGGCACTTTCCTCGCGAACGCGCTCTACGCCTACGGCCCCAGCCTCACCGCGGTGTACGTGCGGGATCTCAACGTCCTGAGCAATATCGACATCTACGATTCGCCGCGCCTGCACGAGGTGTGGCTGCAACAGGCGTTCTTCGAGGGACGGCTCTCCTTGCGGGCCGGGCTGCTGGAGGCCGACACCGATTTCATCATCTGCGACAGCGCCACGCTTTTCTTGAACAGCGCCTTCGGGACCAGCGCGCTCTTTAGCTCCAATGGGCCAGTGCCGACCTTCCCGCTCACCTCGCCGGGCGCCCTCATCGCGTGGAAACCAACGCCCTCCCTCACCGTGCGCGCGGCCGCCTACAGCGGCGATGTGGGCGAGGAGGCGGTGAACAATCGCCACGCGGGCCGCGCGACTTTTTCCAATGCCGCGGGCGGCGTGTACATCGCCGAGATCGAGCGGCGCTTCGATGCAGGCGTCCTGAAGGTCGGCGGCTTTTTCCACACCGCGCGTTTCGAGGACCTTTCCGGGCGCGGCACCGAGGAGCGCGGGTTAGGCAGCGCGTATGCGATTTGGGACCAGCCGATCTACCGGTTCGCGACGGAGCCGGCGGGCAAGGACAAAGCGGTAATTGATCCAGACGATAATATCCGGGATGTGCATTTCTTCGCGCGGGCGGGCTGCGCGTTCCCCGCCAGCCGCGCGCTCATCGGGATCGCGGCCGAGGCTGGGTTCGTGGCCAATGGCCCATTCGCCGGCCGTGAGGACGACGTCGCCGGCATTGCCATCGCCTATACACGCCTAGGCGAAGACGTCCACTTCCTCGACGGCGCGCCGGTAACTAGACATCACGAGCTGGTGCTGGAGGCCACCTACCAATTCGCCCTCGGCGAGCATCTCTCGCTGCAGCCCGATGTTCAGGTAATCTTCAACCCCGGCGCCACCGCGACGGCCGACACTGCGGTGGTCTTGGGAATGCGCTGCACGCTCACTTTTTAGCGTGCGGGTTAGCTAAGTAATACAGCCTGCCATCCTCCGCGCCGACCACCAAATCTGGCGCCTTCCCGCCGCGCCAGTGCACCGGCGTGGGGCTGGTATCGTGGCCGGCGAGCTTGCGGGCGGCCACGGGGCCGCTGTGCTTGAAGGCCCATTCGCCCGCGGCGGCTGGGACGCCTTGCAGCAGCGTGGCATTTAGGCCGTTGGTCAGCAGGTCGAGAAGTCCATCGCCGTTCCAATCCACCACGCACCATTTGCGGCGCCCGCTCTTTCCGGCGGCGCCCGCGTTCAGCCGCAGCGGGGCGTTGAGCTTGTCGAGCAGCTTGCCGCCGCTGTCGTAGGTGGAGCCTTCGACGCCGGTGAAGACCCGCTTGCCGGGGAGCAACCGGAGCGCGTCGCCTTTGCACTCGCGCTGGAAGAGGACGAGGTAGCCCTCGGGGTCGAGCATCGCCAGGTCGTTGAGGCTGTCGCCGTTGAAATCGTGCACCACCGGCGTGGTGCGCCATTGCGTGACCAACTCCTTGCCGTACGGCTCCCACCAAACCCACGCGGGCTTCGGCGCGGCGCCCGGCCACTCCACTTCGATTGCTTGCGCGCCGGCCAGGCGCGGCTCGGTGCGGGTGCCCACGTTGCGGTACCAGACCGGTTTGCCCCAGATGGAGTTCACGACCAGATCGGGCAGTCCGTCCGCGTTCCAATCCGCGACGGAGAGCGTCGTATAACCCCACTTCGCCTCGGCCGGTCCTTGGATGGAGCCGTTCACACCCGCCATGATGCGGAGCGTCTGGCCATCGGCCTCGAGCCGCCGCGGCGCCGCCCATTTTGGCGGGCTGCCGCCGAGGTTTTTGAACCAGCCGACGTATCCAGCCGAGTTGCCGCACACGAGGTCTTCCAAGCCGTCGCCGTCCCAATCGAAGCCCACCGGCGAGACCAACGCGCCGAATTTCAGATACTCCGCCTGCTGCTGGAAATAGCGCGGCTGCCGAAACTGCGGCATCCCCTGCACGAGCACTCCGGTATTCTCGATGAAGGCGACGCGCCCATCCTCATCGCCCACGATCAGGTCCGAATCACCGTCCCCATCCCAATCGAGCCCCGTCGCGACGATCATTTCCAAATCCATGTGCAGACGGTTCCCATCCGCGCCGACGAGCCGGTGGCCCGGCGCGTAAATCGGCTCCGTGCGCGTGCCGATATTCGCGAAGTAAGTGAAGCTATCGAGGAACTCGCCGCACACCAGGTCGAGGTCGCCGTCGCCGTCAAAGTCGATGAAGTTTTGCGACGGCATCCCAAACGTGTCCACCGGCCCCGTGCCCGCCATAATCTTTTGCGCGGGCGCATAAACCGGCGCCTCGCTCGTGCCGGTATTGCGCAGCCAGTAGACGTAGCCGTGCAGCGGGGGCCGGGTCCATCGGCCGGTCGCATCATAGGCGTCGTCCCAGCCGTACTCCGTCCAGTCTTCACTGCCCACGGTCAGGTCCAATTTTCCGTCGCCATCGAAATCGACGTACTTCCACTGGTTCGCCCGCACCTTGTTCGGGTGCGGGTTTGCCGGCGCCGGGAGCGCCACCGCCTCCTCCAGCCCCGTCTTGCGAAAGCCTGGAAACTCCTTGGCCGGCGCGAGCACGCGCACCGCGCCATCCACATAAGACGGCGAGACGTTCTGCAGCGCCTTGCTGATGCGCACGCCCGGCTTGAAAACCGGCATCGCGCCCTGCCCGCCTGGGTTCTGGAAAAACCAGACGCCATTGTGCGGCGCATCCGGGCAATTCACCACCATGTCCAAATCGCCGTCGCCATCGAAATCCATCGGCAACGGCCACGACCAAAGCCCGACGCCGAGATCCACCACGAGCCCCGGATGATTGTAGCGCAAAGGCTCGAAATCCGGCTCCACCGCCACGGCGGCGCGGACGAAGGTGAAGGCGAAGAGAAGCCGGGCGGCGGCGCGGAGGGAAGCAGGCGGCATCCCGCGATGTGAGGCGGGTGGAGTGAGGAGGTCAATCTCACACCCGCGCGCGCCGCAGCCGGAGCGCGTTCGCGATCACCGAAACGGAGCTCAAGCTCATCGCCGCCCCCGCCACCATCGGGCTGAGCAGCCACCCGAAGACCGGGTACAGCGCGCCGGCCGCAAGCGGTATTCCGAGCGCATTATAGATAAAAGCGAAGAAGAGATTCTGCCGGATGTTCCGCATCACCTCCCGGCTGAGATTGATCGCGCGATCGATGCCGCGCAGGTCGCCCTGCACCAGCGTGACGCCGGCGCTTTCCATCGCCACATCCGTCCCGGTGCCCATCGCGATACCCACATCCGCGGCGGCAAGCGCGGGCGCGTCGTTAATGCCATCGCCGGCCATGGCCACGATGCGCCCTTGCGCGCGAAGCTCGCGCACGCGCGCCTGCTTGCCGGCGGGATCGACGCCGGCGGAAAGCTCGCGCAGGCCCAGGCGCTCGCCCACCACGCGGGCGGTTCGCTCGTCATCGCCGGTGAGCATGATCACGCGGAGGCCGAGCGACTCCAGGTGCCGCAGCGCCTCCGGGGTCGATTCCTTGATCGGATCCGCGATCGCGAATATTCCGGCGGCGACGTTATCGATCGCGAGGTGGATGACGGTGTTTCCGCCGTCGCGCAACTCCGCGGCCGGCGCGGCGAGCGTTTCCTGGCCCTGCATGAACGCGGCGTTCCCGAGCCGCACCGAGTGCCCTTCGACTCGCCCGATCACGCCACCCCCAGTACTCGAGTGAAAATCCGTGGCCGGCGACAATTTCAATCCGCGCTTCTCCGCCGCCTGCACGATCGCGCGCGCCAACGGGTGTTCGCTGGACTGTTCGACTGATGCCGCCAGGCGCAGCAGATCGTCTTCCGCAAAACCCGGCGCCGCGATGATCTGCACAAGCTGCGGCTTCCCCGCGGTGAGCGTCCCCGTTTTATCGACGACCAGGGTATCCACTTTTTCGAGCCGCTCGAGCGCCTCCGCGCTCCGGATCAGCACGCCGGCCCGCGCGCCGCGCCCGACGCCCACCATGATCGACATTGGCGTCGCCAAACCGAGCGCGCACGGGCAGGCGATGATGAGCACCGATACCGCCGCGACCACGGCATGCGCGAGCCGGGGCTGCGGGCCGACGCTCGCCCATATCGAAAATGCCGCCACGGCGCACGCAAAGACCGCCGGCACGAACCAGGCCGCGACGCGATCGGCGAGGCGCTGGATCGGCGCGCGGCTGGTCTGCGCTTCCGCCACCATGGCGACGATGCGCGCGAGCACCGTTTCGCTGCCGACCCGATCCGCTTGCATGAGCAAACTACCCGTGCCGTTCAGCGTCCCGCCGGTGACCCATTCGCCCGGCCCCTTTTTCGCCGGCATCGGTTCGCCGGTGAGCATCGATTCATCCACGTGGCTGCGGCCCTCCAGCACGCGCCCATCCACCGGCAGTTTTTCGCCGGGCCGGACGCGGAGACGGTCGCCCGCGCGCAGGTCCGCCAGCGGCACATCCTCCTCTTTGCCTTCGCGCACCACATGCGCGATGGGCGGCGCGAGATCGAGCAGCGCCCGCACGGCACTGCCCGTGCGCCGCCGCGCGCGCAATTCCAGCACCTGTCCCAGCAGGACCAGCACTACGATGATCGCCGCGGATTCGAAATAAAGCCCCACCGTTCCATGCTCGCGCGCCGAGACCGGGAACATTCCCGGCACCCGCAACGCCGCCACGCTATAGGAATAGGCCGCGCCGACCCCGACCCCGATGAGGGTGAACATGTTCCAATGCCGCTGGAGGATGGAATTCCAGGCGCGCACCAGGAGCGGCCAGCCGCAGTAAAAGATAACCGGGGTGGAAAGAAAGAATTGCAGCTCGCGCGCCACGCCGCCGAAAACCCAGGAATCATGCGGCAGCCCCGGCACGAGATGCGCCATCGCCAGCAAAAACACCGGCAAGCTAAGCGCTGCCCCGATCCAAAAACGCCGCGTCATGTCGCGCAGCTCCCCGCCATCTTCCTCCTCGCCCGCCGCCAGCGCAAACGCCGGGTTCCGCTCCAGGCTCATTCCGCACCTCGGGCAGACGCCCGGCTCGTCGCTCTCCACGCCCGAGCACATTGGGCAGAAATATTTTCGCTTCGGCCTCAGCTTTTGCGCCGCCTGCGCCGTCTCCTCCGGCTCGTGATGCGCGTGCCCGCAGCAGGCGTGCGGCGCCGGATCTTTCGGCGCCTCGTGCGCGCAGCAATCGTGGTCATCCTCGTGCGGAGCGGTCTTCATGCGGAAGGGAAGCATCGCGCACTCGGGGCGTTCTTGCACGTTTCCGCTCGCCGCGAAATCTGCGCCTTGCCGATTCGTCCATCCCTGGCCCAAATCGAAAGTTCCCATGAATATCCCCGGCCTCAAAGGCTGCTACGAAAAGACCCGCGGCCTCTTCTACTTCGCCCGCCTGTGCTCGAAGATCCGCCTCCATGCCGCGGGCCAGCTTCCCGCCGATTACTTCGACATGCTCGGCGCCGGCTTCGATGGCCGCACCTGCCGCTATCTCCAAGTCACGTACGAAGACCTCCGTGCCCAAGTACTCGCCGGCCAATCCGACGACCAAGCCCTCGAGTGGTGCTTCACCCACGGCCGCCCGCTCACCGATGAGCAAGTCCTCATCTACAACAGCTTCATGAGCAAGCGGGGCTGGCGCGACGACGAAACCGACGGCTTCATCCCCGAGATGATCCAGCAATTCGGCCTCCCCGACGACGGCAGCATGATCACCGATTTCGACCTCATCGAAATGGACGAAGGCCGCTGGTACCCGGACATGTGGCGGGATGCGTGGAAATGACTCATTTGCTCCGCGTTGCGAATTTCCCTTGCACACTTTGCGGCGCTTCTCAAAGAATGCCGGCCCTTGTTCGGAGAGCACTTCCCCCCGGCGCCTTCGGAAGAGGAAAATTTGGCGCTTGTGAAAAATTTCACAAACTTCCCTTGCCTCCCATTTCCCGCCTCTCATACGGTGGTGGCAGCTTTGAATTTGCGGCCGTCCAATTCATTCCTTTTCCCGGGGCTCCCTCCCCGGTCAACCCTCTAGCGCATGGCGAATATTTTCCCGCGAAGCAGCAACTGGCTGCCGATTAAAGTCCTGATCTGCCTCGCGGTCCTCGGCGCCGCGGTTTCGGCCGCCATGGCCTATTATTTCACGCCGAAATACACCCGCGTCGGGTACCAGCCGGCGCAGCCGGTCGCCTTTCCCGCACGATGTCCACGTGGCGCAGCTCGGCATGGATTGCCGCTACTGCCACAGCTTCGTGGAGGTGGCCGCGCACTCGAATATCCCGACCACGCAGGTCTGCATGAACTGCCATTCGCAGGTGCAGAAGGACAATCCGAAGCTGAAGCGCCGTCTGCGGGAGTCGTGGGCGACGGGCAAGCCGATCGAGTGGGTGCAGATCCACAAGACGCCCGACTACGTTTATTTCAACCACTCGGCGCACGTGAATCGCGGCGTCTCCTGCGTGAGCTGCCACGGCCGGGTGGATAAGATGGCTGTCGTCTATCATGCACGAGCCGCACTCGATGGATTGGTGCCTGGAGTGCCACCGCGCATCCGGAGCACGCGCTGCGCCCGCTCGAGCAAGTGACCAATCTCGGCTGGGAGCCGCCGCGCGAAAGAGGCGAGATCGCGCGGATGAAGCCGCAGCTCGCGCATCGGCCTCGCCAGCTCAAGGCCCATCAGGAACATCAACCCGCCGGACAAGAACTGCTTCGGGTGCCACCGCTGAATTTCCCATCCGATGAGCAAACGAGTTCTTCAATCATCCGCCCGAGGCGGCGACCGGCACGAAAATACTGGCGCTCGCTGGGCCAGCTCGCCGACACGCCGGAATTCCGCGGCTGGCTCGAGCGCGAGTTCCCGCAGGGCGCCGCCGAGATGAAGGGCGGCGAAGTTTCCCGCCGCAATTTCCTGCAGCTCATGGGCGCGTCGACGGCGCTCGCCGGGCTCAGCTTCAGCGCGCTGCCGCCGGCCGGAAAAGCATCTCGTGCCGTTCACGCATGGCGTGGAGTGGTCGATCCCCGGCAAGGCGCTCTTTTACGCCACGTCGCATGCCCACGCGGCGCGGCGCAGCCGCCGCTGGTCGTCGCCGACGTACGATGGCCGCCCGACGAAGATCGAAGGCAACCCGCTGCATCCGGCGAGCAAAGGCGCGACGGACACCTAGGCGCAGTCGTCGATCCTCGATCTCTACGACCCGGATCGCGCGCGCGTTTTCCGCCACGAGGGCAATGAAGTCTCCGACGCCGCAGCTTCGAGAAGGCGCTCGATGAGATGCTGGCCAAAGCGGGCGACGGCAGCGGGCATCGCGTTCCTGCTCGAAAAATGCGACTTCGCCGACCCGCGAGCGGCTGCGCGGGGAGATCGAGAAGAAGTTCGCCGAGCGTGACGCTGGGCAGTCTACGAGCCGCTGCGGCGACGACGAAGCCGACGAGCTGGCCTTCGGCGCCGGCGTGAAAGCGGTGGCGCGATCGACAAGGCGGACGTCATCCTGGCGCTCGACTGCGATTTCCTCGGCTGCACCGAGGGCGAACGCCGAGACCATCCGCGCAATTCAGCGCGCGCCGCAGCGTGAACGAGCCGGACGCGAAGATGAACCGGCTCTACGTGGTGGAGAATCGCTACACCGTGACCGGCGGCATGGCGGATCATCGGCTGCGCGTTGCCGGCGAGCCAGATCGGCGCTTTCGCTCATCGCGCTCGCCGGCGCACATCGGCAAAACCACGGGCGACGCGGGACTCGCAAGGCATCCTCGGCGGGCTGCGCGGACCGGCCGTCAAGTTCAATGCCGACTGGCTGCAAGAATCGCGCGGCCGATCTCGTGGCGGCGAAGGGCACGAGCCTCGTGCTCGTCGGCGTCGCCAGCCCGCGGCCGTGCAAGGCACTCGGCTGCGCGATCAATGCCGCGCTCGGCAATCTCGGCAAGACCATTGTCGGCCGAAAGACGACGGAAAAGCCGGCGCAAGACGATCGCGCGACCTCGCGCCGCCGATCCCGACAAGAAGGTCAAGACGCTCTTCATCCTCGGCGGCAAACCCGGTTTACAACGCCCCGTCCGATCTCGAGTGGGCCGAGCTGCAGAAGACCGTCGCCAACTGTGATCCGCCTCGGCTCGCACGAGGACGAGACCGGCGCGCTTTCCACGTGGCACGTGCCGCTGGCGCACTATCTCGAAAGCTGGGGCGACGGCCGCGCGACCGATGGCAGCTACATCGCCGTGCAGCCGATGATCCTGCCGCTCTACGGCGGCTGGTCGGAGCTCGATCTGCTCGCGAAGATCGCCGGCCGCACGAAGCCCGAGGGCGCCGAGCTGGTCCAGGAGACTTTCCGCGAGATCCGCCGAAGCCGGCGATTTCACCGCGGCGTGGGCGAAGTTCCTCCACGACGGCTTCCTCGAAGAGAGCGCCACGCCCGACACCAAGGCTCGCTTTCAATGCCGCCGCCGCGAGCCCGTACATCGCCGAAAACACCACCGCCCCCGCGCTCGCAGGAGGGCGCCTTCGAGGTCGTCTTCGTCCCTGTACGAAGTCGATGACGGCCGCTACAACAACAACGGCTGGCTCCAGGAAATCCCCGATCCCGATCACCAAGCTGACTTGGGACAACGCCGCGCTGATCAGCCCGGCGACGCGCGAAGAAGCTCGAGCATCGAGGACTGGCGACATGATCGAGGTCACCATCGAAAACCGGAAGCTCGAAATTCCGGTGCTCATCGCACCCGGCCACGCGGACAATTCGCATCACCATCCCGCTCGGCTACGGCCGCAGCGTGGTCGGCCGGGTCGGCACGGGGACCGGCTTCAACGCCTACCCGCTGCGCACCAGCCGGCAGCCTTACTTCGCTGGTCGGCGCGAGCGTGCGCAAGTACCGGCGAGCACTTACCGCTCGCGCATCACGCAGGAGCACGGCGCGCTCGAAGGCCGCGGCGCCGACCTCACGCGCGAGGCTCGACACCTGCAAGAAGTCACGAAGGCCGCCACGACGCCGGCAGCGCCGACGCGCTACTTCAAGAAGATCGGGCATGGACGCGCCACATCCCGAAGAACGTCTCGCTCTACAACAACCCGCCGCTCACCGACTCCGTACCAGTGGGGCATGGCCATCGACCTGAACGCCTGCACCGGCTGCTCGGCGTGCATGGTCGCCTGCCAGGCGGAGAACAACATCCCGATCGTCGGCAAGGAGCAGGTCATCGACGGCCGCGAGATGCACTGGATTCGCATGCGACCGCTACTTCGCCAGCGGACGACGAGAACGATCCGACGATCCCGAGATGGTCTCGCAGCCGATGATGTGCCAGCACTGCGAGAACGCGCCGTGCGAAACGGTCTGCCCGGTGAACGCCACGGTCCACAGCGAGGACGGCCTGAACGTGATGGCGTACAACCGCTGCATCGGCACGCGGTACTGCGCGAACAACTGCCCGTTCAAGGTGCGCCGGTTCAACTTCTTCGATTACAACCAGCGCGACGTGCTCGGCCGCGAGAAGGGCAGCCTTCTCCGGCCTCTACGAGTGGAACCTCATCGCGCCGAAGGGCACGGAGGACACGATCAAGATGTCAGAAGAATCCGAACGTCACCGTGCGCATGCGCGGCGTCATGGAGAAGTGCACCTTCTGCGTGCAGCGCATCCAGGAGGCGAAGATCGCCGCCAAGGTCGCAGGCGCGCGATTCCGCGCGACGTGACGCATTCCCGACGGACTGCCTTCACCAGTCGCCTGCGCGCAGGCCTGCCCGACCGACGCCATCATCTTCGGCGACATCAACAATCCGGACAGCGCGCGTGTCGAAGCTGCAGCGAGAACGAGCGCGGCTACCGCCTGCTCGAATACCTCAACGTCAATACCGCGCGTGACTTACCTCGCGCGCATCCGCAACCCGAACCCGAAGATGCCCGGCGCCGACAAGATCGGCGTCGTCCATGAAGATCCCATGGCCACGGCCCTGAGCACCACGAGACCAGCGCCAAACCCGGAGGACACATCACTAATGTCTGCTGAAGCCGCTCGTCACTCTCGACACGCCGCCCGAACTCGAGCGCGCCGCCGCTGGTTGCGAACAACCGCAGCCTCAGCTGGATCACCGACAAGGTCTCCGAGCATCGCGAAGAGCCGCACGCCGCTCTGGTGGTGGCTCGCCTTCCTGCCTCTGCTGCGCCGATCGCGCTCATCGGCCTGCTCTGCATCGGCTACCAGATCTCGAATGGCGTCGGCGTCTGGGGCGAAAACCACCCGAACGGCTGGGCGTGGGACATCACCAACTTCGTGTTCTGGATCGGTATCGGCCACGCCGGCACGCTGATCTCGGCGATCCTGTTCCTCACCCGGCAGAAGTGGCGCACGTCGATCAACCGCGCCGCGGAGGCGATGACGCTCTTCGCGGTGATGTGCGCCGGCATCTTCCCCGGCATCCACGTCGGCCGCGTCTGGATGGCGTGGTTCCTCGCGCCGATCCCGAATGCCAACGGCATCTGGCCGAACTTCCGTTCGCCGCTGCTCTGGGACGTGTTCGCGGTCTCGACCTACTTCACCGTCTCGGTGCTCTTCTGGTACATCGGCCTCGTGCCCGACCTCGCCACGCTGCGCGATCGCGCGAAGTCGCGCGTCACGCAAGTTCATCTACGGCATCTTCGCCCTCGGCTGGCGCGGCTCGAACCGCCACTGGCGCCACTACGAGATGGCCTATCTGCATCCTCGCCGGCCTCTCCACGCCGCTGGTGCTCTCGGTGCACTCGGTCGTGTCCTTCGACTTCGCCACGTCCATCCTCCCCGGCTGGCACACCACGATCTTCCCGCCCTACTTCGTCGCGGGCGCGATCTTCGGCGGCTTCGCCATGGTGCTCACGCTCCTGCTCCCGGCGCGCCTGCTCTATCCGCAGCTCAACGATCTGATCACGCGGAAGCACATGGACAAGATGGCGAAGATCATCCTGCTCACCGGCACGATCGTCGGCTACGCCTACCTCATGGAGCTGTTCATCGCCTGCTACAGCGGCGAACAAGTACGAAGGGTTCACCTTCTTCAGCGCCCGCCTCGGCCTCGACGGCAAGGGCTAGTACTGCGTGGGCCTACTACTGCATGATGACCTGCAACGTCATCTCGCCGCAGATCTTCTGGTTCAAGTGCGATGCGGCACAATTACATCGTCGTCTTCATCGTCTGCCATGTTCGTGAACGTCGGCATGTGGTTCGAGCGCTTCGTGATCATCGTCACCTCGCTCGCGCAGGATTTCCTGCCGTCGCTCGTGGGGCCATTACTCGCCGCGCTGGGTCGAGATCTGGACCTTCATCGGCACCTTCGGCATCTTCCTCTCGCTCTTCCTGCTCTTCATGCGCTTCCTGCCGATGATCGCGATGAGCGAGGTGAAGATCGTCACGCCGGAGGCCGATCCGCACGCCCACATCCCCGGCTCCCACACCGGCACCGATGGACACAACCGCTCGGAGGCGACGCACGTCACTAACCATGGCTGAATACCGCAAAGTCTATGGCCTCGGCGCGGAGTTCGACAGCGCCGCCGACGCTCATGCACGCCGCGGAGAAAATCCGCGACGCCGGGTTCACGAAGTGGGACGTGCACACGCCCTTCCCGGTGCACGGCATGGATGAGGCGATGGGCCTGGGCAAGTCGTGGCTCTCCGCGCCGGTGTTCATCGGCGGCACCACCGGCTTGCTCACTGCGGTGGCTGCTGACCTGCATCCCGTCCTTCGGCATCTATCCGCTGATCGTCCACGGCAAGCCGTACGACTGGCGCACGCTGCCGGCGTTCTTCCCGATCATCTTCGAGCTGACGGTGCTCTTCTCCGCGTTCACCACCGTCTTCTCGCTGCTGATCATGAACCAGCTCCCGAAGCTGGCATCACCCGGTCTTCAACTGGGAGCGCTTCGCCAAGGTCACCGACGACGGCTTCTTCCTCGTCATCGAGGCGCGCGATCCGAAATTCTCCGAGGCCAAGACGCGCGAGCTTCTCGAAGGCATCGGCGGCAAGCACGTCACGCTCATCCACGACTAGACCATGCTGCGCTACTTTTTCCTCACCTTCATCCTGGTCGCCGTCTGCGTCGTCGGCCTCGCCGGTTTTCGCGGCGCGAAAATGTCGCACCCGCCGCTCGAGATCTTCCCGGACATGGATCACCAGCCGAAGTACCAGCCGCAGCACCCGAGCGCGTTCTTCTGCCGATGGCCGCGCCGCGCGCAAGCCGGTCGCCGGCACCATCCCGATGGGCTACAAGCTGCCCGGCTCGTATCTCCAGGCTGGCGCGCAGAACGCAACTATCAGCCGCAGCCGGCTTCTCCAACAGCCCGACTACTGCAACACCGGCAAGATCGGCGACGTCTATGGCGACGGCTTCCCGATCGAGGTGAACGAAGACGCTCATGACGCGCGGCCAGGAGCGTTACGACATCAACTGCGCGCATCTGCCACGGCGCGACCGGCGGGGGCAATGGCATCGTCAAGACCTTCGGCCTGGTCACCGTCGCCAACCTGCAGGACGACCGCATCCGCACCATGCCCGACGGCCAGATTTTCACCACCATCACCAACGGCAAGAACACCATGGGCGCCTACGGCCCGCAAGATCGCCGTCGAAGATCGCTGGGCGATCGTCGCCTACATCCGCGCGCTGCAAAAGAGCCAGAACGTGCAAGCTCGCCGAGCTGCTCCGAGGCCCAGCAGAAGGAACTCAACTCCAAGCAGTGAGCGACCATCACGCCCACGACCTCGCCCCGCCGGTGCCGGAGACGCTTCGATCCGAAGCACGCCGGCGGCCTGCCGACGCTCCTGCTCGGCGCCGGCGTCGATCGGCATCGTCGGCTCGCCTCATCGGCCTCGTCGTCCCGGCTTGGCGCGCGCAGTTCGCCTACTCCTGGCTCTTTGGCTTCATCTTCTTTTTCACCATCTGCGTCGGCGGCCTCTTCTGGACCTGCCTCCATCACGCCACCGATGCCGAGTGGTCGGTGGTGGTCCGGCGCCAGATGGAGAACCTGGCGAGTCTGCATCCCGGCTTTCCTGCTCTTCTTCCTGCCGCTGCTCCTTTTCTGCCGGCCGCATGCTCTGGAAATGGTGGGACGTGCCGGCCGGCGTCGATCCGCTGCTCGATGCCAAGGCCGGCTTCCTGAACCACGGGTTCTTCTATCATCCGGTTCTTCCTCTATTTTCTCCTGCTCGGCTGGATCGCCTGGCTGCTCTGCTCGAACGCTCGATCGCGCAGGATAGCGATGGCGAAGCGAGGCACACGCTTCGTGATGCGCAAGTTCGGCATCGGCGGCTATTCCGGCGTTCGCGGTCTGCCTCACCTTCGCCGCCGTCGATTGGCTGATGGGCCTCGACTACCACTGGTTCTCCACCATGTGGGGCGTCTATATTTTCGCCGGCGCCGCGGGCAGCTCGATGTCGCTGCTCGTGCTCATCGTCACCGCGCTGAAGCAAGCGCGGCTACCTGAAGGTCGGTCAACGCACGAGCATTACCACATCATGGGCAAGTTCATGTTGGCCTTCACCATCTTCTGGGCCTACATCGGCTTCTCGCAGTACATGCTCATCTGGTACGCGAACATCCCGGAGGAGAACGATCTACTTCCGCATCCGGAACACCGAGAGCTGGTGGTATCTTCTCGCACGTTCCTGGTCGTCGGCCGCTTCTTCCTTCCGTTCCCGGTCCTGCTCTTCCAGTGGATCAAGAAGACCCGCACCGACTCTGTTTGCTGGGCGGCTGGATCATCTTCATGCAGTTGCTCGATATGTACGTGATCGTGCTGCCCTCGCTGCACCAGGCCGGCTTCCATCCGAGCCTCTTCGATCTCCTGGCCCTCGTCGGCATTGGCGGCATCCTCGGCTGGCTCTTGTTCCGCGTACCTCGGCACCGCCAACCTTTTCCCGACGCGCGACCCGCGCCTCGCCGCCTCGATCAAGCTTACGAACTAGCGACTATGGCGCGTGTAAATCCAACCCGCACACCCAGCGGCATTCTTACTTTCTTCGGCGGCCTGATCCTGCTGGCCGTCTTCGCCTTCCTTGTCGTTTGGTGGGTGCGCGGCACCGGCAAAGGCGACGTCCTCGGCAACAAACGCGGCGCCGCCCGCTACGAGGCCCGCAAGAAACTCGAAGACCAGCACCACGCCCAGCTCACCACTCTCGGCTGGGTGGATAAGGCGAAGGGCATCGCCCACGTCCCCGTGGAAGACGCCATGAAGCTCACCCTTACGGAGCTCAAAGGCCGCAAAGTCGAAGCCAGCACGGTGAAAGTGGAGCCCCCGCTCCCGGTCGTTGTCCCCGATCCGAATTCCACAGAGCCGCCCCCCTCGCCCATGCCCTCGGCCCCACAGGGCGCCGATACGATGCGTTTCGATGTGGTAAAAGCCGCGGCCACGCCGACGCCCCCACCTGCACCCGCTTTGGAAGCCGCGCCCAAACCCGCGGCGACCCCGGCGCCAAAGCCTGCGGCCACACCAGCCCCTGTTCCGCCCGCCGCCACGCCAGCGCCCAAGCCCCCGGCCACTCCAGTTCCCGCGCCGCCCGCCGCCACCCCTCCACCGAAGCCGCCGGCCACCCCAATCCCCGCGCCACCGACCGCCACGCCCGCACCGAAGCCCGCCGCCACACCTGCTCCTTCCACACCGGCCCCGGCGCCCCCTGCACCGCCCGCCGCAACTCCTCCCTCACCCGCGCCTGCCACTCCTCCGCCCGCGCCCGCCACCCCCGCGCCCGCCGCCGCCTCCAATCCCCCTCCGCCCGTCAACCTGACGCCGCAACTTTCGCCGGTTTCCAACAGCCCCACCGCCCCGTGACCCGGAACTGTTTCCCGCAATGACCACCGTCACCGAAGAAGTTTCCAAGACCAACGTTGCCCCCGTGGCACCGGCACCGTCGCCGTCGCCGTCGCCGCGCATCGTCGGCCCGACCGCCAGCGAGCAGGCGGAGATCGTGGAGCGCGCCCTGGTCGATTCCTCCACCCGCATCCCCGTGCTGGTGTTTTTCGCCACCGCCATCGGCTGGCTTCTCCTTTCCACCGGCCTCACCTTCATCTCCTCGGTGCAGCTCCACTGGCCGGGCTTCCTTGGCAACCTTGAGTGGTTCACCTACGGCCGCGTCACCCCGGCCGCCAGCAACGCCTTCACGTACGGCTGGGGCTGCCTCGCCGGCATGGGCGTCGCGATCTGGCTCATGGCCCGCCTTTGCCGCGTCTCGATCCGCGCCCCCGGCGTCCTCCTCTACGGCGGCATTATCTGGAATGTGGGCGTCGCCGCGGGCGTGGGCAGCATCCTCTTCGGCCAAGGCCGCGCCTTCGAGGGCTTGGAGATGCCGCTTTTCTCGCACGTCCTGATGTTCATCGGCTTCATGATGATCGGCCTCTGGGGCGCGGTGCTCTACCGGCACCGGCGCGGCGCGAAGGCCTTCATCTCCGCCTATTACCTGCTCGGCGCGCTCTTCTGGTTCCCGTGGATTTTCGCCACCGCGAACGTCCTGCTCTCTCGCGAGGAGGTCCGCGGCGTCATGCAATCGATCGTCGCCGCCTGGTACGTGCAGAATCTCAACGGCTGGTGGTTCACTGCCGTCGGCCTCGCCGCCGCCTACTTCTTCATCCCGAAAGTCATCGATCGCCCGATCCATTCCTACAACCTGGCGCAGATGGGCTTCTGGACCTTCGCCTTCCTCAGCGGCCTCACCGGCATGACCCGCCTCAACGGCGGCCCGATCCCCGTCTGGCTCGTCACGCTTAGCATCTCCGCCAGCATCATGCTGCTGGTGCCGGTTGCCACCGTCACCGCGAACCTGATCCTCACCATGCGCGACCGGCTCGACATGGTCTATCATTCGCCCACCATCCGGTTCACCTTCTTCGGCACGATCTGCTTCGCGCTCGGCAGCGTCATCGGCATCTTCGCCACGCTACGCTCCGTCGATGGCATCGTTCATTTCACGCCGTTCACGGCGGGCCAGCAGCAGCTCCTGCTCTACTCGTTTTTCAGCATGATCATGTTCGGCGCGATTTATTACATCACGCCGCGCCTGGTCGGGTGCGAATGGCTTTCCTCCACCATGATCTCGCTCCACTTCTGGGGCTCGGCCTACGGCGGCGCGATGGTCGCCGCGCTCCTTATCTTTGCGGGCATCGCGCAGGGCCTCACCTTCGTCGATCCCGAGAGCACCTACGCTCAGGTCATCCAAATGGCCGGGATGTACGCGCCGGGCAAAACGATCTGTCTGCTCCTCGTCGCCTTCGGCCATCTCGTATTCGCTTTGCACTTCCTGCTCATGCTCCTGCGCATCGGACAGCCCGGCGGCGAAGCCACCCTTTTCGCTCCTCACGATGACGACGAGAGCCACTAAGCCATGAGCCGATCCTCCACACTTTTCGCCGGCCTCCTCGGGACCTTCGCCGTCTCGACCTACGTGATGGTGCTCATGCCCCAGGCGCAGCTTGGCGGCCTCCAGCCGAACTTCGTCGAGGACGAAGGCAAATACACCGAGATCTATCCCGTGCAAAACGGCGCCGCCGACCAGGGCCGCGAAATCTACGTGCGCGAAGGCTGCTACGTCTGCCACTCCCAGCAGGTCCGCGATCCCCAGATGGGCACCGATATCGAGCGCGGCTGGGGCGCGCGCCGCACCGTCGCCCGCGATTATCTCTTCGATCGCCCCACGCTCCTCGGCAACTCCCGCCTCGGCCCCGACCTCGCCAACGCCGGTGCTTCCACCTGGCGGAACGAGCCGAAGGACGATACCCGCAAGCCGAAGAAGCGCGATGCCGCCTGGCATTACCTCCATCTCTACGCGCCGCGCTCAATCATCACCGAGTCGAATCACCCGCGCTACAAATACCTCTTCGAGGAGCGCCCGATCAGCGGCCAGCGCTCGTCCGAGGCGCTCGATCTCACCGGGCCCAACGCCCCTGAAGAAGGCGTGCAGATCGTGCCAAAGCCCGCCGCCAAGGCACTCGCCGCGTATCTGCAAACCCTCGATCGCACTTTCCCACTGAAGGAAGCCACCGCGGCCCCTGCCGCCCCGGCCGCCGGCGCCGCCGCGGCTGCCGCTCCCGCCGCTGCCCCAGCCAAGTAAGCGTCCATGGACCCAAAGCATTCTATCGGCCCCGACCGGATCGACTACAAGGAACTGCCCGGCGACCTCACGGAAGTCCATGCGGCCATCGAGCGTGAAAACCCCGAGCCGACCGCCGAGGTCACGCCCATTCCCATGTGGCTCGCAGGCATATGCGGCGTCGCCATCTGCTGGGCCGGCATCTACATGGGCATGTTCCATGGCGGCTTCCGCGGCGATGTCTTCAACGAGCGCCAGTCCGCCCCGAGCCTTCTCTTCCCCGACCCCGTGAAGAAGATCGATGGCGCCGGCGGCGACGCCGTCCAGTCGCTCGCGCAGCAGGGCAAGAGCGTCTACGCGAATTGCCAGCCGTGCCACCAGGCCAACGGCAACGGTCTCCCCGGCCAGTTCCCGCCTCTTGCCAAGTCCGAGTGGGTCAACGGCTCCGAGAAACGCCTCGTCGCCATCCTGCTCAAGGGCGTGGGTGGCCCGATCACCGTCGCGGGCACCCAGTTCAACGGCGCCATGCCAGCCTGGGAAAAGACGCTCAACGACAAGAAGATCGCCGCCGTGGCCAGCTACGTCCGCGCCAACTTCGGCAACACCGCCCCCGAAATCTCCGAGGCCAAAGTAGCCGCCGCCCGCAAGGAATTCGCCGAGAAAACCGATCTCTTCACCGAGGCGCAGCTCCTCCAAATCCCCGCCGACGCGACCCTCCCCGACGCCGCCGCTCCAGGAGCACCCGCCGCCCCGGGCGCTCCTCCCACTGCCGCAGTGGCTCCCGCACCGGGCGCTGCTCCCGGCGCCCCGGTCGATGAAACCGTCCCGCCCGACCAGGTCCCCAAGCTCATGGCCCAAGGCAAGATGCAGTATATGATGATCTGCGTCGCCTGCCATCAGCCCACCGGCCTCGGCCTCCCGATGGTCTTCCCGCCCTTGGCCAAGACCGAATACGTCAACGGCCCCGCCGAGCGCTTCGCCGCCATGGTCCTCAAGGGCAACATCGGCCCCATCACCGTCGACGGCAAACCGTACAATAGCGTCATGCCCGGCCAGGAAGCCCTCCTGACCGACGATAAGATCGCCGCCGTCCTCACCTACGTCCGCGCCAGCTTCGGCAACAACTCCCCGCCCGTCTCCAAGGCCACCGTCACCGCCGCCCGCAAAAAATACGCCGACCGCAAAACCCCCTGGACCGAAGCCGAGCTCAAAGCTTGGAAATAGCCCCCCCATTTGCTTCCCCGCCTTGCGTAGCTAAACTCGTCCCTCTTCCAAAAGCCCGTCACCGCCTTCCTGCATGTCAACCCACGTTGAAACCCATCCCCACGGCGCGCCCGATGCGCCGCATGGGCACGGTCACGATCACCACGACGACCACCACGAACTTGGCTTCTGGCGGAAGTACGTCTTCTCCACCGATCACAAGATCATCGGCATCCAGTACGGCATCACCGGCCTCGTCTTCCTCTTCTTCGGCTTCTGCTCATGCTCGTCATGCGCTGGCAGCTCGCGCATCCCGGAGATCCCGTGCCCGTTCATCGGCGGCCATGCTCCAGCAGGTCTTCGGCGACTCGCGCCTTCTCCGCGGACGCCGATGGCGCGCCCCGGCGTGCTCACGCCGGATGGCTACAACGCCTTCGGCGCCATGCACGGCACCATCATGGTGTTCTTCGGCATCGTGCCGATCGCCTTCGCCGCCTTCGGCAATTTCGTCGTGCCGCTCCAGATCGGCGCGCCGGACATGACTTTCCCGCGCATCAACATGGCGAGCTATCTGGTGCTTCTTCATCAGTTGCATCTTCATGGTCGGCAGCTTCTTCGTGCCGGGCGGCGCCGCGAAATCCGGGCTGGACCTCCTATCCGCCGCTGGCCGGCATCGCCGATATGGGCTTTCTGCCCGACGGCAGCCCCATGTCGTTCTGGAATAACGGCCAGACGCTCTGGCTCATCGGCATGGTCTTCAATATCACCGCGTCGCTGCTCGGCTCGGTGAACTTCATCGCCACGATCATCCAGCTTCGCGCGCCCGGGCATGACGTGGATGCGGCTGCCGTTCTTCGTCTGGGCGCAGTTCATCACCGCCTTCCTGCTCCTGCTGGCCTTCCCGCCGCTCGAGGCCGCCGGCATCATGCAGCTCATGGATCGCGTCGTTCGGCACCAGCTTCTTCATGCCCACCGGCCTCGTGGTGAATCAGCCCGTGGTGCAGCATTGGGCCGGCGGCGGCAGCCCGCTCCTCTGGCAGCACCTCTTCTGGTTCCTCGCGCATCCGGAGGTCTACGTGCTCATCCTGCCCGGCATCGGCATGGTCGCCGAAGTCATCGCGAACAACACGCGCAAGCCGCTCTACGGCTACAAGGCGATGGTCGGCGCGATCTTCGTGCTCGGCGTTCCTCTCCTTCATCGTCTGGGCGCACCACATGTACATGACTGGCATGGGCGCGAAGGTGGCCGCGTTTTTCCAGACGACCACGATCATCATCTCGGTGCCCTCGGTGATCCTGCTCACGGCGCTTGCTGCATCTCGCTTTGGGGCGGCTCGATCCGATTTACCTCGCCGATGCTGTTTGCCACGGCCTTCCTGCCGATGTTCGGCATCGGCGGCCTCACCGGCATCCCGCTCGCCTTCAATGCCGTCGATCTCTACCTGCACGACACCTATTACATCATCGCGCCACTTCCATTACGTCGTCGCGCCCGGCACGATCTTCGCCATCTTCGCCGGCGTCTATTATTGGTTCCCCAAGGCGACCGGCCGCATGATGAACGAGTTCTCGGGCAGGGTGCATTTCTGGCGGTCGCTCATCTTCATCAACGGCATCTTCTTCCCCATGTTCCTGCAGGGCATGGCTGGCGTGCACCGCCGCTGGTACGATGGCGGCGTCGACCTACGATCAACTCGCCGGCGCCCGTCATTCACTGGAACAAGTTCATGTCGAACTCGGCCTTCCTGCTCTGCCTGGCCCAGTTCCCCTTCATCTTCAATTTCTTCTAGAGCATCTGGAAGGGCAGAACGTGCCGGACGCAATCCGTGGGAATGCCACCACCGTCGAATGGGACGCGCCCACGCCTCCCGGCCACGGCAACTTCGATCAAGCCGACATCCACGTCTATCGCGGCCCCTACGAATACAGCGTACCCGGCGCCGACAAGGATTTCACGCCCGCAGACCGAGCGCCGGCCAAAGGCCCGCAAGCCCCGCCGAGCCTCATTCGCCGGCCACCGACGCCGCCCCGCTCCGAAGGCCCGAGCTAGCCCACTCATTCGTCCCCGCGTACCGCTCTCCTCGCACGTAACAATGCAAATTCCTTACGAAGTCTCCGCCCGGCCCGATACCGGCCTCTACAATGCCAAGCTGGGCATCTGGCTGTTCCTCGCCTCGGAAGTGATGCTCTTCGGCGGACTCTTCTCCGCCTACATCTTCCTGCGCATCGGCGCGAGCACGGCTACTGGCCGCACGGTTTGCTGAACGTGCCCGTCGGCACCATCAACACGGTCATCCTGATCGCCTCCTCGGTCACGGTCATCCTGGCTTGGGCCGCCCTGAAGATGCGACGCTGGAACCAGTACGTCTTCTACATGGGCGTCACGATCCTCTGCGGCGCCATCTTCCTTTTCGTGAAGCTCTACTTGAGTGGCCGGAAAAGTTTCACCACTTCGGCGTCTTCATCAAAAAAGACTCCGTCGCCAAGTACGAGGAGTTCCTCGGCTCGAAGGAGCACAACGCCCACCGCGTGGAAGGCCCGCGCTACGAAATCGCCGGCCATCTCCACGCCGTCGAGATCGAGCGCAACGGTCATCACGAGACCTTGCATGTCCACTCGCCGGGTGAGCTCGACAAACTTCGATTCGAGAAGGGAACCAAAATCCTCGAGTACGAGCTCCAGGTCGATGCCGCCAACGCGGACCCCAACAATCCAGCCAACGATCGCCCCAGCTTCCTGCCCAAGCCGCGCAGCGAGAAAATCGCCAAGATCCACGCGGCGGATGTCGATTGGGCCAGCGCCTTTGTCCCGCGCCACAGCACCTACTTCGCCACCTATTTCCTGATCACTGGCCTGCACGGCTTGCACGTGCTCGGTGGCGTCCTCGTCTTCACCTACCTCTGGCTGTTCGGGAAAAAGCTCTACCTGCGCAATCCCGAGCACATGGCCAATCGCGTCGAGGTCTCCGGCCTCTTTTGGCACTTCGTCGACCTCGTCTGGATCTTCGTCTTCCCGATCTTCTACCTCCTCTAAAAGCCATGGCCGAGCTGCATACCCATCTGCCGAATCCCGCTCCCGCCCCGCACGTCCACGATCCGCACGCGCCCGGCCATGACGCCGAGCACGTCGCCAAGCATGTCAAAGGCTACCTCCTCGTCGGCGGCGCCCTCATTCTCCTCACCGGCTTCACCGTCTTCCTCTCCTACCTCGACTTCGACAAATGGTTCGGCGGGCACGGCTGGAACATGATCATCGCGCATGCTCGTCGCCACCTTCAAAGCCGGCCTCGTCGCGGCCATCTTCATGCACTTGAAAGGCGAGCGCATCACCATCTGGCGCTTTCTCTTCTTCACCGCCATCTTTGTCGCCGGCCTCTTCTTCCTCACCCTCTTCCACTGGGTCGACCCCATCGGCGGCCACGGCCCGACCGAAACCGGAAGCGGCCAAACCTACTATAACCAGCATTAAGTTCCGGCTTACTGGCTTACTGACTAACTGATGTCGCTCAAAGTCTTCCACATCATCTTCATCCTAGCTTCGATCTCCCTCGCGGTCTTCTGCGCCGTCTGGGCCTTTCAGACTCAGGCCGCCCCCGCTTTCGCCTACACCTCCCTCGCCGTCGCGCTCATCCTAGCCATCTACGGCGTCTATTTCTTCCGCAAAGCGAAAAACATCATCACATGACTTCGCTCCGCCCAAAAGCCGCGAGCACCCTCCTCGGCGCGCTCCTTCTCTTCGCCCCCTTTTCCTCCCAAGCCTGCACCGTCTGCATGGGCGCCGACCCGAATCACCGGCGAAGCCCTCAACGCCGCGATCTTCGTCATGCTCGGTTGCCTGGGCGTCATGTTCACCTTCATCATCTCCGTTGCCGTGAGCATCGCCCGCCGCTCCGGCCAAGGCCCGCTCGTCTAGCAATCCCCTCTTAATCTTCGTCTTAATCTTCGTCTTAATCCCAATCTTAATCTAACCACTAGCGACACCCTCCAAGTCCCTAGTCTCCTTCTTCGCCCGCCATCATGCCCGCTCAACTCGCCCTGCTCAACGAGCTTATGGGGATCGTCCCGAACGCCTCGGATCACGGTCCGACGATCGACCACATGCTCGAGTTTTGCCACTGGTTCATGTTGGTGCTTTTCATCGGGTGGTCCGCGTACTTCATGTACGCCATCTTCCGCTTCCACCACAGCCGGCATCCCCGCGCCAACTACCACGGCGTCAAGAGCAAAGCCTCCGCCCACCTCGAGTTCCTCGTCGTCGTCATCGAAGCCGTCCTGCTCCTCGGTTTCGCCGTCCCTCTCTGGGGCCGCCGCGTCTCCGAAATCCCCGATAAGGAAAACGCCCTCCGCGTCCGCGCCATCGGCGAGCAATTCGCCTGGAACTTCCACTACCCTGGCCCTGACGGCGTCTTCGGCAAATCCGACTCCCGCCTCATCAACGCGAGCAACCCCCTCGGCATCGACCCGAACGACCCCGCCGGCAAGGACGACCTCGTCGCCAAGAACGAGCTGCACCTCGTCAACTACCGGCCCACCGTCATCGACATCGGCTCCAAGGACGTCATCCACAGCCTCTCCCTGCATGCCATGCGCATGGATCAGGATGCCATCCCCGGCCAGCGCATCCCCATGTGGTTCCGGCCCGTCAAGGCCGGCCAATACGAAATCGTCTGCGCCCAGCTGTGCGGCGCCGGCCATTACGCCATGAAGGCCCAGATGATCGTCGAGCCCCAAGCCACCTTCGACGAGTGGGCTCTCGAAACCCTCAAGCTCCAGCACCCCGACCTGGCCGCGCCGGCCCCGGCTGGCTCCACCGCTCCCGCTGGCTCCCCGCCCGCCGTGTCGAATCCCGGCGCCCAGCCCACCCCCGCCAGCGCCCCTGCCGTCCGCTAGCGCCCCACTAGGAGAAGGAGCGCCCCGGTCGCGAGTGAAGTTCCCTCATTGCCTCGCGCGCCGAGCTGTCGCGAGCGCCCACGCTTCCAGCCCCGCCCGGGCTAAACCCGAATAGCCGTGGATTCCGTGCCGCCACCCGAACCCCGTCCCTGGCTCGCCGTTTACGCGAAAGTCGTCGTCGCGGCGACCTTCGTTCTCCTCTTCCTCGGCGGCCTCGTCACCAGCCATCAAGCCGGCATGGCCGTCCCCGACTGGCCCCTCAGCTTCGGTTCCCTGAACCCGGAAGGCTGGTGGGCCAATCTTCCCGTCCGCATGGAGCACGGCCACCGCCAAATGGCCATGATCGTCGGCCTGCTCGTCACCGTCCTCTGCGCCGCCGTTTGGCGGAACTACAAAGCCCTCTTCTGGGCCGTGAGCTGTGCCCCAATCATCAGCCTGGTCGCCTACCTCTTCAAAGCACCGTCGATCGTCTTGATGCATCTCGGCATCTGGTCCTTCGCCGGAGTCTTCGCCGTGGCCCTCCTCCTCTTCCGCACGCGCGACCCCGCCACGGCCCCCGTCCGCTGGGCGGCCTTCGCCGCCTTCGCCGGCGTCTGCCTTCAGGCGACGCTCGGCGGACTCCGCGTCGTCATCGAAACCGCCGGCAACCCCGATCTCGCCATCGTCTACCGGATCTCCCACGCCTGCCTCGCCCATGCCGAGCTCTGCCTCCTCGTCGCCGTGGCCGCCCTCCTTTCCCCCGCCTGGCGCGAGCTCCCCAGCGCCACGCGCGCAAGTTCCGGCCTCCGCGCCCTCGCATGGTGCGCCATCGGCGCCCTCTTCGTCCAGTTGCTCTTCGGTGCCACCATGCGCCACCTCGGCGCCGGCCTCGCCATTCCCACCTTCCCCGCCGCGAGCCCCACCGGCTCCTGGCTCCCCGCGGTCCACGGCCCCTACACCGACACCAATTTCGCCCACACCCGCCTCGGCGCGCTTCTCGTCACCGCCCTCCTCGTCGCCCTCGCCATCCGAGTCCTTCGCTCTTACGCGGGCCAGCCCCGCTTCACCCGCCCCGCCTCCCTCGCGCTTGCGCTCCTCGCAATTCAGCTTACGCTCGGCGTTTTCGTGATCTGGCACGCCAAACCTCGTACGCTCACCACCGTCCACGTGGTGAATGGAGCTCTCCTCTTGGCCACCACCCTCCTCCTCGCGTTGCGCCTCCGAGCCGCGGGCTCCCCTTGCCCTTCCTACTCCTACTCACCCTCGTACTCTTACTCCCCTCCGCCCGAGCGCCTCAGCGCCTCTTAGCCCCACATGTCCCACCTCACCACCGCCGAGTCCATCTCCCTCGAAACCGAGGCCGCTCCCGGCCTCGCCGGCGACCTGATGCAGCTCACCAAGGCGCGCCTCAGCCTGCTCGTCGTCATCACCACCTTGGTCGGCTACTGCATGGCCGCCACCGGCGCCCTCGATTGGCTCCGTCTATTCCACGCCGTGCTCGGCACCACCCTCGCCGCCGCCGCCGCCGCTGTCCTCAATCAAGTCGCGGAGTCCAACGTCGATCGCCTGATGGAGCGCACCCGGCACCGCCCGCTCCCCGCCGGCCGCGATGCGCCGCGCTCACGCGCTCTGGCTCGGCGTCGCCCTCGCCCTCGCCGGCATCGCCTGGCTCTGGCTCGACGGTCAATGCGCTCACCGCCGCCCTCGCCGCCGCCACCATCTTCATCTACATTTTTCTCTACACGCCGATGAAGCGGCGCACCTCGCTCTGCACGCTCGTCGGCGCGGTCTCCGGCGCCATCCCGCCCATGATCGGCTGGACCGCCGCCCGTCCTTCGCTCGATTTCGGCGCGTGGGTGCTCTTCGGCATCCTCTTCACCTGGCAAATGCCGCACTTCCTCGCCATCGCCTGGATGTATCGCGACGAATACGCGCAGGCCGGTTTCGTCATGCTCCCGCGCGACGACCGCGAGCGGCGCCGCCACCGCCGATGCAGAGCCTTCTCTACACTCTCGCGCTCGGCCTCATCAGCGTCGTGCCCTTTGCCGCCGGCCTCACCAATTCCGACTACCTCGCCGGCGCGCTCGCGCTCGATTCCATGCTGCTGCTGCTCGCGCTGCAGTTTCTCTTCCAGCGTGATCGCGGCAGCGCCCGCCGCCTCTTCTTCGCCTCCATCATCTTCCTGCCGCTCCTCCTCGGCCTCATGGTCTGCACGAAAAGCTGACCCTTGAGACCGCTCATCTTTATTCTCGCCGTGGCGATCACCATCGTCGCGGGCATCACTACTTTTCGAATCCGGCAGGAGCGCTTGGCCACTCGCGGCGCCGGGTTCGGGCAGGATCTCTCGCCGCTCTGGCCCGTGCCCGATTTCACCCTCACCGAGCGCAGCGGGCAGCCAGCCACCCTCGCCGAGCTCAAAGGCAAAATCTGGGTCGCCGATTTCTTCTACACCACCTGCCCCGGCCCCTGCCCGATGCTCACCAGCCGCCTCAGCGACCTGCACAAGTCGCTCGCCGGCCGACCCCGACGTCCGCCTCGTCTCCATCTCCAGCGACCCGGAAAAAGACACCCCCGAAGTCCTCCGCGCCTACGCCAAACAATTCGGCGCTTCCGACCGCTGGCTCTTCCTCACCGGGCCGAAGGCCGACATCTACAAGCTGGCCAACGAAGGCTTGAAAGCTAGGCCTTTCCGAAGACCCGAAAGCGGCGGAGCCCATCACCCACAGCACCAAGCTTCTCCTCGTCGATCGCGCCGGCACCGTCCGCGGCCTCTACGATGGTCTCGCCGGCGACACCAGGCGCCTCCTCGCCGACATCCGCCGCCTGGAAAAAGAGTAGACCGCCATGAGCATCCAGGATCTCCCGCCCATCAACGCCTCGCTCAACGCGCTCTCCACGTTCTTCATCCTCATTGGCCTCGTCTCCATCAAGAACGACAACAAGACCGTGCACATCGGTGCCATGACCGCCGCGCTGGCCACCTCCACGCTCTTCCTCGCCTGCTACCTCACCTACCATTTCAACGTCACCAGCGTCACTCAGTTCGCCCACGCCGGCTGGCCGAAGGTTCTCTACTTCGCCATCCTCATTCCGCACACCATCCTTGCGATGGTCACCGTTCCCCTCGTCTTCCTCACCGTCATCCCCGCCCTCCGCCAGCGCTGGGAACGCCATCGCCGCCTTGCCCGCTGGACCTGGCCCATCTGGCTCTACGTCTCCGTCACCGGCGTCCTCGTCTACTTCATGCTCTACGTCTGGTTCCCCGCGCCCAAAAGCTAACCGCGTGCCGCCACCAGGAGGACGATTTCGCCCTTGGGCGGCTTGGCGGTGTAGTGCGCCAGCAACTCCGCGGGCAGGGCGGTACGGTACTCCTCGAACTGCTTGGTGAGCTCGCGGGCGACGCAGACTGGGCGTTCCGGCATGAGCTCCGTACAGGCCAGAAGGGTCTTGAGGAGCCGGTGGGGGGATTCGAGGAAGATGGTGGTTTCTTCGCGTTCCGCGGCGGCACGGAGCTCGCGTTCCCGGCCGCCGCTTTTCACTGGGAGGAAGCCGCGGAAGGTAAAGGTCTCGGCCGGGAAGCCGGAGCCGATGAGCGCGGTGAGCACGGAGCTGGCGCCAGGGATGATGGTGTACGGCACTCCGCGCGCGATGCAGGCGCGGAGGAGTCGGTGGCCGGGATCGGAGATGCCCGGCAGGCCGGCATCGGTGATCACGGCGATATTGCGCCCGCCGGCGAGCTCCTCGATCAGCTCGGCGGTCCGCCGGGCCTCATTGTGCTCGTGGTAGGAGACGAGCGGCTTGGCGATCCCGTGATGGCGCAGAAGGTGGCCGGAATGGCGCGTGTCTTCCGCGGCGATCAGATCCACCGAGCGGAGGACTTCGATGGCGCGGAGCGTGATGTCGCCAAGGTTCCCGATCGGCGTGGCGACAAGGTAGAGCACGCGGCGCGAACGGCTACCACCCCTCCGTGATCTGCGAAGTCAGCCGCACGGCGAGATCCTCCACGGCGAGCGGCACCGCCTGGCGTTCGTCCTGATTCACATCGGCCTCGATAAGATCGCCGCCCCCGATGCTGGTGCCGCTGGTGAAGAAGCTGGTCTGGCCTTGCACGCTGCGCGATTCGAGCACCTGGCCGTTGTCGCGCCGATAGAAGCGGTAGCGCACGCGGATGATCAGGGTGTACTCGCGGGCGAGGAGGACGTTGCCGGTGCGGTTGCGTGCAGGCCGCCGATCGAGCTCCTCGATGTCGGTCTCGAGAATGGCGTCGGCGGTTTTTTCGCTCACCACTTTGTAGGTGCCGTCCTGCTGGATCTGCTTGATGAGCGTGTTGGCCATCAGCACTTCCAGGCGCGGCTCCAGCGTCTGGTTTTTGAAATTTTGCACCGCGATGGTGTGGATATTCTCGTAGCGCTTCGGCTTGACCGGGCCGAGGTGATAGCCGGCGCACCCGGCGAGGAGGGTGGCCACACAGGCGAGCGAAAGGGCGAGGAGTGAGGGACGACGCATGGATGGAAAATGGGCAGACCGCGCGAGCGGGCCGCAGCTATTCCTCGCCCGCGCGCGAGAGGCAAGCTTTCTTCTCCGCCTGCCTTACTGAGGCGTGGCCGCTTCCGGCGCCGGCTTGGGCGCTTCGGGCTGCGACGTGGGCAGCGGCGGCTCGACCGCGGGCACGGGCCCGAGGTTCTGCGGCGAAGTGCGCAACTGCGGCCGGCCGGGCGCGGTCTCGATCGGCTGCTGGGCGACCACCACCGGCGGTCCGACGTAATCCGGACGCGACGCGGTATCGACCTTCGCCTGGAGCTTGCGGCGGGCCACCGCGCGGGCGCCGGTCTCCGTTTTCTCGGGGCCGGCGCGCAGGGCGTCTTCGCCCACCTGCTCGCGGAGCGCGGCGATGCGGGTCTTGGCGAAGGTGCTGTCCGGGGAATCCGGCTGCTGTTTGATCACGTCGTTGTAGTAAATGACCGCCGCCTTGTACTGCTTCGTCTTGTCGTAAAATTTCGCGATCTGCAGGGCGCCCTTGACCTGCCCGCCCTCGAGGGTCTTCAGGTTTTCGCGCGCCTGGGCGGTCTTTTCGCTTTCCGGATAGCGGTTGATGAAATCCTCGAAGGCCTCGCGGGCCTTGAGCGCCGAGGCGCGGTCGTAGGAGCCTTCGCGGTAATCCCGCAGCCGCACGTAGCCGATCTGGTAGAGGGCGTCATCGGCGATCGCGTCGGTCGGGTAGCGGTTCACCACGGCCTGATAGGCGGCGATGGCCTCGGGATATTTCACCTGCTTTTCGAGCGCCTGGCCGGCGTTGAACTGCGCGAGCGGCGCCCACTTGGAGAACGGCGCCTTTTTCACGATCGATTCGAACATCGCCTGCGCCCGCGGCATCTGCGAGCCGACCGGCACGCCCAGGAGCTTCTTCTTTTCGCTATCGAGGAAGATCTTCGCGATCTTGAACATCGACTCCACCACGGAATCGAAGTCATCGCCACGCGGATATTTGGTGAGATAGAGCTCGTCGGCCTCGAAGGCTTTGTTGTACTGGCCGCTCCGCTCGAGAAGGATGCCGACCTTGCGCTGCGCCTTCGGCGCCACGGGCGAATTCGGCCAGCGCTTCACGAGGAGCCGGTAGCCGTCGAGCGCGGCGCCGAGATTGCCTTCGGTTTCCGCCGCTTCCGCGCGGGTCATCTGCTCGGCCGTTACGGGATCGAGATCGCCGGCCTCGCCTTCCACCGTCCAGCCCTCGGTGGAACGATAGAGTACCGCGGCCTCCAGCGGCAGGGAAATGAGCAGCGAAGCCGCGAGGAGAACGAGGGGCGCCAGGGTGGGCTTGGACATAAGCGCCGGGAGGGTAGCGGAGGTGGGGCGGCGCGTCAAGGCGACGGGGGGAGCCCGTGTTTCAGGTTGCTTGATGCCTCGACACCCGCTTCCTTCCCCCTCGCTCATGTCTGAAGAAGATGCGCCGTCCGCGGCGGTTCCCAATAGCTCCCGGAAGGTGAATGCTCGGGCCGCGGGGGCGGTCGGGCTGGCCGTGATGTGCAGCCGCATCCTGGGCCTGGCGCGGGAATTGATTCTGGCGAAGCTGTTCGGGGCCGGGTTTGGGATGGATGCATTCATTATGGCGTTCAAGGTGCCGAACCTTTTGCGCGATCTCTTTGCGGAAGGGGCTCTCTCGACGGCCTTCGTGACGACTTTTTCGAAGAAGATCGCCAACGAAGGGACGGCCTCGGCTTGGGAGCTGGCGAACAAGATCGCCACGATGATCGTGGTGGTGCTGAGCGGGCTGACGCTGGCCGGAATCCTTTTCGCCCCGCAATTGATCCAGCTTTTGGCGGGCGGGTTTTCGCCGGAAAAGGCGGCGCTCACGGTGCAGCTCACGCGGGTGATGTTTCCGTTCATCCTGCTGGTGTCGCTGGCCGCCCTGGCGATGGGGATGCTCAACGCGAAGCGATGTTTTCGGCGTGCCGGCGATGGCCTCGAGCTTTTTCAATCTGGGCTCGATCATCGGCGGCGTGGCCCTGGCCTGGTGGCTCGATCCGCAGTTCGGGGTGCGCTCGCTCTTCGGGCTGGCGATCGGGACGCTGATCGGCGGCACGCTGCAGTTGCTGGTGCAGTGTCCCTCGCTGCGCCGGGTGGGCTTCGGGTTTCGCCCGGATTTCCGGTGGCGCGATAGCGGGGTGCGGCAGGTGTTGCGGTTAATGGCGCCCGCGGTGGTGGCGGCGAGCGCGGTGCAGGTGAATGTGATGATCAACGGCCGCTTCGCCAGCGAGCTGGGCGATGGGCCGATGAGCTGGCTCTCCTTCTCGTTCCGGCTCATGCAATTGCCGCTCGGCATCTTCGGCGTGGCGATCGGCACGGTGACTCTGCCGCTCGTTTCGCGCAGCGTGGCGGCCGGCGACAAGATCGGCTTCCGCTCGACGCTGGCGCACGGGATGCGGCTGGCCTTCCTGCTCACCATCCCCTCCACGATTGGCCTGATCATGCTCGCGCACCCGATCATCTCGCTGATCTACGAGCGCGGCAGGTTTGGGCCCGAAAGCACGCTGCAAACCGCCGCGGCGCTGCAGTGCTACGCGGTGGGGCTGGTCGCGTACTCCGGGATCAAGGTGCTCGCGCCGGCCTTTTACGCCATCGAGAAACGGAACACGCCGATGCTGGTCAGCTTCGTTTCGATCCTCGTGAACCTGGTGCTAAACTGGGTCTTCACGTTCCGGCTCGGGCTCGGGCATCGCGGGCTGGCGCTCTCCACCGGCTTGGTGGCGATGTGCAATTTCCTGGTGCTCTACTGGCTGATGCGCCGCGAAACCGGCGTGCTGGAAACCCGCCAGATGCTCCGCACGCTGCTGAAGATCGCGATGGCCGGCGCGGCGCTCGCGCTTTGCTGCTGGGCCGGGCAGCGCTGGGTGCTCGCGGGTTGGAGCACGATGGGACTGCTGCCGCGCGCCCTTTCGCTCTTTGCCGTCATCGCCGCCGGCGGGGTGGCCTTTTTTGCGGTGGCGATCGCGTTGCGAGTCGGCGAGCTGGACGAAGTCACGAAGCTCGTGCGACGGAAGCTGGGGCGGTTCCTGCCGGGGCGACGGTAACTAACTGGCGCGCTGGTGGAGTCTACCGCGCGCGGAAGGACGGTCCCTCCCGCCGCTTTTTGGTCGGCTCGGCCTTGCGCGGAGGAGTGGGATTCTTGCTTTCCGCGGATTGCACCGGAACCGGGCGATCCCCCTCCATGAAGGCGCTCGGAAGGGGCGCGTATTTGTCCTTGGGCTCATCGAAGTAGATGCCCTGGCGCTCCAGCACGGTGCCGGTGGCGAGCCAAAGCGTAGTGATCGCTTTGTTGAGATCGGCCGAGGCGGCAAGCTCGCGGGATTTGGCGTCGTAGACTTTGCGCTGCTGCTCGGTGAGGTCGTAGGCGGAGATAAGGCCTTCTTCGAGGCGCCGGAAACCGATGCGGACGGCTTCCTCGCCGAACTCCCGGGTCTCGCGGGCGGCGGCGAGGCGCTGGCGAAGCGTCTCGATGCGGGAGAGGGCGTTGTCCACGCCGATGCCGACTTCGTTCTCACGCTGATGCAGCCGGATGATGGTCTGCTCTTTCTGGCTGGCGATGGCGTCGTACTGCGCTTTGGCCTGGCGGTTGCCAAACGGGATTTCGAGTTGGATGCCGACCGACCACTGCGGATTGTTCCCGCTGAACGTATCGCCGGTGGTCGCGCCAAAGCTGCTGCCGAGGCCGTTCAGCCCATACGTGGCGGTAAGGTCGAGGCTGGGGAGCAGCTGGTTTTTGGCAAAGCGAAGCCGCAAGTTCAGCGCCTCGGCATTGAGGAGGAGCGCCTGGTAGTCGTACCGGTTGCGGAACGCCTCCTGGAGCAGCGTCACTCGGCTCCCCTTCGGCGAGGTGAGATTAGGCGCGTTGGTGGGGACGAAAATGCGCGGATCCGCCGTATTGAACTTTTCGGACATGAGCTGCTTCAGCGTGTACTGCCGTTCGAGGAAAAGGTTTTTCGAGGAGAGCAGCAGCTCGCGAGCGGTCGCGACGGCGACTTGGGCCTGCTGAATATCGAGCGGCGAGCCAAACCCGAGCTCCACCCGCCGGCGGTAGAGTTCGACCAATTTGCTATCGGCGGCGATGGAGTCTTCCCGCACCTGCATGTCTTTCAGCGCGTAATCCATGTCGTAATACGCCGCCATAACCCCCTGCACGGCGGTGGAGATGCTGTTTTTCCACGTGAGCGTCTGCACCTTGGCGTTGATACGCGCGGTGCGAAGCTCGGTGAGATTGACGTCGGTGCCGAAGCTCTTCAGCAGCGGCTGCTGGATGCTGAGCGCCACCGAGCTATCGTAAAGCGTCTCCACCGGATTCGGATCGCTGCTGAAGGTATTGCGCGAGCGATTGACCGTGGCTTGGAAGGCGTACTGCGTGCCGAGGGCCGTCCGGCCGGCGACGCTCGTTTGGAACTGCAAACCCTGGCGGTTCAGCGTGATGATGTTCGAGAGCTGCGGCGTGGCAGTCGGGTTTACCGGGAGAATTTGGCCGGTATTCACCTGTTGAAGTTGGATCGGCGGGAGGCCCTGCAAGCCCCGTTGGATGTTGAGCTCGGTGATGCTGGCGTTCGCTTGCGAGGCGCGATTGGCGATTTCGAGATTCGAAAGCTGGAGCTGTTGCGCGAAGGAGTTGAGCTGAAGCTGCAATTGCTGCTGCGCCAGGATGTTCTGCGTGGTGCTCGGATTGTTTATATCCTGCGGCTGGCGCACATCCTGATATTGCGTGCTCATCCGGAAAACAGGATCGAACACACCGGCGGCGAACTTGATCCGCGCCCGCTCCACGTTGATCCCCACGCGATCGAACTGTACATCGAGATTGTTTTTCAGCGCCAGCTCGATCGCGCTGCGCAGCGAGATCTCCTCGGTCGGACGCCCGTCGAACCATTCCACGCTGCGCGCCTTCGTGTTTTCGACCGTGGGCGGTTTGCTCGTCTCCTCCCGCGCCTTCTCCGGCGCCGCGGCCGATGCCTCAGTCACCTGTCCGTGCGCGAGGCCGCTGCCGGAAAGGTAGACGGCTGCCAGCACGGTGCAGGTCCGCCGGATCGAAGTAAACATCGCGCTAAAAACGGAAATCGAGACTCACCAGGTCAAGGAGAGACTGAAGCATCAGCTTTCCCCAGAGCCGCCGGCCGGCGTGAATCTTGCCATGACCAGTCATGCCGGGCCGGAGCAGGCCCTCGCTGTTGTCCACCTGGATGCGCGCCTCAAAAGTGCGCTCGAGCGGAATCTCGTGCCCTTGCGCGTCGACGCCTGTCGGGACGTCGCCCGCGCGGCGGGCGGAAAGGGCGGCGGGCAGGTCCTTGGCGAGGAGCATCGGATGCACCTCGGCGATGCTGCCGCGGATAGTCTTCCACGGGTAGGCATCGGCCTTCAGCTCCACGAGCTGGCCTTTTTCCACGTAGCGCACCTGCTTCTCGCTGAGCGCCATCTTGATCATCATGGGGTTCAGCGAGCCGATCTCGCAAAACTCCTCGCCGCTTTTCACGAGGTGCCCCTGTTTCTTGTAGAGTTCACGGGTGAGGACGGTGCCTTTGGTGCGCGCCTTCAGCTCGAGGTTCGCCACATCTTTGCGCGCCTGCGCCAGCTTGCCCTCGTACTCGGCCGCCTGGCTTTCGAGCTGCTTGTACTCGACCGGCTTTTCCAAGGCGAGCGCCCGTTGCATGTTGGCCCGCGAGACCTGGACGTGCTGCTCATGCGAGACCACCTGCTGCTCCAGCTCGCGATTGGAGAGCCGCGCCAGGCGCTGGCCGGGCTCCACCTGATCGCCCTCCTTCACGAAAATCTCCGCGACGAAGCCGGGCACCTCGGGGCGCACTTCCTCCGGCTCGGCGAGCTCGACCGCGCCAGAGCGGTGAATTTTGAAATTCCACGGCGTGAAGCAGAGGATCACAAATCCCCCGAGCAACACGCCCATGATCAGCATGAGCCGGCGCATCCGCCCGCCCGTTTTCCAGTCTTCAGGTTTCAATTTGAGTCCTTTGAAAAAAGCCCAGAAGGGCATGATCACCCAGGCCAGCAACGCCGAGAAAGCCAGAAAACGGCCGACATTTCTCAGATCGTACGCCGCCATCTGGTCCGACATGAACCAAGTGAGGCTGTAGATGACATAGTAGCCGTAAATCCACGAGAGCACCGCGTATGTGTAGAAAAGCGCGCGGCGCTTTTTTGGCAGCGGCATACGGGCGAGGACCGGGTCTTCGCCGCCGGCCCCAAAAAGCGCGCCTTTGATCTGATGCGTGACGAGCGCGCGCGATTTTGCCTGCAGGTTCGGCACCTCGATCAGGTCCGTCATGATGTAGTACCCGTCGAAGCGCATCAGCGGGTTCGCGTTGAAGACGATCGTGGAGAACGAGGCGATGACGATCACGTTGAACAGGAAATCCTGGAACGAGCCGGGCTGTACCACGGCCCACAGGAAGGTGGCGAAGGCCGCCAAGATCAGCTCCACGTAAATGCCTGCGGCAGAGATGAGGATGCGGTGCTTGCGATTCGGCAGCACCCACGAATCGCTGACGTTGACGAAGAAGTACGGCGTGAAGACCAGCAACATCACGCCCACCTCGTGCACCTCGCTCCCGAAATGCTTGCACGTGAGCCCGTGGCCCAGCTCGTGGATCGATTTGATCACGATGGTGGTCACCCAGATCAAGGCCAGGTTGTGGAAGGCGAAGAAGTTCTGCATCGAGGGCCGGATGCGCCCCACGTTCAACGCGAACACCAGCACCGCAGCGACGATCAGCGCGACGGAAATCCAAAGCGCCGGCTTCGTCCAAATCCACCAAACCGGCTTGGCCATTTTGCCGAAAAGCGTGTCGGGGTCGTAAACCGAGAAGCGCTTGAAAAAGATGTTGTTTACCAGGTTGTAGAGCCACCCCTTCTTCTTTTTCTGCTGCTTGGCGGCGTCGTAGCGCGCCTTCAGCCGCTGGCCTTGCACGCTGAGGAACTGCATCAGCGCGAGGTCGTTGGCAAAGCGGAGCACCCGCTCGTTGAGCTCCTCGGCGGTGTACTCCAGCCGCACATGCGGGTACTGCCGCGCGTAAATCTCCCGGATCTTGCCAAAGGTGCGCACGCCGTCAAAGAGCGTCGCGAGAAAGTAATCCTCCGCCGACATGCGGAAATACTGGAGCGAAATGGGGTCCTTGATGACGAAGTAGGTTCGCTCCTCGAACCGCTGCTTCGTAATTACCAAATCCCGCCGCAGCGGGGGCAAAACGACGTTCTCCTGCTGCGGCGCCGGGGGCGCCTGAACGGCGACTTCCTCCTTTGGGGGGGCAAGGGCGACAGCAGGCATGAGAAGCCGCTACCGTTCCGCGAGGATCCGGAGAAGTCCACCGGATTCCGCGAGGATGATAAAAAAATAATATCCCGCGAATAGATGAGTCATTCGTTTCGTCCGGTCCCATTGCGCTATGGCCGTTTTGGGCCGAATAGAGTAAAAATCGAAAATATGGAGATCGGCAGCCTCAGTCAAAACGCCCGGCACCTGTGGTGGTCGGGCGCGGATTGCCGATCGGAGAATTGCGGTGACCTCGGTGTACCGTTTGTTCCTGAGTGGCGTCGCACCTGAGGACATGCTTACGGAGTTTCAGGATGTCTCTCTGGCAGAAATCTACGCGGCGATGACTTACGCGCTCGCGAACCCGGCGGAGATCGGCGCGGAAATCGACCTCGAGAATAGGTTGGAGGCGGAAGCTCTGGAAGTGCGTCACTCAGCAGTTGCTTGAGCCGGCTCGGCTACAATTTGGATGAGGATTGTCAGTCAGCGGCGCTCGTCGCGGCTCTGCGCCAGCACGGTGTGCACGTCGAAACCACCAACGAGAGTGGGATGCGTCGCGCGGAGGATCCCAGCCAGTTGGCGAATGCGGCACGCCGGGGACTGGCGATCGTGACCAACAACATTTCTGACTACACGCTTCTCCACCGGCAATGGCTTCTTGAGCGCCGGCAGCATGGGGGCATCGTCTTTTTCGCCCAAGGCACGCTCTCCTTGCGCGAGCGGGTAATCGCGTTAACACCGTTTGAGTCGCAGCTTATCGGCCGAGCAAATGCGTGGCCGGCTTGAATGGCTGCGCGGTTGGCGTTGACCGTCATTTTTCCCCCACCAATACTTCCCGCCCTTCCTCTAGCGAGCGCCTGCCCGCTACGAGCGTCTCGATCACTTCCACCTCCTCCTCGATCGGGACCGATTCTTCGCCGGTTTGCACGAGCTTCATGAATTCCATGAGCAGGTAGTAGTAGAGGTCTTTCAGGTCGGGCTTCAGCGTGCGCCAGCCTTTCTTGCCGTAGAGATCGATCTGGTAGCCGGCGGACATCCACTCTTTGTCGCCGACCATGAGGACGACGTCGCGGTGATCGGCGAAGCGGATGCGGACGATGTTCAGGCCCTTTTGGCCGACATTGATGCAGGAGACCGCGCCGCGACCGAGGATCGCGTAGGCCATCTCCAGGGCATGGATGCCGTAGTAGACGAGGTCGTTTCCGCAGGCAACGGTGGCGAGGTAGATCGGGCCGAGGCTGGCGAGGTCGCGCTTGAGTGCGACGATATCAGGGACGAAGCGGAGCGAGCTGGCCGAGAGGAAACGGGTGCCGGTGGAGCGGGCGAGCTTGCCGATCTCGCGCGCATGCTGGGCGGTCATGGCGAGGGGCTTGTCGCAGAAGGTGGGGACGCCTTTTTTCAAAGGGGCGATGGCGTATTTCCAATGCTCGCCGCTGCCGTCGTCCACGATCAGCACGGCGTCGACGCCATCGGCGCATTCCTCGGCCGAGTCGCAGACTTTTTCGATGGAGCAGATGTCGGCGAGGCGCTGGGCCCATTCCTTTTGCGGGTCCCACACCCGAACGACCCTCGCATCCTCGATGCGCCGGCCGGAACGCACGAATGTGCCTTTCCACTCCTTCGCCTTTTGCTCGTCGAAGCCGTTGAAGCAGGTGGCGAAGGCGGTGCCGTGATGGGAGCCTGGCAGCCGCTCGGCGCCGAGGTAGCCGTAGGTGGCGGCGGAGATGAGTCCGAGTTTGAGCATGAGGGAAGGCTACGGAGGGGCGGGGAGCCCGGCAAGCTGTGTAACCTCGCGGACGCGCCGTGCGTCTTTCGAGCGACCAGCTTCCACTCATGACCACGCGCCTTCTCGGCCTCAGCATCGCCTTTCTCATCCTCACCCTCCTCTTCTGGGCGGTGGAGTTTGTGTGGCCGAGCATCCGGGCTCAGCGAAAGTTTCGGCGCGGGTTTGGGGTGGATGTGATTTATTGGTTCTTCACGCCGCTGGTCACGAAGGCGATCGGGCAATTTGCGGTGCTGCTGGCGCTGGTGCCGCTCTTCCTGCTGCTCGGCTGGAACCTGGAGAAGGAGACGGTCGCGGCGGGTTTTGGCCCGCTGATCGAGCTGCCGGTTTGGCTGCAAGCGGTGCTGATCGTGGTGGTGGGCGATTTCATCGGGTACTGGAGCCACCGGTGGTTTCATTCGCGCCCGCTCTGGAAATACCACGCGGTGCATCACAGCTCGAAGGAGCTGGATTGGCTCTCGGCCGTGCGGCTGCATCCGGTGAACGAAGCCGGCTCGCGGGTGCTCCAGGCGATTCCCTTCGTGTTGCTCGGGTTTTCGCCGGCCGCCATCGCGGCCTACGTGCCGTTCCTCACGTTTTACGCGATCCTGATCCACGCAAATGTCTCGTGGGATTTCGGGCCGCTGCGCTACGTGCTGGCCACGCCAATTTTCCACCGCTGGCACCACACCAAGGAGGACGAGGCGATCGACACGAATTTCGCCGGGCTCCTGCCGGTGTGGGATATTCTGTTTGGGACCTTCTACATGCCGGCGGGGAAGATCCCCACGGAGTTTGGGGTGCACGACGATTCGGTGCCGGAGAATTTCCTCGGGCAACTGGCGTATCCGTTTCGGAAGGGGAGCTAGGGTGGGAGGGAATGGGAGGGAATGGGAGGGATTGAACCGATCAGGGGTTGCAGGGGCAGCGAGCGTGGGGAAAGGTCTCGTCCGGCGCCCTGCGCGTGCCCCGGCCAAATCACGCTTGTCATCCCTACGCGGCTTGCCCACAGTCGCCCCACTTTCGCCCCCGGCATCGCAACGACGAATGACCCTCGGTAATCTACTCTCGAAAGAGCAAATCATCCCGGAGATGCAGGCGAGCGAACGCTGTTCCGCTATCGTCGAGCTGGTCGATCTGCTGGTGGCCAGAAACCAGATCAAGCCGGAGGACCGCGACGTGGTTCTCGGCGCTCTGCGTGCCCGCGAGGACACAATGAGCACCGGCATCGGCTTCGGCATCGCCATCCCGCACGCCTCTTCGGATCGCGTGAACAAGGTGGTGGCCGCCTTTGGGCGCTCCTCCACCGGCATCGAATTCGATTCGCTCGACAATGCGCCGGTGCAATTCATCGTGCTCTTCGTCGTGCCGAAGGACCAGTTCCAGACCCACCTCCGCACCCTCGCCGCCATCGCGAAATTCCTCAACGATCGGTCGGTGAGCGAGCGGCTGGGGACGGCGGGGAACGCCGACGAAATCCTGAAGATCTTCGAGAGCTCGGGGAAATAGCGGGCGGAGCCTCTTAATCTCAATCATCATCTTAATCTTGGTCTCCGGGCGGGCGGAGAGGATTAAGATTAAGATTAGGACTACGATTAAGAGGCGGACCCGCGATCCCAACCATGGAAACCATCGCCCATCTCCTCCAAACCCGTCTCCGCGCCGCGGCCGACTCGCCCGACGCAACCATCCAGCCTGCCACCGACACGCGCTTCGGCGATTACCAGAGCAACATCGCGATGGTGCTCGCAAAACAGCGCCGCGCAAACCCGCGGCAACTCGCGCAGGAGATCATCTCACGCCTGGAGCTGTCCGATGTCTCCGAGCCGCCGGAAATCGCCGGCGCCGGCTTCATTAATTTCCGTCTGCGCCCCGTCTTCCTCGCCGAGCGCTTCAGCGAATTTCTCAAGGACCCACGCCTCGGCGTGCCGCCCCCGGCCATTCCGAAAAAGATCGTCATCGACTTCTCCTCCCCAAACGTGGCGAAGCCGATGCACGTCGGCCACATCCGCTCGACCATCCTCGGCGATGCGCTCGCGCGAATCGCGACCTTCGTCGGGCACGAGGTAGTGCGCGACAATCACATCGGCGACTGGGGCACGCAGTTTGGGATGCTGCTCGTCGGCTGGAAGACCGAGCTGAATCCGGTGGCGCTCGCTTCCGATCCGCTCAGTGAGATGGAGCGCATTTACAAGCTGGTCTCGGCGCGCTGCAGAGAAGACCCGGCGACCCTGGAGCAGGCGCGCGCTGAGCTGGTGAAATTGCAGCGCGGCAATGAGGAGAATCTCAGGCTCTGGCACGAGATGATCCGGCTTTCGCAGCGCCAGTTCGATCAAATCTACGGCAGGCTCGGCGTGAAGTTCGACGTCACGCTCGGCGAGAGCTTTTACAATCCGCGCCTGCAGGAGGTGGTGGAGGAGTTGCGCGAGCGCGGCATCGCGCAGGAGAGCGAGGGCGCCATCTGCGTCTTTTCCGATGGCTCGGCCCCGCCGGAGCAGGACCCGTTTCTCATCAAGGACCAGGCTGGCTGGCGGCCAAATCCCGCGCTCGTCCGCAAGAAGGACGGCGCGGCGAATTACACGACCACCGATCTCGCCACGCTTCAATACCGGCTCCGCGAGTGGAGCCCGGACGAAATCGTCTACGTCACCGATGGCCGGCAGCAGCTCCATTTCCGGCAGCTCTTCGCCATCTTCCGCCGCTGGAAGCCGGAGGAGGCGGCGCGGGTGCGGCTCGCGCACGTCTGGTTCGGCTCAATCCTCGGAGACGATGGAAAGCCGTTCAAAACCCGCAGCGGCGAAACGGTGCGCCTGGCCGAATTGCTCGATGAAGCGGAAGAGCGCGCGCTGAAGATCGTCGCCGAAAAGAACCCCGCGCTGCCCGCGGAGGAAGCGCAGGAGATCGCGCGTCGCATCGGCCTCGGCGCGGTGAAGTACGCGGATTTGCTGCCAAACCGGCAGAGCGACTACGTCTTTTCCTGGGATCGGATGCTCAGTCTCAACGGCAACACCGCGCCGTATCTGCAAAACGCCTACGTGCGCATTCGCTCGATCTTCCGGAAGCTCGCCGACGAAGGCGGCGCGGCGGCGAACCCCGATGAGCCGGCCTCCTTCACGGAGCCTGCCGAGCTCGCGCTCGCGAAGAAGCTGCTGCAATTTGGCGAAATCGTCCCCCAAATCCTGGACGACTATCGCCCCAACCTGCTTGCCAATTATCTGTACGAGCTGGCGGACACCTACCACGGCTTCTACGAGGCGTGCCCCGTGCTGCGCTCCGAGGGCGTGGTGCGCAACACGCGCCTCCTCCTTTGCCAGGCTGCGGCGAGCGTGCTGCACCGAGGCCTCACCCTGCTTGGGATTGAGCTGCCGGAGCGAATGTAAGAGTCAGGCGCAATCGGCGAGCTCGGCCAGCGCTTGCCTCACGCGCTCGCGCTCAGGCTCGCGGAAGCGGTGGAAGGGCTCGGCCATGAAATCGTCGCAGAGACCGGAGAGGGAGAGGGCGCACTTGAGACCCTTGATGATCGCCGAGGAGTGATGGCCGATCCGGTAGAGGCTTTCGCTCACGCGCATCACCTTCGCGTGCAACTCCCGCACTTGATGGAGATCGGTGGCGCGCGCGGCCTCGAACAGGCGCACATAGAGCCGCGGGAAGAGATTGGCGCCGCCATTGACGCCGCCATGGGCGCCGGCCAGCACGGCATCGGGGAGCATCTCTTCCGGGCCGACGAGCACCGGCCAATCCGGACGCCGGGGGAGCAAGGCGAGCACCCGGTGCAGATAGATCATGCTGCCGGAGCTGTCCTTGAGTCCGATGATGCGCGGATTATCCATCGCGGTGCGCACCGTCTCCGGGTCCATCGGCACCTTCGTGACCGCGGGCATATTATAGAGGATGAGCGGCAGCGGCAGCTCCGGCACCAGGTGATCGAGGTATTCCACCAGCTCCGGCTGTCCCTCGGGGAGGTAGTAGGGCGGCGCGACCACGACCGCATCGGCGCCGGCATCGGCGGCGGCGCGCGCGATGTTCACGGATTCGACAAAGGCGGTATCGGTGATGCCGACCAGGACCGGCACCCGGCGCCTAACTAGGCGGCACGTTTCCGCAATCAGCTCGCGGCGCAGCCGGTAGCCGAGGCTCGGACCTTCGCCGGTGGTGCCGAGAATGAAGAGCCCATGCACGCCGCCGGCGAGGATGTGCTCAATCAGCCGCTCCAGCCCGGGGAGATCCAGCTCATCGCGGGAGCGGAGCGGGGTGATCATTGGGGGGATGATGCCGTGGTATTTGGGCAGAGGCATGGGACGAGTAGGGCAAATAAGCCAGTAAGCCAGAAACGAGCCGACTGGCCACTGACTACTGGCTTACTGGCTCCTTCGGCTAGAGAGCGGAAAAGGCCGCCTCACACCAGCGGCCGAAACGTCGCCATCGGATCCACATGTAAATCCTCGTAGTTGAGCTTGAGGCCGGTCGGCTCGTCGCTCTGCGGGAACATCTCTTTCTTTGCGAGGTCGATGTCCTTGCGCATTTGGCTTTTGTTTACGCTGAAACTCATCGCCGTATCCTCGGTGATCTTCTCGCTCTTGAAGCTCTCGATGAGCGAGTGCTCGAAGGTGTGCCAGCCGGCGGGGCGCGACGCGCTGATGATATCGTGGAAATCGCGGAGCTCGCTTTCGCCGAGCAGCACCGCCTCCCGCGTGCGCAGATTGCTCCCCATGATTTCGGTGACGAGCTGACGGCCGCCGCCGCGGCGCGGGACCAGGCGCTGGCTCACCACGTAGCGCAACGTTTCCGAGAGGCGCTGGCGCAGTTGCTCCTCTTCCTCCTGCGTGAAGAAGCCGAGGATGCGCTTGATCGTCGCCGCGGCCGAAATGGTGTGCAGGGTGGCGAGCACGAGGTGGCCGGTCTCGGAAGCGGTCAGCGCGATCTCCATCGTCTCGCGGTCGCGCACCTCGCCCACGAGAATCACTTTTGGCGCCTGGCGCAACGCGGCCCGGAGGCCGGTGGCGAAATCCGAGAAATCCTTGCCGAGCTCGCGCTGGGAGAAGGTGGAACGCAGGTGCGGGTGGAGATATTCGATGGGGTCCTCGAGCGTCACGACGTGGACATCTTCGCTCTTATTGAGCTCGTGAAGCATCGCGGCGAGGGTCGTGGTTTTGCCGTTGCCGGTGGCGCCGGTCACGAAAACGAGGCCGTTTTTCTCCTTCACCACCTGCTTCAGAATCTGTGGAAGGCGAAGCTGCTCCACCGAGGGGATTTGCGTGTTCAGTTTGCGCATCACGATCCCGTGGCAGCCGTTTTGCCTGAAGATATTCACGCGAAAACGCGCCACGTTTGGCACGGCGTAGGAGGTATCGCACGAGCCGGTGCTCATGAAATCCGCGTAGAGGCGCTCGCTCCCCGCCAGCAGGGTCACGGCAATTTGTTCCGTCTGCTCGGGGGTGAGAATGGGGTTGAGGGAATCGAGCTCCACCGCCTTCAATTTGCCGTACACTTCCACCTGGGGCGGACGGCCCACGACGAAAAGCAGATCCGAGATGCCTTCGGCAGTCTGGATCATGGAGGTGATGAGGGCGTCGAGCTGTTGGCGGGACATCGTGCTCCATGCACAACATCTTTCGTGCCCCAAGTCTGAGATTTTTGCCGTCACCATTTATTATTACTCCTGCGTGGAGTTCGGGCGCACGCATTGCGGCTTGTCCCCGCGGAGCGTTCACTTTGGAGTCACCTGCCATGCGCCCCTCGCCCCTCGCCCGCTATCTTCAGCCGCTGGCCGGCGGGCTTTGGATCGGGTTCCTCCTCTGGACGATGCTGGTGGGCGTCGTCTGGTTAAGCGGGTTCGGTGAGGCTGAAGCGGCCGAGTGGGCTCAGCGGCGTTTCCTCACGCCGGACCAGCGTGCTGCCGGCCAATCCGCGCCAATGGGCGAAACGATGGGCTCTCTGCTCCGCATGGTCGATCCCCTTTGGATGGTGCTCGCCGCCGCCAATGCGTACCTCTGCCTCGTGCAGGCGCGAGGCCTGGCGACGGCGCGGCGCTGGGCGCTCGGGATTTTTGCGGCTGCCTTCGCGATCGGCGCGCTTTCCGCTTCTACGAACTGGCCGCTGGGGCCGATCCGCTTCACGGAACGCCTCGGCTGGCGTCTCGGCCCGGTTTCGCTCGGGTGGCCCCTACTCTGGGTGGTGGTGCTGCTGGGCGCGCGCGAACTTTCGCAGCGGCTCTTTGCCCGGGCCTCGCACGGGCAAATCGCCATCGCTACCGGCTTCCTGGCGCTGGCGACGGACCTGAACCTTGAGCCGATCGCTTGGAAAGTGCGCGTTTTCTGGCTCTGGTACCCTGCGCGGCTGCCCACGCCCGAATGGCCCCCAGTGCAAAATGCCCTCACCTGGCTGCTCGCGGCGGCAGGAATTGCCTATCTCCTCCGGGCGCCGGAGGTGATTCGCGCGGGCGGGCCGCGAATTCCAAAGGCCGCAGTTATCTTGCTGATCCTGAACGCCTTATGCCTCGCGACGCACCTGGCGCGGTGGCTGGCGGGCTGATTCAGGCTCGACGGATTCGCGAATTGCGGTATCCTCGGGGCCGATGAAAGCAGTCTTCCAACTGATCCGTCGGGCGTTCCGCCACGAGACGCCGCTGCACCCGGTGGATCGTCAAATGGCCAAGCGCTGGATCAAACAGCGGCTCGCCGTTGTCTTCCCAGAACTGCGCAACGATCCGCCCGCTCTCGAGCGGGCGTACCAGTCGCTCGACCTCGAGCCGACGGTGAACGGACAGCACTCCGGCAAAGCGGAGACGGTGTTTGAGATGAAGCTCCCGGGAGAGCTGCGGGAGCCGTAGAGGCGGCGGGAGGCAGCGAAATTGGCCCGATAGGACTTACAGGACCTATCTGCTTGCGCCGCGCCCTGCCACCGGCGAGAAACGCCGCCCGCCACAACCCGACCGACCCTTTTCCACCGCATGAAGACCAAAGGAATGAACGAAGCGCACTTCCTCGCGCTGCTCCAAAAAGTGCTGCCGAAGGCCACCAACGACCCTCTCCTGGCCTCGACTATCTACGACGAGGTGGCGAAGGAAGTCCGGCTGATGAAGGACATCGCGTCCTTCGAGAAGTTTGTGGAAAAAGGCGCGCTGCCGGACTTGGAGCCGCAGACGATCGCGGATTTCCAAGGCGAGCTCGCGGGGAAGTTCGGTGAAGAAAACGTGGAGCTAACTCCCGATGAGGAAGGCGCCGCCGTGGCCGTGGAAATCGCGCTGCCGGACCGAACGGTGAGCACCCGGGTGAAGGTCGACGCCGCGATTGCCTTGGGCGAAGAAGAGGTGAAGCCGGCCTATGTGCCGTTCCCGGTCTCGCTGCCGGATGATCCGGAGCTTGTGTGGCTGCTCGGCCGTCGCGAAGACCTCGCCCCCGAGGAAGCCGCGCGGGCCCTGGAAAAGATCGAGGAGGAGTTTTGGGCCACCAAGAAAGGGCAGCAGCTCCAGCGCGATCGCGTGGAGAAGACCTTCGCGGAATTCATCATCAACGTGCCCGCCAGCGCGCTCACGGAAAGCGGTCTGAAGCGCCATTACAAAGGCCCGGAGCCGCTCAAGACGCTGCGCCTCTCCGGCGGGGCGATTGGGCGGGAGCTGGCGGAGGTGTGAGGGACCTACGCCAGGATTCCCTTCACCACATGCGAATCCAGCACGCCGGTGAGCTTTTGATCGAGGCCTTGGAATGAATAGCTGAGGCGGTGGTGGTCGATGCCCAGGCAATGCAGGATGGTCGCGTTTAGGTCGCGCAGCGGGACGGGGTTTTCGACCGCGTTGTAGGAAAAGTCGTCGGTCTCGCCATAGACGAGGCCGCCTTTGACGCCGCCGCCGGCCATCCACATGCAATAATTGCGCGGATGGTGGTCGCGGCCATAGTTAGTTTGCGTGAGGGTGCCCTGGCTATAGACGGTGCGGCCGAATTCGCCGCCCCAAACGACGAGCGTGTCCTTGAGCAGGTCGCGCTCCTTGAGGTCTTTAATGAGGGCGGCCGTGGCCTGGTCGACATCGAGGCACTGCGCCTTGATCTCGGCCGGGAGATTGCCGTGCTGATCCCAGCCGCGGTGCAGGATTTGCACGCAGCGCACGCCGCGCTCGACGAGGCGGCGGGCAAGCAGGGCGCTCGCGGCGTAGGTACCGGGCTTTTGCACATCGGGGCCGTACATCTCGATGGTCTCCTTCGATTCGCCGGAGAGATCGGTGAGCTCGGGCACGCTGGCCTGCATGCGGAAAGCCATCTCGTATTGCGCAATCCGCGTCTGCGTCTCAGGATCGCCGAAGCGCTGGAAGGCGCCTTGGTTGAGCTTGCTGAGCGCATCGAGCATGGCGCGGCGGTCGTCGCGGTCGACGCCGGGCGGGTTCTGGATGTAGAGGACCGGATCACCCTGCGCGCGCAGGGCGACGCCGGAATACTTGGTAGGCAAAAAGCCGCTGCTCCACATGCGGGTGAAGAGCGCCTGGGCGTTTGCTTTGGAAGACCAGCTAGGCGTGAGGACAACAAAGGCGGGCAGGTCCTCATTCTCGCTGCCCAAGCCGTAGGAAACCCAGGAACCGAGGCTGGCTTTGCCCGGCAGCTCGTTGCCGGTCATGAGGAAAGTGCAGGCGGGATCGTGATTGATCGCGTCGGTGTTGACTGTCTTCACCAGGGCGATGTCATCGACGATGCCGGCGGTGTGCGGCAGCAACTCCGAAACCCACATGCCACTTTGGCCGTGCTGCGCGAACTTGAACATGGAGGGCGCGACCGGCAGGCGGGCCTGCCCACTAGTCATCGTAGTGATGCGTTGGCCCTTGCGGATCGACTCCGGCAACTCTTTGTCGAAGTGGCCTTGCAGGTTCGGCTTGTAATCGAACGTATCGAGCTGCGAAGGCGCCCCGTTCATGTGCAGATAGATGAGACGCTTTGCCTTGGGCGCGAAATGCGGCAGGCCGGGCAGGGCCGGGTGTACTTTCGAGCCGTAGTTAGCCGCGGCGGCGAGGCCGTTGCCGCCCAGCATGTGGAAGGCGTACGCGCCTAAGCCGAGACCGCCGGCCTTGAAAAACTGGCGGCGGGTTTGGTGAATGGAGTAATCGGTGAGCGGCTGCATGGCAGTTGGCTAGTTCTTGGTAAGTGTCTCGTCCATGTTGAGCAGGACGTTGGAGACGAGTGTATAGGCGGCGAGCTCCGTGGGATTCAGGTTCGCCGCGGGTTTGGATTCGCCGTAAGTGGTGGCCTGGGTGGCGGCTTCGCGGTTCTCGGCGTAGCGGGCCAGCTCGCGCTCGAAGAGCTGCTTGAGCACCTCACGCTCGGTCTCGAGCGGCTTGCGGGCGAGCGCGAGGCGGAAACCGTAGGCGATGCGGTCGGCGGGGGTGATGCCGCCCTCGGTCATCATGCGCTGGCCGAGCGCACGGGCCGCTTCGAAGTGCTGGATGTCATTCATCGTGATCAGCGCCTGCAGCGGCGTATTTGAGCGCTCCCGCCGCGTGCAGTACGACTCGCGCGAAGGCGCGTCGAACGTAGTCATGTTCGGCGCCGGCGCGGTGCGCTTGATGAAGGTGTAAAGGCTCCGGCGGTAGAGCGCGCTGCCGTGGTCCTGCTTGTACTCGCGGGTGTTGGAGCCAACGAAACCGACCGGCTCCCAAATCTTCTCCGGCTGGTACGGCTTCACCGGCTTGCCGCCGATCGTATGATCCATCAGGCCGCTCACGTAGAGCGCATTGTCGCGGATCGCCTCGGCGTCGAGCCGGAAGCGCGGGCCGCGCGCGAGCAGGCGATTCTCGGGGTCGACCTCGAGCAGTTGCGGGGTGGCGCGCGAGTCCTGCCGGTAGGCGGCGCTGGTCACGAGCATTCTCACGAAGCGCTTCACGTCCCAGCCGTGCGCGCGGAAGTCGACCGCGAGCCAATCGAGCAGCTCCGGGTGCGAAGGCGGCTCGCCTTGCGCCCCGAAATCGCCGGCGGTCTTCACCAGGCCGGTGCCGAAAAACTGCTGCCAGAGCCGGTTCACCGCCACGCGCGCGGTGAGCGGGTGCTCGGGCGAGACGATCCACTTGGCCAGGTCGAGCCGCGTGGGCGTGGCGCCGGCTGACAATGGCGGGAAGATCGCGGGGGTGCCAGGCTGCACCGGTTCGCCGGGCTTATTGTATTGGCCGCGCAACATCACGAAGGCGGGGCGGCGCTCCGGGAGATCTTTCATGATGAGGGTCTTCTCCACCTGCGTTTCGATTTGCTTGCGCTCGGCGGCGATGGCGTCGCGCTGCTTCATCTCGGCGGCAAACTTCGGCCGGGTGGAGGCGCAGACGCTGGTGAGAAAATACTTGGTCAGCGCCACGTTGTGCTCGGGCTTGCGCTCCTTCGGGTTCACCGAGCGGAAGATTTGCTGGATCTCTTTCGGCACCTTTTCGCCCAGGTTTTTGCCTTGGTTGGCTTTCTCCCAGGCGATCTGCGACTGCTGCGGATCGGTGGCGGGATTCTCCTCGTAAGCGACGCCCGTCTTATCCCAATACGCGCTGCCACCGTATTGCGTGAACGCGAGGCCGTCGAACGTGGTGCCGGGCTTGAGCTGCAGCGACGCGACATTTACTTCCAGCCGCACCCATTCGCCCAGCTTCGGCAACGGGCCGATCTGCAGCTTCGCGGGCGTGCCGGATTTGCCAAAAGTGATCACGTCCTTGTCACCCCAATTCGCGCGGTGCTCCCAGCCGGCGTCGGTATGCCATTGGAGCATCACCGCTTTCGGCGGGTTTTGCGGATCGAGATACACGTAAGCGTAGATTCGCCCCTGGCTCGGCACGTAATAGGGCTTCTTCACGCCGTCGAAAAAATCCTGCGTGATCCCTTCGCCGGTGCGCTGCAGGGCCCGCTTGCTGCTTTGCACCTTCCCCTTCTCCTCGGCGGTGACCCACTTCAGCGGAGGCCCGGCGACGCCCACGCGAGCCCCCTCGGGAAACTCATCGTCCACCCAGACCGTATCGACTTTGCGCGCCGGGGGGAGCGGATTGAGCGTGGCAGGATCGGTGTACGCCACCTTGGCCAGCTCGCTCTCGATTTGCTTTTCGACCGCCTCGAGGCGCTCTCCCACCTGGGCGAGCTGCTTTTCCTGCGCGGGCGTAGTCAGGTGCAGGATGGGCGGCGTGTCCGCGATATTGCCATCCATTGCCGGATCGGCCGCGGAATTGAAAAAGGAATAGAGTGAGTAAAACTCCTTCTGCGAGATGGGATCGAACTTGTGGTCGTGGCAGGCCGCGCAGCCGGCGGTGAGGCCCAGCCAGACGGCGACGGTAGTCTCGGTCCGATCCACGGCGTAGCGGTAGATGAACTCCTCGTTGATGGAGCCGCCCTCGCTGGTGGTCACGTTGCAGCGGTTGAAGCCGGAGGCGATCAACTGATCGCGGGTCGCTTCGGGCAGCAGATCGCCGGCGAACTGCTCAATGGTGAATTGGTCGAAGGGCAGATTCTGGTTGAACGCGCGCACCACCCAATCGCGGTACGGATACATCAGCCGCTCGTTGTCCAGGTGGAGCCCGTGGGTGTCGCCGTAGCGGGCGGCATCGAGCCAAAAGCGGGCCATGTGTTCGCCGTAGCGCGGCGAGGCGAGCAGGCGATCGACCGCGCGCTCGTAGGCATCGGGCGCGGTATCGGCCAGGAAAGTATCGAGCTCGGCGGGCGTGGGCGGGAGGCCGGTGAGATCGAAGGCGGCGCGGCGCAGCAGGAGCTCCTTGGGCGCCTCCGGCGAGGGCGGCAGCTTGCGGGCCTCCAGCTCCTCGGCAATGAAGCGATCGGCTGGCTGGCGCGCCCACCAGGAGTTCTTCGGATCGGGCAGCGCGGGCTTAACGGGCGCCTGGTACGCCCAGTGTTCCTTGTAGGGCGCGCCCTGCTCGATCCAGCGTTTCAGCAGTGCGATCTGCGGCGGCGTGAGGTTCTTTTTCGCCTCTGGCGGCGGCATGATGTCGTCCTTGTCCGTGGCAATGATCCGCAGCCAGGCCTCGCTCTTTTCGAGATTGCCAGGGACGACCGGGATGGCGCCCTCGTGATCGGAAAAGAGCCCGGCCTTCGTATCCAGCCGGAGCTTGGCCTTGCGCTCCTTTTCGTCATTGCCGTGGCAATGGAAGCAGTAGTTCGAAAGGATCGGGCGGATATCGCGCGTGAAATCGATCTTGCCGGAGCTTGGCGGCTCGACTGCGGCAATCACCTTGGCGGCGGCGAGAAACAGACCGGCAATGACAAGCGGACGGATCATGGGAGGGCAAACGACGTAAGGGGAATACGCGGTGAGGCGGTTTCTTAGCTCACGCGCGAGCCCCCAAGATACCGCGGGCAGCCGGAAGCTCAACCAGCGGATTCCAGCCTACGGCAGCCGGGCGAAAAGCTCCTCCAGGCCGGCGATGATTTTCGTGGAGGCGTCCACCTCCAGGCAGCTCGAGCGGGCGCGCCAGGTTTCGTACCCGCCCAAGCGGTGCTGTTCCGGCGTCGGCAGGTAGCCGTGGTAGCCATTGGCGAGGGAGACAGTGAAGCTGTTCGGGTGCTTGCGCTTCAACTCGAGGCCGATTTCCACGAAGACTTCCGCGGGAATCGCCGCCACGCGCAGATCGCCGATCTTGAGGACCTGGAGTGGCGCCGAGACTTGCGCTGGGAACTCGCCGAGGAGGACGGATTCGCGCGCGTAGACCTCCTCGGGGGTGGTCATGCGCGGGAAGGCTTTCGATGCCTTCATCACCGCGCGCGCCTTCTCCAACTCGGCCGGGCTGGGCAGCCGCAGCCCAAGCGAGAACTCTTTCACGGCGGCGCCGAGCGGCGCCCATTCGCGGTGGCTGAGCTTTTTGCACGCGCCCGCCACCGCCTGCGCCAATTCATCGGCGACGAGCCGCATTTGCCCGAACGGCGGCTGCTTTTTCTGGCCGCCGCGAAAGTCGTTGTTGTTGATGTCGCCACTGGCGCCGTTGGCCATGATCCCGACGAAGGGCGGATCGAGGCGATCGGCCCCGAGCAACTCCTGGATCCGATCGGCGAAGACGCCGAAGTAGTCCGCGGAAATCTCGCCGACTCCGGTGCCGCCGACGTAATGCAGCGAATAGTCGGCGAGCAGCGCAAGGGGCCGCCCATCCGCGGCTTGCACCGAGATGAACCAGACTTGCGGATCGGTAGGGCCGGCGGGCTCGAGCAGGCCCGGGTTGTTAACGCCCGGGTTCGTGCGCACCTGGTCGGTGGTGGCGCCGAAAGGGTCCGGCGGGATCGTGCCGGGCTTCATTCTCCAGCGGCGATTGAAGACCTGGCCGGGCACGTCGACGTGTCCCCAGCCAATGCGCGCCGGCGCCAGGTTGTTCTGCGCGCGGCGGACGCCGTCGGCGATGCGTCGCGCCACGAACTTCTGGTACGCGGGATCCGGCTCGCTCTGTCCCACCGGCGTCAGCGTACCGGCCGAATGCGTGTGCGTAGCCGACATGAGCATGTGCTCGACCGGCAGCCCCGTGGCGTCATGCACCAGGCGTTTCGCTTCGTCGAAAATCTCCCGCTTGATCACACAGTTATCGACTACGACCAGCGCGACCTGCGTGGCGCCGTCGTCGAGCACCAGGCAGCGGGCATGCAGCTCATCGTGAATGTCCAGCGCCTGCCGATCCTGGAAGCCGCCATTGATGGAGCTGCCGAGCGGGGGCGTGACGTTGCTCGTGGCGGCGCCAGCGCGAAAGACTTTCGCGGCGGGCGGGTTCGCCGGCGGTGCGGCGTGGGCCAGGCTGACAGCGAGGATGCCGAGTAAAAGGGAGCGGAGTAGAAAGTGGGGCATGGAGATGAGGAAACAAGCGATCTTGAGGGCTTTCGACAGTGAAGCCGCATGAGCTGCTAAAGCAACTCCTCGAGGCGCAGCTAAATTAAGCGGGCGCAGACAGCCCGAGCAGCTGGAGGCTATCCCGTGCGATCATCGCCTCGATTTCGCGCTCGTCGAGGCGCGGGAGCTTGGTGCCTTCGAGCATGCCGTTGAGGGCGCGCAGCCCGGCGATGGTGGCGTTCACGGTCGTAAAGGGAAAATCGGTGCCGAAGAGCAGCTTGTGCCAGACGCCGTATTCCTGCGCGAGCATGAGGCTTTGGTAGAGCTGAAAGGGACGGTAGTGTAGCGCGCTGACATCGGCGAAGACGTTCTCATGCTTGCGGATGGTGACGATGCACTCGCCTTCGTACGGGTGGCCGAGGTGCGCGAGGATGATTTTCACCTCGGGAAATTTCAGGGCCACGGGCTCGATCAGGCGCGGCAGCGTGAAGCGGAGCGGCGCCTGCGCGATGAAGGTGGTGCCCATGTGCAGCAGCACGGGGAGCGCGTGCTCGCGGGCGTAGCGCCAAAGCGGTTCGAGGCGTTCGTCGTCCGGGCTGAAGCCGGCATACATCGGGAGCAGCTTGATCCCGCGCAGGCCAAGCTCCTCATGGCCCGCGCGCAGCTCGCGCTCCCAGCCGTCCTGCGTCGGGTCAACCGAGAGAAATCCGAGCAGCCGCGCGGGATCGCGCGCGACGTACTCGGCCACGTGCGCATCATCGACCCAGAGGCCGCTGAGCCGCGCCTTGCCGCCGAAGACGATCGTGCGAGTCTCCGGCGGGGCGCTCGCGCGATATGCTTCGTAGCTCACTCGCAGATCGACTTCGCCGCCCGCGCGCGCCCGTTGCGCCTGCCGGATGAAATCGGCGCTGAAATCCTCCGGGAAACGCCAGGCGTGGGAGTGGACATCGACGTTCATGCGGCGGCGGCCTCCATCAGCCGATCGAAGAGGCGATCCACCTCGCGCCGCGTTTCGTCATCCAGCCGAAAGCCGACCGGGCCTCGGACGAGCGTGTTTTGGAAAACGCCTTGCCGCACCAATAGGTGTTTCTCCATCGCGAGAAAGGCATCGAGGCTCGACTGCATCGAAACGAGCGCGGCGAGCCGGCCGTGGATGCGGTCGGCGCGCGCGTGATCGCCGGCCTCCAGCGCGCGCCAGAGCGGCGCCACGCCGCGGATCAGATCCGCGCCCGGCATGGTGCCGACGACGCCGCGCTTGAAGGAATCGACGAGCGCGATGCCGCCCGTTCCCTCGAAAACGCGCGCGCGCCCGCCGGTGGCGTCGCGCAACTCGGAAAGCTTCGGCCCGATGGGTATGGCCTCGGGTTTGTAAAGGACGCGCTCGGGTCCAAATTCCTCGAGCAGGCGCGCCTGCAGCGCGATGGGCATCGGCTTTCCCACGTAGCCGCTGGCATCCTGCACGATTACCGGGAGCGCGGTCGCATGAATGATACGCCGATAGTACGCGAGCAATTCGCTTTCCCCAAGCGCCACGGAGATGGGCGGGATCGCCATCAACGCCGCGGCGCCGGCGCTTTCCGCGTGGCGCGCATAACGCTCCGCCACCTTGCTCGCTTCCGCGCCAACGCTGATTACCACGGCGCCCTGCGCGCGCCCGTGCTGGCACGCGAGCGCCGCCAATTCCTCGCGCTCCTCGCTGGAGAGGCGCAATACTTCGGAAACCATGGCGAGCACGATGCCGTGCGCGCCGTGCTCGTACAGCCAGGCGATTTCGCGCTGCAGTGTTTCGCGGTCGACCGTCTCGTCCTCGAGCCATGGAGTCTGGAAGACGGGGAAGACGCCCCGCAACTTCGCGGGCGGAACCGCTCTGCTCTCGGCCATCGGCGCGCTACTTCTTTTCGGCTTTCGCGGTCTGCTGCGCGTTCACCACCGCCTTCACATCGACCGGTGCGGAATCGGTCAGGCCCGCGGCCTTCTCCGAGAGGCCCTTGGCGAGCAGGCCGCTGGTGTCGCAGCCGGTGGCGATCGCCGAAATCTTGCCGCCTTTCTCGATCAGAAAATTCGAGGGCATCGTCTTCGTCTTGAAAACGCCCCAGCTCTCGCCCTTGGGATCGACCGCGTAGAGCATGTTCAGTTTTTTCTCGCGCACGTACGCTTCCACCTTGGCATCCGGCTCCTTGAAGACCGCGAGGCTGGTGAGCCCCTGCGCCCCATACGCGCGCTGCACTTCCTGAAAGTAGGGCAGTTCCTTGTCGCAGCCGAGGCAGCCGCAGGTGAGCCGCACGAGCACCGGCCCCTTTTCGGTGAGCTTCGCGAGCGTGATCATTTTGCCCGTGGAGTCCTTGATCTCAAAAGCCGGCGCCGGCTGGCCGACCGCCAGGGCCGCCCCCGGCTTCGCGGGCGGAGCGTCCCCGGCAAAAGCGATCGACGACGAGAGTAGCACCAGCAGAGAGAGGCTTTTCATGGGGAGTCCTGTAGGGATGACAGTCGCACAGGCGCGGTTTGCTTAGAACGCATTTCTTCTGGAATTGGCGAAAGGTTCCGCAATGCTGCCCCATGCCTGACGTGACCGCCACCGGCTTATCCGAGCGTGAAGAGGAGTTGATCCGCCAAGTCTTGCAACGGCACGAAGAGGTGACGGAAGCGCGCGTGTTCGGCTCGCGGGCCAAGGGGAGCGCTCAGCCGAACTCGGATATCGACCTCGCACTTTGGGGAAACCTAAGCTCCCGCAGCGTCACCCGGATTGCAGGAGAATTGGAGGAATTGTCGCTGCCCTATCGATACGACGTCGTCGACGTGGAAAGCGTTCGCCACGAGCCGCTGCGCGAGCACATCGAGCGCGTGGGAAAACTGTTCTACCGGCGCTAGCGCTGCCCAACCCGGAGTAGAGGTTCACCGCTCCGCGTCCGGCGTTCGGATCGCCCCGGCGGCGCCCGCCTCATCCCGCACTGCCTCGCGGAGCTCGGCCAGCTCGCGCGTGAAGCCGCCGGAAAGGATCGGAAAGCGGCACCAGGTCTTCGGGTCGAGGTTTTCGTCGTCGACGTGGAAAGAGGGCGCGTAGCGTTCGCGCTTCCACTGGTTGCGGCTCCAGAGGAGGAAGAATCGCTCGACCCAGAGCGCCATCTGCTCGCGCGAGTAATTCGGAAAACGGCCGCGCATCAGGATGTAGACGTCGAGCGGATTGCGCTTGTCGCGGATGGCCGCGCGCTCGATGGCGTCGAGCACCGGGTACGGCATCAGGTCGTCTTCGTCGGTCTGGCCGCGCTCCTGCGGGCGCAGTTCGGCCGTCGGCGCCTGCACATTGATGACGCGCAGGTCGGGGAACGCGCCGGTATCGGCGGAGCCCTCGCGCTCCATCCACGCGAGCCATTGCCGCAAAAACGCCTTGTCGATCCCGGCGATCGGGCTGAGCCCGCCGCACGTATCGCCATCCATCGTGGCGTAGCCGACCGCCGCCTCCGAGCGGTTGCTCGTGGAAAGCAGCAGCGCGCCGTACAGGTTCGCCAGCAGCCAGACCCCGGGCGCTCGCACGCGCGCCTGGATGTTTTGCAGCGGCACATCGTCCGTGGCCCACGAAAGCTCGCGCCCGATCGCTTTCGAGACCATGCCCGTGTATTCCTCCACGAGGCGGTCCACTTCCCATTCGTAGAAGGTCGCGCCGACCATCGCGGCCACCGTGCGCGCGGCATTGCGCGTGGTGTCGGAGCTGTTGCGGGTGCCTTGGTAAACGGTGAGCACCAGCGCACCGGTGAGCGCCTCGTCCGGCAGCGCGGCGAGCTTCTTGAGATAGCCGAGCTTCGCCACGAAACCTTCGCGCCCAAGTTGGGCCAGCCCGAAGCGCACCACCAGGCTGGAGAGCAGCGTCACCGCCGCCGAATCCGCGCCACCGCTCAGCGAAACCACAAACCCTCCCGAGCGGCTCTTGCGCAGGTAGTCGAACAGCCCCAGTACGAGCGCGCGCGTAAATTCCTCCTCCTTCAAATGCACGCTGGTCTCCCAATCCGCGGCGCGCGTTTCGTTCGCCGCCGGGAGGAGCTTGGGAAAATGGAAGGCCGCCCTGGCGCAGCGGTCCTCAGTCTCCTCCACGTCAGGCATGAAGCTGCCGGTGCGCGCCTGCCCGGTGCGCGTGAGATCGAGATCGACGGTGGCGGAGATCACCTCGAAATCGCCGAACGAAAACCGGCTCCCTTCCGCGATGATGTTCCCCCCCGTGGCGATCAGCGCGCCGCCATCGAAAATCGCGCGGCCCGATTCATTGCCGAGCAGGTTTGCATATACATACGTGACCCCAAACGCGCGCGACCCCTCCGCCACGAAACGCCGCCGCACCTCAACCTTCCCGAACGCGAAATGGCTCGCGCTCGGATTCAGCAGCAAATCCACGCTGCGTTTCGCCAAGTCTGCGCCGGGCCGCGCGGCCACCCACGCATCCTCGCAAATCTCGAATCCGAGCCGCACCCCGCCGCAATCGAAAAACAGGTCGCCGATCGGGTACGTCTTCCCATCGCGCTCGATCCTGCCGCACGCCCCCGCCGGCCACGGCTTGAACCAGCGCGGCTCGTAATGGATGCCATCGCCCGCCAAAAAACGCTTTGCCGCAAACCCCACGATCGTCCCATCCACCACCAGGCAGGCCGCGTTGAAAAGCGCGCTCCGGTGAAACACCGGCAGCCCCAGCGAGACGATCAGCCCGCGCGCCGCCGGCGCGATCTCCTCCAAAAGCTGCCACGCCATCCGGTGCGTTGCCGCCGAGTGAAACGCATCCTCGCACCCATACCCCGTGATGCACAGCTCCGGCAGGCACACCACGCTCGCCCCCTGCCGCCGCGCCTCCTCGATCGCCGCCAGGATGCGGTCGCGGTTCCCGTCCCAATCGAGCGGCGTTTGGTTCAGGACAGCGGCGGCGACTTTGAGGAGTTGCATGAATGAGGCGCAGGGGGAGTTTTGTCCGCAAATGGCACAAATAGAAGGGAAAGCGGAAGGCTAAGCAAAGATGTCTCTGACCACGCGCCCACCCACATCGGTGAGGCGAGAGTCCCGCCCTTGGTAGGCATAAGTCAGCCGTTCATGGTCCAGGCCCATGAGGTGGAGGATGGTCGCTTGCAAATCATGGACATGCACCGGATCGCGCACCGGCAGGCAGCCGAGCTCGTCGGTCTCCCCATGGGTGTGTCCGCGGCGCACGCCTCCGCCGGCAAGCCAGGCGGTGAAGGTGTGCGGGTGGTGATCGCGCCCGAGGAACGGATTTCGTTTCCCGCCGCGGTTTTCCATCATGGGGGTGCGCCCAAATTCGCCCGTCCAGACGAGCAGGGTCTCTTCGAGCAGTCCGCGCGCTTTGAGATCGCGAATCAGCGCGGCGAGAGGCCGATCGATCGAGGTGGTCTTATGCAGGAAACCCTGGCGCAGCCCTTCGCCTGCGATGGAACCATGTGAGTCCCATCCCCAATCGTACAACTGGATGAAGCGCACTCCGCGCTCCGCCAGCCGCCGCGCGAGCAGGCAATTGTTCGCAAAAGAATTCACACCGGGTTGTGCGCCGTAAGCGGTGCGCACAGACTCCGGCTCGCGTGAGATTTCCATGGCTTCCGGCACAGCGATCTGCATGCGGAAAGCCAGCTCGTATTGCTCGATGCGCGTTAGAATCTCCGGATCGCTCGTCTCGGCAAAACGCTCCCGATTGATGGCCGCCACCGCATCAAGGGTGGCCCGGCGCAGCTCCCGGCTCACGCCCGGCGGATTTTCGGCAAAGAGAATCGGCGGGCCGCTGGCCTGGCATTGCACCCCTTGGTAGACCCCCGAGAGAAACCCGGCGCCCCAGATGCTCTTCCCGGCATCCGGCGTCTTGCCGCCGGAAAGCAGCACGATGAAGGCCGGCAAATCCTCGCTCTCAGAACCCAGCCCGTACGTCACCCACGAGCCGAAGCTCGGCCGTCCCGGCTCCGCCGAGCCCGTTTGCACGAAGAGCTGCGCCGGCGCGTGGTTGAATTGCTCCGTCCGCAGCGTCTTGATGAAGGTCACCTCATCGGCCACTTGGGCGAATTCCGGCAGCCGCTCCGAAACCCACGCGCCCGACTCGCCATGCTGCGCGAACTCCGCCTGCGGCCCGAGCAAATCGGGGACGCCCTTGATGAACGCGAAGCGCCGGCCCGTGAGCAGCGAATCCGGGCACGGCTGCCCGTCCATCTTGCGCAGCACCGGCTTGTGATCGAACAGCTCCAGTTGCGAAGGCCCGCCCGCCATGTGGAGAAAGATCACCCGTTTCGCGCGTGGCGGGTAATGCGGCTTTCGCCCCGGCTCCGCCACCGCGGCGCCCCCGGAAAGCGCCGCCAGCGCCGCCGCCCCGAGGCACGAAACACCCCCGCTGAGAAAATGGCGCCGGGTGAGCGCAGGCAGCGAATGCATCGCCGGAAGGTCCCGCCAACGCGCCCGAAGCTCAAGCGGCTTTCCGTCGTGTTCCCATTGGTGCAACTTGCAGGCAAAACATCCCGCCATGCGCCGCATCCTTCTCTGCCTCATCCTTCTCACCTTCGCCGCCCAGGCTCACGCGCTCAGCGATGCCGAACTCGATTCCATCGGCCGCAAGGTCTGGCAAAACGAGTGTGGCGGCACGCGCGACGGCCTCACTTCCTGGAATACCGGCGAGAATTTCGCCTCGCTCGGGATCGGGCATTTCATCTGGTACCCGCGCGGCGTGGACGGCCCGTTCGATGAGAGCTTCCCAAAGCTCGTCCGCTTCTTTCGCGCGCATCGTGTGGAGGTCCCCTCGTGGCTTACGCCCGATTTGGATTGCCCCTGGAATACGCGCGCCGAGTTCCAGGCCGCGTTTCGCAGCGAGCGCATGAACGAGCTGCGCGACCTGCTCGCCCGCACCGTCCGCTGGCAGAGCCGCTTCCTCGCCGAGCGCTCGGAAGAGTCGCTCGGCAAAATGCTGGGCGCGGCGCCGGCGGGCAGCCGCGAGAATGTGCGGCACCAATTCGAGCGGCTCCGCTCCAGCGGCCCCGGCGTCTACGCGCTCATTGATTACGTCAATTTCAAGGGCGAAGGGACCAAGTCCACCGAGCGCTACGCCGGCCAGGGATGGGGCCTCCTGCAAGTGCTGGAGCAGATGCATGGCGCCGGCCCCGGCGCCGCGCGCGAGTTTTCGCAAGCCGCCGCCGATGTCCTCGCCCGCCGGGTGAAGAACGCGCCCGCCGAACGCAACGAAGGCCGCTGGCTCGCCGGCTGGAAAAGCCGCGTCCGCAGCTACGCCGAATAGCCCTGACCGGGATCACCTTTCCCGCAGCCGCACGCTCAACTCCATAAACTCGCGGCGCCTCGGCTCGAGCCGGAGCGCTTCCGCCACCGCCTGCCGGGCGCCATCCAAATCGCCGAGCCCCTCACGCGCGCGGGCGAGTAGATAGAAGGTCTTCGCGTTGTCGGGCTCGATGCGAACCGCTTCCTCGAGCAGCCCCGCGGCGGTGTCCCACTGCTTCGCCTCCACGGCAAGGTAACCGAGGTTGTTCATCGCGCTGGCGTGGTGCGGATTGAGTTGGAGCGTGCGCCGGTAAAAGGCCTCCGCCCGCGCGGGGTCGCCTTTGTCGAACCAGAGATTGCCCAGCGCGAAGACGATGCCGGGATCGCCCGGCGCCAGCGCGTAGGCGGCGGCGAGGTGCTTTTCCGCGCGCCCCAGCTCCGCCATCCCGCCCGCGCGATCTTCCTCCGTTTTGGCAGAATCGAGCAGCCGCTCGGCCACCGCGAGCTCTTTCACTCCAAGGTTCAGCGGCGCCAGTGACCACAGCGCCGGGTCGTGCAGCGGCCAGGAAACGAAAAGCGCCGCACCGAGCGAGCCGGCGCTGAGGGCCGTGGCCGTTTTCCAGCGGCTCGCCTCCTGAGCGCGCCGGAGCTCCCGCACCGCGTACACCCCGAGCACGATCAGCCCCGGCGCCGCCGCGAGCCGGTACCGCTCCGTCACGAACACCGGCATGATCGCGCACATGTGCAGCAGTACCGCGGCCGCCACCCAGCGCGCCGGTCCGCCGCGGATGAGCGCCAGCCCGAGCCCCGTGAGCCCGAGCGCCGCCACCCACCCCCAGCGCAGCCCCGGCCACAGCACCCCCCGCTCGCCGAGCAGCGCCATCACTGAGAGATCGTCGTACTCGAAGGCGTTCCAGAAGTTGCGGAACTTCACCCCGAGCAGCCGCACCCACGCCTCCGGGTATTCGGAGATGTACCGGTCGGCCTGCGCGGACCAGTAGCGCGAAACCTCCGAACGCTTCAGGGGATGCCCCGCCGCGCGTTCCGCCCACGTGATCGAATCCTTGAGCAGCCCCTCCTGGCTCGGCCGCAGCCCCGTCGGAATCTTGGGGTACCCGTTCGCTCCGGGGCTATTGCCCATCCAGAAATTGAGCCCGCTGTGCGCCGAGAGCAGTACCGGGTCTTTCGCGATGAAGTAATTGTGAATCCACGCCGGCGCAGTCCCCGCGAACACCGCGCCCACCAGCAGCACCGCCGCCATTGCCGCCCGCACCGCGCGTGCCGGCCACCGCAGCGAGCGCCCCACACTCAGCCCGATGCGCGCCAGCAGCAGCGGCAGGGCAAAGAGTACCGTCGCCACCATCATCGCCATGGCGCCGATCAGCAGCCCGAGCACGGGCCACGGATACCACGGGGTCCTTTCCTGAGGCTGCATCGCCTGCCAGACGCAAAACCAGTAAACGCCCACCAGCCAGCAGGTGGGCATCAGGATGGCCGAAAAAGTCTGCGCCGGCAGGAAGGTGGCCCACGCCAGCGCGGCGATGGCCCCGGCGATCACCGTGCCACGCTCCGAAATCGGCCGTTTGCTCTCACTTATGCATGCGGCGCTCGCAATTTTGAAAATGAGAATGCTCGTCAACGCCTCCACCGCAGCCTGCAAAAATCCGACGCCGAAAATTCGCAGCGCCTGGTCGGCGCCCACGATTTTATAAATCGCCGCCAGGAGAAAAGCGTACCCCGGCAACCCGTAGAAAGCCTGCCCATCCGTCCATTCCCCTCCGAGAATCCGCAGCGCCCAGTCTTCGTAAAACTTGGAATCCCCCGTCTGCTGAAGGAAATGCGCCGTCCCCGAGAACCGGCTCAGCACCGCAAGCCGCAGCAGCAAGGCCCCGAAAAAAACCCACGCCGCCGGCCTGCGATGCCACGGCGGGCGGGGAAGGGGGCTGGGCTCCATGAAGGCCGCCGACGCTGCCTGCGCGACCCTGCCAAGCGCAAGATGGAAAGCGCGCGCCGCGGGTTTGGCATCGCCCCTGCTTAAGAGGTGTTCCAGCAACCCAAGGCACGAAGCTACGGGGAGCGCACTAAAAACATAAATACCAATACCATGCAGACCAAAATCAACTCACGTCGCGGGGGCTTCACCCTCGTGGAAATCATGATCGTCGTCGCGATCATCGCCCTGCTCGCCTCCATTGCGGTGCCGAGCTTCCTCCGTGCCCGTAAGCGTTCCCAGGCCACGGCCACCCTCGAGACTCTCCGGATGCTCGATGGCGCCAAGGACCAGTACGCGATCGAAGCCGGCAAACCCGGCGGCACCCAGCCGACTGGCGCCGACCTCCAGCCCTACGTCAAGCGCAACAGCAAGCTCTACAACGACCTGACCGGCAACAAGGCGTATGACCCGCTCGGCCGCGAGATCACCATCGGCAAAGTCGACGAACCCCCGACGGTTCACGCCACCACCAAGACCGACCTCGCTGACGCCCTCAACAACGACGCGAACACGTTCTTCGGCGCCTATCAGTAGTCCCGGCATCCCCACTTAATCTAAGACTCACCAACGACAGCCACCCCGCAAGGGGTGGCTGTTTTGTGTTTTGGCTGGGAGCGCGCGGTGCTTTGAGCTTCGGAGAACTTGGCCTCACCTGTTCGCTGAAGGCGCGCGCCTTGCGAAGCATTGTCCGTCGCCAGCGTCGCCGGCATCTCGATCGCCTTCGCCCGCGTCTCCGCGGCGTCGAAAGCGCTGAGCTGTGATAGCGAAGGTGATGCGGGGGAATGAGAAAAGCGCCAATGCCAACGCAAGATTGAAAACGCGCGCCGCGGGTTGGCATCGCCCTTGCTAAAGAGGTGTTCCAGCAACTCTCGGCACGAAGCCGGGGGAAGCGCACTAAAACATAAATACCAATATCATGCAGACCAAAATCAACTCACGTCGCGGGGGTTTCACCCTCGTGGAAATCATGATCGTCGTCGCGATCATCGCCCTGCTCGCCTCCATTGCGGTGCCGAGCTTCCTCCGTGCCCGTAAGCGTTCCCAGGCCACGGCCACCCTCGAGACCCTCCGGATGCTCGATGGCGCCAAGGACCAGTACGCGATCGAATGCGGCAAGTCCGGCGGCGTCCAGCCGACTGGCGCCGACCTCCAACCCTACGTCAAGCGCAACAGTAAGCTCTACAACGACCTGACCGGCAACAAGGCCTATGACCCGCTCGGTCGCGAGATCACCATCGGCAAAGTCGACGCCCCCCCGACGGTTCACGCTACCACCAAGACCGACCTCGCTGACGCCCTCAACAACGACGCGAACACGTTCTTCGGCGCCTATCAGTAGTCCCGGCATCCCCCACTTAACCTAGGACTCACCAACGACAGCCACCCCGCAAGGGGTGGCTGTTTTGTGTTTTGGGCGGGAGCGCGCGGTGCTCTCATGAGGCGGAAATGAAACTCTCCGCCTTTCTTGCCCTCCTCCTGCTCGGCAATTCGCTGCCCGCCGCCGAGCCGCCGCTCGCCTTCCATGATCCGCAGCCGCAGCGCTACGAGCTCACGGCGCGCGCCAGCGAGGTCGATCCCCGCGCCCGCGCGCACCCGGAGATCGAGTTCGTTTTCGAAAAAGGCGGCAAGCCGCAGGACGTCGAGCATGCCGCCGTCGATACCCGCGTGGCGCCGCAGGGGAAGCTGGTCATCTGGCTCATGGGCGACAGCGCCCCGCTGTTCGAGCGCCTGAACGGCTACGGCCTGCACGCAATCCGCGTGCATTATGCCAATGGATGGTTTGGAAAATTCGGCAAGCGAGCCGGCGCCCGCGGATGACAAGTTCCTCGGCAAGATCCGTCTCGAAGCGGCCACCGGCGAAGATTTCAGCGACCAGGTGGCCATCCCCAAGCCCGACGGCATGATGGAGCGCGCCCTGCAATTGGTGAAATGGCTGGCCAGGGAAAACCCGCAGGGCCGCTGGGATTACTTTCTCACCGCCGATGGAAACGGCCTGCGCTGGGATCGCGTGATCATGTCCGGCAGCTCGCACGGCTCCACCACCGCCGCGCGTTTCGCCAAGCACCAGAAGCGTGGATCGCGTGGTGATGTTCTGCGGCCCGCGCGATCAGTACGAAACCTGGCAGGCGCTTCCCTCCGCCACGCCGGCGAATCGCTACTTCGGCTTCAGCCACGTGCTCGATGGCGGCTGGAGCGGCGGCCACTATTGCCGCTCGTGGGAGCTGCTCGGCCTGCACCAGTTCGGCCCCATCGTGAATGTGGACGAAGTGCAGCCGCCCTTCGGCAACACGCGCCGGCTCATCACCGCCGCCGATGTGAAAGGCGACGCCAAGCGCGCCCACAGCTCCGTTACGCCCGGCGGCGCCGCGGTGAAAGACGCCACCGGCGCCTATCTTCACGAAGCCGTCTGGCGCTATCTATTCAACCATCCGGTGGATGAAACCGGGACTCCCACGCCCGCCGATCCCCAGTGCCTCAAGGATCTCCGCAAAAAGTAATATGCTGCGCCCCCTTTTCCTCTGGCTGGCGGCTGCGGCGATGGTTCAATGTCTCGCCGCGGGCGCGCCGCTATTTGAAACCGTGCAAGTTTTCCCAAACGCTCCCGGCAACAAGCCTAACTACCGCATCCCGGCCATCCTGCAGGCTCCAAACGGCGACCTGCTCATCTTCGCCGAAGAGCGCAATGACGGCATCGGCGATATTGGCAATCACGACATCGTGCTGAAGCGCAGCAGCGATCATGGAAAAACCTGGAGCGCGGAGCAGGTGATCCTCGACGACGGCGACAGCGTCTCCACCGATCTCACCGTAGGTCTCGATCGCACCACCAAAAAGCTCTGGCTATTCTTCCTCCGCGACAAAAAACAATATCACTATCTAACTAGCACAGACAGCGGCGCGACTTGGACCGGCCCCGTTTCCATTCATCGGCAAGTCACGAAACCGGAGTGGGATCAGCTTGTTTCCACCAAGACCGACCAGGACGCCGACCCCTCCAGCGGCGGCCGCGGCGCGCAGTGGGCCAAAGGCTGGGCGCAGCGCTACGGCTGCGGCCCTGGCCACGCCATGACCCAATTGAAATCCGGCCGCCTGCTCGTCCCCGCGCGGCATCGCGAGGATATCGGCAAAGGCCGCCTGCGCAGCTTCGCCCACGGCTTTTTCAGCGACGATCACGGCGCCACCTGGAAACTCGGCGGCAACATCGGCCTGCACACCAGCGAGTGCCAGTTCGTCGAGCTTGCCGATGGCATGGTCCGCGTCATGTCGCGCAATGAAAGCGGCGAGGATTCCCCCGACAACCTGCGCCACCTCACCGCGGTCAGCGGCGACGGCGGCGAGACCTGGAGCGGCCTGCGCCGCGCCGAAGAGCTCATCACCCCGCGCTGCCACGGTCCGATCGAGCGCCTCACCCTCGCCGGCCGGCACGACAAAAACCGCCTCCTCTTCTCCAGCCCCGCCTCGCCCTTCCGCCAAAAAGAGCATCCCTACGGCCGCTACAATCTCACCCTCCGCCTCAGCTACGACGAAGGCGAAACCTGGACCGCCGGCAAAACCATCTGGCCCCACCCCGCCTCCTATTCCGACATCACCATCCTCGACGACCTCACCATCGGCTACGTCTACGAGCGCGGCGACAAAGGCAGCACCCACTATTGGGACGAGCTCCACTTCGCCCGCTTCAACCTGGAATGGCTCACCGACGGACGCGATTCCGTGACCTCGGCGCTGAAAAGTAAGCCAGTAAGCCGGTAAGCCAGTCGTGTCTCAGCCGTGCTACGCCCCCGTCGCGTGATGCTCACTGGCTTACTGGCTTACTGGCTTACTTCCGGCTCCTTCGGCACAAATTTCCCTCCCCAATTTTGAGAATCCGCCCCGCCTCGGCACGCGAGTAGCTACGTCCCATCGGCATGTCCCTCACCGTCAGCACTACCAGCCTTTCTGCCGAAGAGCAGGAGCAGCTGCAGCAGACCATCGAAATGTTCGAGGTCATCGTGCAGGCGAGCCCGCAAGACACCCAGTCGCTGGAGATTCTCAAGGATGCCTACACCCGCCTTGGCAAACCCGAGAGCCTGACGGTTGCGCGGCGGCTGGCGGATACCTACCGCGAGCTGGGCCAGCTCTCGCAAGCCCTGCTGGAGTACGAGAATCTCCTCCAGCGAGACTCGACCAATATGGAGGTGATCGCCGCCATCGGCGAGGTGGAGGAGAAGCTCGAAAAGTCCGGCAAGAAGGTGGGCGCAGCCCCCACGGGGCCGATCAAGCTCGATTTCGGCGCCGTCGCCGGCAGGCCCGTCACCACGATCCCCGGCGAGCCCGGCACCCTGATCACCACGAACCAGACGCAGCGCTACGAGGGCCCGGCCGGCCCCGGCAGTTCGAAAAAGCTCGATCGCGAAGGCTCGCTCGATGAGAGCAACGAGCAGCTCGGCAAATTTCTGACGCAAAACCGCCTCGTCTCCGAGGAGGTGGTGGTCTCCGCCCTCGAGCGCATCTCGAAGAAGAACAAGACCCGCAAGCAGAACCAGCTTGCCATGTCTCTCATCGATGAGATTTGCCGGCGCGGCTCGATCGAACTCGATCAACTGCTCTGCGGCATTCTCGACCGCTCGAAGTTCGCCTACATCCCGCTCGAATACTACGACGTGGACCGCGCCGATCGTGAAGATGCTCCCGGAGAGCCTCACCATCGGCCGGCTGATCGTCCCTTTCGATATCATGAGCCGCACGGTGATGATCGCGATGGCCAATCCCTTCGACGCGCTCGGCAAGGAAGCCGTGCAGCAACTCCTCGACTACAACATCCAATGGCACCTCGCCTCGCCGGAGGCCATCTTCAAGGTGCTCGCGCGAGACCTACCGCATCTCCCGAGAAATGAGCATCAAATCCTTCGGCGAACGCATCGCGGATGTCCTGATCGAGGACGGCCTCCTCCTGCCGGCCAGCTCGCGGAGGCGATGGACATGCAGAAAAAGCAGGGCGGCCGCCTGCTCAAGCTGCTCACCGACAAGCAATACGTCACCGAGCAGGACATGGTCATCTCCATGGGCCGCTGCCTCGACACGCCGCCGATCAATCTTTCCAAGGTGCGCGTGCCCGAGGAGGTGCAGGACCTCGTGCCGAAGGAGATGGCGCGCGCCGTACAAGCTCGCGCCCGTCTGCCGGCTCGGGAACAAGCTCTTCGTGGCGATGGCCGATCCGCTGAACGTGCTCGCCCTCGACGATCTGCGCCAGCGCACCAAGCTCGAGATCGTCCCGATGATCACGACCGAGCGCGCGCGTCATCGAGGCGCTCAGCGGCGTCGGCAGCGCCAGCTCGCAGATGGATCAGGTGCTGCAAGGACGCCGCGCAGGAAGCGGCCGAGGTCGAGGAGGTGAAGCAGAAGCGCGAGGAGATCGACCTCGATCGGCTGGCGGTGGAAAGCGAGGACGCGCCGGTCGTCAAGATCGTGAATCTGATCCTCGTCCAGGCGCTCAAGGAGAAGGCGTCGGACATTCACATCGAGCCGTTCGAGAAGCAGTTCAAGCTGCGCTACCGCGTGGACGGCGCGCTCGATCGAGGCCAGCTCGCCGCCGAAGGCGCTCCAGCTGCCGATCGCCTCGCGCATCAAGATTCTCGCCGGCCTCGACATCGCCGAGCGCCGCCTGCCGCAGGACGGCCGCTTCCGCATCCGCGTCTCGGGCAAGGAAGTCGATCTTCGTATCTCGCATCCTGCCCACCGTTTACGGCGAAAAGATCGTCATCCGTCTGCTCGACAAAGGCGCGCTCTCCGGCTCGCATCGACCAGCTCGGCATGGACGAATACACGCTCGGCATCATTCAAGAAAGCCGATCGATGCGCCGCACGGGATGATCCTCGTCACCGGCCCCACCGGCTCCGGCAAAACGACCACGCTCTACTCCGTGCTCAGCGAGCTCAACAACCCCGAGTACAACATCGTCACCGTCGAAGACCCGATCGAATACCAGCTCTCCGGCATCAACCAGGTCGCGGTGAAGAGCCGACATCGGCCTCGAGCTTCGCCGACGCGCTCCGCTCCATTCTGCGCCAGGACCCGGACATCGTCATGATCGGTGAAATTCGCGACAACGAAACCGCCGACATCGCGGTGAAAGCCGCGCTCACCGGCCACCAGGTGCTTTCCACGCTCCACACGAACGACGCCGCCGGCGCCATCACGCGTCTCGACGACATGGGCATCGAGCCGTTCCTGATTTCCTCCTCGGTCATTCTCACCTGCGCCCAACGTCTCGTGCGCCGCATCTGCCCGAACTGCCGGGAGGAATTTCAGCCCGAGCCCGAGCTGCTGCAAAAGCTCGACATCGAGGACGACGGCACGACCTTCTACCACGGCGCCGGCTGCGACCGCTGCAAACGCCGCGGCTACATGGGCCGCGCCGCGATCATCGAAGTGCTGCCCGTCTCCGAGACCATCCGCCGCCTCATCATCAAGCGCGCCTCGCGCCGCGGTGATCAAAAACCAGGCCATCAGCGAAGGAATGAAGACCCTGCGCATGGTCGGCATTGACAAAGCCCGCGAGGGCATTACGACGTTGGAGGAAATTCTGCGGGTCACCGCGGAAGACCACTGAACCACATGGCTCTCCTCCATCATCTTTTCCGGAAGGCCCCGCCTGCCGGAGAAGAGGAGGAGAAGAAACCGGTGGCGCCGGTCGAGCCCGCCGAGCCGGAAGCCCCGCGCGAGGCCCCTCCCATCCCGCTCCCCGCCTCCGCCGCCGCGCCCACCGGCCCCTCCGCCGCCATCCGCTGGCGCATCGATCGCGAGCGCGGCCTCGTCACCCGCTTTGGCGCCCCCGCCGCCGCTCCGCCCCCCGGCGAGCTCCGCCTCGTGCTCGACGACGTCCTCGCGCGCATCCCCACCCACTGCCTCCAGCCCGGCCTGCACGATCCCGATCTCCAGCTCCGCTTCCCCAGCGACGAGCTCCTCGCCGGCATCGCCCGCGGCCGCGCGACCATCCCCCTTTCCATCCTCGCTCAGCGCTACCCGGAAATCTTTCGCGCCCCCGCATCGCCCTCCGGCGACGTGCCCGTCCATCTACCACTTCAGAAACTCCTCCAGCAACTCGGCCGCGCCCGCGAGTCCGCCCCGCCGGAAGCCAGCCAGTCCGCCGCCCCGCCGCCGATGGAAAAAAGCACCGCCGAGCGCCTGCTGAAACCCTCTCTCCACGGAGACCTGCTCGGCATGGGAATCCCGGGCAAGCCCGCCATCGCCCCCGTCACCGACCACCCCGAAACGCTGGCCCCCCTCTCCGCCGCGCCGCCGGTCGTCCTCGCCCCCCGCCCCGCCCCCATCGTCTCCGCGGAACCAATTCCCGACGCAAAAGCGGAAGAGCCACCGCTCGAAAAAACCGAATCCGCCCCCGAGGCCGAGCTTCCCGCCCCTCCATCGCCTACGATTCCCGAAGAGGAGATCCCAGCCTCCGCCAGCGCTCCCGAACCCGAGCCGCCCTCTGCGGCTCCCCTTCCTCCCACGATTCCCATCCCGCCGCCCGTCCCCGAGCCCGAGCCCTCCATCGCGGCCGAACCCGCGCCCTCCTCCGAAATCCCCGTCGCCGAATCGCCAGGCGAACCCCAAGTCTCGCGTGCTGAGCTCGCCGCTGCCGATGAGCCGGCCGAAGCCGTCGCGCCCACCGCCTTGTACGTAAAATATTCTCCGTTCTCATCCGATCTCCCGCGGACGCCGGAATCTGCCCCTCCTCCTCCGGCTGCGTTTTTTCCCGAAGACACCGCCCCGCCGCCGACCCAAGCCCCGAACGTGCCGTCGCCAAACCTGGCGCCTCCAAAGAGTGAGCCGGTGGCCGCCGAAGCGAGCATAGAGTCCCCCGTCGCCCCCCCGCCGGCCTTCGGTTTTCGTCCCCCTGCTGCCTCTGGACCCTCGGTCTCCGTGCCACCGCGGATCACCCCTCCACCCCTCGCGATTCCCACCCCCCCGCGCGACACGAATCCCTCGCCCTCCGCCCCCACCGAATCCACTCCCATCGAATCTGCCGTCCGCGAGCCGGAATCCGAGCCCCCTCCCGTCTCCCCCGACACCGAAAGCCACCTCCGCATCGCCCCCCACCTCGCTGCCGTCCGCCCCCCCTCGCTCCGCACCTTCGCCGGCCCAAATCCCGCCCCCGCCCCCGAGCCGGAACCGCCAACCGCAGAATCCCTCCAGCCCGAACCGCCGCCCGCCGGCGTCCGTGAAAATCCGTCGCCGCCCGTGCCCGTCCGTAAGCCCGAAGCCACCGCTCCGGAAGAGCCCGCCTTCACTCCTGTCGAGCCCGCTCCTACCGCGCCCGAGCCCGCCACCGCCGAAGAGCCCTTAGTCGCCACCCGCGTCGCCTTTCCCCCTCCCGCGCCCACCCCGCCAGATTTCCCGCTCGACCTCATCGAACAAGAGCCCCTCCAGGCCATCTTCATGACCGACGAGCTGCTCGATCTCCCCCGCATCAGCCAGCTCTCCGCCGTCTTGCCGGGCGTCTCCGGCTGCCTCATCGTCGCCGGCGAGAGCTTCGCCCAAGGCGGCGAGCGCCCCGCTGGCCTCGACGCCCGCACCCTCCGCGAGCTCGGCGCCAAGCTCGCCGCCACCGCCGACGCCGTCCACGACTCCCTCCGTCCCGAGCGCACCTTCACCATCTACGGCGGCAAGCGCGCCCTCTCCATCTTCGCCCGCGACACCCTCTGCCTCTGCGTCGTCCACGGCACCCGCGGCTTCCTTCCCGGCGTCCGCGAGCGGCTCACCGCCGTCGCCGACACGCTCGCCCGCGGCTTGGGCGAAGAGCCCGCCGGCGAAGCAACCGAAGACCCCGCCCTCAAAGACACCCCGCTCTAATCTCGCGCATTCCACCCCTTCACCGACCCGCTTGGATGACTGGAATTGCGCGGTCGGCGGCGAGCCAGAATTGCTGCGCGGTGGCGATGGGCGAGGGATCGGCGCCTTCCTGGTCGTAGGCGAGGAAGCGCAGGCTGGGGAGGTTGCGGAGGAAGGCGACCTTCTTGCACTGCGCGGGCAGGACGAGGCGCTCGAGGTCCGTGCAGGCGGCGAGGGGCTCGAGGCTGGCGAGCTGGGCGCAGCCGGCAAGCCTCAGCTCTTTGAGAGGGCAGTTGCGTAGGGGCTCCACATTGCCGGCGAGCGTGCGCGAGAGAGTGAGCAGCTCGAGCGAGGCGCCTTCCAGCGGCCGCAGGTCGGCGACGCGCGTATCGTCGAGGTGCAGCTCGCGCAGGGGCAGGTGCTTCAGGGCGGTGATTTCCGCCACGCGGGTGCGCGCGAGATCGAGCGTCCGCAGGGGGAGGGTGGCGAGCGGGTTGATATTCCAAATGGGGGCGCCGGCGGCGCGGAGAGTCTCCAGCGGAAGGCCCCGCAACGCCGAGAGATCGGAGACCTGGGTGTGCTCCAACACCAGCTCTTTGAGCGGCAGGCCGGCCAGGGGGAAGAGATTCGTCACTTCGCTGTTGGAGAGGTTCAGCCTTTCCAGCGGTATCTTCGCGAGCGGCTGCAGATCGCGCACGCGCGTGCCGGAAAGGTCCAGGCGGCGGATCGCCACACCGCTCAAGGAGCTGAGATCGGTGATGTCGGACTTGGAAAGATCGAGCGCGCGCAGGGGCAGCTCGCGCAGCACGGAGAGATCGCCAAGCGCCATGCCGCGGAGATCGAGATCGAAGCTACCGTCGTCGTTGAGCGTGAGCGCGGCGCCGAGACCGGCGTGCGCCAGGACGGCGCGCCAGGTGCGGTGCAGCAGCACCCGATCGGCGCCGAGGCTTTGCGCGACGCGGAGCGCCTCGGGCCAGCGTTCCTGCTCGAGCATCCGGCGATGCAGCGCGTAGCGGTTCTCCATGGACACGGCGCCGGTGCGGGTTTGCAAGATGCTGCGGCAAAGCGCCAGGTTTTCGCGGGCCTCGGGTTGGTTTGGGTCCAGTGCGAGCGCCGCTTCGAAGGCCGCCACGGCCACGTCCAGCCGGAGCAGCGCCTCCGCGATGTGCGCGCGCAGAAGGTGGTAGTCCATGATCCGCGGCTGCACCGCCAGGGCGTAATTGATCTGGTGCAAGCCTTCCTCGAAACGGCGTTGCCGGACGAGGTCGAGAGTCTGGCGATGAAGCTGCGGGCCAATCGACTGCAGCCGGGCCACGACGGCCTCGCTCGCCTGCGCGCGTTCCATCGCCGAGTTGCCACGGTGCGCCAGGAAGAGGACACCCGAGATCGCGCCGATCATGAGCGCGACCAGGGCCAGGCACTTTTTCGCCGAGTAGCGGCGCCCCGATTTCACCGTGGCCCCTTTGGCCTCCTCTTTGCGGGTGAGCTCCCGGCTCATTTGCAGGCAGTGCTCTTCCGCGGTCTGGCGCCGCACGAGAGCTTCCACCAGCGCGTGCTCGCGCTGCTTGAGCTCTTTTTTGATTTGCTCGAGCTGCCGTGCGGTCTCGGCGGTGGCGGCGAGCTTTTGCTGGAGAACCTTGTTGGCCTCCGCAATCAGGCCGGTGTGCTCCTTCGCCTTGCGGATGGCCGCGGCGCCGAGAGGCTCGCCCGCTTGCGCGAGCCGAGCGTGCTCTTCCTGCAAACCGGCCACCTCGCGGCGCAGCTCCTCCACTTCTCGCCGATGCTCATCCTGCCGCTGGCGTTCCTCCTGAAGGAAAGCCGTGCGCCGCTGTTCTAGCGCCGCGTTGAGCTCAAGCACTTCCCCCTGCGCGGCCTGCTTCTCGCCGTACGCCACCCGGGCCGTTTGGGCGAGCCCGGCAGCTTCCTCGCGAAGTTCCCTTTCGGCGGCCTGGCGCTCTTCACGCTCGCGCGCGAGGGCGGCCGCCGTTTCCTGCTGCAGGCTGCGGAGGGTCTCCAGTTCTGCTTTGAGCGCGAGCGCGGGATCCGGAGCGTCCGCTAGCGCCTTTCGTTTGGCCTCTTTCTTTCGCGCGGACCGGCGTTCCGGCAGCGGGAGCGGGGGCGTTTGCAGCTCCAGGATTCCGAGACAGGTGCCAAAGGTGACCGGACAGCCCGGGAGAAGCTGCTGCGCCGTGGTGACCCGCCGCCCGTCGATGAAAGTTCCGTCGTCCGTCTCGCAATCCTCGATGGCGACCTCGCTCCCGATCTTCAGGCGGGCGTGGGAGAGGGCGATTCCCTCGAGGTCGATGGCGATCTCGGAAGCGTCGGCGCGGCCCAGCACATACTCGCCCGCCTCGAGCTCAAACTGGGCGAGAACCGCACCGGCGTGGGTGAAGGTAAACGCGAAGCGCTGGGGAGGCATTGGGCAACGAGCTGGGCCCCGGTGTCACAAACAACGCCGGTTGCGTGTTGAGAGGAGCAAAAAACATTCCCCCGCCGGTTCAGGGAGAGCCCTGAGCGATCGGGAAGGGTCCGCAGGCGGTCCGGGAAGCCGGGGGGCGCCTTCGCCCCTTGCTTTCGCCAGTCCGCCGCAGCAAATTCCCTCACGCCCAACGGTATGATCTGCGACGTCTGCAAAAAGAATTCCGCCACCGTTTTCCTCACCCAAATCGTGGAGGGGAAAATGCAGAAGGTGAACCTGTGCGAGGCCTGCTCGAAGGAGAAGGGGGTGACGGATCCGACCGGTTTTGCGCTCGCCGATCTGCTGCTCGGGCTCGGCGCGGCGCAGGAGATGGAGCGCGGCGGCGGGGTGCAGAAATGCCCGGCCTGCGGTTTCAGCCAGGCGGATTTCAAGAAGACCGGCCGGCTCGGCTGCGCCGCGTGCTACGACACTTTCGCGGACGGGCTGCAGACGCTGCTCAAGGGGATGCACAAGGGCACCGCAGCACGTCGGCAAGGTGCCGACCGCGTCTCGCAGCGCTCCATGGAGCGCGGAGCAGCAGCTCAAGGAACTGCAGCGCAACCTGCGCAAGGCCGTGGCCGACGAAGACTACGAATCCGCCGCGCAGATCCGCGACCAGCATCCGAGCAGCTCGAGGCGGACCGACTAACCCGCCATGGCCATCCACAATATCCTCACTCAACGCCGGCGAATGGCTGCGCGGCGAAGGGCCGCACCATCAGATCGTCGTCTAGCAGCCGCGTGCGGCTCGCGCGCAATCTGCGCAATTTTGCTTTCCCCGGCTGGGCCAAGAAGGCCGAGCGCCTGCAGATCCTCGAGACGATCAAGCCGCAGGTGGAGGAGCTGCCGGAGATGACCGACGCGCACTCGATCTACTCGCAGGATCTCTCCGCGCTGGAAAAGCAGGTGCTCGTCGAGCGGCATCTCATTTCGCGCGAGCACGCGGCGAAAGGGCGTCGGCTCCGCGGTGGTCATGAACCGGAAGCAGACGCTCTCGATCATGATCAACGAGGAGGATCACCTGCGCATGCAGGCCATCCGCAGCGGCCTGCAGCTCAAGAGACGTCTTCAAGCTGATCGACAAGGTGGACTACGGCGCTCGAGCAGCAGCTCGATTTCGCCTTCCACCCGCAGCTCGGCTACCTCACCGCGTGCCCCACCAATGTCGGCACCGGCATGCGCGCCTCGGCGATGGTGCACCTGCCCGCGCTCGTGCTGAGCGAGCAGATCAACCAGGTCATCCAGGCCGTGAACAAGATCGGCCTCGCGGTGCGCGGGCTTTATGGCGAAGGCACCGAGGCGCTGGGCAATCTCTTCCAGGTCTCCAACCAGACCACGCTCGGCGAAAAGGAGGACGACATCATCGACGCGGCTGCAACAAGGTCATCGAGCAGATCATCGAGCACGAGCAGAACGCCGCGGCAGACGCTGCTGCAGAAAAAGCAGACCACGCTGCTCGATCACATCGGCCGCGGCTACGGCATCCTGCGCCATGCGTACTCGATGAACTCGCAAGGAAGCGCTCGAACCTCCTGTCCTTCATGAAGCTCGGCATCGACCTCGGCTTTTTCCCCGAAGACTGCCGCGTGCCGATCGACGAACTCTTCATGGAAACGCAGCCGGCGCACTTGCAAAAAGGCTCGCAGCAAAAGCTGGCCGCCGAGGAGCGCGACGCCCTCCGCGCGGAGATCATCCGCGAGAAGCTCACCAAGTTTCCCGTGCCGAACGTGAAGATCGTCCCTCCGCCCACCCCGCCCGAGCCGAAGGCGGAGTAGACGGCGCCTGCCATGTCCCGCTCCCGCCTCGCACCCGCCGTTTTCCTCGCGATCCTTGCTCTCGCCGCGGGCGGGAGCCGGGCGGTCGACACTTTCACGTCGCCGCCACGCGCCGTGGCCGTAAACGCTGCGGCCGGCGATCTCAACACGATCATCCTCCAGTCGCTCCAAGGGATGCCCCGCGGCGGCATGTACTCCGTCTCGCGGCTCGCCTTCGATGGCCTCGGCCGCTCGATCCTCCTCGGCGAGCGCGGCCTCACCGTCGATGCCGGGCAGGCCCAGCCAAGCTTCTGCTCCGGCGCCACCTACCTCGTTTTCGCGCAAGTGATCGAGCGCCTCCAGCGCGAAGGCGCGCTCAACCTCGATCGCGCGGCCCTCACCCATTTGCCTGTCACGCGGCAGCGCGATGGCCAGGGCATCTGGGGCCGTTGGAATGCGAACGGCCCAGGCACCGCGCGCCTTTTCCACGAGCTTCAACTCGGCCGCAATTTTGCCGAGTACACCGAGGCGCGCCCCGGCGATTTCATGAAAGTTTTTTGGAACGACGAGATCGGCAAGAAAGAACGCGGCCACTCGGTGATCTACCTTGGAAGCAGTACGGTGGGCGGCCAGCGCTACGTCCGCTTTTGGTCCAGCAATCTGCCTACGGCGAAAGGCGACCTATCCGGCTACGGCGAAAAACTGGTCGTCGGCAACAAGATCAAGCGCGTCATCTTCTCGCGCCTCGAGCGGCCCGGCAATTTCAGCCGCGCGCCCGCCCTCCCGAAGATCGACAACTTCCTCGCCAGCATGCTCACCCGCAGCGCCGATTTCGACGAAGTCCGCCGCATGTGCGGCTTTTGAAGGCGCCCGATGATCCGCGTACGGCACATCTTCATCTCGCCCGGCCACAACTTCTTCGGCCACTACGGCAAACCCGCCGGCGAGCATCCCGCCATCGAAGTCCCGCAAGTGCGCTGCGTCACCGGTCGCGGGCTGGAGGGCGATCGCTTCTTTGATTTCAAGCCCGGCTACAAAGGCCAGGTGACCTTCTTCGCGTGGGAAGAATACCAGCGACTCTCCGCGCTGTTCCAAGTGAGCGAAAAATCCCCAGCCGTCTTTCGCCGCAACATCATCACCGAAGGCGTCGACCTCAACGCGCTCATGGGCGAGGAATTCGAAGTGCAAGGCGTGCGCTTCCGCGGCATGGCCGAATGCTCGCCTTGCGAGTGGATGGACGCCGCGTTCCATCCCGGCGCCAAGGACGCGCTGCTCGACCGCGGCGGGCTGCGGGCCCGCGTGCTTAGCGATGGCGTGATTAAGGCCGTCTCCCCTACCCCGCCTGCCCCGTCTGCTGCTTCTGCACCTCCTCCTCCGAGATCAGCTCCGAGCGTTTGATCAGCGCCACCACATGGTGCCCTAGCCCGCGAATCTTGTCGCAACCGCCCTGCTCGCGATCGACCAGCACCGCGACGAAGGCGACCTTGCCGCCCGACTCCTCCACCGCCTCGATCGCCTTGATCGTCGCATCGCCGCGGGTCACCACGTCGTCGATCACCACCACCTCCATGCCGGCGTCGAAATTTCCCTCGATCAGCTTGTTTTTGCCGTGCGCCTTCGGCGATTTGCGCACGTTGAAGACCTGCAGCGCCTGCTCCGGGTTTTCGCGCCAGGAGGTCATGCCCACCGCGAGAGCGATCGGGTCCGCGCCCATCGTGAGGCCGCCGATCGCCTGAAGTTTCACGCCGCGCCGATCGGCCTCACCGCGCACGAGCGCCCACATTTCCTCGCCGACGAGGCACGCCCCTTCGGGGTCCAGGGTGGTCAGCTTGCAGTCGAAATAGAAATTGCTCTTCGCGCCCGAGGAGAGCGTGAAATCGCCCCAAGCCACCGACAGGTTCTTGAGTTTTTGCAAAAGCCGCTCGCGCCGAGCGGGGTTTTCGGGAGGCGTGGACATTTAGCTTACAGTTCTTCGGGCTTCTGGACGAGCTCGGCGATCCGCGAAAGCAGCCGCCCGGCGGCGCCGCCATCGAGCACGCGGTGATCGAAGCTGAGCGTGAGTTGCGCCTCGGTGACGCGGCACGAATTGCTCTCGGTCTCCTTGTCCCAATGCGGCACGACGCGGCCGGCGCCCATGCCCGAGCACGAGCGTTTGCTCCGGCAGCGGGATCGGCGTGGCCCACTCGAGGCCGAAGGTGCCGAAATTCGTGACCGTGGCGATGGAGCCGCCGGTGGCGTCGGGCGGCAGGCGGCGCTGGCGGGCGAGTTCCACGAGTTCGTTGTAGCGCACGACCAGTTCGCGCGAGCGGGGTCTTGTCGGCATTGCGCAGCACGGGCACGAGCACGCCGTCCTCGGCTTCCACGGCGAAGCCGACGATCGATGGCCTGCGGATGCACGATCTTGTCGCCGACGAGCCGGCCCGCCGGCGCGCTGTTTTCGCCGAGCGCGATGGCCAGCGCGCGCAGGGCGTAGAGCGCGGGGCCGGGCTTGGGGTTGCTCGCTTTGCGGTGCGCGAGCAGCGGCATCGAGCACCACGGGCATGCCGACGGTGGCGAGCGGGCGCGTCCAGCTGCGGCGCATCGCATCGGCCACGGCCACGCGCATGGAGGAGGCGGGCTGAGCTTGTGCTCCTCGAGCTTGGTCGAGGAATTTCTCGAAATCCTCGACCGTCACGCGCCCGGCCGCGCCGCTGCCGGCGATGCCGGCGAGGTCCGCGGCATGCAGGCCGAGTTCGTGCATGCGCGCCTTCATGCGCGGCGACATGTAGCTGGCGCCCGCGGCGTGGGCGGGCACCGGCAGGCCGCGCACGGTCGGCTCGCACGCCGCGGCTTTGCGCGGCGCGTGCGTTGCACGCGCGGCGTGCCGTTTGCGTCGTCGGTGCCGGCGGCGGCGGGCGCGCGGCTGCGGCATCGAGCCCGAGCGCGCGCGGCTTCCTCTTCGCTCGACTTCGAGATAGCCGAGCGTCGCGCCCACGGGATAGCTCTGCTGCAACTCCACGAGCAACTCCGCCACGCGCCCGTGGCACGGCGCGGTCACGCCCATCGTGGCCTTGTTCGTTTCCACTTCGATGATGTCCTGGTCGCCGCTCGACGAGGTCGCCGACCTTGAAGGGGAGCGCCACGATGGTGGCCTCGGCGATCGATTCGCCGAGCTGCGGCATGATGATGGGAATGCGGGGCATGGTGCAGGTTTGTCTAGGCGCGCAAAAGATTGCGCATGGCGTCGACAGATGGTCCGGGCGGTGGGGCGATGCGTGCCCCAGAGATTCGGATGATAGGGAACGGGCGTGTCCTTGGCGTTGAGGCGCTGCGGCGGCGCATCGAGCAAGCCGAAGCCTTCGCTGGCCACGCGCGCGATGACTTCCGCGGTGACGCCGCCCCACGGCCACGCTTCGCCCACGGCGAGCAGGCGGCCGGTGCGCGCGACGCGAGGCGAGCACGGTGTCGGTATCGAGCGGCTTGATCGAGCGCAGATCGATGACTTCGATCTCCCAGCCTTCGCTCGCGAGTTCTTCCGCGCAGGCGAGCGCCTCGTGGACCATGGCGCTGTAGGCCACGATGGTGGCGTCGCGGCCCGCGCGCGCGATGCGCGCCTTGCCGGTGGGCAGCGCTTCGGTCGGCAGCGTCTCCGCCTTGAGATGGTAATAGAGATACTTGTGCTCGCAGAAGATGACCGGGTCATCGATCGCGACGGCTTCCAGCAGCATGCGAGTAGGCGTCTTCCACCGTGGCGGGCGTCATCACGATCAAGCCCGGGATAGTGCGCGTAGAGCGCCTCCATGCTCTGGCTGTGAAACGGCCCGCCGCCCGGCGTGCCGCCGCAGGGCAGGCGGATGGTGATCGGGCAGGGGACCTGCGTGCGCCAGTACAGCGTCGCCGCCTGGTTCACGATCTGGTTGAAGCCGACGGTGGAAAAATCCGCGAACTGCATCTCGATGATCGGCCGCATGCCCTCGATCGCCGCGCCGATCGCCGAGCCGACCATCGCGTCCTCGCTGATCGGCGAATCGAGCACGCGGCCGGGAAATTCCTGCGCGAGATTCTTGGTCGCCTTGAACGCGCCGCCAAACGCGCCGACGTCCTGCCCGTAGATGAAGACGCGCGGGTCGTCGGCGAGCGCGCGCGCCTGCGCTTCGCGGATGGCTTCGAGATAGGTGATCATGCGGCGAGCAAAGCCGTCGGCAGAGCTGGCGGGTGGCGAGCGCGCACCAGTCTTCCTCGTTCGGATCGGGCGCGGCTTCGCGCAGCGTGGTGGCGACCGCTTCCTCCACCTGCTGGTCCGCCTCCTCGCGCCAGTGCTTGCAGCGTGGCCGCATCGGCCCATCCGGCGCGCGCGACCTGCTTCCTCGGCGAGCTCGCAGGCAATCGCGGCCGAGCGGCGACTCGCCGCAGCGACGGGATCGATGTACTCGCGCGTCGTCGTGCTCGCCGTGGCCGACCAGCCGCAGCAGCGACGCGACGACGAGCTGCGGCCCGCCGCCCTGCGCGGGCGCGCTCCACCGCGTCGCCGATCACGTCGCAGACACGCGCTCGAGGTCGGTGCCATCGACGGTATGCCCCTCGACGCCGTAGCCGATCGCTTTGTCCACCAGATCGCCGCAGGCAAACTGGCGAGTTGTTCGGCGTCGAGTAGGCGTACTGGTTGTTCGCCACCACCAGCACCAGCGGCAGCTTCTCCACCGCCGCCTGATTCAGCCCCTCGTGAAACGCGCCGGTGGAGGTGGCGCCATCGCCGATGCACGTCGGCGCCGACGGTGCCGGTGATCCCGCGAAAACGCCGCGCGAGCAGCGCGCCAGTCACCACCGAGATCATCGCGCCGAGGTGGCTGATCATCGGCAGGAGGCCCTCGCGCGGCCGGCCGCGGTGCACATTGCCGTCGCGTCCGCGCATCGGGCCCGAGCCGTCGACGCCCATGTAAGTGCGGGTGCAATCGAGCAGGCTTTCGCCGAAGGCCAGCCGCCCCGCCTGGTCGCGGATCAGCGGCGCGAAAATATCGCCTTTCCGCAGCGAAATGCCCGAGCGCAGCGCTCAGCGCTTCCTGCCCTTTGCCGAGGAAGACGCCGCCGGTGATCTTGCCGCCGCGATAGAGGCTGGCGATCTTATCCTCCACGAGGCGCGCCAGCAGCATCCAGCGGTAAGCCTGGAGGAACTTCTGGCGATAATCTTGCTCCGCTCCGGTTCGCGGAGCCTCGGCGGTTTGCGACATGAGCGCGCAGTCTAAAGGTTCCGCCGCGCGTCGCGCAAGGGAGAGTGTGCCCCCCCCCGCCGGTGACCCCTGCTACGGCGCCACCACCACGCGAAAATACGATTGCGGCACCGTCGCGGGATCGATCGGCACCGCCAACTGCACGGGCGAGCCGCCCCCGCGAACCTGGTCGATGTACATGCTCCAAGGCGTCGCGCTGCCGATCGCGGGTTTCGTCTCCAGCCGGTACATCTTCCCATTCACCGTCGGGAAAGTGATCTGCAGGTTCCCGCCCGTGAAATCGAATCCGGTGATCCGAAAGGTGCTGGTGGATTGCAGCAGGTCCGTGCCGGCGACGAACTCAGCTTTATTCGACTGGCCGTCCCCGTCGCGGTCGAGATTGGCGTCGGCGGCGCTGCCCGGATTCAGCCCATTCGCGTTTTCGTACGCATCGGGAATTCCATCGCTATCGGAATCGGCGGCGGTCACGGCGCGCGCGGCTGAAAAACCCGAGGTATTGCCGGTGGCGGAAGTCGCCGTGGCGGCGATGGTGTAGCCAGCGGGGACGACCGCGGGCAGCGGGACGCTAAAGCCGCCGATTCCCGTGCCACCGGTGGTCACGGTGGATGAGCCGAGATAGTATTGGCCTTCGCCGAAGCCGGAATTGTCCAGGGCCGGATTTGCGAAAAACTCGACGGTGTAGACGGAATTCGCAGCGCTGGTGAGACTGCCGGCGATGGTGGTGCCGCCGGCATTCCCCGCCGCTCCCAGCACGCACGAAGTCAGCCCCGGCGCGGCCTGATTCCCATTGCCGGAGCTCAGGTTGATCCCGCGCCCACCGTTGCCGGTGATCGAATTGCGCGAGATCGTGTTTCCCGCGGCGCTGAGCTGCACGAAGATGCCGTCGGTGAAATTGCCGGCGATTAAATTGGCGGCTCCGATCGCCGTGCCGCCGATCAGCGTTCCCTGCGCAGAGTTGTAAATGTTTATGCCCCCATAGGTCGCGCCATTGCCGATGGCGGCGCCCGCGCGATTCAGGCCGATGGTGTTCCCTTGGACGACGTTCGAGTTCGTGCCGGTTTCGTGAATCTGAACGCCGTTGTAGGTGTTGCCCGAAAGATAATTGCGCGAGCCCGGCGCGATGCCGCCAATGATATTTCCCTGCGCGCCGAGGCTGAGGTCGACGCCGGAGGCGCCATTCGCGAGGCGAGCCATGCCGGTGGCGTCGAGTCCGATGATGTTCCCGGCGACCTGGTTGTTGTTCGTGCCCGTGCCGGAAATGAAGATGCCCTGAAGCGTGTTTCCGGAAAGGACGTTCCCCGCGCCGGGAACGGCCCCGCCGATCGTGTTGGCGGCCGCGCCATTGGTGATGGTGATTGCGGAGTAGGCGTTCGCGATCGGGGCCGTGCCCGCGGGATTCACGCCGATGTAGTTTCCCTGCACGCGATTGTCCGTGGTCCCGGAATCGGTGATGTAGATGCCCTGGTTCGCGTTGCCGGAGATTACGTTGCCGGCGCCGGCGAAAGTGCCGCCGATCGTATTGTTGGTGGCCAGATTGTAGATGGCGATCCCTGCGTACCCATTAGGCAAAGCCGCCGTGCCCGCGGCATTCAGGCCGATGTGATTTCCGCGGATGAGATTGCCGGTGGTGCCGGTCTGGCTGATCGCGATCCCCTGCGCGGCGTTGCCTGAAATGAGGTTGCCGCTGATGGTATTGTTCACCGCCGCGGAGAAGACGGAAACACCCGCGTAGACGAGGCTGCCAGCCACATTGGCAAAGCCGTTGCCGATCGCCGCGCTGCCCGCCGCATTCGTGCCGATATAGTTGCCGATGATGGAGTTGTTGCTCACGCTCAAGTTCAGCGCGACTCCCTGCCCCGTGTTGCCCGAGATGACATTGCCAGCGCCGGGGGCGGCGCCTCCGATGGTGTTGTTGCTCGCGCTGCTGAAGATTTGCACGCCAGGAAAAAACCGCGACGTGGGGAGATCACCGGTGCCGTTCGGCACGGCCGCGTTGCCAGCGGCGTTCAGGCCGATGTAGTTGCCCTGCACGACATTGTCGCTCGTCCCCGCGCCCGAGATGCTGACGCCCTGGGCGCAATTCCCGCCGATGACGTTCCGCGCGGCCGGCGTCGTCCCGCCGATCGTATTGCCGCTCGCCGTGCTGAACACGGAGATGCCCGAATAAAAGCTCCCGGCACTCACGTCGGCAAACCCGTTGCCGAGCGCCGCGGTGCCGGCCGCATTCAGGCCGATATAGTTACCCTGGACGATATTTCCCGTCGTGCCAGCTTCCGTGATGGTGATCCCTTGCGTCGCATTGCCGGAGATGACGTTGCGCGCCCCCGGCGCGGTGCCGCCGATGAGATTATTCTGTCCATTGGAAAGGCGCAGCCCGGAGGAGAAGACACGCCCGGGGATGTCTTCAAACCCGTTGCCAATCTTCACCGTGCCCGCTGGATTGAGCCCAATGATGTTGCCCTGGACAATGTTGCCGTCGGTGCCGGCGCCGGTGATGGCGACGCCCTGCCGCAAATTGCCGGAGATGACGTTGCCCGCGCCGCTCGCCGTCCCGCCGATCAAATTCGTCCTAGCCGCGCTGAACACCGAGATGCCCACGAACTTGTTCGGCACCGCGGCGGCGCCGGCCGCATTCACGCCGATGTAATTTCCCTGCACGATATTGCCATTCGTACCGCTGCCATTGATCGAGACGCCGTGCTGCGTATTTCCGGAAAGGACGTTGCGCTCCGCCGGAGCGACGCCGCCCACGGTGTTATCGTGCGCGCCGCTGGTGATCCGGACTCCGCTGAAAGCGTTCGGCGCAGCCGCCATGCCCGCCGGGTCCGTGCCGCAGTAACAGCCGGTGATCACGTTTCCCGTCGCCGCGCTACCCGTCACCAGGACGCCATCCTGCGTGAAGTTCGAAAGGCAGAGGTTTTTCACCGTGCAGTTTGCGCCGATCAGCCGCAGCCCCGCCGCGGATTCGCCGACGGTGGTAAGCGCGGAACCGTCGAGCCAAATCTCGGGGCCGTTCGCGTTGGTATTGCCGGAGAAGGCGGTTTGCGTGGCGCCATCGATCACGGTGCCATCGCCGGGCGAGACCAGATCGTAGGTCGGCTGGATTCTGAAGATACCGCCGCTGAAGCCGAGGTCGCTCGCGGGGATTTGGAACGTCACCGGGGAGACCGCGCCCGGCGTGTCGATCGATTGGTCGAAAGTGTAGTAAAGCGCCGTGCGCAAGGAGCCCGCGCCGCTATCGCGCGTATTCGTCACCACCGCGTTCGCCGCCAACGGCGGTGGACCGTAGACGGCCGCCATGCCGGCGCGGTCCAGTTTGCTGAGCGTGCGATAAAAGACCTGGCCCATGATATCGATAAACTGCATGTAGGTCGGCAGCGGCTGGATCGAATCCGCGGTGGATGGGCTCGCGAGGTCGTGCCGCGAGTAATGCATCACCGAAAGAAAGTCGTACTCGCCGTAGGTGCTTGAAGGATCGATTTTGGCGAAGTTGCCCTGACTGCTCGCGGGGATGTTGCCGAAGAAAATCGTCACGTAGTTGTCGCGGTCGAACCGCTGCTGCTCGTGGTAGTAGCCGAGCGCGTGCCCCATTTCGTGGCAGATCGTGCCGCGGTTCCAGGCGGCCGGGCCGATGCGGATGAACTGCTCCCCAACGGCCATGCCGATCGAAGACGAATTGCCGCCAGTGAGCGAAGGGTCATCGCGCACCGTGATGTAGTTTGGCGGCGCCGGCGTGGTGAATTCGACGAAAGTGAGATTCGCAAACGCCGCCCACTCCGCGATGCTGTCGCGAAACTGGGTCTGCTTCGCCGCGGTGATGTTGGTGGTGAGATCGAAACGGTACGGGACGATGCCGCCCGGCCATTTGAACGCGCTCGTCGGCTTTGTCACCGCACCCTCGGCGATTTCGCCGGTGAGCCGCCCGCGCGCCTCTTGCAGCACCTCCACACGCACCAGGCAATCGCCAAAGGGCACAGTCCCCTGCTCGCTCACCGGTTCCGCCAGCGCCCTATCGATCGCCGCGATGTCGAAGCGGTTGCGATACGCCAGCGCCTCGTCCTTCGCCGCCAAGGCGCTGCTCGCCATCAGCAAAATTGCGACGGCTAAACGTGTGTAACTGGGGGGCGCCATTGGTCGGCGCGTAGGTACCACAGATCGCCTGGGAATCAAGGGGCCGTCACGGTCGCGCGCGCGCCTTCGAGCCCCTCAGTCACCCGCCGTCGCACGAGCAATCCCCGCTTCGGCGCAAAAATGAGCGCCACCAGAAAGATCAGCGCTTGCACCAGCACGATGCACGCGCCGGTCGAGCCATTGATGAAGAAGCTCACGTACACCCCGGCGAGGCTGGAGAAAACCGCGCTGCCCACCGCGGTGAGCCATGCATGCGCGAAAACCGGTCGGTGAGCAGAAAGCCCGATGCAGCCGGGCGTGACGAGCATCGCGATGACGAGGATGATGCCGACGGCTTGCAGCGAGGCGACGATGGTCAGCGCGAGCAGCGAGAGCAGCAGGTAGTTCAGAACATGCGTGTTCAGCCCGATCGCTGCGGGCGTGGCCGGGATCGAAGCAGAAGAGGAGCAGGTCCTTGCGCAGGGCGAGCGTCGATGGCGAGCGTCGCGCCGCCGATGACCGTCGTCTGGATGATCTGATCGCGCGGGATGCCGAGCAGGTTGCCGAAGAGGATGTGATCGAGGTGCAGATCGCTCTCCACCTTGGTGAACGATGACCAGCCCGAACGCGAAGAGGCCGGTGAAGACCACGCCCATCACCGTGTCCTCCTTCACGCGGCTGTGCGTCTTGATGAAGCCGGTGCCGACGGCGCAGAGCAGTCCCGAGACAAAACGCGCCCACCGCCAGCGGCAGCCCCACCACGTAGGCGAGCACGATGCCCGGCAGCACCGCGTGCGAGATGGCGTCGCCCATCAGCGACCAGCCCTTGAGCACGAGAAAGCACGAGAGCACCGCGCACACCGCGCCCACCAGCGCGCCGATGCCGAAGCGCGTGCAGCATGAAGTCATACTGGAAAGGCTCGAGCAGGTTCATGACTCGGGAGAGCCGCCTCTACGACATCATCGTGGGCTTGAGCCGCCTCGCGCCGTTTCGCGCGGCTGGCGAGCAGGCCGTGCTTTGGGCGCGAAGACGAGCGCGGCGAGGAAGAGCAGCGTTTGCAGCGTCACGATGCAGCCGCCGGTCGAGCCATCGAAAAAGTAGCTGGCATACGCGCCGACCAAGCCCGTGCTCACGCCCGATCGCCGCACGCGATGCCGAGCATCCGTCCAAAGCGATCGCGTGAGCAGGTAAGCGGTCGCGCCGGGCGTGACGAGCATCGCCACGACGAGGCAGGCGCCGACGGTCTGCAGCGCGGCCACCGCGGTGGCGGCGAGCAGCGTGAGCAGCGTGAAATGCAGCGCCAGCCGCATTCAGCCCGAGCGCGCGCGCCTGGTTCGGGTCGAAGCAGAAGAGCAGCAGATCCTTCCATTTCAGCACCGAGCACCAGCGAGCGTGACGCGCGGAGATGATCACCACCTGCAAGATGTCGGGATCGGAGATGCCGAGGATGTTGCCGAAGACGATGGTGCGCAGGTCGACGTCGCTCGGGAACAGCGAGATGAGCAGCAGGCCAAGCGCGAAGAACGCGGTGAAGACGACGCCGATCACCGCGTCCTCGCGCAGGCTGCGTGCGCGCTTTCACAAAGCCCATGCCGACGCGCCGCGAGCAGTCCGGCAGAAGAAGGCGCCGAGCGCGAAGGGCGCGCCCAGCAGATAGGCGAGGGCCACGCCCGGCACGACCGCGTGCGAAAGCGCGTCGCCCATCAGCGACCAGCCCTTCAGCGTGACGAAGCACGAGAGCAGACCGCACACGCCGCCGATCAGCGCGCTCACCCACATCGCCTTGAGCATGTAGTCGTAGTGAAACGGGATGAGCCGAGCGTGCTCGATCATTCGGCTTCGTCCTCCTCCTCGGCCCGCTGCTTGCATCAGACTCCTCGTGCTCGGCGCGCTGGCTGTATTCCAGGTGGCCGTCCTTGCCGAAGACCAGCGGGCGCTCGTCGTCGGTGAGCACCGTGACCGCGCGGCCGTCGTGCTGCTGCACCGTCGATTCGTCGAAGCGGAAATGCCGCAGCACGCCGCCGAAAGCCGCGCGCGAGATTGTCCTCGGTGAAGACTTCGTCCAGTCGGGCCGAAGGCGAGCACGGTGCGATTGATGAGCACCACCTGGTCGCAGAATTCCGGCACCGAGCCGAGGTTGTGCGTGGAGACGAGGATGATGTGGCCCGCTGCGCGCAGTTCGCGCAGCAGCGTCGATGATCGCCGCCTCGGTCTTCACATCCACGCCGGTGAACGGCTCGTCGAGCAGGATCACGCGGCCCTGCTGGGCCAGCGCGCGGGCGAGGAAGACGCGCTTCTTCTGCCCGCCGGAAAGCTCGCCGATCTGCCGGTCGCGGAAGTCCCACATCTCCACGCGGCGCAGGCTTTCCTCGGCGATCGCGCCGGTCCTCGGCGCGCGGGATGCGCAGGAAATTCATGTAGCCGTAGCGGCCCATCATCACCACGTCCCAGACGCTCACCGGGAAGATCCAGTCGACCTCCTCCGCCTGCGGCACATAGGCCACCCAGTTGCGCTTCTGCGCCGCTTCGATCGGTTCGCCGCCGATGCGCACGCGGCCGCGTGGCCGGCTTGAGGAAACCCATGATCGCCTTGAACAGCGTCGATTTGCCGCTGCCATTGACGCCGACCAGCGCGCAGATGCGTGCCCGCTCTCGAGGCGAAACGTGGCGTCGTGCAGCGCGACGTTGCCGTTGTTGTAGGTGACGGTGACGTCCTCGACCGCGACGTCGAGATTGGGTCGGCGCGAGCGTCATTGGCCGAAGAACCCTTTCACGATGGTCTGCGCGTTGTATTCGAGCAGCTTCAGATAACGTCGGCGCGGGCCCTTTTGCGTCGGTGAGCGAATCGACGTAGAGCACGCCGCCGTAGCGCGCGCCGGTTTCCTTCGCGACCTGCCGCGCGGGCTTGTCGCTGATCGTGCTCTCGCTGAAGACCACGGGGATTTTGTTCGCGCGCACCCCGTCGATGACTTTCCGCACCTGCTGCGGCGTGCCCTCCTCGTCGGCGTTCACCGGCCAGAGGTAGAGCTCCTTCATGCCGTAGTTGCGGATCGAGGTAGGAAAACGCGCCTTCGCTGCTCACCAGCCAGCGCTGCTCCGCCGGAATCTCCTCGAGCTTCTTGCGGATCGGCTCGTCGATCGCCTGCAACTTCGCGGTGTAGGCGGCCGCGTTGGCGTTGTAAGGTTCGGCGTCGTTCGGCGGATCGAGCTTCACCAGCGCCTTGCGGATGTTCTCCACGTAGATGATCGCGTTCGCCGGCGACATCCAGCTGTGCGGGTTCGGCTTCCCGTTGTAGGGGCCCTCCGCGATGCCCATCGGCTCGATGCCCTCGGTGAGCACCGCGCTCGGCACGTTCTTGAGGTTGCGCGAAAAACTTCTCGAACCAGCGCTCCAGGCCCATGCCGTTCCAGAGCACCAGGTCGGCGTGCTGCGCCTTCACGATGTCCAGCGGCGTCGGCTCGTACTCGTGGATTTCCGCGCCGGGCTTGGTGATCGATTCCACGATCGCCGCGTCGCCGGCGACGTTCTGCGCCATGTCCTGGATGATCGTGAAGGTGGTCACGACGCGCTTCTTCTTCGAGCCGGCGTCGCCGGGGCGGCAGCCCACGGACAGGGCGAGGGAGGCGGCGAGGAGGAGAAGCGTGCGGAGTTTCATGCGGGCAAGGGTTTAGCGGCTGCTCATCTTTCCAGCCGAGTCATAAGAATGTAGCCTAGACTACAAAGTTCGCCGGGGTTGTCAAAAGTATTCTTTTCCGCTTTGCTGCCGGAGTGCCGCGTCTCCCCGCCCCTCTCTCCGCTCACCGTTCCGCCGCCGCCGCGGCCGCGAACGGCCGCCGCCGCACGCGCGAGGAGCACCAGCAGGAAACCGCGCAGGATTACGTGGAGCTCATCGCGAAGCTTATTGCCGAGACCGGCGAAGCCCGCGCCATCGACCTCGCCCGGCAACTCGGCGTCACCCACGTCACCGTCGGCCGCACCATCCAGCGCCTGCAGCGCGACGGCTTCGTCACCACCCAGCCGTACCGCTCCATTTTCCTCACCGAGGCCGGCCGCAAGCTCGCCGCCGAGTCGCGCCGCCGCCACGAGACCGTCTTCGAGTTCCTCAAGAAGCTCGGCGTGCCCGAGGCCGCGGCCCACTCCGACGCCGAGGGCATCGAGCATCACGTGAGCAAGGAGACGCTCGAGGCCTTTCGCCGCTACCTGCGCCGGGCCGGCGCTTAGCCGCTAGACCAGCCGCTCGGGGTTCAGCCCGTGCAGCGTGCGCGGCACGAAGCGGCCGTTTTCGCGCACCAGCTTGCCATCGAAGTGAACGGTGCCGCCGCCGTAATCCTCGCGCTGGATGTTCACCATGTCCCAATGCACCTGCGAGCGGTTGCCGTTCTCCGTTTCCTCGTAGCACTGCCCCGGGGTGAAGTGGAATGAGCCGCGGATTTTCTCGTCGAAAAGGATGTCCCGCATCGGCTGGAGGATGTGCGGATTGAAGGCCAGCGAGAACTCGCCGATGTACCGCGCGCCGGGATCGCTATCGAGAATCTGGTTGAGCTTCTCGGTATTGTTCGCGGTCGCGTCCACGATCTTCCCATCGCGAAACTCGAGCCGCACGGAATCGAACGCCGTGCCCTGGTAAATCGTCGGCGCATTGAAGCTCACATGCCCCTGCACCGAATTCTTCACCGGCGCGGTGAAGACTTCGCCGTCGGGAATATTGTGCGTGCCGCCGCAGACCATCGCCGTGATGTCCTTGATCGAAAACTGCAGGTCGGTGCCGGGTCCGCTGATTTCCACGAGATCGGTCTTGTCCATCACCTCCTTCAGCGCCTTCATCCCCGGCACCATCTTCTGGTAATCGAGCGTGCAGACGTCGAAATAGAAATTCTCGAACGCCTCCGTGCTCATGCCCGCGAGTTGGGCCATCGAGGGTGACGGCCAGCGCAGCACGCACCACCGCGTTTTCTTCACCCGCCAATCGAGCACCGGCTTCATCTTGCGCGAAACCAGCTTCATCTTATCCGGCGGCACGTCGCTCAGCTCGGTGATGTTGTGCCCGCCGCGCATCGCGATGTAGCACTGCATTTTCTTCATCCGCGCGAGCTCGATCGCCACGCCCGTCTCGAGCTGCTCCTCCTCCGCGCCCACGGCCATCTCGCGCGAGATGCGGGCCTGGTTGATTTGCACGTAAGGCAGCCCCTTCAGCGCCCGCACCGCTCGCACCAGCGCGATGGTCATTTCCGCGGGGATATCGAAGGCGTCGATCAACACCTTGTCCCCCCGCTGAACTTTCGTGGAATAGCTCGTGAGGAGCCCGGCCAGTTTATCGAATCGCGGATCGTGCATGGGTTCTTGACAATGAAAAGGTCGGCGCTGAATCGCGCCGCGGGCCGCGGAAGGTCGCAGGAGAGTTGGATTCCCGGATTTGATCGTCTATGGCATCTCTCGCTCAATCCCTCGCCCGCATGCCCGCCCAACTCCTCACCGCCGCCGAACTCGCCGCCGCGCGCGACCGCCTCGACGCGCAAGGCGCCCGCCTCGTCTTCACGAACGGCTGCTTCGACCTCCTCCACGTCGGCCACGTGCGCTACCTCCAGGCCGCCCGCCGCCTCGGCGATGCGCTCGCCGTCGGCCTCAACGGCGACGAATCCGTGCGCGCGCTGAAAGGCCCCTCCCGCCCGCTCAACTCCGAGCACGACCGCGCGGAAATTCTCGCCGCCCTCGAATGTGTCGATTACGTCACCGTCTTTCCCACCGTCCGCGCCACGCCGCTCCTCCGCGCCGTTCGCCCGCACGTCTACGCAAAGGGCGGCGATTACACGCCCGACTCGCTCGACCGCGAGGAGTTCGCCGCCCTCCAGGAGGCGCAAACCGAAATCCGCATCCTCCCGCTCGTCCCCGGCAAATCGACCACCGCCTTGATCGCGGCGACGCAAAAGCAATGACCGCCGCACGCAAACTGCGCCTTGGCGTCCTCGGCTCCGGCAAGGGCTCAAACTTCCGCGCCATCGCGGATGCCATCGCCGCCGGCACGCTCGACGCGGAAGTAGCCATCGTCCTCTCCGATGTCGAAACCGCCGGCATTCTCGAGCTCGCGCGGCACCGCGGCTTTCGCGCCGAGTTTGTCGCCCCCGGCCCCTTCCGGACGAAAATGGCGCCCGAATCCGAAGCGCGGCTCGTCGCCCTGCTCCGCGAGACGGAGGCCGACCTGGTGGTCCTCGCCGGCTACATGCGCATGATAAAACCGCCGTTGCTCGAAGCCTTTCCGCGCCGCATCATCAATATCCACCCCTCGCTCCTCCCCGCCTTCCCCGGCCTCGAAGCGTGGGCGCAAGCCCTCGCCGCGGGCGCCCCCAAAACTGGGTGCACTGTCCATTACGTCGATTCTGGGATGGACACCGGCGAAATCATCGCCCAGCGCGAAGTCCCCGTCCTCGCCACCGACACCCCCGCCACGCTGCACGCGCGCATCCAGGAAGCGGAGCACCAGCTTTATCCGGAGGTGATTGGGCGGTTCACTTCCTCTCCAGCAGCACCCCCAGCTTCTCCACCGTCTCTTTCGGCCAAAACTCCTTCGGCGTGATCAGCGCGGAATCCAGCGCCGTGTGCTCCGGCCAATTCGGCTCCGCCGGGATCCGCGGGATCACCCGTGCCAGGATGCGCCGGGCGGCGGCCGCATTCGCGGAGAGGTGCGCCATCACCGCCTCACCCGTCACTGCTTCCTCGTCCACCTTCCAGCAGTCGTAGTCCGTGATGAAAGCCATGGTCGCCAGCGCCATCTCGGCTTCGCGCGCCAGCTTCGCCTCGCCGAGGTTCGTCATCCCGATCACGTCGAAGCCGAGGTGCCGGTTGGCCTCGCTTTCGGCGCGGGTGGAGAAAGCGGGGCCGTCCATGTTCACGTAGGTGCCGCCATTGTGCGCCAGCACGCCTTCCTCGTCGGCCGCCGTCGCGACCAGGCTGCGGAGCTTGGCGCTCGTCGGCTCGGCAAAGGCGATGTGCGCCACGATTCCCGCGCCGAAAAATGTGTGCTCGGCGCGCCGGCTCGTGCGATCGAAAAACTGCGACGGGAGCACCATCTGCCGCGGCGCGTACTGCTCCTGCAGGCTCCCCACCGCGGTCACACAGAGCAGCCAGCGCACGCCCAGCGCGCGGAGCGCGTAGATGTTCGCGCGATGATTCAGCTCGTGCGGCATGAGCCGGTGCCCGCGCCCGTGCCGCGGCAAAAAGTAGACCTGCCGCCCGGCGAGCTGCCCGCCCATGATCGCATCCGAGGGGTTGCCCCAAGGCGTGCCCACCCGCACCTCGTGCGTGTCGCTGAGCCCTTCGATCTGGTAGAGCCCGCTGCCGCCGATGACGCCGATCGCTGGTTCGTTCATGGCGGCGGAGTGGAGCAGGCGGGCGCGCCTTTGAAAAGGGCCATTCCGCCGCCTCGGGATTACTTTTCCCTCGCCTCCGCCCAAGGGCGCGCGCTATCCAGCCAGCCGGATGGAAACTCCCGAACGGCAACTGGAAATCCTCAAGACCGGCGCTGCGCAGATCGTCAGCGAGCAGGAGCTTCTGGCGAAGCTGCGCCTCGGCCGTCCGCTGAATGTGAAGCTGGGCGTCGATCCCACCGCGCCGGATATCCACCTCGGCTTCGCCGTGGCGCTCACGAAGCTGCGCCAGTTTCAGGACCTCGGGCACCAGGCCATCCTCATCATCGGCGACTTCACGGCCATGATCGGCGACCCCTCCGGCCGCTCGAAAACACGCCCGCAGCTCACCCACGGCCAGGTGATGAACAACGCCGGCTCCTTTCAAAAACAGGCCTACAAAATCCTCGACCCCTCGCGCACCCGCACCGTCTTCAATGGCGAATGGTTCGAGCTGATGACCTTCGACCAGGTGATCAAGCTCAACGCCTCCGTCACCCTCCAGCAGATGCTCCAGCGCGAAGATTTCCGCAAACGCCTCGACGCGCGCGAGCCGGTGCACCTCCACGAAATCCAGTACCCCATCATGCAAGGGTGGGATTCCGTCATGGTCCGCGCCGATGTCGAACTCGGCGGCACCGATCAGCTTTTCAACAACCTCGTCGGCCGCGAGCTCCAGCGCGCGCAGGGGCAGCCCGAGCAGGTCGTCCTGCTCATGCCGCTCCTGGTCGGACTCGATGGCGTGAAAAAAATGTCGAAGAGCTACGGCAATTACGTCGGCGTCGATGAGGCGCCGCACGAGCAATTCGGCAAGCTCATGAGCATCTCCGATGCGACCATGGCCGGCTACTACGAGCTCCTCCTCGGCGAGCCGCTCGATCCCGCACGCCACCCTATGGAGGCGAAGAAAGAGCTGGCGGCCCGGATTGTCGGGCGCTTCCACGGCCCCGAAGCCGCCCAAGGCGCCCTCGACGATTTCAATACCCGCTTCTCCAAGAAAGACCTCGAGCACGCCGATCTCCCCACCGTCGAAATCGCCGGGCTGCCGCAGGACATCACCTCCATCGTGGTCACCGTCTTCGAGCGCGCTTTCGCGAAAAAGAAATCCCGCTCCGACGCCCGCCGGCTCATCGAGCAAGGCAGCGTGCAGCTCCGCGGGGAAAAGCTCACCGATCCGAAAGCGACACCGGCAGTCCAAGCGGGAGATGATCTGCGCCTCGATAAGACGCACGCGGTGCGGCTGGTGTAGGCGCTATCATCCCCCGGGCTTGGGCTCGACGGTGATTTTCAGCGGATTGCTCGGATAGATGACGCGGAGCTTTCTATCTTTGTCGACAGGCACCTGCGCCTCGGAATTGATGATGAAGCTATAGGTGCCGGGCTTCAGCTTATCGGTGGTGGCGACGAGCACCTTGGTTTCGTTTTGGCCGGGGTTGATCGTCGTCGTCGGTATCGTGAGGCCGACCGGCAGCTCGATGCCGGAGCCGTTGAGCTGAATGGCACTCGGCATATCGGCGCGGCGCGCGGCGATGACGGTGACATTGATCGGCTCGCCCGGCTTGATGACCAGGTCCTTGGTTGTCGCGGTGACCGCAAAGGGTGTCTTCTCACGCACCGCCACCACGATGCTCCGGGTGAGGCGGCAGATGGCGGGCGTGTTCACGGTGTCCCAGACAATCACGCCGCCGCGGGCCTGACGCTTGAGCTCTTCGCCGCCGCGCGGGCTGATGCCGACGACTTCGATCTCGCCCTCGCCGATGGGCGCGTCCGGTGCGCCGGTGATCACGAGCGTGCCCCACTTAACACCGGGGCCAATGACGATCGGGTCGGCGGTGACGCCCGGCGGGAGCTTGCGCGCTTCGACGACAATCGGCTCATCGTGCCCGTTCATGCGCCAGACCAGCACATCGATCCGCTGCCGGCCGCCTTGATAGACGGCGTGACTGTCGATGCGAATATCGTGCGTGGGGGTGCAGACGAGGCGGAAGTCGGGCTGCGGCGCTTTCTCGATGCGGAGCCTGTACTGATACTGCGGGCCGCCCTGTACTTGTGTATAGACATGCTCCAGGCGCAGCGTGAAATCGGCATCCTTGGGCGCGGTAAATGTATAGACAATATCCCGCGTCATGGTCGGGAAGCGGAGCTGTCCGATATTCTCGCCCGTGTCCTGCGTGCTATTGATGATCTTGCCGTCGGCCTCGCTGATTTCCATGTCGGGGTCAGCCGGCGAGCCGATCCGCTCCGCGGAAACATCGATCAGGAACTTCTCATCCTTCTTCGCGCTGAAGGTGTAGTGATCCGCATCCTTCGGCGCGCTGAACTGACCCGTGACTGCACACGGCACGGCGAGCTTCTGCCCTTGGGGAATGGTGTTGTTCGGCTCCTTTTCGGCCACTTCCGGATCGCCACTGAAGACGAGGAGGCGCGCGTTGGAGCCATTCGACCCGCACCTCCATGCCGTCGAGACGGGAGGAGGCGGGGCGAAGCAATTCGGAGAATTGAAGAGTGTTAGCTTCCGCCGGCACGGTGATCTTACGCGTGAGCCGCTCGAGGGGCCGGCGATTCACGATTACCTCCGTCTTCGTGGCACCGGGGAGATTTCGTCCATAGAAAGTGATCTCCGCATTCGTGCCGGGCTTGGCGCCGGTGGGGGTGATGAAATCGACGTAGGGGCGGGTGCCGATGCTGAGACGGTAGAAGTTATCCGCGCTGCCATTGTACATGAAGTCGGTGAACTTCACGTAGTAGTCGCCGTCGGCCGGCACATCGAAATCGAGGAACGGGTCGCGTTTTTGATCGCGGATGTTTTCATCCTGGCTGGTCGCCAGCTCTTTCCCGCCCTGGTTATAGAGCGTGAGCGCGCCATCGAGCCTCGAGTCGATCCGCGAGGCGCGGCACTCGATGAGCACGCGCTGGCCCTTTTTCGCGGGGAAGACTGTACCAATCGATATCCTCGGCCGGCTTGACGCGGCCATTCACGATGCTATTCAGCGGAACCGGGTTCGCTTTTTCGCGCGCGTTGTTCGGCTCCGTTTCGTTCAGCTCGGCGCAATCGCTCACGCTGAAAGCGCGCGGGTTGCTGATGCCGAGCTTGCCGATGGTGCGGATATCGTAATCGCCCACCGGCACTTTGGCATCGACGCTAACTTTGAAGCGCGCGGGCGGCTTGGCGGGGTCGGAGATGAGCTCGGCGGTGATGCCGGGATGCGTGAAATAAAGTTTCCTGGTGTCGTCGAGATTGGTCGCCGCCTACTTCGATTTCGACGGAGGTGCCTTGCTTCGCGCCGCAGGGGAAGAGGTTCTTGAGCTGGGGGACGGGGAGCTGCTGGGCTTGGGCGGTCGCGGCGAGGAACGCGATCGTGAGTAGGAGACGGTGCACGGTGAAAGTTAGATAACGGTTTCTCCGCACCTCCCTGCCGCCTCCGCCGTGCCGGGTGGAGGGGCGCTTCGCGCGGAGGCAACTCGTGGCGGTGGCGAGGCTAGGCGATGATCTCCCGGATGGGCTCGCCGTAGTTGAGGATGGCGACGGGGCGGTCGGCTTCGTTGATGTATTCCTTGGCCTGGTTGATGCCGAGCTGGTGGTACATGGTGGCGAGGATGTCTTGCGGGGAGACCGGGCGCTCCTTCGGGAACTCGGCGCGGGCGTCGCTTTCGCCGAGGACGAAGCCGCGCTTGAGGCCGCCGCCGGCCATCGCGACGGAGAAGACATTGGGCCAATGATCGCGGCCGGCGTCCTTGTTGATGCGCGGGGTGCGGCCGAATTCGCCCCAGCTCAGGACGAGCGTGCGGTCGAGCTGTCCGCGCTGCTCGAGGTCTTCGATGAGGGCGGCGAAGGCCTGGTCGAATTGCGGGAGCTTCTGGTTCTTCATGCTCTCGAAGTTGTTCGCGTGCGTATCCCAGCCGCCGACATTGACGGTGACGAAGCGGACGCCGGCTTCGACGAGGCGCCGGGCGAGGAGCGTGTTCTGGCCCCAGGTGGTGCGGCCGTAGAGATCGCGGGTCTTGGCATCCTCCTGCGTCATGTCGAAGGCGGTCTGCACCTTCGGCGAGGTGACAATGTCGTACGCCTGCTGGGCAAAGGTATCCATGCCGCCGATGAGGCCCGAGGAATCGATATCGCGGCGCAGCGTATCGAAATGTTTCAGGATGGCGCGGCGGTTTTCCAGGCGGTCGAGCGTGAGTCCGCCGGCACCTTGAGATTCTGCACGCTGAACTTGTCGGAGTTCGGATCGCCCTGCGTCTCGAAGGGATTATAGGCAACGCCTAGATAAGCGGCGGCGGAGCTCTTGGGCGCGTTCGGCACGGTCACATAGGCAGGGAAGCCCTCGGCGCGCGCGCCGAGTTCTTTTGCGACAATGCTGCCGTAGGCGGGCGCTTCATTGGCCGGGAATGTCGTTGGTCGGCTTGTAGCCGGTGAGCAGCGTGTGGCTGGCGGACTCGTGGCCGGCGTCGCCGTGCGTGACGGAGCGCAGGACCGAGAGCTTGTCGCAGATCTTCGCGATGCGCGGCATGTGCTCGCAGACCTGCAAGCCGGGGAGATTGCTGTTGATCGGGATTGAACGAGCCGCGGAATTCCGAGGGCGCATCGGGCTTCATGTCCCACATATCGAGCTGGCTGGGCCCGCCGCCCTGCCAGAAGAGAATCACGCTCAAATCTTTGCGCGCTTCGCCAGCGGCCGCCGCCATGGCTTCTCGGCGCAGGAGTCCGCTGAGGGAAAGCCCGCCCAACATGAGGGCGCCGGTCTTCAGGAAACTGCGCCGGCTGAGGCCGTCGCAGCAGCGGTAGGAGCCGCTTTGCACATCGATGATCATAATTTTTCTTGGTTCTTGGTTCTTGGTTCTTCGTTGGCGAGCGGCGGCTGGCTAGTGATTGAAGAGGAATTCTTTGGAATTGAGGAACATCCACTCGAAGTCTTCGAGGGCGCTCTTGCGGTCTTTGGAGGCGGCGATCATGGCCACGGCGTCGTGGAGCTCATCCGGCCTGGGATTGCGGCCGAAAGCGCGCAGGTAAAACTCGGTAAGGATTTGCTCGTCGGTCTTCTTCTCCTTCAGCATCGAGGCAAGGCGGCCGTTGCCGTTGGCGATCTTTTGCTGCACTTCGGGCGAGTTCATGAGGTGCAGGATTTGCGAGAGATTGGGCGCGTAGCTGCGTTCGCATTCGCACGCGCTCTCGCGCATGGAGCGGCCGAAGACTTTCAGGAAATAGCTGGGCACCGATTCATCCGGCAGCTCGATGGCGCGCGTGCCGAGCGGCAGGCCCTCGAATTTCTCCTGCGAGCCGGTGACCGTATCCACGGCGTCGAGCAGCGTCTCGGCGGAGAGGCGTTTCGGGGTGTATCGAGCGTAGTTTTGGCGGTCGGTCTTGTTTTGCTCGATCGGCGCCGCGCTGAGACTATAGGCGCGCGATTTCATGATCGTGCCCATCAGGTGCTTGAGATTGTATTGGTAGTTAACGAGCTCTTTCGCGAGCGCGTCGAGCAGCTCCGGGTTGCTCGGCGGATTCGTCACGCGCATATCGTCGACGGCTTCCACCAGGCCCACACCCATGTAGTGCGCCCAAATGCGATTCACGATCGCCTTGGCAAAGAACGGGTTCGTCGGGCTCGGTGAGCCAATCGGCGAGCTTTTGCCGCGGGTCTTCGCCGCGGACATAGTCGTACTCGGGGCCGCCGAGGCCTTTTGGCTTCATCGATTGGCCGGTACGGGGTTGGTTCACGCCGCCGTCTTTTTTCACGATGACGGACTGCTCGTTGCCGAGGCCGCGCTTGAACGAAACCCGCCCAAAGAACGCGCCGTAGCCCCAGTAATCATCCTGAGTGATCCGCTCGTAAGGATGATTGTGGCAATTCGCGCACGAGACGCGCGTGCCGAGGAAGAGCTGGCTGCTGTCATTCACCATGGCCACGGTGTTGCGCACGTGGCGGTACCAATTGACCGGCGGATTTTCCGCCGATTCACCCTGCGCGGTGAGGATCGCGCGCACGAACTGATCGTACGGCATATTCTGCGCGAAGGCGCTGCGCAGCCAGCCGCTGAACGCAAACGTGCCGGCTTTCAGGCCTTCCTGGCCGCCGCGCTTCACGCGCAGAAGATCGCCCCATTGGTTCGCCCAATAGCTGGCGTATTCGCCGCGCTCGAGCAGGCGATCGATGAGCCGGTCGCGCTTGTCCGGGCTTTTGTCGGCGAGAAAAGCGAGCACTTCCTCCGGCGTCGGCAGGGTGCCGATGGCATCGAGGCTCGCGCGGCGGAGGAACTCCTCGTCGGGGCAGAGCGCGCTCGGCGCGATGCCCAGTTTTTTCCATTTCGCCGTGACCAGCTCATCCACGAAATTTTTCGGCTGAAAATGGGCGTACGCGGAGGCCGGCAGACCGCGGCTGTAAGGCACTCCCACGCGCGCGACATCCACCTCGCCCATGTAGCGAACCATCACCGCGCCTTCGCCGGTGTGCCCGAGGGTGCTCACCAAGCCGCTCGGCTCGACCTTGATGATATCGGGCTGCTGCGCCTTGTACTCGGCCTGGCGGGTCACATCCTGCGAGCGGCCATCGGTGAAATGCGCCACCACCCGGAGTTGCTGCTCGCTCACGCCCGCCAGCAGGCGTTCGCGCGGCAGCACTTCGATCCGCTCCACTTTGGGCGCGTTTTCATCGCCGTACGGCACGCCTTGGGCGATCCAGCGGAGGAGGAGCTTGTACGCTTCGGATTTCTCATCGAAGCGCGAGCCGCCGCCGTGCACCACCGCGCCGGTGGCCTTTTTCAGGAGGAGCGATTCTTCAGGCGAAGCGGGGAAGACGCGGCGGCCGCGCGACTCGTTCACGAGGGCGTCGTAATCGAACTTCGGCTCGAAGCCGAAGAGGGAGAGGCGGAAACCATTTTGGCCGGAGGCTTTGCCGTGGCAGCCGCCGGCGTTGCACCCGGTCTTGGTCAGCACGGGCTCGATGTCGTTGACGAAGTGCAGCTCGCGCTCCACGGCGAAGCCCTTGATCTCGACCTTGGCGGTGGCGGAAACCGGCTTTTTCGAAACGGGGTCTTCGATGGACGCGGAAACGGTGACGGCGCCGTCGGCTTTCGGGGTCAGCCGCCCGCGCTCGATCGCCGCGAGGGCATCGGCGGATGGCGAAAATTTCGCCTGCCGCGTTCCATCGCGCAGCGTGCCGTCGCTCATCTTCAAGGTAACGATAAACTGCACCGACTGATCGGCGTCGGTGAGGACGGTTTCGGCGGGCTCGAGGAGGAGCTGGGTGACGCGGGGCTCTTCGGCTGACGCAACTCCCACGAGGGCAAGGGCTAAGGCCGCCGTGAGGACCGGCGGAAGTTTTCCAGAGAGTCTGAGGTTGCAGAACAGGGACGGCATGTGATCAGACCTTCAATCTAGCTGGGTATGGAAACTTAGCCGGGCTGTGGCAGGGGTAGTTTCGGGGGATTTGAGACGAAAGGACGGTTTTCAGGGGGGTGGGAGCGGGATCTTCGGGGGATTTGGAAAGATGGACGGAGGATCGAGACGATGGGAGGTTTTCGGACATTTGGGACGAGATGCAGGGGTGCGCTTCGATTGAGTGGGGGGGGGCGAGGGGCGTGGAGCTCGGGAATTTCGGAAATTTTGAAGGCGCTGGTCTGGTGGGATTGGGCGAATTGCGGCTGAAGGGCGGGGAGGCCGGCTGGAAGCCAGCGATACGGCAGGCTGGGAAGCCTGCGCTACGGCCGTTATATCACGGGTGAGCGCTTTTTGGATTAGCTTGAGCACTTTTCGGCAAACTTTTTGGGGGGCTGACCACTCGAGGAGCGGGCGAGGCTACTTTCCCTTGGGCGTCCCGATGGAGGGGACAGGTTGTTTTGGGTGCGCGGGCGCGGGGGGCGATTCGGCGAGGGCGACTTGGTCTTCGAGTTGTTTGACGCGGGATTCGGCGGTGTTGAGCTGCCAGGCGCTCACCAGATTTTCGGCGCGGAGTTTCCGGAAACGCGCGAGGTTATTGCGGGCGAGGGTGAGTTGGGTTTGGTGGAGGTTGGATTGGGCGGCGGTCAGGCGCGCCTGGCAGGACGCGATGGCGGCGGGGTCGTGGCCAGCGAGGGCTTCGGCGCAGCAGGCGCGCTCGTAGACGAGGAGGGCATTGGCGACTTCGACCTGGCAGCGTTCGGCTTCCATGCGGGAGAGGACACCCTGGCGGGCGAGCTTTTCCCAGCGCTGCTGTTTTTGGCGGGCCGCCTCGAGTCGAGCCTGGGCTTTCGCGACGGGGATTGGGCCGGTGGCGTCGGGCTTTAGAGGAAGCTCGGTAAGATTGGGAAGGCCCTCGATGAGCTCGGCGGCTTCGCTTTCGAGGGATTTGTCTTTGACGGGGAGATCCTGGGCGTGGGCCGTGCCGTAAGCGAGCGCCAGGAGAAGGAGGGCGCGCATGAGAGGAGGGTGGCGCACGGCGCGGGGTGTGGGAAGCGCGGGCGCAGGGGGAGTCGGCCGCCGCACTCGTCAACCTAGCGCTGTGGGGTTTCACCGGCCCATTTGGAGACGTTCACGTCGAACGGGGCGAAGCGGGATTTGCCGCCGATTTGCACCTGGGCGTAGAGGCGGTAGTAGCCGGGCTGGGGAGCGTAGAACTGGAAGGTGAAAGCGGGGCCGCCGCGATCTTCGGGACGCTGCGGGGCGGCATCGAGCGGATGGAGATGGAGCACGGTGCGGCGATCTTCGTGGAAGGCGACGAGGTGGGCGTAGGTGCCCATGATCGGCTCGAGCGCGGTGAAGGGGCGGCCTTGGGCATCCGTGACGGTGACGGTGGCGCGGGCCGGGCGGCGCGCCTGCAAGGGGTAGGCGCCGTGCTCCCAAGCGAGCGTGTAACGGAGGCCATCAATTTCGGCGGTGGTGGAATCGGGGTCTTCTTGCACCGGGCCACCGGAAGCGGCGGCGGGGAGATCGCAGGGGGTGTACTCCTGCACGTTGGAGAGCGCCGGGACGATATCGGCGAAAATGCGGTAGGGGCCGGGCTGGCGCGGGGTGAAGGTGAAGGCGTATTCGCCGGGCGTCTCGGTGGGGAGCGGGTGCTCGTGATGGTAGTCGCGCAGGGTTTGATCGATGATCAGCAGGTGGATGCGCTCGGTATGGACGACGAGCAGATCCTGCGGGGTAACGGGCTTGCCGTCCTTTTTGCGGGTGAGGCGCACTTTCAACGCGGCAGGCGTACCGGCGGCGAGGGGCGCCGTCAGCGCCGGAGTGAGGACGACCGACGGCTCGCCGGGCGTGTCGTAGAGGGTGCTGGCGGGAATAATTCTTGGGACGAGGGCCATGCCGCACTTGAAGCAGGGCGTGGCGGCGAGCGGCTCGCGAATGCCGCGGCACATCGGACACGAGTAAATCACCGCCTCGCGCACGGCGGCCGGATACGCGTCGGCGATCGCTTCGAGGAGCGCATCGTAGCGGCGCAGCTCCCGCGGGGTTCGCTGGTCGTCTTCCGTCTCGGCAGTCTGATAGAGGAAGCGCGCGTGGTCCTCGATCTCGTAGAATTTCGGGACGAGCGCCTGGCGTTCCGCGCCGGCGCGCTCGCGGAGGTAGCGGAGGGCTTGAATGCTGAGGGATACTTGGATGGGCATCTCGCGCCATTGGGCGCTCTTCACCAGAAAGCCGAGATTGGCCCGGCAGAGGGCGATCATGTTCCAGGCATCGGACTCGGAGCGGGGCGGCTCTAGCTCCAGGCCATCGTGGGCGAGGGCGGCCAAGGGCAGGAGCAGGAGGAGCAGGAGGCGGGGAAAAACGCGCAGCATGCGGACGGGAATGTGGGTCGTACGCCAGCGTGCGCGTGTTACTGGCAAGAGCGGTCCCGGTTTTTAGGCTGGACGCACCGCAGGAAGTCTGAACGGTTTCTCCGCACCGCCCCGCCACCTCCGCCCGCACCGGGATATTGGAGGTGCTTCGGCTTCGCTTAGCATGACAAGGGGGATGGGTTGCGCTTCGCGCAACGGCGGGCCACGCTTTGCGCGGCGCTTGAGGGCGCAGTTGCCTAGAACGGGACGTCGTCCTCTTCCTGCGCGTCGAGGTCCGGATCGACCGGCTTGCGCTGAGGCGGGGGAGCGGGCTTCTTTTGGAAGGCGGGGCGGCTGCTGCCGCTGTGCGGGCCGGCTTCGTCGTCGGGGCCGCCGGAGCCACCGCCACCGCCGGGGCCGCCTTCGCGGCTGCCGAGCATCTGCATCATTTCGCCGACCACGCGCATCTTGGAGCGCTTTTGGCCGGTTTGTTTATCGTCCCAAGTATCGAGCTTGAGGCGGCCTTCGATGAAGACGCTGCGGCCTTTCTTGAGGTACTCGCCAGCGATCTCGGCCTGGCGGCCCCACATCTCGATGTCGACGAAGGTGGTCTCCTCGCGCTTTTCGCCCTGCTCGGTGGTGTAGCTGCGATTCACGGCCAGCCCGATCTCGGCAATGGCGGTTCCCTTCGGGGTGTACTTCACTTCGGGGTCCCGGGTGAGGTTCCCGATCAGCATCACTTTGTTGAGATTGGGCATGGCGGGGCGGGCGCTCGGGGTTACTTCGCGGCCTTCGGCTTCCGGGTCTTTGGCGGACGCGGCACGGGCAGGCAATGGTAGTACTGGCGGTAGACCTCGTTGCTGAGTTTGAATTTCGTCTTCAGCTTCTCGACGATGGTCGGCTCGCCGTGGAAAACGAAATTCACGTAGTAGCCGTTGTCGGCGTGGCCGGGGGCGTAGGAAAAGTGGCGGTTGCCGATTTTCTGGGTCTGCTCGAGCTCGGCGCCTTCTTTTTTGAATTCGCCTTCGAGCTTCTCGACGATTTCCTTGGCGCTTTCTTCGTTGCCTTTCACGTTCAGGATGAGGAGGCCTTCGTAGCGTTTTTTCATGGTGGTCATTGGGATTAAAGTGGGTTGTTGAGTGATTTCGAGATAAAAGAATGAAGGTGACGTGATTCAGGTCCGGCAGGCGGGACGCCTGCCGATCCGCTCCCGCTCACAGGCTGGAGGCCTGTGTTCCGGCACCGCAGGCAGGATGTCTGCGATCCGCACAGGCGAGGACGCCCTGTGTCCCGGCGCTTCGCGTGGCGGAGCGGGCGTGTGGTCTAGTTGTAGGCATTCATGGCGGCCTGGAGGCCGAGGCGCTGCGCGGTGTTTACGGCTTCGACCGCGCGCACGAGGCTTTCTTCGAGCTGCTCGTGCTCATCGGGGGCGAATCGCCCGAGGACGTGGCCGACGGCGCCGCCCGGCTCGGCATTGCCGATGCCAACGCGGAGCCGCGGGATGGCGTTGGTGCCGAGGTGGGCGATGATGGAATCGAGGCCGTTGTGCCCGCCCGCGGAGCCGCTCGGGCGGAACCGGAGCTTGCCGAGCGGCAGCGCCATGTCGTCGAGGATCACGAGGATCTCGGCGGGGTCGATCTTGTAGAAATCGGCCAGCGCGCGGACGGCTTCGCCGCTGAGATTCATGTAGGTCATGCGGCTTGCAGAGGTAGACCTCACCGGTGCGGGCGACGTGCGCTTTCCAGCTGCGCTCGGAGCGAAACTCCGCGCGCCCTTCGAGCGGCCAGACGGTCGAGGATCATGAAGCCGACGTTGTGCCGAGTCCCCGCATACTCGCGGCCCGGATTGCCGAGGCCGGCGAGCAGGCGGAACATTTCGGCGGCGAGCGGCTACTTCGCGGCTTCCTTCTCCTCCGGCTTCTTCTCTTTGATGACTTCCGGCTGGGCCGCCGCTTCGGGCGCGGCCACTTCCACCTCGGCCACCGTCGGTGGCGCGACGCGGACGACGGTCAAGTCGCCATCGACATCGGCGACGACACCCTCCGGGAGCTGCATGTCGCGGACGTGGATCGCCTCGCTGAGGTTGAGGTGCGCGACACGTCGATGCGGACCACATCGGGGAGATCCTTGGGCAAGCACTCCACGGGCAGCGAGTGGAGCAGCACTTCGAGCATGCCGCCGAAGTTCTTCACGCCGTTGGCCTCGCCGGTGGTCTCGACCGGGACGGACGCGTGGAGCGTCTCATCGGCGTTGACTGCGTGGAAATCGACGTGGAGCACGTCGCCGCGGAGCGGGTGATGCTGCACTTCCTGGATCAGCGCGAGGCGATTGCTGGTGGCGCCGCCGTCGGCGATCTCGAGCTCCACGAGGAAATGCTCGCCGGTGGCGTGGGCGAGGACGTTGTTGATATCGCGGGCGTTGAAAGCTGGAGGTGCTGGGCCTCCTTCTTCGCCGCCGTAGACGACGGCGGGGACGAGACCCTGCTGCTTGATTTTGCGGACGGCGCCGCGCCCGAGACCGGCGCGCGACTGTGCGGTGAGTTTAACTTGCTTGGCCATAGAAGGTTACACTTTCTGGTGTTTGTTGATTTCGAAAAGGGAGGAGACGGATTCGTCGTCGTGGATGCGCTTGATGCCTTCGCCGAGGAGCGCGGCGATGCAAAGGGCGGTGATGCGCGGAAGCCGTCGGCCGAGCGGACCGGCACGCTGTTCGTGGTGATGAGCTCGCGGATGGCGGAATTCTTGAAGCCGCTCGATGGCCAGATCGGAAAGGACGGCATGGGAAACGCCGGCCATGATGTCGGTGGCGCCGCGCTCCTTCAGGATCTTTGCGGCATTCACCAGCGTGCCGGCGGTCTCGGTGAGGTCGTCCACGATGATGACGGCGCGGCCTTCCACTTCGCCGATGACGTTGACGCGCCTCGATCTCGGTGGCGCTCTTGCGGCGCTTGGCCACGATGGCGAGGCTGGCGCCGAGCGCCTGGGAATAGGCGGCGGCCATCTTCACGCCGCCCACATCGGGCGAGACCACCACCGGGTTGCTGAAGGCCGTGCGAGCGCGAGATAGCCGGATGATCACCGGCGCGCGCGAAAAGGTGATCGACCGGGATATCGAAAAAACCGGCGACCTGCTGGGCGTGCAGGTCCATGGTGAGGACGCGGTCGACGCCGGCGGCGGTGAGCAGGTTGGCGACGAGCTTGGCCGTGATCGGCACGCGGGGCTGGTCTTTGCGATCCTGCCGGGCGTAGCCGAAAAAAGGGATCACCGCCGTGATGCGCGCCGCGCTGGCCCGCCGCGCCGCATCGACCATGATGAGCAGCTCCATCAGGTTCTGGTTCGTCGGCGGGCAGGTCGGCTGGACGATGAAGACGTCCCGCCCGCGGATGTTTTCGTTGATCTTGACGAAGGTCTCGCCATCCGGGAACGAGCTCGACGGTGGCATCGCCCAAGCGGCACGCCGACGTAGGCGCAAATCCGCTGGGCGAGCTCGCGGTGCGCCGAGCCGCTGAAGATCTTCATTTCAGGCGTAAAGCGATTCATTTCTGGGCGCGGGGGACGGCGACATTAGGTCCGGTTGGCGGAAAGACAACGGAAAAAAAGTGCTTTACAGGCCGACCCCCCTCCCCTACCTCTCCCGCCAAGCAAGCCAACCACTTGCCCAACCAAACCAACCAAACCAAGGAGAAAACTACATAAATGAAGAAACTGACGATCTCCCTGCTCGCCATTACTGCCCTCGCCGCGACCTCGTTCGCCGGCACGGAAGTGTATAGCAGCGGGAAAGACTACAAGAAAACGGTGGTCGAACCCACCTGCTTCAATGACCAAGAGCTCCAGCTCGACGTCTTTGGGGTCTACCAAGACGGCAACGCGAGCAGCCACGCTGGTCCCATCCGTGATCACGGCTGGGGTGGCGGCATCGGCGTCAACTACTTCTTCCACCGGAACATCGGTATCGGTGCTGAAGGGTATTGGGTCGCCGCGCGCGAAAACGCCGCTGCCGAAGTCGACAGCGACCGCAAGGCGTTCCACAACATCAACGGCAGCCTGATCTTCCGTCTCCCGATCGACTCCGCTTGCATCGCTCCCTACGCCTTCATCGGCGGCGGCGTGGTGCTCGACGGCGACTCGTGGGCGGTCGGGTTCACCGGCCTCGGCCTGGAATACCGTGTCGTTCCGCACAAAGTCGGCATCTTCATCGATGCCCGCTGGAACTACTACGGCGACCGTTACGGCAACGGCGACCAGAACAACTTCACCGCCCGCACCGGCGTGCGTTGGGTGTTCTAAGAAGCCTCAAAGCTTCGCAGTCTCATAGACGCCGGGATCCGCAAGGGTCCCGGCGTTTTTGGTTTTTAGGAAGCTCAGCCCTCCAGCACTTTGCTGATTGCTCCCCGCAGGGTGGTGAGGGTGAATGGCTTGCTCACGATCATGTTCACGCCGTCCGGGCGCTCACCGGCGCCCATCATGAGATCGCCGAAACCGGTGAGGAGGATCACGGGCTGACCGGGCTTGACCTTTTTGATCTCCGAGGCGAGCTGATCGCCATTCATCTCGGGCATCGCGCGATCGGTCAGGACCAAGTCGAATGCGCCGAGGGATTTGAACTTTTCCAGGCCTTCGCGGCCGTCGCTGGCAGTGATCACCTCGTGCTTGTCCTCGGCGAGGTAGACGCCGATCACTTCGCGCACGAGCGGCTCGTCTTCCACCACCAGGATGCGAAGGGCGCCGTTGGAGGTGGGGACCACGAGGCGGGAAGAGTCGGGCGCGCGCTCCAGGCGCTCGAGCGGCAGGGAGATCGCCACGGAGGTGCCGCGGTCCGGCTCGCTTTGGATATCGATGTCGCCATCGTGCCGGCGCAGGGTGCCGTAGACGCTGCCGAGGCCGAGGCCGGTGCCTTGGTCGAGCTTCGTGGTGAAGAACGGCTCGAGGCATTTCTTGCGCACCTCCTCGGTCATGCCGACGCCGTTATCGGTGACGGTGACGACGGCCCAGCGGCCTTGCACTTCCGAGCGGATAGTGATCACGCCGCGCTTCGAGATCGCGTCGATCGCATTGAAGACGAGGTGCATGATCGTTTCACGGATCTCGGCCTCGTTGCCGGGCACGGTCGGCACGTTGCCGAGCTCGCTCCGGATTTCGATGTTGATCCCGGCCGCGAGCGCCTGGTCTTTCCAGCGCGGCTGCGTGAGCGAGATGACTTGCAGGATGACGTCGTTTAGAACCACAGGCGTGAAGATTTCGTCTTTGTCGCGATACCGATAGAATTCCCGGAGCCGGCTCACGACACGAGCGCTATCTTTCGAGGCGGTGTGAATCATCTCCAAGTACGTGCGCGCCTTGGCTTTATCGGAGAGGATTTCCGGCTTCATGAGGAGGAGCTCAGAGAAGCCGACGATCGGGGCGAGGGTGTTATTGAAATCGTGGGCGATGCCGTTGGCCATGCGGCCGAGGGCGAGCATCCGCTCGCGCTCCACGATTTCGTCCTGGGCGGCCTTGAGCTGGCCCAGGGCGGCGGCGAGCTGGCGATTGCTCTGGAGCGTGGCTTCCTCGGCCTTCTTGCGCTCCCCGATCTCCTTCTGCAGGCGCTGGTTCGTATCGCGCAGGGCGGCGGTGCGCTCCTGGACGCGCAGCTCCAGCTCCTCGTAGGCGTGCTTGAGCTGAAGCTGGATGCGCTTACGCTCGATGGCGTACTGGAGCGAGCGGACGAGCAGGTTGTTGTCGACGTGCCCCTTGACGAGGTAATCCTGGGCGCCGAGCTGCACCGTTTCCACGGCGAGGCCCACATCATTGATGCCGGAGAGGACTACGATCGGGATTTCGCGCGCGTTTTCGATGACGCGAATGAAGGTCTCCAAGCCGTCGCTGTCCGGGAGGGTAAGATCGAGGAGGATGAGGCCGAAACGCTGCTGGGAAAGCCTGGCCAGGCCGGCCTCGAGGGTATCCACGGAGACGGTCCGGAAACGCCCCTCCACCGAAGCAAGCAACTGCGTGAGGAACTGGACGTGTTCCTCATTATCCTCGATGAGCAGCACCTGGATCGTGTCCGCGGACATAAGTTCAATGGCCTTAAGGACTAACGTATCACAATCGCGGGTGAATTAGCGAGCGCTGCGGCAGGGTCATGCGGGGGGACAAAAGCGATACTCCTCCTTCCAGCCGCCATAAAACGCGACGGGAAGCATTTGGAAAGGCAAATTGAGCTTTTTTCCCTAAAGCTCGGGGGTGGTTGGCGGGTTTTACCTATTTTGCCCCAAAACCCATGCGTGCCGTCTTACAGCGTGTCTCCTCCGCTTCCGTGGAAATCGAAGGCGAGCCGGCGGGCGCGATTGGCCGAGGGCTGGTGGTGCTCCTCGGGATCGAGGAGGCGGACGGAAACGAGGACGTGGAGTGGCTGGCGGGGAAGATTGCGGCGCTGCGGATTTTTCCCGACGCGACGACGCCGTGGGCGCGTTCGGTGGTGGAGAGCGGCGGGGAGGTGCTGTTGGTTTCGCAGTTTACGCTGCACGCCAGCACGAAGAAGGGGACGAAGCCTTCGTGGCATCGCGCGGCAAAACCGGAGCAGGCTATTCCATTGTATGAGGCAATGATCGTGCGGCTCGGGCAGCATTTGGGCCGGCCGGTGGCGACAGGGCGGTTCGGAGCGACGATGCAGGTGTCGCTGGTGAACGATGGGCCTGTGACGGTGCTGATCGACACGAAGAACCGCGAGTGAACGCGGATGGCCAGAGCCGCCCGGCGAGGCAGGCTGGGAAGCCTGGCTGGGAAACCTGCGCTACGGCAAACTGGAAGGCTGCGCTACACTTTCTGCGTCTTCCATTTCCCACGCCGGAAGACGAAGGCGCTGGCGGCGGCGAGCGCGATGAAGGCGATGGGGGTGGCGATGAAGACGCCGGTGAGGCCGAAGCCGTAGAGGCCGAGCAGGAGGGCGAGAGGGATTTCGCCGAGCCAGAAGCAGAAGAAGTTCAGCTTGGTCGGCGTCCAGGTGTCGCCGGCGCCGTTGAAGGCGGCGGTGAGGCACATGCCCACGCCGTAGAGCGGGAAGCCGAGGCCGATAATCCAAAGCGCGCGGGCGCCAACCGCCAGGACTTCCGGCTCCTGGGTGAAGAGGCCGACGAGCGGACGCGCGAAGACGACGAAACCAAGGCCGATCACGGTGAGGAAAACCGTATTGTACCGCGTGGCGATCCAGACCGCCGCCTCGGCGCGCTCGGGCTTTTGGGCGCCGAGGTTCTGGCCGACCAGGGTGGCGGCGGCGTTGGAGAGGCCCCACGCGGGCATCAGGACGAAAATGATCAGCCGGATGGCGATGGTGTAACCGGCCAGGGCGGTGCTGCCGAAATAGGCGATGATCTTGATCATCCCGATCCAGCTCGCCGTGTTTATCAAAAACTGCGCGACGCCGCTGCTGGAGAGGCGCAGCAGGGCGATGAGTTCTTCGCGCCGCGGAAACAGATGGGCGAGCCGCACGCGCACCTGCGCCCGCGGCCCACGCAGGTGCCAGAGCTGGTAAACCACGCCAAGGGCGCGGCCGAGATTCGTGGCGATGGCCGCGCCGGTGAGGCCGAGCTCGGGAAACGGCCCCCAGCCGAAGATGAAGCAGGGGCAGAGGAAGATGTTGATGCCATTGGCCAGCCAGAGCGTGCGCATCGCAATGACGGCATCGCCCGCGCCGCGGAAGATCGCATTGATCAGGAAGATGAAAAGGACTGTGGCGTTGCCGCCGAGCATGATGCGGGCAAACGGCGTGCCGGCGGCGATTAAATCTTCGCCGGCGCCCATCAGGCGCAGGATGTGGGGGGCATAAACCCCGAGCACGACGCCAAGCACCACGGCGACGATGGCCCCGAGCAGCAACACCTGCCCGCCCGTCCGCGCCGCGCCCTCCGGGTTCTTTTCGCCGATGCGCCGCGCGACGATCGCCGTGGCCGCCATCGCGATGCCGATGGCCACCGTGTAAATGAGCGTCATCACCGATTCGGTGATGCCGACGATGGCAATGGCGTGGTGACCGAGCCGCGAGACCCAAAAGACATCGGCCACCGCGAAGAGCGACTCCATCACCATCTCGAGCACCATCGGCACCGCCAGCAGCAGCACCGCGCGATCCAGCGGCTCAGAGGTATAATCGTGATGCTCACCGCGCAAGGCCTGCGCCACGCTGCGCCAGAAGCGTGGAGTGGGAGCGGCGGTCTCGGACATGGCGAAAAGGGAGCGGAAGATGGCGGCGCGCCGGGGGCGGCGTCAACTTCGGCGCGCTTGCCGACTAGATCGGCAGTCGTTGTCCCAATCGTAGTCGTAATCGACGGGGCTTCACCCGGCGCTGCGACTGAGACCGCGACTACGAGTACGACTAAGAGAGGCGCGCTCCCACTAAACTCCCGCCATCAGCCGCGCCGCGAGGAAGGGAGGCAGACCGGCCTCCAAGATCGAGTGCGCGGCGGCCTCGATGTCGTACTCAACCGCCACGAACTCCACCGAGAGCTCCGGTGGATTGAAGATGGCGAATTGGGCACGCGGGTCGCCCCCCCGGGGCTGGCCGACGGAGCCGGGATTGAGCAGCGCGCGCCCATCGCGATGAAAACGGCATTTGCCATTGCGGGCCGGTTGGGGTGGAGGCGAAAGATCCCCGACGAAGATTTTCGGCAGGTGGGTATGCCCATAGAAGCAGAGCGGGGTGGTCTGCCGGCGGAGGGTGGGCGCGGCCTCGGAAGCGACGCGGATGTATTCCCAATCCAGCGGCCCATCGAGCGAGGCGTGCACGAGCGTGAAGTTTTCTTGCACGATCACTTCCGGCAGTTTCTCGAGCCAGCGGCGGCCGCTCAGGTTGAGCTGCTTGATGGAATATTCCATCCCGACGCGGGCCAACTCGCTCACGCGCTCATCGATCTCGCCGGTAAACACGCAGTGGTCGTGATTGCCGATCACGGTGGGGCAGCCGAGCGAGCGGATCAGCCGCACGCAGTCGGTGGGGAAGGCGCCGTAGCCCACGATATCGCCCAGGCAACAAAAGCGCGTCACGCCGCGGCGATCGCATTCGGCGAGCACCGCTTCCAGCGCGTGGCGATTGCTATGGATGTCGCTGAGGATCGCGATTTCCGCCGACGAGTGCGCCGCGGACTTCCGCGTGGGCGTTCGGGTCTTCCGCGGGCGTGCTGGCGACGGCATCGTTCCAGACACTAACGCACTCCGCCCCGAATGGCCAATCAGGTAAATCCCTCAGTTGTTTGCAGGACGAATACTCAATTTAAACGGCGGTTATCCGTACGATACCCGGAAAACCCTTGCCACCTCCCGCTTCCGGCCGCATGTAATGGCAATTATGGCCAAAGGAAATAATAGCCACAAAAAAGAAGTGAAAAAGCCCAAGAAGGAGAAACCCAAACCGCTCCCGCCGGGGCGCCGTTAGGCTTCACCTTCCAACGAGGACAGTTTCACGCGCGAGCGGGGCCCCCGGCCTTGTCTGGCCGGCGGCGCGGTGTATCGTTTCAGCCCTATGGCCGTTAGCTCTACGATGCTGGAACTGGGCACGCCCGCGCCTGCCTTTGCGCTGCCGGATGTGACGTCGGGGAAGACCGTGCGGATCGAGGATTTTTCCGGGGCGCCCGCGCTCGTGGTGGTGTTTCTATGCGCGCACTGCCCGTACGTGCATCACGTGCGGCCGGAGCTGGCGCGGGTGGCGCGGGATTATGCGGGAAAGGGGGTGGCAATCGTGGGGATCACCTCGAACGACGTGGTGCAATATCCGCAGGATGCACCGGAGCCGACCGCCCAATTTGCACGCGAGGCGGGCTTCACTTTTCCGGTGCTGTACGATGAGACGCAGGAGGTCGCGAAGGCTTACTCGGCCGCGTGCACGCCTGATTTCTACGTGTTCGGGCCGGATCGGACGCTGGTGTATCGCGGACAGCTCGACGACAGCCGGCCGAACCGCGGCGCGGGCACGGGCCACAAGACGGCGCTAGATGGGAAGGATCTGCGCGCGGCGATCGACGCGGTGCTGGCGGGGCGGCAGCCCGATCCGGCGCAGAAGGCGAGCATCGGCTGCAACATCAAATGGAAGGCGGGGAATGAGCCAGACTACTTCGGGTAAAGGGGATCACGGCGAGCTGATCGGGCGCGGCGCGGTATCGAACCCGAAGAACCGTTTCGAGAAGCTGGAGATCGAGCTCGATCCCGGCGAGGAGGGCGTGCTGCCGCGCACGGTTTTCCTGCGCGACGACACGCAGTCGCTGATCACCTACAACGACAGCCCGGACGTGCCATTCAGCGCGAGCCTGAACGTCTACCGCGGCTGCGAGCACGGCTGCGCGTATTGTTTCGCGCGGCCCACGCACGAGTACCTGGGGATGTCGGCGGGGCTCGATTTCGAATCGAAGATCCTGGTGAAAGAGCGCGCGCCGGAGCTGTTGCGCGCGGAGCTTTCGGCGAAGAAATGGAAACCGCAGGCGCTCGCGATGAGCGGCGTGACGGATTGCTACCAGCCGGTGGAGCGTCAGCTCCAGCTCACGCGGCGCTGCCTGGAAGTGCTGGCGGAATTCCGGAACCCGGTCGGCATGGTCACGAAGAATCACCTGGTGACGCGCGACATCGATATCATGCGCGAGCTCGCGAAGTACCAGGCGGTGTCGGTGGCGGTCTCGATCACCACGCTGGACGGCGAGCTGGCGAAGACGCTGGAGCCGCGCGCGTCGCCCCCGAGCCGGCGCATGGCCGCAGTGCGCGAGCTGAGCGCGGCGGGGATTCCGGTGATCGTCATGATGGCGCCGGTGATCCCCGGCCTGACCGATCACGAGATGCCCGCGCTCTTCGCCGCGGCGGCCGAGGCGGGCGCGCGCGACGCGCATTACGTGGCGCTGCGCCTGCCGTGGGCGGTGGCGCCGCTGTTCGAGGAGTGGCTCGATCGCCACGCGCCGGGCAGCAAGGAGAAGGTGCTCGGCCGCGTGCGCGAGATGCGCGGCGGCAAGCTCTACGATGCGAAATGGGGCGAGCGAATGAAAGGCACCGGTTTTTTCGCGGAGCAACTGCGCAACTTGTATGAGGTGTCGCGGCGGCGCGCGGGGTTTCCGAAAGGCGATTGGGAAAAATCGGCGGCGTCGTTTCGCGTCCCTTCCCCGCAGATGATGTTGGAGTTTTAAGCGGGGAGCGGTGCAAGGTGGGCGCGATGACCAATGTGAACCCCGACCGCCGCGTACAGGAGGATTGGTATGCGAAACCGATCCCCGATGGTGTCACGTGGAAGGACGGCTTTTATGCGGAGACCGCGCAGATTTTTCGCTTCATCCGGAGCAAGCACCAGCCGGCGGTAGAGCTCGGGGAGCACGTCTCTTTATACGCGGGCTGCTCGTTTTCGCTCGGGCCGAACGGGCGCTGCAAGGTGGGTGATTTCACGCTGCTCAACGGTGCGCTCATCATGGCCGAGGAATACATCGAGATCGGCTCGCATGTGCTGATCTCCTGGAATGTGGGGATCGCCGATTCCGACTTCCACCCGCTCGATCCCGCGAAGCGCCTGCAGGATACATACGCCCTGGCGCCGTATTATGAAAACCGCCCGCCGCGGCCGGAGCTGAAAACCGCTCCCGTGCGGATCGGCGACGGCGCATGGATCGGGATGGGTGCGATCATCTTGAAAGGCGTGACCATCGGTGAAAACTCGGTGGTCGCGGCCGGCGCGGTGGTGACGAAAAGCGTGCCGCCAAATGTGGTGGTGGCCGGCAATCCCGCGGTGATCGTGAAAGAGCTCAACGCACGATGAGGCGCAAAAAGATTGTCGTGATGGGCTTCATGGCCGGTTGCCCGATCGCGGGGGTTGTCTGGCAGCACATCCATTACATCGCCGGGCTGCAGCGGCTCGGGCACGAGGTTTACTACCTCGAGGATTCGGCGCGCTATCCGTACAATCCGCGCACGTGGGAAACGCTGCCGGATTTCACTTATGCCGCCGAAACGCTCGCGCGCCTGGCGGCGGAGTTCAATTTCGAGGGGCGCTGGAGTTTTTGCGCGAGGTACCTGCAGCCGTTCGAGACGGCGGGCCTGCCGTACTCGCGCATCGTGGAGCTTTATCGCGAGGCCGATGCCATCCTGAACGTGTGCGGCTCGCAGGAGTTCAACGACGATTTGCTGCAGAGCGACCGCATCATTTACGTGGAGAGCGATCCGGGCCTGGAGCAAATCCGCGTCGACAGCGGCGATGAGGGCACGCTGGAGGAAATGCTCCGGCATTGCGCGCTCTTCACCTTTGGCGAGAACGTCGGCACCGATCTTTTTCCGGTACCGTCCCATGGCTTTCGCTGGCTCCCGACGCGCCAGCCGGTCGTCACGGACTTTTGGAAAACCGAAAGTGGCCCACCGCCCGGCGCGCTGCTCAGCTCGGTGGCGAATTGGAATACGAGCGGGCTCAAGGACATCGAGTGGCGCGGGGAGAAGTATCTCTGGAGCAAGTCGCTCGAGTTCCTGAAATTTATCGAGGCGCCGCGGGTCTCCGGCGAGAAGTTCGAGCTCGCCACGACCATCCGGGATGCGGAGATCCGAGAGCGGTTCCTGGCGAACGATTGGCGGCTGGTCGAGCCGGACCCCGTGAGCAATGATCACCACGATTACCGCGCTTACCTGCAGCGCGCGAAGGGCGAATTCACCGCCGCCAAGGACCAGTACGTGAGACTGAACACCGCGTGGTTTTCGGACCGCTCCGCCTGCTACCTCGCCGCGGGCCGTCCGGTGATCACGCAGGAAACGGGCTTTACGCGGCTGTACGGCGGGCGGCACGGACTGTTCGCGTTCCGTTCGCTCGAAGAAATCGCCGAGGCGGTAAGGGCGATCAATGCGGATTATGCGCGGCACTCGCGCGCGGCGTTCGAGGTGGCGGCGGAGTATTTCGAGGCGACGAAGGTGATTGGGAGCATGCTGGAGCGCGCGGGGGTGTAGGGGGAGGCGCGCGCCCAATATGTCATCGGAGCGAAGACCTCCCATTTACCCCGGTGTGGGGGGAGGCGGTGGGTGGCTCCACCAGCGCAAGATCGTGGTGGTTGTGGGACAAGGCAGCGGCCGGTGTTGCAGGCGCGCGGAGGTCCGGAAGGATGTTGGAGGTCCAGCTTCGCTCAGGATGACAAGGACGAGGGTTGCGCTTCGCGCAAGGATCGGCTCGCGGCGCGGACTACACTAGCTTTGTGTGCGGCGCAGGAGGAGGGCGGCGGCGGCGAAGGTGGCGAGGGCACCGAGGCCTAGAAAGGCCACATCGCCGATGATCATGCTTGCTTCCGCATTGGCCAAATTGATCGCGCGGAATGCGCGGCAAAAATGCGTGAGCGGGAAGATTTCGGCGATGCCGCGGATGATGGGCGGGAGCTGCTCCAGCGGGGCGAAGGCGCCGCAGAGGGGGATGATCGGCACGAGGAAGAAGACGGCGAATTGGATTGCTTGCGCCTGCGTGTTGCAAAAAGCAGAGATCACCAAGCCCATGCCGAGCGAGCAGAGGAGCATGAGAAAGCAAAGACCAGCGAGGATCGGCAGGCGCGGGAACGCCACGTCGAAATGGTAGCGGGTAATGAGCATGACGACACCGACGAGGACCGAGGAAAGCAGCAGGTACGGGAGCACTTTGCCGACGACGATTTCCCAATGCCGGAGCGAGGTAAGCAGGAGCTGTGAGAGGGTGCCGCCTTCACGCTCGCGCGTGATGGTGACGGCCATCAGCGGGACGGTGAGGAGCTGCAGGATGAGGCCGATGAGGCCGGGCGCGACGAAGACGACGAAGCGCAGGTCGGGGTTGTAGACGATGGTCGATTTCACGGTCCACGGCTCCATCTGCGAGACCATCCGGTTGCGGAAATCCTCGGGGATTTTCTTGCCCATCTCGATGACTTCATCGGGAAGGTTGTCGACCAGCGCTTCGCGGGCCTTGAGCTGGAACTCGCCGAGCGCCTGCTCGAGCATGCCGCCGAGCGCGGGAGCGGTAGTGGTGTCCGAGCCGTCGAGTGTGATCTCCAGCGGGAGGGGGCCTTTGACCAGCGCAGCGCCCCAGCCTCGGGGGATCACCACGATGCCTTGCACGCCGGCGTGGCGGAGATCGGGCAGGCCGCCGGATTGCGGCGCCTCGTGCTTCCAGCGGAAGGCTTCTTTCGTGGAGAGGTGCTCGACGAGTTGCTTGCTCTCTTCGCTTTGGTCTTCGTCGCGCAGGATGGTGGGCACATCGGTGAGCGAGCCGACCTCGAAGGCGTGGCCGATCATCAGCGTGAAGACCGGCGGGAAGCTGATGAGCAGGATGAGGATGCGCCAGTCGCGTGCGATGTGGAGGAACTCCTTGTAGGCCACGCTCCAAAGCGCGTGCAGCGAGTGCGCGTTCATTTTGCGTCCTCCTTGGTGAGCACGGCATCGAAGCCCTGCGAGTAGGCGCGGAAGACATCTTCCATATCCGGCTGCGCCCAGCGGTGGCCGCTCCAGCGCAGCTCGGGCCAGGGCCAGGCGCGCTGCCATTCGGCGAGCAGGCGCTCGGGCTCGGCGGCGTAGAGGCGGATCCAGCCGCTCCGGAGCGAGGCGCCGAGGATTCCGGGCGCTTCGCTGAGCGCATGCAGGGCGGGCATCTGCGGCTCCACCTGCACTTCCAGGAGACGGCTGCGGTAGCGCTCCTTGATCCGATCGGGATGATCGCGCGCGAGGAGGTTGCCGTGGTGCAGGAAGCCGACCTCGGTGCAGCGCTCCGCCTCATCCATGTAATGCGTGGTGACGAGCAGCGTTTTGCCGGCGTGGCTGAGATGGTAGAGCATGCTCCAGAGCTCCTGCCGGTGCATCGGATCGAGGCCGGCGGTGGGCTCATCGAGGAAGAGGACGGCGGGATCGTGGATGAGCGCGCAGGCCAGGCTGAGCCGCTGTTTCATGCCGCCGGAAAGACTGCCGGCGAGCGCGTCGCGCTTCGAGGTGAGATCGGTTTCCTTGACGAGCTTCGATACCCGCTCGCCGAGCGCGCCCGGCCCCACGCCGCACGCGCCGCCGAAGAAGCGGAGATTTTCCACCACCGTCAAATCGGTATAGAGGCTGAATTTCTGCGCCATGTAGCCGAAATGTTTGCGTGCGCGGTAGCGTCCCTTCCACACATCCACGCCCGCGATCGAGGCATGCCCTGCCGTTGGCTTCGTGAGGCCGCAGAGCATGCGAATGGTGGTGGTCTTGCCCGCGCCGTTCGCGCCGAGCAGGCCGAAGATCGTGCCGGGCGAAATCGCGAGCGAAAGATCGCGCACCACCGCGGCGTGGTCGTATTCCTTCCGCAGCCGGTCGAGCTCGATCATCGCCTCCCCTCCCCGCCGTACTTCGGCTGGCCTCCGAATACTGAACACTGAATACTGAACATTGAACACTGAACCCCGCTTATGAAACCCGTTCCTTTCACGCTCAGCGTTTGCCTGCTCCTCGCCGCCATCGCGCCGCTGCACGCCGATCCGCTCGGCGAGATCGCGGCCTTTTCCTCGCTGAAAATCGACCCGGCGAAGCTCGAGAAAGGCGACATTATTTCGGCGCGCAGCCCCGGGATGAGTTTCCCGCGGGGGCAATCGATCGAAGAGCTTGTACGTGGTCGAGGCGCCGCTGGAGAAGACCTTCGCGTCATTGCGCGAATGGAATGGCAGCCGGCATTCCGATCTCAAGGTTTATTTGCACGGCGACCTCAGCGGCTCGCCCTCGCCGGCCGCTTTTCAGAAGCTTGGCGCGGCACCGGCGAATCCAGCGGTGAAGGCGTTTGTGGCCAACACCCAGAAAGGGGACATCCAGGTTACCCCGGCCGAGTTGGAGCAGGCGCCGAAAAAAGGAGACGGTGGCGGAGCAGTGCCGGCGCCGGTGGTGAGCTTTTGGGGCACGGTGCTTTCCAAGCGCGGCCAGGCCTACCTCGGCGGCGGGCTGCCGGCACAGCCGGCGTATAGCGTGGGCGGGCAGCAGATTTCGCCCGCCGCGGAAGCGTCCGCGCTGTTGAAGGCGATGCCGAAAATCGCCGCGCAATTTCGCTCCACGCTGAACGCCGCGGGTGTGAATGGGAAACCGTCGAAGCCCGATCTCTACTGGGAACTCTTCAATGCGGAGGGAACCGGCGTGGTGACGCTGGGAGCCGTGGCGGGCAGCGGGGGCGGCAAATCCGCCCAGGAGGCGGACGTGCAGTATTACGCCTCCGGCGACCTTTACGCGCTGATTACCGTGCAGCAGCTCTGGCCATGGCAGGGTGGCGGAAAAACGCTCGTCTGGCGGGGCGATCTGATCTCTTCCGGGTCACTGGGCGAGCTCCGGGGGATTGAGCGGAATGCGGCGGGCTCGGCGATGTCGAAGGAAATCCAGCGCGTAATTCAGCATTTCCAAAAGGACATTTCGCGCTAGAGTCCGGCCCTTTATGCCCTCCCCTCGCCTCCTCCTTGCCAGCCTGTTCGCCGCCGGTACCGCCTTCGCCGGCGACTACTCGAAAGGGATCGAAACGCCAATAATCGAGGAAAGCAAGTGGGAGGTTTCCAGTGCGCTCGACGCCAGCCACGCCTACGTCGGCTCCGCGCGCCAGGATGGGCAGAACGTGACGGAGCAGAGCAGCAACGCGCAGTTCGTGATCACCACGCGGTACAATCAAGGCATTCCGGTCCGCCTCGGGGTAAACTGGCAGCGCTTCTCCTTTGGCTCGACTGCCGGCACCCGGCTGCCGAACACGCTGCAATCGATCAACTTCGTCGCGGGCGTCGACGCGCAAATTTTCGAGAACATCTTTCTCCGGCTTGAGGCCCACCCCGGCTGGTACAGCGGTTCCAGCGATCTCCTCAGCCGCTCCTTCAATGTGCCGGTCGTCTTCGGTGGCTCCTACCTCGTCAACAAAGACCTGCAGTTCGTCCTCGGCGTCTACTTCGATGCGCAGCTCGAAAACTACTTTCTCGTCGGTGGCGGAATCCGCTGGCAGATCAACGACCAGTGGCTTGCGAATCTCGTCCTGCCGAAGCCGCGGCTGGAGTTCAAAGCCAGCGATCAGCTTACCCTCTACGTCGGGGCCGATCTTTTCGAGGGCACCTTTCGCGTGGACGGCGGTCACGGCGACCGCGTCGGCCACCGCGAGCTCAATTCCGCCTGGGTCGATTACCTGGAGATTCGCTTCGGCACCGGCGTGACCTTCAAGCCGACCGAGAAGATCGCGGTCGACTTTGAGGTAGGGTACATGGCGTACCGCGAAGCCGCCTTCGAGCGCGCGGATATCACGTCGCACACCGATGGCGGCGGGCTCTATGGCGGGGTGGCGATGCGGGCGAAGTTTTAGGCTGACGCGAGAAGGAGCGCGCTTGAGCCGACTGCAGGCAGGATGCCTGCACCACACTGCCCCGTCATCGCGCGAACACCCGTGTGTGCGGTCTTCCAGCCTGCGTCTCCGCGGAGGGGCAGAGAACCCCGTGGCAATTTCCTTGTGGCCATCGGACAACCGCGCTCAATTCACCTCCCCCAATTTTTCTTATGTCTCAGCCAACCGCCAGCGCCGCACGCATGGAAAAGATTGTGAGCCTCTGCAAGCGGCGGGGCTTCATTTTTCAATCGAGCGAGATTTACGGCGGGATGAACGGCTTCTGGGATTACGGCCCGCTGGGCGCGGAGCTGAAGCGGAACGTGAAGGAGCTCTGGTGGAGAGCATGACGCGGCTGCGCGAGGATGTCGTGGGGCTCGACGCGACGATCATCATGCACCCGCAGATTTGGCGCGCCTCGGGCCACGTGGACACCTTTGCGGACCCGATGGTCGATTGCCTGCTCACGAAGAAGCGTTTCCGGGCCGATCAGGTGGATCCGCAGAGTGGAATGGTCTATTTTTACTCGGGTGCGAAGGATGAGGGGACCGGGAAAGAAGTGAGCGAGGAGTATTCCGTGCTGATCCCGCCGGGCAAACCGCCGGAGAGTGCGCGCAAGGTGGCTGCCCAGTACTATGCGGCGCGCGGGGTGGCGTCGCCGACGTTGCTCGGCGAGCGCGCGGAGAAGGTGGAGAACAGCGTGCGGTACAATCCGGAGAATGGGGCGCTGCTCACCGAGCCGCGGCTGTTCAACCTGATGTTCAAGACCTACGCGGGGCCGATCGAGAGCGAGGAGAACGTGGTCTTATCTGCGGCCGGAAACGGCGCAGGCGATTTTCGCGCAGTTCAAGAACGTGGTGGAGACCTCGCGGCAGAAGGTGCCGTTCGGCATTTGCCAGATCGGCAAGGCGTTTCGCAACGAGGTCACTCCGCGCAATTTCACCTTCCGCTCGCGCGAGTTCGAGCAGATGGAGCTGGAGTTTTTCATCAAGCCCGATGAGGCGGTGGAGGCCACCGCGGGCGCGGTGGCCGGCGCGCCGGCCGAGGGCCACCCGGGCGAGCCGCAGGCGAACTGGGGCTGGGAGACGTGGCACCACTATTGGGTGGAGGAGCGGATCGCCTTTTACGCGCACATCGGCCTGCCGCGCGAGACGCTGGAGGAGTACTGGCAGAAGCCCGACGAGCTGGCGCATTACGCGCGGGCGACGGTCGATATCCTCTTCAAGTTTCCCTTCGGCACGCAGGAGCTGGAGGGCATCGCCGCGCGCAGCGATTTCGATCTCTCGCAGCATCAGCGGTTTTCCGGCAAGGCCATGACGGTGTTCGACGAAGAGCTGCGCACCGCTTGGGCCGCGCTCGATCCGGCGAAGCAGGAGGATCTGCGCGAGCGCTACCGCGCCGCGCGCGAGGGGTATCTGACCCGCACCGGCGAGGCGGCCGAGCGCGCGGCGAAAGTGGCGGACGAGGAAGCCGATGGGCTGGCGAAGGGAACGTATGTGGCGCACGTGATCGAACCGTCGGCGGGGGTCGACCGGTTGCTCCTGGCACTGATCTGCCACGCCTTCGACGAAGAGGAAGTGACCGACGAGAAGGGGAAGAAAGAGGTGCGGACGGTGATGCGTTTCCACCCGCGCGTGGCGCCGATCAAGGTGGGCGTTTTCCCTTTGCTGAAGAACAAGCCGGAGCTGGTGCAGAAGGCGATCGCAGTGCGCGATCTGCTGCGCCCGCACATGAATGTCTTTTACGACGACGGCGGCGCGATCGGGCGCCGTTACCGGCGTCAGGATGAGGCAGGCACGCCCTTCGGCCTGACGATCGATTTCGAGACGCTGGGCGAGCGCGGGGACGAGCTGCGGGATACCGTAACGCTGCGGCATCGCGACTCGATGAAGCAGGAGCGGGTGAAGATCGGCGACCTGCTCGGGCTGCTGCTGCCGCAGATTTCGTAAAAACACGTACCGCACGAGGGGTTGACACCTACGCGCTCTCGCGCTTCACTCCACCCCCCGCAAAAACCGAGCCGCCAAATTTTTTCCGCCATGCCTACCACTGAAGTCATCCTCACCGCCAAGATCGAGAAACTGGGCGCCGAAGCCGATATCGTGAAGGTGAAGGCCGGTTTTGCGCGCAATTTCCTCATCCCGAACGGCAAGGCGCTGGAGGTAACCCCGGCGAACCGCAAGCGGCTCAACGCGCTCCAGAAGCAGCGCGCCGAGCGGGAGACCAAGGAGCTCAACGAGGCCGAGGAGCTGGCCCGCCGCATCAACAAGCTGAAGCTCAACGTGGAGCTGGAGACCGGCGAGACGGGCAAGGCGTTCGGCTCCATCACCGCGGCCGACCTCGCCGAGCGGATCAAGGCCGAGCTGGGCGGAAAAGCGGTCGTCGACCGTCACCGCATCCATCTCGAGAAGCCGATCAAGGAGGTCGGCGCGCACGAGGTGACGGTGAAGCTGCACCATGATGTGACGGCGAAGTTCATCGTGAACGTGAAGGCCAAGGGCGAAGAGCAGGCCGCCCCCGCCGCGAAGGAAGAGGCGAAGGCGGAGGACGACAAGAAGGACAAGGGCTACAAGGCCAAGGTGAAGGCGCGGCACAATAAGTAGGGCGAGCTTTTCGTCTGTAGGAGCGGTTTCCCTGGTCCTGCGCGGACGCTCCCGACCCGCGCGGAGCTATTCGCCGTATCGTTCTCCGCATGCGACGCGGCAGGATGCCGCGCCGAGCAGGCTGGAAGCCTGCGCTCCCCAAGGCACGCCGTCTGCGTGAGCACAATTTCTTGAAGTTTCGCCGCTCTTTTCTCGCTTTCTCGCGGCGTTTCGGAATAGCTTTCACCGCGTGAGCCGCCCTTCTGAAACTGCCGCATTTTGCGCCCGCGGGGCCTTTGCGGCGAAGGGGAAACCGCCCCGTTTCCGGGGCTCCCGGTAAGGGCTCGCCGGCTTCTCCGCCAACGGTTCGCCTTGCGCTGAAGCCATCGCTTTTTTCTCGCTCGTTCCAATTCGTACCGCCGCCGCCCCACCATGCCCGCTCCCACCGATGCACCGCCTCCCAAATCCCGCCTGAAAAAGAACCCCGATGGCCCAAACGGGCACGGGGATTTGCGCGCCAAGGGCGCCTACGCGCCGGACCCGCATCGGATGCTGCCGGCCAGCTCGGATGCGGAGCAGGGCGTGATCTGCTCGTTTCTCCTCGCGCCGCGCGAGGTGGGGGCGCTCTGCGGCGAAAAGCGCGTCCGCCCGGAGAGCTTTCACGTGCCGGCGCACGCCACCATCTTCGAGGTGCTCTACGAGATGTGGGAGAAGAGCAAACCGATCGATATCGTCACCCTCACGCAGACGCTGCACGACCGGAACGTGCTGGAGCTCTGCGGCGGCTCGGGCTTCGTTTCGCAGCTTTTCACCTATCTCCCCACCGCGGCGAACGCGGAGTACTACCTGGAAATCCTGCAGGAAAAGCACACCCTTCGCGAGATCATCAAGGTCTGCACGGAGTACGCGGCGCGCTCGTACACGGAACAGGAAAACGTGACCGGCCTGCTCGATGAAGCGGAGGCCGGCATCCTGAAGATCGCGGAGTCGCGGTACCAGGCGAAGGCCTTCGGGATGAAGGAGCACGTGATGACGGCGATCGGGTCGATCCAGCACCTCTATGAGAGCCGGGGGGAACTCGGCGGATTGTCCACCGGGCTGGCGGAGCTCGACAAGCTGACCGACGGCCTGCACCCGGCGGAGATGATCGTCATCGCGGCGCGGCCTTCCATGGGCAAGACCGCGCTGGCGATGAACATCGCCGAGCACCTGGCCGTGGAGAAAGCCCTGCCGATCGCGGTTTTTTCACTGGAAATGAGCGCGCAACAGCTCGTGCAGCGGCTGCTCTGCTCGCGCGCGAAAGTAAACATGAGCCGCGTACGCGACGGCTTTCTTACGGAGCGCGATTTTTCGGAGCTCACGCGCGCGGGGTCTGGCCTGGCGGACAGCAACATGTTCATCGACGACACCGCGGGCCTCTCGATCGGCGAGCTGAGGGCCAAGGCGCGCCGGCTTAAAAACCAGCACGGCATCAAGGCGATCTTCATCGATTACCTCCAGCTCCTGCGCTCGACCAGCCGCCGCGCGCAGGACAATCGGCAGCTCGAGATCGCGGAGATTTCCTCCACGCTCAAGCAGATCGCCAAGGAGCTGGAACTCCCCGTGGTGGTGCTCGCGCAGCTGAACCGCAATCCGGAGCAGCGTTCGGGCGATTCGAAGGGCCGCCCGCGCCTGAGCGATCTGCGCGAATCGGGCTCCATCGAGCAGGACGCCGACTTGGTGGGCCTGCTGGTGCGCGAGGAGTATTACGCGGAAAACGAAGAGGACAAGAAGGAGGCTGAAGGCAAGGCGACGCTGATCATCGCCAAGCAGCGCAACGGCCCCGTGGGCGATGTGAAGCTCACCTTCCTGAAGGAGTTCACCCGGTTTGAATCGCGCGCGGAGGGGTCGGGGGGCGAGTAGCGGAATGAGTGTTCAGTTTTCAGTATCCAGTATCCAGAGAATCGCCGCATTCGCGACTGGCTTACTGACTTACTAACTTACTGACTTACTGACTTACTGGCTTACTCCTCTGAATACTGAAAACTGAACCTGAACACTGGCCCATGGAGGTCCTCTTCGCACCGGATTGGCGCGATGGCGTGCCGTACCAGCGCCTGCTCGGCGAAGCGCTGGCGCCGCTGGGCGTAAACGTCTCGTACCTGCGGGACTACCGGCGCGGACTGCCGCTCTGGCGGCTGGTGCGCGATTGGCGCCGCGGCCATGCGTGCGATCTGCTGCACCTACACTGGCCGGAGGCCTACTATCCGAAGAAGGAGGACGGGCTCGATTGGTTTCGGTTCGCGCGCTTCCCGCTCGATCTGTGGCTGGCCACGCGCGGGCTGCCGCTGGCCGTAACGGCGCACAATCTGCAGGCACACAACCGCCGCGACCCGTTCGCGTTCCGCAATACGCGCGCGGCCTTTCAGCGCGCGCGGGTAGTCTTCGCGCACTCGGAGGTGGCGAAGGGGATTCTGGAGAAGGCTTTCGCGTTGGCGCCGGGGAAGGTGCGGGTGATTCCGCACGGCGATTTATCCGTGGTTTTGGAGCCGCCGATGCCACGCGAAGAGGCGCGGCGCGGGCTTGGGCTGGACGAAGGAAAGCTTTGCCTGATGTTCGGGGCGATCGAGCCGTACAAGGGGATCGAGGAGGTGATCGGTTTTTGGAAAGAAGCGCGGCCCGGGTGTGTTCTGGCGGTCGCCGGCAAGCCGATGAGCGCGGGCTATGGGGAGGCCATCGCGCGGCTGGCGGCCGTCGCGCCGGGAGTGAGAGTGGAGCTCGGCTGGATGCCGGAGGAAAGATTGCGGCAGTGGCTCTCGGCGGCGGACTGCGTGGTGTTCAACTACCGCTCCCTCTTCAACAGCGGGGCGGCGTCGCTGGCGCGATCCTACGGCGTGCCGCAGCTTTTGCCGGAGCGGCTGGAGACCGTGGTGCTCGACGAACCTACCCCGTTCGTGCGGCGCTTCCGGGGATTGCAGGAGGACTTTCCCGCGCGACTGGAAGAGGCGCTGAGCGTGGCGCCGGATTATGCGGCGGCGCGAGCATGGAGGGAGAAGATCGGCTGGGCAGAGGTGGCGAAGGTGACAGCGGAGGGGTATGCGGCGATAGCCGGATTGTAGCGGAAATCGCCACCGGGGAAGCGTTTTGCACCGGCGGGCGGCTTGAAGGAAGTAACATCGGCCCCACTTTCAGGGCCGCTCTTTCCCAGTCGAGAATTAATTTTATCCGCCGTTGCGAATATCCGTTGCGAAAGTGTAATGATGACGTATCTTTCACTTCCCCATTTTCCGTCCAGCGCCGGCAGTTCTGAACCCCATCCCGGAGAACTGATTAGCGCAGATTCGCGCTGTAGCGTCGCGCTTGGATTGGATCGTCAGCCGTCTCCCCGCAGCTGGCCATCGTCCGAAAGGGTGGAATCACTTGCAGTCGTTGGATAATTACATTATTATGACATCTGTGTCCCGTTTCTCCTCCATGTCCTCTCGCCTGAAGAATCCGCGCTCCCTTTCTGTTTCGTGGTCCAAATTGTGGTCGCTGGCGGCGGCGACGGTGCTGCTTCCCACGGCGGCCGGCGTGGCCGAGCCGGTGAAGTGGACCGCCGGCAGCAGCGCCGATTTCAACTGGAGCAACGCTACCAACTGGGATTTCGGAATCCCTACGCTCACCAGCGAGGCGATTTTCCCGAAGGATCTGCTCAATTTTGCGCCCACGGGATACCCGAATCCGGCGGCCCTCCCGAACCCCGGGACGATTACGCTCAACGCCGGTTCAGTCGCGAATTCGCTCTCCTTCTTCAATAAGTACACGCTCACCGGCGGCGACCTGACCCTCGCGTCGGGGCTGATCCAAGTGTCGCTCGGCAATTCTTCGACCATCGCCTCGAAGCTTTCCGGCTCGAATGGGCTGACGAAAGACAATGCCGGCTCCCTCGTCCTGAGCAACGCGGCGAACGACTACACCGGGGCGACCACCATCAATGGCGGCGCGCTGATCATCACGGATGGGCACGCGCTGGGCAGTTCCACCTCGACCGTGACCGTGACCGGCAACACCACGCGCGGCAGCGGTGGCGGCCTGCTGGTGATCGGCAGCGCGAATAACAACACGGCAGGACTGACTTTTACGCGCGACCTTGCGGTGACCGGCGGCGGCCCGACCGGCGACAGCACCGCCCTGAACAGCGTCGGCAACAACCGCTTCACCGGCAGCCTCGTGCTCGGCGGGAATCCCGCCGGATTGAGTCCCGTCAGCGGGGTGCCGATTACGGTGAGCGGCACGCGCCTGGCGTCCACTTTCGGCACGGCCACTCTCGACGGTCCGGTCACGGTCGGCCCGTCGGGGCAGACCGTGCAGTTCGGCGGCAACGGCAATTGGCAGATCAACGGGGCGGTCTCGGGCGCGGCCATCTTCGAGAAGGCCGGCAACGGCTTGATGGTCCTGAGCGGCGACAACAGCGGCTTGAGCGGCATCGTCCAAACCTCGGGCGGCTTTCTGCGCGTTTCGGATGTGGGCGCGCTCGGCACCAGCACCGCCACGAACGCGATCAATCTCAACGCAGGCGTGCTGGAGGTCCGCAGCGACACTCCGAATTTCGCGGCGAAAAAAGTGACGCTGGCCAATAACACCGCGCTCTTCGCCGACCGGGCGATTGGCGGGGCCGGCCTGAACCAGACGGCGACGTTCGGGACCTTCGGCATCCTCGCGACGACCTCGTCGCGCACATTCACCCTGAACGCTCGCAACGGCTATGGCATGAGCTTCACGGGCGACATGGTGGCGGGCAGCTACGGGCCCACCACGATCACCAACAACGCGAACGGCCTCGTGAGCTTCGTGGGAAATTTCTGGAACACGACGAGCACGACGGCGCGGGCGCTCGTTTTCGCCGGCAACGGCGACACGCTGGTCGCGGGGAGCGTGCTCGCGAGCGGCCAGACGCACTCGCTGACCAAGCAGGGAACGGGTACGCTGACCCTCAACGGCACCGGCTCGACTTTCACCGGCTCGACCACGATCGAAGGCGGCACGGTGGCGATCAACGATTTCCGCGCGTTGAACAACGCCGCGGCCGGGAACATCCATCTCGGCTCCACCACCACGACCGCCGGCACGTTGAGCATCATCGGCAACAATCTCACGCAGGCGAATCTGACTACGGCGAAAGTGATCAATCTCCGCGGCACCACCGCCTCCGGGACGATCCTCGCCAACCAGACCGGCACCAGCCCCGGCGTCATTTTCACCAGCGATTTCACGGCCACGGGCGCCGGCAGTAAGACGCTCTCGCTCGGCGGGACGAACACCGCGGATAACGAAGTGCGCGGCGCGATCGTCGACAACAGCCCGACGAACACCACCACGGTCCGCAAGACGGGGCTCGGCACGTGGATGCTCTCGGGCGCGAATACTTATACCGGCGCGACGCAGGTCAGCGCGGGTCTTTTGAAGATCCAGGATACGTTTGGCGCGGCCTCGCGCAATGTGATCGCGGACACCTCCAGCATCAGTTTTGTCGCCGACACTGCCACGCAGAACGCCGGCGGCACGCTGCAGTATGTGGGCGCGCCTGGCGCGGCGAGCTTGGAAGCCGTGGGCGCGCTGATCCCCGCCGCGGGTGCGAGCACCATCAAGGTGACGCCGGGAGCGAATGGCACCGCCACGTTGAATATCGCTTCCATCGGCACGCGCACCGCCGGCGCCACGGTCGACTTCGCGCCGGCGGCCGGGGGCAGCATCGTGCTCGGCACGGCACCGGCCGGCTACGTTGGCGCGTTCAGCAGTTTCCAAGGCGCGAACTTCGCCTACGCTCCCTCGACCACCAGCGCCACGTTGCGCGCGCCGATTTACGGCACGGACGCGGGCTTCGTGGAAGCGGGCGCGACGCTCACCGCGGGCAGCCACAACTCGGTGCTCGGTGGCACCACCACGAGCGGCGCGATGACCATCAGCTCGCTCCGCATGAATGCCGACGCGGTGGTCACGCAGACGGGTCTCCTCACGATCAATACCGGCGCGAATACCCCCGGCGGCATCCTCGCTTCAGGCGGCACCTTCGGCGGCATCACCGGCACTGGGGTCACCACCGGGGGCAGCGGCGACCTGGTGGTCCGCGTGAATGGCAGCAGCGACGTGTTCACGCTCGTGGCGCCCGTCACGAGCACCACCACCGGCGGCCTTACGAAGACGGGCGCGGGCACCCTCATCATTTCGGGAACGAACGCGCAGACGGGCGCGACCAGTATCAATGAAGGCACCGTGCAGCTCTCCGGCTCCGGCCGCCTGAGCGGCACCGCGGCTCTAAATCTTCGGCAAGGCGCCACCTTCGATCTGAATGGCCGCGACAGCAGCACGGTGATCACCAGCTTCAACGGCGCCGGGACGGTGACGAATTCCAGCGCCGGGCCCGCGACTTTGCAGGTTGGCAGCAGCGGCGGCACCGGCGTTTTCACCGGCCTGATCCAGGACGGAAACGGACGCGTGAGTGTGGTGAAGAACAGCACCGGGGCGCAGACCTGGAGCGGCCTGAACACATACACGGGCAGCACCAACATTCCTTCGACAGGCATCCTCTCCATTCCGAACCTGGCCGATATCGGCGCGGCGAGCGGCCTTGGCCGGGGCGACGCCACCAGCAACGCGACGAACGCCGCGAGCCTCGTGCTGAGCAGCGCGAGCGCAACGCAGGGCTTCGGCGGCATCAGCTATACCGGCGCCGATTCGATCAGCATCAACCGCCTGTTTACGTTCGGCGGAACGGCGGCGACCAGCGGCGCGCGGCTCCAGGCCAACGGCGCGAACAACGCGACCCTCATCTTCAATAACACCGCTCCGCTCGCCTTCTCCGTCGGCAATACGGCGGCGCAGGGCCTCGTGCTCGGCGGCGCCTCGCTCGGCGACAATCAGTTCAATCCGCAGATCACGGATAACCCCAACGCGGCGGCGGGCGCGGCGCCCACCTCGCTTTACAAGTCCGACGCGGGGCTGTGGATTCTTGGCAATGCCGCAAACAGCTACACCGGCCTCACGCAGATCAATGCCGGCGCCCTGCGCGCCGACGGCACGGCGCTTCCGGCGAACAGCCCGCTCGTGCTGAACGGTGGCGTGCTGCAGACCAGCGGCACTTTCACCCGCGCGCTCGCGGCGACGCCGGTCAACGGCGTCGGCAGCGTGGGTTGGCTCAGCGGCGCCGGCGGCGGTTTCGCGGCCTCGACCGCGAAGCTGACCGTGAACATCGGCGGCAATGCGACGCCCGACGTGCTTACCTGGGGGAGCGGCGGTTTCGTGGGCGGCACCCTGCAGCTCAGCTCCACCACTTCCCTGGCGGAGGTCGATTTCATCAATCCGATCGATCTCAACGGCGCGGCGCGTACGGTGAACGTTGATTTCAACCCGAACACCAACAGCGATCTCGCCACGCTCAGCGGCGTGATCAGCGGCGGCACGGGCAGCGGTCTCACGAAGACCGGCACCGGTATTCTCCGCCTCCTGGGCAACAACACCTATACCGGCGATACCTTGATCAATGGCGGCACGGTGCGCGCAGTTTCGCTCGGCAATTCCACCAGCACCTCGAGCAATTTCGGCGTGGGCGGGAAGATCAGCATCAGCACCGGCAGCACCTCGGGTACCCTCGCTTATGTCGGCAGTGGCGAGACCTCGAATCGCCTCATTGAGGTGGCTGGGACGACGTCCACCGTCGTGCTGGAATCCAGCGGCACGGGCCCGCTCATCCTCTCGAATGTGGTGAACGCCAGCACGGGCACAGGCGCCAAGACACTGGCCCTGCGCGGCGACTTGAACGCCGCGAACGAAATCAGCAGCGTGCTTGCCAACAACAGCGCGGGCGGCGTGCTCGCCGTGACCAAGGACGACAACGGCACCTGGATTCTCTCCGGCGCGAACACTTTCAGCGGCACCGCCACCGTCTCCGCGGGCGCCTTGGGCCTCGGCTCGGATTCCGTCGGCCCGGTCGGCGCGCTCACCTCCGGACCGGTCGGGATTGGCGGCCTCACCATCTCGAACGGCAGCATTTTCGCCTTCAACGGCGACCGGACGATTAGCAACGCGGTGACGTTTGCCGGCAACGCCTCATCCAATTTCATCGGCAACAATAGCATCACGCTCAACGGCAGCCTGGTCACCACGACGGGCGGCAACACCACGGTGACGAACTCGCTCGCGGCGGGCAAGGTGCTCACCATCAACTCGCCCACCTACACGGGCCAGGAGACCACTTCCACCAGCATCCGCACGCTCGTGTTCAACGGCTCCGGCGACACGGTGCTGAATTCCTCGGTGACCGACTCGACCGCGGCGACGCCGGTGGTCATCAACCTGAACTATCAGGGCTACGGCAGCCTTACGCTCGGCGGGCAGAGCACCTACTCCGGCTCGACCACGATCCAGAGCGGCTTGGTGAAGCTCGGCGTCGACAACGCGCTGCCGAGCGGCGCGGGCAAAGGCAACGTGACCATCAACCCCGGCGCGGGCTTGAGCGCCACCTTCGATCTCAACGGCCACACGCAGACGATCAACGGTCTCACGGCGAATACGGCGGGCACAATCCGCATCGACAACTCGGCGGCGGCGCCCGCTGCGCTCACTTTCGGCGCGAACGACGCGGCGGTGAACCTTATCGGCGGGATCACCAACACGGGTACCGGCGCGCTTTCGATCACGAAGACCGGGACTGGCATCGCAAACCTTTCCGGCGGACCGTTCAGCTACCGCGGCGTAACGGCGGTCACCGGCGGCACGCTGAACATTCCGGAAAACGTGAGCGGCACCACGGGCCTCAGCGTCACCGGCACGGGCTCGGCGCTCAACCTCACCGGCGGACTCAGCGCGGCGCCGAACATCAAGAGCGTGAATGTGGGCACGGGCTCGCTGCTGAATTTCTTCGACAGCACCGGCACGCCGATCAGCAATCTGACCAGTCTCACGCTGGGCGCGGGCGCGATCCTGAACCTGAACACCGGCGCCACCTCGGACACGCTCACGCTGCTCACCGGCAGCACCGCGAATGTCGGCGGCCAGGTAACGCTAAATATCCGCGATACCGGCAGCATGACGAGCAACGCCACCTACGACCTTCTCGTGGCGGCGGACGGCGGCCTCACGACCGGCGGCACCAGCACCGGCAGCTACGTGCTGAGCCAGATCCCCGGCGGTTTCGCGGGGCTGACGCTGAATCAGACCGACACGAGGGTTTCGCTGAGCACCGGCCAGCTCGTCATCTCCTCCATCTATTGGAGCGGCGCGGCGGGCGACGGCAAGTGGGGCACCTTCGACTCCAATTTCAAAGGGCTTAATTTTTCCAAGGACAAGGCCGGCACAATCGTCTCAGACTTTCTCCCCGGCGCGGGCACCACGGTGGTTTTCCAAGCGGATAGCCTGACCGGCGGCGGCGCGGTTTCGACCACGCTGGAGCAGGGCTTCCGCATCAACGCGCTCGAATTTGAAGCTTCCACCAACCCGGTGAATACGCCGGCGTCGGTATCGATCGCGCCCGGCGTCGGCGCGGGCAATCGCCTCACCATCGAACCGAGCAGTCCCGCCGAGGGCATCACTTTGAAGGCGGGCGGCCCCACTGCGGTCACGATCTCCGCGCCGGTCGGCCTCGGCTCGAATCAGACCTGGACCGTCGCGAGCGCGGGCTCGACGCTCACCGTTTCCGGCCCGCTCTCCGGCAGCGGCACACTGGCGAAAGCCGGCGCCGGCAAGGTCATCATTTCCAGCGCGGCCGATGGCACTTTCGCAGGCCAGGCCGTGACGGTGAATGGCGGCGCGCTCGAGCTCACGAACGCCGGCGCGCTCGGCAGCGCGTTGCTGACGAATCTCTCAGCGGTGACCGTGAACAACGGCGGCACGTTCTACTATAACAACGCCACCTCCGGCACCGTCGCGAATGCGATCACGCTGAACGGCGGCACGCTCGCCGCCGCGGCCGCGAGCCAGACCTACAGCGGGCCGATCACCCTCGCATCCGATTCGACGGTAAGCACGCGCGACGCCGGAGTGACCGTGGGGACCACTCGGACCGTGACGCTCAGCGGGGTGGTGAGTGGGCCGGGCAAGATGATCGTGAACGGCAACACCGCGCTTTCCGGCGGGACCACCAATAGTGGCGCGGTGGCGCTGACCCAGGCGAATCCGAACTGGACCGGCGGGCTGCTTCTGCAGCAGGGCACGATGGATGTACGCCAGGAGCAGAGCCTCGGCACCGGTGCGGTCGCCGTGAACATGGGCCGCTTCCTTTTCCGGCCCACGAGTGCGACCGACCTCACCTGGAATCAATTCGCGGCCGGTCTCACGGTCGACAATCCCGGCGCCAACGCCATCGTCGAGCTTCAGGCCGACAATCTCAGCACGGGCCGCTTCGTCGCCAACGTCACGGGCCAGGTCAATCTCGGCAGCACCACGTCGCCCGGCTTCCTCCGGCTTTATCACGCCGATGCCACGAGCTCGATGACCATCTCCGGTCCGATCGTGCTCGGCAACCATGCCAACATCCACACCAGCGGCGGCGCGTTGAACACGCAGACGGCCGTCATCTCCGGCGTCATCTCCGAGCAGGGCGGCTCGTACTCGGTGAAGTTCAACGGTGACACCGTTTGGGGCAGCAACAACTACCAGAACATCCGGCTGGACGGCGCGAATACCTTCACCGGCGGCCTGACGCTTTCGGCAAACACGCTCGATTTCAGCACCGTGAGCAATGACGGTGGCCCAGCCAGCAATCTCGGCATGGGCACGGATGGCCTCACTATCGCCGGCGGCACTCTCCGCTTTGTCGGCGGTGTGAGCCAGTCGACCAATCGCGCCATCGTCTACACCAGCGGCGGCCTCGCGGCGAACGGCGTCAACGGCGCCACCATCACGTATGCGGGCGGCATCGACGCCGCCACCACGGCGTCGTCGGTCACCCTTACGGGCACCGGCGCGGGCTTGATCACCGGCGGGCTCACGCAATCGGGCACCTCGGTGGACCTCCTCGTAAACTCAGGCAACTGGACGATCAAAGATACACCGGTGACCCTGGCCGATGACGTCATTGTCACCGGCGGCACGCTGAATCTTGGGACCACCGGCGTGCTCGCTTACACCGCCGGCACGAGCAACGGCCTCTACGTCCGTAGTGGCGGCACGATCAATCTCCTCGCGAATGATGTGAACGGCGTGGCGAACAGCGGCGGCCTCGATTTCCTCATGGTCGGCGACTCCACCTCGGGCGCAACCGCCACCGTCAACACCAATGGCTTCAATCTCACCACCCCGCGGCTCGATCTCGGCGGTGTCGCCACCGGACTCGAGGGCGTGATTACGGGCAACGGCACGCTCACCTTCACGAGCACCGTCACCGATTATTCGGCCGGCATCCGCACCTTCCGCGGGCTGATCGATGCGAACCTCGCGGGCGTCTCGGCATTCCTGAAGCAAGGGTTTGGTGAAGTGATCCTCGCCGGCGACAACAGCGGCCTCACCGGCACGGTCGCCGCGACCCGCCTGGACTCGGGCACGCTCACCCTCGATTATTCCACGAACAACGCCTCGAAGCTGAGCAGCGTGGCGGCGCTCGATCTGCGCGGCGTCACGTTGAACGTAAACGGCGGCATCCTCGCCGACACCACGCAGACGGTGGGCGGCCTTACCATTAACAACGGCTCCGGGGCGAACCGCATCACGCTCACCAGCGGCGCTTTTGCCACCAAGCTGAATCTCGGCGCGCTCACCCGCGGTTCGCAGCTCAGCACGCTGCGCATCGACCTGCCGGCCCTCGGCGGTGTCACCACCACCACCGCCAACGGCGCCGGCGCGTCGCTCGGCGGCTGGCTCACGATCACCAGCCCCACGGGGACGAATTTCGCCATGAACGACGGGGCCGGCAATATCGTCCCGGTCATCTCGTCCGTGAAGAACGACGTCGCCACCTGGGCTGCGGCCGATCACGTCACCAACACCGGCACGGGCTTCACCAATACGGTGAACGCCGCGACCATCAGCAGCCTGCGCTTCGATGCGGCCGGCGGCTCGACGGTGAACATCGCGCCCACCACCGGCGTGCTCTCCATCGCGAATGGCGGCGTGCTCGTCACGAGCAACGTCGCGGGCGCCACCTCGATCAACGGCGGCACGCTCACCTCCGGCACGGCTGAGCTGATTTTTACCACGGACAATGCCGCGCCGCTCACGGTTTCTTCGGGCATTCGCATCAATAACGCGGTCACGAAGACCGGCACTGGCACCCTGCTCCTGACCGGGACAAACACCTATACCGGCGCGACGAACCTGGCCGAAGGCACGCTGGTCCTCTCCGGCGGCAACGCGGTCGGCGACACCTCCGCGGTAACGCTCGCCGATGACCGCCCGACCACGCTGCAGCTCCTCGCCAGCGAGACGATTGGCCGTTTGCAGGGCGGCAACAGTGCCACCGGGTCGGTGGCTGGCGTCATCGATCTCGGCGCGAACAATCTCACCATCAACGCCACCGGCGCGAATACGACCTACGCGGGCGTGTTTACCGGCAGCGGCACGCTCACCAAGCTGGGCGCGGGCACGAACACGAACCTGAACCTCACCGGGCTAAGCTCCGGCTTCACCGGCCCGGTAGTGATCAATGGCGGTCTTTTTCAACTGAGCGGCATCGGGGCGCTCAATGCCTCCAGCGTTACGGTCAACAAGAACGGCACGCTCATGCTCGATAACAACGGCACCACCCGCTCGGGCACCCGCCTTCTCGACACCACGCCGATCTTCCTGAATTCGGCCGATGGCTCCTCCTCGGGTTCGACGGTGGTGCGCGGCGTCTGGATTCGCACTGATCAGGCTGCAACCACCAACGAGACGGTAGGCACGCTCAACTTCGCCTCCGGCGCGAATTACTTCGCCGGCGAGGCGAGCGGCACCACCGGCGTCGCCGCGCTGATCGCGTCCGATTTCGTCCGCACGAACAACGCCACGCTCGATGCCCGCGGACGCGCCCTCGGCGCCACCAGTGGGGATCGCAACCAGCTTCGGATCGGCGTGACCGCCGCGGAGAACGCCTTCATCAGCACGCTCGTCGGCGGGACCGGTACCACCGCCACGAACAAGAGCATCGTTCCGTGGGCCATCGGCGAAACAACCGCCGGCAGCCTGGCGGACACGAACATGGGCAACACCTTCGTGACGTATATCGCCGGCCGCGGGATTGTCCCGCTCGACCTGGCCACCGAATATGCTCCGTACGCCACCGCGGCGGCGACCGACAACGTCCGCGAAATCCTGACCGCCGACCTTCCGGGGCTGGCGGGCAAAACGGTGAATGCGCTCGCGCTGCACAACAACAATACCGCCGCCTCGGCCATTGCCGTGACCGGCACGGGGGCCGGCCAAGCCCTGGACGTAACCAGCGGGGCGATGCTCTTCACGCTGAATACCGCGGCGGCGGCGAGCAGCGCGCACTCGATCACCCTCGGCGGGTTCAATGCGGGCATCACCGCCGGCAGCACGAACGAGTACGTGATCCACGTGGTGAATCCCTCCGGGATCCCGACCACCGCCACCCTCACCGCGACGATCGCTTCGCCGCTCGTCTCCACCGCGGACATCACGAAATCCGGCCGCGGCACGCTCCTTCTCACCGGCACGAACACCGCCGGCGGCGGCAGCCGCAAGACGACTCTCAACGAAGGCGTCCTCGAAATCGCGGATCTCGATAACATCGGCGGCAACACGGGCGGGCTCGTCTTCGCGGGCGGCACGCTCCGGCTTGGCCCCACGTACGGCGGCGACGATCTTTCGACCCGTACGATCACCTTCCTCAGCGGCGGCGGCACGCTCGATACGAACGGCTTCGGCCTCATTCTCGCGAACAGCCTCGGCTCCGGCGTCGGCGGCTTCACGAAAATCGGCGCGGGCACGCTCACGCTCAACGCGGCGGCCACCTATACCGGCCCGACGGTAATCCAGACGGGCTCGGTCATCGCCGGCGCGAACAACGCCCTCGGCACCGGCGACCTCACCATCGCCGACGCGGTCACCCTCGATCTCGGCGCCAACACGCTCAACCATGGGGCGGTCACGCTGCTCGGGACCACCGGCACCATCAATGGAACCGGCACGCTGAGCTCGACCGGCTTCACGCTCCAGGGCGGCACGGTGAACGCCGTCCTCGGCGGCACCGGCGGCCTGGTCAAGACCGGCACGGGCGCCCTCACGCTGGGCGGGCTGAACACCTTCGCCGGCGGCGTCGACATCCAGGGCGGCGCGATCACTTTCAACACGATCTCGAGTGCCGGCTTCGGCCCGAGCGCCTTCGGCGAGCCGGCAACGGACGCCGCCGGCATCATCCACCTCGGCTCCACCACCACCGGCGTGACTTTCAACTATACCGGCGCCGGCAGCATCAGCGATCGCCGCCTCTCGTTGCAAAGCACCACGGGCGGCCTCATCCTCAATGCGAACGGCACCGGCGCGCTGCGCCTCCTTGGCGGCGTAACCGCCGAAACGGCGGGCGCCAAGACCGTGACCCTCGCCGGCACGTCTGCCGCCTCGATTGAGAACCAGCTCGGCCCGGTGACCGACGGCGTAGGCACGATCGCCATCTCGAAGCCCGATGCCAGCACCTGGATCCTCAACGGACCGAATCGCTACAGCGGCTCGACGGTGATCAGCGACGGGGTGCTCCGCCTGCGCGGCGAGCACACCAGCGGCGCCCTGACGTTTGGCGCGACGAATACCACCGCCACCACCGGTACGCTCGACGTCGGCGAAAACGCCACCTTCACTGGCACCTTCACGGTGCAGACGAACTCGGCCAATGCGAACAACCTGATCATCGCCGCGGACAAGACGCTCACGCTGAGCGGAAACGTCGTAATCGGCAGCTCGAACGGCTCGCTCACCACCACGAACCTCACCGCGACCGGCGGCGGCGCGCTCAATGTGGCCAACCCGCTGTTGAACGGCTCGTTCGTCGTCGGCGGCAATACTGGCACCACTGCGGGCGTGGGCAACCGCGCCACCGCCGACTTCAGCGGCCTCAGCTCGGTGACGATCAACCTCGATCCGGCCAGCGGCACGGTGCGCGTGAATCCCACGAATTCGCAGAACGTGAACGACCGTTTCTCCACGCTGCTGCTCCCGACCACCGGCGCCGGCACGACCTCGATCACCGCGAACCAGTTCAACATCGGCGATTCCGCCCAACTGGCCAACGGGCAGCGCAACGCCGTCGTCCTCGGCTCCGGCACCACCACGCTGCACGTCAATACGCTCAATATTGGCACCGGCGCGCGCGATCTCGGCGCGATCACCTTCGCCAACGCCTCCGGCAATGTCGTGCTGCGGGCGGCTGACGGCACCAGCCCGGCCACGTTCAACATGGGCACCGGCAGCGCCACCACCGGCGTTTCCGGCGCCACCGGCAACCTCTTCGACGTGACAGGCCACAATGCCGATCTCCTGATCGGCGCCATGAACATCGGCACGCAGAACGCCCGCACCTCGGCGCTGAACAACACCTTCTCGTTCGACCAGGGTACGCTTAGCATCCAGTCGCTCACCCTGTCGTCGAAATCGCAGAGCACCGGCACCGCCGCCAATACCACGAGCACGATGAATCTCGGCGGCGGCACCACCACCATCGGCACCGGCACCGGCGCCGCCATCACCATGGCGACGCACACCGGCAGCCTCGGCAGCTCGATCGCCAGGCTCAATCTCACGGGCGGCGAGGTCACCGTGAAGGGCGACATCGTCCGTGGCGCAGACGTCGGCAACGGCGCTACCTCGGCCACCGTCACGCTCGTCGGCGGCAGCCTGAACATGGAAAGCCACGTGATTGGCAGCGCCACGGCGCCGATCAACTTCGAGGCGCAATCCGGCCGGCTGCACAATCTCGGCCAGCTCAATGGCGGCAGCGGCCTCACCAAGACCACCGGCGGCGCGCTCTACGTCGAGGGCGACAGCGATTACACCGGCCCGACCAACGTCCTCGAAGGTCTGCTCGAAGTGCGCGGCACTCTCAGCGGCACCAACGCCCTGAACGTCTCCGCCGGCGCCACGCTCGCCACGGCCACCGCGAACGCCTTCGGCGCCACCCCGGCGCTCACCCTCAGCGGCGGCACCTTCGCCAGCAACGGCTTCAGCCAGGGCAGCGCGCCGGATGGCGCGGACCCGGTCATGGGCTTGGGCGTTCTGAACCTGAACGCCAGCTCCACCATCGACTTCGGCGCCGGCAGCGGCACCCACCTGGTCTTTGGCGACATCGGCGCGCACACCCCCGGCTCGTTCACCCTTGCGCTCACCAACTGGTCCGGCTCCGCCGAGCTCGGCACCGCGGCCGACGACCGCCTGGTCTTCAACGGCCTCGTGAGCGACTTCACCAGCCGGTTTGCCCAAACCGACGTCTCTTTCAACGGTGAATTCGGTTACGTGCCCTACCAGCTCACGCCGAGCACGTACCTGATCAACATCCCCGAGCCCTCCTCGGTCGGCCTGCTCACCCTGGCCGGCGCGTTCTTCTCCGGCGCCCGCTGGCGGCGGCGGAAGGCGTAAGCCTCCCTGGATTTGCGCGGGAATCCCGCAGCCCGCGCTCGACGTCCCGCCGCCCATCGGCCACCATGCGCCCCCGCTCGCATGGATACCCAAACCGTCACTCCCGCCCGCCTCGCCGCCTCGGTCATCGCGGTGCCGCCGCTCGCCCGTGGTGCGGAAGGCAAAGTCGATCCCGGCCAGAACCTCAAGTTGATGCGCTACCTCGAGGCCGGCGGCATCGACATCCTCCTCTACGGCGGCAACGCGAATTTCTACCACCTCCGCCCGAGCGAGTACGCCGAGACCCTCGCCCTGCTGGCGGAATGCGCCGGCACCAAAACGCTGGTCACGCCCGCGGCCGGCCCCGCGTACGGCCTCAGCCTCGACCAGGCAAAAATCCTGCGCGATTACCCCTTCCCCACCGCGATGCTGCTCCCGCATGTGGGCTTGCAGACCTACGCCGGGGTCGAGACCGGCTTCCGCCATTTCGTGGAAGCCTACGGCAAACCGTCCGTTCTCTACATCAAGCAGGAAGGCTATATCAGCCCTGAGGGCGCCGCGCGCCTGGTCAACGACGGCCTCATTTCCTGGATCAAGTACGCCATCGTCCGCCCGGACCCCGCCGACGATCCATTCCTCTCGGAGCTCATCACCAAAGTAGACCCGCAGCTGATCGTCAGCGGCATCGGCGAACAGCCCGCCATCGTCCACCTGCGCGATTTCGGCTGCAACGGCTTCACCGCGGGGTGCGTCTGCGTGAACCCGGCGCTTTCCATGCGCATGCTCGCCGCGATTCAGGCAGGCAAGTTCGACGAAGCCGAGGCCATCCGCGAGAAGTTCACCGCCCTCGAAGACCTGCGCAATTCGATCAACCCCGTGCGCGTGCTGCATGAAGCGGTCGCCCTCGCCGGAATCGCCGAGACCGGCACGATTCTCCCGCTGCTCAGCCCGCTCGACGAATCTCAGCGCGCACAGGTCGCTACGGCTGCGAAGGCGTTGAAGGCCGCGTAGCGGTTTTGGAGTGCGGCGGGAAGCGTAAGCGCCACGCCGCTTTCGGATCGTTCTGCGGGTTGGAGGAGCGCTCCCCAGCTCCGCACCCGCGGCCCCTTCCAAAAGCGGCGTGGCGCTTACGCTTGCCACCGCACTCCAAAAACCTACCGTCCGCCGCGTGATTGCACGATACACCCTGCCGCGGATGAGCGCTCTTTGGAGCGAGCAGCGCAAATACGAAATCTGGCTCGAGATCGAGGTCGCGACCTGCGAAGCGATGGCCGAGGCTGGCCTGGTCCCGAAAGGGGACGCCGCGGACGGTCCGGGCCAAGGCGAAATTCGATCTCGAGGAGATCGCCGAAATCGAGCTGCGCACGAACCATGACGTGATCGCCTTCCTGGAAAACGTCGCCTCCTATGTCGGCCCCGCCGCGCGCTGGATGCACCAGGGGATGACCTCTTCCGATGTGCTCGATACCACGCTGGCGGTGCAGATGGCGCAGGCCTCCGATCTGCTCCTCGCCGACCTGCGCGCGCTGCGCGAGGTGATCGCCCGGCGCGCCCTCGAATTCAAAAACACGCCGATGATCGGGCGCAGCCACGGCATTCACGCCGAGCCGATCACCTTCGGGCTGAAGCTCGCGCTGATGTGGGATGAGTTTGGCCGCGCGATCGAACGGCTCGACTCAAATCCAGCCGCGCATCCGGGTGGGCAAGCTGAGCGGCGCGGTGGGCACCCATGCCCATCTCCGACCCGAGATCGAGGAGAAGGTTTGCCAACGGTTGGGCCTGAAGCCCGCCGCGCTCAGCACGCAGATCATCCAGCGCGATCGGCACGCGGAATTCCAGGGCGTGCTCGCCCTCATCGCGATCCAGCATCGACCGTTGGGCGGTCGAGTTTCGCCACCTCCAGCGCACCGAGGTCCTCGAGGTGGAGGAGATTTTTCAGCGCAGGCCAAAAAGGCAGCTCCGCGATGCCGCACAAGCGCAACCCGATCACCGGCGAAAAACTCTCGCGGCCTCGCCCGCGTGCTGCGCGGCAACGCCATCGCCGCCCTCGAAAACGTCCCGCTCTGGCACGAGCGCGATATTTCCCACTCCTCCGTCGAGCGGATCATCATGCCGGATTCCTGCATCCTGCTCGATTACATGCTGGTCTCGCTCAAGAAGCTGGTCGACCGCCTGATCGTCTACCCGGCGAACATGGAGCGGAACCTCAAGCTCACCAAAGGCCTCTACTTTTCCCAGAGCGTCCTGCTCGAGCTCACCCGCCGGGGCATGGAGCGCAAAACCGCCTACGAGGCCGTCCAGCGCGCCGCCATGGCCACCTGGCAAGGCGACCGCTCGCTCCAGGAAAACCTCCGCGAAGAGCCCGAAGTGACCGCTCACCTCACCCCCGCCGAAATCGATGGCCTCTGCTCCCTGGAAGTGCACTTCCGCTGGGTGGATGACACGTTCCGCAAGCTCGGCTTGGGCGCGTGACGTTGCGGAAAACAAAAAATCGCCGCCCGGGAAACCCGGACGGCGATTTTGGAAACGAGACGTGAAAGAGGAGTCCTTTACTGGATCTCCACCTTGGCGCCGGCCGCTTCGATCTTTTTCTTGATCTCTTCGGCTTCGGCCTTCGTCACGCCTTCCTTGATGGTCTTGGGAGCGCCCTCGACCAACGCCTTGGCTTCGGCGAGGCCGAGACCGGGGACGGAGGCGCGGACTTCCTTGATGACCGCGATCTTGTTGGAGCCAGTCTCCTTCAAGACCACGTCGAAGGCGGTCTTTTCTTCCACCGGGGCGGCGGCGGCGCCACCACCAGCAGCGGGGGCCGCGGCGGCCACGGGGGCCGCGGCGCTGACGCCCCACTTGGTTTCGAGTTGTTTGACGAGATCAGCCACTTCCAGGACCGTGAGGCCGCTGAGCTGATCGACGAGTGCGGAGGTATCTGCCATACTGCTTGTGCTGCGCGGTATCGTCGCACCCTGAAGCATCAGGGGGTTTCAGCCAGGCTGCCGCCCGGCCGACGAGGAACCATTGGTTTGTGGTTTAGGTGCCGCGGACGCCAATGGTGGCGTTTCGCGGCGGCTTCACCGGCAGGACCGGCGAAAGTTTTTCGGGTAAAGGTTTAGGGAGCGGGTGCTTCGGCCGGAGCGGCTTCAGCAGCCGGAGCTTCGGCGGCGGGAGCGGGAGTGGCAGCTTCGGCAGCCGGCGCTTCCGCCGGGGCGGGAGCGGCGGCTTCGGGCGCCGGAGCTTCAGGAGCGGGGGCTTCCGCCGGGGCGCCACCGCCCTTGTCGGCTTTGGCCTTGAGCACGCGGGCCAGCGCGGAGGCGGGCTCGTTGAGGACGCGAACGAGGCTGGTGCCGGGCTGATTCAGCAAGCCCAGAAGCTGCGAGAGCAGGATTTCGCGGGAGGGGAGATCGGCGATCGTCTGGATCTGCTCGCTGGAAACGGCGAGCCGATCGACGATGCCGGCTTTCACCACCGGCTTCTTGAATTCGGCCGCAAAGCTCTTCAGCACCTTGGCGGCGGCAGCGACGTCTTTCTCGCCGGTGATGACGGCGGTCTGGCCGCGCAGATCCTTCAACTCGGGCAGGCCGGCATCGACCACCGCGCGGCGCAGGAAGGTATTGCGGACGACCTGCACCTTGGCGCCCACGCCGCCGAGGCGGGTGCGCAGTTCGGCGAATTGGTCGACCTTCAGGCCGGTGTAATCCGTGATGAAGAGAAAGGGCGAGCTATTGAGCCGGCCGGCGATGTCTTCGACGATGTTTGCTTTCTCGGGACGCATGAAAGTGGAAAGTTAAAGCTGAGATTCGAACTAGCTCTTGAGGAACGGGGAGGCATCCACCCGCACGCCGGGGAGCATGGTCGCGGCGAGCGCGATGTTTTCCACGAAGCGGCCCTTGGCAGAGGAGGGGCGGGCTTTCACCACGGCCTCGATCACCGCCGTGCCGTTGTCCTGGAGGGCCTGCTCGGAGAAGGAGAATTTGCCCACCGGCACGGCGACATTGCCGTTCTTATCGAGCTTGAACTCGACACGGCCGGCCTTCACTTCTTTCACCGCCTTCGCGGTGTCGTCGGTGACGGTGCCGGTCTTCGGGTTCGGCATCAGGCCGCGCGGCCCGAGCACTTTGCCGAGTTTGCGTACTTCCGACATCGCCGCCGGCGTGGCGATCGCGACATCGAAATCCTGGAAGCCTTGCTGGCACTTCTCGATCATGTCCTTGAAGCCGACGAATTCAGCGCCAGCCTCGCGGGCCGCAGCCGCCGCGGCACCTTCGGCAAAGACGAGCACGCGCACGGTCTTGCCCGAGCCGTGGGGCAGCGGGCAGGTGCCGCGGACCATCTGGTCGGACTGCTTCGGGTCGACCCCGAGGCGGAAAGAAAGCGTGACCGTCTGGTCAAACTTGGTGGGCGGCATCCCCTTGAGGGTGGTGATGGCCTCCGGGAGGGAGTAGAGCTTCGATGCGTCGACCTTCCCGGCGGCGGCGCGATAGCGTTTGGATGGTTTGTTTGCCATAAAGTGAGCAGTGCCAGCGAACCGGACACTGGGCCGGCTCTCCTGCGGTTTGTTAAAAAAGGGACGGGGAGTATGGGCGGATTTCGCGGGGGCGCAAGAGGTTGTTTGAGGAAAATGCGCGCGGAAAAAGAAGGGCGCACCAGTGACAAACGGCGCGCGATGGAGGGCGAGCATCCTCGCGAGCCGCGGCGGCGGGATGGCTCGCGGCGTGAAGACAGCTCGCTTCGCTCGTACCAATTCAGGGCTCGCGGGGACGCCCGCCCTCCCGCGACGCCTTTCTGCCTTATGTCGCTACGAGCTCATTCCGCACAAAATGGAGTCTGAACGCCGCAGGCTTCGGCTGGTCAAAGAAGTAACCGGTTATCGCCTCTCGCACGTTCCTCCGCAAAACGTCCCAGTTATCGCCTTGCGTAAAGATGTCATGGGACAAGCACTCCGCCACAAATTCACCATCTGCCTCCTGGGCAACGCTGAAGACGATATCCATACGGCCCAAGGTGCCAGACGCACAGCCACCAGACAAGCGGCAGGCACGCGCAAACACCCCCCTGAAAAAACCCTATTGACGCTTTCCGTATCTTCCGGCAAGTTCCCTCCCAGTAGTTCGCGTCCTTGGCTGTTCTTCCCGGACGTTTCTTCCTTGCCTCCACGCAGGAGCCGGCGCGTTCTCTCTTCTCGTACGCAATCCCTAATCAGGATTCGATCCATGGTGGGTCATCGAAAGCGGTTCACAATCAATTTCATTGAGGCGGCGGTGGCAGCCCCTCGCAGCGCGCTCTCCGGCAAACCGGCGAAGGAAGCCTCCTTTGCTGTTCCGGAGGCCGCGGCGCCTCCGGTGGACTGGTTGTAAAGCTTCCGCAGTCCCCACCACCGCCCATCGAATCGGCCGCCACGAGAGGCGTTTCCCCACCCCGAATTTTATACCGATTGTGTTTATGACAGAGCCCGCAGATCAGCCGTTGCTCGCCGAAGAGCCCGGCGCCGAGACCACCCCCAAACGCCGTCGCGCCACCGCGGCCAAGCCCCGCGCCACCGCTCCCAAAGCGGCCAGTGCCGAAGGGGGCGATGGCGCCGCCAAGCCGAAGGCGCGCCGCGTTGCCAAAAAGAAACCGGCCGCCAACGGCGACCTGCCCGGCTTTGAAGAATCCGTGGCTCCTGCCGCCGCTGAGGTCCCGGCCCCAGCCGCTGAAGCATCCTCGGTCGACCCCACCCCGACCGAATTGCCCGCGCCCCAGGTTTCCGAATCCTCCGAAATCTCCCAAGCTTCCACAGAAGAAGAAGCCCCTGAAAGACGTGGCCGCTCACGCCGAGGTGGCCGCCGCGCTCCCGAAAAGCCGAAGCCGACCGCTCCGCCACCCGGCAGCGGCGTAGCCGAGGAATGGAGTCCCTCGCGCCGCGAGCCTGCGCCGCAGGCGGTTTCCTCGGCCACCAGCACCGCCGCGCCCGCGCCCGCGCCGGCCCCGGCGGCAACTGCCGCCCCCGTCGAGAGCCAGCTGGCTCCCACCCCTGAGGCCATTCCCGAGCCGCCACCCGCGCGCAAGTACCCCGTTTACATCCCCCGCCACGTGGCGAAGCAGATGGAAGAGCAAGGCCAGACCGCGCCCATCGCGGTGCCTGCCGATGCCGTTCCAGAAGCGGCCCGCGCTGCCGTGGAAGCCGCCCGCGCCGCCACACCCCAGCCTCGTCCGGAGCGCCAGGAGCGCCAGGACCGTGGCGATCGCGGAGACCGCCATGACCGCGGCGGACGCCATCAGCGCGGCGGCGGACGCGAAGAACGTCCTTTCGATTCCGACCGCGACGCCAACATTCCGCCGCCCGATGCGCCGCTCGGCGAAGAGCTCGGCGATCGGCGAAGGCATCGTCGAAATTTCCGGCAAGGGCTTCGGTTTCATCCGCGATGCCGAAGCGCGGCTTTGCCCAGCACCCGACACGATATCTTCGTCACGCCCGAGCGGTGCGGCAGTTACAACCTGCGCGACGGCCAGTGGATCAAAGGCGAAACCCGCCGCGGCGGCCGCGGCGCGCAGCTCTAGCAGCTGCTCGAGATCAACGGCGACGATCCCGAGAGGCGCGCGCGACCTGCCGGCCTTCGACGAGCTCACCGTCGTCAGCGCCGATGGAGCGCATCGTCCTCGAGACGATGCCGGAGCGCTACACCACGCGCATCATCGATCTCATGTGCGCCGATCGGCAAAGGCCAGCGCGGCCTCATCGTCGCCCCGCCGCGCACCGGCAAGACCACCTTCCTCCAGCACATCGGCGATGCCGTGGTGAAGAATCATCCCGGACATCAAGCTCATCATCCTGCTCGTCGACGAGCGCCCGGAGGAAGTCACCGAAATCACGCCGCACCGTGCCCGACCGCCGAGATCATGGCCAGCTCGAACGACAGCGACGTGAAGAGCCACACCCGCATCGCCCAGCTCGCCATCGAGCGCGCCAAGCGCCTCGTCGAAAGCGGGCAAGGACGTCTTCATCCTGCTCGACTCGATCACCCGCGTCGGCCGCGCCTTCAACAACGCCATGGCCGGCGGCGGACGCACCATGTCCGGCGGCGTCGATGCGCGCGCCCTGGAAATCCCGCGCCGGATCTTCGCCGCCGCGCGCAACACCGAGGAAGCCGGCTCGCTCACCATCATCGCCACCGCGCTCATCGAGACCGGCAGCCGCATGGACGAACTCATCTTCCAGGAGTTCAAAGGCACCGGCAACATGGAGCTCGTGCTCGATCGCAAGATCAGCGAGCAGCGCATCTATCCCGGCCATCGATATCTTCCAATCCGGCACCCGCCGCGAAGAACTGCTCATCCCCGCCGACGATCTGCACAAGATCACCGTCATCCGCCGCGGCCTCGCCGGCCACAAGCCGATGGAAGCCATCGAGCGCCTGCTCTTCTTCCTGAAGAAATTCCCGACCAACGCGCAGATGCTGGCGGGGATTCCGGGGTAAGCTACTTGCCGAGCGCGATCACTTCCATCTTGCCGGTCGCCGCGCTCCCAGTCTGTCGCGCGGTCACGGCCAGCCCCGCTTCGGCTGGCGCCGGCAGGTTGATCGTTTCCTTGCCGATCTGAGTCCACTTGGCGCCGTCCTTGGAGGCGGAGCCGGTGAAGACGTTGCCGGCGCGTTCGATCTTGAGCCAGCAGGGCGCCGCGAAATTCGCTTCGCGCGTGCCGCCGGCAGCGGCTTTGGGCTCTTTGCGCGTTTGCCAGGAGAGGCCGGGGACGGGGCTCGCGGCGAGGAAGACCATGCGCGCGCCGGGCTCGGCATTTTCACGGAACATGATGCCAGCCTTCGAGGCATCGTTGCCGCGCTCGACGGCTTCGATGCGTACGATGATTTGGCCATCGCCGGAGAGGGGACGGTGCACGAAGCGGAAGGCATCGGCGGCGCCGCCGATATCGTTGCCGCCGGAGCGGATCGTAAAGAGGCCGGTGCGGTCATCGACGGCATGGCCGCCGGTCGGCTCATTGGCGGCGAGGCCGATGTCGCGGCCGGTAAGCTCAGGGGCAGGCGCGGAGGGAGGCGTGGCAAAGAGATCGCCGACCGGCTCCTGCGCGGGATCGCTCGCGTAGAGCTCCCATTCATATAGGCGCGCGGCGGGATCGTTCGATTTGCGGTTTGGCTTTTCGAGCGAGAGCTTCACGTAGCGGGCGCTGAAGGCCGGGACGCGGCGGTCCGTGATGCCGAGGATGTTGCCTTTCACCTCCTCGATCTTGGTCCACGTTTTGTCGTCGTCGCTGCGGTGGAGCGAGAAATCGGAGGTGTCGAGATCGGCTGAATCTTTGTGCGAGCTGGCGTGTTTGAGGACCCAGCGGGAGATCGATTGGCTCTGGCCGAGATCGACGCGCAGCCACTTCGGCTCCTTCTGCGTGGAGCTCCAGCGGGTGTTGGCATCGCCATCGAGCGCCTTCTCCGGGCCTTCCGCGGAACCGGCCTGCTTCGGATCGCTGGAGGTGACCGGTTTGCCTTTCGCGACATTGGTGCGCTTCGGCGAAATCAGCAGAGGCAGTTCGTCGGCATGGCGCGGGCTTTCTTTGGCGGCCTCGAGCAGGAGCCGCCGAGCGTCTGCTTTCAAGCCTCCCATGGCCGCATACACTCCGGCGAGCCAGCGGCGCCCGGCCTGCTCTGGCGGCGGAGCGGCGGCGACGAAACTTTCCGCCAGCGCGAGAATGCTGGCTGGCGCGAGGTCAGTCCATTTCTTCACGGCACCCGCCACCTCCAGGCCATTCTCGTCCGCCTTGGTTACCGCGCCTGCAATCTCCGAGCCATCCTTCGCCCTCAGCGGCCCCGGAAATCCGGCGGCGAGGTCTTTGATCAATCCGTCTTTAAATGCCTGCAGCCAGTCGATTTTCTTCAGCAAGAGCCGCTGCTCGCGCTGGAAATCCGCGTTGGCCAGCGCCACCGGGGCGATGACCTCGCGCGCTTCCTTGAACTTCCAATCGCGCGCCTGCGCGGCCGCTTTCCCGCGCGCTTCGCCGAGCGCTTTCTTCTCCGCTTCGAGCTGCGCGGCCGCCTTCTTGATCTGCTCCGCGGCCACGGCCTCGGCGTCCTTGGCGGCTTGCTCCAGCAGGTCGGCGAGCCGGCCTTTAGGGTGGCGAAGGCTCTCCTTGATCTTGCGCACCGTCTTCGCCGCGGACTGCAGTTCCGTCACGCTCTTCGCGCCTTTCGCCATCGCCAGCGCGCCGCGGTAGTCGGTGAAATCCGCCAGGTTGTCTTCGGCCAGCACGTGGTATTCGGAAATCCAGCCGTAACCGCCACCGGGGGCCGCGTTCGAGAAATCGCGCAGCATCGCCGCGCCCTCCTCCAGCTTGCCCAGCTCCCAGTTCTTCAGGCCGGCCACGAGCAGGCCGAGCGCGCCGTAGGTGTTCGCATCGAGCCCGCGCACTTCGTCGTGCGGCACCGGCGCGGGGGTGCTGCCGAGCGCCGCGAGCTTCTTGAAGAACGGATCCAGCTTTTTCGCCGCGGCCTCCTTGCCCTTGTAAGGCCGCGCGCCGAGCGCGGTGAAAGCCTCGCGCGCTTTCGGCAGATTGCCGGCCACCAGCCACGCGATCCCCTCTTGCGCGAACGCCCATTGCGCGAGCGGCTCCGACGTTTTCTTCTCTACGGCCAGCGCGTGAAACTGCGGCGCCGCCTCCGCCGGTTTGCCCTTGATGAGCAACTGCCGCGCGGCTTCGTAAGACTGCGCATTCTTGCCGCTCGCGCCGACGCTCATGGTGATTGCGCTTACCGAGGGGTCCACTTTCGGCCCCGAGCTCGCGTACCAAAACCAGCCGCCGCCGAGCAGCAGCAGCACCACGAATCCGATCATCGCGGTGGTGAGCAGGCCCTCGCGCTTGCGGTCTTCCGCGGTCTCGATGACCACGCGCGTTTTCGGCTGCGGCGTGCCCCCGCCTTTTGCCGCCTCCGCGCGCGCATACTCCAGGTGCTCGATCAGCTCGTCGTAGCTTTGGTAGCGATCGGCCGGGTCTTTCTGCAGCGTGCGATTGATGACGAAAGCGGTGGAGCCCGAGATCCACGGCGCGAACGCCTGTAGGCTCACTGCGTGGCTCCGCAAATGCTTGAGCGCCACCAGCGTGGCATTCGCCGCTTCGAAGGGCGGCCGGCCGGCCAGCGCGTGAAACATCGTCGCGCCGAACGAATAGATATCGCTCCGGAAATCCTCCTTCTTTTGATCCAGCCGCTCCGGCGAAACATAGTACGGGGTGCCCCAAATCTCGCCAGTGCCGTGCGCCGCCTGCTCCATGATCGCGAGGCCGAAATCCACGATTTTCGCCGTGTGCGCATCCGAAAAGAGGATGTTCCCCGGCTTGATGTCGCGATGGATCAGCCCGTGCTGATGCGCCGCGCGCAAACCCTGTGCGATCTGCACCGCGATCTCCAGCCCCTGCGGCTCCGCCACGCGCCCTTGCAGCTCCAGCAAATCATCCAGCGTTCCTTTGTCCACGAGTTCCATCGCAATGTAGAAACGCCCGGCCGCCGAGCCGGTGGTGAAGACCTTCACCACGTGCGGGTGATTGATCGAAGCCGTGACGCCCGCCTCCAATTCCAGCTCGCCCAGCGCCCCGCTCTGCGCCTGGTCGCCGCGCAGCAGCTTCAGCGCAAGCTGGCGGTCGAGATTCGTATCGCGGGCCCGGTAGACTACGCCCATGCCGCCGCGCCCCATCACTTCCAGCAGCTCGAACTCGCCGATGAAGCGCCCGACCACCACCGATTCCCCGCACACCGGGCAGACCACCGTCGAGAGCGGCTCGAAATCCGCCACGTCCATCGGGGTGCCGCAAATGGAGCAAGACTCCAGCGAGGAAGATTCGGGTTCTGCCGTCATGGGTAAGATCGGGGGGCGTGCGCGCTTGCAGAACTGATATAGCACGTCCCGTGCGTGGAAATGGAATCAGACGCTTTGTTACCGCGAAATTGCAAGCCTGCCTTTCCCGCCTTACTCCTGCCATCTTGCAGACCGCGCCCGAAGCTCTCACCGTTCCCGGCCCCGCCGCGGGCCAGCGTCTCGATCAATGGCTGGCCGCCGAGGTGCCGCGCCTCTCGCGCTCGCGCTGGCAGGAGCTGGTGCGCGAAGGCCACGTGACCCTCAACGGCGCGCCCGCCAAGACACGCGCCAAGCTGCGCGCGGGCGACCGCATCGAATACCGCGAGCCGGCGCCGGTCGCGGTCGAGACCAAGCCGGAGGAAATCCCCCTGCGCATTCTTTACGAAGACGCGGACCTGCTCGTCATCGACAAGCCGCCGGGTATGGTCGTGCATCCCGCCGCCGGCCATTGGGAAGGCACCGCGGTGAATGCGCTGCTCCATCATTGCGGCGAGCTCTCCGTCATCGGCGGCGAGCACCGCCCGGGCATCGTCCATCGCCTCGACAAGGAAACGAGCGGCTGCCTGCTCGTGGCGAAGAACGATCTCGCGCACCAGGATTTGGCGCGGCAATTCGCCTCGCGCGAAGTGCGAAAGATCTACCTCGCCCTGGCGGCCGGCCCTTTCGCGAAAAACAGCGGGATCATCGAGGCGCCGATCGGCCGCCATCCGGTCGAGCGCAAAAAAATGGCCGTCGTGACAAACGGCCGCGCCCGGCCGGCGAAAACGGGCTGGCGCGTCCTGCAAGAGATCGCCGTTCCGTCCGCGCCGGGCGGCGTCGGCACGGTGGTGGAATGCACGCTGCACACCGGCCGCACCCACCAGATCCGCGTCCATCTCAAACACCTCGGCCACCCGCTGCTCGGCGATGCCGTCTATGGCAAGCGCGCCGGGTTCGAGCGCCAGATGCTCCATGCATGGCAGCTTGGATTCATCCACCCGCGCACCGGCCAACCGATCGCATGCGCCGCGGCGCTGCCGGATGACTTCCAGGCCGCGGGAGTGATGGCGCCAGCTTAGGCCTAGTTGAAGACCGCCTCGAAGAAGCTTCCTTCGTCGTTGGCGGCGACCTGCACGAGGAAGAGCTCCATCTGGCCGAGCGTGGTGTTTTGCAGCGGGTAGATGCTTTGCGGGAGGCGCAGCGGCGGCGCGCCGCGAAAGACGAGGGTGAAGGGTTCCGCGCGGTCCTTGTGGGAACCGAAGCCAGCGTGGATTTCCGCCAGGGTGAGCGTGATCCCGCCGGTGCCGGTGATCAGCTCGAAATCCTGCTGGAGCACCGGTTCGAAATCCGCGCGGGTAACTTTATCGAGAGCGAGCATCCGTGAACGGTAGGGAAAAAGCGCCGCACGCCAAATGGAAAACCAGTGGGTCAGTAAGTCAGTGAGCCAGGAAGTCAGAATGGCGTGAGGTGATCACTGGCTTACTGGCTTACTGGCTTACTCCCTCACTCCACCGGCAGCTCCACGGTGAAGGTCGCCCCCTGGCCCGCCCCGGGGCTGGCGGCGTGGATGCGGCCGCCGTGGGCTTCGACGGTCGCCTTGGAGATGGCGAGGCCGAGGCCGAGGCCGCCGAATTCGCGGGTAATTTCGGGGCTGGCTTGGGCAAAGGCGTCGAAGATGCGGGTGGCGTCTTCGGGGTCGAAGCCGATGCCGCTGTCGGTGATCTCGATGATCACGCGGCCCGGCTCATTGCGGGTGCGGAGGCGGATTTCGCCCCCTTCGGGGGTGAACTTGGAGGCGTTCTTGAGGAGGTTCCAGACGACTTGCTGGAGGCGGTTGAAATCGCCGGGGAGCTGGAATTCCCGGGCGGCGAGCTGCAGCTCGAGCCGCTGGGTTTTGGCTTCGCGATCAGGCTGGCAAATCTCGGCGGCGGCGTGGATGGCGGCGTGCAGATCCATCGGTTCGCGCAGGAGCTCGAGCTTGCCGCGGGAGATGCGGGTGAGGTCGAGCAGGTCGTCGATGAAGTGAGCCTCGAGCTGCACATTGCGCTGGATCATCTGCAGCGCTTCCTGCGCGGCGGGCGGGAGGTTTTTGTTGCGCGTGAGGGTGCCGACGGCCATCAGCACGGGCGTGAGCGGGGTGCGCAGCTCGTGGCTGAGCACCGCGAGGAAATGGTCCTTGGCGCGGCCCGCGGCCTCGGCCTCGGCGCGGGCCTGCTCGGTTTCCTGAAGGGCGTGCCAGAGCTCCAGGCGGCTTTGCTCCAGGCTCTCCTGGGCTTGCCGCGCCGCCGTTTGGTCGCGGAAAATCTTCACCAAGCCGATCGCTTCGCCCGCGGCGTCGTGCATGGCCATCATCACGCCGCTGCCCCAGAAGCGGCTGCCATCCTTGCGCAAATGCCAGCGTTCATCGGTGGCACGGCCTTCGCGGCGCGCCTGCGCGGCCTCGATCTCGGGCGCCTCCGCCTCGCGATCTTCCGGGGTGAAAATGAGGTCGCCACTCTGGCCGATGACCTCCGCCGCCGCGTAGCCGATGAGCTGCTCGGCACCGGAATTCCAACTGGTGACGCGCCGATCCAAGTCCATGGAAAGGATCGCGTAGTCGCGCGCGTTTTCCACGATCAGCCGCAGCCGCTCCTGGCTCTCGCGCAGCGCCTGCTCCATCTCGTTGCGCTCGGTGACATCGACGATGAACTCGACGCCCTCCTCGTCATTGATCCGCGTGGCGGCGAAGACCCCCCACCAGCGCGTGCCGTCCTTGCGCAGGTATTGCTTTTCGTAAGGCGTGGTGCGCCCGTCCCGGACATACTCCTCGACCGCCCTCCGCGATTGCTCCAGGAACTCGGGGGGCGTCATCACGTCCCAGCGCACGAGCCCCGCCGCGAGATCCGCGCGCGTGTAACCGCTCATCCGGAGGAAGGCATCGTTCGCGCCGGTGATGCTCCCGTCCACCTTGAAAAAAATGATTCCCACCGTCTCGATCTCCAGGGCGCGCTGCAGCCGCGACTCGCTCGCCAGCAGCGCCTCGCGGGCGTTCCGGCTCTCGGTGATCTCCACGAAGCTGAGCACCACGCCGGCGATGTGATCGTCTGCCGTGCGGTACGGCTGCAACTGCGCGAGGAACCAGCGCCCCTCGCCGTCCGACACTTCGCGTTTCACCGGGATGAGCGTCTGGAGCACGCTTTCGGCGTCGGCCTTCAGCTCGGGGTAGCTCAGCCCGTGCGTGAGATCGGTGAGCGGCCGGCCGAGGTCGCTGGCAATGAGGCGGAAGAGCGCCACCGCCGTGGGCGTGTAGCGGGTGATGAGCAGGCCGCGGTCGAGGAAAATCGTGGCGATGGCGGTGGCGGCCATCAGGTTGGCCAGGTCGCTGTTCGCGCGGCCAAGCTCGTCCACCTTGCTTTTCAGTTCCTGGTTTACCGTGGTCAGCTCTTCATTGATGGACTGGAGCTCCTCGCGGGAAGTCTCCAGCTCCTCCGCGGAGGAGCGGAGCTCCTCGTTCATCGCCTGCAGCTCCTCGTTGCTCGCCTTCAGCTCCTCGCCGGACGCCTCGTACTGCTCCACCGTATCGCGCAGGCGCGATTTCATTTGCTCGATCTCGCGCTCCAGGTGGCGCACCGCCGGCTCCGCTTCCGCGCGCTGCCGCACCGCGTCGTAGTCGCCGTTTTCCCGCACGCTGAAGACCACCAGCAGGTAATCCGGCGCGATCTCCTGCGCGGGCGAAACGCGGAGATCCACCGTCATCGGTTTCCCATCCATCTCGAGCGGCACGCGAAAGACCTCCACCGGCGTGCTGGTCTGCGCCGCGCGGAAGAGCGCCGCCCGCAGCTCGATCCGCAGCATCGGATGCACCACCTTGAGCAGGTTCACGCTCGGCTCGCCGCCGCTGAAGTGCAGAAAACGGCCCGCATTTTCCGAGACGTGGACGATGTCGTAATCGCGCGTGACGATGAGCGAGGGCGGGGCAAAGCGCTCGATCAGCTTGAAGTGCAGCTCCTCCCACGAAACCCGGCGCCCCTGCAGCTCGAGCGTTTCGCGCTGGAGCGCCGCGGCCGCGCCTTTCGTGAAAGCGGGCCCATGCACGTAGGGACCACCCTTGCCGCGCTGCTGCGCCTCGAGGGCCCGCGCCAGCGTGCCCGGACCGAGCGGCACCGGCACCCCCTGGCGCGGCGAAGGGCGCTGCTGGTAAAGCCGGTGCTTCTTGTCCAGCTCCGTGAAGAGCACGTTCTCGTCATCCATCGATTCCGAGGAGCCGAGGAAAAGCTTCGCTTCCGGCCGGAGCGCAAAATGGAAGATGTCGAAGGCCCGCGCCTGCGCCTCGCGATTCAGGTAAATGAGCAGATTCCGGCACGAGATCAGGTCCAGCCGGGAAAAGGGCGAATCCTTCAGCAGATCGTGCACGGCAAAGAGGACGCTCTCGCGCAGCTCCCGGCGCGCCCGGTAGCCGCGGTGCTCCTTGGTGAAAAAGCGCCGCAGCCGCTCCTCGGAGACATCCGCGGCGCTGGCGGAGGGGAAAAGCCCATCGCGCGCCGCGGCGATCACCTCCTCATCCAGGTCCGTGGCGAAGACCTGGATCGCTGGGCGGCGCTTCCATCAGCTCGGCGTGCTCCAGCAGCAGCATGGCGATGGAGTACGCCTCCTCGCCGGTGGCGCAGGCCGCCACCCAGACGCGCACGGCGTCGCCCGTGGTCTTGCCCGCGAAGAGCTCTGGAATGCGCGCTTCCAGGGCCTCGAACGATTCGCGGTCGCGGAAGAAATTCGTCACCGAAATCAGCAGATCCTGCTGGAGCGCGCCCGCCTCGCCCGGGTGCGTGCGCAGAAAGCCGAGATAATCGGGCACGGTGGCCATCCCATTCACCTGCATCCGGCGCGAAATGCGCCGCACGATCGTGGCCCGCTTGTAATACGAAAAATCGCGGCCGGTGCGCGAACGGAGGTAGGCGAGCACCTCGCGCAACGCCTTTTCATCGGTCGTCCGCCGTGGTGGGCGGCGCCTTGGCCGGCTGCGGCCCCTCCTCCGGCGGGAGCTTCAGCCGCTGCTCGTTGTCGCGATACTCCAGCAGCCGCGCCGGCATCTCCAGCACCGGCAGCACCCAATCGACCATGCCGGTATCGATCGCCGTGCGCGGCATGCGAGCTGTGCTCGGCCTCGTCCGGGTCCTGCGCGATGGTGAGCCCGCCGCGCTCCTTGATCCGCTTGATCCCCAGCGCGCCGTCGCCATCGGCGCCGGAGAGGATGATCGCCGCCGCGTGCGGCCCGTGGGTATCGGCGAGCGTGCGGAAAAAGAGATCCACCACCACGCGCCGGCCGCGGTCCGGCTCCAGCGGGGTGAGTTTCAGGTGGCCATCGGTGAGCGTGAGATGCTTTCCCGGCGGGATCACGTACACCGTATTCGCCTCCACCTTCTGGAGATCGAGCGCCTGCAGCACCGGCATCGTCGTCGTCCGCCCGAGCAGCTCCGCCAGGATGCTCTCGTGCTCCGGCGAAAGATGCACGATCACCACGAAGGCCATCCCCGACTCCGGCGGCATCCGCTCGAAGAAATGCTTCAGCGCCTCGATGCTCCCCGCCGATCCGCCCAGCCCGACCAGCGGGAGCATGTCGTAACCGCGCGTCGGGATGATGTTATCGATCGTCTCGGGAAAGTCTTGCTCCACGAAATCGGGCGACACCTGCGGCAGCCCATCCGCGCGCGGCTCTTCGCTCACGGCAGCGGGAGGAACCACGGATTCGGACATGACGATAAGGTAAGCGCGATGGGGTAGCGAAGCGAGCGCATCTTGGACTGCGGTGGCAAGCGTAAGCGCGACACCGCTTTCGGAAGGGATCGCCGGCGGGGAGGGCGCCGCGGGCAAGAACGTGCTGACCGACCTCCCGCTACTCAGTCTCCCCCGGCCGCCCCTCACGAGGCGATGCGGAGGCGCCCCGATTGTACATCTCCGCCTGCGTCAGCGGGTCGCTGACGGTGAGGCTCCAGGTGCCGACCGCGTTGGAAACCGCCAATGGCCGGCCTGCGGCTCGGGGATTGGCAAGATGCATGGCGCTGAGCTTGCGGGCATCCGGCCAGGCAGATATTCCCGGTGAGATGCAGATCCGTCGGCCATCCCTCAGGACGTGGCTCATCAGAGCCGGGCTGACGTTCGTCCTCATCGTTGCTGCTCTCGCTGGGGTCCTCTGGGTGATCGACCCTGCATCGTTCTATCCCCGCCCGGACTTTCCGCGGCTTGAGCGCGAGGGCGAGACCTTGATTGCGGCGATCGAGCGCTATCACGCAACGCACGGCGCCTATCCGTCCACCCTCGACGCTGCTGGAATTTCCGCACCGAAAACGCGATGGGGATACTGGAGGTATCGCATGAACCCGGACGGAAAGTACCTCGTGAGCGTCGGTGAATACGATCGGCACGGATTCATTCTTTTTAAGGAACAGGGTAAGGACTGGTATCGCGACACATGACCAACGCTCGTGCCGGCAAGGCTGCGCCCGGCCGATGCTATGAACGCAATCAGCGGAGCAGGGAGGCCATACGATTAGTTCTGCGAGGGGTTGGGGTTGGTGAATCCGGCAAGCCGTCGCTGTAGAAGAACCCCCCGTCATACGTCACACCAACTTCATCGTAATGTGGATGCTGGGGGAAGGCATCTGCATGCAGCCGGCAAACCGGCTGCTGCACTGTTGCTCCGGATATTCGGGTGTACGAGAAATTTTTCTTCTTGAATGGGTGATAAGCGAATGACGCGATTGGACGAACGGAAACGACTATGCCCACACGAAAGAAACCAAATCTGCGTGAGGTGCGAAAATGGCTGGGCGAGGCCAAAAACCTGATTAAGGCGGGTGTGATCGTTTCGCTCAAAGCGAGGAGGTTGCGTGAGAAGTTGGATACTTGCGTGGGCGAGCGTGAAATCCTCCGATGGCTAAAGCGAAATCCCATGGTGATTGCACGGCTCGCACACGCGAACTACCCGCACGTGTTCAAAGAGTTCCCAATTGGGATGCGCAAACCAGATTTCGCGGTTCTCGACTCATTCTCGGGCGGCTGGGAAGTCACCTTCATCGAAATGGAACCACCGAATGCTCGGCTTTTCACCAAGGATGGACGGCCCGCGGAGCGACTTGCCGGCGCCATAAATCAAGTCGATGAGTGGCGGGCCTACGTGTCCAAGAACCTCCAAGAGGTGCTCCGACGGCTGTCGGATCATTACGGTTCGAAGGACCTGCTGGGTGGCATCCGCACGGAGCCCCCAGCAGATTGCCGATCAATCCCCCTATCGGACGTTCAATCTACGGTGTATTGGAATTACATTATCGTGATCGGGCGTCGCGAAGGCCTAACTGCTGCTGAGAACGAGCGGAAAGCTGAGTATAGGAAAGGACACGGCGTCGAAATCGCCACTTACGATCGTCTGGTGTCGATTTCCGATCGGCTGGAAGTCCTGCCGTTCTACCACTACTGACGGCCACTGCTCTCGTGGCAAAGCTTGGAAGGCGGCGGGCGGCGCGATACAGCGCAGGTAGCTACTCTTCGGGCGGGTTAGGAGGTGCTTGGTCCTCCGCCGACTTGAGCGCCTCGGTCGTGGCAGCCGGCACCGGTGGAGCGATTAATTCCGGCCCGCCTGTGCTCGGCTTTTCCTTTGGCGACGACGCCCGCAGAACTTTATTCGCCGCCCGTGCAATCTTCTTTCGTGCCTCCTCGGCCTTCTCACCTTCCATTACGTCACGTTTGATCACCTCGGCCGCCATTACCGCACGAATTTGCTCGGTTTCGATTCGAACGTCTGGAGAAACCCGCCGCAACTCGCGACGAAGCACCTCAAGGACGGGATCGGTCAGCACCATAGCGCCGATAAAGAAACGGCTGAGTGCCTGCTTATGTGTGTGGTACTCGCCCAACACAGACCGCTGCCACCCTTCCTTGCACCAGAGGTAAAGCAGTTCAACGTCAGCGTCACTGCGAGAGTTCAGAGCGCAGAAATCGATGTCGATGACGAGTTCCTGGTCGATCGGCTTGGCGAAGATGATGTGGTAAACACGCCAGGAAACCCCGTTGGTCAGGAGCACCCAATCCACCCCTTGATTGGCTGCGTAATCGACAGCCTGCTTCACGTGCAGGTCCTTCAGCTCCATCCCGATTGCTTTCACCTCGATCAGAGTTTGGAGTGTTCCCTCCAACTTGATTGCCAAGTCGCAGTACGTTCCTCGAATCGCGAATTCCGAGGTGACTTCCGAGTATTTGTCGTATCCAAACACCTCGCCGAGCATGTCCTTCACGATCGTGACCGTGTCGGATTCGCCGACATCGCGAGACTTCGCTGCCGCGAGAACCGGCTGGAATCGTTTGAGTCCGGCGACGAGCCGTTCAGCAACCTTCTTGGGGACACTTGGCATGCACCGGGATTAATCAGCGACGGATGCGAGGTAAAGCTAAGTTTTGAGCGTGCGCCCCGATGTTTTGATAGCTGCCCGCGGTCGATTCATTGTGCGGTTCAAATCCAGCACGCGGAGGGGGTATTTGCCGTCGTTGAGGGTGTTGCCGAGGTTGGGGCGGATGCCCTCCACGGCGGCTTCAAGGGCGGCGAGGCGTTCCCATGGCTCGGTGAGGGTGCGTTGCAGGGCGGCCCGTAGGTGGGCGCCTTCGGTTTCGAAGTTCGCCGGCTTGGGCGGCGGGGGCAAATCGTCGACTCCGGCAGCGAGCAGCTTTCGGCAGGCCTACAACTCGCGCCAGGCGCGCCGGCGCGAATCGTTCGCTTTCTCCAGAGTGGGGCAGACGCTCATGCGTCCGCGCCCCCGCGCACTAGGTCGCCTGGCCGTGGGTTCTCTGCCCTGGTTTATTCATCGGGTGTGAGGATCACCCAAACGGTTTACATCGCGCGAACGGTGTGCCACAAACCGCGCGCCAATCTTCGCATTATGAGCTTAAAATCACTGATCGCCCTCCTCATCGCGGCTGGCTTGGGCGCGGCGGGAGCTCCACGGACGCTCGGGGCGGTCGTCAGCACATTTGACAATGGCCGGGAGCAGTGGACGGCGGCCGGCGATTCCGATGGCCCGGCGACGTTTGTCAGCACCGGCGGTAACCCGGGCGGGCACATCGAGATCGATGACGCGGTCGTCGGAGGCACTACCTACTTCATCGCGCCGGCGAAGTTCCTCGGGGATCAGAGCCTGGCCTTCGGCACCGATTTCAAATTCGACCTCCGGCAGTCGTACACGGGCGGGGCGGACCAATTTGCCGCGGCCGATTTGATCCTGGTCGGAGGCGGAGCCGGAGGGCTGACGCTCTCCTTCAATGCGACGCCGGTTCCGGCGAATAACGTTTGGACCAGCTATAGCCCCCCGTTGCGCCCCACGGTGCGCTGGCACGTGGGGGATTTGACCGGGCGCGAGCCGACGGAGGCTGAGTTTCGCGGAGTGCTCGCAAACTTGACCGAGCTCAGGATTCGCGCCGAGTTCCAGAATGGCCCGGATGTTGGCTCGCTCGATAATGTGGAGTTGCTACCGGAGCCTTCGGGGGCGCTGCTGGCGCTGGCCGGCGCGACCGTCTGCTTTGGGAGCGCGCGGCGCCGGGGCCGCACGAGCTGACATCCCGCGGCCCACCGAGGCCCTCGTCGATTCCCCGGACGCCAGGAAAACGCGTAAGTCGCTGGGTTCAGGCGCTTTGCGCATAATCAAAGCGGCTTTTGTGCCCCCACGGAGGCGCTTTGTGCCCCCTCAAAGCCTCCTTGTGCCCCCGTAGTGCGGCCTTGTGCCCCCGCACACGCGGCCCGTGCCCCCGCAGCCTCGCTTTGTGCCCCCGCGAAAGCGGCATCGAAGCCCCACAGAGGCGTCTTGTGGTCCCACCAAGCGGCCTCCTACAACCCACAAGAGCGCTTTGCGGCCCCGCGCAACGCCCTTGCGCAGCCTCAGCGCGTCCTTGAGGCCCCTCAAAGCGCCTTAGGGGACCCTCAAACCCGCCCCGTCCACCAGTTCCGCCGAACCCAATAAGCGAATGCACTTCGGAGAGATCGGGATGGAGCCTCAACGCACGAGTGCGCGGCGATTTCAAATTCACGGAACGAAACCCGCGGCACCCCTCAATTCTGCGACGAAACGGATTTCTCGAAGGCGGTGAAAATAAGCGCCACTAATCGGTTGCCGCGGAGGCTGCCCTCGGTAAATAGGGGGATGCTCAACGCCCAATGACAGGCTGCGGACGAACTCGCCTCGGAGGCGCGGACTCTCACGGCTCACTCGCGCCACCTTGTGCATTCGATGCTGGAAGTCATCGAGGAGATACGGCGGGCGCGGCTCAGCGTTTTGAAGGCGATCGAGGAATCCGGGGGCGCCAGGCCGCCCGAGGGTGCGTGGGAGAGGTAGCGGGGAAACCAGCGGCGGGGCGCCGCCGAGGCCAGTCGGTGAATTTGCAATTCCGAGTCCTGGGGCGCGACAAGGACGTGGTTTTCGTGCTCAATTGCCCGCTCCACCGCCGCCGCGGGAAGGTGGCGACTTTCACGCGGCATTTCACTCCTTCGCTTTATGCCCCCCGCCCGTTGGACTGCGCTCTGCCTCCGCATCATTGCCATCGTGCAGATGCTGACTTTTGCGGTGGTGCTGATGCCCGAGGCGTGGCTGGCCGCATGGCACGCCTGGCTCGGGATGGGGGTGATGCCGGACAACGCGGTTTTGCGCTATGTCATTCGCGGGGCGGCTTTTGCCCAGGGCGGGGTGGGCGTGCTGGTCTGGGTCATCGCGACCGACGTGGTCCGCTACCGGCCGCTCGTCATCACCACGGCCGCGCTCTGTCTGTTCGCCGCGCCCGCCTATTATTTCATCGACGCCACCGCGGGGATGCCGCGTTTCTGGTGCCTCTTCGATTTCGCTTACTGCCTTCTCGCCGGCGGCGCCCTCGCCCTCTGCTTGTGGGCCTCACGGCTCAGGAGGAAGTGAGGTGACTGCGCGCGGGTCCCGTGTAAGGTGATCTGATGGAATCCTTTTTCGGCGAGGCATTTGTCTATTTGCTCGTCGGTGGTGGCGTCCAGTCCGCCGGCGCCCTGCTCGTCGCGTTGTTCTTCTTCCCGATCGCTCATCGGCTCACGCCGGCCTCGTGGCGACAGCTTATCTCAGCCTATCTCGTCTTTAACGCCTTCCTGCTCATTTGGGGCTGCCTCGGTCACTACACGTTTCTCGCAGCTACCTACGGCAAGCTCTATGTGAGCATGGATCGCATCGTGGACTGGTTTCCATTTATTCCCTTCGGGCAGTGGGTTCTTGATCAGACGTTATACGGACCGCGCGGTTATCTCATCGGCGACACTTCACTGTGGCAGCTTCGCGTCATCTGGGCCGCCGTGGCGATACCGGTGTGGGTGCTTACCTACGCTTCCACCGTCTTGTTCCTACGCAGCCTGCCTTTCGCCCATGCTCGTAGGTGCTTGCGACAGGGCGCAGTTCAACTTTCACGGTGAGCTCTATGAAGATCAAAACCTCGGTGAAATCGGCTGGAAGATCATCATTTCACGGGAGCCGGAGAATTTTGACGACGAATGGTCCGGCGTGACCGACCGCTGACCTTAGCATGAGCACGGACCCCCGGCTTCTTTCCGATCGATTTCCGCGCGCCTCCGGCTACCATCCGGAGTGGGTGCTGGCCGGAGCCGGAAGCGCCGCCAATGCGTTGTGGCTGACCGAGTGGCTCGCCGAGGCGCTCGACCTCCGACCCGGCATGCGGGTGCTCGACCTCGGTTGCGGACGGGCGATCTCCTCGATCTTCCTCCACCGCGAGTTCGGCGTGCAGGTTTGGGCTGCCGACCTGTGGTTCAGCCCCTCGGAGAACCTCCAGCGCATCCGCGATGCCGGAGTCGAGGACGGGGTCTTTCCCATCCACGCCGAGGCGCGGGCGCTGCCGTTCGCCGCGGAGTTCTTCGACGCCGTCGTGTCGATCGATTCCTACCTCTATTACGGCACCGACGATATGTACCTCAATTACCTCGCCCGCTTCGTTAAGCCGGGCGGTCCGGTAGGCATTGCTCAAGTGGGGCTGACGGGCGAGATGGACGGCGAGATTCCGGCGCACCTTCGGGAGTGGTGGGCCCAGGATCAGCCGTGGAGTTTCCACTCGGCGGCCTGGTGGGAGCGGCACTGGGGCCGGACGGGCATCCTGGACATCGAGGTCGCCGACACGCTGCCCGAGGGCTGGCGGTTCTGGGTGGATTGGCTGCGCGTGGTCGCCCCAGACAACGCGACGGAAATCGGGGCGCTGGAAGCCGACGCCGGCCGCCATCTCGGTTATGCTCGCGTCGTGGGCCGCCGGCGGGCCGATGCGCCGCTCTACGAGCCGGTCGTGTCGATTCCCGCGGAATACACGAGAAAGCCACTCTTGCGCAGACTCGATCCATGATGACCAAGCCGGACCAAATCACTGGAGCGAACGCGGGCGGGCCACGTGGGTTGCCAAGGCGGACGCGCTGGGTCGCCCGCGCCGTTCCGTTCTGTCATGCGGCGACTTCCAGGGTGTACTGTTTTCCATTCTGCTTTCGGTTGATCCTGCCCCCGCAGCCAGCGCGCCGCTCCGCGGTCGCTGAGCTTCGGGTCGTTACCCCACGCATCCTCTCCTTGTCGCCGGGACGCTCATGAGAAGAAAAGGGGGCGAGGGAGGGCGCGAGAGCCGATATAGCAGTGAGAGGCGGTAATATCCCCCCAATGAAGATCGAGAAACTTTGCATAGGAATCGGCCGGCGGCTGGAGGCGCTGGCGCATTCGCGGAGCGCGGGGCGGATTTCGGAAGTCAGTTTCGTGGAGCAACTGCTGAAGATCGAGGCGGAGGAAGTTTGCCCGGCGGGAATGACGCTGACGGCCTCGAATACGCTGGATGACTGGACGGTGGTGCGGCTGCGGGTGAACATCCTCAATCGCCTCTGCGCGACCTTCGAGTTCTTGCCGGCGACCGGGGAGTTTCGGAAGCCGGGGAGCGGGCCGGTGTGAGGCAAGCAGAGGGAGCAAGCAGCCGCGGCGGGAAGCGTGGCCGATTCGTTTGGATTATGTTTTCCATCGAATCGAGCGGACCGGGGCAATTGCTCACGGTGGGCTTTTCCGAGCACGTGACCGCGGAGGAGATGGCGCGGTGCCGGGCGGGCGTGGAAGGACATCTGACAGGGCTCAAGACCGGCTTCCGAATGCTGACCGACCTGAGCGGGCTGATCTCGATGGAGCCGGCCTGCGCGACGGCGCTGGGGGAAATCATGGACCTCTGTAGCAGCCACGGAGTGAGCGCGATTCACCGGGTGTCGCCCAATCCACAAAAGGATATCGGCTTTGCGATCATGTCGCCTTTTCACTATGAGCGCGAGGTGCAGATCGTGACGCATAAGGAGACCGCCGCGGCGCTGAAGAGCCTGGCCGGCCCGAGCGAGGGGGCAAACTAGCGGGCTTCCCGCGCGCCGGCTTTTTCTCCCAGCCCATCCGATGACCGCTCCCAAACTCAAGACCACCGCCACTGATGCGCTCGTGGGCATCTGGACCATCGCGCTGACGCTCGTTCATCGTCGCGACGCTCTATTTCGCGCGCGAACTGCTCATTCCGCTCGCGCTCTCGGCGCTGCTCACCTTTCTGCTCTCGCCGCTGGTCACGCGCTTCGAGCGCTGGATCGGCCGCATCGCGGCGGTGCTGCTGGTGGTGGCGCTGATCTTCACCGGCCCTGGGCGCGGCGGGCTGGATGCTCACCCGGCAGTTGGTCGATCTCGGCGACGAAGCTGCCCGAATACAAAGGCAACATCGTGACGAAGATGCACGCCTTCCGGATGCCCCGAAGGCGGCGCCTTCACCAAGCTCTCGGAGACCGTGGAGGAGCTGAAGAAGGAGCTGCCCGGCGGGACGCGCGCCGGCCGCGCCCACGATCACGCAAGACGCCGGGCAAACCCGAGACGGCCGTGGCCTCGCCGGCGCACGTGCGCTCCACCCGCGGTGCCGGTGCAGGTGGTCGAGAGCACCAAGGCCAATCCGCTCGAGACTGGTGCAGCTCATCATCGCGCCGCTGCTCGGGCCGCTCGGCACGGCCGCGCTGGTGCTGGTGCTGGTCATCTGCATGCTCTTCCAGCGCGAAGATTTGCGCAGCCGGCTGATCCGGCTCATCGGCCAGGGGCGGATCAGCGCGACGACCCGCGCGATGGACGACGCGGGCCACCGCGTCTCGCGCTACCTGCTCATGCAATTCGCTGGTGAACGTGACCTACGGCATCGGTGATCGCGATCGGCCTCTACTTCATCGGCGTGCCGAATGCGATGCTCTGGGGCGCCTTCGGGACGGTGCTGCGCTTCATTCCCTACATCGGGCCGTGGGTCGCCGACGATCCTTCCGACCTTCCTCGCGCTGGCGGTGTCGCCGCACTGGACGATGCCGCTCCTCACGATCGCGCTCTTCGTCGTGCTGGAGCTGCTCCTCAACAACGTGATGGAGCCGCTGCTCTACGGCGCGAACACCGGCGTCTCCTCGATCGCGCTGATCGTCGCCGCGGTGTTCTGGACATGGCTGTGGGGGCCGCTCGGGCTGGTGCTCGCGACGCCGCTCACCGTCTGCCTCGTGGTCATGGGCCGGCACGTCCCGCGCCTCTCTTTCCTGAGCGTCGTGCTGAGCGATGAGGAAGCGCTCACGCCCGCCGAGGATTGCTACCATCGCCTGCTCACGCCCGGGGAACGCGACGAACTGGAGCTGGTCGAGTCTTATTTGAAAGCGAACTCGCTGACCGCGCTTTACGACTGCGGTTTTCATCCCGGTGCTCACCGCCGCGGAGACCGATGCCCGCGCGGAACTGCTGGATCCGGAGCAGCTCAGTCAACGTCGAGCAAAGCATGCGCGACATCATCGAAGACCTCGGCACGCGCCCGGCGGTGCCGTCAAGGCGGCCGTGGAAAAGCCGACTGGCCGCGCCGACGAGACGGCGCCGCCCCACCTGCGCTCGCGCCGGATTGCCGCGTTTTCTGCCTGCCCGCCCGCGCCGATCGCGACGAGCTCGCCGGCGCCATGCTCGTGCAGTTGGCGCGCCAGCAAGGTTTCGGCGCGCAAAATGCCCCGGCCAAACTGGTCGACGGGCGAGTTGCTCACGCTGGTCGGAAAAGGCGGACGTGGATGTCGTCTGCATCTCGGTCGTGGCGCCTTCGCACCGTGATCCATGCCCGCTATCTCTGCCTGAAATTGCGCGCGCTCCTGCCGAAACAGAAGATCGTGATCGGCCTCTGGGGCGCGACCGAAGAGCTGACCGAAGCGGCCAAGCGCCTGCGCGATTCGGGCGCCGACGAGGTGGTCACTACGCTGGCCGAGGCGCTCGTGCAGATGGCCAGGCTCGCTCCGCCAATGATCGACGAGATGACGCCCGCGCCGATCCCGGCGGACGAGGAGAAGCGCCTCGCCGCGCTCGACTGAGCTGGACCTGCTCGACACCGAGGCCGAGCCGGTCTTCGACCGCATCACCGCGAAGCTCGCGCGCATCTTCGAGGTGCCCATCGCCCTCATCACGCTGGTGGATCGCGACCGGCAGTTCTTCAAATCGCAGACCGGCCTGCCCGAGAGCTCGCCAAGGCACGCCAGACGCCGCGCAATCGTCTCCGTGTGCGGGCATGTGGTCGCGAAGAACCAGGTGATGGTCATCGAGGACCTCGCGCGCGACCGGCGTTTCGCGAATAACCCGCTCCTCAAAGAACACGGCATCCGTTTCTACGCCGGCGTCCCGCTCCTCGCCCCGAACGGCCAGCCGATCGGCTCGCTCTGCCTGATGGACATGAAGCCGCGCCAACTCACCGAGCGCGAAAAACGCCTCCTCCAGGAATACGCCAATGAAGTCATGGAAGAGATCGCGAAACGGGCGGTGACGCCGGGGGGAAAGGCCCTCGCGGCGGTGGGATAATGTTCACGCGCGGTCGCGGACCCCGCGGGCGGGAGGTCGAGGTCCAGGTCGCGCAACTATCTCTCCGCCCGCCGCCGGCGGAAACCAAGCAGCCCGAGGTCGGCGGCCGCCAACACCAAGGCAGACGGTTCCGGTATGGTCACCGCCACGCTGAAGGGTGAGGTCAAGCCGGTGACCCGCGACGCATATTCGTGCACTGGCGCGGGCAAGGAGGGCAGCTGGACCAGAGTGACTCGGCGTCGGAAATCCGTCGCGAAATCCATCGTTGCCATCGGTGGCGGTTCTGATCCCATTCGTCCCTTTTTCCCGCCGCTGGCGGGATTCCAAACCGCATGGCTATGAAACATCTGCTCTCCATCGAATCGCTTTCCGGCGAGGAGATTCTTTCCGTGCTGGACTTGGCGGATCGCTTGAAGGCGGCGCGCGGGGCGCACGAGGAACTGCCGCTGAAGGGGCAGTGCTGGGGGCTGGTTTTTTCGAAGTCCTCGACGCGGACGCGGGTCTCGTTCGAGGTGGGGATTCGGGAGCTGGGCGGTTCGGTGATGTTTCTCTCGGCGGTGGATATTCAGCTCGGGCGGGGGGAGCCGATCAAGGATACGGCGCGGGTGCTCGGGCGGATGCTGGGCGGGGCGGTGATCCGCACGTTTGCACAGAATGACGTGGACGAGTTTGCGCAGTATAGCGGCATCCCGACGATCAATGCGCTGACGGATGACGAGCATCCCTGCCAGATTTTGGCGGATTTGCAGACGATCCGGGAGAAGCTCGGGTCGATCGAGGGGAAGACAGTAGCGTTTATCGGCGATGGCGCTTGCAATGTGCCGCGCTCGTGGATTTGGGCGGCGGCGCGGCTGGGCTTCCATTTGCGGATCGCGGCGCCGCCTTCGTTTCAGCCAACGCCGGAGCTGGTGCGGCGCGCGGGGGCTTCGCGGGTAACGGTGACGGACAGCGTGGCCGAGGCGGCGACCGGCGCGGACGTGCTCTATACCGATGTGTGGGTGAGCATGGGCAGGGAGGAGGAGGCGGTGTACCGGATCGCGCAACTGGGCGGGTACTGCATCGATCATGAGGCGGTGGCGCTGGCGAAGCCCGGCGCGCTGGTGATGCACTGCCTGCCGGCGTATCGCGGGAAGGAGATCACCGAGGAGGTGTTCGAGGCGAACGCGCAGACGATCTTCGACCAGGCGGAGAACCGGCTGCATGCACAGAAGGCGGTGCTGAGTTTGGTGGCGCGGTGACGTGGTCTAACGGATGAGGCGTTGCTTGGAGTGGGTACGCACGGTCTGGCCGGCAAGGCCTGCGCTACGCCGTACGCGGTTGCGCGCATGAAAGTTTATTGAATGGAATCCGGGCAATCCTGTCCTAAGTTTCAGGCACCCTCCTTTCCTATGAAACTTCGCTTTTTAACGGTCTTTTTCACCCTCGCCGCGCTGGTCGCGGGATTTTCCCCGCAGACGGCGCGCGCGGAGGACGATGTGTCGTTCGAGTTCTTTTACGAATCGCTGAAGCCGTATGGCGAGTGGATCCAGGTGTCGGATTACGGCCTGTGCTGGCATCCTTCGGACGTGGACGACGACTGGGCGCCTTACACGGATGGATATTGGGCGTATACCGATGGGGGGTGGACGTGGGTGAGCTACGAGGATTTCGGCGGGATCGTGTACCACTACGGGCGCTGGGCAGATGTGGAGGATGAAGGCTGGGTGTGGGTGCCGGATTACGATTGGGGCCCGGCGTGGGTTTCCTGGCGCAACAACGACGACTACGTGGGCTGGGCGCCGCTGCCGCCCGAGGTAACCTTTACCGCGGACGTAGGCATCAGCACCTGGGTGGACGATAGCTACGACATCGGGCCTTCGTATTACCGGTTTTGCCATACGCGGGATTTCGGGGCGCCGGTGATCCGCGAAGTCTGCCTGCCCTGGCGCGAAAACGTCGTAATCATCCGCAATACCTTCAACGTGACGAATATCGTGGTGCGGGATGGCGGGTTCCCGTTCTGCGGCGGCCCGCGCTACGACCTCCTCTCGGCGCGGGTGTTGCGGCCGATCCCGGCGCTGGTGCTGGTGCGGGAGACGAACATTACCAATATCCAGAACAACTTCTACGGCGGCAATCGCCGGAATCGCGGGCCGGTGGTGCAGAGTTTTCAGCGCGGCAATACGCTGGTGATGCCGGCGCCGCGCTTTCGCCGGGATAACAACCTGCGCGCGGCCCTCCCGGCGGGGGCGCGGCCCGCGCGGGTGCTCGCTTCGTCCAAGGTGAACCGCGGCTGGTCGGGCGTGCCGCAGAATGAGCGGCAGCAGATCAAGGATAAGATCAAGACGGACTTGAAAGGCGCGCGGCCGGAGACGCACAAGGCGCGGCAGGTGGAGGTGGCGGAGCTGAAGGCCGTGCCGAAAAAGGCCGACCCGAACGCGGTGGTGCCAGGCGGCGTACGCGCTGGCCGCGGGCCGAATGACAAGAAGGCGGGCGCGGGTGGTCCCGCGGGCCTTGTGGATCGGAATCGCGATGGCAAGCCGGGTGCGGCGGTGGCCGGTGACCGAAATCGCGATGGAAAACCGGATGCGCCTGGGGCGACAATTCCCGGGGTGCCGGGAGACCGCAATCGCGACGGAAAGCCGGATGTCGCGGTGCCTGGTGATCGCAATCGCGACGGCAAACCGGATGCGGCAGTGGCGGGTGATCGCAATGGAGATGGGAAACCCAACCGTGCCGGCCAGGCGCCGGGAGACAAGGTTCGTCCCGGAGGAAAAGCCGGCGCCGCTGCGGACGCCGCGAAGGCGCCTGCGACGATCGTCGATCCCGATGGCCCTCAACGCCCGCCGGGCAAGGGCGGCAAGAAAGGGGGCTTCACGCCTCCGGGCCAGGATGCTCCTCGGCCGCCGATGGCGGCGGTCGATCCTTCCACCGCGCCAGAGCGGGCGACCACTCCGCCATCGAAGGCGGCTGGCAAGGGCCCGAAGAAAGGCGGCTTCGTTCCTCCGGACGGAGACGCGCCGGAGCGGAATGTCGCTCCGGGGAAAAAGGGCCGCGCCGCAGTGGATGATAGCCCCGGCGCCAGCAACGCCGCCGCCGAGCAGCGCGCCGCCGCCAACAAGGCAGCGCGCGAGGCCCAGGTACGCGAGCAGGCCGCCGCGGCGCGTGAACGTTCCGCTGCCGCCGAAGCGGCGCGCCAGCGCCAGATGCTGGAGAATCGCCGCGAGCAGGCAACGGAAGTGCAGCGCGGGAATGCGCTGGAAGCGCAGCGCGCCCAGGCGCGCCGGCAGCAGCAACAGCAATCGCAGCCGCAGGTCAATTCCGATGCGCTCGAGGCGCGGCAGCGTGCGCTCCGCGCGCAGCAGCAGCAACAGGAGCGCGCACGCCAGATGCAGGTCCAGCCGGCGCGGCCGCAGGTGCAGCAACCCCGCCCGCAAGTTCAGCCGCGGCCGCAGGTGCAAGTGCGCCCGCAGCCGCAGCCGCAGCCGCAAATCCAGCGCCGGCCGCAGCCGCAGGTTCAGCCGCAGCCGCGTCCGCAGGTGCAGGCGCGCCCGAACGTCCCACCCGCCCCGGCCCGCGCGCAAGGGCAGGCGAAGAAGGATGAGGACGAGAAGAAGCGGGGGCGGTAGACCGCTCAACGACCCGCGTGCCCGGCCCGCCCTCCCGTGCGGCTCACGGGATGATCACCCACACCTGCCCCACGTAGTCTCTCTCAGAATTGCCGGGGCCGAGGGTGGGGCATGCGCCGAGCCCAAGGGGCAGGATGAGGTTCTGCACATTGGCGCCTTCGCGCATCGTCTTGGCAACGAGCTTGGCGCGCGCGAGGGAGAGGTCGAACTGATCCTGCTTCACGCTATCGGAGTAGCCGAGCACGAGCAGGCCGATCGTTGGGTCATCGCGCAACCGCTTGATCGAGGGATGCGCCATGGCCTTTTCCAAGGCGTCCGCCTGCTCGCCAGTGAGCTCGCTGCTGTTTGGCGCGAACGGGATCTGCAGCAGCAGGCCAAACGAGCGGCCGCGGTCCAGCATCTTGTAAAACTTCGCCTCGAGCTTGCCATGCTGGCCGTGCAGCCGCTCCAGGATGATCTCGCGGGCATGCTTGTTCTCCTTCGACTTGAGACTGAGGTCGGGCTCCTCGACAAGGATCACTGTCTTTGCCGAAGCCGGGCTTTCAGCGAGGCTAGCCCGGATATTTCATCGTGAGAGCAAAAAATTAGCGAAGTCCCCGCGGTAAACCGCTACGGCTGAGGGTGTTCAAGCACTCAAACCAAAAGGACTTCGCTAATGCCAAACTGTACCACGCCCGAGCTCAACTTTCCAAGCTTTGATCGCCGCAAAATCGAGGCCTCCTTCAGCGGCGGGGATGTCACCAGCGATGGCGGCCTCCTGCTGCTGCGCGAAGCCGATCGCCGCCTGGGCTTGGTGCAAGCGCTCAATGCCGTACTGCCCGACCCCCGTGATCCGGCGCAGATCACCCATCGCCAGGTGGATCTGCTCCGGCAGCGCATCTACGGGCTGGCGCAGGGGTACGAGGATCTCAATGATCACGACACGCTGCGGCGCGATCTCGCCTGGCAAACCGCCCTGGAGCGCAGCGACGAGCTGGCCAGCGACTCGACCCTCTGCCGCCTGGAGCAGCGCGTCGATCGCAAGGCGGCGCTGGCCTTTCATAAAGTGCTGCTGGATCAATTCATCGCCTCCTTCAAGGAAGCCCCCACCGAGCTGATCCTCGACTTCGATGCCACCGATGACCGCGTGCATGGCCAGCAGGAAGGCCGGCATTTTCACGGCTACTACGGCCACTATTGCTTTCTCCCACTCTACGTTTTTTGCGGCGAGCAGCTGCTGGTTTCCTATCTGCGGCCGAGCAACATCGACGGCGCCCGGCACGCCTGGGCCATCCTCAAGCTGCTCACCCTGCGGCTGCGTGAAGCCTGGCCCGAGGTGCGCCTGATCCTGCGCGCCGACTCCGGTTTTTGCCGCTGGAAAATGCTGCATTGGTGCGACTGGGCCGGCGTGGACTACCTCGTGGGCCTGGCGAAGAACCCGCGGCTGGAAGCGCTCGGCGCCGCGCTGATGACGCAAGCGCAACAGGCCTTTGCGGCCACGGGGAAAAAGCAGCGCCTCTTTGGCTGGGTAGCGTACGGGGCGGCCACCTGGGATCGGAAACGGCAGGTCATCGCCAAGGCCGAGCACAGCGACCAAGGCAAGAACCCGCGCTTTGTCGTGACCAGCCTGGAGGGCGACGCGCCGCAGCTTTACGACGAGGTGTATTGCGCGCGTGGCGAGATGGAAAACCGGATCAAGGAACAGCAACTCGGGCTCTTTAGCGACCGCACCTCCTGCCACCACTGGTGGGCCAATCAGTTTCGCGTGCTGCTCTCCGCCGCGGCTTACGTGCTGGTGGAAACCATCCGGCGCGTCGGGCTGCACGGCACGGAGCTGGCGCGGGCACAGGTGGGCACCATCCGGCTCAAGCTGCTGAAAATCGGCGCCGTCATCCTGCGCAATACCCGCCGCATTCGGCTGCTCTTGAGCAGTGCTTATCCCTACCAGGAAATCTTCGCCGGCGCCTGCGCGGCGCTGCGCCGAACGTGACGAAAAACCGCGCTGCCCCGGCGCCGAAGGTTCGATGGGGGGTTGGGGGCCTTGCGTCCTCGCACCGCCGGGATCGTCCACAAACCGCCGGAAGGCCGCGGCCGCCGCTCCAAACACGCCGGAAACTCGCGGAAAACGGCTTCTCAAAACTGCGATGAAATATCCGGGCTAGGCGAGTCGGCGAGACAGAGCACCGCCAGGAGAATCAGCGCGGGGTTAGCTTTGCGGGACATAAGCTTGTATCTAACTGTGGGCGAGTAAGCTAATGTCTTATCCGCCGATCAAGCCGGATTTCAATCGATCCTGCCGCAGGATGGGCGGCTTCGCGGATTCCTCAATTCAAGTATTGAGGTGAAATTTGTCATGGTGTGTGGAGTTCACAGAGATATGGATTTCTCCATGGGCCGGAACGAGGCCTTCCGCCTCGTGAGCGCGAGCGCCGGCCCATGTTGATTTACTACCGCCCCCATGCCCCATTTCTCCTGGCCCATCGACGGCACGATCGTCGGCCTCTATTTGCTGGTGACGATGATCGCCGGGCTGGCGGTGCGCAAATACGTGAGCCGCGTGGAGGATTTTCTGGTCGCGGGGCGCGAGATGAATGTCTACCTCGGCATCGCCTCGCTGGCGGCGACGGAGTTTGGCGTGATCACCTGCATGTACACGGCGCAGGCGGGGTTCACGAACGGCTTCTCCGGGACGCTGCCGGGCCTCTGCCAGGCGGTGAGCATGTTCGTCATCGGCGCGACCGGCTTTTGCGTGCAGCCGCTGCGCGCGTCGGGCGCAATGACGCTGCCGGAGCTGTTCGAGCGGCGCTTCGGAAAGTTCGTGCGCTGGCTGGCCGGCGTGGTGATCGTGCTCGGCGGGCTGCTGAATATGGGCGTGTTCCTGAAGATCGGCGGGGACTTCCTCTGCCTGGTCTGCGGCTTCGATCTGAAGTACCTCGCGCTCATCATGACGGTGCTGCTGCTGATGGTGGCGACCTACACGATCCTCGGCGGCATGCTCTCGGTGCTGGTGACCGATTTCCTGCAATTCGTGGTGATGAGCGCCGGCCTGATCGTGGTGACGGTGCTTATCCTCTGGCAGGTGGGCTGGGGCACGCTGGTCGCGACGGTCGAGCGGCATCATGGCGCGGGCGGATTCAATCCACTCGCCAATACGAACCTCGGCTGGGCGTTCATCATCATGCAAATTCTCGGCGCCACCGCGGCGAATCTTACCTGGCAGACCACGATCGCGCGCCTGCTGGCGGCGAAGGATGCCAGGACGGGACGGCAGGTCTACACGCGGACGAGCTTCTTCTTCGTCTGCCGCTGGCTGATCCCGGGGCTCTGGGGCATCGCGGCGCTGGCGATCCTCGGCTGGCATCCGCTGAAGCAACTCTCGCCATCGGAGCGCGACGCCATCCCCGCCGCGGTGCAGGCGAAGATCGAGACCTCTCCGGTGGGCCAGCCACTGACCGGCCTTTCGGAAGCCGAGCGCGCGGCGCTCACGGGCGCGACCCAGGGTAAGCTGAACGACGCATCGCTGCGCACGATGCCGGCATTCCTGAGCGTCTTCGTGCCCGTGGGGCTGATGGGGCTGCTCATCGCGGCGATGCTGGCCGCGGATATGTCCACCGATTCCAGCTACATGCTGAGTTGGGGAAGCGTTATCTATAACGACATTCTCGGTCCCTTCCGGCGCCGCCCGTGGCCGCACGCGAAGGCGATCCGGTGGAACCGCTTCATCGTGGCGGGGATCGGCATCTATCTATTCGTCTTCGGGCTGCTCTACACGGTGGAGGGAAACATCTGGTCGTTCCTCTTGCTCACCGGCTCGGTCTATCTATCCAGCATGTCGGTCCTGCTCATCGCGTGCTGCTACTGGCCGCGGGCGAATAACTGGGGCGCGCTCGGCGCGATCATCCTCGGGGCGGCGATCCCAATCTCGCATCTCGCGATGGAAAAGATCCCCGCCACCGCCAAACTCGCCGCCGACATCGGCAAAGACTGGGCGGGTATCGCCGCCTTCGCCGGCGCCGCGCTCGGCATGTTCGCCGGGTCGCTCCTCAAACCTGCGCCCACCAACCCGCAAGCATCATGATACACGATCACCCGTTCTGGTTCCTCCTGCTCACGGCCGGGCTCGTCTGGTACTCGACCGTCACGATCTATGTGGCGATCAAAGGCGCCGTCGACATCCAGCAAATGCTCCGGCGGCTGAAGGAGGGCCAATCGTCCGAAGCCCCTCATGAGTGACTTCACTTTCCTGCGAAGCGGGTGATGAGGAGTTGCGCGGCTTCCTGGAGGGCGTCCGTCGTTCGGGAATCTTCGGTGCGGCAGTTGGTAAAGACGATCACGATGAAGTCTTTGGCCGGCGCCATCCAGAGGAGGGTATCTTGCCCGAAGACGTCGCCGGTGTGGGTGAGGGCGGGTCCGGGAGCGGCCCAGTCACGCTCCGCGACTTTGATGCCGCGGCCGTAGCCGGTATCGCCTTTGAAGGCCTGGCGCAGCCGGGCGGCGGTGGCCGGGGCGAGATAGGGAGTGGCGGATGGGGATGAAGCGGGAGGGGAAAAGGTGTGCATCCGGAGGAAGCGGAGCCAGTCGCCGAGGTTGCAGGTGACGAAGGTCGCCGGGCCGTGCGACGCCTGGAGGTGCAGGCGCAGGTTCCCGGTAATCGGGCCGCGCGGCTGGGGGCGGAAGGCCCCGTCGGGAAGGCCGTGGCCGACCGGGAGCCGGGGTGGGGTCTCGCTATCGAATTGCGGGCCGAAGGTGGCGCCGTTCATCGAGAGCGGGGTGAAGATTTCCTCCTGCATGAGCGTTTCCCAATCTTTGCCGGCGCGGAGCTCCATCATGGCGGCGGCGACGGTATAGCCTGGGTTGGAGTAGAGGTAGGCGCCCGGCGTTTCGGAGGGCGAGTCGCGGAGCACGGCTTCGGCGCTGCGGCGGCGCAACTCGCGGATGGTGCCAATGCCCTCCTGTAGGCGGGGGACATGCTTCTTCTCGAAGGTGGCGGCCTCCTGGATGCCGGCGCGATGGGCGAGCAGTTGGTCGAGCGTGGCTTGGCGAAAGGGTTCGGGGAACGACGCGGCGTTGGGGAAGCACTCGGCCACGGTGGTTTCCCATCGAATGAGGCCACGGTCGACGAGGCGCCCGGCGAGAGTGGCGGTCATCCACTTCGTGCAGGAGCCGAGGCAGATGGGATCGGCGAGGCGCAGCGGAGTCGGGTCGCCCGCGCGGCGCACCCCGAGGGCGAGTTGCGCGACCACGCTGCCATCCTGGCAGACCATCGCGGAGAGGCCCGGAAGGTTGTGGCCGGTGCGGATTTGCTCGAGGGAGGAGAGGAGCGTGTCAGCGCTGCTGGAGAGCGCCAGGACGGAGAAAAAGAGAAGCGTGAGGAACGAGGGTTTCAAGTTGGGAGATGATAGCGGCTACGTCCGGCACTTGCGTACGTGGAACATCCGATAGACTCCCACCCACAGGCGAGGACGCCAACTGTTCGGGCAGCGCCAGGCAGAGCGTCCGAAACTGACGCGGAAGCTTGGGGTTCATTCTCGCGTGAAGACCCCCATTCTCTCCCTCCTGTTGCTCATCTCTGCCGCCGCCGCGACGACTTTTGCCGAGGACATCGGGCTGCGTGTCCGCTTCGGGCTCGAAGACAAGGAGGCCATGGCGTGGGACGGCACGGTCTCCGTATCCCCCGGCCAGGTGGCGCTGATCGGCGGCTGGCGTTTTGCGCAGCAGGATGCGGTCGAAGGCACGACCGGCTGGAAAGCTCGCACCCGTCCCGCGGTCCTGGCGCGCCGGAGCAACAACCCAGGCAAAGCCGGCAAGCGCGCCAACGCGACCGGCGTGGGCCTCAGCGACAATGGCGTGCTGATCACCTTCACCGGCGTGACGGACCTCTCTGAGGTCACCATCAAGACCGCGCAAGGCGAGTTCGCCTTCAAGCTCGGCGAGGTCCCGTTCGGGAAGACGGTCGAGCAACTGGACGGCGCGGTGGAATTGCAGCGTACCGCGGCGGCGTTTCCGCTCACCAAGGAGGGCAGCGACGACGACTATCCGAGCGCGGCCACGGGCCCGGATGGCTCCGCGTGGATTGCCTTCACGCGATACACGCCGGGGCTCGATCGCAATCTGCGCGCGAAGAGCCTGGAGAAGCCGATCGAGGACATGCAGCCGCTCGCCAAGGCGCCGGGCGCCGACCAACTCTGGCTCCAGCGCGTGCGGGGGAATGAGCCGGCCGAAGCTGTGGCGATCACGCCGCCCGGCCGCGACATTTACCGGAGCGCGGTCACCGTCGATGGCAGCGGCACGGTGTGGGTGGCTTGGGCGGAGAACGCCGCGTACAAGCCGTTCCCCGAGAACGCGGCGGCGCGCTTCGATATCTGGGTGCGGCCCTGCAAAGACGGCAACTTGGGCGAGCCCGCCAAGCTCTCCGCTTCCGAGGAAAACGATCTTTGGCCCGTGGCAGCCACCGACTCAGGCGGCCGCGTCTGGATCGCCTGGCAAGGCGCGCGCGACAAGGTTTACCGCATCTTCGCGCGGCATCAGGAAGGCGCCGGGTGGTCGGCGCCGGTGCAGGTGAGCACGCAGACGCGCAACTGCTGGGCGCCCGCCATCGCCGCCGGGAAGGATGGGCGCATGGCCATCGCGTGGGACACTTATGAGAAGGGCGATTACGACGTGTGGATGCGCGAATTCCCCGGCGGCGCGCCCGGCGAACCGCGCCCGGTAGCCACCTCGGCGGATTACGAAGCGCGCCCCGCGCTGGCCTACGATGGCGATTCCGCGCTCTGGGTTTCCTGGGAGCAGAGCGGCCCGACTTGGGGCAAGGATTTCGGCGCCTATGCCAACACCGGGATCGGCCTCTACCGCGACCGCCAGATCGGCCTCGCCATCTGGAAGAACGGCGCGTGGATGGAACCCGCCGGCGCCCTCGCCCCGGCGCTCCCGGGCGCCACGAAGGGCCGCCGCCAAAACAATGTGCGGGTGCCAACGATCGAACCGAACGCCGAATCGCGCAAAGCGGGGCAGGAAGCTGAAGCCCGGCGCGACAACCCGCACAACAATATCGCCCGCATCGTCTGCGATGCCGCGGGCCGCGTCTGGCTTTTCGCGCGGGCGCGCCAGAATGACTTTCGCACTCCGCTCGGCTCGCTCTGGTTCAACTGGGCCGCTTATTACGAGGGCGGCCAGTGGATCGGCCCCATTCTCGTCCCGCATTCGCGACAATCTGCTCTACAACACTCCCGCGGTCGTCGCTCCGAAGGAAGGCGGTCTGCTCATCGCGCACTCCAGCGATCATCGGCAGGACCGGCAGCTCCAGCGCAAACGCGGCCCCGGCGGAAACATGGCCCTCGATGCGGACACCGATCCTTTTGACAACGACGTATTCCTCAGCCGGCTGAGCGCCGCGGGCGCGCCGAAGGCCGCCGAGTTGGTCCCCGCGAAAAATGTGCCGGACTCCGAGGCCGCACCTTCGCCGGCGACCGCCGCGGAGCGCGCCGCGATCGCGCGCTGTCGCGACTTCCGCATCTCCGCGGGCGGGCGGGATCTGCAAATCCTGCGCGGCGAATTCCATCGCCACACCGAGATCAGCGGCGACGGCGGCAACGACGGCCCGCTGGAAGACATGTGGCGCTACGCGATCGACGTGGCCTCCATGGACTGGCTCGGCTGCGGCGATCACGATAACGGCGCCGGCCGCGAATACCCCTGGTGGCTCACGCAAAAGACCACCGACGCGTTCGCTCTGCCGGGCAGCTTCGAACCGATGTTCACCTACGAGCGCAGCGTCAAATACCCGGAGGGCCACCGCAACGTGGTCTTCACCCGCCGCGGCATCCGCACGCTGCCGCGCCTGCCGCTTGAGCGCGCGCGACTTCGACGGCCACGCGCCGGATACGCAGATGCTCTACAAGTATCTGCATTTCTTCGACGGCGTCTGCGCCTCGCATACCAGCGCCACCAGCATGGGCACCGACTGGCGCGACCACGATCCGGTGGTCGAGCCGATGGTGGAGATCTACCAGGGCTGCCGGCAAAACTACGAGCGGCCCGGAGCCCCGCGCTGCCCCACCGAGGACGACGCCATCGGCGGCTGGGAGCCGAAAGGCTTCGTGAATCTCGCGTTGCTCAAGGGCTACAGATTCAGCTTCCAAGCGAGCAGCGACCACGGCTCCACCCATATCAGCTACGCGATGGTGTTGGCGGAGAATCATTCGCGCGAGGCGATCCATCAAGGCGATGAAGCAGCGCCACACCTACGGCGCCACGGACAACATCATCGCCGATTACCGCTGCACCGCCGGCGGCCGGGAACACATCATGGGCGACGAGTTCAGTACCGCCGAGCCGCCGAAGCTCGCGCTCAAGCTGCACGGCACCGCTCCCTTCGCGAAAGTCGTCCTCGTGAAAGACGACGTGGAAGTCGAGACCCAGACCCCCGGCACGGAAAAGGTGGAGCTCACCTGGACCGATCCCGGCGCCGTCGCGGGGAAGACGAGCTACTACTATGTCCGCGGCGAGCAGCAGGATGGCGAACTCGTCTGGGTCTCGCCGATGTGGATCACCTACCAGCCGAAAAAGTGAGCCGCGCGCGGGGCGTCCGGCTGCTCCTTCTCGCGCTGCTCCTGGCCGCCCCGGCGGCCCGCGCACATAATCCCGACACCAGCTATGTCCGCATCAACATCGGCGAGGAGCGGCTCGAGCTCCGCTTCACGCTCGACGTTTTCACGCTTCAACAAATCGCGGCGCTGGATGCCGATCGCGATGAGCGACTCACCCCGGCGGAGTTGGAGCGTGCCGCGCCCGCCCTCGTGCGTTTCCTGCGCGGGCATGTCCGGCTGGAGCTGGATGGACGCGAGGCGCCGCTCGGCGAAGCAGCGTCGCCGGCCTGGCCGCGCGATGGGGGCGACATGTTGCCGGCGCGCGACTGGCACAGCGCCGCCGCGCTGATTGCGTTCGCCTTCCACCAGCCGCTCCCGCGCCAGCCGCGCGAGGTGGCGATCTTCTTCGATGTCTTCGACACGTTCGGGAGCCGGCACACCGTGCTGGGCGCCTTCGAGGTGGCTGGACGCCGCGAAGAGGTCGTCTTCACCCAGCCCGAGCCGGATTATCTCTTCGATACCGCCTACACGGAGCCCGGCGCGGCCGAGGCTGCGCCCCGCCCGCCGCCGTCGCTCGCCGCCGCGCTAGGGCGGTTCTTCAAGCTCGGCGTAGAGCACATCTTCCTCGGCTACGATCACCTCTGCTTCCTGCTCGCCCTGCTCGTAATGAGCCGTTTTCGGGAGCTGGTGAAGATCGTCACCTCCTTCACCGTGGCCCACACCATCACGCTCATCCTGGCCACGCTGGAGATCGCGCGGCTGCCGCCGCGCCTGGTCGAGTGCGCCATTGCCGCGAGCATTGTCTACGTGGCCGCCGAGAATCTGTTCCGCCGCTCCGTGCCGCACCGCTGGCTGCTTACTTTCGTGTTCGGCCTCATCCACGGCTTCGGGTTCGCGAACGTCCTCATCGAGCTGGGCCTGCCGGCCGCGGGCCGCCTCCGCTGCCTCCTCGCCTTCAATTTCGGCGTGGAAGTGGGGCAACTCGCCATCGTCATCGCGACGTTCCCGCTCCTGCTTCTGCTCGGCCGCTGGCGGCACGGGCGAAGGGCGGCCCTCTGCCTCAGCGCCGCGGTCGGCCTTTTCGGCCTCGGCTGGCTGGCCGATCGCGCCTTTTATCTTGGCCTCATGCCCCTCTAATCCCCCATGCTCAAGCTCAGCACCTTCCGCTATCTCGATCCGCCCAAGCGCGGCGAGGGCCTGCGCATCGGTGTCACACGCCACCCGCCGCGCGGCGTTCGCAAAGAGCGCTGGCAGGCCGACGGCTACTTCGATGTCTGGTTTCCCGTGCTCGGCCCGAGCAAGGAACTGCTGCGCCGCCGCCCGTTCGGCTTTGCCGCCTACCAGCGCGAAATCATGGGCCGCGCCGAATCCCGGCAGGCGGTGCTGCTTCTCGCCGCCCTCGCCCAACGCACGCCGATCAGCATCGGATGCTATTGCGAAGACGCGACGCGCTGTCACCGTACCTACCTGCGCCGCTTGATCAAGGAGGCCGCCACTTGATCGGAAGCCGCACCCAAAGCCATCACGTCACGCAGCAAACCAGCCTCACCATGAAACGTTTCCTATTTTCGCTGCTTGCGCTGCCCACCTTGGTCTTTGCCCAGAGCGGCCTGCCCGCGCAGCCCTTCATCTACGTCGAGGGCAAAGCCGAAGTCAGCGTCCCGGCCGAGGTGGTCACGCTGAGCTTCGAGCTCTCCGCGCTGGCGCGTGATCAGGTGGAAGCAAACAAAGTCGTCCAAGCCCAAGCCAAGGAAGTGCTCGCGCTCCTCGACCGCCACAAGATCCCGCAGAAGGACGTGATCGCCAGCGATCTGCGTTCGACTCCCGAATACGAAACGGGAGAGGCGGTCGGCGAAGGCCGCGGCAAGCTTGTTGGCTATCGGGTCACCCGGCCCTTCAAGGTCAAGGTCACGGAGCTTAAGATTTTCTCTGGCTTGGTGGATGAATTATTTGCGCTCCGCGTCGAGCAGTTCACGAGCATCGAGGAGGAGGTCGCCGATCCCCAGGCGCTGGAAGGCCAAGCTTGGGACAAGGCGATCGCCAAGGCCCGGGCGCTGGCGGACAAGACGCTAAAGCCGGCCGGCATGAAGGCCGATTCCATCTGGGCCATCTCGCCGGTAGCGTTTCCCGACATATCGCAAAAGGTCTTCGGCGACCGCGAGAACTCGATGCTCCCCGGCAATGCGGCCTACATGGTCGCGGACAGAGCAAAGGTCGAACCCTCCCAGTATCGCCTCGCACGGGTCACGGTGACGCAGCGTGTGCACATCATCTACCTGATCTCGCCCTCGAAGTAGCGCCCCTGCTTGACCTCTTCCGCGCCGAATCGAGAAAGTTCCCGCCATGCCTCGCATCCTTTCCGGCATCAAGCCGACCGGCCGGCCGCACCTCGGCAACTACTTCGGCATGATGCGCCCCGCCATCGAGTGGCAGGAGCGCGGGGAGGCGTATTATTTCATCGCGGATTACCACGCACTCACGACCGTGCACGATCCCGCGGCGCTGCGGGAGCACACGCGGGGGGTGGCGCTCGATTTCCTGGCGTGCGGACTGGACCCGCAAAAGGCGGTGCTCTTCCGGCAGAGCGATGTGCCACAGGTCACCGAACTGGCGTGGATCCTCACCTGCTTCACGCCGATGCCGATGCTGGAAAACTGCCACGCCTACAAAGATCACCTCGCCCGGCAGCAGGCCGAACCGGCCCCCCACGGGCTCTTCGCCTACCCGGTCCTGATGGCCGCGGACATCTTGATCTACGACAGCCACATCGTGCCCGTCGGCAAGGACCAGAAGCAGCACGTGGAGGTCACTCGCGATCTCGCCGAAAAGGTGAATCGCCTTTACGGGAAAATTTTCGTGGTACCGCAAGCGAGCATCCTGGCGGATGTCGCCACGGTGCCGGGCCTCGACGGGCAGAAAATGAGCAAGAGCTACGACAACACGGTGGCGCTTTTTGAAAACGAGAAGGATCTACGAAAAAAGATCATGGGGATTAAGACCGACTCCACCCCCGTGGAGTCCCCTAAAGACCCCGCCGGCTCCATCATTCTCGATTTTTACAGGCTCTTTGCGGGGCCGGGCGAAGTTGCCCTCATGGAAGATCAGTTCCGCGCGGGCGGGATCGGCTACGGCGATTTCAAGAAGCGGCTTTTCGGCGCGATGTGGGATTTTTTTGCGCCCATGCGGCAGCGCCGTGCGGAATTGGAGGCGGAGCCTGGGTACGTCGATGCGGTGCTGAAAGATGGCGCGGAGCGCGCCTGCGCGGTGGCTTCCGCGACGATGAAACGGGTCCGCGAAGGAGTGGGCCTGCGCTGAAATAGGTCCGGCTCACTATAAGAAAAGACGATTTCGTGACGTTCTGATATTGCGTCCGGCTAATTTTACCCGTAGTTTGCCGGTTGTCGCTTCGGCGAGCCTCAATCGGGGACAGCGAAGCGCATCCAGCCTGAATATGATGAACTCCACTCCTGGGGACAGAATGCCCTCCGACCCGATCGCGTCCGAAAAGGTCGCGATCGAGCGGAAGATTTTCTTCCTCGACTTGAAGGAGAACCAGCGTGGGCGTTTCCTGAAGATAACGGAAGATGTGGGCGGCCGGCGTGATACGATCATGCTGCCGGCGCCGGCCTTCCGCGATTTTCTGGAGGCACTCCAGCGCTTGGTCGAATTCGAGTCCAAGCTCTAACGGATCCACCCGCCCCAGGTTCTCCGCCGACGCGGTGCACCCGAACCTTCAAGCCTCCGCAAGGTGCGCAGAGGCGGTAAGGAAGATATTCTCCCTGGTCCCCCCCGGATCGAGTTTCGGCTGCCAAAACGGGGTCGGATCGATACAGCCGCGCGCCGTTTAGCAAACGATGCTGAGGCGAAACGATTTGATCATTGTTTCACGACGATCATTCCCCGCATGATCGGCGCGCCGCCAACTGGCGCAGAAAGGGGGAACACCAAAACAACATGAAATACCTAGCGATTCTCGCGCTCGCCGCGATGGCCCTCAGCCTCGGGGCTTGCTCCAGCAGCCACGAAGACACCAGCCACACGCAGACGCACTCCACGTCGACCGGCTACAGCAAGTAGCCCGGGCATCCGAGTAACATCGGGATTACCGAAGAAGCCAAGCCGGCTTTCCAAAGCCGGCTTGGCTTTCTTCGCGTGGTGGTCCCGCTACCGCCCCGGCGCCTTCACTTTCCCGTGCGGCACGCTTACGAAGGCGCTTCCTTCCAGGAGAAACCGCCACGGCAACTCCGCGGAGCGCGTGATCCCCACGCGCAGGTCTGCCACCGCTTTCGCGCGAAGGCCGCGCCGGAATCCGACCTCCGCTCCGGCGCAAAGATCGCGTCCATGGTCGGCCCCGGTGATCGCCAGCGCCTGCGCCAACTTTCCCGGCCCGGAGCAAAGCTGCGTGAGCTTCGTGAGGCCCCTGCGGGCTTGCATGAGGCCCAACCCCGCGCGCGGCTCGATCGCGCGGAAAAGCACGAAGCCATCCTCGCGCCCGTGCTTCACGAGCACATTGAGCAGCCAGTACATGCCGTAGTTCAGGTAGACGTAAGCGGCGCCCGGAGCGTGATCCTCGACGAATTTTCGCGCGGAGGGCCGCGAAAAGGTATGCGCAGCCTCGTCGTTCAGCGCGGTGTATGCCTCCGTTTCCACGATGATCCCGGAGCAACCGTTCCAGATCAGCTCGCAGCCGATCAACTCGCGGGCGCAGGTGAGTGGATCGCGCTGGAAAAACTTTCGCCCGATCACAGTCCGGTTGGGTGATCGATGAATTCCCAGGGCACGCCGAAGCGCGCGGAAAGGTGCGCCGCGAGCGCCTTCACGCCGAAGGTCTCGGTGGCGTAGTGGCCGCCGTAGAACAGGTTGAGCCCGTGCTCCTCGGCCAGCGTGTAGCTCCAATGAGGCCCTTCGCCGGTGATGAACGTATCGACGCGCTCTGCCAGCGCCTCGCCCACTTCCGCGCCTGCGCCGCCCGTCACGATCCCGATGCGCTGCGCGATTTCCGGTCCGCCGGGCGCCAGATGCACGGGACCGCCGAGAGCCGTTCGCAGCCGCTCCGCGAGCTCCTCGCGCGGGATCGAGGTCTCTATTTTCAGGCCAATCGGCTGCCCTTTGTAGGTAAACGCGGGCACTCCTTTCGGAAGCCCCAGCGCGGCGCAAAGGAGGGCGTTGTTTCCCACCTCGGAATGCAGATCGAGCGGAAGATGGGAGCTGTAGACGGCCAGACCCGCGCCGAGCGCGCGCTTGAGTTTTCGATAGAGCGGCCCCGTGAAACGCTGCGTATTCCAAAGCAGCCCGTGGTGCACGAGCAGCAGATCGATCCCGCGCGCACCTGCCTCCGCGAGCACGGGCTCGCAGGCATCCACAGCAGCGCCGATCCGGGTGACCGCGCCGGGGCTCTCGAGTTGCAGGCCATTATGCGCGCCGGGGTAATCCGCGATGGCGGAGGTTTGCAGGTACGAGTCGAGGTACGGGACGATTTCGGAGAGGGTGGCCATGCCGGAAGTGGGGCCATGCTACAGCGCAAATTCCGCTCGCCAAGCCCGCGCCTCTGGGAGTAATTTTCATCCAGTGTTCGGCCTCCGGCCGGGCCAGGCACTTCCTCCCATGCCTCTCCTCGACACGCTTCCTTCCTCCGGTGCGGAGACGTTTACCTCGTGCCCGCTCTGCGGTACGGAGCTCGATGGAGCGCACCCCACCGAATGCTCGCGCTGCGATTGGGTGCTCGGGTATCGCCGGCAGCAGGATCGCGCGCATCACCTCGGCACGGCGCGCGATACGATCGCCCTGGTGCTCAGCGTGGCTCCCGGCGCCGGCCACATCTACAAGGGCTACCGCCTCGCGGGCGCGGTGGTGATGGCGGCGGCGCTCTTCGTGCTGCTTTTCGTTTTGGCCACGGTCTCGGCGACGGCAGGCGGCGCGATCTTGCTGGTCCCGATCTTCTGGAGTGCGGTAATGCTCCACGCCTACTGGGCGGACGACCTCGCCGCGCCGCTCGCGCTCGCGCCGGCCATCCGCGTGCCGATCTTCCCGTCGAAATGACGGCTGAAAAGTGCGGACGTCCCAACCGTCCGCACGTTTTCAAAGGCGCGCGGAGCCTAAACTTTTCCCGCCCGCTTGCGCGCGTTCGCGTCGAGGATCTTCTTGCGCAGGCGCAGGCTCTTCGGCGTGGCTTCCACGTATTCGTCCGGGGCGATGTATTCGAGCGCGCGCTCGAGGCTCATCTTGAGCGGCGGCGCGAGGGAGATGCCTTTGCCGTCGCCTGTGCGAGCGCATGTTGGTGAGCTTTTTCGCGCGGCAGGGATTCACGGGCATGTCGTCGGGGCGGGCGTTTTCGCCGACGATCATGCCTTCGTAAATTTCCGCCTGCGGGCCGATGAAGAGGCGGCCGCGCTCCTGGATCGTGTCGAGCGCGTAGGCGGTGGAGATGCCGCCTTCCATGGTGACGAGCACGCCGTTGTTGCGCGTGGGGATGTCGCCCTTGTGCGGCGCCGTATTCCTTGAAGAGGTGCGACATGATGCCGTGGCCCTTGGTGGCGTTCACGAGGTCGGTCTCGAAGCCGATGAGGCCGCGGGTGGGGATGACGGCCTGGACGGTCACGCTGTGCGGGTTGATGCTCCATGTTGGTGATGTCGGCTTTGCGGCCGGCGAGGCGACTGCAGGATGTCGCCGAGGTTTTCGTTCGGGACATCGACGTAGAGCGTTCTCGCATCGGCTCGAGCGAGCGTGCCGTCGTCGTCGCGCTGGAAGATGACCTCGGGGCGCGAGACGAGGACTTCGAAGCCTTCGCGGCGCATCTGCTCGACGAGGATGGCGATCTGCATTTCGCCGCGGGCCTTGATTTCGAAGTGGCCGGCGATGTCGGTGTCGGCGAAGATGCATGCGAGACGTTCGTGCGCGTCTCGCGGACGAGGCGCTCGCGGACCTGGCGCGCGGTGAGGAGCTTGCCTTCGCGGCCGGCGAGCGGGCCGTCGTTGATGCAAATCTTCATCGTGATCGTCGGCGGATCGATGTCGACGAAGGGCAGCGGCAGCGCGCTCTTCGGTATCGGTGATGCGTCTCGCCGATGAAGACATCCTCAAAGCCGCACGAGGCCGACGATGTCGCCCGCGCTGGCGTGCTTGCACTTCGACCTTCTGCAGGCCTCGTGGCTGAAAATGCGCGGTGACATTGGCGCGCTCGCGGCGTGCCGTCCTCGTGGATGCAGACGACGGTGTCGCCGACCTTCACCCGGCCGCTGACGATGCGCCCGTAGGCGATTCGGCCGAGGTAATCGGAGTAGTCGAGGTTCGAGACGAGCAACTGGAAATAGCTGCACGTCGCTGCTTCGGCGGCGGCGGGATGTGTTTGATGATCGCCTCGAAGAGCGGCTCCATCGTCGTCGCTCTCCTCGTGGATTTCGCTTCATCGCGTAGCCGTCGCTTGGCGCAGGCGTAGATGACCGGGAAATCGAGCTGCTCGTCGGTGGCGTTGAGCTCCAGGAAGAGCTCGAAGACCATGTCGAGCACCTTGTGCGGGCGGGCGTTTTCGCGGTCGATCTTGTTGATGACGACGATCGGCTTGGCGCCGGCTTCGAGCGCCTTCTGCGAGCACGAACTTCGTCTGCGCCTGCGGGCCGTCGTGGGCATCCACCACGAGCAGCACGCCGTCGATCATCTTCATGATGCGCTCCACCTCGCCGCCGAAATCGGCGTGGCCGGGGGTGTCCACGATGTTGACGTGGTAGTCGTGCTAGTTGAAGGCGGCGTTCTTGGCGCGGATGGTGATGCCCTTTTCCCGTTCGAGGTCCATGGAGTCCATGATGCGCTCCTCGCGTGGCCTTGGCTTGGTTGGCGCGGAAGGTGCCGGACTGCTTGAGCAGCTGATCGACGAGCGTGGTCTTGCCGTGATCGACGTGCGCGATGATGGCGATGTTGCGGATGTGTTCCATGTCTTCTGAAATCGCTGGGCGCGTACTCATGAGGGGATGGGGGCGCGTCAACTTTTTCGTCGCGAACCACCTGCCCGGCGAGCGCCAGCGGAGTTATTGGTTACGTACTCCGAGCGCGGGGGGCAGTCCGTGTGCGTGGCCTAAACTGGACGCGCTGAAGTGATTTGGCAACTGATTGCGTACGGGTTTGGCTCATTGGCATTTCGGGGTCGGCGCCACCTCCTTGGTGAGCTATTTCCGAAAACGGGTTTGACCGCCGCGGGCCGAGACACTAAGTGAGTCTCCCTTTTCTCTCCAAAAAACCGACTCATGGGCAAGCAATACGATAAGATCATCAAGCGCCGCCGCCGTTCCAACTACCTCGAACGCAAGAAGGTGAAGGCCAAGGAAGCGGCCGTCGCCGCCACGAAACCGCGCGTCCGCAAGCCCGCCGCCCCCCGCAAAACGCCCGCCGCTCCGAAGCCGGTGGAAGCGACCACGCCCGTGGCGGCCGCTCCCGAGCCGGCGGTCTCCGAGACCACCTCCGCACCCGCGGAGTAGCGGTACACGAAAAGCGGGAGACCCGCCCCCCGGCGAATCCCCCGCAAATCGTTTCCTTTGGCTGGCGGGCGCGTCTAACGCTCCACCGGCGTCTTGGCGCCGCTCACCACGAGCTTTCGGCCCATGAAGTCTTTGTCGTGGAGGACTTCCACGGCGCGCTTGGCTTCATCCACGCTCGCCATGGTGACGAAGCCGAAGCCCTTCGAGCGCTCGGTATCCTTGTGGCTCACGATGTCGGCGTTCTGCACGATGCCGACCCCGCCGAAGAGCTCGCTGAGGTCGCTCTCGGTCGCGTCGAAGGAGAGATTGCCGACGTAGAGCTTGGCGGTGGTCACTTCCACCGCCTCGGGCTTGCGCGACTCCCGCGGCTCGCGTTCCTGGCGCGGCGGCGCGGAGTTGCCGGGATAGCTGCTGGTGACGGTGCTCGCGGGGCGGGGGCTTTGCGCGCGCGGCGAGCCGTTGCGGCTGGCGGGCGCGGATTTTTTCGGGCTGAAAATGCCCATGATCCTCTGCCAGAGGGAGGGCTTCTCGGCGGTTTTGGGTGCGGTGGTGTTGGCGGGACGGTAGTCATCATCCCGCTCGCGGCGGCGGCGAGGGCCGCGTCCCGAACGGCGGCCCGACGACTTGGAGTTATAGTTGCTCATGGCGGTGTTTTCTGGTGATGGCGGCGCAGGTGGATGCGGGCGAGGGAACCGGGCGGCGCAAAATCGCCACCGCGACCGGCAAGCCTTTGGCGATCTGCCCGGCGGGCGCTCCCGAAAATAGGAACGTCCGGCGAGCGGGATCGCGCCCCGCTGAGCCGAGGTGTCCGGGCCATTCCATCGTGTGCTCCGCTCCTCCCACGCGCCCGGCTGCCACGCGGCGGCCGGCTATAGACGAACGTTGCGGCTGGCAGATGGATCAGCCATCATGCCCGGCACGCAGTTGCGACGGAAAGGGGAACGAGCACACCGTGCAATGGAGTCACCCGACACCTTCCGAAAACGTACGCACACCGGCAAAGGTTTAGCAAGGTGAAATATTGGGCGGCGCGCGCGCTGGGCGCTCGACCGGCTGGCCTAAGGTTCCGGGGCCGTGGAAGATCGACGCCTCATCCCCTGCATGAACCCGACCCCTCTTCTGGCGGCGCTGGCCGCCGCCTCGCTCCTCGCACCGTCCCTGCGCGCACAGGCCCCTGCCCCGCCCGCGCAGATGGACGTCTTCGTCAGCACGGGCGACAACCATTTCGCCGGCTCGTCGCTCTCCATCGATTCGCCCGGGAGCATCGAGGCGGCCTTCGATTTTTTCCGCGAGGTCACGCGGGCGCGGCGGATTTATTGGCGCGGGCTGGAGGAAGCGGCGTGGGTCGAGACCATGCACGCGCGCCCGGAAAACCCGCGCTACTATTCGCTCTGGCAATGGTACCTCTGGCTCTATGCCAACGTGAAGCCGGACGAGCTCGCGGTGAAGGCGGCACACGCGCGCGGCCAGGAGATTTGGGGCGTCAGCACCATGTTCGATTGGGGCGCGCCCGCGGATACGCCCACCTTTGGCGATTACCCGTTTCCCTTCGAGTCGAAGCTGAAGCTCGCGTACCCGGAGTGGGCGCCGCTCAATCGCCACGGGACGCGCCGGCAGGGCGGCCCGATCGAGATGGCCTACCCCGAGGCGCGCAAGGCGCTCGTGGATCTCCACGTCAGCGAGACGCTGAAGGCCGGCTATGACGGCCTCACCTTCCTCACCTACGCGGAGAATTATTCGATGCGTTTCCAGGACGAGTTCGGCTTCGGCGAGCCGATCGTGGAGGCGTTCAAGAAGCTCCACCGCGCCGATTTGCGCACCGAGCCGTTCAAGCGTTTCGCCACCCGCCAGGACTGGCTGCGCCTGCGCGGCACCTATCTCACCGCCTTCCTGCGCGAGCTGCGCGCCGCGTTGAAACCGCACGGCAAAAAAATCGGCGTGATTTTGAATGGCGACGACATCCACTCCCCGCAAATGTGGAACGTGCCGGAGATGATGCAGACCGCCGGCTCGCATTACATGGATGTGGAAACGTGGGTGCGCGAAGGTCTGGTGGACAGCCTCACCGTCTACGGAAACTGCGCCCGCCAGGCGCAGATGAAACACGTCGACGACCTGCTGTTCCTCTGCCGGCAGACCGGCGTGGAGGTGAGCTTCATGACCTCCTCTCCGCTCGATCCTTCATGGCACCCTTTCAATGCAAAAGGCGCCAAGAGCATCCTCGCCGTGGCCGATGAGATGCAACATCTCGACCGCGGCTTCGTCCCGGTACCGTCCGCCGAAGGCTGGCCAAAGGCCGGGCTGCCCGCACGATTTCGCGCGCTGGAGCAAGTAATCGCGGGCAAGCTGAAGGCCACCCCGGAGGAGCTTTCGCCCTTGCTGAAATCCGCCAGCCTGATCGAGCGCCGCATGGCGCTGCTCGCGCTGGCGAAAACGAGCACGGCCGAGCCGGCGAAGGTGGCGCCCCAGATTGAGGCGGCGCTCCGTGATCCCGAAAACGGCGTGCGTTGCATGGCCGCGCTCGCGCTCGGCGAGCTCAGGCATCCGCCCACCGCGAGGGCGCTGCTCGCCTCGCTGGAACCTCATGGAAATCACATGCTGGTCGAGAGCGTGGTGATCGCGCTGCGCAAGCTGCGGCCTTTCCCCGGCGATGAGCTCGCGGTGACCGTGAAGACGCATGCCAATGCGATGGTGCGCATGGCCGCGATGCGCGCGATCCTCATTCAACCCCGGCTGGAGCAGGTCGCTTTTCTGCGCGCCACCATGCTCGACCCCGACCGCTTCACCGCCTTCGCCGCGGCGGAAGCGCTGGGCAATTTGCGCCGCTCGAATGCCGCCATCCTGCCGCTGATCGGCACGCTGAGCACGCTCGATTCCTCGGTGGCCGCGCGCGCCGCCGTGTCGCTCGGCGTCATCGCCGCGCGCCATGAGAAGGAGATCGCCTCCCTGCGCCCGCACATGCTCTCCGCACTGAAGCTCGCGTTCGAACGCTACGGCGCCGGCTGCCTGCGCGACGACGCCGATTGGGGCTATCGTCCCGTCGGCAATGCGTTGCGCGCGATGGGCACCGAGGGCGAGGCCGCCCTGCGGCAGCTCCGCGATCAGCGGGTGGATTTGAAATTGGCCGAGCTCGCCTGGCGCGTGCTCGATTTGCACCAGCAGCCGAATACCTTCAGCGAAGTCACTGAGCAGGAAAATGAGGTCGCGCATGCCCGCCGACCGCCCGCGAACAGCGACGCAGCGAAAGCAGCGCCCGCGGCCCCGGCCGCTCCCGGACGCGATTTGCACGTCGATCCGGCCGCGGGCGATGACACGCAGGATGGACTCGCAAAGCCGTTGAAGACCATCACCCGAGCGATCCGCCTCGCGCAGCCCGGCGATACGATCCACCTCAAGCCGGCGGTCTATCCCGAGAGCGCCGATTTCTCGAACAAGCACGGCGAGTTGGGCCGCCTCATCACGCTCGATGGCCACGGCGCGATCCTCGATGGCAGCGAGCCGGTGCGCGACGCCGAGCAGGTGTCGCCCGGCCTCTTCCGCAAGACGAAGCTCGTGCCGCGCATGGACGACGCGATGCTCGGCCGCTGGTTCTTCCTATGGAATGGCGAGATGAACCACATGGGCCGCACCTCGAAAGGCACGAGCGCGCCGCTGAAGAAAACGGACGAGCTGAAGCCGCGCGAATGGACCTACGTGGCGGCCGAGCAGGCTTTCTATTTCCGGCTCGAGCCCGGCCAGGATTTCGCCGCCGCGAATCTTCGCTACCCCGCGCGCGGGAATGGCGTGGTGATGTCGCTCACCGGCTCTCATCTGCGCGTGCGCAATCTCGTGGTGAAGCACGTCTACAACGACGGGTTCAACATCCACGGCCTCGCCCGCGACACGCATTTCGAGAACATCACCACCATCGGGAGTGGCGACGACGGCTTCAGCGCGCACGACGATTGCCACTGCGAGATCGACGGCTACATCAGCATCGGCAACTCCACCGGCCTCGCCGACGTGGGCGAAAGCGTCACGCATTACCGCAACATGTTCATCGCCGATTGCCTGGGCACCGACGTGCTGGTCTTCGGCGATGGAGCGCACAGCTTCACCGGCGCGGTCATTCTTTCCTCCGCGATCAATCCGTTTGCCATGGATGTCTCCAGCGGCAAAGGCCGCCGCCCCTGCACGCTCCTGCTGAAGGACGTGCTCTTTCGCCGCCTCGGCCCGCGCGCCGATCTCCGCATCGGCAAAGGCACGCAACTCGCGCTGGAGCAGGGCACTTTCATCGACGCCCCACTGCGGAACAGCGGTGCGCTTTCCATGCAAAGGACGCTCATGATTGGCGGATCGTCGTTGAGCGTGAATGGTGGCACGGCGGTGTTTCACGAGGGCAACTCGTACCGCCCCTCCGTCGAAGCGACGGCACTCGAGGCGGCTCTCCATCAGGTGAAAAAGAACGCGCGCGATCTGGTGAGCAAAGTGAAAGCCGGCGCCGCTGGAACCATCCACACGCCGAAATCGCTCGGGGTGGAGGAGGTGCTGCGCGCGCGGGCCTCTCTGCAAACGCCGGGCTCAAACTAGCCCGCTTACTTTACGGGTCCTTCTCCGCCGGCGGGGCCGCGGCAATGGGCTGGAGCGAGTCGTCGCGGAGGCCCGCGAGGACGCTGCTGCCGTCTGGGGCTACCTTCAGCTCGCCGTACCTGGCCTTGGCGAACCGCTCCGCTTCGCCTTCCTGGAAGAAGAACGATTCGGCGCCGAGGCGCACGCGCAGGGGGCTTTCGCGGTAGTATTTCAGGAGGTGCTCGTTCGGGGCGAGGGGCTGGGCATCCGGCGCGCGGGCGAATTTGGCGACGCCGTTTTCATCGAGGGCGACGACGATCTTTCCGCGGCGGCGGCCATCGGAATCGGCCGGGACTTCGTTGGCGACTTCGTAGCGGAGCACCATGTAATCGCCCTGCATGAGCGAACGGGGATCTGTGGGCGCGAGCTTGAGCAGGATGGTGGCGCCGCGAGCGAGCACCTGCTGTTTTTGCCAGATGAAAAACTGGAAGAGCGCGAGCACCCCGGCGGTGATGAGCACGTGCACGAGGAGGCGTGGCTTCATGCGGAGCTCCTTTCCGGGACGGGCAAATGCACGCGCGAGATGAACGCATAGAGCGCGAGGAGCACCGCGCCGCTCCCCATGAGGAGGAGCGATTTGCGCATGAGGTCGAGGTTCAGATTGTAGTAATACAGCGTGAGGACGAACGGGAGGTAGAGGCCGCCGAGCGTCAGGAGCGCTCGATCTTGCAAGCCGTAGCCGAGGACGAGCAGGGCGAGCGCGGCGACGATCGCCGGGTTCGCCACCACGCTGAGCAGCACCACGCCGGCGAGCACGGCGAGCATCACAGGATCGCGGCGCAATTCTCCGCGCGCCCAGAAACAGAGGCCGATGAGCGCGGTGCCGACGATCGCCGCCACCGGGTAGTGCATGGTGAAAATGGCGGCATCCCACGGGAGGAGCCGCATCAGCAGCAGGAGGAGCAGCGAGACCGCGGCGGCATAACCGAGCGGCCGCCAGACCCGCCCCGCGCCGGGACGCGCCAGGGCAAACCAAAGCGCCAGGCCATGCGCGAGGACACTGCCGTGGTAGAGCCATTGCGCGGGCTGCAGCAGGGCATCGACAGCCGACTTGAAAGTGAAGGGGTGTGCGAGCTTCAGATAAAGCCAGACCGTGGAAAGGCCGAGGGCGGTGCCACAGGAAAGGAAGCGGTGCAGCGGGTCGTCGTAGAACGGGTAGAGAATGGCCGCCAGGAGGACGGCGGTGACCATGATGGCAAAGAGCTCGTGCGTGAGGCCATCGGCGGCGGAGAAGAGCAGCACGTGGCCGGCGACGCTGCCGGCCAGGCTTATCTGGTGCAGGAAAACGCTCTTCACCATCTGCCGCAGGGCGGTGACGCCGCCGATCATCAGGACGCCGAAAACGAGCCGTGAGATGCTCGATTTGAGCAACGTATCCGCGAGGAGCGCGAAGAGGAACCCGAGGAAAAATGCCGCGGCAAACCAGGCGCCGATCGCGATGAGCGCCTGCAAATACCATGGCATCCGGCGATCGTCCTGCGCCTGCTGCTGAAGAAAGCTGGTGGCGCGCCCGGCCTGCGCGGGCGTGAGGAGGCCGGCGCTTTCGGCCTCTCGCAGGAGGTCCGGCAATTTCATGGAGTCCCCTCCCCGATCGCGCGCGCCACGGAGCGGAGCCATTGCACGGCGGCGCCGAAGATGAGCATCGCGATAAGGCACATGAGCAGGAACATGCCGAAGGGATCGTGCCTTCCTTCGAGCAACGCATGGCCGATCCACGTGATGAGCACCGCGCAGAGGCTCAAGGCGATGACCGAGAGGCCGAAGAGGCTCGGCCATCTGAACCGGTAGACGTAATAGCCCGCGAGAAGCGCCGCCGCCCAGACGCCCACCGGCAGCCAGGCCGCGCCGCCGCCGAGCCAGCCGAGAACGATCATCCCGCAGATGGCGGTGGTGAGCGTGCCGAAGACGGCGAGCAGCGGCGCCGCGCGCAGCCAGCCTTCCTGCAGCCATTCGCAGCCGCGCGCGGCGCCGAATTCGCGCGCCGCCAGGGCCAGCGCATTGAGCACCGCAAGAAAGGCGAGCAGGTCCCAAAGTTTGTGCGCGCCGATGCGCGAGAAAAACGCGGTCTGGTCCCAGTAGAGCCCGAGGCCGAGATTAAGCAGGAGGAGCCAGAGCATCCAAAGCGCGCCAAACCGCGTGAGCACCACCCATGGCGTGATGAGCGCAGCCCAGCCGAGGAACAGCTCAAAGGCATCCGCGCCCGTCTGGTAGATTTGCCCGAAGACTGCGAGGAAAACGCCGACCAGCACGCAGGCCGCCATGACGCCGATCTGCCCGGCGAAATTGCCGAGCCCCTTCCAGGCCGCCCAGCCGGCGCAGATCAACACGCCCGCCTCGATCACCGTGAATTTCTGCCAGACCGCCAGGGCGGACCAATTGTACGCGAAAAAGAAAATCACGCCGGTGGCGAAGAGCGCCATGCCGAGGGCGAGCAGCAGGCGCTCGCTCCAGGTTTTCCACGGCAGGCCCAAGCGCAAATGGCGCTCGAGCGCGGCGGCCTCCTCCGGCGTGACCACGCTATTTTCCCCCAGCGCGCGCAGGTGCGCGGCCGTCGCCGTGGGCGGGGTGAGGTCCATTTACCTTAGTGAGAGGGGCAAATGGCGAAATCGTTCAACGTGTTTTTGGGCGGATCGGACGGATCAGGCGGATCGTTTCACGGCCACCACCTCCACCTCGAACCGCAGCGCGGCGGGCAGGCAGTTCGTGATCGTCGTGCGCGCGGGGAAGGGCTCGTGGAAGTATTCGCGGTAGAGCTGATTGTAGAGCGGCACTTCCTCGGCGTCGCGGATGTAGCTGCGCACCTGCACCACGTGCGCGAGATCGCTGTCCGCGGCCTCCAGCACTTTGGCGACGTTTTCCAGCGACCGGCGAAACTCGCCCTCGAAAGTATCGGAGACAATTTTGCCCTCCGCATCCACCGACGCCTGGCCGGAGACGAAAATCAGATCGCCCACGCAGACGCACGGGCTGAAGGGGAGATGCGAGCCTGGCGTGGCGGAGTCGCGAGGATACGTGATGTCCGGCATGGATGTAAGGATCTAGAAATCGCGATCGAGCGGGTAGACGGGACGGCGGATGTGGCGGTAATCGAGCTTGGTGAGATCGCCGCGGCACGCGCCGGGCGTGTCGACCAGGTAGCTGGCGCGGGCGATCGGATCGTAGGCGCGCCGGTGCGCGATGGCGGCTTTGACGCCGATGATGCGCAGGCATGTGAGGTCCACGCCCATGCTGTGCCATTGGCCGAGGTCCATCGGCGGCGTACGCTTGCTCGTGAGCAGGATGAGAATCCCGCGGTGCGCGACGAGGACGCTGCGGCCCATGTCGAAAGCATCGCCGCAGAGCGAGGCAAGATGGCTTCCCTTGTCTTCCAGCTCGAAATGGCCATCCGAGCGGCGGACCATTTCCACCTCGAGGGTAACGGGGCCGGCGTCGTAGCGGCTGCCGCGTCCGCCGAGCGGGAGCGTGGCGCGCAGGCCCGGGAGCAAGTCCCAGAGCCGCTCGACCGCGCGGGGATCGGCCAGGCAGACCGCGGCGTTTTCCGCGCCATTCGCGATGAGGGCGCGCAGCAGGCCGGTGCCATCGCCGGGCGCGCCGCCGCCGATATTGTCGGATTCTTCCGCGAGGACGAACGGCCCCCACGGCTCCGGGGCAATGCGCGCGAGCACCGTTTCCACGGCCTCGCCGCGCACGTAGCCCTCCTCGCGGCGCTCCCACGCGGTGCTGGCCAGCCGGTCAAGGACGGCTTCGGGATGCGCGCACTCCGGCGTGTGGACGACCGCAAAGCTCACGCCGGTATCGGGTGTATCGGCGAAAGAAAAGCCGGCGCAGATATTCACTTCGAGCACGCCGGGCTCATTCCGTTCCAAGTCGCGCGCCATGGCTTCGAGCGTGAGCATCGGCTCGAACGCCGTACCGGTGCCGCCGGGCGGCCAGACGATATTCGTGCCGCGCCAGGCGGTCTTGATCGTTTCGCCGGTGCGCATGCAGCGATCGAGCAGGCGGACGGCGCGCTGCGCGGTTTCGCGCGCATCCGCGTGCGGATTCTCGCGGTAGGTGACCAGGCCGGAGGCGTGCTGCGCCATGGCCCGCGTGGTGTTCGCGTGCAAGTCGAGCACGGCGACGATCGGCACGCGGCGCCATCCGAGCTCTTCGCGGATGCGGCGGAGCAGCTCGCCTTCGGCATCGCGATGCTTGGTGGCGACCATCGCCCCGTGCAGCACCAGGAATACGCCGTCGAGATCCGCCTCGTGCCAGCGGCGGGCGCGGCTGGAAAACTCGCGCCAGAACTGCTCCAGCACGGCGCCCTCCACGATCGCGCTCGGCACGGCGCGCGCGTCGAGCAGCGGCTCCACCTGCCAGCCGAGCTCGGCGGCCAATTCCAGCGCGCCGCCCCACGGCGAAGCGTCGCCGCGGGCCGCGAGCAATTCCGCGCCGAGCCGCCACTCGAAGGCGGCCGCGGGAGTAGTCCCTTCGACGAAGGTGTGGGTCTCGTGAAACAATCCGGCGCAAACGACGCGTGGCGTACTCATGCGGAGGGCGTCCACTCTTCGGCGTGGCGCGCCATGGCGGCAGCCGCTTTTTCCAGGGCTTCGTCGATATCGGCCTCGGTGTGCGCAAGGCTGATGAACCAGAGGCCGCGCTCGATCGCGCGCACGCCCTTTTCCAACAGGCAGCGGCGCAGGTGCGCCCAGCGCGGCTGATCGTGCCGCCGCGCGTAATCGCGGTAGTCGCGGATCGGTGCGCGATCATCGAGATCGCGCAGCATCGCGGTGTGAAAGACGAGGCCGGGACCTTGCGCGCGCAGCGGGATGCGGTGCTCGTGCGCGAGCGCTTCCAGCTCCCGCATCAGGCGGATGCCGAGCCGCTCCACGCGCGCCGGATGCTCCGCGCCCGCGCCGATAATTTCATCGAGACACCAGCGGCTGGCGGCAAGGCAGAGCGGATTGGCATTGAGCGTGCCGGCGTGGACCACGCTCCCCTTGATGATCGGCTCAAACACGGAGGCCTTGCCGGCGAGCGCGGCAAAAGGCACCCCGCCGCCGATCGCCTTGCCGAGCACCGTGAGGTCCGGTGAAAAGCCGTAGTGACCCTGCGCGCCCGCGGCGCCGAACCGGAAGCCGGTGATCGTTTCGTCGGCAATCATCAGCGCACCCTCGCGGTCGCACAGCTCACGGATGGTTTGGAGCTGGCCCGGCGCGGGCTCGATGCAGCCGGTATTGCAGAGCGCCGGCTCGAAAATGATCGCGGCGATCTGGCCGCGGTACTGCTCCACGCGGCGGCGCAGGTGCTCCGGGTCATTCCAGCGCGCGACCACGAATTTGCCGAGCACTTCGGGGATCACGCCCTGGCTCGGGTGCAGGGGCGCCGGCTCTTCATCCGGCCCCCAGCGATCTTGCGGCGGCGCGAAACCGACCAGGCCTTCATCGGACCAGCCATGGTAGTGGCCCTCGAATTTCAGCACGAGCGGTTTGCCGGTGAGGCCGCGCGCGAGCCGTAGCGCGCTCATCACCACTTCCGTGGCGGAGTTGTTGAAACGCACGCGCTGCGCGCTGGGAATCATCCGCTGCAGCCGTTCGGCCACCTCGATTTCCAGCTCGCTCTGCGCAGCCCAATGCGTGCCTAGCTGCGCTTGGGCGGCGATCGCCCGCGCCTGGCCCGGCGGCGCGTGGCCGAAGAGCAGCGCACCCTGCCCGCATTGGAAATCGAGATACTCGTTGCCATCCACGTCGAACAATCGCGAGCCCATGCCGCGCTCGAAATACAGCGGCACCGGCTGCTCCATTTTGCGGATGCCGCTATTGACGCCGCCGGCGATGCTGGCCTGCGCGCGCTCGAAGAGCTCACGGGATTTTGCGAAGGGGTCGCGCATGAATTGGGAAGTGGAAAGCTGACCCATTGGCGGGCGGTTTCTTAGCGAGCCGCGCGGCGGGGGCTAATACGTGGCGAACGAACCCATCTCTTCCTAAGCAGGCGCGCGTGTGCGAGTTATTCCTTCCACTATCGTAATGGCACTCCCTCAGCCGTACACCTTCCTCCTGCTGCTTCTCGCGCTGCTGCCCGCGCGGAGCGACGCCGCGCCCCAATCGGCCGAGGCGATGCGGATTTTGAAGGCGAACTGCTTCAACTGTCACAACGAGGAAAAGAAAAAAGGCGGGCTTGTGATGACTACACGGGAAGGCCTGCTGAAGGGGGGCGAAACGGGCGCCGCGCTGGTGCCGGGGGACCCCGCGAAAGGCGAGATGATTCCTTCGCTCGAGGCCGGCGCCGATCCGCACATGCCGCCGAAGAAGCAGCTCACGCCCGCGCAGATCGACGTGCTCACGCGCTGGGTGAAAGAGGGCGCGCCATGGGATGCCGCGGCACTCGCCGCTGAGTCGGCGCCGCGCCCGGTGACGCTCGCCGCGTTGCCGCCCTCGTACCATCCGGTGCTCGCGATGGCGCTTTCGCCGGATGCCTCGCGGCTGGCGGTGGGGTGCGGAAACCAGCTTCTCGTCTTCACGGTCGCGGCGACGAATCTGACGCTCGCCGGACGTGCCGAGGCGCATCCCGATCCCGTGCAATCGATCGCCTGGAGCGCCGATGGGGCGCGCATCGCCAGCGGCGCTTTTCGGCGCGTGGTGATCTGGACCGCCGCCACGCTGGCCAAGGAACGCGAGCTCACCGCCGGGCTCACCGATCGCATCACCGCGCTGCGTTTTCTCGGGAAGGAAAACCGCCTCGTTATCGCCGATGGCCGCATGGCCGAAAGCGGCATCATTCGGCTGGCCGACCTCGCGAGCGGCGCGATCACCGCCTCGTGGCCGGCGCATTCCGATACGATCTTCGATCTCGCGCTGAGTGCCGATGGAAAGCTGCTCGCCACCGCCGGTGGCGACAAACTGGTGAAGATCTGGGACCTCCCCACGCAGAAGGAAACCGCGCGCCTGGAAGGGCACGTGGCGCAAGTGCTCTCGGTGGCCTTCAACGCGGATGGGTCACAACTCGTGAGCGGCGGCGCCGATCAACAGCTCAAGGTTTGGGATGTGAAAACGAAGGAGCGGATCACCTCGCTGGGCACGCATACGAGCGCGATCAACGCTGTGACGTGGTCACCCTCTGGTCCGATCCTGGCAGTGACGAATGCGGGCACGGCGATGAACTACACGGAGCTGAAAGCGCATAGCGGCGGGCAACGAAGCGACGCCGCGAAGGAGCGCAAACTGGAGGCGGTTGAGGGAACGCTCTATTGCGTGGCCGCGACGCCTACCGCGGACCGGGTTTTTGCAGGCTCGGAAGATGGGCGCGTGCTGGTTTGGAATAAGGACGGAAAGCTGGCGACGAAGCTGGAGGCGAGCGAGGTGAAAGCTACTGCGGCAAAATGATGTCAGACCATCGCCAAAATCCAATGAGTACGTGGCTAGCCCAGTTGTGGGCCTTGGGGAGCGCAGGCTTCCAGCCTGCCCGGCGAAGCATCCTGCTTCGCCGCCGCGCGGACGTTGATACGGAATTGGGTGCCGCGCGAGCGAACGGCGCGCGTCCTGCTGCCCGGCAGGATGCCGGCCAGGGCAGGCTGGAAGCCTGCGCTCCCCAACGCTCGCATCTCGAGCTGGCCACTCTGCTCGTTATTTCGTTCGCCTTCCTTTGCTCCCTTACCGCGCCTTCCCGCGCCGAGCTTGCGAAAGCGCCACCGATTACGCCGGCGAAGCTCGCGGCGGCGGCGGTTGTTACGCTCATTGCCGAGCCGGCGACCCTCAAACTTCGCACCGGAGAAACCGCGCACGTCCGCCTGACCGCCAAGCTCCGCGATGGCTTCGAGGCCGACGCCACGGATTCCGTCGCCTTCACGGCTCCCGATCTCCTCGCAGTCGAGCCCGGCGGCCGTGTCCGTGCGCGGAAGCCCGGCACCGCCGCGCTCGTCGCGACGCTCGGTGAGCAGCGCATCGAGATTCCTGTCGAGATTCAGCCGGCGCCGGAGAAGGCGACGCCCACTTTCATGCACGACGTGCTGCCCGTGCTCAGCAAAGCGGGGTGCAACGCGGGCGCGTGCCATGCGAAGCCGGACGGGCAGAACGGTTTCCGGCTCACGGTCTTCTCCTTCGATCCCAAAGCGGACTTCAACCAGATCGTGAAAGACGCCCGCGGGCGGCGCGTTTTCCCCTCGTATCCCGCGGAGAGCCTGCTGCTGCTGAAGGCGACGCAGGCGGTGCCGCACGAAGGCGGCGAGCGCTTCGACAAAAATTCCGATGCGTATCGGTTGCTGGCGCAGTGGATTGGCAGCGGCACGGTCTTCCAGGCGAAGGATGAGCCAACGCTGCGCAGCCTTTCCGTTTTCCCCGCCGACCGCCGGTACCGCAAAGGGGCCACGCAGCGCCTGCTCGTGCGCGCGCATTACTCCAACGGCGCGGTCCGCGACGTAACCGATCTCGTCGACTTCAGCTCGAACGAAAAGGAGATCGCCCGCGTGACCGAAGCCGGGCTCATCGGCATCGGCAAGGTGAGCGGACAGGCGGTGATTGTCGCGCGCTTCATGGGGTTGGTGGCCGATTCGCAGATCACCGTGGCCGCGGATCGGCTGCTGCCGGAGGGCAAGTACACCGGGCTGACGGTGAGCAACTTCATCGATGAGCACGCTTATGCGCAGTTCAAGCGGCTCGGGCTCTTTCCGTCGGAACCGTGCTCGGACGGCGAGTTTTTGCGCCGCGCATCGCTCGATACCATCGGCACGCTGCCCACTCCGGAGGAGGCTGCCGCTTTCATCGCGGATAAGTCGCCCGACAAGCGCGCGAAGCTCATCGAGCGCCTGCTCGCCAGCCCGCTCTACGCCGATTTCTGGGCGAACAAATGCGCCGATCTGCTGCGCCCGAATACGGACCGCGTCGGCGTGAAGAGCGTCTACACGCTCGATCAATGGCTGCGCGAAAGCTTCCGCGCGAACAAACCGTACGATCAGTTCGTGCGCGAGATCGTGCTCGCCGAGGGGAGCACGCATCGCAGTCGGCCCCGCGGTCATTTATCGCGATCGCCGGGAGCCGGAGGACCTCACGACGATGTTCAGCCAGCTCTTCCTCGGGGTGCGGCTCGATTGCGCGAAGTGCCACCATCATCCGAACGAAAAATGGGGCCAGGACGACTTCTACAAGATGGCCGCGTTCTTCGGCACGGTGAAACGCAAAGGCGCCGGGCATTTCGCGCGCCGATCTCCGCCGGCAACGAGACGTTCTATTTCGCCTCCGGCTCCTCGGTGAAACATCCCGTCACCGGCGAAGTGATGCCACCGCAGCCGCCCGATGGCCCCCCGGCGAAGGCCGACGCGAACACCGATCCGCGCCGCGACCTCGCCGACTGGATGACCGATCCCGAAGAACCCATTCTTCGCCCGCGCCGCCGCGAACCGCGTCTGGGCCGCGTTCTTCGGCCGCGGCATCGTCGATCCCGTGGACGATTTTCGCATTTCGAATCCACCCGCGAATCCCGCGCTGCTCGACGCGCTCGCGCAGGAACTCGTGCGGCAGAAGTACGATCTGAAGGCGCTGATGCGCACGATCCTCAGCTCGCATCTCTACCAGCTCAGCTCCACGCCGAACGAATTCAACACCGCCGACACGCGCAATTTCTCTCGCTCCTACCGCCGCCGCCTCCCTGCCGAAGTCCTTGCCGATGCCCTCGCCGACGTCACCGGCATTCCCGACCGCCTACGCCGGCATGCCGCCCGGCAGCCGCGCCATGCAGGCGTGGACCTATAAGATCGACTCGCAAACCATGGACGCCTTCGGCCGGCCCAACTCCAGCAGCGATTGCCCCTGCGAACGCGATGTCCGTCCCAGCGTGGTGCAGGCCCTGCACCTCATGAACTCGCGCCAGCTCCAAGCCAAGCTCGCCAGCGACGAGACCACCGCGCGCGTAAAGAAGCTCGCCGACAGCCCGGCCACTGCTCCCGAAATCGCCACGCAACTCTACCTGGCGTGTTACACGCGGCCGCCCACACACGAAGAGCTCCAACTCGCCACCGCCGCCTTCGCCGCGCCCGGCGCGACACGGCGCACCGCCACGGAAGACCTCCTCTGGGCGCTGCTGAATTCAGCGGAGTTTGTCTTCAATCACTGAGTATACGACCCGCGGTGCGATTGTCGGCCTGCTATCAAACGGCGCGGCGTTCTGGTCGACACGAGCACTAGAGGTATCGTAAACAGCGGCATGAAGGGCGTACCGCGCAGTTTCCAACTCTTCCCTCAGCGTTGCCTCGCCAGATCCATCGCGGCGGTGGCCGTCGCCGCGGGCATCGCCGCGATCACTCTTACGGCCGCGGAGACTTCGCCGGGCTCAACGCCGAGCGTGACGCTGGCGGCAGGGGCGCAGAACCCAGGCACCAACGCCGCTCAGGTCGAAATCGAATGCCGCTTCATCGAATTGCCTGATGCGCAGATGCGCGAGCTCAACTTGCCGCGCAGTGCGGCATTCACGTACAAGCCGCCCACCGCTGCGCCCGGCGACCCGGAGCATTTGGGCATCGGCGCCGTGCTGGATGAGACGGAGGGGCAGGATTTTCTGCGCAAGCTGAATGACACGGAAGGCGCCGACCTGCTCAGCGCCCCGCGCATCACCACCCGGGCGCAAGTGCGCGCGGTCATTGAGATCGTCCGCGAGTTTCGTTACCCTACAGAATACGAGCGCAAGGATGGGAAGCTCGTGGGAACCGCTTTTGAGACGCGGAACACCGGCGTGACCGTGGCGGTCGAGCCCACCGTGGGGGAGAATGAGGAGATCGATCTGAAGCTGGAGCCGGAGGTGGTCGAGTTTCTCGGATTCAAGAGCTACCCCTCGGGCACGGCGATGCCGGCGAAGCCCAAGCCGGGCGATAAGCTGATTCACCGGCTGACCCAGCCAAGGATTCCCGATCCGCCATTTGCGCCCGACGAGACTCGGCAGCCCGTTTTTCATACGCGCAAGCTGAGCACCTCGATTTCGGTCTTCACCGGGCAGACCGTGGTCTTCCAAGGCATCGCCGCCGCTGAACAAGTCAAGGATTTCGAGCTGCCCTCTGCCGGCCGTCAACTGCTGCTGCTCGTCCGCGCCAAGCTCGTCAAACCGATTGAAGCTCCGCCTTCTCCTGAGCGGCGCCTCGAGGCGCCGCCAGCCGTGGCCCCGCCCGCGGCGTCTGCTGAAATGCCAAACGCGATCCCAGTCGAGCGAAAGCCGGGTTACGTCGTCAGCCCGCACGCTCCGCAGGCTGGGTACATCGATGTGCGAGGATTCCCTGCGGGTACCGAGGTGAAATGCCCTTACTCAGGGAAATTCTTTCGCATTCCATAGGGATTTCGGGAGGCGGATTGGCTTCGCGGATTTCTCGCCCGATTTTTCCGATCAGAATCGCCACCTCGCCTGTTTGCGTCTCGTAAACCGCGCGCTATGCGACTACACCCCGCGCTATGAAAAGCGCCCCCTTGCTCGCCGCCCTCGTCCTGACCGCAACGGCTCGTCTTCTCACAGCGCAAGAAACACCCACCGCGAAGTTCCCCCAGGTCGAAGTGGAATTCCGCTTCATCGAGCTCACCAAAGAAGCCTTGTCTGAGCTTGAATTGGCGGATCCCATCACGCCCACCAAAAATCCACCCGTGGCACCCAGCGCGATTCTGGACGCGAAAAAGTCCGAAGAGTTCATCCGCGCGCTCAACGCCAAAAAAGGCGTCGACCTGATCAGCGCTCCGCGCGTCATTACCAAGTCAAAACAGCGGGCCACCATCGAAATCATCCGCGAGTTTCGCTACCCGACCGAGTTCGAGCGGAAAGACGGCAAGACCGTCCCCACCACGTTCGAGACGCGCAACTGCGGCATCACCGCCGAGGTCGAGCCCACCGTGGGTGAGGGCGAGGAAATCACCCTGCAAATGGTCCCTCAGATCGTCGAATTCCTGGGCTTCATAAGCTATCCCTCCGGCAAGGCGATGCCCGCCAAGCGCGCGCCAGGCGAAAAACTTATCGATCGCCTCGTCAAACCCGGAGTGCCGGACGAGCCCTTCACGCAAGACGAAATCCGCCAGCCCATTTTCTCCACGCGCAAAATAACCACCGAGATTACCTTCATCTCCGGGCAAACCGTCGTTTTCCGAGGGCTCGACGAAGCCGCCTCCGTCCCAGGTTTCGACACGCCATCGAACGGCCGCCACCTTCTCCTGCTCGTGCGCGCGAGCATCGTGAAGCCGTCCTGAGCGCCCGAAACTTCCGCGCGTAGTGCCCGCCAATGTGGTGCAGCCATCCTGGCTGCCCGGGTGCCAGGGTGGCTGCCCCACACCTCTCCTGGAGATTTTCCCGAAGGAAATTGCCCGTCGCGGGTTTAGATCCAGAAGCCCCTTTTCGCCTTTTTCCCTCCTTAAATGTCGCTCTACGTCAATTGCGCCGGCCAAACGCGCCGCGATTTCCTCCAACTTGGCCTTGGGGGCGCGCTGGGGCTTGGTTTTTCGCAGCTCCTCGGACTGAAGGCGAACGCCTCCGTTCCCACCGCGCCGGCCGCGAAGAAGAACGTCAATTGCATCATGATCTGGATGGACGGGGGGCCGTCGCATTACGAGACGTTCGACCCGAAGCCGGATGCGCCGGCGGAAATCCGCGGCACTTTCAAGTCCATTCCCACGTGCGTGCCGGGGGTGCATTTTTCCGAGCCGGTGCCGGAGCTGGCGAAGGCGTTCGACAAGTTCACGGTCATCCGCTCCATCGCGCATCGCGATCCGAACCACGGCGGCGGCAACCATTACATGATGACGGGTGCGCCTACGCCGGTGCCGGTCGGCTGCGGCGCCTTCGTGACCTTTCATCCGTCGTTCGGCTCGATGGTCTCGTACGATCGCGGCGTGCGCAACGGGCTGCCCGGCTACATGGCGATGCCGAGCAATACCCGCTCCGGCGGCCCGAATTTCCTCGGCGGCCAGCACGCGCCGTTCGTGATCGATGGCAGCCCGGAGAAGGAAGGTTTTCAGGTACGCGACGTGGTCCTGCCCACCGACATCGCCGAGGGCCGCGCCACTTCGCGCCGCTCGCTGCGCACCGCGCTCGATCGCATGCAGCGCTTCAACGACAAGCTCGCGGAAGACCCGGCGGTCGTCTTCGACCAATTTTACCAGCAGGGCTTCGACCTGGTCTCCTCGGAGAAGGCGCAGGCAGCGTTCAACATCGATCGTGAAGACGACAAGGTGCGCGACCGCTACGGCCGCACCGACTTCGGCCAGCGGATGCTGCTCGCGCGGCGCCTGGTGGAAGTCGGCGTCTCCTGGGTGACCGTCCACTACTCCGGCTGGGACGATCACCGGAAACTGTTCGAGACCTACAAAGGCGAGCGCCTGAAGAAGTTCGACCAGGGCCTCACGGCGCTGCTTACCGATCTCAAGGAGCGCGGGCTTCTCGAGAACACGCTCGTCGTCGCGCTGGGCGAATTCGGTCGCACGCCAAAGATCAACAAGGACGCGGGCCGCGATCATTGGCCTCATGCGATGTCGGTGGTGATGGCCGGCGCGGGCATCCCCGGCGGGCAGATCGTCGGCGCCACGGATGCGAAGGGGTATAACGCCTCGGAGAACGTCTATCGGCCCGAGGATTTCGCGGCTTCACTCTACACGAAGATGGGCATCGATCCGCATCGCTCGCTGTACACGAGCACCGGCCGGCCGGTGGCGCTGGTGAACGAGGGGAAGCTGATCAAGGAGCTGTTCGTTTGACGCGCGCGGAACTCACGGTTTGGGTGGCCTGCCTGGAGATCGGGCCTTGGGGAGCGCAGGCTTCCAGCCTGCTCTGGCCGGCATCTTGCCGGACAGCGCGCGCGCCGCTCGTCCGCGCCACGCAGGTTTCCGTTTCCCTGTCCGCGCAGCGGCGCAGCAGGATGCTGCGCCGGGCAGGCTGGAAGCCTGCGCTCCCCAAGGTCCGCGGGTCGGCGAAGGCATACTTGCTGACGTTTCTGGCGGCACTGAGCTTGATCTTGGCAAGCACTGCGCGCGGACAGCAGCCGACCCTCACCCACCTCTATCCGGTCGCGGGCCAGCAGGGCACAACTGTGGGCGTGGCGGCAGCGGGGAAGTTCACGCCCTGGCCGCCGCAGGTGTGGGTCGATGCGCCCGGGATCACCTTCAAGCCCGCGGCCAAGGCGCCCACGTTCGAGGTTGAGATTGGGAAGGACGCCGCGCCGGGGCCGCACCTAGTACGCTTTTTCAATGAGAAAGGCGCGTCGGCGCCACGTGTTTTTGTCGTTTCCCAACGGCCGGAGCTGCGCGAGGCGGAGCCGAACGATCGCTTCGCCGCGCCGCAGCAAATCGAAGCGCTGCCGGCGACGATCGGCGGTCGCTTGGACAAAAATGAAGATGTCGATTCCTACGCGGTGAAGCTAAGACAGGGACAGACGCTCGTGGCCTGGCTGGAAGCGTATGTGCTCGCCTCCACCTTCGACGGACTGCTCCGGATCGTCGAGCCGAACGGCGCGCAGCTCGCCTTCAATCACGATGGCCGCACGCTGGATCCTTTCCTCTCGTGGAAAGCGCCCGCCGACGGCACCTACATCGTGCAGGTGATGGGTTTCGTGTATCCGGCCACCTCGTCGGTGGGATTGACGGGGGGCGAAAACGCGGTTTACCGGCTGCACCTCACCGCCGGGCCTTTCGTCCACCACGCGCTGCCGGGCGCGATCTCACGGCGCGAGCCCGCGGCGGTAAAGCTCGTCGGCTGGAATCTCACAACCGCCTCGGCGCAGCTCGATGCCACCAAGCTTCCCACTACGGCCCTGGCGCTCGATCCCCCCGGTTCGCTCAGCCAGGCGGGCCTGCCGGTGAGCGATCTTCCAGAGACCGTGGAAGCCGAGCCTCACGCGCCGCTCGCTGTCCCGAGTGCCGTCACCGGACACCTTGCCAAAGCCGGCGAAGACGACCGCTACACCTTCACGGCGACCAAGGGCAAAGCGTACCAGCTTCGCATAAACGCTGCCGCGCTGGGCTCGCCTCTCGATGCCTGGCTCAAGATCGAAAATCCCGCCGGCAAAGAGCTCGCGCGCAATGACGACGCCGGCGCCTCCAGCGATCCCCAGCTCGTTTTCACCGCGCCTGCCGATGGGCCGTTCACCGTGGCGCTCGGCGATGTGGCGCACCGCGGCGGCCCCGAGTTTTTCTATCGCCTCGCCGTTACCGAAGCCGCACCCGCGGTCGAGGCCACCATCGCCGCGAATGCCTTTACGCTCGAGCCCGGCAAAACTGTGGAACTCAAGGTCGCGGTCAAGCGCCTCCATGGCTTCAAAACGCCGCTGCAACTCATCGCCAAAGACCTGCCGGAGGGCGTCACGGCCGCGCCGCTCGATTTGCCGGAGAAAGATGGCGAGGCAACGCTGAAATTCACCGCCATCGCGGAGGCAGCGCCCGCGAACAAACCGTTTCAGCTCTCTCTGCTGGAAAAGGGCGGGACAGTTGAACACCCGGTCCGCCATCTCCTCACCACCACCTCAGATAACAACGGCGTGCCGCAGGGCTACACCACGCTGCTCATTCCCGAAGTACGCGATCTCTGGCTCACGGTTGCGAAGAAGTAGGTCCGCCGCCCTTGTTCAGCTCCCCCAGGATCTCCGGGTCGCGCACGTCGGCCCAATCTCCCTGCAGCTCCACCACGCGCACGAGGTGGCCGGCGTGCGCCACGCCGCGGATGGCGTCTGTGAGTTCGTACTCGCCGCGGGGCGATTTTTCGAGGCGCGCGGTGAAATCGAAAATGCTGGGGCGAAAGGTGTAGACGCCGGCGTTGTACCAGGGGCTGGTCGGCTCGCCTGGGCCGGGCTTTTCGCGGAGATCGGTCATCCGCCAATCGTCGTCCATGAAGACGGCGCCGCCCTTGGCGATTTCGCCTGGGTTATGTTTCACGGTGATGATGGCTTCGGCTTCGCCAAGGTCCACGAGGCGGCGGTAGTTTTGCGGCTCGATGAGGATGTCGCCGTAGGAGAGGACGAAGGGATCGGCGCCGGCGAAATCCCGCGCCAGTTCGACCACGCGGCCGGTGCCGTCCTGCACCACCTGCGTGGTGTATTCCACCTGGATGCCGAAGCGCCCGCCATCCCCGAAAAAGTCCTGCACCACGTCGGCGCGGTACCCGACGATGATGAGCACCCGGGTGACGCCGGCGGCGCGCAAGCCTTCCACGATGTGCTGCAGAATGGGCCGGCCGCGCACGGCGATCATCGGCTTCGGCAGCTCCGCGGTGAGCTCGCGCATGCGGGTGCCGCGGCCGGCGGCGAGGAGGACGGCTTTGGTGACGGAACTGCGGGAGTCTGGCATGGCGCGGAGGTTGAGGTTTCCGGCGGGACGAGTCACGCTTGGAGGGAATGAAGAATGATGAACCAGTTGAAGGCGGAAGGCGGAACGCGGAACGCGGAACGGAGGAGGTTGAACGCAGCACGCCTGCGGAGGTGGAGCCGGTCTTCGCGCCGCGGCGCCGCTGGTGGCCGGTGCGGCGGAATCTCGTGTTGCTGGCGGTGGCCTTCGTGCTCGCGCTGGGCGGCTTGGCGGCGTGGCAGGTCTGGGCGGGGTACAATCGGCTCGGGAAAGTCGAGCCGCATGGAGGGATGTATTTTTTTCGCCGGGTGGAGCTGCCGGTGCCTTCGTTCCGGCAGAACGATCCGCGCTGGGGAGACGATCTCCTCGGGACGACGGAGGGGACGCTCGGAGGCGAAGGGTGCGCGGTTTCCTCCACGGCGATGGTGATGGCTTTTTACGGGCTCGATACCGATCCGCAGCGGCTGAACAAATTCCTGAATGAGCGCGAAGGATACACGCCGCAGGGCTGGATCTATTGGGAGAAAGCCGCGGAGCTGGCGCCGGAGAAGGTGCGGCACGTGTACGAAGACGCCGCTTCGCACCGGCTCCTGGATAGCAATCTGCGCCGCGGGAACCCGGTGATCGCCAAGCTCCGTCTCGCCAGCGGGATCACGCATTTTGTGGTGGTGGCCGGCAAAGACGGCTTCGATTACCTCACCCAGGACCCCGGCGCCGGCGCGGGGAAAGGGCTGTATCCGCTGCGTGAGCTCGGGAGCAAGATCGAAGGCCTCCGCTTCTACGAAAAGCTGCCCTAGCGCGCCCGTGCATTTCCTTTTCCTCAACCAATATTTTCCGCCCGACCCGGCGCCGACCGGAGCGCTGCTGGGAGAGCTGGCGGAGGAGCTGGAGCGCACAGGGCATCGCGTCACGCGCGTGTCGGCGGCGCAGGATTATCGCCCGGCGCAGGGGAAGGGCGGGCGGTGGGGGCGGGAGCTCGCCGCGCTCTGGTGGATTTTGTGGCGCGGCCTGCGCGCGCCGCGGGCGCAGGTGGTGCTCTCCGCCAGCTCGCCGCCGTGCCTGCTGGTGGTGGCCACGATCGTCGCGCTGCGGCATGGGGCAAAGTCGGTGCATTGGGCGATGGACCTCTACCCGGAGATCGCCGTGGCGCTCGGTGAGCTGAAATCGCGCCCGCTGGCGGCGCTTATCGGCGCCCTCATGGGCTGGTGTTACCGGCGGGCGGCCGCGGTGGTGGCGCTCGATGCCGATATGGCGGAGCGCCTCGCCCGCTACGGAGTGAAGGCCGAAGTCATCCGCCCGTGGGTTTCCGCGCCGGTGATCCAATGGGTGGAGCACGCGGCCACGCCCGCCCTGCCGCAGCCGGGCCGGCCGTGGGTCTGGATTTACTCGGGCAACCTCGGGCGCGCGCACGAATGGGACACCCTCCTGCAAACGCAGCGCCTGCTCGAAGCGGAAGACCCCTGGATGACGCTGGTCTTCCAAGGCGGCGGCCCGTCGCGCGCCGCCGCGCAAGCGCGCGCGAGAGAGATTGGTTTGCAAAGGTGCTATTGGCGCGATTACGCGGAGCCCGAGGCGGTGGTGGAAACTCTGCTCGCCTGCCAGGCCGGCGCCGTCACCCAGCTCCCCCCCGCGCGCGGATTGCTCTGGCCCAGCAAGCTCGGCCTGCTCCTCAGCCTCCCGCGCCCCTTCCTCTGGATCGGCGACGCCGAAGGCGCCATCGCCCGCGAGCTCCGCGCCATCCCCCACGCCGCCGCCTTCCCTCCCGGCGCCGCCCCCGAGGCGGCCGCCTGGCTGCTCGCCCTCAAAAACCGCGGCGCGCCGCCACCTGCGCCGGCGGTAGATCCCTCCACGGAGCGGAGCGGCGCGCTCGCGCGTTGGCGGGAGTTGCTCCGCGCGTGAGTCGAGTCCGCGTCGTTGAGGCCACATTGATGCTCACCTCCCCCGAATTGCGCGCCGCGAAAATCCTCAGTTACGGCGAAGACAGACTTTCCTCGTGCAACTGGCGCAGCCGCGCGGCGATCTCGGGTTGCTTGCCGGCGAGATTCGTGGTTTCGCCGGGATCGGCTTCGATGTTCACGAGATAGCTTTCCACCTGCGGGCTTTTGCTGTCGGAGATGCCGGTGTCGCGGGTACGGCCGATCAGCTTCCAGTCGCCCTCGCGGACGGCCCAGGCGGCCTTGGGTCCGGTATCTACTTGCCAGTGGAGCGGGTGGGTGGCGTGCGGGCTGGGGGCGTTGGCGTCGCGCAGGACGGTGGTGAGGCTGCGGCCATCGAGGGCGGTGGCGGGCAGTTTTACTTCGGCAAGCTCCGCGAGGGTAGGCAGCCAATCGCAAGCGTGGGCCACTTGATGGCGCACTTCGTTTTGGGGAAGTTTGCCGGGCCAGGAGAGGATCGCCGGCAGGCGAATGCCGCCTTCGAGCAGGCTGAATTTGGCGCCGCGATAGGGGCCGGCGCTGCCGCCGCCGAAGTGGGCGCGTTCCTCGGTGGAGTGGCCGTTGTCGCTCTGGAAAACGATGATGGTGCGCTCGCGCAGGCCGAGCCTTTCCACCGTGCCGAAGACGTGGCCGAGGCGCTCGTCCTGCGCGGCAAGGAAGGCGGCGTAGAGATTGCGCGGGTAGGCGAGATGTTTGAAGTGATCGAGCCACTTCTGGTCGCCCTGATACGGGTAGTGCGGCGTGTTGAGCGCGTAGTAGATGAAGAACGGCTGCGCGCGATGGCGCTCCATGAACTGCGCGGCCTCGCGCGCCATGAGGTCGGGGAAAAACTCGCCGTCGTGGAAGACCTCAGTGCCGTTGCGCCAGAGGTCGTGCACGTTCGGCCCGCTCCAGTAGAAGAAGTGCGAGCGGTTATCGATGCAGCCGCCCATGTGCCCGAAGCTGTGCTCGAAGCCCTGCGCTCGAGGCGAGGTCTCGGGCGTGTAGCCGAGGTGCCACTTGCCGAGGTGTGCCGTTGCGTAGCCGGCCGCCTTGAACATCTCCGCCATCGTCACCTCTTCCGGCGGCAGCGCGCCTTTCCCGCCCGGCTGCGAGGCGCAATTGCCCGGCACCCCCGCCCGCACCGGCCAGCGTCCCGTGAGCAGCCCGGCGCGCGACGGCGAGCAGACCGGCGCCGCGGAATAGAATTGCGTGAACCGCACCCCGCGCCCGGCGAGCGCGTCCGTGTTCGGCGTGTGCAGGTCCTTCGCGCCGTAACAGCCGAGATCCATCGAGCCTTGGTCGTCCGCGAGGATGAAGATGATGTTCGGCTTCGCGGTCTCCGCGTGGCCGGGTGCGGAGATCGCCAGCGCGGCGAGGCTGATCGCGAGCGTGAGTTTGGTCATGGGGGCGGACCATCATGGGTATGCAGCCAGCGCCGACGAGGCAAGCGAGCCCGATCCGCCTCTCCAAAACTCCGTTTGAATGTTGCGCGCTTCCATCCGTCTGTAAGACATGACCTCACGATCTACTCTCGCCGCCGCCCTGGCGCTCGCCTTCACCTTCGGTGCCCTCGGCGATGCCGAAGCCGCGAAGGCGGACAAAAAGAACCGCCGGGCCGGCGCGGGTAGCCCGGAACGTTTCCTCTCCCGCTTCGACCGCAACAACGACCAGAAGCTCGACGCCGCCGAGTCGGAGCACGTCCGGCAGGCTTTCGAGTCGCTCAAGAAACTCGATACCGACAAGGACGGCTCCCTTTCGGAGTCCGAGGTGGCGGCGGCCAAAGTGGCCCAGAAAAGGGCGCGCAAGAAAAAGACGGAGTAGCGCTCCGGCTCGGATTTTGCGCGCCCCCGTTACGAACGTTATTTCAGTCGGCGCTAGAACTACCCGTCGGGGTAGTCCAACTGGAGCTCATGTTCGAGGCGGAGGACATTGCCGTTTCGCAGCACCACCCTTTGCGTGGATCGGGAAGGTGCCCCATCATTCAGACTCCAGTATAACCAGGCGCCAAGTGCTTGCCCAGCGCTTCGCGGAGCTCCGAGGCTCCGATACTAAGCGCGCGCAATCGAATAGCCATGTTAGGTATCATGAACCAACACCGGAAAAACGCGCGTCGGAATTCTCTGCTTGCATCGAAAAATCACCTCACTAGCCTCCCGTCCACTGGCCCCCCGGAACGGTTAGTCCGGGAGGCGGAAAGGTAATTAATCGAACCCCTTGGATCCCATGAGCCTCCTCGATAGTCTCAAAAACCTCTGTGACCGTCTCGCGCCCCTCGGCTGGGGTGACTTCCTTCTCGCCGCGACCGGCGGCGAGCTGGAGATTCGGCAGCCGACGACGCAAAAGTTGGAGGCGGCCCTCCTGAAGGAGTTGTCGGTAGTGAAGCGCGCCCTGCCGGGCCTCGAGGATTTCGCGGCGGCCGGCAAATGCGCCATCACGCCCGGCTTGCCAGCCCAGAGCCTGCTCTACCATGCCCTCGCCAGCCCGCTGGTGTTGCGCGATCATCAAGGAAAGTTGCTCCAAGGATTTGCTACGCCCGCGGAGCTGGACATCGTGGAGAACTATATCTTCGCCGCGAGCAAGACCACGCTCCCGCAGTTGCTGGAGAAACTCGGCGGGAAGCAGCGCGTGGCGATCGTCCCCTTTTCTTCAGAGTATCGTCCCGCCTCGGAGACGATCGATGGGCACAATGCCGACTTGGTGTTCTCACGCACCGGCGTCGGCCGGGTCGGCACCTCGCCCGCCAGGTACGCGGGGCGGGAGCGGGGCTTCTGGCCGGAAGATGAAGATAACCCTCACCGGGTGCGCACTATTCCCGTGCGTTTCAGCTTGTGGCTGGCGGTGAAGAAAAAAGGATCGGAAACGCGCGTCTCTCCAATTCTCGACAACGACCAAGCCCAGGCCAAGGACGAGAAAAAGCGCGATTTCTGGGTGCCGGTCCATAAGCTTTTCGCCGGGCCGGAATGCCTGGCCGGGCTGTCGCTGACGCCTCAGTTCACGGCGGCTCTTTTCAATCTGAAGATCCAGCGCGTACACAAGCAGCTCAAGACGAGCCCGCTGCCGGCTGGTTTCCCCTATGTCCTCCAGGATGCGGAGATCGCCTCTTGGTCTGCAGATCCCGCGCTGGGGCCAGGCTGGCTGGCGCCCACCGTCCACAAGAGCCTGGTGCAGCCAGCGCTGGTGGCGGGCAAACCTGTGACCTTCCCAGTGACGGCCGCGCGGGTCGACGGGTTCGCAGCGGTCGAGCTGCCGGGCAAAGGGAACTTCAACAACCTCGAGATCAATCCGGGCCCGTCGTATGTGCATGCGCGGATGAGGGTCAAGGATGGCATGATGAAGGATCTCAACGACGAAGACGACGTGCTGAAGGCGATGCGCAAGGAAGCGTACGATGCGCTTCATTACGTCGATTTCACTGGAGAAGGCGCTGTCCAGGGCAGTGTGCCCGAGCTCACCGGCCAGGGAATCGCCACGCACCCGGCTTACGTCCTGATCTCCGCTCCGGATCCCTTTCCGGCCACCGGCCAGTTTCAGCTTTCCGAATGGAGCCGCAGCATGGAGATCCCCGCGCAGTTCCAAGGCAAGCTTTGGAGCATCAATCCCACCCCCCTGAGTGAGACGCGCCTGCCGGGCAACCTGCAATTGCCGGGAAGCCCCTTCCGCGCGGAGGACGCGACGGTCACTGCGATCGTCGGCATGGGGGCGCCCGCCAGCGCGGCGAACGTCTGGCCGCGGCAGCCATCCGCCGCCCGCACCTCGGTGCTGCCCGATGACGCCGCCGGCGTCTTCGCGCCCGGCTGGGACGTGGGCGTGGACCGGCTGACGACGGGCGCCAAGACGCCGCACCTCGCGGCCTACGCCTTGGGCAGCCCTTTTCCCGAGGATGCCAAGCTCTGCGCCGCGCTCAGCACCTTTTGGCCCGCGGTGGCGCCCGATGTCTTCCGTACCTTCGCCACGCCGATCGGCAACACGAGCGGCACCATCGCGCCCTTGACCGATGATGAAATCGGCCAATCCGGCGCGCTGCCGTGGGATGGAATTCCCGGGCCGCGCGTGGTCGAGCAAGGTGGCGCAAGGTTCGTGGAGCTGGCCGATTTCCTCCACGCCGATTACGTGCGCCAATTCTCGGAGAACCGCTTTTCCATGCGGCTGATCGCCCAGGTTCACGTCGAGGAATACGAAGCCCGGATCATCGCGATGTGCCGCGTCTACAGCGTAGTCGCCAACTTGGGAGATATCAGCCAGGTGCGGGATCAGTGGCTGGCGCTCTCTTTCCGGAGCGTGAGTTCGGGCGACCCGGAATTGCACGACGCGCAGAACGAAGGCGGCGCGATTCTGAAAGGCCCGATCTACCGGGTGGAGCTGTGCGAGAACCTCTTGGTGGCGGAGGGCAAGCCCAACCCGGGCAACGCGCGGCTCCGGCGTTTCCCGTTGCGGAATCTGCAGTTCTTCTTCGCGAGTCCCGCTTCGCAGCGCGTCCTCACGCGGTCCGACACGGATCCCCAGTGGGCGGCGGCGGATAGCGAGGCTTAGGCCGCGTCCGGTGGGATGACCACGACAGACGTCCTGATTGTCGGCGCCGGTCCCGCCGGCTGCGCCGCGGCCCTGGCGGCCCGGCAAGCCGGCCTGCGGGTGGTCATGCTCGAGGCTAGGAATTCGCTTCCGCCGACTCCCGGCGAAACTCTGCCGCCGGGAGCGGAAGCGATTTTCCGCCAGCTTGGGGTTCTCGAGCGCGTGGAAGCGCAAGGCTTTCCCCGGCATCGCGGAATCGTGGTGGCGTGGGATGGCCCGCCCAGCTTGCAGCTCTACGGGCATGATGAGCGGGGACCGTGGCTCGGCTGGCAGGCCGAGCGGACAAAATTGAATGACCTCTTGCAGAGCGCCGCGGTCGCGTCCGGAGCTAGGCTGATGTCGAACGTCACGGCTCGCGGTGTGCGGCAAATTGGCGGCCGGGTGACGGGCGTAATCACCGATCAAGGTCCGCTCCGCGCGCGCTATGTACTGGATGCCGGCGGCGGGCGGCACTGGCTGGCCCGCCAATTGGGGGTTCCCATCCACGCGCACACCCCCCGCCTGCTGGCCGGGTATGGCTGGCGGCCAATTCCTCGCGCGGAGCCCGCCGAGCCGACCCTTTGCGCGTGCGCCAACGGCTGGCAATGGGAGGCCCAAATCGACGACGCGCGGGTGGCTTGGTGCAATCTTTCCTTCGCCCCGGCTGCCCCAAAGCCTGCCGCGCAAAGGGACGTAACCTGGCGGATCGCCGGGCAGACCGCCCGCCCAGGCTATTTCCTCGTGGGCGACGCCGCCATGGTGCTCGACCCCGCGTCCTCGCACGGTCTCCTGCGCGCGATGATGTCGGCCATGCAGGCCGTCCACGCGATCACCAGTCTGCCGGCGGGTGTGGTGGAAGAAGAGATGGCTGCTGCCTACCATCGATTCATGCGAGATTGGTTTCTGCACGATGCCACGCACTTGCGCGCGCTCTATCGCAAACATCCCACTCCGCCGGAGTGGAGTTTGCCAGACGCAACGCAGGAGCAGCTAAGCTACGCGTAATCCGCGATCAACCCGCGCTCGCGGTTTTCTGGTCCTCCGGCACCGGGGGACAGTCGTCCCAGAATCCGTCTTCCGACATCTTGGCCCGCTTCCAACCATCCCGCCCGGGCTGGAGCCGGACCCCGGGCACGTTGATGAGCTGAATGCCTGCCTTGTCGCCGCCCTTGGGCGCGGAAGGCAGCAAGGCCGGGCCAGCCGCTTCTTCATAAAGAAAAACGCCCAGGCCGGGAATCCAATTGGCGGATGCGGAGCCCACCAAGCCGGTGGGCCTGAGCAGCACCAGTCCCGGCGGCGAACCCTTGGCCTCCACGCCCGGGTCGTACGCGATCTCGACCTTTCCCTCCGGTGCCTTCCGCCAATACCGCGGCGCCGCGGTATACGTAATGAGCAACACCGCGCGTTGGTCCGTGACGTGGGCGGTCAGCTTCTGGCCGGTGGCGACGGGCACCGGTCCCACCGAATTTTTCCACGGCACCGTGACGACTTCTCTCTTCGCGCCGGCCGGCTTTTTCGCGCGCGTTTTCGCTCCGGCTGTCTCTTCGTCCGAACCGTGCTTGATTTCGCCGAGCAGGGCGAGCTGCACGCTGGCGCCTTCGTCCGTGGGAATGATCTCCTCCACGATCGCCTCGAAGCTTGTCCCCATCCCGCGAAGATCCTCGTGAAAGAAGAACGGATGCGGATAGCCGCGTTTCAAACCGCCGGGATCGCTATCCAGCCGCGAGCCGCCGTTACGGCGCGCCGCATACCACCCCCCCTTCGCCAATCCCTCGCGCCAGTACCCTTCATCATCGGACTCCGCTGGGATCTCGATCTTTTTAGGCTCGAGCTTCTTGAGCCCGCCGCGGAGGGTCCATTCGGCTTGGGCTTCGAAGATCCCGTGCGTCCGTTGGCCCGCCTTTTTCAGGCCTTTGAAGAAGACGTAATAGGAATGCGTGGGATCGGATGGCGCCGCCGCCTTCCGCGCGGTCCCCTTCTCGGCCGCCATCGCGAGGCTGCCGCCGAGCAGGAAGCCAACGACGCACCAAGCCATCCATTTCTTCGTCTTCATGGCGGACATGATTTTACGGCGCGTGAGCCGAGGCAAGCCTTCCCATTCGCGGCGAGCTTGGCAGCATCGCGGCCATGCAGACCCTGAGGATTTTCGTTTCTTCGCCGGGCGACGTGGGGCGCGAGCGCGAGATCGCCCGCCGGGTGATCGACCGGTTGCAGGCGGCCTTCGCACGGCGGATTTCGCTGGAGCCGTTTTTCTGGGAGCACGAGCCGATGCGGGCGACGGCCGACTTCCAGTCCAACATCGAGCCGCCGGGAAACTTCGACGTATTCATCTGCATCCTCTGGTCGCGGCTCGGCTCGCGCTTGGGCGCGCAGCATCGGCGGCAGGATGGCACTCCCTACGCCTCCGGCACCGAGTATGAATTCGAGAATGCGCTGGAGGCTTACCGCCGTTCCCAAGAGACGCCGAAACTGCCTGAGATGCTCGTCTATCGCCGGGCGGGAAATCCGACGCTCCCGATCGAGCCGGACGAGGTCGTGGAGGAAATGCGGGCGCAGTGGAAAGCGCTGAACGGCTTCATCAAGCGATGGTTTTTCGCCGGCGACGGCACCTTCAGCGGCGCGTTCAACAACTACGAGGACCTTCGCCAGTTTGAAACGAAACTCGAGGAGCACCTCCGCAAGGTTGTTTCGGAGCGGCTCGCGCGCGGCGCCCCGGATCAGGCCGAACCGACGCCGGCGGCCGCGCACGCGGTCTGGACGGAAGGCTCGCCCTACCGCGGCCTGCGCACGTTCGAGTTCGAGCACGCCGCGGTCTTCTTTGGCCGCACCTCGGCGATCGATGCGGTGCTCGGCGTGTTGGGGAGGCGCGCCATGGCGGAGCGGTGTCCGTTTCTCCTCATCTTCGGCGGCAGCGGCTCCGGGAAATCGTCGCTGCTGCGGGCTGGCGTGCTGCCGCTGCTGACCCGGCCCGGCGTGGTGGATGGGGTCGGGCTATGGCGCTGGCTCGTGCTCAAGCCGAGCGCCTTCGCGGGCGACCTTTTCGATGGGCTCGCGGCGGCCTTGCTCGTCCCGTCGGCCCTCTCCGAGATCAAGGCCGATGGCACCACGGAGACGCAGCTCGCCGCAATGCTGCGTGAGAATCCAGCGAGCGTGGGGGTGCTGGTGAAAGAGGCGCTCTCCCGCGCGGCTCGCGAAGAGCAGTTGCGAGACAAGCTCGAAAGCCAGCCGCGCGCTCGCCTCGCGGTCGGGCTCGATCAATTGGAGGAAGTCTTCACGCTCGCCGACCGCTTCGACGCGGAGATGCGCCAGGGATGGTTCCGCGCCATCGCCGCGCTCGCGCGGAGCGGGTTCGTATGGGTGATCGCGACGATGCGCAGCGACTTCTACCCGCGCTGTGAGGGGAGCGCGGAACTGCTGGCGTTGAAAGCGGGCGAAGGATCGTATCATTTGCAGGCGCCCACCTGGGAGGAGTTCGGCCAGATCATCCGCCTGCCCGCGCTCGCCGCGGGTGTCGATTTCGAGGAGGACCAACAGCAAGGCCGGCTCGATGAGGTGATCCGCAAGTCCGTGGAGGAAAACCGCGCCGCGCTGCCGCTGGTCGAGTATGCGTTGGATGAGCTTTTTCACCGGCAGAAAAACGGGCTGCTCACCTTCACGGCGTATCAGGCGCTCGGCGGGGTGGAAGGCGCGCTCGCCCAGCGCGCCGCGCAGGTCTTCTCCGCGCTGGACCCGGCGTTGCAGGCCGCGTTCGATGACCTCTTTCGGCGGCTGGTCACGGTCGACACGGGCGCGGACGCCGTGCCGGTGCGTCTCTGGGCGCAAGTGGATGAGAGCAACGCCAGCGCGCCCGTACGGAAGCTGCGCGACCGCCTCATCGAGGAGCGGCTGATGATCTCCGATCGGGCGCAGGACGGGCGCACCGTAGTCTCGATCGTCCACGAAGCGCTGCTGCGGGCGTGGCCGCGCCTCGCGGAGTGGATCGCGAAAAACCAGGAGTTTCTGCGCGCGCGGGGGAGGCTTGCTCGCGCCGCGCGGCAGTGGGAAGAGCAGAAGCGGACCACCGATTACCTGCTCCCGGCCGGCAAGCCGCTCGCGGAGGCGAAGGAGCTGATGGAGAAGTTCCCGGAGGCGCTCGACGCCGCCGAAGCCGAGCTGGTGCGCGTCTCCAGGAAGAAGGCGGAGGCGGCGGCGGCGCGGCGGCTCCGGATCGCTTCCGGCATCGCGGCCTTGCTCCTGGCGTTGCTCGTGGCCGCCGTGTTTTCCTGGCGGCAATCGGTGGCCCACGCGCGCGAGGCGGAGCGCGCGCGCGCCGGCGCGGATGCGCTTGTGAATCACATGCTCACGGAGCTGCACGAGCAACTGAAGAGCTCCGGCAACGTCCGCTTGCTCGCGAGCAGCCTCGACAAGGTCCGGAGCCACTATGCGGAGTACGGGGCCGCGATCCCCCCGGCCCGGCGCGTTCAGCTCCGGACCGCGGAAGGCGCCATCCTCAAATCGCTCGGGCGCGGGCCGGAAGCCGCAGCGGCCTGGCGCGAAGCCGCCGCCCTCGCGGAGGAAGTTCTCCGCAAGGCGCCGCAGGATACGGAGCTGACCGCGCTCAAGGCCGCCGCGCTGAACCGGCTCAGCGATCTGCTCGCCACGACGGATCCCCGGGCAGGCCTCGATCCCGCCGCGCAGAGCATCTCGCTTTTCGAGAAACTGCCCGCCGAAGATCCACAGCGCCGCGCCAGCCTCGCCGAGGCGCTGATGAATCTCGCGGACTTGGAGCGGCGGCTCGGGGATGCGCCGGCCGCCCTGAAAAGTTACCAGCAAGGGCGCGCGCTGCTGCCGCCCGCGGAGCTGCGCGGCAATCGCGAGGCGATGGTGCTCGCGAATCTGCTCCTCCGGCTGGGCGACCTGCAGCTTCTCCAGCACCTGCCCGCCGAGGCGGCCAAAACTTTTGCCGAGTTGGAGGGCTTCCTCCGCGACCGGACGAAGGCGGAGCCAAAAAATATGCCTTTACAGGAGCTGTTGGCGACGACCCTGGATCACCTCGCCGAAGCCGCGGTCCGCGAGAATAACCTCGAGCAAGCCGAGGCCCTTTCCAAGGAAGCCGTGGGAATCGGTCGCGCGTTGATTTTGCACGACCCCTCGAACAACGAGTGGCGCGACCGTCTGGCGACCGCCGTCCGCCGGCAGGCCGAGGCGCTCGCGGCCGGCGCCGAGCTTCCGGCCGAAGCGATTCAGCTCGCCGGCGAGGCCGTCGACTTGAGCCAGGCCGTCGGGAAGCTCGACCCGGGCAATCTCGAGCTGCGCCGCAACACCGCCACCGCGCTGGAGGTTCACGCCCGGCTCCTGCAACGCGCAGCTGAGGAAACCCCGGCGCGGGAGCGCGCCAGGGAGCTCGTGGCGTGGCGAGAAACCCTCGGCGGCCCGCACGGCGATCTCGCGGACCTCATCAAGCTCGCGGAGGCGCGCATCCTCTACGTCTCCCTGCTCGGCAGCGCGCCTGGCGATCAGGGAGCCGGCCTCGCCAAGGCGCGGGAGACGATCGAGCTAGTCGAGCGATCCGCAAACGCCAACTCTCTCGATGTCGCGCGGCTCTATCTCGATCTCGCAAGCGCCGCCCTCGCCGTGGAGAAGGCCGCCGAAGCGCAGGTCCTTTGCAAGAAAGCCCTTGAGGTTGCCACCTCCGCCGCCGCGCCGGAGCAAGAAAAAGAGCGCTTGCTTCAGATCATTGATAAGACACTGAAAGACGCGGCCGCACAGTAAGCCACGACTTCGCCTCCACTCGCCCCTTCAAGGCCCTGATGCGGAAGCCGGCGGATCATCCGCGCTTGAGAGCGCCACCGTTTAGGATGGCTCCGTCGGCTTGATGATGGCAACTTCCCCGCCGAGGGCGTCCACGCGCGAAGCGCAGTCCGACGTGCCGCCGGGGCCGTCTCCGGTCGGCTTCGTGTCCCAAACGAGAAGCGAGTACAGGTGGCTCCTGGGTCCTAGCTCGACGCGCCCGGAGTTCAGAATCCAGAGATTACAGCGGCTGAAGACGTCGATTCCTTCCGGCGGCGCCGCGAGACGGTCGAATTGCTCGGCGACCTCGCAGCTCTGTTCCAGCTTTTCCAGCCGCTCGACCCAGGCGTCCCGGCAAAGGCAACCGATTTGCGCATGAATTGATCGTGCGGCAGGGCCGGCCGACCACAAACGTGTGAGGGAGTACGTCAGCCATGGTTCGCAGGATTGGGGAAGGTCCGCGTTCGGCTCCGTCCCGAGCCGGTCGAGAAAGCATGAGAATTTCTCCGCGGTCAGCTTGTCGGCGAGCCCGGCTGCGTAAAGGGCGCCGTCGCCTCGAGAATACGAGATGAAAATGTCATCCTTCGTGAGAAGGGAAATCATCGCTATGCCGGAAACGACGCAAAATGGCTTGGTTTCACCCGCGTCGCGCCGACCGCGCGGCCGACTTGCTGCATCTCTTCGATGTGATCGACGGAATCCATCTGCTGCACGTGCGCCGGCGTGGTCGCGCGTAGGGCTTGCGCCAGCGCTCGATCATGCGCATCGATATCGGCCGCCAACGCATCGATTCCTTCGCGTGAAAGGTCGGCATTATAGCGAACATAGGTGAAGAGTTTGGGCACATCGCGAATGCCTTGGCCGATGACCGTGCCGACTTCGCCATCCAGTGGCTCGCCGGCCAGGCACTGGCCGAAGACACGGCAGAGGAAATCCTGCTCATGCAAGGCCGCGGACATGAGGGCGCCGGGGATGCTGCCGGCATTGTAGAGGAGGTTCATCTCGTCCGGGCTGAGATTGGCATTCGCGTTGGGGCTTGCGCCCGTGCCGACAGAGACCAGCAGCATCTTTTGTTCGCCGGTGGGCCAGCTGAGCCGGTACGGCTCGGTGGTTGCCATGAGAAAGAGCTGGAAGGCCGGGTTGTTATACATCGTCACGCCGCCATCGACGAAGACGAAGTCGTGCGGGTCCACGTGGATGACCTCGGGCGGAAAGTAGGTGGGCGCCGCGGTGCTCGCGCGGACCAACTGCCAGAGCCGCAACTCGGTGTTGCGGCCCGGAGTGCCGGGGAGATTGTATTTCGCGGCGGGATTGTTTGAGAGTGGCCAGGGTGAGTCAGTCGTGGCATTGCGGAGCACCACCATCAACAGAGTCTGGAGGTTTTCGGAGCCGAAGTGCGTGTCCGCGCCGATGATCTCCCGCAGCATGGCGGAAAGTTTGTCGTTCCGAAATTTCGTCTTGAACCGCTCCCAGAGCCGCGCCTTTTCGAACATCTCCGCGCCGCTTTTGATGTAAAAATCGCGGACCTCGTCCATGCTTTTGCCCAGCGCGATAAGGGTGGCGATGATGCCGCCCGTGCTGGTGCCGGCGACGTAGTCGAAGTAGTCGGCGAGAACGAGTTTCGGGTTTCCGCTGCTCGCGCGCAGCTCATTTTCGATGCGCGCGAGAATCTCGATGGAGATAATGCCCCGAATGCCGCCCCCGTCGCAGGCGAGAAGTTTTCTTTGGCCGGTGTTGTTTTTCAGTTTGTCCTGGTAGCCCTTCGTGATGGTGGTGGGATTGATGGGCGGCGCGACGTGGCCGCCCAACTGCAGCACGCGCGTGACGAAATCGGACGTCCCGCCCGGGCCGTCTCCGGTCGGCTTTTCATCCCAGACCAGCAGCGCATGGAGGCCATCGGGTGAAGGCGCCAAGGCGCGGGCTGCTTCGATGATCCAGAGGTTGTTGCGCGCGTGAACGCCGAGGCCCTCGCGATCCTCGTCGAGTTGCTCGTGCTGGAAAAAGCGGCGGACGCGGGGGTGCGCGCAGAGGGCATCGAAACGCTCCTCCCACCGCCCGCTGGGCAGGCGGACCGATTCCTCGAGGAACTCTTCTTCCGGCCGCGGCAGAAACAGCCACACCTCCGCGCCGCGTTCAGCGCAAAGCTCCGCGAAAAGCATGTCGCCGCCGCGCGCCGCGCCGGTAATGGCCAGGTCGTCGGGCCCCACCTTCCACAGCTCCAACTGCTCCGCGAGCCGCCACCGCACCGCCTTTTCCTTGGCGGGCGGAAACCGCGGCGGGGTGCGGTCCGGCGCATCGATCATATGGCCGCTGAAAATGATGACCCGCCGCGGCGGTGTTGAGGGCGCCGCCGGCACTGGGTTTTTCCCGCCGAGTGGAGATTCCATGATCTCTCCGCCGATACGCTATGGGTTTGCGGTCACGCCAGCAATTTGGCGACGGTCTCCTTGAAGGGGTCGTGCCACGATTGCGTGAGGGCCTGCGGGTCGATGAGCTCGATGAAGCAGGGGACGCCCGAGAATTCGGTGGCGGCGAGGATGAGATCGTCGGCGGGGCGGAAGGAGGGGAGCTGCGAGGTGAGGGTGACGAAGGGGAGCTGGCCAGCTTCGGGGAGGACCTCGGATTTCAGGATGATGCGCAAATCGGCGAAGAGCTCGACCAGCTCGGGGGTGCGGGTGAGCATCGCTTGCATGACGAGGGCGTTGATCACGTATTGGCGGACGACGTCCTGGTCGGCTTTGGCGTGGCCGGCGGAGTTTTCGAGGATTTGGAAGGGGGTGATGGGGCTGCCGTAGGTGACGATCCAGCGGAGGGGCGCGGTGATGCGGATCGGCTTCGCGCCGTCGGGACCGGCGGCTTGGTGCATATACTCGTGCGAGTGGAGCTCGAGCTTGGGGCCGCAATTTTTCAGGCGCTCGGGATCGAAGCCGCGCGGTAGCTCGAGCGGCTTGCCGCGGAGCGCCTCGTAGTCTTGCGCGATCTGGGCGACGATCTTATCCGCGCCGGGGATGTCGCTCCGGCCGCTCCCATATTTGCCGAGGATACGCTCGGGCGCCAGGACCGGCTTCAGCGCATGGAAATAGGATTGGAGGCGCTGCTCGAGGTAGCGGGAGACGGCCTCGGTTTTCCGGCGCAGCGACGGCAGCTCCTGCAGCGTGAAGGAAGATTCGGTCATGGGGAATGGGATGGGCGCTGGCTATTAATCATGCCTGCGATGTCAATTCTTTCGGCATTCCATGGAAAAAGCGATTCCTTCCTCCTCGTAGCGAACGCTGGCGCCGGCGTGGCCGAAGTTCGATTGCCGGAAGAGCTCGCCCACCTCTTCGGCGGTGCGGTGGGCCACCTTCCAGCCGAGAATATATTCCATGAAGGCCTTGTACGGATTGCTCACGTGCAAAGACCACACGACGGCGCTGCCGCCTGGCTTCAGGAGCCGATGCAAATAGTTGAGCACCTTGATGGCAAAGGGATCATCCAGATAGTCCATCAGGTAGAGAGTATAGCCAAGGTCCTGCCCCGCGACTGTGCTCGGCGGAATGCCGGTGGCGATTTCGACGAGGTTCGTGCTGAGCAGGGTGAACTCGGGCGCGCCGCCGAATTGGCTTTGCCGGTCGGTCGTGGCGCCGATCGCGGAGGCGTCGAAATCGAGCAGGGTGGCCTGAACCCGATCCGAGCGATTGTGATCGCTCAGCTCCGGCGCGGTGCCGCTGCACAAGGCGGCGACCTTGAGCGGCGCGCCGCTCGTCTCCGCGGCGCGGCGGCGAATTTCCTCGGCCATGAGGCGGCACTTGTTGCCAATCGCCGTGATCAGCGGCAGTGAAAGGAAGCAGTAATCGTAAACCGTTCCGGAATGCCCATGCCCGGCGGGCTTCGCCTGGCAAAGGAGGTGATTGGTAAGGAAGTCGCCGGAGTAGCCGCGCGGCTTTTGGTAAAGGCGCTCCATCGTGCGCGACTTCATCAGGTACGGGAGAATCTCCCGCTGAATGCGCGCGCCGAGATCCTCGCGGGCGCCGAGCGTCTCGGCGGAGCCGTCGCCGATCGCCTTGTTCATGAAGAGGCAGAAGTCCGTGAAGACCGGCTGGAGTTTCCGCGCCGCGGCTTGCGGCTCTGCGTCGTCGTCGCGCTCGATTTCGATCAGCCGGCCCTTCAGCTCCTGCGTGCGCACGGCGATGGCCTGCCAGCGTTCGAGCGTGTGGGGATCGACCGCCGGCTCGGTGTCCATCCAGCGTCCGAGCGTGCCGACCATCACGCGCAGGCGCTGCGAAGTGACGCGCGCGAGCATGCGGTAGAGCCGCGCCGCGAAGGCGGGATTTTCCTGCACTTGGAGATCGAGATCGCGGCGGGTGATCGCCAGCAGCTCGGAGTCTTCCGTGGTGGCCACCGACGCGGACGCGGGCCGATCCTCGAGGAAGGCCATCTCGCCAAAGATGCTCCCGGCGCCGAGGATGGCGACCTCCCGGCCGGAGGAGCCGACATAGACGTGGAGGAGGCCGTTGAGGACGATATAGAGCGAAACGACGTCGGCCCCCTCCTGGATGACGACGGTCTGCGGCGGCACGGGCGTGCGCTTCGCCACGCTGAGAATCCAGTCGAGGTCGGCCTCGCTCAAATCGCTCAGGAGCGTGAAACCGTGCGGCATGTTGGTCGCGGACGAGCTCATGGGCGCATGGATTTAGGGGCGGGGCTGGCCGCCGTGGCGCACGAGGGATTTGCGGATGAGCGCCCCGATCTCGCGATTCGCTGCCCAATCGGAAAAGAGCACACTGCGGGAGCGGAGGAGCAGTTTCTCCAGCTCCATGAGCGGCTCATCGAAAATCTGTTCCAGTGCGAGGGGCGGCGCATCGCCCAAGTCGCGGCAAAAGCTATCGGGGCCGCAGCCCGGGAAGAAGCGAAGGAGGAGGGCGATCGCCTCCCACCAAAGCGATTCCGGAAACGGCGGCATGGGGCCTGGCTCGCGCAGCAGCCGGTGCGGGCCGAGGGTGGCGGCCCGCTCCGGGTCGGCCGCGGCGATCGCGCTTACGCGCCGGGCGATGGAGGGCGCCGATTCATCCTCCGGCGCGGCTTTCCGGGCGAGGCTGAGCATCTCGTCCAGGGCGATGGGCAGGGAAAGCTCCTCGCCGACCAGCAGCGTGCGCACGCCCAGCACCCCCAGCGAGTAGAGGTCGCACGGCGTGGTGAGGAGGGGGAGCGTTTCGAAGAGGACGTTCGACAGCGGCACGCCGAGCGATTGATTGAGCGAGGCGACGGTCTCGGCGCCAAGCCGCTGCGGGAGCGTCTGGAAACGGAGTTCCTCCGCGGCGGCGGATTCACCGGCTTTCATCCGCGCGTAGAGGTCGACCCGGCCGCTGGGGAGAGCGAGGCGCAGCCAGAGCAGATCGCTCCCGGCCGTGGCGAGACGCTCAGTGGTGACAAGCGTGCCTTCGAGCGAGACTTCGTCGCCGCCGCCGGGGCGGACTTTGCGTATGCGCACGCTGCCGGTGCCGGAAACCGGCAGCGACGTAATCTGCGGACGATAGACGGAGGTCTCGCCAAAACGCGCGGGGACAAAATAGCGCGCATCGGTGGACTTGAGCGGCAGCGCGAGGGCCTCGCCGGCCATGGCCAGCGAGAGCTTGAAATTCCAGAGGAAGGGGAGCGCGGAATCGGAGTCCGAGAGGCTCACCCGGAAACTGGAGGCGTTCAGGTTGAGGAAGGGCACCTGGTGCGCCTTCACATGCGAGCGGACCAGCCGCAGGGCGGCGGCGAGCAGATGCAGCTTGAGATGGAAGCTCTCGGCCATCAGGCCGGCGCGCCCGTGATGCCCGAGGAAAAGGTGGCCGCCGCCGAAGCGGATCACGCTGGCATCCTGCAGCGTGGAGTAGACGCCCTTCGGCTTGAACACCTTCCAGCCATGCTCGACTCCCGGCCACGGCGTGCCCGAGACCACCCCGACGAATTCTTCGTAGCTGAGCGGAGCGAAGGTGCGGACCATCATCAGGCCGCCCGAGGGATTCAGGGGAATCAGGTCGCGAACGACCTCCGCCAGCGGGGTGGTGGAATCGTTTTCGGGCGAGCCCGAGATGGCGGGGACCAGGCGCGCCGCGGCGCCCTTGGCGGGGACCCAGAGGTAGCGGGCGAGCGAGCGGCTGTACTCCGGCAGCCCTTTGCTTTTGAGGAAGGCGTCATCGCGGCAGAGCTCCCAGGGCGAGTGGGATTCCTCATCGGTGACGGCCACGGGGGCGTCCAGGTCGCGATCGAAAAAGAGGGGCGGGGGTGGGGATGATTCCCAGCCGGTGGCGATGGTGCTCTCCGGCTCGATCGAGCGAAAGGCCTCGGCGCGCGCGGTCCAGTTGGCGTCCAGGATCAAGTTCGCGGCGGTGAGGTGGTACGCCGGAAAGGCGGCGGCGAAATTCTCCAGGTTTTGCACCCAGACCTCGATCCATTCGCGCACCGCGCCGCCGGCGTCGGCGATGCAGCCGAGATAAACGGCGGCATCGGCGAGGTTGCGCAGGAGGACGAAAGTGCCGCTGACTTGGTCGCCCTTGTCTTGGACGATAAGACAAAGTTGCAGCGGGGCATGCGGGTCGCCGGGGCGCAGTGGAATCGCCCGGTAACCCGCGCCCAGCATGTCGATCTCCTTCGGCTCGGCAGCCAGCATGGATGGGTTCTAAGTCCTTGGCGGACAGGAAAGGAAGCGAATTCCGGCGGGGCTTTGGTGAAGGGCCGCGAAGATCTCCGGGCGGAAATTCGGGGATGCCTTCCAATACCCTGCAATTTGTTCCATAATCTCCCATTCATGCCCTCGCCCAGCCGCGACCTCCCCAACCCCCCGGCGGCCGCTTCGCCCAAGCACGAGCCGACGCCCGGGCGCGCACGCGCCGCACCTCTGGAAGCCACGCGCCTGAGCCTCATCGGCCGCCTGGCCGATTGGGGAAACCACGCGCACTGGCAGGAATTCTTCGATCGCTACTGGCGGCTGATCTACTCCGTTGCGCGCCGCGCCGGGCTCCAGGAAGCGGAAGCGCAAGATGTCGTGCAGGAGACGGTCCTCTCGGTGGCCAAAAACGTGGCCCGCTACGATCCCAAGGCCGGCCCTTTCAAGAGCTGGCTCCTGCAGATGACCCGCTGGCGCATCACCAATCAATTCCGCAAACGCCTTCCCGCGAACTCCGCCGCGGCGCCCGACGACGCTTCCGACGCCACCGCGCCGCTCGATCGCCTGCCCGGCAATCTCGGCCCCGAGCTGGAGCAGGCTTGGGACGAAGAATGGCGCGAGCATCTTCTCGCCGCCGCGCTCGAGCGCGTGAAGCGCCAGGTCAAACCCAAGCATTTCCAGGCCTTCGATTGCGCCGTGCGCAAACAATGGTCGGCGCCCAAGATCGCCGCCGAGTTGGGCATGAACCTCGCCCAGGTCTACCTCATCAAGCATCGGCTTTCCCTGCTGCTGAAGAAGGAGCTGCGCGCGGTGGAGCGGGAGTGAATGTCGGATGCTCCCGCGCCAGGTACCGCTTCACCGTGCGCCGATCCAAATTCGTCCGGCGCGCCACCTCTTCCAGGTTTCCACACCGCTCGTAGAGGAGCGCGCAATACCCCGCGAGCAGTCCTTCGGCATCCAGCGTTCCCGCCGCGACCGCCGCGGCCAAATGCTCCGCGCGGTCCCGCGCCGGCGGCGCGGCCTCCCCCTCGTAACGTCGCGTGAGCAGGATGCGCCGCACCGCCTGCTCGAGCTCGCGCACATTGCCGGGCCAGGCGTAATCGCGTTGCACCAGCTCCTTCAATCCGCGCCGCACCAGCGGCAGCAGCTCCGGCGCACCGGGCCCCGCGACATGTGCCACGATATGCTCGAGCAGCGCCTCCAGTTCGCGCGGCTCTTCGCGCAAACGCTGCCGCAGCGGCGGCACGACGATCGTATCCGAGCAGAGCCGGTAATAGAAATCCGCGCGAAACCCGCCCGGCCCGCGCAATGCCTCCTGCGATTTGTTCGTGGCGGCGATCACCCGACCGCGAAAGCGCGCCGTCTCATGGGAGCCCACCGGCGAGAAGATGCGGTCCTGCAGCACGCGCAGCAGCTTAATCTGCACCGGCACCGACACCTCGCCGATCTCATCGAGGAAAATCGCCCCGTGCGCGCTGCATCGCGCGAAGATCGCCCTCGTGCGCTTCCACCGCGCCGGTGAAGGCGCCTTTCCGATGCCCGAACAGCTCGGACTCGATCAGCGTCTCGGGGAACTGCGAAAGATTGATCGAGACAAACCCGCGCATGAATCTCTCCACGAATCGCCCCTTCTTCGCATCGAACGGGATGAAACCCGAGCGGCCGATCGCCGCCGCGGCCGTCCCTTTGCCCGTGCCGGTTTCGCCCAGCAGGAGCGTGGAGAAATCTTCCATCCTATCCCACAGCGTCCGCTCATAATGCCGGATATCGTGCGTGAAGACATTCTCCCACAAATGCCGCCGGAACTCGCGCATGCATTGACTCGTGCCTATCAAGCCCTCCTCGATGAAATGATGCGCCCGGCGGATCTGGAAAAAGATAGCTAGCACCCGCAGCGACTCCTCCTCCGCCAGCCCGCGTTTCGCGAGGAGCCCGAGCACCTCGCGCGCAAACGGCGCGGGCGCCGGCGTTTCACCGGCGTCGATCTGCTGCGTCACCAGTTCATCCAGCGCGCTGCGAAAGCGCTCATACGCATCGAAGAGTAAGACCATCCGCATGGTCTCCCGCTGCTCTCCGGAGTAGGGCCGCAGGTTTGCCAGGCCGCGCCGGTCGAGCGCGTCCACGCACGGCGCGCAGTCCGCTTCCACGAGGTCCATGGCCGCCCGAAACTCGTCGCTGAAGGGATTTCGAAACGCCGCCTCCGCCGCTTGCCGGCAAAAGTCCACTTCGCTGGGCGTGAGCAAAGAGGAACGGAGAGGCATACAGGAAATGCTGAGGCACCGGGCAAAAACTGTCCATCCTTGAACGTGAGTGTCTTCCGCATGACCAGCGCGTACGCGCAGTAACTATCGTCCCGCGAGCCGCTTACGCGAACCGAGCCTCCCCTGGCATGAAGCATGTTAAGCGGATGGGAGCATCCAAACCGGGTGCATCCACACATCAAACCTATGAAGCTCAAACTGCTCCCCCTCCTCGCCGTGCTCCTCGCCGGCGTTCCCATCCTCAGTCCTCCCGCCGCGCGCGCCGCCGGCTTGCTCATCGCCGATGGCGGCCTCGGCGGCGTGCTCGAAATTCAGGAGCACGACGTCAAGGTCACCATCAACAACGGCGTCGCCGTCACGCAGGTCACGCAGGTGTTCCGCAACACCGAGAAGCGCCAGGTGGAAGCGCTCTACACCTTCCCGGTGCCGAAGGGCGCCTCGGTCGCCAATTTCAGCATGTGGATCAATGGCAAGGAGATGGTCGGCGAAGTGCTGGAGAAGAAGCGCGCCCGCGAAATCTACGATAGCTACAAACAGCAGTGGCGCGATCCCGGCCTGCTCGAGCAAGTCGATTATCGCACCTTCGAGATGCGCATCTTCCCGATCGCCGCCGGCGCGGAGCAGAAGGTGCAGCTCACCTATTACCAGGAGCTGGAGGTCGATCACGATTGGGCCACCTACGTCTATCCGCTGGCCACCAATACGCGCGGCCAGCCGGATAGCCGCACCACCGGGCGTTTCGCGATCAATTTCGAGGTGCAATCGCCCATCCCGATCGCCTCACTGGAAAGCCCGAGCCGCCCCGGCGCTTTCGTCTTTGCCGAGCACGCGGAAGGTTATCGGCAGGCTAGCTTGGAGACCCAGGGCGGCAGCCTTGCGAAGGATGTGGTGCTGGCCTGCCAGCTCGCGCGGCCCAAGACCGGCATCGATGTGCTCACCTCCGCACGGCCCGGCGAAGACGGCTTCTTCTCGCTCACTCTCACGGCCGGCGAGGACCTGCCGGGCAAGGACACCGGCGCCGACTATGTCTTCGTCCTCGATATCTCCGGCAGCATGCGGGACGACGGCAAGCTGCTCCTTTCGAAGGATTGCGTGGGGGCGTTCATCGCGGAGCTCGGCGACCAGGATCGCTTCGAGGTGATGACTTTCAACATCCAGCCCCACCTCGCTTTCAATGCAAAGCGCCCCGCGGATGCCCAGGCGAAACAGGACGCCCTCGCCTTTCTCTCCCGCGCCCAGGCCGGCGGCGGCACAGTGCTGAATCCGGCGCTCACCACCGCCTACAAATATGCCGATCCCGACCGCCCGCTGAATGTGGTCATCCTTAGCGATGGCCTTACCGAGCAGTCAGAGCGCCGTGCGCTGCATAGCCTGATTCAAGCGCGCCCGCGCAATGCCAAGGTGTTTTGCATCGGCGTGGGCAACGATGTGAATCGCCCGCTGCTGGAGCAGCTCGCCATCGATTCCGGCGGCCTTGCCTCCTTCCTCTCGCGCGGCGACGACTTCGTGCGCCAGGCCAAGGCCTTCCGCCGCAAGCTCATGACTCCCGCCATCAGCGACTTGGAGCTGAGCATCGTCGGCCCCGGTGTGCAGGTCCTGGAGCTCGAGCCGGCCCGGCTGCCGAACCTCTTCCATGGCGCGCCCGTGCGCGTCTACGGACGCTACCGCGGCAACGGCCCCGCCAAGCTGGCCCTGCGCGGCAGCCAAAATGGCGTCGAGTGGAAGCAAGCGGCCGATCTCGAGCTGCCCGCCGACGACAACACCAGCCCCGAGATCGAGCGCATGTGGGCCTGGCGCCGCATCGATGCGCTCCTCAAAGATGCCGATCGCACCGGCGCCCGCGACAGTGTCATCCCGGAGATCGTTCGTCTAGGCGAAGGCTTCTCCATCGTCACGGAGTACACCTCGTTTCTCGTGCTGGAAAACGACGTCGAGCTGGCCCGTTGGAAAATCGAGCGCCGCAATGCCAGCCGCCTCGGTCGTGATCGGCTCACGCAATCCACGCGCGAAGCGAAGCTCACCGCGCTCCGCGCCAAGGCCGTCGCCGGGCTCGGCCCCGAGCCGGCCATCGCCGCCGCGCCCGCGCCCGTCCCCGCGGCACAGCTTCCCACCAACCTGAATCCCGCGCCGGCCAGCGCGCCCGCCCCGGTCCGCAGCCAGAGCCGCGACTTCTTCGGCGGCGGCGGCAACAGCCGCGGCGGCGGCGGCGGGGGCTCGGGGCCGGTCGGAGTGCTGTTCGTGGTCATCAGCGCGTGGCTCGCGCGGCGCAGGAAGGCCCGCAAAACCAGCGCCATCCAACTCGCCGCCGCCCATGTCTAGCGAAGCTTCCATCCTGAATGAAAGCGCGGAGCGGGGTCCCAGCCCCCGCTCCGCACGGGACGCCGCGAGCGCCACCGCTTCCGGCGTCGAGCTGATCATCGCGGCCGCCGTCCTGCTCTTGCTGAATGCGCCGCTCTTCCTCGGCCACCATACCGATGCGCTGTCTTTCCAATTAGCCAAAGTACAGGCCGGAGAGTGGTGGCGCGTGCTCGCCCACCCGTTCGTCCATGTTTCGTGTTACCATTTCATCCTCGATGCCGCGGCCTTTCTGTTTCTCTACGCGAGCCTCCCGGCCATGCGGCTGCGCGATCGGCTCGTGCTGATCGCTTCGTGCGGCGCTGGCAGCCTGCTGGCGGCTTTCGCGTCGCCGCATTTTTCGATGGAAGGCTTGCGCGGGCTCTCCGGCATCGCGCATGGGCTGATGGCCGGCGGCGCGATGCTCGCCCTCGGCGAGGAAGGAATCGATCGCACCACGCGCCGGGTGGCAGCTTTCACAGTGCTCGGCGTTGGCGCCAAGTGCCTCTGGGAGTTGCTGACGGTCGCGCCGATGTTTGGCGGATTCCATCTGGGATCGGTCGGCACACCGATCGTTCATGCGCATCTCGGGGGATTTCTGGGGGCGATGCTGGCGTGCACCTGGAAGATCGAGCGCGCATGAAGGCCGCGCCTCCGCGCGAAGTGCTCGATTTCCGCGCCATTCCTCGGAAAGGTCCGGCCCAGTCCCTGCTTACCCGCACCCCATGCCCACTGGTCCCGCCACCCGCGCCAATACCGCCGCGCTCATCCCTGCGTACTTCGAGCGGCGGCACATCCGCGAGGTGGTCCAGCGCACCCGGCAGCAGCTCGAGCGCGTGGTGGTGGTCGACGACGGCTCGACCGACCAGACCGCGCGTGAGGCCGCCGACGCCGGCGCCGAGCTCCTGCGCCATGAGGTCAACCAAGGCAAAGGCGCCGCGATCAAGACCGGCCTCCGCCGCATGAAAGAGGACGCCGCGATCGAGTACCTGATCCTCCTCGATGGCGACGGCCAGCATCTCCCCGAAGAGATTCCCGCGTTCCTCGCCGAAGCGAACACGGCGGGCGCCGCCATGCTCGTCGGCAACCGCATGACCGACCTGCGCGCCATGCCCCTGGTCCGCAAGCTCACGAACCAATACATGTCGTGGCAGATCAGCCGTCTCTGCGGGCAGCGCATCCCCGATTCGCAATGCGGCTTCCGCCTGATCCGCGCGGACCTCTTCGCCCCCCTCACCGCGGCCTCGGCGAACAACTACGATTTTGAAACCGAGATGCTGGTCATCGCCTCCCGCCTCGGGCACCGCATCGCGCCTGTGCCCGTCAGCACGGTCTACGGCGAGGAAAAGAGCAAGATCCGGCCTGTGCGAGATACCATCCGATTCTTTCGCCTGCTGCGTCGGCTGGGGTGAGCGGGCTCAGGCCCCCTCTTGACTCGCGGCCGCTTCGGGCCGAGAAAACGCGGTTTTGAGAACGCCCCCCCAAGCTCTTGGTTTCGCGGTGCTCTTCGCGCTTGGTGCGCTGGCGGGCGGAGCTTCGCCGGGCGCGGCGGAGGTGGAGTTTTTCGAGACGAAAATCCGGCCGGTGCTGGTGGCGGAATGCTACGAATGCCATGCCGGCGACAAGCGGAAGGGCGGGCTCGCGCTCGATTCGCGCGCCGGCTGGATGGCCGGCGGCGATAGCGGCGAGGCGATCGTGCCGGGCGCGCCGGAAAAGAGCCTGCTCATCCGCACGATCACGCACGAGGAAGCGGATCTGAAGATGCCGAAGAAGGCGCCCAAGCTGGACGAAGCGGTGATCGCCGATTTCGTCGCCTGGGTGAAAATGGGCGCGCCGGATCCGCGCGAGAAGGCCGAGGCGAAGCCGGCAGCGGGCAAGAGCACGTGGGCGGATACGCTGGCCTCGCGCAGCCGGTGGTGGTGCTTTCAGCCAGTGGCGCAGGCGGCGATTCCGGAGCCGAAAAACGCGGCGTGGAGCGGGCATCCGGTCGATCGATTCCTGCTGGCGAAGATGGAGGCGGCGGGGCTCGCGCCGGGGGCGGATGCGGAGGCGCGGGTGCTCTTGCGGCGGCTCAGCTTTGCTCTCACCGGCCTGCCGCCCTCGGTGGAGGAGGTGAAGGCGTTCGTCGCCGCGACGGCGCAAGATCGCGCGGGAGCGATCGCGGCGGCGGCGGACCGACTGCTCGCCGCGCCCGCCTTCGGAGAGCGCTGGGCTCGGCATTGGATGGACCTCGTGCGCTATGCGGAGACGTACGGCTCTGAGCACGACTACCTGAATCCTTATGCGTGGCGTTATCGCGATTACCTGATCCGCGCGTTCAACTCGGATCTCCCGTATGATCACTTCGTGCAGGAGCAGGTCGCGGGCGATTTGCTGCCGCCGCGCTGGAATCGCGAGCTCGGCTTGAACGAAGCGGCGCTCGCGACGGCGTGGCATCGGATGATCGAAAGCTACGCCACGCCCGTCGACGTGAAGCGGGAGGAAGCGACCGTAATCGATTGGCAGATCGAGGCGCTCGGGAAGACCTTCCTCGGACTCACGATCCAATGCGCGCGCTGCCACGATCACAAATTCGATCCGATCTCCGACGAGGATTTCTACGCGCTGTACGGCGTCTTCGCGAGCACGCGGCCGGCGATGAGCATCCTCAGCGAGCCGGCGAAACTCACCGCGCACGATGCGGAGATCCTCCGCTTGAAAGACGAGATTCGGCCCGCGCTCGCGGTACGCTGGCAGCGCGACTTGCAGCCGGCGGAGCTGGAGGGGGTGCTGCGCCGCGACGCGAAGGACGCGCTGGCGCCGTTGCGGGCGATGGCGAAGGCGGACGATTTCGCCCGCGCCTGGAAGGATTGGCGCAAGCCGCCAGCGGGCAGAACGGAGGAGGTCGTCTTCGCGGATTTTACCGGCGACGATTTGGCGGGGTGGAGCCTTTCCGGCCCCGGATTGCCCACACAGCCGAGCGCCGCCGGGCTGCTCACGCTGGGCGCGCCGGGCGCATGGGTGCGCGCGATTCAGCCGCGCGGGTTTTACTCGGACGCGATCAGCCACCGGCACAGCGGCGCGCTGCGTTCGCCGGATTTCACGATCGAAAAGCGCGCGGTGAGCGTGCTCGCCGGAGGCGCGGGCAACGCGCGTCTGCGGCTGGTGATCGAGAACTTCCAGAACGATCTGCTGCTCTTCGGCGGCGTGAATCCAAACCTCGACGCGCCGGCGCCGCGCTGGATCACCATGAAGATCAAGGAGCAGTGGCTGGGCCGCCGCGCCCGGGTGGAGATTCTGACGCGCGACAGCAAGACGTGCGTGGGCCACACGAAGGAGCAGGAAAAATGGGAGAAATCGGATGGGCCTTCCGCGTTCGGCATTCGGCGCGTGGTGCTGCACGATGGACCGTCGCCGTCCGCGCCGTCCGTTTTCCCCGCCGCTTTTTTGCAGTCGGAGCCTGGGTCTTTTATAAAATTGGTGGAGCAACTCTCCGCCGCCGCGCAAGCGTCGCTCGAGCGCTGGGCGGGGCAGAAGGCGAAGGATGAGGATGCACGCTTTTTGCAGGCGCTGCTGGAATCCGGCGCGCTCACGAACAGCTATGGGCGCGTGCCGGACGTCGACAAGCTGCTCACTCGATTCTACCAGACCGAACAGAAGATTCCGAAGGCGGTGCGGGCGCCCGGTGTCTGCGAGGACGGCCATGGCTACGACTCCGCGCTCTTTCCGCGCGGCGATCATCTGAATCCCGGCGCGACGGTGCCGCGGCGCTTTCTCGAGGTGCTCGGCGGCGCGCGGCTTTGGGGGCACGAGAGCGGGCGGCTCGCCCTCGCGCGCGAGCTCACGCGCCCGGACAATCCGCTCACCGCGCGCGTGATGGTGAACCGCATCTGGCAGCGCCTCACCGGCCGCGGCCTGGCGCCGACGCCGGACAACTTCGGACGGATGGGCGAGAAGCCGACGCACCCGGAGCTGCTCGATTATCTCGCGCGCAAGTTCATGGAGGATGGGTGGTCCGTGAAAAAGCTGGTGCGGCACATGGTAACCAGCCGCGCGTGGGCGCTCTCGTGCGAGCCGGTGGAGGGGGCGGCGGCGCGCGATCCGGGCAATGTGCTGCTCGCCAGCGCGCGCGTGCGCCGGCTCGATGCCGAGTCGATCCGCGATGCGCTGCTGGCCATCGCCGGCAATCTGCACCGCGAGCATGAAGGCCCCGGCGTCCGCGTCTTCTATCGTACCCTCATCGATCCCGACAAACAGCCGCCCGCGGGGCCGATCGATGGCGCGGGCCGCCGGAGCATTTACCTCGAAGCGCGCCGGCTTTTTCCCAGCGAATTCCTGGCCACCTTCGATGCGCCCAAGCCGAACATTTTCACTGGCCAGCGCAGCGAAACCAATGTGCCCGCGCAAAGCCTGGCGCTGCTGAACGATCCCTTCGTCCACCACCAGGCGAAGCTTTGGGCGACGCGGCTCGAGGGCGCGGACATTCGCGCGCGCATCGAAAGCATGTATCTCGAGGCGCTCGGCCGTCCGCCGCACGGTGATGAATGCGTAGCGGCCGACGCCTTCGTGCGGGCCCGCGGCGAGACCGGCTGGCGCGATTTGGCGCACGCCATTTTCAACATGAAGGAGTTTCTTTACCTGCAATGAGCCTGCTCTCCCGCCGCGATTTGTTGCACCGCAGCGCGCACGGCTTTGGCTGGCTGGCGCTCGGCGCGCTGCTGGCCCGCGAGGCGCGCGCGCAGGGAACGCACTTCGCCCCCCGCGCAAAAAACGTGATCCTGCTCTTCATGGATGGCGGCGTCTCGCAGGTGGATAGCTTCGATCCGAAGCCGCGCCTGCGCGCCGAAAACGGGCAGCCGTTCCGGCAAAAAATCGATGCCACGCAGTTCGACGCTATCGGCAACGTGCTGGCGAGCCCGTGGGAGTTCCGGCCGCGCGGGCAGTGCGGCACGCCGGTGAGCGAGCTCTTTCCGCACCTCGGCGCGCTCGCCGATGATCTCTGCGTAGTGCGCTCCATGCAGAGCGATTTTCCCGAGCACGCGCAGGCCACGCTGATGCTGCACTGCGGCCACGCGCTGCAGGGCCGCCCGAGCCTCGGCTCCTGGCTCAGCTACGGGCTCGGCTCGTCGAACGCGAACCTGCCCTCGTATGCGGTGATCAGCGGCGGAATGATCCCGCTCGGCGGCGTGGAGAATTTCTCGAGCGGCTTCCTGCCCGCCACGCACCAGGGCTCGATGTTCGACGCCTTCAGCGGCGGCGAGCCGATCGGCAACGTCACGCCCGCGGAAGAGAACGGCAAACAACGCGCCAAGCTCGATTTCGTCGGCGGCGCCGACCGAGCTTTTCTCGCCGGCCTCGGCGGACGCGAGCCGGCGGTGGAAGCGGCGATCCGCAACTACGAGACCGCCTTTGCCATGCAAGCCGCCGTGCCGGAGCTCACCGATTTCCGCGGCGAATCCGAAGCCACCAAGCGCCTCTACGGACTCGAAGCGCCCGATAAACTCCAGGCCCAATACGCGCGCCAGCTCCTGCTCGCCCGGCGCATGGTCGAGCGCGGCGTCCGCTGTGTCGAAGTCGGCTACGTGCGCGGCATCCGCAACGTGGCCCCTTGGGACCAGCACGACAGCCTCAAGAAAAACCACGCCGCCAACGCGAAGATCGTCGACCAGCCTATCGCTGCGCTGCTCTCCGATCTCAAAGCACGTGGCCTGCTCGATTCCACGCTGGTCATCTGGACCGGCGAATTCGGTCGCACCCCCTTCGCGCAACGCGGCGATGGCCGCGACCACAATCCGCAAGGCTTCTCCATCTGGATGGCCGGCGGCGGCATCGCCGGCGGCAAAGTCTACGGCGCCACCGATGAGTATGGCTACCGCGTCGCCGAAAACCCGGTGACCATCCATGATCTGCACGCCACGGTATTGCACCAGATGGGGCTGGACCACGAGCGGCTCACCTTCCACCATGGCGGAAGGGATTACCGCCTAACGGATGTTTCGGGAAATGTGGTGAAAGCGCTGCTGGCGTGAGGAGGAACGCGCCTCTCGGGATGCGCTGACATATCGCTACGAGCCGGACGGAGCTCCGTAGCGCTCCCGGCCTGGCGGATTCATTTCCGCCTTACCGCGGGCGGGCGGGGAAATTGCTTCACCAGAGGCGGTTGCAAACTTTTTCGCCCCATCTGCCCTCCGCGCTGGAGACTAGACCCGTGCTCGAAAATGGGGTCTAGTCTCCAAGCCCCCTCCCCCCCGTTGAAGTCTCGTTTCTGTCTCCTATTCGCCGCACTGGCCGCCGTTCTCACGGCGGTGTGGTTCTATCGTGGAAACGTGGGGGACGCGCCGGAGGCAAACGAGCCACCGGCCGTAGTGCGGCAGCCCACTCTTTCGCAGGTGCCCACGCTGGCGCCGGCCATCACTGCGGCGGAGGGGATGGCGAGTTTGGAGGCGTTCGAGCGGTGGTCGGTGCGCTATCTCGCGGCGCCGGTGGAGGCGCGGCTGGCGTTGCGCGCGGAAGGCATCCGCCTGGCCAAGGCGCGCCGGGCGCCGATGCTGGCGCTGATCCAGCGCGATCCACGTGAGGCGCTGGCGCGCGCGGTACCGATGCGGGTGCGCCAGGATTTGCCCTCGGAGGTGGTGGCACAGCTCGAGGAGCGCGTGAACCACCGCGGGTTTTTCGGGGTGCTGGGGGTGCTGGGGAGCAACACGCTCGCGCCGATCCGCCGCACGGTGGAGATGCCGGACGGTCAGAATTACGAGGCCTTCGTCTATGGACGGCGCGCGCTTCAGAGCTCGACGCCCAACGACTACCTCGATGGCGTGGCGCTCGATCGAAAGCTGGCCCTGAGCCCGCGCCCGTTCCGCGTGCTGGAGGCCGGCGAGCGGCTGCCTGCGGGCAAGACCCCAGTCGAGATTTGCCCCGTCTCCGGAAAAAAGACGGAGATTGCGCCCGGCGACGAGCCTCCGGTAATCACTAGCAAGACGGCTGCGGTCGAGGTCGGCGGCACGATTCATTTTCTCTGCTCGGGCGGGCACATTGCGGCGTTTGAAAAATCGCTGATCGCCGCCGAGGGAAGCACCGGCGGCGCGAGCAAGGCGAGCGGCACGGTGCCGGGCGGCTCGAACACCGGGGCGAAGACGCACCTCTACATGCGCATCACCTTCGCGGACCAACTGCAGGACCCGCAGAGCGAGAAGGATTGCTACGACATGATGCGGCAGGTGAACGACTTCATGATCGAGAATAGCTACGGCAAATGCTATTTCCTCACGACGGTCACCCCGCTGCTGGTGTTGCCGCGTACGGAAGCTTGGTACAATATCAACGCCTCCGGCTTTGCGAATGAAGTGCTGCTCGATGCGCGCGTGGCGGCCAAGGCGGCCGGCTACGATCCCGCGGCCTACGATTTCGACACCGTCCGCTACAATGGACCGGGCAGCTTTGGGGGCCAGGCCTATGTGGGAGGCAAAGGCTGCTGGTTGAAGGGCAACAGCGTCGGCGTGGCCTGCCACGAGTACGGCCACAATCTCGGGCTCTGGCATGCAAATTATTGGAACACCACCCCGCCCAGCGTGATCGGGCCGGGCGCCAACCAGGAGTATGGCAACAGCTTCGATACGATGGGCGCCGCCTCCGCGGGCAACAACCATTTCGGCGCGTACAATAAGAGCGTGATCAACTGGATGACGCCGGAGCTGGTCACCACGGTGCGGCAGAGCGGCACGTACCGCATTTTCCAGCACGACCAGGCAGTGGCGGATCAGTCGCGCAAGTACGGTCTGAAGATCGCGAAGGACAGCGACCGCAACTACTGGTGCGAGTTCCGGCAGAAATTCTCCGCCATCACCTGGATGATGAGCGGCATCCAAATCACGTGGGACGCGTGGGGCGATTCGGCCGATACGAGCACGAACGGCAGCAGCGGCGGGCCGCAATTGCTCGATATGACGCCCGGCAGCACGGATGGCAAAAACGACGCGCAGCTCGTGATTGGGCGGACCTTCTCGGATCGCGAAGCAGGCGTGCACATCACCACCGTGGGCAAAGGCGGCACCGTGCCGGAATCGATGGATGTGGTGGTGAACCTCGGCGACTTTCCCGGAAACCAAGCGCCGACGCTCACTCTCACGCCGAGCGCCACCACGGCCGCCACGAACACGGCGATCACCTTCACCGCCGACGCGGTGGACACGGATGGCGACACGCTCGCGTATGCGTGGGATTTCGGCGACAAGAGCTTTTCCACCTCGAATGCGCCGGTGGTGAACAAATCGTGGAGCGCCGCGGGCAGCTACACGGTGCGCTGTACGGTGAGCGACATGAAAGGCAAGACCGCCACGCAGTTCGTGGTGGTGAAGATCGGCGCCGCGACGGTTTTTTCGATCAGCGGCACCGTCACCGATCCGGCCGGGCAGCCGCTGGAGGGCGTGCTGGTGCAGAATGCGCTGCCAGGCACTTCGTATCGCGGGGCCTACACCGATAGCGCGGGGAACTACGCGATCGCGAATGTGGCGGCGGGCTCGCAGGCCATTTCGGCATCGCTTTTCGGGTACGTTTTCACGGCGGGATTCACAAGTCCGATCGTCGTGGCCGGGGATGTCGCCGGGATGAATTTCACCTCGACCGCGACGCCGACGCTGACGATCGAGGCCACCGATCCCGCGGCACGCGAAAACAGCAGCGACACCGGCACGTTCATGATCACGCGCACCGGCGCGACCACCGCCGCGCAGTTGGTCAAAGTAGTCTTACCCAGCGGTACGGCATCGAAAGGCACGGACTACACGCTCTTGCCCGATCCAATTTACAACACCACGACGACCTTCGCGTACGAGCTGACGATCCCGGCCGGCTCCGCCACGCTGAATGTGGTGCTGACGCCCACAAATGACAGCACCGCGGAGGGGCCGGAGACGGCGGTCTTGCAGCTCATCCCGGTCGCGGGACTGATCATCACGGGGCCGGGGCAGGCCACGGTGGTCATCGATGACGACGATACGGCGCTGCCGCGGGTGAGCATCACGGCCACCGATGAATTCGGACACGAAAGCGGCGATCCAGCGGGCTTCACGGTGAAGCGAACCGGGCCGGTTGACGCGGATCTAACGGTGAATTTCTCGGCGAGCGGCACGGCGGTGAACGGGACCGATTATGCGTCCATCGGCACGAGCGTGTTGATTCCGGCGGGGGCAGCATCCGCGCCCCTCACGCTCACGCCGACGGACGACACATTCGTCGAGGGCAATGAAACCGCCACAGTCACACTCACCGCCAATGCCGCGTACGTGCTCGATCCGACGGCGACCGCCGCCAACGCGACGATGACCGACGACGACGTGAACGTGATCACCGTCACGGCGACGGATGCCATCGCGAGCGAGACGGCGGGCGACACCGGCACGTTCACGATCACCCGCACGGGCGACCTTACCAATGCGCTGATCGTGGACTACGCGCTCACCGGCTCCGCGCTGCACGCCACCGACTACGCGCGAGTAATCGGCGTCGCGACCATCGCGGCGGGCGAGGCGTTCACCACGGTCTCGGTGATTCCGCTGGATGACGCGATCGGCGAGACGGCACAGACGGCAACGCTGCATTTGCGGAGCAAGACCACGTACCTGGTCGGGACGCCGTTCACCGCCACCATCAACTTGAACGACAACGATCTGCCGTCGCTCTCGGTGGCTCCGCTGGACGGCGTGGCCACGGAACCGGCGAGCGGCACGGGCACGGACAACGCGAGCTTCCGCATTTATCGCGCGGGCGGCAGCACCGCCTTTACGGCGAGGTACACGGTTTCCGGCACGGCCACGCCGGGCGCGGGCGGGGATTACACGGCGCTCACCGGCACCGCGGCGTTCGGCGCCGGCACCGCCACGGTCGACGTGTCGGTCTCCGGGCTTGTGGATGCGCTCTTTGAAAACATGGAGACGGTGACGCTCACGCTCACGCCCGATCCGGCCTACACGGTCGAGCCCGAGAATACGGCGACGGTGCAGATTCTCGATCAGGACCAGCCGGCGGTGAGCGTCTCGACGGAGGCCACCTCGCCGACCGAGGGGAGCGCGAACCTGCGCTTTTGGGTCAGCCGCTCTGGCCCCACGACCAACCCGCTCGACGTGAGCTACACCATGAGCGGCGGCGCGAGCAACGGCGCCGATTACACCGGGGCCACGGGCACGGTCACGATCGCTGCGGCATCGGTTGGCTCGTATGTCACGCTCGTACCGGTGAACGACACCCTCGCGGAGGGCGCCGAGAGCGTCACGCTGACGGTCACCCCGAACCCGGGCACGTACGGCACGCGCACCGCGAGCGCCACGTATCTGCTGGGCGATAACGACACGGCGGGGCTGACTTCGGTGCGGTTCCTCACGGGCACGGAGAGCGGCTCCGAATTTGCCGGCGTGGTAAATATCCCGGTGGTGCTCAACGCGCCGTCGTCGGTGCCCGTCATGATCGACTACGTCATGGGCGGCACCGCCTCCTCGACCGCCACCGCCGGCGGGGTGGACTATTCCTTCACCAACGGCTCACTCACGTTCGCACCCGGGGAAGTCTCGAAAACGATCCCGCTTTCCATCCGCGACGACAATATTCCCGAGGGCGCGGAGACGATCAGCATCACGCTGGTTAATCCCTCCGCGTCGATCCTCGGCACGCCCAGCGTCTTCACCTACACGATCAACGATGTCGACGCGACCACGCTCGCGGTGGGCTTTGCGACGGCCGCGTCGTCGGGGTACGAAGGCGTCGCGGCGCCGCAGTCGCTGGTCGTGGCCCTGAGCACGCCGTCGACCGGAACGGTCACGGTGAACTACGCGGTGATGGCCGGCACGGCGTCCAGTCCGGCGGATTATTCGCTGCCCAGCGGCACGCTCACCTTCGCGCCGGGAGAAACCTCCAAGCGAGTGCCGCTGGCGGTGGTGAGCGACGCGGCGGTGGAGTCGTCGGAGACGATCACCGTGACGCTGAGCAACCCGGCGGGCGCGCCGCTCAGCTCGATCGCGCAGCACACCTTCACGATTCTGGACGATACTTGCACGGTCACCATCACCGCGGGGTCGGTGCCGGGCGAAGGAGGGGCGACCGGAAACTTCACGCTTACGCGCAGCGGCAGCAGCGTCAAGGCGATCGGCATCGGCGCCACGATCGGCGGCAGCGCCACGCCAGGGAGCGATTACCAGGCGATCGGCGCGCTGAGCCTTGGGGCGGGGCAAACGTCCCTCGCCATCCCTGTCAGCGTCATCAACGATACGGCGATCGAAGGCACGGAGACGGTCTCGATTTCGCTCCTCGCCGGGCCGGGCTACACGCTCGGTGCGGCGAATTCCGCGACGCTGAACATCACCGACGACGACCGCAACGCGCGGCCGGGCTTCTCCAAGGGCGCCAATGTTTCGGTGAACGAAGACGCGCCGGCGCAGAGCATTTCCGGCTGGGCCACGAACATCAATCCCGGGGCGCCGGGCGAAGCCGGCCAGCAGCTCACTTTCACCCTCACGCCCGATAACCCGGCGCTCTTTTCCAGCGGTCCCGCGCTCGGCGCGGACGGCACGCTCACCTTTACCCCCGCGTCAAACGCCAACGGGTTTGCCGGCATCGTGGTGGTGCTGAAAGACGATGGCGGCACGGTGAACGGCGGCGCCGACACCAGCACTTCGCAGAGCTTCACGATCATCGTCACGGCGGTGAACGATCCGCCGACGCTCAACCCGCTCTCTGAGCTGAACACGACCGAAGACGCCGCGACGATCACGATCCCGCTCGAGGGGATCAGCCGCGGCGCGCCAAACGAGCCGGGAAGCCTCACGGTGACCGCGATGTCCGACAATCCGGCGCTGATTCCGAATCCGGCGGTAAGCTACCAGAGCGGGAACGCCACCGGCAGCATTTCGCTTCGGCCGGTCGCGGACGCCTTTGGGAGCACGACCATCCGGGTGAGCGTGGGCGACGGAGGCGCGCAGAATGGGTCGGTCACGCAGACCTTCACCGCGTATGTCACTTCCGTAAATGATCCGCCCACTTTCACGAAAGGCGGCGACCTCTCGGTGCTGGAAGATGCGGGCGCCCAAACCGTGGCGAATTGGGCCACCGCGATCAGCCCGGGGCCGGCGAATGAAGCCGCGCAGGCGGTGGAGTTTACGGTGGGGAACGATCGTCCGGCGCTGTTCACGGCCGCTCCCGCGATCGCTCCGAACGGCACCCTCACCTTCACGCCGGCGCCGGACGCGAACGGGGTTGCAAATGTGACCGTGACGTTGCGCGACAACGGCGGCGGCAACGACGCGAGCACGATAGAAACTTTCCGCGTCACGGTGAAAACGGTGAACGACGTGCCGCTTTTCACGAAAGGCGCGGATGTGACCTTGCTGGAAGACCCGGGTGCGCAGGTCTTTGCCGGCTGGGCTATGAACATTTCCGAGGGCCCCGGCGACGAAGTCGCGCAGACCGTCTCCTTCCTCATTGGCACGGACAACGATGCGCTTTTCGCCGCGACGCCGGCAATCGCGGAGGACGGCACGCTCCGCTTCACGCCGGCCGCGAACGTTTCGGGGCAGGCGATGGTGACGGTGCGCGCGCGCGACGACGGCGGGACCGAAGATGGGGGAGTCGATGTGAGTGCGCCGCAGACTTTCCTCATTGCGATCACCGCGGCGAACGATCCGCCGAGCTTCACGAAGGGGCCGAATGTGACGGTGGCGGAAGACGCCGGCGCGCAGGTGCTCGCAACTTGGGCCAGCGAGATCAGCGCGGGGCCCGCCGATGAGGCCAGCCAGACGGTCTTGTTCGATGTGCAGGCCACGAACCTGGCGCTTTTCGCGGCGGCGCCCACGCTCGGGGCCGATGGCACGCTCCGATTTACGCCAGCGGCGGATGCGCACGGCTCCTCCACCGTGACGCTCGTGCTGCGCGACAATGGCGGCACCGACAATGGCGGCGCCGATGCCGCCGCTCCGCAAAGTTTCACGATCCAGGTAAGCCCGGTGAACGATGCGCCGACACTGAGCGCCCTGCCGGACTTGAACCTGCTCGAAAATGCCGTGTCGAGAACGGTCGACCTCGCGGGCATCGGGACCGGCGCGGCGAATGAAACGGAGAGCCTCGCGGTCACCGCGGTCTCCGACAATCCCGCGCTGCTTGCGAACCCGGTGGTGAGCTATACGAGCCCCGCCGCCACAGGCACGCTCAGCTTCCAGACCGCGGCCAGCCTGAGTGGCACGGCGAAAATCACCGTGACCGTGAGCGATGGCGGGACCGAAAACAGCACCGCGGTCCAAACATTCACCGTCAATGTCGCCGCGGTGAATGACGCACCTTCATTTACGAAGGGCGCCGATATTTCCGTGACGGAGGATGCCGGGGCGCAATCCCGCGCCGAGTGGGCGACCCAACTGAGCGCCGGCCCACCCGATGAATCCACGCAGCAGCTCGACTTCATTGTCACGAACGACAATCCCGCGCTCTTCTCGGCGGCGCCGAGCATCGGTACCAATGCCGCGCTCAAGTTCACACCCGCGGCAAACGCGAATGGCACCGCCACGGTGCGCGTGAAGCTGCATGACAATGGCGGCACCGCCGGCGGCGGCAGCGACACCAGCGCGGAGCAGGCTTTCACGATCACGGTGCGTGCTGTGAACGATGCGCCCAGCTTCACCAAGCCGGGTGAAAGCACGCTCGCGGTGAAGCAGAATGCCGGCGCGCAAACGCTCGCGAATTGGGCGACGGCGATTTCCGCGGGGCCGTCCGACGAGAGCGCGCAGACGGTCGATTTCCAGGTGTCGCACGACAATGCCGCGCTGTTCGCCGTCCCGCCGGCGATCACGCCGGAGGGCACTCTGACCTTCACTCCCGCGTCCAACGCCAACGGCTCGGCGATCGTCACCGTGCGGCTCCACGATTCCGGCGGCGTTGCGGATGCAGGCGTCGACCTCAGCTCGGCGCAAACTTTCATGATCGCCAGCACACAGGTGAACGATGCGCCATCCTTCACCGCGGGCGCCGATCAATCGGCCGCGCAGGATGCCGGCCCGCACACCGTCGTTGGCTGGGCGCGCGACATCTCCCCTGGGCCGGAGGATGAGGCCGCGCAAACCGTCGATTTCCAAGTCGTCGCGGACGAGACGGCGCTCTTCACCGCCCAGCCCGCGATCTCGCCGGACGGCACGCTCACGTACACGGCGGCCGCTTCCGCGAGCGGCACGGCGATCGTTACCGTGCGGCTGCACGACAGTGGCGGCACCGCGAATGGCGGCGTGGACCTCAGTCCCGCGAAGACTTTCCGCATCGCCATCACCACCTTCGCGGAAGAGGCGGGCACCTACCATGGGCTGGTGCAGGCCGCGCCGGGCGCGGTGCCTGCGGCCGAGCGTTTCGGTGTCGCGCGGATCACGGTGACGGCGAAGGGGACCTTCACCGGCCAGTTGCGCGCGGGCGCGCTCACCTTCACGCTCAAGGGCGCTTTCGACAAAGACGGCGTGGCGCATTTCGGCAGCGACTCCGCGGCCACGCTCGCGCTGAAACGGCGCAACCAAACCGATCTCACGCTCGCGCTGCAGCTCGATGTCGCCGCCGCCACCGACAAGCTCACCGGCACGGTGAAGGACGGCGCCACCGCCTTTGCGACGATCGAAACCGACCGCGCCCTCTACACGGCTCGGCGCGACTTCACGGACCCCTTCCGCAATGTGCGCACGGAGTTGCTCGGCAAATACACGATCGTCTTCGCGGCCAAGCCGGTGGCCGAGCAAGGGATCCCGGCGAGCGCTTATCCGCAAGGCCACGGCGTGGGCATGCTCACCGTCAACACGAAGGGCGTGGCCACCCTCACCGGCACGCTGGCGGATGGCCGCCCGATCCGCTATGCGAACTCGCTTTCCAAGGCGAACACGTGGCCGCTCTACGTGCCGTTCGCCGGCGGCAAGGGCTCGCTCAGCGGCTGGATCGCGTTTGCCGACCGTGCCAAAATCAGCGATCTGGAGGGGCTCGATCTCCACTGGTTCAAGCCCGCCTCCGCCGCCAGGCTCTACCCCGCCGGCTGGGCCAGTGGCATCAAGGCCGATTTGCTCGGAGCGAAATACACTGTCCCGGAGCGCGCGGAAAATCTCAGTATCCTGCCCGGCCTCACGCTCGAAGACACCGATGGCAACGCCGACTTCATGGCGCAAGCCGGCGGCCTCCCCACGCCCGGCAGCATCCGCGCCTCGCTGAATATCAGCGCGCTGAACCGCGTCGCCCCGGTGGCGCCAAATCCGCAGAATGTGGCCGCCACGGCGATCCCGCTCACCGGCACGCTCTCCGGCGCGTTCATCCATCCCGGCACGCAAAAGCGCGCCACCTACAAGGCGGTCATCCTGCAAAAACAGCAGCGGGCCGCCGGGCACTTCATCAGCGGGAGCGAAAGCGGGAGCATCGCCGTTTGGCCAGCCGAGCACCCTGGCACGCCGTAGCGGGCGTGCGGTCGCCAGGCTGGGAAAAACGCGCGGGCCGGCGCGGCTTATTCATCGAATTGTTACACGGGCGCCACGGCGGCGTCACACGCGCATGGCTCATTCTGGGGTTCACGGATGAGCCAACGGATCCTACTCGCAGACGATGAGCCAGATATCCTGGGGATGCTTTGCGGGCATTTGCGGGATGGGGGCTTCGACGTGGTGGAGACGCTGAACGGGCAGGATGCCCTGCACGCGGCGCGCGAGCTTTCGCCCGCGTTCGCGGTGCTCGATTCCGCGATGCCGGGCATGAGCGGGCTGGAGGTCTGCCGCGAGATGAAGTCGGATTCCCGCACGAAATCGATCCCGCTCATGATGCTGACCGGACGCGAAAGCGAGACGGATCGCATCGTCGCCTTCGAGCTTGGCGTGGACGATTACGTGACGAAGCCGTTCAGCCCGCGCGAAGTGGTGCTGCGGATTCGCGCAATCCTGCGGAGGCAGGCGCCCGCGCCGGAGCCGCTCGCGACGCTGCAGGTAGGCGCCATCGTCATCGACGAGGGCAGCCATCGGGTGACCGTAGGCGGCACGCCGATCGAGCTCACGGTGATCGAGTTCAAGCTGCTGGTGGCGCTGGCCCGGCGCTGCGAACAGGTCTTTTCGCGCGAGAAACTCCTCACCACGATCTGGGGCGAGACGTACGAGGTGGAGGCCCGCACGATCGATACGCATTTCCGAAGGCTGCGCGACAAGCTCGGGTGCGCCGCGCCGCAAATTTCCACGGTGCGGGGCTTTGGGTACCGGCTCACGGCGGGGTAGCGGCGGCGATAGGAGCACGGGCTTTCACCTCCTTTGCTGCTGGGATGAAAGCGCAAGTTAATCCAAGTCCAAGGCGAAGCGGAGCGCCTTCTTTATTCGTTCCATTACTTCCGTCGGCAGGACTCCCAACCGACGCTCCAGCCTCTTGACTGCCAGCGAGCCCATACCCTGCACATTCGCCACGCCTTCCGAACGCAAAAACGGCAGATTTGGCATCTCCACTTCATAATCGCTTCCGCGGTCTTCCGAGGTCAGCGGCACATAAAGCACCAGGACGCGCGGCGGATCTTCGTCGTATCTCGACACAACCACCACCGGGCGTGTCTTGGCAGCCATTCCGAGGTCTGCCAACCAGACTTCACCGGGTCGAAGGCTCATCGAGGATGACCAGCACCTCTTGCTCAACGCTCCGAGAGCGGCCGATGTCCAGAGCGTCGGCGTCCGCCAACTCGATAATTTCAGTCACGAGCGCCCGAACCTTTTGCGAGGTTTCCGGCCTCCACTCGTGGAGCTTGTTCTCGAGTTGTTCGGCGATCGCTTCCATGGCGCTCGAAGCGTATTCCCGCTCCCGGGCGCGGTCAATTCGCCATTTGTCCGCAAATGGCAATGCGCTGTAGCGAACTGCTGCGGGCCGTTCAGCGATGCGCGTGGAAGGTGTTGTAACGCGGGTTGACCGCCACCGCCTGGCGCAGCGCTTCCTTGCCGCCGGCCAGGTCGCCGGCACTCATGCGGATCATGCTCCCATGGTAGAGGATGTGCGCATCCTTCACGCCGGGCGCGAGCGCCTTGTCGATCGCGGCGGCGGCTTCTTTCACGCGCCCTGCTTTATACTCGGCCCACGCGAGCGCGTCCCAGGCATGGACGCTTTGCCGATACTCGAGATCTTTGCGAGCCCATGCGACGGCGGTCTCCGGCTCGCTCACCGAATCGGCGAAAAAGCCGCTGCCGTGATGGAGGTAGAGCAGCTCGCCCTTTGCGAAGGAGGCGGTGTAAAGCTCGCGCGCTTTCGCAAACCACGGCTTCGCCGGCTCGGGCCTGCCGGCGAAAACGAGGACATCGCCGAGCGCCTGGAACAACTCCGGTCGGGGCACGCGGGCGATTACTTTTTCGTAAATGGCCACCGCTTCGTCGAAGCGCCCTTGCGCCGCGCGCAGCTCGGCAAAATGATCGTCCACCACGTACCAGCCGGGCAGCGCCCAATTGGCGGCCTGGTACCAGTGCTCCGCCAGCTCCCACTGCCCCTGCCGGAAGGCAAGCTCGCCGCGTTGCACCGCGCACCAAGCCAGGATCTCGGCCCCGCCAGGCTGGTCGCGCGCCGACTCCGCCATCCACCACGCTGAATCGAGGCCGGCCCCGGCCTCCTTCAGCCGCCCACGGATCATGTCCAGGCGCGCCAGCCGAGGCTGGGACGACAGCATGATGAGGCCATCGATCCGCACCACCTCTGCGAACGCCTTTTCCGCTCCGGGATAATCGCCCAGCTCCAGCAGCGCATCGCCGAGCAGCAGCCAGGCGCCGGTCTTGCCGGGCTGCACTTCCTGCCATTCCAGGGCCGTCTCGCCCGCGGCGGAAAAGCGGTGCTGAGCCATCTCCACGCGCCCGCGCAGCGAGAGCCCGCCCGCATTGAATTCCGGGGGCGCCGCCTTGAGCGACGCCTCGGCCGCTCGCGCCGCGGCCTCGAGCGACCGCAGATCGCCGCTCAGCCGCAGGTGCTCGAGGTATTTCCCGGCGAGCTTGTTTTGCGCGATGAAATCCAGCGGGTCGGCGCGCACCTTTTCCTGCAGGAAACGGAACGCCGGGTCCTTCGCCAACTCGGAGGGCGCCTCGCCCGGCGCCAGCGCCGCGGCCGCGCACAGTAGCGCGGCGCCGATGAGAACTCTCTTCTTCATGCAAACGAAAACCCGGCGGAGGCCTTCACCTCCGCCGGGCTCGAATTCAATTTACTGGGCTTACGGCCGCTCTTAGTTGCGGGTGCCGTCGTCGAGCGTCGCGGTGGCCTGCTGCGGCTGGTGCGGCGTTGACAGGAACGGGAACGCATTGCCCGGTAGTTTGCCATCCTGGCCCGCCGGAACATTGTCCCCGAGCGGGCCCCCGGCGAGGACGCTGAGCACGGTATCGATGGTATCGTCGGTCAGCCGGCGTCCACCGCCGTTCTTGCCGTTGACCCCCAGCGTGCCAAAGCCGGTCTCAGGATTGCTGCCGCCATTGTTGCCCGTGTTTGCCACAGTGGTATTGAGGACCAGAATATCGCCCCTCAGCACCGCGATCGTCGCCAGCGTCACGAGCTTCGGATCGAGCGGATTGGCCGCGAGGTCCACATTCACCCCCAGCGCGGCGAGCACGGAGGCGATGTCCCCGAGCTTGCTGAGCGAAGCGTCGATTTTCGCGGTGCGGCCATTGTACTCGTTCTTTTTGTTGAAGGGCACGAGCGCCACGTTCACCCCTGGATTTCCCATGCGATCGATGGTTTTGAAGGCGGGGCTCGTCTTCTTCTGGCCCAGGCTGCTATTGGCCACCGTGGCGGGGCGCTGCGTCATGAAATCGGCGCCGATCAGGTCGCCGCTGCCCTTGATGAGCGCGAGCGGGATCTCCAGCGCGATGGCCAGGCAATTGTACCCGGCAAAAGTGTCGCGTCCGCGGGTCAGCGGCCCGTTAGGCCCGGTATCGAAGTTCCCCGTCTCGCGGCGCGCCTTGATGAATGCCGCAAAGCCCGGGATATCGAAGAAGAACGGATCGTCCACGATACCGGCGAAGAACCGGATATCGCCATCACCCGTGGCGAGCGGGGTCACCGTTTGGTTGGCCGAGGTGCCGCTCAGCGTCGGCGGGGTGGTAGGGACCCCGGTAAACTTCTTGGTGGTTACGTCCCGCGAAAAACCGCCCAGGGTCACGGTGGCCTTCTGGGGGAGCGGGCTCCTCAGCGCTTTTTGAAGGGGACCGCCCAGCACCTCATTGGGATCGTCCAGCTTGGGGTCGAGGGCCGCGCGGGCGTCGAACGTAACGTCGATCGTCCGGTTCGCCTTCACCTTGGCCAGGTAAGCGGCCTTCGCCCGGTTCGCGAGCGGGCTGGGCGGCGCCAGGACCACGGTGGGGTCGAGGTTCACGTGATCGTTGAAGATCTCGAAGTGGTATTTGATCGCCGGATCGAACACGCCAAAATTGGACGCTTCGCCGGGAGTGATGAACCCATGGAAGGTGGCGATCAGGATCACCTTGTCCTTGGCCTGGTTGTTCGGATCCATGAACAGGAAGACGTCGGCGATATCGGCGCCTTGGTCCTGGGCGAGCGCGGGAGCATCGCCGTGATCGGCGGCGCGGAGCGCGGTGGGGATGAGTAGTGAGACGGCTGCGGCCACGAGGGCGGCCGGCAGGCGCGCAGTGAGAGCCTTGGTGAGCTTCATGGGGCGGGTGCTAGTTTGGGGTTTGGTTGAAACGTTCCGTCCAATAAATGCCGGGAAACGCATGCCACTCTTTTGACGAATCGGGCACGGCGCGTCAACGCGGGAATCGCGAAAACTGGGGTTGGCGAGTCAGGTTTTGTACTGAGCGTGCGGCGCCTTCCTGCGCCAGTTGTCCACTTTTGCGTGGCGGGCGGCGGAGGAGAGTTTCAAGGTGGACGCAATGCGACCATCGAGCTGGATTCCCTACGGCTGTGCCGGCGCGTTGGTCATTGGCTTCGCGGCGTGTTCGCCGCCGGAGGCAACGCCGCCCGCCCCGGAAGCGAAGCCCGCCACCCCAGTCCGCGAGCGCCTCCCCAGCACGCCCGCGCCGCGTACCGCTGTAATAGTCGAACCGCCGGTGCAACGACCCGCGTTGCCGCGGCCGCAGCCGCGCCTGCCACAGACCCCGCTGGAGCTGGAGACGCGCTACTTTTCCGGCCTCCCCACCCCGGAGGAGCGCGGCGAAATCATCCGCGCGCTCGGCAGTCTGGCCACGCCTGCCGCGGCCGAGGTGCTCGGGCGAATCTTCCAGTTGGAGAAACGCCAGGAATTGCGTCTCGATGCCTTTGAAGCGGCCTTCAACCTGCCGGACGACACCTGCCGCGAGCAGAAGTTCGCGATCCTGCAGCGCGGGGTTTCGCCCGCCATGTCGCAAATCATCCGGCTCGGCGCCATCCACGCCCTCGCGGATTTCGACGATCCCCGCGTGACGGCCGCCTTGCGGGCGCTGACGAAGGATCGCGATGCCGAAGTGAGGAAGCAGGCGGTGGAGTTGCTCAAGGACCGGGCGGGGATTCCAAAGTAGAGCAGCCGCACCACCTGTTGCCGCGTGTCGGCAAATGGGTACATTGCCGCGCATTCCGCATGAAATCATTGTCCGCCCCCATCCGCTGCCTTCTCGCCGCTGCGTCTCTCGCCGCCGGCCTCCTGCCGCTCCGCGCTTCCGATCACGGAGACGGCCCCGTGGTGGCCGGCGACCAGGCCGTGGACCTTGCCGATTGCTATTTCTTCAAGGATCCGCTGGATGCCTCCAAGGTAGTGCTCCTTACCACCGTCCGCGGATTCATCGTGCCCGGCGAGGCACAGAATTTCGGCATCTTCGATGCGGCGGTGCGGTACCGTTTCCAGATCGAGAACAGCGAGGATTTCCGTCCCGACGCCAATATCGATGTCCGCTTCAGCGAGAAGAACAGCGAGGCCGCGCAGACTGCGGTCGTGACTTTTAGCGGCACAGCCTTCGCCGGCCTCTCCGGCTCGTACAAAGGCACCACCACCGTCGCGACACTCGGCGCAACCGTCCCGGCGACCTACTTCCCCGCGGTCCCGCAAAAGCTGAAGGACCGCAACAATGCGGATATCGCGGTGGAGTTTTGGGCCGGCGAGGTGGATGACCCGTTTTTCTTCGATATTCCGGGGTTCGTGCGCTTCCGCGAGAAAGTCATCGCCTCCGACGCCACGGCGGCCGATGAACTGAAGCGCGGACGCGATACCTTCGCCGGATACAACTGCCTGCTCATCGGGCTGCGGATGCCGATCACCCTCTTGAAAAGCACGATCCCGCGCCTGACCAATGCGACGAAATTCGGCCTGAGCGTGCAGGCGCAGCGGCAGACCGAGCGCACGGTGCGCGGGCGCAAGGTGGGCACGGGCCTTTTCACCACGGTCGATCGCCAGGGCATCCCAGGCATCAATGCGCTGATCATCCCACTTGGGAGCAAGGCGCTCTTCAATGGCAGCACCACGGTGGACGACCACAACGGCAAATTCGTGGACCTGATCCGCACCACGCTCTCGGCTCTGAAGACTAGCCCTGCCAATATGAATACCATCGTCGGGCTGGCGGCCACGAACGGCGATATCCTGCGGCTGAACACCTCCACCACCAGCGCCTTCCCGAACGGCCGCAAGCCCATCGACGACGTGGTGAAGACGCTCCTCACCATCGTTAGCAACGCCAACGAGGCCACCCCCGCCACGACGCTCGATGACGGCGTGGCGGCCAACGACAAGACTTTCGAGACGATCTTCCCTTACGTGGCCCTGCCGCACCAACCGCTCCCGCGCGTGCCCGCCGATCCGACGCTGCCGGATACGAATGTGGACGATAAGACGCGCAACTAGCCCCCAAGACAAAGCCGGCGGTACGGTGGTTTGCCAACGGGGCATCCCCGGCGCATGCTTCCTCATCTATGCATCGGCGCGCCGGCTTTACCCTTCTCGAGCTTTGTCTCGGGGTGGCCATTGCGCTGATGATGGTGCTCATCGCGGTGCCGAGCGTGCAGAGCGTGCTGGAGGAGCAGCGGCTGCGGCGCTCGTTCGAGGAATTCGACGCGCTGGTGGCAAAGGCGCGGTCGAAGAGCGTGGATGAGCGGCGAATGTACGCACTGGTCTGGCAGGACGAGGCGATCGAGCTGCGGCCAATCGAGAAATATGATGGTCAATCGGACGAGGTGGCGGAGTCGCTGCCGATCTCGAAGGAGCGCGAATACACGCTGGAGCGGCCGGCGGCGCTGGGTCAGAATCCGCCGCAGTTTTGGGCTTTTTGGCGCAGCGGCGCGTGCGAGCCAGTGATCGTAAACTATAAAGGCCCGGAGGGGACGTGGAAGGCGCGGTACGATGCGCTCACCGCGCGGCGGACCATTCTGGAGGAAAAGCTGCAATGACGCCGTTAGCTCGACCGCGCGCCGCGTTCATTCTCTTCGAGACCATGCTCGCGGTGATGATTTTTTCCATCGCGGTGATCGCGCTGGGGAAGTGTGTCGATAACTGCCTGCGCGCGGAGATTGCCATCCAGGAGGAAGACCGGGCGCGGCGGGCGCTGGAAAATCGCATGGCGGAGGTCGAATCCGGCGCGGAGAAGGTCACCGATCCGAAAACCGTCGAGCTGAAAGGGCCGTTCGCGGGAATGAAGCTGAAGCAATCGCGCGAGCCGCTGAAGTGGAAGAACGAGAAAAACGAGGAGGTGTCCGGCCTCTATGAAATCACCCTGCTGCTGACTTGGGAAAACCGCGGCGAGACGCACGAGCGCACGCTGAACTTTTATGTCTGGCCGAAGCAATAGCCGGGGCGCGTTCACGCTGCTCGAGGTGATGGTCGCGGTGGTGATCATCTCGCTGATGATGGTCTCGATTTACCGCTTCGTACGGACGAATCTGGTGGCCATCCACACCTCCGCCGAGATCGCGGCCGAGCGGCAGGAGCTTGCCGGGCTGATCGATTTCGTGCAGGCGCAATTGGAAGATCTCCCGGCGCGCCAGCAGGGCGTGCTGATGGGCGATCCGAACAAATTCAACGACCTCGCCTCGGATGAAATGCACTGGATTTGCCGCGCGGGCCACGGCGTGCTCACCACCTCCGCGCCGGACGAGTATCGGGTGACGCTGGCGATCCAGCCGGTGGAAAAATCGTCGCGGGAGCTGGAGATCGGGCTGCGGCGCCAGCCGACCAATGTCGATCAGAAGAACTATCACTGGCTGCCGCTGCTGCGCCCCGCGGCGGCGCTGGAAATCAGGTATTTCGATGACCGGCTGAACGCCTGGGTGGATCGCTGGAATGTCCCGGAGCGGCGCCCGCCGCTGGTGCGGCTGCGTGTCTGGAAAATAGCGGATGAACAGCCGCTGGAGGCGGTGATCCAGGTGCCCTCCGCACGGATGCAGGCGACGATACAAGGGATTCAGCCTGCCCTGCCGGGGCAGCCTCAGCCGGGGCAGCCCGGACAACCAGGAGTTCCGGGGCAGCCGGCTGTGCCGGGGCAACGACCGCGAGGTGGAGGATGAAAGCGCTCCGCAAAATGAACCGGCGCCGCCCGCGCTGCCGCGGCAGCGCGCTGCTGGTCGTGCTCTGGTCGTTGATCGTCCTTTCCGCGGGCATCTTCGCCTATGCGCGCTGGATTCAGGCAAACGTGCGCATCAACGGCTTCGCCAGCCAGACCATGGAGGCGCGCGCGATGGCGCACTCCGGCGTGGCGGTGGCCATGCACCCCCGCGTGGATAAGCAGTCGGCGCTGCTCGAGCAGAGTTTCGCGGAGGACTTGGGCTTTCGCGTGCGCATCATTTCGGAGGGGGGAAAGCTGAGCTTGAAGTGGATCGTCCGCGGGCTCGTGCCGAACCGGAATCCCGTGATCGAAGCCGTGTTCAAACTGTGGCTCGAACAAAAAGGGCTGAACTTTCAGCAGCGCGAAGCGTTCGTCGATTGCCTGATCGATTACGTGGACGACGACGGTTCGCTGCATCAACTGAACGGCTCGGAGGACGATGGCGACTATCACCCGGCCAACAAGATGCTCGAATCGATCGACGAGCTGGCGGCGGTGAAAAATTCCGGGCCGCTCATGGAGAGCATCAATTGGAAAAACGAGCTGACCCTGGACGCGGAAGGCCCGATCGATCTCCTCTCCGCGCCGCCCGAAATCCTGCGGCTTCTGCCGGGCCTGGGCGAAGCGCGCATCCAGCGGCTGATCACGCTGCGGCAAGGGCCGGATAAGCTCGAGGGGACGGCGGACGATCCCGATTTTGCGGCGCCCAACCCGAACGCCCCCAAGAACCAGGCTCCGCAGGGCACCTCGCGCGACCCCACCTACCTGCTGCAAAACCTGGGCATCGACCTCAAGTCGTCCCAGCTTCAGGGCTTGGTGACGATAAACGATCCGGTGAAGCGGATCATCAGCCAGGGGCGCTCCGGGAAAGTCATTCGACAAGTGGAAGTGGTCATCCTAAAAGGGTCCAACAACCCACCGATCCTTTCCTGGAAAGAATGAAGCAACCCGGCGCGGAGGTCGCCATCCTCAGTCCCACGGCCACAGGCTGGCGGCTCCAACACGAAGGAGCGGTTCGCGAGGCGGCGTCCATGGAAGAGGCCACCGTGCTGATTCCCGCGGGTGCGTCGCTGCACCTCGCGCTGCCGTGCCACGCCGCGCTTTTGGAGCGGTTTACGCTGCCGTCCGGTGACCCGGCGGAACTGACCGGCATGGCGCAGCTCCAGCTCGAAAAGACACTGCCCTATCCGCTGGAAGAGGTGACTTCGGATTTGGTGGTGGTCCACCAGGGCGCCGAGGAATCGACCGTGCTTTCCATCGCCGTGCACACGGAGGTGCTGGCGCAGCTCTGCGCGCCCCTGCGAGAGCGGGAGCATCTGCCGGAGCGCATCTCGTTCTTTGCGCTCTCCGTGGCGGCGAAAGCTTCGCCCGAGGGCGTGAACTTCATGGTGTGGAAAGAGCAGGGGCACATCACCATCGCCATCGTCGAGAATGGGAAACTGAGCTGGGGACAAAGCGTCACCGAGGCGGAGACCGAGGCGTTCGCCGCGGAGCTTCCCGCGCTGCTCCTCGCGGCCGAGATGAACGGCGTGCCGACCCAATTCACCCGCGCGTTGCTGGCGAGCGATGCCACGGAGCTCACCGCGGCGCTCACCGGCGTGATCGAGTGCCCGCTCGGGCATTTCAACACCGCCGAGGTGCGGCCCGCCGACGCGGGCAATCTGCTCCCGGCCGACTGGGCCTCGGAAGCCACCAAGCAGCTCCGCTCCGAGCGGATGCGGCAGCGGCTGCTCGTGGCCGCGGTGGTCTACCTGCTCCTCGTGGCCGGCGCGTTTCTCTATCTCGCCTGGAACAAGCGCCAGCTCCAGGTGCTCGATGCCGAGATCGCCCGCACCCGCCCCCTCATCGAGGCGACGCAGTTGCGCCAGCAGCGCTGGCAGACGCTCGCGGCGGCCACCGATCCGGCGCGGTACGCCGTGGAGATCACCTGGCTGGTTTACAAAAGCCGGCCGGGGCCGGAGCTGCACATCACGCAGCTCGATTACGCGCCGACTCAATTCATGGTGGAAGGCGAGGCGCCCTCGGCCGCGGCGGCGATCGATTTCGCCGAGCGGCTGCGCGCCGAGCCGGGCCTCAGCGATTACCGCATCGAATCCGGCCCGCCGCAGATCCTGCCCAACGAAACCGCGCAGTTCCGCATTTTTGGAAAGCTATGACGCACCGGCTCACTGCTCGCGAAAAGGTGCTCGCCTACTTTGTCGGCGGCGCGCTCCTCTTCATCGTCAATCTCTTCGTCCTGCGCTTCTTCTTCGGCACGCAGGCCTCGCTGCAGCGCGATTTCGCGAAGCGCCATGGGCAGCTCCAGGCGATGAAAACGCTCCTCGCCAACACCGCCCTCTGGGAGGAGCGCGACACCTGGCTGCGCGGCAAACAGCCGCCGATCGAAAACGAAGCCACTGCTGGCAGCGAGCTCCTGAACCAGGTGAAAAGCGAGGCCAAGACGCACAGCATCGTGATCGAGCAGCCCGCGCTCACCAACCCCGAGCGGCACCCGCAATACACCGCCGTCACCGTCACCTTCGAGACGAAGAGCACCTGGAAAGCGCTCGTGCAATTTCTCTACGCCATGCAGGGCCCCGAGAAATTCATCGTGCTCGAAAGCGCGAACCTAAAGATCGATCCGCAGGACCAGACGCAAATGCGCGGGCGTTTCCGCGTAGCGAAATATTTCGCCCCGAAGGGGTAGGCTAAATAAACTCGTTGATCAGGTTCTCCAGGAACTCCTGCCGGCCGCTCGTGTTCGCCGCGGCTTCGCCCTTCTCGAGCATGATACTTCTCGAGCGAGCGCGAAGCTTTCCTCGCCCTGCTTCGATCTGCGCGCCGAGGCCGGTGTCCCAGGAGGCGTAGCGTTCCTTCACGAATTCGTCGAGCCGGCCATCGGCGCGGATCGCGGCGGCGATCTTCAGCCCGCGCGCGAAGGCGTCCATGCCGCCGATGTGCGCGTGGAAGAGATCCTCCGGATCGATGCTCTCGCGGCGCACCTTGCGCGTCGAAGTTCACGCCGCCGGTGGTGAAGCCGCCGTACTTCAGCGCGACGAGCATGCACTGCGTGGTGAGATAGATGTCGGTCGGGAACTGGTCGGTGTCCCAGCCGAGGAGCAGGTCGCCGGTGTTGGCGTCGATGGAGCCGAGCGCGCCCGCGGCGCCGGCCACTTCCATCTCGTGCTGCATGGAGTGGCCGGCGAGCGTGGCGTGATTGGTCTCGAGGTTCAGCTTGAAGTGCGGGAGCAGATCGTACTCGCGCAGGAAATTCAGGCAGGCCGCCGCGTCGGTGTCGTACTGGTGCTTGGTCGGCTCTTTCGGCTTCGGCTCGATGTAGAACTGGCCCTTGAAGCCGATCTCCTTCGCGTAATCGACCGCCATGTGCAGGAACTTCGCGAGGTGATCCAGCTCGCGCTTCATGTCGGTGTTCCAGAGCGTCGAGTAGCCTTCGCGGCCGCCCCAGAAGGTGTAGCCTTCGCCGCCGAGCTCGTGGGTGACTTCCAGCGCTTTCTTCACCTGCGCCGCGGCGAAGGCGAAGACCTCGGCGTTCGGGCTGGTCGCCGCGCCGTGCATGTAGCGCGGGTGCACGAAGAGCTGCGCCGTGCCCCAGAGCAGCTTGATGCCGGTGCGCTGCTGCTGCTCCTTGAGGAGCGCCACGATCGTGTCGAGCTACTCGTTCGACTCGCGCAGCGTCTGCCCGTGCGGCGCGACGTCGCGATCGTGGAAGGCGTAGAAAGGCGCGCCTGCAGTTTCTCCGCGATCTCGAAGAAAACCGGCACGCGCGCCTTGGCCAGGTCGAGCCCGCTGCAGGCCCGCATCCCACGGCCGGATCGCCGTGGCGCCGCCGAACATATCCGCGCCCTGCCCACACATGGTGTGCCAGTAGACGACCGAGAAGCGCAGATGATCGCGCATCGATCTTGCCCTCGACGAGCTCGTCGGGATTGTAGTGCTTGAAGGCAAGCGGGTTCTTCGATTTCGGACCTTCGTAAGTAACAACGGGGGTATTTGAGAAATAGGAGCTCATGGCTGGGTCGGTGGAGCCTGCGGGTTTGATTTGCCGAAAGCAACGCCTAGCTGAGCGTCTCTTTTGGCAGGTGCTTGATGGCGCCTCCTTCCGTCGCGCTTTGGTGCGAAAGGATGCCCGTGCAAGTCCAGTTGGCGCTCTGTTTTGCGTTCGGGAACGGCTCGCGATTTTCGACCAGGGCCATGGCGAATTCGTGCGCCAGGTGCGGGTGGCTGCCGCCGTGGCCGGCGCCTTGCACGAAGCTGAGGTGCGTTTTTTCGTCGGAGTCGTAGACGCCCTTGGTGGTGTAGCGCTGGATGCGGCTCCGGCAGGCGCTTGGCGAAATCGGGGCACTTCACTTTCTCCGGGATTTCCGGCTCGGGCTTTTTCGCGGTGTGGATGATGAGCGGATCGTGCTCGATGAGCGGCCACTCGACCGATTTTTTCGAGCCGTAGACGTCGATGATCTCGCGATACTGGCGCGCGGTATCGAAGAGGCTGCGGATGATGCGCGCGCTGAGATCGGAGCCTGCGCACTTTGATGTGCGCGCTCTCGACCGCAAACGGCGAGCCGTAGTGCTTGATGAGCTCTTCGCGCATCGGTGCCGCTGCCGAAGCAGCTCACATATTCCGCGTCGCCGCCGGCCAGCCCGAGCACCGGGCCGACGCAATGCGTGGCGTACCACATCGGCGGAAGGCCGGGCCAGTAATTCGGCCAGCCATCCATGTCCTGCTGATGGCTCGCCTGGACGAACTGGAGTTTGCCGAGCTCGCCCTTGTCGCGCAGTTCTTTCATGAAAAGGTACTCGCGGGCATAAACGACGGTTTCCATCATCATGTACTTGAGCCCGGTCTCCTGGGTGAGCCGGATGATCTCGAGGCAATCCTCGACCGTAGTCGCCATCGGCACGGTGCAGGCGACGTGCTTGCCGGCCTTGAGCGCGGCGATCGACTGCTCCGCCGTGATTCGGGATCGGCGAATTGATGTGTACCGCGTCGACGTTCGGGTCCTTCAGCAACTCGGCGTAATCGGTATAGCGCTTCGCGACGCCCCAATAGTCGCCGACTTCGTTCAGCTTCTCCTCGTTGCGCTGGCAGATGGCGTAGCAATCCGTATGGGGGTGCTTTTGCCAGAGGGGAATGAATTCGGCGCCGAAGCCGAGGCCGACGACCGCGATATTGAATTTAGGACTGCTCATAGTGGGAGGGAATTGAGCCGAGCCGAAGCAAAGGGGCTCGGGATGGGCGAAGTAGAGCTTTGGCGCGCAGGATTGGCGAGGGCGGGGTTCGGACAATGTTTATTGGGAATCGGACGGGAGGATTGGCGCCGGCGCCGGCGCTGATTGCCCGTGTGCGGAAAACAGTTGCCCGCCAGCCTCTCCTTTGCTCCTAGTTCCCTCCCTACTTATTAAAGCCATGATCAAGCGGACCCTTCTCGCCCTCGCCGTAGCCCTCGCCCCCTTCGCCGCCTTCGCCCAGGATGAGGTGAAGCTCGAAGTCACCTCGAACGACCTGATGCAGTTCGACAAGAAGACCCTGGAGGTGACCACCGGGCAAAAAGTGACGATCGAGCTGAAGCACGTGGGCAAGCTGCCGAAGACCGCCATGGGCCATAACATCGTGATCTTGAAGCCCGGCACCGTCGTCCCCAGCTTCGCCATGAAAGGGATGACCGCCCCCACGACCGGCTACATTCCGCAGGACGAGGAATCGAAGAAACTCGTCGTCGCGCACTCCGAGACGATTGGCGGCGGCGAGACCACCAGCTTCACCTTCACCGCTCCCGAGCCCGGCGCCTACCCGTATCTCTGCACCTTCCCAGGCCACTTCGCGCTGATGCAGGGGGTGCTGACGGTGAAGGCGAAGTAAAAGGCGTTACCTCCCCGAGCCTCCCCGAGCGAAGATTCCGCGCCTACGGATTCGGCGCCGCGGGAGCGGGGGCCGGCGTAGCAGGCTTGGAATCCGTGGCCGGCGCTTTCGATTGTGCTGGGGCAGGCGCGGGAGAAGCGGCGGGCTTTTCCGCAGCTTTTGCCGGGGGTACCGGCGTCGCCACCGCCGCAGGTTGGGCGGGTTTCGACTCAGCTGTTGGCACTGGAGCGGGCGCGGGCGTCGACGCTGCTGCGGGAGCAGGCGCCGCCGTTGGCTGATCGGCCGGCGCCGCCTCCAGCGCTTTCGGAGGCTCAGGCGCTTTCAGCTTCTGGCTTTCGCGGAAGGCTTCGCTGGCGAAGAGGCTCTCGGGAAATTGCGTCACCACCTTCTCGTACGCCTGGCGAGCCTCCTCGGTATTCCCCTGGAGTTTCAGCACCCGCGCCTGACCGACCCACGCGGCGGCGGCGGAAAAGGAGCTCGGGTAGGTGGAGATCACCTTTTTGTAGTGATTCAGCGCTTCGTCGAGCTTGCCCTCGGCTTCGGCGTTGGCGGCGAGGCTGGTGTACGCGCCGGAGATGAGCGCGTGCTGGGGATTCTTCTCGATGAAGGCGCGCAGCGCCGCGCTGGAGTCGCCGAATTTCCCTTGCTGGCGAAGGAGCTCGGCAAGGCGGAGCTGCGCGTCGGCCGCCGCGGGCGCCTTCGCATGATCCGCGATCACCTTCTGGAAATCTTCCACGGTCTTGGCCGCGAGGAAGCTGCGCTGCGCCGCGACCATCGCCCGACGCTGCGTGTACTGGAAGATGATGAAGATGAGCAGCGCGACGAGCAGCAGCGCGAGATAGAGGATGATCCGGCGCTGGTTGCGGATCCAGAACTCGAGCGGGTCGAACCCGTCGTCGTGCGTGACCGGGGCGGGATTGGCGGGGCTTGGTTCGGGCGGCATAAAAAAAGGGGCGGTTAAGCTGCCAGCGCTTCGCGGGGGAGGCAATGACGAATCAAGCGGCCGGTTTACGCGCGCCGCGCCACGATTTGCGAGGCGATCTGCGTCTTCACGATGCTCTCGGCGGGGGCGATTCCGCGCCACTGCGTGCCGGGATAGAGGATCGTATTCCGCCCGATGATCGAGCCGGGATTGAGCACCGAGTTGCAGCCGATTTCCGCGCGGTCGCCGATGATCGCGCCGAATTTCTTGAGTCCGGTGGGAACGTGGCCGGCGGGCGTCGGGATCGTGATTTCGCCGTGATCGAGCTTCACGTTGGAAAGGATCACGCCGGCGCCCAGATGGCCGCGGTAGCCGATGATGGAATCGCCCACGTAGTTGAAATGCGGGATCTGCGCTTCGTCGAAAATGATCGAGTTTTTGAATTCGCAGGAGTTGCCGAGCACGCAGCCGGAGCCAACGATCACGTTCTCGCGGATGTAACAGCCGTTGCGGATTTCGCACCCTTCCCCAATCCAGGCGGGCCCTTTGATCATCGCGCCCTGCTCGACCACGGTCCCTTTGCCGATGAAGACCGCGCCGCAGATGAACGGCTTGCCGACCATGCGCCCCTGGATCGCCGGCTTCAGCCGAAACTGCAGATAGCAGACGATCTGTTTCAGGGCGTCCCAGACGAACGCCGAATTCTCGAAGAGCATCCGGTGCTCCGTGTGGTTGAGATCGACAAACTGCTGCGGGGAGAAGGCGATCGACATGCGTTACTTGGGGCTGAGTTTTTGGCCGTCTTTCGTATCCTTCACGATCCAGCCGAGCGCGGCGATGCGATCGCGGAGGCGATCGCTGAGCGCCCAATTTTTCGCGGCGCGTGCGGCCTGGCGCTCCGCGAGAAGCGCGGTGACTTCCGGCTGGATCACCGCGGCGTCGCGCTCGAGGGCGAGGATGCCGTTGAGCCGCTGCCAGTCGGCCACGAGCTGCGCGGCCTGCGCCTGCGTGAGGGTTTTCTCGTCGAGCGCGCGGTTGCTTTCGCGCACGAGATCGAAGAGGTGGCCCATCGCGCCGGAGATGTTCAGGTCGTCGTCGAGCGCGGCGAGGAAGCTCTCGGTGTGCGCGGACAGCGGCGTCGGCTCGGGCGCGTGCGCTGCGGCGTGCTCCGCCACGCGCTCGACCCATTCATCGAGCCGGGCGAGCGAGGCGCGGGCGCCTTCCAGTCCCGCCACGGTGAAATTGAGCGGCAGCCGGTAATTCACGCGCAGCAGCTCGAAACGCAGCTCGCGGCCGGTGAACCCTTTCGCGAGCAGATCGCGCAGCGTGTGGAAATTCCCGAGCGATTTGCTCATCTTCTGCCCCTCCACCATCAGGTGCGCGCAATGCAGCCAGTAGCGCACGAAGCGCCGCCCGGTGCAGCACTCCGCTCTGCGCGATCTCCGCCTCGTGGTGCGGGAAAATATTGTCCACGCCGCCGCAGTGGATATCGAGCTCCGGCCCGAGCAGCGCGGTGGCCATGGCGCTGCACTCGATGTGCCAGCCCGGCCGGCCGCGCCCCCACGGGCTCTCCCAGCCGACCTCGCCATCCGCCTCGTCCCACGCTTTCCAGAGCGCGAAATCGCCGATGTTCTCCTTCTCGTACTCGTCATTGCGGATGCGTCCGGTGGGGCGCAGCTCGTCGAGATTCAGGTGCGCAAGCTCGCCGTAGTCGTGGAAACTTGCTCAGCCGGAAATAGACCGATTTATCCTCGGCCTGGTACGCGATCTCCTTCTGCTCCAGCAGGCGGATCATCTCGATCATCTTCGCGAGGTACCGCTCCTCGGTGGCGGCGGGATAATGGTCCGCCTTCTTCACCCGGAGCGTCTCGCAATCCTCGAAAAACGCCTGCTTGAAGCGCGCGGTGAACTCCGCCAGCCGCACCCCCATCGCGCGGCAGCCGCGGATCGTTTTGTCGTCCACATCGGTGAGATTCATCACGCGCTCGACCTTGTACCCGCGCGCCTCCAGGTGGCGCTGGAGCAGATCCTCGAAGAGGTACGCGCGGAAATTGCCGATGTGCGCGTGGTTATAAACCGTGGGGCCGCAGGTATACATCCGCACCAGCCGGCCGGCTTCATCGAGCGGAGCGAACGCCTCCAGCGCGCGGGAGAGGGTGTTGAAGAACTGGATGGGCATGGAGATGCGCCGGGAGAGTGTAGGTGGGTTTTCGGGATGCCTCCTAGTCTTAATCCTAATCTTAATCTTAATCGAAGGCGCCGGGTCTCAGAGGATTAAGATTACGATTAGGATTACGACTACGATGGTCCTATTCCGCCAGCGAAACGCTCGCGACCGCCATCGCCGCGATCCCCTCCCCCCTCCCCAAAAACCCCATGCTCTCGTTCGTCGTCGCCTTGATCCCCACCCTTGCCAGCGGCAGCTCCAGTGCCTCCGAAATCCGCTCCCGCATGAGCGCGACGTGCGGATTGATCTTCGGCGCCTCGGCCACCACCGTCGCGTCGACATTCACCACCTGGCCGCCCTTCCCGCGCACCAGCAAGGCCACCTTGCGCAGGATCTCCAGGCTGGAGATGCCGCGAATCGATTCATCGGAGTTGGGAAAATGCTGCCCGATGTCGCGTTCGCCCACCGCCCCGAGGAGGGCGTCGGCGATTGCGTGGGCGAGGACATCCGCATCCGAATGGCCATCGAGCCCATGCGAATGGGGAATCTCCACGCCGCCCAGGATGAGCGGGCGGTGTTCGACAAAACGGTGCACATCGTAACCGATTCCGACGAGATTGATCATGCGGCGGCGAGGCTACCGCACTCCCCCGGCCGAGCACACCTCCCAAATTCAGTCGCTGTCCAACGCATGCTCCTTGAACGTCTCGAGATCCACAAACTCCAGCGCCGAAATGTGTGTGGCCGCGAGGAGCACCGGCGGGGCAACGCCCGCTTCGAGCGCTTCTTTCCAGCGGGTGACACACAGGCACCAGCGGTCGCCGGGCTCTAGGCCGGGGAAATCGTACTCGGGCACGGGCGTGGAAAGATCGTTGCCCTGGCGGCGTGAGAAATCGAGGAAGAGCGCGTTCATCTCCGCACAGACGGTGTGCAGGCCGGAATCGCCGGGGCCGGTGCGGCAGAAACCATCGCGGTGAAAGCCGGTGGCGGGCGCCTGGCAGCACGCTTGGAGCGGCGCGCCGAGGACGTTGGTTTGCATGGAACGGACGCGACCGGAGACGCTTAACCAGCAATACGTTAGCCTCGTCTACGCGGGTACCCAGCCACCGCTCTCCCACACCATGCTGCCCGTGTCGACCGCTACGGCGGGCACGGTCCAGACGGTTCCTTTGCGATCCCGCACCACGCATTTTGTCTCGCGAATTTCCTCCACGGAAACTTCGGCCCCGTCGGCGAGGCCGCGGGGCAATGGATATGGAAAAATCCCTCTTACCCGGGCGTTGGTCCCCGGAAGGAGCGGGGGAGTCATTGTTGAAAATCGCATACCGTTAACCAGATCATCGCGAGGCGTGGGCCGAGTGCGTGTCCCCGATCAGAGAAATACGAGTCTGAGCCGGCGCATCAGGGCAGTCGGGAAAAGGAAACCGCCGCACTCTCGCGAGTGCGGCGGTCTTTGAGCTAATTTAACTGAGGGCGCAGCGCCCTTACACGGTGGCGTACTCCCGCACGCGGACGTCGCCGGTAGCGCCGACCGCGAAGTTATCCTGACCCGAGGTGAGCGGGAACTTGGTCGGGCCGGTCTTGAAGGAGCCGATCGCCTCGGCCACGAAGCCGAACGCATCCGTGGTGCTGGCGGTGGTCCCGGCGACCTGGCCTTTGATGGTGATGCTGGCGATGCGGGCGAGAATGTTCGGATTGCCGCCGGCGATCAGGCCTTCACCCAAGTCGCTGGTGCCGAAGAGCCCGTCGTTGCCGGCACGCACGCCGACGGCGAGATTGCTGGCGCTCCAGTTGCCGGTGACATTGATCGCGCCGGTGGAAACGTCGCCGTTCACCGGGTTGGCGTTCTTGTCGTACCCGACGAGGATGGCCGCGCCGTTTTTCACGCTGCCGCCCACGTTGAGCAAGGCGAGGGCTTTCGAGGCGCCCGCATTGGCGGGCGCGGAATTGCCGGCGAGGAGGATGCGGCCGCCATCGATGTCGCCGCGGAGCTTCACCGCCCCTACGGTCTTGGCAATGATGCTGCCGCTGCCCGCGCCGGCGCCGCCCTGCAGCCCAAGCGCGCTCACCGAGGTGATCTTGCCGCTCGACTGGACGCTGCCGGAGAAGGCATCCGCGCCGCCGATGATGCTGCCGGTAATGATGACCGGCCCGATGTTGCCGCCGACGACGATCGCCGCCTGGTCGATATCGCCGCGGACGGTCAGCTTGCCGAGGGCCCCGCTGATGTTGCTGGTGAGCGTGCCGCCCGCGGCCTGCGAACTGAGCCCGAGGAAGCCAAACGACCCCACCGTGAGGTTCTTCACGCTCGCGGCATCGATCCGGCCCAAGTCGCCATTGATCGAAATGTTGCCGAGCGGTTTCCCGGCGGCATCGATGTAGCCGACATTCACGATTCCGTCGCCGCCCGTGCCGGGGCTGCGCTTCGCGGTGATCGTGAGGTTCGCGCCATCGAAGCTGCCCGAGGAGAGATCGATCTCCGCGAGCTGCAGGCCACCCAAAGTGCCGCTCGGGATGAAGGTGAAGTTGGAGCCGGTGAGCGTCCCCTTGGTCACTTTGATCGTCACGGTATCGCCTTCCGGATCGGTGAAGATGGCGGTGTTGCCCGTGATCGACGTCGCGTCGTCGTTGAGAATCGTCCCAAGGCCGGCGGCGTCCGCGATCGAAGCATTCGCGCTTGGGCTGCTAAGCTCCACCGTGAAAGTCTCGCTCGCTTCCGCCACCGTATCGCCGCTCACGTTCACGGTGATTTGGCCGCTCGTCTGGCCGGCGGGAATCGTGAGCTGCCCGGAGGTGGAGGTGTAATCGGAGCCGGCGGTCGCGCTGCCGAACTGCGTGGCAAAATCGACCGTCACCGCCTGCTGCGTCACGTTGCTGAGGGTCACCGTGAAGGTGAAGGCGCTCGTGCCGCTGGCGCCTTCCACCTTGGTCACGTCGTTGATGGTCAGCGTCGGCAACGCCTCCGTGTCGGTGATCGTCACGGTGGTGGCATTCGCCGTGTTGAGCCCAGCGCCCCCGGTCGGATCGCTGAGCGTCACCGTGAAGGTCTCGCTCCCTTCGAAGACGGCGTCATTGGCGATCGGGATGGTGACCGTCTGCGAGGTGACGCCGGGGCCGAAAGTCACAATCTGCGAAGTGGCCGTGAAATCGCTGCCCGCCGTCGCCGTGCCGTTGCTCGTATTCACCAGCACGCTGGCGGCCCCTTCGCTGCCGCCGACGCGATTGATGGTGAGCACGAGGTTCTGCCCATCTTCCGAGATGGTGGCGGTGGGAGTGGCAAACTGGATCGTCCCCGCCGGGGAGAGCGCCAGGCCGAGCGTCGCCCCTGTGCCGGTGCCGATGGCGCCGACCGGCGACGCCGCGCCCGTGCTGAGATTGATGCTGTAAAGCGAGGTCACGCCGTTCACCGTGAGGGTGGCAAAGGCGTCGCCGTTGCCGCGGATGTCGAAGCCGCCGACCGCGGTGGCGTTGACGCCCAGGCTCCCCACGGCCGCGAGCGTGCCGTTGCTCGGCGTGGCCACCGAGTAGAGCTGATCCGTCGCCGGATCGATCTCGAACAGCGTGGTTGAGCCGGCCGCGGCCACATTGGTGCCGTAGGCCGCGCCGGCGGCGCCAGCGGCGGGACCGTTCAGCGCCGTGTCCGTGGTCACCAGGGACGTCGCCACATCCACCCGCAAGTTTTGCCCATCGTCGCTCACGATGCGGAGGAGATCGAGCGCGGGATTGAAGTCGACGCCATAGCTGGTACCGGTAAGCGCCGTGTAGGGCAACGAGGTGTCATTCGCATCGTCATCCAGCGTGCCCACCGCCGTGGCGGCCCCGGTGCCGGTGTTCACCGTGTAGAGCCGTCCGGCGCTATTGGCGTCCTTCGTGACGAGATAGAGCACCCCGTTCGACGGCCGGAAATCGAAGCCGATCACGTTCTCACCCGAGCCGAGGCCGCTGATCGCGCCGATCGTGGTGGTCACGCCCGGGGTCGTCGTATTGAAGCGCAGGAGGTTGTTGCCCACGACGGTGAAGGCCGTTGCCCCCGGCGTGCCGGTGGCTGAGTTGCCGGTCACCGCCGAGGTGAGCCCGCGCAGTTGGGTGGCGCCTTGATTACCCACCGCGCCCTGCAGCGTGGCCTGGCCGGTGCCGAGATTGATCGTGTAGAGCCCGGTGCTGCCGCCGACCGTCAGCGTCGCGTACGCGAAATTGCTGATCGTCCCATCCGCCGAGCGCGCGCTCACGATGTCGAAGCCGCCCACGCCGGTCACGTCGCCGATATTCAGCGGCAGCGGCGTGGTGAGCGTGCCGTCGTTCGGCGGAGCCTGGATCACCAGCGTGTCGTTCGCGACATCGATGCCATAGAGCGTGGTGCCCGTGGCGCCGGCGAACGAATTTAGATACGCCGCGGCGGCAATGGTGCTGCCGGACGGATTGAGCGCTCCATCCGTGGTGACGAAGCCGGTGTCCACGTTGATGCGCAGATTCTGGCCCGAGTCGCTCACCACCCGTAGACGGTCCGGCACGGGGTTGAAGTCGACCCCGAAGTTGGTGCCGCTCAGCGTGGTGTAGTCCGCATTCGCGTCGTTATCGTTCGGATCGGCCGCCAGCAGAGCGCTGAAGCTCGCCGCGCCGTTCGCCGCATTGATGACGTAAATGCGTCCCGCGTTCTGCCCATCGATCGTGATGCCGTAGAGGCGGCCCGTGGCCGGGCGGAAATCGATGCCGATCAGCGTTTCGCCCGCGCCGAGGCCCGTCACGGGGGTGGTGGTGACGGCGCCGGTCGCATTCGTGCCGAAAGTAACCAGGTTGTTGGCATTATCGAGGCCGATGAGCGTGGCGTCGTTGTCCGCGATGCTGATGGTTGCGGTGCGCGCGTTATTGATCGCGCCGCCGTTCGTCGGGTCGCTCAGCGTGGCCGTGAAGGTCTCCACGCCTTCCGCCGCGGCGTCCTCGGTGATCGGGATATCGACCGTCTTCGAGGTTTCGCCGGGGGCGAAGGTGACGACCCGCGTGACCGGCGTGAAGTCGCTGGACCCATTGGCGGTCCCGTTGGCGGTGGTCACGACGACGGAGGAAGCGCCGGCGCTGCCGCCCACCCGGTTCACCGTGATGGTGGCCACTCCGCCATTCTCCGTCGCGGTGACGCTGCTGGTGGTGAACTGGAACGTGCCGGTCGGCGCGATGGCCAGGCCGAGCGTGCCGCTGGTGCCGGCGCCGACGGCGCCGACCAGCGTGGCCGCGCCGGTGGTAAGATTGATGCTGTAGAGCGAGGCCACGCCGCCCACCGTGAGCGTCGCGTACGCCTCGCCGTTCGCGCGAATATCGAAGCCGCCGATGCCCGTGACGTCGCCAACGCCCAACCCGGTGCCGACCACCGCCAGCGTGCCGCTGTTGGGTGGGTTCTGAATGTAGAGAGAGTCGGTCGCGGGATCGATGTCGTACAGCACCGTGCTGGGCGCAGCGGCCAAGCTGTTGGTGTACGCGGCGTTGGTCGCACCCGTGGCCCCGGCGCCGGCGAGGTTGCCATCGGTAAAGACCTGCCCGGTCGCCACATTCACCCGCAGGCTCTGCCCACTGTCGCTGACGATGCGCAGGCGGTCGGCGGCCGGGTTGAAGTCGACGCCGAAATTCGTGCCGCTCAGGGTGGTATACGAAGGGTTGCCGTCGAGGGTGTCGGCCGGATCGGCGGCCAGGGTGGTGCCGATCTGCGTCGCGGCCGCGGTGCCGGTATCGATCGTGTAGAGGCGCGCGGCATTGCCCGCATCTTTCGTGACCGCGTAGAGCAGGCCGTTCGCCGGGCGGAAATCGAAGCCGATGATCGTTTCTCCGCCGGGGATGCCGGAGATGGTGGCGACCGGCACGGTGTTGTTCGGCGTCGAGGTATTGAAGCGCAGCAACGTATTGCCCGCATCGATGGTGAAAGCGGTCGCGCTCGGCACGCCGGTGGCCGTGTTATCCCCGAGCGTTCCGGTGAGGCCGCGAAGCTGCACGGAGCCGTCGCCTACCGTGCCAAAGCTGCTGGCCAGGCCGGTGGAGAGATTAACGGCGTAGATGCTGGTAAGGCCATCGACGGTGAGCGCCGCGTAGGCGGTGTTGGTCACGGCGCCACTCGCGGTGCGCGTGGAGACGATATCGAAGCCGCCGACGTCCGTGGCGTCGATGCCGAGCGGTTGGGGGTTGGTCAGGGTGCCGTCGTTGGGCGGAGTCTGCGTCACCAAATTATCATTGGCCACGTCGATGCCAAACAGCGTCACCCCTGTCGTGCCCGCGAAGTTGTTGAGGTAGGCCGCGCCCGCGAGGGCGCTGCCGGAGGGATTCAGCTCGAGATCGGTGGTGGTCGCGCCCGTATCGACATTGATCCGCAGATTCTGCCCCGAGTCGCTCACCACGCGCAGCCGGTCGGGCTGCGGATTGAAATCGACGCCGAAGTTCGCGCCGGAAAGGCCCGCGTAGGCGGGATTGCCGGGGCTGGAATCATTGGGATCGGCGAAGAGCTGCGCGCTGAAGGCGGCGGCGCCGGTGGCGGGATTGATCAGGTAAATCCGGCCGACGCCGGAGGCATCGGCCGTGATGCCGTACAGCCCGCCGGTGGCCGGCCGGAAATCGATGCCGACCAGCGTCTCTCCACTGCCCAGCCCGGTGACCGCGCGCGTGGCGGCGATGGTGCCCGGCGCGCTCGTGCTCAGGAAGAGCAGGTTGTTCGCGTTGTCCAAGCCGATCAGATTCGCCGCCGGCACGCCCGCCGGCTCGTTGTCCGTGATCGTGACCGTGTTGGTCGTGGTCGTATTCAACTGCGCGCCGCCCGCGGGATTGCTCAGCGTCACCGTGAAGTTCTCGTTCGGCTCGATCAGCACGTCTTCGTTGACCGGGATCGAAATGTTCTGCGACGTCACGCCCGGCCCGAAAGTGACCGTGCGCGAGAAGGTTTGGAAGTCGCTCGTGCCCGCGGTGCCGCTGGTCGTGTTCACCAGCACCGTGCTGGTTCCTGAGCTGCCGCCCACGCGATTGATCGTGAGCACCGCGTTGCCGCCCTCGGCCACCGTGGCGGTGGCGGCGCTGAACTGGAACGAGCCGAGCGGCGCCACCGCGAGACCGAGCGTGTTGCCGGCAACTCCATTGACCGTGCCGACGGCCGTGGCCGTGCCCGCTTGCAAATCGATGCGGTAGAGCCCGGCCACTCCGCCCACCGTGAGCGTCGCGTACGCCTCGCCATTCGTCCCGATTTCGAACCCGCCCACCCCTGTGGCATCCACCCCGAGCCCGGTTCCGGTGCCGACTCTCATGGTCACTCCGGTCGCGGGCACCTGCGTGTAGAGCGCGTCCGTCGTGCCGGTGGTGTCGATCCCGTAGAGCGTCGTGCCGGTGGCCCCGTTGAAGTTGTTCAGGTAGGCCACGTCCTGGAGGCTCGTGGTATCGCCGCCCAGCGGAGTCTGCACCGCGGCCGTGCCCGCGTCGACATTCACCGCCAGGTTCTGGCCGGTGTTGCTCACGATCCGCAGCGCGTTGTTCGTCGGATTGAAGTCCACTCCGAACTCGGTGCCGGTGAGCGTCGCCCCCGAGATGACAGGATTGGCCGTCGGCGTGGCGATCCCCGACCCGGTATTCACCGTGTAGACGTGCGCCGCATTCGCCCCATCTTTGGTGACAAGGTAAAGCTGCCCGTCGTTCGGCCGGAAATCGAAGCCGATGATCGCCTCGCCGCCACCGAGGCCAGTGATTGCGCCGAGATCGTTGGGGGGCGCCGCGTTCGGCGTCGCGGTGTTGAAGCTGATCAGGTGATTGGTGCTCGAATCGATCGTGAAGGCCCGGCCCGAAGGCCCGCCGGTGAGCGAGGTGAGGCCACGCAGATCCGTTGTGCCGGCGCCGATCGCACTGCCGCCGCTCGCGGTTCCATTCGCCAGGTCGATCGTATAAAGCCCGACTGTTCCGCCGACGGAGAGCGCCGCAAAAGCCGTGTTCGTCACCCCGCCCGCTGCGTTGCGCGAGGAGAGAATATCGAAACCGCCGACGCCCGTCGCATCGACGCCGAGCGGCTTCGGGCTGGTGAGCACGCCGTTGTTCGGCGGCGTCTGGATGTAGAGGTTGTCTGACGCAACGTCGATGTCGTACAGGGTGGTGCCCGTCGTGCCTTGAAAGGAGTTCGCATAGGCCGCGCCGGCCATCGCACTGCCGCCCGGATTGATGTCGAGATCGGTGAAGACGAGCCCGGTATCGACGTTGATTCGCAGGTTCTGGTTGCTATCGCTCACTACCCGCAACCGGTCCGGCACGGGGTTGAAGTCGATACCGAAATTCGTCCCGCTCAAGCCGGCGTACGGAGCGTTGCCGTCCTGCGTATCCGTCGGGTCGGCCGAGAGCGTGGAGCTCAGCGTGGCCACGCCGGTCGTGGCGTCGATCAAGTAAATGTGCCCGACACCCGCGCCCGTGGTGGTGAGGCCATAAAGCGCGCCGGTGGCCGGGCGCACATCGATGCCGATCAGGAACTCGCCGGCGCCGAGGCCGGTCACGGCGGTGATCGTGACGTTGCCGGGCGTGGCGCTGTCGAACGTGAGGAGGTCGTTTGAATTATTGAGCCCCACGAGCGTGGCGGGGGCGATGCGATCTTCGAGGATTTCGAGGGTGCGTGAGGGAAGGGATACTTTCATGTGGGGAGCGGTTGCCATGGGGTTTGCCTCGTTCCGCTCTCGGCATCCGGCCGGGGGGAACGGACTGTTTGGAGAATGACTCGTGAATCGCAGGGATTATGGCGATTGCAAGGAATTAAATTTCGGCCGGAAAAACGCGCCGCTAACACCTCGAAAACGTCCCGCGCACTTTTCATTTTGCACTTTGCACTTCTCATTTTTCACTACTCTGCTGCCCCCCATGCATTCCCTCCTCATTGTCGGCTGCGGCAGCATCGGCGAGCGCCACCTCCGCTGTTTCCAAAAGACCGGACGCGCGACGGTCGCCGCGTGCGATACCAACCCAGATTTGCTCGCGCGGGTGGGCGGCCAGTACAGCGTCCCATCGTTCACCACGCTCGATCACGCGCTCGCCCACGGCCGCTTCACCGCCGCCGTCATCTGCACGCCCGCGCACACGCATCTTTCCATCGCCCGCCAGGCCGCCGCGCAGAAACTCGCGCTCTTCATCGAAAAGCCGCTCTCGATTTCGCTCGAGGGAATCGATGAAACGCGCGCGGCCCTCGCGGAAGCCGGCTGCTTCACCGCCGTCGCCTATGTCTACCATCTCATGCCCTGGATGCTGGAAGCGCGCGCCTTCCTGCAGCGCGGCGAATTCGGCCGTCCGCTCCACGCCACGATCTGCTCCGGCCAGCATTTCCCCACTTTTCGTCCCGCCTATCGCGACATCTATTACGCGCGGCACGAGCAGGGTGGTGGAGCGATCCAGGACGCGCTCACGCATCTCGCCAATGCGGCGGAATGGATTCTCGGTCCCGCCACCTCGCTCTTCGCGGACGCCGCCCACCTGGCGCTGGAGGGCGTCACCGTCGAGGACACCGTCAACGTCGCCGCACGCCACGGCTCCGTGCTCGTGAGCTACGCCATGAACCAATTCCAGGCGGCGAACGAGACCCGCTTCCTCATCCACTGCGAATCCGGCAGCGTGGCGATCGAAAGCCACGCTCGCCGCTGGGGCGCCCTCGCCCGCGGCCACGATCACTGGACCTGGCACGAGACGCCCCCGCTCGAGCGCGACGACCTTTTCACCGCCCAAGCCCACGCCTTCCTCGACGGCTGTGAAGGCAAGCCCCAGCCGCTCGCGACCTTCGACGAGGCCGTGCAGACGCTGAAATTCAATCTGGCGGCGCTCCGGTCTGTCCACACGGGCATCCATCTAAACCTGGCGTAGGACGAATCAACTCGGCCAGCCCCAAACGCAACACCGCTTGGCAGGCGCAAGGGGAGAGCTTAGCTTCCTTTCAATGACCACCACGATCGATCCGAACCTCACCATGGGGGAGCTGCTCGCGGCTTTTCCGAGCGCGCGGCGGGCGCTGTTCAAGGCCTACCACATCGGCGGGTGCGCGAGCTGCGGGTTCAAGCCGGAGGAGACGCTGGCGCAGGTGTGCGCGCGGAATGAAAACCTCCCGGTGGACGAGGTGATCGAAAAAATCATGGAGAGCGAGGAAGCGGATCGCCGCCTGCTGGTGAGCCCGGAGGAGGCTGCCGAGCTGGTAAGCGAGGGAAAAGCCACGCTGGTCGATATCCGCACCCGCGAGGAATTCGACGCCGTGCACGTGGAGGGCGCCACCTTTTTCACGCAGGAGCTGATGCACGAGTTGCCGAGCTGGGACCGCAAGAAGCTGGTGATTTTCGTGGATCATCGCGGCGCCCGGAGCATGGATGCCGCCGCCTATTTTACCGGCCACGGCGCGGAAAACGTGCGCGCATTGCGTGGCGGCATCGACGCCTGGAGCTGCGACGTCGACCCCGCGCTGCCCCGCTACGACCTGGAGTAACTGATGAGCGAAAACCTTGAGCAGCGCATCCACGACGCCATCGCCCGCCCGCGCAATCTCGGCGAGATGGAAAACGCCGATTCCGTCGGCACCGCCGGCAGCCCCGATTGCGGCGACATGCTGCGGATGTGGGTGAAATTCAAGGAAGACGACCAGGGCCGAAAGGTGATCGACCGCGCCACCTTCCAGACCTTCGGCTGCGAAACCGCTCTCGCCGTGGCCAGCGTGGCCACCGAGCTGATCGCCGGCAAGACCGTGGAGGAAGCGCTCGCCTTTTCCGGCGCAGAGCTCTCCGCGCCGCTCGGCCCGCTCCCGCCGATGAAGATCCATTGCGCGCAACTGGTGGAGGGGGCCCTGCGTTCGGCTTTGGCGCCCGGCGCCGCGTCGACGGTGGCGGCGCCTGCACCGGCAGCGCCCACGGGTTCCCTGGTGGAGAGCCTCACCGCGCCCGCAGGCGGCGCGAAGGTGAAAGTGGTCCTGAAGCCGAGGTAACTAGTCCGGCCGATCGGTCGCTAAGAAAGCGAGTGGCCGCGGCCGTGGTTGTACGTCTTCGCCAGCACCAGCTCGGTCCCTTCGCGTTTCAAGTTATAGTCCACCGTGTTGAAAGCCTTCCGGATCAGGTGCAGCCCCAGCCCGCCCGGCTGGACCAAATCGAGCGGCCGGCCCTGCAGCCGCGAGGGATCGGTTTGCATCCCAAAATCCCGCAGCCGAAACCGCACCCCGGATTCCACCTCCTCGCAGATCAGGCAGATGAGCTGGTTCTGCTCGTGGTGATACGCATAGCGGATCACGTTCGTGCACGCCTCATCGAGGCCGAGCACCATCAGGTCTTTCTCGGTATCCGTGAACGAGACATTCTTGAGAAACTGCCGCACGAAGTCTCGCACCAGCGAGAGATTCGCCGGGTGGCTCGCAAACTCGATTTCCCGCTTCATGCAGCATTCACCGGGCTGGAGGGCACGGTCGCGCCCTTCGCGGGCCGGAAGGTTCGTTTTCACCACTGTTGATCAGGCATAATCCGTGCCCGGCGGGGGGAACGCAAGTCTTCATCGAAAACCGAAGACCAGCAGGGTCAGGTCGTCGTGCGGCTCCGCCTGGCCCCGGTGCCGCAGCTCCCCGGCATTCAGCGCGTCCACCACGTCGCCCGCGCTGGAGAAGCGGCCCGCCAGGAGCGCGGCCACCCCTTTGCGATCCAGCGGCACGTCGTCCGGGTCGAAGCTTTCGATCAGCCCATCCGTGAAGAGGGTGAGCCATTCCTCCGGGCGCAACGTCACCTCGTGCCGGTAATGGGGCAGCTCCGGCAGGATGCCGAGCGGCGGCGCGCCCGGCAGCGAAATCTCCTCCGCCAGCCCTTCCGCGGAGATGAGAAACGGGCAGCAGTGCCCGGCATTCACCAGCTCCAGCCGCCGCTCCGAGACCACTGCCCGCCCCAGCAGCGCTGTCACGAACATCCCGCGCACCGTATGCCCGCTCAGCATGGCATTCCACTGCTGCAGCGCCCGCTCCGGCGCGATCCCCGGCTGGATGATCAGCCGCAGCATCGAGAGTGCCTGCGCCATCAGCAGCGCGGCCGGCACCCCTTTGCCGGAGACATCGCCGATCACGAAATAAAGCTCGTCCGCCCCGGTCTCCAGCACGTCGTAAAAATCCCCGCCCACATTCATCGCCGGCCGGTACGCCGCCGCAAAATGCAGGTCGTCGCGCTCCGGCAGCGACTGCGGCAGAAAGCTGGCCTGAATCTCGCGCGCCCAGGCGAATTCCTGCGCCACCCGCTGCTGGATGCGCTGCCGCTCGAGCGTGCGCAGTTTCTCGATCGCCGTCGCCGCAAGCTCGCCGTACGCGATGAAGGCCTCCAGGTCCACCTCGTCGAACATCTCGCGGTGGGCGGGGTTCAGCACCTGGATCACGCCGATCTGCTTTTCGCGCGTGGTCAGCGGCACGCACAGCATCGAGCGGGTGCGGAAACCGGTCTGTTTGTCGGCATCGGCGAAAAAGCGCGGATCGCTGTAAGCGTCTTTCACCAGCAGCGGCTTCCCGTGCTCGGCCACCCAGCCCGAAATGCCCTTCCCGTGCGGCACGATGAGCGTGCCGGCGAACGTGTCCGAGGTGCCGCCGCGCGACGCCACCATCACCAGGTCCCCATTCTCATTCACCAGGAAAAGCGACGCCGCCTCCGTCTGGAAAACGCGGCGGGCGACGTCCAGCACCGCCGGCATCAGCGCCGCGCTCTCGGTGATTTCATTGATCAGCGCGCTCACCTCCACCAAGCCCTTGTAGAGCTGCAACTGCCGCTGAAGATGTTCGATCTCGGAGGCCATGAGGCGGGACGAGGGACACCGTAGGCGGCGCGGTATTCCACGTAAATGGCCGATTGCTGCCAGCGGCGGCCCGTTGGAAGATACGCTCCCCCGATGCCGGAACGACTCCTCACCCGCCGCCAGTATCTCCGCGCCAGCGCGTGCCTCCTTGCGGCTCCGCTGTTTGCCATGAGGGCGCGTGCCGACGAAATTGAGCCGCCAAAGTTCATCCTGGAATTTGGCAAGCAAGGAAAAGCGCCCGGTGATTTCGATTCCCCAGTCGGCCTCGCCATCGATGCGAGCGACCAACTCTACGTCACCGACTTCCTCAACAAGCGCGTGCAGAAATTCCGCTCAGACGGGAGCTTCGTCGCCGCGTTCCCCGTCGCGCCTTATCCCGGCGGCCTCGCGCTCGATGCGGAGGGCTTCATCTATGTCGCGCATTGGAACGACAGCAAAGTGGCGGTCTACTCGCCCACCGGCGCGCCGGTGCGGGAATGGGGCAAAAAGGGCAACGCCGGCGGCGAGTTCCAGCTCACCGGGGGGCTCGCGATGAGCAGCGCCGGCATTTTGTTTGTCGCCGACCAGGGCAACAGCCGCATCCAGGCTTTCACCAAGGAGGGGAAATTTGTCCGCGCCTGGGGCAGCCTCGGCGGTGGTCCGGGCCAGTTCGGCATCGGCAGAGGCGCCGGGTCGCGTTTCGCTGGTCCGCAATTCCTGGCGGTGGATCGGCAGGACAATATCTACGCCACCGATGCCATGAGCGGCCGGGTGCAGAAGTTTTCGCCCGAGGGAGCCTTTCTCCTGCAATGGGGCAGCAACGCGCGCGAGCCAGGCGGCTTCGGCGGACGCAAAGACCCGCCGGTCGAAGGCCCCATCGCGCTCTGCGTCGATGCGCGCGGCCGCACCTGGGTCGGCGCTTCCAATCACCGCGTGCAGCTATTTTCACCCGAGGGGAAGTACCTCTGCGGGTTCGGCGGGGAAGGCATCGCGCCCGGTAGATTCGATACCCCGCACGGGATGGTGGTCGATAGCCACGGGCATCTGTATGTGGTCGATACGATGAATTGCCGGGTGCAAAAGTTTGCGGTCCCCAGCTGAGTCCCTTGGTTGGCTCCGCGGGCTTTCCGGCTTGTCTTCCACCCACGCGCGTGCGAACTCCGCGGGTTCACCGCCGCCGGGCTTTCGGCGCGTTCGCATGAAACTCACCACCTTCTTCTTTCAAACCACCAAGAACGCCCCCGCCGACGCCGAGACCCAATCGGCCATCTTGCTCTCCCGGGCGGGCTACGTCTCCAAGCTCGGCACCGGCATTTACAGCTACCTGCCGCTGGCGCAGCGTTCGCTGAACAAGATCAAGGAGATCCTGCGCGAGGAGATGGACCGGATCGGCGGACAGGAAATTCTGATGCCGGTGGTGCATCCCGCGGAGCTTTGGAAAAAAACCGGCCGCTACCAGGCGATCACCGCGGAGCTCGTGAAGTTCAAGGACCGGCGCGAATCCGACATGGTGCTGGCGATGACCCACGAGGAGGTGGTCGCCCATCTCGCTTCGCAGACGATCAAGTCGTACCGCCAGATGCCCGCGCTCGTGTACCAGATCCAGACGAAATTCCGCGACGAGCCGCGCAGCCGCGGGGGGCTGATCCGGGTGCGCGAGTTCGACATGAAGGACTCGTACTCGCTCGATGCCGATTCCGCTGGCCTCGACGCCCAGTACGCAAATCATCAGCAGGCCTACGCGCGCATTTTCCAGCGCGTCGGCCTGCCGGTCGTCTCCGTGAAAAGCGACACCGGCATGATGGGCGGCAAGCAGGCGCACGAGTACATGTACCTTTCGCCCATCGGCGAAGATCGCATCGTCACATGCTCCGCGTGCGATTACGCCGCGAATCAGGAGGCCGCCGCTTTCCGCCGCGAGACGCCAGTCGAAGCCCCAGCCACCGAGACCCTCACGCCCGTGCCCACTCCCGGCATGACCACCATCGCCGAGCTGGCGGAGTTCCTCAAGACCGGCCCCGCGCGCATCGTGAAGCACGTCTGTTTCCGCGCCACTTTTTCCAATGGCGCCAGGAAGCTCTGCGTGGCCTTGGTCCGCGGCGATCACGAAGTAAATCTCACCGCCCTGCGCAATCTGCTCGGCGCCACCGAGCTCGAGCCCGCCGCCGCGGAGGAAATCACGCAAGCGGGTCTGCTGCCCGGTTACGTTGGCCTCGCCGGCCTCGGCTCGGTGAAAGGCCTCATCACCGTCGCCGATCTCGCCGTCGCCGGGCCGGGCTCATGGGTCATTGGCGCAAATGCCGACGGCCAGCACCTCACTGGCGCGCAGTACGGGCGCGATTTCACCGCCGGCCAAACCGCCGATCTCGCGCTCACTTACGAGGGCGCTCCCTGCCCCGAATGCGGCGCGCCGCTGGTGATGAACCGCGGCGTGGAGGTCGGCAACATCTTCAAGCTCGGCACGAAATACAGCGCCGCCCTCGGCGCCAATTTCCTCGATAAAAACGGCAAATCGCAGCCGGTCATCATGGGCTCGTACGGCATCGGCGTCGGCCGCCTCCTCGCCTGCATCGCCGAGCACCACAGCGACGCCAAGGGCCTCCGCTGGCCGATCTCCGTCGCCCCTTTTCACGTGGTCATCGTCGGCATCGGCGCCGCCGAGCAAGTCGCCGCCACCGTGCGCGAGACCTACGAGCGCCTCCGCGCCGCCGGCCTCGAAACGCTCTGGGACGACCGCGACCTCGGCCCCGGCGCCAAGCTCACCGACAGCGAGCTTCTCGGCATCCCCCTCCGCGTCGTCGTCTCCGATCGCACCCTCGCCACCGAAGAAGCCGAAATCCTCATCCGCAGCACCGGCGAGACCGAGCGGGTAAAAGTGAGCAGGCTCTTCGAGCGCGTGCAGGAGATCGTAAACGGGCTTCTAGCGGCGACCGACAGCGAGCCCACCCCGAAGGGGTGAAAAGTGAATAGCCGTGGGTGACAACCCACGGAAGATCCCGAGCATAGCAGAGGACCCCGGAGTGGGTCGAACTGTGCGCGCGTCCCTACGTCGCCGCCGCGTTTCTGCACACCGCCTATGAAGCAAGCTCCAGCGGACCGTTACCCTCCCGTCTCCTCCGCCGGCTCCGCCAAAAACGCCTCCAGCGGCTTCACTAGATTCGACGGCAGCGGCCACGTCTTCTCATACACCCCTTTCCCGATCGTCTTCGCCGTCGCATACGCCCCGGCCAGCATCTCCATCTTGGCATCCAGATTATCCACATAGTGCAGCGCCCAAGCCTCGGGCGTTTTCGGCACCACCGGTGAGCCGAAAGCCAGCTCGCCGTGGTGCGCGGCCACGAGGTGCAAGAGGTGCAGCCGCACCTGCTCGCTGTCCGGATCGAGCTTCGTCCAGGCCACCCATTCCTCCGTCGCCTGCAGCTTTCGCCAGAGATGATTGACGATCTCGATCCCCATCGGGATATGCCCCAGCAATTCCGCGCGCTCGGTGAAGGGCATCACGAACCCATCCGGCGGGAGCGGGTTCTCCCACATCTTGCCGATATCGTGGAAAACCACCCCGGCGATCATCAGGTCGCGGTTCAGCATCGGGTAAACGGCCGCGATTGCCAGCGCGGAGCGGAGCATCTGCGCCGTGTGCTCCACGAGCCCGCCGCGCCGCGCGTGGTGGTTGAACCGCGCGGCGGCGGTGCGCTGCAGCCGCTCCGCGTGTTCGCCCAGCAACATCCGCGCGAGCGCGCGCAGGCGCGGGTCGCCGATCTCCTCAATCGCGCCCTGGATGAACGCGAAATCCGCGGCCTGCTTTTCGCGCACCTCGGGCGAGCCCGCGAGCAGCGTCTGGCGCTCTTCCGGCGTGAGCTCGCGGCAGCTCCAGTCCTTCGATTCCACGCCGAAGGAGCCCGTAAAGAATTCGCCCGTCACTTCCAGAAAAGCGTTCTGCTTGAGCCCGGCGCAGACGTTGAACGCCGGCGCGTCGCTCCAGGCGCGCAGGGTCATCTTCGCGTTGCCGTCGTTCACCGCCAGCTCGTAGAACGGCTTCCCCTCGCGCGTCTCCTTCCTCGTCACCGCCTCGATCTGCGCGTGCACGCCGGCGCGCACACGCATCTTCTGGGCTGCTTGCTTCAGGTCGTTGATGCTGAGGACTTCCACGGGAAAGGAAGCTGCGCGAGGCGCGCGCGCGGCGCCAGCAAAGAGCGCGCGCGAGTGCCGAAACGCGGCGTTGGCACCGATGGCCGGTTCGCTACAGTGGCGCCCTCTCCGCAATGAATCCCCCGACCAATAGCGACGCCTGGCTGGAAAACAGCGCGGGCGAAAATGTCGAGCTCAAGGGGAACTGCTCGCTCGGCCGCGCCTCGGAAAACAACGTCCCCATCGCCTCCGAGCGCGCCTCCCGCCGGCACGCGATCATCCACGCCCAGGAAGGCGGCGAATATTGGCTGGCCGATCTCGGCAGCTCGAACGGTACTTTCCTCAACGACCGCCGCCTCGCGCACCCCACCCGCCTCCGCAAAGGCGACCGCATCCAGATCGCGCACGCCGTTTTTACCTTCCACCAGGATGAGGCGAAGGCCGCCGAGGAAGAGGAGTCCATGCTCAGCCAGATGACCGTGGTCGATGTGCGCACCGAGCCGTGCTGGCTCCTCATCGCCGACCTCGTCAATTTCACCCCCCTCAGCCAGAAGTTGCCGCCGGACGACCTGGCCGCGCTGGTCGGCCGCTGGGTGCGCACCTGCAAGGAGCAGATCGAGCGCAACGGCGGCGTCATCAACAAATTCCTCGGCGACGGCTTCATGGCCTTTTGGCGCGGCGGCACCGATGTGACCGAGAAAGTAATCATCGCCGCCCAGGGCCTCCGCGCCGCCCAAACCGCCTCCGAGATCGAGTTCCGCGTGATCCTTCACTATGGCAAAGTGGCCCTCGGCGGCGCCGCCTCGCTCGGCGAGGAAAGCCTGATGGGCCCGGAGGTGAATTTCGCTTTCCGCATGGAAAAAGTGGCCGGCGAGCAGGCCGTCCCTTTCTGCCTCAGCCAAAACGCGCAGACAGTTCTCGGCGAGCGCGTCGCCTATTCCGAGGTTCCCGGCGAACACCCGCTGAAAGGCTTCCCCGGCCAATACCGTTTTTTCGCCCTGCAGGGCTAGCCCTCAGAGGGCGGCGACGTCCGCCTCGGTTTTGTCTCTCGACATTCCCCCGCCGCGCGCGGTGAGATGATCGCCTCACCCGCGATCCCGCCCCGGCAGCCGCTTTTCCTTTCACGCATGGTCAAGTCCACGGTCCTGACGCTCGGCCACTCGCCCGATCCCGACGACGCCTTCATGTTCTACGCGCTCGCGGAGCACAAAATCCCCACCGGCGGCTGGCGAGTTCGAGCACATCCTGCAGGACATCCAGACCCTCAACGAGCGCGCCACCCGCGGCGAACTGCACATCTCCGCCATCTCCATCCACGCCTACGCCTACGTGCTCGATAAATACGCGCTCCTCCCCTGCGGCGCCAGCATGGGCGACGGCTACGGCCCGATGCTCGTCGTCCGCTCGGACACGCGCCACTGCCCGATCTGCACGATCATGCCGCCATCCGCGCCTGGCTGAGCCAGCAGCACATCGCCGTTCCCGGCCGCATGACCAGCGCCTACCTCGCCCTCCAGCTTTTCATGGGCGAAGTGCCGCACACTGCATCGTCGTCCCCTTCGACGAAATCTTCGATTTCCTCGAAAGGCGGCTTCGCCGACGTCGGCCTCATCATCCACGAAGGCCAGCTCACCTATGCCCGCGATGGCTTCACCAAGGTCCTCGATCTCGGCGAATGGTGGAAACAGGAGACCGGCCTTCCCCTCCCCCTCGGCGGCAACGTCATCCGCAAAGACATCCCGCCCGCCGATGCGCAGCGAGATCAATGGCATCCTCCGCGAAAGCATCCGCTACGGCCTCGAGCACCGCGCCGCGGGCGTCGCACACGCCATGCCCCTCGCTCGCGGCCTCGACGAATCCCTCGCCGACAAATTCATCGGCATGTACGTCAACGACTACACCCTCGACTACGGCGACACCGGCCGCCGCGCCATCCGCGAATTCCTCCATCGCGGTCACGAAGCCGGCTTCCTCCCCGCTCCGGTGGAGCTCGAGTTCGTCGAGTAGCGCGGCCAGCCACCTGCGGCCCCGCCCCCTTCAGAGCGTTCCGCGCGTCACCCCCAGCTGCGACTGCGCCCGCAGTGTGCGCCAAAGGTTTTCGCCCGCCTGCGCTCCGGAGAGCAGTGTCTGATAAGCCCGCACCAACTGCTCCGCCTCTGACGGCGTTTCCTCGAGCAGCTCCAGCCGAAACCAGCGCAAGCCCGCGCTCTCCAGCGCTTGGTAAAACTGCGCGCCGGTCTGCGCGACGGCGTTGAAGAGCGTGTTGCGGCAGCCCACATCCGCCCGCAGCGGATGCTCCATGCCGACCCGGTCGCGCAGATGCACGCGGTGCCTGTCGCAAGGGCGGCCGCAATCGAGATGGGAGCTCCCCTGCGAGAGAAACGCCGCGAAAACGCAGTGCTCCATATGAAACATCGGCATGTGCTGGTGCAGCGTGAGCTCGAACCAGGCCGGCGGCGCCTCCGCCAGCAGCTCGAGCACCTGCTCGAGGTTGAGATCGTAGCAGATGGTCACCCGCTCCAGCCCCAGCGCCAGGAAATGCTGCGCGGTGAGCGGGTTGGCGACGTTGAGCGAGAAATCGCCGATCCGGCGCAGCGTCCGTTCCCGGAAAAAATCGATCGCGCCGAGATTGCGGATCAGCACCCCGTCCGGCGCCGCGTTTTCGATCAGCTGGAAGAAGCCTTCCTCGCCCGCTTTCTGGATGCGCGGGGTGGCGAGAAAAACCTCGGCATCGCCCAGCGCGCGGGCCGCGGCCACGGCGTCGCGATAGCGGCGGATGTCCTCGAAATCGAGATAGACGGTCCGCGCGCCGGCGGAAAGGACCGCCTGCATTTGCTCGACCGAACGGCAAAGCACGGTCAGTTGCGGGCTTGGCGGAGTCTCGCGCACCGGCGGCTCAGCCGCGTCGAACAACTCGCGCCACGTGACCTTCGATTCGGGCCGCGGCTCTTGGTTTTCCAATCGGAAAACGAGCTCGCGCCGCAGCCGGTTGAGTTCGCCGATGGGGAGGATCACCGCCCCCGTCAGCTCGTTGCGCAGCTCGCCGAGCTCATACCGCGTGTCGCCGAACCGGCCGAGATGCTCGCGCAGCTTCTCGGTGGTGAGCGGCGCCGTGTGCGCCGCCTGCAGGGGCACGCCCGACGAAACGACCACGCTGACCGCTTCGATCGTGAGTGGCTCTCCCGCGGCGCCGCGGACGGTGAGATGGAGCGGCTCGCGTTTCCGCGGCTCGGCGCGTCCGGCGAAGGATTGCCGCAGCCGCTTGTCGAGCGCGGGATCGTCGGTCTTCCAGACGCGATGGCCCGGCCGGAGCTGCGTGAAATCGATGTGCCCGTGCTGAAAAAAGAGCCGCCGGCCGCGCACCTCAAAAATCCGTCCGCCCTGTTCGCGATCCGTATCTCCGCCCGTATCGAAGACCACGCCATCGCCCGCGTGCAGCGGGATTTTCGATTCGAACTCGATGTAATCGCGCCCCACGCGCGCGATCTCGCCCGCGAACGGCCCGCGCTTTTTTCCGAAGCGCGCGCCGACGAGCTCGCTGGTGGTTGACGCCGTGCATCCAGCCCGTGAAGAGCCCGCGCGAGAAGGTCATCTCGAGCTGGTAGCGATCTTCGCGCCGAAGCGGTATGCTCGCGCTGCGCCAGCGCCGCATCGATCGCCTTGCGATAAACCTGGCACACCGCCGCCACGTATTCCGGCGTTTTCAGCCGGCCCTCGATCTTGAAGCTGACCACGCCGCGCTCGATCAGCGCCGGGATTTCCTCCACCGCGGCGAGATCCTGCGGCGAAAGCAGGTAGCGTCGATCGCCGAGATCGCGCACCGCGCCATCGACGATCAGCTCGTACGGCATCCGGCAGGCCTGCGCGCACTCGCCGCGATTGGCGCTGCGCTGGCCGAGCGATTCGCTGGTGAGGCATTGGCCGGAATACGCCACGCAAAGCGCGCCGTGGACGAAGACCTCCAGCGGCACGCTGCCCGCTTTGAATTTCTCCAGCTCGCGCAGCGACAGCTCGCGCGCCAGCACCACGCGCTCCACGCCGAGCCGCCGCGCAAATTCCACGCCCTCGGGCGACGTGATCGTCATCTGCGTCGAGGCGTGAATCGCCAGCTCCGGCGTGATCGCCCGCGCCAGCCGCACCAAGCCGACATCCTGCACGATCAGCGCATCGACGCCCGCCCGGCTGAGCAGCCGCAATTCGGCCTCCGCCGCCTCCAGTTCGCCGGTGAAGACGAGCGTATTGAAGGCCACGTACGCCTTCACGCCATGCCGATGGCAAAACGCCACCACCTCCGGCAGCTCCGCCTCGGTGAAATTGTGCGCCCGCAGCCGCGCATTGAATCGCGGCAGCCCGAAATAGACCGCATCCGCGCCATTGGCCACCGCCGCGCGCACGCAATCCCAGTCGCCGGCGGGGGCTAATAGTTCGGCTGACATTGAACCCGCACCCTACCCCGGGAATGCGCGAGCCGCAATCGTCGCGCAGTTGCCAATCCCGCCCATCGGGTGCTCATAATCCCCCTCCTCTATGAACGAACCTCAGCCCCACGCGAATCCCCTATCGAAAATCGCCCGCCGCACTTTTCTCGCCCAGGGCGGGCAGGCGCTCGCGGGCGCCGCGCTGGCCGGCGTGGCCCTTCCGCACGTGCACGCCGCGGGCGACGATTCGATCCAGCTCGCGATGATCGGCACGGGCAATCGCGGCAGCGGCGCGGTGGCCAATGCGATGGAAGCAACCGGCAGCAATGTGCGGCTGGTGGCGATGGGCGATCTTTTCGAGAACCGGCTGCAAAACGCGCACAAAGCGCTCTCGAACAAGTACAGCTACCGCGTCGATGTCCCCCCGGACCGGCAGTTCGTCGGCTTCGATGCGTTCAAGAAAGCCATCGATTGTTTGCGGCCCGGCTCCGGCGATATCGCGATGCTCACCGGGTACGCCGGCTTTCGCCCGCAGCAGCTCGAATACGCGGTGCAGCGCGGCGTAAATGTTTTCATGGAAAAGTCGTTCGCTGCCGATCCGGTCGGCGTGCGGCGGGTGATCAAGGCCGCCGAGGAAGCGGAGAAGAAAGGCCTCAAGATCGCCGCGGGGCTGATGTGCCGGCATTCGCGCAACCGGCAGGAGCTGATCCGGCGCATCCGCGATGGCGAGCTGGGCGACATCCATCTCATCCGCGCGTACCGCATGGGTCCCTCGGGCCCCCTCAAGCCGAAGCCTCCGGAAACCAGCGATCTCGAGTGGCAGCTCCGCAATTTCACCAAGTTCCTCTGGGTCTCCGGCGGCCTCTTCGCGGAGATGGATATCCATCAGATCGACGAGCTTTGCTGGATCAAGGATGGCTGGCCGGTGACCGCCCACGGCATCGGCGGCCGCGCCGCCAACAGCACCGATTGCAGCCAAAACCTCGACTCCTTTTCCGTGGAGTGGACCTTTGGCGATGGCGCCAAAGCCTACGATGTCGTGCGCTATATTCCAAACTGCTACGACGAATTCGCCACCTACATCCACGGCACCAAAAAGGCTGCGCAATTCTCCGGCAATGTCCACGCCGGCACCGTCCATATCTATAAGGATCAGCGCTGCCATCGCGACAACATCGAGTGGGCCGCGCCCAAGGAAGAGCTCACCGCCTGGCAGCAGCAATGGAACGATTTCCTCGACGCCATCCGCAACAACAAGCCGTTCAACCAGGCGAAGCGCGCCGCCCTCTCCAATCTCGCCGACATCATGGGCCGCGCCGCCGTCCACATGGGCCGCATCATCACCTGGGAGGAAGCCATGGCCTCCGAGTTCCAGTTTTTCCCGGAAATCGATCGCCTCACCTTCGACAGCCAGCCGCCGATCAAGTCCGACGCGCAAGGCCGGTATCCCCTGCCGGTGCCGGGGCTGTGGAAGGAAATCTAACATCCATATCTAGGATGCTCCACCGGCTACTCCCCTGCGTTCTCGGCTTCGTTTGTGCGCTGGCAGTGACAGCCGCTCCCGCCGAGAACGACGTCAAAACCTTCGGCGCCATCGGCGACGGCAAAGCGGATGACACCGCCGCGCTCCAGCGCGCGGTGGACGCCGGGCGCGGCGGGGTGCGCCTCGGCAAGGGCGTCTACCGCGTCACCGCGCCCATCGTCATCGATTTGGATAAGGTGGGCTTCACCTCCATCATCGGCGATGGCGCCGCGCAGGTGGTGATGGCGGGGCCGGGACCGGCGTTTCGCTTTGTCGGCACGCACCAAGGCTCGGCGGCGCCGAAGGATTTCAAAACCAATGTGTGGGAGCGGCAGCGGGGCCCGCTGGTGGATGGCATCGAGATCGTGGGCGCGCACCCGGAGGCGGATGGGATCGAGGCAACGGGCACGATGCAACTGATCATCACAAAGACCACCATTCGCGAGGCGCGGCACGGCATTCATCTCACCGTGCGCAATCGCAACGTCATCATCTCGGACTGCCACATCTATCACAACCGCGGCATCGGCGTTTTTTATGATCAAGTCGATCTGCACCAATCCAACATCATCGGCTGCTACATTAGCTATAATGCCGGCGGGGGCGTGGTCTCGCGCGGCGGCGGCGTGCGCAATTTGCACATTGGCACAAGCGACCTCGAGAGCAACATGACTCCAGACACGCCGCCCACCGCCAACGTGCTGCTCGATTGCACCGGCGGCTCGACCGCCGAAGTGGCGATCACCGGGTGCACCATCCAGCACAATCATCTTTCGCCCGGCTCGGCGAATATCCGCTTCCTCGGGCGGGTTGAGGAACGCGGCAAGGAGTTCAAAAGCGACACCACGCAGTGGGGCCATCTCACCATCACCGGCAACGTGCTCAGCGACGTGCAGGTCAACGTTCACCTGAAACATGCGCGCGGCGTCACGATCACCGGCAACACTTTCGGCGTCGGCTTCGAGCACGACCTGCTCGTGGAGGAGAGCAGCAACATCGTGGTGGGTCCGAACAGTTTCGACCAAAACCCGCGCTATCTCTCAGGCGACGGCGCCACCGCGAACGGCGGCCTCGTGTTCAAGGATTCGCGGGACTGCACCCTCACCGGACTCCACGTGACCGGCGTGCGCCGCAAGCCCGGCGCGATCATGCTGGAACGCTGCGAGAGCTTCCACCTTGCGGATTGCTCAATCCTCGACTCCGACGGCGCGGGGCTCTTGCTGGACAACGTCACCAACACCCGCCTCGCCGGCTGCGTCGTCCGCGATCGGCGCGCGGAGAAATCCACAGCGCCCTCGCTCCGTCTCACCGGCGGCCGCGGCAACTGGATTACGCAAAACCTGCTGGCGAATGGGCAGGAAATCTCCGAAGGCGCCGCGCGGGTGGAGGGCAACTGGAAGGGCGAGTGAGCCGCTCCAATTTTAGAGGCCCGCCGAATGCCTGGCCCGATACCCCGACGTGCTGCGCGGCTCCGTGTGCCAGCGCGGGCCGACATCGCCACCGCGATGGAAATCCGTGGTATCGAGCCGCAGGCCGGCCACCATCGCAAAGACGTGCCGGCCCGGCGCGGCATAGACGGTGATCCAGCGCCCGCGCCCGGAGGAACCGAACCCCGCGAGCCCGGCCGAATTCATCGGCGCGGAAAGCTCGCCGGCATGGTGCAGGGCATAGGAGACAGTGCCGGAGCAGTCGTAGGCGCTATCGTTGAAAGAGGAGTGCCCGCCGCCGAAACGGTACGGCCGGCGGCAGATGGAATTGGTCGCCCAGATCGCGCGTTTCACCGCCAGCGGCGCCTCCGAGGGCGCGTAGGCGATCCCCCGCCGGAGGACGGCGCGGCTCCCGCTCACGATCGGCTGCGAGCCGGCGCTCATCGCGCGCGTGAGGTCGGAGGTGCTCGCCCAGCGCGAGGCGGTGAGCGGAAGGGCCGGGCTGTCCGCCGCCGGGAGGCTGGCGAAGCTCGCTGGATTCGACGAATGAAATGGCGAGCGCGGCGCCGCGTACGAGGCCAACTCCACCCGCGCAAAGGTAGCCGTGCTGTTTCGGAGGAAAGGCTCGATCAGTGCCGCCGCATCACGCTCCCGGTTCGCGCCCGGCGGAGCGGCGTGCGAGAGGGAGACTGTCAGCAGGAAGCAAAGTAGAAAGGGGGAACGGCGCATACTGCCATGTGGCTAAGCGATTTCCGGGCCAGCCCTCCCCGCGCCCTCGCGAGGTTCACCCTTGCTCCCCCGGACTTCTCGCCAAAGCTTCGCAGCGATGGGTTTCTCGATCGTTACTCCCAGTTTTCGCTCCTCCAAATGGCTGCGCCTCTGCGTGGCCTCGGTGGCCGACCAGGGAGTGGAGCACGAGCACATCGTGCAGGACGCCTGCTCGGATGATGGCACTCGCGAATGGCTCGCCACCGATGGCCGCGTCCGCGCGTACTTTGAAAAAGACGCCGGCTTGTACGATGCGGTGAACCGCGGCTGGCGGCGCGCTACCATGCCCTTCTGCGCGCAACTGAACGCGGATGAGCAATACCTCCCCGGCGCGCTCGAGCGGGTGCGGCAGGCCTTTCTAGCCGAGCCTGCGCTGGAGGTCCTCTTCACGCACGCGCTGATCGTGAACGCCGAGGGCGAGTTGGTCTCGTTCCGGAAGGCGGTCCGGCCTCAGCTCTGGCACACGCTGGTGGGCGGCAGCCTGGCCACTCTGACCTGCGCTACCTTCTTTCGCCGGCAAATCCTGGAGCGGCACGGGCTTTTCTACGATCCGCGCTACCGGTCGGTCGGCGACGCGGATTGGATCGCGCGCGTGCTTCGGCACGGCGTGCGGATCGGCATCGGCGATTTCCCTACGTCCGCGTTCACGCTCACTGGCAAAAACCTGAGTGGCGCGGCCATTTCGCAGCAAGAGACGCGGGAGCTGCGCCTGCAGGCGCCGTCTTGGATACGTCTCCTCCGCGGCTTCGTGATTACCCATTTTTGGATGCGCAAATGGCTGGCTGGCGCCTACCGGCGCGAGCCTATTAGCTACCAAATTTACACCCGGAACAGCCCCACGGAGCGCGTCTCCTTTCACGCGCGGCGGCCCTCCCCGTACTATCCGCGGGAAGGACGCACCACTTAGCTACCAAACGATCCGCGAGCCTTTGGCGTCGGTTTTGAGTTCCCGCCCGATCAGCTCCACCATCGGCTGGGAGGATGGATTGACCCGCGCGAAGACGATCATCGCGCCTCGACGGCTGTACTCCGTCGGAACCTTGAGAAACCAATCGCCCGCCTCGGCCGGCACCTTCACCTGGACGAAGCCGTAACGCGCCGTGCCGGAACGATAAATATCGATCCCCAACTGCCCGGTGAATTGCCCATCCTCCAGTTTCTCCACGGGCTTCAGGCGGCGGGTATATTTGATTTTGACGATCTCGCCCGGGAGCTGGAAAGCCTGTTCCGCCAGCTCCTGCGCATCGAAGGACTTGATGTTCGCCGCCTGCTCGCGCGTGAGCGGCATCTCCGCGTGCACGGGGCTGAGCAGGAGGGCGCACAGCGCCGCGAGAGTGAGGAAATTTTTCATAGCCGCGCGGGCTACGTAGCACAGCGCGCCGCGGAGGCAAGTTTCCGCCGCTACCGCCGCTGGGTGGGCGTCCCCTTCAAATTCTCCCGCCACCCCTCATTCATCTCGTAGCGCGATTGCTCCACGATGTGCCGGTAAAACCAGACGAGCGCGGCCGCCGCCAGCCCTGCCAACATCGCCATCATGACGCGTTGCATGAAGTTATGTTGCATGCGGCAGGGATACGCGGGCCGGCCGGGAGCCGCAACGAGTTTGTGCGGAGCGCCTCACCAAAAGCCCCACTGGCCCGTTTTCATCACGTAGATTCCCAGCAGCAGGTTTGTCAGCGCGTGCGCCACCACGCACGTGGCGAGGCTGCGGGTGCGGTATGCCACCCAGTTGTAGAACGCCCCCGTGAGCAGCGCCGCGGGCCAGTCCGACGGCAAATGCTCGAAGCAAAACCCGAGCGTCGTGATCGCAAAGGCGCGCCACTGAAACGCCCCGAAGGGCACCGATTCGAAATGATGATCGATCAGCCAGCGCGCCAGGAAGCCGCGCCAGAAAATCTCCTCCAGCAGCGGCACCACCACCACGAGGCGCAGGAAGCGCAGCACGAGCCCGGCCCCATTGGCCGCGGGCGCCTGGAAAAACCAGGGGTCGAATCCTTCGGCGCGCGCGGGGAAGCCCAGCCACTGCTGCGGCGCGATCCAGAGCAGAAAAACGAGCGCCCCCACGCCGAGGCCCACGGGCAGCCCGCGCGGGCGGCCCATCGAGTAATGCCGCCACCCGCGCAGGAGCAGCACTCCGGCCACGACCGTCTGCAGCGGGTAAATCCAGTACTGCGGCGCCGAAAACGGCCACGCCGCGCGGCCGTCGAAGAGCTTCATCACGAGCTCCCCGAGAAAAAAACAGCCAAGAAATGCCGCAAACGGCGCGAGATAAGCTCTTTCGGAAGGTGAGGCGCCGAGCATGGCGCCGGAACTCTGCACCACTATGCTCAAACAAGTCGAATCCACGCTCGAATCTCCCGAGGCCCTCCTCCGCGCCATGGAAGCCGAGATCGCCTTCCGCCGGGCCCGCCGTTCCACCGGCGGCGGCCAGCGTGCGGCCATCCTCGGCTTCGGGTTGCTCCTGATCGTCGGCGGCACTGCCGTGGCGCTTTGCGCGCTCTTCAGCTCCCTCAATGGGCTGCCGCACCCGCGCGTGGCCGAGGCTCCCGCGCAGACGGTTTCGCAGCCGTAGGCGAAAAAAAGCGCGCGCCCTTATTGCCAGCGCCAGCGGTACGCCAGCGGCTCCGCTTGCCTCTGGCCATGACTATTATGTCACCAGCGAGGGATTGCTTCCTGCCGGATGCCGTCTACTATCCCCGCGTTCATGCCCGTTCTGGAGCAACCCGCTGGGGTTCCCCACCCTCCTCTCACTCTGCAAACCTCGCACGGCCCCGCTTGGGTGGTGGACCGCGCCCGCGACATCGATCCGGCCATTCGGCGCGCCGCCTTCGCGGACCGCTGCAAAGACTTCCGCTTCTACCAACTGATCGAGGAGACGCTGCCCGAGCAGTTCAAGTACCGCTACCTGGGCCTCGAAAACACGGCCACCGGCGAGGTCACCGTCCAGCCTTTTTTCTACGTCGAGCAGGACCTCCTCATCGGCGTTCCTGAATTCTTCCGCAAAGCCGCCGAGCGTCTTCGCCGGCTCTGGCCGCGGCTCCTCAATATGCGCATCCTCATGGTCGGCTGCGCCTCGGCGGAGGGCCATCTCGGCTCCAGCGCGCCCTGGGTGGCGGAAGCGCTGCACGAGGCGCTCGATCTTTACGCGCCGCATTCGAAGGCCTCGATCATCCTGCTCAAGGATTTCCCCGCGAGCTATCGCGAGTCGCTCCAGCCGTTTTCCGGCAATGGCTACCGCCGCGTCCCGAGCATGCCCGCCGCGCGGCTCGAGCTCGATTTTCCCAGCTTCGAAAACTACCTGCAGGAAAAAGTCGGCAAGGTCTTCCGCAAAAACCTGCGCCGAAAATTTCGCTCCGTCGAAGACGCTCCCGCGATCGAGATGGAGGTGCTCACCGACGTCTCGCACCTCACGGAAGAGCTGCACGCGCTCTATCTCCAAACCCACCTGCGCTCCCAGTTCCGCTTCGAGCAGCTTACGCCCGAGTACTTCAGCGAAGTGGGCCGCCGCCTCCCCGATCGCGTCCGCTTTTTCATCTGGCGCCAGTCTGGCAGGATCATCGCCTTCAATCTCGGCATGGTCCACGACGGCACCCTGTACGATCTCGATGTCGGCATGGATTACGCGGTGGCGCTCGATCTTCACCTCTACTTCGTCACTTGGCGCGATGTGATCCGCTGGTCGCTCGAAAACGGCATCCGCGTCTACCACACCGGCCCGCTGAACTACGACCCGAAGCTCCATCTCCGCCTCGACCTCGCCCCGCAGGACCTCTACGCGCGCCACACCTCGCGCTGGCTCAATCCGCTCTTCAAGTGGGCGCTCGAATACCTCCAGCCCGCCCGGCACGATCCGGTGCTAAAGCAGTTTCGCAACGCGCACGAGCTGTAGCGGCGGCGGGGATTAGTCGCAGAAAACGAATTCATTCGACAGCAGCAGGCCTTGCACAAAGCCAACCCACTGCCGCTCGATCGGCGCGCCGGAGAGGTAACTGCTGGCGAGCGCGATCTCTTCTCCATCGGGGTTGCGCGAAAGGACGCGGCGATAAATTGCCGAAATGCGCTCACTCGTCGGTTCGACTTTCGCGATCTCCGGCAGGCGCACGACGGCTTCCGCTTGGTTGCGGACAAAGGGGCTATTTAGGAAATACAGTGCCTGGAGCGCGTGGATCGTCTCGGCGCGGTGGGAGATGGATTGATCGGGATTGGCAACGTCGAAATTGCGCAGGAGAGCGGGAATGCGGAAGCGGTCGGTGAAGCCGTAGACGGCGCGGCGGGTGTTCGTGTCGGCGAGCGCGGCGCTGCGTCCGCCGAGGCTGGTGTCGAGGCGGCCGGCGACGTGGAGCAGGGAATCGCGCATCGGCTCGAATTCCAGCCGGCGCGGGGACATGCGCCAAAGCAGGCGATTGCCCGGGTCTTTTTCCAGCGCGGCGGGCTGGACGGCGCTGCTCTGCTGCCAGGTGGCGGAGGTGAGGATGTAACGGTGCAGCGCTTTGAGGGACCAGCCGTGCTCGATGAACCAGGCGGCGAGATGATCGAGCAATTCGGGATGCGACGGGCGCTCGCCCATCGCGCCGAAATTGTCGGGCGTGGCGACAAGGCCGTGCCCGAAATGATGCTGCCAGACGCGGTTGACGATGACGCGCGCGGTGAGCGGGTTGGCCTCGCTGGCGATCGCCTGCGCGAGCTCCAGGCGGCCATCGCTCGTGTAGGCATGCGGATCGACGCCGGCGAGCGCCTGGAGGAAACGGCGCGGGACCTTCGCGGCGAGCTTGCGGCGATCTCCGCGCACCATCACCTGCGGCTCGAGCGGCTTCGCGGCGATGGAGACCACGCGCGCGCGTTCCACCGGCGCGCCGGCTTCGAGCACGGTGAGCTTTTCACGCAGCTTGCCCGCGCCTTCGCCATCGGGGCGCGAGACAAGCTGATGCTCGGTGACGAACCGCAGCAGGTCCTCCGCGACCTCTGCCCGCGGAAACTGCAGGGGTGAGTCGGCGCTCGCAATGAGCCCGCCCACGTCCGAGTGCTCCGGCGATTTGATGATATCGGTGAGGATGCGGCCGTAGACCTCGGCGACTTCGAGCATCGTGGCGGGCGGATGCTCCTGCAACTGCGCGAGCACGGTGGGATCGTGCTCACCGGGATGGGCAGCGGCGGCCGCGAGAAGCTCCTGTGCTTTCGCCGCGAAGCCGTCGCGCGGGAGCTCGATCAACTGCAGCCAGAGCCCGAAGAAGTTTTGCCCGCGCCGCAGGCTCTCGGCGATGAGCGCCAGCCAGCGTGGCGCGCCGCCACGGACGAGCAAGCCCCGCGGCGTATCGAGCGGGATGAAGCCTTCGACCGTCCGATGGTTCGACGTGTTCTCCACGGCGTAACGCAAGTACTCGGGCGCGAGCTCGCGCAGCAGGCGCTTCGCTTTCTCCACGCAGGCGTCGATGTGCTTTTCGTAATCGGCGAAGATGCGCGCGCGCTCGGCGCGGTATTTTTGCATCGCCTCGCTCGCCCCGGCTCCGCTGACTTCGGGCAGGTCCATCGGCTCGCGGCTGCTCGCCAGGATGCCGTAGAGCGAGTAATAATCCGCGGTGGGGATGGCGTCGAATTTGTGATCGTGGCAGCGCGCGCAGGCGAGGGTGAGGCCGAGCAGCCCGCGGCCGATCACGTCGATCCGGTCATCGATGATCAGTTGGGGCGCCTCGATATTGCCCTCGAATCGGCGGCCCACCGTGAGGAAACCGAGCGCGCGCAAATCCGGCTGCGACTCGGCCGGCAGGCGATCCGCGGCGACTTGCTCGAGGATGAAGCGGTTGAATGGCTTGTCGGTATTGAAAGAATCGATGACGTAATCGCGGTAGGTGTGGGCGAACGGCAGGCGGCGCTCGCCGTCGGTGGATTTCTCCGTCGTGTCGGAATAGCGCGCCACATCGAGCCAGTGCCGGCCCCAGCGCTGGCCGTGCTCGCGCCGGGCGAGCAGCCGATCGACCATCGTGGCGAACTCTTCGCGGCTGGGCGCGGCGGCGAACTTTTCGACCTCTTCAAACGAGGGCGGGAGCCCGATCAGGTCGAAATAGAGCCGGCGCACGAGCTGCCGCGGCTCGGCCGGCGGATTCGGCGGCAGGCCTTCCCGGGCGAGGCGCTCCCGCACCAGGCGATCCAGCGCGTTGCTTTCGGCGGAGGGCGGCGCTTTGCGCAGGGGCTGGAACGCCCAATACGAGCGCGCCTCTTCCAGGCTCATCCCGGAAAACGCCTTCTTCGCCGCGGCGCCGGTGCGCGGAGCCGGCGCGCCCATCTTCACCCACTCCACCAGCAGGGCGATTTCCTCGTCGCTCAGCTTCTTCTTCGGCGGCATCGCGAGGTCCTTGTCGGCGTATCTCACCGCGTGCACGAGGAGTGATTTCTCGGGCGCGCCGGGCTCCAGCGCCGGCCCCGAATCGCCGCCGGTCTCCCATCCGCTGCGGGAATCGAGCACCAGCCCGCCTTTGATTTTCCCTTCGTGCGAATGGCATTCGTAACACCGCGCCTTCAGGAGGGGCTGCACTTTCGCCGCGAAGAACTCCAGCCCGGCCGGCTCCTCGGCGCGCGTCGGAATGGCCAGCGAGGCCAGGACCAAAAGGGCTAGGGGGAGCTTGGAGTGCACGGGGAGGGTGAGCGGAACAGAACACATTTCTTGGATAAGAAAAGGATGGCTTGGCCAGCTCACCGCGAAAACTGCGGGGAAGGCGGAGTCCGGCACTCCGCTTGCTTTAGGAGGGGAAAGCCGGCGCGGGTCTTCCTCGCCGTAAATCTCCCATGTCCCAACGCAACCCCAAGCTCATCAACCTCGAGCTCGCCCAGGCGTCCGTGGCCGTGGAGGAGCATGGCGTCTCCGATATCCGGACGCTCATGAACCAGCTCCAGCAGACCGCCTTCGAGCTTCGGCATCGGCTGAGCGAGGTGGAGGACGAGCGCGATCTGCTCACTCGAAAGGTCGATTCTCTCCAGGCGCGGGCGCTCGCTTCCGTGGTGAAAGGGGGGGCGCCGGCTCCGCCGGAACATACGCTGGAGTCGCTCCAGCGCCAGAACCAGGAGCTGCGGCGCGCCCACGAGGAGCTTCTGCGCCAGCGCGATGAGCTGAAGGGGACGACCGACGGGCTGCGCCGGGCGCTCACCGATTCCGAGCAGCGCGCGATCGCCAGCCAGTCGCAGCTCACCAGCCTGCGGATGGCCCGCGACGCCGCGCAGGCGCAAAACCGCGAACTTTCGCAAAAACTGGAGCAATCCCAGAACCGGCTCGCAGAATTGCGCGACCGGCTGGACGTGCCGATCGTGGCCGCCGCACCGCAGCACGGCTCGGAGCAAGAGGAGCTCCGCCGCCTGCTTGCGCAAGCCACGACCGCGCTAGAGGCCGCGCAGAAGCGGGCGGAAACGCTCACCGCGGAGCGTGAAGAGGCGACGGAGAAAGCGGTGCAGCTTCGGCTCGAGCTGGATGCGCTGCGGGAGCATTGCCGCGCGCTGGAAAGCGGCCCCAAGGATGGCGAGGCCTCGCCCGAGATGCTCGCCTTGCGCCTCGAGAAGCGCGAGCTCACCGCGCGGTTGGAGGCGCAGCGCGTGGAGACGATCGATCTGGCCGCCCGTTTTCAGAATGTGCAGGACCAGCTCAAGACCTTGAGCGCCACCCTCGCCGAGGCGCGCCTGCTGGCGAAAGCGGCCCGGCGCACGGAGCCCGCGGCGGCCGCCGCCGTCGCGGAACACCTCGATGCCACGAGCGAGTTGGAATCCGAAGAGGCGGCGCTCGTTCCGATCACGGTGGTTCCGGCCGCGGATACGGAATTCCCCTCCCCGCTCGCTCAAAGCACGCTGCGCGAGATGCGGCGCTGCTACCAGGCATACTCCCGCGAGACGCAGGATCTCAGCCACCTCAACGAGTTGCACTGCGCGGTGCTGGGGTTCGCCGAGCAGGCGGCGCGGAGCGGCCTCGCCGCCGTGCATCGGATCGCCGGCGCGCTCGCCGTGCTGGTGCAGGAGCTCTACCATTTTCCCGAGCAGATCAATAACGAGGTGCTCACCACGGTGGTGCAAACGATCGAGTTTCTCTCCACCACCCTGAAGCTGCGCGATCTGCGCCAGTTGCGCGATCCGGCGGAGATCACCGCCTGCATCGTCGACGACGACGCCGCCACCTGCGAGTGCATCCTGCTCGCGATGGAATCGGTCACCATGCAGGCGGTAAGCTTTCGCGAGCCGGTAAAGGCGCTCTGCGAAATCTCCGCCGTGCCGTTCGATCTGATCATCCTCGATGTCCACATGCCGGAGATGGATGGCCTGGAGCTCTGTTCCACGCTGCGCCAGCAGCCGCTGCATACGCACACCCCCGTGCTCTTCGTCACCGGCCAGCCCGACCCCGAGACCCGCGCTGGCTCCGTGCTCAGTGGCGGCACCGATTTCATGTCGAAGCCGTTCATGCTTTGCGAGCTCGGGCTCAAGGCGCTCATGCTCACCGCGAAAGCGCAGTTGCACATGGCGTGAGCCGCGCCGCGCGGCGGCTGAGCTTCCTCAGACGTCGATCGTCTGCCCACCCCGCAACGCCGCCTCGATCGCCCGCAGGCAGCCCTTTTGCCAAATCATCAGGGGATGCGCGAGGCACCAGAGCCGGCGGCACGAGCCGATCGGGAGCACGGAGCTGTGCGCCGGGAGGATCACGAGATCGAACGGCGTCCAGAGACTGGTGAACTCGAGCTCCCGCAGCCGCTCGGCATCGCTCTCGAGGTCCCGCAGGAACTCGCTGCCGGGGCGCATCTGGCGGCAGCCGGCATTCGGGATCAGCCACGCCAGCAGCGAGCCGCGGTGCGGTGTGGAGATGGTAATGAAACGCTGCACGCGCGCGAGGCCGCCAAGCCGCTGCAGATAGTAGCGGCAAACCAGGCCGCCCATGCTGAACCCGATCAAATCGAACCGCTGCCCCGCGGCGAAAACGCGATCCACGAAATCGCCGATCTGCCGCGCCAGCTCGTCGAGGCCGAGCTGCCCCCAGCTCGGCGTGAGGCTGAGCGTATGGGCCTCCCAGCCGGCCTCGCGCAGGTGGCGCGCGAGCCGCTCCATTCTCCGCGCGTCATCCTTGATTCCGTGGATGAGCAACACCGGATTGCGCTCGATGGCCTTGGCGCGCGGCATGGCGCATTACTCCGGCTCGGCCGTGCCGACCTGGATATACGGCGCGGCCTCCGGCGCCAGTTTCACAAACTCCGCGCACGCCGCCGCCAGGTGCTCGGCATAGCGCCAGTGCGCGCCCATGCCCGTCCGCAGCTCCACTTCGTAAATGAACTTATCGGCGTGCGTGCTGTGCTCGAAAGGCGTCTGCACGCCGAGCAAATAGCCATAGTAATGGCTGCCGTTGGCGCTCTCGTGCGCGGCGAGCTTGCTAATCAGGCTTTGCTGCCGCTCCAGCAACTCCTGCTGCCGCGGATGGCTAACCTCTTTCGGCAGATAGAATCCGACCGGGGTAAGCGAGCTGAAGCGGTAGCCCGTGCGGTGCCGGTTCAAATCGCGCAGCTCCGCCAGCGCCACATTATTCCAGGCAAACCGCACGAACATCCGGCGGATCGCCTCGCCGCTCGTGCTGTACCGGTTCGCCTTGCCATCGAAGGCCTGCGCGATGGTTTGCCCGGCCGGCAGGAAATCCGGATAGTTAGCCTCCACGCTCACGGCTACTTCATCCGCTAAGTTAGCAATGCCCACCCCGGCGCGGCCGATATAGGCACGCGAATAGTCTATTTCATGCCGCGCCTGCCGGGCGCTGGCTTCGTCCTTGAGGCTGTGCTTGGTGAGGCGCGGGGTAAACTTGGTCAGCTCCGTGCGAAGCTGGGCCGCGCACCGCTGGAATTCCGGCATCGGCGAGGCGTCGAGAATCCTAATTGTCTGCACCCAGACGCGCGCCGTCATGACCAGCGCCACGTTCGTCTTGGTGGCGAGCGGGATGAAATAGCGCGCGCGATCGAGCGCGTAATTCTTCCGCAGCCGGTCCAGCACCTTCTCGCCCGCTCCGGGCGGCACCCGCACCACCGCGGGATTCGCGCGCGCCGCTTCATCCAGCTGCGCATAAATATCGTGATAGATGCCGAAGGCGTCCGTCATCACGCTAAGCCACTCCGCGGCGTGCTCCGCGGGGATGCCGAGCTCCTCCGCCCCCGGCAGATGCTCCGGCTCGAGCCGGATGTAGCGCGTGCTCGATTCCTGCCCATCGGCGAGCTGCGCGATCTCGAAAAGTTTCAGGGCCAGGAACATCGAGCAGCCGTCGATGGTGAGCGCCAGCCCGCCGGTGAGCCCGCCGATGCTGGCGTGGCCGTAATCCAGGAAACGAAAAATGCCGTCGACCGAGCGATCCGGATCGCTCCAATCGATCGCCGCCAGCACCGACTCGATCCCGCGATTGCTCCGCGAATACCGCGCCAGGCAGCTCGCGAGCAGCTCGGGGGTCACCCGCGGACAATCTTCCGCGCCGGGCGGCGGAGTGAGGGCAAGGGCGGTGACTTTCATGCGGAAGCCCCGGCAGGCTAGGCCGCCCCGCCCCGCGCACAAACCGAAAATCGCCGGCGGGCCCTCATAATCTTAATCCTAATCTTAATCTCATTCTCGCCCCGCACACCCGACTATACAGCTAAGAGCCTCCCTCTCCTCGGGTTGACCTCCCGCCGCCCCTCCTCTTCCATAATCTCCCATGAAACCCGTCCGCGCTCTCCTCCTCGCCGCCCTCTCCGTTGCCCTTCCGCTCGCCGCGCGGGCCGAAGACCCGAAGCTTTACTCGATCCCCGTGAAGGACATCGACGGCAAGGAGACCTCGCTGAAGCCGTACGCCGGCAAGGCGATCCTGATCGTGAACGTCGCGTCGAAATGCGGCAACACGAAGCAGTACAAGGAGCTCGAGGCGGTGTGGCGGAAGTACAAGGACCAGGGCCTCGTCGTGCTCGGCTTCCCGGCGAATGACTTCGGCGCGCAGGAGCCCGGCACGAACGAAGAGATCAAGGAATTCTGCAGCTCCAAGTACGACGTGACCTTCCCGCTCTTCGATAAAATCCACGTCAAAGGCCCCGAGAAACACCCGCTCTACAACGAGCTGACCGGCGAAAAATCGCCCTTCCCCGGCGACGTGAAATGGAATTTCGGCAAGTTCCTCGTCGGCCGCGATGGCAAAATCGTCGCCCGCTTCGAGCCCAAGGTGAAGCCCGATGCCGACGAAGTGATCGCCACCGTCGAAAAGACGCTCGCAACGAAGTAGCGCCTTGGAGTGCGGCGGGAAGCGTCAGCGCCACGCCGCTTTCGGATTGCTCTGCCGGTGGAAGCGACGCGCCCCACTCCACACCCGCGTCCATTCCAAAAGCGGTGTCGCGCTGACGCCTGCCACCGCACTCCAGCGACTTTCGGCTTTCCTTCTGGCCGGACGCATGCTCATTGCATGAGGCCCTCTTGAAAACTCCCGATCCAGCCGGCGATACCCCTCGGCGCACCTCCTCCAGACCCGCCGAACCCGGCCCCCGCCGCTCCGAAGAGCGCGAGGACGACGACGAGTTCCGCCCGCAGTATCTCTCCCTGCCGCAGCGCCGCTCGCGTGGCCACGGTTTCCGGAACTTGCTCTGGGGCGTGGCGCTCCTTTTCCTCAGCGCGCTCCTGCTCGGCTGGGGGCTCTATCTCGCCGGCCCGGGCGCTGCGTACACCGTGGCCGTTTCGCTGGCCACGGCGGCGGCGCTTTACGTCATCGCCCGCTCGCGCCTCCTGCGGCAGCGGAATGGCAACTTCCTCGCCGGCGCCATCGTCTGCCTGCTCGCCGCGGGACTCGTGTTGGTGCAGCAGGCCTGGCTGGGCGCGGTGAACGCCCGGCCCGCGCCGGGCACGGTCGCGGCCGCGGAGAAAAAACCCGAGCCCGCGCCGGCGACTTCGGCCTCTTCGATCCCGGCGCTGATCGAAATCTACAAGCCGTCCCCGGCGGAGCTCGAGTCGGGCCAGCTTGCGGTGATCGTGCGCCCCCTGCAGGCGCCCTTCAATGGCAAGACCTACCAACTGCGGCCCGGCGAGATCTGGCCGGTGGGCGGCCTCGGCAATGGCCAGGTGCGCCTCGCGGTCGGGATGGATACCCTGCCGATCCCCTTGGATGCCGTGAAGCTGATGATGGCCGACAGCGAGCCGCCGCGCGAAAACTCCTCCCGCCCACCCATCGAAATTCCCGAGTTGGACAAAGAGCCCCTTGCGCCCACGCCGGCCGATGCCGCGGGCGAAGCGGCCAAGCTCACCCAGGAAGCGCAGAAGGAAGCGATCCGGCGTTACCCTGCCCTGGGCGTCAAGGATTCGCCGGAAAACCAATCTTTCGTCGAAAGCTACAAGGATCTGAAACACGGCGGCGGCCGCAGTTTCCTCGAGGATCCGGAATGGCCCCTGCGCCTGGCCGAGATTCTCGCCACCCGCGAAGGCTGGATGGACTCCGACGGCAAACGCAAGCAGCCCAAGGCAACGCCGCTCCCCGACGAGCCCGAGCCGCCCGCCCCGGACCCGGCCAAGCCAATGCGCGAGCCAATCGCCGACGAGCCCCCCGAACGTGAACCTCTGCCCCGCGAGCCCACACCACGCGAGCCCGCTCCACGCGAACCGACGCCGCGCGAGATCGCAGAGCCGTAGCCCTTAGGTGGGGCTCAGCTCTCGGCCGATCTGCCCAACCGTCGCCTCGCCGGTGGTCCCCAGCTGGTGCACCACGATATTCGCCGCCGCCATGGCCAGCTCCATCGCCTCACGCAGCGTGGCGCCGGCGGCGAGGGCGGGGGCGAGATTGGCGGTTACCGAATCGCCCGCGCCCACCACGTCAATCGTGCCCCTGATCGGCAGCGACGGCACGTGCTCGCAAGTTCCATCCGGCGCCGCGCCGACAATGCCGCGCTCCGCCATCGTGATGAACACCGGCCGCCCGCGCGTGGCCGCGAGCCGCTTCGCCCCGGCGCGTACTTTCTCCAGGTCCTCCAGCTGCGGCTCGCGCAAGAGCACGCGCAATTCCGCGAGGTTCATCTTGCAAATCACCGCGGGATAATCGCCCAGCCCGCGCCGGCTATCGGCGACGATCGGCAGCCCTGGATACTTTGCGGCAAGCTCCCCCAGCGCCTCGCGCACGTGGCTGGTAATCGCCCCGGTGCCCGGCTCATCGACCTGCTCCATGACGATCGCGGCATCGATCTCCTGGGCGAGCGCCAGCACCCGCTCCGCCAACTCGCGCCCGAGGCGCTCCGGGGTGGCGCTCCAATTTTTGCTATCGAGCCGGTTCAGCTCCCGCGGCTCGCGGCCCGGCTCGACGACCAGCGGCTTGCAATAGGTGAAAGTGCGGCGCTCGGGCGTTTGCAAAAAATGCTCCATCTTCACGCCGGGCATCGCCGCGAGCGCCCGGCGCAGCTCGTACCCTTCGCCGTCTTCCCCGCAAAATCCCGCCACGTGCAGCGTCCCGATCCCGAGCGCCACTAAATTATTGAGCACGGTCCCCGCCGCCCCGGCTTGGGCGCGCACCCGCACCACGTTGTAGACTGGCAGCCCCGTCTTGATCGAAGTCTCCGCGCGCGCCGGATCGATTTCCAAATAGCGGTCGAGGCAGTAATCGCCAATCACCGCGAGGCGCAGCGAACCGTAGCGGGCGGTGAGGGCGAAGAAGCGTGCGGGGCTCATCTCGGTGCCCTCCAAAAGCGCCAGGCGCGCGGCTTTTTCAAGCCCTCCGCGCTTGCACACCCCGCCCGCTTCTCCCATCACTGCTCCCCGCCCATGGTCGCGTTCATCGTTCGCCGCTTTCTCTCGATGCTCGCGGTGCTGTTTTGCGTGGTGACGATCACCTTTTTTCTCATCCGCACCGCACCGGGCGGGCCGTTTACGCGCGAGCGAAAAGTCTCGCCGCAAATCGAGGAGCAGCTCCTCAAACGGGTTAACCTCAACGGCTCGCTGCTGGAGCAGTACGCCACCTACCTCGGCGTTCATCGCAATCCCGCGGGCCACTTCGATGGCCTGCTGCAGGGCAATCTCGGCATCTCCATCAAGCAGCGCGACCGCCCTGTGAGCTATCTCATCGCGCAGGCGCTCCCCGTTTCCGGCCTCCTCGGCTTCACCGCGTTTTTGCTGGCGACCACCCTCGGCGTCTGGCTCGGCTGCGTCGCGGCGGTGCGGCATCAAAGCGCGATCGATTTCGGCGCCATGCTGGGCGCGCTTTTTCTCATCTCCATTCCCACCTTCGTGATCGGGCCGATGCTCGTGCTCGTCTTTGCGCTCTATTTGCGCTGGCTCCCGGTCGCCGGATGGAACTCGCCCGCCAGCGTGATCCTGCCGGCGATCACTCTGGCGGGGCCATACATCGCGTACGTCGCGCGGCTCATGCGCTCCAGCATGCTGGAAGTGCTCGGCAGCGATTTCGTCCGCACCGCGCGCGCGAAGGGCCTGCCGGAAAGCCGCGCCATTTACCAGCACACCATCAAGGTCGCGATCCTCCCCGTGGTGAGTTTTCTCGGCCCGCTCGCCGCCAATCTCGTCACCGGGTCCATCGTCGTGGAATCGATCTTCAACATCCCCGGCATGGGCCCGTTTTTCGTCACCTCGATCCTCACGCGCGATGTCTTCCTGCTCAGCGGCGTGGTGATCGTTTACTGCGCGCTGCTGGTCGTGATGAACCTCCTCGTCGATCTCGCCTATTCCACGCTCGATCCGCGCATCCGCCTCTATGAATGAGCCGTCGCATCTCCCGCCGCCGGGCGCGATGCGGCGCCTCCTGCGCAACCCGGTCGCCGTCGGCGCGCTCCTCGTCCTCGCGTTCATCGCGGGCTGCGCCATTGCGGGCCCGCGCGTCTTCGGCGTCGATCCGGCGTCGCCGTCGGCCGCGCAGTTTCATCCGCCGAGTTGGCAGCACCTTTTCGGCACCGATGTGAATGGGCGCGACGTCTTCGCCCGCGTGTTGCAAGGCGCGCGCATCTCGCTCTTCGTCGGCCTTTGCGGCGCGGTGGTGAGCTTCTTCATCGGCACTGCCTACGGTCTCGTCTCGGGCTATGCCGGCGGGCGCACCGATGCCCTCATGATGCGCTTCGTGGAAATCCTCTACGCCATCCCGCGCCTCATCATCATCATCATCGCCACCTTTCGCTTCGATCCGATCCTGCGCGAATGGCTCACCGGATTCTGGGGTGGCGCCCTGCTCGGCTACTCGAAGATGATCATTCTCATTTTCGCGCTCGGCGTCATCGAATGGCTCACCATGGCCCGCATCGTCCGCGGCCAGGTGCTGGCCCTGAAGGCACAGCAATTCATCCTCGCCGCGCGCTCGCTTGGCCAAAGCCATTTCCGCATCCTCGTCCGGCATCTCCTCCCGAATCTCCTCGGCGTCGTCGTCGTCTACCTCACCCTCACCATCCCCGCCGTCATCCTCGACGAATCGTTCCTCTCCTTCCTCGGCCTCGGCATCCAAGCCCCCCAAGCGAGCTGGGGCAGCCTCCTCGCCGAAGGCGCGCAATCGATCAACCCCATCCGCAGCTACTGGTGGCTCCTCGTCTTCCCCGCCACCGTCATGTCGCTCACCCTCCTCGCCCTCAACTTCCTCGGCGACGCCCTCCGCGACGCCCTCGATCCGCGGAAATAGATAGCCTGATCACGCGGCGAATTCCCGGATCGCCGCCAACACCTGCTCGGGGCGAGTCCGGTGAATCAGGTGTCCCACTCCTTCGAATCGCACGTGGCGAGACTGCGCGAGGCCGCGCTGCGCCGCCGCCACATCTTCATCCGTGAAAGCCCCGCCCGCCTCGGGATCGCCCTGCAAAAGCAGCACTGGACACGTGGCGCGCGGCCAGAGCCGCTCCGGGTCGTAGCCATCCAGCCAGCGGCCCGCGATCACCGGATCGAATACGTCGGAGTCCACTTGCGCCAGGCATCCCGCGCTGAATTCGAGCGAGGCGCGGTCGCGCACATCGCCCAGCCGCACGGTGCCGCTGCCGTGGCCGCTCGGAATTCTGACTTCGCCGAGCGCGTCCGTCATGGTGGCGAGATCGCCTCCGCGGCGGGCCACCTCCCGCATGCCGGCAAATTGCACGGGCTACGGCGTCTCGCCGATGTGCCGGCCCATGGTGTGAAACGGCGGGTCTTCCAGGATCGCGCGCGCGATGAGCAGCCCGCATTCTGCCGCAACCGATAGCGCCACCATCGCGCCCAGCGAATGCCCCAGCACCGTCACGGGCTCGGTAAACGTCGCGCGCACGAAGGCCGCGGCATCGTTCGCGTAATCGGTCACGCGATAGGCGCCGGGCGCGCGCGCGGATTCGCCGTGGCCGCGGTGATCGAGCGCGACCACGCGCCACTCGCGCATCAGGTCCGGCAGTAGCGGCTCCCAATCGCGCCAGAATGCCGCGCGACGCCGTGGAGCAGCAGCAGCGGCGGCCCGGCCTGGGGCCTTCCTCGAAGTAGCAGCGCCGGCGGACCGGCGAACGAATGCGGCGTGAGCGGCAGCGGCATCGCACGCCCTACTTCTCGCGTTTCACCACCGTGGGAAACGGCTTCGCAAGCTGGCCGGCTTTGACGATCCCGCCCTGCATCACCGCGAGGAAACGCTTGCGGTCTTCGAGGAGCGAAATGTCGGCCGCCACGTCGCCATCCACCACCAGCACATCGGCCAGCTTGCCCTGTCTCCAGCGTGCCGAATTCACTCGCCGCGGCCCATGATCTCCGCGCCGGTTTTCGTGGCGCAGGTGATCACCTCCAGCGGCGTGAGCCCCACGTCCTTCACGAAGAACGTCAGCTCGCGCGCGTAGTCGCCATGCGGGTTCCAGCCGAATCCGTAATCGCCGCCCATGCCCAGCCGCCCGCCCGCGCGCAGGATGCGCCGCGCGCTTTCGGCGCCGCCCTCGAGCGTCTCCTGGTGGCCATCGATGACCGCCTGCGGCAGCCCAAACTCCGGCCCGCAGCTCGATGCTCGCCTTCTCGAAATAAAGCGCCGGGATGCACGGCACGTCGCGCTCCAGCAGCAGCTCCATCGCCTCGTCATCCATGAAGGTGCCGTGCTCGATCGTGTCGTAGCCGGCGCGCAACGCGTTCTTGATGCCCTGCGTGGCGCGGCAATGGCCGGTGACCTTCAGCTTGTGATTGTGCGCCGTGGCCACCACCGCGTGCATCTCCTCGAAGGTCATGCAGAGCGTGTGATGATCGTTGATGTCGGGCGAGGCCGCGTCGCCCGTGGGATACGTCTTCACCCATTCGATGCCATCCTTCACCAGCGACGCGCACCGCGCGGCGCGCGTCCTCCTGCGCCGTTGATGATGAAGACGAGGCCCTCCATGCCGATCTTCCGAAACTCCGGGTTCCAATCCATCAAGCCGCCCGCGGAGCAAATCTCGCGGCCGCTCGTGGAGAGGCGCGGCCCGGCGATCGAGATCCTCCTCGATCGCCTTCTTCAGCCACACATCCACATTGAAAAGACACCCGCCCGAGCGCGCCGCCGTGTAGCCGCATTCCAGCGCGAGCCGCGTATTCACCGAGGCGAGCAGCGACACGTACTCGACCGGATACTTGATATCGAGGTCCTCCAGCGCCGCGATGTTGAAGTAGGTCGCGTGAAAATGCGCCTCGACCAGGCCCGGCATGATCGTCCCGCCGCGCGCATCGATCCGCGCCGTCTCCTCCGGCACCGGCGGCGCCTCCGCGGCCGGCCCTGCGAAAGCGATGCGCCCATCGCGAATGACGAGCGCGGCGTTCGGGATCGGCGCGCGGCCGCTGCCGTCAATGAGCTGGCCATTCGAGATGAGCGTGGTGCCGCTGGCGGTTTTCATGGGGGAGATGATGATTAAAATTAAGATTGGGATTAAGAAAAGTTACTTCGCTATGACCGTGTCTGTGGCGCTTGCGGGAGATGCACAGCTCACGGCATGATGCTCGGTCCCATGAAAACCCTGCTGATGCTCGCTGCCGCTCTCGCCATGACTGCTACTCCTCTCGTCGCTGCCGATGGTCCCATTCGCCACGTGGTTTCCTTCCGCTTCAAGAAGGACGCGGACCCGGAACAGATCCGCAAGGTGGAGGTGGCTTTCGCCGCCCTGAAGCAGAAGATTTCGCAGATCGAGAAGCTGGAATGGGGCACGAACGTGAGCCCTGAAAAACACGCCAAGGGCTTCACCCATTGCTGGATCGCCTCGTTCAAGACGCCGGCCGACCGCGATGCCTACCTCGTGCACCCGGACCACAAGGAATTTGCCAGCGGCCTGAAGGACGTGATCGACGATGTGTTCGTGATCGATTTCGTGCCGCAGCCGTAGGGGAATGCTTCGCCATCAGCCTAACCTTCGATGCCTGGCCCGGAGGGCCATTTGGAGTTTAGCCGGTGGCGTTAGCCACCGGTTTTCACAAGAAAGCGCGTCCGCCCCGGAGGGGCGTCGGAAAAATGTAGTTTCGCGCGCCCGTCCTACGCCAGCATCGCCGCGACCTCCGTCTGCACATCGCCAAGCTGATCCAGCCGCAGCCCGGGATCGGGAATCACAAACACCTCGCCGGTCTTCGCGTGCTCGTAGATGCGCGTGAGCCGGCCCTCGTCGCTCCGCTTCACCTCCACCTCTTTCAGCAGCCGTTTGCGCTCCAGCATCAGCGCCAAAATATACCGCGCGTTCGAGTGCTGCGGCGTGGAATCCTCCATGTACTTGCGCAGCAAATCCTCGGCGGTCTGTTTCTCCAGCGCCTCGGGCGCGGGCGGCGGCGGCACCTCGAATTTCGAGCGCCAGAGCGAGTACGGCTGCGGCGCCTCGGCCGGCCGGTTGCGGAACGCCTCTTCGCTCAGGTCTTCGCGGCGGTAGCCATCGCGTTCCTCGAAGAGCAGCGTGTAGAAAAATTCGCCGTCGGCGAAGGTTTGCCCGGTGGCGGCGCAGCGGTCGCCGCGGCTTTGAATTGACCAGTCGTTATCCATGAAATTTCAGCGCCAAAAGGCGAGCTTCGGAAAGTCGCGGTTCGTGGAGCGGAACCAGAGCAGCACGAGCCCCACCGCGAAGAAAACCACGTTGGGCAGCCACGCCGCCAGGTACGGATCGATCCGCGCGCCCTTCCCCAGCGCCAGCAAAAGCCCGCGCACCAGGATCGTCGCCACGAACAGAAAAATCGCCGAGGCCACCGCGCCCAGCACGCCGCGCCGATTGTACACGACCCCCAGCGGCGCCGCGAGGAAGACGATTACCAGGCACGACCACGGAAAGGCCCAGCGATCCGCCAAATTGGTCCGGTACGGCGCCAGCATCGTCTCCGGAAAATCGTGGTTGTAGCGCAGGTACTCGTGCAATTCCGCGATCGAAAGATTCTGCGCCTGCAGTTGCGAGGAGGCGATCCGCCACGGCGTTTCCGGCCAGTCGGTGATCACGCGCACGCTGTCCTTGAAAAGGTCCGTGCCGGTGATGTCGCCGTTCTTGTCGAAATCGACGATCATTCCGCGCACCAGCACCCAGTGGCCGGTCTTCGGATCGTACGTGGCCCGCATGGCGTACCACTTGCGCACGATGTTCCCCTCCTTATCCTGCTGGGAAATATGCACCCCCTCGAGCGCCGGATTGTTCGGCTTGAGCTTGCGCACGAACCACGTGCGATCATTCAGCCGGTCGCGAAAAAGATGCCCCTCGATCGTCTCCTTCGCCGAGGCCCGCTTGCTCCCGCGCGTCACCTCCTCCAGCATCTGCTTTTTCACCGCCTCGGCTTTCGGCGCCAGCGCGCTGTTCAGCACGAAGCAGACGCCCGTCGTCAGCAGGCCCACGACCACCAGCGGCATGATCACGCGGACCAGGCTGCGTCCCGCCGTCAGCATCGAGATGATCTCATTGTGCCGCGACATCTTCGAGAGCGAAAACAGCAGCGCGAGCAGCAGCCCCACCGGCATCGCCAGCAGCGCCATCGCCGGCACCTGCGTGGCGTAGAAAGCCAGCACCGTCGGCAGCTTTACGTGGTACTCGATGAAATCCGGCCCGTTGTCGTACAAGTCGAAGATCAGCAGGATGGCCACAAACCCGAAGAAGCAGATCAGAAACGGCTCGAGAAAATTGCGCAGGACGTAGCGGTCGAGGAGTCTCATGCTGGGTTTCGGTGGTGCGGGGCAAATTTCCCGGCGGGGAAAAGTTGGCTATTAGAGCCCAAAGCCGCGTAGGGAGAAACGTGTATTTTTCCCGATGATCGCCCTGCACGAAGGAGCCCCCGGCACGTTTGCCGAGCGCGTGCACGAAATCTTCTCGCCCACCGGCCGGCTCGCCAAGGCGCGCAATTTCGAGTACCGCCCCGAGCAGCAGGAGATGGCCGTGGCCGTGGCGCAGGCGCTCGCCGAGCGAGCGGCATCTCGTGGTGGAAGCCGGCACGGGCGTCGGCAAATCGCTGGCCTATCTCGTGCCCGCCGGTGCTCTGGGCGAAGGAGCAAAAAAAGAAAGCGGTCATCTCCACTTACACGATCAATCTGCAGGAGCAGCTCGTCTACAAGGACATCCCGATCGTGCAGAAGGTGCTGCCGATGGAAACTTCGACGCGATGCTCTGGAAGGGCCGGCAGAATTACGTCTGCCCCACCCGCCTCGAGCGCGCGCTCGCCAGCACCGGCGAGCTTTTCACCACCGGCGAGCAGGCCGAGCTGGAGCGCATCGCGCAATGGGCGCAGACGACCAGGACGGCACGCTCACGGATTTCGCCGTCGAGCCGGACCCGCACGTCTGGGCGCAGGTCTGCAGCGAGCAGCACATCTGCACCCCGCAGACCTGCGGCGAAAATCCGCGCTGCTTTTACCAGGACGCCCGCAAGCGCCTCCTCACCGCCGACGTGGTGGTGATGAACCACACGCTCTTCTTCCTGAACCTCGGCGGCATCGCCGAGCAGGAGGAGCGAGGCCGAGCGGCTACTCTTCGCGAACGACTTCGTGATCTTCGACGAGGCGCACACCGTCGAGCAGGTCGCCGCGCGGCACATCGGCCTCGCCGTTTCGCAGTACGAACTGCGCCGCGCGCTGCACCGGCTCTACAATCCCAAGACCAAGAAGGGCCTCTTCCAGGCCCTGCGCCAGCCCGATGGCGTGCGCGCCGTCTCCGCGCTGCTCGATCGAGGCCGAGGAGTTTTTCGACGAGCGTCGGCAAGCGCGTCGGATTTCAAGAAGGGCCGCGAGTATCCGCGTGCGCCAGCCGGACTTCGTCGACGACACACTGACCGCGCCGCTCGCCGAGCTGCAGGCGATGATCGTGCAAACAGATCCGTAGCCTGGAAGACGAAACCACGAAGGCCGAGCTGCAGGACCTCGGCCGCCGCATCCGCGACGCCCGCGCCGGCCTCGCCAGCTTCCTCAAGCAGGACGCCGAGGACCACGTCTACTGGGTCGAGCAGACCGGCAAGACGCAGCACTTCCACGGCCTCCACGCCGCGCCGGTCGATGTCGCCGCGCTACCTGCGCGCGCTGCTCTTCCGCGAAGACCACACCTGCGTCATGACCAGCGCCACGCTCGGCACCGGCGCCGCCGACCCTCGATTACTTCCGCGGCCGCGTCGGCGCCGACGACGTGCACGCCCGGCAGATCGGCAGCCCCTTCGATTACCAGCAGCAGATGCGGCTCTACGTCACGCGCAAGATGCCCGACCCGCGCGACGCCGCCTACGAAGCCGCCCTCGCCGAAGCGATCGAGCACTTCATCGGCATGACCAACGGCCGCGCCTTCGTCCTCTTCACCAGCTACAAGACGATGTCCGCCATGGCCTCCGCCCTCCGCGAGCGCCTCGACGAGCTCGATTACAAGCTCCTCGTGCAAGGCGAAGGCATGCCGCGCCACCGCCTCATCGCCGAGTTCAAGAAAGACGAGCGCCACGTCCTCTTCGGCACCGAGAGCTTCTGGAGCGGCGTCGACGTCCCCGGCGAAGCGCTCTCCAACGTCATCATCACCCGCCTCCCCTTCGCCGTCCCCGACCACCCGCTCATCGAAGCCCGCCTCGAGCAGATCGAGGCCAGCGGCGGCGACCCCTTCACCGAATACTCCCTCCCCGAGGCCATCCTCCGACTCCGCCAGGGCGTCGGCCGCCTCATCCGCACCAAGCAGGACAGCGGCATCGTCGTCATCCTCGACCCGCGCATCCTCACCAAAAACTACGGCCAAGCCTTCCTCCGCGCCCTCCCGAAGTGCCCGATGGAAGTAGTGTAAGGTGCAAGGAGCCGCCCACACTTTCGCGCGCAGCGCTTTCGGACTGCGCGCGCGTCCCCGCGCCGCTTTGCACCAGCGTCCCCCGCACCCCCAACGCCAGCTCCGATGCGTGGGATGCGCCACAAGCACACGGCTCGAAACAGTAGCCCTCCCCCTTGGTGGGGCGAGGCTCTGACGAGCACTAACTAACTCCGGCGTGGGCAAACACGGCGGGCGTGGAGAGCAACGCATCGATCACCCTGCCGCTCCGCGCCACCGCCGGAAACCGCAGGCATTCCTAGTGTAGTGATTCGCAATCAGCGTAACTTTCAATTGCCGGCCCGGAGGGCCATTGGGAGTTTAGCCGGTGGCGTCAGCCACCGGTTTCTCAAGAAAGCGCGTCCGCCCCGGAGGGGCGTCGGAAAATCGCGCATTACGCTACTTCCGACGCACTACACTAGCACTAACTAACTCCGGGGTGGGCAGAAACGGCGGGCGTGGAGGGCAACGCATCGATTACCCTGCCGCTCCGCGCCACCGCCGCAAAGCGCGGAATTCCTATTGTACTGCTTCGGAAACTAACCCGTTACCTCCGTGAGGCCAGCCCAAAGGGCTGAACATGAGTAGCCGGGGGTTTTCGCCGCGACTTGTCCGCAAGTCGCCGGCGAATACCCCCGGAAAACCAAAACAAGTCCACACCCCGGAGGGGTGGAACATGATTTGGCGCTATTCGAAACTGCCCGATGCAATCCGGCTGAGCCAGCGCAGAACGAAGTCCTGCGTTTCGCGGAGAGTCTCGGCAGCCGGCGCCCGACGCCTAGGCCTGGGCCATTGGAGATTAGCCGGTGGCGTCAGCCGGCGAACTTGGGCGTTGACACCGTTTCCTGGGAGTTCGACGCTTTGGGCCGGATGAAATCCGAAGCCAAGGAGGATCGACGGGAGAGTCGAACACATCCGTAGCGAGATTTTTTTTGATGAAACTTCAGAGAACTGCAATAATCATCCTCGTAAGCGCTGCAGTTCTTGCCGTTTGTGCCTCCATCTACACCAACATCCACTTTTCGCGCATGCTGCCTAGACGTCCTGACGCCCAGGCAGGGAGGGTCGAAAAGCTCAGTGTCAACCACGGCGTTATCGTGTACGCGAGTCCGTCGGAGTACCGATTTCGTTCTTTGACCCAATACGCGGTAGCCGCGGGAGCCCTCTGCTTCGGTCTCGCGTTATTGATAAATGAGAAGTATAGATTATTTTAAAGCAATACGTATTCTACCAAAGAAGCAGGGCAAAGAATCATGTTTCCAGTATACTGCGTCGAAGCCGGCGTCGTCACCCGGCACGTTTGATCTCCGGGACATGGGGAAGCTCTTGGGAATAGGTAACAATCGCGCGAAAATGACTCCGAGAGCCAAGTACCTCTGCACCCTTTTCGTCTTATTTCCAATCGGGTTTGTGGCTCTGAGTTGCTTCGCCGTATGGGTTTTGCCATTGTTTGCGCTCGCAATTTTGGCTTGGGCCGTATTCATCCAGATTATCGGGTCGCGAGTGCGCTGTCCGAAGTGCCAGCTGTCTGTTGGTTGGACTGATTTCTGCGTGTTGGAAATTCGCCTCTCGTGGTGGACCCCTTTACCCAAAAAGAATTGCTCGCATTGTGGTTTTCCTCTCGATCGTCGCGAGTCCGCTTAGCGACCCACCACACAACACTAGCTGCACTCGGAATAGAAAAGAAGCGCTTCGGAACATGGGTGAGGCGGGGCCACTGAACCGCGAAATCAGTGAATATGCGACCGACTTGCTCCGCGTCGGCGTCGTCATCCTCGACCACCGCATCCTCACGAAAGTACGGCAAGTCCTTCCTCCAAGCGCTCCAAATGCCCGATGGACAGCGGTGTGAAAGGTCTCGGCTTCGCACACACTCGCCGGAAGACGCCGCTTTCGAGCGACAGCGGCCCAACTGCTGCCGGTGGGGCAAGGCTCCGACGAGCGATTCACGTTCGCGCCACGCCTGATTTCTCGCTGACGCCTCGGCGGTAACCGTTCATTGCCGATTGCCCTGTAAAGACGCCGGGGCAAACTGAGAGGAATCCGCTTTTACGGTTTCATCCACTCACTCCCGCCATGAACCACCCTCGCTCCTCTCACCTGCCATCCCGCCGCCAATTCCTCCGGCACTCCTCCCTCGCCCTCGCGGCCGCCGCCCTCCCGCTTTCGGCCAGCCGTGCCGCCGAGGATATCACCTCCAAGAACATCAGAATCGGCCTCATCGGCTGCGGCGGACGCGGCTCCGGCGCGGCGGCGCAGGCGCTCACGGCCGACAGCAACACCCAGCTCTGGGCCATGGGCGACGTCTTCCGCGAGCAGATCGACAAGAGCCTCAGCACCGTGGAGGCGCAATTCAAGGAACAGCCGGGGCGCGTGAGCGTGCCGGAGGAGCGCAGGTTCGTCGGCCTCGATGCGTATTCGAAGGTGCTCGCCAGCGGCATCGACCTCGTGGTGCTCGCCACCCCCGGCGGGTTTCGCCCGATGCTCCTCAAGGCGGCCGTCGAAGCCGGCAAACACATCTTTTGCGAGAAGCCGATGGCCGTGGACCCCGTCGGCGTCCGCTCCGTGATGGAGTCAGTAAAGCTCGCCCGCGAGAAGAAGCTCGCCATCCGCGCCGGCTTCAACATGCGCTTCGAGCCCTCCTACGAAGAGGCGATGAAGCGCATCCACGACGGCGCCATCGGCGACGTCACCGCCATCTACTCCACGCGCCTCGGCAATCGCCTCACCCGCTTCGACGGCCTCCGCAAGCCCGGCCAGGGCGATCTCGAATGGCAGCTCCGCAACTGGCACTTCTTCTCCTGGCTCTCGGGCGATTACATCATGGAAATCAGCGTCCACAGCGTCGACAAGATCGCCTGGGCCATGAAAGACGTGCCGCCCGTACGGTGCGTCGCCAGCGGCGCGCGCCAGCAGCAGACCGTGGGCGACATCTGGGACCAGTTCGACATCACCTACGAGTGGGAAAACGGCGCCCTCGCCGTGCTCAAGACCCGCTACCAGGACGGCTGCTACAACGACCAGAGCGACCTCATCATCGGCACCAAAGGCCGCTGCGAGCTCAAAGGCTACGCCGCGCTCATCAAAGGCGAGAAACCATGGCGCTACGAAGGCCCAAAACTCGCCTCGCACCAACTCGAGCACGACGCCCTCTTCGCCCGCCTGCGCGCCGGCGACCTCCCCAACGACGGCGACCGCATGGCCCAAAGCACCCTCATGGGCATCATGGGCCGCATGTCCGCCTACACCGGCAAGGAAGTCACCTGGAAAAAAGCCCTCACCTCCCAGCTCGACACCATGCCGAAAAACCTGAGCTGGGATATGAAACTCGAAGTGCCACCGGCGCCCGTGGCGGGGGTGACGCCGCTCGTTTGATTTCCTCGACAGAGTGACGAGCCCGCCTCGCACCACTGTACTGTTTCACAATGCCTGTAACATTCGCGGCATCGGCCCGGAGGGCCAATCAGAGATTAGCCGGCGGCGTCAGCCGCCGGTCCATGCAAAAGCGCAACCCCGCCCCAGAGGGGCGGCGGAAGCGTGCGTTACACTTATTCTGCCGCAGTGATTAGGAAATCTCACCGCCTCAGAGAATCTCGCTCCCCAGCTGAGCTTGGGAGCGCACTTGCGGGCGAAGCTTTGCTTCGCGTGGAGCGGGAGCTCTGCGGGCGCGAGTAACGCTCAGGCCGATGGCAAATGCCCCTGCCCCTAATGACATCGCCCACCGTTGCGCGCATTGAAATTTCGCGTCCATGAGTTCAACCACCAGAACAGCGCTCAAGATCGTCTGGAACACCCTTGTCGTCGCATTTGCCTGTTTCGCTTCCTTCCTGTTGCTCAGGCGCATCATCCCGCAGTTTATCCACGCCGTGACGCCGGGAATGGTCGCTTTCGGCTTCGAAGGAGTCGGCGTGCTTCTCTGGATATTAGTCGCGTGCGCTACGCTCACTTCCGCACTTTGGTTCCGCTGCGCCATTTGGGTGCGCGTGTTCTTCGGGCTGTTGCTCGTTGCCCTGCTTGCTGGCGCATACTGCATCGATCAAATTCACCAGCGAGAGCTCGGTCCATATGCCTACAGGACGCCCACATGGGCATACATCGGATTTCTCGGCAGCTTTATGCTGATCACGCTTCCATTCATTCTCTTCGGCTGTGGCTATCCAGCCTTGTTCTCCCGGTTATTCACGCGCCGACCCAAATGACCGCAGCAAGGATGCCTGCGGTCCATTTCCGCCCACAGGCGCGGCGGCTGTGATCTCGCGGGATCGAGCCGGTTTGCTCGCCAGCCGGATTTCCGTTTCCGGCGATTTGCACTCCGTTTGATTTGTTGCAACTTTGAGCCATGAAGCCGGACCCAATTCTCGAGGAAATCCGCCGCACGCGCGACGAGCTCGCCCACGAGACCGGCTACGATCTCCAACGGCTTTTCGCTTACGTGCGTGAACGCGAGCGCGCTTCGGCCGCCCGCGGCGTGAGGTTCGTCTCTTTCGCCGCGGAGGCCCCCGATGACTCCATGGCCATCCTGCGCGAAGAGCCTCCGGCCAAGTAGGTCTTATGGGAGCGGCGATGGTAGAATATGAGTGTCATTGAGCGCCCGTGAATCGACCACACACAAAACTGCTTCCAAGATCGCCGCGGCTGCGCCGAAAGATCCTTTGCGCGGCGGCGACCGGGCGCTGGCCTGATGAGCTTCCCAATGGGCTTCTCACTGAGCCCGTTCCGCAACGCGCATTCTATCGCTGTATTCTGGCGATCGCCTTGAGCGCGCTCGCTCTGGTGATCGTATTTGATCACCAATGGCTTCTCTTCACCGGCGTTCGTTCCCGCCCGGACCCTTTCCTCGGATTCATCGGGTTCGGATTGCTTTTGGTGTGGAGCGCGAACTACGCACAGCGACATCACTGGCCCTTCTCGCCTAAGAACCCACTGCGCGCTGCGCGCACCGCTGCCCTGACCGTCGGGCTCACGATCGGGCTCCACTTCCTCGTTACTTTCGTTGCTTGCGGCTTCATCGTCATTCTCGCGTGCCTGCGGGTCCTTTGAATCCTCGTTTTCGCAGCGCGAGGAATCGCTTCAACTACACCCGCCGCAGGCGCGCTGATTAGCTCGTTCAGCTTCGAGAGAGAGGCCAAGAGGAGTCGGCCAGAGGGGTCAGTCAACAATTCTAGAACGGCTCATCCTCACGCCCAAGATTCGCTCCGCACGCCATGAACGGCGGCGAAAGCCGTCACGCACGGCCCCGCTGTCGAAAAAAAGAAGTACCAAAAAGTGCTCGATCGAGATTGGGAAAGTGCTCGCGGTCTGATAGTCTGCCGCTGATGCTTCAAAACCGCTCGGCCACCGCTTCGCGCCCGCTCGCTGCTCTCGCGCGCCGGGCTCCCCACCACGGAACACAACTTCGCCCACTTTCGTCTCGCTCCTCCTTCGTCCCGGCGTGCCCCGCACCGCCGCCACATCGCCCTGCCAACACGGCCTTCCCGCGAGCGGACACACCGGACACCCCCCCTATTTTTCGGGTAACTATTCCCGCCTCCTCCGTGCGCCTCCGTGCCTCCGTGTGAGAATCGGCTGCCATCCCACAGTCAGCCGCCAATCTACCGCATCTCGGCGGCAGGCTTTCTAGCCTCCCCGTTCTACGATCCCAAGCTTCTTTCCATAATTTCCAAAATTCCGCCCCCCCCGTCACAGCCTCTCCAAAATGCTGCCGTTCGTCCCATGTGTCCGAAAACTCCTTCCCAAATAGTGCAACATTCCCGCCCTTAACGCTCAAAAACCCGCAATCGATTCCCACCTGTCCGAAAACTCCCTTCCATGCGCCGCCCTTCCCTCCTCCTGGCCGCACTGCTCGTCTGCACCGCCCCGGCGCTCGCGCTTGATCTGTACGTCGCCCAGGACGGCGATGACACCCTCTCCAGCGCCGCGCCTCGACCCCTGATAAGATGCGCCTGATGTCTCGCGTCCCGGTCTCGGCCCCAAAACGGCCCGCTTTCCCGGCTTCGTGCTTTCGGGGCTTTGGCGGCCCCTCCCTTTCATCGGGCCTCAAACACCAGAATCCTCAACGATCAACTTTGACTCCGGGAATCGGTCTGTTGGTTGCGGTTCCGCCGCGCTGAATCTTCCGCGTAATTCAAGCTCGCGAGAACGATGCCTGGCCGGCGGGGCGAAGCTGCCTCCCGGCTCGCCCTGGCCGCGCCCCATTTCGCCGTCTCTCATTTCCGGACCTCCGCCCTTAAATTCCTCCTCACCTCCTTTCCAATATTTCCATAAATCAAAACTTATACTTCGCCGGCTCCACGGAATTCCACTCTTGTCCCGCACTTCCGCCCTTCAAAAACGTCGCTCGCCGCTGGAAGCGCCTCTTTCCAAAATTTCCAAAAAGCTAAACTTATCCTGGAGCAGAACCCCTGCGCTCTCCGCGCGTCCCGCGCAAATGACGCACAATCTGAAACTTTTCAGTTCCAAAATGCGCCACCTTCCGCCGTTTTCCACCCCTCTCCATGCCGCGCTCCTCTGTCACTTTCCGCATTCCGCCATCCGCGCTCCCCGTTCCGCGCTCCAGTTCCCCGCCCCGCGCCGCTCGTTCCATTATTTCCGAAATTCCGCCCATGGCGTCACAGCCTGTCGAAAACGTTGCCGTTTCCTTTCCAAAATTTCCGAAATTCCCCGGTTCCTCGCTCCACCTTCCCACCTTCCCACCTTCCCACCTTCCCACCTTCCCACCTTCCCACATGTTGCCTCCGCGCCCCCGGCATCCACTTTCATATGTCCGAAAACTCCTCCGGCGGGGCTTTCCATTATTCCCGAAATTCCCCCGTGCCGCCAGTAGCCTGCCCTGAGCTTGTCGAACCGGACATACCGGACAATCCCTCCAACCTCATTTTGAGGTGAATTCCCCCCTTGCGTCCGGGCGGGGGGACGCTTCACGCTTTGCCCATGAAATTCTCCCCTTCTTTCTCCGGGTGTGTCGTCGCGGCCACCATCGCCTTGCTGGTGCCGGGCGCGCGGGCCGATGTGAAGCTGCCCGCGCTCGTGAGCGATAACATGGTGCTGCTGCAGGAGACGCCCGCGAACGTGTGGGGCTGGGCCGCGCCGCAGGAGGCCGTGACGGTCAAGCTCGGGCCGAAGGAGGAGAAGGCGGTCGCCGACGTGGACGGCAAATGGAGCGTGAAATTAAAGGGCCTCGCGCCGGGCGACGCCGGCGACATGACGATCACCGGCAAGAACACCCTCACGGTGAAGAATGTCGCGGTGGGCGAGGTGTGGGTCGCCTCGGGGCAATCGAACATGGAGTGGATCGTCTCGAATTCGTTGAACGCGCCGGACGAGATCAAGGCGGCGAACAACTCGAAGATTCGGATGTTCACGGTGACCAAGAATCCCAAGGGCGAGCCGCAGGTGGACTGCGCCGGGAAGTGGGAGCTGGCGACGCCGCAGACCGCCGGGCATTTCTCCGCGGTCGGTTACTTTTTCGCGCGGCAGGTGGAGAAAGAGCTGCAAATCCCCATCGGCGTGATCCACACCTCCTGGGGCGGTACCCCGGCGGAGTTTTGGACGCCCACCGATGTGCTCGCGGCGGATCCCGATTACCAGGGGAACTTCAAGAGCTGGGAGAATACGAAGGCCAGCTATCCCAAGTTGAAAGGCGAGTACGACGAGGCGCTGGCGAAATGGAAGGAAGCGAGCGAGACGCTGAAAACGGAAGGAAAAGCCGTGCCCCCGCCGCCCCGCGCGCCGCGCGGCGGCGATGATTTCGGCGGCCCCGGCTGCCTGTACAATGGCATGATCGCGCCGGTGACGCCGTACACGATTCGCGGCGCGATCTGGTACCAGGGCGAGGCGAACGCGGGCAACGCGAAGGGCTACCAAAAGCTCTTCCCCCTGATGATCCAAAGCTGGCGCCAGCGCTGGGCCATCCCGGAATTTCCGTTTCTTTTCGTGCAGCTCGCCAACTTCCGCGAGCGCTACGAGGAGCCGGTCGATAGCCAGTGGGCGGCCTTGCGCGAAGCGCAATTGAATACGCTCGAGCTGCCGAAGACCGGCATGGCCGTCACCATCGACATCGGCGAGGCGAAGGACATTCACCCCAAAAACAAACAGGAAGTCGGCCGCCGGCTCGCCTTGAATGCGCTCGCCACCGTCTATTTCAAGGACATCGAATACTCCGGTCCCCTCCCCTCCGCCGTGCAGGATGAAGAAGGCAAAATGCGCATCACCTTCCGTTACGCCGAGGGGCTCAAGACCACCGACGGCGCTGCGCCCAAGAGCTTTGCGGTGGCCGGCGAGGACAAGAAATTCGCCTGGGCCACGGCGAAGATCGAAGGCGACCACGTCGTGCTGCAAAGCCCGAAGGTCCCGAAGCCGATCGCGGTGCGCTATGCATGGCAGGATAATCCGGACGTAAACCTGGTGAATGGCGCCGGGCTGCCAGCCTCCCCCTTCCGCTCGGATGATTGGCCGCAAGTCCCTCCTCCGCCCGCCCCCGCCCCGGCAAAGCGGTAAGCTCCCGTCTTAATCTTAATCTTAGTCCTAATCTTAATCTTAATCTAAAAACCGCGCACCCTCGCCGCGGGATCAAGACTAAGAACCAAGAACCAAGAACTGAATCCGCCCGCCCATGCCTAACGCCGCCGCTTCGCGCCTCGTGCTGGAGCCGTTCTCCGAAGAGGCGGTAAAGCGCACGGCCCAGGAGCTCCTGCGCGAAATCGGCGGCGAGGTAAGCTGCGCGTTCGTTTTCGCCTCGGCGGGTTACCGCGCGATGCTGCCGGATTTTCTGGAGCTGCTGCAAGTGCACGGCCACGTGCCGGTGATCGCTGGTTGCAGCGGCGCGGGCCTCATCGCCACGGGCGAGGAAGCCGAGGAGGCAGACGGTTTCTCCGCGCTTTTTCTCCACTTGCCGAAAACGAAGATTCACTCGTTTGCGATGACCGCGGAAGCCCTCGCCGACCTCGAGGGTCCGGAGGCGTGGCATCGCGTCGCGGGGGTAAAGCCGGGCCAGGTGGAAGCGTGGATCCTGCTGGGCAACCCGATGTCGATGGCGCTGGAGGATTGGCTGGGCGAGTGGAATGCCGCTTATCCCGGCGTGCCCTGCCTTGGCGGTCTGGCGAGCGCCGCGCCCCACGGCGAGGAGATGTTCGTCTTCCAGGATCATCGCCTGGTGGAATCGGCGGTGGCGCTCGGCTTCGAGGGCGGCGTGCGCGTGCACACCATCGTGAGCCAGGGCTGCCGCCCGGTGGGTGAGCCTTTCACGATCACTGGCGCGGAGGATAACATCATCGTCTCGCTCGGCCAGCGCCCCGCCTACGAGCGGCTGAACGAAACCTTCAAGGCGCTTACTCCCAACGAAAAAGCGCGCGCCGCCGGGAACCTCTTCGCCGGCCTCGCGGTGAACGAGTACGTGGACGAATTCAAGACCGGCGATTTCCTCGTGCGCAACCTCCTGGGCGCCGACCCGCAAAGCGGCGCCCTCGCCGTCGGCGCCCTCCCGCGCGTCGGCCAGACCCTGCAATTCCAGATGCGCGACCGGCGTTCCGCCAACGAAGACCTGCAGCGGATGCTCCTCGAAAAAACGCGCGCCGGCGTCCGCCCCTTCGCCTCGCTGGTCTTCTCCTGCAATGGCCGCGGGCAGGGCCTCTTCCGCGTGCCGAACCACGACGCCGCCGCCCTGAGCGAGCACTTCGGCGCGCGCCCCTCCGCCGGCTTCTTTTGCAATGGCGAAATCGGCCCCGTCGGCGAAATCAACTACGTCCACGGCTACACGGCCTCCGTGGCGCTGTTTGCCGACGCATAGCCGTTCCGCGTTCCGCGTTCCGCCTTCCGCGTTTAAATGTGGAGCCCCGCCCCGCCTGTGCTACTACTAACTGGGCCGGCCCGATGTGCCCGGCGTCTATGAGACTCCTTCTCCCCGCCGCTTTCGCTGCCACCCTGCTCCTTGGCCCGCTCGGGTGCGACAAAAGCAAAGGCCCCTCGCCGCTGGACAAAATCTTCGGCTCCGCCACCCCGACGCCGCTGCCGACCCCCCTGCCGGCGGCGCCGGCGCACAAGTCCGGCGAATGGATGTTCGACAAGAACCGCGGAAACCCGCTCGAGAAAAAGCCGTCCTCCACGCGCTGATTCCCGTCAGCCGCGCGCCTTCGACGGATTGAGATTGCCACCTCCGCCGCCGCTCGCTTCGTTCGCCCGGCACCGATGATTCGCACAGCCTTTGTCTTGGGAGCGGGATTGGGAACCCGCTTGCGGCCGCTCACCCTGGTGCGGCCAAAGCCGCTCGTTCCGGTCTGCCTGCGGCCGCTGGCGGCGCACGCCTTCGATCATCTCGCTGCGCACGGGATCGGCCGCTACGTGGTAAATACCCATTGGCTGCCGGGCGCCTGGGCGGCCGAATTTCCCGAGGGGACCTATCGCCACGCCGAAATCCATTTCCGCCACGAGCCCGAAATCCTGGAGACGGCGGGTGGGATCAAAAACGTCGAGGACCTGCTCGGCGACGACACCTTCGCCGTCTACAATGGCGACATCCTCACCGACCTGCCCCTCGCCCCGGCGATCCGCGAGCATCGCGCCTCCGGGAATGAAGTCACGATGGTGCTGCGCTCGAAAGATGGCCCTTTGCAAGTGGCGCTCCAGGGCGGGCGGATCGCCGACATCGGCGACAAGCTCGGCGCCGCGCCCGGGCCGCGTTATCTCTTCACCGGCATCTACTTGGTGGAGCCCGCGTTTCTGCGGCGCATCCCCGCGGGCGAGAAAATCGGCGTCGTCCGCATCTTCCTGGCGATGATCAAAACCGGCGCAAAGCTCGGCGGCATCGTCATCGATGACGGCCACTGGTGGGACCTCGGCACGCGCGAAAAATACCTGGAGGTCCACCGTCATTTCGCCGCGCAAGACGGCGCTCCGTGGATTTCGCCCACGGCGTCGCTCGGAAAGAATGCCGCCATTTCCGGCGCCAGCGCCATTGGCGACAGCGCCCGCATTGGCCGCGGCGCGAAAGTCGTCGACAGCGTGGTCTGGCCCGGCGCCGAGATCCTGCCCGGCGCCGAATTGCGCGATTGCATCGTCACCGGCCGCGAGCCCGTCGCAGGGCTCCACACCGGCGCCGATCTGTAGACCCTTACGGCCCCCTTACCCACGCCACCGCGCGTTCCACCATCCCCTCCAGTCCGGGCGTCTGCTCCGGGTGCGGGCTGATGCAAATCACGCGGCCTTTCCCACACGGCGCCCCGACGATCGCCGGCGACCCGAGCATCAAGCCGGGCGGCGTTCCATTCTCCGCCAGTTCCGTGCGATAAAGCGCCAGCGGCTCATACTCCGGCAGCCCCTCCACCTTCGCGGGCACGAGGATCGGCCCATTGCCATAGCGGCAATCGATCTCGCCCGTTTGGTCGCCGAGGATCGCCTTCCCCTGCTCGCTCAGCTCGATCTTGATCGTCCCGCGCCCGCGCCGCCATTTCGGCGACGCGGTCTTCGCATTGAGAATCCCGAGCCCCCACGAAAACCCCTGGCACGCGAGATACGAGCCGGCGCAAATGCCGAGGTAGCCGCCGCCGCCGCGCACGAATTCTCCCACGCGCACCCGCCCCGCCTCTCCCAGCGTGCCCGCCTGCTTGCTCCCGCTGCCGCCGGTGAAAACGGTCACGTTGAAATGCGCGAGCGCCCCCGCCGCGATGTCTTCCGAGGAAACGCGCACAATCGCGGTCTCTGGCTGCCGGCGCATGATCTCCACCACCCGCGGCACCCCTGCCCCCGCGCTCCCATCGCCATCGAAGAGCGCCACGCGCACCTTCGCCGCCGGGTCCACCATCGTCTCGGGCGTGACCGAGTTTTCGAGCATCTCCAGCTTGGTAAGGAGCGCGTGCACGAGCAGGCGATGCTCCCGCGCCCGCACGGCGAGCGTCTGCTTCGGCGCGGTGGTCGTAAAGCTGAGGACGGTCTCCGCCTGATCGTCTGTCATTTGCGTTTCCCATCGGTCTGCGTTCAGCTTCTCCGCCACCAGCGCGGCCAGCGTCTGGGCCGGGATTTTAGCGACGCCCAGGATGGCGCTCTTGGAAATTGCCTCCGCCGGCCGGGGCGCGACGTCATCTCTGAGCACCACTTGCCAATCATGCTTCATCTTCTCCTCGAAGGGCGTGGTCGGCACTTTCGTCGTCGAGAGATCCTGGGCCGCCTGCTCGGAGAGCGACTCCTTCGCTACGGGGATGAGCACCACCTTGCCCCGCGCGAGCTTCCAGTGTCGAAGCTCATCGAGTGCATAGAGCGCGGCTGCTCCGCCGCTTGTCGCCGTCGCGATAATCATCACGGTGGGGCCTTCGCGGGAACTCTCGAGGAGATGCCCTTCCAGGGGCGCTGCCGAGCAGAGCGTGACTGCAATGAGGAAGAGCAGGGAGGCTGGATATCGCATGGGGAGAATTGCCGGCAGCCTATCACAGCGCGCAAGTGCCACGGCTTGCGCCCGCCACCCGCCCCCGCACAATGAGGCGCCCCTATGCTCCTCCGTCTTCTCCTTTCCCTGGCGCTGCTCGCGCTCCCGGCCCAGGCCGCCGAACGCCGCCCCAACATCATCTTCATCCTCGCCGACGATCTCGGTCTCGGCGAGCTCGGCTGTTACGGGCAGAAGAAAATCAAGACGCCCCATCTCGATCGGCTTGCCGCGGAGGGAATGCGCTTCACCCAATTCTACAGCGGCAGCGCCGTCTGCGCGCCTTCGCGCTGCTCGCTCCTCACCGGCAAACACATGGGCCACGCCGCGGTGCGGGATAATCTGGAGCGCGGGCCGAATGTCGAGGGCCAGCAGCCGCTGCCGCGCGAGACGTTCACCGTCGCGCAACTCCTCAAGGGCGCGGGCTACTACACCGGCATCATTGGCAAATGGGGCCTCGGCATGCCGGAAGACCAAAGCGGCCCGAACGATTTCGGTTTCGACTACTCCTACGGCTACCTCTGCCAGCGCATCGCGCACACGCATTACCCCGATCATCTGTGGCGCAATGGCGTCTCCGAGCCACTGCCCGGCAACCCGCCGATCCCTCTCGGCCCGAAGTGGGAAATTCCGCCCGGCGGCGCCACGTACGCGCACGATCTCCTGGCCGCGGATGCGCTGAAATTCGTGCGCGATCGCAAGGCCCATCCGTTCTTTCTCTATCTCGCCTTCACCATCCCGCACGTCTCGCTGCAGGCGCCCGACGAGGCGCTCGCCGGCTACGATTTCCCCGAAGACCAGCGCTTCCCGCAAAAGCACTACTCCGCGCACGCGCGTCCGCGCGCCGCTTACGCCGGCATGATCACGCGCATGGATCGCGACATCGGCCGCCTCCTGGCCGAGCTAAAAACGCAAGGCCTCGATGACAACACCATCGTCTTCTTCGCCAGCGACAACGGCGTGAGCTTCCTCCAAGCCGATACCCTCGCACGTTTCTTCGGCAGCGCCGCGGGCCTGCGCGGGTTCAAGGGCGAGCTGTACGAAGGCGGCATCCGCACGCCGTTTATCGCGCGCTGGCCCGGCAAAATCAAAGCCGGCGGCACCAGCGATCAGATCGGCGCGTTCTGGGATATGCTGCCCACCTTCTGCGAACTCGCTGGCGCCAAACCCGCTCCCAGCGATGGCCTCTCGATCGTCCCCACGCTCCTCGGCCGGCCCGCCGAACAAAAGCAGCACACTGCATTGTATTGGGAATACCACAGCGCCGGCAGCAGCCAGGCCGTGCGCATGGGCGAATGGAAAGGCCTCCGCACCAAGCTCAAGCGAAACCCCGACGCTCCCCTCGAGCTCTACCATCTCGCCACCGATCCCGCCGAAACCAAAGACGTCGCCGCCGAGCACCCGGAGATCGTGGCGAAAATGATGGAGGCCATGGCCGGGCGGACACCGAGCCACGTGGAAAAATGGAATTTCTGACGGCGCGCGCAAAGCAGTGTAGTGCAGGCTTCCAGCCTGCCGGGATGCCCGGTGCTTGGCAGGCTGGAAGCCTGCACCACATTAGCCTTTCGCTACTTTCCATTTGCCGCCCTCGCCCCGCGGCCCCATCTTCCCCTTGCGACGCATGAGCGCCCCGGAATTTCCCACGCCCTGGCAGCGTAAGACGCTCTGGACCGCCCTTACGACTCTGGCCGTGGTGATGATCTTCGCCATCGGCATCGGCCTGATCTGGACCGTTTCGCAAGTCCTGGCCTTCCTCCAGCCGATCCTCGTCCCCTTCGCCATCGCCGGCGTGCTCGCCTATTTGCTGAATCCAGTCGTGTCGCAAATCGTCCGCTGGGGCACCTCGCGGCAGCGGGCGGTCTTCGCCGTCTTCGCGATCGTCACCATCATTTTCGCCGGCATGATGGTCTGGATCTTGCCGGCGCTCTCCGCCCAAAGCATCAATCTCGCGCGCAAGATCCCGGGCTACGCCAATCAAGTCCGCGACGGCGTGGTCGGCCTCACCACCTCCCTGCAGACGCGATATGGGATCAACCTCGCGCCCGTGGCCTCGCCGGTGAAAGCCGGCGAGGCGGCCACCGCCGATTTTATCGGGCCCAGGCGGCCCAGCGAGAAGACGTCCCCCGTCGAATCCGCCACCACCGGCACCGCCGATTTGCCGCCCCCCGGCGTGGGCGAGCCGGCGACGCTGGAGCACGGCTACGACTTGCAGCCGTTCGTCTCCGGCGATTGGCTCCAGGCCGCGCTGCGGCAGGCGATCACCCACGTCGCCCAAGTGGTCCGCTCGAGCCTTGGCGGTTTCCTCGGCGTGATCGGCTTTCTCGTCTCGCTGATCATCGTGCCGATCTATCTCTACTATTTCCTCACCGAGGCGCCGAGCATCGAGAAAGAGTGGCGCCACTATCTGCCGTTGCGCGCCTCCGCGTTCAAAGACGAAGTGGTCTCCACGCTCAGCGAAATCAATGGCTACCTCATCGCGTTTTTCCGCGGCCAGCTCGTGGTCAGCATCATCAATGGCGCGGTCACGGGCATCGGCCTGGTCGTGGCCGGCTTGGAGTTCGGCCTGCTCATCGCGCTCGCCTTGTGCGTGCTCGGAATCATCCCGTATCTTGGCATCACCATCTGCTGGCTCATCGCGGTGATCATCGCCTCCATGCAGGGCGGGAGCTGGTGTGTGGCCTCGAATCCGTGGTGGCTTTTCCCGCTCGTGATCTCCGGCATTTTCATCGTGGTCCACAACTTCGACGCTCTCTTCGTCACGCCCAAGATCGTCGGCGAATCGGTCGGCCTGCATCCGCTCACGGTCATCTTTTCCGTCTTCGCCTGGAGCCTGCTCATGGGCGGGCTGCTCGGCGCCATCCTCGCCGTGCCGATGACCGCAACCATGAAGGTGCTCCTGCGCCGCTACGTCTGGGAGCGCCGCTTCCGCCCCGTGGAATCCGCGATCATCGTTCCGGCCACGACGCTCCCCGAAATCGTGCCGCCGCCCAGCGACGCGCCTCCAGAGCTCACCCCCGAAACCGCTCTCGCCCGATGACCCCGAAACCCTCCCCCGATCCCCGACTTGTGGTGAAGAGCACTTCCCGGCGCGAGATCGTCATCGCCACCCTCGCGGCCGTCCTGGTCCTCGGCGGCGTCGTTTGGGGCATCCTCGCCATGCAAGCGCACCAAGCACGCCCGTCGAAAAATCAGCTTACCGGGGTCATCCTGGCCAAGCACGATAGCGGCGAGCGCGAGCAGCTTGTCGCCATCGGCCGCAAGGGGCTCAAGAAGAAGGACGGCGACAGCGGCTACTGGGTGGACGTGAAGGTGGAGCCGGGCGGCCGCGTCTACGAAGTGCCCGTCACGAAGGCGCAATGGGAAACGAAAAAGGTGGGCGATACGCAGACCTTCATCCGCCCGCCCAGCGAGCAGCGCTGAGAATGGGGCTTGCCGCCCCGGCCCCGCCCGCGCATTGGTGCCTGCGCCCATGATCCCGCCGGACCTGCTGCTGCACGCCTACCGCTCCGGTGTCTTCCCGATGGCCATGGAAAATGGCGAGATCGCCTGGTTTTCCCCCGACCCGCGCGCGATCATTCCGCTCGATGAATTCCACGTGCCGCACGGCCTGCGCCGCCGGCTCAAACGCCGCGAGTTCGAGATCCGCATCGATCAATCCTTCGAGGAGGTGATGCGCGCCTGCGCTGAGCGTGACGAGACCTGGATCAACGAGGAAATCGTGGAAAGCTACGTGGAGCTGCACCACCGGGGCGCCGCGCATTCCGTGGAGGCCTGGCAAAATGGCGAGCTCGCGGGCGGGCTCTACGGCGTGGCGCAGGGCGGCGCTTTCTTTGGCGAATCGATGTTTCACCGCGTGACCGATGCCTCGAAAATCGCGCTCCACGCCTTGGTGGAGCGGCTGCGCGCCCGCGGCTTTACCTTGCTCGATACGCAATGGATCACCCCGCACCTGCGCACCTTGGGCGCGTTTGAAATTCCTCGCTCCGTCTACCGGCAACTGCTCGCCGAAAGCCTCAAGCTCGCCTGCGATTTCGCCGGCCGCGGCGAGCCGGCCGCCGAAAGCGCGGTCAATTAGGGCGCCAGCGGGATATCGGGAATCCAGCGCCGCTGCCCCTTCGGGCTCGTGAGATCCCGGAAGTCGTCGATGCTCAGCGAAACCACGTGCGAATCGGCGTAGAGCGCATTGATCTGCTTCTCCTTGCGGTGCGTGCCGATACCGCCGCCCGGCAGCAAAAGCGGACTGGAGAGCGAACTCCCCTGGAAACCCCGGCTCCCCGACGCCGTCTTCGCCGGGGCCAGAATGATCAGCTCCGAGGGCGAGGTGAAACCGGACGTCGATTTGCCCATGGCGTTTTGGTTGATGCCATAGCTCACCGGGTACGGATGGGCGCCATTATTCGCCCGGTTGTCGAAGGGGCTCTGGAAAGCTTTCCAATCCGGCACGTGCTTTTGCAGCAGTTGCGGCCACGTCGCGGTCCCGCCGCCGCCCGTCCCCGCCGGAAACATATCGTCCTCGTTTTGGTTGAGGTACTGCACGATGCCGACCCCAAGCTGCCGCAGATTGTTGGCATCCGAAGTCGCGCGCCCTTTCTCCAGCGCGCCATTCAGCGCCGGGATCGCCAGCGAGGCGAGAATGGCGATGATGGCAATGACGACCAGCAGCTCGATGAGGGTGAAACCTTTATTCTTCATGGCATGTGGGGAACGCTCCTCAAAGCTACAGACCTCGCCGCGAAACGCACGCACTCTTTTATCGCGCCCTGCCCGCGGCCTCCTCATTTTGCACTTTGCATCTTTCACTTTGCACTTTGCATTCCGAAACGGCCCCCACTCCCTCGTCGCGCCCCATGCTGAAAGTCCTCATTCTCACTGCCGCCTATGGTGAAGGCCACAACGCCGCCGCGCGCGGTTTGCAAGCGGCTTTCGCCGAGCGCACCGACGCCGAAGCGGTCCTGCTCGATCCCTTCGTCGAAGCCTATGGCGCCTTCTATGAGCGCTCGCGCCGCGACTACCTGGAGATGATCGAGCGCTACCCGCGCATCTGGGCCTCGGTCTACGAGCTCCTCGACCGCACCCCCCTCATCCATGCGCTCGAACGCGTACAAGTCGGCCTGCGCCGCCGCTTGGGCAGGATCATCGCCGAGCAGCAGCCCGATGTCATCGTCTCCGTCTATCCCGTTTTTGCCTACCTGATAAACCGGCTCTATCCGCCCGAGGCGCCGCGTCCGTTCCGCTTCTGCACCGTGGTGACCGATTCCATCACCATCAACTCCGTCTGGCATCGCAGCCCGAGCGATCTCTACTTCGTGCCGAACGAAGAATCCGCCGAAGTCATGCGCCGCGCCGGCGTCCCCACCGAAAGGCTGCGTGTCCTCGGTTTCCCCGTGCCGCCGCGTTTCGCCCGCGATCGTCCCGAGCGCCCGCCGCTCGAGACCGGCGGCGCCCGCGTCCTCTACATGATCAACGCCGCCAAAGCGTCCGCCCCCGGTCTCGTCCGGCGGCTGCTGGAAGTGCCCGGCATCCTCCTCACCGTCACCGTCGGCAAAGACGAAACGCTCCGCCAGGAAATCGAGCAAGTCGCCGCCGAGTCCGGCAAGCCCGTCGAAATCCACGGCTGGACTCCCCGCATGCCCGAGCTGCTCATGACCCACCACGTGCTGATCGGCAAAGCCGGCGGCGCCGCCGTGCAGGAGACCATCGCCGCGCGCACCCCCATGCTCATCACCAAGGTCGTCCCCGGCCAGGAGGAAGGCAACGCCCGCCTCCTCGTCGAAAACGGCTGCGGCGAAATCTGCGAAACCCCCGAAGCCCTCGCCGCCGCCCTCGAACGCCTCTTCGCCGAAAACGGCAAACTCTGGCGCGAATGGGAAGCCCGCATCATCCGCCTGAGCCGCCCCGCCGCCGCGCTGGACATCGCGGAGTGCCTCGTGGCGGAGTGGAGCGCGCCGCCACGGACGTGATCCGTTTTCTTCAGGCGGCTCTCGCATTTATCGCCCAAGTATGAAAGCTTCTGATGAATGAATCACCTCGATCGAATCACATTTGATCCGGGAGTAATGGGTGGGCGGCCTTGCCTCCGAGGGTTGCGCGTAACGGTCGGCACGATTGTAGGGTTGGTTTCCGCCGGCCATGCCTCGGAGGAAATTCTCCGCCTCTATCCGTACCTCGAAGCGGAGGATATCACCGCCGCGCTCGAATACGCCGCATGGAGGGCAGAGGAACGTGAGCTTCCGCTTCGCGCTTGAAGCTCATCGTTGACATGAATCTCTCGCCGGAATGGATTCCGGTCTTCAGCAGGCATGGACATGAGGCGCTGCACTGGTCGGAGGTTGGCGACGCTCGTGCCCAAGATGTCGAAATTATGGCGTGGGCCAGCCAGAATCAGTTCGTCGTTTTTACGAACGATCTGGATTTCGGCAGCATCCTGGCATCCTCGCAGGCGCGCACCCCGAGCGTTTTGCAGGTGCGTGCCCAGGATGTCAGCCCGGTGCACCTCGAGGGGATAGTAATGGCTGCTCTGTCGCAGTATGCAGAGATTTTGACGCAGGGCGCGATCGTGGTTGTGGATGAAGCGAGACTTCGCAGTCGAATTCTGCCGATCAGGCGGTGAAGCTTGCCGAACGCATGAGTTCCCCTGTCACCTTCGGTCTCGTCGGCTACGGCGCGTGGGGCAGCCACCATGCGCGCGCGATCATGGAATCACCCGGCGCGGTCCTCGCCGGCATCGCCGCGCGCTCGACGGAGAGCCAGTCCGCCGCACGCGCAGCGCATCCTTCTGTGCGGGTGGTGGCGGACTATCGCGAGCTCCTGGCCGATCCCGCCATCGAAGTGATCGACACCGTGCTGCCGAGCGACCTGCACCATACAGTCGGTCTGGCGGCGCTCTGCGCGGGCAAGCATTTGCTCATGGAGAAACCGATGGCTCTCAAGGAAGCCGAATGCGACGACCTCCTGCGCGCGGCGCGTGATGGCGGGCGATTGCTGGCGGTCGGCCATGAGCTGCGGCTCTCCGCGCTCTGGGGCCGCGTGAAGGAGCTGATCGATGGCGGCGCCATCGGCGATCCGCTTTACGCGCTCATCGAGCTGTGGCGGCGGCCGTACCGCCTCGGCGCGGGCGGCTGGCGCTACGATACCGGGCGCGTCGGGAATTGGATTCTCGAGGAGCCGATCCATTTCTTCGATCTCGCGCGGTGGTATCTCTCCGCGCTCGGCGATCCGGTGCACGTCTTTGCGCGCGCAAATTCCCGCCAGCCGGATCATCCCGAGCTGCAGGATAATTTCAGCGCGATCGTCGATTTTCCCGGGGGCGCCTACGCGGTCATTTCGCAGACGCTCAGCGCGTTCGAGCATCACCAGGCGGTGAAGCTAACCGGCACGCGCGGCGCGCTCTGGGCGAGCTGGAGCGGCGCGATGGATCGCACCTTTCACCCAACGTTTTGGCTCAAGCATTTCGATGGCGAAGAGGTCCGCGACGTGCCCATCGAGCGCCCGAGCGGCGAAGTCTACGAGCTCGTCGACGAAATCACCGCGGTCGCCGCCGCTGTCCGCCACGGCACCCCGCTCCCCGCCACCGGTGAAGACGGCCGCTGGTCCGTGGCGATGTGCCTGCGTGCCGCGGAATCGGTCCGCACCGGCCAGCCCGTCTCGTTTCGCTCATGAACGCCCCGGCGAAATGGTACCAGGGCGTCTCGCGCTACCAATGGCTGGTGGTGCTCATCGCCTCCGCCGGCTGGGTCTTCGACGCCTTTGAAGGCCAGCTCTTCGCCATCGAGCGCAACCAGATGCTCGCGGAAATCCTCGGCGTCCCGGCCGAGCACGCGGAAGTCCGCCGTTGGGGCGACATCTTCCTCGGCGTCTTCCTCGCGGGCGGCACGCTTGGCGGCATCCTCTTCGGCTGGCTGGGTGATCGCTGGGGACGCCGCCCCGCGATGATCCTCACCATCCTTTTCTACTCGATCTTTTCCGGCCTCACCTACTTTGCCGATTCGCTTTGGCACGTCGGCATCCTCCGCTTCCTCGTTGCCATGGGCGTGGGCGGCGAATGGGCCGTCGCCGCCGCGCTCGTAGCCGAGGCCGTGCCCGCGCACGCGCGCGCCCACCTCTCCGGCTTCTTCCATTCGACCAGCATCATCGGCACCTGGCTCGCTGCCTGGGTCGGTCTCGCCGTCGGTGCGAATTGGCGCCTCGCCTTCCTCTTCGGCGTCGTGCCGGCGCTACTCGTGCTCTGGGTGCGCGCCCGCGTGCGCGAGCCCGCCTCGTGGTATGAAGCCAAAGCCAAAGCCGCCACCGGCGTCGGCCGCCAGCTCGGCAGCTTCCGCGATCTCCTCCTCGATCCTCGCTGGGCCCGCCGCGCCATCTTCGGCCTGCTCCTCGCTGCCGTCGGCCTCGGCACCTTTTGGGCGGTCATCGTCGCCGGCCAGGATTTGGCGAAAGACTTCCTCATCCGCCACGGCACGCCGCCCGCGGAGGCCGCGCAGCGCGCCAAATTCGCCTACGGCAACATCCAGGCGCTCGGCGCCGGCCTCGGCATGCTCGCCTTCGGCCCCCTCGCCGTGCGGCTCGGACGCAAACGCACCTTCATCCTCTACCACGTCGCCGCCCTGATCATCGTCCCCATCACCTGCTTCGCGCCCACGAGCTATGCGATGCTGCTCCTGCTGCTTCCCGTCTACGGCTTCTTCACCCTCGGCATCCACGCCGGCTACGCCGTCTACTTCCCCGAGCTTTTCCCCAATCACCTGCGCTCCACCGGCACCGGCTTCTGCTTCAACGGCGGGCGGCTCCTCGCCTCCACCATGCTCCTCTTCTCCGGCTGGCTCAAAGCCCTTCCCGGCATGGAGCTCCGCACCGCCGTCAGCCTCATGGCCCTGCTTTTCCTCTTCGGCATCCTCATCATCCAGGCCCTGCCGGAAACGAAGGATCAGCCGCTGCCGGAGTGAGACGCGCGCATCCGTGTGGAACACTTGAACTTCCATGAAACCCGCGAAGCAGATCGAATCGTTGATCCTCAGCCTTCGGGGGCAGAGCGTGATCCTCGACGCCGACCTTGCCGATTTGTACGAGGTGCCAACGAAGCGGCTGAATGAGGCGGTGAAACGCAATGCTGAACGCTTCCCTGAGGATTTCCGTTTCCGGCTCAAGGAGGCTGAGAAGCAGGAGGTGGTCGCAAATTGCGGCCACCTCGCCCGCCTCAAGTTCTCTCCACAATTGCCCTATGCGTTTACCGAACATGGCGCTCTCCAAGCCGCCAATATCCTCAAGAGCGCACGTGCAGTCGCCATGAGCGTCTTTGTCATCCGTGCGTTTATCCAGATGTGCGCGAACAGGTTGCGGCCAACGCTACTATTGAAGAGCAACTGGCCGCGATGGACCACAAGCTCCTCGAACACGACGAAGCCCTCCTCATCATCTGGCGAAATCTCAAGCCGCTCCTCAAGCCGCCGCCGACTCCGCCAAAGCCGCGCATCGGCTTCAAACCCTGAACCTCCGATCCCGCTCCTAACTAAACGGGCGCGACGAGCGAGCTGGCAGGTTCTGGTACAGTCTAGGCTCCACGTGGCAATCGCTTGCGCGTCGGCGAGGGGAGATCGTTGCTTAGGCGGCGCAGGCGATTACGGCGCGGCGTCCGTCAGCCATCGCTATCCGGTAATTTTTAAGCACCGCGCAGCTCATGGTGGCTCGGAGCGGAGCGCCATACGTCCGCACGCACACCCGCCGCCCCCGCCGCATTTCCGCGCCTTGATCAGAGGCGGCACGTCCAGATTCCCTGGCGCGAAGCTGGACAGAGCCGCCTCTACACAGGGGTTACGCCAGCGCCGCCTTAACCACATTCCCCGCCACGTCCGTCAGCCGAAAATCGCGTCCCTGAAACCGGTACGTGAGCCGCTCATGGTCCAGCCCGAATTGGTGCAGAATCGTCGCGTGCAAATCATTCACGTGCACCGGGTCCTTCACCACTCCCCATCCGAGGTCGTCCGTCTCACCGATCACTGTCCCGCCCTTGGTGCCGCCGCCGGCCATCCACAGGCTGAACGCAAACGGGTGATGATCGCGACCCGTCACCTTCGCATACCCCGGCCGGTTTTCGCCCAGCGGCGTGCGCCCGAATTCGCTAAGCCACAGCACCAGCGTCGTATCCAGTAATCCGCGCTGCTTGAGGTCCTTGAGGAGCGCCGCGATTGGCTGATCGGCCATCCCGGCGTTCCACGCCAGCTCATTATCCAGGTTGGAATGATGGTCCCAGCACGCGTGGAAGATGTTCACGAAGCGGACCCCGCGCTCCACCATCCGCCGCGCCAGCAAACAGTTTTTCGCGAACGATTTGTACGAGCCAGAGCCGCCGCCGCGCGACGCCTTGATGTCCGGATCGGGCCGATCGATCCCATACGCGGCCTTGGTCTGCTCGGTCTCACCCGCGAGATCCATCAACTCGGGCGCGCTGCTTTGCATCCGGAACGCCAATTCGTACGAAGCGATGCGGCTCGCAATTTCCGGATCGCCCACGGCCTTCTGCCGCATGGAATTCAAATCGGAAATCGCCTGGATTCCGTAGTGCTGCATCTGCGGGGAGATGCCCGCCGGATTGCTGAGGTCCTGCACCGGATCGCCCTGGCTGCGGAAAAGCACGCCCGAGTAGCTGGTGGGAAGAAAGCCGCACGCCCAATTTTGCGCGCCCGCGCTCGTCCCGCGCCCTGCCGTGAGCACCACATACCCCGGCAGATTGTCGCTCGTGCTGCCGAGGCCGTACGTCACCCACGAGCCGATGCTCGGCCGGCCCATGAGCGGCGACCCGCAGTTCATCATGATCTGCCCCGGATGATGATTGAACTGCTCCGTGTGCATCGAGCGGACCAGGCAAAGATCGTCCGCGCACCCGCCGAGATGCGGCAGCAAATCGCTCAGCTCCATCCCACTCTGCCCGTGCTTCGTGAATTTCCGGTTGCTCGCCAAAATCGCCGCGGTGTCCTTTTGCAGAAACGCGAACCGTACATTCTTCGTCATCGATTCCGGCAGCTTTTGGCCATCGAGCTCCGTCAGCTTCGGCTTCGGATCGAACAAATCCATCTGTGAAGGCCCGCCCTCCATGTAGATGCAGATGCACGCCTTCGCCTTCGCCGGGAAATGCGCCGCGCGCACTTTCATCGGCCCCTGCCCCGCGTGCGCGGAGGTGGCGAGCAGCCCCTCCTTGCCAAGGATCGAAGCGAGCGCGAGCCCGCCGATGCCGCTCGCCGTGGTGGTGAGAAAATCGCGCTTCGTCAGCGCGAGGAGATCAGGGGAAAAGTTCATTCGCGTGTAATCAGCTCATCCAAATTCAGCAGCACCCGGCTCAGCGCCACGAGGGTCGCCGGCGCCACGTGATCGCCTGGCGCGTCGGGCTTGCAGGCCAGCAGCTTCTTCGCCGCCTCGGGTTCGCGCTGAAAAGCCTCGCGCTGCTGCTCGTAAAATCGCTGCAAGCGCTCCATCTCCCCCGGCTCCGGCGGCCTTCCCAGCGCCAGCTCGAACCCGTGCCGAATCTGGTCCGGCACGCCGCCACTCAACTCCGCGAGCCGCTTGCCCAGCGCCTGCGCGCATTCCGTCGAGGTGCTGTTATTGAGCAGCGTGAGCGCCTGCAGCGGCGTATTCGACCGCTCGCGCCGCGTGCACGACACGCTCGATTCCGGCGCATCGAAAGTCATCAGCATCGGGAACGGCACCGTGCGCTGGAAATGGATGTACAGCCCGCGCCGGTACTGCTCGTCACCCGTCGATGGAGTCCACTTCAGCCCGCCAGCGTAGTTCAGCGCCGCGAGATCGGGCGGCAGCGGCGGCTTGATGCTTGGCCCGCCGATCTTCGGGTTAAGCAGCCCGCTCGCCGTGAGATTCACATCGCGTACGATTTCCGCATCGAGCCTGAAACGCCCCTGCCTCGCGAGCAGCGTATTGAGAGGATCGCGTTGCGCGATATCGGCGCGGTAGAGCGACTCCTGCCGGTACGCCGCCGAGCTCACGATCTTCTCGAGGAGCGCCTTGCGGCTCCACCCATTCTCGCGAAACTCGCTGGCGAGCCAGTCGAGCAGCTCCGGGTGGCTTGGCTTGTCCCCGCGCGTGCCGAAATCGTTTTCCGTCGCGACCAGCCCGCGCCCAAAGAGATGCCGCCACATGTGATTCACCGTCACGCGCGCAGTGAGCGGATTTTCCGGCGCGGTCAGCCAGCGCGCGAGATCGAGCCGGTCCGGGATTGGCCCACGGGCGCGCAGCGGCGGCAGCGCGGCGAAGGTCCCCGGCTGCACTTGGTCGCCTTTCTGCAAAAAGTCGCCGCGGATGTGGATGTGCGTCGGCCGCGTATCGGCCACCAGGATCGCCCCCATCGTCGGCTTAAACACCGGCTTCAGCGCCTGCTGCGTGGCCACCGCCTGGTTCAGCTTCTGCCCCGCGGGATCGATCTTTTCCGCGTAATGCCGCTGCAGCGCCTGCCACTGCGCCGGCTTCCGGAACACCAGCGGCGTCTCCAAAATTTCGCGCAGCCGGTCCGGCGTGGTGTCCGGCGTGAACGGCGCGGCGTCGCCCGTCGCTGAGACGCGGAAATGGTTCATCACGCCCACCGTGAAGAACTCCGCGTGCAGCTCGAACCGCGCGCCCTTCGGCACGGTGAGCGGCTCCGCCAGCTCGAAAGTCGCCGCGTGCGACTCCTTCGCCTTCTTGTTCACCGTCCAGTGCGTGGTGCGATCGTTGTCGACCAGCAGCGCGGCGGCCTCGGGACTATCGGCGAAATCAACCGCGGCCTTTTTGAAATTGATCCGCCGTGTCTCGCCGCCGGGCAGCTCCAGCGTGCCGTAAAATTCCGAAAGCCCGAACCCGCCGTCCTTCGCGTCGCCCACGCTCTTGCCCGGATCGGCGATCGCCTCCAGCCGGAAACCCGAGGTGCCCGCCGGCGGCAAAAACGCCATCCGATAGCGCGTGCGCACACTATCCCGCTCCCGCGCGATCACCGAGCCATCGGCTTGGGGCGTGAACTGCTCCTCGGCCCCTTCCATGATCGCCGCGAGGCGCTGCGGCTTCAGCACCGTCCAGCGCTCCGGCGGCAGCGGCACCGAGCCTTCCCACGCCGCGATCTTCGCGTGCGTCACGCCCGACAGGTACGCGCGCAGCGGCTTCTCCAGCTCGTCGAGCTTTTTCTGCCAGGCCGCCGAATCGGTCTTGAATTGCGCGCTCTCCGCCGGCGTCGGCATCGGAACGTCCCGCTCCGACGAGTTATTGAAGAAGCCGTAGAACTGGTAAAACTCCTTGTGCGTGATCGGGTCGAACTTGTGCGTATGGCACTCCGCGCACCCGACGCTGAGCCCGAGCCACACCGTCCCCGTGGTGCTCGCGCGATCCACCGTCGCCTTGCAGCGAAATTCCTCCTTATCCACACCGCCCTCGCGGTTCGTCAGCGTCTGCCGATGGAACGCGGTCGCGATCTTCTGTGCGTCCGTCGCGCCGGGCAGCAGATCGCCCGCGAGTTGCTCCGCGGTGAAACGGTCGAACGGCAAATCGCGGTTGATCGCCTCAATCACCCAATCCCGGTAAAGATACGCATAGGGCCGAACCAAATCCTTCTCGTACCCGTCGCTATCCGCATAGCGCGCGAGGTCCAGCCAGTGCCGCCCCCAGCGCTCTCCAAAATGCGGCGACGCGAGCAGCCGATCCACCTGCTTGTCGTAAGCGTCCGGCGCCTTGTCGTTCACGAAGGCGGCGATCTCCTCCGGCGTCGGCGGCAACCCTGTCAGGTCGAGGCTAAGCCGGCGCAACAGCGTATGACGATCCGCTTCCGGTGACGCCGGCAGCTTTTCCTGCTCCAGCCGCGCCAGGATAAACCGGTCGATCTCATTGCGCACCCAATCTGGCTTACTCACCTCCGGCGCCTTCGGCTTGCGCACCGGCTCGAACGCCCAATGCCCCTGATATTCCGCCCCCTCGGCGATCCACTGTTTCAGCAGTGCAATCTGCTCCGGCTTCAGCGTCTTCTTCGATTTCACCGGCGGCATCACCTCGTCCTTCTCCTTCGAGACCACGCGCAGGTAGAGGTCGCTCTCCTCCGGTTTCCCCGGCACGATCGCCCGCACCCCGTCGATTTCCTTCAGCGCTTCCTCGCGCAGATCCAGCCGCCGGTCCCCCTTCCGCTTCCCCTCATCCGGGCCGTGGCATTGCGTGCAATTGTCCGCCAAGATCGGCCGGATATCCCGATTGAAATCGACCTTGCCGGCAGGAGCCGTCAAAGCCGTGGCGCAAAGGAGGGGAAAGATGAGGACGCGGCGCATGAAGGACTGGAGGAAGGGTACTAAAAAGAGAACTCCGCGCGCGGCCGGTTCTTAGAGGCCGCTCACGCCACGGCCTTTCGGTTTCCCCAGCGCCGGAGATAGTTCCGTGCCGGAATTTCCACGAGGTAGTAGAGCGCGGCCGCCATCCCAAGGATGAGCGCGAGATGGGCCGCCGTGACCGCCACCCGGCTCGGCAGCGCGGCGCCGGCAAACCACTCGGCGGGCAGCGCCACCTTCACGACCTTTTGCGCCAGGGCGTGCGACATGTAGAGAGCGTACGAAACCCGCCCGCCCCAGAGCAGCAGGCGCGTGCTGAGAAACGCTCCAGCCCACGAGCGCTCGGAGGTGAGGCCGAGCAGAAGCCACGGGAAGAGGAGGATCAGGAGTACGTTCGCCCAGGGAGAGTCCGGCAGTACGATTGCCGCTCCGAGATTTGCCAGGAGGGTCGCGCTGGCCGTCCGGTGAGCGGCGGCCGCGAGCGCCGGAGAGGCCGCGTACGCTCCGAAGAGGAGCGCGCCCGCGAGAAATTCGGCCGTCACCTGGCAGAGGGCCCAGCCAGGAATGCGCAGCGCCGGAAAGGAGAAGGCCAGGTAAGTCCCGAGCACCGCGTACGCGGCGGCGAGCCAAACCCACCCCGGCAATCGGGCTCGCAGCAGCCAGCCGGCGAGCGGGAAAACCGCCAGGTAAGCAAACCATTCCGCGCTGATCGACCACGAAGGATAATTCCATCCGCCAGCCTGAATCCCCGGCCAGGCATGGGTGAGGGTGAGTTGAAAGGGCAGCTCACGGAGCGGGTAATCGCCCCCGATCGGCAGACCCAGCACGCCTCCACCAGCAAGGAGCAGAGCCAGGGCAGCCAGGGTCGCCAGATGATTGGGAAAGATGCGGGCGAAGCGCAGCCACAGGAAGCGCGCATGCTCCCCAGCCGTCGGCCGGCGCTTCCCGGCGCGATAAACGTAAGCCAGGATGAAGCCGCTCAGGATGAAAAACAGATCGACCCCAAAAAGCCCGCGCGCCGGCGCGTCGCCGAAGATCTGGAGGCCCGGGAGCAGCATTTCCCACGGCGCGCGAAAGTGATACCAAACCACCGCCCCCGCCGCCAGCGCGCGCACTCCCGTGAGCGGCCGGAGCTCGTGGGAATCGGCGGGTGAGGGTTGGTGGACGCCGGGCACAGCGGCAATCTCAACTCCCCGTCGGTTCCGGAGGGCGGCGGGAAACGGTCTTGAGGCCGAGCACGCTCATAAAGAACGAGGCGAAGACCGCCTGGATGCCGAGGACCAGCAGCGTGAGCGCGGCGATCACGCGCTGGACGTGCCACGGGTCCTCCGCGCCCGGCACCGGGTAGGTGCCCCACTCCGCGAGCAGGAACAGGAGCGCGCCGCAGAGGAAAAGGAGCAGCCCGCCAAGGATGCCGCGCTCGAGCGTAAAGTGATCGAAGAGGCGGGTGAACTTCGGGTTCGGCGGAAGCAGCCCTTCGCCCACGCCGAAGACCTTCGTAAAAAATCCGAAGGCGATGAGCTGGTGTCCCGCGATGGCGCAAGCGCAGGCCGTGGCGAATCCGCTCAAGCCCGCGTGCCAGCCGAGCCACTGCAGATCGTTGAAATAAAGGATCAGCGCCGCGGCCGCGCCGACGCCGCTCAGGATCAGCCCAGGCATCAGAAAGAGCCAGCGGGGCGAGTAGATGAGCATGAAGCGCAGGTGCCGCCAGCCGTCGCGCCACGGCCGGAGATGCGGCGGGCGCGAGCGGCCGTCTTTGTGCAGGGTGATCGGCACTTCGGTCATGCGCATTCCGCCGAGCGAAGCTTTCATCACCATCTCCGAGGCGAATTCCATGCCGGTGGTTTTCAGGTCCATCCGCTGGTAGGCGTCGCGCGAAAAGGCGCGCAGCCCGCAATGGAAATCGCGGATCGGCGTGCGGAAAAAGAGCCGGCCGATGAAGGAGAGCACCGGATTGCCGAGCCAGCGGTTTTTCCACGGCATCGCGCCCGGCGCGATGGTGCCGCCGCCGCTCGGCAACCGGCACCCCATCACCAGATCGTCGCCCTGGCGCAGGCGCTCGACGAATTTCGGCGCCTCGGAAAAATCGTAGCTGTCATCGGCATCGCCCATGAGGAGCCACTTGCCGCGCGCGGCCTCGATGCCGCCGCGAAGGGCGTTGCCGTAACCTTTTTCCACCACGGCGACCACGCGGGCGCCGTGCTGCTCGGCGAGCGCCTGGGAGCCGTCGGTGCTGCCGTTGTCGGCCACCAGCACTTCGCCGGAAATGCCCGCGCGCTCGATGCCCGCTTTCGCTTTTTGGCAGCAGCGCGCGAGGGTTTCCGCCTCGTTCAGGCAGGGCATTACGATCGTCAGCTCAAGGGGCTCCATGGGGAAGGGGTTTCGTTTTGGAAAGTTGGATGAGATGCCACTGCACAGGCGGCTCGCTGACGTGCGTGGCCACGGTGACGCTGCCGAGCACCTCCGCGCCCAAGCTCTCCACCCAAGCGGGCAGCGTCCCTTTCATCAAGACACGAAATGCGCGCTCGCTCAAGATTGCGTACTCAATGCCCTGTGCGGCCAGCAACTCACGCGTGTCGCCCGGCAGAATGTGCTCGAATTGCCGCGCGCCAAACGGCCGCCAGAGCGAGGTCTCGAGATCGTTCAGCGTGACGAGGCCGACCTTCCGCGCTTCCGGCGGAATGAGCGCGCGCACCGGCGCGAGAATGTCCGGGCGCTTCCGGTAGCGGCTGTACACATCGTACATGCGCTGCACCGGACGGCTTTCCGTGAGTCGCTGCGGCAGCGCGCGCAGCACCGTGAGCGCCGGCCAGAGCGGGCGGGCGGGCGAAATGATGAGCACCACGATTGCGGAACCGACCTGGAGGATAGCCAAACCGCGCCACCAACGGGCGCGCACCACTTCGCCGACCCCGCGGCGCACGAGGAATGGCATCGGCAACAGCAGGTAGTACGGCGCCGCGAGCCGGCCCGTGGCGAGCAGGCTCATTTTGGCAAGAAAGGCCGCGAAGGAAACCCACGGCGACCACCGCACCGCCGCCATCCAGGCGCTCCGGCAGACGGGAGGCTTGCGCAAGCTGAGAATCATCAGAGCGGCAAGCATGAGCACGAGGAACGGCCCTAGCGCGGCACTGTCCTCGGTGGGAATTTCATACGCGATCCACAGGTGATCGCCCTCCTGCAACCCTGTGGCCAGCCGCGCGGCCAGCGCGGGCGGCACAAGACTCCCCGCAACCGCGTTCCACTGCGCGGCAAATGGAAACACCGGCGGCGTGAAATTCTGCACCGTAAGGCTGATGAGATTGCCCGCCGCATGCACCCAAGCGGGCGCGTCGATGATCGCCGCTCCCACTTCAGCCTTCGCGCCGGACCATTCGCCGAGGTGCCGCGCATTCATCACCGCATTCGGCAAAAACGAGCACCCCGCCGCGGCCATCGCTCCGCCGGCGAGCAGCACCGGCCGCGTGAACGCCAGCCTCCAACTCGGGATCGCGGCGACCAGCCACGGCAGCACCAGCGGCGCATTGCTGAGCTTCACACCGGTGGCGAGCGCCGCCGCGATCGCGCCAAGCAACAGATCGCTCGCCGAGGCCTTCGCGCGCGCCCGCAGCGCCAGCACCAGCGCGGCCAGCGCAAAGAATACGCCCGGCAGATCGTTGCTATCGCCGCCGGCCTGGATGTGGAAAACGTAGCCGGTCGGGAGCAGCCACATGAGTTGCCAGGCCACGCGCCGGTTCGCGCCCACCGCCGCGAAGAGGCTGTAGATCAGCCCCGGCAGCATCGCGAAAATCCCCGCGTTCGCGAGCCAGACGATCCGCTCCGACCGCAGAAAAAGCAGCACCGGCGCCATCATCCATTCGCAGCCGGCCGCCCGCGTATTCAGCCGCACGTCGGCGGTGTGAATCCAGTGCCACTGCTCGTGCCCCAGCCAGTGGAGCGTGCGCGGGATGCGATAGCTCAGAGCGTCGTAGTTGCCGGGAAAATAGAGCGTGCCGCCGGCCAGCACGCCGCACAGCAACAGCAGAAAACCGAGCGGCAATACGCGCCGGAAGCGGCGGCGAAACCTTGGCCAGCGGCAATGAACAAGAAAAACGCCCCCTCCGCAGCGCCACCCCAGTCCCACGCCAACCAGCAGCGCCACCGCGTACCCCGTCCGATTCAGCGCATGCAGCAGCGACAAACTCCACCCCGCCAGCACCAGATAAGCGCTCGCGGCGATCCAAAGGCGGGCGAGCGCGAGCGTCATTCCACCAGCGGCACCTCGGTGGCGTAGGGCCGTGCGTGAAAGCCCACTGCGGCGCCTTGGGAAAAATCAGGCCGCGGATTCTGGTTCACCAAGCTGACCAGGCTATCGCTGCGAAAACCGAGTTTCAGTCCGATCTTCTCCGCGGTCTTCAAGGCCAGCCACACCCACCTCCACGGCACCGGAATGAACTTCGGTTTCCGCCCCAGGCGCCCCGCGATTTCCTCGAGGATTCCGCGAAAAGTCCACGGCTGCTCGTGCGCCGCCGTCACCGGCTGCCGGGGCGCGGCAGATTCCCCCGCGCAAAACCGATATGCGAACTCAGCCAGATCCTGCTCATGCACGAGATAGAGCACCTGCGTGCCGCCCCCGATCAGCGGAATCACCGCGCTCTTTTGCACCTGCCCAACGAGGCTCCCGTACATGCCGCCCGCGCGGTCGCCGTAGACCAGGCCCGGGCGCAGCACCAGCGCACCGGCCTCGTGCGCGATCTTTTCCATCTCCAGCTTCGCGAGCCCGTAGAGCGACTTAGCCCCTTCGAACGCGCTCATCGTCGAGATCAGCACCAGCCGGCGCACGCCCGCCGCCTTGGCCGCGGCGAAGAGCCGCCGCGTCCCCTCCACGTTCACACGCTCGATCTCCCCCCACGCGCACGGCGCAAAATCGTACGCGCAATGGATCAGCGCATCGGCGCCTTCCAGCGCGGCGGGCGGAACGTCTTCGCCGAGCTGAAAGCGCGTCTCATCGCCCACCTCCAGCCCCGTCGGCGAAGGCTTGCGCACCAGCCCGAGCACCCGCCAGCCGAGCTTGCGAAAATGCCGCGCCAGGCAGCGCCCCACCCATCCGTTGGCGCCGGTGAGGGCGAGGGTTGGAGATTTCGCGTCCATGCGGAAGCTTCCGGGAACCGCGAAACGCCGACAAGCAGAACGTGGCGCGGGCGATTGCTCCCCGCTGCGAGGAAAGTCTCGAATCCTTCGCGCCGCCCCGTCACAAAGGTGGCGCACGCCCCTCCCGCCATGTCCCTCCGACTGCTTGCCTGCCTGATCCTCGCCGCCACGTCGCTTCGCGCTGCCGACCTCTTCCCGTTCGTCCTACCTTGGGATGATGCCACGCCCGGCCCGACAAACCTCTCGCATTTCCTCGAGAAGCCCGCGGGCTCGCACGGGTTTGTCACCGTGCGCGATGGCCATCTCTACGCGGGCGAAAAACGCCTCCGCATCTTCGGCGTGAACATGGCTTTCGGCGGCAATTTCCCCTCGCACGACGACGCCAAAAAGATCGCCGCGCGCATGGCGAAGTTCGGCATCAATTGCGTCCGCTTTCACCATCTGGATACGAGCTCCGCTCCGGCCGGTCTCCTGCAAAAAGACAAGCGCACGTTCGATCCGGAAATGCTCGATCGGCTCGATTACTTCATCGCGCGCCTGAAGGAGCACGGCATTTACACGAACCTCAATCTGCATGTGGGGCTCGAATATCCCGGCTTCAAGAAATGGGCGGGCGCGCCGAGCTATTTCAAGGGCGTCGACAATTTTTTCCCGCCGATGATCGAGCAGCAGCGCGACTACGCCCGCACCCTGCTCACGCACAAGAATCCGCACACCGGCCTGGCTTACTCGGACGATCCCGCGGTCGCCTTCATCGAGATCAACAATGAGAACGGCCTGATCATGGAATGGACCAACGGCACGCTCGATAAGATGCCCGATCCGTTCGCCGCGGAGCTCCGCCGCCAGTGGAACGATTGGCTCACGAAAAAGTACGGCGACGCCGCCAAGCTCGCCGCCGCGTGGAAGTCCGGGGAAGAGCCACTCGGACCCGAGATGATCGATACCGATTTCGACAAGCCCCGGCACTCGTGGACCCTCGAGCGCCACGAATCCGCGACCGCCGAGCTGCGCCTCGCGAACGTGCCGGCCGACGTAGTGCGCAAGGAATTCCAGGCGCCGCTCGCGAATTCCTGGAACCTGCCGGGGCGCGCCGTTTCCTCCGCGAATGTGAGCGTCACGCGCGTGAGCAGGGAAGGCTGGCACTCGCAGTTGTTCCACCCGCGCCTCGCGGTGCGAGCGGCCAACCGCTACACGGCCACCTTCTTCGCGAAAGCCAGCGAGCCGCGCAAGATCACCCTCAATCTCAGCCAGGCGCATCCGCCGTGGAAAGTGCTCTGGAGCACGCCTGTATCGCTCACCCCGGAGTGGAAACAGCACCGGTTCACGATCACCTCCGCGGAGTCAGATGGGCAGGCGCGACTCAGCTTCACCGGCCTCGCCTCGGCACTCGGCGAATACTCGTTTGCCGATGTCTCGCTGCGGCCCGGCGGGGTGTCCGGCGTGAAGCAGGTGGAGCAGCTCGGGAAACTGGACTTCTTTCGCAAAGCCGATTTCGCGCAACGCACGCCCGCGGCCCAGCGCGATTGGCAGCGCTTCCTGTACGATACCGAGGCGGCGTACTGGCCCGGGATGTCGAGCTTCCTCAAGACCGAGCTGAAAGCCCGCAGCCTCGTGCTCGGCTCGGCCACCGGCTTCAGCCCGTGGCCCGTCCAGGCGATGCTCGACGTGGTGGACGCGCATTCGTACTGGCAGCACCCGCATTTTCCGCGCAAGCCGTGGGACCCCGGCGATTGGACCGTGCGCAATGAATCGATGGCCGGCCATCCGGAAGGCGGCGCGTTCCTCTCTCTGGCGATGCGCCGCGTGGCCGGCAAGCCGTTCATGGTCACCGAATACAATCACGCCGCCCCGAACACCTATTCGGCCGAGGCGTTCCTCGAAGTTTGCGCGCTTGGCGCCTTGCAGGATTGGGACGGCATCTTCGCCTTCGCCTATTCGCATCGCACCGATCAATGGAACGCGCGCCGGGTCACCAGCTTCTTCGACATCGACCAGCACCCGACGAAGATGGCCACGCTGCCCGCCGCGCTCTCCCTTTTCTACCGCGCCGACCTGCCGCCGCCGGGCAAGCCGAATATCGCGCAGACCACGCTCGAGAACGCGATCGAATCGATCCGCAAAGGGGGCTCGTGGGTGGACGCGCGCGCTTATGGCATCCACGCGCAGGAGATGTTCCTGCACCCCATCGGCATGCGCATCGGCGACACCGAGAAGCTGGCCACCGGACCCAAGCCGGCGGGCCCGGTTCTCCGCAGCGACGATGGTCAGCTCACCTGGGACACCACCGCGCGACGCATGCTCATCGCCACGCCACGCTCGGCCGGAGTCGTCGGCCAGGTGAAAGCCGGCGAAACGATCGCGCTCGGGCCGGTGAAAGTGACGCCCGGCGCGAACATGCAAAACTGGGCCACCATCACCGCCACGATGCTGAAAGGCGAAAGCCTCGCCGCGGCCGAGAGCATCCTCATCACCGCCACCGGCTACACGGAAAACACCGGCCAGCGCTGGCAGAATGCGGAAAAGACCACGGTCGGCATGGCATGGGGCAATGCCCCTTCGCTGGTCGAGCCCATCCCCGCCACCATCACCCTTCCCACCGCCGGCGCGCTAAAAGCCTTCGCGCTCGACGAGCGCGGCCAGCGCCGTGCCGAAGTGCCGCTCCAAGGCGTTCCCGGAGAAATGAAGCTGGAGCTCCTCCCCGAGCACCAAACGCTCTGGTGGGAAGTGACGCGCGTGGATTGAGCGGGGCACGTTTTGGAGTGCGGCGGGAAGCGTCAGCGCCACGCCGCTTTCGGATTGCTCTGCCGGCTGGAAAAGCGTCGCCTCCGCACCCGCAATCCACTCCAAAGGCGGTGTCGCGCTGACGCTTGCGACCGCAGTCCAAAATCGCGTCGTTGCAAAACCGTCGGCCGCTGTGGCAGGCTCCGCGGCAGTCGCAGCTCACTGCTTGCTATGCAAATCTTCGCTCCGAAGGAAATCGCCGCGGGAGAAACCCGCGTGCCGATCGTCCCCGCGACGGCCGCGAAGCTGGTGAAGCTGGGCGCGATGGTGTCCGTCGAGCAGGGAATCGGCGCATCGGCGCACTACCCGGATGAGGAATACCGTGCCGCGGGCGCGGAGGTCGCGGCGGATCGCACTGCCTCGCTGGCCGCGGCCGATCTCGTTTTGCGGCTGCGGAAGCCGGCGCTGGAGGAAGCGGGCGGGTTGAAGCGCGGCGCGATCCACATCAGCTACCTGGATCCGTTCAAGGAAGGGGAGCTTGTCCGAAAACTGGCGCAGGCGGGCGTGAGCGCGGTGAGCATGGAGATGATCCCGCGGAGCACCATCGCGCAGAAGATGGACGCGCTCAGCTCGCAAGCCAACGTGGGCGGGTATGCCGCCGTAATCCTCGCGGCCTCCCGGAGTGAGCATCTGTTCCCGCTGATGATGACGCCCTCGGGCACCATCCGGCCGGCGCGGGTTTTCATCATCGGCGTGGGGGTGGCCGGTTTGCAGGCCATCGCCACGGCCAAGCGGCTCGGCGCGACGGTTTCCGCCTTCGATACGCGGCCCGTGGTGGAGGAGCAGGTGCGTTCGCTCGGGGCGAAGTTTGTGAAAGTGGACCTCGGCGAGACCGGCCAAACCGACCAGGGCTACGCGAAGCAGCTCACGCCCGAGCAGCTCGAGCGGCAGCGGGAGGCGATGGCCGCGGAGTGCGCGGAGAGCGATGTGGTGATCACGGCGGCGCAAGTGTTTGGCCGGCAGGCGCCCGTGATCGTCACGACGGCGATGGTGGAACGCATGAAGCCCGGGAGCGTGGTGGTGGATATGTCGGTGGAGACCGGCGGCAACGTGGAATGCACGCGCCTGGGTGAAGAGATCGAGGTGAACGGCGTGAAGGTGGTGGGCCTGGCGAATCTCCCCGGCCGCGTGCCGCGCACCGCGAGTCAGATGTACTCGAACAATCTCGGCAACCTCGTGGAGCATTTCTGGGACAAGGAAGCGAAGACCTTCCCCATCGATCCCGAGAACCCGCTCCTCAAGGGCTGCCTCATCACCCACGGCGGCGAGATCGTGCATGAAGCGATCCGCAGCCTTCACTCCGCACCCAGCCATGGCGCCTGAATCGCTGATCCCATCACTGTACGTTTTCGCACTGGCCGCTTTCCTGGGTTACCAGGTGATCTCCCGGGTGCCGCCGTTGCTGCACACGCCGCTGATGTCGGCCACCAATGCCATTTCCGGCATCTCGCTGGTCGGGTCGATCGTCACGGCGGGTGGGCACTATGGGTGGATCAGCACCATCCTCGGATTCATCGCGGTCACCAGCGCCACCATCAACGTCGTCGGCGGGTTCATCATCACCGATCGCATGCTGCGGATGTTCCGCCGCAAGCCGACCGCCACGCCGCCGCCCAAGCATTAAGGAGCCGATCTCGTGGCAGCCAAATACTTCATCGAGCTAACCTACCTCGTCGCCTCCATCCTCTTCATCCTGGGGTTGAAGGCGATGAGCCACCCGGATACCGCCCGGCGGGGCATGCATTTTGCCGAGTTCGGGATGCTGCTGGCCGTGCTCGGAACGCTCCTGCACCACGAGATCATTTCCTACGAGTGGATCCTCGCCGGCCTCCTGCTCGGCTCGCTGATCGGCGTCTTCATGGGCCTATGGGTGCCCATGACCGCCATGCCGCAACGGACCGCGCTCTCGCATGCCTTCGGTGCGCTGGCGGCGGCATTCGTGGGCATCTCGGAGTTCATCCGGCACGGCGAGCATCTGTCTACGTTCAAGCTGGGGGCGGTTGGGCTGGAGGTCTTTCTCGGCGCGCTCACCACCACCGGCAGCATCGTCGCCTTTGCCAAGCTGCAAGGGTTGGTGCGCGGGACCCCATGGACGTTCCGCGGTCAGAATGTCTTCAATCTCACCCTCTTTGCCGCGATGGCCGCGTGTTTCATCACGCTGCTGCTCAAACCTTCCATGCCGGTCTTCCTGGTCATGACGATGCTCTCGTTCGCCTTCGGCGTGATGCTCGTGATGCCAATCGGCTCAGCCGATATGCCGGTGGTGATGTCGCTGCTGAATAGCTATGCGGGCCTGGCCAGCGCGGCCACCGGCTTTGCACTCTCGAACAATGTGCTGATCATCGCGGGCACCCTGGATGGCTTCTCGGGCTTCATCCTTTCCATCCTGATGTGCAAGGCGATGAACCGCTCGATCACCAATGTGCTCTTCGGCGCCTTCGGGCAGGTGACGGAGGGGGGCGAAAGCCAGGTGGACGGCGTGATGCGCGAGATCACGCCGGACGACGCCGCGCTGCAGCTGGCCTACGCGCGCCAGGTGGTTTTTGCGCCCGGCTACGGGCTCGCGACGGCGCAGGCGCAGCACGCCGTGCGGGAGCTGGCCGAGGTGCTGGAAAGCCGCGGCGTGACGGTGAAGTATGGCATTCACCCGGTGGCAGGGCGGATGCCGGGACACATGAACGTGCTGCTGGCCGAGGCGAATGTGCCCTACTCGCAGCTTTACGAAGCCGAGAAGATCAATCCGGAAATGCCGATGACCGATGTGGCGGTGGTGATCGGCGCGAACGACGTGGTAAATCCCGACGCGCGCGATAACCCAAAGAGCCCAATCGCCGGGATGCCTATCCTGGAAGTGGATCGCGCGAAGAGCGTGCTGGTCCTGAAACGCGGCCAAGGCAAAGGCTTCTCAGGCTTGGAGAACCCATTGTTCTACAAACCGAATACCAGCATGCTCTATGGCGACGCCAAGGAGTCCCTGACGCGGCTCGTGGAAGCAGTCCGGAACGCTTAGCCAGTCTCCGGACTGGTTTACTGGCTTACTGCCTTACTCCGCCCCCTTCGGCAACAAAACCGCCTCAACCCCATACGCCCCCAGCGGAATCCAAAGCCCGAGATCCGGGTCGGCGGCGGCCAGTTGGAGATTGGCGCTGCCGTTGTTTTGGAGCTCGAAGGTGCCGAGATCGAGCAGCTTGGCGGGATCGCGAAGATCGACGAGGCGAATGTTCCGGTCGCTGTAGTAGTTGCGGAGCACGGCCACGGAATCGACCAGGGAGAAGGCGACCTCGCGCTCGCAGGTGAGCAAGCCCACGCGAGTGAACTTGCCGGTCTCTTCGTTGACGGTGAGACTCTCGAAGGTGGCCTTGCTTTCGGCAGGCTCGCTCTGCGCAGGCTCGTCGGCGGCGGCAGCGTAATTGGTGACAAACGGCGGCTGTCCATGCAGGACGAAGATTTGCTCGCCCGAAACGGCAAAGGGATGGGCGTAGGAGTCGATGGGAAGTTGATCGAGCAGATGGGCTGCCTTGCCATCGAATCCACTCACGTGGAGGGAGGAGCCGGTCCCCTGCAGGTTTCCGTCGGTGGTACTGAGGGTGCGGCCGACCGTGTAGAGGAGCTGGCCCTGGCGCGAGAGGGCGCGGAGCTCGCCGGGCAGGTTTACCTTCCCGAGTGCCAGCACCGGGTTCGCGCTATCAGAGTAGTCGATCAGCTTGAGGAAATGGCGGTGGATGAGCTTCTGCTGCTCGGCCACGTCCGCGGGGAGCGGCTTGCCCTCTTCGCCCTCGGCCCACCGATAGAAGGGCAGCATCTTGAAGCCGAGATAGACGGTGTCGTTGGCCGCGAGCGGCGTGGTGACGTCCCACGCCTGCTCCTCGCCAAAGGTGAGGCGGGAAGCCAGCTTGGGCTGTGCTGGCGAAGATACATCGAAAGCGATCAGCTCCTGCGTGCGGCCCCAGCTCCAGTAGTAATAGCCGGGCCAAAGCGCGGCGCTATCCGCCTCCCCGGCCTTGACGAACGCCCGCGGATAGTACCCGCCCCACGACTTGCCGCCCTCGGCGGCGAAAATGAGGGTGCGGTCGTTTACCCAGAGCGGCTTGGTATTATAGATATAGGTGGTGAAATCTTTCCCAATGGCGGTCTCGCCCAGGACTTTCACCTCGGGCAGACGCGAGACATCGATCGTGGTCAATTTTAGCCGCGCCTGGGCATCGACGTTAGCATCGTAGTAGTTTTGGGCGGCTTGGAACACGTAGAGCACTCCGGCGCGGACGGTGGCCCCGACCACGGGCAATTTGCTCAGCGGCAAATTGGCGAGCACGTTCTCCGGGTTGTCCACCGGCGTGATATTTACCTCCGGGATGATATTGCTCCAGTAATAACCCCGGCTGATCTCGACCAGGTAATTGCCGACCTTCAGCACCTCATCGACCGGCCAGGCGATCTGCAGATTCGCGGTCGTCACGGGATGATCGCGATCGGTCGCGTCGACGACGAGCAGATTGGTAGCGGAGATCGAAAAGATGCGATTACGCTCGAGCGTCGCGCGGCGCGGATTGACGTTTGCGGCGATCACCCCCCGCTCCTTCAGCTCATTACGCAGGAGATCGATGATCTGCACGCCGGTCGTCCCGGGTACGCTGTAGTAGTAATTGTTACTCTGGATCGGCAGCAAAATAATATTCTGCTCCGGCAGCACCGTGAAGGCTTTCTCGTTATAAGCAGCCTCACTGTAGACATAGGCATCGTCCGCGCCGGGCGTGACGGTGGAAAGCTGTTTCGGCTGGGTGGCGTCGCTGACATCGTAAAGCGCGATGCTCGGCCGGCCGGCCACGAAACCAATGGTGACCAGGCGATCGCCCAGCGGCTCGATGTAAGTGGAGAAACCCGGCACCTCGAGCTGGCCCAGCTCGGTGGGGCGAGCGGGATCGCTCAGATCGATGATGTGCAGCGGGTCGGTGCGGACCGCGGTGACGACATACAGGCGATCCCCATCGAAGCGCGTCGCATAGAGCCATTGGCCGGGCGACACCTCCAGCGAGCCCAGCGCCACCGGCTGCTTGGGATCCGCTAAAGAATAGGTGGAGATAATATTGCGGGTGAGCATGCGGCTGGTGGCCTCGTCCCACCGCCAAACACCTGTGACGACCGTGAAAGTGTCGCCGCTCTGGTGCATCTTGAACTTGTCATTGATTTGCCCCGGCACGCTCACGTCGCCGGCGCGGACGATTACGCCGGTGGGATCCGAAATATCGAGGACGCAGACGATGGAATCCGGGTAAGCAGAGGAAGCCACATAGAAATACTGGTCGGTGGCGTAAACGGCGCCCGTCCAGCCGCCGAGGAATTCGCTGTCACGCAAGACCGGATGGGCGGGATCGGTGAGATCGACTGAGGAAATCTGCGTGCCCCAGCGGATAACGTTAATCGTCGAATCGAGACTATAAGTATTGGTGGCCAGGTAAAGGACGTTACCGATCAGGCGGCTCTGGAGGAGCGAGCCGTCGTAAGGCACCGAGGCGATCTGCCTCGGGGCGCCGGCGCTGACGTCCGCGACGAGCACTTCGTTTTGCGGATTGTTGTAATAGGGCCAGATTCGGAGACCGAGGGACGAGGTGGCCGCGATGCCGCTGGAAGCAACCACGTCATTGCTGGCGTCAAGCTGCAAGGTGCCGGCACCGGTCTTGGTAAGCGCAGCGGTGGAGGTAGTCGCTGCCGCGGTGCTCGTATCTGCCAGGGTGAGCACGCTGGTAGTCATGATCCCGCGGGAAATGACCGACCCGCCGCCAATGGTAATGATCCCGCCGCCCCAGCGCCAATTCCAATCGCCCCAGTAGAGCCAGCCGTAGCCTTTATTTTTCAGGAGAACGACATGGTTGTCATCAAGGAGATACATCTCCTCGCCGGCGCCGGGCAGAGGAAGCGTACCGAGCAGGCCGGGATCGTCGGGGTTGGTAATATCGAAGGACTGCAAGCCGCGCGTACTATTATAGAAATAAAGACGGTTGCCGGCGACCTTCCAGATATCGCTTTCCTCCACGGTGCGCTCGGGCGATTTCGATGCGAGACCGTCGGCGCTCAGACTGGCGGTATTGCTGTTGGAGAGAGTGAGTGTGCCGCCGTGGGTGGTGATGGCACCGCCATTACCGGTCGAGGGCTCGCCCTCATCGGGCGCAAAGCTCGTGGCGCCGGTGAGCAGGCTTTCCGGGAGCGCGCCCGGACGAAGCCCGTACACGCGCATATTGCGGCGGGCGGTGAGCTTCGGCACCACGAAACGGACCACACCGGCCTCGCCGTTCATGAGCTTCGAAGCGACCGTTTTCCACTCGGGCGCCGGTGGCTTTTGCCCGCGCTTCGGCTTGCCCTTCAGCGGCGAGGTGAGGACCTGAAGCTTGACGCTGGCGAAGCCTGCGGGGGCATCGACCACGACCACGCGGCCCCGGACCACGCGGATGGCGGGTTCGGTGCTGTTCGCCGTAACGACCGCGGCAAAGGAGAGAGTGGATTCACCCGCGAGCAGAAGGCACAGCAGCGCGGTAAGGAAAACGGAGGGGCGGAACATGAGGAATGGGTGACCTGCAATAATGGAGGCTGAACAAATATTATCAAGACACTTTTCTAGATCAATTCGGCGATGACGTGCCCGTGCACGTCGGTGAGCCGGCGGTCGATGCCGTTGTGCCGGAGCGTCAGCTTGGTGTGGTCGATGCCGAGCAGGTGCAGGATCGTCGCGTGGATGTCGTAGACCTCGGTGGGGCTGGTGCGGTCGAGCGGCTTGTAGCCCCACTGGTCGCTTTCGCCGGCCGACGGCGCCGCCTTTGATCCCGCCGCCGCAGAGCCAGTTGGTGAAGACGTACGGATTGTGGTCGCGCCCTTTGCCGCCCTGCGTGCTGGGCATGCGGCCGAATTCGGTGGTCCAGAGGATGATCGTGTCGTCGAGCAGGCCGCGCTGTTTCAGATCCTGGATGAGCGCCGACGGCCCCGCGGGCCATGCCGCGCGCGAGCGGGCCGTGATCGCGCTCGCACGTCCTCGTGCGAATCCCAGTTGCGGCGCGGGAAGCCGTTGTCGTTGCCGCTCCAGACCTGCACGAACCGCACGCCGCGCTCCAGCAGCCGCCGCGCGGCGAGGCATTTGCGGCCGAAGATAGTCCATCTCCTCCTCGGCGTTGATCTCCTTCGGCCACGTCTTGCGCGTCGTCGTCGATGCCGTAGAGTTCTGCCGCGATGTGCGGCGGGTTCTTTGCTGAGATCGAGCGCCTCGGGCGCGGCGAGCTGCATTTTCGCGGCGAGCTCGTAGCTGCGGATGCGCGCCTCGAGCCGCTCGTCGCCCGGCGCGAGTGGCGGCGTGCGCGCGGTTGAGCGCGGCGAGCAGTCGCGATGCCGTCGCGCTCGCCCGCGGGGGTGATGAAGTCGCCCGCGCTTGTCCGGAAAGAGATCGGCGATCGGCGTCTCGGTGCCGGGATAAATGACCGTGCCCTGGTGCTGCGCGGGCAGGAAGGCGGCGTCCCAGTTCTTCGTGCCATTCGAGGCCAGACCGCGATGGTCCGGCAGCACCACGAACGTCGGCAGATTGTCATTCAGCGAGCCGAGCCCGTAGCTCACCCAGCAGCCCGCGCCGGGAAAGCCGGGCCGATTGAAAGCCGGTGCTCTGCAGCAGCGTCGCCGTGCGAGTGGACGCCGGTCTTGCCGACCATATTGTGAACGAAGGCGATGTCATCCACCACCGCGCCGAGATCGGCTCACCACGTCGCTGAGCATCTTGCCGCATTGCCCGTACGGCTTGAAATCCCACACCGGCTTCATCCACGGCCCGAGTCCGTTTTGAAACGCCTCCACCTGCTCGCCGAAATCGCTCGGCTGCCCGTGGCGCTTCACCAGCTCCGGCTTGTAATCGAACAGATCGAGATGGCTCGCCGCGCCGGCCATGAAGAGCTGCACCACGCGCTTCGCCTTCGCCGGATGATGCAGCTTCCCGGAAAAAACGCCGGGCGTGGTCGACGCCAGCGCGCCCTCGGTGCCCAGCAGGCCGGCGAGCGCGATCCCCCCGAGTCCGCCGCCGCTGGTCCAGAGGAATTCGCGCCGGGAGAGAGCCCCCGATGAGGCCGCGCGGTGGAAAGGGGAGTCGTTGCGGAACATGGGCGGCAATTCAGTCGACGAAAGACAATTCGTTCAGGTTCAGCAGCACACGGCACGCATTCGCGAGTCCGTGCTGCCGTGTGTAATCGGCGAGCGCCGCGCGCTCCTCCGGCTGCGGCGCGCGCTGGAGCAGGAGGCCAAAGGCCGCGTCGATCTGCGCCTCGGCCGTGGCGCCGAGCGGCTCCACTCGCTTCGCGAAGTGCCGCGCCATCGCGACCACCAACTGGTTGTTCAATTGCGTGAGCGCCTGCAGCGGCGTGATGCTCTCGTTGCGTTTATCGACGCGCATGCGACGGATCCGCGCAATCGAGGGTGGTCATCCATGGCTGCTGCTGCAGCGCACGATGAAGCGGTAGATCGAGCGGCGGTGCGAGCTTCGGGTCTTCGGGATCGGCGAGGTGATACTCGTAGTGCGGCGAGTGCTCTGGATGCTCGATCACGAAATCCTGGAAGCCGGCCCGCCCATTTTCAGGTCGAGCTTGCCGCTCACCGCGAGCACGGTGTCGCGGATCGCCTCCGCCTCGAGACTTGCGGCGGTTTTGCCGCCAGAGATAGCGGTTGTCGAGCATCGGACTGCTCGGCTTTCGGCTGCGGAAACGTGGACGTTTTGGCGATAGGCCGCGCTCGTGACGATGAGCCGGTGCAGTTTCTTGAGCGACCCGCCGAGGTCATCGCGAAAGGTCGACCGCGAGCCAGTCGAGCAGCTCCGGGTGTGTCGGGGAGCGCGCCCATTTGCCCGAAGTCGTTCGGCGTCTCCACGAGTCCGCGCCCGAAGTGATATTGCCACACGCGATTGACGATGCTGCGCCAGGTGAGCGGGTTGCGCGGATCGGTGAGCCATTGGCCAGGGCCGCACGGCGCGCACATTCGTCCTCCTCCGGCGCGAGCGCAAAACGGCTGGGCAATGGCGCAAGGACGGTGAGCGAGCCAGGGACGATCTCCTTCCCCGGACGTTTCACATCGCCGCGCGCGAGCAGAAAAATCGGACGCGGCTTGCCGCCGTCGGGCCCGGTGCCTCGGAAAGAGCCGGCGCCATAATGCACGCCACCGGCATAAACCACATCGGGCTTCGGAAAGCGTGGCGAGCTCCGCCGCGACGCCCGCGATTTCGCCGCGCGTGCTCTCGTTCTCAGCGCGATCCGCCGGCGAGGCCTTGCTTAGCAGCATCTCTTCGCGTTCGCGCTTCATCTCAGCCAACTCAGACCGGACATCGGCGGCGGCGCGACCTCATCGACAAGGTTCGTCTTGCGCCAGCGCGGCGGCGCCTCGATGGAATCGAGCGCGGTCACTGCGGCCCCGGCGGCGAGATTGTGCCCGGCGATATCGAGGACCTTCAGCTCCGCCAGCGCGAAGATGAAGTCGCCTTTGCGCGGCGCGAGCTTGGTCGCGGTGATGCGCACGTAGCGCCGCGGTCGCGCCCGCCGCGGGGAAGGTTTGCAGCGCCGTGCCGGGATTGCGCGCATCCGTGCTCGTTTGCTCCGCGATGGTAATCGCGTTCGCCGCGAAACTCCGCATCGTCCGACGCCTCCACTTTGAACCGCACCGGAAAGCCGAATCCCGCGCCGATCCCATTGAACGTCATCGAAGGCGGGCTGCACCAGCACGCGATCGAAGACCACGCTGCGGCCGAGATCCACCTGCACCCACTTCGCCGCATCCTGCGCGGCAGAGAGCGCGCTGTGGTAGCCAAATTCCGGGCGCGCATTGCCAGCCGCTTGCTTGCCGAGCTCCGCGATCTTTGCGTCGAGCTCCGCCAGCCTTGGTCCGGCGGCCGCCTTCATCCGCGCCTCGATCGCCTCGCGCCTGGCCGTGAGCGCTTTCTGCCGTCCCTCCAGCTCGTTGAACCGGCGCGTAAGCTCCGCGTCCGCGAAGTACTTCCGGTCCGTCCGATCCAGCGCCGCAAAGACCGCCTGCAGCGCGTAGTAATCCTCCTGGCGTGATCGGGTCGAACTTGTGATCGTGGCACTGCGCGCAATGCACCGTGATCGACGCGAAAGTGTTCATGGTGTTGCTCACCATGTCGTCGCGGTCGAGGTGCCGCGCGATCTTGCCGTCGGTCTTCGTCTCCGGCACCTCCGTATGGCCGATCGAAATCCCACGGCCCGGCCGCGATGAAGCCAAGCGCCGTCGATGCCATCGGCGCGTGCCGGGAAAAAGCGCATCGCCCGCGATCTGCTCCTCCACGAAACGCGCGTACGGTTTGTCCTCGTTGAATGCGCGGATCACGTAATCGCGATACGGCCAGGCGTTCGGGCGCGGCTTGTCTTTGTCGTAGCCGTGCGTCTCGCCGAAGTGGACCACATCCAGCCAATGCCGCGCCCACCGTTCGCCATAGCGCGGGCTCGCCGAAAAGCCGATCGGCCAGCCGCTCGTACGCCGCCGGGTCGCGCTCGGCCACGAATGCTTCCACCTCCTCCGGCGACGGCGGCAGCCCGGTGAGATCGAAAAACAGCCGCCGGATCAGCGTTCGCCGATCCGCCTCCGGCGCCGAGGCAAACCCAAGCTCGCGCAGTTTCGCCTGTAAAAACGCATCCACCGGGTGCACCGCGCCCGCCGGGACTGCCGGCTTCGCAAGCGGCTGCAAGCTCCAGTGCGGCGTCTTCGCATCTCCAGCGACCGGCTTCACGGGCGCCGTTTCCGGCCACTGCGCCCCCTCCGCGATCCAGCGTTTCACCACTGCGAGCTGCGCCTCATCGAGCGGCCGTTTGTCGCTCTTCTTCGGCGGCATGAACATCTCCGCCTCCGCCCCGCTCACGAAGCGGAAGAGCGGGCTCTCCTCCGGCTTGCCCGGCACGATCGCTCTCTCCCCGCTCTCCCCGCCCGCGAACGCCGACTCCCTCACATCCAGCCGGTAGTCGCTCTTGTGCTTCTCCGCGCCGTGGCATGAAACGCAATGCGCCTCGAAAATCGGTTTTACCTCGCGCTCGAAATCGACCGGCGCGGCTGCCGCAACCCCCACGGGCGCGCAAAGTGCCCCAAGGATGCGGAGAACGCGGAGAGACATTTCGTGGTTAATACACTTGATGGGCGTTTATTTGCTGTACACCTCTCGTCGCGAAGCGCCGTCCCGTGAATACCCTCAGCCTCTTCACCGCCGTCGCGCCGATTTTCCTGATGGTGCTCGCTGGGTACGCGATCCGCCGGGCAGGGTGGCTCTCGGCGGAGGCGGATGCCAGCCTGCTGCGGATGGTGGTGAACCTGCTCTACCCCTGCCTGATCCTGGAAAGGCTGCTCGGAAATGAAGCGATCTCGCGCCCGGGCAATCTCCTGCTCGCCCCGGCGGTCGGTTTCGGAACGGTCGCAATCGGCTATGCCGTCTGCTATTGGGCCGCGCCACTTTTTGGAGTGACCGAGCCGGTGCGGCGCCGGACGTTCGCATTCACCGCGGGCCTTTTCAATTACGGCTACATCGCCCTCCCGCTGGTGGAAGAGCTTTACGGCAAAAGCGCCACCGCGGTGCTCTTCATCCACAACGTGGGCGTGGAGGCCGCCCTCTGGACCCTGGGCGTGATGCTCCTCACTAAAACCTCGCCGCGCCGCGGCTGGCAGAAAATCGTGAACGTGCCGCTGGTGGCGATTGCCTGCGCCGTGGCGCTGAATTTCGCCGGCGCCCACGATTGGCTGCCGAAGTGGATTTTGGAGGCCGTGAAATCGCTTGGCGCCTCCGCGATCCCGCTCGGGCTGATCTTGAGCGGCGCGATCTTCGCGGATCAGATGCAGGAAAATGCGCCGCCGGGAAAGGGCGCCGTCTCGCTCGGCTCCTGCGCCCTCCGGCTCGGCGTCTTGCCCGTGCTGATGCTCGCTCTCGCGCGCTGGCTCCCCTGCCCCGACGAGCTCCGCCACGTGATCCTCGTGCAAGCCGCCATGCCCTCCGCCGTGGTGCCGGTGATCCTGGCCAGGCACTACGGCGGCGATGCCTCGGTGGCGTTGCGCATCGTGCTCGCGACTTCCCTGGTGGGTCTGCTCACGATCCCGCTGTGGCTGCGCGCGGGCCTCCTGTGGCTGGGGCGATGAGGGGCTCCTTTCTCACGTCGATTCCACGCGAAGCGCCGCGACGTTGGCGTCATGCGTCCCCGGCTTCCCCACCAATTCCAGATACAGCGATTCCAAGCTCCGTCGCACCGGCTCGAACGCTCTCACCTTCACGCCCGCGCCGACGAGCGCGGAAACCACTTCCGCCGCATCCGCCTCCAGCGGCAGCTCGATGCTCCCCACCGCCAGCACCGTGGCGCCGGCCCGCTGACACACTTCGGCCGCGCGCGACCAATCATCCACCTCCAGCGCATACTGGCGCGTAGCCCGCTGGAGCTCGGACCACGGGCCGGTGAAAACGAGGCGCCCTTCGTTCAAGATCGCCACCCGGTGGCACATCTGCTCCACCTCCGAGAGCAGGTGCGAGGAGAAGAGCACGGTGAGCCCGCGCTCGCGATTCAGCCGCAGGATGAGCGTGCGGATTTCATGGATGCCCTCGGGGTCGAGGCCCTCGGTCGGCTCGTCGAGCAGCACCAGGCGCGGCTCGGGCAGCAGCGCTTGCGCGAGGGCGAGACGCTGCCGCATGCCGTGGCTGTAGGTCTGCACCCGATCGTGGATGCGCCCGGTGAGCCCGACGATTTCCACCGCCGCCGCGATCTCCGAAGCCGACACCGCGGCCGAGTACGAAGTGAAGATTTCCAGGTTCCGCCACCCGCTCAGGTAATCGTAGAAGCCGGGCGCCTCGAAGATCGCCCCGACCCGCGCCAAAGCGCGCGCGCGGTCGCGCTGCACCGATACCCCTTCGATGAATGCTTCACCCGCATCGGGATACACCTGGCCGAGGAGGATGCCGAAAGCGGTGCTCTTGCCAGCGCCGTTGTGCCCGAGCAGCCCGAAGATTTCGCCCGCCCGCACCTCCAGCGTCAGCGCGTGCAGCGCCGGGCGCCCGCGAAAAGCTTTCGAGAGACGTTCGAGCCGGATCATTGGGCGGCGGGCATGGGCGGGAGTGCGGCGTTGAACCGCCCGACGATTCCTGTAGCTTCCGCCCACATGCAAACACTTTCCCTGGCGGCGCTCTCGCTCCTGGCCCAGGCGCCGCCCGCGCCGGACCTGAAGGCGATGGCGCTCGAACTGGCCCGGCGGCTCGCCCCGGATTGGCCGCTCCTCGCGCTCTATTTCGTGCTCACCCAAGTGCTGGCGGTGGTCTCCTACTGGATGGCCGCAAAGCCGCTCACCGAGCAGGAAGACGACCGCTTCGTGAATGCGATCAAGGTCTGGGGCCTTTACTTCGCCTTTGGCCTCGCCGCCGGCGTGGTCAGCGCGATCCTGGTTCCCAAGACGTTCCTGGTGCTGCTCCAGACCGGCGGCAAGGTGCAATCGATGAGCAGTCTGCCGCTCGCGGCGGGGCTGATCGCGCTGATGGGCCTGGTGATGCTGGTGGCGCTCTTCGTGGTGCCGATGAAGGTCTACAATTTCCGTTTCTCGAGCGCGGCCATCTTCGTCGTGATGATGCTGGTGCTGCAAGCGGTGGGAGGCTTCGCGCTCAATCTCGCCTTCATGGTCCCCTTCGGCCGCGTGGCGGCGCGCGTGCAGGAGTGGCAACGCCAGACCGCCCCGGGAACGGCGCAGCCCTCGTGGCCCGTGGCGCCTTCCGACCAAACTTTCCGCACCCTGGAAAAGCGCGCCTCGGACAAAACCAAATCGCCGCAGGAACGCCAGCAGGCCCTCAAGGAGCTCTACACGCAACTGGAGCAACTCCGCGCCACGCTCCGCTTCGATACCCCCGCGGGCGTCGCCGATTACGAGCGCCGCAAGGCCCGCTACGAGCTGATCCTGGCCGATCTCAAAGCGGAGGTCGCGGCTCAGCGGCCGGCGCGCTGACCCTCGATTTCCTCCCGCACCCAGAACTTCAGCTCCACCGTCGCGTGGCCATCCGCGTAGAGGATGTTCACCTTATCCTCGAGATACGGGTGGTATGGGTCTTTGTCCGAAAGCAACGGAATCCGGCTCTGGTCCTCGATGAAGAAGAACCTCAGGTTGGCCACCCGCTGGTTCTTCAGAACGCTATTCCAGATGTAGCTCGTGCCGCTCTCGGCGAAGTGTTTGTGGTCGGCGGGGCAGGCGAATGTGGATGGAGTCGGCACGTACGGCGCGAGCACGGTATCGATCACCTCCACCTCTTCGGACCGGCTCTTCCGGCCCGCTTCGCAGCCCGGCAAGGTCGCTTCGTGCTCGCCGAGGTAGACATTCAGCGCCGCGCCCAGTTGGCGCAGGTTCGAGAGACAGCCGGTCGCGCGGCCGCTTTCCTGCATCCGCCTCACCAGCGGAAACCCCAGGCCGGCGAGCAGCGCGATCAGCCCGATCGTGATCAGCAGCTCCAGCAGCGTGAAGCCGCCCCCGCGCCGGAACACAGGCTTCCCAGCCTGTGCGGTCCGCAGGCATCCTGCCTGCCGGATCATCCTGTGGTCTTGCGAAGCCATACTTAGCGCAGGCCTTGCAGGTTCATCTGCATCTGCTCCACCAGCGGCGCCAGGTCCAGTTTCGTCTCGGCGCTGGCCTCCGAGTAAAACGAGTGCAGCCCCTGCGCGATGATCTTCTGTACGTTTGGATCGTCCGGCCGCGGCGGCTCCTCCTCGGCCCCGCGCCGGCGCATATCGGCCAGCGTGCGTTCCACGAACTGCTTCCGTTTCTGCGGCGTCATCTTATTGAAGGAATCCATCATCTTCCGGAAACCGGCCGGGAACGTGAGATCGATGAAGTGCGACTGCTCCTGCGGCTGCAGCGATTTGAAAAACACCTCCAGCCGCTTGCCCATCCGCACCTCGCGCCGCTGGTCGTAATCGAGCTGATTCAATTCGTTCGCCAGTTTGCGCATGATGCGCTCCCGCTCCGCCGGCGTCTTTCCCTCCACCGGATGCTCCTCCGCATAGCGCACCACCGATTCCGGCGTCGGCTTCGCGCTGCGGGCGACGAAGATCACGCCCGCCACGAGCAGCCACACCCCCACGAGGAGCGCGCCGGCTTTGATCCAGAGATGCATGGGCCGAATGTCCACGGTTCCGGCGAGATTTCACAGGATATCTTGGCGCCCATCCCGAGGGCCGCGGCTGCGCGGCCGTCTTCGTTCAACCACGCTTAGCTTCGACGCTCCGCCCGCCTTGCCGCCTCCGGTCGAAGCGAAGCCTTCTTCGTTAGGTGCCGTTACGCTTAGCGAAGCCGGTGGTTCCGTTTGCATGAATCGGAAACTCGAATCGATCATTGACGCGGATGGTGATGAGGACGTCGGGACGCGCGGTAGGAACAAAACCTCTGTCACGGAGTTTGGCGAATCGCTCGTCTGCAAGGAGGCTGGTGATGTCGGTCCACTGAATCTCCTGGCGACCGTCACGGGCGAGACGTGCAACGAGCTGCCGACCGAACTCTGCGGCAATCGGATGCAACGGCTCGGCCTCGCCATACCGCGGCATCCAGGACGCCTGATAACTGGCGTATCCGAATGCGGCAATCGCAAGCGTGACGCTGGCAACGGAGATGATGAGTAGGCGTGACATACCGCTAGGGGCCTAACGAACAAAAGGTGAGCGACGGCGGAGCGTGGCAGCACGCCTGCCGGTGAGCGGAAAGGCGGTGGCGGCTTGGCGCAGGCGCGATGACACGCGGAGCCGCTCGCTCGACCGCCGGGTTACGCCCTTGGTCATTTCGCAGGGTGCTCCAATCCGCGGAGCTTCACGGAGACAAAACGCGCCGCTCGGCGCACTTTTGGGTCGAGATCCTTTCGAAGGTCGGCGATCTGCGGGAGAGCGGGCAAAGCACGCTGCCACCAGCCGATGCACGAATAGAGCGCTTCGCGGCGAACCTCCGCGTCCGGGTCGGTGAGCAGCCGCCGAGGCGTGGAGGCTACGAACAGCGCGTCGAAAACGTGTCCCAGTTCGCCGTTAACGGCGACAGCCTCCAAGCGGTCGTCAGCGGATGCGGACTGATTGAGTTGCGTGACGCGCTCTCTGAGCAAACGCAACTTCTGAGCCTCGGGAACGGACGTGTCCGACAGGAGCTGCATAGCCCAGTTTAGGTGACTGGGAGCGCTGGAATCGGTGGCGCCGTCGGCGTTGACCGCGCACGTAGTGGCGACGGCAACGCAAACGACAAGCCAGCGGTGGACAAAAGACGAACTCATAGCCGTGGTCTTAGAACAGGACCCGCGCAAGGTGGCCGAGATCGATGAAGTGCGACTGCTCCGGCGGCTGCAGCGATTTGAAAAACACCTCCAGGCGCTTGCCCATCCGCACCTCGCGCCGCTGGTCGTAATCGAGCTGATTCAATTCGTTCGCGAGCTTGCGCATGATGCGCTCCCGCTCCGCCGGCGTCTGGCCCTCCACCGGATGCTCCTCCGCATAGCGCACCACCGATTCGGGCGTCGGCTTCGCGCTGCGGGCGACAAAGATCACGCCCGCCACGAGCAGCCACACCCCCACGAGGAGCGCGCCGGCTTTGATCCAGAGATGCATGGGCCGAATGTCCACGGTTCCGGCGAGATTTCACAGGATATCTTGGCCCCATCCCACCGGCGGCCGCGGCTGCGCGGTCGTCTTCGATCACGGCAACCCAGCCCACCGGCAGCCTCCCCGAGGCCGGGTATGGGAAGAAGGACGAGATCGGTGAACGCTGAGCCGGGCCTCGGCCTGAAAGCTCTTTCCCAAGGCTAGACCCGACTTCGTCAGAGGCGTTGTCATGGTCCATCGGTCTCTCGGTAAACGTGGATAGCCGCCAATCTGTGATCTGCACCAAAACTCCACGTCGCATAAACGTAGGCTCGCAACGGAAAAACAAAGTCGACGAACGTAGTGTGACTACCGAGCTCCGCGGCGAGTCGCGAGCCGCCGACCGGCGTCAGAGCTTCCCTCGTCGCGGCGGTGCCCTGCTCCTCAATCGATTGAAACTTCTCACGAGCGATATAGGCAACGATCGCTTGCTTAGGTGTGCCCACGGGCGTTTGCTTGAGCAGTCGCGCTTGAATCGACGTCTCCGAGCGCGCCAGCGGCGACAGCGAGGAGCAACTTGCAAACACCACGCCAGCGGAGACGCTGGCTCCAAGCGCAAGAATTAGTCTCAAGAGCGTCGCAGGGCGAAAACGGGTCTTAGCGCCTAACATCCTATTGCGTCGCCGAGGGGGGAGAGGTCGCATTTTAGAATGTTCGGCAGAGGTTCCTGAGGTGAATTCCGGGTCTGTCGGCATATCAATGCGGTGACGGCTGAATCATATGCCAACCAGACGGGGGGACGGGCCAAATGGAGCATAGCCTCCCCCACTGCACCACCATGATCTTCGCCGGGTCACTCCGGGCGCCGAGGACCCCTTTGAGGCCGACGGCGGCCAGCAGCGGGAGGAAGCCGGCGGTCGGTGCTAGAATTGCATGGCGCGGCAGGTACTCCCCTGCGCCAACGGCGCCAAAGGAGATAGCCCATGGCAACGCCATGGGGCTTGGTTCGTCACACAGATCAGCCCTGAAGGGGCGCGACCCGACCGGCCAGGAGTCGAAGCTAAGCCTTCTTCGTTAGGCGTCATTTGTTGCGACGGGAGAAGGCGCGGCGAAGAAGAAAGATCGCGAGTGGAAGCGCGCCGAGGATGATGAAGCCCCCGAGCTCGATAATCCGTGGAGGCTGACTCGGACCGTGTGATGTGCCGAAGGAGCTCATCGCGCCGTGGAAGCCAACGAACAGAAGAAGCGTTGGAGCGAGCATGGCAAGTAAGATGCCGAGGCAGACAACTGTGAGAACTACCGGCCAGGCTCGGGAGCGACGCGAAGCTGGGCTGCGGTGTTGCTCGGAATCGGGTGGCATGATCGTGGAGGCGGCAGCCTAAAGCATTCATTCTACGGGACGCGTGCAAAGTCGCCTACCATCGTATTCAGCCGCCGACGCAGAGAGGGAGGTCGGCATATCAGCAGTGTTCGGCAGAGGTTCCCGGGAGGTGAATTCCGGTTCTGTCGGCATATGTTTCCGCGGGGACGACTGAATCATATGCCAACCAGACCGGGACGTGCCAAATGGAGCATAACCTCCCCCACCACACCACCATGATCTTCGCCGGGCCACTCCGGGCGCCGAGGACCCCTTTGAGGCCGATCACGCCCGCCACGAGCAGCCACACCCCGACGAGGAGCGCGCCGGCTTTGATCCAGAGATGCATGGGCCGAATGTCCACGGTTCCGGCGAGATTTCACAGGATATCTTGGCGCCCATCCCGCCGGCGGCCGCGGCTGCGCGGCCGTCTTCGTTCAACCACGCTTCGCTTGGACGCTCCGACGGCCTTGCCGCCGCCGGTCAAAGCGAAGCCTGCTTCGTTAGGCCTTGGCGTGGATTGCATGGAGACGTTCTGGAGACATCCGCTCAAGATCGGAATCAAGGAGCCAACCTCTGGCAAGCCAATCCGAAAGCTGTTCGTTGCCTCGCTCGTAGTTGAGCGTGAAGCAATGCTGTCTGTCTCGGCGCCATTCCCGGATCTTGAGTTCGAGCGCCCACAGGTCGTCGATGCTGTTGATCTTGTAGTCGGCGTGCAAACGGATGGCCTCCTGCTCCGCGCGGCGACGCGCTCGGTCTGCTGCCGCCTTCGCAACGGCTTTGTCATTGGGCGTCCATGCCATTGAGCAGACCCGTGTGCAGGGTCAGTGGCCTTGAAGGGAGGGTTGGCTCCTGCGCCCGGCTGATATAGTTCAGGTTCCAGAAGACGGCATACGCGACGTAGGGCGTCCAGGACACGTCGGGCTCGGCGTCCTCGGCCGCATCCGGCGGCGAAACAAGGTAGACCGTGGCGAGCCGGATTTCATCCTGCTGACTTTCTACTGCTGTCCCTTCCAGCCGCTCCAGAAACGTCGGCGGCTGGGGCGGCATCCACTTTGGAAGCGAAACAATCCAGTGCCGGCTGGGCGCCGTTCGGATCGCGTCGTTCATATAGACGGTCGAGATTTCGACGATCTGGGAGTCGGTGAACGGGTCGTGCAGATCGATGTGCTGCTTCGTGCCGATGCGGGGCGTGATGAGCACGATGGCGGTGCGCGCCTCGGTCTCGCTCAAACCGTCCAGCGTTGCTCGCGCGAGCAACTGTGTCTCGGCTTCCTCGGCAACGATGCCGGCGTCGCGGAACTGGCACGCCGCTTCGAACAACTCCGCGTTGCGCTGCCCTTCCGCCGCGCCGCGCGCGAGGTAATCAAGCGTGCGCTGCGGCAAGAGCGGGCGAACTCCGACTGAGCGATACCGTTTCATGCGGCGGGCACGGCGGGTTTGCTCCACTTCGCATCGAGGAACTCCTTCGCCTCTTCGAAAGTGGCGAGTTCAGGCTTCGGGTGTCGTCGCCAACCAGAATCGCGGGTATCACCTTCGCGATTGGATTAAAATCCTCGACGGCCTCGATGCAGCGGAGGCCGCAGCGAAAATGCAGAACTTCCCGCTGAGCGAAGCGCAGAAGGGCGTGCTGCGTCTGCTCCGTAAACATGAGGTCCGGACACCGCGCAGCCTGTCCGATGCGCTGAGCCTCCCGAGCGCGATGCTGGCGAAGGAAGTCGAGGGCCTATCGCGGGCCGGGCTTGTCACCACTGAAGGCAATGGGCCGAACAAGAAGATCAAACTCGCGGCTGCGGCTGCCGTCACTGCCATTGCTTGACGGCCATTTCGGATCCCTTGGTCAAGCTGCACGTCAACGCAACAAGGAGGTCGCGCTTACCCGCCCGGAAACACTGCGACGCGGTTGACTTTTTCCCACTGCGCGTACTGGTCTGGCGCACACCAAAACCGGTCCCACGCCTCATTGAACAGGTCATGAGTCTTCGTACCCAACGATCGTGAAGACGGAGCACAACCAATGTTTTGGTAGCCGGCGAATGCGTGATTCACGATTTGAGTAAGCAGAGCTTGAGGAAAGCAAATCGTGTAGTTGGGATTCTGACGGTATCCCGCCTCAGCCAGGAGCAGATTCCACTTTTCTTCAATTGCCAGCGCATCGGCCGCATACTCAAGCTTTCCGAGCGCTTCAAGCATCACGAACATCCGTGCAGCGTCAGGTGGATGAGTCGAGTCGGGCGCATCATCGACCAGGAATGGGTCACCAGCCCGCTTGGCGCAGAGGTGGAGATGCGACCACGCGAACGCAGGGCCGCAGGCGAGCACAGCGAACAGGTCGCAACACAGTTCGATTCCCCAACCGGATACCCAATTTCCATCCCAAGAAGTGAGCCGATTGGAGAATCCTCTCGTGCCTCGCCCCTCTTTGTTCAACAGGTCTGCGACATGACCCCTCCCTGCCATAATTGAGCGCTTCAGCGCGTCTTGGAATGGTTCGACAGTCGGATTGTTTCGTTCCGTTAAAATAAAGTGCGCGAGTTCGTGGTAAAGATCGGGCAGGTGCAGAAGAAAATAGACCTCTTTCTGCGGAATCGACAGTAGGTTCAAGCCCGGAAACGCTTGAAAATACCCCTGCGATTGGCAAGAGACCACGGGGGGAATCAATGGATAGTTTATCTCCTGCGCGATGAGGCCGACGACCTTGGTCATTGAGCGATCCTCGTCGTTGACCCGGATGAGTGCCGCTACACCGACAAGCTCAAGGAAATCCATCTCTTCGATGATGCGCTTGTATGCGCGCAATCGGATTGCCTGCAAATCCTGGCGTTGAAAGCGGGGGTCGGATAGAAGCGACCCTAGATCGACAACAAGATTATTGACCTCGTTACGGCACGTTTGAGCCAGCGGGTGAAATTCCGACGGCAAATCCTTCTTGACCGCTAGCTGACGCGAGATCGACGCCTGCAAATGGCGCGCCCTCTCCAATAGCTGCCCGACCGAACCCGACAGATACGCATCAAGCATTTACACTCCCCGCATTCGCTGTGAAATGTCCGCGCGCTCCTGATCCAATGCAGCGGCTAAATCTTCCAGTTCCTTCATTGTCATGGGGCTTGCCCGGTGCTCGCGCAATTCGCATGCGATCTGGTTGAATCGCGAAGAGTTGGGCCTTCCCCTGCGGTGCCAAAGCAGGCCAAGGAATTGCGCTGATGCAGCCGCACTCTTTTCATCCTGAAGGGCTTCAACCAATTCGACAACTGGTTTGATAGTCTTTTCGTCGGGATCACGCCCCGACTTGAGATCGAGAAGCAGGCAATCGACCGATTTTGCCAAATCCCGCACGTCTTGGTATCCCCCTGTAACTATGGCTGTGTCACTCATCGTTTCGTCTCCTCTTCGTGAGTTTTGAGTTCGTGTTCATCATAGGAAGCGGCGTCTTCGAATAGGCGCCTGTCGTTGAGTTTGATGTTGATTGGATAGCGCGTGCAGTCTTCCGGTCGCGTCCAAGCCAGAACTGTCAGCCAGTAAATATCCTCTAGGCAGTCCGCGATCGAGAGCGGTCCAGAGACCTTTCTAACGTGTAGGGGGTTGACCGTTCCTTGGCGGTCGAAGGGGCTGCCAGTGCTGCAGACATAACCTTCAGCATCATTGGCAATATAGTATCTGCCAACCGGAGGGTTGGAACTGTGCGGCCGACCAGTAGTCCGATTGAAACCAACCTCAAACAACCGGAGTGGAGTAAAACTGCGCTTCGGAATTTCGAGAGAAGTGAGCGTCGCGCCAGGAGCGACATAGCCTTCGCTAGTCAAGAACTCCATCGCTTGGCCGGCGCCAAACTGCTCCGGCTCAAACATGCGACCGTCTCGATAGAGTGCGAGTGAACGGGCAAATTCGCCGGTCTTCTTGCTGTATCCTTCGACTGCTTCGATCAACAGCTTTCGAAACTCGTCAGCTTGGATCTGTTCGGCGAAGCGGCAGTTTGCGAACCGACTCTCGATGTATTCGCCACCCTTTGCGATTGCTGTAAAGCCGACGTAGTGTGACTTTACGTCAACTCCAATCGTTAGGTCCGCATGCATAGTATCCGCGATCACAAACGGCCACTTCTCGTTGGTTAAAAGGACCTTGTTGATGGCGACTCCGCGCAAATAACCGTCAAATTTGCCGCGCTTCTCTGGTGCGAGAGAATACTGCGGGGCACCAGAACCCGAAGAACGCAAGTTGTAGCAGTCTGAACCGATCTCCGTGTGGATGACTCCCGAGCGAATATCGAAGTCTTTGTAAAGCGTCTGAATGGCACATGCAGCAAGCTCATCATGCTGCCGCTTTTGTTTGCTGGATGGATCGTGAACCATAACGACCGCGAAGCCCGATCCCACCTGGTGCAATTCGGCAGCGGCTTTGATGGCCAGCGCCTGATGAAAGAAAGCGCTGCCTGTCCGGTCGTCGTACGGAATGAGTTTAGGGTTATAGCCGTGTTCTTGTGGATAAAGCGAATCGACCGTCTGGCAGAGTTGACGCAGGAACTCCGGACCCCAACTCTGGCGGATGGTTTCCGGCATAAAGAAGAATTGCTGCTGCATCGGGCTCTGGATGAAAAAGCCGACCGCTTTGTCGCGCAGAAGATTAAGGCGATCACGACCGAGGTTTGGCAGTGTTGTAGATTTTGCCCCCGGCGTGCCGCGGAGCGACAAGGTAGTGCTTCCACCAAAACGCAGGTCAGGAATAGGGAATGTCCGAGCGGGTATGGTCTCTGCTTTGTCCGCAAGCCGTAGCGGAATTCTGCCGAACTCCAGGCGCGAAAGGTGGCGGTGAACAGCGCGCTTGATTTGGGGCCGACGATCATCCGGATCAAGAATCGTCATGCGGCGATCACGTCGGATGGCGGGATCGGCGGGATCAAGCACCGGGTAGCACAACGCCGATGGTGCTGCCCGCATTTCGTCGCGGCCGTTGTAATAGAATACCACGGAGCAATCCTTCGAGAGCCGAACGACTTCCGGCGGAAGCGGGGCTCCGCAGTGAGAGTGGAGATACTCGAGAATGTTGACCCTCTTCCCGTTGTCAGCAATTTTCTCTTCGGTAACACTCAGTTCCGACCATTCGGCCAGTTGGATGCCGAACCACGAGTGTCCGAATTTGTAGATGGCGTGGCTCGCCTTATACCTCGCAAAATCACGCTTACTCAGATTTGTCGGCAGGGGCCTTGCTGAAAGGAAGGTGTGTTGCATATCAACGCAAAGCCCAATGCATCCATCCTTCAGGGCCGTCGCTCGAACCAAAAACCCGCGGTGCAATGCGGCGCCGTTCCCCACGATTCGCGATTCCTTCTCGTAAAACGGGTGACCGGGACCGGGTTGCCACAGACCGTAATCGCTGCGAAGCGATCCTTGGATCGAGAACTGAAGGAAGCGAAGTGCGATCCGCATTCCTTGCTCATCCAACTTGCCAAAGTTCAGAGGCAAAACTTCAGTTCCCTTTTCCAAGTAGGTCGTCCGCCCAATTACAGGCTGTTCCGTTTCCACTTCATGACCGTCCTCGCGGATGACCAAGAATGCAGTTCCGTCGCGATGGAGAAAAGTGACCGGCGAGCGCAATTGCCGTGAGAGTCGATTCACCAACGAGTTCAAATTGCGATAGTAATCCTCCTGACCTTCACTCAGACCCTTGACTCGATAGAGCCGGTACTCGGAAGACAGCTCAGCGAGATTGACTATCCTGTAGATGTTGGTTTCGGTATTCATGGGTCGGAGTTCCAGCAAATCTTTCGATACTGGCAGGACTGACAGGTCTGCGGGTCGTGTGCGGTTGGAAAATCCTTGGAATGCAGCTCAGAGGAGCGTTTCCCTGCGAAGGCTTCGCGCAGGGCGATAACGCCGGCCGCAATCCGGTCATCGACCTCCGCGACGTCAGAATCATCCAAAGTATGTTGACGGACCAAACCCCGCAGCAGTTGTGCTTCTCGCAACTCGATCTCGGTTTCCTTCCAGCTGCGCGCGTAGCGTCCGTAATCCGCGTGCGGCTTCACTCTGGCGAGCGCAACGGCATAGATCGCGAGCTGATCGGCATAGTCATGGATGCCCGATGTGTGCACTTTCCAGTCTACGATAAGCGGTGCGCGGTCGAGGAAGAAAACAATTAAGTCGGGAACCGCACGAACCGTCGCCCCGAAGTGTTGCATCTGGAGGACCTTTTGCGCGACGCGATATGCTCCGGCCTTGAGAAGCGACTTTAGCTCGGTCTGTTTATAGAAATTCCGCAGAGCAGTTTGCACCTCTTCCCAAGCCTGGAGGTAGTCCTCATCGGAAATTGGCTGTCCGTATTCTAATTCAGTAAATGCCGCAAACGCTTTCCCGGCTTGCTTGAGCGTCATGCCAGGTTCGCGAATGCGGTGGTTACGACCAAACGCGAGCTGTTCGTCAAAGGTTTCTTTTGCGGCCTTGATGGTGTCCTGCAACGGCGGCTGTAGATCCACTTCGAGCGATGGAATGAGATAGTCCTGGATCGCGGACTCGACGACTTGCCCACGCCATGCGTAGAGCGATTGCATCTTGGAGAGAAGATAAGCCTCCTGGCGCGCAGGGTCATTTGCTCTGGAGTCAGCGAAAACGGATTTGAAAAACCACTTTCGCGGACACTTCTTGAACAGGTGATGCGCTGAGTACGACCAGGTCATTTTGTCATTTTTTTCGAGAGCGGAGAAACTGCAGATATTCGACCAATGCTGTCTCTTCCTCTTGGGTGGTCTTTCCAATGCGCGCTGCAAACCGCGCAGCGACCGGCACCCGACGCTCATTGGGAACCGGATACCCCGCTAGCTCCAAGGCCAGAGAATAGGAACAACCATAAAGCTCGCACAGCTTGTGAAGAGTCTTCGGCGAAGGCTCCTTGATTTTTCCACTTTCGAGCTGACTGAGGTAGGCGTTTGAGATTCCGGTCTTCGTTTCGACTTCGCGAAGGGTCAGGCCGAGTCGGTCACGGGACTCGCGAAAAATTGCCGCTAGAGATTGCTGTTCAGGCGTCACGGTGCTCACCGTAGCGAAACTGCTTGCGGCGTCAAGCAGGAAAATTTGGGGCTCGTTTTCTTTGAGGTCAGCCCAACGGTATCTTGCCGCGGCAAGCCGGGCTTGTGAGAATCCCCACTCGATGAATTTCAGCGACATCAAACCCAACACGGTGCTCCGCGGTCCGCTTTTCCCGGAACCGGTCCGCGTTGCGATGACGGTGCCGATGGGCGGGTCGTTGAAAATCGTTGGGAGCGGTCTGAATACGAATCAGTTCTACCAGCCCATTCTGAGCGTCGAGCAGGTTGCTCTGCTTGAGGCTTCGCCGGAACGAGGGCCGTTCGATGGAGACGCGCGCAAGTTCCGCCTTGGCATCGAGGCACTGCGCCTTGGGCTTGCCTACGAATACGACCCTTACTTCTCGCTCTCCATCGCGCGCGTCGATCCGCTGCCGCATCAACTCGAAGCCGTCTACGACTACTTCATGCGACTGCCGCGGATTCGATTCCTGCTCGCCGATGACCCTGGCGCTGGGAAGACGATCATGGCAGGCCTGCTGATCAAGGAGCTGAAAATCCGCGGCTTGGTGAAGCGCATCTTGATCATCACGCCAGCCAGCTTGTCCTTCCAATGGCAGCGGGAAATGAAGGACAAGTTTCGCGAATCGTTTGAGGTTATTCGCAGCGACGTTCTTCGCGCGAATTACGGTTCGAATCCGTGGCAGGACAAGAATCAGGTCGTCACTTCAGTCTCGTGGGTTTCCCGCGTCGAAGACGCGAAGGAGAGCCTTCTTCGCAGTCGGTGGGATCTCATCATCGTAGATGAAGCACACAAGATGAGCGCTTACACCTCGGAGCGAAAAACTCTCGCTTATCAGCTTGGCGAATCGTTGTCCCAGATGACCGACCATTATTTGCTCATGACTGCCACGCCGCACAAAGGCGATCCGGAGAACTTCAGCCTATTTTTGCAGCTTCTGGATCGCGACGTGTACGGCGATGTAAAAAGCATCGAAGCTGCGATGGAGCGGCGCGAAGCGCCTTTCTACCTTCGCCGTGTGAAGGAAGCGCTCGTGAGCTTCCCCGATCCCGACACTGGCAAAGTGAAGATGCTCTTTACGAAGCGCATGGTCCGCACCAGCGACTTCCAGATTTCCGAGGAAGAACTTGATTTCTACGACGCGCTGACCCGCTACGTCGAAGATCAATCTATCAAAGCGGCAAGTGACGACTCTGCTCGCGGGCGCGCCCTCGCATTCACAATGGCGATGCTCCAACGGCGTTTCGCGTCCAGCCTATATGCTGTTCGGCGCAGCCTCGAACGCATGAAAGACAAGAGAGAGCGGATTCTCTCCGATCCCGAAGGCTATCGCAGGGACCAAATGCAGAAGCGGCTGCCTGAGGATTTTGAAGACCTCCCGGACGAGGAACAGCAGGAGATCATAGCGCAGCTCGAAGACGTCGTCGCTTCAGTCGATCCGGCCGCGTTGCGCGAGGAAATCGCGGAACTCACTAAGCTCATCAACCACGCTCGAACGCTCGAAGCAAAAGAGGTCGAGACGAAACTCGTCGCACTGAAGGACCTGCTCACCACGCAGGGTGTGTTCGCCGACTCGAAAATGAAGCTGCTCATTTTTACCGAGCACAAAGACACGCTCGACTTTCTGGCGGGCGACGGAAAGGAGCATCGTCCCCTTGGCAAGCTACGCGAATGGGGTCTGGCGCTGACTCAGATTCACGGCGGGATGAAGGTCGGGGATCGAGACACGGTGGGGAGTCGCATTTATGCTGAACGCGAATTCCGGGAATCGGCGCAGGTCCTGGTTGCCACCGAAGCCGCTGGCGAGGGCATTAACCTCCAATTCTGCTGGCTGATGGTGAACTACGACATTCCGTGGAATCCGGTGAGGCTGGAGCAGCGCATGGGGCGTATCCACCGCTACGGCCAGGAAAAGGACTGCCTCATCTTCAACTTCGTCTCCACGAACACGCGCGAAGGCCGCGTGCTGCACAAACTTTTCGAGCGCATCGAAGCGATCCAGGATGACCTCGATCCAAAACGGACCGGCAAGATTTTCAACGTCCTGGGCGACGTCTTTCCGTCGAACCAGCTCGAGAAGATGCTGCGCGATATGTATGCGCACAATCAGATGACGGAGGAGCTGATCAAGCAGCGCATCGTCGAACAGGTGGACACGCGGCGTTTTGCCAGCATCACCAATTCGACCCTCGAAGGCCTCGCCAAACGCGAACTCAATCTTTCCGCCATCGTCGGCAAGACAGCAGAGGCTCGCGAGCGTCGCCTCGTGCCCGAGGTCATCGAGGATTTCTTCCTCCAAGCGGGGCCGCTCACGGGGATCACTCCCAAGCCTCTCAAACACGGTGAACGCCGCTACCGCATCGGCAAGGTGCCCCGCAATTTGTGGCCGACCGGGGAGCGTCTGGAGAACCGATTCGGCAAGCTCGGACGCGAGTATAGCCAGATCACGTTCGACAAAACGTTGCTCCTGCAAGACCCGACGCTCGAATGGGTCACTCCGGGGCATCCGCTTTTTGAAGCCGTTCGAGAAGATGTCGCCGAACACGTCCGCGATCACCTTTCGCGGGGTGCAGTGTTCTTCGACCTGCAGCGGCAAACGCCCGCGCGTCTCGACGTATTCACCTCGGCGATCTACGACGGCCGCGGGAACATGCTGAACAAACGCATCTTCGTGATGCAGGCAGAAATGGACGGCACACTTAGCGTGAAACAGCCGACGATCTTCCTCGACCTCGCGGTAGGTGGCACGCCGGAGACGGTGCCGGATGACGTGAAACTGCCTGACCGCCACTCCATTGAGGCTGCGCTTCTCCAGCACGCGCTCCAGCCAATGCTGGAAGAAAGCCGCCACGAGCGCGAACGGCAGACGAAAACCATTCTCAAGCATATCGAAATCAGCCTGAACGCGATCATCCACCGTGAGAACTTGATCCTGGTCGATCTCATCACGCAAAAGGAGGCGGGCTCGATCGAATCAGGATTGGACGGGCGCATTAAGATTTCCGAGGACAAGCTTCTTGAGCTCGATCACCGTCTTCAGACACGCCGCAAGGAACTGGAGCAGGAGCGCCAGTGCTCCATCGGCAACATTCAGCATCTTGGCCGAGCGTGGGTATTGCCACACCCTGATCGCTGGGCACCCGCCATTGCGCCAATGGTCAGTGATCCTGAAATCGAGCGCATCGCCGTGGATTTCGTCATTGCCCACGAGCGGTCCGAAGGCCGCGTCGTCGAAAGCGTCGAATCCGAAAACCGCGGCTTCGATCTCATCTCGCGCAGGCCCCACCCGGAAGATCCGCAGACCGCGATTGATGTCCGGTTTATCGAAGTGAAAGGCCGCTCCGACACCGGCGAGATCGCCCTCACCAGCAACGAATACAAGACTGCGCAGCGCCTCGGTCGCGACTACTGGCTTTACGTCGTCACGCACTGCGCCTCCACGCCGACGCTGAACATCTTCCGCGACCCGGCAAAGCTCGACTGGCAGGCCGTGGTGAAAGTGGAGCACTACAAGCTCCGGCTCGACTCTGCTGAGCATCCTGTTCTGCTCCGCGAAGATCCGCCCGCCTCCTCGGTTTGAAGCCGCGGACACCCCACTACCAATTTTCACATGCCTTTGCCTCCTGGCTCTCACGATCAGTTCAAAATCTTCCTCGATGCCGCCGCCGCGGATGCCGCGTGGAAGCGCGAACGAGACGCTCGAAATGAGCGGCGTCTCGCAGTAGTCCCGCAACTCCTCGGACTCTTGCAGCAGCTTCGCGATGGCACGATTGCGTTGCCCGCGTTTCGCGAGACGTTCGATGCGAAGACGCGGAAGGAGTGGAATGTGTTCGGGCTGAAAGGCACTTCGGGAGCGATGTTCCTGAACATGCTCGTCTTGCATGTTCCCGAGCAGACCGCCTTGCGCCGGGAAATCATCGCGGCGCTTGAGCCTCCCGAAAGTGTGGAAGCCGCTAAAGCGCAGATGTCCAAATTCCTCGCCTTCCTCGATGGCATGATCAGCTCTGGTGAGGTGCCAAAGGTGAAGCTCCAGCCAGGCCGCGCGCCCTTCTTTCTCAGCGCATGGTGGCACCTGCAAAATCGCGAGCTGTGGCCTGCTTACTACGAGTCCGGGCGCTGGGCGCTGGGAGAGATTGGTCTGTTTTCCGAATCAGGCGAACCGCTACGAGACTACTTCAGCTTTCGTGAGCGCTGGCTCGAACTGGCCCAGGAATTCCGACTCGATACTTGGGCATTGGAGGCAGTCCTGAGCCATGCTCATCGAAGCAAAGAGCAGAGCGTTCCCGCAACGACGGCTGCGGTTCCAAACACGCGTCCAGAGATGGTGTCGCGTGGCGACGATGGCGAATCCGTGCCGAAGCACAGCGAGGTGCAGTCGATGCTTGCTCAAATCGGCCACAAGCTCGGGCTCAAGGTGTGGATTGCGTCGAATGACCAGGGCCGAACGTGGGACGGCCGGCGGCTCGGCGAACTCAGCATCCCGGAGCTGCCGAATCTGGGCATCGGCGAGGATGCGCAGAAAATCGTGAACCTCATCGACGTCCTCTGGCTCCGTGGAAACAACCAGCTTGTCTCTGCCTTCGAGATCGAGTGCTCCACGTCGATTTACTCGGGTGTATTGCGGATGTCCGATCTGAGCACGACCTGCCCAAACCTCAGTTTTCCATGCTACATCGCGCTCCCCGCTGAGCGGGAACAGGAAGTTGTGCGGCAGCTCTCCCGCCCAACCTTCCAAGCACTCGATCTGCATCGGCGGTGCGGTTACTTCACCGTTGAAGATCTGAAGTCGGAGTTGGGACCGATCCTCAAGTGGGCGAAGGATGCGGACTGCATTCGCCAGCTCTCAAAATGGGTAGAGGATGCGCGATGACTTCCTTTCACAACCGGACTCTTTCCTTCTCTAAGCAATGGAGCGTTTCACCCGAACCACCAACACATAAATATGGCTCAACTCGATGAAGCAGCGCTGCTGAGTGTCACCAAGACCATCGCCGACTACCGCGCCGGCGAAAGCGTTTCTGCGCGCTCACCAGAAATTGTGCGCGCTTGGTTGGCTCAGTTCCCCGATAACGCTCAAGGGCCAATATTGAAGGCCATCGATTACGCACTTGCCAGGACCTATATCTCACGAACCAACTTCAAGGAGTTTCTGACCGGCCTTGCGGGCTCGCAGAAAATTACAGGCGCAAGTGAACCTGCCGACTATTGGCGAGAAGCGAATTTCCTGCGGATTCAAAAGGGCGGTAACAGCCAAAATGAACTCCTCGCTATGTTCGACACAGTGTTGCAAGAAACCTATGGCTACGGCTTGACGGATACGGGAAGCGACGGTGGAGATTTCATCTATCTCGATGATTGCATCGGAACCGGAAGCCGGGTTCGCACTGACGTATGCGATTGGGTCGAAGCGGATGCCCCGCAGTCTTCACGACTGCACGTCATAAGCCCGATTCTCTACAAGGGAGCGTATTGGATCGACGAGAAGATCCAAGAAGCCGCGTCAGCGAATGGGAAGAAGATCGAGATGCACAAATGGCGCATACCTTCGTTCTACTTGGAAAACCGTCGCACCTACCGAAATGCAGCTGATACCCTCTGGCCAACGATCATTCCAGAGTCGCCCGAGGCCCAAGCCTACGCTGCAGCGCTGCAAGCAAAGGGACGCCCCGCGACATTGCGAGCCGCTGGCAACGCGGGCGCCGCCGGAATCTTCGAGAATGACGCGCAGAAGATTCTCCTTGAGCAGGCGTTCCTGATGAGGGGATGTCAGATTCGGCAGGAATGCACGAATTTGCCTGAGAGTTTTCGCCCTCTCGGCTTCCAAAATCTCGATACTTTGGGTTTCGGCTCAATGTGTGTGACCTTCCGCAATTGCCCAAACAATTGCCCTTTGGTGTTCTGGGTAGAGCAGGGCGCATATCCGGCGCTCTTCCCACGAAAAACAAATACTCAAACGCTCGAGGACAATTTCCTCGCGCAGTTCTTTTAAGCTAGTGGCCCCGCCTCGCCAGTTTAGATCATACTCGCGAATTGGAAGTGTTTCCTTTCGGAGCACTCGGGAAAGGTATGGTGCTCTATCCAACATGGCGGGCGGGTTTGCCCTCCGCGTGGGTGGCGTCCTCATTCCAAGTGCTGAAGCGCTCTATCAGTCGTGTCGTTTTCCGCACCTGCCGGACGTTCAGCGCCTGATTATCAAGCAGCACAGCCCGATGACGGCCAAAATGGTAAGCAAGCCATACCGGGATGACTCGCGGGCGGACTGGCTGTCGATACGAGTTCGCGTGATGAGATGGGTGCTGCGCGTCAAATTGGCGATGCACTGGAGTTCGTTCGGTGGCTTGCTGCTTGCCACAGAGGATTGCCCGATCATCGAGGATTCAAAGCGTGACGATTTTTGGGGAGCGATACCGCAGCCTGACGGGTCGCTCGCTGGAGCAAATGTGCTCGGACGGTTGCTGATGGAGTTGCGAGAGGAACTCAAGGCCCCGTCCAAGGAAGTCCTCAAAAGCGTTAGCCCACCGCCGATTGTGGATTTCCTGCTGTTGGGCAAACCAATCGGCCCCGTTGGATTTCCGAGTTCATCGGCAGGCGCTTCCGCTGATCCTGATCTCCGTCCGCCGCAAGGAAGCTTGTGGGCGAATGTTCCAGAGACTACTGAGCAGGTTGCTGAAAGGCTCCCCGGCGCTGAGCCGCGGTCTCAGACCCGAGGTGGTATGGACGGCGGTCTCGAGCAAAAACAGGAGCACACGCAACCTGTATCCAATTTTCCAATGCCAGACCGCTACCCCAAACGCCTCATCGAGGTGGACCTGCCCATCCGCCGCATCTCCGACCATGCGCGGCGGGAGAAATCCATCCGGCACGGGCACATCTCCACGCTCCACATCTGGTGGGCGCGGCGGCCGCTCGCGGCTTGCCGGGCAGTGCTCTGTGCGGCGTTGTGGCCGGACCCAGTGGATGAACATTGTCCGCGCGCCTTCCAACTCATCGCCGCAGATCGGATGTGGCGATGGGCTCGGGAGGAGAGGGCGCGCATCAGCGCCGGCAGTGCGGCCACTTTCGATGCGGTGCGTGGGCACACTTCCGCTTGGGCGCTGACCCAGCATCCTCACGCCCTCCGGCAGGCTCTGCTCGATTTCATTGCCGATTTTGCGAATTGGGATAGCTCGACGGTCCCGGCGTTCCTCGAAACCGCGCGAGTTCTCACCGCAGCCGCGCACTATGGCCTCTCTGCGGATGCTGCCAACGCCGGGTTCGTCGAGTCGATGGACGAGCGCGCTTGGTCTAAAGCCATCACCAACCTCCGTTCCAAGATTGCCGAGCACCCGCGCCCCCTCGTCGTGGACCCCTTTGCAGGAGGCGGCGCCATCCCGCTCGAAGCCCTGCGCATCGGTGCCGACGCCTTTGCCAGCGACCTGAACCCCATTCCAGTTGTGCTCAACAAGGTGGCTCTGGAATACATCCCTAAGTTTGGACGTAAGCTCGGAGAAGACCTTCGGAAAAGCGGCGCATGGATTCAAAGCGAAGCCGTCAAGCGCCTCGCTGAGTTCTACCCACAGGACGAAAACGGTGCGACACCCATAGCATATCTTTGGGCACGCACGATTCGCTGCGAAGGCCCGGCATGCGGCGCGGAGGTGCCTCTCGTTCGTTCAATGTGGTTGGCGCGCAAGCCAGCTCGAACTCTCGCTCTTCAGATGGTCCCACATGTCGAAGCAAGGCGCGTAGACTTTCAACTGATTGTGAAGAAGGGAGCCGAGTGGCTGGACGTGAACGACTCGCAAAAGAAAATCGTCAAACCCAGTTTCGACGGGACGATACGGCGCGGCTCAGCAACATGTCCGTGCTGCGGCTACACAACTCCAGTTGCGCGTATCCGAGCACAACTTTTCGAGCGCCACGGTGGAACTTTTGACGCGCAATTGATGTGCGTAGTGACAACGCGCGCAGAGCGAACAGGACGCTTCTACCGACTGCCAACGAAGGCGGATTTTGATGCAGTGAACTCAGCAACCGCAGCGCTCGCCAGAAAGAGCGCCTCTAACGAAAGCATCTCACCAATTCCTGACGAGGCTTTACCTGCGCGCGGAACTCTCGGCTTCCGTATCCAAAACTACGGGATGTTGAAATGGAGTGATGTATTTTCCGCCCGTCAGGCGCTGACTCTCTCGACGTTGGCGGACCTGGTCCACGAGGCTGCACAGCTCTCACGCAAAGAGGTTTCAGATGAATACGCGGATGTCATTCAAGCTCTGCTGGCGATCAGCTTGAATCGCCTTATCGGACGGGTTAATGCGCTCTGCTGGTGGCGTTCGCAGGCGGACCAAGAGAAGGTCGAGGTGTCGTTCTCGGGACAGACGATCCCAATGAAATGGGATTTTGCTGAAGGCTGTCCGCTGACTGGCGGGACTGCGGGTTGGGAGGACTCTTATGAAGCGCCAGCGCGAATCGTCGAGCTGAATTCCGCCCTTGGAGAGATGGGAGGAACCGCCGCTCAGCTCGACGCGAGCCACCATAGCCTACCTGACGATTCGGCTCACGCATTTGTCACCGACCCGCCCTACTACGATGCCGTCCCATACGCCTCGCTATCGGATTTCTTTTACGTTTGGTTAAAGCGAACAAGTCCGCCCCAACTCCGCGGTCTTTTTTCGGAGCCGCTCTCGCCGAAACTCGCTGAGTGCATCGTCGATCCGGCTACTGGCAAGGATCGCAGTTATTTTGAGCATGCCATGGCTGGTGCGATGACTGAAGGAAGGCGCGTCCTAACTCCTTCGGGGATTGGGGTCGTCGTGTTTGCGCACAAATCGACCAGTGGATGGGAAGCGCAGCTTCAGGCGATGGTTGACGCAGGTTGGACGATTACGGGCTCATGGCCAATCGACACTGAGCAGGAACAGCGCATCAGAGCCCGAGATTCTGCCGCGCTAGCGTCTTCGATTCACCTTATCGTTCGCCCACGGGAGGCTGCCGACGGCTCGTTACGCGCGGACGAAGTGGGCGATTGGCGCGACGTGCTCGCCGAACTGCCCCGGCGCATCCACGAATGGATGCCCCGCCTCGCGGAGGAAGGCGTCGTCGGCGCCGACGCCATCTTCGCCTGCCTCGGCCCCGCGCTCGAAATCTTCTCCCGCTACGCCCGCGTGGAGAAAGCCAGCGGTGACCCCGTCCCCCTGCGCGAATACCTCGAACACGTCTGGGCCGCCGTCGCCCTCGAAGCCCTCTCCCTCGTCTTCGCCGGCGCCAGCGCCGAAGGCTTCGAGCCCGACGCTCGCCTCACCGCCATGTGGCTCTGGACGCTCACCGCACCCCAATCCGCCAACGACGCCGAAACCGACGAGGACAATAGCGACGACGATGACGACAACGCAGAAAGCGCCAGCGGCAAGAAAGTGCCGAAAGGCTTCATGCTCGAATTTGACGCCGCCCGCAAAATCGCCCAAGGCCTCGGCGCGCACCTCGAAGCGCTCACCCACCTCGTGGAAGTGAAAGGCGACCAAGCCCGTCTCCTGCCCGTCGCCGAACGCACGCGTCATCTCTTTGGCAAAGACCAGGAATCGTCGCCCCTCGCCACCGGCAAAAAGAAGGCGCGAGATGGCCAGACGAACTTCCTCGCCGAACTTCTCGGCACTGCACCTGGCACTCCCGCCGCAGAAGCCGCCTGGGCCGAGCACACAGTCACGCGCGTCGGAGACACCACACTCGACCGCGTGCACCAGTCGATGATCCTTTTCGCCGCCGGCCGGGGCGAAGCTCTCCGCCGCTTCCTCGTCGATGACGCTGCCGGTCGCGACGCCAAATTCTGGCGCCTCGCCCAAGCCCTCAGCGCGCTCTACCCCAAAGCCTGCGAGGAGAAGCGCTGGGTGGACGGCGTGCTGGCGCGGAAGAAGGGATTGGGGCTGTAGCCATGAATCCCGTCCATCTCGCCAAGGCAATCGTCCACTGGTTGGAGTTCGAGCGACTCTGCGAGCGGGGCAAACTCATCACAGAAGCCTCGCTGAAATTCCCGCTGCACAACTATCTGTCCGCGACCACCAGCACGGTCGTAGAACTCGAAGTTCCGATTGAAGGGTTGCCTCCAAATGCCGGTCGAAAGAAGTCGATCGATTTCGTTTTGACCCGCCCCGGTGGCCAGCATGCTTGGCAACACGCTATCGAGTCGAAGTTCGTCACAGATAAGCGTCGGTTTCTTCAAGAGGTCTTCGACGACTTGTTTCGCCTCGATTGGATCAGCAACCCTGGACAGGTTGAGCCGTTCGACCGGTGGCTGCTGCTGGCTGGCACGCACAATCATCTGCAAAGCCAAGTGTTCACCGTTGATATCAATCCAGGCAATGGGGGAGCGCGGGTGCCTGCCTTTGAAACCATCCTTTCGCACGACATTCAGCAGCCGAACCTCGTAGTCCAAGTCTCGGCTTCACAAGGACGCTTGCGCCAGCTCTGGAGAGGCGCGGCCCACGAGCTTGGGCAAAATCAGTTTCCGACTTCGATGCGCGTTATCCTCAGTGCCGCGGAACCAGCAGGGGCTACTGCGCAGGATTTCGTTTGCTACGTGTGGAGGGTCACCCATCAGCAGAACAGGAATCACCACCCAATTTGAGCGCATCGGGTATGGAAATCAGGACTCTCGAAGAACTCAGGGCATTGGAAATCCGAGTGCTTGAGTCTGCCCGCAATACAGCGCAGCAACTCGTTAAGCGAGTGGAAGGTGGCATCCAGTTGCTCAGGGCACTCAAGTTTGAGCGTGCCGGCTTCCATCCGCTCGACGGGACTCCGTTGAACCTCATTGAGCAACTCAATCAGACGTTCACCTACCTCGTAAGCTTTGAGGGCGCACGGATGCTCTTTGATTGGCACCGAGACGACTGCTCCGGATTTCGGTTAAACCTCGGAACCGCCAGCGGTTCGGACATCGAGAGTATCGAGCCGGGTGTGGTCGCTGCCGAGGTTTTCGCGGCCGTGGCGCCGGACAACAACGACAAGCTGACGAAGGACATTCGAAAGGTTCAGGAGCGGGAGCGCGCTTTCAGTATGTGTTTTTCAACTCTCCCGGAGTGCCCGCCGGACGTCAGCTCAACCGTGAACCCGCAGGGAGTGCCGTTCAGGTTTGGTCAGTGGCGACTTCCGACGAGTAGCGATTCAAAATGGACCGCTCATTGAAGGAACAGTTTCGGGAAGCGTTCTTCGTCGCGGCGCGCGATGGTTCGGCTTCGCTGCGGCTGCGAGAGACGGGATTGAATGGACCGCTCGGCGAATGGACAAAGGCGCTGACGACCACCGTCGTGGAAGCCTGCGAGGCCGTCGGTCTTCGCGCGTCGGCGAAAGGCCACGAGCTCGATTTGCTTCCGGTCGCGCGCAGCGAATACCTCGCGCTCGACGTGACCGCTTTCGCTGAAGGCCCGCGGCGGTGGTTGTATCCCACGTTGATTGCGGAACTGGAGAATCAGGTGAAGGCGGACTTCATCGCCTACTCGTTGTGGAAGGTGCTGACGGTGCGCGCCGCGCTGCGAATTGTCTTTTGCTACCGCAAGGAGCGCGAAGCAGTCGGCGAGCTGGTGAGCTACCTGAACCGCGAAGTCGTTGAAGCCCTTGGGGTGGCTGCGCGCGCTGGGCTGGAAGGCGAGACGCTTCTCGTCGTCGGCACCCGCGCGGAGGCCAGCACCTTTCCGCATGGCTTTTTTGCGTGGTTTGCCCTTGAACGGAACGCGGGGCGGTTCACCACCCTGCACTAATTTCCCGAATGAAGCTGAAGCCCTGGTATAATGTCGTCACGCCGCGCAAAGATTTGTGCGAAGATCGTCCGCTCGATGCGGGCGAGTTTGCCGTGCATCTCGACAAGGTGCGCGATGGAAGCGCGAATGACGATTACTCGAAGCCGGAACAGTTTTTCGCGAAGACGTATCTCGCGACAAATCTGCTCGATCTCGCGAGCCAAGTCGCCCGCCGACTGAACGGAGAGACGGCTCAAACCAGCGCGGTCTATAATCTCGCAACGCAATTCGGCGGGGGCAAGACGCACGCGCTCACGCTGCTCTACCATCTTGGCAACGGAGGACCGTTGGCCAAGTCGTGGACAGGGGTGGGGCAGATCCTCTCCAAAGCGCAGGTCTCGACGATCCCGAAGGCCCACGTGGCTGTGTTCGTGGGCACGGAGTTTGACGGGTTGCAGGGCCGTGGAGGTGACGACGGCACGCCGCGGCGGATGACGCCGTGGGGCGAACTCGCCTACCAACTAGGCGCGAGCGTTTCGCCTGAACGAGCCTTGGAGCTTTTCAATATTGTGGCGGAACACGACGCCAAGCGCATCGCTCCAGCCGGTGACGTGATTCGCAAATTGATGCCTCCAGATCAGCCGTGCTTGCTGCTGCTCGATGAGTTGCTGAACTACATCGGAAAATACCGGCAGGAGGGATATGGCGATCAGCTCTACAATTTCCTGATGAGCCTTTCCGGGGCGATGAATGACCGTTCGGGGTTGGTAGTTTCGCTTCCGAAGTCCGAAGGCGAAATGACTGCGGCGGACATCGCGGACTACGAACGGCTTTCACACATGCTCGACCGCGTGGGCAAATCCATGCCGATGACGGCCGGGGCAGAGACTTCGGAGATCATTCGCCGTCGGCTGTTTGAGTGGGACCCCGAGAAGGTGGGCCAAAATGGGCGCATCCTGCTCGACAACGATGCGACACAGACCTGCACCGCTTACGCGCAATGGCTACTCGCGAATGAAAGCCAACTCGGCGGGACGCTGCCCGCGGCTCAGGCGCTCGATGCGTTCAAGGCCACGTATCCTTTTCATCCGTCGGTGCTCTCCGTGTTCGAGCGAAAGTGGCAGACGGTGCCGAGCTTCCAGCGGACGCGCGGCGTGCTCAAGATGCTGGCCATCTGGGTGGCAAAAGCTTACTCCGCGAGCTACCGGAAGCTCCACAAGGATGCGCTCATCGGTCTCGGCACCGCGCCGCTGGACGATGCGATCTTCCGCTCCGAAATTTTCGAGCAGCTTGGTAATCGGGCGCTCGAAGGCGCGGTTACCACTGACATCGCCGGGCAGTCGAATTCGCACGCGGACCGCCTGGACGTGGAGGCTGTGGAATCTCTCCGCGAAGCACGCCTGCATCGGAAGGCGGCGGCGACGATCTTTTTTGAGTCGAATGGTGGTGCAGCTCGTGCCGAGGCCAGTGTGCCGGAAATCCGGTTGGCCCTCGGCGAACCCGACCTCGACATTGGCAACGTTGAAACCGCCCTCGATGCACTCACGGACGCTTGCTACTACCTCACCGTAGAGCGGAAGACTTATCGGTTTAGCGTCCGCGAGAACTTGAACAAGCGTTACTCTGATCGGCGATCAATGATTGGTGCGGCGCCAGTTGATGAAACCGTGCGCGGGGAAATCGAGAAAGTGTTTAAGGCGCGGCCCGATCTGGAGCGCGTTTTCTTCCCCAAAGACACGGTGGCAGTCAGTGACCGAGCAACGTTGAGCGTCGCAATTATCAGTCTGCAGCAGACGATGGATGAGGAGAAGCCGACGCTCGCGTTCATCGAACAGGTCATGCGCGAGTGTGGCACGACAGGGCGCACGTTTAAGAGCGGTGTGTTGTGCATGGTTGCGGAAAGCGCACAGCCCTTGCGGGAGGAAGCGAAGAAGGTCCTCGCGTGGCAGTCCATCTACGACGAGGCGCACGAGCTAAAACTCGACGATGCCCAGCGCGCGCAGGTGAAGCAGAATGTCGACCGGGCACAGCGCGACCTCCGAGAAGCCGTTTGGCGCGGCTACCGCTACGTGCTGCTGCTGGGTAAGGACAGCAAGCTGAAGCGCCTGGATCTCGGCCTCGTTCACAGCAGCGCCGCCGACTCGCCGCTGACAAACGTCATCAATCGCCTGATTGCCGACGATGAACTAACCAAAGCGCCGAGTCCGAACCTCCTCCTGCGGTATTGGCCGCCGACCTTCACCGAATGGAGCACGAAGGCCGTGCGCGATGCCTTCTACGCCTCACCGCTGTTGCCCCGTGTGCTTGGCGCAGACGCTCTGAAGGACACGATCTCGAAGGGCGTGAGCGATGGACGCCTCGCCTATGCCAGCAAGAACGCCGACGGCACCTACGGGGACTTTGTTTTTGGGCGCGACCTTTCCGGTCTGGAAGTCGAGTTCTCCGATGGTGTGGTTCTTTTGCGTAAGGAGGATGCAGAGAAGTATCTGACGACTAAGGCGCAAGCTGCGGCCCCCGTGATAGCATCGACGACGTCGCCAACGATCACTACTGAACCAACGTCCACGACTTCCCCGCCGCCCGCGGTCACTGGCGAGGTGAATCCAACTCCCGCTGTCCAGGGCGAACTATTCACGAACATAGAATGGAACGGCGAAGTGCCTCCGCAGAAGTGGATGAACTTCTACACCAAGGTCGTATCGAAGTTTGGGGTTGGCTCTGGCATCAAGCTAACTGTCCGAATGGAAGCCGCCCCCGAGGGTGGTGTTAGTCCTCAGAAATTGGAGGAAGCGAAGACTGCCCTGCGGGAGCTGGGCCTCGATCCTGATGTGAAAACCGGCTAATCGCCGGCCACTCCTTTTCAGGTGGATTTCACAGATCGAGCGACTGCGTGCTTCGCGAAGGAGCAAGCGTCCAACAGACTATGGCATGCAGAGCGGATGCAAATCGGCTGTATTCGCCGCGAAACCTTGCACTTAAGGAGGATTTCGTGTATCGCATAACCCACTATGGAAACGCAGACTTACGCAGAATGTACGGATTCCGAACTGGCTGCAGCGCCTGGTTAGGCGTTGCGGTCATTTCGACCTCTCCGGTTTGCGTCGTTCGATTAGCTCAAATCGGTCGCCCTCAAGTGGGCCTCTAAGTGAGTCAGTGAAAAGCTCGACGAAGCGGCGACCGTCGAAGCGGTACACTGTGCGTCTCTGCTGCATACCACCGACACGGCTCCAACACTCAAGCTGCCCCCGCGTGGCGGAAATGGAGATACCGCCCTGCTCGGACAGAACCTCCCGGTAGCGTTTGCCCTCGCGCCGATATACGAAGACGTATGGGCCGCCGGTGCCTCCGCGTCCGGTGTCAATAACGAGATCAGAGAGGCCGTCGCCGTCCGCATCGGCTCGCCATGCGCGGACAGTCGCCAATGGGCGCTCCGAGTCTTCTGGGTCTTGCGGCCGAACGCCAGTTGGAAGCTTCGAGACAGATATTGTCTCCCATTTGGCGTTGTTCTCGGGCGGCCAATCGATCAACTCGCCAGCAGAAGCCTTGGCCAAAAGCAATGCGCTGATAAGTGTGGTTTTCACGGGACGCGTGTAGTAACGCCTGACATCCTATTGAGCCGCCGATGGAGAGAGGGGAGGTCGGCATATTAGCAGTGTTCGGCAGAGGTTCCTGAGGTGAATTCCGGTTCTGTCGGCATATCTCAAAGGTGACGGCTGAATCATATGCCAACCAGATGCGGGGACGTGCCAAATGGAGCATAACCTCCCCCACTGCACCACCATGATCTTCGCCGGGGCAGTCCAGGCGCCGAGGCCCCTTTGAGGCCGACGGGGGCCAGCAGCGGGAGGAAGCCGGCGGTCGGTCCTGGAATTGCCTCGCGCGGCAGGTACTCCCCTGCGCCAACGGCGCCAGAGGAGATAGCCCATGGCAACACCGTGGGGCTTGGTTCGGCACACGGATCAGCCCTGAAGGGGCGCGACCCGACCGGCCAAGAGCCGGACCCATGAAATTCGCGTAAAGTGGCCGTTGTCAGGACGTCCCGTCATGAAGCCGCGCGGCGGATCGCACTCATTTTTTGAAAAATTGAACGCGTTCACGAATTCCGCGTGCGCGGCGTGGGCGCGGACGGCCCCGGCGCGTGCGTCGCCGATCTCAGCGCCTTGACGGTGAGCGATCCGCCCACGCAAAGCGAAGTGCAGCAGATCGTGGCGAAGCTGAATGAGCTGATCGGCGCGCTGCGGCGGGTGTAGCGGGGAGGTGGCGCACGACGCCGCAGACAGCGTTTATTGATTCCGCCGAAGCGGGCGCCGAGCCACCCCAATGGTGAATCCGACGATCGTGGGAAATAACGAGAGGATGGTTGCTCCGAACGCCGCCGCGCGAGCCGTCGGCGGACAAACGAAGAACAGAGATGGGAGCCAAGTGAGCGCAATGCAGAAGCCGAGCCAGGGTGGAGAGAAGTGGCGCCCGAACAGATATGCCACGGTACTCGGAATCAAGAATACGAGGAACAAACAGATGATCTCGGCCGAGGTGATGTCTCCCATTGCAGAGGTGCCAAGCGTACCATTGCGATGTGGCCAGAGCAACTTGAGCGGCCCCCCCGAATGCCCACACCCCGAGCCGTCTCAGCGTTGAGGCAAGCGCGATTGCCGGCGATCGTCGGCTTGATGGAGACAAAAGCTGCCCACGGTAGCCGGGCCGACGCGAAGTAAAACTTCGCCCGCAAGTGCGAGCCCAAGCGAAGCTTGGGGATTGAGAGCATTACGTACTCCGGATTTCCGGTATGCCGCGGGCGGCATGCCAGAAGCGCAGCACGTAGATGGCGGTCGGGTCGTGGAGCACTTCGTAGACGATGCGGTATGCGCCGTGGAAGATCTCGCGTACGGCGGGATCGCCGACTTCGGGAACGATGCGACCCATCTCGGGGAAGTTGCCGATTGCGAGCGCCTGGTCGATCAACTCGTTGCCGAAGCGGCGCGCGTGTTCGCGTGAATCGCGGGCGATGAAGACGACGATCTCGTGCAGATCGTCCTGCGATTGGTCGGTGAGAATTACTGGCCAGCCCATGCGTCGATGAGCTTGCGGACGTCTTCGGCGGGGATGCCTTCGCGGCGGCGAGCTTGCTCCCGCGCGGTTTTGATGCCGGCGAGGAATTCGATCTCGCGGGCGATTTCCTCGAGCGGCGCGTCTTCGGGCAGCTTGTGGAGGAGGTCCATGACGAGTTCGCGATTGCTCATGGAGCGAATGTGCCAGAGCAACCGGAGGGCGGCAAATTGGAAACGGTCCTGCTCGGCTCCGTCATCGCCCAAAACTGCCTGGCCGCTGTCACCCTGCTGCGGCTTTCGATGGCGGCGACTTGGCTTACTGGCTCACTGGCTCACTGGCTCACCTTCGCAAACAGCTCCTTCATCGTCCCCCGGGGCCGCCGCTCCACCGAGCGCTTCACCCCCGCCGTGAAACGCGACTTCACCGTGGCCAGCGATTTGAGCCAGGAGCGCTTTTTCGGCTCCCACCAGACGACGCGCCCATCGTGAACCGTGACGCGGAGCTTGAAGCGATTGTCCGCGAGGGGCTCGTACTTCCACGTCTCCACCACGGTGGAGCTGAAGACTGCCTGGTCCACCTTGGCCGGCTTGCCGAGGGAATCGACCAGTTGCTCCACGGTCTCGCCGCGCCAGCAGCGGTGCCGCATCATGCGGTTTACGAGGGCGCGATCGCCGTATTTGGCCATGAGGCGTTTCCGCCGGTACGCCCGCTCCACGAAATAAATCGAGCCCAGCAGGGCGGCGCACGAGAAGGCCCCGATGATCATGAGCAGCGTGTAGACGCCCGGGCGTGATCTTTTCGCGCGCTGCTCGGTCTTCACTGCCGATGGAGCAGGCGCGGGCGTGGCGATGGAGGCAAGCGGTGCGGGCCGCGCGGCCTCGGGCGCGCCAAGGTTCGCCGCGATTTCCTCGGCCAGGCGCACCGGCCATTGCGGGTCCTGGAAATAGCTGGGATCGAGCACCCGCCGCCCGTGGTAGGCCTGGAGGAAGCGGGTATTGAAGGTGGAGTTCGCGACGCCAAGCTCCGGATACCTTTTGATCGCCTCCTCCTGCGCCTCCACGGGGGCGGTCTGCGCCGAAGCGTTCGCCGCGAGCAGCCAGCAAAAGAGAATCGGCAGCGCGAAGAGCGAGCGGAAAAGCGGTCTTGAAAAAGGCAAAATCATAGCGATGAGGTGGCAAAGAGGGTTCGGAGGGCGCCCCCTCCGCAGATGCCCCGAGCCGAGCGGAAGCTGGCGTTGCACGGGCTCCACTCGGAAACTCCCTACGAAGCGACCCCGCCGCGCGGTCAACCAAGAACACCCTCATGACGCCCTTCACGCTCAGCCGGACACTCCTCTTCGCGTCCCTCTACTTTTTCCTCCACACGGCGACGCGCGCGGAGTGGCGCGAAACCGCGCTGCCCTCCACCGAGCAGGCCGGCCCGCGCTGGTATCGCGGCTTCGTGAAAGTGCAGGACAACATGACCGTCGCCCAGGAAAAGGACCTCTGGCGCGATTCGGTGATGCTCCATCTCGGCGGCATCAAGGGCGAGGTGACGGTGTGGCTGAACGGCCAAAAGGTGATCGAAACCGCGGACCTGCCCGCCGAGGGCCGCCGCCGCTTCAAGGTGCCGAAGGGCATCCTGCAAAAGGGCGTCTACAATTCCGTGGTGTTGAAAGCCGCCGGCCCCGTGCCGCTCGCGCCGATTCTCTCCGGCTATTTCGATGAGGTGCGGCTCGAGGGCGCGTGGGAGGTTTCCGACGCGGCTCCCGCGGAGGCCGATTTCAAGCCGCTCGCGGCGGCCCCGGCGCGCGGCGGCTGGAACGAAACCATGTTCCATCCCTCCGCCACGCCGCTCGCCCCCACCGAGCTGATGCCCGGCGAGAAGCTCTCCGCCAGGGAATCGCTCGCCCGCATGACCGCCGGCGAAGGCCTGGAGCTGGAGCTGATTTCCGCCGAGCCCGACGTCGCGCAGCCCACCCACATCTCCTTCGATGAAAAAGGCCGCATGTGGGTTTCGCAATACCGCCAGTACCCGCTCCCGGCCGGCTTGCGCATGATCTCGCGCGACAAATACTACCGCTCGCGCTACGACAAAGTGCCGCCCGCGCCCCCGCACCAGGACAAAGGCCGCGACATCATTACCGTCTCCGAGGACACGAACGGCGACGGCCTTTACGATCGCCAAAAAGTGGTGCTCGACGGCCTGAACATGGCCAATTCGGCCGTGCGCGGCCATGGCGGCATCTGGGTGATGAATACGCCCTACCTCATGTTCTATCCCGACCGCGATGGCGACGACGTGCCCGACGCGGACCCCGAGGTGCGCCTCGCCGGCTTCGGCTTGGAAGACACGCATTCCGTCGCCAACGGGCTGGTGTGGGGCCCCGATGGCTGGCTCTACGGCGGGCAAGGCAGCACCACCACCAGCCGCGTAATCCGGCCGGGCCTCGATGCGCCGGAGGCCGGTCAGTACTTCGAGGGATGCATGGTCTGGCGCTATCATCCGGAGCAGAAGCGCTACGAGATTTTCGCCGAGGGCGGCGGCAACGTCTTCGGCCTCGATTTCGATGGCGAAGGCCGGCTCTTCTGCGGCCACAACGGCGGCGACACCCGCGGCTGGCATTACGTGCCGGCGGGGCTCTTTTTGAAGCAGGGCGTCGACGTCGGAAAATTCGGCCCAAGCGGCAATCCTTTCGCCTTCGGCAATCTCGACATGATGAAAAGCTCGCACCCGATCCCGCGCTTTTCGCACATGATCGTGATCGCCGAGGGCAACGCGCTGCCCGCCTCCATGCAGGGCCGCATCCTCGGCGCCGACCCGCTCCACCGCAACGTGGTGATCGCCGAGCGCTACGCCAAAGGCTCCAGCTTCACGACCAGCGATTCCGGCGTCGCGCTCAAGAGCACCGATCAATCCTTCCGCCCGGTCTTCCTCGCGAACGCCCCGGATGGCGCCATGTACGTCGCCGATTTTTACGAGGAGTTCATCGCCCACGGCCAAAACTACCAGGGGCAGATCGATCCGAGCACCGGCCGCATTTTCCGCCTCCGCGGCAAAGGCTTGCCGCTCAACAAGGACACCGATCTCTCAAAACTCAGCGCTGCTCAGCTTGTGAAGGTGTTGCGCCATCCAAACCGCTGGCACCGCCAGACCGCCGTGCGCGTGCTCGCCGAGCGGAAGGACGCCAGCGTCGTGGAAACCCTCAAGAAGCTGCTCGACGAAAAGGAGACGCATCCGGCGCTGGAAGCGCTCTGGACGCTCCACCAACTCGATGCGCTCGACGCCACCACCTCGCTCAAGGCCCTCGCCCATCCCGCCGCTCCCGTGCGCGCATGGAGCATCCGCCTCGCCGGCGAGGCCGGCAAGCTCCCGGCTGATTTCGCCACTGCGCTCGTCGCAAAACTCAAAACCGAGTCCGACGCCGAGGTGCGCTCGCAGGCCGCCTCGACCGCGCGCCGCCTTGATCGCAATGCTGGCCTCCAAATCGTGCGCGCCCTGCTCAACCGCGACGCCGACGCGGATGATCCTTACATTCCTCTCCTCTGCTGGTGGACCATCGAAGCTGGCTGCGCACAAGTGCCGGGCGGTTCGCGGACTGGCGATGTGCTGACTACCATCTGGTCCGCCGCCGACACGCAGATGGTGAAAAAGCACATTCTCGGGCGACTGATGCGCCGCTTCGCCTCCACGGGCCGCAACGCGGATTTGCTCGTCTGCGCGACCCTCTTGGAAACCGCGCAAACCGATGAGCTCAAACGCGAGCTGATGAAAGGCTTCGAGGAAGCCTTCAAAGGCCGCGCCCTGCCAGCCCTGCCCGAGCCTCTCGTCAAGGCGCTGGCCAATGTCGGCGGCGGCCTCTCGCCGCTGCTCCGCGTGCGCCTCGGCGACCCCGCCGCCACGCAGGACGCCATCAAATCCATGACGGACCCGAAGGCGAAGCCCGACGATCGCCTCCTCTCCGCGCGGCTCTTTGGCGAAGTGAAAACGCCCGCGGCCGTGCCCGCGCTGCTCGCCATCGCCAGTGAGGAAAAGGCCACCAACGACCTCCGGAAAGCCGCGCTCGTCTCCCTGCTGCTCTACGAGGACGCCGCGATCGGCAACGCCGTCGCCACGCTCTACTCGAAGCTTCCCGAAGACGCGCGTCCCGCCGCGATGAACCTCCTCGCCAGCCGCGAAAGCTGGAGCCGCGAGCTGCTCCGCCTGCTCACCGCCGGCACGGTCAAACCGGCCGATTTCCCCGCCGACATCGCCGCCCGCCTGCGCCTGCAACCCGGCCTCGCCGAGGAAGTCGCGCGTCTTCTCCCCGCCGCGCCCGTGGGCGGCCAGGCCGAAAAGCAGGCCGAGATCGCCCGCGTCCGCAACGTGCTCTCCACCGGAGCCGGCGACCCCTACAAAGGCGAGGCCACCTACCTTCAGCGTTGCGCCGCCTGCCACACCCTCTTCTTCAAAGGCGGCCAGATCGGGCCAAACCTCACCTCCTACCAGCGCGACGATGTCGGTACACTCCTCCCCAGCCTCCTCGACCCGAGCGCCGAGATCCGTGAAGGCTTCGAAAATTACCTCGTCACCATGAAAGATGGCCGCGCCCTCAGCGGCCTGCTCATGGACAAAGACCTCTCCATCGTCGTCCTCCGCGGCCTCGACGGCCAAAACCTCACCGTCCCTCAAGCCGAGGTGAAAGAGATGAAACGCTTCGAGCGCAGCCTCATGCCCGATGGCCTCCTCACCGGCCTCACCGAACAGGAAATCCGCGATTTCTTTTCCTACCTGCGCATGCCCCAGCCGATCACAAAATAACTTGGCGCCCTGATTTTTCGCGGCGGCGCCCGCTTTCCAAAATTTCCGAAATTCACGCCGCCCTCGGGGTTTCCCCCGACGCCGTGTCCGGAAACTGAACGCAAAAACCGCGCTTTTCGTCTCATTCGTCTCGCATCGCAAATCTGAGAGTCCCCCGAAAACTTGCCCTATCCTCCCCCGACACGCCCTGCGGAAATTCTTTGCCCTCCCCCGCGAGCGCTCCTAAGTTCGCCATTCCCTATGACATCCGAGATCCAGAAGGCCGTGGAAGCGGGCAAGCTCACCAAGCAGCAAGGCGCCGCGCTCGAGCGGCTCAACCCGGGCTCCTACGCCCTGCACAAGAGCTGGGGTTTCGGCCAGATCGAAGCCGTCGATTTCCTGGTCAATCAGATGACCATCCACTTCAAGTCGAAGCGCGCGCACCCGATGCAGCTCTCGTACGCCGCCGATTCGCTCCAGCCCATCGATCCCGATCACATCCTCGCCCAAAAGGCCGCCGATCTCGAGGGCGTGCGCAGCCGGGCCAAGGATAACCCCGTCGCCTTCATGCAACGGGTGCTCCAGAATTTCGGCGGCAAAATCACCAACGACCAGGTGGCGCAGGTGCTCACGCCCGACGTTTTCCCCGAGACCGAGTTCAAGCGCTGGTGGGACAACGCGAAGAAGCTCATGAAAAAGGATGGCCATTTCGCCATCCCGGCCAAGAAGACCGATCCCATCGTCCTGCGCGCCGCCGCCGTCTCGCGCGTGGATGAAAACCTGGTCGCCTTCACCGAGGCGCGCCAGCTCAAGGACCAAATCTCCGCCCTCGATCGCATCATCAAGGACATCGAGGATTTCACCGACCCGGCCGCGCAGCTCCAGCCGATCGTCCTCGCCGCCGAGGCCGCCGCGCGCAAAAACAGCAAGCTCAATACCTGCGAGGCCATCCTCCTCGTGCTCGCCCGCGATGAGCTGGTGGAGAAAGCCCCCGGCACCGTGCGCGGCCCCGAGGCGCCCACCCTCGTAAGCATCCTTCGCGACGAAGAGCGGCAACTGCGCAGCCTGCTGCCGGAGATTCCCGCCGCGAAGCTGAAGCGCGTCCTCAGCGAGCTGCCCGCCGCCTTCCCCGAGACGTGGGTCCCGAAGGCCCTCGATTTCGTCCTGTACGGCAACACCCGCGTGGTCGGCGATTCCGCCCGGCTCCTGCAGGAACATGGCAAGACCGAAGAGCTGCGCACCGGCCTCGATCGCGCCATCCGCGATCACTCGATCAGCTCCGCCGCGCTCACCTGGCTCTGCGACAAACGCGAGCGCAAGGGCGAGTTCAACGAGCTCATCCACCCGCGCGTCCTTTCCGCGCTCATCTCCTCGCTGGAGCGCGATCAGTTCCTGGAAAGCCGCGACCGCAAGCTGCACGATCTCCTCGTCAACGACCGCGAGCTCATCCTCGATCTCATCGCCGACGCCTCCGCCGAGGAGCTGCGCGAAATCACCCGGAAGCTGATCCTCTCGCCCATCTTCGAGGAGCTGAATAAACGCTCCCTGCTCGGCCGCATGGTCCGCGTTTACCCCGAGCTGCAAGCGCTCATCACCGGCGAGGCCACGGAAAAACAGGAGGCTCTCATCGTCTCCTGGGAAAGCCTCGAGCGGCGCAAGTCGGAGTACGAAGAGCTTGTCAAAAAGAAGATCCCGCAGAATACGCAGGAGATCGCCCTCGCGCGCTCCTACGGCGACCTTCGCGAAAACTTCGAGTTCAAGGCCGCCAAGGAAATGCAGCGCGTCCTCATGCGCCGCCAGGCCGAAACGGAGCGCGACCTCCAGAACGCCCGCGGCACCGATTTCGCCAATCCCGACATCAGCCAGGTCTCCATCGGCACCATCGTCACCCTGCGCGAAGTCGCCGACGGCCGCACCGACGTCTACACCATCCTCGGCGCCTGGGACGGCGACCCCGAAAAATCGATCATCTCCTACCAGGCCGCCATCGCCCAGGCCCTCCTCGGCCACAAAGTCGGCGAGCAAGTGCAGGTCCCCACCGAGCACGGCGACCGCCTCACCGAGATCGTCGCCATCGAGCCTTGGCGGAAAGTGTAGCCGCTGCGCAGCCGGCCTTGCGGCGGCTTCCAACCGAACCCCTCCCCGCATGAACCCTCCCCCCTGCACCCGCCGCTCGTTCCTGAAAACCACCGGCGCAGCCATGACCGCCGCCGCCGCGGCCGTCACCGCGCCAGCCGTGATCGCGGCCAATCCCAATGGCAAGATCGGTGTCGCCTGCATCGGCATCCGCGGGCGCGGCAACTCGGTGATGCACAGCTTCATGGCGGAGCCCGATTGCGAGATCACCCACCTCTGCGATATCCGCGAGGCGGTGCTCGCCCAGCGTGGCGCGGAGGTGAAAGCGAAAACGGGACGCCTGCCCAAGCTGGTAAAGAATTACCGCGACTTGCTCGACGATCCCACCATCGATGCCTTCATGGTGGCCACTCCGGACCATTGGCACGCGCTGCTGACCATCGAAGGCTGCCTCGCGGGCAAGGATGTCTACGTCGAGAAGCCGGCCAGCCATAACATCCAGGAAGGCCGCGTGGCCGTCGCCGCCGCCCGCAAGCGCGACCGCATGGTGCAGATGGGCACGCAGATCCGCAGCGCTCCCTTTCTGCGCGAAGCGCGCGAGTACGTGCAGAGCGGCGCGCTTGGCAAAGTGATCTCCGGCAAAGCTTGGGAGACCGGCCGCGCCGGCCCCGTGCATCTGGTCGCGGACAGCGCCCCGCCCGCGGGCATCGATTATCACATGTGGCAGGGCCCCTCCCCCGAGCGCGCCTACAATCACACCATCGTGGAAGGCGCCTGGCGCTGGATGTTCGACTACGGCACCGGCGACCTCGGCAACGACGGCGTTCACCGCATCGACTACGCCCGCTACGTCATGGGCCTCGAAGGCTTCCCCCAGGCAATCAGCTCCTCCGGCGGCAAGTTCTTCTTCCAGGACGATCAGCAGTGGCCCGACACGCTCTTCGTCACCTACGATTACCCCGGCCAGATCCTGCAGTACGAGATGCGCATCTGGTCCAAGCCGAAGCTCTTTGGCGCCGGCGAAGGCGCCGTGATCTACGGCGATAACGGCTGGCTGCTCCTCACCAACACGTCCTGGAAAGCCTTCGACGCGCAGGACAAGCTGGTGAAGGAGGGCAAGAGCGATGTGGGCCAGCAAGCCCACGTCCGCAATTTTCTGGATGCCGTCAAAAGCCGCAAACGCGAGTCGCTCAACCAGGAAATCCATTCGGGCCACATCAGCACCGCCATGTGCCACGCCGGCAACATCGCCTGGCGCACCGGCAAAAAACTGCGCTTCAACGCCGAGACCGAAACCTTTGACGACGCCGAGGCAAATGCCCTCGTCGGCCGCGTCCACCGGAAGGGGTTTGAGCTGCCGAAGATCGGGTAAGTATCATCCAGGCAACACGTCGTCGTGTGCCACTATTTCAGGCTTCCGAAATCACCGTAAGTCCCGGCACGTGCTCGAAGTGCCTCGGATTGTGCGTCACCAACGCGAGATTGTGACGCAGGGCCGTCGCGGCGATCCACCCGTCCGCGTCACTGATAGCTCTCCCGGCCCGCTTGATCTGGACTGACATCTCCGCCCAACGCCTGGCGAGCGCGTCATCGAAGGGCAGCACGAGATAGGTTCGAAGGTGCCGCTCCAGAGCAGCCTGACGCTCCGGAGAAAAACCGCGCTCGATTGGCCATTTGTAAAGCTCCGCCAGCGTCACAAAGGCGACCGCCTGAACTTGCCCAGCCATTCTTGCACGGTACAGAGCCGCCCGCGTATCTCCCCGGAACTGGAAAGAGACAATGTTCGTGTCGAGAAGCTGCATGCGCGCTAAGACTTCGTTGATCCGTGACGCCATTCCTGCACGGCTTCCTCGAAGCCCTCCCAATCTTCAGGACCGAATGGCCAGGCCAGCGAAGAAGTATCCGTCACCGCCGCCACACCCTGCCGTCGCGCGAGTTCCTCCGCCGAGAGGTCATCGTAAAACGAGCCGTACCGTAGGTCATCCCGTCCTTTCTCCGACAGTCGCGCGAGCGCGGCTTTTGCTTGCAGAAACTCGGCATACGGTAGAACTGCGAATTGCGGCTCGCCGTTCGCGCTCAGGATTTCAGCATGCAGCTCGATCATCGGTTAGTTTGTTTCCGTTACACGGTACCATAACTTTCCTTTTTATGGGAATGCTCGTCTCGGTCCCAGTCGGATCGCGGCGAGTCTGGAAGAAGTCGCCAGCACGCGAAGCGGGCTGTTAAGAGAATCCTGCTAGCTCACGCAGGCATGAGCGGATGGCTTCTCCTGCGCAGGGGGAAATCGATCCGCTTTCCCTCGAGGCCGGATTGAAAAACGCCGTGGGCCATTTCGATCGCCTTCATGGCGCGCTTTCCGGAGGCGAGCGGCTCGCGTTTCTCGTCGATTGCCAGCAGCCAGTCGTGGACCACGCGCCGGTGGGCGGCTTCGTAGCCGCTGAGGCCATCGATCTGCGCCTCGGCGGCGGGCTCCACTCCGCCGGTCCAGTTTGCCCAGTTCTCGGTGCGCGTCGTGGCGGTGCGATTCGGAACAGCGAGGTGCGAGAGCGTGGGCACGGCGCCGGAATTCAGCCGCATCACGCCGCGCGTTCCGACGATCTCCATGCCGAAAGGGCCCGCCGGCTTTTCCAGGCCCACCCGGCTGCGGAAGGTCACGTTCACCCCCGAGGACATCGCGAAATGCGCGAAAATGTCGTCTCCCAAGACGGGACCGACACGGTCGGAGGGCGATTCTTTGGCGTCGGCGAGAGCCGGCGGTTTGCCCTGATGCCTGATCCGCGCATGACACCACTGCACGTCGCCCGCGAAGAGCCGCGCCAGGTCGAAGACATGCAGCCCGAGCACCATCATGTCCTGCCCGCCGGCGCGCGAGCCCATCTTCCCCACGGTATGAATCTCGAGTAACTCGCCGATCAGCCCATCGCGCAACGCCTTCTCCAGCCTCAGCACATTGGGCGCGCAGCGGGCCACGTGGGCCACCGCGATACGGCGCTCTTTTTCCGCGGCGAGGCGAAGCAGGTCGTCGGCCTCGCCGAGCGTGAGCGTAAAGGGCTTTTCCAGGTACACGTGCGCTCCGGCCCCGAGCGCGGCCATCGCCATCGCGTGGTGCTCGCCTGCCCAGCGCGGCCCGATGCCCACCAGCTCCGGCTTTTCCTTTTCCAGCATCTGGCGGTAATCCCCATAGTCCCGCGCCGCCCCACACGCCGCCTTCGCCTTGGCTCGCCCGGCCTCGTGCGGATCGGCCACCGCCACCACCTCGATGCCCGGCAGCCCGGCGAAAATGCGCTCGATGCCATGCCCATAGTCCCCTGCCCCGGTGTGTCCGATGATCGCCGCTTTTCGCGAGGCGGAGTTTGCAGCCGCCGGCGAGCGATGGCTCGAAAAAATCCCGGCTGTGACAATTCCAGCGCCGCTCCGCAGGAAATCGCGTCTGGTCCAGTGGTTCATGGGAATGACGCTAAAGGCGCCGACGTCCGAGGCAATATTTCTCGCGACAGCCACGCGCGGGAGGTGAAACCATAAACAACTTTCTCCCCCACCCCATGAGCACGCCCAAGCCCGCCGCGATTCTGAAAGATAAACTCATGAAAGGCGAGACGGTCTACGGCACGCTCATCCAGCACGCCGTGGTGCCGGCGATCGTCGATTTCATCCCGGATAACTCCATCGATTTCGCAATCGTCACGGCCGAGCACAACGCGCTCGATATCGCCGACTTTCTGCCGCTACGCTACGCGCTGGCCGGAAAAGGTATCGCCTGTCTGGCACGGACGCACAGCCGCGAGCCGGACGACGTGGCGAAGGTCTGCGATTCCTTCGATGGCGTCGTGGTGCCGTACGTGGAGGATGTGGAGCACTGCAAGCGGCTCGCGGCCGCCGCGGTGTATCGCCCGCTCAAGGGCGTGGCCCTCGAGCGCGCGATCAAGGAGGGCAAATGGCCGAGCGAGAAAACGCGCGAGTACATCGAGCAGAAGTGCGCGGACACCCTCTTTGTGCCGATGATTGAATCCGTGCGCTCCATCGAAAACCTCGAGGCCATCTGCGCCATCCCCGGTGTGAGCGCGCTCTTCGTCGGGCCGAACGATCTCACCACGAACATGGGACTCCCGAACGAATACGACAGCCCGCAGTTGATCGCCGCGCTCCAGCGCATCATCGATGTCGCCAATAAATGCCACCTCCCCGCCGGTTGCTGGTTTGGCAAACCCGAGCAGGCGTTGCGCACGATCAAACAAGGCGCCCGGTTTGTCGTCTACTCCAATGACAGCAGCATGCTCAAAGACGCGATGACCGCGGCGTTTACACAATTGCGGAAAAGCTGAACTATGCACCTCCACAACACTCTTACTCGCCGGCAATTTCTTGGAGCCGCGGCGGCCGCCACAGCCGGAGGACTCTTAGGCACAAGCATCTCGCGGCTGCACGCCGCCGCCACGAGCGGAGAAAACGAACACTTCTGGTATCGCCTCGCCCCCGACGGGCCGTACATCGATTCGCAGCGCGACCACAAGGCGTTCGGCTTCGGCGACGGCAAGATTTTTCTCTCGGAGGACAACGGCCAGCACCTGGGCGCACAGCGCGGCGTTTCCCGAGGCGGAGAACATCACGTTCAGCATCTTCCTGAAGAACGGGAACATCCTCTTCGCCACGCGCGAGAAGCTCTTCCTGAGCACCGACAACCTCAAGACGCATCGGCAGATCATCGTGAAGAACCGCGACGGCAGCGACTACCTCCCGCACACGCCGAAGAACCCGGATCTGCCGGGCTGGTATTTCCATTCGCTCGACGGCGTCCACACCTGGGACATCGACGGCGCGGAAATGCTCGTGTGGGGCAACTACTGCAACGTGCTCGGCGGGCCGGTGCCGGTGAATATCTACTACTCGACCGATGGCGGGCAGACGGTGAAGATCGCCTATTCCTTCGGGCGGAATCCCAATTTCCAGGAGAAGGGCGCCGACCCCGCGTCGTTCCTCGGCGATCCCGGCAACCCGGTCATCTGCCGGCACATTCACGCGGTGGCTTACAATCCCGCCGAGCGCGCCTTCTACGCCTGCACCGGCGACATCGATCGCGGACACGGCAACGAATGCCACTGGCTGCGCGGAACCTACGACGCGAAGGCCGACCATTGGGAGTGGCAGCGTCCTCATCTCGGTGAACTCGAACTCGCGCTACAAATCCGGCGGCATCAACTTCGTCGATGGCCAGCTCTACTGGGCCGCGGACGCGAACGGCCACAAGCTACCGGGACGAAAAACACGACCGCGGCATTTTCCGCTGCGCGCCGGCTGAGCTCACCGATCCCGCCAAGCACACGCTGCTCTTCGACGCCGAGTTCGAGATGGCCAACATGATCATCCAGGACGGCGTGATCCTCGCCGGCCATTGCGCCCCCGCCTCCACCTTCGCGACCGGCATCGCCTATTCACCGGACATGGGCAAGACCTGGGCGGAGTACGACCTGGCCGAGTTCGGCCGGCGCTCACCCTGCCGCTTCCACCCGAAAAACAGCGACGGCTGGTTCCGCGTCGATCTGCGCAAAGGATGGATCGAGCGGGGCGAAGTCCTGTTCATCAAGCCGAAGGCGTGACGGCTCACCTTTTACGCGCCACGTAAATCACGTGCGCCGCGCGCTTCGCCCGGTCGTGCTCCTTCGCCGGGAAGGCATTGGTCGCAAATCCCGCGCGCGCGAGGCTTTCCGCAAATGCCGGCTCCGGGGCCGCGGACCAAAACGCCACCTTGCCATTGCGCTTCAGCGCTTGCCCGATCGCCCAAAGGCCCCGGCGGGAGTAGAGCCGCGCGTTGCCCTTTTGCAGGAGCCCCGTCGGGCCGTTGTCCACATCCAGTAGAATGGCATCGTACGACTCCGCGGGAGCCCGGCGGATGATGCTAAACACGTCCTCGACGATCACCTGAACGCGTGAGTCTTGCAGCAAGCCGCCATTCACGTTGCGCAGAAGCTCCCGATTCCACGCCACCACCTCCGGCACCAGCTCCGCCACTTCCACCGCCGCATGCCGGCCCACGAGCTCCAGCGCCCGCTGGAGGCTGTAACCAAATCCGAGCCCCCCGATGAGTACGCGGGTATCGGCGCGGCCCCGCAGCCCCTCGCACGAAAGATCGGCCAACTGCAGCTCCGAGCTGGTGGCCGTCGTGCTCATGAGCTGCCGCCCATTGAGCTTCAGGAAGTACTCGCCATCGCGCTCATGCAGCGTGAGCTTCTCTCCAGTGGGAGCCGTGGCAGCGCCGAGAGTGCGAAAAGGTTTCAAAGGAGTGCGTGAGGGTAGAGTGACGGCATCATAGCTGCCAGACCAATGCATTCCGCCGCGGTGACATTCGTGGCGCACGCTGGAAAAATCTGACGCAGCCACCGTCGTGCTCGCGCGCGGAGAGATTCACGGCCCGCAATTTGTCGGTGCAGGACGCCCATCGGGGCGTCCGGACTTTCCTTGAGGGCGTGCAGGAAGCGTCCGAAGCGGTTGAGCAGACTGCGAACTGCCTGGGGATCGCAAACCGTGGCATCGAAGGAGGCATGGCAGAGCCGATCCTCTTGCGTCCGGTTCATGACCACCGTGAAACAGACTGGCATCGCCGCCATCATGCCGGGCTGGCGCTCCAGCATTAGTCCGCCGAAATGGCGGGGGCGTTCATCGCTGATCGCGAAGACGACGCGCAGCCTCGGCGGCTGCACCCCGCTGGCGCGCAGCTCCTCGCAGAGCTCCTCAAAGGGGATGTGCGCGTGCTCCTGGGCCTCGAGCACAATGCCGCGCACCTCCGGGAGCCATTGCCGAAAGGAGCGCTCCCCGGAGAAGTTGAAACGAAGCGCGATCGGGTTGGCGAGGCAGCCGAACAGGTTCTGCCATTCCGGCCGCTGGCGCAGGTTGCAATAGGTGCCCACGACCAGGTCCGCCGCGTTCGTCTCGAGCGCCAGGAGCGCGGCAAAACCCGCCAGCCGAATCATGAAGGAAGTCACCTTTTCGCCGGTGGCGAGCGCGGAGAGCGCCGCCGAGAGCGCGGGCTCGATGCCCCAGGCCAGCACCCCTTCGGCGGGAAGTGCTTGCGGCCGGCGCGTCCGGCGCAATGCGGGCAGCACGAAGGGCGGCGCCGGCGCCGCCAACTGTTGGCGCCACCTGGCGAGGCTCTCTGCGAAGACGCGGCCGTCACGGCCCAGGACCGTGCGTTCCCAGGCGGCGTAGTCGCCGAACTGCCATTCCATTTCCTCCGGGAGTGGAGGCGCCTCGCCGCGAAGCTCGGCCTCGTACAGCAGGGCGAGCTCATGGTAAAAAACGGACCACGAGAAGGCATCCGAAATCAGATGGTGATTCACCCGCAGCAGCCAGTGCTCGCTTTCGTGGGCACGGAGCAGGTGCAGGCGAAGCAGCGGCCCGCTTTCGAAACTGAACGGCGCCTGCATCATCTCGCGCAATTTGCGGCGCGCCTCGCTCGCCGGGTCGGCTCCCGCTCTAAGCTCGGTCAGCGGCAGCTCGATCCTCATCCCGGCGTGCGCGACCTGGAGCATGGTGGCTCCGTCCGATCGCATCGTGCTCCGCAGAATTTCGTGGCGGCGCACGATGCGCTCGACGCTCCGGCGGAAAGCTTCGACTTGCAGCGGTCCGGTGATGCGCACACGGCCGGTCATGATCCAGACGTTCGCCTCCCGAGGGCGCGCGGAGCTGCGGACGCACCGCGCCTGGGCGAAGGAGAGCGGCCGCGGCGTCTCCGGTGGCAGGCGGACCGGAGACGGCATCGCCGCGCCCCCGCCGCGCCTGCGCATTTGCTCGATCAAAGCGGCCAGACCGGAGATGGAGGCGTGCTGCGCAAAGAGCCGCAGCGTGATCTCGACGCGAAAGAGTGCGCTCAATCTCGCGGCCATCGCCGCGGCGCCCAGCGAGTCCCCGCCCAGCGCGAAGAAGTCGGCCTCATGCGAGGCCCCGGCCACCCCAAGCTCCTGCGACCAAGCCGCCCCGATGAGCTCCGCCATCTCAGTGCTGCCGTCGGAGTTCGCGGGCGCGGTTGGTCTCGGAGCAAGCGCCGCCAGTCGCCCACGATCCAGTTTTCCATTGGCCGTACGGGGAAGAGCATCGTGGAAATGGATCTGGCTCGGCTTCAGGTGCGGCGGAAGGAGTGCGGAGAGCGAGCTCCGGAACGCTTCCGGCTCCAAACCGGAGGCGGGATGTCTCACGATGTGCGCCAACATCCGCGGAATATCCTGCGGGCCCGGCTCGGCCTGGACCACCGCCTCGCTCACGTCGGGATGCCGGCACAGGATCGCCTCCACCTCGGAAAGCTCCACGCGGTGGCCTCGAATCTTCACCTGGGAATCGCGCCGGCCGTGGAGCACGAGCGAGCCATCTTCGAGCAGACGCCCGAGGTCGCCGGTGCGGAAAAGTCGGGTCCCCTGCTCCACCGGAAAGCGCTCCCGGGTGAGCGCTTCATTTCTCCAGTACCCGCCGGCCAGGCCCTCGCTGCGCACGAAGATTTCGCCGGGCTCGCCAGGCGAACTGGCACGCCCGTGCTCATCGCGCAGGAGCAGTTGCACTCCCTCCAGTGGAGGTCCCACTGGGAGGCAATTCCCGACCGGAGCCTCGCGAAGAACCGCGAGCGCGATGCTGCCCGTCTCGCTCGCCGAATAGGCGCTCACGAAACCGCATTCCCGCGCGAAATGCCGCCGAAAACCTTCAAAATCGCCGTGGGAGGCCGCCTCCGCACCGAGCCGCAGGTACCGGATTTCGGGGAAAAACTCAGGCGGCGCCAGCGAGCGGGCGAATTGCCGGAAAACCGAAGGGCTGGAAATAAAAACGGTCACTCGGGTGGCGCGGAGCCAGGCCGGCAGGCCGGTGAAGCCGCGGGCCGAAATGTCGAAAGGGCAGAGCGCGGCCCCATTGAGGAGGGCCGTGCAAGCGGTGGCTACCCCCTGTCCCCAATAAAGGCCGCCGAGCAGGGCAAAACGATCCTCCGCGGTGTAGTCGAGGCGCTGCGTGAAACGCCGCACATTGAGGAGAATCTGGCGATGCGTCTGCATGACGCCTTTGGGCCGCCCAGAGCTCCCCGAAGTGTAGACGAGGAAGGCCGTCTGGGCTGGCTGGCACTCCAGGCAAAGATTGCTGGTGGGCCGGCCTGTCGCCGCCGTTTCCGGATCGACGATGCTCATGCCCGGCACTGCGGCGCGCAGGGCGGCCTCCCGGTGCTCGCGGTCACAGAGGAGCAGCGCCGGCTCGGCATCGCACCAGACCTTCGCCAGATGCGCCGGCGGGTCGCGTGGATTCAGGACGACCACGCTCAGACCCGCTTTCAACACCGCCAGCGCGGCGGCGACGACCGCGCTGCCGTGCGGCAGCAGCACCGCCACCCGCACCCCGCGCTCGGCAGGGCGCTCGCGCAGCGCGTGCGCGAGTTGATTGGCGCGGGCATTCAACTCCGCATACGTCAGCGCTTCGCGTTCCCCGGTCAACGCGAGACGACGCGCGTGGCACTCCGCCTGCCCCTCGAATCGCCGGGCGATCGACTGGTCTGCCTCCGCGCGCGTCCAGCGTGGCGGCGCGTTCATCCGCAATACTCTTTGTCCAGCACCCAGCGCCGGAGCCGCGAATCCTCCGGGCGCTGCGGGTAAACTTTCGCCGTCATGATCAGCTCGGAGAAATCCGTGCGCACCGCGCCGCCATACCCCAGCATGAGCTGGAAGCGAGGCTCCACGCAATTCCGGCTCCCATAGTGAAAGCAGCCGGAGGACTCGATGAACAGCACCGAGCCCGCGGGGCCGCAAAACTCGATTCGTTCTTTCTCCGGCGCGACCGCGTGGATTTCCTCATCGGAAAAGCGATAGCCCTGGCCGCGTCCCCAATTATTCACCCGGGCGGCCGTGCGCTGCGAGAGCGCCTTCGGAAGAAAAGTCCACGGCCCGTTTTTCGCGGTGGTGTCGCGCAGCAGCACCAGGACATAAACGTTGGGCAGCGAGTAATAATCGATATGGTAGAGCTGGCTGTCGTGCGGCGTGTCGGGCCGGTCGTCGAAGAGCGCGTTCGACTCCACAAAGCGAATGCCCGCCGGAAGCGTGGTCGAGAGCGCCGGGAGGCACCCCAGGTAATCGGCCACCGTCCGGAGCAGGTCGGAGGAGGTGGCAAAGTCGAGAAACGACGGGTACCTCACCGCGTCTTCGGGCGTCCACACGTCCTGGAAATAGCTGCGGTAAGCGCCCGAGGCGGAGCGGCGTTGGCCGGCGCGTTCGGCGATGATCTTTTCGGCATCGGCGAGCACACGGTCCAGGTGCGGCAGGGTGCGCGTGCCATCGAGAGCCCAACCGTCCTGCATCGCCAGTGGCGGCCGCGTGGTCCCGCCATTCTCCAGGAGCAGCTCCGCGAACTGCTCGTGGTAGAGCCGGGTGCGGGCCGCCTGCTGCGGTTTCCACCGGAGGCGGTTGTAGGCCGCGGCGAGGCGCATCGTCTTGGCAATCCCGAGGCGCTGCATGTGATTGGCATGCAAGCGCGCCGCCACGGGTCGCAGATATTGGCTGAGCTTGTGCATGGGGGACGGCGAATCTCAGCGAGTGACGTAGACGGTCTGTAGGCGCGTGAAAAAGTGAAAATTCGCCAGGCCATGCTGCGGCGGCCCGAAACTCGAAGCCTTCCAGCCTCCGAAGGGGACATCCACGCCCGCGTCGGCAGTCGGCTCATTCAGCTTGAGGATGCCCGCCTGGGCCTCGGCGAGAAAGCGCTCTTCCTGCGCCGGCGCGGCGCTGAAGAGCGCGGCGGCCAGCCCGTGGCGAACGCCATTCAGCAGCGCCAGCGCGTGCTCGAAGTCGTCCGCCCGCTGCACCACCAGGACCGGGCCGAACGTTTCCTCCTGCACGATCTCCGCGCACGGATCGTCGCAAAAAATGAGCGTCGGAGGGAAAAACGCGCCGCCCGCCGGCCGCGCGCAGGCCGGTCGCAGGTGGGGCTGCGAGACGAGCGCGCCCTGCCGTCCCGCACGCTCAACACTGCCCGCGACCTGCTCCACGCGGCGCTCATTGAGCAGCGGGCCCACTTCCGTGGTGTCCAGCCACGGATCGCCCCACGCCAGCCGCGCCGCGGCCGCTTCCAGCAGAGGCCCAAACACCTGGAAGATCGGTTCCAGGACGATCACGCGCCGGGTCGCCGTGCAACGCTGCCCGGCACAGGCAAAGGCGGCGCGTGCGATCTTCCGCGCCGCCTCCGCCAGATCTGCGCACTCCGGCGTGACGATGGCGGCGTTGTTCCCGCCCAGCTCCGCCTGCAGCGGCTTGTGCCGGGCGGCGCACGCGGCAGCCACCACGCGCCCGTTGCCAATGCTCCCGGTGAAGCACACTGCGTCGATCGCCGGATGCGCCGCGAGCTCCAGGCCGGTCTCGGCGCCGCCTTCCATCAACTGCATCGCCCTCGGCGGCAGGCCGGCTTTCAGCAGGAGTGTGTGGAGGAGCCGGGCGCAACGCACTCCGGCCGGCGCCGGCTTCCAGAGCAGGGCGTTGCCGAAAGCGAAGCCGGGCGCCAGTTGGCCCGCCGCGAGCGCCACCGGATTGTTCCACGGCGTGATGACCGCCACGGTTCCATGCGGCCGGCGCCGCACCAGCGCTTCGGGCTCGCGCGTTTCCGCCGGCGCCTGCCGCGTGCGCGCCGCCACCGCGCGAAAGAGCGCGGCCGTGCGCGCGACCTCGCCCCGCGCGTAGCAGATTGGCTTGCCAATCTCCGCTACGATCGCCTCCGCCAGGCCCGCTGCTTCCTCCGTGAGGACGGCGACCCGCTCCAGGATGCCCGCGCGGCTTTCCACCGACTCCGCAGGTGGTCGGGCCGTCCGCACCGCGCTCTCAATTTCGTCAGTAGCTTTCTGCCAATCCCCCGGCCCGTCCATCGGCTCGAGCTCGTTGAAAATCACCGCGGTCGGAACGAAGCGGATGCCGCGGCGGCGCAGGTATAATTCCGTCTGCGCGGCGTGCATCGGCTCGTGGCTGCCGATCGCCTCGCGTGCGACGCGCACCACGAAGCCGCGCTGGAACAAGTCGAGCGCCGCCTGCCGCACGCAGGCATGCGTGTGCACGCCGGCCACGATCGCCAGCCGCGGCCCGCCGGCCGGCAGCGCCGCCGGCAAGGCGGGATCCTCGAACCCGCCGTAGCCGGTCTTATGAAAGACGAGCTCACCCTGCCGCGGCTGCAAAGCGGCCGGAGCGGCGTGTCCAGGCGTGCCGGCCACGCAGGCCCAGCGCCCGGCCGCCTTCCAGTGGGGCAGGCGCGCATCGTGCCCCGGCTCTATCGTCGTCCAGAGATGCAAGACCGGCACGCCGTGCCTGCGCGCCCTCTCGAGCAGTTCTGCCGCTCCCGCCACGATCGTCTCCCGATGCGGCTCCAAGCCAGGCTCTGCCAGGTAGTCCTCCTGGAGATCGACGAGCAGCAGCACCGTTTTCAAAGCGCAGCCGCCGCCGGCCGTGGACGGCCCAGTTGCGCACAGACCAGCTCCCCGAATTTCCCGCTCCCGGCGAGCCGGCAGCCAGACCCCATCAAATCCGCCGTGCGCCATCCTTCCCTCCAAACCTGGCGCACCGCGCCGACGATCGCCGCCGCCTCCTCGCGCAGGCCGAACGCTTCCTCCAGCAGCATGGCCAGCGCGAAAATCTGGCCCGCGGGATTCGCGGTATCGCGTCCGGCCAGATCATTCGCCGCGCCGTGATTCGTCTGAAAAACGCCGGCACCTTCAGGGCAAAAGCTGGCTCCATAGGTGGAGCCCCGGGAGCCGAAAAAGAGCCCGCCCAAATCCGCAAGGATATCGCCGAAGCAATTTGGGCCGGCCATCACATCGAAGCGCTCCGGATGCGCAATCAGCTCGTAAGCGGCAAAGTCGATCTCGAGCTTGGAAAGCTCCACCTGGCACTCGCCGGCCGCCCGCTCCGCGCAGGCAAACCAGAGGCGGGAAAGTTCGGGCAAACCGCTTTCTTTCGCCACCACCGCCAGTTGGCCGCGGCGCGCCGCCGCCAGCCGTGCCCCGGCCAAAAGCAGGGCATAAATCTCGCCTTCCCCGCCGCCAAACCGGTGCACCACGCTCAGCTCCTCCGATCGCCGCACCGTTCTGGATCTTCCCTGGTACAGCCCGCCGAGATTTTCCCGCACCACCACGATATCCACCGGCGCGCTGCCGTTCCGCTTGATCCGGGAAACCTCGCTCAGCTCCGGAAAACTCCGCAGCGGGTTGAGCTTCAGAAAAAGTCCGAAGCGCCGCCGCATTTCATACACAAACCGGCCCCCGCCCGCGCCGGCGAGAATGGCGCCCTTGCGAAGGAAAATGGCGCGGCAGAAGACGCAGACCTCTTCCGGCAATTCCGTGCCGCTGGCCCGCAGCGCCTCCGTGCCGATGGCTCCCCCCAGCCGCACCTTGAAGGAATGACCGAATCGCCGCTCCACCACCTCGAGCACCTGCAACGAAATCTCCACCAGTTGCGGCCCGATCCCTTCCCCTTTGAGCACGCCGATCACCATTTCCGACGGGCGTGCCGACGGCTGCCTCCCCAAGGCGGCCCCGGCCAGCGATTGCCCGGCCGGTGGCGCCACCCCGCTGCCAGCGTGCGCCTCCGGCGGATTCAGAACTGCTGCGGTTGGACCGGCCATCGTCCCCAAACCTATTGCTTCTTCAGGCGGGACAGACAAGGCGCCATTTCAGCCGCCGGCAGCGGCTCAGGCCGACTTTTCCCCGGTTCTGGGCGAGCCTGCTCACCTTGGAATTCACGCGCTCCCGGACGCACCCGCTACTGCTTCTCAAACCACTCAGTGTGGAAGAATTCGCCGGCGGGCTTGTCGATGCGCTCGTAGGTGTGGGCGCCGAAGTAGTCGCGCTGGGCCTGGAGCAGGTTGGCGGGGAGGCGTTCGCGCGCGGTAGCTGTCGAAGTAGCCGAGCGCGGCGCTGAAGGCGGGGACGGCGATGCCGTGCTCGATGGCGGTCGGAGACGGCGTCGCGCCAGTTGGCCTGGGTCCGCGTTGAGGATGTCGCGTGAAGAACGGGTGCGAGCACGAGGTTCTTGAGCCCGGGTTCGTTGCGGTAGGCCTCGGTGATGCGATTGAGGAAGCGCGGCGCGGATGATGCAACCGCCGCGCCAGATGGCGGCGATGTCGCCGAAGTTGAGGTTCCAGTTGTAGAGCTCGCTCGCTTTGCCGAGTTGCACGAGGCCCTGCGCGTAGCTGATGATCTTGCTGGCGTAGAGCGCGTCGTGCACCGCTTCGATCAGCGCTTGTGCGGTCGCCGGTGTAGGGCTTCGGCGTCGGGCCGGTGAGCGCTTTGCTGGCGGCGACGCGCTCGTCTTTCATGCGAGGAAAGGATGCGCGCTTCGACGGCGGCGCCGATGACGGAGAGCGGCACGCCCATCTCGACGGCGTGGCCCACGGTCCATTTGCCGGTGCCTTTCTGGCCGGCTTTGTCGAGGATGAGATCGACGAGCGGCTTGCCGGTTTCGGGGTCTTTCTTGCTGAAGATGTTCGCGGTGATCTCGATGAGGAAGCTGTCCAGCTCGCCGTCGTTCCACTCGGTGAAGATCTGGTGAAACTCCTCGGCGCTGGGGTCGACGCGTCGCCTTCAGGATGGCGTAGGCCTCGCAGATGAGCTGCATGTCGCCGTACTCGATGCCGTTGTGCACCATCTTCACATAGTGGCCCGCGCCGTCGGGGCCCATGTGGCGGCAGCACGGCTCGCCCTCGGCCATGGCGGCGATGCTTCGTGTAGATCGGCGTCGATCGACTTCCCAGCCTTCCGGCGAGCCGCCGGGCATGATGCGACGGGCCCTTGAGCGCGCCTTCTTCGCCGCCGGAAACGCCGACGCCGAAGAAATGGATGCCCTTTTCCTTGAGGCGCTTTTCGCGGCGCTGGGTGTCGGTCCAGAGCGAGTTGCCGCCATCGATGATGATGTCGCCCTGCTTCGAGGAGCGGGATGAGCTGCTCGATGACCGCATCCACCGGCGCGCCGGCCTTCACCATGATCTGCGCGCGGCGCGGCCGCTTGAGCGCTGCCGACGAATTCCTCCGAGCGTCTTGGCGCCGACGAAGTTTTTGCCCTTGCCGCGCGCCTCGGCGAATTTCTCCGTGACCGCGTGGTGCGGTTGAAGACGGCGACGTGTGAAGCCGCGGCTCTCCATGTTGAGAACGAGGTTTTCGCCCATGACGGCGAGGCCGATGAGGCCGATATCACACTGATTCATAGGGATGTGGCTCCGGTGGAATTTGGAGGTTGAGGGCGCGCAGCGTACGGGCAAAGTGGCAGCCCTAGCAACGCTTTTGCGCGCGCGCATGAATCTGCCCAATCAACTCACCGTCGGCCGCCTTTTTCTCACGATCATCTTCGTGGGCTCGGTCTCGAGCCATTGGGCCTATAGCAACACGGTGGGCCTGGTAGTGTTCGTCCTCGCCGGGGTGACCGATTACCTCGATGGCGAGATCGCGCGCCGCTATGGGCTGGAGACGAATTTCGGCCGGCTGATGGATCCGCTGGTGGACAAGATCATGCTCGCGGCGGCGTTCATCTGCCTCGTGGAGGATGGCGCGATGTGGGCGTGGGCGGCGGTGGTGATCATCTCGAGGGAATTTCTGATCACCGGGCTGCGGCTGCTCGCGACGAGCCGGGGAATCGTCATCTCCGCGGACAAGGCGGGGAAGCACAAGACGGCATGGCAGATGGTGACGGTGATCTACTTTTTCCTGCTGCTCTCGGTGAAGGAGTGGCCGGCGCTCGGCGCGGCGCAGGCGCCATGGTACGCGGTGGCCTGGCACTGGGGTGGCACGGCGCTGATAGTACTGGCACTGGTGCTCACGCTGTACTCCGGGGTGACGTATGTGTGGCGGAATCGGAGCCTGATCGAGGGGACGTGAAGCGAGTCGAGCGTGATGGAATCCGCTGCTGGAGGGAGCCCTGCTCCTTGCCAGCGCGCGGCGTTCTGACACGCTCGGCGGCATGAAGAATTCCTCCCTCCGGCTGATCATCGCGGCGCTGGTGATCGGAGCTTGCCCGCTTGGCGCGCTGGAAAAGCCGGCCGCGCCGAAATTCAAGAAGGTGCTCCCGGCCACTCCGGACGATGTGGAGATGCTGGTGAAAGAGGTGGCGGTTTATCCGGAACACACCGTTTCGCTCGTCATCTATGTGCCGAAAGCGCCGGGCACCTATCCGGCGATCCTCGATATTCACGGCGGCGGCTGGAGCGCGCGGCAGGTGGAATCCGACAAGCCGATGATGGAGCGGCTGGCCTCGCGCGGCTTCGTGACGGCAATCGTGGCGTATCGGCTGGCCCAGGAGGCGAAGTACCCGGCGGCGCTGCACGATTGCAAATCGGCGCTTCGTTACCTGCGCGCGAACGCGGCAAAGCTGAAGCTCGATCCCGAGCGCCTCGGCGTGATCGGCGGCTCAGCGGGCGGGCATCTCTCCGGCCTCACCGCGATGACCGGCGGGCTGCCGCAATTCGAGGGCACCGGGCCAGTCCGGGAGCAGCCCACCACGGTGCAGGCGTGCATCGTGATGGCGGCCACGATGGATCTCTCCGCGGCGAGTGCGGTGAAGAGCTCACCGAATCACGTGGCCTTTCTCGGCGCCACGCAGCAGGAGAATCCCGCGCTCTACGCGGAGGCATCTCCGATCACGCACGTGCGTCCGGGCGTCCCGCCGGTGACCTTCATCGAAGGCGAAAAGGACACCCTGAAAGTGGGCCGGGCGGAGATGCAGGAAAAGCTGCGGGCGCTTGGGATCGAAGACTACGCTGCACACGCTGCCCGGCGCGCCGCACCCATTCTGGATGAGCCAGCCGTGGCTGGATCAGACGGTGGAAATCGCGGCGGCATTTTTCAAGAAGCACTTGGGCGAGCCGAGTCGTAAGTCTTGAGTTTCTGCGGCTGAAGCTTTACCGCGAGCAAGTGAAGCCAGCAGGCGATGCCCCTCACCTCACCCGCGTATCGGATGGTGCTTCACCGCTTCCCAGGCAAGCTCTTGCAGGAGGCGGTTCAGCTTTTCGGCGAATGCGGGTTGAACCGCTTTGGCGAGGTCTGCCGGGACCGGGAGACCCACGGGGGAGCCGTAGATGAGGGCGAAATGGCAGTAGGCTGAGAGGGCGCGGAGTGCCGCTTGCGGGTGACCCCAAGTATCGCGAAACAAATCCCATTGCTTGACGAGTCCCGGCGCTTCGCCGGCGACGATCTTGCGGCGAAGCGCTACTGCCGCCTGCCCCACCGGGACCGTGACGATCGCTTGGCGTCCAAGCTGCTCGTTGACCTTGCGCGCGGCGTCATGGATGTCTTTGTCGTACTGGTCCTGGGCCTTTTGCAGCGCGTCGAGATCGGTGGCGTCGTGGTCCACTTTCTTGCGCGTATCCAGCGGGTACTTTGGCTCGTAGGTGTCGTTCGGCAGCCAGAATTGTTGGACCGTGATGTAGATCTTCGGGTTGTGCTCGTTGGCGAGCTTCGCGAATTTTTCGATGCCCTCATCCGGCAGCCAGATCGGCGAAAGGGTGAGCACATCCACCTTGCCGGCAGCGAGCGCGGTCTTGGCGGCATTCTTTTCGTCCGGCACGTCCCAATGCTGAATCACCCGCGAGCCGCCGATCGACGATAGGCCGACGCTCTCGTGCCCCTCAATGCCGGCGCTTTTCGCCATCTCCGCCAACATCCGGTGCACCCACACGTGGAAGCTGTGCCCGCAGGTAAAGACCCGCTGGCCTTTGACCGGCGGTCGCGCTGCTTGGGCTTGCGATGATGGGGCCGCCGCGGTGAGAATCAGGGCGAAGACGGCCGCGATGCGGAGCCCCGGGGAGAGGAAGTTCATGGCAAGGGCAACTGCAAAGAAGCCCCCTCCCGACAACAAGCTCAAAAGACCTGCCTTCATGCGGAGATCCCAGCGGCGCACCCTGTTAACGCGATGAAGACTGCCCGCCACCGCCGGCCGGGATCTCCGCGCCCACGCCATCGAACCTCTCGAAGCCCGCATCGCCCCGGCGCTCCGTCTTCCCGCTGTAGCCATGGCGAAGACCAACGGCAACGACCTGACCAACTTGGACCTGAACAACGGATCCGCTTCACGAGCCGCCCGTCGCCAACGTCCTACGCACGCTCGCCCGGCGGGCGATCGCGCGCTGGCATGTTTGTGCGATAAAACTGCTCATGGCGCATTTGCGAAACCGCAAAGTCGAACGACAGATACTTCGACACTGTCCCAACCATGCACTCCCCCCCGAGGCCGCTCTCCGCGGCATTACGCATCGCGGCCATTTTCTCCGCCGCCGTGCTCATTGGCGGCTACATCGTCCTCGCCCAGCGCCAGGCGAATCCGCCGCTCGCCTCTGCGCAGGCGCCGACGGCGATCGAGGCCAGCCCACCGCACGGTGATCCCGGCCTTCCCGCCATCCTCGCCTCCAGCTCGAAGAACGGCGCCTTTGCCCTTCCCATTCACCGCGCGCTTTCCGACTCCCTGCACCGTGACACCCCGGATCCCCGCGTGGACGCCTCGAGTCCGCAAACGCTGATGCTGGAGACGCTTCGGCTTACCCCCCGTCACTCTGCTCCCGGCGAAATCGCGGCGCCCGCGCGGCCGCCCGTCATCATGCCCGGCTCAAAAACCTTCACCCTCTCCCCCAACGTCGTGCCCGGTGTCCTCACGCCTCCGCCGAATGCCTCCGGAGCATTCATGCTCACACCGCAGCCGGTGCTCATGCCGGTCTCCAAGTCCGGCCCTGTTCACTTCCCCATCGAGCGAATCCTCCCCCGGCCCACGCCCACACCCGCGCCACTCGCCTCTCCACCGGGCAAGATGGTCCCTCCGCCAATCGCTAGCCCGACACCGGCCGCGATCCATCCGCCGAAGCTGCCATGAGCCTCGCCGCACTCGCCCTCTCTACCGCCCTCAGCTTCCTCTTCCTCGCGCTCGTCTTCATCCCGCTGGAGAAAGCCTTTCCTGCTTGGCGGCAGAAAACCTTCCGGCCGGCGTGGTGCACCAATCTCGCGTTCTTCGCCGGCCAATACTTCCTCTGGACCGCACTCGTCGTTTACCTCCTCACCCGCTTCCAGGGCTGGCTCGGCGGTTACGTTCCCGGCGGCTTCCGCGCGCACGTCGCTGCGCAGCCGTGGTGGCTGCAAGCCGCGGAAGTGATCGTCCTGAGCGATCTCCTCATCTACTGGGGCCATCGCCTCCAGCACCGCCTCGATTTCCTCTGGCGCTTCCACGCCGTGCATTACAGCGCCGAGCACCTCGATTGGCTCGCCGCCCACCGCGAGCACCCGCTCGATACCATCTACACGATGGGTCTGATCAATCTCCCCGCCTTTCTGCTCGGTTTCCCCCTCCAGACCATCGCCGGCTTCCTCGCCTTTCGCGGCCTCTGGGCCATCTACATCCACTCGAACGTGCGCCTCCCCATCGGCCCCGTGCGCTGGTTGCTCGGCGCACCGGAACTCCATCACTGGCACCACGCCCGCACCCGCTTTGCCGGTAACTACGCGAACATTTCTCCTCTCATGGACCTCCTCTTCGGGACCTACCGTTGCCCGCCAAAAGAGCCCGAGCGCCTGGGTCTCGCCGAACCATTTCCGCACAGCTACGCCGGCCAAATGCTGCACCCACTCCGGCGGAGCCCGAAATCCCAACGAGCTGAAGAGCCGCGGGGCCAGGAAGCGCCGCCGGCCTGAAAATAGCCTCCCGTTCCTTGCGCAAGTCGTCACCGCCATCCCCCCCGCGACAGACGATTCCCTTGAACGCCATGAAAAGCTCATTCTTCATCGTAGCCGACCGGGGCAATCTGAAAGCGTTCCGCGTGGAGAAGGTTCCGACGAACCATGCGCCGCGCCTGCACCTCGTGCAGGCGTTTTCGTTTGTGGATGGGCATTTGAAAGTGAGCGAGATGAATACGGACTTGGAGGGCGGCTTTCCGGCGGGCGGCGGACCACCCAGCGGGCAGGGGGGCGGGATGCGGCACCAGAATTCGACGGCGGAGAAGCACTACAATATCGAGCACGACAAGCGCGCCGCGAAGCAGCTCGCGGAGACGATCACCGAGCTGCTCACGCAGGAGCGTCCGGGCACGTGGTCGTTTGCGGCGCCCGGTGAAATCAAGGAGGCAGTGCTGTCACACCTGGAGCCGGGTATGCGCAAGGGTTTGGCCGAAAGCCTCTCGCGCGATCTGGTGAACGTGCCGCCGCAGCAACTGCTGGAGCACTTCACGGCGGTGCGCGCGGAGTAGCCGGGACGGGCGGACCGGAAACCCGCGCCGAGGATTAGCCATTTCTCCGCAGGTGCGGCGGGGGCGAGAGCCGGCCTTGCCACCTACCCCCGGCATCGCCTATAGAATCCCTCTCATGATCGACTACATGCAGAAAGGCGGTCCTTTGATGTGGCTGATTTTGCTCCTCTCAATCATCGCCGGGGGGGTGTTCTTCGAGCGCGTGGCGTTTTTTTACCGGGCGACCATCCGGGTGGGGGAGTTCATGAGCGGGCTCACGAATTTGATCCAGCATCGGCGCTGGGCGGAGGCGCAGATGGAATGCGCGGCCACGCCTTCGCCGGTGACGCGGGTGCTGCACTCGGCGATCTTGCACCATGGCGCGCCGCGCACGGAGCTGAAGGAAATCGTGCAGGAGGCGGGCCAGCTGGAGGTGCCGCGGCTGGAGCGGCGCATGGCGGTAATGGCGACGATCGCGCTGGTGGCGCCGCTGATCGGGCTGCTGGGGACGATCGTCGGTTTGATCGAGGCTTTTGTGAATATCTCATCGCAGAGCGGGTATGCGTCGGCCACGGATATCTCGGCGGGGATTTACCAGAGCCTGCTGACGACGGCGGCGGGGCTGGTCGTGGCGATCCCATGCAGCGTGGCGTACTCGTACCTCTCCTCGCGCGTGAATGCGCTGCTCCATGACATGGAGCGCGCCGGCATCGAGATCGTGAATGTGATCATGGCCAATCGCGCGAGCGCCGATATCATTGAATTCGGGCCGCCCGGACGGCAAGTGCGGCGGGGGGCGGAGTAGTTCATTGTTCTTGGTTCCTGGTTCTTCGTTCCTCGTTTGTGAAGCTCACGCGCACCGTTCACTTTCACCCGGCGCTTTTTCAGGTGCTGCCGCTGGTGAACGTGCTCTTCCTGGTGCTGATGCTCTTTGCGATGAGCTCGCGGTTCGTGCTCCAGCCGGGGATCGGCGTGGCGCTGCCGTTTTCGCCCTTCGCACTGGAGCCGCAGCGCAATCCGCAGGTGGTGAGCGTGACGGCGGCGCCGGCGCCGGCGATCTATCACCTGGACCGGCAGGTGTCGCTGGAGGAGCTCGACCAGCGGCTCGGGGGCGGGCCGGTGGGGAAGCGCTCGCTGATCATCAAGGCGGACCGGAGCACGCCTTATGAGCTGGTGGTGCAGATCATGAACGTGGGGCTGAAACACGGCTTCTCGGTGGTGCTGGCCGCCAATCCCCCTCCGAAATGACCGCGGCGCAAGTACCCGAGGGGGCGGTGTTTCCGCCGTATCGCGAAAGTCGCGTGCTGGTGCTGGTGGGTTTCACCGGGCTCTCGATCATGGCGCATGCCTTTACGTTTCTGCTCTTTCAAGTGGTGTACCCGCAGCGCGTGACCATTCCGCCGCCGGCGCAACAAGTGGCGCTGCTGACGGCCTCGACGCCGGAGCAGGAGGCGATCCTGCGCTGGGTGGCGGCGGAAGATCCGGCGCTGGCGGCCGGAAGCTCGGTAGCGGTGCCGCCGAGGCTTTTCCAGGTGCCGTACCGGCCTTCGTTCGAGACCTTGCGGACGCCGACCCGAACCCCGCCTGCTGAGACCGAGCGGCCCGAGCAGCCGCCCTCACCCATCACGCTGCCGCTGCTGCCGGAATCGGGCCCGGCGGCAGCGGCGCAGGTTGAAGCGGGACCGGCGCCAGAAAGCAGCGCTGATTTCCAAGGTGACCTGGCGGCCCGGAGTTTCCAGCCAGGAAGCAAGCTGCGCGCGCGCTCCTCGTCGCCACTGCAGCCGGCAACTTTTTTGGTGGGGGTAAATGCGGCGGGCGAAGTGCGCCATGTCTTCTTGCAACGCTCCTCGGGTGAGGCGGGCGCGGACCGGGCAGCCGCGGAGTACCTCTCGGCGGGGAAGTTTACCGCGGGCGAGGGGGAAAGCGTCACTTGGGGGACGGCGGTAGTCACCTGGGGGTATGAGGTTTACCAACCCGCGAAAAAGCCATGATCCGCGTGAGCATGGAGTTTTTGGTGCTGATCTTCCTTGGGCTGATGCTGGGGCCGATTTTCGCGCTTTGGCTGCTCAATGAATACCGTCGCGGTCGGCGCGAGCGCGCGGCGTTCCGGTACGTGCTGCGATGCGCGGTGTGCGCGCTCGAGTTTGAAGATCGATCCGAAGCGGAATTACCGGCGTGCCCACGGTGCGGGAGTCTCAATGAGCGGCGCGCGATCTCGATGATCTGACGGGGGGCGGTATCGCCGAAAATGGCAGCAAATGGGCTGCCAGGAGGCTTCAGGGCGCGGCTGATAAAATCGTGATTTTTGCTTGATAAAGGCCCGGCGCTTGCTATGGTAATTCTGCAAACAGCGAATGCGCCTGAAACTCTTGATGTTTCTCGCCGGCCTCCTGTGGCGGGCGTTGGGGGAGGCGTCGCCCCCCATCGCAATTCCACCCAGCGGTAAAGAAGGTTACCGGCTCACCTTCCAGGAGGAGTTCGAGGGCGCCACGCTCAATCTCGCGAAGTGGAACACCACGATGGCCTTCGATGGCCGGCAGGGCGGGCGGTATCACAACGTGAGCTACCTGCACTACCTGTTGGACGATGACATCATTCTTTGCGACGGGCACGTGCAGCTTCGGGCTTCGCAGCGGCAGGTGGTGGGGGATGATCCGCCGGGCAAGTTCGGGTACTCCGCCGGGCTGATCACGACGCACGATAAGTTTTCCTTCAAGTATGGCTACATCGAGATGCGGGCGAAGTACCCGGGAGGGCTGGGAGTTTGGCCGGCTTTTTGGATGATCGGCTCCGGGCAGTATTGGCCGCCGGAATTCGATATCGCGGAGTATTACGGCGGCGCGGGCGTGATGCACTACGGGCTCTGCCACGGGACGCTGAAAAACGTGCAGTGGGACAGCACCGGCGATCGCGAAATCCAGGCGGAGACCGGCTGGCATACGTACGCGCTCGATTGGAGCCCCGGCCAGGCGATCTGGCTCGTGGATGGCGTGGTGAAGAAAGTGGTGAAGGCCGAATACGTGCCGGATATCCCGATGTACATCATCCTCAGCAATGGGGTGAGCTCGCACATCGGCCCGTCCGGGCAGCCCAATGCGGAGACGGTTTTCCCGAATTTCTTCGAGATCGATTACGTGCGCGTCTACCAAACCGCGCCGCCGCCAGAGGAGCGCAAGCCGTTCTTCCCGCCGATCATCGCGACCCAAGGACCGTGAATCCGCGCAATTTTGAAGTTTGCGTGAAAATTATCTGGCAATGTCGGCGAAATGCGCGCTAGCGTGCCGAGTCTTTCGATGAAAACCCTCCTTACCCTCCTCCTTTTGGCCGGGCTTTCGAGCCTGGCGCTCGCCGACATTCACGATCCGCCGATGAATGACCAGGGCCCGACGCGCAAGCTCGGCCGTGGCTTGGCGAATATCCTCCTCAGCGGCACGGAACTGGTGCAGACGCCGAACGAGATCCAGGATCGCGAAGGAAATGCGGCCGGCTGGAGCTACGGCGGCATCCGCGCGCTCGGCCGTTACTTCTGGCGCGTGAGCGCGGGCATTTTCGAGGTGGCCACGTTCCCATTCCCGACGAACAAGGGTTCCTATCGGCCGCCGTACAAGCTCGATCCGCCGTGGATCCATGGCGGCTACGAGGAGTTCCCGCCGGAGCTGGGCTTCGAGAGCCGGTATCACTATACCCGGCAGTACGACACCGGCTTCTAGGCCGGGTCGGCCGCCTGGCTAGGCCGCCTTCTTGAGGCGCGGTTTTTTCTTCGCGGTCTTCGCCGGCTTCCTGGTGACCGACTTCGCTTTGCCTCTCCCATGCTGCGCGAGGCTCTGCTGCAGCACGGCCACGAGATCGATGACCTTGGTCGCTTTCTTCGCTGGAGTGGCGGGGGCCACTTTTTTGTCGGGATCCTCGATCTTTTCCTCGATCACCTTTTCGAGCGCCTCGCGGTAGTCGTCGTGATACTTCTCGGGGTCCCAATGGCTGGTCATTCCCGCGATGAGCGCCTTGGCCATGTCGAGCTCGCGTTTGCCGGCGTGCTTTTTTGAGGCAGGGAGCTTCAGGCCATCGGCGTCGACGAGTTCGTCCGCGAAGTGCATGAGCTCGAGCGAGAGCGCATTTTCCTGCGGTTTCACGGCGGCGAGGTACTGGCGCGTCTTGATGACCACCTTGGCGATGCCGATTTTCCCAGTTTCATTGAGCGCCTCCCGAAGCAGCGCATAGGCGTGATCGCCGCCCTTTTGCGGCTCCATGTAGTACGGCTTGTAGAAAAAGATGGGGCTCACTTCCTTCATCTCCACGAAGTCGGTGATATCCACCGTCTGGGTGGCCTCCACATCGACGCGGGCGAAATCCTCCTCCTTCAGCACGATGTATTTGCCCTTCTCGTATTCGTAGCCCTTCACGATTTCATCCCACGGGACCTCCTTTTGGTCGACGGCGGCCACCCGCTTGTAATTTACCGGGCTGAGGTCGCTCTTGCGGAGCAGGTGAAATTTCAGGTCCTCCTTCCGGGTGGCCGGGTAGAGGGCGATCGGGATATTAACGAGCCCGAAGGAGATGGAGCCTTTCCAGATCGCTCTCATGGCCTCTTAGGTGCAGCCGCGGAGGAGAAAAAGGATGAGCAGCACCGGGATCGGCACGCCGAGTGCCCAGAGAAGGATCCAGCCGATCTTGCCGCTTTCCGTGGAGGAGTTGATGATGTGTTTCATTGTTTGCACTGGGGTTTCGTAGGAAAGGCTCAGGGTGCGCTCCTATGGAAATTATATAAAAGTGCTGGACAGGCGCGCGTGTGGCGCGCAAAGTGCGCCCCATTTCCGGTGCGGTTCAGTCCGCGCCTGCCATGATCAATTCGCTCCTCTTCTTCCTGACCGGATTCCTGATCTCGGTGCTCTCCACGCCATGGGTGATCCGTCTCGCGGCGAAAGGCGTGGGCCTGGACAAGCCCGACGAAACCCGCAAAAGCCAGGAGGCGCCGGTCTGCCGGCTGGGCGGCGCGCCCATCATGCTGGCGGTGTCGCTCGGGCTGCTGATGATCCTTTCGCTGCGGCCATCTTCGGCGGTGAATTGGTTCCCCGTGCTGCTGGGCAGCCTGCTGATGTACGGCCTCGGGCTGGCGGACGACCTCCGCCCGCTTGGCGCGCGCATCAAGCTGCTGGGGCAAGTGCTTACCGCCGCGCTGGTTTATTGGATGGGCCTGAGCATCGATCGCGTGACCTACCCCGGCGGCGGCTGGAGCGTGGAGCTCGGCGCGTGGAGTTTCCCGGTCACGATCATGTGGCTGATCGCGGTGCCGAACATCATCAACCTGATCGACGGCTTCGACGGGCTGGCGGGCGGCTTGGGAATTTTTCTGGCGTCGACGCTCGGGATCGTGGCGCTCGGCACGGAGCAGCTTCCCGTCGCCTGGTACGCCTTCACGATCGCGGGCGCGCTGATGGGATTCCTGGTCTTCAATTTTCCTCCGGCCAAAATCTACCTCGGCGATGGCGGCGCGTACCTGATCGGTTTCTGCATCGCCGCGCTTTCGCTCACCTCGTCGAACAAGGGCTCGGTGGCCGCGGTGCTGCTAGTGACGCTCGTCGCGCTCGGCTTGCCGATCCTGGATACGAGCTACGCGATCCTGCGGCGCGGGCTGCGCGGGTTCCCGCTGTTCCAAGCCGATGGCGACCACATTCATCACAAGCTGCAGCGATTCGGATTTTCGAAGCGGCGTATTTTGCTGGGCCTTTATGGTGTGTGCGTAGTGCTGAGTCTGCTGGGGCTGAGCATCGTCTGGAGCCAGGGGCGCACGCTGCCGGTGGGCATCGGCGCGCTCTTCCTGCTCGCGGTGGCGGGGCTGCGCTACTTTCACTTCGTGCGCAGTTGGAACGACGTGGTGCGCAAGGTGGACCAACTGATGGGCGAGCGGCGGCAGGTGCAATACGCTTTGCTGCAAGCGCAGGTGCTGCGGCTGGAAGTGGAACGCTGCCGGGAAGCGCGTGAATTTGCGCGGCTGTTCGACGAGACGCTGCGCCGGGTCGGTTTCGTGAAAGAAGGCGAAGGCGCGCATACGGTGGCGGTGCACGTGCGACATCCGGGCCAGGAGCCGTGGACTTTGCACGCGCCCGCGGCCTCGCACGGCGATGAAGGGGCGCGCCGCGAGTGGCAGCGGATCGCGGAGTGTTTCCGGCCGGTGTATCTGCAATCGCGGGCGAAGTGGCAGCAGGGGAATAGCTGAGCGGCGTTTTCAGTGGGCGGGGGAGCGCATTCCCATTTAGAAACGGGCTGCGTGAACGAACCGCCGGCCCAGACCCCATCGACTCCTCCGGAACCTACGCGCGAGCGGAGGCGGCGGCGCTCGCGGGAGACGGGTGAGCGCGTTTCCAAGAAAGCGCCGGCGGATCGTGCGGCGATCGTCGTCTTCGCGCTGCTCATCGCGGGTGGGGCACTGGCGTTTGGCGCGGGGGATCGGCTGGTGCAGGTGGCACTGCTGGCGCTGTTTTCGCTGGGGCTGTTTTTGAGGCCGCCGGAGGTGGTGCGGCTCTCGCCGATGGCGGGCAAGCTGGTCCTGGTGCTTGCGGGCGTAATGGTGCTCAAGGAGTTTGCGCCGGCGGCGCTCTTTGGGAGCACCTCCTGGCGCGCCACGCTGGCCGCCGAATTCGGGATCGATCTCCCGTGGACGCACCATCCTGAGCCGGGCCGTGCGATCGACGCGCTGCTGGCGTGCTCGCTGGGGACGCTCTGGTTTCTGTGGGTGCGCACGCTCGCGGCCTCGCGCGAAAACCGGCCGCTGCTGGCGTGGAGCATGTTCGGCGCGGCGGCAGTGGTGGCGGCGGTGAGCTTTGCCACGCGCGGGATCGATCCGCAGGCCATTTACGGGCTGCGCTTCACGCCGGGCTGGCGCGGTTTTGGGCCATTTCCGAATCGAAATCACACCGCGTGTTTTCTGGCGATGGGGACGGTGATCGGATTCGGGTGCCTGGCTTGGGCGGGCGTGAAGCGCAAATATCTGCTGCTCGGCTTGGGCGTGGGAATGGGCGCGCTCACGCTCGCGGGGCTGATGGCCACGCAATCGCGCGGCGGACTGCTCGCGCTGGGGGTGGGCTGCGCGATCTATGCGATTCTGCTCGTCTCGAAGCTGCGGAGCCGGCGGGCGCTGGCGCTCATCGCCGCGGCCGGGCTTGCGGCGGGCGCGTTGGTGCTGGCGTTCGGGGGACCGCTTTTCACGCGCTTCACCGCCGCCTCGAGCGAGGTTTCCAATCTCACGCGGGTGCAGGTGTGGAGCGATACGCTCGGGATGTGGCGCGATGCGCCGCTCTTCGGCCACGGCGGCGATGCTTTCAGGTCCGTGTTCCCGATGTATCAGAAGATTCAGCTCGATAACCAGGTGGTGCTGCACCCGGAAAGCTCGTGGCTGAAATGGCTGGTCGAGCTCGGCCTCGCGCCGGTGTTGCTGGCGCTCGCGGGCCTATTGATCTGCCTGCCGGGGCAGGTGCGCGCTGCCTTTGCGCGGCGGCACGGCTTTTATCTCGTCGCGGCGGGGCTCGCCGGGGGGGGCGCGCTGCTGGCGCATTCCGCGATCGATGTGCCGGCGCATCGCTGGGGCACGGCGGCGCTGGCGCTCGCGGCCCTGGCGCTGGGCATGGCGCCGGCACAGCGCGAGGACGGTGCGGAATTGGAGTGGAATTTGCAAAGTGCGGCCTGGCAGCGAGCGGCACGGCGGGCGGGATTGGTGCCCCTCGGCGTGGCCGCGTTCTGGATGCTGCCGTTCCTCGCCGACTGGCCGGCCTGGTCGCCGCCATGGGCCGCGCGGCTGATCGCGAAAGCCACCGGCGAGGCCGGCGTTTCCACCAAGGAGCTCGACGCGGGGCTGGCGGCGTTCCCGCTGAACGCGCACTTGCACCAACTTCGCGGCTTCCAGGAGCTGCAGCGCGAGCAGCCGGACCCGGAGATTTGGCAGCGGCACTTCCGCGCGGCGCTCCGGCTCTCGCCCGGCTCATGGTCCCTCGCGGTCTTGCAGGCTCGGGCGTGCGAGGAGGCTTCGCCGTCCGTGGCGATCGAGCTCTGGCAGGAGGCGGTGGCGCGGGGGGGCATGCGCAGCCATGAGCTGCTCGGGATGGCGCTGGACGAGACGGGGGGCTTTCCCGGCGCGAAGGCCGCGTGGAGCAATTACGTGAAGGCGAACCCGTCCCTCTCGCTGGCCTACGCGCGCCGGCTCCCGCCCGAGGAGGGCGTGGCCTTCTACGACCGATGGTGGCGCGAGCGCGGGAACAATCCGGCGGTCATGCCGGAGGGCGCCGAGCTTCGCACTTTTTACGAGCTGGCGCCGCAGTGGTCCACGCGCGAGCAATTCGAGGAATGGATGCGCCGGCACGCCTCGCGCCTGGAGGATGACTACCGTGCGTGGGCCGCGGTGCTGCACGCCTGGCAAGATGACGAAGCCGCCTGGCGGATGCTCGGCAAGCGGCACCCCGACCCGGATTGGGCGAGAGCGAAGCCGGTCTTGCGGGTCGAGCAGATGGAGTATCGCTGGCGCCAAAAGCCCGAGAACATGGTCAACGCGCAGCTCCTCGCGACCGCGTACCACCAAGCCGGCGAGAAGGAGAAGGCCCGCGAAGTGGTGGTCGCCACCGCCGCGCGGACCGGTGCGCCGGGGTGGTTCATCCGCAAGGCCGCGCATCTGCTCGCGGCGGAGGGCAAGCTGAGCGAAGCCGTGGAGATATTGTTGCGCGAAGGGAAGTGAGAGGTTGTGGTGCAGGCTTCCAGCCGGCCCCGGGCAGCCAGGATGGCTGCCCCACAACGGCTGCCCGCCATTGCTCAATCTACTTCAACAGATGTTCCGCGGCCTGCGCCACGTCCTTGTCGCCGCGGCCGGAGAGGTTCGACGATGATGATCTCGTCGGGCGACATTTGCGGCGCGACTTTGAGCACGTGCGCGATGGCGTGCGATGATTCGAGCGCGGGGATGATGCCTTCGCAGCGCGCGAGAGCTTGCTGAAGGCGTCGAGCGCTTCGTCGTCGGTGGCGTAGTCGTAGTCGATGCGGCCCTGGTCGCGCAGGTAGGCGTGCTCGGGGCCGACGGCGGCGTAGTCGAGGCCGGCGCTGACGGAGTGCGTGAGCTGGATCTGGCCGTCGTCGTCGGCGAGCAGGAAGGTCTTGGTGCCCTGCAGCACGCCGAGCTTGCCGCCTTGGAAACGCGCGGCGTGTTCGCCATCGCGAATGCCGCGCGCCGCCGGCTTCGACGCCGATCATCTTCACGCGCTGCATCCTGCAGGAAGGGCCAGAACAGCCCGATGGCATTGCTGCCGCCGCCGACGCAGGCGATGAGCAGATCGGGCAGCCGCCCTTCCGTCTCCAGAATCTGCCGGCGCGCTTCGTCGCCGATCACGCGGTGAAAATCGCGCACCATCATCGGGATACGGATGCGAGCCGAGCGCGGTGCCGAGGATGTAGTGCGTGGTGCGGACATTCGTGACCCAGTCGCGCATCGCTTCGTTCACCGCTTCCTTCAGCGTGCGCCTGGCCGGCGGTCACCGGCACCACTTTCGCGCCGAGGAACTTCATCCGCGCGACATTCAGCGCCTGCCGCTCCATGTCCACCTCGCCCATGTAGATCACGCACTCGAGCCCGAACCGCGCGCACACCGTCGCCGTGGCCACGCCGTGCTGGCCCGCGCCGGTCTCGGCGATGATGCGCTTCTTGCCCATGCGCTGCGCGAGCAGGATCTGGCCGAGCGCGTTGTTGATCTTGTGCGCGCCGGTGTGGAGCAGGTCCTCGCGCTTCAGGTAAATCTTCGCGCCGCCGAGTTGCTGCGGTGAGCCGCTCGGCGAAATAGAGCGGCGTCGGCCGGCCGACGTAGTCGTGCAGCAGACGCGTCGAGCTCCTGCTGGAAAGCCGCGATCGTCGCGCGCCTTCGCGTATTCGGCGGTCAGCTCGTGCAGCGCCGTCATCAGCGTCTCCGGCACGAACATGCCGCCATACTGGCCGAAGTGGCCGTGCCGGTCCGGCAGCGCAGAAACGTCAATCATCCGAAGAGGGTAGGAGGCCCGCCGGAGGCGCGCAACGGGTTTTCGGCGCGCCGGTGCCGCCGGCGCAGGGCAGACTATCGCTTTTGCCTTGAATCCCAGCCGCCGCGCAGCCGTGCTGCTGCGATGAAGTATTCCCTCCTCCTCCCCCTGCTTGCCTTCGCCCTTGTGGCCCGCGCCGAAGACCCGAAGCCGCTCAAGGTCGGCATCATCGGCCTCGACACCTCGCACGTGCTCGCCTTCACCAGCACGCTCAACAAAGGCCCGAAGAAACCCGAGGACGCCGCGAAGGTGGCCGGGGTGAAAGTGGTGGCGGCTTATCCGCAGGGGAGCAAGGATATCGAGGGCAGCACCAAGCGCGTGCCGGAGTACACCGAGAAGGTGAAGGCGCTCGGCGTGGAGATCGTCGACTCGGAGGAGGAACTGGTGAGCCGCGTGGATGCGGTGCTGCTCGAGTCGAACGACGGCAAGGTGCATTGGGAGCAGCTCCAGCCCGTGCTCAAGGCAAAGAAGCCGGTCTTCATCGACAAGCCGATCGCCGCTTCCCTCGCCGATACGATCCGTATTCTCGATGGCGCCAAGAAAGCCGGCGTGCCGCTTTTCTGCTCCTCCTCACTCCGTTTCGGCAAGACCACGCAAGCCGTGCGCGAAGGCTCGATCGGCAAAGTGAAAAGCGCCGAAACCTTCAGCCCCATGAGCACCGAGCCGAGCCATCCGGACCTCTATTGGTACGGCGTGCACGGCTGCGAAGCCCTCTACACCGTGATGGGTACCGGCTGCAAAACCGTGAAGCGCGGCACCACCCCCGACGGCAAAGTGGAAGTGACCGGCACCTGGGCCGATGGCCGCACCGGCATCTTCCGCGAAGCCGGCGAAGGCCGCAAAGGTTACGGCGGCAAAGCCGTCGGCGAAAATGGCGAAGCCCCCATCGGCACTTATGACGGCTACGACGTCCTCCTCTTCGAGATCGTGAAAATGTTCCGGACCGGCCAAGCGCCCGTCAGCGCCGAAGAAACCCTCGAGCTCTACGCCTTTATGGAAGCCGCCGACGAAAGCAAACGCCGCAACGGCGCCGAAGTCTCCGTGCAGGAAGTCATCGAAAAAGCCCGCAAAGGGGTCGCGAAGTAGCCCATCAAGGAGCCGGAGCGCCCCCGCCCCGAGTATCATCCACGGGGCGAGAGTGCCCCTGCTCCTTGAACCGCCGCGCCAGTTCGCTCACGTAAAGCGCGTACTCAACAGCCCGCGCGCGTGCATGCTCCGGATTTCGCTCGACATACCGCACGCTATCTGAAAAGTGCCGATCATCGCGGATCATCCGGTCAAAATAGTCCTCCTTTCTGCAGGTCGCGACGCGTTTCCCAAGAGGTAGCGAGTTGATGTTTTTCTGAAGGAGTGGCACTAATCCATTGATGAACACGACGATCGAAGAACGCGTGGCTTCACTCGAGAAGAAGGTCGAGCAGCTTTCCCGCGCCATCGCTCCCGACCTGATCTGGCGCGAGGGTTGGGAGTCCACCATCGGGAGGTCCGCGAACGACCCCGCGTTCGATGAAATGGTTCGGCTCGGGGCGGAGTACCGTGAGTCCCTGAGACCGAAACTTGATGCTCCGGATTCTGGACAGTGACCACGTCGCCGCCTTGGATCGCGGCGGTAATCTGGCCGAGCGGCTGCGGCGGCGGTTGAGGGCGAGCGGCGACCAGTCCGTCGTGACAATCCTCACGCTGGAGGAGCAACTGCGCGGCTGGCTGGCGCAGATCAAGCGGGCGACCACGCCGGACGCTGAAATTCAGGCTTACGAGAAACTGCTTGGCCGCTTTCGTTTTTTTGAGCGCTGGACCATCCTGCCGTGGACCCGCGAAAGCTCGGACCCTTTCCAGCGGCTTCGCTCCGTCCGATCACGCATCGGCACCATGGATCTCCGGATTGCGAGCATCGCCCTCGCGCATGACGCCACGCTCCTCACACGCAACGTGCGCGACTTCGAGCAAGTGCCCGGGCTGCGTGTGGAAAACTGGCTGGACTGAGCGGTTACGATGTAAAATCGATGCGCGTCGATGTAGCCGCAGATGAGCGTTTCCACCGGGAGGCGATTGGGCGGCGCGGTCCGGCCTACGATCCGAACCTGCCGGCGAATGGGTCGCCGAATTCGTCGGCGGAGATGCGGAGCCAGTTGCAAGGGCTGCATGCGCTGATCACGAGCATTCCCGCCGGTCCGCCGGGGCCGGCGGGGAATGACGGCGGACCCGGCCCGACCGGGCCGCAGGGGCCGCCGTTTGCGAATGCGGTGGTCGATACCGTGACGACGGTCAACCCCGGCGACCCGGCGACGGTCGTCGTCTCCTTCGGCGGGGCGGACGTGCATTTCCAGTTTGGCATTCCGCGAGGGACCGATGGCATCCCTGGGCCGCAGGGGACGCCAGGCGTTCCGGGCGAAGTGACCACCGGGCAACTCAACACGGCCGTGGCCAGCACTTCCGCAAACTCGAACGCCGTCGCTGATCTCAGCGCCTTCACGGTGAGCGATCCGCCGACGCAGGGCGAAGTGCAGCAGGTGGTGGCGAAGCTGAATGAGTTGATCAGCGCGCTAAGGAGGGTGTAGGCGATAAAGCTGTCGTTGTCAGCGGCTGAATGAGTTGTTAGACGCCTCCCATGAGCACGATTTCACTCGGCCGCTATGGAGAGCTGCGCTTCCGCGATGACTACTGGTTCTGCGAGGCAGCACCCACTTCGATTGGTGCAGTCAATGCTCAGGTCGACGCTAGCGAGGACTTCCCGCCTGCGTCCGCCACGCGGATCGTCGCCGTTCTCGACCGGATGGAGCAGGTGAGTGCTGATGCGCAGGCGTACCTGCAGCAGCACGCGCCGGATGACTTTGTCCGAGCCGCACCGCTGCGAGATCCCTCACTTCTTTTCAGGCCCGATGAGCCCGCCGGATCGTTCGCCATCTTTTACTCGGGCGTGGATGAGGATGACGAAATGTGCTACGGAGTGAATTTCAGGAAATTCGCACCATTCGATCTACTCATCGGGGATTGATCCCATAACGAACGCACCTGACGAAGGTGGATTCAGCTTCAAGAAGATGCTGCAGCGACCTCAGCTGCGCAAAGGACGCCTGGGGATACACGATTCGCTCTTCGATCCCAAGTTGCACTTGGGATCGCACTTGTGGGCGAAGCTTCGCTTCGCATGGAGGGGGTGTTCTGCTGGCAAGTCTTTCGCGCGTTCGCAAGATCGCGACGTTACAAGCTCCGCACCAGCTTCAGCAGCTCGCGCAGCCGCGCCGCTGGCTCCGTCGCGGTGAGGCGGGGGAATTTGGTGCCGAGGAGGAGGTAGTCCCCTCCCCGCTTGAGCATGACTTTTTCGTCTTTGACTTCGACGGAGGCGATTTTGCGGGCGGCGGCCGCGAGCTTGAGCTCGTTGAGGACGAGGAGGTTTTCGGCGGCGGAGGGGAGTTTGCCGAAGCGGTCGCGCCAGTTTTTGCGGAGGGCGTCGAGCTGCTCCTGGGTGGCGATTTCGTTGAGCTTGCGGTAGGCTTGGATGCGCGGCTTGGGAGTCGGCGATGTAGCTGACGGGGAGGAACGCGGGGGCGCGCTCGCGGTCGTCGTTTTGGGATTCCATCTCGCGGGTGGAGACGAAATCGAGGCGGAGCGCGACTTCCACGCGGGCCTGGACTTTTTCGCCTTTGAGCTGGGCGACGGCTTGGCGCAGGAGCGAGCAGTAGAGGTCGAAGCCGATGGTGATGATGTGGCCGCTCTGCGCGGTGCCGAGGATGTTGCCCGCGCCGCGAATTTCCAGGTCGCGCATGGCGATTTTGAAGCCGGCGCCGAGCGAGGTGTATTGCTTGATCGCGTTGATGCGCTTGCGCGCTTCGCCGACGGTCATCAGCTCGCGCGGGAGCATGAGGTAGGCGTAGGCCTTGTGCTGCGCGCGGCCGACGCGGCCGCGGAGCTGGTAGAGATCGGCGAGGCCGAAGCGGTCGGCGCGATCGATGATGATGGTGTTGGCGTTCGGGATATCGAGGCCGCTCTCGATGATCGTGGTGGAGATGAGCACGTCGGCCTCGCCGTTCACGAACTGGCTGCATCACTTCCTCGAGCTCGTGCTCGTCCATCTGCCCGTGGCCGACGACGAGCGCGCGCCTTCGGGCACGAGCTGCTGGATGCGGTCGCGCACGCTTCTCGATGTCTGCGACGCGGTTGTGCAGGAAGTAGACCTGCCCCTGGCGCGCGAGCTCGCGCTTGATGGCGTCGCGGATGATGCGCTCGTCGTAGCCGGCAGATGAGCGTTTCGACCGGGATGCGATTGGGCGGCGGCGGTCTCGATGGTGCTCATGTCCTTCGCGCCCATGAGCGAGAGGTAGAGCGTGCGCGGGATCGGCGTGGCGCGAAAGCGTGAGCACGTCCACGAGGCTGGAACATCTCCTTGAACTTCTCCTTGTGCAGCACGCCGAAGCGCTGCTCTTCGTCGATGACGACGAGGCCGAGATTCTTGAACTGCGACGTCCTTCGAGATGAGCCGGTGCGTGCCGATGACGATGTCCACGCGTGCCTTCGCGCACGGCCTGCGAGCGTCTTGCGTTCTGCTCGCGCCGGCGTGCGGAAGCGGCGAGAGCATCTCGACGGTGATCGGGTAATCCGACATGCGCTCGCGAAAATTGCGGTAGTGCTGCTCGGCGAGCACGGTGGTCGGCACGAGCATGGCGACTTGCTTGCCGCCCATCACGGCCTTGAACGCGGCGCGGATGGCGACCTCGGTTTTGCCGAAGCCGACGTCGCCGCAGATGAGGCGGTCCATCGGCTGCTCGGTTTCCATGTCGGCCTTGGTCGGCGACGATGGCGGTGAGCTGGTCGGGCGTTTCCTTGTAGAGGAAGGACGCCTCGAATTCGCGCTGCCATTTGTTGTCGGGCGGGAAGGCGAAGCCCTGCTGCGTCTCGCGCTCGGCGTGGACCTGCGAGCAGTTTCGCGGCGTAGTCGAAGACCGCCTTCTCCGCGCTCTTCTTGGCGCTTCGCCCATTTGCCGTCGCCGAGCTCGCTGAGCGCGCGGGTTCCTTTTGCCGACGCCGACGTAGCGCGAGACGAGGATAGCTCTGCTCGAGCGGGACGTAGAGGCGCGCGTCGTCGGCGAACTCGAGGACGAGCACATCCTCGGTCGGGCCCTCCGCGCGCGGGATGGAGCTTCATGCCTTCGTAGCGCCCGATGCCGTGCTCGAGATGGACGACGAAGTCGCCCTCGATCAGCTCGCTGAAATCGATCTGCGCGCGGCGCGGCGATCTCGCGCGCCCGGCGCAAGGCGAGCCGGCGCGCGCGCGTGTTGCGGTAGCGGCCGAACAGCTCGGCGTCGCTGAGCACGGCGACTTTCGCCGCGGGGAAGATGAAGCCGCGGCGCGAGCGTGCCGATGGTGAAGTGCAGCGCATCGGCTTCGACCGGCGGCAAGAGATCGTGCAGGCGCTCGATCTCGCCCTCGTTGTTGCAGAAGATGTGGACGCTGCCAGCCGGCCTCGCGCCATTCGCGGAGCTGCGCGAAGAACTGCTCGCGCTCTGCGCTCATCGACGACGAAATCGCCGGCCTCGAATTCGCCGAGGCCGTGATCGAAGAAGGCGGCGGTGTAGTCTTCGAGCTCCGCGCCGGCGGTGGCGCCTTCGAGGATCCGCACACGCGCATCCGGCCACTGCGCGCCGGCCGCCACGGTGATATCTTTCGCGCCGAGATAGTCCGCCAGCTTGCTCGTCCCGCCGCTGCCCGTGGCGGCGTCTTCGAGCAGCAGCGTGGCGGTCTGGAGATGCGTGCACGGAGGTCTGCGCATCCAGATCGAACTGCCGCAGCGACTCGATCTCGTCGCCGAAAAGCTCGATCCGCAGCGGCAGCGCGTGATTGAAAGAGAAGACATCCAGGATGCCGCCGCGCACGGCGTACTGCCCGCGCAGGCTCACCTGCGGCACGTGCTCGAAGCCGGCTTTGTCGAGTTGCGCGATCAGCTTCTCGCGATCGAGCAACGCGCCGCGCTCCAGGCGCAGCTCCAGCTTGCGCAACGCCGAGGGCGCCGGCACCGGATCGCCGAGGCTTTTCTCGGTGAGGACGAGCACGACCTTCCCCGGCGTGCCGAGCTTTTGCACGAGCTCCAGCCGCTCGGCGGCCGTCTCGGGGTCGGGCAGCGCCCCCTCCACGAGCGCCTGCTCCGCCTCGGGGAAAAAGAGCGCTTCGGGCACCCAGTTGAGCAGCTCATTGTGCAGCGCTTCCTGCGAGCGCACATCAGGGCACACGATCCAAGTCCGCCGCTCCGAAGCCCGCGCGATCAGCGCACAAAGCATCGGTCGCGCCGCCTCCACCACATGCTCGAAAGTCATCGCCTTCCCCGCCGCCACCTTCCTCAGCCGCTGCTCAAGGGGCGCGACGCTCCCCAGCCGCTCGAGCGGAGCGAGCGGCGGAAGAATCTCGAAATGCGTAGCGGCTGGTTCCATCGTCGCGACTTCCAGCGTCGGGCAGAGACGAAACGCGCAGTTGGGGTGGATGTCCAGTGGCGACCGCCGCGATGGCGCACTGGTCAAAGCTAAAGTGTCCCCTGCCCCGCTTTTGGCGAGCGCGCGGCGGCAGGCACCGCCTGGCCGATGATCCGGCGAAACTTGCAGCGCATCTGCGGGGCGTGGCCGTGGCGCACGAGCACCGACATCCTTCCAATTATGCGGTCTCGATCGACGCCCGTAGCGACGTAAGCTTGCGTGAAAGTGGTTCGCGCGGGAAAATGTCCGGTGCGAAGGGAGCCTAGAGCCTTTCACCCCAATATGGACGAGTTTGAGTACGATGTGTTTCTGAGCCACAGCGCGAAGGACAAGGCGGTGGTGCGCCCGCTGGCGGAGCGGTTGCGGAAGGACGGGGTGAAGGTGTGGTTCGATGAATGGGTGCTCAAGCCGGGCGACAGCATTCCGGCGAAGATCGAGGAAGGGCTGGAGCGCTCGCGCGTGCTGGTGCTCTGCATGTCGGCGAATGCGTTCGGCTCGGACTGGGCGCAGTTGGAGTCCGGCACGTTCCGCTTTCGCGACCCGCTGAACAAGGAGCGCCGCTTCCTTCCCCTGCGCCTCGACGACGCCCCCATCAAAGGCTCCCTGGCGCAATTCCTTTACATCAACTGGCGCCCGGCGGACCGCGAGCAGGAGTATGCAAAGCTGGTCGCGGCCTGTCGTCCGCCACCGAAACCAACGAAAATCGAGGTGGAAGCCGCGGACGGACTGTTTGCGGAAAAGGTCATCCAACTCGATTACAAAAAACACACAGCTTGGGCGCTTAGCCCGGATGGAAGGCGTGTACTTACCGGCTGCGACGACAGAACAGTTAGGCTGTCGGAGGTGGAGACGGGGCGATGCTTGCGTGCGCTTGAAGGCCACATTGGCAGCATCTGGTGCGTGGCATGGAGTGCCGACCAGCGACACGCACTTTCCGGCGGTTCGGATGGTGACAACTCTGTGCGACTATGGGAGGTCGCGACGGGGCGATGCTTACGCGTGCTCGAAGGCCATGCGCGAGGGATCCACAGCGTGGCGCAGAGCGCGAATCAGTTGCAGGCCCTCACTAGTTCAAATGACGGTACGGTGCGGCTGTGGGAACTTGAGACAGGGCGCTGTCTGCGCGTGCTCGAAGGCCATACCGAGGCTGTCATGTGTGTGGCGTGGAGTGCCGACCAACGCCATGCCCTCAGCGGCTCTATTGACAACACAATTCGCCTTTGGGATCTGGAGACAGGGAATTGCCTGCGCATTTTGGAGGGACACACGTCGACTGTATTGAGCGTGGCCTTGAATATTGACGGTCGTCGCGCCCTCTCCGGCTCTTCAGACAACACCTTGCGGCTGTGGAACGTGGAAACGGGGCGCTGCGTGCGTGAATTCAAGGGCCACACTGACCAGATCCCGTGCGTGATATGGAGCGCCGATCAAAGGCGCGCACTGTCCGGTTCTTGGGACCGAACTGCACGGCTGTGGGACGTCGAAACAGGACGGTGCCTCCGCCTTTTGCAAGGACGCAAGGAATCTCTCAATGACGCTATCATCGGCTTGGCGTGGAGCTCCGATCAACTTCGTGCAATCTCAGGCAGTTTTACGGAGGTTATCCAAAAATGGGATTTATCAGACTTTGTCGCAGGTGCACGAGCACCGGAAACTCCCGCGACGGTGCTCGCGTCGGACCAAGTCCAATACACGAACGCCAAAGTCCTCCTTATTGGCGAGAGCGGTGCGGGTAAGACAGGGCTTTCCAAGCGGCTGGCTTTGAATGCCTGGCAGCCCAGCGACTCAACAGTCGGCGCGTGGGCGACGCAGTGGAAGCTGGAGGCAACGCTTCCGAAAGGCAAAGTCTGCGATGGTATCGAGCGGGAAATCTGGCTCTGGGATTTCGGCGGGCAGGCGGACCAGCGGTTGATTCACCAGCTTTACATGGACGAAACCGCGCTGGCGGTGCTGGTCTTCGACGGCCAGAAGGAAGACCTCTTCGAGACGCTGGGCCAGTGGGACCGCGATCTCACCCGTGCCTCACGCAAGAGTTCGCCAAGCTGCTGGTCGCCGGGCGCGTGGATGCGGGCGGTCTGCGTGCCAGCCGGAGCGAAGTCGAGAAGTTTGCGGCGGAGCGCAAGTTCCGGGGCTTTCTGGAAACAAGCGCGAAGAGAAACCTGGGCTGCGAAGAACTCAGGCAGGCCATCCTCGACGCCATCCCGTGGGACGAGCTTCCCTGCCGCACCACGGAGGTGCTTTTCAAGCGGCTCAAGGAGGAGATCATCGCGCTCAAGGACGAAGGCCGGGTGCTGTTACGCTTCAACGAACTGCGCGAGACGCTGCAACTGCGGCTGTCCGGCGAGTTGGCGCGGTTCTCCGACGCGGAACTGCGCGCGGTGCTGACGCTGCTGGCGGGCCCCGGCGTCGTGTGGGAGCTGGCGTTTGGCAGTTGGGTCTTGCTTCAGCCGGAGCGCATCAACGCCTACGCACAGGCCGTGATCCGGACGTTGCAGGCGGACGAGCATCAGCGCGGCTGCCTGATGGAGGAGCGGGTGCTGAAGGGCGACCTGATGTACGAGTCGTCCATGGAAAGGCTGCAAGGCGACGAGGAGCGTTTCGTCTTGCTGGCCATGCACCAGACGCTCGTGGAGCGCGGCCTTTGCCTGCGGCAGCCGACGACGCAGGGCAATCTGCTCGTCTTTCCCAGCTACTATCGGAAGGAGCGGCCGGACATCGTGCAATATCCGGCGGTGCAGGTGAACTATCGCTTCACGGGATTCCTCGACGAGCTTTATGCCACGCTGGTCGTGCGCCTGCATCACAGCGACGCTTTCGAGCAAGACGAGCTGTGGCGTTACGCCGCCGATTTCAAAACGAACGCCGGGAAGCAACTCGGCATCAAGCTGACACGCCGCGCGCCCGGCGTGGGCGAGCTGGAGGTGTATTTCGACCCGGCGGTCTCGATGGAGGAGAAGATCATCTTCAGCAAATACGTCCACGAGCACGTGCTCCAGCACGCGCGCGACGTGGAGCGGCTGCGGCATTATGTCTGCCCGAACCCGGAGTGCGGCACGGCGGTGGGCAATCGCGAAGTGGCGATGCAGCGGCTCACCGACTGGCTGCGGGGCCGGCCACCGCAACCCGAAGCGACGGGCTCCTTCAAGCTTCGCAAGAAGAAGGAGGAGACACCGAGCATCATCTGCGTGGGCTGCGAGCAGCGGGTGCCGCTGTGGGATGAGATGGAGCAGTGCTTCGCCAGCCCGGAGATTCAGCGGCGGGTGCGCGACATGCAGGAGGAGTCGGCCATCGAGCTGAGCAACCAGAGCAAGGAACGCGCGCTGGTGGGCGAGGTCATTTCCACCGTGGCGCTCGCGGACCAGATCAGCCGGGAGTTCAATGTGAGCGATCAGGGGATCGACATGGAGATTGAGTTCAATGACGACGCGCACGAGGCCACCGGTGCGAAGCTCTACCTGCAACTCAAGTCAGGCGATTCCTACACGCGCAAGCGGAGGGGCGACGGCGCGGAAATCTTCACGCTCAAGAAGCAGCGCCACGCCGAATACTGGATGGCGCAGGCGTTCCCCGTGCTGCTGGTGATCCGCAATTCGGACGGCGAAGTCCGCTGGATGGAAGTGCGCGACTGGCTGAAGCGCGAGAGCGACGGCGGGAAGAAGCCGGTGAAGCAGATCGTCTTTGAAAGCGAGCGGTTCGACGTAATGAGCGTGCGTCGGTGGCGGGAGAAGCTGCTCGGCGAGATGAACCCTCCGTAAGCACGCAAAAGTGTAAACGCTGCCGTGGAAAACTGCGCGGAAGGGGTGGGATTCGAACCCACGGTTGGTTTAACCCAACGCTCGATTTCGAGTCGAGTGCCTTAAACCGGACTCAGCCACCCTTCCTGTGCGGGGAAGAAGTATGGACGCGGTTTGGTGCGGGGCAAGGGAAAATCCGGGCGCTACTGGAGGATGGTGTCCTGCATCAGGATCTCGCGGAGGCGGGCGCATTCGCGATCGCGCGCGGGGTCGTCGGGGGTTTCGGGGACGTGATGCAAGGGCTGGAGGGTGACCTCGATGCGGGCGAAGGGCTTCGGGATGATGAAGCCGTCCCAGCTCTTGAGCCGCCAATAGCTGGAGGCTTCCACGTTCATAACCAGGACGGGCGTGCCGGTGGATTGCGCCAGCCATACGGCGCCCGGCTGCACGGAGTAGCGCGGGCCGCGCGGGCCATCCGGGGTGACGAAGGCGTCGCACCCGGCGGAGAGGCGGCGGGCGAGCTCGTTGAGGGCGGTGGCGCCGCCTTTCGAGCTGGAGCCGCGCACGGGCTCGGCGCCGATGTTGCGAATGACCCCGGCGAGGATGTCGCCATCCTTGCTGCGGCTGATCAGGACCCCGGTGCCACGCGGGCGGCGCGGCCGGATGCGGCGCATCCAGAAGACGCAGCAGACGAGAATGCGATTGTGCCAGAAGACCCAGAGCACCGGCGGCGCCTTCCCCGGCGTGCGGAGGAACAGCCCGGTATGATCGGTGATGCGGAGCCGGCAACTCCAGCCAAGGAGGCGGAGGAGCAGGCCAATGATGAAAGGGAGGAGGCGTCGCAGCACTCTAGGTGGAGAATGGTGCACCGAGTAGGAATCGAACCTACAACCCAGTGATTAAGAGTCACTTGCTCTGCCAATTGAGCTATCGGTGCCCGGAGAAAAGGTCCGGAACTGTACGTCGCGGCGGCGGGCGCTCAAGGAGAAAATGGGGGATTTTGCGGTAATAGACGAGGTGGACTGGATGGAACGGCGGGCGTGCGATTCCCACTTGGCGTGGGCGGGGGTTTGGGGGAATGCTGCGCGCGCATGCCGATGCACCCGGTTTACGTTTGCCTTTTCAGCGTGGAGAAGCACGCGCCGGTGCTGGAAGAGCTCACGGAGGAGGAACGCGCGCGCGCGGCGCGGTTTTTGCGCGAGGAAGACCGGCAGCGTTGCCTGCTCGGGCGTTGGGCGATCCGGCGGCTGTGCGCGGAGGAGATGTGCGTCGAGCCGCGGGCGGTGGAGCTCGGCGCGACGGTGAAAGGAAAGCCGTTCCTGGTCAGCACAGGGGCGACCCTGCAGTTCAATCTCGCGCACAGCGGGGATTGCGTGGCGCTGGCGTGGGGCCGCGGCGGGCCGGTGGGCGTGGATGTGGAGATGATCGAAGGCGGTCGGGAGCGGCCCTTTCTCGAGATCGCGGGGACGGCTTTTTCCCCCCAGGAGCAGGAAGTGCTGGAGCGGATCTCCAGTCGTGCGGCGGCGTGGAAAGCCGGGTTGGCGGAGACGTTTTTCCGCATTTGGGCGCGGAAGGAGGCGATCGTGAAGGCGGAGGGCTGCGGGATCGCCGGGGGACTGCAATCGTTCTCGGTGGCGCGATGGGCGGGCGCGGGCGCGCAGTGGCCGGAGCTGGTGGAGCATCCCGGCGCGGGACGGACCTGGCGCGTGGAGGAGTTTGCCGGGCGGCGAGGTTACGCCGCGGCGGTGGCGATGGCCCCCGAAGGAAAACTGTGCCCGACGGAGCCGGAGGAGGCGGCCTGGGCCCGGCATTAAACATCGACACCCCGCTTCGGCCCGGCCTACGTTTCCCATCGTAGCTTCGCGAGAGGCCGATGGGTCCCTGTTCCCATCCGGCAAATCCGCGCGGCGACCACCCAATAACCAACACCATACCCTAATGAAGAAGACCGTTATCGCCCTCGCGCTGGCGTCCCTGTGCGCCGGCTGTGAGCAGCGCGTGGAGACCCCAGTCACGAAAGAAACCACCGTTGTGACTCCCGACAAGGCAGTCAAAGAAACCAAGAAGGAGACCGTGGTCGTCCCGGCCCCCGCGAAGGAAAAGGAGACCGTGGTGGTGACTCCTCCTCCGCCGCCACCGGCGACCCCGGCCCCGCCGCCCGCCCCGCGCGATAATCCGCCGCCGCCGCCGCCCGCTCCCGCCGCGCCGCCCGCCGCGGATTCCGCCCCGGCCCCGGCCCCCGCGCCTGCTCCGGCGCCGGCCGTGCCCCCGGCGAACTAAGCCGCAGAACGAAAGATCGTTTCAAACACCGCGCAGGCTCGGCTTGCGCGGTGTTTTTATTTCGTATTGTAAGCGCCCATTCATGAAGATCCTCCTCCGCGTCCTCTCTTACGTCCGCCGCTATCCGTGGTGGGCGGTGGGGACGATGAGCTGCGCGGTGCTGAGCACGGCGATGGTGATCGTGTTTCCGAAGATCACGCAACTGGCGATCGACGAAATCCGGCTGGGGCGCGGCGATGGACTGGCGAAAATGGCGTGGATCGCGGCGGGGGCGTTCTTGCTGCGGGATGGCTTCAACGCGCTGCGCATCGTGCTGAACAACACGTTCGAGCAGAGGGTGATTTTCGATCTGCGGAGCGACCTCTACGCGCACATCCAGCGGCTCCCGCTGCGCTGGTTCGACAATCGCGCCACGGGCGATATCATGACGCGCGTGCTGGAAGATGTGAACGCCGTGGAGCGGGTGCTGATCGATGGGATCGAGCAGGGCGTGGTGGCGCTGCTGCAGATCGTGATCGTGCTCTGCGTGCTTTTTTTCTACGATGTGAAGCTTACGTTGCTGGCGCTGCTGCCGATCCCATTTTTGATCGGGGGCGCGCTGGCGTATACGCTCACGGCGCACCGGCGCTATCGGCTGCAGCGGCAGGCCTCCTCGGCGATGAACTCGCTGCTGCACGATAACCTCGCAGGCATCCGGCAGATCAAAACTTACGTCCGCGAGGAGGAGGAGCATGGCCGGTTCAATCGAGTGAGCGAGCAGCTCCGCGAGGCCACGCTGGTGGTGATGCGCGTCTGGGCGATGTACTCCCCGGCGATGAGCTTCTTCGGCGCGCTGGGGCTGGTGCTCGTGCTCGGCTTTGGCGGCCCGGCCGTGCTGCGCGGCGAAATGACCCTCGGCGAGCTGACGGGTTTCCTGCTGCTCGCGAGCTTCCTGTACGAGCCGATCGCGCGGCTGCACGGCCTCAATCAGCTCTTCCAAGCGGGGCGCGCGGCAGGCGAGCGGGTATTCGAGATCCTCGATGAAAAGGTGGAGCCGGGCGAGACGGTCGAGGCCCCGGCGGAGGTCGATTTCCGCGGCGAGGTGGAGTTTCGGAAAGTGAGTTTTGCCTATTCCGAGGAGCTGCCGGTGCTGCACGCGGTGAGTTTCCGCGCGGCGCCGGGCGAGACGGTGGCGCTCGTGGGAGCCACGGGGGCGGGCAAATCGACGGTGGTGAATCTGCTTACTCGCTTTTACGAATTCGAATCCGGCGAGATATTGATCGATGCGCGGCCGCTGCGCGAGATTCCGAAGAGCGCGCTCCGCCAGGCGATCGGGATGGTGACGCAGGAGAGCTTTCTCTTCAACGGGCCGATCCGCGAAAACCTGCGCCTGGCCAAGCCCGAGGCCACCGACGAGGAAATTTGGGAGGCCCTCGCCGCGGCGAATGCGCGTGAGTTCATCGAGCGCATGCCGGAAGGGCTCGCCACGGTGGTGGGCGAGCGCGGCGTGAAGCTGAGCGTCGGGGAAAAGCAGCGCGTCTCCATCGCGCGGGCGCTGCTGAAAGACCCCCCGATCCTGATCCTCGATGAGGCGACCGCGAGCATCGATACGCAGACGGAGCGGCTCATCCAGGGGGCGCTGGATCGCTTGATGGCGCAACGCACCAGCTTCGTCATCGCGCATCGCCTTTCCACCATCCGCAAAGCAGATCAGATCCTGGTGATGGACCATGGCCGGATCGTGGAGCGCGGCCGCCATGAGGAGCTGATCGCGCTCGGCGGCGTGTACGCCAGGCTCTGCGCGCACGGAGACTTTCTGGCGACGATGCCGCCGGGCGACCCCGGCACACCGGCGAGCGCGGTCGCGGCGAAATTCGCGTAAAGGCGTAGCTAGCGAGAGACGAGAGAAGCAGCCACGGGCTCGAGAGCTTTCGGATCGACAAAATACCACGAGCTCATGAATCGCGCAGCGATGCCGGAGGCGGCCTGCCAATCCTTCTCATCGCACACGATGGTGAGACAGACCTGATGCTGCGGGTCGATATTGATGTAAGCCACCTGCCGATGGCTGCGCAGCGCATAGGAGGTGTAGAGCCATTCGAAGGAGAGGCTTTTCCGCTCGCGATTGGTGTAGAGTTGCTGGCTGGCGCCTTTGAATTCCACCTTCTCCGCGCCGGCCGGCAGCGCGGCCTCGGCGGTTTGATGGTAGCGAGCGACCTCGCCGTTGAAGTCGAGCTCCGGTGCAAACGCGGAATTGGTCACCGTAATCTGGCCGGAAATTCCGCGGTTGCCGAGGTGGATGGTGACGCCGTTGAGCTCGCCGTGCATCTGGCACTGTTGCGGCTCGCGAAATGCGATTCTGCGCTCGCCGATGCTGAACAGCGGGCGCGTCCGCTCCGGTCCCTCGAGCGCGACATCCCTGCCGTAAGAGACGCGGAAATCGATCGGCGGCGCCTTGCCCGCGGGCGCCTGCGCCTGAGCGAAGGGAGCGGTGAGCAGGAGCGCTGGCGAAAGCAGGCAGAGCAGGAGCTTCATAGAGGGAGCGGACGCAGTTGGGCGCGGCTGAAGGAGCTGGCCGAGGGGATGCCCGGCAGCACGCGCTCGAGGAGAAGTGGATCGAAACTCCAGCGGCGATTCGGCGGGCTATAGATATCGGCGGTGTCCCATTCGCCCACGAACATCTGGCTCTTGAAAAGCTGCACCATGGCGCCATTGAAGGTCATCCCCTTGCTGTTCCAGTTTTCCAGGAAGCGCGGGAAATTGTTGGCGCCGCCGGAGTACCAGTAGACCTCGCCGGTCGCCGGATTCGTCCAGCCGGAGGGGACATAGCCCGCGATCACCGCGGAATTGACCGTGGTATGCGTGGCCGAGCGGGAGCTTACCGCGGCGGCATCGTTGCTATCACTCCAGTTGTTGGAAAGAAACATCACCGCATCGGCCACGAGCGCGGCCGGCTTGGTGGCGTAACCCGTCTTGTACGGCTGGGACGTGCCATCGGGATTGCCGGAGACGTTTGAGGGGACGACGGCGGGATCCGTGGTCTTCCCGGTATTATAGTCACCGATCACATAAAGCCCGCCGCTCGACGCGACGGTCAGGCCATTGTTAGGCAGCACGCCCGCGTTGTTGAGCCGGATCGCCTTGGGGTTCGCGCCTACATCGGCGGTATTCTGAAGGTAGAGGATGTTATTGAAGCCGGAGAGCGCGTTGAGAGTAGTGTTGAGGGCGCCCAGGTTGACATCGCTCACCAGCACCTCCTTGGCTTCGCGCTTATCGTACACGGTTTTCTGCACCGTGGATGTCACCGCCACGGTCTTCCACTCGTACTTCTTCGTGACTGGGTTCCAGACTTGTTGCTGCTCATTCGTCGTCACCGTCATCGAATTGGCCAGGGTGGAGATGATCGACGCTGCCGTGGCCGTGGTGAGCGACGTGCCATTCTTCGCAGTGATCTTCACATTATTGCCCGTGAAAACCCCGGCGCCGGCGGCCACCGCGCTCACCGCGCCGGTCACCGGCCCGGAAATCTCCACTACCAGGCCCGCATTGTTATAGAGGCGGCTGTTGGCGATGCCGGCCGGATCGGTCTGCCCGGCGACCGGCGGCTCGATCAGCTCACGGTTTCCATCGTTGTTCGGGTTGCCGTCCGTGGTATTGAACTCGGAGACGGTGCCCAAGCCGATCCCTTCCATCTTTTCGGAGTGCGAAACCTGCTCCGCATAGCCGCGATCGTAGGTCGGCGCCTGGATGTCGGTGGCGCTGTTGATCGGACTCCACAGTGTCGCCTTGGGCGGCGCGGCGTGCTCATAACTTCCGGCATGCGATACATTCGCCGGGGAGAGAAAGCGCAAACGGGTCGCGGCGGTCGTGCCATGCGTAGTCACCCAGCCATTGCCATTGGTATGCACATTTCCGCTGATCATCATCGGCGCGGGCTTGTACAGCTCGAAGTCGCCTTCGCAATAGAAGAGGCCGTTCACCGGCGGCACCAGGTCGTTGCGCAGGATGGATTCCATCTTCACCCGCTTCTTCGGCCCCGCATTGGTGGAAACGAGCGTGACCCGCGCCACGTATTGATACGTGCTCGCCTGCCAGCCTTTCGGCTCCTGCGAAATGCTCGGGATGCGCGTGGCGGGCGAGACTAGCTTGCCGGAGGCGTCGAGTGCGGAGATGTAGAATTCCTCGTACTGCATCCAGGCCGGCAAGGCGGGCCGGGCGGTCGTCCCCACCACCGCACTGGCTTCGGCGGTGGTCAGCGGCAGCGCTCCCGGCGTGGCGGTGAGCTTGGTCACCATCGCGCTCTTCCAGGCGCCGTAGGCAAAATCGAGCAGCCCCTCGCCCGTGGTCTGCATGGCATCCACGTCGGCGCTGCGCGAGGTGAGCATGATTTGGCTGGTCGAGAGCATGTGGCCGGCGGTGACGACGCCGATGAGGGAGACGATGACCAGGATGGCGAGCATCAGGGCTCCGCCTTGGTTCGCAGTAGTTTTTTTCATATAAGGTTAGCGGCTGAGCGCCCAGAGGCGCAGTTGAATTGGGATGGTGGAAAAGGTGCTTGCGGCCTTCCCGCGCTCGACGTATTCGGCTTTGCCGGTGGAATGAACCATCGCGCGCAGCACGGTGACCGCCTCGCCATCGATGGTGGTGGAAGTGAAGTAAGCCTGGCTGTTCAGCTTGCGATAACCATTGGCCAGCACTTTATAGTTGGCCGCCGTCGAAAAACTCATCCCGTTGCGGACCGCTTTATAGTGCCGGAGCTCGCTGCGCGCATTGGTCCCCGTTTCCGTGGGCACGAAGATGAAGGCTTGCTTGCGATAGAGCGAGGCGCTCACCCGGTACATCGAGGGTTTCGCCGTCTCGTTCAGCGTCGTGACCGTCGTGACCAGCCGGCGGGTGATTCCCGCGCCGGCTGATAGGCTCGACACCGCGGAGATTTCCAGTTGCGCCTGCTCGACGGTATCCAGTTGCATCCAATCGCCGACCACGGGCTCCGGCAGATCCGGCCGATACTCGAGCGTGAATTGCTTCGCCGTGGATGCGATGTCGCCGAAGCTGCCGCCCGCCTCCTTCACCACATAAGGCGCGCCTCCGAAAGTCTTCACGAGAATACCGTCATCCGACAACGAGGCGGACGCCGCCCCCGCCGCCGTGAGGAGCGAGGGCTGCCCGAGTGCGTACCGGGTCCGCTCGCCGATCCAATCGATCATCTGCCGGCTCCGCGCGGCGGAAAGATTCACGTTCGTGTTCTGCCCGGAGAGGAGCATGCCGCTGCGCAGCACGCTGAAGCCGATCAGGCCGAGCACGCCGAGCAGCGCGGCGGCCACGCTGAGCTCGACCAAGGTGAAGCCTTGGGCGGCGCGTCTAGTTTGGGGCGCGAAAGGTGACCACTTCATAATTTTGCGGGCGGCCGAGGTAGGTGTATTCCGCGCGGCAGCGGATGGAGCGCGTCTCGGTGCTGCCGAGCTTCGCCACGGTCCAGTGAATCTTCGCCGGGAGGCGCCCGATGTCCGCCGAAGAGTCGCCGAGATCGACATCCGTCGTGGTCGATCCCGCCTGCAGCAGCGTCGGGATGGGCGCGCCGGAGGCTGGATCGAGCGGCAGCGCATTCACTTCCTGCACGCGGCCAAGCACCGCGGCTTTCGCCAGGTTTCTCACTCTTGCGACCGCAGAATTGCGATTCAGCACCAGCATGGCTTGCGTCATGACCACCGTGGTAAGCGCCAGGACGCCGAGGGAAACGACGACTTCCGCAAGGCTGAGGCCCCAGGATTTGGCTTTGAGTGATTTGAGCATGTGCGGCGGAGAGCGATTTATGGTTCTTATAAGCAGCCGTGATGCCAGATGTCCGCGTTTCACCGGAGCCTGACAACTTCTGCCTGGACGCTGGACTACTCCGGGACCGCGGGAAGAACCCCGGGTACGGCATGAAAAAACGTTAGGTCCACGAGAATGGCCGAGCGATCTGGTCTCTCCTCGGCGTCTCTCCGGAAGGCACCTTGCTCAAGACTGCGGGCAGGTTTACCTCTGGCGTGCCGAAAGTCCGTCGGCGCTTCCCGTCATTTACTATGCGCACCCCGCCTCGTGTCTTTTCATTGCTGTTCCCGATCCTTTGGATCATCCGGCCGACGCCTGCCCCAGCGGCCCCACCCGCATCCGAATCCTCTCCCGAGGTGCGCGGACAGCAGATCATCATCCCGAAAGTCGAGTGGCGCGAGACCGCGCTCCGGGAAGCGCTCGGCTTTTTACAGCAAAAGGGGCGGGCGACCGACCCGGCGCAGCGCGGGGTGAACATCGTCTTGCTCCCGGCGGCATTTGAGCCGCCCACGGTCACCCTGGCCGTCCAGGATGTCCCGTTCACGGACGTGCTGCGTTCGGCGGCGGGCCAAACCAATCTGGAAGTGCGCTATCGGCCCACGGCGATCGTGCTGGCTCCGCCCGGCTCCACTGATCCAGCGCCCCTGACGCAAGGCGTCGGAGCCAAGGCCAATAGCATTTTGCTTCCGAAGGTGGAGTTTCGGGACGCCAGCTTGCGTGAAGGAGTGGAGTTCTTCCGCCGCAAGGCCCTCAGCCTCGACCCTCAAAACGAGGGGGTGAAAATCTTGCTCCAAGATGGAGAAGCTTCGGAGACAAAGGTGTCGATCTTGCTGACGGATATCCCACTCGGCGAGGCGCTCCAGTACTTTGCCGAACAGGCCGGATACGAGGTGGTGGCGGATGCCGACGCACTCACCGTCAGACCCAGAAAATAGCCCGCGCCGATGTGCTCCCGCCAAATAATCGGCGGGTGATCGCGACTCCCAACGTTTGGCGCGGAGGCTGGCCCCAGGGGGAAACTTGTCCCGCTACACCCGCCGCAGCGCGAGGATCAGCTCATCCAGCTTGTTCGCGAGAAGCTGCATCTCCCCCTGCGTTGGCGGATCGCTGACGGTGAGGCTCAAGGTCCCGACCGCGTTCGTGTTGGCCGAAGTCGTCGCGATCGCGGTATTGAGCTGCCCGGTCGTCACCTCTCCGGGAGCGCCCGCCGGGCCTTGCGGCCCCTGCGGCCCCGTGGGACCGTCCCCGCCCGTCGCGCCGGCCGGCCCCTGCGGCCCATCAGGGCCTTGCGGCCCGACCGGACCCTGCAGCCCCGCGGGACCGGTTTCGCCTTGGCTGCCGCCCGGTCCATTCGGGCCGGGCGGCCCCTGTGCTCCGTCGGCGCCGGCTGGTCCCTGCGGACCCTGCGGGCCTTGGGCGCCGATCGGGATGCTCTGTATCAATGAATGCAGTCCATTGAACTGCTCGCGAAACTGCGCCGAGACGAGCAGCGCATTAGTCGGCGGAAAGGCGGGATCGTACGGCATGGCAGGGAAGAAGAGGAGACTGGGAGTGGAGGAGTGGAGGAGACTGGGAGATGGGGAGATCAGAGCGTCCAGCGGTCTGCGTGGTTAATCATGGCAATTAGCATGGAGATGATCTCGTCGTACTCGCGGTGAAGGGCTGCGGTTTGGGTTTCGTCGAGGTATCCGCAGCCCGCGGCGAATTGGAGCCACGTTTGCGTTTCGGCTGCCTCGGTTTCCGCGTCGCTCAGTTTGCTGATAAACGCCGCTTGGTAGCGACGCTTGCGCCAAGCCTCAGTGATATTCGCTGCCACCGAGCGCGATGATCGCCGCACTTGATCAGTCAGGGAGTAGACTTCCTCACGCGGGAATCGCTTCGAGTGTTCGAAGACGGACATGGCCGCCGCAAACGCCCTCTGGAAGACCTCCAACTCAGTATGTCGCGTAATTTTCACGACTCTCCCAGTCTACTGGTCTCCAAGTCTCCCCCTCTTCCACTCAAGGCGCGCGCTTCACGGTCTCGTCGCTCCACGGGCCCTCGCCGTCCTTGCCCACGGCGCGCACCCGGAAGGCGTAGCTGGTGCCCGGCGTCAGCCCGGTCACCGTATGCTTGCTCTGTGTGAGCACGCCCGCGCTGGTCCACTCCCCGGCGGCGAGATGCTCCTTGAATTCCACGACGTGGCTCACCGCGCCCTTCTGCGCATCCCACATCAGGTCGATCTCGCCTTCCTGATCGCCAAGGCTGGCGCGCACATTTTGCGGCGCGGTCAGCGGGGTGGAGGGGACCGCGGCGCCCTTCAACGGGAAGCCGGTGCTGGTGAGGGCGGGGATGTCGTTGGGCGTCACGGCTTCGCAATTGTTCGCGCGCGCGGTGAGGACTTGCGCATAGGCGCTCTCCAACTCGCGGCGGGTGGCATTCTTTTGTTTCCAGACGATCTCGGCCGCGTCGGCCTCGTCGACTGCGGTTTGCAGCGCATCGTGCGCCGCTTGCACGGCCGCGTCCGTGGGGACGCGCGTGGCCGGGGGATACGAGGCATTGCCGGTCATCGCGGCAATGTGGGTGCTCCCGAGGGAGAGCTTTTGCACGGCGGTTTTGGAGCGCAGCTCCAGCTTGAACAGACTCATCAGGCTTCCTTTCTTGCGTTGGGTTGGGAAGACCGGCGTTGGGGGCTCGTCAAAACGCAAACCAGCATCGAAGTGATCGGCTACGTCGAGGCGGGCCATCGAGGACCAGTCTTTAGGGGGGTTAGACTATCTCTGCGGGGGGGTGCGCCTGCCTCCTGGCAGCGCGCGATTTCGTCTTACTTCAGACTTTTTTACACACGCAAGCACTTTTTTGCATGAGTCGCACCACCTCGTGGTGTGTCCACCAACACCTTGTAGTGGCTCTCCCCGCGACCCGGCGGGGGCTTCCACCTGCTGGTGATGCCCACGAAAATCTGGTGCGGAGCCCCGAAAATTTGGCGCGAAGCCCCAGACCAGACTGTGCCGTGCCCGAAAATCTGGCGCGAAGCCCAACCCCAGACTGTGCCGTGCCCGAAAATCTGGCGCGAACCCCAACACCAGACTGTGCCGTGCCCGAAATTCTGGCGCGAAGCCCAAGACCAGACTGTGGTGTGTCCGAAATTCTGGCGCGGAGCCGAAAACCAGATGGTGGCGTGCCCAAAAATCTGGCGTGGAGCCGAAAACCAGATGGTGGCGTGCCCGAAAATCTGGCGCGCATGCGCGCTACCACCTTGTAGTGGCCTCACTACAAGCAGCTCATATTCCTCTAATCGCCTCTGGAGCAGCGATTTGCACCGGTATCAGCCCGTGCCGGCATTCGCCCCGCCACTTTACCCACCCAGCCGCCGCTCCCACTCCCGACGCTCGGCGATCGGCAGGCAGCCCGCATGATGGCGGCGGCAACACCCATTTCTGCCGACGCGGACAAGGTGTATGTTGTGCCATGAGCAATGACCCAGACGAAAGCGCGGAGGCAAAAGTCGAGCGCGAGACTGCGCAGGTGCGCGCGTTCGTGCAGGCTATCGCGAACGACAAAGGCATCTCGGAGGAGGAGGCCCTCAAGGTCGTGCGGCGGGCCTTGGCGAAGTTGGCGGCGACATCGAATGCGGTGGAGCAGGGCGCTAACTAGGGATCGTGCAGGTTTAGCTGCGGCTGAGCGACCCGCATTATGGAACGTGGTCGACCAGGCGTGGAGGGCCCAGCGGAGCTGCAGACCGCACGGGAAATCTTCGCCACGACAGGTTGCGGCGCGCGCGGAAGCCGGAAAACCGCTAGGGCTGCGCCGCGGGGAGCGGGCGCCACGCCTGCAAGCCGTGCGCAAGGAGCCCCAACCCCACCAGCACGACAGAGGCAATCGCCCCGAGCAGGCAAAGGTCGAGGCTCGCCGCCTGGGAGAGAAGTGCGTTTTCTATGGGTGCGGCCATCGTGATGGCGCCGCTTCCCCACTGGCTGAGATAATCGTCGGCGGACGTCCCGAACAGCACGATGCAGCTCACGATCAGCGGAAGAAAGGAGCCACTGAAATAGGCATTGGGCGGCGACTGCCGCTGCCATTGGCGAAGCAAGCTCACGGCCCAACTGAGCATTCCGAGCGACAAAAGCAGAACGATCGAAGTGGCGGCCGGATGGTTCTGGATAAGAGAAGTGGCGAAGGGATTCACAGTGGCTAGAGGGGAGAAGGAGAAGATTCCAATCTCGTCGTAGCATTCACGGTGCCAAACGGGTTATGAGAACTCACGAGCTCAGCAGTTTATCAGGAGGATGATGAAGCAGAGCACGGCGATCCAGAGGGGCTCGCATCCGCCGAGTGGCAATTGCAGAGCCGGGAAGACCAGAGACGCCATCACGGTCACCATCGCCACCAGCAGAAAAAAGGTCAGGACTCGCCGCGCGATCATTGCAACGACAAACCGCCGCTCGCGGCGGCACGCAAGGGATTCCTGTCTCCTAAGTCAGCGCGGCGCCTTAGCGCAGCCGCCGCTTCCACCGCAGGGTGAGGGCCAGCATGGCGCCGGCGGCGGCCAGGGTTTGCGGCGCGCCTGGCTCCGGAATCGCCTGCAGCACTTCATCGTTCCCGCCCGTGATGCTGCCGCTCACACTTTTGCCGGTGTAGCTGATGAGCATCTATCCCTCCTCCGCGGCGGAGCGCCAAAGCAACGGCGGCGTGGCCACGCAGAAAACGTTGCCGGCCGGCACGCCGTACGGGGCGCTGATCGATGGCAACGGCGCCGTGGTGGCCGGCGATGTGGCGACGGTCGGCGGCGATAACCCGTCCACCACCGCGCATGAAAATGTCTCCGGCAACGGCGGCATGAACCAAGCGCGCATTTTTGACACCTTCGATGAGGAGATCACCTCGGTCACCAAACCGATATGGCTCACCGGCGTAACGGCGCCCCCCGCGGGGAATACGAATTTCGTCACGGCCTCCGTGCCCGTGAGCTCGCCGGCGCCCTTGGCCCCGAAGCGTTATGTGATTAACGGCAACCTGGGCAGCTTTTCCGTGGTCGCCCCCGCCGCGGGCTCGAAGGGATATGTCGAGATCATCGTCAACGGCAACCTGGACATCGGCAACGGTGGCGGCGCCAAGATCGACATCCCACCCAATGTCTTCGCCACCATCTGGGTCGATGGGAACGTCGATTTTGGCAACGGCATGGTGAATTCCAATGCCGCCAGCAGCCGCGTCGCCACACACCTTACGGTCTATGGCGTCAGCACCAATGTGAACCCCACCTACTCGGCCTCCGGCAATGCCGAGCAGACCCTCGCCTTCTACGGCCCGAATTATACCGTTAATTTTAACGGCACTGTCACCACCTATGGCGCCGTCATTGGCAAAACCTTCGGCATCAGCGGCGGCGGCAATGGCGGCTTCCACTACGACGAGGCGCTCAACCAAGCCGGCCCGATTGCCGGTTGGGGCACCGCCGGCTACTTCGAAGATTCGCGGACGGACGTGCAGTAAGCGCTAGGTGCTGGCAATCCCCAGCGCGTGAGAGCTTGCACGGCGATATGGCCGTGCCTCAGGGTGCCGCCATGGTGATCAGCGCTTCCATGGAAGAAGGGATTTTCAAGGGGGCTTTTCATTTTGCGGCGATCGGCATGGCGCTGGTTGCTTTGGACGGCCGCTGGATGCGGGTAAACCGGGCGCTCTGCGAGGTGGTGGGGTATTCGGAAGACGAACTGCGGACGCGCACTTTCCAGGATCTCACCTACCCGGACGACCTCGAAACCGATCTTGCCTACGTGGCGCAACTTCTCCGCGGGGAGATCCCCGCCTATCGGATGGAGAAACGCTACATCCACAAGGATGGCCGCCTGGTCTGGGCGCTCCTCGACGTCTCGCTGGTGCGCGGCCCGCGGGGCGAGCCGGAGTTTTTCATCTCCCAAGTGCGCGATATCACCGCGCGCAAGCAGGCCATGGCGGAAAAGGACCGGCTGCTGGCGGAGCTCATCGCCTCGAACGAGGAGATTGCCGAACTGCGCGCGGGCCTGCTGACCGTCTGTCCCTGGACGAAGCGCATCCGGCACGATGGAAAGTGGATTTCCGTGGATGAATTCCTGGGCAAATACCCGCGGCTGAACCTGACGCACGGCATCTCCGAGGAAGCGCTCGAAAAGGCCCTGGAAGAAGAGAGCGCCCGCAAGGCGGGCGGCCCCGCCGTCTCTTGACGATGCCGGCCGAACGCCAACCGCTCGAAGACGTTTACGATGAGTCGAGGCAGCTTTCATCGCGCCGGCGGGGCGCCTACGGAGAAGGACCCGGCAGGCGCCCGTAAGCAGAGGCAGCCCGGGGGCGCGGATGCAACCCAGTGCACCTGACCCGAAGCCGGCGTCGGCCAAAAACGATTTGCGTTTCACCGGGCGGCCCCTAACCTCTCCCACCCAGCGCGATCCCCGCGCCCGTAGCTCAACTGGATAGAGCGTTGGCCTCCGAAGCCAAAGGTTGTGGGTTCGACCCCCGCCGGGCGCATCCGCGCGCTGGAGGGCGCAATGGAAATCCGGTGCGACGGCGCGCGTGACCGGACCATCCGGGTCGTGGTCGAGATGAAGCAGGCGCGGCTGTATAGTCTGTCGAGCTCTGCGGGGAGCCACGGCGCTGTTTCCGCACGAACCGCGCGGGGGGGGCGGACATGTGAAACGGCATTGCCGGCGGAAAGGAGGGACTGCGCTCATGGTCCTGCTCCGGCATTACTTTCGTCCCGACCACCCCGCATGGGGTGCAACATGAATAGCCATGGGTGACAACCCATGGATTTCGGAAGAGAGCAAACGACCCCGAAGGGTGTCGAAACCCATCGGAGGGCGAGGTATGCTACTCTGCCAACTCGCCGCCTTTTCTTCGGCGCCGGACATCCGCACCCACTGCCCTCACGCGAGACGTAAAAGTGTTGCCGCGTTCTCCGCGCGGGGTGGACGGGTTGTTGCCCGTTTCCGGCGCGCGGCTACGCCGCCACCGGTTCGGGCTCCGCAGTTTCGGCGGGGGCGCCGTGGGCGACAGCGGTGAAGACCGCGTGGCGCAGGTCGGCGGCGGAGACGGGTTTGCTGAGGACGAGATCGACGCCGATGGGGAGTGAGCCAGAGGCCTGCATTTCGTCGCCGAAACCGGTGAGGAGGATCACCGGCGTCTCGGGCGCCATCGATTTCACGGAGTTGGCGAGCTGCACGCCGTTGATCTCGGGCATCGATTGATCGGTGATCACCAGATCGAAGTGCTGCGTGGCGAAAAGCTCCAGCGCGTGCGGGGCGCCGATGGTGGTGACGGCTTCGTGCCCGTCGCACTCGAGGTAGGTCGGCGATCAGCTCGCAGATGATCTCCTGGTCATCGACCACGAGGATGCGCAGGGAGCGATCGATCTCGACGATCGGCGCTTCTTCCGCGGTGGCTTCCGCCACGGTCGCGGGCAGGCGGATGCTGAAAGTGGTGCCGCGAAACTTCTGGCTGGCGATCTCGATGGTGCCGCCGTGGCGCTGGATGATGCCGTAAACCACCGCCAGGCCGAGGCCGGTGCCGCGGTCGCCCTTGGTGGAAAAGAACGGCTCCAGGCAGCGCTCGCGCTCTTCGTCGGTCATGCCGATCCCTTCATCGGTCACGGTGAGGAAAACCTCCTCGTCGATGCTGAAAGTGCGGATGGAAATCTGGCCGCCCTCCGGCATGGCATCGACGGCGTTGAAGATCAGGTTGGTGAGCGCTTCGCGCAGCTCCGCGGCGCTGGCGCGCACGGGCGGCACTTCCTCCTGCAGCTCGGAGATCACCCGCACCTGCACGCCGTCGGCGAGTTTCTGGCTGCTCCACTTCGGCGCGGTGAGCGAGATCGTTTGCGTCACGACGTCGTTCACGTTCACCGCCACGCGAATTTCATTGCCGCCGTTCGGCCGGTAAAACTCTTTCAGGCGCGCCACCACATGCGTGGCATCCTGCGCGGCCGAGATCACATTGTGCATGAAATCGCGCTCCTTTTTCGGCGCGTGCTCCTGCAGGTACGGGAGGAGGAGCTCGCTGTAGCCGAGCACCATCGTGAGGGCGTTGTTGAAATCGTGCGCGATGCCGCTGGACATCATCCCCAGCGCGCTCAAGCGCTCCTGCCGCACCTGGCGCTCCTGGGCGGCGCGCAGCTCGCAGAGCGTCTCTTCCACTTGGGCGGTGCGCTGGCGCACCTGCTCCTCCAGCATTTCGTTTTGCCGCTGCAACTCGAGGTGCAGGAAACGGTTCTCGAGCAGGTTCTTGATGCGCAGGATCACCTCGGAGTGATCGATCGGCTTCGTCACCAAATCCTTCGCGCCGCTGGCCAGCGCCCGGCGCTTGGTATCCATCGTGATGTCCGCGGTGAGCACCAGGATGGGCACGTAGCTATCCGGGGCGAGGAGCTTGCCGAGCTGCTCCATCACGCCGAATCCATCGAGGTGCGGCATGTGGAGGTCCAGCAGGATAATGTCCGGCTGCATCTCCAGGTAGAGCGCCACGGCCTCGCGCGAATCGGTGGTGGTGCGCACGTGCTCGCAACCGAACATCTGCAGAATCCGCTCCAGGAGACGGACGTTCGACGATTCGTCGTCGACCACCATGACACGGGCTTTGCTGAGGATGGAGTTTGGCATTGAGAGAGGGGCGATCAGCGAAATCACGCCCGCCCGGGAGAAGGCTTGCGTACCCGCTGTCGATCTTATGCAAGATGAGATAGCACCTATCATGCCTGTCATTCACGAGACTCCCACGGGATCGCTTCACCCCGGTATTCGGATTCGGGAGTTCTTCGCGGGTATCGCGGACCGTTACGATTTGATGAACCACCTGCTCAGCGCCGGGTGCGATTTTCTCTGGCGCCGGCGCGCGGCGCGTCTCGTGGCGGAATGGCGGCCGGCGAAGATTCTCGACCTGGCGTGCGGCAGCGGGGACTTGGCCCGGGAGTTGGAGCGGGCCAATCCGGGCAGCCTCGTCATTGGCGCAGACTTTTGCGCCCCGATGCTGGAGCGCGCGCAAGCAAAAGGGGTGCGGCATCTTGCGGTCGCCGATGCGCTCCGCCTGCCCTTTGCACCGGGAAGCTTCGATGCGGCGACGGTCGCCTTCGGCCTGCGGAACATGGAATCGTGGTCCGGCGCCCTGCGCGAGATGGCCCGCGTGCTCCGGCCCGGCGGGAAAATTCTCATTCTTGATTTCTCAATGCCGACCGGGCCTCTGCGGTGGATCTATCGGCCCTATTTGCACCGGATCCTGCCCGCAATCGCCGCGCTGATCACCCGGCACCGGGCGGTGTACGAGTACTTGGGAGATTCCATCGAAGAATTTCCCAGCGGGGAGAAGATGCGGGATTTGCTCACCGCGACCGGGTTTGAAACGATGCAGCAATTGCCGATGCAGGGCGGAATCGTGACGATTCACACCGCGCGGCGACCGGCCTGAGGGCTACTCCCGGACATCCTCCACATAGCGGGCAATCCGAAAACTCACCGGCGGCCCCACCGTCGCGAGGGCTTCATCGTAATGGACGCCGCCGGCGCCGCCGCCGACGCAGCCAAAGGAACGCCCGGCGATGGACCCGCACCAGTTCACATTCCCATTGAGGCTCACGTCGAAGGTGGGCCCGTAAAACGTCGCGTAGATTTGGGGGTCGCCGCTGGCGCGCAAGGTTTGCGGGCCGCCGGGCGTGGGCTCGCCGTAGATCTGGAGCTGAGCCGCGCGGTTGCTGCTGCGCACGCCGGAATTCATGTCGCCGCGGATATCGATGTTGCCGCGCACATAGACCATGGCGGTCACGGTGCGCGGGATGTCGAGCGTTCCGCTCAGGGTGAGGTCGCCATCGATCATGATGATGATGGCGCCCTTGGCCCCGGCCGGCGGCGCGGCGATCTCGAAGTCGCCGAGGTCGCCATTCACCAGATACTGCGTCGGCGCGGCAAAGCTGCCGGCCTGGAAAGGCGTCCCGGGCGGGGGCGGAGGGAGCGAGCCGCCGGTGGGCCGGGCGACCGGGCGCATCTCGCGGCTGAAATCGCTGCGGATCTTCTCCGGATCGACCGCGCGTCCCCCGGCGACGTTTTCGTGTGCGTCGGTCTCCGGATCGTCGCCGCCATTGGTCGCAACGATGCCGCGGACGCGCGCGCCATTGGCGTCGATCAGCGGACCGTAGAGTGACGAAACAGGGCGGGTGGCGTTGCTCGCGATGCTGCCGTTTTCCTGCACATGCGGGCTCGCGCTCCCGGGGTAGGTGCCGTCCGCGCTCGATTTGGCGGCGTCGCGCGAATCGAAGCTGTCGACGCCCCAACTGCCGGTGGGGCCGAGGCGGAGCGAATCGCCAGTCCAGATGGCGAGCTCGAAAGGGAGGACCGGCTCGACGAGCACTTCGACGGTGCGCGAGACGTTCGGCGTGGGGATGGTGATCGGGTCGCCCACGTCGTTGCGCTTCAGGCTCGGGCGCATCGAGCGCAGGCTGAAGCGGCGGAGCCCCGCATCGAGATTCGCGGGGTTTCCGTACGCCGCCGGCGGCAGCGCGCAGGTGGCCATGGAGCGGATGCGAAACCAGCGGATTTGCGGCGTGGCGGTGGGCTGCAAGGCCCAGAGCTGCACATCCACTTCGGTGGGGACGCCGCTCGCCGCGGAGACGCGCAAGTTATCCAGGAAAATGGGCGCGGACATCACGACGGTGTTGCCCGGAGGAGGTGGCGCCGGGCCGCCGCCGCCGCCGCCGAGGAGGCCGCCAAGCAGACCGGTCACGAGTCCGACGGTGCCGGTCAGGAGACCGCCGACGAGGCCGCCAGCGCTGCCGCTTCCGGTGCTGACCGGCCGGGTGCCGCCGCCGGGCGCCTCTTCTTTCCAGCCGGGCCAGCCGCCCATGCTGGGGCCGGTGGCGTTCACCAGCAGATCGCCCATCGCCGCATCGACCCCCGATTCCGCGGCGAGCCGCGCCTCCTGCCAGGCGGCATTTTGATACGCCATGCGCAAGCGCGGCATCACGCGCGTGACGGCGTACGCGGCCATGAGCGAGAGGGCGATCAGCGTGGCCAGCGTGACGATGAGCGTGCTGCCCGCCGCGCGCGCGGCGGAAGAGGAGGGATTCACGGGATTCACGAGGAGGAGTCGAGGCGGAGATTGCGGAGCATGAGCTCGTCGAAGGTGGAAACGAGCGGGCGCGGCCCGCTGAAAGCCGAGCGAAACCAGACTTTCACCAGCCCGGTGCGGCCATCGCGCCCGAGCGAGACCTGCAGGAAAAGATCCTCGGCGGGCCGGACGATCACATCGTCGGTGCCCGCTTCGCGGCGAACAAAGCAGACGCACCTTTCACGGGAGATGTAGACTTTGCGGTAGGTGACCTCGACGGTCGGCGCGGCCCCGCTGGGGGTACCGTAAGTCGGGCGATTCTGCGCCACGACCACCGGGAGGGCTTCGTCGAAATCGCCTGCGGCTGGCGCGTTGCTTTTGTAATAACCCGGCAGCGTGAGGACGATGGTGGCCCTCTCCGAGACGTCGACCGTCCGATCGATGAGCGGCTGCGGGGCGCCCGCGGCGTCGGTGGCGGCGACCCCGACCGCCCGGCGCAGATCGCGGCCGAGATAATCGATGACCCGGCGCTGATCGGAATAGCTGCCGGCGTAGACTTCGCTCCCGTGGAGCGATTTCTGGATCGAAAGCGAGCTGAGCAGCAGCGCCCCGAGAATGATCACGCTCGCGGCCATCGAGACAGTCATCTCCGGCAGGCTGAAGCCGGCGGCGGGAGCCCGAAACCCGAAACCCGAAACCCGAAACGTTCCAGCCGTCGCTTTCATCAAAATCCGAGCGCCCCCCCGGCGCGGCCGAGCCCGCTGCCGAAAATGCCGGCGCGCGTGAGGCCGGCCCGGCAGATGATGGTGCGCAGGATGCGCCGGTGCGGGCCATGGACATCGCGCCAGGTGAGGGCGCTTTCCAGGAGCAAGGTATGCTCGCCCGTGAAGTCGCGAGTGCTGCTCGTGGTCGCCCGGCCATTCTGCCGGGTCACCGTGAAGGTCTGGCTGCTTTCGACCGGACCCGCGGCCGAGGCCTGCGCGACGGAGACCTTGATATACTCGACCATGCGGGCATCGGAGAGCTCCTTTTCGCTCTCGGTGGGATTGCTCATGAGGAGCACCAGGGCCGGGGCGCTCGCGATCTCCGCCCACGGGCGGGCGCGCATCATCTCGACGCGCTGCTGCAGCACCTGGCTGCTGGCGGCGGCCTGATGGGTCGCCCGCAGGGTGTGAATGGCCTGGGCATTGAGCGCCATGATGCTCCCCATCGCCGTCGCGATAAGCAACGCCGCCACCAGGACTTCCAGAATGGTAAAACCGCCCGGCGGCATTCGGAGCCGGGCTGATTTCGGGAGCATCCCCGCGAGAAAAGCAGGAAGCGTGCTCGCCCTGCGTCCGCAAGAGTCGATCTGGGGCGTGCCGGAAGCCTACAAAAGGCCTTTTCCGCTGCTGAGCCGGTCGAAGATTGCTTTTACCTTGGAGGCGTTGGTGGCGTCGGTGTCGGCAAAGTCGCAGATCAACTCCTCGGCGGTCTTCCGGAAACTCTCCAGGTAAAACTGCCGGATGGGCTGCCCCTGAATCTCGGTGACTCCCAAGGCGCGGGCGATTTCCTCGATCGTACTCAGCGCCGCCTGGTGCCGCGCGATGCCGAGAATCGCGGAGGCGTGATCGAAGAGTGCTTTTTGATCCATGTAAGCTTACTTGCGGATCTCTTTCTGCAAGCGTTTCAGCTTTCCCGCGATGCCGGCTTTCGCGGCGGAACTCATGCGATCGATGAACAGGACGCCGTTGAGGTGATCCACTTCGTGCTGGAGGGCGCGGGCGAGGAGGCCGGCGGCGTCGAATTCGAGCTGCTCGCCTTCGAGATTGCGCGCCTTGCAGCGGACTCCGGCGGCGCGGGTGATATCGCCGCTGATCTCGGGAAAGGAGAGGCAGCCTTCGGCGGCGACCTCCAGCTCCTGCGAGAGGGTGAGCTCGGGATTGATGAGCACCATCGGCATGTGGTCCTGCAGGGCGGCCGGAGCGCCTTTGATGAACATCGCGCTCGGGCGCTCATCGGTGCCGGAGACGTCGATCACCGCGAGCTGGATCGCTTTGCCGACCTGCTGCGCGGCCAGGCCCACGCCGTGCGCGGCGCGCATGGTATCGAGCATGTCGGTGGAGAGGCGCTTGATGTCCTCGGTGATTTCGCCGATTGGCGCGCCCTTGGCCCGGAGGACCGGGTCGCCGTATTTCACAATGCGCAGAATCATTTCTTTGATGCGTCCATGAAGGCGGCGAGGTTGCCTTTCACCCCTGCGGCGCGCAAGACATCCAGCACGCGAATCACCGTGCCGAAAGGGGCCTTCGTATCGGCGTTGAGCGCCAGGGTGCGCTTGGCGTTTTCCCCCACGAATTCGCGCAGCGAAGTCTCGAGCTCCTCGATCGTCACCGGCTTGGCGTCGAGGAAAATGTCCTCGTTGGCGGCGATGGTGAGGACGATCGGCTCGGTCACCTGCTCGGCCGCGACGGCCGTCTTCGACTCGGGCAGCTTGATCGTCACCGCCGGCTGATCGCGTTTGAAGGTGGTGGTGACGATGACGAAGATCAGCAGGATCGCGAAAATATCGATCAGCGAAACGATGATCACCTGCGGCATGCGCCGCTGTCGGGTGTAGAATTTCATAGGAGCCGCGGGAGGAGTATAGTCCCGCAGGCGGCGGTGGATGCAACTGCGGCGTGACGCGCTCCGCGGCCAGGCGCAGAGTACCGGGCGATGCGGCATCTTCTCCTTGGCTTGCTTTTCGCGGTCTCCGCCGCCGCCGAGGAGCGTTTCGTTTTCGAGAAAGCCGAGATGGGCGTGCCGTTTCGGCTCACGTTTTACGCGGCGGACCAGGCGCGGGCGAAGGAGGCGGCGGACGCGGCGTTCGCGCACCTGGAGATGCTGAATGCCATCCTCAGCGACTACGAAGACGGGAGCGAGCTGACGCGGCTCACGCGGAGCTCCGGCTCGGGCAAGGCGGTACCGGTGAGCGGAATTTTGTGGAAGCTCCTGGAGCGCTCGCACGAGTTGGCGGGGCAATCGGAGGGTGCATTCGATGTCACGGTGGGGCCGCTGGTGAATCTCTGGCGGCGCTCGCGGCGAAGGCACGAGCTGCCTTCGCGAGAGCTGCTGGAGGAGATGCGGGCGCGCGTCGGCTACCGCTCGATGCGGCTGGACCCGCAGGCGCGCGCCGTCGTGCTCGAAAAACCCGAGATGCGGCTCGATCTCGGCGGGATCGCGAAAGGTTTCGCCGCCGATGAAGCGATCGCGGTGCTCGCAAAGTTTGGCATCACCCGCGCCCTCGCCGCGGCAAGCGGCGATATCGTGGCCGGCGATCCGCCGCCCGGCGAGACCGGCTGGCGGGTGCAGGCGCCTACGCTCGAAGGCGACGGCGCTCCTCCGGCCGAGGTGCTGCTCCTCGCGCGCGCCGCCGTTTCCACCTCGGGCGATACATACCAGTACGTGGAAATCGGCGGGGTGCGCTATTCGCACATCGTCGATCCGCGCACCGGCCTCGGGCTCACCGATCGCAGCCTGGTGACCGTGGTCGCGCCGGATGGGCTCACCGCCGATGGCCTCGATACCGCGATCGACGTGCTCGGCCCGGAGCGCGGGCGCGCGCTGCTGGAACGCTACCCCGGCGCGAGCGCGCGCATCCTCCGCGCCCCGGCGGGAAGGGTCGAATCTTGGGAATCGCCGGGGTGGCGGGCCTTGCCCCGCGCGCGATAACGCGCCGGCGGCGAAAAAGTCATTTGCTCGCACCGCATTGCTCTGGTTTCTTTCGCCCCCACCTGTGAAGATATACATCGACGGCGCATATTACCCGGAGTCCGAGGCGAAGGTCTCCGTTTTCGACCATGGCTTGCTCTATGGCGATGGCATCTTCGAGGGGATTCGCTTTTACAACGGCCGCGTCTTCAAGCTCACCGAGCACCTGCATCGCCTCTGGGATTCCGCGCGCGCGATCTGCCTCACCATTCCCATCTCCAAGGAGGAAATGGAGCAGGCGACGCTGGAAACCATCCGGCAAAACGAGCTGCGTGACGGCTACATCCGGCTCGTCGTCACGCGCGGCAAGGGCAACCTCGGCCTGAGCCCGGACCGCTGCCCGCGCGCCTCGGTCATCATCATCGCGGCGAGCATCCAGCTTTATCCGGAGGAGAAGTATCGCACCGGCATGGTGATGGTCACCTGCGCCACCCGGCGCACCTCGCCCGCGGCGCTTTCGCCGGCCGTGAAGTCGTTGAATTACCTCAATAACATCATGGCGAAGATCGAGGCCACTCATGCGAAGGCGGACGAGGGCGTCATGCTAAACGAGCAGGGCTACGTCTCGGAGTGCACCGGCGACAATCTTTTCATCGTCAAAGACGGCGTGACGCTCACGCCGCCCATCTCCGCCGGCTCGTTGCGCGGCATCACGCGCCAGGTGGTGCTCGATATCTACGCCGAGCTCGGGCTGCCCGTGCGGGAAACTGAGCTCACCCGCTACGACATCTATACGGCCGACGAATGTTTCCTCAGCGGCACCGCGGCCGAGGTCATCGCGGCGATCGAGCTGGATACGCGGATCATCGGGGACGGCAAGCCGGGGCCCGTCACGGCGAAAATCATCGCCCGTTTCCGCGAGCTCACGCAGACGACCGGGACGCCGATTTACCCGTAAAGGCGGGTTTTGAGACTCAACCCCTGAGGTCGCGCTAAGGGTCAGGGAGGAGATGGGAGGCACGTAAGGTGCTCCCTTTTCAGGTTGGCCTTCCGCCTCCATGTTCCGAAATCGCCGTCCCAGCAGACTCCTGGCTTTCAGCTTGGTGGAGGTGGTGATTGCCCTGGCGATCACCTCTTTTTCGCTGGCTTCGCTCTTCGCGATGTTCTCGCAGGGGCTAAATCTGGTGCGTGCCCAGCAGGAAACGATGGCCGCGGCGTCGCTCATTCAGCAGCGGATGGAACAGATTCGCGGGGGGACTTGGGCGACCCTGACGAACGCCGCGCGGCTGCAGAGCGAGGTGATGGGCAATGGGACGCCGATGGGCGCCGGCCTTACGGGCGGGGTGGAGGAGATTGTCGTGAGCCCTTGCCGTCCGGCCCTGGTGACGACGCCGCTGCGGGTGCGCAGGCAAGGCAATGCGGCGGCGCAGATCGTCTCGCAGCCGGCGGGCACGCTCCTGAGCACCTGTCTCGCGGTGCGGGTGGATGTGCGCGTGAGCTGGCTCAGCCGCGGGCGGACGCGGGTGCGCGAAAGCTCCACGATCGTGGCGGAAGGAGGCATCCTGCGATGAGGCTCCGGAGTTCCCAAGGCGGATTCACGTTTCCGGAGCTGCTCACGGCGATTGGGATCGGCAGCGTGGTGCTTGCGGCGCTGGCGGTGGGCTCGCTCGCGCTCCAGCGTGGCTTCGCGGCGGCGGATCACCAGATCGGCTGCCAGGAGGATCAGATGCGGGTGCTGGATTACGTCACGCGCGATCTGCGAAGAGCGACGGAATTCGTAATTTCGAACCAAAACACGAAGCTGACCCTCTCGGTACCGGGCCGGCCCCTGCTGGGGGCGGGAGGGGGATTGCCGTTGCCCACGGTGAGCGATGGGGTGGTCCGCTACGGCGTGGCGCCCGTGACGGTGGAGTACTGCAAGGAGGGGATAAACTTGATCAGGAGAGAGAATGGCACGGCGGTGACGCTTTCCACCCGCATCGAGGAATTCCGAGCCTACCCGGTGGCGCCCGAGTTGGTGAACTTGCACTTGACGTTTGTGCCCAAATTTTCGCGCACGCCCAATGCCGCCGCGACCGCGGCGACGCTGGTGCAAGTGCTGGCGGCGGCCCGGAATACCAAGGGGAACATCCAATGATTTCCGCCCGGCTCCGTCACCGCACCGCGAGAGAGGACGCCAGCACGCTGCTGATCGCGATGCTCACCACGGCGACTCTTTCGGTGGTGGTGGGAGCGTTTCTTTTGAAGCTCACCGAGCGAAGCCAGACGGCGGCGAATTCGGCGGCCTGGCAGCAGGCGGGTTTCGCGGCGGAGTCCGCGGCGGATCTCGCCATTGCGGAAATTCGGCGGGTGGTGCCCGATCTGGCGAGCCTGCCCGGCGATGCGTGGAGCGGATGGCAACTCACGCCGTTGAGCAGCAGCGCGAGCCCGTCCCTGTCCGTCGTGAAAACCGTGCTGGAGATCGGGAAATCGATCCCCAACACGATCCATCTGACCCTGGAGCCGCTCCCGCTGGTGCATGGCGGCGAGGGGCCCTCCGCGGAAACTTCCGTGGTGACCATCGACGCGCCGGCAAAGCTGGTGGACCTGAGCAAACGCCAATGGCTGCGGGTGCGCGCGACCGGCACCGCGCTCGCGCCGGGGCGGCGGCAGGCGTCGAAGAACAAGCTCGATAATCACCTTCGGATGATCTCGTTTTTTCGCGACGTCCGGACCGGCGACCTCGTGAGCCGGCCGCAAATCTCGCGCACCATCGAGTTGATCGTGCGGCCGGTGCCGCTGTTCAATGCGGCGATCCTGAGCCAGGGAAAAGTGGACATCAGCCACAAGAGCGCGCTCATCGATAGCTTCGATTCCACCGATCCGCTGAAATCGAGCGCGGGCGAGTACGATTCGAAGCTCCGGCAGCAAAACGGCAGCGTCTATACCAATGGAGCGGAGTTCGATTTCCGGGGTACGGTGTACGGGAATGTCGGCATGAACGGCGGCCGCCTGGACAAAGACGCAGAGGTGACTGGCGCGGTGAGCGACAGCTTTTCGCAGAGGCTGCTGCCGGTGCGGGAACCCGTCTGGCCGAGCGCTTCGGCAGGCTCGGGCACCGTCGGCGACAAGGAGAAAGTGACGATTGCCGCCTCGTTGCTGAAAGTGTCGCAGCACAAGCTGAGCGAGGTGCGGGGCGATCTGAAAGTGACCGGGCTGCCCGGCAGCAGCGTGGAGATCTGGGTCACGGGCGATATGACCGGTTCGCTCCGCGTCGATCCCGGCGTGCAAGCGACGATCTATCTCGCCGGCGATCTCAAGATGAAAGGCGACGATCTGGCGAACGAAAGCCACCGCGCCGGGCATCTGAAGATCTACGGGATCCAGCCGCCCGAGGGCGAAAGCCGCTCGATCGAGCTGAATCTAAAACACGACCTGTACGCGGCGATCTATGCGCCGGGGCATTCGATGAAGGTGACTGGGGATGCTGATCTGATGGGTTCCTTCACGGTGCTCTCGCTGACGGCCAACTCGAAGGTGAAATTCCATTTCGACGAGGCGCTGGCGAAAGACAAAGCCCCGATCGGGGATTTCAAGGTGGCGAGCTGGGTGGAAGAGCTGCCGTAGTTTGGAGGTTTGGAGGGGTGGCGGAATTTGCAAGGATCTCCGGCGAGCGCAGTGAAGCTTCCATCCGTGGTGTAGAGCGGCTCTCCCCAAACTCCGGACGGGGGCCGTGGCGGTCCGGCGGCCGGCCCCACCACGTTCTCGGCCGCTCATCACCGCCGCCGACAAAAAAAGAAATTGCAAAAAAGTGCTCCTCCAAAATCCAAAAAGTGCTCGTCCGTGATATAAGTGGGCCATATGGCGCCCGCCTCCATTGCTCTCTCGGAATCACCCAAACGTCTCGCTCGCCTCACCCTGAGCCCGTCGCCCAGCTCTGTTCCCACCTCTCGCTTTACGGCCCACGCCGACCACCAAGCCACCATCCTCCTCCATCTTCGTCCCCATCCTATTCAAATCCCCGAAAATACCCTCTCACCCCCCCCGAGAAACGTCCATTCGTCTAAAATCCCCCGAAACTCCACCCCACTGACTTACTGACTTACTGACTTACTGACTTACTGACTTACTGACTTACTGACTTACTGTCTCTCCCTTCCCCTCCGGCCACACGCCCGCATGAAATCAGCCGCCGCCGTTCTCCTACTCCTCGCCACGTCCCTCTTCGCCGTCCCTACCGACGAGAAGAAGCCCGCGCTGCCCGCCGGCAACCAAGCTGCTGAGAACGCGATCAAGACCATCCAAGTTGACCCCTCCATCAAGGTGGAGCTCTTCGCCGCCGAACCCCTCCTCGCCAACGGCGTCGCCTTCACTCAGGACGAGCAGGGCCGCTGGTACGTCGCCGAGACCTACCGCCAGGAAAAGGGCGTGGAGGACAACCGCAGCCACCTCAACTGGCTGAATGACGACATCGCCGCCCGCACCACCGATGACCGGCTGGCGATGATCAAGAAGTTCTACCCAGACCCAAAGAAGTACGCGGAAAAATTCACCACCTTCGAGGACCGCGTCGTCCGCGTGGAAGACACCACCGGCGCCGGCCGCGCGAACAAAACCACCATCTTTGCCGACGGCTTCAAGGAGCCGCTCGATGGCACCGGCGCCGGCCTCCTCGCCCGCGGCGGCGAGGTCTGGTGGACCTGCATCCCGCATCTCTGGCGCTTCAAGGCCGGCCCCGATGGCAAAGCCCAGGCGCGTGAAAAACTGCTCAGCGGCTTCGGCGTCCACTTCGCCTTCCGCGGCCACGACATGCACGGCCTCCGCTTCGGCCCCGACGGCAAGCTCTACTTCTCCATCGGCGACCGCGGCATTAATGTGCAGACCAAGGAAGGCAAAGTCGTCGCCGAGCCCGATACCGGCTGCATCATGCGCTGCAACCCCGACGGCGCCGGCTTCGAGATTTTCGCCACCGGCGTCCGCAATCCGCAGGAGCTCGCCTTCGACGAGTTCGGCAACCTTTTCACCGGCGACAACAACTCCGATTCCGGTGACCAGGCGCGCTTCACCTACCTCGTGGAAGGCGGCGATTGCGGCTGGCGCATGACCTACCAGTACCTCACCGATCGCGGCCCGTGGAACCGCGAAAAACTCTGGGACCCCGTGGAGGCGCAGAAGGCCCGCTATCTCATCCCGCCCATTGCCAACATCGCCGCCGGTCCCTCCGGCCTCACCTACAATCCCGGCACCGGTCTCTCCGAAAAACACCGCGGCCGCTTCTTTCTCGCCGATTTCCGCGGCGGCGCCAACGCCAGCGTCGTCCACGAGATCGCCCTCGAGCCCCAGGGCGCCTTTTTCAAGGTCAAAGAGCGCTCCGACTTCATCAAGGGCCTGCTGAATACCGATGTGGAGTTCGGCAACGACGGAAAACTCTACGTGCTCGACTGGGTGGAAAGCTGGGGCGGCGTCAACAAAGGCCGCATCTACAAATTCACCGATGCCGGCGCCAACGCGCAGCTCCAGGCCTCGACCAAAAAGCTGATCGAGGAGGGCATGGAAAAGCGCCCGCCCGCCGAACTCGCCGCTCTCCTCGCCCACGCCGATCAGCGGGTCCGCCAGTCCGCGCAATTCGAGCTCGCCCGCCGCGGCAAGGCCAGCACTCCAACCTTGGTGGGCGTGGCCCAGGCCAACGCCAGCCAGCTCGCGCGCCTCCACGCCGTCTGGGCCCTCGGCCAGCTCGCCGAAGCCGCTCCGCTCCTCCCGCTGCTCGCCGATAAAGACGGCGAAGTGCGCGCCCAAACCGCGCGCGTCCTCGGCGATCTCCGCTTCGCCGCCGCCGGCGAAAAGCTGCTCCCGCTGCTCAAAGACGCGCACCCGCGCGCGCGCCAATATGCCGCGCTCGCCGCCGGCAAAATCGCCCACCAGCCCGCGCTCGAGCCGCTCTTCGCGATGCTCGCGGAGAACGCCGACAAGGACCCGATCCTCCGCCACGCCGCCGTCATGGGCCTCGCCGGCGCTGCCCAGCCCGGGCAGTTGGCCGCCAAAGCCGCGGACCCTTCGCCGTCCGTCCGCCTCGGCGCCCTCCTAGCGCTGCGCCGCCAGCGCGATCCCGCCATCGCCAAATTCCTCGAAGACAAAGACCCCGCCGTCGTCCTCGAAACCGCCCGCGCCGTTTACGATGTGCCGATCGAAGGCGCCCTCCCCGCGCTCGGCAAACTGGTCACCCGCAAAGACTTCAAGGACCCGAACCTCTTTTCGCGCATCCTCAACGCCCACTACCGCCTCGGCAAAACCGAAAACGCCGTCGCGCTCGCCGTCTTCGCCGCCGACCCGTCTTCGCCCGAGGCCCTTCGCCGTGTCGCGCTTGATGCCCTCTCGGATTGGCCCTCGCCGTCGCCGCGCGATCGCCTCCTCAATCTCCACCGCCCGCTCCCCGCGCGCGGCCCGCAGGACGCCGTCGCCGCGATCGCCGCCGCCATCCCCGCTCTGCTGAAAGACCCCTCGCCCGCCATCCAACAGTTGGCCGCTCGCCTGGCCGCCCGGCTCTCCATCCCCACCGCCGCCGATTCGCTCCACGCGCTGGCTCTCAATTCCGCCGCCCCGCCCCCCTCGCGCATTGCGGCGATCAACGCCCTCGCCTCCCTGAAGGACCCGCGCCTCATCGAGGTCGCCCGCGCCGCTTCCACCGACAAAAACGCCACCGTCCGCACGCAAGCTCTGCAAGCCCTCGCCGCCGCCGAGCCTGCCGCCGCCATCAAAGCCATCGCCGCGATCATCAACACCGGCACGCCCCCGGAGAAACAAGGCGCCCTCCTCGCCCTCGCCCAAATCAAGCGCCCCGAAACCACCGCGCTCCTCTCCACTCTCATCGAGAACCTCATCGCCGGCGGCGGCACCGCCGAGATCAAGCTCGATATCCTCGAGGCCGCCCGCAAGCTCGGCGCCCCCGAGCTCAAGGCCAGGCTCCAGCAATACGAAGCCTCTCTTCCGGCCGGCGACCTCCTCGCCCCCTACCGCGTTACCCTCGCCGGCGGCAACGAAGCCCGCGGCCGCAAGATCTTCCGCGAAAAAGCCGAGACCCAGTGCCAGCGCTGCCACAAGTGCGAAACCGGCGACAGCCTCGTCGGCCCCGACCTCACCAAAATCGGCGCCACCAAGGACCGCCCCTACCTCCTCGAATCCATCGTCACCCCCAACAAGCACATCGCCCAAGGCTTCGAAACCGTCGTCCTCACCCTCAAGGACAAAACTGTCGCCTTCGGCCGCCTCCTCAAAAACGACCCCGCCAACCTCACCCTCGAAACCTACGACGACAAAGGCAAACCCAAGACCCAGGTCATCCCCGTCGCCAAAATCGAATCCCGCGCCAGCGCCCCCAGCCCCATGCCCGAAAACCTCCGCGACTTCCTCACCAAATCCGAGCTCCGTGACCTCATCGAGTACCTCGCCAACCGCAAATAACCAACCCGAAACCCGAAACTCCACGCGGCTAGAACGAAGAGCCAAGAACCAAGAACACTCCCCCCGATGAAATACCTCCTCCTCTTCCTACTACCCTTAACGCTAACGGCGCAACAACCCCGCCCCGCCACCACCCCCACCGCGAGCCCCACCCCCACCCCCACCGCCGCCCCGCTCTGGCGCTGCACCCTCCCCGGCGGCACCTACGAGGTCGCCCTCCGCGCCATCACCGCCGTCTCCAGCCACGAGTACTCCGTCGAAGGCGGCCTGCGCGTCACTGAAGTCAACATCGCCACCAACGGCTCCCTCCTCGCCCGCTTCTACTACCTCGAGCCCGCCCTCAGCGCCCCCACCGGCCTCGGCGCCGCCACCCTCGAGAAAGCCCAGGCCCTCCTCTCCGAAGGCGCCTCCAAAACCGGCAACGAGCCCCCTTGGAAAAAGGTCGTCAAAAGCTACCCCACCAGCACCCACGCCCACACCGTCGAATACCGTCTGGAAAGCAAGGACCAGGTCAAAGCCCTCTTCGAAAGCGTCGAAACCGCCTTCCGCATGCAACGCCCCGGCGTCTACGGCGCGCAGTAGTCTCGCGCGCTCACGCGGCCCGGAGGGCCGACAGAGATTAGCCGGCGCCGTCAGCCGCCGGAGCTGATCTCACCAGCGCCACGCCCCGGCAGGGGCGTCGGAATGAACCGATCCTACTTCAAAAAAATATCCAACACCTTCTTCGCCGCATCCTGCAACTGCTGCCCCGTCTCGCCCGCCGCTTTGCGCACGGTGTCGATCCCGCCTTCCGCGACCGCGGCCACTAATTTCCCGGAGAGATCCTCACGCGGGCTGTAGACCGGCCCCTCCATGTGCATCGGCGCCCAGCAATAGCCATCGCGCGTGGTCGCAAAGAGCTTGGTCCGCACGCCCGGCAGCCATTGCAAAGTCGCCGGCGCCAGGCCCACCTGGAAGTCACCGACGATCTGCTCATTCTCAACTACAAACGCCCCTTCAATCCGCGTGAGGCCCGCGGACTCCGCAATGAGCCGCGACACTTCGAGCCGCGGTCCGGTGTGCCGGAAGTCGCCCTCCACCCGCGTGAGATTGAGCCGCCGAAATTGCGCGAGCTGCGTGAAAACCGCGAGCTCATCGAGGATCGGCAGCGCTTCCAGCCGCCCATCCGTGAGCTTGAGCGACCCGGAGAGCTGCGGCGGTCCCACTGCGGGCAGCGCACTCCTCACGCGAATCGTCCCGTTCAGGTTTCCGGTGAGCCGTAGGCGCCAATCCGGCCCGAGGAGGGGATCGAGCGGCATGCGGTCGAGCGCGGCTTCGAGGTCGAGCGTATCGCCGAAGCGGACCTCGCCATTCAGCACTGCCACGCCCGCGGCGCCCTGCCGCAGTTCGGCGTTTTCCACGAAAAGCGATTGCCCGCGGTGCCGCAGCCGAAACGAGCGCACCTCCAGCGCCGGCCACGTGCCATGTTCGAACAGTCCGCCCTGCCCGCGCACTTTCCATTCGTCGCCGACGCGCATCCCTTCCAGCGCCACGTCGCGCACGCGGCCGCCATCCCAGCGGACTTGCGCGCGGCGAAGATTGGCCGCCTGCACTTCCACTTTGTGGGGCCACCACGAGCCGCCGGCCTCTCCGGCGGAGGTGGATATAGAGCGCGAGCGGTCCATGCTGCGCGGGCCGCTGAGATCGAGATTCGCCTGCTCGGCTTCGAGCCGATCGACTTGCCAGACGCCATCGAGCACGCGGCCATAGCTGAGCTCCGCCCGCAATTGATCGACTTCCAGTTGGGAGAACCAGCCGTCATCGGTGCCGCGGGCGCTCAACCGGTCCGACGACAGCGTGGCGCTGGAAAGGTGCAGCGGCGCCAGCTCCACATTCGCCTTGAGGGTGCGGCCGATTTGCCCCGCAATGGTTTGGCGGAAGGCGTCGCTCCGGATGTAATTCGAAATCCACGCGCGGACCGCCAGCGTGCCGACGATGGCCAGCAGCAGGAAACTGCCGGCCGTCCAAAGCACCGCTTTGCGCCGCGTGCTCATTTATCGGGCCTTCAGGAGCCGCTCATAGAGCGCCTCGTATTTCGGCACCGCGCGATCCCACGAGAAGTCGCACTCCATGGCGTGCTTGCGCAGCACGGCCCAATCGGCCGGATCCTGGAAGTGCCGCTTCGCGCGCACGATCGCGTCCCAGAGAGCCTCCGGGTGCGGATCGAAAAAGAGGAAGCCGTTGCCCGTCTCGCTGGTGGCATCGTAATCCTGGATGATCTCGAACAAGCCGCCGGTCGCGCGCGCGATCGGCAGCGCGCCATACTTCAGCCCATACATCGCGGAGAGCCCGCAAGGCTCATAAAATGAAGGGATGAGCGAGATATCCGCGCCGGCCTCGATGAGATGCGAGAGCGGAATATCGAGCGTCTTGCGGTAGGCGAAGCGCTCCGCGTGGCGCTTGCTGGCGATGAGCAGTTCGCGTTCGTACGCGGTGTCGCCTTCGCCCAGTATCACCAGCCGCACGTCGTCCGCGAGCAACCGGTCGAGCACCGGCAACAGCAGATCGATCCCCTTCTGCGCGGCGAGCCGCGAGACCATCCCGAAGACCGGCCCCGTCGGATTCGGCGCCAGGCCCAGCTCGCTCAAGAGCGCATCGCGGCAGGCGCGTTTGCCGCCGATCTCGTCGGCGGTGTAGCGGGCCGGGTTGAGCGTATCCGTCGCCGGATTCCAGATGGAATAATCGGCGCCATTGAGGATGCCCGTGACCTTGTGCGCGTTCTCGCGAATCACCGCATCGAGCCCGCAGCCGTACTCCGGCGTTTGGATTTCGCGCGCGTACCGCTCGCTCACCGTGGTGGCGACATCCGCGTAAAGAATCCCCCCCTTGAGCAAATTCATGTTCCCGTAAAACTCCACGCCCGACGCGCTGAAGTAATGCCCCGGCAGGCGCGTGAGCCCGAAATCGAATGCCCAGAAATTCCCCTGGTACGCGAGATTGTGAATGGTGAGCGCGGTCTTGAACGGCAGCCGCCGGTCTTTGATCAGCACAGGGAGAAGCGCGGTCTGCCAATCGTGCACGTGCACGATGTCCGGCGGCGGCAGGATGCGGCGTGCCAGCTCCAGCACCGCGCGCGAGAAGTAGATGAAGCGCTCCGCGTTATCGGGATAGTCCTTGCCCTCTTCGCCGTAGAGCCCGGCCCGGTCGAAGTATTCGTCGCGCCGGATGAGGAAGACCTGCACGCCATTCTGGTTCGTGCATTCGAGCACTTCGGCGTCGAGCCGCTTGTCCCCCACATACACCGGGATGCGCACGCCGGTGCTGTTGCTCTTCTCCGCCAGCCCGCGGTAGCACGGCAGCACCACGCTCACCTCATGCCCCCGCGCCGCGAGCGCCGCCGGGAGCGATTCGATCACATCGCCCAAGCCGCCGGTGCGTGCGAGGGGGTCCATTTCACTGGCCGCAAACAGGATCGTCATGGCGAAAGCTTGCGCGGCGGAAGTGCGGGGCGCGAGCAGTTTATGGGCGGGAATCAGCCGAGCATGGCGATCTTCCGCACGTAGGCGTGGATGTCGCATTTGCGCTCGAGCCCGCCGGAGGTCATGCAGCGGACTTTGCCGAAGATCGGGCGCTCGCCCCAAGGCCGATCGTGCAGGCCGAAGAGCCAGCCGATATTCGCGTACGAGGCGGGGTCGCGTCCGCAGAGGAAATACTTGTTGTTGAGCGTGAGCGCGGTGCGGAAGGCCTCCTCCGGCGTGGCGCCCCATTCGAGGATTTTTTTGCCCCAGTACATGCGCAGGTGGTTGTGCATGTAGCCGGTGATTCGCATCTCCGTCATCGCGGCGTTCCAGTACGGGTCGGCGGTGCGGGATTCCTCGAGCTCGCGCTGCGTGTAGTGGTGCGGGCGCGGGTCGCGGCGGTGCTCGTCGAGCGTCTGGCGCGCCCACGCGGGAAGGCCATCGTAGCTGTCGTAGTACGGGTGGTATTCGCAGAAGTTCATGCCCAGCTCACGGCGGACGACGAGTTCTTCCACATAAGCCGCGGCGCTATCGGCAGCGCCGGTGTGTTTGCGCAATTCGAGCACCATCCAGAGCGGCGAGATCTGGCCGAAGTGCAAATACGCGGCCATGCGCGAGACATCGTCGCGCTCGGGCGCGCCGCGATTCTCCGCGTAGCCGGCGAGCTTGTCGCGGCAGAAGGCGCGGAAGCGGCGCTTCGCTTCACCGGTGCCTCCGACGAAGTGCTGCGGAACGGGGACGACGGAGCGATCGAGCTTAAGGCTGTTGCAAAGCTTCTCCGGATCGCTCGGGTCGAGGCGTTCGGTTCTAAGTGGGACAGCTTGGTGCGCGAGCCTGACGGTTTTCACCGGCTGGAGAAACTGCTCCAGCGCCCTGTAGATCTTCGGGCGAATGGTGCGCGCGGCGAACTCGGCTTTCGGCGAGGCGGCTTGCACCGGGACGATGACGTCACTCTCCACTTGCCTCACCGCGCACTCGGCGCTCTCGGCTACCTCGCGGCGCCACGCTTTTTGGTGGCGCAGATAACCGCGGTCGCAGACAACCAAGGCGGCGTGTTTGGCGAGGCCAACGGCGACCTTCGCCGGTGGGCCGTGCTGGAGGACGAAATCGGCGCCACGTGCGCGGATCGCGGCGGCGGTTTCGCGGAGGCCTTGGAGAAGGAAGAGGTAGTGGCGCGCGTTGGCCTCCGGGTAGTCGTCCATGAGGCCGAAGGCGACCACGAGCGGGAGGCGGAGCAAATTGGCCTGGTGCGCGGCATACTCGAGCGCGTGGTTGTCTTCGGCGCGCTGGGATTGCTGCATCCAATAGAGCACATATCGGCCGGCGCGCGCCGGGAGGTCATTCAGCGGCTGGAGGCGCGCTCCTAACAAACTCACGGGAGCTGCAAACTCTTAATCTTAGTCATAATCTTAATCTTAATCTCTAGTTAGGCGAGCAGTAGGTTAGACTAAGATTAAGATTAAGAAGCCACCGCTTCGGAGCCGACCGGTTCGACCCACTTGCCGTGCTCGCTGATCAAATCCTTCAGCCGATCCACGGCTTCTCCCTGCGGGATGTTGAACTTCACCGCCGTCTTGCCGACGTAGAGATTGATCTTGCCCGGCGCGCCGCCGACGTAGCCGAAATCGGCGTCGGCCATTTCGCCGGGGCCGTTCACGATGCAGCCCATGATGGCGATCTTCACGCCCTTGAGATGCGCGGTGGCGGCTTTGATGCGGGCGGTCGTCTCTGCAGGTTGAAGAGCGTGCGGCCGCAGCTCGGGCAGGCGACGTAGTCGGTCTTGAAGATGCGCGCTGCCGGCGGCCTGCAGGATATTGTAGGCGAGGCGCAGCGCCTGGCCGGGCGCCTCCTCGCCTTGCACGAGGATGGCGTCGCCGATGCCGTCGCAGAGCAGCGAGCCGATGTTGGTGCCGCGGTAAGCAGCGTGCGGAGAAAGTCGGTTTGCGGCTCGTGGACCGGATGAAGCGATGTCCTTGAGCAGAATCGGATGCCGCTCGTCGAGGCGCGCGGCGAGCAGGCGGAAGGCGGCGATGACCGGCAGATCGAGGCCGTCGCGCACGGTGACGAGATGCGTGGCGGTGCTCTCATTGAGCAGCCGCGATGGCGCGCTCATCGCGCGGATCGACTTCGACGATTCAGCACGCTCGTAGATGATCTCGGGCTGGTAATCGCCCATCGCTTTCGAGCTTGTGCGCGATCTTGTCGAACTGCGCCTGGCGCACGACCACGCGCACGCGTCTCTTCGCCGCCGAGCGCGAAGCCCGCGGCCTCCAGGCGCTCGCTGCCGCGGCGGCGATAGACAAAGGGATCGTGAGCATGCGGCGGATCGGCACCGATCGGACTGATCGCGCCCGATCGCTCGCGCGCAGCACGTTCGCCACGAGCGCCTGCGCGACGGGAATCTCGTGGACGCTGTCCTCGGTGAGCGAGACGCGGATGGTGTCGCCGATGCCGTCGCAGAGCAGCGAGCCGATGCCGATGGCGCTCTTGATGCGGCCATCCTCGCCATCGCCGGCTTCGGTGACGCCGAGGTGGATCGGGTAATTCCAATCCGGGCCGAGCTCGTGCAAGGCGCGCGACGAGCAGGCGGTAGGCCTCGATCATCACCTTCGGGTTGCTCGACTTCATCGAGAAGACGAAGTCGTGGAAGTCCGAGGTCGCGCGCGATGCGGGCAAACTCCAGCGCGCTCTCCACCATGCCGAGCGGCGTGTCGCCGTAGCGGTTCATGATGCGGTCGCTGAGCGAGCCGTGATTGGTGCCGATGCGCATGGCCACGCCCGCGCTCCTTGCAGAGCTGCACCAGCGGCGTGAAGCGCTCGCGGATGCGCTCCAGCTCGGCGGCGTATTGCTCGTCGGTGTATTCGACGATCTTGAACTTCTTCGAGTCGGCGTAGTTGCCGGGATTGATGCGCACCTTCTCCACCCACTTGGCGGCCTCCATCGCGGCGTCGGGCTTGAAATGGATGTCCGCCACGATCGGCACCTCGCACCCGCGCGCGCGCAGGCCGGCGACGATGTGCTGCAGATTCGCCGCGTCCTTCACCGTGGGCGCGGTGATGCGGACGATCTCGCAGCCGACCGCCGCGAGATCGAGCGTCTGCTGGATGGACGCCGCCGTGTCCATCGTGTCGCAGGTGATCATCGACTGCACGCGCACGGGATTGTCCCCGCCGATGCCGACGCGGCCCACCTGCACCTCGCGAGAACGGCGCCGCTGGTACCGATAAAGAGAGGCGCAATAATTCATGGTCTGACTTACTGGCTTACTTGGCCGGCGTGGGCGACGCCTGGACCGCCGGCGCCCGCTGCTTGTTCGGCACGAAATCGCCTAGATCGAAAAACGTGACGTAAATGAGGAACCCAAGAATCGCCACCGTGCAAGCGGTCTCGAGGATTTCCAGCGCGCGGATATTCACCGGGCGGCGGCGGATCCATTCGAGGAAGCCGAGCATGATGTGGCCGCCATCGAGCACTGGCAGCGGCAGCAGATTGATCAGCGCCAGGTTCACATTGAAGAAGACGCTGAAGACGATCGCGAGCCGCCAGCCTTCCTCCGATTCCAGCATGCGGCGATAGAGATTCATGATGCCGATCGGGCCGCTGAAATGCTGGGCTTTCACGTCGCTTTTCCACGAGGTGGCGGCGCGCAGCATGTTGCCGATGGCGCGGACGGCGTCGGTGACCTGTTCGAACGGCGTCGGGTATTCGTAGCGGATGCTCCCCCACTCCAGGCCGAGATCGGGGTAATCGTCGCCCCCCTTCGGCGGGCGCGGCGTGAGCGTGGTCTCGATGGTCTGGCCATCGCGCTGCACGGCGAGCTTGAGCGGCGCTTTCGGATCTTTCTGCACCAACGCGGCGAGCTGCTCGAAGCTGATGATCGGCTGGCCGTTGGCGCCGGTCACGATATCCCCCTGCCGCAGGCCGGCCGCTTCGCCCGGCCCGTTGGGCTCCACCTTGCCGATCTCCGGCACGATGCGCGGCCCGATCTGCACTTTGCGCAGCGGCTTGCGGCGCCAGCCGGCGGTCTCCTCGTACTTGTAGCCGGTGTGGATGTGCTGCTGCTGGCCGTTGCGCTCGATGAGGAAATCGATCGTATTCCCCTCCGAGCTCACGATTCCCCACATCACGCTGTTCACCGGACCGCTGAAACGGGTGACCGGCTTGCCATCGATGGCGAGGATTTTGTCGCCGGGCTTGAGGCCGGCCACGTCGGCGGGCCCGCCCGGCAGAACGATCCCCAGCTCCGTGGTGTTGTCGGCTTGCGTGGAGGGCTTGCCGACCTGCCAGATGATGCAGCCCAGCGCGAGCGCGAGCAGGAACGAAAAGAGCGGCCCGGCAAAGGCGACGATGATCTTGTCCAGCGGCCGGATGGGCGGGAGGTCTTCGCGCGGCGTCTCGGGTTCGCCCTCGATATTGCGCATGGGGGCGAGCTGCGGGAGCTTCACGAAACCACCCGCGGGAATGCTGCCGAGGCTGTACCAGACGCCGTTGATCTTCTTGCGCCAGAGCGGCTTGCCAAACCAGACGCCGAATTCTTCCACCACCAGGCCGCGCCACCGGGCCGCAAGGAAGTGGCCCAGCTCATGGACCACGATGATCAGGTTAAAGATGAGCAGAACCTCGAGGATGATCGGGAGGAAATGCAGGATCTTCAGGAACATATAGGACTACGGAAGGACGCGCCGGCGAGGCTTGGTGTGATTTGGGCGGCGTTGGACGTTGGATCAGCGGGGCGCGTTCAGTAATTCGGCGGCCCGGCGTCGGGCCCAGGTGTCGGCATCGAGGATAACATCCAAGGCCGGGTGCGCAACCGGCGTGTGCTCGTGCATCACTTGGGACACCGTCTGCCAGATGGCGGGGAAGCTGCAGCGCTCGGCCAGGAAGGCCGCGACGGCGATTTCATTGGCGGCATTCAGGACCGCCGGCAGCGTGCCGCCGGTCTCGCCGGCCCAGCGCGCGAGATCGAGCGCGGGGAAATCGGCCAGGCGCGGGGCCTCGAAATCGAGCCGGGCGAGCGTGGCGAAATCGAGCGGCGGCAGGCTGTTCGGCACGCGCTCCGGCCAGGTGACCGCGTACTGGATCGGGAAGCACATGTCCGTGACCGAAAGCTGGGCGAGCACGGAGCCGTCGATGAATTCCACCATCGAGTGGATGATGCTCTGCGGGTGCACGATCACGTCCACGCGCGCCATTTCCACGTCGAAAAGCCAGCGCGCCTCGATCATCTCCAGCCCTTTGTTGAAGAGCGTGGCGGAGTCGATCGTGATCTTGGCGCCCATGTTCCAGGTGGGATGCTTGAGCGCCTGCGCCGGGGTGACGCCCGCGAGGTGTCGGCCGGCCAGGTGCGGAAGGGTCCGCCGCTCGCCGTGAGGATGAGCCGGCGGATTTCCGCGTTGTTCTCGCGGTTCTCCAGGCACTGGAAGATGGCGTTGTGCTCGCTATCGACGGGGAGCACTTTCACGCCCTTCGCGCGCGCGGCGCTCATCACCGCCTCGCCGGCCATGACAAGGATTTCCTTGCTCGCCACGGCGATATCCTTGCCCGCTTCGATCGCCGCAAGCGCCGGCCTCAGACCCGCGGTGCCGACGATCGCGATAAGCACGAGATCGGCCTCGGGCAGCGTGGCCAGCCGGCAGAGCGCCTCCTCGCCGGAATCGATCTTCGGCGCGCCGAGGCCGAGCAGCGCCTGCGCCTGCTGCGCCGCGGCGGGATCGTACATCGCGGCGGCGAGCGGTTTCACCGCCTGCACCTGCCGGGCAAAACTCTCCGCGCTGCGATTGGCCGCGAGGCCGACGACCTCCATCCGCTCCGGGATATCGCGCGCCACTTTCAGGGCGCTCTCCCCGATGGAGCCGGTGGAGCCAAGAATGACGACGCGACGCTTTCTCATGGCCCGTCGCGCTTAGCGCATCCCCACGGCGAAGCGCAGATAGAAGAAGAGGATCGGCGCGGTGAAGAGGATCGAGTCGATCAGGTCGAGCGTCCCGCCGATGCCCGGCAGGAGCCGCCCGGAATCCTTCACGCCGGCCGAGCGTTTCACGATCGATTCCGCCAGGTCGCCGATGATCGCGGCGAAGCCCAGCACGAGCCCGAGCACCAGCGTATCGACCATGGTGAGCGCACCCAGGCCGCCGGGGATGAGCGCGCGCAACGCAAAGGAGCCGCCGGTGGAAAATGCCAGCGCGCCGAAGAAGCCCTCCCACGTCTTGTTCGGCGAGATGTGCGGGATGAGCGGGTGCTTGCCGATGAGCGAGCCGGTGACGTACGCGCCCATGTCGGAGAATTTCGTCACCACGATGAGGTAGAGCACGTACCACTGGCCGGTGACGTGGATGTCCGGCCGCGGCGGCAGGTAGACAATCTTCGTGACGAACGAGAAGAGCCACGGCACGTAGAGCAGGCCGAAGATCGTGTAGGCCATCGTCTCGATCGGCGAGATGTCGCGGGTTTTCTGAAAGATCTGCCGCGTGAAGATCACCAGCAGCAGCACCACCAGGATGCCGACCTCGAAATCGTAGGAAAACTTCGGGAAATCCGCCGCCTCCGTGGGCCGCCCGGCGCGCGGGAGATAATAGTGGCCGCCGATGAAGATCAGCGCGCCGCAAGCCATGCCGATGATCTTGAAGTTCGGCATCTTCGCCTTATCGAGCATCGAGTAGAACTCCCACAGCCCGAGCATCCCCAGCCCGGCGATCAGGCAAAAGAAGCCCGCCTCATTCCCGGTAAAAATGATCCAAAGCGCCAGCGACCACAACAGCACGGAGCTGAAGGACCGGTAGAGGAAAACTTGCTTGCGACTCATGCTGGGCGCCGTGGCGGGCGGCAGAATCCCCAAGGGGCGGAAGGATGGCAAGCGCGGTGTGGGGCGCAAAACGTCGCCATTACTGCCCCCGGATTTTTTGCAGGCGGCGCCACGGCTCGGCGGTGCGCCAGGCGGGGGCGAGAAATTGCGCGTCCCAGAGCGCCACGCCCGGCCCGTCTTTTTTCGCCGCGAGCCAATCGAGGTGCTCCAGCACGCTGTTTTCCTGCCAGCGCTCCAGGTGGGTCGGGAGGCCGATCGCCAGCTTGCCAGCGTCCTTGCCCGCCGCGGCGGCCTGCGCGCCGTACCCGCGCCACGCGGTGGAATGCGCACCGGTTTCCTCATAGCCCATGCTGTTCACGCCATCGACCAGCGGGAAAAGCTCGGGCCACCAGCGCTGGTTGGGCGCGTTCCAGATGTAGGCAAAGGTGTCGGCGAAGAGCTGCTTCTGCCGAGCGCGCAGCTCTCCCGAGAGTAGTTTTACAAAGGCCAGGAAGGGTGGCTTGTCGGCGTCGAAGGAGCCGTTCCCTTCGAGGTCGAGATCGATGCCGTCCAGCGCGTGGCGCTCCACTTCCGCGAGGAGCGAATCCGCAAATTCGCGCGGCTGCTTGGCGAAGGCATTGTGCGCAAGACCCCAGTCCCATTTTTCCACGCCATTGTAGACGCAAAGCAAAACGCGAATTCCGCGGGCGTGGCACCAGTCGCGCCAGTCGGCGATCAGCTCATCGGTGAGCTTGTCGTATTTGGTCACGCGGCTCGCGAGGCCCGCGGCGTCGGGCGCCCAGAATTGCAGCGCCACGTGGGTGAGCACGCTGCCGGGCTCCACCCCTCCGGCCGGCGTGCGCAGAGCGGCTTTCACCTTCGCGGTGCCGTAGGGCGGGACCCAGGTGATCACCGCCCGCCGATACGGCTTGGGCGTAAACGCCGCCTCCTGCGCGAGGCTCGCGCCGGCGAGCAGGAAAAGCGCGAGCAGGAATCTCACAACGTGCGGGTGAGCTTCAGCGGCGCGCCATCGGGGAGCGCGCGCACTTGCGGCGTGAGGTCGAGCCACGGCTGGAGCTGGCCGGCCTGATAGGTGCGGCTCATCACCACGTAGATGGAGGTTTGCGAGGCGCCGATGCCGGCGGCGCGCACTTTCGACCAACGCCTCGGTACGGAGCTCGTCGTTCGAGCTGCAGCTCCTCGCCGCGCCAGGTGAAGCGGCGGCTGAATTGCAGCGGCGCGGCTTTCTTTCCGGTGATCAGCAGCTTCTGTAGAAGCTGGCGCACGAGGTCGGGATAGAAGCGGCCGACGGTGTACATGAGCACGCGCAGGACGATCAGGTTGAAGGTGGTCATCTGCTTCGTCTTCGCCCAGCCGAGCTTGCCGCGGATCGCTGATTGCCTCCTGCGAGAAATCGACGTCGTACTTGCCCACGAGATGCGCGACGGCGTTGCGCACTTTGGCGCCATCGATCACCAGCGCGGAGAATTGCGTGTCGGAGAGGACAGCTTGCCGTCGCGGAAAAACTTGAAGACGCCGCCCTTGTTCAGCGCGAGGTAAAGCTCGGTGGCGCCGCGGCGCTCGATGACGATGCCGGCGTTGCGAAAATACATGCCGGCCCGCCGCGCGCGGCTGCACGGCCGGGCGCTCGGCGATGAAGTGCTGGTGCGCGAGCAGATAGCTCCAGGTGTGGTGGCCGATGATGTGATCGTCCGCGTAGCAGGCGCCGAGGCCGCGCTCCAGACCGGCGAGGAAGCGGTCGTTGATCGCCAGCGCCTCCGGCAGCCATTTGCCGGCGAGCTCGAAGCCGTGCGGGAAAAAGTTGTAGGTGTTGCGGCTGGTGTATTCGCCGCCGAAGGAGCCGTCGGGATGCACGAAATGCGCGGCGAAGCGGATCGCCTTTTCCAGCGCGGCCTTGAGCTCCGGGCGAGGGCGTGAGCTCGTGCAACTGCGCGAGCAAGCCGATCGGTGAGCGTGTGATAGCCGGGATCGCACCCTTCGTATTCCTGGAACCAACCCTCCTCGTTTTGCCACTCCAGCACGCGCGCGAGCCGCTGCGCTTTCAGCTTGTCCCAGCGCGTGGTATCGAGCAGGCGCCCCGCGCTTCTCCAGGCAGAGCACGATGAGCGCCTGGTGATTGGTGAGCCGGCCGCTTTCGTGATGATCCGCGAGCCAGTCCGCGCGGCGCGCGAAGAAGTCGAGCAGCTCGTCGTTCGTTCAGCCCGAGGAGCGCGTAGCTTTCGAGCCCGGCGAGCAGCGAGAACGCCGCCGCGCCCGCGGCTTTTTCAAAGGGAAAATAGTCGTCGCACGAGCCATCCGGGTGCGCGCTGCGGGCCGCGTAGAGCATGCCGGCCTCGACCCACTCGCTGATCGCCGGCTGCTGGTAATACGGGTTCCCCGCGATCGGCAGCGAGTAAGCGAGCGCGAGCGGCCAGACGAATTCCGCGGCCATGCCGCTCGGGAAATCGATGATCTTGTAGTGCCAGAAATTGCGGTCGAAACAGCCGTAGGTCGGCGAGTGCGCATTGCGATCCTGCAGCGTGAGGATCTTCGGAATCTGCGCGAGCGCTTCGCGGGCAAACGAGGTGACGGTCATGGCGGAACGATCGTGCGGAGCCGGGAAGAAGGCCTGCGAACGCCCGGAAACACACGCAAAAAACGCCGGGTGGACGAGAATCTCGGCGCGGCGGGGGGTGCGGCTCTTGCGGCTGATGCAACGCTTGCCATGGCGCGGGCACCGCGTCTCTGCGCTTTTGGAATGTTGCACATTCTGGGACTCAAAAGTTCCAGATTGTGCGTCATTGGCGCCCGCGACCCGGGAATGTTGCACATTCTGGAACTGGAAAGTTCCAGATTGCGCGTCATTTGGCGGCCGGAGCGGGAAATGTTGCGCATTCTGAAACTGAAAAGTTCCAGATTGTACGTCATTCGCATGCCCGAGCGGGAGATGTTGCAGATTCTGTAACGGCAGTGGCGCCGAGATCCTCTCGCCGCTCGAAAGGTTTGCGAGCAAACGCCCGAAAGGTTCCGGCAAACGCCCGCGTAAGCGATGCCGCTGGAAGCCTGCCGCGGCAAGGAGATGCCGTCGCCTTTGCGCGCAAAAAAATCGAGGCCCCGCAGTGGGAGGGCTCGGAGTCGCAGTCCGAGCCGGGCTTCGCGTTGCGCAACGATCGAATCCATGGTGGCTCCGAGAGTACCAGGAAGCGAGCACTTTCCCAATCTCGATTGAGCACTTTTTTATACTTCTATTTTCGTGAAATGGATCTGCCGAACTCCGCTAATGTGACCGGTTGCCGAAGCGCACCTTCACACCGCAGTCGAACTAACCCTAAACGCGAATAGCGCGAGACGCGTGCTTAGGCCGCTGTCTTGAAGATTCGAAACCCATCTGTCGTTTGCGGCCACTGGTCCTCCCCATAAGTAAACCCCTCCAACATGTTGACCACTCCACTCCGAACGAACAGCAGAAATCCAGCGCCGTGCTCGACGCTTGGAAACGACGCTTCAACTCCACCAATGGTCGCATCAGGCAAATCGCGTCTGACTGGTGCATCGGCAGGCAAGGAAAACTCGGTGAAGAAGCCGACGCCGGTAAACTCCCGCTTCGCAACCGCAGCTAGCGACAACTGCTGACGCATGGTGTCGAATGCCGCGCCCGGATTGTCGAGCAGCAGGGCGAGGACTCCCGTTTCGAGCGGAGTGAGCATAGGTGAGCGGCTTTACCGCGCTTTCGCGCGAAAATCTGTTTTCCTGGGGCGGCAGGTGGGCGTGTGGCGGCGTTTGCCGGCCCGCCGACACACCCGCCTGGGAAACGGAGTTTCCCTCCTCAGGGCGTGACGAAACGAAGTTTCGGTCACGAGGAGACGAGAAGACGAAGAGGGATAGCTGGCTGTCGCGTAGATCATTGGGCCGCGGCTTTCCTGGCCTTCAGCATCCCGGGCGAGTTCCACTTGAGGACGTGGTAGGTGGCCGGCGTATCGCCGACGTTACGGATGGTGTGCAGCTGGTTCGAAGCCTGGAAGATGACCGAGCCGGGGCCGACGCGCTGGTACTCTCCGTTCACCAGCGATTCGACCGCGCCTTCCTTGATGATGAGGATTTCCTCGTCGGGGTGCTGGTGCGGGGGATGGGCGGCTGCGCCGGCGTTGAGCGTGGTGACGTGACATTCCAGCTCATCCAGCGTGGCGGTGGGCGAGCGGAACACCCGGCGCGATTCGCCCACCGGCGTTTTGCGCACCGGCATGGCGGTCCAGTCGACCACAGTGGAGCTCATGAGCTTGGGCTCAGGGGCCTCCTGGGCCAGGCAGACGATCCCGAAGGTGGCAATGCTGGAGGCGGCGATGAGACAAAGATCGCGGAGCTTGGACATAGAGCCGATGATGCGGGTGGTGCTGGCGCTTGAAAAGGACCGCGATTACACTGCCCGCGTCGGCCGGACAAACTCCAGCCGATGCAGCCCTCGATGAAAGCCTTCCTGATTATCTTGTTGTCTCTGGCCCTGAGCGCGCGCGCGCAGGACCCGAATTGGTCTCCCTCCGCGAATGGGTTGCGCGGGCGACTGCACGTGTTGCCGCCGGAAACCGATAAAGTGCCGTTCTACCGCATCGAACTGGAACTGGAGAACACCAGAGACGTGACGGGCCAATTGAAAATCCGCAAGCCACGCGGTGGCCTAGCGGTGTGGGTGAAGGCGGCCGATGGGCAAACGATCAAAACTAGAAGCAGCGGAGCCTATAGCGGGATGAGCCCCCATTGGGAGCCTCTCTTGTTGCCGATGGGAGGAGTGATCAAGTATGGCATCAGCTTTCCGGGCGCCAATTACAGGCCTGGCGCGAGAGTGGGCATCATCGATCTCGGACCCGTTTTTGTTTTCGAGGTGCCGATGGACGGGAAGGCGTATTTTCTGGCCGGGCGCTTCTCCAATTCCGCGCAGCCCGGCGATCATCCATCCACGGATTGGAGTGGGACGCTCGAGCTGCCACCGACTCCAGTTCCAATTCTGAAATAAGCCTGAGGCGATTGGCGGCAGTCGGTTTCACACGTCCGCTCGCGCCGCCTGCCGCCTTTCCGCGCCGCGATCAGCGGCTGGGCGGGTATCGGCTTCAGGCGAGGATCTCCACGCGCCCATCGAGCGTGCGGGCGAAGGCGTGAAGCTCGCGCTGGGTGGGATCGATGTGGCGGACGACGAAACGCTCGGGGCTGATTTGCAGGTGGGTGAAGCCGTAGGCGGCTTTAGAAAAGGGGCCGCGGCCGGGCTTTTTCAGCTCGCGGACGCGCGCGCCGCCGCCGCCGGAAATGACGAACGAGGTCTTCAGGCCTTCGAACTCCAGGTGCTGCAAATCGTGATCGTGACCGGCGAAGTAAAACGGCACGGCATGCTCCTGGAAGAGGGGGCCCCAATCCTCGATCAGGTGCGGGTGATCGCCGTGCTGACCGTTGCTGTAGAGCGGGTGGTGGCCCAGGCAAAAACGCCACGGCGCGGTCTGCGGCCTGGCGAGCTCGGCCTTCAGCCAGGCGAGTTGTTTTTCCCGTTCCTTCGGCGAGAGGCTCACGTAGTTGTTCTTGTAGTTGCTATCGAGCGAGAGGCAGGTGAAGAGCGGGTTTTGCGCCGGCCAATCGAAGCGGTGCCATTTCGCCGGCATGGTCCAGCGGGTGCCGGGGTGCGCGCTCGCGTAGGAGAGTTGCGCCGCCATTTTCAGACCCGCCTCCTCGTCGTAATCGTGGTTGCCGAGCGTGGCCCAGCACGGCCCGGGGAAAACATCCGCGGGATACATCTCCTCGAACCCACTCTGCCAGCGCGGCGAATTAACGCCGCCTTTGAAGCTGCCGTAGAAGTTGTCGCCCAAGAGGAAAAGGCCATCGGGGCGAATCTTCAGCGCGCCCACATACTGCTTCATCGCCGCCGCCACCAAGCCCTGCTCCGGGTCCTTGGCGCGACCGAAATCGCCGATCATCAAGAAATGCCGCTCGCCCGTGACAGGCGCGGCGAGGGCGCGGCGAACCTGGGCGGGCAGCGCCAGCGCGGCGCTGAAAAAGAGGATCTGCTTCAGCGCGCGCCGGCGCGTGAGCGGCTGGGATTCGGGGAGCATGGCGGGCGGGATTATCGCTTGGAATGGCACGGGTGCAACGGGAAGTGGCGGCAACGCTGCTTTCGCGCGTAGCGCTTTAGGAGTGCGTGCGCGTCCTCGCGCCGCTTTTGAACACGCATCGAAAAAGAAAAAAACTTGCGAACCGAAGGACCGGCGACCGCGGATCGGAATGGAAGCATACGCGTGGGTTTCTCGGACGCGCGTTGCGCGGAGACGCGTGTGCAAAGCGGTGCGAGGACGCGCCGCAGTCCGAAGCCGCTTCGCCGCAAAAGTGGCGAGCCTCCGCGCCGCATCTACCGCGCTTTTCAGTTGCAGCCGCTCCCGCCTTGGAATCTTTTCTCCCGGCGCATGAAAGCTCTCCCGAATCTCCTGGTGGCACTCCTCGCGAGCGCCATGGCTGCCTCGGCCCAGGAAAAGCCGCGGAAGAGCATGACTTTCCAGCCGGGCGCGAAGACGCCGGACGAGGCGGCGGCGGCAGCAGTGAAAGCGACGCCGGCACCGGCCAAGGAAGTGGCGAGCGGGCCGCTCAATGCGCAAGGCGTGGACGAACCGGGGCAGCTCGCGACGGCGTTCTTTACGTTGCTGGAAAAGAACCTCATCGAGGAGGCTTACACGAATCTCACCAAGGGCTCGAAGATCGCGGAGCGGCCGGAGGAATTGCGCACGCTGAAGGCGCGGACGACCGAGGCGATCCAGATCTTCGGGCCGATTCTCGGCTTCGAGATGGTCGACCACAAGACGGTGGGGAATAGCCTGCTGCGGCGCACCTACGTCTCGCTCGGGCGCGATTTTCCGCTCCGGTGGCGGTTCTATTTCTATCGCTCGGACAAGCAATGGCGGCTGGTCGATCTGCGGGTGGACGATCGGCTGGCCGGGCTCTTCGATGAGCCGGAGGAGCCGCGCGCGCCGGAGCCGAAGCCGTGATCGTTCGCGTCCTGCGCTTCATCCGTTTCTCGCACACCGTTTTCGCGCTGCCCTTTGCGCTCGGCTCGATGCTGGCGGCGGCGCACGGCGTGCCCGACGCCCGCACGATCGGGCTGATCATTCTCTGCATGGTCTTCGCGCGCACGGCGGCAATGGCCTTCAATCGCCTGGCGGATTGGGAGATCGATCAGCGCAATCCGCGCACGGCGCAGCGGCATCGCCTGGTGCCGCGGACCGTGGCCATCGGGCTGTGTGCGGTGAGCGCGGGGCTGTTCGTGGCGGCCACGTGGTTCCTGAATCCGCTTTGCTTTTGGCTGTCGCCGGTGGCGCTGGCGATCGTCTTTTTCTATTCGCTCACGAAGCGGTTCACCGCGCTCAGCCACCTTTTTCTCGGGGTCGCGCTTTCGGTTTCACCAGTCGGCGCCTGGCTGGCAGTGCGCGGGCGCTTCGACTGGGCGCCGCTGGTGTTGGCGGCGGCGGTCGCGCTCTGGGTCGCCGGCTTCGACCTCATCTATGCGACCCAGGACTATGAATTCGACCGCGCCGCGGGGCTCCACTCGTGGGTGGCACGGCATGGGATTCCGCACAGCCTGCGCCTGGCGGAAATCCTGCATTGGATCATGCTGGGGCTGCTAGCGGTCTTCGGCGTGCTGGCGGGGCTAGGCGTGATCTATTCCGTGAGCCTGATGCTGGTCGCGGGCGCGCTGGTGTACGAACACCGCAGCGCGGCGGGTCTCGATGTGGACGCGATCAACCGCGCGTTCTTTTGGAGCAATGCGTTTGTGGGGGCGGTTTTTGTCGGGGGAGTTTTGGGCGCGGTTTGGATGAGCTAATCAATCTTCATTACAATTAGTGGGCGCTTGCCTGTTCCAACTGCGTGAATAACTTCCAAGCATGAGCGCAAATGAAATCCTGGCGGAAGTTCCGCATCTGCGCCCGGATGATCTCGCATCGCTCCGGCAGGCGCTGGCGGTGGCCGCGCGTGAAGTGCCGGGAACTGGCGTCCGAAGCGCGGAATACGAGAAACTCTTTGGATGCATGGCGGACGAGCCAGCCTTTACCCCGCCAGAGCGGCACCGCTGGCGCCCGGCACCCACCTTCGAGTAGGCGTCCAGCGTGCGCTATTTCCTAGACACTAACATCTGGATCTTCTGCCTGCGCGGCAAGGCCCCGGGGGCCTGGCGGCGGATCAACGCGCTGCCGCCGAACAGGATCGTTTTGGCGCTTCAGTCTTATGCTGAGCTTCGTGTCGGTGTAGAGAAATGCACCCATCCGCAGCGCGAACTTATAAAGGTTCAGGCCATGATTTCTCCGTATTCGATCGTGCTGCCGACGGCGCGGACGGCGGAACGCTATGCCGCTATTCGCGCGGATTTGGAACGTCGCGGCCTCTCGATTAGCGAGCAAGACCTTTGGGTGGCCGCGGTCGCACTCGACGAGAACGGTGTCGTGGTGACCAACAACGTCACCGAGTTCCGGCGCATTCCCGGCCTGCATGTGGAAGACTGGACGGTAGAGTAAACGACCCCGCGAGATCGCCGGAGCGGCACGCGCAGGGACAAAGGCGCGGCACCCTCGACGCAATCCGGCCTACGCTTCCCCCGCGAGCTCTTCGCCTACCATGTAGCGGATGAAGCGGCGGAGGACGATTTTTTCGCCGAGGGCTTTGTTCTTCTCGGCGATGAGCTGGGTGATGCGTCTGGTCGGGGTTCTTGATGAACGCCTGATCGAGGAGGCAGGCGCTGCGAGTAGAACTTGTCCATCTTCCCATCGACGATCTTCTCGATGATGTTGGCCGGCTTGCCGGGAGGCACCTGGCCGCGGTAGATCTCGCGCTCGCGCTCGACGAGCGCGGCGGGCACTTGGTCGCGGGAAACGCGAAACGGGATTCGCGGCGGCGATCTGCAGGGTGATGTCGCGCACGAGCTGCTTGAAATCTTCGTTGGCGGCGGTGTCGTCCTTTTCCGCGCCGACTTCCACGAGCACGCCGACTTTGCCGCCGGTGTGGATGTAGGCGGCGACGAGGCCGTGCCCGCTCACCTCGATGCGTTCGCTGCCGGCGGATGACGATGTTCTCGCCGATCTTCTGCACGGCGGCCACGCGATCGGCTCTCGAGATCCTCGGGCGTGGCGCCTTGCGCGATCTTCTTGGCGATCTCGTCGTAGAAAGCGCGGAAGCTGTCGTTCTTCGCCACGAAATCGGTCTCGCAATTGACCTCAACGAGCACGCCGACTTTGGCGCCGGGCAGGATCGCCTGGGCGATGATGCCTTCCTTCGCCTCGCGGCCCGCTTTCTTCGCCGCGCTGGCGGCGCCCTTTTTGCGAAGGAAATCGACGGCGGCCTCGATGTCGCCGTTGGTCTCGGCGAGCGCGCGCTTGCACTCCATCAGACCGGCGCCGGTCTTTTCGCGGAGGGTCTTGACGAGTTGGGCATCGATGACGGTTTCGCGCTCATGAGGAAAGGGGATTTGAGAGTTGAAGGGTGGAGAGGCGAGAGACGGGAGACCGCCTCTCGCTGGTTCGAATTCCGGAGGGATGCTGAATAATGCCGCCGGCCAGGGCGGCGCGCGGACTAATCGCCGACGCCGGCCAGGGCCGCCTGCTCCTGCCGCGGCGAGGTGCCTTGTGCGGAGACGATGGCGTCCACGAGCTTCTGCAGGATCGATGCGGATGGCGCGGATGGCGTCGTCGTTGCCGGCGATGGGGTAATCGATCAGATCGGGGTCGGCATTCGTATCGACGATGGCGACGATCGGGATGTTCGAGCCGGCGCGCCTCGGCCACCGCGATGCCTTCGCGCATCGTGTCGATGATGACGATCGCGTCGGGCTGCTTTTCCATGTCGCGAATGCCGTCGAGGTTGCGGTGCAGCTTCTCGCCCTCGCGCTTGACGGCGGAGATTTCCTGCTTGCCCATCTTGGAAAACTCCGGCTGCTTCTCGAGCTCCTCGATGTACTTGAGGCGCCCGACGCTCTTGCGGATGGTCTGAAGATTGGTGAGCGTGCCGCCGAGCCAGCGCTGGTTCACGTAAAACTGGCCGCACGCCTCCGCGGCTTCCTTGATCGCCTCCTGCGCCTGCTTCTTGCAGCCGACGAAGAGAACCTTGCCATTGCGCCCGGCGATCTTCGCCGAGGAACTCGGTGGCGGCCTCGAAGCTGGCGCGACGGTCTTGCCGAGGTCGATGATGTAGATGGCGTTGCGCTTCTCGAAGATGAAGGGCTTCATCTTCGGGTTCCAGCGCTTGGTCTGGTGGCCGAAGTGGACACCGGCCTCGAGAAGTTCCGTCATCAGTTCAGTGGACATAGTGGGCAGATTGGGCAAGTAGAGAGGAAAAGAGCCGAAAAGCTTGGCCGGGGGTGGGGGGCTTGGCAAGGAGGAGTTTCGATTATTTTCCAGGGTGGGCAGCAGGGCCAAAGGGACGTCCTGAGCTACTCTGACACGGTCTGCACCCTGCCGAATCTTGTGTAGAGGGAGGGGAGGAGGAAGAGGTTGAGGAGGGTGGAGGTGACCAGGCCGCCGAGGATGACCACCGCCATGGGGTACTCGATTTCGTGGCCGGGAACGTTGCCTTCGACGACGAGGGGGAGGAGGGCGAGGCCGGCGCAGGAGGCGGTCATGAGGATCGGGGCGAGGCGTTCCTCGGCGCCGCGGAGGATGAGGGCGGGGCCGAAGGGTTCGCCTTCCTCGACTTCGAGGTGGCGGTAATGGCTGACGAGCATGATGCCGTTGCGCGCGGCGATGCCGAGGACGGTGACGAAGCCGACGAGCGAGCCGAGCGAGAGGACGCCGCCGCTGAGGAAGGCGGCGATGACCCCGCCGATGAGGGCGAACGGCAGCGTGAGGGCGACGAGGAGCGACGAGCCGCAGCGAGCGGAAATCGACGTGCAACAGGACGAGGATGCCGAGCAGCGAGCAGGCGGAGAAAATGAGGAGCCGGTTCTGCGAGGCCTGGCGCGCGGCGTATTCGCCGAGGAACTCCGGATGATAGCCGCGCTCGAAGCTGAGCTTGCGCACGCGCGTTTCGATTTCGCGCGCGACGCTGCCGAGGTCGCGGCCGGCGACGTTGCAGGTGACGTCGATGCCGGCGCGAGGCGCCCTCGCGTTTGATCTCGTTGGGCGTGGGGACGATCGCCACGTCGGCGACATCGCCGAGCGGGACGTGGCCGCCGCCGGGCGTCTCGATGAGGAGGTCGCGCAGCCCTGAGGTCTGTCGCGGACGCGCGGCACGCCCCACACGGCGACGTCGTAAACCTTCTGCTCCTCGTAGACTTCGCCGACTTTCGTGCCCTTGATGAAGGTGGTGGCGGCGCGCCGCACGGCGCCGGGCGTCAGGCCGAAATTGGCCGCGGCCTCGGACTTCAGGCGCACGTGCAATCTGCGGCACGAGGACCTGCGGCTCGACCTTCAGATTGGTCACGCCCGTCACGTCGGCGATCGCTTTGCTCGACCTCCTGCGGCCTTCTCGCGCAGCACGGCGAGGTCGGGTCCGAAGAGCCGCACGACGATGGTCGCGCTGGCGCCGGTGAGCACTTCCTTGATGCGCTCTTTCAGGTAGGTGAGCACGTCGCGATAGAGGCCGGGATAGCCATCGACGACCTCCTGGATTTTCGCGACGGTCGGATCGTAGTCCACCTTCGGATCGAGGCTGATCCACAGCTCGGTGAAGTTCGGGCCCGACCACTTCGTCGGCGACTTCGGCGCGGCCGATGTGCGAGCCGAAATTGCGCACGCCGGGAATGGCGCGCAGCTCCTTGCTCGCCTCGATGGTGATGCGCGTCATCGCCTCGAGCGAAGTGCCGGGCTTCTCCACCCAGTGCATGAGGAAATCGCGTTTCCTTGAAGTTCGGGCAGGAACTCTTCGCCGAGCCGGGTCACGGCGAAGCCAGTGATGAGCGAAAGCGACCGCGAGCAGCGCCAGCGACCAGCGCGGATGGCGCACGAGGCGCGGCAACAGCGCGCGGTAGACGCTCTTGAGCAGGCGCACGAGCGGCGGCTCCTGCTTCCGTTCTTGCGCGCCGGGCAAGAGCATGAGGCAGAGCGCCGGGGTGACGGTGAGCGCGACGAGCGAGCGAGGCCAGGATGGCGAGCACGTAGGAGAGCGCCAGCGGCCGGAAGAACGTGCCGGCGAGGCCATCGAGAAAGAACACCGGCAGGAAAACAAGGACCACGATGAGGCTGGCGATAGACCACCGCGCTGCGCACTTCGATGCGAGGCTTTGAGCACGACCTGGAACGCGGACTCCGGGTTGCCGGCAAGCGCGATTCAGCCGCAGCCGGCGCAGGATGTTCTCCACGTCGATGATCGCGTCGTCGACCACTTCGCCGAGGGCGATGACGAGGCCGGCGAGGACCATCGTATTCATGCGTGCCGCCGCGAAAATGAAGCGATCACCGCGGCGGCGAGCAGCGAGAGCGGAATGGCGGTGAGGCTGATGAGGGCGGTGCGCCAATCGAACAGGAAGAGCGATCAGGATCACCACCACGAGCGCGCAGCCGAGCAGCAGCGCGTGGCCGAGATTGTGCGAGCGAGCGCTCGATGAACGTGGCGGGCCGGAAAATGGTCGGATCGATCTCGACGTCCGTTCAGGCCCGGCTTCAGCGCCTCCAGCGCGGCCTCCACTTTGCGGGTGACGTCGAGCGTGTTGCCCCACGGCTGCTTCTCCACGATGAGCAGCAGGCCGGGCCCGTCGTTGATCACGGCGTCGCCAATGGGCGGCGGGTGGCCCACCACCACCTCCGCCACGTCGCCGATGCGCAGCGGCACGCCGTTGGTGAAATTCACGACGGTGCGCGCGAGGTCGTCGGGCGTGATGATCGGCGAGACGTGGCGAACCGGGAGACGCTGGTTTGGCGTGATCGACGAAGCCGCCGGCGGCGAGCGTGGCGGCATCGCCGGCGGCGCGCTCCACGGCATCGAGCGTGACGCCGTGGGCGCGCGAGCCGATCCGGATCGACGAGCACCTGGAACTGGCGGTCGCGCTGGCCCCAGATGGCCACATTCGCCACGCCGGGAACGGACATGAGCCGCGGGCGGATGGTCCAAAGCGCGAGCTCCGAGAGGTCCATCTGCGACAGAGTTTTCGACGAGACGCCGATTTTCAGCGCGCGGCTGGTGGAGGAGAGCGGCGAGAGGAGCACGGGCGCGCTGGGCGACGGCCGGCAGCCGCGGCGCCACCGCGGCCACGCGCTCCTGCACGAGCTGCCGCGCCCGCATCAGATCGGTGCCTTCCTCGAAAATGCAGACCACGGAGGAGAGGCCGAGCACCGATTTCGAGCGCAGGGTTTTCAGCCACGAAGTGCCGTTCACCGCATTTTCGAGCGGCACGGTGATGAGGCTTTCGACTTCCTCGGTCGAGAGGCCGGGCGCCTCCGTTTGCATCTCCACGAGCGGCGGAGCGAACTCCGGAAAGACATCGAGCGGCGTGGTGCGCAGCGAATTCAGCCCCACGCCGATGAGCACGCACGCGAGTGCCAGCACGAGCAACCGCTGCCGGAGCGCGGTGGAGATGAGCCAGGTCATCATCGCTATTTGCCCACGCCGAATTCCGTGCCGAAAAGCTCCGCCACACCGGTGATCGCGACGCGCGTGCCCGGCGGCGGACCGCTCTCGAGCACCGCGTTTTTCTCCATGACCGCGCGCACCAGCACGCGCCGCCGCGCGTAGGTCTGCGCGCCGAGACTTTCATAAACCCACGCGCCGCCGTGCAGATCGTAAGCGAGCGCGGAGCCTGGCACGACCAGGCTTTCCTCCGGCTCGCGCAGCGGGATGCGGACGCCGAGCTTTTGGCCGAGGCGGAAAGCACCATCCTCATTCGCGACTTCGTAGAATAGATCGACCGTGGCGGCGGTGGCATTGGCAGAGGGCGGAGCGGAAACGGGCTTGGCCGGCTTGTTCGCGAGGCCGGCCGGATCGGCAAGACCGCCGATGTGCGCCTCGGCCGCGGTATCGAGCCGCGGGAGATCGCCCACATAGACAGCCGTGCGCACCCACAGCCGCTTGGGATTGAGCACATCGAGCACGGGCGCGGCGAGCAGGGCGCGCTTGGCTTGCGCGGTGCGAAGGGTCGCCGCCGCCTGCTCGAGCTGCGCGCGCGTTTCATCGACCGCGCGCTCGCTGCCGGCCTTCGTTTTCCAAAGCTGCTCCGCGCGCTCGAAGGCGACCTTCGCGGCCTCGTGCGTGACCTTCGCCTGCTCCACCTGCCCATCGGCGTCGATCTGCGCCTCGGCGATGCGGATGAGGTCTGTGGCTGTCAGCGAAGGCAGAACCGAGAGAATCGATTGGCCGCCGGCCGCGGGCGTCTGCCCCTGGATGATCGCCTCGCCGCCGAAGGTGCGCGTGCGCGCCACCTTGCGCCGCTCCACCGGCGCGGTGGTAATCGCAAGGCGCTTCTCGGCCTCAGGCGTGAGCTTGATCGTGGCGAGATCGGCCTCCTTGACCGGGTTCGTGATCTTCGCGGCTTTTTCCTCCGCGGCAAAACTGATGGCGCCGAGAGCGATGAAGAGCGCTACCGCGCACATGAGATGAGCGATCATGAAACTGAGATATTAGCGCGGCAAACGCCCGCCGATGGCGCGCTCGAGCTCGGCGGTGGCGCGGCGTGAATCGGCGGCGGCGGCGGCTTCGCGGGCGCGGGCCTCGGTGAGCCGGCGGGTGTTCTCAAGGGTCAGTACCAGGGTGACATTGCCCGCCTCATACGCCTGCTCGGCCTGCTCCACCGCCTGCCGCAGCGGCGGCAAGATGCGGCTGTGCCAGGCGCCATAACTCTCCTGCGCCTGCAGGCAGCGGATGTGCGCCTCGCGCACCTCGAGGATAATGCGATCGCGGACCGCCACGTACTGCCGCGCCGCCTTGGCAAGCTGCGCCCGCGCGCGCGCCCGGCCGCCCTGGTTCTGGTTGAGGATCGGGATGGTCACGTCGAGGCCGGCACCGGTTTCAAGGTGCGTGCGCTCGCCGGTCCCGCCGTTCGCCGGCACCGTGGTGCGATTCGCATCCAGCATCGCGGTGAGCTGGAAGATCTCCGCGATCGCCAGACCGTGCCGCGCGCCGGCGGTTTCCATGGCGATCTCCGCCGCACGCAGGTCGGGCCGCGAAGCCAGGGCGCGACGCACCAGCGCCTCCGCGGAGCCGGGGAGGCGCGGCGCCGGCCCGCGCGAGGAGAGGCTGAGCGTGCCGCGCTCCAAGCCGAGCCCAAGCAGGTTCCGCAGGCGCTCCCGTGCGATGCTCACGTCGTGCCATGTGCGCGCCGCGAGCTCCTGCGCCTGCAAAGTATCGGTGCCGACCGTCCCGGCCTCCAGCTCGCTCACATCGCCCGCCGCCACCCGCGCCCGGGCGATTTTCTCGATCTTCGCGGAAAGCGCGGCCGATTCCTCCGCCAGCTTCAGCCGCTGCTCGGCGGCGAGCACTTCGGCATAAGCAAACTTCACGTCGCGAATGAGGTTCAGCCCAGTCTGCACCAGCCCCTCGGCCACGCGCTGGTAGTCCAGCTTCGCCGCTTTCATCCGGAGCGGGCGCAGCCAAAGCACCTCGCTCGCGAGCTTCGCCGTGAATTCCAACTGCTTTTGCCCCGAGGGAAAAAGGATCGAGAACGTCGGGTTCGCAATCACGCCGGCCTGCACCACATCGGCCCGCGCGATCCCGAGGTCCGTGAGCAAATCAAGAAACGCGGCATTGTTGCAGAGCGCAATCGAAACGGCTTCCTCCTCGCTCAGCCCGTTCGCCACCGAAACCCCGCGCGGCAGTATGGCCGGAATCGCGTGTCCCGTCCGCTGCAGCAGCCCCGCGGAGACGCGCTCCGGCCCGTGCGGCAGATTCACGCACCCGCCCAGCAGCAGGGCCGCGCTGAGCGCGAGAAGCCTCGCACCGGCGGAGAAGGGCGGGGATTCTGACGGCATCGGGGGGCAATATCTCTTCCGCGCGAAGGACGCAACCAGACGGGCGCTACGGCGGGACTCCCAATTCCTTCTGTAGCTGGCGCGCAAACTTCGGGCCGACGCCGGTTTCCTCATGCTTCAGGTAGATGTAAGTGTCGCGCCAAGTCGGCGCTTGGCCGGCGATCCAGGCGGCCCAGCGCTTGAGGTCAGCGGGGCGGTAATCTTCCCGCCGGAGGCGGAGATAGCCGAAGTTCGCGGTCACGATCTTCGGCGTGGCCAGCTCTTCGCTTTCCGCGATGCAGAGGGCGGCTTTCCCTTTGCGCAACGCCTCATACACGGGATCGACGAACCACGACTCATGCCGGAACTCGAAGGCGGCGCGCAGGCCGCGCGGCAGCACGCGCAGGAAATCCCGCAGCACGCCGACGTCGGCCTTGAAAGTGGGCGGCAATTGGAAGAGCACCGCGCGGAGTTTTTTGCGGAGCGGCGAGATGGCTTCGTGGAAGAAGGCCATCGTTTGCGCGCAGTCGCGGAGCTTGGCGAAATGCGTCACTTTCTGCGGCGCCTTGAAGGAGAAACGGAAATGCGCGGGCGTGGTGGCCTTCCACTTTTCGATGGTCGCGGCGCTGGGGATGTGGCGGAAGGAGTAGTTGCTCTCGGTGGTGGGGAAGCGCTCCGCGTAGTACGCGAGCATCTTCGCGGCGGAGAGATCCTCCGGGTAGAACTTGCCCTTCCACTCGGGATACTGAAAACCGGAGGTGCCGATCCAGATCATGGCGGGCGCTATTTGGCCTGGGCGGGTTTGCGTCCGGCGGGCGGCGGTGCTTTCCGGAGCTGGATGGGCACGTCGTTTGCCTGCTTCGCGCCGGGGGTGCTGCGGCCCTGGTCGATGTACTTTTGCAGGAGCACCTCGAGCCGGGCAACGGTCTCGGGTTGCGCGGCGGCGAGGTTGTTCTTTTCGGCGAGGTCGCCGGCAAGATTGTAGAGCTGGTTCGGCGGCAGGTCGCGCGCCGCGGGCGTGCCGGGGCGCGGCTGGCTCCAGCCGCCGGAATCGGCGCAGAGCGCGAGCTTCCACGGCCCCTGGCGGATGGCGAAGGAGCCATTGATCGAGTGGTGGACGACCGCTTCGCGCAACGGCTCTTTCGCCGTGCCGAGCAGCGCGGGCAGGATGCTCACGCTGTCTTCAGCGGCGTTTTCCGGCAGCTTTTCGCCGATGAGCTCAGCGCAGGTAGCGAGGAGATCGGTGAGGCAGACCAACTGATCGCTGGTGCTGCCAGCGGCGACCTTCGCGGGCCAGCGGGCGAGGAACGGCACGCGATGGCCGCCATCGAAGATATCCGCTTTGTGCCCGCGCATGGCGCCGCTGGGATTGTGGCCCTTGGCGAGCAACTCCTCAAACTTCGCTTGGGGGGAGCAGCCGTTGTCGCTGGTGATGATTACGAGGGTATCGCGGGTGAGGCCGCGGCGCTCGAGCGCGGCGAGCACTTCGCCAATCGCGGCGTCAGTCTGCATGGCGAAATCCGCGTAGGCATTGAGGCCGCTCTTGCCCAGCCACTCGGGCGTGGGGGCAATCGGGGTGTGCGGCGAGGCGAGCGGGAGATAGAGAAAGAACGGCTGGCCGGGCTTTTGCCGCTCCACGTAAGCCACCGCTTCGCGCGTGAAGGCGGGCAGCACCTGGGTGGCCTCGAAATCGGGCGCGGCGGGGCCGGGGCGCGTGGCCGGGGTGGGGCGGCCCAGCATGAGGGGGAACGATTTGTCCACCGTCGGAACGATCTCCACGCGATCGTTTTTGATGAAGCTGTACGGCACCATATCGAGCGAGGCGCTGATGCCGTAATAGTAGTCGAAGCCGGCGGCGTTCGGCCCGTTGGTGACCGGCTTGGCCCAATCGATGTTCCAGCCTTTGGCGCCTTTTTCGATGGTGTCTTCGGGCTGGTAATCCGTGCCGGGCTTGATTGCCCAATCCATGCCGAGGTGCCATTTGCCGATGCATGCGGTGGCGTATCCGTGCTGCTTCAAGAGCTTCGGCACGGTGAGGCGCTCCGGCGCGATGAGATGCGGGCTGAGGCCGCCGAACACATGGCTCTGCAGGCGGGTGCGCCAACTGTAGCGGCCGGTGAGCACCCCGTAGCGCGTGGGCGTGCAGACGGACGACCCGGAGTGCGCATCGGTGAAAATCATCCCCCCGGCGGCAATGCGGTCGAGATGCGGCGTGGGGATTTTGCCCTCGGGGTTGAGGCATTTCACGTCGCCATAGCCGAGATCGTCGCAGAGGACGTAGAGGATATTTGGGCGGAGCGGTTCCGCCGCGGCGGCGAGGCCGGAGCCGAGGAGCAGCAAGAGAAAAAAGGCGCGCAGGTTCATAGAGGGGAGCGGCAGGATGGGCGCGGAACCGCGGCGGAACAAGCGCGCTAAACCGCGACGGGGTGCGAATCACTTATACCTACCGAGAGTACATCATGAATGTCGCAAACGAATCCAATCGGGCCGCCGGAGCCACCGGCGGGCGCTTCCAAAACACCTACAACCACGCGCGAGAGAGCGCGGCGGACGCCTTGAGCTACGGCGAGAACTGTGTGCGCCAGCATCCCGAGGCGGCCGTCTGGTCGTCGTTCACGCTTGGCCTCCTGGTGGGCGCGCTCGCCGGATGGGCGCTGGCCGAGCACAATCATGACCATGGGCGCAGCGATCTGCGGCGCTTGATCGATCGGCTGCAGAAACAACTGCACTTCTAGGCTGGAAGCTCACCGCACGGGCCGGACGATGTTGGCGGTCAGCATGTCGAGCAGGCTCGGAAAAAAGGAGGCGAGTCGCAGGAAGCGGCTCGCGAAGCCGGGATGCAGACAGGCGAATCGGGCGAGTTGATTAACCCAGAGCCGGCGGCGATAGAGCAATTCGTGGCGGAGCGGATAGTCGTGCGGGCGCCCGCGCCGGAGACAATCCGCCGCCAACTCGCCGGTCGCGATCGCATAGTAGATACCTTCTCCCGTGAAGGGTTCGACCACGCGGGCGGCATCGCCGAGCAGGAGCAAGTTTTCTCCGGCCGGCCGCGCGGGGCGGCGATCCAGGGGAGTGATCGTGCGCCACTCCTGGCCGGCGCTGAGCGAATACAGGCGCGCGGCCCGCTCGCGGAGTGCCGCCATTTTTTCCGGCCGCGCCACCAGGCAGAGATTCGCGATGCCATCGCCGGCATCCGCCAGGCCCGAGTAGCCCTCGTGCAGAAAGCACATCCTCACGCGGCCGGCCGCGCCGGCGGGCAGCGGAAAATGCGTCTGCTGGGCCACGCGGTCCTTTCGCGCGGCGGGGAGGAGATCGAGCAGGCGCGCCACGGTGGAATTGCGGCCATCGGCGGCGAGGAGCCAGCGCGCGGAAAAGCTTTCGCCCTCAGTCTCGATGCGCCACTGCTCCCCCACCCTTCCGGCGCGAAGCACCGGCGCACCCGGTCGCACTTCGGCGCCCAACTCCGCCGCGCGGGTGAGGAGAAGCTGATCGAGGTGGCTGCGCTTCACCGCGATCTCGCCACGCCCCGCGATGTCGCACGTCACGCGCCGTCCATCCATGTCGATGAAGTCCACGGCGGTAAGCTCCGCATGCGGCAGGGCACGGACCCGCGCTGAGACACCGAGCCGCTCGAAGATCGGCCAGCACGCGGGGTTCACACAATCCCCGCAGACTTTCTCCCGCGGAAACACGGCGCGCTCGATGACGATCGTGCGCAATCCCGCGGCCGCGCAATGCGCCGCCGCCACCGCCCCGGCCGGGCCGCCGCCCACGATCAAGGCGTCGTACACCTTTACACGAACGCCTCCGCCAGCGAATCCGCGAGCATCTTGCCCCGGCGCGTGAGCAGCCAGCGATCGGGCTCGGCGCGGATGAAGCCATCCTCCTCGTAGCGTGCGAAATCTTCGGCCCACGGGGCGCCGAGCCCGCGCGGGACACCGCGATCGGTGCGGAGCGAGAACGCGACGGCCTCGCTGCGGCGGAGGTCTTCGCTAAGCGCCTCGCTGCCGCTTTCCGCAAAGCCGCCGGCGTGGATGCGGTCGCTGTACGTGGAAGTGTCCGCGATGTTTTGCCAGCGGCGCGCACCCCCGGTGGAGAAGGCGCTCGGGCCGAGGCCGAGGTAATCGTGGCCGAGCCAGTAGGCGAGATTGTGCAAGCACTCACGGCCTGGGCGGGCGTAATTGGAGATCTCGTACTGCGCGTAGCCGGCGGCGCCGAGCATATCCATGGTGGTCTCGAAGAGGTCGGCGTCGAAATCGGTGTCCTGGGTCAGCTCGCCCTGCTGGAACCGCGCGAAGAAAAGCGTGTCCTCCTCGTAGGTGAGGCAGTAGGCGGAAATGTGCTCGGGCTGCAGGGCGATGGTGCGCGCGAGGGTGGCCTCCCATTCGCCGCGCGTCTGCGTGGGCACGCCGAAGATGAGGTCGAGGTTCACGTTCTCGAAGCCCGCCTCGCGCAGGATTTCGTACGAGCGCTGCGCCTGCGCCGAATCGTGCACCCGCCCGAGCACGCCGAGCAGGCGTTCATCCCACGATTGCACGCCCATCGAGATGCGGTTCACGCCGAGCTCACGCAGCAGCCGCGCTTTTTCCAACGAGACCGTGGCGGGATTCATCTCCAGCGTCCACTCGCGCAGGTGCGAGAGATCGAGCCGCGCGCGCAGGCCGGTGAGCAGGTAATCGAGCTGCTTCGTGGAAAGCGCGCTGGGGGTGCCGCCGCCGAAAAAGATCGTCTCCGGGGCGACCGCGCGCTCGGCCGTGCGGCGGTCGAGCTCCAGCAGCACGGAATCGAGAAAGCGCTGCGTCTTGTTGCGGTCGCTCGCCTCTTTGTAGAACGCGCAGTACGGGCACACCTTCGGGCAAAAAGGAATGTGGACGTAGAGATGGCGGATCGGCGGCGGCAAGGGGGGAAGGTAGAAGACGCCGGAGGTGCGTTCCACTGAATTTCCACCGGCGGGCGGTCCGCTCCCTCCCCAGATGGTGGGGCCGGCGAGGAGAAATCCAGGGCTTTTAAGCTGAATGAGCTGCAAAGCCTGATCGCCGCGGCCGATCCAGAGTGGAAAAGCCTGATTCGCTTCGCGATTTTATACGGGCCAGCGGCTGGGCGACCTCGCCTTGCTGACCTGGCGGAACGTGGACCTCGAGAAAGACGAGGTCCGCTTCATCACCCAGAAAACCGGCAGGCGCATTTCAACTCCCCATGGCGCCGCCGTTGAGAGCGCACGTCAAGGAACTCGCGGCGAGCGATGATCCCGGGGCGTCACTTCACCTAAGAGCCTTCGCGGTCATGAGCGGCAGTGGTCGGGTTGGACCGGCACGAACGTTCTCCAGATTCCTCCGCACAGGCAGTGGCTCAGACTTCGTCGTCCACAGTCATCAGACGAAACGGGTCGTGATCCATGCTGCTGAGGAGTCGGTTGATCGCAGACGATTCGTCGGCCCCAAGGCTAGCGTCGCGATCGAGACGGCGCTCGAAAGCCTGTCCAGCGGCGTGGCTGCCAGGTACCAGATAGGCGATCCATTCGTCCGCCTGGGACATCGCGGGCGCGTCGTCACTTCCGTCGGCGGAGGGGAGATCAATCGTCCAGTCGTCAGCTGGGGGAGCAGCGGTGACGGCATTCGCGCTCTTGGTGGGCAGGGCGTGACCAAAGGCGCGGATCAAGCTGCTGACATCGTCCATCGCGAGCGGAGCACTGAACATCGCCGGGCTCTTTCCCTCCGCGGGTTCATCGGATAAGGCGGACTCGTCCATCGCCGCGAGGTTTTCCCCCGGCAACTGAGGAGCATCCTCGAAATATTCTGGAGCAGAATCAGAGTTCGCCGGGGCGGTGGCGGGCGCGCTCGGGCCGGCAACTTGGGAATCGATCACCTCACTGCCACCGGAGATTTGCTTGAATTCGACGAAGCCAGTGGTGGCGACGAAGTTCACTCCGGCCGCCGCGCTGACGATATCGAGACCCGCGCCGCTGAGGATGTAGTCATCGCCGGCGCCAGAGTCGATGGAGTCGGCGGCGCCGTGCGAATCACTAGAGGTCTCGACCCGCACCTGGCTGCCCAGTCCGAAGATTCCGGGCTGGAACATGACAAAGCCGTGATCGCCGACGATCGCATTCAGGCCGCTACCCGCGTGAATCGTATCGCTCCCCGTCCCGCCGAGCACGTAATCGTCGCGGTCGCCGGTGGTGATCGTGTCGTTTCCACCATCGCCGGGGTCGCTGGTCTCGACCCGCAGCGGATTGTCCGTAAGGAGGACTCCGAGATCGAGCGTGACCGACGGCCCGGAGAGGAGCCCGCCACCGGCGATGGAGCCGCCGGGATCGTTGCCGGCGCCCGCGGTGAGCGTGATGGTGACGGCGCCGTTGTCGCCGAGCACCGAGTTCGAGCCGTCGCCCGCATTGATCGTGTCGCCGCCTGCGCCGCCGAGGATGAAGTCGTTGTTAGCGCCGGCCGTGATTCGGTCATCGCCGCCCCCCGCGGAGGCGGTGGTCTGAATGCGCGCGGCATTGCCGAGGCCGAAGAGGTCCGGCCGCAGGGTGACGAAGCCGCTATCGCCGACGATCACATTGGTGCCATCGCCGGCATTGATCGTGTCGCCGCCGTCGCCGCCGAGGATGAGGTCATCGCCGAAAGTGGTGGTGATCGAATCGTTGCCACCAAAAACCGCGGCGGTGGTGGCGAGCTGCTGGAGGTTGGAAGTGGTGAGCGACCCGGGGCTCAGGACCATCGTACCATGATCGCCGATGACCACGTTGTTGCCGCCGCCGCCATCGAGGGTATCCGCACCCGCGCCACCCAGCACGAAGTCGCCAGCGCCACCGGTAGTGATGCGGTCATCGCCAGCGCCGGCGCCGGCCGTGGTCTCGAGACGGACGAAATTGTCGCCGGCGATGAACGTGGGAAGGAGCGAAACCAATCCTGAATCGCCAAACGCGACATTCACGCCACCGCCGGCATTCAGGGTATCCCCACCGGCGCCGCCGAAGAGGAAGTCGTTGCCGCTGCCGGCCGTGATGGTGTCGTTGCCACCGGCAGAGGCGTCGCTCGTCTCGACACGCGCGAGGCCGAGAGCGCTCAGGCCGAAACCCGCGAGGAGCGTCAGCTTGCCGCCGTCGCCGACCGCCACGTTGTGGCCTTCGCCGAGTTGAATGATATCGGCGCCGGGGCCCCCGAGCGCGAAGTCATCGCCGCCGGTGCTGGTGATCGTGTCGGAACCGCCGAGGCCCGCGGCTGTCTGGATGACAGCGAAGCTGCCAGCGCCGAGCAAGTCAGGCCGCAGCAAGACCGAGCCACCATCGCCGAGGATCACGTTATGGCCAGCTCCGACGTTCAAAGAGTCGCTGCCCGCGCCGCCGAGCACGACGTCATTCCCGAGGCCGGAGGTGATCGTGTCGTTGCCGTCGGCAATCGTGTCGACCGTGGAAATCTGCGCGAGCACGCCGCCGTGGAACGTAGCCGATCCGCTATCTCCGAGCACGGTGTTGGCGCCGGTGGCCGCCTGGATCATGTCGTTGCCGGCGCCGCCAAAAAGGAGGTCGCCGCCAGAACCGGCGGTGATGCTGTCGGGTCCGCCGAAGGGCGCGTCCATGGATTCCGCGAGGCTGAGCCCGCTGAAAGTGAGACCGCCGGAGAAGGTGAGCCGGCCGCCATCGCCGAAAACGACGTTTGCACCCGCACCGGCATTGAGCTGATCGCCGGCGGCGCCACCGAGGATGAAGTCACTCCCTGCGCCACCGCTAATGGCATCGGCGCCGCCGGAGCCGGCTTCGCTCGTCCCGGCGATGATGGCGCCGCCCGGCTGGACCGCGACGGAGCCGCCATCGCCAATCACTAGATTAGTCCCCTCCCCGGCCGTGATGGTGTCGATGCCGAAGCCGCCGATGACCACGTCCTGACCGGCACCACCGTCGATGGTGTCATCGCCGTCACTCGTCGGCGGCGCGCCGGAGATAGCGGAGACAAGGCCGCTGGAGGTGAGGGTCACGGGTGAGGCGAGGTCAAAAATAAGCGCGCCATTATCGCCGAGAGCCACATTCAGCCCGTCGCCAAGCGTGATCTCGTCGCCGCCCGCTCCGCCCAGGATGACGTCATCATGGGCGCCACCGAGCAGCGTATCCGAAGCGCCGAGGGTGGGGTCAGTGGTCGCCGCAGTGAGCAGGCGACCGGCAAGCGCCGCGCCGGGGCGAAGGGTGGCGGAGCCATGGTCGCCGAGAAGCACGTTGCCACCATCGCCCGCCGTGATGAAATCCGCTCCGCCGGCGCCGATCACGAAATCCTCACCGGAACCGGTGCTGATGATGTCGCCGTCGCCGGTCGAGGTCGAGGCATCGGTGCTCGCGGCGCTGATGAGATTTCCGGGCGCCAGCGCACCGTTGGAAAAGTTGAACGAGCCGGTCGCAAAGCCGAGCACGCCATGATCGCCGAGGACGACGTTGTCTCCGCCGCCAGCGTCGATTTGATCCGCGCCAAGACCGCCCAGGATGAGATCGTGCCCGTCGCTGGTGGTGATGAGATCGTCGCCGCCCCGGAGCGGATCGGTAGAGCGTACGGTCGCGCCGGCCTGGGCATTGCCGAGCGCGACGAAACCGTGATCGCCCAGCACCACATTGGCGCCGGCGCCGCCGACGATGGTGTCGCCGCCAGCACCGCCGAGGATGTAATCCGCGCCGCCGCCGGTGGCAATGAGGTCCGCCGCGCCCGAGTCGGCGTCGAGCGTTTCGAGGCGGGAAAGGTTCGCGAGATTCAGGCCGCCTGAGCTCAAGGTAATTCTTCCGCTATCGCCGATAGCCACATTCGTGCCCTCACCCAGCTCCAGCGTATCGGCGCCGGCGCCTCCGATCACGAAATCATCCCCGCCGATGCCGGTAATCGTGTCATGGCCGCCCGCAGCGGTCGAGGTGCTTTCCATGACGACCGTGCCGGGGCCGAAGGTTACGGTGCCGCTGTCGCCAAGCACCACGTTCGTGCCGCTGCCGGCGCCGATGGTATCATCGCCAAGTCCGCCGACGATGAGGTCGTCGCCGGTGCCGGCAGCGATGGTATCCGCGCCGCCGGTGGTCGCGCCAGCCTGGTCGGTAAACTGAGTGACCACCCCAGCGCTCAGCGTGATGATCGCATAGTCGCCGAGCAGAACATTGGCGCCGTCGCCGCCGATGAGGGTGTCGCCCCCGCCGCCGCCGATGAGCAGATCGTTAGCGCTGCCGGCAGTGACCCGGTCCGCGCCACCGAGGCCACCATCGTTGAATGCTTCGGCCCGGGTGAGGTTGGCATAGCCAACGCCCGACGAGTTGAAAGTGAGCAGGCCGAAGTCGCCCAAAGCGATGTTGGCACCTCCGCCGGCTTCGATCGTGTCGCCGCTCGCGCCACCGAGGATAAAGTCGCTTCCGCTGCCGGTGGTGATTTTGTCGACACCAGTTTCGTTGGCAGGGGAGGTGGTGGCCGCATTGACGCCGCCCGCGCTGATGAGCACGGAACCTGTGTCGCCCAAGACCACGTTGCTCCCCTCGCCAGCGGTGATTTCGTCGGCGCCAGCACCGCCAATGATCAGATCATTTCCCGACCCAGTGAGGATCGTATCGTCGCCGCCGAAGAGGGCAACGCCCGCCGCACTCTGCAAACCGGCCGGCGTGAGGGACCGAGCCGCGCCAGGCGTGAACGCAAGCGTGCCATGGTCGCCGAGCACGAGATTGAGACCCTCGCCGGCCTCGATGCGGTCGCCGCCGGAGCCGCCAAGGATGAGATCATCGCCGGCGCCTGCGCGCAGCGTGTCGTTTCCGCCAGAGGCGAAATCGCTGCTCTCGGCCGAGAGGAGCCGTGCGCTCAAGACCTGACCAACTCGCAGCGTGACGAAGCCGTTGTCGCCGAGGAGCACATTAGTGCCCTCGTTCGCATTCACCGTATCGCCGCCCGCGCCCGCAAGCACGAGGTCGTCCGCCGACCCGGTCGTGATCGTGTCATTTCCGCCGATGGCCGGCGCTGTGGTCTCGATGCGGGTGAGCTCGTTCACGGAGAGCGTGGGCTCGCTGAAACTGAGCGCACCGTTGTCGCCGAGCACGGCGTTGACACCCTCGCCCGCATGGATCGTGTCATGCCCGGCGCCCCCGAGGAGGAAGTCGGAAAGTGCACCACCGGCGATCGTATCGTTGCCGCCTTCGCCGGTGCGTACCGTCTCGAGGCGTGTCACGCTCCCGGTCGAGATCATGCGGTCGACGCCCGCGCCCTGCGTGATGATGCCGTGGTCGCCCAGGACGATGTTGATGCCTGAGCCCGCCTCGATCGTGTCGTTGCCAGGGGTCATCGCGTCGGCAGTGACCGACGCACTCAGATTCGCCGTGACGACAGTGAGCCGGCGCGTCGCGAGGTCCACATTGAAACCCGAATCTCCGTAGATGTGGTCGTTCCCCGCACCGCCGAAGATGGCGTCATCGCCCGAGCCGCCCGCGAGTTGGTCGTCGCCGAAGCCCCCGTAAATGGTGTCGTTGCCGCCGCCGCCGTAGATCGTCACGCCAGCCGTGAGCGCGCGAGCGTCGATGAAGTCGTTGCCGAGGCTGTAGAAAGGGCGCGCGAAGGCCGAAGGGCCGGTCAGGGCCGAGTAATCGAGGCCAGTCTGTGCAGTATCGCCGTAAAGGACGAGCCGCGAGTCCGGGCCGCCGCCGCCGGTGGCGGTGATCCGATCGTCGCCGCCGCCGCCGTGCACGGAGGTGATGACACCGAGCGCACTACTCTTGGGCATGGTGGTCGAGACGGTGAAGAGATCGCTTTCTCCGCCGAGGAGCACATCCAACTGCTCGAAGTTTTTCAGCGTGATGCCGCCATCGTACGACACCGGGATGGGTTCCGACGGCGTGCCGACGTTCAGATGCAGGGTGCCGCCCATGCCGAGGCCGAAGAGGCGCAGCGCGCCTTCGACTTGCGCGGAGCCGGCGAGGGCGCCGATATCGTTGCGGCGGCTGGCATCGTTGAATACACGGAGGACATCGGTGCTGACCGTCTCGTCGCCGCTGAGGTCGAGGGTCGGCAGCGCACCGTCGCTTTCGCCGGGAAGCATCACGCCATTCACGAGTGCGTAGGTCTGGGGATTGATGCCGGCGTTGACGATGAGCTGCCCCTTGATTTGGGCGAGGTCGTGCGTGCCGGTGCCATCGCCCAGGAAGCCGGCGGCATCGCGAGAGACGATCGTGCGCGTGGTGTCGCCACCGACACTGAAGACATCTTCCCCAAGGCCTCCCCAGATGGTGGTGACGGTGCCGGCAAGGGTGCTCCAGATGTAGAAGGAGTCGTTGCCTTCCAGCCCGTCGAGCTCGAGGGACTCCTCGGTGCTGCTGAGCGTGACGTGCAGGCCCGCGCCGAAGATGCCGTCTTTGGTAATCACGAAGGCATCATTCAACTCCGTCCCGAGGACGATGACCTTGTCGAAGCCGGCGCCACCGTTGATGTGGACGGGCGCGTTGATGTTGTAGCGGATGTTGTCGTCGCCTCCGCCGCCCGCGAGGTTGGTCGTCTGCGTCGACGAGGATTGGTTCGGGTCGAGCTTAAGCGCGAAGGCGCGGACGACGAACTCGTCATTGTCGTTCTCGCCGTTGAGAAAGAGCTCGCCCTGGTTCGAGTAGACGAGGAAGGCATCGTTGCCGTCGCTGCCGTTGGCAGTGGTGGTGAAAGTGGTGCCGCGCGTGAGGAAACCGCGCGTGGTCTCGACCGTGCGAGCCCCGTCACCGGCGGCGACGTTCGGCGCAATGCGGTCGAGTCCGAAGAGCTGACCGAATTGGAAGGAGTCGTTGCCGGGCCCGCCATTCAGCGTGGTCACGGACGAATTGTCATCGCTGAAGAAGGCATCGTTGCCGTCGCCCGCGTTGATCGTGAGGTATTCGGTAGTCGAGGCGGTGACGCTCGCGGGGGTGTAGCCGGTGTGGTAGTCGACCCGCTCGAAGTCGGTTCGGGTGCCCGCGTGAACCTCCGCGAGCGTGCCGTGCATCCGCGCCACGAAATTCGCCCGGACGAGGAAGACATCGTTGTCTGCGCTGCCACCGAGGGTGAGCGAATCGGCGCCAGCCGTGCCAGTATCGTTGACCGTGAGCAGGTAGTTGGTCGTCCCGGTGGTCTGCACCGTGACGGCATCGCTGCCCTCGCCGCCATCGATCACAAACGGCCCGGTGCGGGTGTGCAGTTTGTGGACGAGAATGGTATCGTCGCCCGAGCCGCCGAGCACGGAGACCGGCCCCGTGAGGGTAAGTGGCGTGAATCCCGAGAGGTCCGGATTGAACCGAATCGCGTCATTTTCGCTGCCGCCCGAGACCGTGAAACTCACCGTCGCGGTGATGGTGCCGAGGAGGTCGATCGCATCGTTGCCAGCATTGCCCGCGATGCTGATGACCGCGCTGTTGGTGGTGTTCGCGAGCGTGATGGAATCCGCGCCGTCGCCGCCGGAAATCGTCACGGAAGCAGTCGCGGTGAGCGTTCCCGTCACCGTGAGTGTGTCGAGGCCGCCCTCGCCGGAGACGAGAATCTCGGGCGCCGTGATGGTGCCGGCGAGGTCGAAAGTATCCGCGGCGCGCTCACCGTGAATTTCAATTTTGGCGCCGGCGAGGAGCAGGCCGCGATTCGTAATGGTGGAGCCCTTGGCGTCGAGCGCCGGGGCACCCGCGGCCGGGTCGTTGCCGAAGGCGTCGCCCTGGAAGTCGCCGCGGATGAAGAGCGTGGTCGCCGCCTGCACGGTCGCGCCGGCTTCGATGAGGACATTGTCGCCGGCAAGCAGGGTCACCGAGGAACTGGTGCTCCGGACGATCAATCCCGCTTTGATGATGAGGAAATCGGGATCGTCGTCGATGGCGGGAGTGGCGCTGGTGAGATCGGCGTCATTGGCGTCATCGTGAGCGACGATCGTAACGCCGGTGACAAATGTAATATTCTCCGTGAGGGTGATCGGGCTGCTGGCGCTAAGCACCAGCGCACCGCCGCCGGAAATCCCGGCGGAATCGCCACCCGCCACGCCGCCGACGGCCAGGGCGCCCGTGTTCTTGACGAAGGTGCTGCCCGCGGTCGACTTGGCCGCAATGCTTCCCACGGCGGTGGTGATCGGCTTGTCCACCGTGCCGATGTTTTGCGCAGCGGAAAGATAGGTCTTGCCGGCGAGGACGTTGAAACCGGAAGCGGCGAGCCCATTGAAGATCGAGCCGGCGGGAGCGGCGATGAAGGCCGTGCCGGCAGGGGTCGAGATGGCGCCAAGATAGAGGTCGCCGGTGAGCTCGATCAGGTACGAATTGAACTCGCTCGAGGTGGAGAGGGTGCCGGTGCCGCGGGTGTTTACGTCGATCTGGTTGTCGGCGGCGCCGAGCGACCCAAAGGATGCCGTGAGGGTCACGCTGTCGCCGAGGACATCGGCGGCGAGATCGTTGTCGGCATCGAGGATCGAGCCCGCCGCCTTGAGGGTCACATCGCCCGAAGTGGATTCCACGAGTCCCACGTGCAGGTCGGCGCGGCCGCCACTGTTGACTTGGGCAATGAAGACATTCTGCGCCGCGGTGGCATCGAGGCGAGAGACGGAGACCTCGAAAAGATTTGCGGCCGAACCAATCGTCCCCGTCGTCGCGCGGAGAGTAAGGGCGCCGGTGTCAATGTTCAGGAACTCCTCCGGCGTGCCGTCGTCAGCGTAGGCATCGAGGATGGAGCCATGAGAGACGAGCTGCACGCTCAGCTTGCTGAAGATCTCCGCGACCTGGAGGTCGCCGACGAGTTCCTCGATGAAGATGCGCGCGTCGGCGCGGGCGGTCAGCGAGGCGCTGACGCCTTGCAGATCGATGCGGATGGGCTTCAACAGCTCGCCGATGTTGCCCTCTTCGCCCTCGAGCACGAGGGTGCCAGCGCGGATGTTGTAGAGGCTGTCGGTGCGCGTGTTGAGAATGCTCTTCTGCCCCCGAATGCGCGATTCTCCGGTCGCGTTTACCTGGTTGAGTGAGATGTCCTCCTCGGAGGCAAGGAAGGCGGTCGCGGACGACTCCACGGTAACTGAGCCCGTGGCGGCGAAGTTGATGTCGTCTTTGAGGTTGACGACGATCGAGGCAATCGCGGGGGCACCGGCGGCGTCCGGCTCAGGGATCATCACGCCGGCCGCGGAGTAGAAAGCCACGTCTCGGCGCTCGGCGGCGGCGAGCTTCTCTTTCGAGTCAAGCGGCAGATCGGCGCGGAGCGGTACGGCAATGGTCACCTCCCCGGAGACGATGCCGATATTCCCGAAGACTTTCAGCGCGAGGTCGCGCGCGGTGATGTTCGGAGTTTCCTTCGTCGCGGTGGTGCCGGAGACGGACTTGGGCCGCAGGATGGAGGCGCTGATCGAGTTCTTGAGCTGGCTGTCGCTCCACGCCGCGCGTTGCGAGAGCACCTCGCGGTCGGAGAACTGATGCCCGCTGCCGGTGACGGCGCCGAGGGTGATCGCCGTGGGGACGGGCGCGTTCGCCTGCGCTTGCGTGGCGGCGAGCCGGATGACGCCGGGATTCGCCGGGTCGACGATGACATAGTAAAGTCTGCCGTCCGTCAGCCCGGCAATGGAGCCCCCGTGAGCTTGGTAAATGACACCCTGGCCAGTGGTGAAAACGTGCCGGCCGATATCGATCGTGCTGCCCGTCAGATCGCCGGCGCCGAAGGTCTCATGGAGCGCCGCGGAATCTACATCGTAGGCAAAGGCTGGCTGGTAGGTATCGCCAAGCGCGCCGTAGGTGGTGTGGAGCGTGCGATATTGCGCGGTGCGATCGTTGGATAGAGTGGTGATCGCGTTGTCGACAAAGACGTCGGACGGATCATTGGTGTTTGCCGGATCGTCGACCAGGCCCTGCAATGCGGCCTGCTCCCGGTAGAAGCCGCGGAAGGCCGTCTCCTCAGGCGTGCTGAGGGCGACTTGGAAGGACCCGTCATAGACTTCCGGGTTCGGCTGCTTGCTGCGGAAGTTCCAATACGCGTGGTAGTCGCGAGTCTTCACGCCTTCGTAGGCCGCAATGGTGGTGTCGATGCTCAACTGCGCGGTGCCGCCGGTCGCCTGCATCGCGCTCCAAACGGCCTGGAGCTGCGCGGAAGTGCGCTCATCGCGGATGGCCTGCGTGTTCCCATCGATCAGGTCGCCGGCGGGGACTTCCACGCGTACGTTGCCGGTGCTCTCCAGCGTGTTCAGCCGGAGCGAGCCGCTTATTTCGCGGACGAAGACATCGCCATTCGCCTTCGCTGTGAAAGTATCGCGAGGGGTGCTGCCGGTATTGATGTCCAGCGCGAGCGCGCCAGCCGCGGGAACGGCCGCGGTGCCGCCAACGCCGAGCGAACCGATTCTCCCAAACGTCGAGGTGAGGGTGATCTTTCCGCCGTGCACGAGTGACTCGGCACTGGCGGCGAGAAGGTCTTGCTGCGCCGTCAGAACGATGTCGCCGGAGAGCGTCTCGATGGTACCGACCCGCACGGAGCCGGAGCGCTCTTGAAGCTGGATGTTACCGGAAGTCGTCGTCGCCGTGAGCGCGCCGGATTGGCTATCGGGAAGGTCGGTCAGGTTGGTGGCGATGGGCGCACTGGCGCCAAGGCCCCGCGCGGCTCGCAACGTGATGCTGCGGCCGCCGATCGTCGCCGAGTCGTTGATAGTGCGGATTTGGCCCTGGGTCTCGAGCGTGGTCGCGCCCAGCAGATTTTGGACGGGTCCATTGATCACCACGTCGCCAGAGGAAGTGACGCTGACGACGCCGTTATCGAGACCGATGAACTGAATGTCGATGGGGCGATCCGCCCGGATGGAATGACTGTGGATGTCCTTGTTGCCCTGCTCGTAGGTCTCCGTCATGTAGCTCGTTTTTTTGCCATACCACGTCTTGGTCTCCCAAGTGTTGCGATAGGTGAGCGTGCTGACGGCGGTGGGCACCAAGTCGAAGTGATAGGTGTAATCGGGGGCGGCGGTTCCGTTATTGACCGACTCGGCACTGGCGGCGGCAGAGGGGGAAGCGGCGAGCTGGATCACCGTCTCGGAGACCTTCACGACGTAGTACGTCTTGGCCGGGTCGAGCCCGCCAATCGCGGTCCCGCCGGAGCCGGCGGTGTAAGTCACCGCATCGCCCGTCTTGAAGAGATGCGCTGCGGTGAAGGTGATCCGGTCGCTGCTGAGATCCAGCGCCGTCGCCGGATTGAAAGGCTGCAAGACGCCGACGGGGGTGGCCGTGCCCAGGAAGGCGGGAAGTTTCGTACCCTGAATCCCGTGCGACGTGCCGGCGCCAGCGGAGGTGAGGTCAATATTGGTGGCGCTGACGAATTCGCCCGGGAGACGAATCGGCACGGCATTGAGATTTTCACGGTTAGGCCCGTCGGTGATGTTCCCCGGATCAGCGGCGAGCGCATCGATGCCCAGCCACGAGGAACTGGCATAAGTCGTCGTGGTGCGGACGAGGAAATTCTGGCCAGACTGCCAATTGTAGCGGAAGCCGGCCTTGGGTGTGTAGGTGGCCGCGCGGGTAAGCACTCCACTGCCCGTCCCAGTGCCCGCGGGGATCGCGACGTTGGGGTTGCTCGAGAGGAAGTAAGTCTTCGTGAAGACCTCCCCATTCTCCCGGGTGAACTCCGTGACTCGCGGCTGCCCGTCCGCATCCGTAAACGCCGTATCGGTAATTTTCAGCTTGCCGTGCACGCCGCGCCCGCTGTCGAGCGTGTTGGTAACGAGGTCGTAGCCGGTCTGATTGTCGACGGTGATGCGGCCGTAGCCGTCGAGGACGTTGATCTTGCCGTTGCCGGTGCTCATCACCTGGCCGAAGAGCTGCATGTAGCCGCCCTCGACGATGACTTTCTCGAGCTCGATCCGGTTCTCCTCCGCATTCCAATAGGTCTTGATATCTCCGGCCACCGGGAGCTGGAAGTACTTGTAATCGTTCGACACGAGGCCGGAGCCGTTGATCGCAAGGAATGCAGAAAAATTGGCCCCGGCGCGCGAGAGCTCGTTGGCCGTTTCCGCAGTGGCGATCAGGGACGCGGCGGTAGCGGGGATTGTCACGCTCCGCTCGGGCAGTCCACTTTGGAGGGTGCCGTTGATGTTCAGGTAACGGGCACTGATGTAGACATTGCGGCCCTGGATGATGTTGCTCGCGCTTGGCGCGGCCTTGGCCGCGGCAATCAACGCGAGAGTCGCCGCCTCCGTCGCCGTGGCCACCAGTTTGGTTTTTTCGGTGGCCTTGGCGACGGCATCCCACTGCGTGCCCGGATTGCCGCCCAGATTTTGAAGGGAATCGGTGTAGCTCTGAACGAAGTCGCCGCCGCTATAAACGTCGAGCGTGCCGACATTGACATTGCCGAGCGACCGAATGGAACTCGCGGTCTTCTGCCTGACGCCGCCGAGGGTTCCCCCATCGATCGTCATCTTGCCGAGGATATTCGCGATGTCGCCGCCAAGGATGACATCCGGCGTTTTGAAGGCGCGGTAACTTGGGCTGTTAATATTCTCCGGGATGCCGGAGTCGAAGGTGCTGATGATGGTGATCCGCGGCGCGGTTGCGCTGTTCGGGTCGGCAAAATTGTCCGGGGCAGTCAGGATCGTGCCGAAGGCCGGGGCCGCCGCGCCGCTGGGGTTGATGGCGGCGATGGCGGCGTTGGAGGAAACGTCGACGAAGTTGTACCGGATCCGGCCGCCGGCATTGTCGGGAATCGTGAGATTCTTGAGGCGCAGGTTGGCGGGCGAGTGGTTGGTGATGGAGACCGTCACGCTGCCGGGCGCTTTCAGCGCGCCGGTGGAGGAACCGGCGAGCTCCTTGCCAGTGATCAAGATCGTGCCGGACTGCGCATTGATGTCGCTGAGGGTGATGAAAGGTGAGACGAAAGACTCGGTGAAGAGGCCTGTCTCCGTATTGAGCAGCCCGAGTTCCCTCATCTCCTGCTCGACGCGATCGATTTCCGCCTGGTAAGCAGCGACGGAGACCGGCTCACCGGCATAGGTGGCTTTGAGGGCGTTCCAACGCTGGCGCTCCTGAACGAGATTCAGGGCGATCGACTCATCCGTGCGCGTGAAGGTGATGCCACCGGTCACGACTACGCCGGTGCCGGTCGTCGCGAAGTCTTTGGGGATCGTGATCGATTGATCCTTGGCGATGCCGACTTCGATCGTGCCATTGATCGTCACTTTCGAGGAGGTCACGATGTCCGAGGTTCCGCCTACCCGTTCCTCGGAAAGCCCGCCGCCGCCGGTGGCGCTATCGAGCGCACCGCCGATGGCCGAGAACCAATTCTTCCCAGAGCCGTACGCCTTGATGATGGTGACGCCAAACCGCTCGGCCTGGAGCGCAATGTCCTTCGCGCTGCGCAGGACGGCGCCGGTATGCACCGTGACGCCATGCGTCTGTTCGATCTCTCCGTGGGAGGTCATGTCGCTGATCGGGATGACGGAGGCGTTCAGCTCGTCGCCATGCGAGATGAGGTTGAAGTCACTCTTCTTGCCGTCGACGGTCTGTCCCGCGAGCAGGTTGAGATTTCCGCGCGCCTCGACGAAAGCGAGGGAGCCGACGCTGACCTGCAAATTGTCGTGAATGCGGGCGCGGCCATTGATGACCGCTGCCGAGGCCAGGCCGTAAGTGTGGACCTGCGGCTCGACCTTCAACGTGCCGGTGGTGATCGTCTCCAGGGTGGCATCGCCTGCGGTGTGAATCCGCGTCCGGTCGCCGATCGCGGCGGTGGCGTTGTTCGTATCGGCGTCGATGTGCGAGGTGGCGCCCGAGCCGACGATCACGCCGCCGCTGTCGAGACGCACGTCGTCGTAGCCGATCAAGTCATTGGCTGCGTGGACGAGGAGGTTGCCCGGTTGGTTGAGTCCACGGGTGACGTTCAGGATTGAGTCGCTGCCGATCTTCGCGTTCGTGTTATTGGTGATGACGGTCGTACTCTCCGCGGCATTGCCTTGGAGAACGCCGCCCGAGCCGGTGAGCACATTGTATTCGCCATCGCCGAGGATATCCTTGCGCGAAGTGTTGGTCGCGTTAATCGCCGCGTCCGTCGTGTTGACCGTCAGGAAGTTGCCGAGCGTCGCTTCGACCGTGGCATTGACGTTGTTTTTCGCCCAGGAGCCCGAGAAACCGACCACGGAGCCTTGTTGCGAATCGGTCTGCGTGTCGAAGCGCGCCGTGTGACTGGCGGTGAGGCTGAGCGCCTTGAGGTCGAGGGTGGTCCGCTTGGTGGCCGCCGCATCCGCCAGGTAGGCCCGAGTCGCGCTGGTGCTGTTGGCATTGGCGGAGGCGGCCGCGCCGGCGACGACGCCGCCGCTGCCGGACTGAGCGCGGGCAAAATTGTAGTCGACGCCGGTGGCGGAAACGGTGAGCGCGGGCCCGCTGCTCTTCGAATACGTGACCGCCTGGCCGGTGACGAATCCGTGGCCCGCGCCCGCATCGATCGTATTCTCAGCGCCATTCAGCGCGGTCGCCGGACTGAAGGAAACCGCCGTGCCGCCGGCGTACGGGATGAGCCGATGCCCGGCGCCGAGCAGGGCCGGCACCGAGAGATCGATGAACGCAGGGGTGGTGTCGGTGGCGTTCTGGAGCGACGTCGCCAGCCGCAGCAAGCGAGGCGCGACGATGTCGAAACGGTGGCCGTCACCTGAGCCAGCCGCGGTCAGCACAACGGGATCCGTCCCTGGCTGACCGGTGGCGGGGTCGATCGCGCGCAGGGCAATGATGGCGGCGTTGGCCGGATCGACCGCGACCGCGTACGTCGTCAAGTTCGCGAGGCCGCCGATTTCCGTGCCTGTGCCTTTGCGGTAGACGACACGATCTCCGGTCTGCAGGCCATGGCTCGTCCCGAGATTGATCGAATTGCCCGAGACGGAAGCCGCGGCAAAGGGCGCCCTAGCATCGAGCGCGACGTAGTAAACGCCGCCATCGACGAGACCCCCGACGGGATCGCCGGCTACCGCCGTCACGCCGGCGCCGATGAAGGCATTGGTCGTCACGTTGGAACTGGCAGTGACATCGTTGCCGCCGGCGGCAATCAGCCCGACGGCATACGAGTCGCCGTCGGCTTCCTGCTTCGAGTCGCCGGTCGCGGTGACGGAGATGGACCGGCCGATTACGAGCACGTTCCCGTCGGCGATGGAGGAGTTGATGGTGGCCGAATTGGTCGCCTTGACCACCGTGGCATTGGCCCCGATCAAACCGCCGGTGGCGCCCGTCGCAAGGGCGTGAGCGACATTGCTGCCGGCCGGGACGCTTTGCGCCGCCGTGACCGCCACGGCGTCGGCGGTGATGGTCGAGCCGAACAGATTCGGGGTGACGTTGCTGGCGCCCACCGTGGCCGTGACTGTCGGCTGCACCTTCGCCTCCGAAAGCGATACACCGACCGCCAAACCTCCCGCAGCAACGCCGTACGACATCGATTTCGCGTGCGGGGCGATAGCTGCGGTGACGAGGAGATCACCGGTTACGCTGAGCTTCGCGCCGGCGCCCGTGGTGGCGCTCACCGTTGGATTGATCGTCGTCTTCGCGTCATTCCCGCTGCCCGCGCCGATGCCCGCCACGACCGCGAGCACGTCGCTCGTCGCGTTCACGGTGGAGTTCGCGGTCACGGAGAGTCCGCCGACGGTGGCGCCCGGTTTCTGACCGACCTGCGTGTAGTCGCCGAGCAGAGCAATCGTAGAACCGCTCGAATTCACCCTCCCGATCGCCGCGCCGGCGGCGGCGGCGCCGGCGGCCGCCCCTTTGGCTTGTGCGAGATAAGACCGGTTCGACTGAGCGCCGACTGTCACGAGGCCGGCGCGGGTGATCTCGACGCCGTCGTTGAGGGTCAGGCCGTTATTGAGCCGCGCGGAAACAGTGGATTTGTCGGTAATGATCGCGACTTGGGCGCCGAGCCCGACGAGGCCGGCGGCCCCGCCATAACCCCGCGATTGCGCGTCGGTGGTGAACGACGCCAGCACATTCAACGCACCGCCGGCAGAGAGGGTGGCATTCTTCGCGACGAACGCCTGCACGTTGCTGGAGAAGGTGGAGATTGCGACGGAGCCCCCGACTCCGGCAATCCCGCCGGCCGCGAGCGCGCCCGCCACCTGGCCGTGCGTGCTCCCGCGATCGCTGATCGTAATCGTTTCGTCCGCGGTGACGCCGAGTGTCCCGCCCGTCGCCGTCACGGTGGCTCCCTCGCCAATGAAGGCGGTCGTGCCGGAAGTCGCCGCGTCCGCGGCGAAAGCGTACGCGACGCGGTTGGCATCCGCCGAAGTCCGCGCGCGGTTCGAGGTCGCATCGTTGCCGAAGCCTTCAACCGGGGGACTAATGGCACCCGTGACGGCCTCCTGCGCGTTGTCGGTCTCGCCCGCGCCCTCCGCCTCCATGCCGCGGCCGATGCTGATGACCGAAACCCCACCCGCGACCCCGCCAAACTTGCCGGCCCCGAAGGCGACCACGATGGAATCGACGTCGCGGCTGGCGTCCGCATGCACGAGCACGTTGCTGCTCGCCTTCACTTGCGAGCCGCTGCCAATGTACGCCTCGACGTTGTTCTTGATGGTAATGACATCCACGGAGGCACCCGCGCCGACACCCAACGAAGCGCCTGCCGAGCCAACGCCGTCGTTGATGCGGGTGGAATCATACGCCTCGACCAGGACGGCGCCCGCGTCGGAAGTGACGGTGCTGCCGCTGATGAAGGCCGACGTCGTGCCGTCGGTCACGACCACGGCGACCGCACCCGCCACGCCAAGGGCCGAGCCAAAGCCCGCGGTGGCCACGATCGTCGCCACGTCCTGGGCCGAGTCGGCTTTGACGGTGGTCGTATCCAGCGAAGTCGTGGTCGAGCCGAGGATTGCCGCCGTGGTCGTGTTCTTGATGAGGTTGACGGCGACGGAGGCGCCGAGGCCAGCCGCCAGCGAGCCGCCCAACGCCCCGGTAAAGAGCCCGAGCTCCGTGCGGTTATCCGCTCGGACATCGAGGGCTCCGCCGCTCACGACAATTGATTGTGAAACCGTGGCCCTGGTCGTTGAGCTCACCTTCACACCAGCCGCCGCACCAGCCGCGCCGAATTTGGCGCCAAGACCGATCCCTGCGGCGTAGTCTTGGACGCGCTCGCGGCTAAGGGCACTCACTTCGACGCCAGTGCCGCCGAAAACCGTCGTGGACGCACCCGGATCGGTGTCGCTAATTGACGCCGTCGTCGTGTTCGTGATGAGATCGGTATGGATGTCCGCAGCGGCGCCGACGGCGCCTGCACCGAGCGACCCTCCCCCGGCGTTTATCTGCGTGTCCTGATGCGCGCGCACAACCACCTGGCGCCCCCGGGCTGCGGCTGAGTTGACGTTTGAGTCATCAATGACCGCCTCAGTGGTGTCGGTCACAAGGTTCACCATCAGATTGAGGCCAATGCCTGCCTGGGCGCCGACGGCGCCGGTGACCGCAAGCACGTCGAGTTTCTCACGCGAGTCCGCGATCACCGCGAGGCCGCTGACGGAGTCGGCCGCTTCGCTCCCATCTTCGTCGTCGTTCCAACGCTTCACCGTGGCCGCGGGACCGTTGCCCAGCGCCTGAACCAGGGAATCCGCGCCGATTTTCGCCCGGACCGTATTGCTGACGATGTTGACGTTCGCGCTGCCGCCGAGGCCCGCCGCCCCGCCGATCGCCAGCGTGCCGGCGAGCGCCTGGATCTGGTTGGCCGAGTCGGCAAGGATGTGGATGTTGTTGTAGGCCGTGAGGGTCGAGCCGGAACTGTAAGCCTCGACGGTATTGTGAATGATGCTGGCGGTGGCCGAGCCGGCGATGCCAGGGCCGCCCGAAGCCGCGATCCCGGCGGCCAGGGTCTTGATGGTGGCGGCCGACTTTGCGTGCAAGGCGAGACTGCCCAAGGAGGATTCAATGTTCGAACCCGAGGCGTAGGCTTCGATCGAATTGTCGATCTCATTGAAGGCAAGGCTGGCGCCTGCCGCGCCACTGCCGCCGAAGGTCGCCTGCCCCGCGACCGATGTGATGGCTGAAGAATCGATGGCGGCGACCGTCACGCCACTCGTGCCGTTCACGTCGGCACTCCCGGAAATGTGAGCATCGGTCTGGTTGCGGATGCGATTGAGCGAGATCGCGCCACCGATCGCGGCGCTGCCCGCTCCGGAGCCCGCCGCGGTGAGATTGTTGATATCGGCGTCATACGTGGCGCTGAGGGTGATCGTGCTTGCACTGATCGCGCCGGCGGAGTTTTCGATGACGGCGCGGACGATATTGTTGCCGGTGGAAGACGGGTCCGTCGGCGAGCCGCCGAGGTAATTGTAAGCCACCGAGGCGCCAACGGCCGCCGACCCGCCACCGCCGACCGCCCCGGCCAGTGAGTTGATCGTAGAGGCATCGGAGGCGGTCAGGCTCAAGGCGCCGACCGCGGTAATTTCCTTCCCGGCGGCGACGTTCGCGATTCTCGCCTCGACGGTGTTGCGGATGAAATTGAACGCAAATGATCCCGCTCCGCCAACGGAGCCGCCAAGGGCGCCGCTGACGGCGAGCGCCTGGATTTGCGCATCGAAGGCAGGCGGGAGGAGCGCCGGCTTCGCGAAGTCCGCCTGCAGGGCGATCTCGCCGCCGGTGGCGGTCACGGTGGAGTTATCGATCAGCGCAGTAACGCGGTTCTCGATACTGTTGAAGGAAAAGCCGACTCCGACGCCGACTTTACCGCCGGAAAATGCTCCCGCAACGGTGCCGATGACCGACTGATCCTTGGCGCGCACGCCGAGCCTGCCCGTGCGGACATCCGCGCCGCCGGCGATCATTGCCTCAGTGGTGTTTTTAATCAGATTTACACTGATTGAACCACTCACCGCCAGTTTGCCGGCGGCGGCAAAGCCGATGGCCGCGTTGAATGCGGAGGAGCGCCCGCGGCTGTTCACTTCGGTTTCGTTCCCACCGGTCACCCGCGCGTTGTCGATCCTCGCGGAGAGCGTGTTTCGTATGTCAGCCAGCCCAATGGCCACGCCAACGCCAGCTTTGCCGGAAAAGGCGGCCCCGCCGGCGACGGTATAGATGGCGGAAGAATCATCCGTCAGCACCGTGATCGCGCCGCCCACCATGACCCGCTTCCCGCTCGGCGTATTGGAGATATGCGCATCGACACTATTGTGGATGAAGTTCAGCGAGAACGCGCCAGCCACGGCTAACTTGTCACCCGAGGCGCCCGCCACACTGGCGCTGAGGATTTGCGAGCCGGATTTGAGCGGAATGGGAAGATCGAGGCGGGCGCCGCCGACATCCACGCTCCGGGAATTCAGGGAGTGATTCGTGCCTGCGCCTGGGCCCGTGAGATCGATCGGCACCGGAACCGCCGCCGTCGCCTCGGCAGCCGTGGCCGCGAGGCGGAGGTGCGTGGCGTCGCCCGGAATTACATAATAGGTTTCACCATCGACCAAGCCAGGGATCGAAGTACCGCCCCCGTTTTTGTAAACGATCCCCTGGCCGGCCGTGAAACCGTCCGCTCCGGTGACGGCGATGCGCTCACCGACCACATCTACTCCCGTCACGGAGTCGAAGGTCTTCGCGCTGGAGCTGATTTTCGGGTTCGGGGTTGCACTCGCCGCGGAATCGAAGCCGGCGGCGATCGCCAGCTTGCCGCCCACATTGACTTCCGCCCTGTCGATGTACGCCGTGATGGAATTCTTCTTCGTTGAGTCGCTCCCGCCGATCGACGGGTTTGACGACCCGTGAGAGCCATCGTTGGTGTCGATGAGCTGCGGATTGGCCGCGTCGAATTCGCCGCCCATGTAGTTGTAGGCAATCGAGGCCCCGACGGCGCCTCCGCTCGCCGCGGTCGCGCCGGCGCCGGCGAGCACAATCATCGTGGAGGCGTCGCTCGCGGTGACACTCATGTCTCCGGCGGAGCCGACGTTCGCATCGGCCGTGGTGCCGCCAACGTGCGCATCGATGGTGTTGGCAATGGAATTCACCGCCACGGAACCTCCGAACCCGATGTCCTTGCCTCCGCCGAGGCCGACGGCCAGCGCAATGAGCTGCGGCTTCGAGCTTGCCCCGAGGTCGAGCGTCGAGGTGGTCGAACGCACCTCGGAACTGTCGATGAAAGCGCTAATCGAATTGCTAATGAGATTGTAGGAGACCGCCGCGCCCGCCCCCGCCTTGCCTGGCGAGTAAGCGATTCCACCATTGATCGAGACGACGAACGCATCGTCCGTCGAGCGGACAGCGACGGCGCCGCCCACGACCACCCTCGACGTATTTGTAATGAACGCCTCGGTTTGATTGACGATGAGATTGATCGCCGCGGACCCAGCGAGCGCGATGCCCTTCCCACTCTCCTCAGCGAACGCGGCGCCGAGAGTCGCGCCCTCGATTTCTTCCTTCGAATCGGCGGTGACCACCATCGTTCCGGTCAGCGTCGCGTTCGTAGCGTCGAGATAGGCGCGCGTCTTGTTGCGAATTTCGTTGTAGCCCACGGCCGCCCCGATGCCTGCTTTGTCGCCCAGCCCGATCGCGCCGCCGACGGAGATGATCCAGGATTCGTCCCGCGCATTCACCTTCAAGCTCGCCGCCGCCGCCGTGCTGCCGGTCTCCGTGATCGTGGAGCGGCGGACGAAGGCTTCGCTGGTGTTGCTGATCACGTTCACCGAAACCATTCCCGCGCCGCCGATGCCTTTCTGTTCCCCCTTTCCGAGTGAGCCGGTGACCGCGACGATCCGCGGCAGGGAGGGATTGCTGTTCGCATTGATGGCGGAGATTTCGAGCGTGCCGCCGGTAATATTCACCGTCGAATCGCTAAGATAGGCGAGGGTGGAGGTCGGGTCGGCACTCGTGCCGATCAGATTCACGGCCACCGCGACGCCCACCCCGGCCTTTCCGCCCCACGCGATGGCGCCCGCGACGCTGACGATCATCGATTGATCCACAGCTTTGATCGTCGAAGCACCCTTCAGATTGAGCGTGCTGTTGATGACATGCGCGTCGGTCGCGTCGTTGAGCTTATTGTAAGAAACCGAGCCGGAAACCGCAATCCCCTTCTTGCCGGTGGCGCCCGCGCCGCCAGCACTCAGCGATCCGAGGTAGCCGGCGCGGGTCGATTCGACACGCAACGTGCGGAGATTCAGCGTCGCCCCATCGACGAAGGCGGCGTTGTCGCTGTTGAGCTCGTTGACGCTGATCGCGCCGGCGATTCCCGTGTTCGATTGAGTGCCGGATCTCGCGATAGCGACGGCGCCGGAAAGGTCGGCGACGATCGTCAGGTTGTCGGTGAGCACGCTGAGATCCTCGCCCGAGATGACCGCGCGGTTGTGGATATAGGCCCGGGCGTCATCGGTCGCGATGGTGACGGAAGCAGCCCCCGAAATGCCGATGCCGGCGGTCGTGCTGGCTGGGGTGGGCGCGCTGGACGATCCTCCACTCCCGGATCCCGCGGCCGGGCCGCCGAGTTTGACACTTTCCAGCGGATTCGTCTCCGTTGGCTTCGGATCGCCTTGTGTGGAGATGCCGCCCGCCACGGAGAGCGCCGCAATCGTGCCGAGGTTTTTTGCGCCGAGGTGGATATTGCCGCCGGAGAGCAGCGTCACTGGGGCCGTGCCGATCGGCGCATCGAACTTCTGCCCGAGATACGCCGCTGTGTCGCGATCGACGAGGTTGACCGCCACAGAGATTCCCACTCCGGTTTTTTGACTCTTCGCGATGCTGCCGACGAGATTGTAGATATCGCTGGAATCCTGCGCCACCACGAGGACGCTCAGATTCGTGGTGTAAGCGGTGGGGGTGACACCGGTGATGAAGGTATCCGCCGTGGAGAGCTTCCGGTCGTTATTCGTGTCGAGGGCGTTGAGATATTGCTCGATCGGGACGTCGAGGAAGTCGAAGTCGACCAGCATGTGCCGATTCGGCGTCACGTCCGGGTCGAGCGTCTGCGATGCGCCCGCGGCCAGACTCAGGTTGACCGCGATGCCGTTCGTCGCGTTCTGCGCGGTTGTGGCGAGCCGAATCTTTTGGGGAACGAGTAAATGAGCTGTCCCCTCGGCGCCGCTGGTGAGGTCGATCGCCGTGCCCGAGGTGGCATGCGCAAACGTGTCCGCGAGCTTGATCTGGACGTTATTCGGATCGCTCGCATCGGCGATGATGACGAAGTATGTACCTGCGTCCACGAGGCCGCCGACGGCAGTTCCGCCGCCGGTCGTGTAATCGAATATATCTCCGGTGTGAAGGCCGCGGTAAGCCCCGAGGTTGATCGTATCCGCGGTCAAATCGATTTTGGTCGACGGATTGAAAGCCACCCGATCGATGATGACGTAGTAGGTCGACTCATCGGAGAGGCCGCCGAGCGCCGGTTCTCCGCTGGCTTTGCGGTAGTTAACCTTATCGCCGGTGACAAGGTCCCGGTCCGTGCCAATGCTGATGTAATCATTCGTGACATCAACGGCGGAGGTCTCGAAGGAGGCCTTCACGCCCGGGTTGCCAATGAGCTTTTCAAAGCCGTTGTGGAGATTGCCCTCGCCGAAAAGATCGTGAAACTCGCGCGCGACTTCGACGAAACCCGCGCCGGTGGTGATTGTCACGCCGTCCTGAATGTGGGCATAGGTCGTGTTATCCAACTCGACGGCTGATCCCGAGCCAGTAAAGCCGACCGTCGAGCCGGCGGCGGTGGCGAGGGCGATGGAGATGTCCTGGAAATTATTGTCCGCGCGCACCAGGAGCGTGTCTCCGCGCAGGCGCGCGCCGGCTTTGATCTCCGCGTTGACGTCGTTGGCGAACCGCGTGTGCGTGTAGGCCGCGCCGGCGCCGTTCGCGCCGTCTTTGGCGCCGAAACTGAAGAGGCCGAAATTGCCGGCGAGATTCACGGTTTGCCCGTCGTTCCGCGCCTCGAGTTTGAGATCTTGCGCTTCGCGCGCCACGGCGAGCCGCAGCGTGTGGGTCGCCGCGAGCGAGGTGGGCGTGAGGGTGATGGCTGCGCCGCCGGCGGTCGCCGCGAGCTGGAACTTGCCCGGCTGGCCGGTCACCGCACTCAGGAAATAGGATTGACCGTCGATTAGTCCACCGATCGAAGGACCGCCGCCGCTTTGGTATATCACTTTCTCGCCGGTGGCGAAATAGGCGCCGCCCACGCCGAGATCGAGGGCATTCCCATTCACCGCCGTGCTCGCCCCGAAGCCATATTCATTGATCAGCGCGCCTTCGTTGATCAAGGCGTTGGCCTTGTTTTGAACCTCGAAGTAGTTGATGGAACCGGCGACCGCGGTCTTGGTTCCCTGCGCGGCGCTCTGGGCCCACGAGCTGAAGAAACCGTTCTGGATGCCGAGATTGCCGTTGAGCTTATCGGTGATGTCGCTCACGCCATTGAGCTGCAACCATTGGATTTCGTACGGCATGTTGGTTTTGCCGAGCACGGAGATCTGCCGTGCCGCAGTCACCATGGCCCCGCTGCCGACGGTCGCCGTGGAGGTGTTGCGAAAGATCCCGACGTTGATCGCCACGGAGACCGAGTTATCGCGACTATTTAGCTGATCGGTTTTATCCGAATTGATCATCGAAATCGCGCTAATCTCCGGGACTTCGGTAGACACGGCGTCAAGCAGGACGGCGCCGCCGCTCGAGGTCAGCCGCGCGGAGGAATTGATCGTCGCCGTAGTGGCATTCGTGTGGTCCGCGAAGGCGATGGCCCCGGAAAGGGCGAACTTCTTCGTCTGTCCAGTTTTAGAGTCAAAAATCGGTTTGCCGCCGGGGCTGGTAAATTTTTTTCCCAAGTCGCTTGCGTCGAATTTTGCTTTTTTCTCGAGAATGGCTTTGGCAGCGTCACCGACGCCGACCGCGGCCGTGGCGGCCGTGTCGTTCTTGGAAGTATTCCCCGTCGCCTGGATCGTGATATCGCCGCCCGCGACGATCACGCCCCCGACGGTGGAGGTCACGTTGCTCTTAAAGATCGAGACGGCGAGGCCCAGGCCGACTGAACCTTCACCGTAGACCGCCGCGCTGGATGCGACATCATTGCTTTTTTCCAAGCGCGCCGTGACGGTCACGGCGGCGCCGGCATAAATGAAGGCGCCGTCGGAGACGCGCGTGTCGACAACAACGTCGCTATACCCTGCCGCGAGGGTGACATTGACCTTTTCGTCACTCTTCTTCGGCCCCGTCCCGCTTTGCTTGGCTTGCACGTTGAGAACGCTCTCGCCGAGTGAACTGATGCTCACGCCCCCGGCAGAGACGATGCTCGCGCCGCTCTCGACGACGATGCTGGCATTCGGCTTGGACTGCCCATAGGACAAGGCGATGGCTGACCCCACCGCTTTGATGACGGCGCTCGTCTTCGCCCGTGCCGAGAGGTCTACGTTCGCCCCAGTAATCTCGGTGCCGGCTCTCAACGTGATATGTGCATCCGCGTTGGAAATCGCCGCGCCACCGAAAGTGGAGGGCAACAGGAAATCGACGGCCGGCTGGATCGCATTCAACGCGCTGCCCTCACCAAAAACCGTCGCGCTGTTTCCCGTCGCGGTGAGGCGGATGTCACGTCCGCGGATGGCCGCCCCCTCAACCGTGATCACGCCATCGGTATCCTGAATGCGGACATAGGGGGTGGGGATATTGAATTCGTTAACCGCACGCAACTCCACGTCCCCCGCGCGGTACGTGCTACCCGTCACGTTGGCCAGCAACTGCGCGCCGCTTCCGACGGTGATCGTCGAGTTTGTGGTGAGACTTGCCAGCCCGCCGGAGGCATCGAGCTTGATGTTTCCCGCGTGGCCTTTGGTGGTGCCGTTGGCGTCGTCATTGCGCGTCGAAAGCTTCACGCCGCCATTGACGGTGATCTCCTCGGCAAGGATGGCAAGGTTGCTCCCGATCGGTGACCCGCTGCCGAGCGAGACGTTGCCCTCAATGGTGACAGTATCCGCGCCGCCGCCGCCATCGATCAGCAAGCTCGCGTTTAGGTTCAGCGCTTGCAGCAGGAATGTATCGAAGCCTGGGCCGGCGCCGCCCTCGACGGTTAGTTTGCCAGTCGGCGCATTAAAGGTAGTGGTCTTGCTGCCGATCTTCACGAAAACCTGACCGCCACTGTTTCCGATGGTGATAGTGTCATTTAGAACAGTTCCCGTGACGGTGCGCTCCACGGCGCTCGCGGTGTCAGTCACGGTTTCCGCCGAATAGCCAAGATTCTGAAAACTGCCGCTCACCGTGAGCGTATCGTCGCCGATTCCCCCGTCGACATAGAACACCCCGTCGAACTGCGCGGTGTGGGTGATGGCGATCGTGTCGTTGCCGGCGCCTGTATTAAGCGAGAACGAGGAGCCCGGCTTTTTTAAAGTAAGTGTGGTGAAAGTGCCCCCCCGAGCGACTTGAAGCATTCCCGCCGAGGGGCGCGTGATGGTGAACGTATCCGCGTCTGCCGTAGCCGCCAGGATCAAGTTTGCCGTGGAGGAGGCGTCCGTAACGATTTCGTCGTTCGCATTCAGCGTCAGCTTGGCGAGAGTGCCGGCCAGGGCGATCGTGTCGGAGCCAGCGCCCCCATCGAGCGTGAGCGGCACCGTGAGCACCAAAGCTGGGAGGAGCGTGATCGTATCGTCCCCAGCCCCGGCTTCAATCACGAGCGAGCCTGTCGGCTGTTCGAAAGTGATCGTGCCCGTAGCGCTGCTAAAGAGGAGCTTTCCTGCCGAAGACGAAGGCGCGAGCTGAAGCACATCGGGATTGGCTGTGCCGCGGAGAAGGAGGTTCTGCGGATCCTCGATGCCAGCGTAGGAGATCGTACGAGTGCCGACGCCAATCGTGCCGGTACCGGCGGAGGCCGCCAGGAGATCGACCGTCTGGCCCACGGTACTGCCCGAGACGCCAATGACGAGCCGGTCCTGATCGAAGGAATCGTCCTGCACTGACAACGCAGCTGTGGTGATGAGATCCGTATTGATCGTCACCGTGTCGCTGCCTCGGCCAGCCGCGATCAGCAACGATTGAGCCGGCTGCGACAGCGTGATCAGGCCGAGGCCCGAGCTCGCGATGAGGAGTGTGCTCCCCTCGGCGCCCACGACGATCTGGTCGTCGCCGTCCGTCCCACGAATCACGATGTTCTCAGGCGAGGCGATCCCGGTGTAGGTGAGAATGCTGGCGTTCCGCGTGGTGCTCCCGCTGCCGAACGTGAGCGTCTGCGCGTTGGGGCCGATCTGCAGCTCGTAGACGATTTTGTCAGCGTCGGTGGGTTGCCCCTCAAACGTCCCGGTGAGGCTGCCGCCTGCAAGGACGGTAAGGACGTCCGCATGCGCCGTGGCGCCGGCGGCATTCTCGATCCCACTGAACTTGACGGCGCCGTTGATCGTCCCCGCGCCCGCGCCGGTGAGTTGCCAGTCGCTATCGGCGATCGGCCCGAAGAGTTTGTCCGTGCCGGCGCCGCCGATCACCGCGACGCTCGCGGCGGGCGGGAGTCCGTCCGCTGCGAAAGCAAACGTGTCGTTGCCGTCGGCGAGATCGACGGAAAGCCCACCCTCTGGCTGATCGAATTCAATCGGCTGAAAAGCGGCCGCGGTACTCCGCAGCCGCAGGACGCCGAACTGTGTCGCCGGCTCCAGGATGGCACTATCGTCCGCGCTCGAGAGCAAAATCGTGAGGTTGTCGGGGTCGGAGATGGTCGAGTGCTGCTTGAGCGTCACGCCGTCGTCCTCGAAATCCGTCGGGTCGGTAACGCCAAGATAGTTCACGACGACCACCCCCGCGGTCTGATCGCCCGTATCGTTGTCCACTGTCGTCATCCCGTTGCCAAAGGTCACCCGCTGGGCTGTTGTACCCGCATTCAGCTCGAGGATGATCGTATCGAGATCCCCAACGGTCCCGTGGACGCGCCCGGAGATGCGGCCGCCGGGCGCGAATGTGAACGTATCGTTCGAGCCCGCAGCGCCCGTGAGGTTTTCGACCCCAGCAAAGGTGAATTGTCCGCCGTTCGTGCTGGTTGTCACGGAGCCCGCATCAGGGCCGGTGATCCGGTACGCGGCATTTGCCGTGGGCCCGATGAGCGTGTCATTTCCCAATCCTCCGATGACCGTGATCGGCGAAGTGATCGGTGAATTGCCTTTCGAAAAATCGAAGGTGTCATCGCCCCCGCCGCCATCCGCCGCAAGGGAGCTGACGCCGAACGCGGCGCCCGCGGATTTGTCACCATAAGTCGTTTCCGCAAGCGTGAGCAGGCTGGTCACCTTGATGACCTCGGTTGCGTCGGCGTTGTTCCGGACGTGACTGACGACGTAAGAATCCGCGCCGGCCGTGGTGTTCAGCGTCAGTCTGCCGGAGGGGTCGAGCACCGCGAGCGGGGTCGCATCGAGCATCAGACGCGGCTCAAACGCTTCCAGATCGAAGCGGCCTGCAAGCGGCTGGGGCTTCTTGCTCTTCGGCGACCGGCCAGGACGCTCGACCGGGGGAGAGGAGGGTGTGCGCAAACCGATCTTTTTTCCGTCGCGTTTCATAATGGTAGGGAGTGGGTAACGACCGACGGAAAACACCCGGAGCGGCTTAGAAGCCCAGGTGCGACGAAGGCCATGATAGTCAGATGAATTGAGGTAATTAGGTTTGGGACGCGGTGAAGGAGAGCGCCTCCTCCAGCCAGTCGTCTTGTGCGAGCACCTGCTCCCGCTGCCGGACCGCGCGCCTTTGCGCGGCCCTTTGGGCGCGGGCGAAAACAAGGGCGGCGAGCTGGTGGTGCCCGGGCACGTGTCCCGAGACCACCATTCTTAAACACCGCTGCACGGCGCCGCCGGCGTGGCGGCGGAGCAGCTCGTCCTCGGCGCTCACCAAGGCCTGTGCGCTCCCTGGATCGCCCTGACGCCCGGCGCGCCCGTAAAGCTGACGGTCGATGCGGCCCGACTCGTGCCGCTCGGTCGCGAGAACGTGCAGCCCGCCGAGCGCGGCCACTCCTTCGCCAAGCTCGATGTCGGTGCCGCGGCCCGCCATGTTCGTAGCGATCGTGATCCGCCCGCGCGTGCCCGCTTCGGCAATGATTCGCGCCTCCTCGAGATGGCGCGTCGCATTCAAGACAGCGGGCGCGAAGCCGCGCTTGGTGAGCCGTGCCGCCAGCCCCTCGCTCGCGGCAATCGAGCCCGTGCCGATGAGAATGGGCCGGCCCGTCGGGTGCAGGCGCGCGACTTCGTCGGCCACCGCCGCCCATTTGGCTTCGGCCTTCGCGAAAATCAGGTCCGGCAAATCACGCCGCCGGCAGGGGCGGTTCGTCGGGATCGCGACGACCGGCAGCCGATAGGTTTTCCAGAACTCCGCCGCTCCCTCGCGCCCCGTTCCGGTCATGCCCGAGAGGTGGCGAAAGAGCCGGAAAAACCGCTGGAAGCTCATGCGCGCGAGCGTCTCGTCCAGCGGAGAAATGGCCACGCCTTCCTTGGCTTCGATCGCCTGGTGCAGCCCATGCCGCCATTTGCGCAGGGGCATGAGGCGGCCGGTGAAGTCATCGACAATCACGATTTCACCGTCCTGCACGACGTACTGCTGCTCCGCGTGAAAAAACTCTCGCGCCACGAGCGCCTGCGAGACCAACTCGAGTTTTCGCGCGACGCCGCGCCAAAGCGCCGGGAGGCGGGCACCAAACTCGGCTATTTTCCGCCGCCCGGCCGGCAGGAGCTCCACCTCGCGAAAACTCTCGCTGGGGCGGTAATCCACGCCGGACGTGAGGCTCACCGCAAACTTCCACGCGTCGCTGAACGCCGCGGCGGATCCGGCGGGTCCGGCGGGTCCTTCGGAACCAGCGATAATCAACGGCGTGACCGCCTCATCGATCAACACGCTGTCCGCCTCATCCACGATGGCGGTATCGAGTCCGCGCAGGACCGTGCCGCCGCGCGTCGCATCGGTGGCGTCGCGGAGTTGGCGGATGCTCCACCGGGTGGCGCTGGCGCCAGCGCCGCCGAGGCAGAGCCGGTCGCGCAGGAAGTCGGCGAGCAGCTCTTTGCTCGTGGTGTAAGTCACCGCCGCCGCATGGCTGAGCGCGCGTTCCGAGGGAGGCATGGCGCCGGCAAGCGCGCCCACGTCGAGGCCGCAGAATTCGTAGAGAGGCTGGAATTTCTCCGCGTCGCGGCAGGCGAGATAATCGTTCACGGTCACGACATGGCACGGGCGTCCGCTCCAGCCGGCCAGGGTGGCGGCCAGGGCAGCGGTGAGGGACTTACCCTCTCCCGTCGCCATCTCCGCGAGCGCGCCGCTGCGGAGCGCCAGCGCGCCGATGATTTGCACGAAAAAGGGGCGCATCCCGAGCTGCCGCTCCGCCGCTTCGCGGACGAGGGCCAGGGCGGCGATTTGCCTCGGCGCGTCGGCGGTCCGAGCGCGGCGAAAATGCCCGGCGGCGTCTGCCAGCCGGATCCGCAAAGCGTCGTTGGAAAGCCGTGCGATTTCCGCGCCGAGCGCCTCCACTTTCTGAGCGTCTTCGCGCAGCACTGGCAGGGCGCGACGCCGGCGCCATGCTCCGCCGAGCCGATCGGCCAGCGCATCGAGTCCGGCGGATGGCTTCGCGGGTGCCCGCATGGCACAGAGCCGGTGCTCGAGAGTCAGCGCGCTCATACCGGGAGCCCCCGTCTTTGCAGCAGTTGCCCCAACTTTCGCAGCCACTGGGAGAGCAATGGCTCACGCGTCAGCTCGAAGCGGATTTGCCCGGAAAGACCGTGCCGCAGCTCGACCCCGGGCGGCTGATCGACGCGCGCGCGCACTTCGAAAAAGCGTTCTCGCGCGAGCGTGCCGGTCGCGTCTTTCGCCGCCAGCGCAATCTCCCCGCCCCCGCGCCAGCCGAGCGCGGCGGAGGGGAGCTCCTGCCGTTCCGCCGGGATGATTTTTTGCGCGCCCACCGCGAGTACGTTCTCGGCCTGACCCCACAGCCGCACCTGCGCCGAGCGGATCTCGCGACCGAAGAGGCGCGACGCCTCCTCCTGTGAAACGACGGCGGAAAACTGGAATGAGCGCGGATCGAAGATCTCGCCCAACTCGGCGCCGCGCGCGAGCCAGCTCGCGGGCAAATCCTGGAGGCCCGGCGCGACCCAAATGCCATTCTGCGGGGCTCGCACCGTGAGCGCCGCCTCGCTCTCGTGGAGGCGTGAGAGGCGCTTCACGACGGCCGCGATCCGGCTGTCAATCGGCTCCAGGTCAGCCGCTCCCTCGCGCGCAGCCAGGCCCCGCAACGCCTGTGCTTCATCGAGCTCGGCGCGGCCGGCGAGGAGCTCGAGCTCCAACTCGCGATTCTCGAGAATGAGGAGGGGCTGATCTTTGACTACCGCACTGCCACTCAGCGCGGAGATCGCGCGCACGTTACCCGCGACCTGCGTGCTCACGGCACTATGGCTTTCCGCTTCGAGCACGCCCGGCGCGCGGAACTGGTTTGGCACCGGCACCAGGCCCAGCACCACCGCCGCTGCCGCCACTGCCCCAAGGCTGACCGCCAACGCGCGTGGACGCTGCCGCGCCAGCCGCGGGCTCGTTGCAAGGTATTGCACCCCTTTCACCACCGGCAGCACGATCCAGGTGCATCCGCACACTACGAAAGCAACCAGGCCGAGGAGCAGATAGTGCCCGGAGAGGAAAAACAGCACGCCCGAGGTGAGCAGCAACCGGTAGGCGAAGCTGCCGATACCGTACGCGGTAAGCCACACGCTTTCGCGCGCCGAGCCACCGGGGGGGCGGGCGGCTTTCACTCCGAAAAGCCGGCGCTCCACGAGATAGGCGAGCTGCCGCTGCGCGCGGCCCTGGAGATTCGGGATCTCGGCGAGATCGGAGAGAATGTAGTAGCCGTCGAAGCGCAACAGCGGATTGGCGTTGAAGAGGAGAGTCGTGACCGAGGCGACGAAGATTACGTTATACGCAAGACTGTGCACGGCGCCGGGTCCCGTCGCGGCCCAGACGAAAACCGCGAGCGCGGCAAGGAAAAGCTCCACAATCATCCCCGCCGCGCCCACGAGGGCGCGGGCCCAGCGCGAGCGGAAGCCCCACGACGAGGTCGTATCCACGTACGGCATCGGCATGAAGACCATCAGCATCGCTCCCATCGCATGCACCTCGCCGCCGAAGCGGCGGCACGCACTGGCGTGGCCGAGCTCGTGGAGGAGTTTCACGCCGAGCATCGCGGCGTAGAGCAGCGGGAGATTCGAGGGCGCGAGGAGCGCCTGCGCGGGATCGCGCAATTCTCCGGCGTGATCGAAAAGCACCTTGAGCGCGGCGGCAACGACCCCGAGCCAGAGCAGTGCTCCGGCCGGGCTCCAGACCGCGCGCAGGACCGGGGCGCATCGGCGCAACACGCGGTCCGGATCGAGCAGCGGGATACGCGCAAACATGACGTTCAACCAGGTCGCGCGCGCCTCGCGCTGCCGCGTGATGCGCTGCCGCTCGAACATTTTCGCCGAGTCTGGGGAGAGCTCCGTCTGCAGCAGATTCCCGGCATGGAGCTGCGCAAGCAACTGGAGCGCCTGCTCCTGGCCGGGCGCCTCCTCCGGCTGCGCTTCGAGGCATTCACGCCAGGCGTCGCCCACCGTGCGGTCGAGCCGCAGCCGCGCGACAAAGGCCCACGCCTCCGGGCGGAGCCGGAAGAAATGATTGTTCAGCGGATCGTGCAGAACGTGGAAACGCTCGCGCCGAAACGTCTGCCGGCGCACCTGCACGTGGGAGCGCAGCGCCACGCGGGCGGCCTCGATCCGATACCAGGATTCGCTGAAAGTTGGTGCAGCAGCGGCCATAATTCTCACCACCAGAGATGCATCCGCAAAAAGTCCGCCGTCCCGTGGCCGATGATCCAGAGCGGGGCGCGCTCGCCGGCGGCGAGCCGGACCGCGCCGCGCATCCCCGGCCGCCACCAATCGGGGCGCCCGCCATCCAGGATACACCGGGCCACTACGACATTGCCGCTCTCGCGCGAGCGCGCCACCGGCTCGATGCTCTCAATGTGCACGGGAAAGCGGAGCTTCGGCATGCTGGCAAACGCGATCTCGCCGCGCCCGCCGGGCCGCAGCGAATGCGCCTCCGACTCGGGCACCTCGCACTCTGCGTAGAGCTGGTCGAGCCGCGTCACCTTGAAAAGCACGTCGCCTTGTTTGACCGGGGCGCCGATGCGCTTCTTGAGATCGCCCTCGACCACCACGCTGTCGAACGGCGCGACCACCACCGCCTGCCCGCGCCGGTGCCGAACCAACTCGAGCCGCGCCCGGGCCTGCTCCGCCTGCGCCTCGCCGATGCGCATTTCGCCGATCTTTTCCGCCGCGCGCGCTTTCTCCGCTTCGCGCTGGTATCGCACCTGATCCGCCAGAGCCGCGGCCTCCTCCAGCAGAAGCTCACGTGGATCGAGGGTGGCCAGCGTTTCGCCCTCCCGCACTTCGCTGCCCAGCTCGACTCGCACCTCGTCGATGTAACCGGCGAAGGGCGCGGAAAGGTACGCCGCGCGCGCGGCCGCCAGCGTGAACGAGGCCTCCACGCGATGCGAAACCCGGCCAAAAACGAGAAAAGCGAGCACGGCGGTGAGACCGAGACCAAGCAGCTTGGCCCCGGTATGCCGCGGCCCGAGCACCTTCGCGAATTGCTCCCGCGCGCCGGTGAGCCAGCGCGCTCCCCACCACCGGTCGCTCCGGTGCAGGTCCGCCAGCCGGCGGATCCCCATATCGCCACACAGCGCGAGCAGCCGCAGCTCGACTTCCGCAAAAGCCTCCGCGCCTCGCTCGCATGTAAGCACCGCCACGGGCACGCCATCGCGCCGCAGCGGAAGAGAACATACAAAAGGAGCACCGCCGGACGCCGCCAGCCGCGCATGGTCACGCGTCACCCGGCCTTGCTCCGCCGGCTCCGGCCAGACGATCACTTCGTCCTGATCGAGCCCCTCGTCCATGGCGGCCTCCAGTCGCTGCGCCTCTTCCGTCCGCCGGTCGAATTTTTCCGAATGAGAGAGGGCTTTCAACCGCACCTCCTCACCCTCCAGCCAGCCGAGACTCACCCGTGCACACCGATGGCGGGCCGCCAGTTCGTTGCACAGCGCCATGGCCATGGCGGGAAAGCGCGCATGCTCATCGAGCAGCGAGATGAGCTCCAACACGGAAGCGAAGTGAGTGACCGCCTGCTCCGAGCGCTCAGTCCGCTGGCGGAGCTGGTAAACCGCGGGGAAATGCGCGAGCAAGCCGAGCCGCCGGAGCGACTCATCCGCCTGCTCCCTCGCCAGTTCCGGCAGCAGCAGGACGGCTACCCACACCTCGCCTTCACGCTCATCGGCGAGCCGCCTTCCGAGGCACCAGCCGCCGGGCACCGCCCGCCGGCTGCTAGCCTCTCCCGTACAAGCTTCGGCCACATCGGTAGCCGTCGCGAGGAACTGCCGCGACTCGCCGACGCCCCCAGAAGGCCAGGCGAGCACTCTCTTCCAGCCGGTCGGATCCTGCGCGTTGGCACGCAGGAGCACCGCCGCCCGCGCCTCCACGCTCTCGGCCAGCACCGCGAGATATTCCGCCCAGAATGCCTTCACGCCGCCGCTGAAATCGCAGAGACGCCGCAGCCGCCCCGCCGGGGCCTGGCCGGCGCGCTCAAGCGGGTTGCGTTGAAGTTCGACAGGCATTGAATGAAGGCGGATGCGCGGCGCTCACCCCGGTCCCGGGTGGGTCCGGTTGCTCACGCGGGCGAATCAGACACGGATTTGGACGGTGAGCCGGTTCGTGGAGGGATCGAGCGCCGCGATATCCATCGCGCCGTCACTATTGAAATCTCCAAGGACGACCAGGGCAGGAGTGCGGGGCAAGTCGGTGACCGGATGGCGGAACGGCGACTGGAACGTGCCACTGCCATTCCCGAGCATGAAGACCAGCTCGGCTTTCCGCTTCCCACCGAGCGCCAGGTCAAGGATGCCATCAAAATTAAAGTCGCCGGCGCTGAGCGTGAGCGGGTGCACGGAACGAGGAAACGGCGTCCGCGAAGGCTCGAAAAATTCACCCGTCCCGTTGCCGATCAACGTGACAACGCTATGCCGGCCTTGGCCGGTCAACACAAGATCGGGGTCGCCATCCGAATTGAAGTCTCCAACGACCACCGCCGCGGCACGCTCGCCGCCGCGCACCAGGATCGGCGGGCCGAATCCGCCGCCGGTGACGCCCCCCAGCACCGCGATCTTCGCCGTCATCGCATCGGTTACCGCCAAATCGAGCCGGCCGTCCCCATTGAAATCGGCCGCTGCCAAATCGCGCGGCACATGCAACCCCGCAGCATAACGGACGGCCCCGCCGAACGACAGGCCGCTCTGGCCGTGCAAAATGCTGATTTTGGCTCCTCCACGCTCACTCGCTGCCAGATCAAGGTCACCGTCGCCGTTGAAATCGGCGGCGATCATAATGCGGGCTGCATGGGCGAGCGGTACGCGACTGGAAAACCTGAAATGGTTCGTGCCGTCGTTTGCCAAAATGGCGACGGAACGATCGATATGACTGGTGACCGCGGTGTCGAGATCGCCATCGCTGTCGAAGTCGCCGAGCACTAACGAGCTAATCCCGTGGGCAGTATAGCTTGAGAAAATCGCCGGCTGGAAACTGCCGTCGCCATTGCCGAGGAGCACCGCGATTTGCCTCCGGGGACGGATATTCTCCACGAGGTCGGTCAGCCCGTCGCCATTCACGTCGCCGGCCAGGAGTTGGCGCGACCCGCCACCAGGCAGTCTCCAGACGGCGGAGGAAAATGAGTCCGCGCCGAGCCGGCTTCCGGTGCCGCCGCTCGTGCCACCGGCGGTGTTCGTCGTCTGTAGCGTCTCAATCTCCCCAAAGGTGATAGGCGCGCGTCCGAACGCGGCCGCCATGCCATCCACGGCGGTGGTGTATTTTACGGTCGGCGCGGTCCCCTGTGCGTCCAGGATGAGCGTGTCGCCCGGCCGCACGGCGTCTTCGCCACCACCGTCGATCATCCGCAGAAACGCCCTCGGCTGCACGCGCACGGTGTCATTTTGGGTGCTGCCGGTGAAGTTTTCGAGCAGGTCGCCTAGGATCACCGTGGAGGTGCTGAACGCCATCGAGCCCGAGCTGACAATTTGCGCCGCGCCGAGCAGGTCGAGATTGAGATTAACCGCGAGTGGCGAATCCGAAAAGTCGACCGCATCCGAACCTACGCCGCCGAAGACAGTGACTCGTCCCCCGGCATTCCGGCCGATCCGAAATACATCACCGCCATCGAGACCGTGGAGTTGCGTATCCTCGATGCCCGCGAAAGTGACCCGCGGCAGACCTGTTACGGCCACACTCGAGGACGCGGGAGAAAGTGCAACCGTCGTACCGGCCGGGAGCGAAGCGCCAATCTGGTAAACGAAGGTCTCCGACGCACTCGTGCCGGTGACGATCAGGGTGTCATCGGCTCCGGCGCCCGCGTGGACCACGATTTCAGTCAGCCCGGTGGGAGCCCGTCCCCCTGTGAGGTTAAACGTGTCGGTGCCGGCGAGACCCTCGATCGTCAGCGTGGTCTTGTTTGAGAAGAGGATCGCATCGCTGCCGTCGATGCTCACCTTCCCCGTGCTGCCCCCTTCAAGCGCGGGGGTATAGCTGATCAGATTGTTCGCGGTCGTGGCGTTGACTCTGAGATTTGCCGCCATCGAGAGATCGGACACGCCCTCGAGGTTGGCGAAGTCGATCGTCATCGCCGTACTGCTGCCGCTCGCATAGTCGAGCCGCCCCTCGTCCCGCGTAAAGGTCACCGCGCTCACGGCCGTGGCAGGCGCGCCGAGGATCGTGAGACCGTCGTGCCCGGTTCCGCCGTCGAGGGTGATCGGCACCTGGATGAGGCCCTGCGCGCCGGTATCGATGGAAATCTTGTCATCGCCGCCGCGGCTGCTGATCTTCAGCCGCGCCAAAGCTCCGGCAATCTCCGTGATCGTCACTCCAGTTGCCCCATCGAGCACAGTCACCGTTGCTGCACCAGCCGCGCCGGTGATCGTGAAAATGTCGTCCAAACCCGAGGGGCCATCGAGCCCTTCGACGGCCAGCGTATCAGCCCCATCGCCGGCAAGGCGGTAGTTGCCGGCCATGGCTCCTGTCAGGGCGCTCGGTGTGAAAGTAACGGTTTGACTCCCTCCGGCCGAAACATCGACGACGAAGCCCTTCAGCCCGGCGAATTCGATCCGCGGCAGGGTCGCCGAGGTCATGCGGTCACCGGCAACGCCGCCTTCGACGCGGATCGCCGCATCATCCGCTACGCCGGGCATGGTCGTGAGCAGGTCATCGGCGCCCGCGCCCGTATAACGAATCGAGCTCACCGCATGGGCGTGCAGCGGTGCGCCAGCACCGAGGATTTCCTGAGCCTCAGGCTTCGCCGGATTCAACCCTATCCGGACTGTCTCCGCCAATCCAACCGCGCCGGTAATTTCCAGGGCTCCCGAGCCGCCCGCCACACTCCCGTCGATGGTGATCCCGCCGCTGAACGGATGTGCCGCGGCGATCGCAAAAACATTGGTTCCAGTCAATCCGCTCAAGGTGATCGTTTGCACCTCGCTGGCCGTGACCGGAAGGTGTGTCGTCGCTCCACTCACGAGGCTGATTGTGCCGTCCGCCAGTACGCCGAAGAAGTCGCTCGCCCCCGAACCCCGGTAGCTCAGGGAGTTCGCGCCGCCTCCGCCGACGAAGGTCAGCCGCCCGGACGCGCCCAGGTTTTCGAAGCTCAACCCAAGTCGGCTTGCCGCACCCGCCGCGCTTTCGACTGCAACGCTACCGGCATCGCCCGCGGCGCCAGGCGCGAAGGTAAAAGTGTCTCCCGTCGTACCGCCGCGCACTTCCAGGCGATCGGTTACGCCCGCGCCGCGCAGTAGGAGCGACTTGATTCCCAGCGCCGTCACTGGCGCCGGGTCCGCACCCGTGAGCGTTCCGCCGTCGGCCGCCTGCGGCGTCCAAACGATGGCGGCGCCCGTTCCGTGGGCCTGCACAGTAAGCGAATTCGCACCTCCCGCAGCCTCGCCGCCATCGACCTCGACCGATTTAAGGCCCGTCGGAGAGTTCGGATTATTGAGGCTGATCGCATCCACCCCGCCGAGGGCGACAAGCTTCAGGATCGTCTTGTTGGAAAACTCGATCGCCGCGCGCCCATTGATCGTCACGGCGCCATTCGCGGTCACTCCGCCTGCTTCGTAGCTCATGGTGTCGGCCGTCGCTGTGCCATGCAGCACGAGCGGTCCCGCGACCAAATCCGTCACCTGCCCAACGCCTGCAAAAGTAATCGTGCGCGACCCCCCCCCAACCGGCGTGATGGCGATGGTCCCCTCGCCCACTGCCTCCCCCGGTGTGTGGGTATCTGCCGATTCCGAGCCTCCGGTGAGCGTAAGCGAATTAAGCCCGATGCCACCGGCGAAATGAAGCCCGCCGGCCGGGATTGGCGTACCGTTTGCGAAGCTCACCGTCACCTCGTCGTCCCCGGCGCCGCCCAGGACGGCCATCGTCTCCAACGCGCCGCCGGCCGCGCCGGAAATCTGCACTGCGTTGTCCTGGTTGGTTAGATCAAGGCTAAGCGCCTCGAGAGTCGTCGCCGCGAGGGTCAGCGATTTGGCGCCGAAAACCGAGACCAGGCTTGTCGTTGCTCCGAGGATCACCGTGGAGTTGCCTGTGTGGCCATTCCAATTCACCCGCAGACTGTCGGCGCCCGCCCTGGCGTCGAGCGTCACCGTTCCACCCATCCCGCCGAAGCGCAGGGCAGGGCCAGCGGAGTTTGCGGTGAAATCCCCTTCCGTCGTATTGCTCACCGCGTATTCGATGCCGTCCGCGCCCGCCGTGGTGTTAACCAGAAGGGTATCACCCGCTTGTCCGCCGCCCATCACTTCTAGGCGCACCAAGGTGCTCGCGGAGCCAAACGCCGAGACCGTGAAGGAGTCATCGCCGGCGTTGCCGCTGATTTTCAGATTTTCGAGGCCGGAGACGCCGAAGCTGCGGCTGCCCGCCGTCACGGTGCTGCCAGCCGTAGTGAGGGAGACCGCCAGGCTGTCGCTGCCCGCGGTGCCGAGCACCGTCACGGCATCCGCCACACCGCTGCCGGCATCCACCAGGATCGAGTTGATGGGCGATGCCCCCGACAGCGTGAACAGATCGTCTCCATCCAAGCCTTGGAGCGAGAGCATGCCGATGCCGGCGGTCGCAATCTGGATGCGGGCGCCGAGTGAAACCACACCCTCTTCATTCACGCCGAAGGAGTCTGCGGCAGCGGTTCCCTGATGAAGGAGAGTGTCCGTCCGTCCACCCAAGCCGTCGAGCAAGATGAGCGAGCCGAGTTGCCCGAGGTTCGAGAAGGTGAGCGCCACCGCATTGGCCGCCGACCCAATTCCGCCGCTGCCAAACTGCTGGAGCACCGCCGCATCCGGAGCGACCGCCGGCGTGAGCACCAGCACGTCCGCGCCCGCACCGCTTCGCACAGTCAGCGTGTCCGCCTGCGCGTTATTGCCACCGTCGATCGTGAGCGCTTCGATCCCCTGAAAATTGACGGCCGGCTGCGCCACGCCGCTCGCCTGGAGCAGATTGCCGCTCTCCGCCCCGAGGGCCTGATATTCAAAGCTCTCCGCGTTGGCTGTACCTGAGATCCACAGCGTATCGGCCGCGCCGCCGCCGAGGATCGTGAGGGAGCCGAGCCCGCTGGGCCGCGCGGCGTTGGCCAGGGTGATGGTATCGCCACCCGCCAGCGCATCGATCGTCACCGTGCTTTTGTTGGTGAACTGCACCGGCGTAAAACCATCCACCGTCACTCGGGCGCGGCTGCCGTCATCCGCGCTACCGGCATTGTTGCTGCCGATGGCGTATTGGATGGCGTTCGCGGCGCTAGTGCCGTTGATCGTCAGCGGCCCGGCAAGGTAGTCATTCACCAGCGTGATCCCCGCGTAGGCAATCGACGAGGTGCTCCCACCGGGCCCGGGTATCGTGAGCGCGATGGTCCCCTGCCCTACCGCGGCGCCCGGGCTGTGCTCATCCGCCGTCGCGCTGCCGTTGAGAAAGGAAAGTCCATTGCTCCCGGCGCCGCCGTCGTAGCTCACGCCGCCCGCGTCGAGCGGATTTCCGAACATGAAATCGAAGGTCAGCGCATCGTTGCCGGCAAAAGTCTGCACGTCGATTGCGTTCACCGCCCCGGCGGCAAACTCGCTCACCGCCCCATTTTGCACGACTTGAATTGTGCCAGGTTCACCCGCCTTCAGGCTGACCGTGATCTGGTCATCCACGGCCGTACCACCATCGTCGCCGAGGATTTGCAGCGTCCCGGCGAGCACGAGGGAAGCGGGGGTGATGCGCGCTTCGAGGCGTTCGATACCCGTCGCCCGTGAGCGGTGGGGAGAACCCGCAGGCCGGCGGGAAGGGCGGAACAGCGATCGAAAGGAGGAGCGGGTCATGATTGGAAGTTCGAAAACGGGGATGGCGCAGGAGAGCCGGTCAGGCGTCAGTGCGCCGAAGGAGGACGCTGACCTTTGAGGCGCCCGGGTTCGCGACCAGCAGGTCGCTGAGCCCATCGCCATTTAAATCCGCGACTAGAAGCGCGAGCGGGGCGCGGGCGTGATGCAAACCGGTGGCGAAAGTAAATGGAGCGATGAACGTTCCGTTGCCATTGCCGAGCAGCACGCGCACGTCACGCCCCGACTCGGTGGTGAGAACGAGGTCGAGCTTGCCGTCCACATCGAAGTCGCCCACGGCGATCGTGCGCGGACGGGCCGCGCCGCTGCCGCCCGAGTGCGCCTGCGCCTGCCCCTCGAAGGCCAGTGAGCCGCGAGTCCCGGCTCCCAGCAGCATCGTTGTGTAGCTCGCGCTGCCGTTGGCGACCGCGAGGTCCGCCCGACCGTCGCCATTGAAATCTCCCGCCGTCAGCGCCAGCGGCACGCCTCCGGCGGCGAAGCGGGTGGCGGGGCCAAAGCTCCCTGCGCCATCGCCCCAGAGCACACTCACGCTGTTGCTCCGGAGGTTGGCGACTCCCGCGTCAAGGTTCCCGTCGCCATCGAAGTCGCCCAGTGCGAGATCGTGCGCAAATCTCCCACCCGTCGCGAAATTCACGGCCTTGCCGAAGCCGCCGGCGCCGTTCCCCGCAAGGACGCTCACGGTATTGCTGGCCGCGCTGGCCGCGACGAGATCGAGCCGGCCGTCGCCCGTGAGGTCGGCTGCACGCAGCGCCATCGCCCCGCGCGCACCGAGCACTTTGTGCAGCACCGGTGCGCCTAGGCGGCCTTCGCCATCGCCTGCAAACAGCAGAAACCGGTTCTCGCCGCGCACGACCGCCGCGACGTCGAGATTGCCGTCGCTGTTGAAGTCGCCCACCACCATCGACGTAGCCACTTTGCCTCGCGTGGAAAACTGGAGCGGGGCGTCGAACGTCCCATCGCCGCGACCGAGGCGCACCGAAAGGGTGCGCCCTCCGGAATTCGCGGTAAGCATGTCGAGCTTGCCGTCATTGTTGAGGTCGCCCGCGGCGACGGTGCGGGTGCCTTTGCCGGTCGAATACTGCACCGCAGGGGTGAAAGCGGTGCCGTCGCTCGTCGCCTTGCCTCCCACGTAGGGGAAGCCGGGAAGGGCCGCGCTGGCAACCGTCACTTGGTAAGCATTCACCGCCTCCGGAGTCGCGCCGGACACCTTTAGATAGTAGACCTCGCCCTCGCGGACGATCATGCTGGCGCTGCTGCCAAAGGTCGTCTCGAGGCCCGTGACGACGTGCTGCCCGGCGGCATCGAGAACTTCGATTTCGAGGTTCCCGTTGCCAGGCAGGCCGGCCCTCCCATTTGCCAGACTGCCGAGCGTCTGGAAGTACACACTGAAGGTCATCTTGCCGCCGCTCGAGGCTTGCACGCGGAAGAAATCGTGATCTGCGGATGTGCCAAAACCCGCATCGGCCACGGAATCGATGGCAACGTCTCCGGCCGGCGCGGACCCAATGCCAAGGTGCGTCGCCGCCGAGCGCAGGTCGTTGAATTCAAACGCATCCGGCCGCATGACGACGACTTGGCTGAGTCCATCGGTACCCCCGACGGGCTGCACGAATTCGACTCCGCCGTACACGATGGCGGGCAGCGCATCGATCGTCACCGAGCCTTCCGGCCCAAACCGTCCCGGTCGCTGGATCATGGTATCCCCGGGGCCGTCATCCACCACGATGAGGCGGTCGCCGGCCGCCGAAGCGCCGCCTTCCACGACCACGCGCAAGCTCGCGACCGGGGTCGCAGCCAGCGCATCGGCTTGCACCACGCGAATCAAATCATCCCCGGCGCCGGCCTCCACTTGCACGCTTTCCAGCGCGGTGATGGCGTGAGTGAGCATCGTTCCATTGACGATCTGCACGAGCTCACCCGCGTTGGTTTGGAGAATTTCGAGCCGATCCGCGCCGGGAGTCCCGGTCACTTGCAAGGTGTCGAAGCCCGCGCCGCCATCGATGGAGGTTGCCGCCGGTCCGGCGACGAAACGATCGTCCCCCGCGCCCCCAAACATCGCGTTGGCGCCTGTTCCGCCGATCAGCAAATCGTTGCCTGCTCCACCGTCGAGAATATTGGCCGCCGCTCCGCCGGTGAGCACGTCTTCTCCGTCGCCGCCGAGCAGAGTGCCGCTGCCGGTAATCGTGTCGGCACCGCTGCCACCGTCGAGCACGATGCCGATCAGCGTTTCCACTCCGGGCGCGGCGGTCAGCACATCATTCCCGCCGCCGGCCAGGAGGGTGAGCGTGTCGGAAGCCGCGCTTCCGGTCAGGCTCACGTCGTAGCGCAGGCCGGTCACTTTAATGGCCGCACCCGCGAAGCTCGCGCCCAGCACATCGGCAATCTCCCGGCCGGCAACGCTGACCTGGTCGTTCGCAAGGTCGCCGGCGCCAAGATCGACGGCAATCAGCCGTACCCCAGTCGAGGTGAGATCGCCGACGGAAAGGAGATCCCCGCCCCCGCCCGCCCCGAGACGAATTTCCTCGATGTCTGCAAGGTCCAAGGAGACACCACCCAAATCGCGGGAGAGCGTAACGCGTGTCCCATTCGCGGTGATCGCAAATTTCTCCGCCGCGGCGTTGCCGTTGAAGGTCAACACGTTCACGCCCGCTTCGCCGTCGATGAGGTCGGAAGCGTCGCCCGGGTTCCAGATGAAGCGATCCGAGCCGTCCCCGCCGAAGATCTGATCGTTGCCAGGGCCGCCGGTGACGAGGTCATCCCCGTCGCCGCCGAAGATCGCGTCGGCCCCGCCGCTTCCGGTGATCGTGTCGGACCCCGCTCCGCCGTGCACGCTCAGCCCGTGACCCGTGAACCCAGCCGCATTCAGCGTGTCCGTGCCCGCGCCAAGATCGACCGAGAGCGGCGCGCCTTCCGCACCGGTAAGCGTGACGAAATCGCTTCCATCGCCAGTCTCGATGGCGAGTAACTCTGCCGCCGCGGCCACGCCAATCACCTTTTGCCCATCGATCGCCACAGCCGTCACGGAGCCCGCCGTCACGGTGACGACGTTCGCCAGCGCATTGCCCGCGATCGTCACCGCATCGGCCCCGGCGAGCGCGTCGATCACGACCGCGCCCGTGTTCGTCGTGCTCAAGGTCACGCCCGCCACCTCGATGCGCGCGGAGCTCGCGCCGGTTGCCACGGCGTGAAAATCATCGGCGCTCGCCGTCCCCTGGATAGTGATTTGCCCGGCGCCGTTCGCGAGGTTCACCGTCGCAATCCCGGCGAGCGAAACCGTCCCCAGCCCGCTTCCGCTCGCGTGATCCGCTCCCGCCGTGAGCAGCGTCCCGTCTCCCGAAAAATTCGCCACATTCGCGTCCGAGCCGCTTCCTTCGAGCCGCACGGTCCCAAACACTCCGGTGCCCGCCAGCACAAAGGTGTCGCTGCCGCCAAGCCCGCGCAGATCGAGCGTCGCGGCGCCGGGCGCGGTGAGAACGAGGCGCCCCCCCAGCGCCACGGCATGCCCGGAGACCGTGAAGAGATCATCGGCCTCCGTGCCGCTGTAAATCAGCCGGTCGGCGCGCCCGCCGTCCAGATCTGTCATGGCGAGTGAGCCGCTGAGGCCGAGGCCGTCGAAATGCAGTGGCACGAGTGCATCGCCCACCACATCTCCCGCGTCTGCCGCCGCGCCGCCAGCCACCCGCACCTCCTGCGTACCGCGCGGCGTCACTACCGTGAGCGCATCTCCACCGCCCAAGCCGTGGATCGTCACAGCCGCCCCGCTAAGGCTGATCGGCGCGGTGCCGGCGATCGTCACAATGCCGGAATCCGCGGAGAGTGAGCGCAATTCGATCCCTTCCGCCGCGGCGGTGCCACTGACCACGAGGCGATCCCCACCCGCGGCCTCACCGCCCCGCACCTCAATCGCACCCACGCTCAGACCCACGGGAAGGACATTGAATACATCGTCGCCCGCCCGCCCTTCAAGCCGCACCGTGGCAAAGCCTGCGAAATCAGTCGCTACCCGATCGTTCACCGTAATCCGGTTGACTGCGCCCGCTACGAACGCAGCGAAGGCATCGGCAGCACTCGTTCCCTCGATCGCAAGCGTATCGAGGAGCGGATTCGTCCCTTCGATCCTGAGGCTCTCGATAGCATGGAACGCGAGCCTCGAGCCTTGCGGTCCATTCACCTCGCCGGCATCCGGCATCGCGCCGGGGACGACTGTCGTCAGGCCCGTCGCGGCATAGACGGTCAACGTATCGGCATGGCCGCCGCCGTCGATCGTGAGCGCACCATGCGGTCCCGAAAGGAGCCCATAGGACCCAGAAATTGTGAAGGCGTCGTTTCCCAAGCCACCGTTGATCGCGATCGCCTCCGCGCTCGCCGTTTCGATTTGGACCGGCATGAAGCCGTTCACCGCCACCACCGTCTGCACGCCCCGCGTCATCGCAATGGCGTCCGCCCCCGCCGAACCATGGACCGTGACGGAATCCGCCCCGCCCAGCGAGTCGATCGTGAGCGCGCCGCGGAGGCCGCTGAAGTGGACTGAAGGGTAACTTCCGCCCGCTTCGATGCCGCCGGCGCCCTCAGCAGTCGGCGTGACTTCCAGATTATCCTGACCCGCCGTGCCGAGCACTCGCAGCGTGGAACCCGGGCCACTCGAGCGCTGCACGAGCACCTCGATGCCATTGAACTCGACGAGATTTGCCCCGGTGGAAATGATCGTGCCCTCGATATCGATGACAGTCTCCGCGCCAGCCACGGCAGTGTGCGTGAGCACGTCACCGGCTCCGCCGCCTTCGACGGTAATGATGACGGGGGCCGACGCATTCGCCGGGTCGAACGCGAAATCGAAGGCATCGTCGCCCGCGAGCCCGCGCAGGATCACGCGGGAAAGCCCGCTCGAAAAGTAAATCGGCGTGTGGGCGTTGGCGCCCGTGTTCACCACGATCGCCGGGAACTGCGAGCTGAAGGCGGGGGCGGAGCCAAACTGGAAGGTGTCCGCCGCCGCGGTGCCATTGACGATGAGCGTGTGCATCCCCTCCTGCGGGATCGCGGTCGGCGCCGCCACGAAGCCGAGGAACCCGCGGAATTCCACCGGAACAAACGCGAACTCGCCCGCGCTGCCGAAGGCGAAGCCGGTGATGGTTCCGGCATCCGGCGAGCTCCCGGGCGTGATCTCGATCGTGTTGTTGCCCGCCGCGAAGTTTTCGAGGAGCGCATCGTGTTCGATTCCGCCCTGCCCCACCAGCGCGAGGTGCTCCACCCCCGTGAAGTTGAGCACCGGAAAGGCCGCCGAATTGTCCGTGAGGACGCCGGCTCCCGTGCCGGCCGGCTGAAGCTGGAGGGCATCGTCGTGGAGCGGCACAGCGTTCACGGTGAGCGTGTCGCCGCCCGACGGCTGACCGGCGGCGATATTGATCGACGTGAAACTCGACGCCGCCGAGGTGGCGATGACGACCGCCAGCGCATCGTCGCCGGCGAGTGATTGCACCGTGATCGCGCTGCCCGGGCTGAACGCTTCGAAGGAAACGGCCGGCTGGGCATCCGAGGTCACCGTCGCGCCCCCCCCGCCGAGGACCGTCACCAGGATCGCGTTGTCCGCGTCGTTGGCGGTCACGGTCGCGGAATCGGCGCCGGCGCCGCCCCCCGCGTTGAGCGCGACGTGCTCGATGCCTTGAAATTGCGTGACGTCTGACCCGAGGCGGATCGCGCCGGAATCAGTCGTCGCGCCCTGCGTGACCGTGAATATGCTCTGGCTCTGCCCGCCACTCGCGAACACGCGCACGGTGTCTCCGCCGCTCCGTACGAAAGGATCCCCACCCCCGACCGTAAGCGCCGGCCCGCCCGCACCACGGACTTCAACCACATCCGCCCCCGCTTCTCCGCGAACGTTCAGCACTGGCACCGTTGCGGCGGTGAGGTTGATCAGCTTGAGCGCACCGACCAGCACCTGCGAGTTGGCACCGCGGGTTATGGTGATCAGGTCATCCGCCACGGTGCCATGGACCATCAGCGACTTGCCCGCGGTGAAGGTCAGCATGCCGGAGTTGTCCGTGTGCAGCACCGGCGCAGAGCCTTCCGCGAAAATCGTGGCGCCCGTCGCGGTCCTCGGCGTGGCGTCGAAGAAATCCGGTTCGCTCGAGCCGGCAATCGAGATCTTTCCAGCTCGGGCATTCAGGTTGAGCGCCTCGGTGCCGAGAATCGTGAGGCCGCCCACCGCCAGCCCCCCACCCGTGACCCCGGCCGCGCCATTCGCCGCTCCGAACGCGACCGTCGCGTCCGCGCCATTGCCGTCGAGCGTGGCAACGTCGCCGCTGGCGTGAGTCCCGCCGTCGAGCGTGATCGTCTGAAAAAGCTGTCCCCCGGCTGGCGCCGTGACGCTAAGCGCATCGTCGCCCCCCAACCCGCGCACGACCAAATGCTCCACGTTCAATGGGAGAATTGAGAGCCTTCCCGCTGCGAAAACGTGGCCTGCCGCATTTAACCCGAGGGCGTCATTCGCTTCGGTGCCGAGCGCGCTCAGCGTGTCGACGCCCGCTGCGCCATCGACTTTCAACACCGCCGAACCGAGGTTTTCATAGTCCACCGGCAGCAGGTCGCCGACCGCGAGCCGCCCCGAGTCCGCCGTCGCACCCGGCGTATGGGTGATCGCGTCCGCCACCGCGGTCCCAACGATCGTAAACGCTCCGGCGCTCCCATGCCCGTCGAATTCGGCGCGCCCGAAGCCGCCGGTAGACGACGCGTAGCCTAGCTCCGGGACGGCAAAGGAAGACGCGAGCGTCATCAGCGAAGGAGCAGCCTGTCCGAGCAAAAACGCGCCGCGATCTCCGCCCGCGGGAGTGTAGGTTACTCCGGGCGTTGACTCCTCCGCGGAATGCGCGCCGGTGTTCTCAAAGGAGAAGCGGTCTCCGCGCGAGCCAATCCCCGTGGCGGCGGGGCCGCCCACGATCGTCGCCTGTACGTTCCACGACGCGCCATTGGGAGCCGGAGCGCGGAAAATCACGTCGTCATCTCCGCCCAGGGCGTCGACGAAAAGCACCGGCGTATTCAGGAATAGGACCTCCACCGAATCCCTTACCATGACCGTGAAATCCTGTGCGCCGTCCGCGCCGGCATGCGTGGAAACGTGGCGCGCCATCACCGTAATGTCGTCGTCGCCAGGCGTGCCAAGCACCACGGCGATCGGTGCGCCATCGATCGTAACACCCTCCAGATGATCGAACGAGACCGGCTCTCGACCCGCCTCGATCAAGGCGCCTTCATCCGTCTCTGGCCCGAGCTGGAACATGGTCGCGCCACCCGCCTTCAAAACCAACTGGTCCCCTGGCGCAATGCCGACCGGGTCGCCGCCATCGACAAAGATCGGCACCGCCGCCGCGGCCGTCACGGTGATCATGTCGCTGCCCTCGCGCGCCTCGATCCGAAGTGCTTCCACGGAGAGGTAATCTACCTTCTTGAACGTTCCAACGGTCACCAGCGTCCCGGTGGCGGCAATGTCGTCGGCACCCGCCGTGCCGCGCACGACGAGCGTATCCGAGCCGGCTTGGCCGTCGAAAGTCAGCTTTCCGCCGATGCCGGAGAAGCCGACCGTGGCACCTCCAGCGCTGGAGTTGAACCCGCCGGCGGCGGCGCCCGTCGGGACGAAAATATCCGCGTCGCTGCCGGTCGTGGCGCGCACGGTTAGCGCGGCTCCACCCGCGGAGACTACATTCAGTCGCTCCAGATCGCCACCGAGCGCGCCCAGATTTTTCACGGTTACGTCGTCGAGCCCAGCGCCGCTGTCCATGACCACGCTCTCGGTTCCCGAGAAGAAAATTGTCCCGCCCAGCCCCGTGAGCGACTCGGCGCCCAGATCGAAGGAGAGCGTTTCCATTCCACTCGTCCCCATGAAGGTCACCGCGTCGTTTCCGGCCTCGCCGCGGAGGTCGAGGACCGTAAAGGGCAGGTTTGCACCGACCGCGAAAGTGTCGTCGCCGCTCCCCCCTTCGAGCCGCACCTGCGAGGCGCCGAGCGGGTCGATCGGATTTCGATTGCCCAACGTCAGCACCCCAGTCACCGCCGCCATGCCAAAGGTATCGTCAAGCGCGTGGCCGAGATAGACCACCTGATCCGCGCGCGCACCGCCGGTATTTCCGAGCTTGATCGCCCCGGTCGCCGCGAGATTGGTGACAGTGACGGGCACACTCGCCCCAGCGCTGGTGATTTGCAGCAGCGTATAGCCGGGTAACGCACCGGGGGTGACGGTCAGCTCATCTGCACCGGCAGGAGTGTTGAAAGTGGCGTCGTCTCCGCCGCCCAACCCATCGTAGCCGGCAGCGCCGACACCGCCGAACAAAACGTTCGCCGCCCCCGCGATCTTGATCGTCCCTGCCGCTGTGCCCGTTGGCGTAATCGTCACCGCCTCCGCGAGACTCGTGCCGAGCACGGTCAACGTGTTCTCGCCGGCACCGCCTTCAATCGTGACCGTGGTTACGCCAGTCAGCGGCACTGGGTTCACGGTCAAACGGTCGTCGCCGGCAAGCGTGTCGAATTGCACCGCCCCGAAGTTGTTGAAAAGGAACACCGGGCGGGCATTCACCCTGATCGTGTTTGCTGTGCCGCCATTGGTCAGCAGCACGTCGTCGGCGCCGGCCGTTCCCGAGACGAACAGCGTGTTGGAGCCCGCCGCCGTGCCCGTCAGCGTGACGCTTTCGACGGACGTGAAACCGACATGCCCATCGGGCGTAGTCAACGCCGCGTCGTCCAGAGACGTCACGCCGGTAGTCGAAAGCGTGACCGCCAAGGTATCGGCGCCATTCCCGGCGCCGCCATCGATCAGCAAATCGGGACCGCCGGTGCCGCTGATGGAGATGGCATCGTCCCCCAGACCACTTTCCACCGCGAGCAGGAAGGTGCCGCTGCCGGTGAGTCTCGCGGTCTTGGTCCCGTTCACTTGCACCGTCGTCGTGACTCCGCGCACGATCGTGATCGCATCCGCCAGGCCGCTGCCGGCCACCGTCACCACATCGGCCCCCGTCCGCGAATCCAGGGTGAAGGGGGCGCCCACACCCGTGAACGTGACGACCGGCGAACCGGCATGCTCCAGCTTGCCCGCTGTGGCCCCGCTGGGCGTGTAGGTAAATGCATCCGCGCCAGTGGTGCCGGCGATCGTCAGCGCCGAAGTCGCGCCTGCCGAAACCTGATTGACCCGTTCCAGCCCGGAGAAAGTCAGCGTCGGCGTGCCGGTGGAAGTGATCGCCGCCGTAGCGAGGTCAATCGTCGTCGCCGCGTTCGTATTTGCCGTGTAAAGGAGCGTGTCGCCGGCCGCGTCCGAATCGCCGCCGAGCACGCGCACCGTCCCGCCGAACACCGCCGGCGCCAGTGCGTTGAAATTGAAGGTGTCATTCCCATCGAGCCCGCGCAGCTCCAGGGTGGAAAAGAGCGCGTTGACGAGAACGGGCGTGCCGGCATTCAGCGTCAGCGACGCCACCGTCGCGCCCGAGCGGGCAATACTGAACGTGTCGTCCGCGGCGCTGCCGCCAACGATCAGCGTGTTCGCACCGTTGCCCGTGCCAGCCGTCATGGAAATCCCCACTTCGCCCGTGAAGCCGGAGTATTGCACCGGCACGAAGGCATAGCCGCCAACGCCGCCCACGAACCCCGTCAGCGAGCCGCTGCCCAGCGCACCGGGCGCCATCACGAAGGTGTCATCACCGGCGGTGTCGTCCAGCGAGACCATATCGCCATCGACGCTTTGGCCAATGAGATTCAGCGCAGCCACGCCGGAGAAAGTAATCGTCGGCCGGCCGGGGTTGTCGACGGTGCCCGCGCCGCGCCCCGTCGGCGTTGTCGCCAGGCGGTCGAACGTCCCGGCAAGTCCTGTCACGGTCAAATGATCGTCGGCGGCCGTATCACCGACGACTACCACGCCCCCGAGCGCGTTCGCCGAAGAAAACCCGCCCACCATGATCTCATCCACTCCGCCATTGCCGGAGAGCGTCAGAGTGCTGACCGCGCTGTAAACGAACGCGGGCCCGGCGTTCACCAGCACGCTGATCGTGCCCGCGCCGAGGCCATTGGCCGTCAAGCTATCGCCATTCGCGGTTCCGTGGACGAGAAGCGCACCCGCATTCAAGACTGTCGCCCCGCTTAGTCCATGGAAACTCACTGGCCGCCGCCCGTTCACGAGGAAACTCCCCTCCCCCACCAGCGTGCCGGGAAACACCGCCAGCCCCAGCGATCCGCCCTGCAAAGTCACCTGATCGCTCCCGCCCCCGAGCGGATCGTCCGCTTCGACCGAAATTGCCAGCGTCGCCGAGGGCGTTACCTCCCACGTATCGGCGCCGTCCTTCCCGATCAGCCGCAGCGACGCAAATCCCGCGTGGGCGATCCGCACCAGGCCCGCTCCGTTGGCCTGCGTATCGGAAACGACGAAAGAATCCGCGCCCGCCGTGCCCTCGACGATCAGCGTCTCGCCCGCGCCACCGCCGGTGCCAAGGGTCACGCCCCCGGTGATCCCGGCAAAGCTAATGCGCGCACTCGCCCCTGCCCAGGCCAGCGTGCCACCGCCGCCGCTAAGCGGCGAAACCGTGAGCGTCTCGCTCCCTAACGTCGAGCCGGTGGCGGTGAGCGTGCTGCCGGCCGTGCCCGCGATATCAATCGCCTGCAGGTCGCCGGCAATCACCCCTCCCGCGAGCGTGAAAATATCGCCGAGTACCGCGCCGCCATGGAGTGAAACGCTCTCCGTTCCCGAAAAGTAAATCGTCCCGCCCAACCCCGTGAGCGACTCGGCGCCCACATCGAGGGCGAGCATTTCCATTCCACTCGCTCCCATGAAGGTCGCCACGTCGTTTCCGGCCCCGGCCCGGAGGTTGAGAACCGCAAACGGCAGGTTCGCGCCGACGGCGAATGAGTCGTTGCCGCTCCCACCTTCGATCCGCACCTGCGAGGCGCCGCTCGGGTTGATCGGATTCCGGCTTCCCAAGGTCAACACGCCGGTTGCCGCTGCCACGCCGAAGGTATCGTTGAGCGCAGTGCCGAAATAGATTACGTCGTCCGCTCGAGCGGCACCGGAATTTCCGAGCTTGATCGTCCCGGCCCCGCCAAGATTCGTGAGCGTCACTGGCACACTCGCCCCAGCGCTGGTGATTTGCAGCAGCGTATTGCCGGGTAACGCACCGGGGGTGACGGTCAGCTCGTCTGCACCGGCTGGAGTGTTGAAGGTGACGTCGTCTCCGCCGGACAATCCATCGTAGCTCGTCGTCGCGAAATTGCCAAACATCACGTTGGCGGCCCCCGTGATCTTGATCGTCCCGCCCGCCGCATCAGTCGGCGTGACCGTCACCACTTGGGCGAGGCTGGTGCCGAGCACCGTCAGCGCATTCGCTCCGGCGGAGCCCTGGACCGTGACCGTGGTCACCCCGGTGAGGGGCACCGGATCGACGGTGAAACGGTCGTCGCCCGCCAGCGCATCGAGCTGCACCGTCCCGAAATTGCTGAAAAAGAACACCGGGCGGGCATTCACCCTGATCGTGTTTGCTGTGCCGCCATTGGTCAGCAGCACGTCGTCGGCGCCGGCCGTTCCCGAGACGAACAGCGTATTCGCACCTGCTGCCGTGCCGGTCAGCGTGACGCTTTCGATAGACGTGAAACCGAGATGCCCATCGGGCGTAGTCAACGCCGCGTCGTCCAGAAAAGTCACCCCACTGGTGGAAAGGGTGACCGCGACGGTATCGGCACCGTTGGAAATGCCGCCGTCGATGCGCAGATCGGGACCGCCGATACCGCTAATGGAGATGGCATCGTCCCCCAGACCACTTTCCACCGCGAGCAAGAAGGTGCCGCTGCCGGTGAGTCTCGCGGTCTTGGTCCCGTTCACTTGCACCGTCGTCGTGACTCCGCGCACGATCGTGATCGCATCCGCCAGGCCGCTGCCGGCCACCGTCACCACATCGGCCCCCGTCCGCGAATCCAGGGTGAAGGGGGCGCCCACACCCGTGAACGTGACGACCGGCGAACCGGCATGCTCCAGCTTGCCCGCTGTGGCCCCGCTGGGCGTGTAGCTAAATGCATCCGCGCCAGTGGTGCCGGCGATCGTCAGCGCCGAAGTCGCGCCCGCCGAAACCTGGTGGACCCGTTCCAGCCCGGAGAAAGTCAGCGTCGGCGTGCCGGTGGAAGTGATCGCCGCCGTGGCCAGGTCGATCGTCGTCGCCGCGTTCGTATTTGCCGTGTAAAGGAGCGTGTCGCCGGCCGCGTCCGAATCGCCGCCGAGCACGCGCACCGTCCCGCCGAACACCGCCGGCGCCAGTGCGTTGAAATTGAAGGTGTCATTCCCATCGAGCCCGCGCAGTTCCAGGGTGGAAAAGAGCGCGTTGATCAGGATCGGCGTGCTGTTATTCAGGGTCACTGCGGCCACCGTCGGCACCGAGCGAGCCAGGCTGAATGTGTCGTCCGCCGCGCTGCCGCCGATGATCAGCGTATTCGCGCCGCTGCCGGTGCCGGACGTCCGCGCGATCCCCACTTCCCCCGTAAAGCCTGAATACTGCGCCGGCACGAAAGTGTAGCCGCCTGCTCCACTCACGAAACCGGTCAATGAGCCGCTGCCCGCCACGCCCGGTGCGACTTCGAAAGTGTCGTTGCCTGCGGTATCGTCGAAGGAGACTGCGTCGTTATCGGGGCTTTGCCCCGCGAGGGTTAGCGCGGCGACTCCGGAGAAAGCAATCGTCGGCCGGCCGGGGTTGGCGACGGCGCCCGCGCCGCGCCCCGTCGGCGTTGTCGCCAAGCGGTCGAACGTCCCGGCAAGTCCTGTCACGGTCAAATGATCGTCGGCGGCCGTATCGCCGACGACTACCACGCCCCCGAGCGCGTTCGCCGAAGAAAACCCGCCCACCATGATCTGATCCACTCCGCCATTGCCGGAGAGCGTCAGCGTGCTCACTCCGCCGTAGACGAATTCGGGCCCGGCATTCACGGCCACCCTGATCGTCGATTCACCGAGGCCGGCTGCGTGAATGCTGTCGCCCCCAGTCGTACCGTGGACGAGCAGTGCTCCGGTGTTTAACACCGTCGCCGCGCCGAGTCCGTGGAAACTCACGGGCTGACGCCCCGTCACGACAAAACTCCCCTCGCCCGCCTCGGTGCCGGGAAACAACGCCAAGCCCAGCGCCTCACTGTCTAACGTTACCCGATTGCTCCCGCCGCCGACGGGATCGTTGCCTTCGACGGAAATGGCCGTCGTCAGCGACGGGGTCACGAACCAAGTGTCCGCACCTTCCTTCCCGATCAGCCGCAGCGAGGCAAACCCCGCGTGCGTAATCGGCACCAGCTCGACCCCATCGACGTACGCATCAGAAACCGCGAAGCTATCCGCGCCCGCGCTCCCCTCGAGCATCAGCGTTTCGCCCGCGCCACCGCCGGTGCCGAGGGTCACGCCGCCGGTAAGGCCGGCAAAAGTGATCCGCGCACTCGCCGCCGCCCAACCCAGCGTGCCGCCACCGTCGTCGGTGGGAAAGATCGTGAGCGCCTCTCCGGACAGTGCCGAGCCATTGGCGGTAAGCGTGCTCCCGGCCGCGCCCGAAATCGAGATCGCCTGCAAACTGGCGGTAATCGCACCTCCAGCCAGGTTGAAAACATCAGCGGAGACCGAGCCGCCCGCGATGGTGAGGCGTTCCACTCCAGGAAGCGTCAGGAGGCCGATGCTACCCGACACCGTTCCGCTGGCGCTAATATTGAATGCGTCTGCAACGGCCCGTCCGGTAACGACTGCCGCGTCCGCGCCCGCGCCGCCTTCCCAATCGATTCGCGAGAATGGCTGTCCCACCGGTACCGCCAGGCTGTCGTCGCCGTCCAAACCGAGCGCTGCGAGGATGCCGACTCCGGGCGTGAGCATCGGAATCCGACCGCTGCCAAGCCCCACTGCGCCCGACGCCGAGACCGTGAAGAAATCGGATCCCGCCGTACCAAAATAGCGAAGGGTATCCGCACGGAGCCCGCTCGCGTCCGCGAACGTCAGATTTCCGCTCGTGCCGAGATTGGCAAAGGCGAGCGGTAAAAAGCCCGATGGCGCGCCACCGGCGATCTCGACCGCGCCTGCATCGCCCGCGGCGCCCGGTGTGAGCGAAATCGTCTGCGCACCGCTCGGCGTCGTCACGGTGAGGGCGTCGCCGCCGCCCTGTCCGTCGATTTGCAACTGGCTCAAATCGCTGAAGCTGTAAGTAATTCCCCCGAGCCCAGTCACCGTCCCCGAGCCGGGAGTAGTTGGCCGGAACACCAACGCGTCGGCCCCCGACGTGCCGCTCAGGATGACCGTGTCCAGAAACGCCGACGGATCGCCGCCAAGCACAAAAAGGGAGATCAGCCCAGGCGGCGTCCCCGGGTGACGAAGGCTGATCACGTCCGTGCCCGCGCCGGCCTGGAGAGTGAGCGCTGTTTTTCCGGTAAACTCGATGGACTCCTGCGCATCGACAGCCACTCGTCCGAACGCCGGATTGAGCACCCCTGGCCCGTAGCTGATGGCGTTGTCTGCATCGCCCGCCACAACAGTGAGCGGCCCCGCGACCGTATCGAGCACCGGTTCTAGCCCGGTGAAATAGACGCGCTCCGTCTGGAAGACGCCGTTCGGATCGCCGAAACGCAGCACGCTGGAGCCCGTCCCCAAAACGGGACCAGGAGAGTAAACGTCGCTGAACGCGCTTCCGCCTTTCAGAATGAGCAAGTCGCGCCCACCGGCACCGTCGAACTGGACTCGATCAGAAAAATCGAGCGCTCCCCCCGTGCTGTCCACCGTCAGCGTATCGTTGTCCACGGACCCCGCAAAATCGATGCGTTGAAATGAGTCGATCCGCCCGCCAAAGACGAACACCGAATTTAGGTAGAGCTCGAAGCGTTCGCCCATCCCGCGAATCTCAAAGGCATCCGGCACGCCGTCCGCGGCCACTCCGGCGGAGTAAAAATCCGCGCCGACACTCAGCGTTCCCAGCATCCCCGTCGCCCCCATCGTCTCGATGCTGGTGAAGACGACATCGCGATGCCCGCTCTGCGAGATCGTGCCGCTGCCGATCGCGCCGCCGAGCACCAGCGCGCCGGAACCGTGGTAGAATAACTCATCGCCTCCGGGTAGGAGCGGCGCCGCCGCATGCACGGTGATGAGCGTCCCCTCCCCCGTCGTGGCCGGAGTCACGTCGAAAGCATTCGCGCCCGCGCCCGCATTCACCGTCAGCGACTCAAAGCCACTGAGCGCCACGGACGCCGCGCCCGTGCGGGCAAGCGCCGCCGGTGAAATCGTGTAGTCGTTCGCCCCAGAGTCGCCGTCGTCATTGATGGCAAGCTGATCGTTCCCGCCGCCCGCGCTGAGCGAGATCGACCCAAGGATGCCATCCATCGACTTGCCGAGGTCGCCGAGACGAAAGTCGTCCGCACTATTGCCGCCGAAGCCCAGCGTGCCCGCCCCTGCGGGTGTCGCCTGCAACAACATCACCACGGGATCCAATCCCGGAGACCCAAGACTCGAACCCGTACGCAAGGCGAGGCTGCTCAGCCCGTCCGGCCGGGTGGCGAGATTCACGTCAAAAGTGTCGCTGCCAGACCCGGAAAAAAGGGTGACGAGGCTCTTGTTCGCGAAATTGACTTTGGCGCCACCGCTCGAGACCGTGAGCTGCGCCGTCTGCCCGCCGGGGGCGATGACGTTCGTGTCGCTCTGGCCGAGGATGACGGCCTCGCCGGTCGAGTTGGTCACGAAAACTTCCAGCCCGTGGAAGTTTCCACCCGTGAAAACGTTCTGAATTGGACTCGCGGCAGTGAGTTCCTGGTTGGATAGTTGCATCCCCGCCGCCGCCAGGTTAGGCGTTTGCACCTGCTGCTGATCCTCCGTCGGGTCGGCGAGCGGAAAATCGTACCCCGCTACGCTGAGCCAATCGTAGGCGCCGGTTGCGCCATATTCAGTCAGCGCAAAGACGCCGCCACCGGAACGGATGAAGGCATCCACCGCCGGCCCCCGCGTGGCCAGTCGGGCCAGGTCCACCGGCGTGATCCCCCCATCGCTCAGCGGCAGGCTGCCGCTGTCACTCGGCACGTAGATTGCCCGATACTGCGACAAATTGACGGTCTCGATTGCGGTGCCGGACACGAAGGTAAGGCCCAGCCCAAGTGCCGTCGCTGCACTCTGCACGGCTGCGGTGGCGTTCCCGGAGGTCGCCCCGATGACGAGCACATCCTTGATCGCGCCGGGATTGAACGAGTGCCCGGTGACGTACTCCAGCCCCTCCTCGATGATCTTCCACCCATTGCGATTCACTCCGCCGAAAAAATCGCCGGCTTCGTCCCGGTCGCCACCGTCGAGCAGCACCGGGCCGGTCCCGGAATTGAAGGTCGACGTCAGCTTCGGCCCATCGGCTACACGGAAGACTTCTCCTCCCGCATTACCTCCTTGCAGGGTGAAAGAGGAGGCCACCGTGAGATCATTTACCGTCTCCAGACCGCTGAAATTCAGCCGTTCCGGCGCCGGTCCGCCGGACTGGTAACTCAGCAAACCCGTGCCCGCCGCACCTGGCTCATACGTTCCGGCAAACCCTGCAGCGCCATCACTCAGCGAAAGCAAATCCTGCCCGGTCCCTGCCTGAAAAGTGATCCCAAACTGTAGCGCCAAAAGATTCCCCGCCGCGTGCAGGAGCACCAATTGATCATCGCCGTCGCCCGCGTTGAAAACCACCTGCTTGACCCCCGCCTTCGCCGTGTAGCTGCCCGAAGACGTGGCATCGTACTCGACCAGATCCGCCGTCCCCGTGGCGCGCAGCACCAAATGATCACTCGCTCCGGTGCCTTCGAACGTCAGCACGCCGGCACTGAACGAAACCGTCGTCGCCGGCGCGATCCGCGGCTCTAGTTGCTCCACGTAAAACGAGGATCCAACGGAGCGCCGGCTGCGTCCCGCCTTCCTCGCGAGCGCGAGACGGCAGTAACTGAAGAATCGAGTACGAGCGGAAAGCTTGGACTTCATGCGGGAAACGGGAATGCGCGAGGCCGCCCCCAAACGAAGATGCGGGCCGGCGCAACGGCGCCCATCGTTGGAAAATCAAAACCAAACTGGCCCGTGCCGGCAAAAGGCACGGCGCCGATGGCCACCTTACTCTGATCATTGAGTAGCGCCGGCGCCTGTTCCTGCGCGGGGCGGGCGCGCGCCGCCAGGGCGGCGCTAAGCAGGAGCGATGAGAGGCGTTTCATGAGAGTGGCTGAAGAAGCGCCGTAAATGGCTGGGAAATGGTGAAACCAAATGATGGCTATCCTTTCACCCGCTCCTCAGCCGGCGGGTCGCGTTTCGTTACAAAGAAAACCGGGTTTAGCGAAAGATAAGCGGGTGGCTCACCTGACCGTTGAAATTAATATGGTAATTACGACCGCGTTTTCAGACCGCGCGAACCGAACTCTCCAAAATGCAACATTTCAGAGGCGATACACTCTGGAATCACTCCCGCGTTTGGTAGACAACACGGGCACTATAGTTAATAGATAATAATAGCAGCACCCGATTGAAACATTTGAACCGTCGATCCTGACACCAAGCTGGTCTTGCCAGCGACGGAGGAATATCGAAAGCGCCGCCCCCTGGCAAGACTTACTTTCGGCTAATCGAAGCTTTCTTTAGCGTCTGCTGAACGGGGGCTCCAACGGGCGCCGGCACCGAGAAAGTACCGCTGATGGCGCCCGGATTCGGGGAGGTATAGGCCGTCCCCTTGAACGTTCCCGCTGTTGCACTATTAAAGACAAAGTTGAACAAGAGCGGGACAAGATCGCTCGTATCTACATAAAGCTGGCCACGATAGGCCTCCTGCAACCAGGAATGGGTGCCAAAGGCGCCAATGGAGCCGCCGTTGTTATAATTACTCGTGCCGCCACCCAGTGCGTTGATATTGAGCGTCAGGCTGCCACCCCCTGTAAAACTTACATCTACAGTCATGCCTGAAAGTGCCATCGGAGTGTAAACAGGCCCTGGGTATGCAACTTGCGCGACGCGATAATAGTGCGCGCCTTGCCCCGTTGCCGACGCCGTCACATCCTGATTGCCCACGGGCGGTGACGTCACGTAAAGTCCCAACCGCTGCCGCGACCAACTGGCAAGGTTGGCAGAATCGTAGAGCGTATACTCCGAGTAGAGCGCTCGCGGAAACTGCAGCGCCCACGCCGTGCCGTTGCGCATCAGCCGCGGCCCCGCCCCGCCGACCGCTGGCAACCCTTGCCCGCTTGCCTCGAAGGCATTTGCCGCCATCCCCACTCTGCGAATCGTGACGCTCTGCATCACCACCGGCGTCATCGGCCGGCTATTTGCATCCACCGACACCGTGCCAATCGCGCTCACAACGGCGAGCCCGCTCGTCACTTCCCCAAAGACCGAATGCACATCATCTAGCGACGGGGTCGCGGCCAGGGTGATGAAAAACTGACTGCCATTGGAGTGAGGCCCCGAGTTAGCCATGGAAAGGATCCCCGCGCGGCTATGCCGCAGCGCCACATTGAATTCATCGCGAAACGTGTAGCCGGGACCATCCGTTCCATCACCCTTCGGCGAACCACCCTGGATGACGAATCCGCTCACCACCCGGTGAAAAGTAAGTCCGTTGTAAAACGGACGTTGCGCCGCCTCACCCTTGGTCAATTCGAGCCACGTGCGCGTTCCCGCCGCCAGCGTGAGGAAGTTTGCCACCGTGCGGGGGGCTCTTACGAAATCGAGACTGCACGTGAAATCGCCTTGGGTGGTCGAAACGTCCGCAAATACACCATCCTGCGCCCGCAGGTTCTCCCACCCGCCAACTGCAAGCCAACCCACGACAATAAGGTGCGAAAGGCAGAGGTTAGGCAGAAACATTCGCAAAAAACATCAGACTAGGGACGTTTCGATCATCAACAACCGAAATGATGGATACGCTATTCAACCTCTCCTCAGCCGGTGGGCCTCCTTTCGTTACCAAGAAAAGCCGGTCCGGGGAAAGAAATGCCGAAGTTCACCTCACCGGCGACTGATCGGCGGCATGGACACCGTGCCGGAGATGTGCCAGTCTCCCGCCATGGCGCCGCCAGACGAGCATGCTTCCTTTCCCACCACGCACTGGACGCTGGTGGAGATTGTGAAAAGCCCGGACACGAAGCAGGCCGCCTACGCCTTGGAACAGATCTGCGAGCACTACTGGTACCCGATCTACGCCTTTCTGCGCCGCTCCGGGAAGACCGCGCACGACGCGGAAGACCTCACCCAGATGCTCTTTCAACGACTGGTGGCCGGAGATGCACTGGCCCAGGTGCAGCGCGAGCGCGGGCGTCTGCGCTCCTTTCTCATCGCCATGGTGCGGCAGCTCATCAGCCGGCAGGCCCGGCACGAGCAGGCGGAAAAAAGGGGCGGCGTGGAGATCAAGCTATCGTTGGATGAGGTCGACGCCGACGATCGCTACCTGCACGAGCCATTGGACCTGCGGGACCCTGAGCTCCTCTTCCACCGCGCGTGGGCCCGTCAACTGGTGGAAACGGTCCGCAAGGCGATGCACGACTCCTTTACCCGCACCGGCCGGGCGGAGACCTACCAGTGGCTGGAGCCCTACTTGGGCTACGAAGAGAAGCCCGCCCCTTTTACCAAATTGGGCGTGCGCCTGGGCTGCACGGAGCAAGCCGCGCGGGTCATGGTACATCGGCTGCGCGGGAAGTTTCGCGAGCTGCTGGAAGTGGAGATTGCCCGGACGGTGGCGCAGCCGGAGGATGTCGCGGCGGAGATGGCCTGGCTGCGGGAGGTGTTGCGGTAGCTCGCTTCTTTTCGCTGAGCAAAGGCACCTCCCACAACCGCAACGCCTCGTCATCGGAGGCGCATCCGAGCAAACGCCCGCTCGGGCTGAAGGCCAATTGCCGGGGCGGTTTCGTCGGTCCGCGCAGCTCTTCTACCAAATCCCTGGTTTCAAGGTCCCAGAGACGGATGTTCAAATCGGTGGAGGAAGCGGTGGCGAGGATGGGGCGCGTGGGATGCCACGCCATGGCCGTGATGGGGCCGTCGTGCGCCCGGAAATCTCGCTGCACCGCCAAAGTCTTCCCGTCACGCACCCGCACCCGCTTGTCCAGGCCGGCCTCGGCGAAGCGGCTCCCATCCGGCGCGACCGCCAGCACATCCATCGCCGTGCGATTCGCGGCGGTCTTCAGGATCTTTCCGGTCGCGGAATCCCACAGGAGCACCCGTTCCTCCGTGGCGCGCTCGAGCCGCAGGCCATTCACCGTACCCAGCCCGACGAGGCGGTCGCTGCCCAACCAGGCGAGATCGTGGAGGTCCCGACACGCGGGCTCGGGTTCACACACCTTTTCGCCCGTGTCCGTGGCGAGGAGATCCAGGCTCCCGCCGGAACCGGCAACGACCCGATCGCCGGTGGGGCTCAAGCGCAGGAACCTCCCCATGCGCGCGCTGGGAATGGAAGAGACCGGGCTGATTTGCTCACCATCGCGACGCAGGAGCAGGATGGAAGCCGGGGAGTCGCTGACGACCGCGAACCGGCCATCCGCGCTGACGCTTTGGTTGTCGAACGTGACATCCAACGACGGTCTCCAAATCGGGACCGGACCATCCGGTCCGAGCTTTTGCACGGTGCTGCCACGCAGCCCTTCCCGGGTATGGCGGGCGAAAATCACGTCGTCCGAGCCGAAGAACTTCAGGGTCCCGCCGGCGGCAATCCGGACTGTCAGCTTCGGTGGAGTGCCGGTGAAATTCCACGCCCGCGCCTCAGCCCCGGCGCTCACCAGCTCACCGGAAAGCGGGTGGATGCTCATGGCCGCGAGCGGGCCGAGGCCGCCGAGCAGCGAACGGATCACCGCGGCGGTCCGGGGATTGCGCAACTGGATTTTCTGCCGGCCATCCGCGGCCAGCCAGGCGAGGACGAGCCCCGTGCCATCGGCAGTCCACGTGACGATCGGGAGCCGCCAGCCGGCGAAAACCGTCGGCGGGCGGGCGCCTTCATTTTCCGCTTTAAATCGGGTGATGACGTTGCCATCCCTCGTCTCCATGACGACGATCTCCCCATCCTGCATGGTCATCGCAACCATGCCATCCGCGCGGAGCTTCATCGCGACCGGCAACGCAATCCCTTTCGCGATTTGGCGCACCAGCGTTCCGTCCTCGGCATTGACCAGGCGCAGCCCATCGACGTTGTTGGCGGTCACGAACTGCCGGCCAGTGAGGGTGAAGGCGCCGGCGGTGGCGCTCCGCGGCACCTCGTAGTTCCAGCGGAGCCGCCCATCCGCGCTGCCCCAGACTTTGAGGGAGGGGATGCCGGCCAGCACCTGCAGCAGCAGGGTGCCATCCGGGCTGAAAGCAAGCTCCCTGGAGGGAGGCGCCTCCCACGCGGCGAGCTTTTTCCCATCGCGCGCGCTGAGGATCATGAGGCCACCATCGCCGTCCAGCCGGCCGAGAGCGAGGCGCTCTCCATCGGGCGAAAGGGCGAGGGACCGCCCACCCGAGCCAGCCGGAAAGCCGGTTTCGAAGCGCCGCAGGACCTGGCCGGTGCGCGCCTCCACGACGGTGATCTTGCTCCCGCCATCGGCAAGGAAGAAGGCCCCGACGTGCACCGGGTCCGCCGCCACGTCTTTGAAGTCGACGCTCGGGCGGAAGCGGGCGATCGACGTGTCGGACTGGGCGAACAGATAGCGCCAGGTATCATCGCGCAGTTCCGCGGGCACTTCGTTAAGCGCCGCCTGCATCTGGGGACCATCGGCCTCACGCAGACTGGCCTCGGCAAGCGTGACAGAGGTAATCACCAGTGCCTGCCGCGCCGAGTCCTTCTCCAGCACGGCGATGGCTTCCGCCGTTTTGGCGCTCCGCTCGCCGGCGACCGCGCGCCGTTCCTTGGCTTGCAGATTGAGCAGGAACCACGCGCCAAGGATGGAGAGCAACAGCCAGGCCGCCGCTACCGTGCTGAAGATCCCGCGGTGGCGTTTTACGAGCAGGGTGAGTTGCTTCCACACGCCCGCTTGCTCCGCGCTGGTCGCAAACCCGCCCATCCAGGCTTCGATATCCGCACTCAGCGCGGCCACCGTCTGGTAGCGCTCTTCCCTTGCCAGCCGCATCGCTTTCAATACCACTGCGGCGAGCGCCTCCGGCACGCGCCCGCCAGCCTTGGGAGGGCTCACGCCCAAAATGCCGGCTGCTGGCTCCACAGGCGCACGGCTCCGCGTGGGGCGCAGCGGCGTGATGCTCCCGGTGCGCACTTTTCCGAGCACCTCCGCCACGCTCGCGCCCTCCACCGGAGGCCGTAGCGTGAGCAGGGCGTAGAGCATCCCGCCGAGCGAAAAGATATCCGAGCGGGCGTCCAGCGCATCGATCTCCCCGCGCGCCTGCTCTGGCGACATATACTGCGGCGTGCCCATCACGGAGCCCTGTAGGGTGCCGGAGAAGGCGGAGGGAGGAGGGAGCGCGGCCAAAGCGGTCAGCGACATCTCGCCGGGATTGTCGCCGGCGCCACCCAGCCATTTGGCCAGGCCCCAGTCCATAACCAGCACCTCGCCAAATTCGCCGACCATGATGTTCTCCGGCTTCAGATCCCGGTGAATGATTCCTTGGGCGTGGGCAAAGGAGAGCGCATCGCACACCTTGCGAAATACGGTGAGCAGCACCGTGAGAGGGTGCGCGGCCGCCGTCTCCGAATGGCCTTGTCGCAGCGCGTGGAGGATCTCTTGCAGCGTGCGCCCCCGCACCAGCTTCATGGTGTAAAAAAGCTGCCCCTCCGCATCCATGCCGATGTCGTACACGGGCACGATGTTCGGGTGCGCCAGCCGCCCCAGAACCAGCGCCTCGCGCCGGAAGCGCTCCGCCATCTCCGGCGTCTCCGCGCGGCCGGTCATCACCTTCACCGCCACTTCCCGCTCCAGCGCATGCTGCCGCGCCTGGTACACCACCCCCATGCCCCCGCGCGCCAGCAGGCTTTCCACCGCGTGCCCCGGCAGGTCGCCCAACATCCCGCCTGGAGCACAATGGTCCGCACGAAGTTCGGAGGCTAAATCGGCCCCTTCCCCTGCCGGGACGGCCATGCGGATGAAATTGTCGAGCGATTCGCTCATGGAGAAAAAGGAAGCGAATCCCGGCTTGCGTGGTCAGCGCCTGAAAGATCGCCCCTTCCAGTGGCGCAGATCACCCTATCACGATAGGAGAATTTGGCGGCGGCAGGCACGCTGGTCGCCTGTTGTGGAGAGGTACCCGAAAGTTGGCATCTCCGGCCGGCTCGGGAAGAGGAGGGGTTATTTGAGACTGCAGAGGACCGTAAACGGTGTGCAGAGGGAGCCGGCAATCGGGCTCGAACCGATGACCTGTTGATTACAAATCAACAGCGCACAGGCGCCTTCGACCAGAACATCAGCATGTTGTGGCCATCGACCTAGCCGCTCGCGCCACACCTCACCCCGCGGGATCGCCCTCTTCCCGATGTTGGCGGACGTGTTCTTAGGTGTCGCTTTCATTGGCGTAAGTGCCTCGGATTCAAGATGGTCGGCCCTCCTTGACGAAGTTCGAACCTTTTTCGACCTCCATTCGGAAGGGTAGACCCTTCCCCGCACCCTTCCCCTGCACGGTCCTCTAACGGGCTCTGCAAAGCCTTGCAGGACTACGGGTTCTGGCATTCTGCCGATACTGCTCCGCCCCCGACTGCCTCGGCTTCCTCACGGCTCACGGTCTCACTTCGTTCGACAAGCCTCGGCCGCTCCCGCTCCTGTTGCTGCGCACAGGAGCGGATCGCGTTGACACGTTTTTGCGAGAGAGGGGCTATAGGACACGGACTCAAAACCACTTTGTCCTTTAGAAGGGGAACACATTCATCCTACCACGAACTCCCACGGGTTGTCGCCCATCCCGAGCGGAAACGGGGGACAGCGGGAGGAAGCCGAAAAACCGGTTGCAGAAGAACGTTTCTGTATTAGCTGTTCTTCACGTCCTGCAACCAACCCATCACAATGACTTATCATCCCAACAACCCATTCGCTCTGTACGCCTCGCCTGATCTTGGCTCGAAACTCTTCGGAGGACCGGTTGTCAATCCATGGGCGCCGCCAGCACGGCGGACAACAGCCCAGTTCATCACCCGCGTCATGCTCCACAATGGAGAAAGTTGGGATTACGAAACCCTCCACTTCGAAATGGCTCTTCGGCAGTTCCACCGCGAGATCACCTCGAACACGGGTTTGCGCTACGAGTTGCCGCACGCGGAGTACTTCAGCCACGGCAGCCTGACGGCTGAGGACGTGTTGAGATTGGCTGAGGCGGCGGTCGCCGAAACCGGTCTCACGGCCGAGATCATGGTGACGGAGAGCAGCCGGACGGTGGGGAGCGGGCTCACGCCCGTGTCTCCAGTACATAGGCTGCGGGCGCTCTTGGATTCGATGCCGTATCGCTAATCTGAGAGTTCGACCACCACCTCTCCCCCCGTCTTTTCCTCCGAACGAAAGCGCAGAGTACGGGTTCCCGGATCAATCGTGAGGGTCCGAGGCCGCTTGTCGAAGAAGGCGCCGAGATCGACATCGGTGACGACCGGTTGGCCGTTCACCACCCGACCCTGGAGGCTCGGTTTGCGGTAGATGATCCCAAGGTCGACGCCGTTTCGTTCCACACGGATGCGGCCCAGAGTAAAGGTCATCGACGCGCCTCTATCGGGAGGAATCTCGACCAACCGGCTCCAGCCCTTCGGGCTGACGGGAACAACGAGGCGGCTGGGAGCCGGCGGGACGGGTTCCAACGGTTTCGGAACGGGTATGGCGCGACGGATTTCGGGTTCAACGGGTCGAACGGGGAAGGGTTCAAGGGAACGGCCTACAGCAGGTTCTTCGCCGGCGAGAATGGGCCGGCGGTTGATCATCGGTGGTGGTGAGGCGACCGGTGGGACAAATGAGGGATCCGCGGGCGCCGGGACGACGAATGCGGTTTCGAAGAACGCCTTGATGGGTTCCCAGGAGAGGCGAAGGGCAATCGCCGAGCAGAGAACGAGGAGGAGGGTCAGGGAACACCCAAGTGCCAGTCGGTCTGCCTTTTCGCTCATTGTTTGCCGCTTACCTTTCGCTCCACCCCGGATATCAGGCAAACATGCCCGAAGGAAGCACTTTGCCGTTAGAAGTCCTCGATTGGCCGCTACAGAAGCCAGGTGACGAAAAGTTCTTCGGCTATCTTGTAGCCGTAGGAGTTTTGCCTGGAGATTGGAGCGACGGGCCAGAGGGGCTCTCTCGCTACGCCGATTTTGCCTACAGTGGGAGCTACGACCGCTACCGACTGCCAAACGACATGCGGCTCGTCGAGCAACTCCACAAGACTTTGTGGACCAATCTGGGCGCCAGCTTCAGCGAAGGGGGAGTTTACGGCAAGTTCTGGATCGAGAAGACCAACGACGGGTACAGCATTTTCGAGCCGTAGCCCTCCGAAAACTCGACCGGGGCGATCCACCTAAACTCGGACAGCCACTATTCACTGCACATTGAAGGGAGGTGTGGGGGCGATCTCAGCGACTATCTTCAGCGCCAACGCCTTCGTGATTTTGTGATCGGGGTACGCCGCAAGAACTAAGGTCGGCCCGAAACGCTGGGTGATATCCGAGCAGGTGTAACCATACTCGCAGGTTTTGGATGGTCCCATTGCTTCGGCAACCTCGGAGATGTCCCGATCGGATAAACCGCTGCCTGCCAACCGATCTTTGAGGAGTTTCTCTCGGAGCTCGAGGGGCGGGCGGATGAACTCGAACACCGCCGCCGCTCGTCGCCGAATTGCCGGATCAATCGCCGTCAGGCGATTCGAGCACATGATGATTAAGCCTGCGAGCTTACCTTGGGCGATATCGTCGATCCCGCGGATCAGAGCGTTCACACCTGCCCGATCCTCGTGGTGCATCTGGGCCAACTCGCGGGATTGAGCGAGGGCGTCCGCCTCGTCGATGAGGAGCAGGGCGGCGCCCTGCGGCTTCTTCCCGTGCGCCGGGCGCTTTGGGCACTTTGTGCGGAAGATGCGAATCGCATCAGAGATAAGAGTCGTCATTTCACCAACGTGTCCGCTGCCCCTCGCCCGCAGGCTCAAGCTGTAGAGCTCAACGTCGATGTCGGTTGTCCGGGCCAGTTGGTCGCCAAAGCTCATCGCCAACTCCGTCTTTCCGGTGCCCACGTCACCAGCGAAGATGAACAGGGGCGGCCGGTTTAATAATAAATCAAGTGCCCCGATCCGAGCACCATGTTTGTCCTTGCTCCACTTTTCGAGGAGATCCGGCCTCAGCATGGCCTCTGCCTCTTTCTCCAGCCGCTGTTTAGTGGCATCCAGGCCCACCAAGCCCGCGTACCGATCCCGAGCGTCGGGGTCGGGGAAATTCACTACAGTTTCGAATAGGCCGTCGCTCATATTATCTCCCAAAAGGCTTGAATGTCTGGCGGCTCATTAGCACGCCACTCGACGAGTAATACAAATCGTTGTGCCACGTTCCGAGCGAAGAGCCATAGTCCGGTCGCCCAACCCGTTGGATTGGCAGGGTTCTTTCAACCGTCGCCTGCTCCTCCGCAGAGAGCTTCTCCCAAGCGCCCGAATGGCAAAGACGATTCCGCATCGTGGCGCCGCTGATGTTAACGCCCGAAAGGATACGACCAGGTCGGTCGTCGCTCGTGAGTTTACCGGCGTTATCAACCGAGTACCTCCAAGTGAGGATGCGTTCGTTGTCGCTACTTCTGACGTACCCGAACTCGTAAGTGGATACGTAGCCGTCGCGCAGCAGCAGCGCCAACTCGGTGCCGTAATCGTTGATGCTCGCGTCGCTTGGAGCTCCGTACAACTGCTGACACCGCCGCATGTCGGCGGTCACCTTCGAGGCGAGATATTTAGCGTTAGTCAGGGTCCAAGACTCTGACACGGTGCGGGTCATTGAGAAACTCATGATTTAAGCGGTAAAACTGGCACCCATGATTTCCTGCCAGCACTCTAGGGCCGTTCCCTTTGTTTGGCATGTTTTCGCGTAACTCAGCGCATCCAGCGCTTTCTCCGATAGATCAACCAACGTCCGACGAGTCGATTCGCTCATATCGCTGGTAAGATTGTTCTCTGGGTTCACGGGGTCGAAAACTTCCACCACTCCGACCTGCGCCTTCGACAACTTGCTCGCAGGATAAAAATCGGAGAACGAGACTCGCTCCTTGAGACCTGTTTTTTGGACGTACAGAAAAAAGTGCTCGAGCCCAACGTGGTAATCCGAGAATTCCTTCCCGGTATCGGCGAGCTTCGCCATCAGTAACTCGATCATAAAAGACCGGATGGACAACGCCGAATCCTCACGCTCGCGCTGGCGCGCCCACCACTTGAGTAGCCGAATGGTCTGAACGAAGTGGGTTGGCTGCTTCTCCTTCCGACGACGGATAAAATCCAAGTGCTGGGGGATGCTCGTCAGGATTCTCTCACTGGTGAACCGGTCCCACAAATATCCCCGCCACTCTGGATCGCCGAGGTAGTAGATGGGCACGATGTCTACATCGATGCCGGTTCCGCTGAACGAGATCACAACCGCCGGTCCTTCAATCCGAATCTTCTCGGGTGCAATCTGCCAGTAAGTCTTGCGAAGCTTCTCAACGAGCCAGTTCAAAAGTTCGCCTAGTTCGCTCGGAGCCGCCTCCCCTTTTACGTAGACCGCCACATCCACATCGTTGATCGTCCTCAGCGCGGTTCCTTTGGCCAAGCTCCCTGAAAGCAACATCTTGACGAGGCCCATATCCGTATGCTCGGTGATATAGCGGTCAAGGTGGTTCCGCAGATTCGCCACCTGCTCGCGGTATTGCTGGGCGCGCTCCCGCTTTAGGTTCACTTTGTCTTCGGCGAACTGAACAATGTTGCTTTGGGTTATTTCCGCCGTTAAAAAATCAAACGCTTCTGTGGTCATGTTTTCGATGTTCTAAGCTCCCAATCGGCATTCATTGATGATCGGTGAATCTTCCAGACCCACGTAGGGATCAGGGGTGCAGATGCCCGCGAAACTTGATACTCGGTCAACAGGCGCTGCACGTCGAAAGTTGACGGGGCATCTGTAGTGAGGAGGCGACATGCCTCCGTATCGATTTCTTTCGCCTTTTGGCTGAGCTTGGCGTAAGCAACCCAGGAGCGGATCGCTCCTACCGAGATCAAGAACGTGAAGGTTGCTGCCACGCTTTTTGCCGCAATGACGCCACCAGCCGCTCCCCCAAGGGTAGCTGCCGACCAAAGGAGCAGAGAGAGTACGATCGTAAACGAAATGATGACTGTCGCTGCGACCCAGATCACACATCGATTCGCCAGGTGTTTCGTGAACCACGCACTTTCACAAAGGTTCTCAAGAGCGCGACGAGGTCCGACGGGTTCGCTGCTCGCGTACGTAATGCCCTTTTTTAGGAGGGCATCAGCCTCCGGTGACATTTCGTTTTGGAGGCTCTGGCGCAAATCCGCGAGTTGCGTGCGCGACGGACTGATGCCGAAGCCGACCACGACTTCGTGATGCCGTTTGGCGGTTTCAGCCAAACTCTTGTACTTGGACGCACGTCCTGTGATCTCCACGCCGATGAGCGCCAGCGGCACCGCCACCCATGGGTATGAAAGAGTCGCAGCAGGCCAAAATACGGCCACGACGCCACCTAGGAAGAGCATCCCTTGAAGGATCAACCAGGCGCCGGCCCAGCGTTTTGCGCGATCATAGGCCCGGTTTACGAGTGTGCCGAGAACCTCAAGGGCATGCCCGCCCGGTCCACCGCTCGGCGAAGCCGTCTGAGGAGGCTCATCGATAGTCGGAGAGTTCATAAACTTGAGCCGAGGTTCAGAACCTAGTGGCGGGTGTCCCTCGGCGGACACGCATCTGGGCCGTAGGAATCCTTGTCACGAATACGACCATCGCGGCCATGGATCACCACCTCGGTTCGCTGGGTGATGGCGATCTGCCGCGCCACCTCTATCGCGGCGCCCTGGGTGTCGGTCACGCGGGTGGCCTTCGAGTTGCCTTCTCCGCGAACGGCCCAGCCATCGGGGTGTGTCACTACATGTTGTGGTTTTTTCATTTCTGCGAGGAGGATGGAGCCCACACGTCAAAGTGGCAAACCTTTTGTGCGGTATTTTTAAAAAGTGCGCACTGCAAACAATTCGCCGGCTGGCATCTTTGATGCTTCCCGGACGTTTATGTCATTGACTTCTTCTGAGATTATTCACAAAGTATTCACCCGATGACCAAATGAGCACCCTGCCCCCTCCTGAGGTGTACAAGCTCATCGGACAGCGCATCCGCACTGCCCGACTGAAGCGCGGCCTCTCGCAAGAGAATCTGGCCAAATGCGTCGACCTCACGCGCACCTCCATCACGAACATCGAAAAAGGCCGCCAAAAACTACTCGTGCATACTCTGTTTTTGCTTTCAGACGCCCTCGCCGTCCCAATCGTCGATCTGCTCACTGCCGAAGAAACACCTGATCCATCCCGATACGCGAAAAAACTGCTACCTGTTGAGATACGCAGTGATGCACGAGATTGGGTGCTTTCTGGACTTGTTTCAGCAGCAAAAGATCGAGCATGAACATACGGCGAAAGTACATTCGTGAGTTTGCTCGCCAGAAGATTATCCAAGCTGGCATCGAGCACGCCCCTGTGGATGTTAAGCAAATCGCGCAAGCGCAGAATGCTATCGTCTACGAGGCGGTAGCCGACGACAAGTTTGCAGGTTACTTATACCGCGATAGTCCTGAGGGAGTAGCGATCATTGGAGTTAACTCCAAACACTCAGAAACTAGACAGCGTTTTACAATAGCTCACGAGATCGGGCATCTTTTACTTCATGCACCAAAGACAGGTGAGCCAGTGCATTTCGATGAAGTCTTCATGCGCCGCGACCCACTTTCAGCTCAGGGCACTGATCCTCATGAGATGGAGGCCAATCTCTTCGCCGCTGAACTTTTGATGCCAGCGCACATGATTGCGATCGATCTTCCTCAAATAATGGGAGCCTTTCACTCCGAAGAGGATGTGATCGAAGAGATGGCTAGATGCTACGTTGTCAGTCCTCAGTCAATGGGTATACGGCTATCGTACTTAGGATATATGTGACGGTTGGTAGCTTGGCCGCTATATCCACAGTTTTTTTCGCTGTAGCTTTGCAGCGTGATATAATTCTTCCTGCCCACCTCCCGGTCGATGATTTTGGGTGGACCCCTCTTCACTACTCCCGGAGCTCACCACAAAACGATGTTCCGGTAAGCATGCAACCGCTCTTCTCGACATCGGAGCGGCTCGCGCGCCCGAGACTGAGCGGGGGCGTGCCCAACATTCTGCGGCCGGTGGGCAGTTTTACGTTCTTCAGCTTTTCTTTATCTTTTCTTCATAATTCCTTCATCTGCCCTCGGATACCGGCGGGTTGCTCTGATGTTCCCTTGGTGCTTTTGGGCGAACACCCCTTCATTCCGATGGAATTCTGAGCATCCGATGATCCTGCATGTCCTCCTCCTTGAGTTGGCGAACGAGTGGCGGGATGTATGTCCACAAACGAAAGCAGTGAACACTTTGATTTCGTGGGCGAGCGGATGGTATGGGGCGGATACCAGCCTTTTGGCCTGACTGCCGCCGACCGGCGCCAGCACCTCTACTGCCTCGGCAAGTCCGGAACGGGCAAGACGACCCTTCTGCGAAACCTTTTGGTGCAGGACATCGAGGCCGGGCGCGGCGTGGGACTCATCGACGTGCATGGCGACCTCGCCCACGAACTTGTCGATCTCATCCCTCCCCGACGCAGCCGCGAGGTGGTGTATTTCCGTCCCGGTGATCCCGCCGAACCGATCGGCCTTAACCTCTTCTTCGGTATCCCTGAAGAGAAACGCTACGTGGTGGCCTCCAACACCGTCGGCGCTTTCAAGTCGATCTGGCGGAATTCATGGGGCGTTCGCATGGAGTATGTCCTATTCGCCGCCGTCTCCGCCCTCCTCGAATGCGAAGGAAACACTCTTCTCGGCCTCCAGCGCATCTTCGTCGACTCCTCTTTCCGCAGTTGGGTCACTCGGCAGGTGACCGACCCGGCCGTGAGCGCTTTCTGGCGCTACGAGTTTGCTTCCTGGGACCCGCGGCTTCGCAACGAGATCGTCTCGCCGATCCTGAACAAAGTCGGCGCCCTTCTCATGACCCCAAACCTGCGCAACGTCCTGGGCCAGGTGAAGCGGAAAGTAGAGTTCGAGTTCATGATGAACGACCGCCGTATTTTCATCGCCAATCTCCAAAAGGCCGAGCTTGGCGAAGACAAAGCCGGGCTTCTCGGTTCCCTCATCGTCGCCGGCTTTCAGCAGGCCGCCCTCGCCCGTGCAGGTCTGTCGGAATCCGAGCGCAGCCAATTCACGCTCTACGTGGATGAGTTCCAGTGCTTCCAAACCGACAGCTTTGCCTCAATTCTCTCCGAGGCCCGCAAGTACGGCCTCTCTCTTGTCCTCTCCCATCAGTTCTCGACCCAGCTTCTGCCTGAGATCGCCGATGCCGTCTTCGGCAACGTAGGCTCGATCGTTGCCTTCCGGGTAGGCTACGCTGACGCCGAGCGCCTGGCCAAGGAGTTCGGCGGCGCCTACCGGCCGGCGCATTTCACCGAGCTTTCCAACCATCGCGTCCTGGTGCGCCTGCTTTCGGAGGGGGAGGTGACCGAACCGTTCCTTGCCAGGACTCTGCCTCCCATCGGCAATGAATACCATGAACGCGCGAAAATCTGCCGGGGCTCAGGCCAGAAATATGGCGTGCCTCGGGAGGTGGTGGAGGATAAAATCCGGCGATGGTACAATTCCTCGATTCGGTAGTAATCGTCGTTGTAGGCCTGCTCGCCTTGCTGGCTTGGAGGTGGCTGTGGATCAGAAACGAACGCAGGCGGATCCTTGAGAAAGCGCCCATGCACGAGGACGAGCGATTCGAGTGCGACGCGGACGACGAGGCGGAGCAATTTTTCTTCGGTCGAATCATTCGGCGGCTCCGGGCGCGTGTCATCGGCGGCCGAGTGGAGATCAAGTGGCAGTACCATCCCGAATTCATCCACCGCGGATTCGCCCTCACGGGCAAATGCCGGCGTAACGATGGCACGTGGGAGCCGCTTGCTTTCGAACCGCACTACGACTCGGGCTCTTGGAACGAGTGCTTCAATCTAGGCGAGAGCCGGTCGTACCTCTTTACCGTCAAGAAAACCTATCGCTTCTTCTTCGGACTCTTTCCGGGCGACGAGGTTGACAACGTTTTCGATCAGATCAGCTTTTCGGTCCGCAAGGGCAAGTATCTGAAGGAGGTGAAGGAGATCGCGAAGGACCGCAACGATCTCATCGCCGAGGGGACGCGAGGCCTTCAGCTCAAAAGGGAGTTCTTCAAGGAACGGACGAAGTTGTATGAAGGCGAGCGGCCTACCCGATCTCGCATCGATGAGCGAGTGGCGAATTTGACCAAGGAAGTTGATGATGATGCGGCTCTCGATGATTTCTTGGAAAAGCGGTTCAGGGAAATAAACGAGCATCCCACTTGGTCGCCGGAGAGGAAGGCTCAGGAAAAGGAACGGGCGCAGATGAAGGTTGAAGAGACGAGACTGAGAGAGACGGAATAGGGCGGCTTAAATTGTAGGTAGATAACGTGAGTGGCCCGTGGCCGCCCGCTTCTCAGTATCGGCCAGGCATGGTTTAATTAGTGCAGAAAGGAACCTTGACACTAAATGAACCAATCAAAGCAGTGGATAGATTTCGCCGAGCTTCGCAAGGAGCTCAAGTTCGAGCAGGTGCTCAGGCACTACAACATCGGCCTTTCTCGAAAGGGCGAGACCGATCAGTACATCGGGCAATGCCCACTTCCCAATCACGGCGATCAGAAGGGCAACACCTTCTCCGCCAATTACGCCAAAGGCGTCTGGCAGTGTTTCGGCTGCAAACAGAGCGGCAACGTTCTGGACTTCGCCGTCATCATGGATGGCGGAAACAAAACTGAGGGCAGGGCCGTCCGCAAGACGGCCGTCAAACTCAAGACCAAGGTCCTGGGCCATGAGCCGCCACCTCCCGCGAGGAATCAGCCACAGGGGCACCGCAGGCCAGCCGCCAAGCCGTTCGCGAAAGCTCCCCAGGAAAAGCCGCAGCAACCCGAGGTGGTGAACCAGCCTCTCGACTTCGCCCTGAAGACTCTGGACCGGGAGCACTCCTACTTCCTTGAGCACAAGCTCAATGCCGACACGGTTGAGCGCTTCGGTCTTGGCTTCTGCAAGCGCGGTGCCCTCACGGGGAGGATTGCCGTGCCTCTCCACAATGATCACGAGGAGCTTGTCGGCTACGCCGGCCTTGTCCTCGACGAGTCTCTCGTCACCGAGGAGAATCCCAAGTACCTCTTCCCGGCCAACCGGGAAGTCGACGGAGTAAGTCTTGTCTTCGACCGCGGGCGCTTCCTGTACAACGGCCACAAGATCGGCAAATCGGTCAAAGACATCATCGTAGTCCAGGACTGCGATACCGTCTGGTCGTTATGGCAAGGAGGGTTCGCCAATGTCGTCGCCCTCATGGGAGACGAGTGCAGCGAGGATCAGGCGGAACTCCTGAACCTCCTCACCCACGCCGGCGGACGAATCTGGCTTCTCACCGACAAGTCCGATTACAGCTGGCACTGCGCGCAGTCCGCGCTTCTGAAGATCGCTTCATCCCGCCTCTGCCGGTGGGTGAGGTTCGAGAAGCAAAGCGACATCGCGCCTGACCATCCGCTGCTGGAACTGCTTCCGAAGCGTTGAAGCCACCCCGGCGAGCCGAAAGCTCGCCCTTTTTATTTCTCCTCCACTGTGGACACCGCCTCTACGGTTTGCTACACCCCCCGGCGCGCCGTCGCAGCGAACGCGCGCCTGCCTCCCCGATGGAGACTCGATCGACAGGGCCTTCGGATCGAGACTCCAATCGCCCGCTGCCGCGCCCGCAAGGTCGCCTACTTCACGGAGCTTCACCAAGGCGCCACGTAACCCATTCCACCGTCGTAAGAAGGGATTTGACCAACGGACCTCCTCGCGGTATAAGCGGGCGTCCTCCCCGAGATGATTCCCGAGTGTCGGACTGATTCAAGCCTCCCCCATGAGAACACTTCGCCCTTTCTTCCCTCGTTCAGCTCGTTCAGGATCTCTCGCAGCGCAAGGCGTGTTGCGTCCGGTCGCCGGCGTAAACCATCGACGATTATTGCTTTCCGTGGCAGCGGTAATGCTGGCATTATTCGCGCACGTTGCTGACGCTCAGGACACCGAGCCACCTACTGTCACAAGTGTGAGCGGCGCGAATGGCGCGTATAAGCGGGGCACTGGCATCTACATTTCAGTCACTTTCAGCGAGCCAGTTACCATCTCCGGGGGGGCAACTCTTACCCTGAATTCTGGGGGCTCCGCGTCTCATCTTAATGTGTCTGGCGGTCAAGCCACTCAAATTTTCTATTACGAAGTCGGCATTGGACACAATAGTCTTGATCTTGATTACACGTCAACCTTCGCATTGACCGTGTCTAATGGCGCATTCATGGATAGCAGCGGTAACAATGCCATTTTGACATTGCCTAGTCCGGGAGCTCCTGGATCACTTGCCGCAAATAGCGACGTTGTTGTCGACACCATTGTCCCCACGGCAATCCTCACTCCGAACGGCACGCGTGTGCGCGACTCTCCGATCATTTTCACGGCCACTCTTTCAGAACCGGTCGCTTTCACGAATGACAACATCTTTGTACGCAACAACGGGGTGGCGGGCGATGTCACAGGCTCTGGTACGATTTACACGTTCCCGGTTACGCCATCAAGCCAAGGCACCGTCACATGCGAGATCTTCGGATTAACCGACGCTGCCGGCAACTTTGGTTCTTTCACTTTCTCTTCTGTCACCTTCGACAATGTACCACCTGCCCTCCCCAGTGTCTCGATATATGCTGGAAACTCCGGATCGACTCGCGCGAAGGACGGTGATGTAGTTGCTATTGCATTTACTTCGACTGAAGTGATCGCAACGCCGAACGTGACGATCGCCTCACGAACCGCTGCCATCAGTGGCAGCGGAACCTCCTGGACGGCGTCCATTACCGTGGATGCGAATGATGCTGCGGGCCCTGTTCCTTTCCAAATCGCGTTCCAGGATCTTGCGGGCAACCTTGGCACCGTTGTCGCGACAACTACCGACGGGAGCGCTGTTTCGATCCGCACCCCGCCCACGCTGACATCCGTAACGATCGCATCAACGAATTCCAATTCTCTTTTCGCAAGGGCGGAGGACACGATAATCCTCATGTTCACCGGGAGCGAAGGCCTCAGCACGCCGACTGTAACCATTGCGGGCCAGAACGCCGAGGTCGGCCTAGTCAGCGGTAACACATGGTCTGCTTCCACGGTCGTCAGTTCCAGCTCGCCCGAGGGCGCTACTGCGTTTAACATTCAGTTCAGCACCCTTGGGGGTGATGCCGGATCACCCGTGACCGCCACCACGAATTCTAGCAAGGTCACGATAGATACGACACCGCCGGCGCTCTCTCTGGAGGCACGGCGTGTTTCCGCAAATGAAACTGGCTTTGCGGCCCTTCCAAACCTCTCAGCAATCGCATCTGATCTGAACGGTGTCTCGACGTTTGAACAATCTCCGGCGAGCGGGGTTATCCTCGCGCTCGGGGCACACCAGGTTTCCGTCTCCGCGACCGACCCGATTGGAAATGAGGCGAGCGGCGAGCTGACACTTACCGTAGCTTTTGAGCGGGTTGCGCCACCCGCGAAAATCACGGTCCGGGGCTATACTGGCCAGCCGGCTCCGGGCGCTGGCCAAGCCGGCGGTCCGCCTGCAGGCGCCGTTCTTGCCAGTTTTAGCACCCCTGCGCTGAGCGACCACCGGGATCTCGCAAGCCTTATCACGATGAAATCCGGTGCGATCCGTCTAGGTGGCATATATGCCGAAGATGGAGCCGGCAGCGCCCGCTTGATCGCCTTTCAGCGAATGCCCGCTCCCGGACTCCCCGCGGGCATTGCATTCAAGACTTTTCGCGATCCGGTAATCGCGCCCGCTGGCGCTGTTGCCTTTTCGGCAACCATAAGCGGTAGCGGCGTCACACCGAGCAATGATGATGGCGTATGGACGGATGCGTTTGGCGGCGGCCTCAAACAGGTGTTGCGGGAAGGCGAGTACGTTCCAAGCCTCCCCGCCAATGCGCGGCTCAAATCGGTCACGAGCATCTCGCTACGAAATGGCGAGCTCCTCGCCTTGGTTCGGCTCCTGCCGAGCCGTGGGGTCGTCGTTACCGGACACAACGATGTAGCGCTCGTGCGCATCACCGCTCCCGGACAAGCTGAGCTTTTACTGCGAACAGCGGAATTTCTCGGTGCCTCTCAGATTGCGACCATGAGCGTTCTTCAGCCTGCTGCCGGTTCCCCTGGTCAGGGAAGGTGGTATGCCGATGACGCAGTCATCGCAAAGGTGACGCTCAAAGACCGCAGCAGCGCGTTGGTGAGCCTCCCGCCGGGAGGTCCTGCGTCTTCACTACTCGATAGCGGCGTGACGTTCAGCAGTCTCGGCCTTCCATCGATTGACCGTTCAGGGACGAGGGTGGCAGCGCTTGGCACGTACGTCCTCACACCCGGCGTTGTGACGTCAGCGAGCGACACCGTTCTTCTATTAAGTGATGCCGGCGGCTCGTTCAACCCGTTCGCACGCGAAGGCGGCCCCGCTCCGGTTAATCCGCCCTCGACAGACGTGAAGTACGCTTCTTTCTTTCCTCCGATCGTCAACGACGACGGAACCGTTCTCTTTCAGGCGACCTTACAAGGGCCGGGCATCACCGCAGCCAATAAGTCGGGTCTTTGGTGGGGAGCGCCAGGCTCTCCGGTTCTAATCGCTCGGCTTTCCGGAACCGCACCTGGCACTGATGGTCTTCCTCTCAGTCAACAACTCTGGAGTAGTTTTACTTCGTACGCCCTCCCAAATGGAGAAGATGCCAATCCAGTTTTCGTGGCTCGACTTAGCGGTCGCAGTCCCATGGTAACACCCAAAAACAATCTTGGCGTGTGGGCCGTTGATTCAACAGGCATCCTTCGTCTGCTTCTTCGCACTGGCTCCGCCCTTCAACTCGGCGCTGCATCAAAGACAATTGCCAGTCTGCGCCTCCTTAACTCGCTTCCTGGTTCGTTTGGGGCTGCGCGTAGCTACAATCAGTCTGGTTCAATCTCGGCACTAGCAGTCTTCACTGACAATTCCCAAGCACTTGTCCGAATAGATATTCCATAGCACTTCAGGGAAGGGGCAAATGAATCTGGATGTGGTTCGCAAAATGGGTGCCAGTTTTTTGATCCAGTAGCTGTGAACATGAGGCGCAGAGAGGCCGAGCGTCCGATTTAAGCTCGAGCTTTTCAACCCCGGCGCGCCGTCGCGGCGACCGCGCGCCTGCCTTCCCGGTGGAGACTCGATCGCCAGGATTCCCGCGTTCCGCTCCCGCTACGCCCATCTTTCCACCTCCGCTTCACTCCTCGCCGGCCTCCTGTCGACAGGGCCTACGGCTCGAGACTCCACGCCTGCCACAAGCCCACCCGCAAGCAGGCCATCCGACCAGGCCATCCGCATACGGATTAGGAGCGCTTACGCGGGACAAATATAAAAATGCGGCTCCCTTCACTCCAGAGGTGCCGCTTTGCTGTTGCCGACTCAGTACTCCTCCGGGAGGAGGACCGTGGTCACGGATCGATTCCCCTCCGTGATGATCCAGAACTTCACCCCTCCCTGGCTCACGTACTGGGAGAACAGGCGTTCGCCTTTCACCAAGGCGCCGTTGTTGCGCGCCATATCCTCCTCATCCAGCTCGCCCCAGTCGCCGCGATGGTGGCGACTAAGAGCATGAGTTATCTCGCCCTCGGGTATGGCTTGGAGGGCGCCAGGCGTACTGACGATATGGCCGAGAGCGAACAGTTCGTCCGCTTCGGCTCCTCCGCCTTCTTCCTCGCCGTGTGCAGCGAGTATCATTTGGCCCTCCGTTCACTTTTCGGGACCTGGACCCCGCTCGCGAATGTGCTGCTCATCGTAGGCTCCTTTCGTTTGATGCTGCGCGGATGAAGCCAACCTTGCCGCACTCCTGTGCGCGCGAGACGGACTTCAGACCGGGCAGGCCGGAGCGAGGAGCCGAAATCTGACCGTCATCTTACCACACGTCCCGCCGCAGAGGAGAGGACACCTCGCGGCGCTCTCTACGGCCTCACCTTCTTGAACGCATCGGCCAGGAGCTTACTCAGATCCACTCCCAAGGCGTCGCTTATCCTCAACAACGTGTCGATTGTGGGCATCCGCTCCCTCTTCTCCACGCGCGAGATCATCGTCCGGTTCAGGCCCGCGGCTCCGGCCAGCTCGTTGAGTGAGCGCTCCTGTCGCAGGCGTTCCTCTCGAAGCAGCTCGATGAGCCGGTCGATGATCGCATCCCGATCTGAAACTTTGGGCACTCCATCCGATTACCGGAGGATGGGCTTGACAGAAGATGTGACTATAGGCACAGTAGGGCATGTTCCTTCGCCGCCTGGGCCCCGATCCACACGCCAATGGCGCCGTGACGCCGGCCTGTGATGGCTGCCCGGACATCCTTGAGCTCGCCGACGGCACGTTTGCCATCATCGGCGAGGACATCACCGACCTGGCGAAGGCTCAAATGTTCCCCACGGCAGGCTGCGGACCGGACGAGCGGGTCATCCGCATTCCCCGCAAGACCCTGATCGCCGCCAGGCACGACATTCCGGTCGAGTAGCCCGCCCTCTTCACAGAAGCCTATCGGCATGGTACGATGCCCGAATGGAATGGCTTTCGGCACACTGGTTTGACCTCATTCAGAGCGCGGGCATCGTGACCGCGATCGGTTTCAACGTGGCTGAGCTCCGCGGAGAAAAGACCGCCCGGAAGATCGACAACCTGACGGCGCTCATTCGAAGCCACCGGGAAATTTGGAAGGAGTACGCCACGAATCCGGCGCTGGGGAGGATAAAGCAACGGGATGTCGATTTGGAGCAGGAGCCGGTGACAAGGGAGGAGGCAACGTTCGTTCGATTTGTGATCGCACATCTGTACGGGGCATACGAGGCGACTCGGCTCGGAGAAATCGCCGGACTGGAAAAGGCGGGGGAAGATGCAGCCGAATTTATTTCCTTACCCATTCCACGCGCTGTGTGGATTGAGGTACAGGCCGTCCAGGACGAAAAGTTCGTGCAGTTTGTTGATTTCGCCAATTCCTCACAGAAAACAGGATTACAGTCGGACCGCTACCGCTACACTACACACTATCAGGGGACCAGCTCAGTGTCGAAGAAGTCTTAACAACCCAAAACGGGCCAATGCCAAGCGCATCAATTTCAGAACTACGCAACACTGCTAACGCATCCGACGGAGTGCAGGCCAGTGGCTCACCGCGAATATTCAGTGAGGTATTTATAATGAGAGGCACGCCAGTATATTTTTTGAAACTTAGAATGACCTTCCGAAAGAGCGGGTTATCCTCCTCGCTAACAGTCTGAATCCGAACAGATCCATCGACGTGCTTCCCCGAAGGTACAAATGACGCCTTTGAGGGTTGAAAGCGATCAACTAGCAACATATATGGAGACTCCGTACCACCAACCAGCCATTCGCAAGCATTCTCCAAGAGAATCGCCACAGCAAAAGGCCGAAAAGACTCTCTCCCCTTGATTCCGTTCAATCGGTCCTTTATTAGTAGTGACCGCGGGTCCGCGAGTAAGCTCCGATTACCAAGCGCTCTCGGGCCGAACTCCATCCGACCCTGAAACCATCCAACTACAAAGCCCCGAGAAATTGCTTCCCCCGCCGCATCTGCAATATCTACGGGCTCGCGCCACACGAGTCCGTTTGACGCTTCTAACGAGGTCAAGATCTCCGCACGGCTGAACTGTGGCCCCAACAGCGGCGAGAATCTCTGTCTCACAGGTTGGCTCCGCCGCAAATGATTCACTAATGAATAACAACACCCTAATGCGAGTCCAGCGTCATGCGCTGCCGGCTGAATGAAAAAGGACCGAAACCCCGACTCTTTCCGGAGGCGTCCGTTCGCAACAGAGTTGAGAAAAACCCCTCCCGCCATAACGAGCTCGCTCATCTTCGTCTCCGCCTGAAGTCGTTGACAGGTATCTAGAATAATCTCCTCAAGAACCGCTTGAACACTCGCCGAGACGTCTCGATGTCCAGGCAGAATCGGGCCTCCAGGAACTCGACGCTTAATACCGAGAAACTCGTCTAGCGCGGGCGTGGGCATTGCGTCACCGGATCGACAATCCAACAAACGTCGAGGCATCGTGAACCTTAGCTTCGCAATTGCCCGATCAATGCCCAGGATCTTACTAATTGCCTGACGGAAGATCGGCTCACCTGTCGCCGCAAAAGCCATCGCCACGCCATCCTTATCCGTACTCTCAAAACCACAAAACCGAGCGAATCCCGTGTAAAGATTTCCCAATGAATTCGGGTGGATGATGCGTCCTTTTTGTTCGAACTCACCGGCCATCACGACACCAAATGTCCCCGATTCACATTCGCCCCGACCATCGAGACTCAAGAATGCGGCGTCCAAAAACGAAGATGCGAAGTAGGCGCTAGACACATGAGCTGCGTGGTGCCGAAAAAAATGCACCTTGCACATCGAAGACAACTCTCCCACCTCACGCTCAAACGTGGATCTCACGGATGCTGCTGCGACAGCCTTCCTGATGTTACGCATAATCAAGGCGGCCGGGACAGGATAAGTAAAAAGATTACTTCGGATGACGCGATCTCGGATCAGCAAGAAAGGATGCCACGCATAGCCGATACCCAAAATATCCTTGGATTGGACGGAGGCGATGCGAAGACACGCCCGTATCGCCTCTGCGGGAAAGCGTGACTCTTTCTTTTTTCGTGTGAAACGCTCCTCCTCTACGGCCGCGACAACCTCTCCATCCTCGCTGATTATTGCAGCACTTGCATCATGAGAATATGCATTAATTCCTAAAAACATAATTAGATGGAATGAGTCATCATCCACCGAAGCCGGCGGCGAACTACAAATCCCAGCGTGAGCTCCATTAATGTACCGAACGCCACGAGTGCAAGCAGCCCCGCAAGAAGAAGATCGGCCGAGTTGAAGGACAGCGCGAACTTTAAAACTCGGCCAATACCGTTCGGTGCCAAAAGGAACTCTATTACGACCGTCACACCCAAACTTATCGATGCAATGGATTTCACAGACAACAAACACTCAGCTTCGATCCATCTTAAATATACCCTTGTACCAATCCACCAACGGCTCGCGCCAGCCGCGCGGGCGAGGAAAAGGTGCTGCAATGGCACCTTCTCAATCGCGGCGATCCCCACTGCGGTCAGACTGATTGCCGCAAATAAAGAGCCGCCCGCGAACTCAACGAAGATGGACCTCAGTCCCAACGCGTGAGCGATCGCGAGTACAAGAAAGGGAGGGAGTGAATTGGCAGTTGGGAGAAGAGCACGCATTATCATACGAATTTCTCGGCAGCACGTTGCTGCAAAAAGAGATATGCTTGCAACGGCTGCGCCAACGAGCATGAACAAGACGCAGCGAGACGCGGTCGCAAGCAAATGGCCACCCAATCCAGCGGTGACCCCGGAACTCGCAGCGATGATTGGGTCATTCCAAAAGCCCTCGATTAGTCTTCGCAGGACCAGACCAGGCGTCGGGAGATAATTTGAATGAAGCACATTAGCAACTGCGCTCCACGCGGACGTCAGTAAACCACAGGCGACTATCGACAGCACGATAGGCCGGGGGCTGCGTTCATATATCATTTTGCGTTAGGTAGGCGCGCCGGCAATTGTTCCAGTAACCGCACTGATTCTGCGAAATCAAAAACATCGAAGCTCTTTTTCGCGCGTCCTGCAATGTCGACTGATGACGAGTCTCCTTTAGATGCATTAAGAAGATCGGAGGCGCGCCCTCTGAGCTTAGTCATATCGCGATACGTGTCATCTGCGTAAATCACGTCCTCGACACCGGGAGGCTTGTCACGATAGACGTTCTTCGAGGTAAATGTTTTCAAAATTGCGCCGTTTACATGAGTATAGTACATCGGATTGCTCGTATCAAAAAACCAGGGACGCTGGTTCTCAAAAGTGACAAACGGGTCAAGACTGCGATATATGATCCGTCCGTCTTCCTTCGAAAATGCCTGGCCGGAAACGGCGGAGAGGTATTTCATATGTATGCCCAAAGCCTCATCTTCGTTCTCGTTGATAAACTGCACGATACGATAGTTGACGGACGCCAGCTTTAGAATGGTTGAATAGTGCGTGTGGTAATATTTTGCGGTGCATGCCCATCCATTTTGAAGTATACTCGCTAGTTCCGATGAGTCAGCTGAAGCGACCGCCCCTCTCGCAATATCCATCGAACTGATCAACGGAATGAAGCCTTCTCTCTCGAGAACGATTCTCGATGGAACACCGCCCACCTGAAAGTCAGCTTCCTTTTTCCGCATTGCACTCATAGTGAGCGCATCATCAAGGACTAATGGCTTGAAGTCATTCTCCTTAAGCCCTCCCGCGGCGAGCAGCTGGTCAATAAATGGCTTTACAGCAGTTTCCGTGGGGTAAGCGAACGTCTTTCCGCGAAGTTGACCTACACAGACTGCCAAAGATTCGATGTGAGTCTTTCCCTCAGCCCTGTATTCCGCGTATGTTTTCAACCCGTTTCCCGGTTGGCCCATTAGGGCGAAGCCTTGGAATAGATCGCTGAACACGAACGAGATCAGTCCAGGTGCCGTGTCATGTGCACTAAACAGAATTCCGGGAGGAACACTCGCCGCATCATACTTTCCATTAACCAAAGCTGGGACCGCTTCCTCAACTTTGATAGTTGTGGCCCGCAGGTCAATTCCCACCTCTCGAAACCATCCTTTCTCCACTCCGATTGCCGTGATCGTGTGATCTGCGTAAGGTAGGTTTGCAAAGCGAACAACTTCAAGACCAGCATTCGGGGGCTGATTGGAACGACTGCTCACCCGATTTGCGATGAAGATCGAGACGATGACGGCTCCGATCAGAGATATTGATATTAATAGTGTTCGTGTTTTCATGTGTTCAAGAGAAATGGTATGCAGAAACAGTGTCGATCAATGTCGCCGTAATATATGTCACTAAGGCTCCGGAGGCTGCGTAGATCGCCGCCAGTACCAACAGTTGCCCAAGATTAGCGTAAGCATAACTGTTGTAAACGAGTTTTCCCACACCGCCGGAATCGGAATCTAATATTTCGGCCCCCAATGAGAGCGGAAGAAGCAGTGCACTTATCCACGCGGCCGTACTCGCCGTAAATCTTACTAGCGCCGGCAAGACAACGTGGAGGAGCGTTTCATAGCGCGAAGCTCCCAAAAGACGCGCTTGCTCAATATAAATCTCTGGAACCGCGCTAGTAGAATCATGCAGGGCGCCCGCGATCAACACGCTGACAGCGAACGCGATATATCCTATTGCTGCAGCGCTCCCTCCAGAAAACCAAAACAACCAAAGCGGCACCAATCCGAAAAGTGGAACGAGACGAAATAGTGACACTATGCGAATTGGAATTTCGTCATACTGGCGCAAGAGAAAAGGAAGTGCTCCAAAAGCAGTGCCTATAACCAGTCCGATTGCAAACGCGACAAGCGTCCTTAGAAGCGTCAAAGCGGCGCTGCTGATCAAAAGGAAAGCACCTCCGGTGAGATCTCCGCGGATTCCAAAACTTCCAACTATTGAAGCGATGTCCCAGGCATGATAACGCAGGGTCAAAGGCGCCAGAAAGGATAGAGTCTCCCAAGCCACGAGGAAGACTGACATTCGGATGAAAACTGCGCGTAGAGGCTTTAGATGCAACGATATTCCTCAAGGTTTAGCTATTGAGTTCATTACCTTCTCCTCCAGGTCAGCAAACTGTTCTGTAAAGCGAACATCATTTGTTCGTGGCCGTCGGAGATCGACACTAATGTCATCGACCAAGCATTGTTCCCGTAGAACCAGGACGCGATCGCTAAGGAAGATCGCCTCGTCGACATCATGCGTTACGTTGATGATGGTTAGGCGAAGAGCAGACAGCAACTGTTGCAGCAATGCATGAATATTCCGCTTAGTGAATGAATCAAGATTTCCCGTCGCTTCGTCGAGGAGTAACAAATTAGGACGCGTGCTGATAGCCATTGCCAAGCCGATGCGGCGGAGTTCCCCTCCCGAGAGCTCGCGAGGGAGACGCCGTAGGAATCTCTCAGGATCAAGCCCTACCATTCTACAAAGGCTTGCCGCACATTGCTTCCTTTCTGGTCCCGGCTCTCCACGAATTTCGGCGGCGTACGTAAGATTTCTCTCAACCGTGCGCCACGGGAAGACAGCGTCTTGCTGGAACTGATAACCGATGCGAGGATTGTTATCGAAGCGAATTGTCCCAGTTTCTGGTGTAGATAATCCGGCAATAACGTTTAGTAAGGTAGACTTTCCTGCACCGCTCGGACCAACAATAGTTACGAACTCACCCTCTTTCACTATGAAGTTCAGATTTCGGAGAACGTTAGTATCTTCGCGTTGCTTGTAGCGAAACGTGAGCTCAGAGACTCGAAGTATTGGAGTTTGCAAAGCCATCTGCATTACAATCGTTGTGCCTGAGCGGCAAGGCGTGAAGCATCGTAGTAATTCAGATTTCTAAACTGGCGATGCGCAAGATCCAGGAGCCGCTTTGATGCTTCGGTCAACTCTCTTTTTTGAAGTTCATCGATCAGCACGCGCGCTCGATCGCGCTCGAGCAACAGGCGATCTAAAATGCCCTTTGCGCCCTCAAGAATTCTACGCATTCGCGATTCGCTGCCCTCTAACTCGGCCATTTGCATTTCAATGAGCCCGGCCGCGTGGTCCATTGTGTTAAAATGATATGCCTTTCGCCAAGAGCGAAGTAAATGTTCCGCGTCAATCTTATGATCGTTCGGTAAATCAAGCCACCGCAAAAGCTCTCTTACCGTGCTTTGCGACATCGAAGTGAACAGCGTTGCGCTCGCGTGGTATGCAATTGCCGCCAGTCGCAATGCTAAAATTTCCTTTGCATGATGCGTCTCATCAAGCTTTTCAGCGAAATCGAGATTCGCGGCGTTGAATACGAACGCAACTGGAAGATTCAACCTCTGGACTCGATCCCGCCAGGTGCGAGTAGTCTGGTGACTTTTCCCATCGAGCTCTTGGGCTATTGCCTCAATGTGATCATAATCGATAGCGATCTGAAAATGGGCGGGATCACTGAATGCCATCGCCAGAGATAATACGTGACCTACCGCCAAATCCCGGCCACCAGGCCCGATTCGGTTGAGCGCCTCCAGCCCGGTTTTCCCACTAGGGGACGGCTGAAGCCTGCTCAGGTCTGCGTTGGACTCGAACGGCATGGGATGAGTTTGCGTCGCCATCTCCAAAACTAATCGTACGAACTGTCGCGCGGGCTCGTCGAGGAGCGAGAGATAGTGGTGAGACGAGTTTTCCGAAGGAATCACCTCATCGACGATGAGTTTTGTGACGAACGCCTTAAGATCACTCAATCCCGCATCGTCCTTCAGAAAATTCATCGAAGATCCTGTGCGCGCGATTGCGGCGAAGCCTTTGTACGTGTGGGTGAAGGCGACGGCGGTGAATTTCTGGTGCGTGAAGTCCTTCAAAGCTTGCAGGGATGCGACGAAGGCGGTTGTTGCGCTGCCATCACAGATTTCGTTGTAGTCTTCCGGATAACGACTGAGCGGGCTGAGAGTAGTGTCGACTTCCAGCCCTGCATCCTGGAAAAGGCCTCGCCCGGCCGCGACGAGTGGCCAACTGTGATCTGGAATGGAGTTGACTGATCGGATTTCTACCTCCTGGAGGACCTCAAACTCGTCGACGCCAGCAGCGTCCTGTCCCTCTCTTTGTCGCTGATTGATTGCCGCAGGAAGCGGGAAATTAAGGTCCTGGTAGATGGATTCAGCTGTACATCCCAGGACTCGAGCGAGTGCTGCGAGAGTTTCCAGAGGGATTTGTTTGATTTTGCGAGTCTTTGCCTTACTGAGGTAGCTCTTGTCCAAGTTGGCCTTCTCGGAGAGCTGTGATGCCGTCAAATTCCTGCGCTTCGCCTCGTTCACGAGAAACTCGGCGATTCGGACCACGTCATCGTAGTCGGATTTGGCGGGCATCCACTCAGAATTCACTGCTGGCGCTATGAATGCAAGAAGTTCCGGTTCATTGAAATGAAAGCATTCACATCCGAGCGATCGGGTGTGGTCTTTACCGGATATCCAGCCCATCAACTGATGCACTCCGCCTCCCCGACCAGGAGGTCAAGGCGGTGTTTCTTGGCCGGATCGCTCTCGTCGTCCCGCATCTTTTTGAGCGTTTCAATCCCCTCACGCTGACGGGCCAGCCGGAGGCACCGAGCGGGCAAAGGTTCAGGGTGTTGCGAATTATGGTGATTATGGTTATGATTATTCATGGTCATGTTGAGTTTTAACGGTTCGCATGACCGCGGTGGGGGAATCCTTGGACGTTTTCCCCTACCAGGGCCGCAGCACTCGTGCTGCGGCCCAAATTTTATCCGGAAAGAGAATGCAGTCAAGTGAAAGAGCATACACGGGAATGTCGAGTGAATAAACTCAGGAACATTCATTCTTTCCTCCGTTCAGTTGGGGACGACGCTTCAGGATCCTTCAAGGGCGACCTTCGACTCGCTCGGCCGGACCGCACGCGCAGCGGACCAAATAACCAGCAAATCATCCCGCTCCACGTAAGCCCCGCGTGTAAAAATACTCGAAGGAAATGGATTCCGTCTTTCCGCTCCTACGAATTCCGACTCGCCCAATCTGCGGCTTTCCCTCGGGTCGATTTGGCGGGAGCAATTGGGCATACCGAGACCTTCTGTTCCTGCTCGTACGCCGGGATTTTGTCGCGAAATACCCGCAAACTCCTCTAGCCGATCTGGTTTGTCGTCCAGCTCGTGATGACCACGTTCATTTTCACCTCCGCCTCGCTCCTCGCAGGATTCCTGTCGACTGGCGCCTTCGGTCAAGACTCCAACGGATTCCTCCAGCCCTTCACCTTACCTCCGAAAGGTCGTGCCCAAAGCGGCACCGCCTTTCGTTCCATCGGACCGCGAGACGCCGAGGAACGGCCGCTCGCTCCGGCCGAAGGCGAACTTGTTTCCGCCGGCAGAGCATTCCGTATTTTGAATCAGTGCTCACGCAGATGAAATCGTTGGGGAACCACGTTTCCCCAAACCCCTCCTCTAGGGGGAACAGCTTTAGCCTTTCCTTTCTGCCGCTTTTCCCCCGTCGAGGAGGGTTTGGCGTCTGATGACGCTCCGTACTCTCGCTTCGCGCTCGCTCTGCCTTCGGTAGATCGAGGAATCGCTCGCGCGAGTCGGATCAAATCGCGTTCCTTTGGTCGCTTCCCAATAATCGGTGGGGCGCATCCAGATCGCTCCCAGAGGCGCCGCCAGCGCTTCCGCAAACGTGGCGAGCCACACCTGCGTCATCACCGGCGGCGTATTCCGAAGGAGGCGCTCCGCGGCGTTGTTCCGTCGCTCTTCGTTTCGAAAGACCATGAGGACCCGAAACGGAAAGTTCCGGAATTCCTCCCGCAACGCCCCGAAGCGCTCCGCCATGCCGCCTCGCTGGTAGAAATCGAGGTAGCAGGCGGCTTTCTGGCCGATAATTTCCTGCGTTTCGGTCGATCGGTCGACCTCGAGGAAGAAATACTGCTCGAAGGCCTCGCCCGTTTCTTCCTCTCGCAGACGAATGAAGCCATCGGGCTTCATCAAAAGTTCGCGCCGTCCCAAGGACGGCGAAACGATTTGGGCCGGGAACTGGTACAACGCGGGCCAGGTGCTGAATTCCGTCACCGAAAGATCAGTGCGGCCAGCGACCGCCTTCAGGAAGGCGGTGCGCACGTCCATCACCTCCAACTCGTGCCGCAATGTCAGCTCGGAGATTTCGGCCCGCTTCTCCATGGCCGCCAAGGGCATCTGCGGGAACGACTCCAGCCGGCCGCTCTGCTGCAGCTCGACGAAGGCTTTCTTCGCGAGATGCAGCACCGACGGCTCGCCGATCCGGCGCGGCCTCTCCCGCACCAAACCGGCAGCCTTGAGCTTCTGGATTCGCTTCTTGGTGGCCTCCAGGCGTCCGCCAAAATGCAGATCGCAGATGTGCCGCAGGGACATCACCCGGCAGACGTACAAATCCACCAAGAGATCGAAATCCCTTTCCTGAAGGAGAACTTGGCCTGTCCGCTCTGCTTCCATCTCTCCAGTGTATCACGGCGTAACGCGCCGGCGGTACGTCTCGGGTTCACCGGCGCCGATGAATTGTCGGAGCGTCTCCTCGACCTGCTGTTCTCGGATTTCCAGCGCCGCCGCGGCCTTGGCCGCCGGCAGAGCGAAGTCCCACTTCGCCATCACCCGCGCCACGTACGTTTTGATTCGTTCCGGCATCATCGGCCGATCCAGAATGGTCGGCGTGTGAATGGAGACGGGAGCCTTCATCCCGACCAGCCGCACCACGCCCCGGCGCTGCTCTTGATCGAAGAGGGCGGCCATGGCGCGTTCGAGCTGCTCTTCGAGCGAGCGGAACTGAATGTGCGCCACTTCCTTGCCCATGATCGGCACGAAGACCGTGCCGGTGGTTTCCGAGTAGTTGGTGGTTTCACCCTCGGAAACTGCGGTACTCTCCTGCCGGCCGGAGGCGTAGCCGCTTGAGGTGGCGCTTCCGCTTGACGAGACGACGTTGCGGCCTACGTCCAGGTCCATCTGATATTCCCGGATGAGGCTTTGAATACTCTCGGCCTCCGAATCGCTTTGGCTCTCTCCATGGGTCTCGACCTGTGTGGATCCCTCTGTTTCGGTGACGCTTCTGGATTTGCTCTTCCCGACCGTGCGGCTTGTCCTCGTCTCCTCGCTGTAACCCATGACTTTTGTCGTTTCGAGCGAATGCTTGATCTCGTCCGGGTTCATGACGCCTCGGAAAAGCCACTGCGCCAAGGGGCGGAGGTTCTCTTCCGAGTGCAGGCGAAAGACCGCCTTGCTGGAGGCGTTCTCCATGACGGAGTGGTAGAGCTTCCCGCCCTGTGCTCCCTGATCGAGAAGTTGCTGGGGAAACTGATTGGCCATGGTCAGCCAAAGACCGAAGCCCCGCGCTTCGTCCAGATTGCGGGCGATTGAGGGGGTGACGAAGCGCTGGAATTCGTCGAGATACAAATAGAAGGGATTGACGCCGGGTTTTTTGCCGCGCTCCAGGGCGGCAGTCCACAGATCGCTCAAAAGCATGGTGGCGAAGAGATCGGCATCCTCTTCGGAGACTCTGGCGCCGGCGCAAGCCAGCGACACGAGGATGATATGTCCTTCATCCAACGCTCGCCGCAGATCGAGGGAGGCGCCGCCCTGGCCGAACATGCTGCGCATCTGCTGATTGCGCAGAAACCGCTGGAGACGGTTCGCCGTGCTCCCGAGCTCCGACTCGAATTCACGGGGTGTGAGCTGGTTGGCGAGCCGCCAATCCTTCTTCGAGGTGCGATCCTCGACTTTCTGCATGAGCACGTGCCGGGCTTCCCGGTCGAGGTGATCGACCAGGTATTCCGCCTCCAGCAGGGTCAAATCATTCGCGTAGAGCGTGCGCAGGATATTGGCCGCCCAGCGCTCGAAGCGCGGCGTCTGATCCGTTCCCGCCGCTCCCCAGACGTACGCCATCGCCTGCACGAAGTTGTTGACCAAAACCGAGCAGTCGCTCGACTCGCGGCGCCGTAGGGCATTGTACGAGACCACCCAATCGTCCTGCCGCAGGTCGATCAAGATGATGGGGAGGGTGGTGATGTTGGCGCGGGCGAGCCAGCCGACGACGGAATCGTAGAGGGAGCCGTGAGGATCGAGAAGGAGAAGCCCCGAGCCGCCCCTGAACCGGGCCAGAATGTCCTGGCGGATGAGGTTTTCGAGGAACTTCGACTTGCCGGTGCCGGTGGCGCCGCAGACGTAGAGGTGCTTGTCGCGGCGGTCTTTCGGAAAGACGAGGGTCGATCCGGTCCCGGCGATCTCGCCCAGACGGACGCTGTTTCCTCTTACCGCGGGCGTAGCCATAGTGCTCGATTTATCCCGTTCATTAACCGCTGCCAAGTGTAAACGCCGTCGCCTTCCTCTCGATACCGAGCGACCCCAAAGCGATGAGCCAACTCGACCTTTTCGTCCCGATCGACATCAGGAAGCCCTCTTCGTAGAATTACCACAAAGCGGGAGGAATCGCCTTGCCCTTTCAGTCCTTTCCAGGAACACATGGTCAAAAAATGACAGGCCGACTCCTCTGTAAACCCCAGCGTTTGTCGCATATCGCCCCACATTGGGGTGATATGCGAACTCGCAGAATCACTGGTTAGGTCCACTGTGCGCGGCGCCCGTCTCACAGCCACCACGATCATCGATGATAGAGACACGAGAACCACCGCAACAGTTCCAACCACGAACAGAACCTAAATGTCTATTGAGTCTTTGGAATCCGCGTCCTCGTTTTGGGCGATTTCGAGCTTAGTCCTCACTGGAGTGCTGGCCATATCTGGGGCGCTTGCTTGGTATTTTTCAGACCAGGCCGGAGCGGCTAAGGACGAAAGACTGAAGCGAGAAATCGCATCAGCAACTACACGCGGGGCCGAAGCGAACGAAAAAGCAGCAAAGGCTAACGAGAGAGCCGCCGTTCTCGAAAAACAAGCAGCGGACACACTCCTTAAGTATGAGACTCTAAAGAGCAATGTCGCTTGGCGATCGATCCCCGAAGCGACACTCAAAGAACTCACCCAGGAATTAGCCAAGCAGCCATCGTCTCTGGTATTGCGCCGCGTCGATAACGACCCGGAAGCGCTTTTTCTTGCCATCCAGATAGAGAAAGCGTTCGACGACGCCAAATGGCGCGTCCAAAATGAATCCGTTACACTCGCGGGCCAACTCGCGTTCGGAGTGTTTATACACGGCCCGACCGAACCAAATGCCGGACCTGAGGCGACTCGTGTGCGTGAGATCTTTACAGCGCTCAAGCTGCAATTCGGGATCGACCATCTTACGCTTGGCACGGCGCTAGGGAGCATGGACCCGTCCTTCTCTCCGAAGGTCATCATCACGGTCGGCTCGAAGCACCGATCTCTTTGAGGCGGCATGACTCTCTTAAGCTCCGAACCCGACCGCACATCGTCTCCGCCCCGGCAGACCACCCGCCGGAGACCATGTGCTGGCGCCGCTCTAATTAGCCGTGGACCTAACGAAGAAGGCTTAGCTTCGACCGGAAAGCTAAAGTTCAGGACGAGGACGCCGGCGGGCCGTGAAGAGGCGCGCGAATGATTCCTTGGCGCTGATTTTTTTGGCGTTGGCGCAGGGCTTAGCCGGTGTCAGGGCAGTGCAAAGGCGTGGCGCAAGCCGCGCTGTCAGACGGATTCTAGACAAGGCGGGTCTTGCGTCGTCAGGCGGGATGATTGCACCCGGTACCTGGCTCAAAGGACGAAAGCGCAACGTCACGAACAATGCAGCGCGTGCCGACCCAGATGATGGCTGGTGCAATTATGACCTGCATTTCTATTGCCAGACCGGAACCTTGGATGCGTTGTTTGAGGAATTCAGGAGCAAAGGCGTCAGCATGCCGGGCTGCTTCAAAAACGGACCAGTGAAGCGGTCATATGGCGTTCGCGACCTTTCCGTGGTCGATCCCGATGGGTATGAAGAAGAGTGCCCGGATGATGCATAAGCGGCCTGACGAGGCGATGCAGAGAACAGCTCCGTGCTGGCACTGCCTGTGCTTGACGGCTTGACCGCACCCAGCCTAATTGCGGGAATCTCCAATCAGAGTCGGCCCGAAGAATTCAGGGCGCGAACCTCGCTTCAGAACTCAATCAGGAACGAGTTAGCCCCTCTCTCGCAAAAACGTGTCAACGCGATCCGCTCCTGTGCGCAGCAACAGGAGCGGGAGCGGCCGAGGCTTGTCGAACGAAGTGAGACCGTGAGCCGTGAGGAAGCCGAGGCAGTCGGGGGCGGAGCAGTATCGGCAGAATGCCAGAACCCGTAGTCCTGCAAGGCTTTGCAGAGCCCGTTAGAGGACCGTGCAGGGGAAGGGTGCGGGGAAGGGTCTACCCTTCCGAATGGAGGTCGAAAAAGGTTCGAACTTCGTCAAGGAGGGCCGACCATCTTGACCATGCGTCAGCATAACCCGTGTTTTCCCCGAGCGCGGATTTCGTTGCCGCCATTGATTTCAGACGCGTTCGAAAGGAAACAAATTCGTGCAAGGGCGGGTTTACGTGAGAACCGTTTCGAGCCTGACGAGTTTCTCATTTTAAACTCACTGACGATTCGAGAATCGCTTTTAGCTCAGCTTGGTAGAGCGCTTGAATGGGAGAGGCCGCGGGTGCTGTCTAATTGATGTTTTCCGGCTTCGGCCGTGTCCCTTCGAGGCTCTAGCTAATGAGGTGGACTGAATCGCGGTGGATCTCATTAGCTAGTAAAAAAGTGGCCGCCGAACCGAGAAAAGAATTGCCTTCGGCTTGTGGAACATCTATACTGGATTCATGCTTAAATATTTCATCTATTGCCGTAAGTCGAGCGAGGATGAGGAGCGGCAGATTCTCTCGATCGACGCTCAGCGCAACGAACTCAAAGCTCTCGCTGCCGCGAGCGGTTTTCCTGTCGTGGACGTGCTCGAAGAGAGCATGAGCGCCAAGGACACCGGCCGGCCGATCTTCAACGCGATGATGAAACGAATCGAGAAGGGCGAAGCCAACGCCGTTCTGACTTGGAAGCTCGACCGCCTCGCCCGCAACTTCGACGACGGCGGGAAGATCATCGGCATGCTCCAGCGCAGCATCATTGCTGAAATTCGCTCCTTCGAGAGGACATATCTCCCGACCGACAATGTGCTCATGATGGCGGTCGAGTTCGGCATGGCCAATCAGTACGTTCGCGATCTCTCCGTGAATGTCCTGCGCGGGTTGCGTGAGAAAATCCGGCGCGGCGTCTACCCTGGCAAGGCGCCCTTGGGGTACTTCAACCACCCGGAGCTTCGGACCATCGAGCCGCATCCCGAGAACTTCCCCAAGATGAAGCGGATTCTGAACCTCTTCGCCACGGGCAAGTATTCCCTACGCGCCATTCAGCGGGAGATGGTCAAGGCGGGTCTCGTCGGCAAACGAAGCGGCAAGCCCCTCACGTTCCAAGCCATCAGCTGGCTTCTCGCGAACCCCTTCTACTACGGGGTGTTCATCGTCAAAGGTGTCATGCATCCGGGCATTCACGTTCCCATGATCTCCAAGGCGACGTTTGACGAGATTCAGAAAGCCCGTGTCTCCGTCGCCAAGCCCCGCCACCGGCGGAATGAGGACAAGGGGCTCCTCTTCCTGAATTTCGCCACCTGCGGCTGCTGCGGCTATTCCGTCACCGGCGAGCGTCACACCAAGAAGAGCGGTCTCCGCTTCCTGTATTACCGTTGCAGCGACAAGAGCAGGACGGAGCGCTGCCAAGCCCGCTCCTACGTCCGCGCTGAGACTTTCGCCACGGAGGTGAAGCGGAACATTGCCTTGGTGTCTCTTCCTTCCGAGCTCAAGGAGCGGTTCCTGGCGAAGGTCGAAATCTGGGAACAGGAGGGCGCTGCCGCCGCTGAAGGTCAGCTCGCACACCTCCGGGACGAGTTGAAGGCCCTCCTTCAGCGCATCGATCGACTCAACACCGCCTTTGCGGATGACGCGCTTGAGCTTGCGGAGTTCAAGGAGATGAAGAATCCCCTCGTGGCGAAGAAGATCGAGTTGGAAGCGAAGATCGCTTCCATTCCGAAGAGGAATCCGAATCGGCTCGAACCACTTCGAAACTGGATTTTTGAGGCAAATGCCTTGGAAAACACGCTCTCCGGCGAAAATTTGCCGGAGATGAAGAAATTTCTTCAAAAACGCGGCTCGAACCGTGTTTTGCACGAGAAAAAACTGACCGTTTCTTTCGTAAACCCTTGGAAATCAATGGCGGAAACGAAATCCGCGCTCGGGGAAAACACGGGTTATGCTGACGCATGGTCAAGATGGTCGGGCCGGCGAGATTCGAACTCGCGACCTCTTGAACCCCATAAAGAAACGGGTGTTTTCGGCACCATCCGGCAGGGGTGGCATAGCCCGGCACAACTCGGCACTATGACCCTGAAAGCATCTATGGGAAAGGGTTTGCGGGCGATTCAGGTGCGGCACAACTCGGCACAGGGCGGCACACGATTTTTTCGCGGGGGCTACCACCGGGGCTACCACGGGTGCTATGAGATGACGAACGTGACTTGGAGGCGATCTGGAATTGAAAGGTCGTAATCATTTCTTCACCGGCCAAGTGGGAGCGAGTCGCCGCGCAGGTGGCCACTACAGTTCCGGAGGCTTCGACTTCCTCCACGCTCAGTAAACTTCCGGGAACTTCCCGGTACGCCTCGCCTTTTGGAGTTTGCAACAATCAGAGCCACGGCACGATCAGCAAAGATTCTTTCGCCACCGCGGGTGAGGATGGCCGAGCCTTATGTGGTCGTTTGCTTTCAGGAGAACGTTTCACGGAAGGCAAATTGAAGAGAATGCTGCTTTCGCACAATGGATCAAACTTGTGGTTCTGCCCATCGAACGGAGGGCGCGAAAGTCGTCATGAATCGGAGTTGTTTGCCGGCCCTGGGGCGCTGTCTTCAATGCTCCGTCTTGCGGTCTGGAGTCTGAACAGGGGCTCAGCTAGGCTCACAACTTCGTGCGCGCATCATCTCAACCCGTCTCCATACCACATCCATGAGCTGGCCTACCGTGATTTGGTCGATGGTTGCGGCGGCGTGTCTGACGATGGCGCTTCCGCATTTGCTCATCGGCATCCGGCAGGGCGGGGCGCGGGTGCATTTGTTTTTCGCGCTGGCGGCGTTTGCGGTGGCGGGGATGGCAGCGGCGGAGCTTTCCATCATGCGCGCTACGACGGCGGAGGAAGCGGGACGCGCGATGGAGATCGCGCATGTTACAGTAGCCGTCGTCGTAATCGCGATCGTGGGATTTGTGCAGCTGTATTTCGGCACAGGTCGGCTCTGGCTTGGCGTGGTCGCCTGCTCGTTGCGAGCGGGCTGCGTGGTCATCAACCTCTTCGATCGTCTGAATCTGCCGTTCCGTGAAATCACGGGTCTGCGGCGTTTTCAGTTCCTCGGGGAGACGGTCGCGATGCCGCTCGGGACGCCGAGCCCTTACCTCGTTTTCACGTATCTGAGTTCGCTGCTTTTTCTCGCGTTCGTCATCGAGGCGTCGTGGAAGCTATGGCGCAAGGGGACGTCGGAGGGTCGCCGACGTGCGGTGGTGATCGGCGGCAGCATTGCGATCTTCATCCTCCTGGCACAGGGCGCTTCGGTGCTGATCAACGCGGGCGTGATCAGTTTCCCGTTTTTCGTCAGTATTCCCTTCATGGCGATCGTGGCGGCGTTGGGTTTTGAGCTGAGCTACGATGTCGTCCGCGCGGCGCAGCTTTCTCGTGCATTGCGCGAAAGCGAGGAACGCATGAGCCTGGCCGCGGAGAGCGCGCGGCTTTCGCTGTGGGAGTGGGACATCTCGCGTGACGAAGTGTGGATGACGGAGGAGGGACGCACGCTGCTCGGATTCAAGCCGGATACGCGGATTGATTTTGCGGCATTGGATGCACGCGTGCATCCGGAAGATCGCGCTTCGCGTGAGACTGCGATCCGCCGCGCGTTGGAAACCGGCGGCTCCTACGAGACAGAGTATCGCCTCATGCTGTCCGACGGCTCGGTGCAGTGGATCGCCGCACGCGGTCGGTGCGCGAAGGGCGACGATGGCTCACGCACGCGATTGCTCGGCGTCTCGATGGATGTGACCCAACAAAGACACGTCGATGCCGAAACCAGAAAGCAACGTGAAGAGCTCGCGCATCTCGGCCGGGTGGCGCTGATGGGCGAAATGGCCGCGTCGCTCGCGCACGAGTTGAATCAGCCGCTCGCCGCGGTGGTGAACAACGCCAGCGCGGGTCGGCGATTCATCGCGAAAGGACGCGCGGATTTCCCCAAGCTCGATGAGCTGTTTGCCGCCGTCGCCGAGGACGGACAGCGCGCGGGGGAGATCATTCGCGGCATCCGCAACATGGTGAAAAAGGGCGAGGCCGTGCGCGAGTCGCTTGCTCTCGGCAAGGTGATCGACGACACGATCCGCCTCATCGTGGCCGACGCGAGCGCGCGGGATTGCTTGCTCTCCCCCGAGGTCGCGAAGGATCTGCCGCCCGTCGAAGGCGATGCCGTCCAGCTTCAACAGGTGCTGCTCAATCTCATCATCAATGCGTGCGAAGCCATGCGCGACACACCGCCGGAACGGCGCCGCGTGCTCATCTGTGCGGAGCGCGAGGGCGGCGGGCGGGTCCGCGTGAGCGTGCGCGATTTCGGCGCAGGTCTGCCCACGGAGAATCCCCAGCGGATTTTCGAGCAGTTCTTTTCCACGAAGCGCGAAGGCATGGGGATGGGACTCGCCATCGCGCGCGGCATCATCAGCTCGCACGGGGGTGAGCTCGCTGGCGGCAATGCCGAGGACGGCGGGGCGCTCCTGCACTTCTCTTTGCCGGCTTCCGGAGGAAATGGCGCATGAGTAAGGCCGGTCCGCGTGTGTTTGTGATCGATGACGACCGCTCCGTCCGGCGGAGCCTCGCCAATCTCCTCGAATCCGAAGATCACTCCGTTGAGACATTCGCCCGCGCCGAGGAATACCTCGCGCGTGCCCCGCACGAAGGCCCGGCCTGCCTGGTGCTCGACGTGCGCATGCCGGGGCTCGATGGACTCGCGCTTCAGCAGCAGCTCACGCAGCAAGGCCGCTCCGAGCAAATCGTCTTCATTACCGGGCACGGCGACATCCCGATGGGCATCCACGCGATGAAGAATGGCGCTGTCGATTTCCTACCCAAGCCGTTCGATGACGCCGCGCTGCTCGGCGCGGTGGCGCAGGCGCTCTCGCGTTCCGCGGCAGCCCAGCAGGTCAATGGCGAACGCACCGAGGTTCGCGCCCGCATTGCTTTGCTCACTCCGCGCGAGTTTGAAGTCTTCCGCTACGTCATCGCGGGATTGCTCAACAAACAAATCGCCGCGGAACTCGACGCCGCCGAGCGCACGATCAAGCGGCATCGCGGGTGCGTAATGCAGAAGCTCGGCGTCGTCTCAGTGGCCGAGCTGACACGCCTTGCGCAGCAGGCCGGCGTGCAGCCCGCATCATTTGGCCCCAAGGTGCCATAGCCGCGTTTCGGCGGAAGCACTACGACTGCACCTGCGACCCGGCGACGAATCCGGGCTGTCCATGTCACCCGCCTCCGCTCCCATCTGCATTCTGGACGACGATGTCTCCGTGCTGCGCTCCATCGGGCAATTGCTCGAATCCGATGGTCTCTCGTCGCAGACCTTTGAGCACGCTGGGGAGTTCCTCGCCCACGCACGCACCCATGAGGTGAAGGTCGCGGTGCTCGACGTTTGCCTTGGCGACGCGAACGGCCTCGAAGTGCAGGCGCAACTGCATGACATCTCGCCGGCCACGCGCGTGATCATCATGACCGGACTCGACCAGCCCGGCGTGCAGACCATCGCGCTGCGCAACGGCGCGCGCGCCTTTCTGCTCAAGCCTTTCGAGGACGAGGCGTTCCTCTCCGAAGTCCACGACGCGCTCGCCATCGCGGGCTGAGCACCGGGTGAAGGAGAGAACAATGCGCCCGCTCATTTTGGCCCCAAGGTGCCATAGCCAACGAAATGCCAGGGCGGCATTCTCGCCACCAGCGCATCGATGCGCACCAAACTCATGAAAACGATTTTCAAAGAACCACTCCTGCACTTTCTCCTGCTCGGCGCAGCGTTGTTTGCGCTGGCCTCATGGCGCGCGAAAGACCGGCCGGAAGACGGCGCGGCCCTGCAAATCAACGTGACGGCTGCGGTGATCGAACGGCTGCGCGCGGGTTATGAGCGCCAGTTCACGAGGGCGCCGGATGCGGAGGAGTTGCGCGGGCTGGTCACGGCACACATCCGCGAAGAAGTGCTGTGCCGCGAGGCTCTGGCGCTCGGCCTGGATCGCGACGACACGATCGTGCGCCGGCGGCTGGCGCAGAAGATGGAGTTTCTCACCGACGATCTCGCGGGCGCGGCGGAGCCGGACGAAGCGGCGGTGCAGCGAGTTCTTTGCGGCGAATGCGGCGCGTTACGCGAAGCCGGCGCGCGTGAGCTTTCGGCACGTTTATTTCAGCAAGGAAAAGCGCGGCGCGGGCGCGGAGCCCGCGGTGGCAGAGGCGCTGGCGGCATTGGGAAAAGGCGCGAGCGACGAGACGATGGGCGATGCGTTTTTGCACGGCTTCGAGTTCGCGGAACGCGAGGCGCAGGAGATCACGGCGCTCTTTGGCAGCGAATTTGCGGCCAGGGTCGCGGCGTTGCACGAGGGCGAATGGGGCGGGCCGGTCGCGTCGAGTTACGGGCTGCACCTCGTCCGCGTCGAGCGCGCGCGGCGCAGCGCAAGCGGCGAACTTCGAGGCGGTGCGCGAGACGGTTGCTGCGGGATTTCAACGAGGAGCGGCGGCGCACGGCGAATCGCGAGGTCTTCGAGAAACTGCGCGAGCGATATCAGGTCGCGGTGGATGAAGCGGCGCTCGCGAAGGCAGCGGCAGCGCCAACCAGGACGGCGCAACGATGAAACGCTGGCTCGCCATCTTCCTGCTGGTCTTCGCGCTGCGGGCGAATGCGCACGAGGTGCGGCCGGCTTATCTCGAGCTGACCGAGCGTGCGCCGGGCGAGTTCGATGTGCTTTGGAAGGTGCCCGCGATGGGCGGCGCGCCGCTGGCAGGCGAGGAAATGCCGCATCCGCAGCCCGCGGTGGTGGACGAACCGGCTGCGACTAAGACGATGCCGTGCGGCTGTCCGGTGCCGACGGCGGCGCAGCTTTCGCGCGGGGTGGCGCCGATTCATCCGTCGCTGCCGAAGGACGCGGTGATCATGGCGCTGCCGCGCGTGGAGCGGCTCTTCGGCGCGGAGATCAAACGCTGGACGATCCAGGTGCCGCGCGGACTCGAAGGCTGGGAGGTCAGCGTCCACGGGCTGCCGGCGACGATGGTGGATGTGCTCGTGCGCGATCGCGATGAAGGACGGGCGCGTCGTGTCGCACTTGCTGCGGCCGGATGCGCCGTCGTTTGTTTTTCACGCCAAGGAACGCGGGGCCGGCGGCGGGCGGGTATTTCATCCTCGGCGTGGAGCACATCCTATTTGGCATCGATCATCTGCTCTTCGTCCTCGCGCTGGTGCTCATCGTGCGCGGCGTGGGTTTGCTGGTGAAGACGATCACGGCGTTCACGGTCGCGCACAGCATCACGCTCGGGCTGGCGACACTCGGCTACGTGCACGTGCCGTCGGCGCCGGTCGAGGCGGTCGATTGCGTTGAGCATCGTTTTCGTCGCGTCGGAAATCCTGCGCAGCCGGCGCGGCGAGCGCGGGCTGACGGAGCGCGCGCCGTGGCTGGTCGCGGGATCGTTCGGATTGCTGCACGGATTCGGCTTCGCGGGCGCGCTGAGCGAGGTCGGCCTGCCGGCGAACGACATCCCGCTCGCGCTGCTCTTCTTCAATGTCGGCGTCGAGGCGGGGCAGCTCGCGTTTGTCGTCGTGGCGCTCGGCGTCATCGCGCTGCTGCGGCGCATCCGCCTGCCGGAATGGGCGCCGATCCTTCCGCCCTACGCCATCGGCAGCGTCGCCATGTTTTGGGTCATCGAACGCACCGCCGCCATTTGGTGAAGCCACTTTCTCTTAATTCCAATTCACTCCAACTCTGCACGCCATCAACCCAATGAAAACCACCGCACTCGCCACCACCATCGCGACGCTCGCTCGCGATTCCATTCGTCGCCTTCGCGGCGGAGGAAGCCGTGCAACACCGACCTCGGCACGCTCGACAAAGAGAAGGCCGGCGAGGCGTTCAAGAAGCGCCCGTATTCGCCCTACGCCGATCGCAAATTTCCGATGAAGCCGCTTTTCGGCGACACGCATCTGCACACCGGCTTCTCGATGGATGCCGGCGCGTTCGGCTGCCGGCTCACTCCGCGCGACGCCTATCGCTTCGCGCGCGGCGAGCAGATCATGGCATCGAGCGGCCAGCCCGCGAAGCTCTCGCGCCCGCTCGATTTCCTCGTCGTCGCGGATCACTCGGACAACATGGGCTTGTTTACCGATCTGCTCGCCGGCAAACCCGAACTGCTCAAGGACCCGACGGGCCGCAGATGGTATGACATGATCCAGTCGGGCCAGGGTCAGGCGGCGGCGCTGGAACTCATCGGCGCCTTTGCGCAAGGCAAGTTCCCGAAGGCGCTGGAGTATGCTCCCGGCACGAAGGGCTACCGCGGCGCGTGGCAGGAAACCATCGACGCCGCCGAGGCCTACAACGACCCGGGCCACTTCACCGCGTTCATCGGCTACGAGTGGACCTCGCTGAGCAAGGGCAACAACTTCCATCGCAACGTCATCTTCCGCGACAACGCCGACCGCGCCAGCCAGGTCGAGCCCATGACCTGCACGCCGCCGCTCGGCAGCATCAATCCCGTGGACCTCTGGAAGTGGATGGAGATGTATGAAAAGAAAACCGGCGGCAGCGTCCTCGCCCTCGCGCACAACGGCAACCTGAGCAACGGCGAGATGTTCCCCATCGTCGAGGCCTTCGGCAAAGCGATCGACAAGGAGTATGTCGAGCAGCGCGCCAAGTGGGAGGTGCTCTACGAGGCCACGCAGATGAAGGGCGACGGCGAGGCGCATCCCTTCCTCTCGCCGAACGACGAGTTCGCCGACTACGAGACGTGGGCCTTTGGCAACCTCGACGGCAGCGCGAAGAAGAAGAACGAGATGCTCGAATTTGAATACACCCGCTCGGCACTCAAGAACGGCCTCAAGCTCGAAGCGAAGTTCGGCACGAACCCCTATAAGTTCGGCCTCGTCGGCAGCAGCGACGCGCACACCGGCCTCGCCTCCTTCGAGGAGGACAACTTCTTCGGCAAGACCACGCCCAGCGAGCCCAGCGCGCATCGCCTCACCGCCACCTTCATGAACAATGAGAAGTCCGGCGTGAAGATCATGGACTGGCAGGTCACCTCGTCCGGTTACGCCGTCGTTTGGGCCGAGGAAAACACGCGCCACTCGATCTACGACGCCATGGCGCGCAAGGAAATCTATGCCACCACCGGCTCGCGCCTCGTCGTGCGCTTCTTCGGCGGCTGGGATTTTGAAAAAGCCGACGCCAACTCGCGCGAACCCGCCGTCCTCGGCTATCGCAAAGGCGTCCCGATGGGCGGCGACCTCTACGACGCGCCCGCGGGCAAGTCGCCGAGCTTCCTCGTCGCCGCGATGAAAGACCCGCTCAGCGGCAACCTCGACCGCATCCAAGTCATCAAAGGCTGGCTCGATGCGAAGGGCGACACGCAGGAGAAAGTCTATGACGTCGTCGTGGAGCGGCGACCGCAAACCCGACGCGAAAGGCAAGCTCCCCAGCGTCGGCAACACCGTCGATGTCGCGAACGCCACCTGGACCAACACCATCGGCGCGTCCGAGCTGATCACCGTCTGGAAAGACCCGGACTTCGACGCCAAACAGCGCGCCTTCTATTACGTGCGCGTCATCGAAATTCCCACCCCGCGCTGGACCGCCTACGACGCGAAAAAGTTCGGCGTCAAGCCGCTCCCCGGCACGCAGATGACCACCACCGAGCGCGCCTACACCTCGCCCATCTGGTTCAACCCGGCGAAGTAAACCAACTCAGATTTCAACCTATGAAAACGAAGCGAACCTTCCTTGCGCTGACCATTGCCAGCCTCGCGCTGCCAGCCTTCGCGCAGGACCGCGTCACCTCTGACATCGGCACACTCGACAAGGCCGCGCTGGAGAAGGCGTCCTCCAAGCCGCCTTACTCGCCTTACGCGGGGCGCAACTACCCGACCCGGCCGTTCTTCGGCGATACCCACCTTCACACGTCGTATTCGATGGATGGCGGCGCGGCCGGCGCGCGGCTCGGACCTGCCGAGGCCTACCGGTTCGCGAAGGGAGAGGAGATCATGGCTTCCAGCGGCCAGCGGGCGAAGCTCTCGCGGCCCCTGGATTTCCTAGTCGTCGCCGATCACTCGGATGGTCTCGGCTTTTTCCCGCTGCTCATTTCCGGCGATCCGAAGACGCTCTCCTACCCGCAGGCCCGCAAGTGGTATCGACATGATCCAGGCGGGCAAGGGCGGGGAGGCGGCGCTCGATCTCTACTTCACCATGGGCAAAGGCCAGATCGAGAAGGGACTCCTGCCCGTGCCCGGCACGCCCGCCTTCCGCAGCGCGTGGCAACGGACGATCGAGGCCGCGGATAAGGCCAACGATCCCGGGCGGTTCACGGCGTTCAACGGCTTCGAATGGACCTCGGGCACCGGCGGCAACAACCTCCATCGTGTCGTGATTTTCAGGGACGACGAACGTCGCGCCGGCATGGTCGAGCCCTTCACCGCGCAGAAGCCGCTCGGCAGCGACAATCCGCGCGACCTTTGGAAATACATGGCCGATTACGAGGCAAAGACCGGCGGCAACGTCCTGGCCATCGCGCACAACGGCAATGGCAGCAACGGCCGCATGTTCCCGATCATCGAGTCCTTCACCGGCAAGAAGATCGACACGGAATACGCGGAGAACCGCAAGCGCTGGGAACCGCTCTACGAAGTCACGCAAATGAAGGGCACCAGCGAGGCGCATCCCTTCCTTTCGCCGAATGACGAGTTCGCCAACTTTGAAATCTGGGACAAGGGCAACCTAGATGTCAGCGCGGTAAAGAAGCCCGAGATGCTGGAGTTTGAATATGCGCGTTCCGCCTTCCGGACCGGCCTGAAGCTGGAGAAAGAGCTTGGGCTCAACCCCTACAAGTTCGGCCTCATCGGTTCCACCGACTCTCACACGTCGCTCGCCGCCGTCGAGGAAGACAACTACTTCGGCAAGGTATCGTCCTCGGAGCCGAGCGCGGAGCGCATCATGCATCCGTTCATGAAGAACCCGGATACCGGCATCACCGTCATGGGTTGGGAAGCGGCTTCCTCAGGGTATGCTGCGGTCTGGGCCACTGAGAATACCCGCGAAGCCATCTGGGATGCCATGTCCCGCCGCGAAACTTACGCCACGACCGGCTCGCGGATGGTCGTGCGTTTCTTCGGCGGCTTCGATTTCGAGGCCAAGGATGCGCAGAATCGTCTGCCCGCCAATGTCGGCTACACGAAGGGCGTGCCGATGGGCGGCGACCTCAGTGCGGCGCCCGCCGGCAAGTCCGCGACCTTCCTCGTGGCCGCGCTCAAGGATCCGACCGGGGCGAATCTCGACCGCATCCAGATCATCAAGGGCTGGCTGGACGCCAAGGGTGAGACGCAGGAAAAAGTCTATGACGTCGTCTGGGGCGATGCCGCGACCCGCAAGCCGGGCGCGGACGGCAAGCTGCCGCCCGTCGGCAATACCGTGGATGTGGCGGACGCTTCCTGGAGCAACACCATCGGCGATTCCGAACTGATCACCGTCTGGAAAGACCCCGACTTCGACGCCAAACAGTCCGCCTTCTACTACGCGAGGGTGATCGAGATCCCGACCCCGCGGTGGACCGCGTATGACGCGAAGTATTTCAAACTGACGCTCCCCAAGGAAGTCCCCATGACCACGACTGAGCGCGCCTACACCTCGCCCATTTGGTATAATCCAGCCAAGTAAGTCGAAGGGCTAAGTAAGAACAACTTGGTAAAGTATCTAACGCATACCAATCCTTATTTATGAGCATCAAAATGATTTCTCCCCTCAGCCTTAGCCGCGCCCTGCTCGCGGAGCCCGTCTTCGCCGCGGAGCCAATCGCGCCGAGCGACGGCAAGAGCTACGTGAAGTAGCGCGCTTCATCACCAATTATGAAACTCACCCGCAGCTTACTCCTTTTAACGGTCATTAGCCTCCGCACCGCCGACGCGGGCGAAACGAGCATTGAAAAGCAGTCGCCGCCGCTCACGCTGCTCGATGACCGCTGGCGCTTCTCGCTCGCAGTGCCCGGTTGGATGGCGGGGATCAAGGGTGATGTCGGGATCAACGGCGTCATCTCGGGCATCGATGTCCCTCCGGACGACATCCTCCGGCGCATCGACATGGTCGCTTCGCTGCGCGGCGAGGCGAGCAAGGGCCGCTTCGGCGTCATGGCGGACTTCCTTTACCTGAGCCTCTCCGATGGCATCGGCACGGAGAGGTCGGTGAAAAAGGCGGACATCCAGGTGGACCAGGTGCTCGGGGAGCTGGCGCTGCGCTGGCGGCTGATCGAGAGCCCGCGCGGCTCGCTCGACGTCTATCGACGAGCGCCGTGCTCACTTCGTCGATGCGCTCCCCGTCGGTCTGCGTGACGACTTGCTGGAAGAGGTTCGTGTAGCGCACGCCGCCATACGGTGAGTGAGCGGTTGCGGACGACGTTGAGCGAAAGCGGCCTGCGCGATCTCGTTCGCGATCGTGTCGCCACGGCGGTCACCAGCGGCGTCCCGACACTCGATCCCACTCGTCCACCGGAGTTGCCGATCGGGCCGCTTGGCGGACGCATCGGCGATGCCTTGCGCGAGCGGATTTCCACCATCCTCGAGGCGAAACGAGCCGAACTTTCCGCGGCCGTTCGCGAGCGGGCACAAGCCGTGGCCGCGGACGCACGAGCGCGGGCGCAGCAGCGCATCGATGCGATCAAAAGCGACCTAAGCAAGAAGATCGCGCGCACCTTGGAATCGAAGCTCGATACGCGCGTCGCCCGAGTGGATGACTGGTGGGATCCTTTCATCGGACTGCGCGGCCGCTTGAATTTGAGCGAGGCGTGGTATCTCACCGCGAAGGGCGATGTCGGCGGGTTCGGCGTCGGCTCAGACTTCGCTTGGCAGGCGGAAGCGGCGCTCGGCTGCCACGTCACTCGCAGCATTTTCGCCGAGGCCGGCTACCGCGCGCTCGGGACTGATTACAATGACGACGGTCTGACCTACGACGTCATCACGCACGGCGCGCAGGTCACCGTCGGGATCACTTTCTAGCTCCGGCTGGCGATGAGCATGATGAAAACGCGCACGCTGGAGATCGCCTTTGCTGGCGGGCGCACACTGAAGTTCACGTTCCCCGTGTAGGCGCCGCTCACTCTGCTTTTTGACCCCAAATATCAATGCCGGTAGTTTCGGAAGAAGCGCAGCTTCGACCGGAATAGCAGTCCAGCGGCGAAGCGGCCCAAGACGTTGAAGACGAGCACGGCGGCAAAAAGACCAAGCACGACGGCAAGTCCTTGCCCGTAGTTGGAACTCGAAAGCGGAAGCAACCCAACAAAAAGGAGCGAGACGAGAAGACCTCCCATCGAGAAGAGGCAGCCCGCGGTTGACCGTTCACGCCGCGACGCACCGCGCACCACTTCGGCTCCGCACCCCGCACAGACCGAGGCTTTGGCGTCAACGGTAGTCTGGCAGTGGGGGCATTTCAGGAGCTCCATGTTCGCCGTTTACGGTAGCAGCGACGGCGCACAAAATGGAGTCGAAAATGGCTTGAAACGACGATTCCGCGATCATTCAGCGGCTGTGATCTCCAGCTTCAAAATTGTCGCCACGTCCTCATCCCGCAGCCTCTCGTACCGCGGCGGTGTGGGTCCGATCCAATCGACGGCATACTCCTGCAGTGCGGCGACGATCTCCTCCAGATGCCGACCTTCGAGCGTAATCACGTGCGAGGAGAAATTGATGGTGAGAATCTCCGTCTGCTCCTGCCGGCGAAAATGCGCGCAGAGAAAATGCTGATACGGCAAGAGGTGCTCCTCGCCTTCCGCTGTCTTGATGCGGAGACAGTCCCGGTCCCGCTCTCGCATCCAGCATGCGGGCGCGCGGCTCGGTGATGTCTCTCGGGAACCAGGTTCCTTGCTGGATTGTTTGAGGCTCATGGCGTGATGCTGGGTTTGATCGTTCGCGCTGGTCCGCGGCGTTTCGCCGTGAACGCCATGCAGATTGCCCGTGCGAACGCCCGTCCGCGGCGCGCGCCGCGGAGCAGGATGAAGCGGAGCGCATCACGACGGTTCCTGATGGGTTTGAGGTCCATCGCCAGCGGCCTGTCGCCACTGCGCGCGACATTGGTGCGAAGCCCGTCCTTGTCCGGGGTGAAGATGCGGACGCTTTTGCGTCCCCGCGAAATGCTCACATACCACTGCTGCGCATTGGTGGCGGCGCGGATCGCCGAGTCAGCGAAGAGGACATGATCGACTGTCTTGCCTTGCGAGCCGTAGGACGTGACGGCGTAGCCGCGCACGAACTGACGATAGCTCGCTGGCAGCGTGCGCCCATCGGCGAGGACGATTTCGCCCCCCGCTTTTATTTTCGCGACAGTGACGAGTTCGCCGTTTGCCAGCTTGGTTCCATCGGCGGCGACTGCGTTGGCTTTGAACTGCAAACGGTCGCCGCGGCTCAACGCGAGACGTTGCGGCCTGCAAACGCTGATCGCGTCAACCTGCGACGGCTTCAGCCAATGGAGCGAGTGGCCAGTGTCGATCACCGCGCCTTTGGTCGTCATGGCGTGGAGACGGCCGACATCGCCGCGCTGGCACCGCCCGACGCGACGGTTGAAGACGATGACATGATCGTCGGGATAGAAGCGGGCGTCCTGCTTTTGCGCCGTCGTTAGGTCAACGGGCTTGTGCGCGGTAATCGCCCGCTCCTCATCGGACAGCAGCTTGCGGCCACGCAATTCCGACCGAATCCGTTCGTTGATTTCGTCGATCTCCGCCCAAGTCTGCGACACCACGATGGCCGACTCCTTTCGCTCCGCGAGATCGACATAGGCGGCGGCGAGTTCATCGCGGGCAGCATCGGGCGCGCATTGAGCGATAACGCCGAGCGCATCGAGCCGATCAAACGACGCTGCGAGTGCCCCTTCCGAAGCTTCCTTCACCGCCTCCCGATACTCGGCGATGCGCATGCGTTCGGATTGCTCGCTGGCGCGTTCGGGATCTTGCCGGCGGATTTCGTTCAACTCGGCTGCGCGGAGACCGGAGTAGCGCTCGATGGCGCGGAGTGCATCGGACGCTTCGACCGGCCCATGCTGCCGCGTGTCGCCCGAGAGAATCACGCGTCCGCCGCGAGCCTCCACCAGCTTCAAGAGGTCCAGCATCTGTTGCGCACCGATCTGCCCGGCTTCGTCGATTACCACCACCGCTCGCGGGGGCATGCTGCGCGTCGTCAGGAACTCCGCCACCGTTTGCGGGTCGCCGAGGCCATCTTTTGCGAGATCGAGGACCTGCTGCCGTTGCGGAGCGAGGACGCGGGTATGGCCACCCGCGCGCTGCAACGCCGCCTGCACTTGGCGAAGGACGAAGCTCTTCCCCGTCCCCGCTCCGCCGCGGAAGAGCGTCACGAAATCCCGTGATGTAAGGATGCGCTTGAGTGCTGCGCGTTGGTCCTCCGCAAGGTCTTCCATAGCGCCCATGCTCCCGGCCACAAGCGCTTCGTGCTTTCCCGCACCGTCTTTCGCGAGCTGGACGATGTTCCATTCACGCGCGAGCACGTCCCGCCGCGTGATCTTGCCGGCCTCCTCTCGGATGTAGTCCCGGCGCTCCGTCTCGCGTTTAACGTCGGCCAATGTGACTGCGCTGCCCCGCGCGATTTCGAGCGCATATCGCCACAGCTCATGCTCCCGGACGACCGAGCGGCGGTCGAAGAGGTGATCTTCGGCCCAGGAAACGGCCGCGGCAGCGTCCCGCTCCGCCGATTCGTCCGCGGGCTTACAGCGTGCCGGTGATGCAGCAATCGCAGCGCTCTCCGCCCCGCCGAGCTGCTCATGCCACAACCGTTGCAGCTCCGATCGCGGCAACGCGCGCATTTTCCTCGAGCGTTCATTGTGGGCGATGTTCTCGCGCACGTCGCTGACGTTCCTGCCTTCCATTTCAGGCCGTGCGTTCAGCAAGGCGCGGGTCTTCTCATCTATCTCCCGATGCCGTTTGGAAAACCGTTCACAGAGTTCTCGTGAGATTTCCGCGAGATGGAAATCACCGCGCGCCGAGTTGACGACCGTGTAGCCAAACCCACGCAGCGCTCCCGCCAGCTCGTGGTAATAGACGTTCTCCACGAATTTTTGCGCGGCCAGCATCTCGTAATTGTGCAGCGCCTTCCATCGAGTCATCGGCGGCATCGTGCGTGGCGTTGAAGATGATGCAGTGCGTGTGCAGATGCGGGTCCAGAGCGCGCGAGGTTTCATGCTCAAATAGCGCGGCGACGATATTCCCGGTCAGGCGATCCGGAGCCGACACCTTCCCATGCACCTGCACGGCTGCGAAGCGTTCCAATTCCCGCACTGCCACTCCCACCGCCGTCCGATGCGCTTCCACGATTCGGTCATCCTTTCCAACGAGGGCGGCGACCGATACTGACTTGGGTGGTGAGAACGTGAAGTCATAGAAGACGCGACGGTTCGCCACGGCTCGCTCTTCGCCATCGTGAGTGCGCTCCTGTCGTGTCGTCTTCTTCCTCAGCGTGAGCCGTTCGCCCGTTTGCTGGATGGAGGTTGTCGCAGAGAGCCACGAATGACTTTTGATCTACAGCGCCGCGCAGACCGAGCGCTGTAGCCCCATCGCCGATCCATTCACCCGAAACGCGATTGGCTTCCGTGTAGTAATCACCGACCGCCAGGTGCTCGTCGAAATAGGTCTTCGCGTTCGTCAGATTGGTTTGAGTCTTCGGCGAAAGCATCGCCGAGTTCTAATTTGCCGAACGAGAAACGTTGCTCCGAGGGCGGATCAGCAGCGGGGCAAATGCCTGCCAAGGATGGCGACATGAATTTTGAGAGATTGGACGCCCTACGTCTAACGCCTGTTAGAAAAGCACCGCTGAACCCTCGCGGAGGACACGAGCATGAGTGAAGCAACCGTCGCTGATGCGCCAACGGCGCGCTTCGCCGAAGCTGTGCGCAACTTCGCTGGTGTGCCGCCGAAGCGATTCGCTGTGCTGCTGCCGCACCGTGACGGTATTGCTGAACTGCGGCAGAAAGGCGCGTCGTTCGGAATGATCCGCGAACTTCTCGCGATGGCCGGCATCGAGGTCGCCGCGGATACGGTGCGGCGCTTCTACCGCGAGGTCATCGAGGAGCCACGCGCCGGCGCTAAACGGTCGCTGAAACGCGAACGACAAGCGCCGTCGGTGCCGCTCAACCCGCCCACCGCGGCGGCATTGCCGTCGCCAGCGCCTTCCTCTCCCAGACCACCCGCCGCCGCCGAGACGCCACGGAACCGCGGCCCGCGCATCGCCGATCCGCGCAACCTCTAACGACCGACCGCTCACTTTATGACCAAGCAACTCAACCTCATCCTCAACGGCAAAGGCGGCGTCGGTAAGAGCTTCTTCGCCGTCAACTTCGTGCAGGCGTTGAAGGATCGCCGGCTGCCGCATCGCGCCGCGGACACCGATGACGAGAACTCGACGCTGCTGCGCTTCCACGCCGACGCGGAGTTCGTCAACATCCAAAAGCCGCGCGAGATCGACCGACTGTTCGCGCTGCTGGAAACGACGAACTTACTGATCGTCGATTGCCGCGCCGCTTCCACGGACCTGTTCCTCGACTACTTCGCCGAGATCAATCTGCGTGAAGTCCTCGGCGCGCTCGACGCGCGGCTGACGCTCGTCACGCCGGTGAATCACGAGGCCGACAGCGTGGAGCAACTGCGCCTGCTTTCCGCGCGGCTGAACGGCGACTGCCGCTACGTCGTCGTAAAGAACCAGGCGCACAGCGAACATTTCCGCATCTACGAAGACAGCAAGACGCGCGCACGGATCATGGGCGAGCTGGAAGGCCGCGAGATCACGATGTCGCGACTGCACGATTGGCTGGTCACGACGTTGAACGAAAACAACGTCACTGCCAGCGGCGCGCTGACGCATCCCGCTTTCTCACTGATTGACCGCCAGCGCCTGAAGCACTGGCAGCGACTCTTTCACGAGCAGCTCTCACTTGCCGATGAATTGCTCCTGCCGTCGCCCGCGCAGCCTACGCCATGAAGGCCGACGAAGCTTTGGAGCAGGCGGTGTCGACGTGGCGAACGAAGCACCAAATTCGCGAGGACGATCCAATGCTCGCGGCCCTCGATCTCGTCCGCGTCTATCTCGCGCACGCGCCACTGCCTGCCCGCGATGCCGCCGAGGTGCCGCCCACCTACGCTGAATTCCGCGAGACTGTGGAGCTACTGGACAGACGCGCGAATGCATTTGGCAAGCAATCGCTCGACCTCATCGTGGAGCTACGGAAGGTCGCGGAGCGTGGAGCGGGCAAACGCGAACTTCCTCTCGCCACGCTGCTCCTCATCGCCGGACTTTCAATCATCGCGGGCTTTTACTTGGGGCGGCTGAACTTATGAAGCTTGATTCGCTGACGCTCGTCTTGTTGGCGGCGGTGCTTGCGATCGCCGCTTGCCTGGCGCTTCGCCGAGGAACGACGAGCCCTGCGATCGTCAGCCTTGCGGGCTTGAAATGGACCCGCGCAGATTTCTGCCGTGGCTGGCTCATCACCGGCGACACAGGTTCAGGCAAAACCCGCTCGGGTATCACGCCGCTGCTCTATCAAGTGTTCCAAAATGAGCCCAGCTGGGGCGGGCTCTGCATCGACGACAAAGGGCTGTATTGGGAAACGCTCTGCGAGATGGCGCGGCACTTCGGTCGAGAGAACGATCTTATACTGCTCCAAATCCGTCCCGACTCCGCGCCGACAAGCTGGCAACCGACGCACACCTACAATCTCACCTCCGACCGCAGTATCCCTTACAACACGTTCTCGAAAGCGGTCGTCGATACCGCGTCGAGCCTCGGGCAGGCCGGCGACAAAGGCTTCTTCAAGAACCAGGCGCAGGTCCACATCGCCCGCGCTTTGGAAATGCTGCGCGAAATCCGCGCCGACGTGACGCTGGAGAACGCCTATCACCTGCTCATCGACGAGCGCGACTTGCAGGAAGCGCTCGACGATCTCACGGCCGGAGCGCCTTCGCCCGCGCGCCACGAGCTGACCAGCCACTTCCGCAATCGTTTCCTCAATCAGCCACCCGAGCAGATCGGCGGCGTGAAGGAGACAATCGCCAACTATCTCCAGGCGTTCGTCACGCCCGACATCGCGCAGGTCTTCTGCCCTGCCGAGAACACCTTCGACTTCGCCGACATCGACCGCGGCAAAATCATCTGCGTCGCCATGCCGCAGAAATTCCAGACCGAGCGGCGCTACGTGAACACCTTCCTGAAGATGCTCTTCTACACCCACGCGCTCCGCCGCTTCGACAAGCCGAAGGAAGACCGCCAGCGCGACAACCTCATCGTCCTGTGGGCCGATGAAGCCCAGCGCTTCGTCACCGCCTCCGAGGAAGGCATGAGCGACTACAACTGCGTCGATGTCATCCGCGAAGCGCAGGCGACGGTCGTCGCCGCCGCGCAATCCTCCACATCATTCATCCCGCCCCTTGGTCGTGAAAAGGCCCGCGTCTTCACCCTCAACCTCCGCAACCGCCTCATCTTCAAAGCCGCCGACGAAGAGGGTGCGCTGGAAAGCGCCGATTTCATCGGCAAGGCGAAGGTGATCAAAAAGTCGTGGGGATACTCCGGCGGAAAAATGTCCCGGAATTACTCCGAGACCGAGGAGCATCGAATTAAGCCGCACATCCTTCGGACGATGACCAAACACACCGCGGTCATCGTCCACTGCGAGCGCGGCCACTTCCGCAAACTGCTTCCGCCGCTGGAGCCGAATGGGAGCGTTGCGCGGTGGTTTCAGGGGTAAAGTTAGGCATTGAGCATAAAATCAGAGGACGCTCAGCAGCCAGAAACTTCAGCTGTAACGGATGGCGCATCTGCCAAGGTGCGGCATTCGACCGCGGGCCATGTCCCGGGGCGATCCTGCAACGCCTGCAGGCCGAGAGACCTGAAATGAACGCCGGCGAGTTTACCGGAACGTCACATTTTTCCCGGCTGACTTTCCGAAACAGTTTCGCCACGCTTCGTCGCCCGCATCTTCGACGGGGGGATTCCTGCGGCGTCGATGGATCGCCTCGCGCCCCGAGTACAACCGCCACATCTACCAACACAAAAAAAAATGAAACTAAACAGACGCAACTTCATTCACCGCACGCTTTCCGGCACCGTCGCCGTGGCGGCGTTGTTCACGACAAACTTCGCGGCTCACGCCGCGCAGATCACTGAGGAAGCGGCCCATGCCATCGGCATGGACGCTTACACCTACTTCTATCCGCTGCTGTCGATGGACATCACACGGAAGCAATTCACGAACATCGAACCCGGCAAGGAATTCGGCAAAGGTCCGATGAATATGTTCGTCAACGTGCCGGAGTATCCGCCCGCCGACTTCAAAGGCGTGGTGCGCTCGAACTTCGATACCCTTTATTCCATCGCCTGGCTGGACCTCACCAAGGAGCCGCAAATCGTCTCCGCGCCGGACACCGACGGCCGCTTCTATCTCCTGCCCATGCTCGATATGTGGTCGGATGTCTTCGCCTCCCCCGGCTGGCGGACGACCGGCACCAAGGCGGGAAACTTCCTGGTGACGCCACCCGGCTGGACGGGCACGGTGCCGGAAGGCTTCTCCCGCATCGCCGCGCCCACTCCCTACGTCTGGACGATTGGCCGCACCAAGACAGATGGGGCCGCGGACTACGCTGCGGTGCATAAGATTCAGGCGGGCTACAAAGTCACCCCGCTATCGCAGTGGGGTAAGACGGTGACGCCGCCGACGGTCAAGATCGATCCGAGCGTGGACATGAAGACGCCGCCGAAGATCCAGGTGGATACCATGCCGGCCGCGAAGTATTTCGCCTATGCCGCAGAGCTGCTGAAAGTGAACCCGCCCCATGTGACGGACGAACCGCTCCTGGCGCAGATGAAGAACATCGGCATCGAAGTCGGCAAGAGCTTCGAGTTCGAGAAACTCGATCCCACGGTAAAGAAGGCGCTGGAGACCGTGCCGGCGGAAGCCCAAGCCCTGATGACGTGGAAGGTGGCGACGCTCGCGCGGGTCGTGAACCACTGGTCGATGAACACCGACACCATGGGCGTCTACGGCAACTATTACCTCAAACGCGCCATCGTCTCCCAAGTCGGACTCGGGGCCAATCTTCCCGAGGACGCCATCTATCCGCTGAACCTCGGCGATTCGGAAGGCAAGCCGCTGGACGGCGCCAACAAATACGTCCTGCACTTTCCGAAAGGCCAGACGCCGCCCGTGAATGCCTTCTGGTCCATCACCCTCTACGATAGCGAAGGCTTTCAAGTGGGGAATGTGCTCAACCGTTTTGCGGTCAGCAGCTACATGCCATTCAAGGTCAACGGCGACGGCTCGCTGGACCTGTATTTCCAAAATGCCAACCCCGGCAAGGAACTGGAAGCCAACTGGCTCCCTGCGCCGAAGGGTGCCTTCAACCTCTGCATGCGCCTCTACGGGCCGAAGTCCGACGCCCTGACTGGCAAATGGAACCCGCCCGCGGTGACGAAAGTCCACGCTCTCTCTCCTCTCAGCGCCCAATAACCCGCCTCCCACCAACCGGACCACTTAGTCTTATGAAGCAAGCCCAACACCTGACCATGGCCGCGCTCACTGCGTTGGCTTTCAACTGCACGGTCCGCGCCGTGGACATTTCACCCGCTGAGACCCAAGCCATCGCCGAGGAAGCCTTCATCTACGGTCTGCCGATCGTGATGAACTACGCGGTCATGCACGAGTATGCGGTGGATAAGAATAACCCGCAGTTCAAGGCCCCGTTCAATCAGATCAAGAACGAAGCCCGCGTCTTTACCTATGAAGACACGGCGATCATTACGCCGAACAGCGATACCCCTTACTCCTTCCTCTGGCTCGATCTGCGCGCCGAGCCCATGGTGCTCTCCGTCCCGGCGGTGGAAAAGGAGCGCTACTATGCGGTGATGCTCTGCGACGGAAACACCTACAACTATGGCTACATCGGCAGTCGGGCCACCGGCAGCGAGGCTGGCGATTACATGGTGGTCGGCCCCGGCTGGAAGGGTGAGACGCCTGCTGGTATCAAGAAGGTCTTCACCTCGACGACTCCCTTCTCCGTCGCCGGCTATCGGACCCAGCTCTTCAAGGCTTCAGATATGCCGAACGTGGTGAAAGTGCAGGCGGGCTTCAAAGCCCAGCCGCTGTCGGCATTCCTCAAGCAACCCGCGCCGCCGGCCGCGCCGAAGATCGATTTCGTTCCGGCCACCACCGCGGGAATTCAAGCGAACTTCTTCCAGTATTTGGACGCCGCCCTCAAGTTCGTGCCGCCGGCTCCGGAAGAGAAAGAGATCCGGGCCAAACTCGAGAAGATTGGCATTGGGTCGGACAAGACCTTCGACTTCAAAAGTCTCTCACCCGAACACAAGACTGCCTTCATGGAAGGCATGAAAGCTGGCGACGGACAAGTGGACAAGTTCCTGGTCAGTGGAGTGAAGGTCATTAATGGCTGGGGCGTGGGTTCATTCTTCGGCGACAAGGATTTCTTCAAGGCCGATTGGCTGAAGCGGGCCGCTGCGGCCAAGGGCGGTCTCTATGGGAACGATGCCGTGGAAGCGACCTATCCCTTCACCCGCATTGATGCGACCGGCGAGAAGCTCGACGGCAGCAAGAACAAATACACCATTACCTTTCCCGCCGGGCAGCTTCCGCCGGTGAATGCCTTCTGGTCGATCACCATGTATGACGGCAAGAGCCAGTTCCTGATCAAGAACCCGATTAACCGCTACCTCATCAACTCGCCGATGCTGCCGGAGATGAAGAAGAACGCGGATGGCTCGCTCACCCTTTACGTCCAAAAGGACAGCCCCGGCGCGGACAAGGAACCCAACTGGCTGCCTGCTCCGAATGACGCCATCTATCTGGTCATGCGCCTCTACTGGCCGAAGCCGGAGCCACCTTCCATCCTCCCCGCCGGCGAAGGCACCTGGAAGCCGCCCGGCATTGTGAAGGTGAATTAACCCGCTCGTGAAACGCGCGGGCCGCTTCTCACAAGGCGGCCCGCGACTTCACTAGCGACTGCAACCTTCGAATAGAACTCCAACAACGAGCCGTACCGACGCAGAGGCGCTCCCTTGAACGCAAGGTGATGCCTCCGTGATCCGTTGCCCCGCTCGGCGAATGAGTTCGCGGTGATGCCCGAAATGTTGTTTCATCGCGCCATCAACACCCTCCGCAGGAGTGGCGTCGAAGGTTGCGCCCGCGTTGGAGCCGATGCCTTCGGTGAATCGGCAACCCTCGTCGAATGCTTCGACGACCACGCTTTCAACCACGACGGCAAGCGATCCCGCATCACACTCCATTCCCAGAGCTGCCGGAAGGTCAGCAACGGCTCATTCGCGCCGGCTTGGAGGCGTTGCGCGACCCGGACATGGATCGACGGGTGCGCGAGCACTTGGAGGCTAGGGGAGATTCACCGCGAGACCTGATCGCGGCTGCGCTCGTAGCGGCACGCTTTCATCGTGAACAAAAGGGCTTCGACCGCGCACCGGAGCAACTCCTTCGAGACCGTGGCCCTTCGCAATCCGTCTGATGCCACTCAAACGCAATGGCAGAGTCGCATCGACCAGCGACGATCAACTGAGTCTATTCGACTTCGCACGCACCCATGAGCGAATCACAATTCCATCAACTGACGCAGTACGGCCTGATGGCCGAGAAATCACTGGCGGGAGTTCTGCCCCACAATGGTGCAGCAACTCGAAACGGAGGGACGGCTGATGGAGGCGCTGTGGGAGGCGCAGGAGACGACACTGGACGAAATGGAAGCGCTCACCCGGAAGCTGGAGACGGAGCAGAAGCTGACGCCGCAGCAGGCGGAGACAACGGCGTGGGAGATGATTCGGGAGAAGTATATTCTCCTTCCGCCGGAAGAGAGCCTGAGCGCTCTAAACGCTGCCAACTACCGCATTCGTGCGGGAGATCGGCTGGGCGAGGGTTCGCTCAAGCAGAAGTGCCGCGACAACTTTGCGGCAATCGAATTGGTCCGGAAGCTCGACGGGCGAAGGACGGGCAGCCACCGATGAGGAGAAGCGGGTGCTCGTCAAATACGTCGGTTGGGGTGGGATTCCGCAGGTCTTCGCGTGGCACGAGGCTCCGCGAATGGCAAGCCGGAGCGCGAACGGCTGAAGGCTTTGCTCAGCGCCGGAGGAATACGAAGCAGCGCGCGCCTCGACGCTCAATGCTCACTACACCGCGCCCGTCGTTGTCAGCGCGATCTACGAGGCGGTGGCAGCGACTCGGCTTCAAGCATGGCCGTGTACTGGAGCCGGCGGCGGGCATCGGGCATTTCTTCGGGTTGATGCCAGCGGAGATGAGCGCGCGGTCGCGTCTCACCGGCATCGAACTCGATCCACTCACCGCGAACATTGCGCGGAAGCTCTATCCCGATGCCGACATTCGCGCGCAAGGCTTTGAGAATGCAGCGTTGGTGGATGGCGCCTTTGATCTCGCCGTCTCGAACGTCCCATTTGGCGACTACAAGGTGGTCGATCCGCAGTTCGATGACCGGAACTTTCTCATTCACGATTACTTCTTCGCCAAAGGAATGGAGAAGGTGAGACCGGGCGGCCTGATGGTCTTCATCACGTCGAAGGGAACCCTCGATAAGGTCAACTCCAGCCTGCGCGATTACCTCCACGACACGCGCCGACTTTCGTCGGCGCGATCCGTTTGCCGAACACCGCGTTCAAGCAGAACGCCAACACCGAAGTGACCGCGGACATCGTGTTTCTCCGCAAGCTCGCGACCGGCGAAAGGCCAGGTGGCCCGCCATGGTTGAGTCTCGCGGAACATCGCAACGCCGAGGGAACGACCTTTCCAGATCAACGAATACTTCACCGCAAATCCGCACATGATGCTCGGGACGATGGCGGAGGCCGGGAAGATGTATCGCGGGAATGAAGCCGGCGCTGATTCCCGATGGCCGCGAACTGGCGGATGCGCTGCGCGAGGCGGTCGCTGCGCTGCCGCAGGGAATTTACCAGATGCCCGAGCGAGACCACTTCGCGCTCCGTCGCTCCGCTGGAAGATCCTCGCGCCGGACTACGTGAAGGAGAACGCCTTCGTGCTCCACGATGGCGGCATCGCCATTCGCACCGGCCCGACGCTCACGCCGATTGACGAACCTGCCGGATGAAACGGCGCGTCGCATTCGCGGACTTGATCGAAGCTGCGCGATGCCGTTCGCGAGACGCTGCGGACGCAGCTCCAGGACGACGGCGAGGAGGCGGTGCTCGACGCGCGCCGCGCAGCTCAATTTCCAATACGACCATTTCGTTTCCCGCTTCGGCGCGATCAATGAGAACGCTAATCGTCGCGCGTTCCGCGGCGACCCGGATCTTCCGTTGCTCTGCTCGCTGGAGGATTACAACGACGAGACGAAGAAGGCGGTGAAGACCGCGATCTTTCGCGAGCGGACGATTCACCAGCGCAAAGGCCGCAGTCGCCGCGGAAACGCCGCAAGACGCGCTTGGTCCTGGCGCTCAACGAAACGGGCCGCGCGGACCTCGCGCACATGGAGACGCTGCTGCGCAGGCCGCCCGAAGAGTTCCTGCCCGAGCTGAAAGGGCATGGTCTATCGCAATCCGCAGACGGAGCGATGGGAGACGGACGACCAATATCTCTCCGGCGACGTGCGCTCGAAGCTGGAGGACGCGCGGGCCGCAGCGGCAGCGAACCCGAGCATTTCAGGAAAACGTCACAGCCCTGGAAGCAGTGCAGCCTGCCGACCTCACCGCCTTCGGAAATCGACGCGCGGCTTGGTGCGGTCTGGATTCCACCGGCGGACGTGGAGGCGTTTGCCAAGTCGCTGCTCGGCACGGAAGGCATCACCGTCTCGCACGCGGCGGCCGTGGGGACGTGGTTCATCCGAGGCGACTACGGCGCTCGCGCGCACCGTCGCCAATACGCACCGAATGGGGCACGGCCCGCTACTCCGCGCATCGAACTCATCCAGGACGCGCTGAATCTCAAAACGCCGACAGTCTATGACACCGACCCGAAGACCGAAGCAGCCGATCATCAATCCGCAGCAGACCGAGGCGGCGCGCGACAAGCTGGAGAAGATCAAGGAGCGGTTCAAGACGTGGGTGTGGGAGGACGACGCGCGGCGCGAGCGGCTCTGCCGCAAATACAACGACGAGTTCAACAGCGTCCGGCTCCGCGTCTTCAACGGCAGCCACCTCACGCTGCCCGCCAGCAGCGCAACAGATCATTCTGCGTCCGCACCAGAAGAACGCCGTCTGGCGGATCGTGCAGAGCGATAACACGCTGCTCGCGCACGCCGTCGGCGCGGGAAAGACCTACACGATGGTTGCGGCGGCGCATCGAGTTGAAGCGGCTCGGGCTGGCGACGCAAGCCGATGTTTGCCGTGCCGAATCACATGCTCGGGCAGTTCTCGTCCGAGCTGCTCACGCTCTATCCGACGGCGAACATTCTCGTCGCGGGCAAGGAGGACTTCGAGGCATCGAAGCGGGCGCGGCTGTTCAGCCGCATCGCGACGGGCAATTGGGATGCGGTGATCGTCACGCATTCCAGCTTCGAGAAGATCCCGGTGTCGGTGGAGACGCGCCGCAGCTTTCATCGACGAGCAGATTCACGAAATCGAACGAGCGATCCGGGAGCAGAAGGGCGAGCGCGGCACGCGGCTCGTGAAGGAACTGGAGAAAGTGAAGACGACGGCTGGAAGCAAAGCTGCGAAACGCTCTCCGCCGACCACAAGAAGGACAACACGCTGACCTTCGAGGAACTCGGCATCGACCGGCTCTTCATCGACGAGGCGCACAAGTTCAAGAACCTCTTCTACGTCACCAAGATGACGCGCGTCGCCGGTCTGCCGCAGACCGCTTCCGAGCGCGCGTTCGACCTGTTTCTCAAGGTCCAACACATCCAGGAGAAGAACAAAGGCGGCGGCGTGGTCTTCGCCACCGGCACGCCGATTTCCAACACGATGGCGGAGATGTTCACGATGCAGCGCTACTTGCAGATGAGCACGCTGCGGCGCAATCAGCTCCAGCACTTCGACTCGTGGGCCGGCACCTTCGGCGAGACCGTGACCGCGATGGAACTCAGCCCGGATGGCGCCGGCTACCGGTTGCAAAGCCGCTTCGCGCGGTTCGTCAACGTGCCGGAGCTGATGCAGCAGTTCCGCCAGGTCGCCGACGTGCAGACCGCGGAGATGCTGAAACTGCCGGTGCCGAAGATGGAGCAAGGACGGCCGATCACTGTCAGCGCGCCGACCACTCCCGAGTTGAAGCGCTTCGTCGATCAACTCGTCGAAGCGAGCCGAGAAGATCAAGAGCGGCAAGGTCGATCCGCGCGACGACAACATGCTCAAGATCACGACCGAAGGCCGCAAAGCCGCGCTCGATCTCCGGCTTGTCCTTCCGCACGTCCGCGACAACCCGGACTCCAAGCTCAATCTGGCCGTGGAAAAGATTCACCAGGTCTGGCTCGACTCCACGCCGACAGAAAGGCGCGCAGCTCGTCTTCTGCGACCTGTCCACGCCCCAAGCCGGCGGCCGAGGGTTCTCCGTCTATGACGACGTGCGCGACAAGCTTCTCGCGCGCGGCATCCCGAACGAGGAAATCGCATTCATTCAGGACTGCAACGACGACACCGCGAAAGCCTCGCTCTTCAAGAGACGTCCGCGAAGGCAAGGTGCGCGTCCTCTTCGGCAGCACGCCGAAGATGGGCGAAGGCACCAACGTCCAGAAGCGACTCGTCGCGCTGCACCATCTCGATGCGCCGTGGCGTCCTGCCGACATCGAGCAGCGCGACGGCCGCATTCTCCGCCAGGGCAACCAGAACGAATACGTGAAGATCTTCCGCTACGTCACCGAAGGCAGCTTCGACGCCTACATGTGGCAGACGCTGGAGACGAAATGCCGCTTCATCGCGCAGGTGATGAACGGCGACGCGACCGTGCGCCGCGCCGAGGACGTGGACGCCGCCGCGCTCACCTACGCCGAGGTGAAGGCCATCGCGTCCGGCAATCCGCTCGTCATCGAGAAAGCGCACGTCGATGCCGAAGTGATGCGCCTCACCCGGCTGAAAAAGCAGCACGCCGAAAGCCAGTATCAAATGCGCTACCGCATCAAAACGCTTGGGCGACAGCGTGCAGATCGTGCGAGCGCGACATCGCCAACATCCGCGAAGACCTGCGCACGCGCACGAGCACACGCGGCGACAACTTCACGATGACGGTGCAAGAAGGAAACCTTCACCGACCGCATGAAAGCCGGCCGCGCGCTCGTCTTCCTCGCCGCCGCGATGAAGCCTTTTCAATCCACCAAGACCATCGGCGAGATCGGCGGCTTCCCCATCTCCCTCCATCGCTTCGACGAACGGTCCAACCTCGTCATCCACGGGAAGGCCGAATACAAAGCAAACGTCAGCGACAACCCTACCGGCACCATCTCCTCAGTCGAGCACGCCCTCGACAGCATGGACGACCGCCTGCGCGAGCGCGAATCCGACCTCAAGCAGTGCTCACAAACAGACCGAAGACCTCACCAAGCAGCTCGACCACCCCTTCGAGCACGAGGAAAAGCTCACGGCGGCCACCAAGCGACAGCAGGAGATCGTCGCCGCGCTCGACATCACGAAGAACCAAGCTTCCGCCAAGCTCGATGAAGGCACGGAACAATCCCCCGATTTTGAGGGCGAAATGCCCCAGCAAGCAGTCCCCACGAAGCGCGCAAAAGCGGCCTCAGTGGCAGTGTGATTGTCGCGCCTAGTCCACGACCAGCGTCACGGCAGTATCGCCGCGGAGCGCCTTGGAATACGGGCAGGTCACATGCGCGGCTTCCATGACACGCTGGGCTTGCGCAGCGTCCACGCCGGGAAGATGCGCGTGCAGTTCCACGGCGAGCCGGAAACCGCCTTGATCGTCCTCGATCAAGCTCACCAAGGCCCGCACCTTCGAGCCTTCGGCCGGCGTGTTCAGCCGCTTCGCCGCGTTGAGCAAAGCGCCGTGGTAACACGCAGCATAAGCGCCGGCGAAAAGCAGTTCGGGGTTCGGGCCGCGCTTCTCGATGCCGGCTTCGAGTGGATTGCCGAGCTGTACATTCAGGAGGCCGTCGGGGTTGGCAATGCTGCCGGAACGCCCGTCATCGGCGATCGCTTCTGAGGTAAATAGGGTCTTCATGTCGTGGAATCGTGCCAAAACCGCATAAGGCGTGCAACCGAATCGCCGGGAGGGGCCAGAACGGGTTTCGCCCACAAGGAACGAGGATTGCACCACCCGCGGTGCTCCGGCTAGGGTGACGCATGAGACACCCTTGTGTGATTGACGCCCAAAGCTCGCTTTTGCGAGTGGGCGGTGGAAGCGGACGAACGCTGCTGCTGCCGAGCGTCCGGAGCGCGACGGTCTGACGCATGGAAATCATCGACAACATCAATCAACTGCTCGGCGACAGCCTGAAGCAGACGATTACGCCCGGAGCGAAGCTCAAAATCGCGGCGTCGTGCTTCTCCATTTATGCGTTCGAGGCGCTCAAGGCGGAGCTGGAGAAGATCGAATCGCTCCAATTCATTTTCACCTCCCCCACTTTCGTTCCCGGCGAAGCCACCGACAAACTGAAGAAGGAGCATCGCGAGTTCCATATCCCGAAGCTGGAACGCGAGCGCAGCCTTTACGGCAGTGAGTTTGAGGTTCGCCTACGCAATGAACTGACCCAGCGGGCAATTGCAAAGGAGTGCGCTGAGTGGATGCGGAAAAAGGCGATCTTCCGCTCCAATCGCAGCCGGGCGCCGATGCAGCAATTTGCCGGAATCATCAATGGGGCGACCTCGGTCTATTTTCCTCTCCAGGGATTCACCGCCGTCGATCTTGGCTACGAGGCCGGCAACGCCGTCTCCAACTTCGTTCACAAGACGACCGAGCCGGCGATGACGAACACCTATCTCTCGCTGTTCGACCAGGTTTGGGGCGACCCGGAGCGTCTCGAAGACGTGACGACCAGACTCTACGAGCATATCGCGTCCGTCTATCAGGAGAACTCTCCCGAACGCATCTACTTCCCGATGCTTTACAACGTCTTCAGCGAGTTTCTGGAGGATGTCAGCGCCGACGTGTTGCCGAACGACCGCACCGGCTACCAGGACAGCCTCATCTGGAAGAAGCTGTTCAACTTCCAGAAGGACGCCGCCACCGGGATCATCAACAAGCTGGAGACCTACAACGGCTGCATCCTCGCCGACAGCGTCGGGCTGGGAAAGACGTTCACCGCGCTGGCGGTCATCAAATACTACGAACTGCGCAATCGCTCCGTGCTCGTCCTGTGCCCCAAAAAGCTCGCCGACAATTGGACGACCTATACGGGAAATCTCACCACGAACATTTTTCGGGGTGACCGCTTCGGCTACGACGTCCTTTGCCACACCGATCTTCTCCGAGATAGCGGCCAGTCGGTCACTGGCATGCCTCTCAATCGGATCAACTGGGGCAACTACGACCTCGTGGTCATCGACGAGTCGCACAACTTCCGCAACAACGACCTCTACCGCGAGCGGGAGACACGCTATCAGCGGCTGCTCAATCAGGTCATTCGCCAGGGCGTGAAGACCAAGGTGCTCATGCTTTCGGCCACGCCGGTGAACAACCGCTTCTCCGACCTTAAGAATCAGCTCGCCCTCGCGTATGAGGGCGATTCCGAAAATCTGAGCGCCAAGCTCCGCTCGGACAAAACCATTGATGAAATTTTCCGCCGCGCGCAGGCGGCGTTCAATGCCTGGTCGATTCTGCCTGCGGAAGAGCGCACCGCCTCGGCGATCCTCAATGCGCTCGACTTTGACTTCTTCGAGGTGCTCGACAGCGTGACGATTGCGCGCTCGCGTCGGCACATTCAGACCTACTACGACACCAAGGACATCGGCACTTTCCCCGAGCGGTTGAAGCCGCAGTCTTTTCGTTGTCCGCTCACTCAGCGGGAGGATGTCATCGGCTTCAACGAGATCTTCGAGCGCCTGACCCGGCTCACGCTCGCGGTGTATGCGCCGCTCAGTTACGTCCAGCCGAGCCGCCTCTCGAAATACGAGGAGATTTACGACCCCGCCGGCGAAGACAGCTCGGCCAACTTAAAGCAGACCGGGCGCGAAAAAGGCATCCAGGCACTGATGACAGTCAACCTGCTCAAACGCTTGGAAAGTTCGGTGCATTCTTTCCGCCTCACGTTGAAATTTCTTGCGGACAATCACACCCGGACTCTCGCCAAGATCACCGCCTTTAAGAAGAACGGCCGGGACGCCACTTTCGCCGACGTGTCGCCATCGTTCGAGGACACCGAACCCGATGATGAACCGGAGTTTCCCGACCCGGATGAGGATGACGGTGAGATTGGCAACAAAGTGCAGATCAGCCTTTCCGACATGGACCTGCCGCGCTGGGAGCACGAACTCCGGGGCGACCTCACCATCATCAAGGCGCTCCTCGCCGAGATGGAGAAAATCACGCCACCCGAAGATTCAAAGCTCCAGCACCTCAAAGCAACGATCCTCGGTAAGCTGGCGTCGCCCATCAATGCGGGGAATCGAAAGGTGCTCATCTTCACCGCGTTCGCGGACACGGCGGACTATCTCTACGAGCATTTAGCGCCGCATTTTCTGGAAACGCAGCAGATGCACACCGCCAAAGTGACCGGCGGCAATCGGCAGAAAAGCACGCTCACGAAGTCCTACGACTTCCAGTCGTTGCTCACGCTCTTTTCGCCCCGGTCGAAGGACAAGGCAGCCATCCTGCCGAAGGAGCGCGGGGAGATTGATCTCCTCATCGGCACCGATTGCATCTCCGAGGGGCAGAACCTTCAGGACTGCGATTACGTCATCAACTACGACATCCACTGGAACCCCGTGCGGATCATCCAGCGTTTCGGTCGGATCGACCGCATCGGCTCGCCGAACACTTGCATCCAGTTGGTGAACTACTGGCCCGACATCTCGCTCGACGAATACATCAACCTCAAGGAGCGCGTCGAAAGCCGCATGGTCATTGCCGATGTCACCGCCACCGGCGACGACAACCCGCTCGATGCCAAGGCCAACGATGTCTCCTATCGCCGCGAGCAGCTTCGCAAGCTCCAGGACGAAGTGATCGAGCTGGAGGATCTCAAGACCGGCATCTCCATCACCGATCTTGGGTTGAACGATTTCCGCATGGATTTGGTGAACTACGTGAAGACTCACGGCGACCTCGCCAGCCTGCCGAATGGGATGCACGCCGTCGTGCCCGCTGCCCCCGAGCGCGGGCTCGTGCCCGGCGCCATCTTCGCGCTGCGCAATCGCAACGACAGCGTGAACGTCAATCACCAGAACCGGCTGCACCCGTATTACCTCGTCTATGTCGCGCAGAACGGCACCGTCGTCGTCAATCACACCGAGGCAAAGCGGCTTCTCGACCTCGCCCGCGCCGCGTGCAAGGACCGCACCGAGCCCATCCCGGAAGCGTATCAGCCCTTCAACAAAGCCACCAAGGACGGCCGGCGTATGGATGCCTACTCCGAGCTTTTGGGCAAGGCCATCCGCTCCATGATCGAGATCAAGGAGGAGAAGGACATCGACAGCCTCTTCTCCGGCGGCAAGACGACCGCCTTGGTCAATTCCATCAGCGGCCTTGATGACTTCGAGTTGATCGCCTTTCTCGTCTTCTACGATGCCTCGTCGTCAGACGGCGGCACCACCCGGCAGGTCATCGAGACCATGCTCCGCAAGCGGGGCGTCACCGTCACCAGCCAGCTCATTTACGAAATCATGGAAAAGGAAGGGATTTAGCGCGGCGCATGTTCCTCCTCGACATCAATATCCTCATCGCGCTCGCCGATCCCGACCACCAGCACCACGGGAAGGCCGAGTCGTTCTTCCTCGCCAATCACCGCGTGGGATGGGCGACGTGTCCCATCACGGAGAACGGTTTTGTTCGGATCATGAGCAACCCGAAATACCCGAAGGGACCGGACTCCACCGAGGCCGCGCGCAACATTCTGCGGCAGCTTTGTGCCCAGGAGGGCCACCGCTTTTGGCCAGATGATCTTTCCACACGCGCCCTGTCGAATTTGCCGAGTTGGAAACATCTCACCGACCACTACCTCCTCAGTCTGGCCCTGCACCGGCAGGGCAAGCTCGTCACCCTCGACCGGCACATCGATGCGGCCCTCATCCCCGGAGGCGCCGCCGCTTACGTGGTGCTTTGACGGACCATGTTCGCCTACCCGAAACAGGCCGAATTCAACCACGTCGTGCCGAAGACCAAGATTTACGCGCACGCCCGGCCGTCGAAGCGGATCAAAGACCTCTTCGTCGCCCAGGTCGGGGAGATTCGGTGGAAATACAAACTCTCCCCGGAAACGATCAATCTCCCGGCGCGGCACGGCATTCAGGAAATCCAGGTCTTCGAGCTGGCGCTCAAAACCGCGGACCTCGACGCGGACGTGCTGCACGCCATCGACCGGGCCATCCCGTTTCCACTCTTCTTCCAGCTCATCCACGACGGGCAGATCCGCTGCGCCGCCTCCTACAAGCGTCCGAGCGATGCCGACGCCGCGAAATGGGTGATCGAAGCCAGCTTCCAGACGGAGCCGCAACCGGAGGCCGCCGAACGCCCGCCACTCCCGGTCGCGCTCGATCTGGCCGGCCTCTACGAGCAGATGATTCGCCGCCATCTCCCACTGCCGCCGCGCTCCGGCGAAGGCATCCGCGAGCACGTCGCCCGCTTCAACGCGATTCAGGCGAGGGAAAAGGAGCAGCGGCTCCTGCGGGCCAGGCTCCGCTCGGAAAAGCAATTCAACCGCAAGGTGGAGCTGAATGCCGCCTTGCGCAGCCTTGGCGAAGAGCTTTCGGCCCTCCATCATTCGTAATTCATCCCTCATCCTTTCCCGCCGCCCATGGAAAAACTCAAACTGCACACCCCGAACCTCACCGCTGACAATATCGAGAAAGTCGCCGCGCTTTTCCCGAACTGTGTCACGGAAACTCGGGATGAAGCGGGCAAGCTGACGCGAGCGATTGATTTCGACCAGCTCCGCCAGGAACTCTCAGATCACATCGTCGAAGGCCCGCGCGAACGGTATCACCTTGACTGGCCGGGCAAGCGCGAGGCGCTGCTTGCCGCCAACGCGCCGATTGCCAAAACGCTCCGTCCTTGTCGCAAGGAGAGCGTGGACTTCGACACCACCAAGAACCTCTTCATCGAAGGTGACAACCTTGACGCCTTGAAGCTGCTTCAGGAGACTTACCTTGGGAAGGTGCGGATGATCTATATCGACCCGCCCTACAACACAGGGAACGACTTCATTTATGAGGACGACTTCGCTGAGTCTAGCGAAGCCTACAAGCGCCGTTCCAACGAGAAGGACGAAAGGGGAAACAGACTGGTCGCAAACACGGACTCGAATGGACGTTTTCATTCTGACTGGTTGACGATGATTTACTCGCGCTTGCGCCTGGCGAGGAACCTTTTGACCGACGACGGCCTCATTTTCATTTCGATCGACGACAATGAATTGGCGGACCTACGGCACGCCTGCGATGAAGTTTTTGGCCGCGAGAACAACGTGGAAACGTTCGTATGGAAAAAGAGTTACGGCGGCGGTCCAAAGGAAAAGTATGCGGTGACTCAACACGAATACGTGCTGCTTTACGCGAAAGCGAAGAACGACCTTCCCACGTTCAGTCTGAAGTATGACCCTGCGAAGGTTGACCGGTATTACAAAGGGCGCGATGAGCACTTTGATATTCGGGGTCCTTTCAGGCTCAAACCGTTGGAGGCAACCAAGAGTATGGATGCAAGGCCGAATCTTGTTTATGGAATTCCCTCGCCCGATGGCGACGAGATTCGACCCGAGCGTCAGTGGCTTTGGAGCAAGGACAGAGTGCTAAAGGCTATCGAGACAAAGGGCTTGGTCTTCATCGGAAGCGGCGACCGACGCACCGTTAATTACAAGCAATACCTGCGCGACGAGGAAGGTGTTGAGCGGGGAGAGAAACCTTTTTCTGTCATTGACGGGATCTACACCCAGCAGGGCACAGACGACATCCGAAGCATTTTTGACGGCAAGGTCGTCATCCAATTTCCGAAACCAATGGCTCTCATTCGGAAGTTCATCGAAATTGCGTTACCACCGGGCGAAGGAGGCATCGTCCTCGATTTCTTCTCTGGCTCTGCAACTACGGCCCACGCACTGATGGCAGTCAACGCGGAGGACGGCGGCTGTCGGCAACATATCATGGTCCAACTCCCAGAAGCCGCAGATGAGAAAAGTGAAGCATACTCCGCTGGGCTGAAAACAATTGCGGAGATCGGTAAGGAGCGGATTCGGCGAGCCGGCGCGAAAATCAAAGCTGAGAGCGCCACTACCGCTCCGAACCTCGACATCGGTTTCCGCGTTCTCAAGATCGACACGTCGAACATGAAGGACGTGTATTACGCGCCGGATGAGGTGAAGCAGGACGACCTCGTGGCGCACACCGACAACATCAAGGAAGACCGCACGCCGGAAGACCTGCTCTTTCAGGTGCTGGTGGATTGGGGCGTGGACCTGGCCTTGCCCATCGGGCAGGAGACGATTGCCGGCAAGAAGGTGTTCTTCGTGGATGGCAACGCCCTCGCCGCCTGCTTTGAACCGAAGATCAGCGAAGACCTCGTGAAGGAGCTGGCGAAGCGCAAACCGCTGCGCGCCGTCTTCCGCGATAACAGCTACGACAGCGACAGCGTGAAGATCAACGTGGAGCAGATTTTCAAACTCCTCAGCCCGGAGACCGAGATCAAATCGCTGTAAGGCATGAAGCTGAAATTCAAACAGCAGGCCTACCAGACCGATGCCGTGAAGGCGGTCGTGGATTGCTTCGCCGGGCAGCCCAAGAGCACGGGCTTCAAGTATGCGATCGATCCGGGCCGCGGCGCGGCGGGCGGGCAGCAGGCTTTTGAAGATGTTGTGGGGCGCGGCTTTGCCAATGAGAAGCTCGCCATCCCGCGGTCGCAGCTTCTGGAAAACCTGCAAGGCGTGCAGCGGCGGCAGAACCTCCCCATTTCGCCGGAGCTGAAGGGGACTCCCGTCTGCGACATCAATCTCGATACCGAGATGGAGACCGGCACGGGCAAGACCTACTGCTACATCAAGACGATGTTCGAGCTGAACCGTGACTACGGGTGGAGCAAGTTCATCGTCGTGGTGCCGAGCATCGCCATCCGCGAGGGCGTCTCGAAGTCTTTCGAGATCATGGCGGAACACTTTCTGGAGTCCTACGGCAAACGCGCCCGCTGCTTCATCTACAACTCCAAGGCGCTGCACAATATCGAGAGCTTCTCCTCGGATGCCGGGATCAACGTGATGATCATCAACGTGCAGGCGTTCAACGCCCGCGGCGAAGATGCCCGGCGCATCTATACAGAGCTGGACGATTTCCAGTCGCGGAAGCCCATCGACGTCATCAGGAAGAACCACCCAATCCTGATTCTCGATGAGCCGCAGAAAATGGAAGGGCCGGCGACAGTGGCGAAGCTCGGCGATTTTGATCCGCTGATGATCCTGCGCTACTCCGCGACCCATAAAACGGAGCACAATAGGATTTACCGACTGGATGCCATCGACGCCTACAACCAGAAGCTCGTAAAGAAGATCGCCGTGCGCGGCATCACCGTAAAGGGGCTGGCTGGGACGAACGCCTATTTGTACCTGAAGTCGATTGATGTCTCGCCGTCCAAGCCGCCGGAAGCTCGGATCGAGATGGAGATCAAGCAGGTGAGCGGCATTAAACGCGACACCCGCAAGGTGGGCAAAGGAACCAATCTTCAGGACACTTCGGGCGGATTGGAGCAGTACGATGGCTTCATCGTGGCGGAGATCGACGCTCGGGACAATGTGGTGACGTTCACCAACGGAGCAGTTTTGGAGGTCGGCAAAGCCGCCGGTGATGTGAACGAATCCGCGCTGCGCCGCATCCAGATTCGCGAGGCGATCAAAGCGCACTTCGAGAAGGAACAGTCACTCTTCGCGCAGGGCATCAAAGTGCTCTCGTTGTTCTTCATCGACGAGGTGGCGAAGTATCGAAGCTACAACGAGGCTGGAGAGCAGAACGGCGAATACGCTCTGATCTTCGAGGAGGAATACCTCGCCCAGCTCAACGAAGTGCAGACGCTGGAGGACACGCCCTACAACCGTCACCTCCGCAGCCTCGCTGGGAAGAAGACGCACGAGGGGTATTTCTCGATCGACAAGAAAACGAAACGAATGGTGAACCCCGAGGTGGAGGCGCGCGGGGAGTCGGCCGGCGAATCCAAGGATGCGGACGCTTACGACCTCATCCTGCGCGACAAAGAACGGCTGCTCACTTTCACGGAGCCGGTGCGTTTCCTCTTCTCCCACTCCGCCCTCCGCGAAGGCTGGGACAACTCCAACGTCTTCGTGATTTGCACGCTGAAACACAGCGACAACACCGTTTCCCGCCGGCAGGAAGTCGGCCGCGGAATGCGCCTCTCCCGCAACCAAAGTGGCGACCGCATCGACGACCCGGCCATCGTGCATCAGGTGAACGTGCTGACCGTCGTGGCGAACGAAAGCTACAAGGATTTCGTCGCCGGATTGCAGAAGGACATCAGCGCATCGCTCTCCTCCCGGCCCAAACAGGCGAACGCGGAATACTTCCAGGACAAGGTCCTGAAGACACCGACAGGCGAGGTGAAGGTGACGCCGCAGATGGCGAAGCTGATCGAGCGTTACCTCGTGAAGAACGATTACTCCGACACCGACGAGCGGATTACCGAGGAATATCACACCGCCAAGAAGGAGGGCACGCTCGCTCCGCTGCCCGCCGAGCTTGAGCCGCACAAGGAGCAGGTCTTCCAACTCATCGACAGCGTATTCAGCACCGCGCAACTGCCGGAGATCGAGGACGACCGAAAGGGCAAGGTGAACCCGCTCAACGCGAACTTTGAGAAGAAGGAGTTCCAGGAGCTGTGGAGCCGCATCAACCGCAAGGCCATCTACGCGGTGGATTTCAAGACAGAGGAACTCATTGCGAAGTGCGTCAAGACTCTCGATCGCGAACTAAAGGTCGCACCGCTCCAATACACGGTGGTGGGTGGCGAGCAGAAGGACGAGGCCACCTACGAATCCGTAAAACAGGGTGAGGCGTTTGCAATGAAGGTCAACGAAACTGGCGAACTGACGAGTTCAGCGCGCTCCGCCGTGAAATACGACCTTATCGGGAAACTCGCAGAGGCCACACAACTCACGCGGCAGACCGTCGCGTCCATCCTGCGCGGGATCAACGTGGCGGTGTTCGGCCAATACAAAACGAACCCCGAAGACTTCATCCTCAAGGCCGGCACCCTGATCAACGAGCAGAAGGCCACCGTCATCGTCGAGCACCTCGCCTACAACTCCGTCGAAGGCACCCACGACATCGACATCTTCACGCAGCCCAGGAAGGAAGACCTCAGCAAAGGCTTCAAGGCCAACCGCCACATCTACGACTACGTTTTCACCGACTCCTCCATCGAGCGCACCTTCGTCGGCGAACTCGACGCCAGCGCCGAAGTCGTCGTTTACGCGAAGCTCCCGAAAACCTTCCACATCCCGACCCCGGTGGGACCATACAACCCCGATTGGGCCATTGCCTTCAACAAAGACAAGGTGAAGCACATTTACTTCGTGGCCGAAACAAAAGGTTCCATGTCCTCGATGGAGCTACGCGAGATCGAGAAATCCAAAATCAACTGCGCCCGAAAGTTCTTCGCCAAGATCACCTCGGACCAGGTGAAGTATGAAGTCGTCAACAGCTACGGAAAGCTGATGGAAGTGGTGCGGTGAAATGGCCTTCCGACCCGTTAGAGTTCAAACACCGTAATCCTCTGGACGCTTACCGAGTTTGAGCAAAACGCCACGATACGTTTCCCTGACATGACCAAGTTCCGAATGTTCCTTCTGTCTATCTGTGACAGTCGTATCGTACACGGACTGGCTTAACGCCCACGCCGAACCAATGAGCGCCTCCGCCTCGCTCCAACGTTCCTTGAGGCAATACAGCTTCCCGAGGCTTTGATATGCACGAACCGTCCTGGCATCTTGGTTGTGTGTCCGATCAAGACTAAGTCGTAAGGATTCTTTTAAGTCGTCTTCCGCTTTCTGCCAAAACGCATCGCCCATTCCTCGTTTGAACATTTCCATGAACAATAGTCCTCGATTCGCAATCCGAATTGCTGTTTTGGCATTATCTACAGGGGATACGAGCGCCTGCTGCGCCAAAGCTCTATCACAGCATTCCAAAGCCTCTGCAAAGCGTTCCTGGTCGCGAAGAACATGCGCGAGATTTCCCCAGCTTTCCGATAGTTGTTGATGGTCTTGGGGCGCCAGCTCGATCTTTAGCGACAATGCTTCGCGGAAGTAAATCTCTGCGCGCTCCGCGTCAGGCAACCAAGTCGACCGCACCTCATCCCTCAGAATTCGCCGACGCACCCGGGTCCAATAAGCGCCACCCAAATCCGCGGCTGCTGAGGCACGTTCGGCAGTGCAAGGAGTCGTTACGTGATAGCGTGAAAGAACCAGTTCTACCACGCTGTCGGCCGAGTCGATAGAGTGATAGTATCCTTGTAATCGCTGATACGCAGGCTTCAGTGACGAGATATCCATTTCTACGTTCCTCGCGTTTTGCAGAGCGGCTTCCAAATGGGTGGCGAGTTGAGCGATTCTTCCTCGATCTATTGCAGAGGTGATCTTCTCTGGCATCAGTTCCGTCAGTTTGCTAACGGCAGACTGCACTGTCGGAATCATCCTGTCCGCATGTGTCAATCGCCGCTGCATGACAAGTTGCCGGAGCCTGTGTTGGTGAACGCCATGTTCCTCCCGACGAATTAGCGATAAGCTGGATAGCTCTTCAACCGCTGGCTCGACTTGCCCCGAAAGAATCAGGTCCTCCGTCTTGCCGATCAAATCTGCGATAAGCTCCTCGGAAAGCGGGTCCGAGGACACCACAGACATGAACTCCAATAGGTTTAAGGCCGGTGCTGACAATTCCTGAATATTTATCAACCAAGTGGTCGCCACAGTGCTTCGGTATTCGGTTCCTCCGGTTGCGGGATCGGCTAATGCGCTATCAGCAAGGCTCTTTATTCTTTCAAAGTACGCACCGCAGCTTTTCCTCATTTTGCAAAGCCACGCGCCTGCCGCCTCTAGTGCAAGTGGAAGGCCGGCGAGCCGATTCGACAATGCTTCGGCGTCTCCGGCCTCCGAAGCGGGTCGTTTGCCACGCGCAATAAGAAATGAGCCACCTTCGGCGTGGCTCATCTGATGAGGTTCGACTCGTAAAAAAGTCGCAGGCCAATCGTTGCGCCTCGAAGTGACGAGGACAAATCCAGGCAGCGATGGCTCGAACGTGCGTAGAAATGCCTCACGCGCTTCGATCGAGTCGATATTGTCCGCTATCAGGAGCCATGCCCCCTTCGAGCGCATCCAAGCCTTTAGTTGCTCAAGAGCGGCCTCCGCGCTCGCATCGACAGTTGGCAGGAGGTGAAGCTCACGTGCGACCCTCAACACCTCATTATACAGGGACTGTGGTGATTCTCCGTTCAGCCAGATAATATCTCGAAACGCACTGCGATGCTTGTATCCGAAGGATATTGCGAGCTGCGTTTTCCCGATGCCACCCTCTCCCACTATTGCGACCGAAGCAGGAATTGCGGAATCCTGTTGGATAGCAGCCTCCAATGAACTCATTTCTGCGTCCCGAGCACCAAAATAAGGATTGGGGCGGAACGGGATTAGATTGAAGTGAAGCTCTGTCGCTTGGCGCGCTGGATGTTTTGCGGCAGGCGTTAACCTAGCACCGCGGCTTTGCGCATCAGCAATTAGAGCGCGCAAGCCGGTCGCTACATTGGCAAACGCCTCATCTCTGCTATACCAGTGTCGACTGGTGACTGGCCGACCGTCTTCCGGTAGCGCTTTGAACTTGCGCAACGCCGGGATGTTCCAGTCGCATTCGCGAGTTATGATCGGAACGATGATAGCCTTGCCTTCCTCTTGGCGTTCGAGCGCACGTGCAAACTCCTTCTCGAAACAATATTGTGAGTCGATAAATGCCGAACTGATGAGCAGGAGGTAAAGCTGCGCCTCTTCCATCTGCGCATCGACATGATCGTCAATGACTCCACCGGCCGGGATTTCTCGGTCTGTCCAAACACTGATCAATTCTTCCCGCCGCAGCGCCGCAAGGTGTTCGTGAAGACCGTCGAGCAGCTCTTTGTCTTTGTGGCTGTAGGAAATGAACGCCTTCATTCAACTGCCGCATCTGGCGGAGTCGCGCTAGCCGGTGTTTCAGGCGCGGGCTGAACCGCAGTCGGAAGATATTTCTCGTGCGCCTTCTGAAGGTAGTTCTTGGCCGACTCGCGATCCGCCTCGTAATCGAGGTGTTTTTTGAAGAATTGCAGACGGCCCTTGCACTCCTGAATGAGTTGACCCCAGGTTTTTGCCCAAACGGTAATATTCAAATCTGCATCGTCGAACACGATGCCTTCTAATCGGTCGCGCTGCTTTGCTTTCCGCCGGGCTTCGTCAGTCATTTCGTTGGATACTGCCCAGAAGACCCACTTGGTCTTCGTATCCCGAAATCTCTCATCCAAGGCAACCGCAATCGCGTAGCTTTCAACCTGTGAAAGGACAGTTCCGTCGATTTTCTTGTTCGGGCGCTTCAACTCGACAACTAGGTGTTCGCGCTCTTCCGCTCGCGGCTGCGGAACAGTGCGGGCGAGAAGTAAATCGACGCGCCCGCCTTTTCCGTGCTCCCGTTCCACAGGGGTGAGTTCATCATCGTCATCGGAGCGTTTACCGAGTCGGTCCAGGTGCTTGGCCAGCACTTCTTCCAATGTGTCCTCGTTGCTCGTGAGGTGAAAATTTTCGCCAAAAATCCATGTCTCCTGAGCAAGGATTTTGTGCAACTGATCGCGCTCCAAAAGCTGTTCCTTCGATTCTTTGTCGAAGAGCAGAATTTCGAGACCCCGCAAAAAGTTCAGCCGATCGGCAACGAGTTTCGCCGAACTGATGATGGCAGTTAGCGAGGTCTTCTTCAATAACTCGGCGAGATCGTCTTGGCGATCCTTCGGCAGCTTCAAAACGTCCTCGAAGATGCGTTGCAGCGACTCGGGATTTTCCTTCAACGCCTGTTTCACCAGCTTGAACGTGAAACGCTTGCTCGCGTCGGTTCCTTCCTCGAAATCATCCAGGTAGGCGTTGAGGTTCACCGCAACCACGTCGAAAACCTGGCGCTCGGCAGTTTCCAGCGGATCTTCCGGCTCACCCTCATACGGGTAAATTTTCTGCTCCTTCCATTCGCGCACCAGTGCTTGCGCATCTTCCGCTTCACGCGCCCGGAAGTGGTCCTTCATGCCGGCCTTTGCGGCAGCGACCAAGGCGATCACGTCGGGATGCAAGTCCTCCAACGTCAGTAATCCCTCCTTGTCCAACTCTCGCAGATGATCGGACTTCAGATAGGCCGAAAACGTGTAACCGGGTGCTTGAATGCCCGGTGCCATCTCATGGAGCGAAATGCCTCGCGCATCGCAGAGGTGGAGCGACCGGCCTTGCGGTTCATTCCATTCAATGATCGTGAGTTCGGCAGGGACCATTCGTCCGCCGGAAATCGCAACCTCACCTAGCGGATAATCGGCCTTATGCTGTTGCGCGACCGTCGGGTCAACAATCACTCCGTTGTAGTCGATGGTCAGACCGGGATATTCCGCGAGATAGACGGCGAAGTATTTGGCGATCCGCTGAGGTGCGTCGTCGTCCGTCAGCGACGTGAAATTTTTCTGAATGTTCGAGATGATGACTTCCGTTCCCGACGACCCAGTCGCGACTTCTTTGGGTGCATCCAACTCAAACGCTTCGAGATTCACCGACGAACCTTTGACGGTGAATGAAACCAGCTTCTTCTCCCGTTCACTCCGGGTCTTCCATTCCACCAATGACCCGAGGGCGAAGGCCCGAAAACGGCCCTTGCCAGACTTGCCGTGCAGGCTGCGCCCCTTCGCCGTCCGGCGCTTTTCACTTTTCCACGATCCACCCAAGTTCCCGAAAAGCTCATGCGCTTCGTCGTAATTGATGCCGCTACCGTTATCCTGAACCCGAATGCGATCTAAACCGCCGAGCCCATTGTGATCGAAACGAATGGAGACAGTATCGGCGTCAGCATCGAATCCGTTCCAGAAAAGCTCGGCGACCGACACGATGGGACTCTTCGTCGCAACGAGTGCTTCGATGTGATCCTTTTTAACCAGAACTGGAATCTTCGCCATGAGGGAACGCTTATGTGCTTAAACCAACCGCCCCTGGGTCGGAAAGACCGTTTTCTGAGCAAGGCGTAGACGGAGGTTGTTCCCAAACGTGTTTCGGAGCCAGCCCTTCCGTTCGTCCGACCTGAGAGAGTCGTGGCTTTCCTACTCGCATCACGTCGAGCGTGCAGCCTGCGCCGTTGTCGAAGGGGGTGACGCGGGCTTCGACTTCGACGACGGGGTGGCGGACGGTTTCGAGGCCGAAGCGGCGGTAGGTTTGGGCGAAGATTTCGCATTCGATGATGCCGGTGTAGTCGCAGATCGTGATGAACTTCATCTGGTCGCCGGTGACTTGATGGTGCGAGCGGTCGGCGATGATGAGGCCGCAGACGTGGACGCGCTCGCCGGGGTAGCGGGCGAGGTCGCGGATGGGGCAATAGGTGTCCCACGCGACATCGGGAAATTGTTCGAGCGGATGGCCGGAGACGGTGAAGCCGAGGAGTTCCGTTTCGTCGCGCAGACGCTGGGCGTGATCGGGCTCGGTGAGGGGCACTTCGGGGAGTCGGACGCGCTCGTCGCTTTGGAAAAGGTAGCCTTGGGCGTGCGGCCACTGCGCGAGGTATTGCAGGTGCCAGAACTGCGCGGTGCGCGGTTCGCCGAAGCCATCGAAGGCGCCGGCGCGGATCAGGTTCAGCATCTCGGCGCCGGTCGGACGGGTGCGGTCGTAGAAGTCGCGGAGGCTGGCGAACGGCGCGCGCTCACGCTCGAGCTTGTAGCGTTCGAGGAGCGCGGCGGTGATGCTCTTGATGAAGCGCAACGGGACGCGGATGGCGCGTGGCTGGCCGGCCTCGGGAGCGAAGTTCCAACGCGAGGCATTCACGTCGGGCGAAAGAAAGTCGAGGCCGAGGCGGCGGCATTCGAGGGTGTAGGCGAGCGTGGAGTAGAAGCCTTTTCCGTTGCTGAGCACGCGACGCGAGAAACTCGGCCGGGTGATAGCGCTTGAGCTACGCGCCTTGATACGCCTCGACGCCGTAGGCCGTGGTATGCGCGCGGCAGAAGGCGTAGCCTCGGAATCCGCCGACGAGTTCCCACACGCGGGCAATCTCATCGTCGGTGCGCTGGAGCGCTTTTGCCGCCGCGACGAACTCGCAGCCCGATCTCTTCGATCACCGCGTCCTTCTCTTTCACCAAAGCGCGGCGCAGCACGTCCGCGCGGCCCGGATTCAAGCCCGGCGAAGGCTTCGCAGATTTGCAGGATGTGCTCCTCGTAGGCGACGACACCGAAGGTCGAGTGCAGTGCGGGTTCCAGGCTCGGATGCGCGTATTCCACCGGCTCCAAGACCTTGCGCGCGCCGGGCGAACTCCGACTTCTTCGAGCCGTTCGCCGCGCCGGGACGGATGACGCTGACGATGGCGATGAGGCAGTCGATGTCCCGCACGTCGCACATGCGGGCGAGGCTGATCATCGCGGGGCTTTCGATGTGATGCACGCCGCGCGCGTTGCCGGTGGCGATCATCTGCCAAATCTCCGCGTCCTCCCACGGCTCGAGGTTTTCCAGATCGGGCGTGATGCCGCGTTCGGCGAGCAGGGCGAGGGTGTCGCGAATCACGGCGAGTCCGCCCTGCGCGAGGATGTCCATTTTCACGAGGCCGACCTTCTCGACGGCTTCCATTTCAAAATGCGTGGTCGCGTAGCCTTTGGCGCTCGTGAAAGTCGGCGTCAGCGCGGTGATCGGATCGCGCGAAAGCACGACGCCGCACGGGTGCATTTTCGGATGCCGCGGGAAGCCGTCGAGGAACGACGCCATTTGCAAGCGCGGTGCGATACGGTTCTTCGCTGCCACGGGCTGTCGTGGCACTCCTGCGTGCTGGCGACGGCGGCGGCGACGTGGCCGGCGCTCGATCGCGGGACGTGTTCGGTCAGCCGCCGAATCTGGAACTCGGAAACGCCGAGCACTTTCGCGATGTCCGCGACGGCCGAGCGGCCCTGATAGGTGCTGAGTCCGCCGACGATGGCGGCATGGCGCGGGCCGTAGCGCTCGAAGATGAGGTCCACCACGTCGTCTTTGCGGTCGTGGGCGAAGTCGATGTCGATGTCCGGCAGTTTGTTCAGCGCCATGCGCTCGCGATTGAGGAAGCGCCGGAAATACAGCTCGAAACGGATCGGGCAGACGCCGGAGATGCCGAGCGCAGTAGCAGACGAGCGAATCGGCGGCGCTGCCGCGCGTGATCCAGGCGATGCCGCGGCGCTGGCACTCTTGCAGGATGTCCCAAGACGACGAGGAAGTATTCCTCGTAGCCGACTTCGGCGATGATGCTCAGCTCTTCGCGCAGTTGCGCTTCGTGCGTGTGCGCTCGCTCGCCGTAACGTCGGCGCAGCCCTTCGTGCGCAAGGCGCGCCAGAAATTCGTGGGGCGTCGAGCCGTCGTCCGGCGCGTAGTGCGGGAAGCGGAGCCGTCCAAATTCAAAAGCGAACTCGCAGCGCTCCGCAAGGTCGTGCGTCGCGCGGATCGCGTCGTCGCTCCAGCGTGCGGCGACTTCCGCGGCAGTGGGGAAGTGAAAATCTCCGCGGCGCTTCTCGGGATGCGACTCGTGCAGTCGCGTGAGCGTGCGAATGCTTTGGATCACATCGCAGCTTTGGCCGGTCGCTCGGCAGGCGATAGCGAATCTCCGGCAAAGCGAGATCCGGTGAATCGGCGCGCACGATGATGAGCCCTTCGCCATGCGCTTTGAGCGTCTCGGCGGAGACCGCGCTCATCGAAAGCATCTCGCAGAGGTGCGCGTAGCCCACGGCATTCGCGGCGTAGGCGTTCAGCCAGCGGCCGTCACTTTGCAGCTCCGCGCCGATGATCGGCTTGATGCCCGCTTCGCGTGGCCAGCGTGAAGAATTCCACCGCGCCGTGAAGGTTCGGATCGGTGATCGCCAGCGCCTTGATGCCGCGCTCCATCGCCGTCTCGATGATCGCCGGGATGGAAAGCGCGGAGTCGAGGAAGCTGTAGTAGCTCTTGATGTTCAGCGGCACGAAATCGCGCACCCGGCTCGCCGATGGCTTCGTGCGGATGTTCGGCGCAAGACGCTCGGTATCCGCCCGCGGCTGATTCTTCCGCTGCTTCAGCCACAGATCGTGGCCGCGCATGATCGAGTGATTTTCGCGCAGCCCATCGAGCACGCCGGCGAGCCGCCGTTCGTTGTCCCGCTTGCGGCTTTGCTCATCGAGGCTCAGTTCGGTGCGGAAGATGCCGCCGTAGATGTGCGAGAGCTTGAGCGCGACCATGCGGATGCTCACGCGCCGCTCCCACGCTTTGCGCAGCAGCGCCGGCAGGAGCGGATAAACGTCCTGCTCCATGTCCGCGGGCTCTTCGAGGCTGACGCTGCGCGTCACGTCCTGCAAGTCGTTGTAGCGGAGCTTGAGCGTGATCGTGCGAAAGCTCTTCCGGTCCTCGCGCACCTTGGCCGCAAGGCGGTCGGCGATGACCCGCGGAGTTCGCGAGGATGAAGGCGTCGTCCGTCACGTCTTCGAAGAAAGTTTCCTGCTGGCCGTAGCTCTTGGCCTCGGACGGTTCACGGATCACTTGCCGGTCGTCGATGCCGCGAGCGTAGGCGCGCAGTTGCGGCGCGTAGTTGCCGACGATGAGCGAAAGCAAATCGGGCGGCGTCTCGGCGATTTGCTGGATGATGACCAGGCCAGCCGAATTGAGCGTGCCCGACAAGTTTCGGGCCGACGCCCGGCAGCCATTTGTTCGCCAGCGGATCGAGAAATTCCCGCTCACCGCCCGCATCGACTTCCAGAAAGCACGCCGGTTTGCGCAGCTTCGAGGCGATTTGCGAGACGAGCTTGTTCGACGCGATGCCTTCGGAAACCGTGATCTTCAGGCTTTGCCGAATGGCGCGACGAATCGTTTCCGCGACGGCTCGCGGGCGCGTGCTGCCGTTGGTGGCCCAGATCGAAATAGCCTTCGTCAATCGAAGCGATCTCCACATGCGGCGTGAAGTCGTAGGCGTAGCTGAACATGAACCGGGAGAACTGTTCATATTTCTCGAAATCGCCGCGGCACGATGATCAGCCGCGGGCAGAGCTTGCGCGCGCGAGCCGTGGGCATCGGCGTGTAGATGCCGAGCTTCCGGGCCTCGTAACTCGCGGAGGCGATGATGCCGCGTCGTTCGCCGCCGACCGCCACCGGCTTGCCTCGCAGCTTCGGATCGGCGGCCTGCTCGACGGACGCAAAGAATGCGTCGGCGTCGAGATGGACGATCATCGGCGTCGGCGGGTGAAGCGCAGCGGCAGTTCCAACTGCTCGACGAACGGGCCGCGAGCCAGGCCGCACCAGCGGAAGGCGTGATGAACGAGGAATCGAAATTTGTTCATGGCGTCAGGATTTGAGGATGCGAAGGAGGCCGACTTGCACGCCTTGGATGACGAGTTCCTGCGCGGGAATGAGGTCTTTGAAACCGCGGATTTTCGGCCTTGAGGAACGGGCTTCCGCGCTGCACGACGTAGCGCTTGAGCGTCGTCTCGCCGTCGATGAGTGCGGCGACGATCTCGCCGTTGCGTGGCTTCGCGGAATTCCATCACGACGACATCGCCCGGCAGAATGCCGGCGCCGATCATCGAATCGCCGCGGACTTTGAGTGCAAAGACGCGCGCGCCTTTCGGCAGCCGCAGCGTTTCAACATCGACCGAGATGCAGCCATCGGCTTGCTGCCGCTCATCGTCCGGCAGACCGGCTGGGATGGTGCCGTAGATCGGAATCTCGACCATCGGGCGATCACGATAGCTGTCGGTGAGCACCAGACCGCGCGCCGTGTTTTTCGCTCCACGGAGCAGCGCGCCTTTCCGCTCTAAGGCTTTCAGATGCTCCGTCACCGCATTCGGGCTGGCGAAGCCAAAGTGCTCCTGAATCTCCGCACGCGACGGCGTGACGCCGCGCGTCTGCTGCTCCTCACGGATGAAATCGAGAATCTCCTGCTGGCGGTCGGTGAACATGGCGTCAGCGCCGAGCGCGGAGCGAGGCAGCAGCGGGCTTTCGATCCTGCCAGTTCCACCACTTGAGCCGCTCGGGATCGGGCTTCGGCTCAGTGGCAAAATAGACGGCGCAGCGAAAAGTGTAGAGAACGCAACGATCCTGATGAATCCCGCGCAGCGCGATGAGCTGTTCGTAAAGCCGTTCAGCATTGCGACGGCGCAGATCGGCCACGCGGCGAATGCCCAGGTCCACCAAATCCCGAGCGAGGCTCGGCCCGATGCCGGGAATCCGCTGAAGGTCTTTCAGCGCAGCGGCGGTTGGTGAGTCGGTGATCGTTGAGCGGTGCATACTGTCTATTTAGACAGTGCTCTCCTGAACACTTCTTTGCAAGAGTTTGTTCACGGGCCTCGGTGCCACTGATCATATGCCATCCGAAGATGTCACTTCGCGCGCCTTTTCGGGCGCGCTAGATTCTCCATCGTGAACACACCCGATCGCAGCACAGCCGCCGCTTTCCCCCGGTATCTCACCGGCGAGGTGGTGGCCGATAGCGTCGCGCTCCAGTGGCCGGAACTTTATGCCCGGCGCTGGCGGCTTCCGCGCGTGGTCGATCGCTTTCTTGTGCCAGCCACCCCGGAGCCGCACATCTCGTGTAATCTTCGCGGAATGGCGGAATTTCGTGAACGCGATGTGGGCGGTGCCTGGATCACGCGGCAGATTCGCGCGGGTGACTTGTTCGTCACGCGCTCGCGCACACCTTACGAAGTCCACTTCCAGTCACCCCCCGGCGAAGAACTCGACAATTTGTCCATTCACCTCGCCGTCGAACCATTCCTTGCGGCGCTGGAAGCGCGTTATCCCGGCAGCGCCGACCGTGTGGAGGTGGCCGACTTCTTCGGACGCGACGAAATTTTGTGGCCCATCTGCCTCACTTGCGCCGAGCTTTTGGCCGCGGGACTTCCGGGCAAGTCCGCCCGCGTCGCCGCGCTTACCCAGCTCTTTGCCGCGCATCTCGTGGAAAAATACACGGAAATGGCGGCGCAGATGCAGGCTTACAGCGGCGGGCTTCCCATTCGGCAGCTCCGCAAAGTGCAGGATTACGTTGCTGAGCATCTCGCGGAGGAAATCTCGATCGAGCGTCTGGCCGAATTGGTGGAACTGAGTTCCTCGCATTTCTCCCATGTCTTCAAGGAGACGACCGGCGTGACGCCGCTGCAATTCGTGACGCGCGAGCGCATCACCCGTTCCCAGCAAATGATTCGCGAAACTTCGCGCAGTCTGATCGAGATCGGACTCGAAATCGGCTACACCAGCCCGAGCCATTTCGCGCAGGTCTTCCGGCGTGTGGTCGGCGTCACTCCGACGGAGTTTCGCCGCGCGCTGTAAGATAAAAGAGAACCTGCAGATGGAGGTGGTCAAGCGACCCAACGAAACCAGCGGCTTTGTCTTGTAGCAAAGAGTCCCGGCTCGCTCGTCCGATTCACGTTCCATTGGTGCGCACGGCGAGAGGTCCCGGCGCGGGTTCCCTTGGCCCGTCATCGCAGTCGGTCGCCTGCTCGTTGGGCCTCTATGCCGCGCGTTGGCGATTGAAGGTTGTCCCGCTTACGCCGGTAGAAGCCCAGCCACGCGGTAGCTCTCGATTAACGCGTCAAAGAGCGCGAGATCCGAGCGGCTCCTCGCCATGAGTTGTGCGCCGGCGACGGCGGCGAAGATGGCGCGAGCCCGCCCTTCGCTCTCCTTGGGACGGACCACGTTCGCCGCAGTCAGAACTCTGCTCAGCCACGCCACATTGACATCGGCAAAGGTCTGAACCTCTTTCTTCACGGCCTCCGGCAGATCGTCGTATTCGGCAGCCATGAAGCTGGAGAGGCACAGGCGGTTTTCACTCTCCAGCGACTTGCGAAAGATGTCGGGATATTGGTGCAGGCAGCGGATCGAATCGGAGGTTTCCGCCAACATGGCCTCTAGCACAGCCGCGGTGTCTTCCCAATAGCGCTTGGCGACCGCTGCGCCGAGATCGGCCTTGCTTGGAAAGTGATAGTGGATGCTCGCGCTCTTGATGCCCACGACTTCCGCGAGATGACGAAAATTCAAGCCGCTGTAGCCGTGGGCCTGCACGGACAGCCGTGCCGCGCTGAGGATCTGCTGTTTGGTCTCGCTCGTTGTCGCTGCTTCCATACCTGCCAGTAGATAGGTGTTGACGCCTTCAAAGCAAGCTGCAATAGCTGCGTCAGCAACCTACCTGTCGATAGGTAGAGCCCGAACAACTCGAAAAATCATGAAAACCAGCAACGACACCGCCTCATCCAACGCGACCCGACCCCTGCACTACCTCGATGCCACCGCGCTCGCGGAACTCATCCGGACCCGACAGATCACCTCGCGGGAGGTCGTCCAGGCCCACCTGGACCGCATCGAATCGGTGAATCCGAAGATCAACGCGATCGTTACCCTGATCGCCCAGGACGCTCTCAAGAGCGCCGATGCCGCCGACCGAGCGGTCGCGAGCGGCACCGAACTCGGCCCTCTGCATGGGGTGCCCTTCACGGTGAAGGATTCGATCGATACCGCAGGGGTGTTGACCCAGCGCGGCTCGCCGATCTTCAAAGGACGCATCCCCGAGACGGACGCCGTGAGCGTCGCGCGCCTTAAGGCTGCTGGAGGCATCCTGCTGGCGAAGACAAATCTCCCCGAATTTTCCTACTGGATCGAGAGCGACAATCTCCTCTCTGGTCGGTCGAACAATCCTTGGAACCTTGAGCGCACGCCCGGCGGGTCGAGCGGCGGAGAATCGGCGGCGATTGCGGCTGGCATGTCGCCGCTGGGCCTTGGCACCGATCTCGCAATTTCCGTGCGCGGACCGGCGGCCCAGACCGGAATCACCTCCCTCAAAGCAACCCACGGACGCGTCCCCATGACGGGGATCTGGCCGCGAGTTCCGCGTCGCTTCTGGCATGTGGGGCCGATGGCCCGCAGCGTTCGCGACATCGCGCTGGCTTACTCGCTCCTGTCGGGGCCGGACGGGGCTGATGGTTTCGCTTCCAGCACCGTCCAGTTCGATGCTGGCGTCGGTTCCTCGCCAGTTCGACCGCTGCGGGTGGGGTGGCTGGTGGAGCCAGCCTTCGGGCCGATTGATCCCGAGGTCGCGGCGACCGTGCAGGCGGCGGCCGAAGCGCTCAAAGGCGCTGGCTGCGTGGTGGATCAGGTTCGCATTCCGGCGCTCGAACGTGACTTCGCCCTAGAGGTGTTCAACCGGCTTCATGTGATGGAGATGAAGCCCGCGTTTGCCGAAGCTACGGCCGGTCGTCGCGCTGATGAACTCTACCTGATGGCCAAGACCATGCTGGCCGCGCCTGACACTTCGATGGCGGACTACATTGAGGCCGAGCAGGCAGGCGAGCGGCTGAGAGACGGCTTCGCCGACTACTTCCAGCGCTATGACGCGCTGCTCACCCCTGTGCAGCCAATCCCGGCGCACAAGCATGGCGTCTCGGAATTCATCATTAACGGCCAGACCGTGGACGCCACCTACCTTCAGGGCTCGACTGTGCCCCTCAACGTGACGGGCCTTCCGGGCTTGACGATTCGATTCGGCACGAGTCGCGACGGACTGCCGATCGGGGTGCAACTAGTATCGAGCTGGCAGGCCGAATCCACGATTCTTCACCTCGCTTCGCTGCTGGAAACGGCAAGCCCTGTTCGCGACTTTCACCCGAATATCTAACCGGGAAGAGGCGTAGTCATGGAGCACGACGCATCTCGGCAACTCTGCCGCGCGCTTAATTTGCTGATGAGATGATCGCAGGATCGCGACAGGCGGCGCAGGATCGCGAGAGAAGGGTGACACGCGCTGACGGATACTGCTGCTGTGCCTGAGTTGTTCAGGCGCAGATCAACACCACTGCAAAATGAACAAGAATCCTCTTTCCACTCGCGGCGCCCGTACCCTCACAGCGATGGCGCTGGGCGCAGCTTTATTTACGTCCGAAATCGTCCACGCGGCAGACATCCTTGTGTGGGACAAAACCTTTCCGCAAAGCGACAAGGTCAGTCACCAGAAGGTCACTTTTAATAACCGGCTCGGCATCAATCTGGTCGCCGACCTGTATCTCCCCAAGAATCTCGACCGTTCCAAAAAGCATCCCGCCATCGTAGTCGGCGGGCCGTATGGTGCGGTGAAGGAGCAGAGTGCGGGCTTGTATGCGCAGACGATGGCCGAGCGCGGCTTTGTCACCATCGCCCATGATCCTTCCTATAACGGCGAGAGTGGCGGCCAGCCGCACTTCACTGCTTCCTCCGAGGCATTGGTGGAGGACTTCAGCGCCGCCGTAGATTTCCTCGGCACGAAGTCATTCGTGGATCGGGAACGGATCGGCGTCATTGGCGTCTGCGGCAGTGGCAGCTTTGGTCTGGCTGCGGCCGAAACCGATGCGCGCATCAAGGCTGTCGCGACGGTCAGCATGTATGACATCGGGCAGGCGCATCGTCAGGGATTGGCGGCGATGGCAGACCCCGCGTCGATCAAGAAATCCGTGGAGGCAGTGTCCAAATTGCGCTGGGCCGAGGTGGATGGCGCGGAGCGGACGATGGCGATCGGTACGCCGCAACAGCTCACGGAGAAGTCCTCGGAGATCGACCGAGAGTTCTATGACTACTACCGCACTCCGCGTGGCCAGCACCCGCGCTCCTCGACCGCGTTTTGGCGGACGGGCGGCGCGCAGATGATGCTCTTCTGGTCGTTCGCGAACCTGGAATGGATCTCACCGCGACCGGTGTTGTTCATCACCGGAGACCACGCCCATTCGCGCATCTTCAGCGAGCAGGCTTTCCAGAAAGCATCAGAGCCAAAGGAACTCCTCGTCGTTCCCAACGCCGGTCATGTGGATCTCTACGACCGCGTCATTCTGATCCCTTTCGACAAGCTCACGGAGTTCTTCACCAAGGCCCTGAAGTAAAAACCCAAAAAACAATCCATGAAAAACGTCTTAGTCTCGCTCAGCCTCCTCGGTTTGTTGGTGGGTGGCGTTGAACCCGCCGTTCACGGTAACGAAAGCCGCCAGGGCGCTCTCCGAAACCAGATAACGATCACCATCGGGTCTAAAGTCTTCACCGCGACCCTTATCGACAATCCCGCGGCGACCGCCTTCAAGGCGATGCTGCCGCTGTCCGTGAAGATGAGCGACTTGAACAACAACGAAAAAGTGGTTCGGCTGGCCGCCGATTTGCCTGCGCAAGACGCAAATCCCGGGCGGATTCAGTCGGGCGACCTCATGCTCTGGAATTCCCGGAGCCTGGTCCTCTTCTACCAGAGCTTCCCCACTTCCTATCAGTACACCCGGCTGGGTCGGATCGAAGACGCGACAGGGCTTTCTGCCGCCGTCGGATCGGGAACTGTGACCGTCACTTACGAACTAAAAGCCGGGCGCTAGGACCAACTGTAAAACCCCTTTAGACCCCCACTGATTACTATGAACCAAAACCCATCTTATTTCGGAAAAGTCGCCTTTATCACCGGTGGAGCGAACGGCATTGGACGCGCCACCGCCTTGGCCTTCGCCCGCGAAGGCACCAACGTGGTAGTCGCCGACGTCTCGGAAGCGGGCAACGAGGAGACAGCACGGATGATTAAGGAACTCGGCGGGCAAGCGCTCGCCGTCCGGTGCGACGTGTCGCGCGCGGAAGACGTAAAAGCAGCGCTGGCCAAGACCGTCGAGGTTTTCGGTCGGCTGGACTTCTCCTTCAACAACGCGGGCATCGAGCCGAAGAAGCCGGCTCCAACTGCGGAATACGACGAGGAAGAGTGGGACCGGATTTTCGCCATCAACCTCCGCGGCATGTTCCTGTGCATGAAGCATGAGATTCCATTGATGCTTCAGCAGGGAGGCGGCGCGATCGTCAACACGTCTTCGGGCGCGGGAGTGATTGGCATCAAGGGCAGCCCGGCCTACACCGCGGCGAAGCACGGCGTCATCGGCCTCACCCGAGCGGCGGCGCTCGATTACGCCGCTCAGAACATCCGCATCAACGCCGTCTGTCCCGGCTATATCGAGACACCGATGATGGAACGCTTCACCGGAGGCACTGCCGAAGGGCGCGCAAAGGTAATTGCGGAGGAACCCATCGGGCGAATGGGTAAGCCCGAGGAGATTGCCGCGACCGTGGTCTGGCTGTGTTCCGAAGGCGCGGGCTTTGTCGTCGGCCACGCCATGGTCGTCGATGGCGGCCAAACCGTCTGAAACAAATTACCTACTTAAAACTATGATCCATCGTCGCACATTCCTCAAAGCCACCGGCGCTGCCGCGCTCGCCTTCCCGGCGATCCTCCGCGCTCAAACCCCCGCATCTGAAACACAGAAACTGAATATGGAAATTAAAAGAATCGGCTCACAGCCCTCCCTCAAAGGACCGGCGGATTGGTTCACCGGCACCGTCCGCATTGATCCCTTATTCGACCCGAATGCTTCTGCTCGTGCGGGTGCAGCCACCGTCACCTTCGAGCCAGGTGCGCGGACGGCATGGCACACGCATCCTCTCGGTCAAAGGCTCATTGTCACGGCAGGCAGCGGTCGGGTGCAGATCGAAGGCGGGCCGATCGAGGAAATCCGCCCAGGCGATGTCGTCTGGTTTCCGCCCAACGTGAAGCATTGGCACGGCGCCGCGCCGACGACGGCTATGACTCACATCGCCATTCAGGAAGCGCTCGACGGCAAAGTTGTCGAATGGATGGAAAAGGTCAGCGACGAGCAATACCGGGGTTAAGGTTCAGACAACAATGACCACTAAGCCGCTCCGAATCCTCTTCGCATTGATGTTTACGCTGCTTCTCGCCGGCCGCGCATTAGCCGATGAGACGAAAGATTTGATGGTGCGGCTGGCCAGGATCGAGATTCATGCTGCCCATCTCGAAGCCTACAAAGCGGCGCTTAAGGAGGAGATCGAAGCCTCAATTCGCGTCGAGCCCGGCGTGCTCGCGCTCAGAGCGGTGTCCGAGAAAGACAATCCCAGCCGCATCACCATCATGGAGATCTATGCGAGCGTGGACGCCTACAAGGCGCACATCGCAACACCGCACTTCCAGAAATACAAAGTCGGCACCGAGCACATGGTGAAGTCTCTTGAACTCGTTGAGGTCGATCCAATCTTGCTCGGTGAGAAGATGAAGTAGGGGGCCGGATTTCGCGTAATCATCCCCGCAATCCTTCGCTATTCGCGACGGGCAATGAATGGGATCGAGGTTCATGGAAAAAGCTCGGCCTGCTCCTCTCTAGCGATTTGTGGCTTGGGCCGCGGCGCCAGGTCGTTGCGAGGGGCCGGGTTGTTTTGCGGCGCGGGTTCGCCTGGCGGCAAACGGAGGATGGGCGCGCGATCATTTCCCAGCCGGGCAAATTGTTCGGGCGTCGCCTGCTGTGTGACGACTTTCAGAAGCCGGTAATCCTTTCCCGGCGGCGTGGGGCAGGAGCAGGCCTTCCAACGCGGTCCCGGCAGGCACGTCTTCCCAATTCTGAACGCCGGTCGTTTTGTCCTTCTCACCGAACCGCTCAATGTCGGGCACGATCACCGCCTCAGCGCCTTCGCGCTTGATCCAATAGTTGCGACTTTCGTTTCTGACCGGCCCTCCGAAGACCGCCTCAAACGGGAGTTCAAAAAATCCTCCCGGCCCTTTCATCAAGACCGTGGCGTTTTGCTGTGGCCGGACTTCCCGGCCTTTTTGCACGAATCGGTTGCACATGCGGATAGGATTAAGGCCGTTTTTTCGACGGTGGCAACGGTCTGGGTCACGGCCCACTTTTGCTGTTGGAGGGAAGAGGATTCTTCCCTGGTCGAAGCCGTAGGAACCGTCTTCGACGCACCCATCTCAACGGAAACCCAGGTTTCCGTAACGCCTTCCTGATGCGGCTTCGCCGTGGGAGACTGTGCCTCCCACCGGCTGGCACGCGCCCACGGCACAGACTCCCGAGTTTGTGGGCAGGCAGCGATCATCTGCGCCGTCCTCTCTTCGCTCCCGGCCTTCCGCCCATGATTCCCCGCGGAAGCCGTGCTCTTCGTTGCGGGCAGCTCAGATCATCGCAGGGAGAAAGATTCCGCTGACGACTCGCATTTCGTGCGATCATTCGGGATGGAACCGATGAAACCAATGTCGCCGGGATGAAACCCATGTCGCCGATGAAGCCGATGGAGCCCATGAAAGCGCCAGAGCGCTGGTGGCCGGAAGAGCTTGGCGAGAATCCCAACTCCGCCGGCGGCCAGAACGAAACCCGCTACGCATTCTTTAGCGATCAGCAGCGGCTGGCCGTGGGATACCGGCGATGGGAAAACCCAAGTATATGACACCGGCGACCATCGCATTTCCGGCGTGCAGCAACACCAGAGCGGCGGCGGGAGAAAAGTGACGTTCACGAGCCAGGACGGCGAAGTCGATTTGGCGACGTTAAAACCGGCCTGACGAACGGGATGCCGGTGTCTTGACCGACTCGGCTTGACCGGCGGAGGTGTGCGAGTGCAACCTGTCGGCCCACTCGACCAGGAGGCATTATGGCAAAATCTCACGCACATCCCGACGAGCCCTTTTTTCGAGCGCACCAGTAAGCGCCGGAAAGGGTTCCCCTCCGAAACGCAGGTCAAGAAGGGCCTGCGCATTGTCCACGGGGACAAAGAGCTTCTCGAAAAGCTCGGGCGCAATGATCCATGCCCGTGCGGCTCATCGCGACGATTTAAGAACTGCTGTATGCGCGGCGGATGCTTTCGACGGCTCGGATCGCCATTACTTTTTTCCGCGAATAGGTGCCCGCGTGATGCGGCTGCGCCGGGGAGACTGCGCCAACCCCCGGCTGGCGCGCGCCCACGCAGACTCCCGAGTTTGTGGGGCAGCAGCGATCATCTGCGCCGTCCTCTCTTCGCTCCCGGCCTTCCGCCCGTGATTCCCCGCGAAAGCCGTCCGCTTCGCTGCGGGCGGCTCAGATCATCGCGACGACTTCCACCCGCTTCCTGACCTTTCACGCCACGCGCCGGCAGGAGCCGTCACGCCGCGTGCGGCCTGCGCCGCCGAGAGCCAGTCGGCCCGTTACTCAGCCTCCGAAGTTTTCGGGGAGGCTTCGCGTTGGCCGAGCGGAGAGGTGCCGCCTCGCTCGGTCGCTCGCCCCCGCTCAGTCGGCGCGGTGCCTGGAAGGAGGAGAGAAAGGTGTTTCCCTTTTTCTTGGCGGCTCCGCACGCTCGCCAGCGATGCCGCAGGGTCTGCCCGCGGCACAGACTACCGAGTTGGTGGGAGGCAGTGAGCAGTGGCGCCAGTCAAAACGCGCTCGCGGCATCGCCTTGGTTCCGGTAAACATTCAGAGTGTCAATTGCCCCAGAGTCCAATCCTGCGCCGGTCGCTTCTCCCACGGCGAAGAATGGGCTGCCGGCCATCGCGCCGGACGTGATGGAGGAGGAACTGGCGGATGAGATCGACAATGCGGTGCCGACGGCGGGTTATGGGATGCTGCCACTGGTCGGGCTGGGCGGTTCGGCGGGGAGCATCGGGGCGATTCAGGAGTTCTTTAAGGCGATGCCGGTGGACTCAGGGATGGCTTTCGTGGTCATCCTGCATCTCGCGCCGGATCATGTGAGCACGCTGCCGGAGATGTTTCAGCGCTCGACCACGATGCGGGTGATCGCGGCCACGGACGGCGTAGCGGTGGAGGCGAATTGCGTCTATGTCATCCCGGCCGGGAAGCACCTCTCCTCGACCGATGGGCACCTGCGGCTCACCGAGGCCGCGCATCCGAACGGGAAGCGCGTGGCGGTGGATGTCTTTTTTCGCACGCTGGCGGATACGCACGGGCCGAGGTCGGTGGCGATTGTGCTTTCCGGGGCGGATGGCGACGGCGCGATCGGGATCAAGCGGATCAAGGAGCGCGGCGGGCTGACCATCGCGCAAGACCCGGACGAGGCGGAGCATTCCGGGATGCCGCGTTCGGCGATCGCGACGGGGATGGTGGATTGGGTGCTGAAGGTGCAGGAGATGCCGGCGCGTCTACTGGCCTATCGCGAGCGCGGCGAGGGATTGAAGTTGCCGACGGAGGACGGGCCGCACCCGACCGAGAGTTCGGTGCCGCCGTCGAGCGGCGATGAAGCCGCCTTGCGCGACATCCTCGCGTTTCTGCACACGAAAACGGCGTGCGACTTCTCCTACTACAAACGCGCGACGATCCTGCGTCGCATCGCGCGGCGGATGCAGGTGAATGGGCTCGACGATCTGCCGGGCTACCTCGTCCACATGCGGACGCACACCGGCGAGGCCCGCGCGCTGTTGCAGGATTTGCTCATCGCGGTGACGAATTTTTTCCGCGACCGCGATGCTTTCGAGGCGCTGGAGCGCATGATTCCGCAGCTCTTCAAAGACAAGGGTCCGGGTGACACCGTGCGCGTCTGGGTGGCGGCGTGCGCGACGGGCGAGGAGGCGTATTCCGTCGCCATGCTTCTCTGCGAATACGCGCGCACGCAGGAGGCGTCGCCGCAGCTCCAGGTGTTTGCCACCGATCTCGATGACGAGGTGATCCGCAGTGCGCGAGAAGGTTTCTACCCGGAAACGATCTTGGCGGATGTGAGCGAAGACCGGCTGCGCCGCTACTTTGTCCATGAGGCGCACGGCTACCGCGTGCGGCGGGAGGTGCGCGAGATCGTGCTCTTTGCGCCGCACGACTTGTTAAAGGATTCGCCTTTCTCGCGGCTCGATCTGGTCACGTGCCGGAACCTTCTCATCTACCTGAATCGCGATGCGCAAAAGCGGGCGCTCGAAGTTTTCCACTTCGCGCTGCGGCCCGGCGGCGTCCTATTTCTGGGTAACTCGGAGACGGTGGAAGATGGGAGCGCGCTCTTTGCGGTCACCGATAAAAAGCATCGAATCTATCTCCAGCGACCGGGGCCGCGCGGTCCACTGCGGGTGCCGGAGGGGGCAAGCACGCTGGCGCGGGCGCTGAAAATCCAGGAGCGAGCGCGCGAGCGGCCGACCCTGCCGCGGCGCGTGACCGTGGATGGCGTCGGCACGGAGGCCGACGAAAGCGGAGCGGAGATCCTGGCTTCCGGCGTTTCGGCGGTTGACCTGCATCACCGCTTCATTGCGCGCCTTTCCCCGCCCTCGATCCTCGTCAATTCCGACCACGAAATCGTGCATGTCTCGGAGACCGCGGGGCGCTTCCTGCAATATCCCAGCGGCGAGCCGACGCGGAATGTGCTGCGCGCGGTGCATCCGGCGCTGCGCATCGATCTGCGGGCCGCGCTTTACGCCGCGGCGCAGAGCCGCGAGCCGGCCACGGCGCACGGCGTGAGTTTTGAGACGAGCGAAGGGCAGAGCATCGTGGACATCCGGGTGAGTCCCGCGGATGACCTTGCCGCGGATTTTTTGCTCGTCGCGTTCATCACCCATGATGCGTCCAGCGGCGCGGCGCAGGGGGTGACGAGGAGTGCGGAGGTCGATGAAGTCTCACGGCATCTCGAGCACGCGCTGGAGACGACGAAGGGGCAATTGCGCGAGACGATCGAGCAAGCCGATGCCTCCACTGAAGAGCTGAAAGCGAGCAACGAAGAGCTTCAGGCGATGAACGAGGAGTTGCGCTCCGCGACCGAAGAGCTGGAGACGAGCCGCGAGGAATTGCACTCGGTCAACGAGGAGTTGACCGCGGTGAACCAGTCTCTGACGCAGAAGGTCGATCAGTTGGCCGCAACCAACAGCGACTTGAACAACCTAATGACGGCGACCGACATCGCCACCGTCTTTCTGGATCGAGATCTGCGGATCATGCGCTTCACGCCATCGGCGAAGGCGCTCTTCAATTTCATCTCGACCGACATCGGCCGGCCGCTCTCCGACCTGAGCCGCAGGCTGGATTATCCGGAGATCGTCGCCGACGCCGAGCAGGCCATCGCTCACCTCAAGCCGGCGGAGCGCGAAGTCCGCGCCGGGGATTCGTATTTCCTCGCCCGGACTCTCCCGTATCGCACGGCCGACGATCGGATTGCAGGCGTCGTTTTTACCTTTCTCGACATCACGACGACGAAACAGTCCGACGAGGCGACAGCCAGGCTCGGCGCGATCGTGGAATCTTCCAGCGACGCGATCGTGGGCAAGGATTTGCGCGGCATCGTCACCAGCTGGAACGCCGGGGCGGAGGAGATCTTCGGCTACACCGCTGCTGAAATGATCGGGCAGCCGCTGGTGCGATTGATTCCCGCGGAGCGGCAGGCCGAAGAAGTCGAGATTCTCCGGAAAATTGCGGCGGGTGAAACGATCAAGTCGTTCGAGACGGTGCGCGTGCGCAAAGATGGAACGAGCTTTCCGATTTCCGTCACGGTTTCCCCAATCAAGAATGCCGCGGGAAAGATCATCGGGGGCTCAAAGATCGCGCGGGATATTTCCGAGGCCAAACACGTCGAGGACGCGCTGCGGGCGAGCGAAGAACGCTTCCGCGCCGCGGTGGCAACGGTGAGCAGCCTCATCTGGACGAACGATGCCGAGGGGATGATGAAGGGCGAGCAGGCCGGGTGGGAAAACTTTACTGGCCAGACGGAGCAGGAGTATCAGGATCACGGCTGGTCCCAAGCCGTGCATCCAGACGACGCGCAACCGACCCTCGACGCGTGGGAGCGAGCCGTAGCGGAGAAAAAAATGTTCGAGTTCGAGCACCGCCTCCGCCGTCGCGACGGGGAATGGCGGTTGTGCTCGATCCGCGCGGTGCCGCTGCTGGGGCCGGATGGCGCGATCCGCGAATGGGTCGGCGTGCATACGGACATCACGGAGGAGCGCCGGCAGGCCGACGCGTTGAAAGCCGCCAAGGAAGCGGCGGAAACGGCGAACCAGAGCAAGGATCGCTTTCTCGCTGTGCTCAGTCACGAGCTGCGGACGCCGCTCACGCCCGTGCTCATGACGGTGAGCGCCCTGGAGCACGATCCCGATCTTCGGCCCGACTTGCGCGAAGACTTGATGATGATCAAGCGGAACGTCGAACTCGAAACGAAGCTCATCGACGACCTGCTGGATCTCAGCCGAATTGCCAGCGGAAAGGTCGCATTGAAGAGTGAAGCGGTGGATCTCAACGACGCGGTGCGGCAAGTCTGCCGCATCTGCCAGCCGCAACTCATTGAACAAAACGTCCGTTTGGAAACCGATCTGGATGACACGGTCTCCTGCATCCCCGCCGACCCGGCACGACTTCAGCAGGTGCTTTGGAACATTCTAAAAAACGCCGTGAAATTTACGCCGGCGGAAGGCGTCGTCCGCGTGAGCACGGCGCGGCTCGGTCCCGACCGCTGCGCCGTGCGTGTGCGGGACAGCGGCATCGGCATTCCGCCGGATGTCCTGCCGCGCATCTTCGACGCCTTCGAGCAAGGCGACGCCCACATCACGCGGCAATTTGGCGGCCTCGGCCTCGGCCTCGCCATCTCGCGTGCGCTCGTCGAGCTGCATGGCGGCACCATTTGCGCCGAGAGCGAAGGCCAAGGCAAAGGCGCTACTTTCATCATCGAACTCCCTGGCGCACCCGTTTTGCCTGCCAGCATCCTGACGGTCACTCCAGGCGGAACCAACGGCTCTGCGCAAATCCGCCTGCTCCTCGTGGAAGACCACACCGACACTGCGCGCACGCTCGCCCGGCTGCTGCGCGCGGCGGGGTTTGAAGTGGTGGCGGCGGCAGACGTAGCCAGCGCCATCGCCACCGCCGAGCGCGAGAAGTTCGACGTGCTCGTCAGCGACCTAGGATTGCCCGATGGCGACGGCTACCAAATCATGCGCGCCGTCCGCGCCCGGCGGATCGTCCCCGGCATCGCAATGAGCGGCTACGGCATGGAGGAAGACATGCAGAAAAGTCGCGAGGCGGGCTTCATCGAGCACCTCGTCAAACCCATCGATCTCCCCCAACTCATCGCCTCCATTCGGCGGGTGACGGAGACGCGCGGGTGAATCCAAGGGATGCGGGATTTGCCACGCTGTTTGGCCAATTCGCTCCCGCAAAACCCGCGACAGCGAGGGGAGGCGGGGGAATAGTTCCCGAACCGTTTGCTCTCAAGATGATGCACCGCTGTCTTTTCCTCGTGATACTCGCTTTCCTCCACTCAAGCTGCTCCGCGGCGGACTCGGCGCAGCCGGAAGAGGCAGGGAAAGTCAGGTGGATGCGCGACCTCGACACGGCACTGGCGGCGAGCGGGAAATCTGGAAAGCCGGTGTTCGCGCTATTTCAGGAGATTCCCGGTTGCGCGGGCTGCAAACAGTTTGGACGCGAGGTGCTGTCGCATCCGCTCGTCGTCGCGGGGATCGAGTCGGAGTTCACGCCGCTGCTGATCCCCAACAACCAGCCGGGCAAGGATGCGGAGGTGCTGAAACGATTTGGCGAGCCGGCGTGGAATTTTCAAGTCGTGCGCTTTCTCGATGCCAGGGGCGCCGACCTTCTACCGCGCAAAGATCGTGTGTGGGAGACCGGCCCGCTGGCTGAGCGCATGATGGCGGTTTTGCAAAAGGCGCAGCGCCCGGTGCCTGCGTGGCTCCGCCTGCTTGCGAGCGAGCACTCGCCACGGTTGCAGCAGGTGGCGCTGGCCATGGGCTGCTTTTGGACGGGCGAAATGCAGCTTGGTCAGATCGAGGGCGTAGTCACGACCGAGGCGGGCTTCATCGGCGGACGCGAAGTGGCGCTGGTGAAATATGACCCCGCCGTGCTTTCCCTCGCGCAGCTTGCCTCCGCTGGCGGCAAGGTGCGCTGCGCCGACGCGCTTTATGTCCCTGCTGCCGGGTTGGCGAGCGCGCGTGACACCGGGCTGAAAACCGAGGCGCTCGCCGGCTACAAAGCAGCGCCAGCGTCGGACCAAAAGAAACAACTGCCCGGCACTGCGGCTGCGAAGCTGAACCTCACCGGCGCACAAGCGACGAAGGTGAATGCCTGGATTCGCACCGACCCGGCGAAGGCGCTTCCGTTCCTTACTCCCGCGCAACGGGCGCAGCTTCGTTGAGCGGAATACTTTTCATGAAAACAAACCCCGACCGTCTCGCGATCTACCGCTGTCACTTCCCGCTTCTTCTCACCGCCACCGCGGCGCTCGTTCTTATTTGCTCAGCCCTCGCGCAGGCGGAGTCGCTGAAAGAACGCCTCGATGCGAAACGGGGGGAGTTTCTCAAAGCGGCGCCTGCCGACAAGGCGCAGAGCTATCAGGCGGGGATCGAGAGTGTTGCGGCCAGCGGCATCTACGATCGCGCGCTCAAGACCGGGGCAAAGGCGCCGGACTTCACGTTGAAGAACGCCGAAGGCCAGCCGACGCGGCTCAGCGAGCTGCTGAAAAAGGGGCCGGCGGTGCTGACGTGGTATCGCGGCGGATGGTGCCCGTATTGCAACCTCGCGCTCGCCGCGTTGGCGGAGAAAACGCCGGAGATCACCGCGGCGGGCGGGCAGCTCGTGGCGCTCACGCCGGAGCTGCCGGAATTTGCGGACGAAACTGCGAAGAAACAGAAGCTTCCTTTTCAGGTGCTTTCGGACATTGGCAACCGCGTGGCGCGCGATTACGGCGTCGTTTTCAAAATGACGCCGGATGTGGCGGCGGCGATGCAGAAAGGCGCGAAGATTCACGAGCGCAACGGAGATGCGTCCGATGAACTGCCGCTCGGCGCGGCCTACGTGATCGCGCCCGACGGCACGGTGACCTACGCCTTCCTCGATGCCGACTACCGCAACCGCGCCGAGCCCACGCGACTCGTCGATGCGCTCCAGGCGATCAAGACCGGCGCGCCGACGCCCGAGCACACGCTCCTGCAATTTTGGGAAGGCGTGTGGAATCCGCCGTATGACCTCGCGCTCGTGGACCGGCTGATGACCGAGGATTTCGTCATCACCAGCGCGGGCACGGACATCACCGGCCGCGCGGCTTTCAAAGAATGGATCAAGGGCTTTCAGGCAAAGATCGCGGACCTGCGGATGAGCAATCGCGATATTTTCCCAAGCGCGGACGGGAAACGCGTCGTCTCGCGCTGGGTGGCCAGCGGGCGCAATCGCGGGATGTTCGGCACATCGGCCGATGATCGCGCGGTCGAGTTCACCGGCATCGCGATTTGGGAAGTGCGTGACGGCAAACTCGCGCACAACTGGGTCGAGCGCAGCGCCTACGAACTCGCGCAGAAGCTCCGACCGCCGGAGAAGTAGCCCTCGCCGCGCAGAGGCAGGTTTGTAGCCAGCTTATTTGGATGCTTGGGCGTTGTCGCGCACGAGGCGAATCTCGACCTCGCGCTCGACATAATGCCATTCCTCGGATGCGCGCAACCGGGCCAGCAGCTTGTCGAACTCGGCCGTGTCGGCTTTCGCAAACTCGAACCACGTCAGGAAATCGAACGGCTCGGCTTCGCTCAAGTCACGGCAGTGATGCAGGCGGCGTGCGATGGCGGGCAGGTAGTCCAGGCCGATCTGGGTGTGATGCGATTGCGCCTCGAAAATTGCCCGGCGTTCGTCCTGCGTCATCGCCCACCACTTGGCGTTCTTCTTAATCGGAATCAGCACCGCGCAATCCGCCTCGGGCCGACCCTGCGCGGGCGATTTGGCGACAAGCTGCTCCTTCTCCGGCCGTGTGACGTAGCGCTCGTTGCTGGTCGCGCCGCGCAGCAGCCAGAGCGCTCCCGCGGGCAGCGGCTCCACATTGCCCGGCACGATGTTCAGCCGCTCGATCGCGGGCAGTGCTTCGCCCTGGATGATGCGCGCCTCGGTCGCCTTCCACTGCCCCTCACGACCACCAACGAAGGAGAAGAGACGCGGATTGGGATTCATAGATTTGGCTGGGTGATAGGGTCTTTGTGGTTGGGAGTCTTAGCCTCGGCTGGCGAGCTGCCGCTGCTCTCAGACAGCCCCGTTGTTTCGATCAAAACAAGAGGAAGCAGAGCGCCATGACCGCCGTCGGCACGAGTGCGCCCAGAAAGAGATAAAGCGGGGCGACGCCGTCCTCGAAATAATCCGAAAGGATCGACTGGCCGGCCGGATTCGGCGCATTGGCAATGACCGTGAGACCGCCGCCGGCGACCGCGCCGGCGACGACGGCGTGTTTCAGCGTATCGGGGAAGTCCGGGACGAGCGTGGCGAGATAGGTGATCGCGGCGTTGTCGTTGAAGGCGGTGAGCGTCATCGCGCCGAGGAGCAGCGGCGTTTCGGACAGGCTTCTCGAGGACCGGGCCGATCCACCAGACTTGCAAGCCGCCGTGGATCACCAGGCCGCCGAGGAAGAAGCCGACTAGAATCGCGGGCTGGAGCGCGAGCGGATTCTGGTGGTGCTCGGTGGCGGTGGTGAACGCGAGGAAGAACAGGAATCCGCCGATGAAGAGCGCCGGATAGTGCGCGGTGAAGACCGTCCAGCCGAGGAAAGCGAGATGCACGAGCGTGATCGGGAGCGGCACGGGATCGGTGCGGTCGCTCCACAGGCGGGGCAGCTTTTCCGCACCGGTCTGCGGGCGCAGCGTGGCAAATTCGCGGCGGAAAACGGCGAAGTAGATCAGCATTGGAAATGCCGATGCCGAGCGTCGCGATCCATCCGAAGTGCGTGAACATAAACGCCATGTCCCAGCCCCATTTCCCGGCCACCATGAGCACCGGCGGCGCGGCGAAATGCGTGAGCGTGCCGCCGACCGAGACGTTCACAAAAAGCAGTCCGAGCGTCGCGTAGCGGAACTTCGTGCTCGGGCCGAGATCGTAGAATTGCCGCGCGAGCAGCAGCGCGCAGATGGTCATCGCCGCCGGTTCGGTGATGAACGAGCCGAGCAGCGGGCCGACGGTGAGAATGGCGAGCCACCACGCGCCCGGCGTGCGTCCGCCGAGCCGCGCGACCGCGCTCATGCACTGCTCAGCGAAGCGCAGCACGGGCCGCGTCGCGGAGATCGCCATGATGACCACGACGAAACAGCGGCTCCGTGAAATGGACGCCGTGGCTAATGTAACGCTCCGCCGCGGGCCAGCCCTTGAACGCGACGAACGCAACGAGCAACGGCACGACCCAGATGCCGAAGATCGCCTCCACTTCGCCGAGGAAGTGCATCACCTCGGCTTTGAAACTCACGTCGGACTTCGCATCCACCTCCGGCTTCGCCTCCCCGGTGCGTCCCTCGGCCTGGATTTGCGCGCGGTGCTCATCCCGCCAGCGGTGGGCGATGTGGAGGAATTTCGAGGCGAGAAACGTGTGCGCGATGGCGAGAACGAAAATGATCGTCGCCACGAGATTCAAAGGCTCCATCGTCGCCCGATGCCGCAGCACCTCGAAAATGCCGCTTTTCCCTGCATCGCTGTAAGCTTCCAGAGGCAGCGGAAAGACGGGCACGGTGTCTGCGGGAATAGCCGCGAGCGCCGGGAGGTCGGCCAAAATCCCGGCCATAAAAATGAAAAGAAACAAGCAGCGCATGCGGTCACCAACCTGCCGAAAAGCGATGGACCCGGCGAGCGAGAACCCGACGCAATCGGATAGTTCTCGCGCGGAAGCGAAGCAGCCGCCCACCCATTTCAGCGGAAGTCAGATTATTGCGGGAGTGCGTGGAGTGGGACGCAGCAGCAACTCGTCACCACACACGACAAACTCACCGAGCTGGGGACTCACTTCCGCGAGCATCGCGTCGGCGACGGCGCCGCGCAGATACTTCTCAATTGCGTCGCGCAAGGGCCGAGCGCCGAGGCGCGGATGAAAGCCACGTTGGATGAGGAATGCGACGACTGACTCATTGGCACCCAGGTCGAAGCCTTGGTCGCGGAGCAGGGCGAGTTCGCGTGCAATATGCAGGCGGGCGATGTCGAGTTGCACGTCGTAGCTGAGGCGGCTGAAGACGATCTTCTCGGTGATGCGGGCGTAGAGTTCGGGGCGCAGCGAACGCTGCGCTTTGGTCAGGACGTGGCGCTCCATCGTTGTGAACGAGGAGTGCTGGAGGTTGAGGAGTTCGGCGGCGCCGAGATTGGAGGTGAAGACGATGTAGAAGCCGCTGAGATCGAGCACTTCGCCGTTGGCCATGGTGACGCGGGCGGCATCGAGGACTTGCAAGAAGACATCGAGCACGCGCGGGTGTGCTTTTTCGATTTCGTCGAAGAGCAGCGTGCCGGTTGAAGACTTCGCGACCGCCAGGCCGAGCAGCCCGACTTCGCCAAGTTTTCCGCCGAGGAGCAGGCCAAGGCTATCTTGCGTCTGATACTCCGACATATCGAAGCGGAAAAGTTTGTCGTCGCTCGCGAGGTAACGGGTGAAGGCGATGGTGAGTTCCGTTTTGCCGACGCCCGTTGGTCCGAGAAACAGGAAGCTGCCGCGTGGACGGTTGCGCGGCGCGAGGCCGAGTTCTCCGCGGTGCAGCACAGAAGCCACTCGCGGGAGGACATGATCCTGCCCGCGGATTTGTTCGGCAAGATGAGCTTCGAGGTGGCGGAGATGTTCGAGACGGTCGGTGGAAACGGCAGATGAATTCATGCTCCGAGCCTGCCAGCGCGTGGACTGCCAAGTGGCTCTGGTACTGGAGCAGCGTGCGTTTCGAGAGGCAGTAGAACGAGCGCCGTATGAAATCACTACTACTCAGCAATCAATTCGCACCCATCCTTGCTCAAGCCGCCGGCGGACTCGCCGAAGGCGCGAGCAAAGCGATGGGAATCGTCATGCTCATCGGCTTCATCTTCGGCACCATTTGTGTCGTCGGTGGAGGGTTCGCCATCCGCCGCGGCGACACCGATGCTGGCAAGTTGTCGATCATCGGCGGACTCATCATCGCCGGCGCGCCGGTCATCGTGAAGGCACTCTTCACCGCCTTCGGTCTCGACGGCTCGACTGTGGACGTGGGCGCGTTCCAATGAACGAACTGCGTTTCACGGAAACGAACAGCGCAGACGACTCCGCCGGAAAGACGTGGGGGCTCGAAGGCAGCCTCTTCTGGTTTCTGACCGGCGGAGTCTTCGCCGCGGTGATCCTGCTGCTCGTGCTCTTCAGCATGCTGCACTGGACGTTCGCCGCATCTGCGGCGGCGGCGGTCGTGCCGCTCGCGTTAGTGCTCCTCTACATCTTCGGCTTTCGCCAGGGAAAGCCGGCCGGTTACGACCGCGACCTCTTTGAACTCTGGCTCAACGGCCCCGGATTCTCGCCGGAACTGCCGGGCAAAACCATTCACCCACTCGACGACTCTTCCCATGTTTGACCAAGCTCCCAACGGCCACTTCCTGCAAGACATGATCATTTTCGGCGGACTGCGCAAAGGCGGTCACGTCGCCAAAGGCTTCATCTTCGAGCCGCCCGATCTGAGCACCGCAGCACCGGCGCACCTCAACGAGTTTCAGGACCAGATCTCGCTCCTGCTCGCTTCACTCCACGAGCACCAACGCGTGCAGGTGCAGTGGTTCTGCGATTCGGATTACCGGCCTGAGTTGCTCCGCTACCGCGATGAAACGGAACGCGCGACAAACACTTGGACGCGACGCTGCCGAAACGAGCGCTTCACCCGCTACTGGCAGGCAATGCTCGACCGGAAACTGCGGCGCCAGAAGCTCGTGATTTATATCTCGCGAGCGATCGATGCAGAGCCGACGCCGCTCCAGTCCGCAGGTGCGCGCCAGGAATACTACGAGCTGCTGCTCGGTCAGCTCCGCTCGGAGTTCCGGCAGCTGCACGAGATGCTGCTCGGCATTTTCCCGCACGGGCGAATCACGCCGATGAAGGACGCCGATCACTTCCGGCACTACGCGACGTTTCTCAATCCGTCGTTTTCCGAGCGCTTCGATTACGACCCGCTGGAGTCGTTCGAGCCCGCGCTCTCGATCCACGAGAACTGCTGGCACGGGGAAGCAGTCGGCCTCTCCGACACCGACTTCGTTTTGGACGGCTACCACCACGGTCTGCTCGTGCTGAGCCGTTGGCCGAAGGTCTCGTTTCCCGGAATCATTCACCGGCTCACGAATCTGCCGCTGCTCGACTACACGATCACCGTGAACGTCGATCCGCTTTCGGTGCGCCGAGAGATCACGCGAGAGGAGAAAGCGCACGACCGACTCGCGGGGGATTACGCGAGCGAAAAGAAGCTCTCGCTCGTCACCGCGATGGAGAAGAAGCAGCGGAAGATCGCGGCGCTGATGCAGGGCCACACGCTGCCTTTCAACGTGCATTTCGTCGTGCGCGCTTGGGATCGCACGAAGGACGGGTTGGCGGCAAAGCTCGGCGCGATCAAGAACGCGATCCACGGGATGAACGGGGCGCAGTATTTTGAATGCGCGCTGCCGACGACTTCCAAGCACGTCTTCTTCCAGACGTGGCCGGGTTGGACGTGGAGCCGTTACGAGCATCGGAAGCTGTACGGCGAAAACCGCTACGTCGCCGACCTGCTGCCGATCAATGCGACCTTCACGGGCCATCTCGCAACCGCCGAAGCCATCTACGACGGTCCAGTTCGCAACCTTATCGGTGTGAAAACATTTTCAGGCATTGATGAAGATGCGACGCCGCAACACGCGGTCTTGCTCGGCATGAGCGGGGCAGGGAAGTCCGTCACGGTCTGCGATTTGCTTTCCCAAACCGAAGGCTACTTCGATTACACCGTCATTATTGAGGAGGGGCTTTCCTACGGCCTCTACACGCAAACTGTGGAGCCGAATGCACGGCCGATCATCATCCAGCCGGACGGCGACCTGACCATCAACTACCTCGACACGCACCAGCTCCCGCTGACGCCGGACCATCTCTCGACGGCGACCGCGCTCGTCGCGCGAATGATCGGCCTCAGTTCCGACGAGGACCGGCAAATGCATCGCCAGGCACAAATCGCTAAGTATCTCAATCTGCTCTTCGACGATGTGTTCACCGAGTGGAGCCGCGCTCGCGGCGAGGACATGCAACGGATCGCCCGGCACGCTTGCGCGCTCACGCGTTTTCGCCGCGAGCGGCTGCATTCAGGCGCGACTTCGCTGGAGGCGTTCGTCGATTTCCGTGACTGGCGAAAGGCGAAGGCGGAAGAAGCGGAGGCGTATCTTGCCGCGATTGATGAAGCCGAAGTGCTGCGTTTCTCCAAGGAGCCGGCGACGCTGCGGGAGGTCCGCAATCTCGCCTTCGCCTATTTCGGCAGAGGCGACTATCCGACGCACCGAATGCTTCAAGAACTGATGCAGCTCGACAGCGGAACCGACGACGTACGCGATCTCGCCGAGCGGCTTTTGCCGTGGTGCGCGGAAGGAAATTACGGCCGTCTTTTCGACGGCACGTCGAATGTCTCGCTCACCGGAAAGATCGCGCACTTTGAACTCGGCTACATCCCCGAGTCGGCGAAAGCCCTCCGTGCCGCCGCAGGCTTCCTCATCACCAACTACACGCGCCAACACATCATCACGCTTCCACGGTCGGTGCGGAAGCGGAACATTTACGAGGAAGTCTCGCGGCTGATGGACATTCCAGGTGGCGAGGAAATCGTGAAGGAAAGCTACGCACAGCTACGCAAATTCAACTGCTGGAACATCTCCATCGTGCAGCAATACGCGCGTTTCAAAGACAGCCGCATCCGCGCTGCGGTCTTCGGAAATAGCCGCCAGTTCTTTCTCATGCGCCAGAACGACCGTGCCGATCTCGACGACATCGGGACCGACATCAGCCTCTCAGAAGTGACGAAGCAGACGATCCTCAACTACCCGCTGCCTGACCAGCAGCCGGCGGACAAATTTGCCACCTTTACCTACCTCCATACCGACGCCGTGCGCCCTCTTTGCGGCACAGTTCACAACGTCGCCTCACCCGAAATGCTCTACTGCTCCAGCACCACCGGCGCTCACTTCGAGCGGCGTGCGAAGGCCATGAAGGGCCATGCAGATTGCATTGAGGCGATCGTAAAATTTGTCGAAGCGGGCACGAAAGATTGAGCTAAGTCTTCCGGAGAATTCGCAGATCGACTTTATGCCGATGGGCTGGCTTTGCCTTTTCGACCCATGAAAAAGTAGGCCAAGGCTCCAAGGAACGGCAAAAAGAAGATCAGGAGTGCCCAAACGATTTTCATGGTGAGTTCCAGAGAGGCGTTGATGAGAGCGTCGATCACCATCCAAAGCCAGAACAAGCCGAGAACCAACGCGATGACCAAGACAAAGACTCCTAGAGAACCGCGCCAGAAAAATCGGCAAAAGATATCACCCACGCCTACGCGGGCACGGCCAGGGCGCAGACGGGTCTATCCAACACTTCGCGAATTTTTCGCGCAAGCGCGGCGGGGGTAAATGGCTTTTGAAGATATTCGACCTCAGCTCCTTGCACTGCGCCTCGAATGATCTCGTCGTCAGTGTAACCAGACATGAAGAGGACGCGCATCTGTCCGACATTCTTAGTGATCCAGGCGATCAACTCGCGGCCATTCATGCGTGGCATCATCAAGTCGGTAACAACCATATCGATGGTTTCCCGCGTCACCGGATCGAGCGACTCAATTGCGGAACAGCCATCCTCGGCTGCGATCACTCGATAACCCAGGCTTTCCAAGACTTGGACGCCAAGTTCACGGAGGATTTCCTCGTCTTCGACCAAGAGAATTGTTTCTTTGCCGCGGGGAATTTCGTGGTCGTTGAACGCGCGCACGTTGGTTGGCTCGGCACCTTCGGCCTTGGGAAGATAAACGGAAAACGTCGTTCCTGCACCGGGTGCGCTCGTCACCGCGATCATGCCGGCGCTTTGTCTAATGATGCCGTGACAGGTCGCGAGGCCAAGCCCGGTGCCTTTTCCCGCTTCTTTTGTGGTGAAGAACGGTTCGAAGATCCGTTTTACCACTTCGCGGCTCATGCCGGTGCCCGTATCGCTAACCGACAGCAGGACGAACTCTCCGGGCCGACCATCCGGAACGTGCAGGGCTTCCGCGGCGGTCAGGGTGGTGTTCGCGAGACCGATCGTGAGCTTACCTCCGTCTGGCATGGCATCCCTAGCGTTGATGGCCAGGTTCATCACGATTTGGTGCATTTGGCCGGCATCCGCCATCGTCTTCCAGAGGTTCGGTGCAGCTTCCAGAGAGAGGGTGATACTTTCGCCGATTAGTCGGCGCACCATGCCTTCGACTTGCGTAACCTCCGCTTCCAAATCGAGGGTCCGAGGCTGGAGCACCTGTTTGCGGCTGAACGCGAGAAGTTGATGAGTCAGGCGGGCCGAATGCTCGGCTGCGCGGACAATCTGCTTCGCGTCCTGATAGAGTGGATCGGGCGATTTCACCCGTAGCAAAATCATTTCGGCGTAGCCAATGATCGCGGTGATGGCGTTGTTGAAGTCATGCGCGATGCCTCCTGCGAGTTTGCCGATAGCATCCATCTTTTGCACTTGGCGGAGCCGCTCTTCCAACTCTTTCCGATCCGAGACGTCGTTGAAGACAATGACGCACCCGCTTATTTCCTCCCGCAATCCCTGGCGAATCGGCGCCACGCTGTGCTCGATGTGGACCTCGGATGCATCGCGGCGAACGAGCAGCGTATGGTTGCCGAAAGTTCCGCTCGCGCCTTCGTGGAGCGCTTTAGAGATGCGGTCGGCAGGGAGAGTGCGCGTCGCCTCGTCAAGGACGTGAAAGACTTCGGAATAGGGGCGGCTCAGTGCTTCGGCTGTTGTCCAGCCAGAGAGCTTTTCTGCGGCGGCGTTCAAGAAGGTGATTCGGCCGTCCACATCGGTGGTGATCACCGCATCCGCGATGCTTGTGAGAGTTGTTGAGAGCCATTGCTCGCGCTCGCGAATGTGTTTGTCGGTCTGATGTTTGTAGAGCGCCATTTCTATGCCGGCCTGAATTGCTCGCTCCTCAAACGGCTTAACCAGAAAGCCGAACGGCGCGGTTCCTTTGGCTCGCTGCAGCGTCGCCTCGTCAGAGTTCGCAGTGAGGTAAACGATTGGAACATCTTGCTGGGAATTGATCGCAGCGGCCGCTTGCACACCATCCATGCTGCCACGCAGTTGGATATCCATGAGGATAAGATCAGGCTGATTTTGCAGCGCAGATTGAATGGCAGCGTCGCCAGTGCCGACGGTGACTGGAACGTGGTAACCCATTCCTCGCAGGAGCGCCTGCAGATCCTTGGCAACGATTCCTTCGTCTTCGACGACGAGAATTTGGGTCTTACTCATAGCTTGGATTTATAGTTTTCTGGGAAGGCGATTTCGAAGGTGGTGCCCTTGCCGTTTTTCAGGTTAAGCGTGCCGTCGAGCTGTTCGGAGAGCGTGGTGACGAGTTGCATGCCGAGTGATTCGGTGTTGCGAAAATCGACGTCTTTCGGGAAGCCCACGCCATCATCGGAGACGCTCAGGAGCAGGCGTGCGTCGTCGCTGCGCTTCATGGAGATGCGGATTTGGCCGCCGGTTTCCGGGGTAAAGGCATACTTGAAACAGTTGGTCACCAACTCGTTGACGATCAGGCCGCAGGGCACGGCCGCGTCCACGGGCAGCATGATCTTTTCTACTTCGACCGCGATGCGGATGGCCGATTTTTTGCCCGCAAAGCCCGCTAGCAGCCCGCTGCTTAGCGTTTTGATGTAATCCTCGAAATCGATCCGCGAGAGGTCCTGCGACTGGTAGAGTTTCTCGTGGATCAGCGCCATCGAGCGCACCCGGTTGCGGCTCTCGATGAAGACTTGAAGCGCCACGGGATCCTTGATGTGGCCGGACTGAAGGTTCAACAGGCTGGAGATGACCTGCAGGTTGTTCTTCACGCGGTGATGCACCTCCTTGAGCAGCACGTCTTTCTCCGCCAACGATCCGGTGAGACGTTCGTTGGCGCGCGTGAGATCGGCGGTGCGCGCCGTGACGCGGCCTTCCAATTCGGCGTTGGCGCTTTCGAGAAGTTCCTGGGTGCGCTTTCGCTCTTCGAGCGTCAGGTGCAATCGGAGTTGCTCGGCACCGGAGCGAACGAGATCGTAAATCAATCCAAACAGCCCTGTCACACCCAGAACGACGAGTGGTCCCACAACCGGGGTGAGCAGGCCCAAGCGATTGAAAAATGGAAATTGCAACCCGAACCAAAGCGAGCCGATCGCGATCAGCAGCCCGATTCGCAACAGCGGCTTCGCAATTCGCAAAGTTGCCCAGGCCGCGAGCGTCCCGGCTGCCAGGTAGATCGCCAGCGCAACAGTCCAGGGGGTGAGGTGCAGGAACTCGCGATGGAGCAGCGCATTCATCACGTTGAGCTGAATTTCCGGGCCAGACATCACGCCGAAGGGCGTTGGATGTTCATCGTGCTGCCAGTTACCGGCGGCGCCAATGACCACCAGCGCGCCTTCGAAAACTTCGCCGGAGCGGTAGTTGCGCTTCCAATAGTCGGGGACGAAGATCTCAAAGAGCGAGCGCGCGGGATAACCTTTCCCCGGCGCGCCGGTATAGCGGAAATGAAGGCTTTCGTTGTTGTCGGGCACCAGCTCGGGACGCCCAAATTTTCGGACCGCCTGCGCAGCTAACGAGGAATAGTTCGTCTCGCCGAAATCGCCGGCGGCACCAAGGAACTGCGCAAAGTTCGTTTGAAAGCGGGCCTGCCGGATGGCGCCATCTTCGTCCGGCCAGAAGTTGACGTAGCCCACGCGAGCATCCGGTTCGCCATCCTGCGGAATTAGCTCCTTAGTCGGCAACGCCAGGGAGGCGTCGAGCACTCCGCGGTCGTCCCGTAGCGATGTGGTGAAGTTACTGCCGATCACCACGCGGTCGGAATAGCGATCAAGAGCCTGCCGAAACAACGCGTCGTCCTCACTCGGCGTGGGAAAGTGCAGGTCGAACACGACGGCCTTCGCGCCCGCGGCGAACAACCGGTCCAGCACCAGCGCATAGACGCTGCGCGGCCAAGGCCATCGCTGGCTCATCAGCGCGAGCGCCTGTTTCTCAGATGACGTTGCGTCGCCAAGTTCAAAGAGCGACTTCAGGTCCGCAGTCGCATCGAGGCTGATGGAGTCGCTGTCGATCGCGAGGAAGATCAGCTTTGGATTGGCCGGTGCGCAGCGGCCATGCCGGGCGACGAGATCACGCGTGGAGAGCTCAGCGCGACCGAGTGCCGAGTCCGGTGATCGCGACAACAACAGCGCGCCTACTGTCGTTATAGCGGCGAAGGCGAGAAGAAGGGTGGCGCGCCAATTTGGCATTTCGTCTCATCCGACTAGCCGGAAACGTGCCGTTGCGGTTTTTGTGACTCGCAAATTTGAGTGCGGAGGCCATCGAGGCATCTTCCCTGCTATGAAGGATCGGGCTCATGTGTCTTCGGCGGCCTCTCTTAATTCTTCTTCTACCAGCGACTTTCGCTGCCAGTCGTGGGTGGACACAGGAGCGACGGATCGAGCAGGCGCGCCAGATCGACAGCCTGAGTGCGACGCCTTACCGCTCGGCCGATTCGGCTACATCCATCTCTGTGGAGGCAACCGCTGGCACCGATGCCGACAGTTTCGGCATTCAACAGCTTCTGCGCGACGCGGAACGTCTGCGCCCCTTTCGTGCATTCGCGGATGTGTCCGCGTTTGTGACCAACAACGTGGCACTCGCGCGAAAAGACCCGCTCTCTGATGGCTTTCTTATCGCCACTTTCGGCTTCGAGTATCGGCGTCCACTGCCTCATGGCTTTCAGATCGACGCCAGCCTTCGCTACACCACCTTCCGCTACAACGAATATCGGCCTCTCGATTTCAACAGCGTCGATGCGAGCGCCGGCGTCAGTTATCACACGGAGAAGCTCGGTGGCATCGACTTCTTTGCGCGCTACGGATTCAACGAATTGATTGGCGCAGAGACTGACGACGTTTTCTTTACGAATCACACACTCCTACTCGGCGTGCAGAAAACCGTGCCCTTCAGCCAGGCGCACTACGCCTACATCGGCGCGACGGGGCAGCTCGGCTTTGCCGACCCGGAACAATCCGAGCGTTCGGAGTTGTCGGGATATGCCGGTTACCACCTGCGGGCGACTCGAAATTTGGAGGTCGATCTTCTTTATCGCTACGCCTACTTGCGTTACACGGAAGGCGGTCGTGCCGATCACAACCAGACCTTGTCTTTGGGGCTTCGGTATCGATTCACGGATTGGTTCTTCGCTTCCGGCAGCGCCTACACGAGCCGGAATCGCTCGAATCAAGAGGTGTTCGATTACGATACTGCGACCGCTGGGGTGGGCTTGACGCTGGGGTTCACCTTCTAGAATTCGCCGGGCGTAGTCACTCGGCCTGATTATTGCTTTTATGGAAAGCATGGCCATCCGATCTCACTTCTCCATGCAAAGTATAGTGCTAGCTGCACTCTCGGTGCTCAGCATTTCCTCCGTAAAAGCCGGCCCTCTCCAGCAAGCCGAAATCCACAAAATCGTCAATGATGTGCGGGTCGTGAATCCCACAAATGCGAGTGCGCAGCCCGCAAAAGTGCGCGACGTGATTAAGGACGACCTCGCCGTGCGGACGGGCACACAGTCGCGGGCGGAATTACTTTTCCAAGACAACACTCTTACCCGTTTAGGCTCCGACGCGCTCTTTTCCTTCAAGGCGGGAACGCGTGATATGACGCTGGATCGCGGCACCATGCTCCTGCAAGTGCCGAAAGGCCTTGGCGGTGCGCGGATCAAAACAGCGGCCGTTACTGCGGCCATCACGGGGACGACCATCATGATGGAGAACATCCCGGGCTCTCATGTGAAAGTCCTCGTGCTGGAAGGCAGCCTGCGCCTTTCCGTCAATGGACGACTGGGCGAATCGGTCGTCCTCACTCCCGGCAAAATGGTCATCTTCGGAGCGAAGGATAGGACCATGCCAAAACCGGTCAGCATCGATTTGGCAAAGGTGGTGAAGACGTCGACGCTCATCGATCCGGCAAAATTCAGCGGCACCGCGAAGATCAAAGTCGATCCTCTCCCGAGCATTGCTCTGATCGAAAAGGAAATTGCGATTCAAGACGGCTCAAAGCAGAAAGCGCAACTCGCGGAGACCAATCTGCTGATCCAAGGCGATGGAACGCAGGTGGTGGTGGCGTCCAAAGAAACCATGTTTGCGCTCAACTCGGCAACCAAGGCCGGCGCCGAGGCACCGGTGCTGCTGACGCTGGATGGTCAGATAAAGTCCGCTGCCATCACTTCGGCTGTTATCCGTGAGAATGTGGCGGTAAATCAGACGGGCAATTCCGCATCCACACCCGAAGATCAGTTGCCGGTCGCGGTCAGTAACGCCATTGGAGCCGGCACGGGCACGGGCGCTGGGACGGGCACCGGCACAGGGACGGGCACCGGCACAGGAACGGGCACGGGAACTGGCGCCGGCACGGGAACTGGCACCGGCACGGGAACGGGCACCGGCACGGGAACGGGCACCGGCACAGGAACGGGCACAGGAACGGGCACAGGAACGGGCACCGGCACGGGCACCGGCACGGGAACAGGCACGGGAACAGGCACGGGAACAGGCACCGGCGCAGGAACGGGCACGGGCACGGGCACGGGAACAGGCACCGGAACAGGAACGGGCACGGGAACAGGCACCGGCACGGGAACGGGCACCGGCACAGGCGTCACCGATCCTTTCGCGGCAATCCCCACCACTCCTCCTCCGACGGTGGATAGCTCGACCTGGACGCTTACGCAGGCACCCAATCCGTGGCCAGATATGACGCTGCAGGCGGTCGCGAACACCGTCGTCCCCACGAACCCGCTCCCCGTCGTGAATGCAAACCACACCGTTAGTGCCGCCACGGTGATCACGACCGGCGGTGCTACCCCCTCGCTCACCACTGGTGCCAGCGTCAATCAGGGCACGATCTATTCCGGTGCTGCGCTCGATGGCTCCGCCTCCGCTTTCCTCTTTGGCGCGAGCAGCGACGAAGACGCGCGGCTCCGTTTCGACGGTCGTTTCGGTTCGAACTACAGCGGCACCACGCCCGCGAATGGCGTGACCGTTTTCAAGTTCAACAACCTCCAATTCAACGGCGTGCCCAACGTGACGACGACAGGCGGGCCGCTCGATCTCGCGCTCATAGGCAAGCGCGGGGTGACCACAGGCGGAGCCGGCGGCACATGGAATCTGAGCGCCCTCCGCAGCGTATTCATCGGCACCGAAGACGGTGATCTCGCGCTCGGCAGCACGTTCAACGTATCCGCGCTCAGCACATCAGGCTTCGAGACGCTGCATCTCTATGGCCGCAAGGGGGACGTAACCCTCGACGGAAGTTTTCAACTGCTTTCCAAGCGCTTGGTGGTCGATTCCAGCGACGACGTGATCTTCAGCGCCACCAGCTCGGTCAACGCCGGCGAATTGATCGTCAACGGCATCAAGTCCGTGGAACTCGCGGGCGGCATTAATGTTCAGTTCGCCCAAGTCTGGTCCGACAAAGACATCACGGTGAACGGTTCCGTCACCGCAACCACGCTCTACACCAAATCCGACAAGTTTGAACTCACCGGCGGCTCGATCACCGGTCAGAATTTGAGCTTCGAGACCGCGGGCGACTTCAAGACCGGAGCGGCTGGTACGGTCATTCGGGCCAACAACGTGCTCGATGTGAAGTCAGGCGGTACCGTCACCTTGAACACGTCGAGCGCGGCGAAAACTCGCTTCGACATCGCCAATACGCAGACCTTGCGTGTCGAGGCGAAGAAACTCATCGTCCCGCAAAGCATCGCGCTGTCTGCCGGCACGATCGGCATTTTGAAAGGCGGCGCAGAAGGCGTGCAGGCCGGCGGCGTCGATCTCACGGGCTTCGAACATGTCGCAACCAATGGTGGTGACATTGACGTCCGCAACCTCGACTCGCGCTACGTCTCTACCACGAGCGGAAAGCTGACGGTCACGGGTAACCTCAGCACGCTCAACGCGTCGGTGGACGGCGACATCAAGGTCACCGGCACAATCAATCAACGCGCGGGAACGGCCTTTGACACGGTGCATGTCCTCAGCGGCAAGAGCATCGCCGCAGTGGGAGGGCTCAACTTCACAGGTGCCAATGCCGGCCTGCTCCTCTCTGCGCCGACCAACGGCGGAACCCTCGTGCTGAATTCCACGGAAAAGGACATCAAGTTCGACACCGGCTCCGATGCGATCGGCAGCGCAAACTTCGACGGTGGCAGCGCCGCGGGATTGCTGAATCTCACTGAAGGCGGCGACGGCGGGACACTCCACGTCGGCACCGATGCGCAGCCGACTGCCGGCAAGGTGGAGGTGAAGGCCCCCATTTCAGCCACCACTGGGGCCAATGGCACTCTCAACCCGTATGGGGGAAAAGGCGGCACGGCGAAAATCGTCTCCAGCGACGAGATCAAAGTCGAATCTTCGATCAAAGTCTCCGAGAGCGCCGGCAGCGCGAAAAGCAAGCAAGGCGGCAATATCCGCCTTGACAGCCGCAAGACCGGCGGCAACGCGATCACCGTGGCGAACAGCGGCCAGCTTTACTCCCTCCTCAACGCCGCCGCGCCTGGGCCGGGCGGCAACGTGGAGTTTGTTTCCGCCGGTGGCAAAATCATTGTCGATGGCGGAATCGTCCAAGCGGACAAAGGCTCCATCGACATCCGCAACAACGGCGCGGGTGACATCGAATTCAAGAACGCCACCCTCCGCGGCGACGTAGTAAAAGCGAACGTCATGGGCGCTAATGGCCAGCTCATCATCGGCGGCGGTTCGATCAATGCCGACACCGCGCTCAAGCTCTACGCGAGCGGCGCGAACGGCACCGTCCTCTTCAAGGACAACGTCTCGCTCAACGGCAACAGCGTGAAGACTATCGCGGGCAACACCGTGACCATCGAGAACGGCAAAGTCGTCACCGTCAACGGCCCCAGCGCCGCGAACGTGCACACGAACAACCCAAACTACACCGGCTCCGGCGGCAACGGCTCGAAGAGCGGCACTTTCGGCGGCAAAGGCGCGACGACGCAGCCCTTCAACACCCGCCCGACCTATTGATCCTGACACACGGCTCGACTGTGCAGGGAATACACTTTCATCCCGTTCACGACCCTCGTCAGGACCGGTGAAATACGGAGGCGGAAGTCCATAGCGAGGATGAGGCCGGAAGGCAAAACGCGATCTTCTATGATCAAATGTGCAAACGTCTGTCCCGCCGAGGTTTCAGCGGCGAGGCGGGCAAGGGCTGTCATTAACCCGTCTGGTCCCGCCGCCACCGGTTGAAGTTGCGTCAGGACTTGCCGGGCCTCGTCGAGCGCGCGGTCGAGCGTCTCGGCGAGCGAATCGAGTTGCAACGCATCCCAAGGCTGACCGGCTTTCACGCCAGCCGCCAACACTTGGGCCATGATCCCCGCGCCACCGAGCGTCTGGCACAGCGTGCCATGCACGGATTCGGCGATATCGCGATGCGACCGCTCCGCAGCAGTAATCACCGCGCGATGAAGCTGCTGGGAGTCGTTGAGTTTACTGGACGTGCGCAAAGTGAGTTGGGCGCAGCTTGTTCACGCGGAGCAGAAACGGCGCGGTGGGAGTGACGCTTGCCCGCACGAAACAGGTCGCGCCAGCGGCGGAGCAGCGCCCCCCCGTTCATCCCGTAGAACTCAGGCATGAAGATTCTACCACTCATCGCGGCGACAACTGTCGCAGCGCTATTCACCGGCTGTGCAAGCACGAGTCCGACGCGGCTTGTGGGAAATTCCATCGGCGTTGCTGGCGGGGCCTTGCTCGGCAGCACGCTCGGCAAACGGAATCCGCTCGCAACGGCCGCGGGTGCGGGAGCCGGCTTGCTCCTGAGCGAGTCGCTCCATGCCGGGAGCACCGCTGCCGCGAACAAGTCCTACGCTTCGGGATATGAAAAAGGACGAAGCGATTCCGCCAAGCAGCAATACCACACGCTCATCGAGCAACAGCGGCAGCCAGCCGGTGGCCCCGATGAGCCAGCAACACTCTTCGACATCCCGCTGCCCGAGCGGGAAGTCAGCGGGGCAATCCTCAAACCCAGCACGCGCACGCTGCGCATTCAGGAATAAGACCATGAAAACACTTACCGCAATTTTCATCGCAGTCGGCCTGACGACCGCCGCGCATGCGCAGTACGTCGTCACCAATCCCATCTCCGACGTGCTCGACGAAATCATGCACGTCGAGGACATCGGGAAGACGGTCGAGATGATCAACAACCAGGTGCAGCAGATCAATGCGCTCACCCAGCAGTTGCAGCAGATCCAGGCTTACGTGAAAGCGTTCGGCGACCCCGAGCAGTTGCTCAGCATCGTTGGAGCGGATGCGCTCATCGACAGCCTCAACACGAGCGGTGTCGGCCAGACGCTCGGTGAGCTGCAAAGCCTTGCCAACGGAGTCGAAGCGTTAACCAATAACGCAAACGGCCTCTATCAAAGCATCGGTCAGACCTTCACCACGCCGGGAGGGTTTGAACTGCCGCGGGCGGAGGAACTGTATCGCAAGTTCGCCGCGAGCCAGCGAGCTACTCAGAACTTCGAGTCAGTCTATGATGATGTCGCCGCAACGGCGTGGAGTCTTGAAGGGACGCATCGCCGACACTACCCAGCAGCTTCAGGCGTCAACGACTGACGCAGAGACGCAGAAACTCGCGGGCGTCATTACTGGTTACAACGCCGAACTCGCCGCCATCGACAAGGAAGTCGATCACGCACTCGGCGAGTCGCTCGTGCTCGACATCCAGAATCGCGAGGACCGCGAGAAGCAGGAGCAAGCTCGCAAGGAGGAGCGCATGGCGGAGTTCAGCGAGGCGATGCGCAGCTACTCCCAAACCTTCCGCATCAACGACGCACCGCCGGTATTCCCAACGCGCTAACGACCTATGAACGACTTCGACTCACTATTTCCAAATTTCGCCAAGCAGTGCGCGGAGATGAATACCGTCTTGCTCCCGATCGCATTCGTGCTGCTTGTCATCGGGGTCGTCTCCTCGACGATCACCGGTCAGCGCAGTCCCGGTGCCTATCTCCGGACCTTTGGCAGAACGTTGGCGTTTCTCGCGGTTCTCTCGCAGCTCACGCTCTGGGGCAATCAGGTCAGCAGCATCGTGGACAATACGGTCAAGACGACGCTCAAAGCTGACCCCACAAAGGTCTTCGACCAATACAAGAAGACGCTGGAGGTGCAGAAAGGCACGGGTGCCGGCGGCAAAAGTTCGTGGTGGGACAAGCTGTTCGATAGCCAGGCAGTCTTTGAGACGATCATTTCCGCGGTCCTCTATGCCCTCGGCTTCTTTGCGACGGTCATCGTCTTCTACGCCTACCTCGTTCAGAAGTTCATCCTGTATCTCGGCTACGCGCTTTCGCCGATCTTTGTCGGCTTTCTCGCGGTGCGGACCCTCCAATCCATTGGCACGAGTTACTTGCTTGGCCTGACCGGCGTGATGCTTTGGCCGCTCGGGTGGGGTGCCGCGGCGATCATGACGCAAGGGTTGCTGGATTTCATGGCTGATCAAAGCTTCCTCGCCTTCGGCGGTGTCGGAGGAGCGGCAGGCTATACATTGCAAAATCTGATTGGCGTCGCGGTCCTCGGCATTTGGCTGATCTTCAGCACCATCGCGGCGCCGGTCGTCTTGCAGAAGGCCATCGCCACAGGTTCGCAGATCGGCTCCGCGCTCGCCGCCGGAGCAGCGACCGCTGCCACAGCGGCAGCCACCACGGGTGCGGCGACCGCGGCGACGATCGGTGGAGGCGGAGGAGCGGCGGCCGCTGCTGGCGGACTCGCCGGCGGAGCTGTGGCAGGCGGTGCCGCACTTGCCGGTTCTTCGATGAGCGGCAGCCCCTATTCGCCAGGGGGTGGGATGCTCTCCTCGCTCGCCAGCCAGCGACGACCGAAGCGACCAGCCAAGGATGACCTCTCCGGTGACCAAGCCGTTCGTGAACTTCTCGCCTCCTCAAGAAACTGACCATGGAAACAATCCAACATCATCTCCGCACCACGGAACCCCAAAGGGCTCCCGGCAATCTCAACAAGCGCCGACCGAGCCCGACGCGCCTCTTCGTGGACCGTGATCGCCTAGCGTGGTGGTGGTTCCTTTGCGCTGGCACCATTCTCGTAGCCGCGGCACTGGACCGTTACCATCTCGTGAACGCTTTCAAGCAGCGCGAGCGGGTCGTCATCATCGACCCAGCCGGGACCTTCTACGTCTCGCCGCTGCTGAAGTTCGAGGAAGCAAACGAACTCCACGCGCAACAAAGCACGCTGGCCACCATCGCGCTGTTGCAACGCAGCCCGAAGGACTTCGACCAGGCAGACATGCTCAAGCAGATGTTCCTGAAGTCCGCGCACGAGAAGGCGCAGGCGCTTCGCTCGTCCGAGGACGCTGAGTTCAAGGCCAAGCAGGTTCACCAGAAGCCGGAAATCGCGCGCATCGATGTTCTGGAAACGCGCTCCGACGCCGTGCTGACGCAGGTAAACGGGCAACTCATCCGCAGCGGGATCTTCCAGGAGAAGGCTTTCACCGAGGCGCTTCCTTTCACGCTGAAACTCAAACTCCAGCGCAATCCCAACATGGTCGAAAACGGCCGGTTCCCAACTGCCATCAAAGACTTCAAATATGAAACCACTCGCTAGCTCTATTCTCATCGCCTGTCTCGCTGGAAAGTTCGCCGTTGCGGCGGACCCTGCGAAGCCGGTCCAAGACCTGATTCTGGACGACCATACGGTTTACGCCGTTCCCGTCTCGGCAAGTCGCGTCACGACGCTCAGTTTCCCGAGCGCGATTTCGGCGATTGATGCAGCACTCGTCACGACCGACGCGAAGACCGCCGGCTTGTTCCAGATCGCGCATACAAAAGGCACTTCCTACCTGTCAGCGCGCGCTCTGGCGAAAGACGCCGCGACCAACCTCAACATCCGGTGGAGCGGGCGGACATACGTTGTTGAGTTGCGAGAAAGCAAAGCACCGTGGCTCTCGGTCATCTTTCAGCCCCGCGAAAGTAAGCCGATGCAGCCACGGCCAGTCACGCCAGCGCGATTGCTCGGCTTGCTCGACAAAGCCAAGGCATTCCCGTTGCTCAACGAGCATCACCCGGAGGCGCTGGCGGGAGTGGATTTCCGCGATGGCGCCAAGCAACCCAGTGTTACGGATTGCGGCGATTACGAAGTGCGAGTGAATGAAGCGTTTCGTTTCGATCTCGAGGACACGCTCATCTTCCGACTGACGCTGCAAAACAAGACATTGGAAGCAATCCAGTTCGCGCCAGAACGCGTTCGGTTGAAAGTCGGAGACCGCACGCTCTTTCCGTCCGTCACTCAACTTGGCGGGCTGATTCCAGCGAATGGAGCCAGCGATGGTTACGTGGCCTTCACAGGGACCGCAGACGGAGAGCGCAACGACCTCTCGCTGAAGAATGAGTTCACGTTCGTTCTCGAACGCGCTCCGGTGCAAGCCGACGAACTGCCCGTCACAAATGCGGAGGGTTTCAAGAAATGAGCCCGCGCAAATTCCTCAATTTTCTGCGGTCCAAGACCGGGCTGCTGATCCTGTTCCTCCTCGCAGCGTGTGTCGTGCTGATTCTGGCAAACAGCCGGAAGAACTTCGGTAAAGGCGAAGGCCAGCCGAGCGGGAAGTCCTCAAACGGCGACCAGGCCCAAAAGCCGCAGCTCATCGAGCGCATCACCCGCGACATGGTGCCGTTCCGACCACCTTCTTCGGAAGACAAGACACGCAATGCGCCGCAAGCCACGACGAAGAAATCAGAAGCGCCGGCACTTAGCCTGCCGTCGATTTCCCTCGTCGCAGAGACGCCTTCCACCGACCGGAAGCCCAAGGAACTCAGCGAGGACTTCGCGCCTTTCGGCCGGCTTATCCAATGCGAACTGATCGTGACGGTGGACTCGTCATCGATCAACACGCCGGTGATCGGGCTCGTGACCGAGAACGTCTATCATCACGGACATTTGATCATTCCCGTTGGGACGGAGGTTCATGGCTCAGCCCAAGTCGATCGAGTGCGGGAGCGAATCGCCAGCGACGGCCGATGGACACTCGTCTGGCAGACCGGCGAAGAGCTGCGCGTCAGCGGACTTGCGCTCGACCGCGAGAAGGACGCGGACAACGACGGCTGGGGAATCACCGATGGCAGCGCGGGATTGCGCGGGCGTTTGATCAAGCGAGACGAACTCGCGGAGATCAAGATGTTCGCCGCCACGTTGCTCAGTGGTGCCGCCGAGGCATTCACCGAAAAGCAGGCGACGGCCTTTGGTTCGTTCGCCGTCCCATCGCTGACCAATGCCCCGCTGCAAGGTGCGCAGAGTGTGCTCGATCGCTACGCCAACCAGATTCAGCAGAGCATCGAGCGCGACGGCTTTTATGTCCGCGTGCCGGCCGGCAAGCAGTTCTATCTCTACGTCACGCAAACGATGGATCGCGCAGACGCCAAGATCGGCGGCGATCTCGTGACGACAACGGCTGCCCCGAACAGCTCGGAGACCGTCACAGCGCCCTCGTCGGTCCAGTTCCGCGGTTCGCCGACTTCTCCATCACCACGCATCCCAAAATCCATTCACCCATGAAACACCTGCTCCTCACACTACCCGTCATCCTGTTCGCGGCCTGCGCGAGCAGGACGCCCAAGAAAATCGTCATCGTTCCTGCGGCCGTGCCCAGCCGTTCTGTGGATGAATTGGAGAGCGTTCGCCGAGCGGAGCAGGTCCGCCAGTATCGCTTCGGTCGCTACGTCGATCCGGGCAGCCGGCTCGTGATGCACGAAGCGCATCCGGTTTATCGAATCGAGAAATCGGCTGGCTGGAATCTGCGTCCGGACGGATCGACACAACCCACGCGAACATTCGCCAGCCCGGCAGTCTCTTCGGCTTCGCCAGATGACGCGGTCATCGCGGAGATCAACAAGCAGAAAGCGGCGACCAAGGCATTCACGGAACAGGCGACGACGCTGAACCAGCGCCTCACCGGACTCACCGAAGCCGTCGTCCAGACGAAGAAGATGGCCGAGCAACAGTTGCTCCAGCAGCGGGACATCGCTGCGTTGAAAAACCGCTTGAATGCCGTCGAAACAGAGCGCGCCGCCACTCCTTCAAACGCTGCCAGCAAGACGCCCGCAGCCGCGGAGGAGAAATGGTAGCGCCCACTCCACCGAAACCTATGCCACACCCACAACCAGCCCTTGTCGAACTGCCGCCTGCCACGCTTGAGCGGTATGTCGAAGCCGACCAGGAACTCCAACGCCGCCTCGGCAAATCGCCGGGGCCGGAGTTCCTGATGTCCCTCGCCGTCGAGCGAGAAGATCCCATGAATCTGATCGATGTCTTTTGCGCGGCCATCGTTCAGAGCCTCCGAGAAAACCGCGCTTAACCACACCATGACTATGATCAAAGGAAAACCACAGACCAACCGCAACCCGACACCAACGGCGCTCCGCAGTTCCGCGAGAACCCGGAAATCAACGGCAAGATCGACGACTACATCAAAGCCAATCCGAAGCGGTGGGAATACATCCAGGCGATGTCGCCCGAGCGGATGGCGAGGACGATCGTTCTGCAGGACGTGCAGAAGCAGGAGCGCACCGAGCGCATCCGCAGCGGCGTCTTGAAGAAGCTCGACGAAAATCCGGAACTGAAGAAAGCGTATCAAACGCTCGTGAAGAATCTGCCCGAGGATCAGCAGGAGAAGATGATGGCGAACATCGCGATGCGGACGCAGCGCACGGTGACCCGCGGGCAGGAGCAGGCGGCGGCGCGTCCAGCGCAGAAGGTTTAGCTCTCCGACCGCGTCCCACGCGCGAAGACTCCGAGTTGGCGGACGGTGGCAAGGAGTGCCCCGTGCCGCCAACCTCGGAGACTTCGCGCCCCGCTTCCGAAAGCCGTCGCTGCTCGGAAGCAGCCACGGCGGGACGCAGGCGCTTGTATCAATCTCCGTCAGGAGCCGGGCGCGTCTGGGCCTTGCTCAATCGGCAAGCGTGCCGCTTTCCAAGCTTTGAAGCCGCCGGCGAGCGACTTCACATTCGTGTAGCCCATCTTCTGGAGGCTGTCTGCGACGAGCGCTGACCGGCTGCCGCCACCGCAATGGCAGATAATCGGCACGTCCAGCGCAGGAGCTATTTCCTCCATCTCGAGTTCCACGATGCCGCGACTCAGATGGCGAGCGCCAGGCGCATGACCTTCCTGCCAGTCGGCGTCTTCGCGCACATCGATCAACAGCGTCCCGTTCGCTACTTCGCGGGCGGCATCTGCGGCTGAGATTTCGGTGATCCGGGTTTTCGCATCATGCACCAGCGTTTGAAAACGGTTTGGCGTGCTCATGGAACAAACATAGATACTGGTTCCGGGTCGGTCGATCGGTGAGCACAGGTTGCCAGACCACCACACCTTCGCGAAGACTTCGCCCCCGTGCGTCTTCGCTGCCGCTGCGCCTTTTCCACCACGAAGACTTCGCGCCCATCCTCTCCTTCAATGATGTCGCCGCTTCGCGTTGCTGCGCGGCCACATCGGTTCGGCGAAGCCAACGCCGTCGTAATTTGTGACGCAATCGCGCGTAGAAAAGGTCAACCAGGACGTGAACTCGCCCCTCGATTTTACTGCTCGCTGCGCGCCGTCAAGGTCGTATCGCCCGCCTTCGCCCGCCGATCTCCACCTATGACCGTGCTCGCTCGCATGCGGAGGGTCTCTATCGGTTCACGTCGAAGAGTAGTTGCCGTTGGCAAAGGGGAGGCTCAGGGCTTTTTCGTGAGAGAGTCACGAAGGGTTCGTGCGATTTGCACTTTCACCGTTTCCAACTCGTCTTTCGGCACGCGGCGCCCTTGTGCTCGTTCGATAAGATGGTCGAGCAGTATTTTCCGCTGCCCGCCTTTGCGCCGGGCCGCGACCGTTTTGCGAGTAATGGCGCGCTGGACTTTCGAGCGGACTTCACCGGTTGAGTAAGTGTGCGGTCCGCCCACGAGCAGGTCGTAGCGAATGAGCCCCGTGATGTAGCCCGAGAGCGTTGGGTAGCCGAGTTCCTTCCATCGTTCATCGGCGAGTGGCCAGATGTCTGCGGGAAATGTGATCCGCTCCGGGACTGCGCTCATGGCCGACAGCGGGAGGTCATGCCGATTGCGCTCAGCGATGTCCTGGAGTTGATGGATGCGTTGGGCGATTTGCACGAGCAAGCCGACGCGCGGCTGGCCGGGCCGGTATCGGGTTACGAGTTCACGATCCACGGCATCCTGCGCCGCTTGCGTGTCGCGCGCGACCTCGAGCGTGACGGTGTGTTTCGCGGCTGCTCGGAGATCGTAGCAGACTAACTCAACGGCGTAGGGAGCGAATCCGCCGTCGCCAAATTCGCCGCACCGCTGCTTGATCGTCGGAGCGAGCAGTCCGGGAATGGTGATGTTTTTGCGAACTCCTCTGGGCATACGGGAATGACGGAAGGAAGCAGTGATCATTCCTGCTTCTGGCCCGGATGGTCGGCAAGCCATTTGTCCAAACGCTGGAGGGTGCATTTGCCGAGCGAGAAGGGCGTGTCCGAAGCGTTTTTGATCTGCGACATGGCCGTGCGGCCGATGCCGGATAGAACGCAAAGCTCGGCGCTGTTCAGTTGGCGGTGAGGAAACTGCGCTCCCAGCAGGAGCAGGGCGGCAATCGTCGTGGTGGAGCAGATCGCCTCGCTGTCGGCGCTGTCGAGGTCTGGAGTTGGAGCGGTCTTGGTCATTCGTGCGGGTCCTTTCAATGGCCTTCAATATGTGTTCGCGCGAACATGCGGGCAACGGCGCGCCAATGGCCACTTCGCCAGAGAGAACGCATCAAAAGCTCATGTTCGCCCGCGGGGAAGTGTCCATCCGCCACGCGAATCGGCGTTCAACGGGCTTTTTTTGAAAGCTGTCAAAAACTTCCGCAGGTCGCTGGAGAACGTCGGAGAACGCCTGCCGACGGTTGAGGAACAAACGGCTGAGCGTCAACCGTTTCGGCAGAAAACGGGGTGTAGAGCCATCGCAGCGCAAGCACCGGAGCACCTGCCCCGAGGACAGCGCAAAACCAAAAAACTGAACCTCAAATCTACACTCCAATGACCACGAAACTGCAAAACCTCGTAACCGAAGCCGTCAGCCTCGATCGTGAAATCGCCGACCAGACCGAGCGGCTCAAAGAAATCAAAGCGCAACTCGTCGAGGCGGCCCGCGAGCGTGAGGACGAACTGACGCCGACCGATGGCGGCGGCTTCCGCTGGACCGCCGAAGGCAAAGACGGCTGCATCGCCCGCGTCAATTTCCCCGCGCCATCGCTGAAATCGAAGATCGAGGGCGAGGGCAAAGCGATCGAGAAGATCAAGCAGCTCGCCGGCGCCGTTTTCAGCCGCCTCTTCATCCCGACGATCAGCTTCAAGCCGGTCGAAAACTTTCGCGACGAAGCCAAGGCGCTCCTGGCGAAAGCGGAAGCGAACAAGCTCATCAAACTCTGCCAAACCGAAAGCGCGCCCCGCGTGAGCTTCGAGACCACCGAGCGCCCCGCCGTCATCGCCTGAACCCGGAGGACACGACGATGCTCTACAAGAACAACATCGGCCCGCAAGTGCGCCGAAAGCGTTACGCGCTCGGCTGGTCGCAATCCACCTTCGCCGCCAAGCTCCAGGTCGCCGGCCTCGACATCAGCCGCAGCGGCGTCTCGAAGATCGAAGCGCGCCTGCGCTACGTGGACGACAAATCCATCATGTTCCTCGCCGAGGTGCTGAAGGCGCCAGTGCAGGAACTCTTCCCACCGCGCGCCGCCGACAAGCGCCTTTCCGACTTCATGGCGCAACTCGAAACGACACGCTTCTGAACCGCTACACTTCCAAGTCGATGAAAAATGAGCGCTTCATCCCGCAGCAAGCGACCTATACGGCCAAAGAGGCAGCCGCATACCTCAAAGTCAGCGAGCGCCAAATCCGCAATTTCATCGCTCGCAAATTACTCCGAAAAAGCAAGGCACAAGCAAAGACGCTCATCCCCGGAGAGGACGTGGAAACCCTGCTCGCGAGGACTACCTGAACCGAGAATCAGGCCGCCTTCAGCCGCCCGGTCCGGGCCATCGCCGCTTCTGCCGCCGTCGCCTTGGCGAGCTGTGCGCGTTCGTAGCTTTCCGCATTGCTACCGAAGACCTCCGTGTAGGTCGTCATGATCAGTTTCCCGCCGTCGCTATGGCCCTGCCACTGCGCGATCACCTTCACATCCACGCCTTGCTCCCACAACCGCTTGATCCGCATTGCGCGCAAGTTGCGCTGGGTGAAGTTTGGCAGCCCTAGCCGCTGAGTGGCGCCGCGGAGCGCCTTCTTCACATTTTTCACCTTGAAGACCGGTCCGCGGGGACTCGGCCCCGCCTCCTTGCGGAGCCGCTTGAGCAGCGGCTTGAGCCATGGAAAAATGGGCGTGCTGAAATCGCGGCCCGTCTTTTTCCGCCGGTAGTGGATGACATCGCGCTCTTCGTCGATGTCCGGCCAGTTCAAGCTCACTGCCTCGGCCTGTCCGATGCCGGCGCGACCCAGGAACTCAGCGAAGTCCGCGCTGTCGTTTTGCGTCAACGGGCGCTGCCCGCCATGCTTACCTTTTTGAGCCTTCCAACTCGGCCTGCGAATTTCGGAGATGATCTTCTCGAACTCCGCGGGCGACGGGATAAGCCGAATAATCGGCTCCTTCCTTGCCTTGCGAATAATCTTCGGATCGAACGGGTTTTTCGCGATTACCGTGTCGGACACAGCGAAGTCGAAAAGAGCGCGCGCGAACGCTCGAAACTGATTGCGGGTCGAGGGCCGCTTCCCCTTCCCGACTAGACCGACCCACACCGCAAGGTCGGAGTTCACCACGCGGGCGACGAGGGTGTGCATGGGACGAGGAAACAACTCCCGAAATTTTGCGATCCGCCCTTTCTCGCCGACCCGCGTCGAGTCGGCGATGTCGGTCCTCGCCGCCTCGTATTTTTCGAGAAGCATGGCCAGGGTCATGTCGCGGTTGCCAGGGTCTACTTTTTTCAAATCGCCGAGCCATTCGGCCAGTTTGCCATCCGCGGTTTTGCGATCCGCCGTTTCCAGCGCGTGCACGAATCGACGGCCCTCGACTTTCTTGACGCCCCAATACGATAGATTTTCCCGGTGGCGGAACAAATTGGGAGCTACCGTTTCGAGCAGCGCGAAAGTTCCCCGGTTCTTGCCGTCAGACTTCGTTTTCATCGTGCCCAGAGTATAGGGGCTACCACCGAGGGCTACCACCACATTTTCAGGCTTCCTTTTCGCTTCTCGCCGACCGCCATGAAACGCTGATTTTATCAGCATTCCAAGGTGGTCGGGCCGGCGGGATTCGAACCCGCGACCTCTTGAACCCCATTCAAGCGTTCTACCAAGCTGAACTACGGCCCGACTTTTAAGAGGGGCGGAAATGTTGTGCCGCGCCCGCCTCTTGGCAAGCGCGAATCCGCAGCCGGGCCGGAAGATTTTTTGGGCCGGGTGAGCGCTGGGAGGCAAACCGACCTGCGCGCTCTCGGCGACTGAGCAAATTCGCCGTGAAAATGGAATGATTTCTTCTTGCGAACAAGTTGTCAGGATCGGTATCCATGCACCGCCTTCGGAGCAGCGCTGTTGTTTCGTGAGCATTTAACGGAGCATTCCACAGCGTCGACCTCCCTGAACAAATGCAAAAGCCGGTTCCCCTCGCTGGAATGAAAACCGTTCTGCACGGCCTCATCATGGCCGGTTTGAGCTCCGCCGTCCTTCCACATCCGGGCTCACAGGCCGGTGAGATGGACTATGCATCGGAACCTGGGGGGACAGTCTGCCTTCCTGCCGATAACCGAAAGACGGTGCGCGTTCATACGTTTGAGCCGGGCTGGAACGGTTTGGCCAAGGCCAGTAAGGCCCTGGATGGTCTGCGCAGCAAAGTGGAAGAGTGGGGCCTGACCACGATTTCCGCACCCGTGGCAGTGTTCGTCCCAAACGCGTTCGAAGTACCGGACAATTTTGTCAAGCCCGAGGAGGCCTTCAGGCTTGCCTTGGCCAGTCGCAACGCGTCGGCTTTTCAAGCGACGGAAGTCGGCATCAACAATCAATTTGGAGGCGTGGCGACCCCGACGATCATCCCGCCCCCGCTTCGTGCCATGGTTAATCCGGCGGCGGGCGGCACGGCGGCGAGCACCACTACCGCAAGCACGACCACGACCACCTCGGCCACTGGACCGCAAAATCCTCCCCTCTTCGATAGCCGGGGGGAGGTTCGTCCCAGCCTCAATGCGGAAGACCTCCAGCTTCCCGCCGCGGCCACGGCCGCTTCCTTTGGCTTTGGGGCCCTCACCGCGCCGTTCGGATTGGTTCCGCCCATCACGCTCACCGCTCCCCTTAATAGTGCTCTTCAGCAGGCGCAGGAGGTAGTTGTCCGGCAAAAAATCTATCGGCAGATGTCGATCGCCGATGGGATCGAAGGACATTCCAAGGTGATTTTTTGCATCGTGCAAGTGAGCTGCAATCCCGGCTGGCGCACGAAGGAGCACTACATTGCGGACTGCTCCGCTTCCCTCGAATATTTCAACATGTGCACCGAGAAAGCGCTGTCGCGTGCGGCTCATCGACAACCGACGGTGTTCTCGGTGCTCCCGCTCATCGACGCCCAGACCGTCGAGATGGGCAATTCCCAGCGGGAGGTCACGCAACTCGCTTTTCAGCTCGCGGCATCGCTTCCCCTTCGGGGCGTCGATGTCAAAGCGAGGGATCTCTTTCAGTTCGTGCGGCGGTACTCCCGGGACTTGAAATCTCTGACTCCGATTCCGGTCGTCAACTCGTATTCCACAGGGAACAGCTTCGGCTTTCGCTTCAGCCCTTCGTTTCAGGCGTTGCGTGATCCCGCGCAGAAAAGAGCCAAAGCGGCGAACGTGCTGCTTCCAACGTCTTTCCCGGCGTTGGTCACCGTGGTGTTGCACGACAAAGATATCATGGCGGCGGCGCTGGAAATGAAGAAGGACCTGGTGCATGAAGGTCTGGATAACGGCGGCAGCGTGACCCGGACGAACCTACCCGTGGGAATGTCCATCATTACCCACACTTCGACGCGCTGGTATTTAAAGGATCGCCTCCCCGCAAGGCAGTTCATCAGCCGTCTCTTCACGCCGATGAAGCGAGACACTATCTGGGGGAATATTGTCGCGGCGAAGGATGTTGCCGACTACTACCGCGGCAAAAAGTGGTATGAAGATCATCGGAATGGCTGGCACGCCACTGACGAGGAGAATAGCAAGCGCCGGAACTTCGATCCCGTGCTCGAAGAAATGCGCCGTTCGATCACGGATTTGGAAAGCAAGGGGTTGGGGCGGAGTTGGCCCGTCGACATCAGCGGAGACTTTTTCGCCAGGGTGGCGGCGAAAGAGGAGAAGATTCGACAGGATGAAAAAGACGTCGAAATCGAAAGACTCGCGAAAGAACTGGCTACCGTGAAGAGAGAAGCGGCCGCTGCGGCAGCCGCGGCGGAGAAAAAGCGACTTGAAGCTGAAAACGAGCTGCTGCGCCAAATCTTGCTAAAAGGCGGGGGAAAAGGGGGCAGCGCTTCCATCACTGCTCCTGATGACGGCCATCGGTCCGCCCTGGTACCTCCGCCGGCACTTCGCTCCAGCGGCGGCGCGGAGTTGCGGGACGGCGCCAAGCCGCCGACCGCGACCGACGACTCCGCCGCCGCCTCCGAAGACGCTGCCGGGCTGGCGGGTTTGCCCGGCGACCCCGCTGCGCTATTCCCCGGCGACGCGATGGTGCGGCCTCGCGAGCCAAAGCCGGCGGTCGCCCCGCCGGCGGCTCCCGCTGCGCGCGCTTCCGGAAGCAGAGCAAGATCCGCGTCGACGGCTACGGCGAAAGTTGCGGCCGCCAAAGAAAAGAGCGGAAAGGACAACGAGCGGCCTGGCTTCCTCGCTGGGCTAGGCAACGTTTTCCGCGCGAAGAAGTAACCGATCCCCGGCGATCGTGGCGGTCGGCATCGCCCCAGACCGCTGTCGGGCATGATTTACCCCGCCGGTGGGCTCGCATCCGCAAAAGGTGATGGGATCAGTCCTCGGCGACTGATCCCTCGCTGTGAAATCACCTTGCCCGTCCCGCGCCGCCCTCTACGCTTTTCATCCCATGGATTTCCAAGCCCGCATCGATCAGGACCTGAAGGAGGCGATGAAAGCGCGCGAGGCCGAGCGGCTGGGCGTGCTGCGCATGCTGAAGACGGCGCTGAAGAATGCGTCGATCGAGCAGGGGGGAGCGGAGGCGCGGCTGGAGGACGCGGCCGCGGCGGCGGTGGTGCGCAAGGAGCTGAAGAAACGGCAGGACGCGGTGGAGGGGTTTGAGAAGGGAAACCGTCCGGAGCTGGCGGCGAAGGAGCGCGCGGAGGCGGAGATTTTGCAGGCGTATTTGCCGCAGCCGCTCAGCGCGCCGGAGCTGGAGGCGCTGGTGGCGGCGGTGATCGCGGAGGTGGGAGCGACCTCGAAGGCGCAGATGGGACAGGTGATGAAGGCCGCCACGGAGCGCGCGGCCGGGCGAGCCGATGGGCGGGCGCTGAGCACGGCGGTCGGAGCGCAACTTAAATCTTAAATCTCCCCCGCCCCGTGGTCTCCGCCATCATCGTCGCCGCCGGCAGTTCCCGGCGCATGGGTTTCGATAAGCTCTTTGCGCCGCTTGCGGGGCATCCCGTGCTCTGGCATTCGCTGTACGCTTTCGTGAAATGCCCGGACATCGACGACGTGATCGTGGTGGGACGGCAGGACGGGCTGGAGGATTTGGAGAAGCTGGTTTCGCGCATCCATAGCAAGAAATTGCGCAAGGTGATCGCCGGCGGCGCGGAGCGGCATCTGTCGGTGTGGAAAGGCTTGCAGGAGATCGATAGCCAGGGGAGCGCCTTTGTGGCGATTCACGATGGCGCGCGGCCGCTCACCACGCCGGAGCTGATCACCGATTGCCTGAACATGGCGCGGCAAGAGGGGGCCGCGTGCGTGGCTTCGCCGATCCCGGATACGGTGAAGCGCGCCTCGCCGGACCTGCTGGTGACGGAGAGCGTGGAGCGCACCGGGCTTTGGGCGATGCAGACGCCGCAGGTCTTCGCGAGCGGGCTCATTTTGCAGGCGTACGCCTCGCTGATCGCCAAGCACGAGATGGTGACGGACGAGGTTTCGGCGGTGCAAAAGCTCGGAAAAAGGATCGCGCTGCTGAAAAACAGCGAGTGGAATTTCAAGATCACGGTGCCGCAGGACCTCGAGCTCGCGGAGCAGGTTCTCTCCTTGCGGGCCAAGAAAGCGACGCAAAGCGGGTTGTCCTCGGTTCCGTCCTAAGTCCTGTCGAAACCGGTTGAATTGTCGCCGGAACGGCACGATGGGAGACGGCCCAGCCTAAATCCTTCATGTTGAGTGATATCGATTACCGGGTCACCCGCCTCGCCAATGGCGCGCGCATCGCCTCCGTGGAGATGCCGCACATGCGGAGCGTGAGCCTCGGTTTCTGGGTGGGCGTGGGGGGGCGCCACGAGCGGCTGGACGAGTGCGGGCTCTCGCATTTCATCGAGCACCTGCTGTTCAAGGGGACGAAGCGCCGCAATGCGCGGCAGCTCACGGAGTCGGTCGAGGGGCTGGGCGGGTACATCAATGCTTTCACCACAGAGGACCACACTTGCTACTACGCGCGCGCCGGCGCCCGGCACCTCCCGGAGGTGTGCGATGTCCTGTGCGACATGTACCTGAACTCGCAGTTCGAGCCCGAGGAGATCGAGCGCGAGCGCGACGTGATCCGCGAGGAGATCCTTTCGTACCGCGACCAGCCCGAGCAGCACGCCTCGGATTTGCTCACCGAAACGATGTGGCCGAAGCACCCGCTCGGCCGGCCGCTTACCGGCACGGAAGAGAGCATCACCCATTTCAAGCGGCCGCAGGTGCGGCGCTTCGTGCAGCAGCATTATAATGCGCGCAACACCATCGTGGCCGTGGCCGGGCCGGTGCGCCACGAGGAGGTGGTGAAGCTCTTCAAGCCGACGCTCAGCCGTCTGCAGGAGGGCCGCAAGCCGCGCTTTTCCCGCGCGACGGTGAAATCCGAGGGGCCGCTCCAGATCAAGGTTTTCCAGCAGGAAACGGAGCAAACGCACCTCGCGATGGGCTTCCACGCCTTCGGCCGGCGGGACGACCGCCGGTTCGCCTTGCGCCTGCTCAGCGTGATCCTGGGCGAAAACATGAGCTCACGGCTCTTCCAGACTTTGCGCGAGCGCCACGGCTACTGCTACTCCGTGCAGACGAACGTGGTGACGCTCGACGACACCGGCGCCATCCACATCTGCGCCGGACTGGACCCGCAAAAGCTGCGCAAATCGCTAGGGATGATTCTGCGCGAACTCCAGCGCATCTGCAACTCGAAGCCCAGCCTCACCGAGCTGCGCAAAGCGCAGGACTACGCCGTCGGGCAGACTTTCATGGGGCTCGAAAGCACCACCAACCAGATGATGTGGATGGGCGAATCGCTTCTCGGCTACGCCGAAGTGCTCAACCCGCTGGAAATCGAGCGCAAGGTCCTCGCCGTCACGCCGGAGGAGGTGCAGCGGGTCGCCTGTTATTGCCTGAACAAGGGGCGGTTGGGTGTGGCGATCGTGGGGCCGGTGGAGGAGGCGGAGGTGACGGGCTGGCTGGAAGGGCGGTAGAGAGTATCCAGTATTCAGTATTCAGTTCAGAAAACTGCGCGCGGCTTGTCTGAAGACTGAAAACTGAATACTGAAGACTGAAATCCGGCGCCGCATGTCTTCACCTCGCATCCTGATCGTAGACGATGATCGCACCGCGAGGGTGCTCCTCGAACGGCTCCTGACCCGGGAGGGCTTCGAGGTCATTTCGTGCGGCGACGGGCGTGAGGCCATGCAGTTGGTCGATACGGCGCACGTGTCGCTGATCGTCTCGGATTACGAAATGCCGGAGTTCACCGGCGCGCAGCTCTGCGAGCTGGTGCGGCAAAGCGACGACCCGGAGCTGGCGAGCCTGCCGATCATCCTGCTCACCGCTCACGCCGGCGAGCAGCACGAAATCGAGTCGCTGCAAAGCGGGGCGAACGATTTCGTGACCAAGCCGGTGAATACGGCCGTCCTCAAGGCGCGCATCGAAACGCACCTCGGCCTGCACGCCTTGCGGCGCGAGCTGGAAGAGTGGCGCCGGCTGCACGAGATGGACCTGGAAGCCGCCCAGATCACCCAGCGCGCGATCCTCCCCTCGCGCGCGCCGCGGGTGGTCGGGTGGGAATCGGCGGCGCACTATCAGCCGGTGATCCAGGTCGGCGGCGACATGTACGATTGGCTGCGGCTGGCCGATGGAAGCTGGCTTTTTTGGATCGCCGACGCCACGGGGCACGGCGCTTCCGCCGCGCTGCTCACCAGCCTCACCAAGCTGGTCTTCCGTCACGCCGCGGGCGAATTTTCCACGCCGGGCGAAATCCTTTGCGCGGTGAACGCGGAGTTCTATTCCATCTTCCGCGGCAAATCGTTCATGACCGCCGGGTGCGTGGTGGTGCAGCCGGATTCCGGCCGGCTCTCGTTTGCCGGCATGGGGCATCCCCCGCTGCTGGTGGTGCGCGCGGCCACCGGGGCGGTCGAGTCGTTTCCCTCGCAGGGTCCGCCGCTCGGCATCCTCGCGGAGCAGAATTGCGGCGAGACGCCAATCGAGACCGCGCCCGGCGAGGTGGTGCTGCTTTACACCGATGGCCTCTACTCGGGACAGGATAGCGAAGGCGAGCACGCGCTACCGCAAGACCTTATCGCCGGGCTGCCGAAGGACGCCGCCTCGGCGGAGGAATTCCTGGATCGCGTGGTGGAGATTGCGGGCGAGGAGATTCCAGATGACATGGCGGTGATCGTGCTCCGGCGCGTGACGGAGGGAGCACGTTGAGAAAGCCCTACTGGCCCGCGCCCGGCACCGCGCCAGCCTCGCTGCAGGGCCGCACCGATCGGCCGGTTACCGCGCCGCAGCTCCGGCTCACGGAGTACGGCCCTCATCATTTCGAGGAGAAGCAAGTGGCTTCGGTGGCGGAGTTGCCCGAGCCGGGGCACGACGGGCTGATGCGCTGGATCGAGATGGATGGGCTCGGCGATCCGGAGGCGTTGCGCGCGCTCGGGCTGAAATACGATCTGCACCCGCTGGCGCTGGAGGATACGCTGCACACGGGGCAGCGGCCGAAGTTCGAGCCGTATGAAGGCCATCTCTTCGTGGTGGCGCAGATGGTTTACGACCGGCCGGACAAGCAGCATTGCCACGAGCAGGTGAGCATTTTCATCTGCCGCAATCTGCTGATCACCATCCAGGAGGAGCCGGAGTTCGATGTCTTCGATCCGGTGCGGGCGCGGCTGCGCGACGCCCGCGGCGCGATGCGGAAACGGAAATCGGACTATCTCGCATACGCGCTGATCGATGCCATCATCGATCACGTCTTTCCCGTGCTGGAGCGGATCGGCAACGAGATCGAGGAGATGGAGGACGACCTGATCGACCGGCCCAGCCGCGATAGCGCCCTCCGCATCCATACGCTCAAGCGGTCGCTCATGATCCTGCGCCGCGCGGCCTGGCCCGAGCGCGACGTAGTGAACGCGATGATGCACGACGAAAGCGGGCTGATTACCAAGGAGACCAAGGTCTTCCTGCGCGATTGCTACGATCACACCGTGCAGGCCATGGACCTGATCGAGAGCTACCGCGACGTGGCCTCCGGCATGATGGAGATTTACCTCTCGGCGGTGGGCATGCGGACGAACGAAATCATGCGCGTGCTCACGGTGATCTCGGCCATCTTCATCCCGCTCACTTTCGTGGCCGGCGTGTACGGCATGAACTTCGATAACGCGGATGGAAAAATGCCGCTGAACATGCCGGAGCTGCATTGGCCCTTCGGGTACCTCCTTTGCCTGGCCTTCATGGCGCTGGTCGCCATCGGCGAGATCATCTTCTTCAAGAAGAAGGGGTGGTGGTAGCGGCGGGCTTCGGACTGCGGTGGCAAGCGCAAGCGCAACACCGCTTTCGGAATGGATCGCCGGTGCGAAGCGAAGGCGCGGGCTGCCACCCGACGAACAATCCGAAAGCGGCGTGGCGCTGACGCTTCCCGCCGCACTCCAAGATTCTCGCGAAAGAACTACCGCCGCCGCCGCAAAATGTTACCCTCCGCCAACCCCGCATGAGCTCGTTTTCCACCGCCCTCGAGTACGTCCACACGGCCCTGAGCGACCTGCATTCCAGGGGCGTGACCTTGACGGCTTCGATGGACGCGCTGTCGGGGCTCTCGGCCCTCACTGAGCCAGCCGGACGAGAGCCGGCGAGCGACGTCGCGCCGCCCGAAAGGAAGGAAGCCGTTCGCATTGCGCCAACGGCGCCCCCTTCCGCGCCGCGTGTACCCGCGGCGCTCCCGGTCCTGCCGAATCTTCCCCCGCTGCCGAACTTGCCGCCAGTCTCGCCGCGACCGGCGGGCGCCGGCTCCAAGGCGGAGCGACTGGCCGCCATGCGCGGGCCGGTGCTGGCGTGCACGAAGTGCGAGCACTTGGTGCGCAGTCGAACGCAGGTGGTCTTCGGCGTCGGCAATCCGGAGGCGGAGCTGATGTTTGTCGGCGAGGCGCCGGGCGAAGACGAGGACCGGCAGGGGGAGCCGTTCGTCGGGCGCGCCGGGCAGTTGCTCACCAAGATCATCGAGACGATGGGCTTTCCGCGCGAGCGGGTGTACATCGCGAATGTTTTGAAGTGCCGCCCGGACATGCCGCCGGGCGCGTCCGGCAATCGCAAGCCGACTTCGCCGGAGATGAAGACCTGCCTGCCCTACCTGGAACAGCAGATCGAGATCGTACAGCCGCGGGTGCTGGTGGCCCTCGGCGCCACGGCGGTGGAAGGGCTGCTCGGAACGCCGCACACGATGGGGCAGGTGCGCGGGCGCTGGCTCGAGTTTCGCGGCACGCCGCTCATGGCCACGTACCATCCTGCGTACTTGCTGCGCAACCAGTCGCTTTCCGAAAAACGAAAGGTGTGGGAAGACATGCTGCTCGTGCTGGAGCGGCTGGGCATCGCCGCCACCGAAAAGCAACGCAAATTCTTCCTGCCAAAAGACTAGCGATCACTCAAACTGACTCTCATGACTAAGTATCTCCTGCTTCTTTGCCTCGCGCTGGTCCCCCTCGCCCAAGCGGATGAGGCCTCCCATCGGGCCCTCGCGACGCAATTCATCGATGCCAACGACGTGCCGAGATCACTGCGCAAGGCCTTCCTTTCGCTGATCAACCCGATGGTCGACGGCATGAAGCAGCGGGGCATGCCCGAAGCGGCCATGACGGAGATGAAGGCCGCGATCACTTCCTGGTACGACGAGGAGGTGAAGTGGGACGACTTGAGGCCCAAATTCGTCGAAGTCTACATGAAGGAGTTTACCGAGCAGGAGCTGAAGGAGATGGTGGCTTTCTACGAGAGCCCCACCGGGAAGAAGACCCTCGCGACCATGCCCGCGCTCATGGAACAATCGAACGTGATCATGCAATCCTATGTGCAGGGAAAGCAGGCCTCGCTCAATGCGAAGATTACGCCCGTGGTGGAAAAATATCGTGACCAAAAATAACGAGGCGGGGAGTTAGTTAGCCACGCCTTTCAACGGCCTCGAAAGAGGACATCCACCACATTGCGGACATATTGCTCGTCGGGCAGGCTTTCGACGGCCTCGGGCGGGAAAGGCGCCGCCGCGCGGAAGTGGCCGGCGAGACTGTGAAAGAGCTCCACGCGCGCGGCCGGCTCGAAATCTTCGCGGCGCAGGAGCGCTTGCAGGGCGAGCGTGGCTTCGCCGGGCGAGACGCGCTGGCGAAGGCGCGCGGCGAGATGAGGATACGCGCGGAAGGAATTGTATTTGCCGGAGAGAAGTTGCTCGAGGTCCGGCTCATCTGGGCGGACGTGATGCACCACCACCGTGCCGCCGGCGAGATCGCCGAGGCGTTGCGCGCGGCGGCTGAGAAGGCAGCAGAGACCGCCGACCAGGTAGCAAAGCGGCAGCGAATCGATGGCGCGCAGGAGATTGCGCATGAGGATCTGGTGGAACTGCAGGCGCAGCCCATGCACGTCCATGACCCGCAAACCCAGGCAACGTTTCCCGAGGGTTTGCCCACGCCAGGCCCATTCCAAGCAGACGCCGTAACCGATCGAGAGAATGAAGTAAGCAAGCACCGCGAGCCCACCCGCGATATCGCCACTGAACATGGCGAACATGTTGAGCAGTTGCGAAACCAGGATCATCAGCGCGATCAGCACAATGAAATCAATCACCCAGGCCAGGCAGCGCGAGATCGGCCCGGCCAGCGGGTAGGAAAACTGAATCCCCTCGGGGGTCTCGATCTTAAGCTCGGAGCTGAGGTTCATGCGCGGAAGTTCATCGTTCTTGGTTCGTCGTTCTTAGTTAGGAGCGCCGACTGGCTTGCTGATTTGCGGTTGGAAAGGAGCCAAATGAGGAGAGCCAATTCGGCCACGCCGAAACCGATCTTTAGCGAGTAAGGGAGGACGGGCTGATGATACTGCGAGAGAAACGCTTCGATGATCCCGGCCCAGACGAGCAAGACAGCGACGCCGCCGATCAGGGTCATTACGTCCGGAGCCACGGCGCGCAACCGTTCCGGCAGGGAGGCGCGCTGCCCGCGGCCCAGAATTGCGTTGCCCAGTACCAAGCCGGCCTGCCCGCCGATGATCACGGCGGGAATCTCGATCACGCCGTGCGGCATCAGCCAGCCGAGCAGGAAAATGGTTTGGCCTGCCGCGACGTAATCGACCACCACCAGGCCGAGAATCAGCCCATTGTAGAAAAGCAGGAGCAACGTGCCGACACCGCAGCTCATCCCCAGCGCCATCGCGAGAATCGAGACGCGGATGTTATTAGCCATCAGCGAGCCGGCGAAGGTGGCATGTGAGCCGGCCATGCGGTCGCGCTTCGCCGTCTCCTCCTCGCGCACGCGCTCCGCGGGGTCGCCGAGCAAATGCCCGAACTGCCCCGGCACCAGCGCCTCTTTCGCCTCATTGTCGAGCGCCACGGCAAACCCGCCAAAACCCGCGCCCGCGAGCGTGACCAGCACCGAGACCACGAACGCCATGAAATGCCGACGAAACGCCTCCGGGAAGGTCTGCAAAAACCAGCGCACCACCCGCCACCGCCCGCCACCCCCGCGCGTCTCGTGAATCTCCCCATACGCGCGCGCCACCAGCGATTCCAGGTAACGCCGGAGCTGCGGCTCGGAAGCAAACGTGTTCAACCGCGCGAGATCGGCGGAAACCTTTTGGTACAGGAAATAGAACCGCTGTGCTTCCTCCAAGCCGGGCCGATACGTCGTGGACCGCGAGAGCCGGTCGAGCATTCCCTCAAGCTCGGTCCAGGACGGACGCTCGGCGGAGATGAAGCGAGGAAGATCGATGATCATGCGGCGTTCGTGACGCGAGGAAAGCGCGGCCTGCCTAATGCAAAGTGAGAAATGAAAAGTGCAAAGTGAAAAGTGGCGCTGTTAAGGTGAAGGCTGCTCCTCGGGCTTGGCGGAAGTTTCCTCGGGGATGGTCAGCGTGCCGATGCGTCGGATTTCCGGCCATTTGAGCGCGGTCGCGATGACGATGAGGATCGTGCCGATGCCGCCGCCGACCACGGAGATGACGGGGCCGAAGTAGGCGGCGGTGAGGCCGGATTCGAAGGCGCCGAGCTCGTTGGAGGAGCCGATGAAGATGTTGTTCACGGCGGCGACGCGGCCCCGCATGGTGTCGGGGGTCCAGAGCTGCACGAGGGTGTGGCGGACGACGACGCTGATGTTATCGAAGGCGCCGACGAGGAAGAGGGCGGCGAGCGAAAGCCAGAAATTGCGCGAGAGGCCGAAGACGATGGTGGCCGCGCCGAAGCCGCTCACCGCGAAAAGGAGCGTCCAGCCGGCGCGGCGCATCGGCGGGAGATGCGCGATGGCCACCGCCATGGAAATGGCGCCGATGGATTGCGCGGCGCGCAGCCAGCCGAAGCCGACCGGGCCGACAAGGAGGATTTTTTCCGCAAAGATCGGCAGCAGCGCGACCGCGCCACCGAGGAGCACCGCAAAGAGATCGAGCGTGATGATGGCGAGGATCGCTTTGTTCGTCCAAACGAAGCGCAGGCCGGAGAAGAGATCCTGCAGCGGGTGCTGATCGGCCGGCGGCGGAATGCGCGGGGGGGAGCGCACCGGCAGGAGAAAGAGCACGAAGAGCAAGCTGCACAAGGCATCGACAATGCAGACGAGCGTGAAGCCGTGCTGCGCGAGCAGAAAGCCCGCGAGCGCGGGGCCGACAATGCAGCCGATCTCGAAGAGGCTGCTGTTCCAGGTGACGGCGTTGGCGAGCGTGTCGCGCGGAACAAGATTGGTGAGAAAGGGCGAGCGCGCGGCCCAGCCGAAGGTGCGCAGCACGCCGTTCACGAGGAGCAGCGCGAAGATCACCGGGATATCGGGAGTGAAGGCCGCGTGGCCGGCCTCGCGAAAAGTGCTCGCCAGCGCGTGGAGGGCATCGGCCGCCTGGACGAGCACCGGGTACGGAGGGATCGACGCGCCAAAGCTTGCCACGAACGCGAGCAGGATCGAGGTGATCATGCCGAGCAGTTGCGTGGTGATGATGATGCCGCGCCGATTGAAGCGATCGGCCACCTGCCCGGCCGGCAGCGCGAGGAAGATCACCGGCAGCGCGGCCACGAGCCCGACGAGCCCGAGCGCGGTGGCCGATTGGGTGCGGCGAAAGACTTCGTACTGCACCGCAATGACGAGCATCTGACGCCCGAGCACGGAGGCGAAATTTCCCGCGGAGTAGAAGCGGAAGCCGGCGCTTCGGAAGGCGGAATAGGCGGCGGACATTTGATGGGAGGGCCGGACCAGTCGAACTCGTCCGGCTAACGCGGCTTCCGCAGCGCGTAAAGGTGGCCGGCGGTGCGGACGTATAGCGTGTCGTCGATGATCGCGGGGGTGGCCATGATCGGCTCGCGGAAATCGGTGCGAGCGAGCACCTCGAGCGTGTCGCCGGCGGCGACGACGACCATGGAGCCTTTTTGCGCGGCGAAGTAGATGCGGCCCCGGCCCGCCACCGGCGAGGCGTAGTAATCGCCGAGCGCGCCGAGGCGCTGATCCTGATAAAGCGGGCGTCCGGTGGCGGCTTCGTAACAGGAGGCGAGGCCGCCATTTTTCACGGTGTAGAGCCGGCCTTGATAGTAGAGAGGGGACGCCACGTACGGCAGGCTGCGCGTCGCTTTCCAGGCGAGGTGCGTCCCGGTGATTTCGCCGCGTCCGCCGGGGCGGATGGCGAGCACGGCGTTGCCGGCGCGGGCAAACATCTCGCGCATATTCTCCCACTCTTTCCGCGTGACCTCGCCATTTTTGTTGAGGTCCATTTGCGAGAAGCGGTCGCGCACCGGGCCGGGCGGAACGAGATCGCGAGTGAGGCGATCGCTCTCCGTCTTGCCGAGACCGCTGATGAACTCGTCGAAGGGCGGCATCGTCACGCGGCTATCGGGATCGCCGCCCACGTTCCAACTCGCGCTGAAGAGCAGCCCATCGCCCGCCACGGGCGTGCTGCAGGCGACGCGCGAGGTGCCGCTGTAAGTCCAGAGCTCGCCGCCGTTTTTCAGGTCGTACGCACGCAGCCAGATCGAGCCCGGCACGATGAGCTCCGCGCCGGCTTGGTGCTGCCACACGAAGGGCGTGGCGAAGCTGCGGCGAAATTCCGGGCGCTCGGTGCGCCAGCGCGTGCGGCCGGTGCGCGCATCGGCCGCGAGGAGGAAGGAGTGCTCGTCCTGATCGCAGGCGAGGTAGAGCACGCCTTCGTGCAGGACGGGCGAGGCCGACGTGCCAAACTCGACCACGGGCGTTTCGAGCGGCAGGCGCCACTGCTCCTGGCCGGCGAAATCGTAGGCGAGCAAGCCGAACGAGCCCAAGTAAACATAGACGCGCTCGCCATCCGTGGCCGGCGTGGGCGTCGCCGGATTGCCGAGCCGATGCGTGGCCTCGAAGACGCTCGCGGGCGCGGCCTGCCGCCACCGGATCGCACCATCGCTGCGGCGGAGGCAGAGCGTTTCCAGCTTCGCCCCATCGTAGGCGGTAAGAAAAAGGTGATCGTCCCAGATGCAAGGGGAGGAGTTGCCGGAGGGGAGCGGCACTTTCCACGCAACGTTTTGCTCGGGCCCAAACTGCACCGGCGGATCGCTCGGCTCCGCGACGCCGAGTCCGCCGCCCCCGCGGAATTGCGGCCAGTTTGGCTCGGCGGCAGACGCCGGCCAGATGAGGGCGAGAAGTGCGGCGGTGAGCACGGCGCGCCGCCCGAAGCGCGAGGGGAAGATGAACATGCGCGCCGTTGGTATCACCCTTCCGCCGGGCCTGACAAATTTTTGACATCCTTTTTACGGCGCTTTGGCAACGAGTGCCGCGGCCAGCCGTAATACTCGTGACGTATGAAAACTTCTCTCTCTTCACGAAAATCGACTCTTCCACTCGCCGGCTCTGCTTGCGGATTGCTAGCCGGCGCGGTCCTCGCGCTCGCGCCGCTGGCCTGGCCGGGCAGCGCCTGGGCGAAGGAGCGCGGACGCCCGGCGACGAAGGACGAGGCAAAACGCGCATCGGCTGCTGCGCCGAAAATCGAGCCACGCTCGCCGGAGGATGCGGTGCGCGCGGGCCTCGAATACTTGCGGCGCGAGCAGCAGGGCGACGGCGGGTGGCGCCAGGGCGGCGGCTGGCGGCAAAGCGGGGGCGGCGGGCGCATCGAGGGGACGAAGGCGGAAGACCCGTCCGATCTCGGCAATACTTGCGTGAGCCTGATGGCGCTGCTCCGCGCGGGCGATTCGCCGGCGGAAGGCGGGAACCGCGACGCGACGCGCAAGGCATTCGAGTTCATCTGCGGGCAAATCGAGGCGGCGGATGCGGAGTCGCTCTACGTCACGCCGATCCGCGATACGCAATTGCAGGTGAAGATCGGGTCGTACGTGGACACGTTTCTCTCCGGCTGGGCGCTCTCGGAGCTGAAGGGGAAGCTGGCGGATGAGGCGCAGGAGAAGCGTCGCGCGGCGGCGCTAGAAAAGGTGGTGGCCAAGATCGAGAAGCACCAGCAGACGGACGGCTCGTTTACCAACAACAAAGGGTGGGCCGCGGTGCTTTCGCAAGGGCTCGCGAGCAAGGCGCTCAACTCCGCCTCGCGCAGCGGCGCCAAGGTGAGCGCGAAGGCGCTCGACCAGGACCAGGTGCAAAACCTTGCCGGGCTCGATGTGAAAAAAGGCGGCTTCACCGCTCCGGCTTCGCCCGCAGCAGAGCCCTCCAGTGCGGGCATCTCGCTCTACCGCGAGGCGGCCAAGCTCGGCGGGCTGCGGGAGAAGTCGCTCTCGAATGTGAAGCGCAAGGCGGAGGCCGAGCAGAAGCTCGCCGACGCCGCGGCGCCCCCGCAGGAGAAAGCGCGCGCCCGCGCGGAGTTGCAGCAATTCGCCGACGACGAAAAAGCCTGGCAAACCGCGCAGACCGCCGTAGCCGGGAAGCTGAACGACGCCCGCTACGTGGCCGGCTTCGGCAATAACGGCGGTGAAGAATTCCTGAGCTACCTCAATCTCGGCGAGGGCCTGCACGAGCGCGGCGGCGCGGAGTGGGACGCATGGAAAACCAAGATGCAGGCGACGCTCTGCGGCGCGCAGAATGAGGATGGAAGCTGGGCCGGCCATCATTGCATCACCGGGCGCACGTTTTGCACGGGCGCGGCGCTGCTCACGCTGCTGCTGGAAAAGAAGCCCGCGGCCGGGGCACTGAGCAAAGCGGAGAACCCCGCGAAGCAATGAAGACTCCCCTGCCCTGCTCACGGCGCGGCTTTCTGAAATGGAGCGCGCTGGGCGCCAGCGCCGCGCTGCTCGGGTGCGGGCGCTCGAACAACGGCGGTGAGGCGGCGTTGCGCGCAGCGGGAAACTTTCTCGCGGCTCGGCAGGGGGAGGATGGCGCCTGGCGCTCGGGGAGCTATGGGGCGTTTCGCGGAGGGGATGCGCTGACGCCGCTGGTGCTTTGGGCGATGGACGGAATGGACGAGGCGTTTGCGCGCGGGATCCGCTGGCTGGAAAAGCTCACGGAAACGCAGGCGAAGTGCGCGGCGCCATGGTCCGGACTGGCCTACCCGCTCTTCACGGCGGGATATTCGGCGCAGGTTTTCGCAGCCGCCGGCGATGGATCGCGCGCGCGCTTTTGGGCCGGCGTGGTGGAGAGCCTGCGCATCTCGCCGGCGCTCGGCTGGCCCGTGGAAGCAGCGGCGTGCGGCGCGTGGGGGGACGCGCCCGCGCCGCCGCGGTGGCCGCAGGGCGTGGCTCACGCTCCGGATATGCTGGCGCCGAATATCTCGGCGACGGTGCTGGCGATCCAGGCGCTGCGTGCGGCGGAGCGGGATGGTGCGCAGGCGCTCCCTTTCCTCGCCCAATGCCAAAATTTCGCGGAACGCTCGCGGAGCGGCTTCGACGATGGCGGGTTCTTTTTCGCACCGGGCGACGCTGTGCGAAACAAAGCCGGCGGCGCCAGCGGCGATCGCTACCACTCGTATGGGAGCGCGACGTGCGATGGCGCGCTGGCGTTGCAAGGGTGCGGTGTGCCGGCGGAGGCAACACGTTTGCAGGCGGCGCTCGCGTGGCTGCGGCAACACGCGGACGGCGCCGAACACGCGGGAACATGGGCGCCCGGGCGCGCGGCGGAGCGGGCGTCGTTGCGTTATTACTACGCGCAAGGTTTGGCGCCGGTCCTCGCGCTCGGGAAATCGATGGGGGCGTTTCAGGATTGGAGCGCACTGCAGCGTCGTGCGCTCTCGGGCGATTTGCTGGCGGCGCAGTCGGCGGATGGTTCGTGGGCGAATGCTTGCCCGGATAGTTTCGAGGATGAGCCGATCGTGGCGACCGCGTTCGCCGTGCGCGCGCTGCGAATCTGCGCGCAGGGTGAAAACGCGACCGCCTGACAAAGCGGCGAACGAACTGGCGGCGCGGGGGTTAATCTGTCACACACTGGCCTACCCCCATGACACGTACCTCCCTTCTCCTTTCCGCCGGGCTGCTGCTTTGCGGCTCAATTCAAGCCGCCGATCCCGCGGCGAAAGCGGCCGAGCCGGCCAAGGCCGCTACGCCTGCGCCGGCTTCAGCAAAAACGCCCGCGACGCCGGCCAAAGTCCCGGCAAAACCCACGCCGCCCCCGCCCACGCCGACCCACGCAAACGTGCCATACGGCCCGCACCCAAAGCAGGTGATCGATTTCTTCAAGACGGAATCGAAGGAGCCGACTGGGCTCGTCCTTTTCATCCACGGCGGCGGCTGGACGGGCGGTTCGAAGCAACGCCTGTCGGTGGCGGCTTATCAGCGCGCCGGGCTTTCGGTGGCATCGGTGGAGTACCGCTTCATCCAGGAAGCGACCGCGGAAGGGATCAAGCCGCCGGTGAAAGCGCCGCTGCACGATGCGGCGCGCGCGCTGCAATTCATCCGCAGCAAGGCCGCCGAATGGAACATTGACAAAAAGCGGATCGGCGCGACCGGCGGCTCGGCCGGCGCCTGCTCCAGCCTCTGGCTCGCCTTCCATCCCGATCTCGCCGACCCGCAGAGCAGCGATCCGGTGGCGCGCGAATCCACCCGGCTCCTCTGCGCGGCGGTGAGCGGCGCGCAGACCACGCTCGATCCGCGGCAGATGAAAGAGTGGACGCCGAACAGCCGCTACGGCGGCCATGCCTTCGGCTTCCTGGCCAATCCCGCCACCAAGGAAACGCAGTTCGACGTCTTCCTCGCCAAGCGCGAGGAGGTGGTGCCGTGGATCAAGGAATACTCGCCCTACGAGCACGTCTCGGCCGACGACCCGCCTATTTACATGATCTACGGCGAGCCGCCGGCGCTCGGGCAGCCACAGCGCGATCCCACGCACACCTCGAACTTCGGCGTGAAGCTGCAGGAAAAAGTGCGCAGCGTCGGGGTCGAGTGCGAGTTGGTCTATCCCGGCGCGCCCGAGGTGAAGCACAAGTCGGCCGATGAGTTTTTGATCGAGAAGCTGAAGAAGTCAGTAAGTCAGTAAGCCGATGCGCATCCCCCTCCTCCTTCTCGCCCTTTCGTGCGCGGCCATCGCGCTCGAACCCACGCTCCCGGGCACGCAGCCACTCACCGTGGAGGGCGATCTCTCGGTGCAAATGGTGGATGGCATCAATCGCTGGCTCGCGCGGGAGGCCGAGCGCGCGAAGGAAGATCGCACCAAGCGCTGGCGCGAGGCGATCGGCCCGGCTTGGGAGCCCTTCGCGACGGCGCAACGCGCCAAACTGCGCGACATGCTCGGGGTGGTTCCGAACGAGAAGCAAACCGGCGCCTTCGAGCGCATCCCGCTGGAGACGGAACTGGTCGCCGCGAAGCGCGGCTACAGAATCGAGCGGGTGCGCTGGCCGGTGCTGGAGGGGCTGACGGCCGAGGGAATTCTCCTCATGCCGGCCGGGGTGCAGGCGATGGTGATCCTGCTGCCGGACCCGGATGCGCTGGAGCCGAGCACGATCTACGCGGAAAAGCTCGCCGCCAAGGGCTGCGCTGTCCTGGTGCCCAGCCTGCTCGATCGCGACTTCCGGTTCTCCGGCAGCAAAGCGGTGAATCGCTGGACCAATCAGCCGCATCGCGAATGGATTTACCGGCAGGCCTTCGAGCTGGGCCGCACCGCGGTCGGCTACGAGGTGCAAACGGTGGTGGCCGCGATCGACAGCCTCCTCGCCCTGCTGCCCATCGGCGCGGAAAAGCTCGCGGTGATCGGCCGGGGCGAGGGCGGCCTCATCGCGCTGCACGCGGCGGCGCTGGATCCGCGCATCGCCAATACGCTGGTCGGTGGTTACTTTGGCCCGCACGAGCAGCTCTACCGCGAGCCGATCTACCGCAATCTCTTCGGCGTCCTGCGCGGTTTCGGAAATGCCGAGCTGGCCGCGCTGATTCATCCCCGCCGGCTGGTGGTGGAATACAGCGCGACGCCGCAAGTGAGCGGCCCGCCGGAAGCGCCGCAGCGCCCGAAAGGGGCGGCGCCGGGCGTCATCGAGATGCCGCCGTTTGCCGAGGTCGAGGCCGAGACCAAGCGGACCTCCGACATCATGAAAGACTCCCAGGGGCCGCTCAGCCTCTATCTCCTCTCGCTCGAAAACGGCGCGCCCTTCCAGCCGTTCGCGGGCGATGCGTCGATGGCGGCGCTGGGGCTCGAGTTGAAAGCGCCGGAGCCCGCGCCGCAGCCCGCGGCAGCCGATGCGCCCGCCGAGTTTCGCGGCTTTGCCGCCGAGTTGCGCGCGCTGCAGGAGACGACCGTGACGCAGCTCGAACAGCACACGCAGCGCCTCATCCGCGCCGAGGAGCGCGGGCGCACCGAGCGCTACTGGAAAGGCCTGAAGCCCGGCCCCGCCTGGGACGCCACCCAGCGCGACCTGCGCGAGCGTCTCTGGGCGTCCATCGGCAAATTGCCCGGCGAGCGCCTCGCGCCCAATCCGCGCAGCCGCGTGGTCCTCGAAAATCCAAAGTGGACCGCCTACGACGTGATGCTCGACGTGCAGCCGGACATCTTTGCGTGGGGTTGGCTGCTTCTGCCGAAGGACCTCAAGCCCGGCGAGCGCCGCCCGGTGGTGGTCTGCCAGCACGGCTTGGAAGGTCTGCCTGCCGATACCGTCACCGATGATCAGAAAGCCAAGGCCTATGCGCCGTACAAGGCGTTCGCGGCGCGTCTGGCCGAGCGCGGTTTCATCGTCTACGCGCCGCACAATCCCTACCGCGGGCAGGACCGCTTTCGCGAAATCAACCGGCGCGCCAACCCCCTCGCGCTCTCGCTTTTCTCCTTCATCGTCGACCAGCACGATGTCACCACGCAGTGGCTGGCCGGCCTGCCCTTTGTGGACCCCGAGCGCATCGGCTTCTACGGCCTCAGCTACGGCGGCAAGACCGCGATGCGCGTCCCCGCGCTGGTGGACCGCTATTGCCTCTCGATCTGCTCCGGCGATTTCAACGAGTGGGTCTACAAGAATTCCGGCACCGATTACCGCCCCTCGTACATGTTCGCGCCCGAGTACGAAATCTTCGAGTGGAACCTCGGCACGAACGCCAACTACGCCGAGATGGCCATGCTCATCGCCCCGCGGCCCTTCATGGTCGAGCGCGGACACGAAGACGGCGTCGCCCTCGATGAATGGTGCGGCTACGAATACGCCAAAGTGCTTCGCGGCTACACCAAGCTAGGCCTCAAGGATCGCACGGAAATCGAGTGGTTCGACGGCCCGCACACGATCAATGGCGTGGGGAGCTACGAGTTCCTGCACAAGCACCTGCGCTGGCCGGGACCGAAGTAGCGTCGCTTGATCGCGATGAGTACCGAGAACAAGTCTGCGGGAGAAAGAGAAATTGGCAAAGCAGTTGGAGCGGGTCGCGGGCTTCGCATCGCGGGCCACTTCCTGGTGATCGCGGGATTTGTTTGGCTCGTCGCCTCGGCCATCCTGTTTCAGACGCTCACGTACGGAGCCGTGTCGAAGCAGATGGACGCGCTACCGCGCCAGGAAACTTACACGCGCCATGAGGTTTACGGGCAGATTTCCAGCCTCGCGCGCCGGATGCGCGAGCGAGTACCGTGGATCATAGAACCCGCCGTAATGATGCTGGTGGGCGCGTATTTCCTCGCGTCACGGCGACCGTGAAACTGGCACATCTCGGAGGCGTGCACGAAGAAGAATTGGGTGCAGCGATCAATACCCCCGCGGCAGCGCGAAGCGATACAACGTTGGAAACGTTCCTTCCGCTGATTCTGCCGTAGTTCACTGGTGCGGCTCGCGAGCAGCCATGAGCCGCTTTTGCTCCACCAGGAAAGCCTCCCATTCCGCCGCGCGGATGTGCCGCCGGTTCGAGTTGGGAAACCAGACCACATGGCCGCCGCCGGGAAGCCGCCCGCCGTTGTGATCCAGCCCGGCTTTGTCCCAAAAGAGCGCCAGCTCACGACTATCGCTCTCCCGCAGTCCTTCCACATTATACCGCTTGGAAAGGGTCCAGCGAAGCATCGCGACGAGGATCGAGGCGGCTCGATTCATAGGGATCAAACCATCATCAAGCGCTACTCGACCCGAAGACTACGCGCTAAGCACGAAAATGCGAGCGGCAGCTTAGCGCATCACTCAGAAGATTTTCGCGCGATCACGGTTCCGAGCGCGTCTACGCACTGGCGCAGCACCGCCTCGCGCTCCGCGCACGCATCGATGCGCACGAGGCCCGGACTGCTCAGCGACAGGAAAATCTGCCGCACCCGCTCCAGCTCATTCTCGCGCTCGAACTCATTCGGCCGGTCGCCCCGCGCGCGGACGCGGCCGAGGCCGGCGCGCGGATCGAGGTCGAGCAGGAGAACGAGATCGGGCACGGGAGCGAAGAGCTCGTTTTCCGCGATGATCGCGGCCGGATCCGCGCCGCGCGCCCCCTGGTACGCGGCCGTCGAGAAATAGTAGCGGTCGAGCAGAACGACGCTGCCCGCTGCGAGGGCGGGGCGGATTTTTTCGCGGACGTGGTCGGCGCGGTCCTTGAGGAATAGCTCGAGCTCGTCGCGCAAGGAAAGCCGGCCGACCGTGGCGCTATCGCGGAGTTGCCGCCCCCACGGGCCATCGGTCGGCTCGCGGCTGGTGAGGCACGGCAATCCCTGGGCGCGGCAGTACTCCGCAAGCGCCGGAAGAATGGTGCTTTTCCCGGCGCCATCGATCCCTTCCACCGCCACGAGGAGGCCGCCTGGGAGAGTGCGTTTCAAGAGGCGCGATGCTGCGGGAAGGCAAATGCCCCCGTCACGACGATTCTTGCCCTCCAAGCCAACCCCTCTCGTCTCATTTGGTCTCGGATCGCAAAGTTGAGAGCGCCGATGCCCCCCTTTCATCGCTCGCGCGGCTCGCCGCCTCGGCAGCATCCGTGCGGGATGCCATCCCCGAAACCGTCAGGGCCGGCCAAGTTCTCATTTCTACAGAATTATCGCTTTCGCTTTCTCACGCTTGACATACTCTCATTTCCGCGAACCACTTCTGATTCCTCTCACTTATGGCGCGAATTCTTATCATCGATGACGATCCGGCGATGGTGCAGGTGATCTCCGACATCTGCCAGGAGCGGGGGCACACCACGCTCGCCTTCAACTCCGGCGTGAAGGCGATCGAAAACCTGGCGACGCACAATCCGCAGCTTGTGATCACCGATGTGCGGATGGACAAGGTGGGCGGGCTCGATGTGCTGCGCGAATGCAAGGAGGTGATTCCCGGCACGCCCGTGATCATGATCACCGCCTACAAGCAGCTCGAGATCGGCGATCGAGGCGATGAAGATGGGCGCGTACGATTACATCACCAAGCCGTTCAAGGTGGACGATCTGCAGCTCTCCATCCAGCGAGCGCTCGATCATCAGCACGACCGCCGCGAAATCCAGCACCTGCGCAAGGCGGTGAAGGAGAAGTTCCGCTTCGAGAATATCATCGGCACCTCCACGCGGATGCAGGAGATTTACAATCTGATCGCGAAGGTGGCCGACACTGACTCCACCATTTTGATCCAGGGCGAGAGCGGCACGGGCAAGGAGCTGGTGGCGCGGGCGCTCCACTTCAACTCGAACCGGCAGCATCAGCCCTTCGTGGCGATCAACTGCTCCGCGCTGCCGGAGAACCTGCTGGAATCCGAGCTCTTCGGGCACAAGAAGGGCGCCTTCACCGGCGCGGTGCAGGACAAAATCGGGCTCTTCGAGGAGGCCGAGCTCGGCACCATTTTTCTCGATGAGGTGAACTCGATGGCGGTGTCGCTGCAGACCAAGCTGCTGCGCGTGCTGCAGGAGCGGCAAATCCGGCGGGTGGGCGAAACGAAGAGCAGCTCTATCAATGTGCGCGTGCTGGCGGCCACGAACGAATCGCTGCACGAGAAGATCAAGACCGACGAATTTCCGCGAGGACCTTTACTACCGCCTGGCGGTGATCCCCATCGAGATGCCGGCGCTGCGCGAGCGGCTCGATGACATCCCGCTGCTGGTGCAGCATTTCCTGCAAAAGAACGCCTCGAACACCAACACCGAGCCGAAGAAGATCGACCCGAAGGCGCTGGAGGTGCTGCAGCACTATCGCTGGCCCGGCAATGTGCGCGAGCTGGAGAATGCCGTCGAGCGGGCCTGCGCCCTTTGCGACGACGGCATCATCCGCGTGCAGGATTTGCCGCCGCAGGTCGTCCGCCAGGCGGCCTCGCCCGTCGCGGAGGCCAGCGGGAACCTGCCGGTGGGACAGATCGCTCGACGAATACATGCGCGAGCAGGAGCGCCGCTACATCGAGGAGACGATCAAGTTCAACGGCAACGCGCGCGAGAAAGCGGCGAAGATGCTCGGGATTTCGATGGCCACGCTCTACCGGAAGATGGAAGTTCGAAAGCCCGCGGAAACGCGCGCGTAGGCCCCTTGGACTGCGGTGGCAAGCGTCAGCGCCACACCGCTTTCGGAAGGTTCTTCCGGTGCGGAACTGGGTCACGCTTATCCCACCCGCGGAGCACTCCGAAAGCGGCGTGGCGCTGACGCTTCCCTCCGCACTCCAAGGCGCTCTACGCGCTCGCCAGCAGCCGCTCGGCATGCACCGCATCCGCCGGCGTATCCACGCCTAGCGAGCGTTTCTTGGTCACGATCACTCGTATCTTCGCGCCATTTTCCAGCGCGCGTAGCTGCTCCAGGGACTCGGTGCGTTCGAGGGGGCTCGGCTTCCATTTCACGAACTGCAGGAGGAAGGCCCGCGAGTAGCCGTAGATGCCTTGGTGGCGCAGGTAGGTGATCGGCTTTTCGCCGGCGGGATCGCGCTGGAAGGGGATGGGGCTGCGGCTGAAGTAGAGCGCGTGGCCGGTGCGATCGAGGACGACCTTGACGATGTTCGGGTTCGCGAGATCGGCGAGGTCTTCGATCGGATCGGCCGCGGTGATCATCGGGAGCGCTTTGTCGGCGGCGAGGGTCTTGGCGAGGCGCGAGATGAGAGCGGGGTCGATCATGGGCTCGTCGCCCTGCACGTTAATGAGATGGGTGACGCCATTGAGCCGCGTGGCGACTTCGGCGATGCGATCGGTGCCGCTGCGGTGCTTGTCCGACGTCATGGCGACCTCGGCCCCGAAGGCGAAGGCGGCCTCGGCAATGCGGAGATCGTCGGTGGCGACGATGACTTCATCGATGCCGCGCGCGCGGGCGGCGCGCTCCCACACGTGCTGGACGAGCGGCTTGCCGGCAATGACGTGGAGCGCTTTGCCTGGAAAGCGCGTGGAGCCCCAGCGGGCCGGGATGATGACGGCGGTTTTCGGCATGGGGAAAACGGGGCCGAGGCCCGGGCCCGGCTTGGCAGGCGCTAATCGATCTGGCGCGAGCGCGGCTCGCGATCCTTCGTCGTGCGCGTCTGGGGACGGTCACGAAGGGTCCGCCCGCCAGGGGCGCGGCGTTGGTGAAGGCGACGTCGGGCATGTCGCTGGGGCGGCCGGCGAGCGGGAAATCCTTGCGCAGCGGGAAGAACGGGTAGCCGTCCCACATGAGGATGCGGCGCAGGTCGGGATGGCCGCGGAAACGGATGCCGTACATGTCGTAGGCTTCGCGCTCGTGCCAATCGGCCGTGGGCCAGATGTCGGTGACGGTCGGCGACTTCCAGCTCGTCTTCGGAGACGGCGATCTTCAGGCGGAGCGAATCGCCGCGCGTCGAATTGGTAGAGCTCGTAGACGACCTCGAAGCGCGGGTCTTCGCCGAAATGATCCACGCCGCTGAGATCGAGCAGGTAAGTTGAAGCCGAGCTCTTCCTTCGCAGTGGCGCGCAGACGTCCTTGATCGCCGCCGCGCTCGACGCACGAGCGTGGTCTCGCCGCGGAACTCGGTCTTCTTCAGCACCTTGAATTTCGACTCGAGCGCGGCGACGTCCGCGGAGAATTGGGAGTTGGCCATGAGCTCAGGAAAGTTCATCGAGGCGAAGAACTCCTGCTTCTGCGCCATGAAAGAGCGCTCCTTCGTCGATCTTCCGCTGGAGCCTCATCAGCCCCTCGATCAGCGCCTCCGGGCGCGGCGGGCAGCCGCTGATGTAGACGTCCACGGGGATGAGCTGATCGATGCCCTGGAGCACCGCGTAGCTGCGATACATGCCGCCGCTGGAGGCGCAGGCGCCCATGGCGATGCACCACTTCGGCTCGGGCATCTGGTCCCAGATGCGTTTCACCGCGAGCGCCATTTTGTAGGTGACCGTGCCGGCGACGATCATCACGTCGCTCTGCCGCGGCGAAAAGCGCATCACCTCCGCGCCGAAGCGCGCGATGTCGAAGCGCGACGCGCCGGCGGCCATGAGCTCGATGGCGCAGCAGGCGAGGCCCATCGGCATCGGCCAGAGGGAGTTTTTGCGCATCCAGTTGATGGCGGCGTCGAGCCGGGTGATGATCACGTTGCCCTCGATCTTCGAATCGTAGGCGACCGGGCTGGTTTCAGGCATGGGGAAAGGCTACGGGGCGGGCTTTCCGTCGCAAGACGATATTTGTGAAAAGTTTCACAAGCTGCGTTGGAACGGGAGCCCGAAAGGTTGTCGGCTGCGCGGATTCGTGGATAAGTGACACCAATGCCGACCACCATTCTGAAACTCGCTTGCCCGGATCGGGTCGGGCTGCTGGCGCGCGTGTCGGGGTTTGTGGCGGAGCACGGGGGGAACCTGGTGGAGGTGCATCAGTTCACCGATCCGAGCAGCGGCTGGTTTTTTGCGCGGCTGGCGATCGATACGCATACGATCCGGACGGACCTGATGGATCTTCGGGCGGCGTTCCGTCCGCTGGCGGAGGAGCTGCAGGCGGAGTGGAGCCTGCGCGCGGCGGAGAGCCGGATGCGCGTGGTGCTGATGGTGAGCAAGCTGGGGCATTGCCTGGCGGACCTGCTCTGGCGCTGGCACTCGGACGAGCTCCATTTCGAAATCCCGTGCGTGATCTCGAATCACGATCATTTTCGCTCGATGGTGGAGCGCGAGGGCATCCCGTTTCACCACATCCCGGTGACGCCGGAGACGAAGGCGAAGGCGTTCGAGAAGATCGCCGCGCTCTGGCAGGAAGCCGGCGCGGATCTGGTGGTGCTGGCGCGGTACATGCAGATCGTGCCGCCGGAGCTGTGCGCGGACTGGCATGGGCGGATCATGAATATCCACCATTCGTTTTTGCCGTCGTTCGTGGGGGCGAATCCGTACGTGAAGGCGTACGAGCGCGGGGTGAAGCTGATCGGGGCGACGTGCCATTATGTGACGGGCGACCTGGACGCGGGCCCGATCATCGACCAGGAGGTGATCCGGGTGGAGCACTTCCATACGCCGAACGAACTGCTGCGGCTCGGGCGGGACTGCGAGCGCATGGCGCTGGCGCGCGGGGTGCGCTACCACGTGACCGATCGCGTGCTGATTCACGGCAACCGTTCGATCGTGTTTCGGGACTAGTTCGCCAGGGAATCATCGGTCGAAAAGAGCGTTTTTGCGGGGTCGCAGGTGCGCAATTCCGAGCGGAGTCACCGCAAGCCAGGGAAAGCGGAGCAGCCGGGCGATCGCTATGGTAACCGCCAGATGAACGAATCCACACCTTCCGAAAACATCCATTTTGGCCTCCGCCAGCGGCTCATCGCAGCCGTGCATCCGGTCCCTGTCGAACGTGAGCCGTCGCCGCCTACTCCCTTGCGCTCAGGCCCGGCCATGCTGCGCGCCGGCTCGGCCGTGGGGCTGGGCGCCACGGTGGCGCTGGTGAATGCCCTGATGCTCGCCGCGCCGGCGCAGGCGCAGGACCCCGCCGCGGGAACGGCCGGAGCTGGGATGGCGACCGAGATGCCCGAGGTGGTTGTCCACGGCCAGCAGGATGCGGTGAAGGTGGAGAGGGTGACCTCGAGGAAGTACACCGAACCACTGCGCGACACGCCGCAGACGATCACTGTCGTGCCGGAGGCGGTTATCAAGGAGCGCAACGCCACGACCTTGCGCGACGTGCTGCGCAATGTGCCGGGCATCAGCATCCAGGCGGGCGAGGGCGGCGTGCCGGCAGGCGACAATCTTTCCATCCGGGGCTTCAATGCGCGCACCGACCTCTTCATCGATGGCGTGCGCGACATCGGCGGCTACGCCCGCGATTCGTTCAACTTCGAGCAAGTGGAAGTGGTGAAGGGGCCGGCTTCGGCCTACGCCGGGCGCGGCTCGACCGGCGGCAGCATCAACATCGTCACGAAGACGCCGAAGCAGCGCGCGTTTTATGAGGCCGACGCGGGCTTCGGCACCGACAACTACAAGCGCTTCACGATCGACGTAAACCAGCCGATCAACGCCTTTTTCCCGAAGCCGGAGCTGCCCACGCCCGAGTTCAGCAAGTCTTCCGGCAAGGATGTGAAGTCCGTCGCGCCCACCGGGTACGAGCCCACCATGGCGGTGCGCCTCAATGCGATGTGGCACGAGGCCGACGCGCCGGACCGGAGCATCGTGGACGGCCGCCGCTGGGGCGTGGCGCCGTCGATCGCGTTCGGCCTCGGCACGCCGACCACGTTCACGCTCAGCTACATGCATTTGGAGCAGGAGAACGTGCCGGACTACGGCATCCCTTTCGTGCCGGTGACGAACTTGCCGCTGGAGAAATTCCGCAGCCAGCCGGCCCCGGTGAACTACAGCAACTGGTACGGCCTCACCAATCGCGACTACGAGCGCACGGTCACCGACGTCGGCACTTTCGAGGCGAAGCATGCGTTCAGCGACACCACGAGTCTGCGCTATCTCGTGCGCTACGGGCGCTCGGAGCGCGACTCGATCATCACCGCGCCGCGGTTTGCCGAGGACGACTCGACCAAAATCGAGCGCGAGCTGAAGTCGCGCGACCAGGTGGACACGATCCTCGCGAACCTCATCGATTTCACCACCGCCTTCAACACGTGGGGCGCGGCGCACACCCTCGTCACCGGCGTGCAGTACGATCGGGAAAACCAGGACAACAATCTGCGCGATGGAGAGCTGGCGCCGTTCGGCGATCTCTACGATCCGAACCCGCACGAGGATTACAAGCACCCGATCCGGAGCATCGGGCACGCAGAGGCCGACTCCGAGCTGCTCTCGCTCTTCATGTTCGACACGATCAAGCTGGGCGAGCATTGGCAGCTTTCGGGCGGCGTCCGCTTCGACCATAACAGCGTCGATTTCGACATGGTGGAGAACGACGTCGCGTCGCACTTCAGCCGCGTCGATAACAACGTGAGCTGGCGCGTCGCGCTTGCGTACAAGCCGGTGAAAGCCGGCACGATCTACGCGGCGTACGGCACCTCCTACAATCCGTCGACCGAGGGCCTCACCTCGAACTTCAACGAGGACAACGCCGCGCTGAAGCCGGAGGAGGCGCGCACTTGGGAGGTCGGCACGAAGTGGGAATTCCTCGAGGAGAAGCTGCTGGTGAGCGCGGCGGCCTTCCGCACCGAGAAGACGAACGCCCGCACGCCGGGCATCCTGCCGGATGAGCCGAACGTGCTGAGCGGCGAGCAGCTTGTGCAGGGTTTCGAGATTGGGGTGCAAGGCAACATCACGCGCGACTGGGCGGTAATCGGCGGCTACACGTTCCTGGATAGCGAGATCGAAAGCTCGAATGTGCCGGATGAAGTGGGCAAGGATCTGCCGAATACGCCTGAGCATACGTTCAGCCTGTGGACCACCTACGAGCTGCCGTGGCATCTGCAGGTGGGCGTGGGCGCGCAATACGTGGACGCCCGCTACTCGAACAACCTCAACACGCGCGAGGCGCCCGACTATTGGACGTTCGACGCCATGGTCCGCTACGCGATCACCGAGCACATCGACGTGCGTTTCAACATCTACAACCTGGCCGATGAAGAGTACCTCGACCGCGTGAGCGGGGGGCATGCGGTACCGGGGCCGGGCCGCTCGGCGACAATGACCGTCGGCTTTAAGTTCTAAGCTATGCTGCTGCGCATTCCCGAGGTGCTCACGCCCGAGCAGGTCGCGCACGCGCGGCAACTGCTCGATAAAGCCGAGTGGGTGGATGGCCGTGTGACGGCCGGGCATCAATCCGCGAAGGCCAAGAACAACGAGCAGCTCCCGGAAGGGAGCCCGGCGGCGCGGCAACTGGGCGAGATGATCCTCGCCGCGCTCGGGCAAAACCCGCTCTTCCTTTCGGCGGCGCTGCCCTTGCGGGTCTTCCCGCCGTTGTTCAACCGCTACTCCGGCGGGCACTCCTTCGGCACCCACGTGGATAATGCGATCCGGCAAGTAACCGGCACCCCGCACCGCATCCGTACCGATCTTTCCGCCACGCTCTTCCTCGCCAATCCCGAGGAATATGACGGCGGCGAGCTGACGGTGGAAGATACGTATGGCGTGCAGAGCGTGAAGCTGCCCGCCGGGAACCTGATCCTCTATCCGGCGACCAGCCTGCACTATGTAACTCCGGTCACGCGCGGCGCGCGGATCTCGTCGTTTTTCTGGATCCAAAGCATGGTCCGCGACGATGGGCAGCGCTCGCTGCTCTTCGATCTGGATACCGGCATCCAGCGGATCAGCGCGGATCATCCCGAGCACCCGTCGGCGATCCAGCTCACCGGGGTGTACCATAACCTGCTACGCCAATGGGCCGAGGTATGAGCACGATCGATTCCCAGGCGAGCGTGAATGGCGGCAGCTCGCCCCTGCGCAAAGCCATCTTTTGGGCGCATCTCGTCATGGGCCTGACGGTCGGCATCGTGATCCTCACCATGGCGGTGACCGGCATCATGATCGCCTACCAGCGCCAGCTCATCGCGCGCGCGGAGCGGAGCGTCTCCACGGTGATACCGCCGGCCGGCGCGGAGGCATTGCGGCCCGAGGCGCTGGCCGCGAAAGTGGCGGAGGCATTTCCGGAGGCACGGGCGAGCGGCTTTACGCGCCGGCGCGATCCCGCCGCAAGCGCCATGGTAAACCTCGGGCGCGAGCGCGTGGTTTTCCTCGATCCCTACACCGGGGCGGTGCTCGGCGATGGCTCGAAGCTCCGGCCGTTCCTGCACGAGGTGGAGCATCTGCACCGCGATCTGCTCCTCGCCGCAAATGGCAAAAAGGTGACCGGCACGTGCGCGCTGGCGTTTCTCGGCATGGTGATTTCGGGCGTCTACCTCTGGTGGCCGCGGCGCTGGACGCGAAAGAATCTCAAGGCGATCGCCGTCCCTTCGCTGGAGCTGCGGGGGAAGGCGCGCGATTGGAATTGGCACAATGCCGTGGGCCTCTGGTCGGCGCCGCTGCTGATCGTGAGCATCTTGACGGGGCTCGTGATCTCCTACCCTTGGGCGAATAACCTCCTCTTTCGTCTCACCGGCAACGAGCCGCCACCGCGCCGCGAGGCGAGGCAAGAAGACAAAGCGAAGGAGGCGCGTCGCGGGCCGATAGCGATCCCGAATTTCGACGGCCTCTGGGCGCAGGCCGAGCAGCGGGCCGCGGGCTGGCAGAGCATCACGGCGCGGCTGCCCGAGAGCGCCGGCGGGCCGCTCACTTTCATCATCGACGAGGGGAATGGCGCGCGGCCGGATCTTCGCTCCCAGCTTGTGCTCGATAGCGCCACAGGCAAGGTGTTGCGCTGGGAGGCCTACGCCGGCTCGAACCTCGGCCGCCAGCTCCGGCTTTGGGTGAAGCCGATTCATACCGGCGAGGCGCTGGGCATCGTGGGCCAGACCCTCGCCGCCGCTGGGGCCACGGGCGCGGTCGTGCTGATCTGGACTGGCTTTTCGCTAAGCTGGCGGCGGTTTCGCAGTCGTGCCGCGAGTCTGGCTTCGGACTCCCCGCGGTCGCCGCTGGCCAGTTTGCCGGTCCGTGCTAGCATTCCCTCCCGCCAGCCTAGCGAGTCGACCTTCGCCTAACCTCATGCTTGAGCTCTTTCATAAAGGCGGCCCCATCATGTGGCCGATTCTCATCACCTCCATCATCGCGCTCACCGTGGTGCTGGAGCGCTTGATTTTCATCGTGCGCGAAAAGCTCCGCCGGCAGCCGGAGGTGGTGGAGCGGATGCTCACCGCGGTGGAGCGCGGGGGCATGGAGGACGCGCTGCGGCTCGGGCGCGGCTCCCGCGATTTCATCGCGCGGACGCTTTGTTATGCGCTTTCGCACGAAGACAAGCTCAACGCGGTGGCGCGGGCCGCCGGGCGCGAGCTCCGTCGGTACAATCGCGGCCTCGCGCTGCTCGATACCGCGATCACGCTGGCTCCGCTGCTGGGCCTGCTCGGCACGGTGACGGGCATGATCCGCTCCTTCAGCCTGCTCGGCGGCTCGGAGCTCGGCGCGCCCTCGGCGATCACGGGCGGCATCGCAGAAGCGCTGATCGCCACGGCGTTCGGACTCGGCGTGGCCATTCTCGCGCTGCTGCCCTTCAACTATCTCAATGCGCAGCTCGAGGCGGCGCGGCATGAAGTCAGCGACGCCGCTTCGCAACTGGAGGCGCACGTGAAGCGCACCCAGCCCGCGGCCGCGGAGCTGATCTGAGCCATGGAAATCCCCTCGCCACGCAGCAGCCGGAAGGCCCGCATCGAGATCATCCCGCTGATCGACATCATCTTCTTTTTGCTGGCGACTTTCGTGATGGTGTCGCTCTCCATGGTGAAGAGCAAAGGCGTGCCGGTGAATCTGCCGGTGGCTTCCACCGGCGTGCAGGAGAATCGCGAGGAGTTCACGTCGATCACGGTGGCCGCCGACAACACCATCTATTTCAACCGCCAGCCGGTGAGCCAGGCGGAGCTGACCGAGCTGCTGCAAAAGGTGAAAGCAGGCGCCGTGGAACCGAAGGTCTTCCTCAACGGCGATGCGGATTCCCGGCTGGGTGTGACGATTGCCGTGCTCGATGAAGTGCGGCGTTGCGGCATCACCAAAATCGCCTTCGAAACCAAGCCGAAATGAGCGCCGCCGTTCTCGATCCCGCGCGTTCCGCGCACCTGCAGTCTTTGCCCGCGCGCGAAGGAGCTGTGGTGTGCGCGCGAGAGCGGCGCGGGGTGGCGTACGGCTTGGCGTTCCTTTGCGCGGTGCTGCTGCACGGCGGTATCTTCTACGTGCTGCGCAGCGGGCTCGTGGAAGGGCCGGAGTTTTCCGTAAGCGTCGGCGATAGCAGCCTGGAGGTGGATCTCGTCGCGGCCGCGCCCGCGCCCGAAGCTGCCGTGGAGCCGCCGGTCGAGCCGGTGGTGGAGCCGCCCCCGCCGGAGCCGCCACCGGTGCAGGAAATACCGCCGCCGCCGGTGCCCGAGGAAATTCCGCCGCCACCCGAAGCGATGGTGGAACCCGCTCCGCCGCCACCCGTGGCGCCGCCGAAGCCGCAACCGCCAAAGCCCGCGAAAAAACCCGCGCCGCGCCGCACCACCGCCCCCGCCGTCGCCGTCGGCGATGGAAGCTCCGCCACACCCGGGCTCGATGCCACCACGGCCCGCGCCTCGAACGGCGACCGCGCCAAGCCCGGCTACCTCCGCAATCCGCACCCCTCGTATCCGGAAGAAGCCCGCCGCGCCCGCCAGGAAGGGGCGGTGCAGCTCCGCATCCGCGTGAGCGCGGACGGAAGCGTCCTTTCGGCCACCATCACGCGCACCTCCGGCTTCCCGCAGCTCGACGAACGCGCCCTTTCCACCGTACGCGAGCGGTGGAAATTCAAGCCGGCGCGCGTGGCCGGCGTCGCGATCGCCAGCGAGGTAATCGTGCCGATCCGGTTTTCGCTGCGGGACTAGGTTTTTGCGGGTCTAGTCTCTCGCGCTGACACGTACGTGGCTTACGCCACGCTCGCTTCGCGCCTCAGCGCTTCGCTGGCGTTGATCGTCTCGGAGAGAAGGTGCGGCACCGTGGGCAGGGCGGTGGCGCGGACGAAGATCTGGTAGGAGAAAAGCCCGGGCAGCAGGCGGATGAGGAATTGGTTCACCTTAACCAGCGCGTGGCCGAGGAAGTTGTCGCCGAGGGCTTTGGGGAAGGGGGCGGGAATGCCGCGGATTTCCTGGAGGCGGTAGCCGGTTTGGGCGAAGAGCTCTTTCAGGCTCGCGAAGGTGAAGAGTCGCGTGTGGGTGCGATCTAGGATGCCTTTGCGTCCGTAGTTGAAATTGCCGAGCAGGAGCATGAAGCGGGTGACGAAGAAGCCGATATTGGCGGTGGTGAGGACGATCTCGGAGCGCTTGGCGCCGGTGGCTTCGCGCAGCTGTTCCATGAAGACTTCGGGATCGTGGAGGTGCTCGATGACATCGAGGAGGAAGATCTGATCGAACTCTGCGACATCCACGGGGAAAGCTCCGGCATCGATGTCCCACTCGCGGAACTCAAGGCGCGGGTCGGGCGCGGGGCGGACGTATTGATCGAAGCCGACGACGCGCTTTGCTTTCTTGAGCATCTCGATGGCGACGTAGCCCTGGCCGCAGCCGATATCGAGCACGGTGGCGCCGGGCCGGACGGCATCGATGGCGAAGGTGTGCGAGGAGGCAAAACCCAGCTTGAGATCGTAGGTGAGCTCGACCTGGCCGACGTCGAACTTGCGATCGTAGAGCAGGTTCATCTCGTGGAATTTCGCCCGCAGCATGGTGCGGAAAATGTCCCATGCGTATTTCAGCCCGTTCACGTGGCAGATTTCGTCGCCGTAGAAGGTCGGGATCGGAATTTCGCGGATGCGCAGGCCGGCGAAATGGAGCTGGACGATGATGTCGGTATCGAAGTGGAAATCGTTCGAGTTGCGCTCGAAGGGGATTTTGCGCGAGCGCCTTGGTGGCATAGAGGCGGTAGCCGCAGTGGAACTCGCTCAGCTTCGAGCCGAGCATGCGCGTTTTGGAAGGCGGTGAGCACCTGGTTGCCCACCCATTTGTAGAGCGGCATGCCGCCGTCGAGCGCGTCCTTCTTGTTGATCATGCGCGAACCGAAGACGGCGTCGGCGTCCTCTTTGATGAACGGCTCGAGGAGGACGGGCAGCTTTTCCGGCGCGTATTGGCCGTCGCCGTGGATGAGGGCGACGACGTCGAAGCCCTGCTCGATGGCGTAGCGGTAGCCGAGCTTTTGGTTGCCGCCGTAGCCCTGGTTCACCGGATTGCGCAGGATGGTGATCTTGAAATCGCCGAGGCGGTCCTCGCGCTTGAGGCCGGTGCGAAAGGTCTGCGTCCTTGGAGGAATCGTCGATGATGAGAACCTCGACGTCGCGCCGTGCGCAGCTCCTGCGGGATGCGCGTCGAGGACGCTCTCGATGGTCTTCTCCGCGTTGTAGGCGACGATGAAGATGAGGATGCGTTTATGGCCGAACTCCATGAGGAAACGTTAACTGTAGCGGGGGTTGGGGCGTTCGTCGAGGGGGTGGGTGAAAAGGGGAACTGAAACCGGGGCGTCCTGGAGTGAAAGAAGTCGCGCAAACCGCCGCCGGCAAAAACCGTTCTACCCCTCGCCGACCGACGGCGTACCATCGCGCACCTTCATGCCCGGCGATCTCGCTTCCCATCTCACCGAACTCCTCGCCTCCGGCCATCTCCGCGCGGGACAGATCCACATCTCGAAAAGTGCCGGCGGCTTCGAGCTTCGCCATCTCGAAGACTTGGGCCGCGGCGATCTCCCGATCTTCACACAACCCGAGGATGCCCGACGCCTTTCGCTCTATGATGAAGCCGGGGCGTATCGCCCACTCAAAACGGCGCCCAATCTCCGCCGCGGCTGGCTGCTGCGCCTGAGCACCGTGCACGAGCTCCACCGCGCACTCGATTTCTTCTACCCTGCGATGCTCGGCGTTTGGCGCGACTTCACCGCCGGCCGCCTCACCCCGGTGCCGTTGCGCGCCACGCTCGGCCGCCAATCCGGCATGTACGCAGTCACGCGCAAGCTCACCGATGAGCAAGCGCAGGCGCTGATCGGCAGCTTCTGCCGCTCCGATACCGGCTGCCTGAAACGCATTCTTTGGGAAATCGCGCCCGGCCTGCCCGTCACCTCGTTGCCCTCCGAAAAGTTCGAAACAGCCGGTTCTGGCGCCGAACTGCCACTTTTTTGTCACGAATCCTGCAACCTGCTGGTGGCAAAAGCGCGGGAAGTAGTCAAAGGTATGCCGACTCCATGAAAACCCGGTGTCACACAAGCGTACCCCCGCGCTCCACACTCAGGGCTTTCTCGGATCGCGATACCTTAACTACGTCCTCGCCGCTTTTCCCGCATGATCCTCAAAGCCCACGCTGTCGTTCCCATGGACGGGCCGCCCGTGGTGGATGGCGCCGTGGTGGTGGACGACAACGCGATCGTCGCCTTCGGGAAGTTTGAAGAAGTCCGCTGGATGGACGACGGCGAGGTGATCGACCTCGGCCGCATGGTGCTGATGCCAGGCCTGATCAACGCGCACTGCCATCTCGATTACTCCACGCTGCGCTACGCCATCTCGCCCTCGAAGAGCTTCGCCGCCTGGGTGAAGCGGATCAACGCGGTGAAGCGTACTCTCACGAGCGACGATTACCTCCAGGCCATCGCGCGCGGCTTCCGCGAGTTGGAAAAATGGGGCACCACCACCGTGTGCAATGTGGAGGCCTTCCCAGAGCTGATGAACGAGATGCCGGAGCCGCCGATCCGCACCTGGTGGTTTTACGAGATGATCGATATCCGGCACCGGATCACCACCGATGAAGTGGTACGCGGCGCCCTCTCTTTTTTCCAGCGCCAGCCGCATTCGCTCAGCCGCTTCGGCCTCAGCCCGCACGCGCCCTACACCGCCTCGCGCTCGCTTTACGATCTCGCGAATTCGTGCGCCGAGACCTTCCGCATGACGCTCACCACGCACGTCGCGGAATCGCGCGAAGAGCGCGAGATGTTCGCCGATCGGCGCGGCCCGCTCTACGACTTCATGAAATCGCTCGGCCGCTCCATGGAGGATTGCGGCGGCCACTCGCCCTTCGGCCGTCTCTGGCAAAGCGGCGCCATCGATGAAAACTGGCTGCTCGTGCACATGAACGAGCTCTCCGAGAGCGACTTCAACCTGATCGCCTCGCTGCCGCCCGAGCGCCTGCCGCACATTGTCCATTGCCCCGGCAGCCACGCCTACTTCGAGCACACGCCTTTCCCGTTCCGCCGCCTCCGCGAGCTCGGCGTAAACCTTTCCCTCGGCACCGATAGCCTCGCCAGCACGCATTCCCTCAGCCTCTTTGAGGAGATGCGCCGGCTGCGCGCGAACGAGCCATCCCTCACCGCGCGCGAAATCCTCGAGACCGTCACGCTCAATCCCGCGCGCGCCTTGCAATGGAGCGGGCGCCTGGGCACGATCAGCCCCGGTGCGGTGGCCGATCTCATCGCCATTCCGACCGTCAATGGCACCGAAACTCTTTATGATGAAATCGTGGATTTCCGCCGGCCAGTCCCTTGGATGATGATCGATGGAAAAATCCGCACATCGTAGGGCGCTCGGCCTCGTGCTGGTGATCGTGCTCGCGTGCGCGCCTTTCGCCGAGGCGGCGAAGAAGAAAAAGAAAACGCTCGCGAAACCCCGCCAGCCCGCTTCCGCGGACGCGGCCAAGACGAACACCGGCCCGCTCACGCCGGGGATGAAGCTGCCGGTGCCCGAGTTGCCGCCGGACCTCGCCGAGCTGCCGCTCGCCGCCCGCGGCGCCATCGTCATCGATGCCGCCACCGGCGCGCCGCTCTACGAGAAAAACGCCGAGGAAGCGCAGTACCCCGCCAGCACCACGAAGATCATGACCGCTCTGCTGGTCATCGAGGCCGGCGATCTCGACCGCCTCATGGAGGTCGCGGACGAGGACAGCAAAGTGGGCGAGAGCAGCCTCGAGATCAAACCCGGCGAACAATTCACCCGGCGCGACGCCCTCTACGGGCTCATGCTCAAAAGCGCCAACGACGTCGCCCACGCCCTAGGCCGCGACAATGCGGGCAGCATGGAAGCCTTCGCCGAGAAGATGACGCGCCGCGCCGAAGAGCTCGGCGCCCGGAATACCCACTTCATGAACCCGCACGGGCTTCATCACAAACATCACTACACCAGCCCGCACGATCTCGCCCTGATCGCGCGCGCCGCCATGCAGCAGCCCCTCTTCCGCCAGATCGTCAGCACCGAGTTCTTTCCCTGGAAGCGCCCCGACGCCCCCCCGCGCGAGCTGCGCAATCACAACCGCCTCCTCTGGCTTTTCCCGGGCTGCACCGGCGTGAAGACCGGCTACACCAACCCCGCCCAGCAAGTCCTCGTCAGTGCCGCCCACTGGGGCACACGCGAAGTCATCGCCGTCGTCATGCACACCCACAAGCCCGGCATCTGGGACGATAGCAAGCTGCTGCTGACTTGGGGCCTGCAGCAGCCGTAAGTGTTAGACGCTTTGCAGCCGGTACCACGCGGCCTCGGCGGGAAAGAACTGCGAGTAGTAAAGGCGGTCGTATTGGTAGTGCCCGAGCGTTTCCAGGAGCGCGGAGCGGTGGCTCGCGACGAGGTCGCGATCCGGACAGAGCGTCACCACCCAGGCGGCGAAGACCGGCTCGCGCACATAGGCGAGCTCGGGGTAGCGGCGCGGCGAGAGCCGGCCCAGCTCTTTGCTTTGCCGCTGCGCCACGTCCACCGCTTCCTGCTCGCTCTTTTGCGGCTGCCACCATTCGTTGAGCACCCGCCAATCGTGGAGAAAGGCGGCGTTCGATTCGATTTGAAATTTCCGGCAGAGCGGGAGGCCCTCCGCGGCCATTCGCGCGCTGGCCGCCAGCCCGCGGCCGAAGGCGTCACGGACGGCGGAGTCCTTCTCCATTTCCCACAGGCCGCGCAACGCGATGGCGCTGGAAGCGCCGGTCCATGATTCGCGCCGGCCCGGCGCATGAAAAACCATCCCCTGCTCGCAGATTGCGAGGCGGGTCATCGCCGGCTCGCCGCCGCTTTCGCGCAAGGCCTTTTGATAGAGCGCATCCCAATGGGCGTCTCCGCTCAGCTCGTGCGCCGCTTTCAGCAGGAAGAGCAGGCGCGCGGCGTGTTCCCACGAGAAACCGGCAAACGTCCCGCGAAACGGCGAAGGTGCGCCAGGCCGGCAGGGCATCCGCCAACCCGATGCTTCGAGGACCCGCGCCACCTCCATGAATTTCGCGACGATCTCCTGCCGCTCACCTCCTTCAGCCAAGCCTTCGCCCACGTACCGCCAGAGACCATACAGCCCCGGACCGGTCTGGTCGTTCGACCCCATCGGATACGGCGTCTGGCCATCGGTCGCGAGGCCGCGCGCCATGAATCCAGGCGGGCCGAGCGACGAGAGCTTCAGCAATCCTTTCACGAGCCGCCGCGCTTTTGCCCGATCCTCCGCGGCGCCAGTCCGCCGCCATCGCTGCACTGCGCCGTCCAAGTACATGCCGTTGAACATCGAGCCGTTTTCCACCGGGGACCACCAGCCGAGGGCGTTCGGCTTCCCCTCACGACACTCCTCCGGGGTCGGGCGCGGAAATTTTCCGTCGTAGTCGGCGTAATCGATCAGGATGCCATGCTCATCGATGAAGCGCCGCCAGATTTCCGCGTGCGCCATTTCCACCTTGGCTTCCGCTGCGGCGGAGGCCCGCGCGCCCGTTCGCCCGAGCGCCAGTCCCGCCGCGAGGCCCGCTCCCGCTTTCAAGGCCTGCCGGCGGGAAATTCTCATGCAGCCTCTCAGTGGCAGCCGCAATCTCCGCACGAGCCGTCGTTCACGTCCTCAAACTCCGGCTTGCGCCCGAGCTCGAAAGTCTTGTCGAGATACCGGCCCACGACTTGGTGGAGCTGCTGCATCTCCTGCTGCGCATCCAGAAAACCTTGCGCCACCGGGTTGTTGAGCAGCTCGCCGCGCATGGTCTCGAAGCGCGCGATTTCCTCGTCCTTCAGCTCGAGGCCCTGGCTCTGCTTCATCTGCAGCAGGTTTCCCAGATCGTTGACCTGCTGGAAGGTGAACTTCAGGTATTCGTCGGCCATGAAGGCATCGAACTTCTGCTTCAGCGCCTGAAAATCGGGTTGCTCCGCGATGGTCTGGCAAAGGTCGAGGGTCTTTTGCACGATGCCGCTTTCTTTGACGCTGGTATCCATAGGCTGGCGCCAGCATAGCGATCCGCAGCCGGAAGACAACCGCCGCCAACGCGGCGCGGGTACGAAAAAAGGGCGGCCGAAGCCGCCCTTTTCGAATGGTGCCGCGAGACTTGCCTAGTACGCGGTGGAATGGACCGTGGTGCTGGTCGTGGGCGCGGCGTGCACGCGGGTCGATTCCGAAGTGGTGGTGGTCGTGGAGACTCCTTCATCATCCGTGCTGCAGGCGGGCAGCAGGGCGGCGAGAGCGAGGAGAGCGAGGATCGGTAATAGCTTCATGGTGTTGTAATTTGTTGTCAGGTTCTTTCAGCAGTGGTTTCGCGCGGAAGGGCGCGGCTGCGCGTGTGGCGCGCAGCCGCTCGGTCTTGATTTTTAGCGGTCGCCGTCTTTCTTCTTCTTGCCTTTTTCCTCTTCCTCACCGCCGCGCTTCTTGCCGGTCTCGGTGGAAGCGGGAGGGGCGCCGGCAGGGCCAGGCGGGCGGGCGCCAGCGGCGGGTCCGCCGGGACGGCCGGGTCCGCGGCCTTCCGCGGCGCCACGTGCGGCAGCGCCTTCGCGGGCGGCGCCGGGCGCGGCTCCGCGAGCAGCCTCGGGGGCTCCGCGACGCTCGGGATTGGCAGCGGGCGCGCCTTCGGGGCGACCGCGGCGGGCGCCTTCGGCAGCGGGAGCGGCGGCTTCGGGCGCGCCGGGGCGGGCGCGTTCGCCGCGCTCAGGGCGTGCCCCGGGGGCAGGCTGGCTGCCATCGGGAGCGCCGGCGCCGGGACGCTTTTCACCATCGCGGGGGCCAGTTTTGGCGCCGGGCGGGCGATCGCCGTCGCCAGGACCGGCCTTCGGCTTCTCACCGTCGCGAGTTCCGGGTCTTGCGCCCGGCGGGCGGTCGCCATCACGAGCTCCGGCTTTTGCGCCGGGCGGGCGGTCAGCGTCGCCGGCGGCCGGCTTTTCACCGGCGGGGCGATCGCCATCACGAGTTCCTTTCCTGCCACCGGGACGGTCTCCGTCACGAGAGGGCGGGGCGCCAGGAGGGCGTTCACCGTCGGCAGGAGCCTTCGCGCCGGGCGGGCGCTCGCCATCGGCGGGAGCTTTCGCGCCGGGAGCGCCTTTGCGGTCGCGGGCGCCAGGACGAGTGCCGGCGGGTTTTTCACCATCGGCGGGAGTTGCCGTTGTGGGAGGCTTTTCTCCATCGCGGGCGGGAGCCGTGGCCGTGGGCGCGTCGCCATCGCGAGCACCTGGGCGGGCGCCGGGGCGCTTGCCATCACGGGCGCCGGGGGCGCCGGGAGGACGCTCGCCATCACGGGCCGGGGCGGTGCCGGGCGGGCGTTCGCCGTCGCGCGCGGTCACAGGCGCTCCGGGACGGCCATCGCGGCCCGGACGATCGGCGGCCTTGGCCGGCGGGCGCGCTCCGGGCGCGGGCTCGGCGCCGGGCGTCGTGACATTCGGAGCGCTCGTCGCGCCGGGCCGCTCCCCGGCGGTGCGTTCGCGGCCGCCAGGCGCGGCGCCAGGCTGCGCCACGGCGCGGACGGCGGCGCGCTCGAAGCGCGGCGGTTGCGCGGGCAGCGCCGCGGGCCGTTTCACTTCGGTCTTGATCGCCGCGCGCAGCGTTTGCGCCTGCGGTACGCCGCGCCAGCCGCGGTCCACTTGAACGCTGGTCGCCTGACGGGCGATCCTCGGCGGGGCAATATCGCCACGCACCACGATGCGAGGCGCGGGCATACGGAGCACGTCACCCGAAATACTCGCGCGGAAAACGTCGCGATCCCGCCCACCGCGCTCGTAAACGATGTCTTCGCGACGCTCCAGCCGCAGACGCCGAACGGGCTGCACGCTCACGCGGGAAACCACCTCGTATTCCGGCCCACCGACAAAGACATAATTGTTGGTGTAGGAGATGCGGGTGATGTTCCTCGTCTGGCGGATCACCGTCACGTTCTCCCGCACCGGCAGGATCACACTAAGCAGCTTCGGCGCGCCGAGTTGCTTCACCTCGACGAAAGTATAGTTCGTCGGGCCGATATCGTAATAATCATCGGCCCAGCCTTCGATCGCGACATCGCGCTCCAGCCGCGCTTCCGGGGGCAACGGCGCCCAGCCGATGTGCTTCTCGCTATGGCGCCAGGAGACCCACGAGGGGGCCCATTCCGTATCCGGTACCCAGGACCAGCCGGGATCTTCCAGCTTCACCCAGCGGCCGTAGTGGTACGTCACCGCGCCGAAGGGCTCTTCGGAAACCCACGTCCAACCGGCATCGGTGTACGCCCAGCTTCCATCGGTGTAGGGGCGCCACTCCGCCGAGACGTCGCGCGGGTGCCACACCTCGCCGTAAGCGTCCGTTTGGATCCACTCACCGTGCGGATCGAGAGATTCGTAGAAAAAGTCCATCGAAACCTCGGCGGCGGCGCGGCCCGAAGGCGGCGAAATCGCAAAGGCCACGAGGGCCAGGGTTAAAGCGACCAGTCTTTTCATAGTGTAATATAGGGAAGGCCGGCCCTTTAACGGGCGCGGCGTATTCCCAGAATCGTGCCGCCCCCCCTCGTAGGACTTGGAATTTCTACAATTAGCGGCTGCGGGGAGCTACTCCGTTTGCGCAATCTTTAGCAAAACCGCGCCGGCCACCGCGATGATGCCGCCGGAAAGCGCGCGGCGGCTCGGCCGCAGCCCATCGAGAAAAAAAGCGATAACCATCGTGACCAGCGGCGAGGTGGCCACGATCGGCAGCACGATTCCGCTGGGCGTGGTGAGCAGCGCCCATTGGAAGCAGGCGACGCCGAGCACCGGCCCGGCGAGGGCATTCACGAGCACGAGCGGCGCGCCGGTGCGCCAGACGCTTTCGCCGGCCGGGCGCTCTTCGCCGCGCTGCCGCCAGCCGCGGGTGATGGCCAGGAAAAGCCACGTCGTCACCACGCCGCCAATGATCCGCTGATACGCGGCCGTGCCGCCATCGAACGAGAAGCCGCCGAGCTCCGCCACCATGTTCGCTTTTCGCGAAATCACCGCCCCGAAAGCCTGGCCCATTGCCGACCCGATGCCCCACAAGACGCCGATCCAGAAGACCCGCCGCCCGCCGTCCCATCCTTTATCCGGCGCGAGCGCCAGCGCCACGCCGGCCAGGATAATCGCGGCGCAGATCAGCTCGATCGGGTGCAGTTTCGTGCCGAGCCAGAGCCACTCCGCCACCACCGCAATCGGCGCGCCGAGACATTGCGTGAGCAGGATGGAAAGCCGCGGCCCGATCCGCGGCAGCGCGCCGAAGAGCGCGATGTCGCCGAGCCCGAAGCCGATCACTCCGCTGGCGAGAAACCACGGCAGCGACGGCCCCTGCAGACCTTTGCCCCAGAGATGCGCCCACAGCGCCAGCAGTCCCAGCGCGAGCGTGAGCCGGCTCGTATTCGCCCACTGCGCCCCGAGCACTTTGCTCGATCGCGAGGCAAAGAGGACCGAGACCGAAAAACAAACGGTGGTGAGGACGGCGGGAAGCATTCGGCGTGCGCGCGTTTTTACTCACCCGCCAAGGCGCGAGGCACCAGCTCGGGATCGCCATGGAGCGCCTCGTAAAACGAAGGGTAGCGGGGCGCCCACCCCAGTCCGCGCAGCTTGGCGTTGGACACACGCTTGTGCGTCCACCCGCGCTTGCGGTTCAAATCGATCGGCCCCTCCGGCGGCAGCGGCCTTGCAAAGCGCGCCGCAAGCTCCGCGTAGAGGTCGCGCTGCAGCAGCGGAGTGTTGTCGGCGACGTTCCACAATCCCGTGGCGCCGGTGCGCAGCAGAGTGGCCACCGCGGAAGCAGCATCGTCGCGGTGCACTTGGTTCAGCCAGCGCTCGCCGCCGCCCTCGATGCGCGCTTCGCCGGAGAAAAAACGTCGCAACAAAACGGAGCGCCCCGGCCCGTAGAGTCCCGCCAGCCGCGCCGCGGCGCCGCCGTGCGCGAGCGCGAGCATTTCCGCTGCCCGCAAAAGGCGGCCGGTCTCGCGCGTGGGTTCCGCCGGGCTTTCTTCCGTCACCCACGCGCCATCCGTCTGCGCATAGACCGAGGTGCTGCTGACGAACATCACCTGCCGCGGGGAGTACGCCGAAAGGAGCGCGCGCAAGCCTTCCAAATAGATCTGCCGGTATTCCTCGGGCCCGCCCTTGCGCGAGCTGGCAGCGTGAATCACCGCCTCAAATCCGCCCCATTCCGCCAGCCCTTCGGCGCGCGTAAAATCGCCGGACACCACGCGATACGGCTCGCCCCGCAGCGCCTCCGCGGAGGCCGCCGAATGCGTGCAGCCCGTCACGGCCCACCCCTCTGCCGCCAGCAAACGCGCGATCGCCGCGCCGAGGAAACCGCAGCCCGCCACCAGCACGCGCCGCCCGCTCATGGATGCAGCATCTCCTCGCGCACCTCCACCTCGCGCGTGAGCATCTTTTCGCCCTCGAAGGTGAAGTACGCCGTGAAGCTCTTTCCCTCCAGCATCAATGGCAGCCAGTACTCGTCGTCCTCCCACATTTCATCGTACGGCACGCCGCACACCGGCACCCAGAACGGAGCCGCCTCCGCGGTCTCGCGCGGCTCGCCCTCCAGGTCGCCAGCTTGGAAAACCGTGCAGAAAAGGCTGTATCCATCGGCGAATTGGAAGTGCAGCCGCCCGCGTTCCTCGAGCTGCAGCGGCGTCACCCCAATTTCCTCCTGCGTCTCGCGGATCGCCGCGGCCAGCGCCGTTTCGCCCGGCTCGATCTTCCCGCCCGGCCCGTTCACCTTGCCCGCGCCGAACCCCCGTTTCTTGCGGATCAGGAGGATGCGCCCCTCCTTCACGATGAAGCAGAGCGTCGCGCGCTCGCGTGGAGTCCATTGGGTCCAGTTCATTGAGGAGACAGACGAATGGCGGGGGAAACTTCGGAAACCAAGGTCGATTTTTCAAAACGCCCGTGCATCTTCCTGCCCGTGACCAATTCCCTCTCCCGCCGTCTCGCCGCCGTTTTCGGATTTCTCGCCGTCGTTTTGGGGGCGTTTGGCGCCCACGGTTTGCAAGCGATGCTCCTGCAATCCGGCATGACGCGCTTCTGGGAAAAGGCGGTCCTCTATCACTTGGTGCATAGCGTGGTGCTCCTCGCGCTCTCCGCCCGCGCGCGAGTGCCGGCCGGGCCGGTCTGGTTATTCGTGGCCGGCATGCTGCTCTTCAGCGGGAGCCTCTACATCTATGCGATCTGGATGCCCGGCTGGCTCATGAGGCTCACGCCGCTCGGCGGCCTCTGCTTTCTGGCCGGCTGGCTTTGGCTGGTGGTCGCTCGGAAGTAAGCTCGGAAAATTCTCGCCGCGGGCGGAGGCGAATGTGTAAGACCAGCCTAGCCGCGCCGGTGGGTGCGGCGTCGCGAATTCCATGAAACCATCCGCCTGCTTTGCCGCCGCCGCGCTGCTCCTGCCCGCCTGCGCGGGCGATATCCACACCACCCGCCAATCGCCGCAACAGCCCACGCGCTTTGTGGGAAGCACGAGCGCGGGCGACGAAGTGAACCGGCCGCAGACCCCCGAGGACGGGCGCTTCGTGCGCAATCGCATCTACCAAATCACGCGACTGGAGACGGCCGATGAGCAGCGCGGGGAGTGGCGCGCGCTGGGCGAAACCATCCGCCAGGAGGGCAGCCGCATCCAGTTCAACGAGCTCGGCTCCGGCAAGACGATCTCCTTCACCGGCCCGCACCAGATTACCCCCACAAGCTCGAAGAGCGATCGCGTGGCCACGCAGGCGAACAGCGAAGACCCCGCCCAGCAGCGCTCGCAGGCGCCGGCGCCGTAGGGCGGAAGCTTAGTGCATCTCCACCGCGCAGGAGCCGATCCCGCCGCGGTAGTAGTTGAACTGCACGTTCGGATGATCGCGCGAGCAGCGACATCGGCACGCGCGGTATCGACGATGCCCTTCGAGATCATGAACGCGGTGAGGCGCTGGCCGAACGGGTTGTCGTGATTGCCGGCGTGCCAGATGGAGACCTTCTCGGCCTTCCACGTCTCCACCGGGCCGACGGTGATCGCCTTCGTCGGCACCATCGAGATATTGCCGCCGCCGCTGGTGCGGGCGTTTTGCGCGATGGTCAGCGGGTGCAGATCGACGACGCGCGTGGCGAGCTTGCGGTACTCCTCGGGCGAGGGCGGCGCGTCCTTGTATTTGCCTTTGCGCGGGAGCGGGTCGTTGAAGGCCCAGTGCTTCACGTCGCCCTGGCCGCCCTGCATCACCGCGCAGCGCACGCCGGCGTCCCACGTCTTGCGATAGGCGGCGGTGTCGGCCTTCGGGAAATGGAGGTGGGCGTCGGGCATGCGCGAGCTCTTTGCGAATGCGGTCGAAAGCACAGCTCGCGATCGGCGCGCTCGAAGCTGAGCGGATGCGATGACCGGGAGTCTCCTTGCCGGTCGCCGGATCGAACCATTCGTCCATGCCCCAGAAGTGCGCCGAGCGCAAGCTCGAGCCCGAGCTCGTTCACGAGGCGCGCGACGAGCGGGAGTTGCTCGGTCGGGCCGATCGGGCCGCAGATGCCCACGGGATTGTCCGCGGTGCTCTGCTGCCACGCGGCGATGTATTCGAGCGCTTCGGCGAGATAGAAATCCTCGAGCGTGTCGTAGAAGACGACCCGGAAGCCGGGGCGGGAGAGCTTCTCGACATCGCGCGGCGTGAGGCGGGCGACTTCGTCGATGAGGTCCTGTTCGAGGGTGGTGTAGTCCCACCAATCGGGGGAGATGGCGCTGAGTTTGCGAGGCATGAGAAGTGTGGGAGTTAGGGGAGAAATAGGAGTTATGTTTTCGCGGGGCGATAGCGAGCGCCGAGCACTTCGCGCAGCGGGTCGAAGGCTTCCTCGGCAAAACCGAGATGCGAGTGCCGGCGCCAGCCTTCAGCCTGGCGAAATTTGCCGGAGAGCTTGCCGAGCTTTTCGGAGAACTGGTCCATCGCCACGAGGTAGCTATCCATGCCTTGGGTCGCGTCGAGCCATGCCTTTTGCGACATGTGGCAGGCGAGCGACTCGCGCTTGGTGGCGTGGACGGTGGTGGTATCGATGAACAGATGCGGCTCCACCGGCCGGCGGACGCCGTCGCACCAGCCCATGCGGGCATGCGTGATACACCGCCACCGGCCCCTCCACCGCGGGCCTCGCCGGCGTCGTGCGGTAGTTCGGCATCCCGCGCGTGAACGCCGCCGGTGACCGCAAGCCGCGCCGTATTCATGTGGTCCTCCATGTAATCCTCCGTGGCGTGCGTGAGGACGACCTGCGGCGCCACTTTCCGGACGAGCGCCGCCACGTTGCGAAGCGTGCGCGCATCGTAGAAGATCTCGATGTCGTTGCAAATGGGCGGGTGCAAGGTGGCGCCGAGGCGCCTGGCGGCGGCTTGTCCTTCGCGGCGGCGCACCTGCGCGGTCTTCGCCGCCGGCATGGTCATGCTGCCGACATTGCCGGTGGAAAGATTGCAGTAATGAATCTCCCAGCCGGCCTCGCGCAGCAGCAGCAGCGTGCCGGCCATGACGAACTCGATGTCGTCCGGGTGCGCGGCGATGGCGAGCGCGGCCGGCATTTACGCCTCGATTTCGCTGAGCTTCACGGGCCGGCCTTCCTTCGCCGAGCGGTCGGCGGCGGCGATCACGCGGTGCGTGCGGAAGGCGTCGGCGAAGCTGGTGAGCGGCATTTCCTGGCCCGCGGCCAGCGCGTCGAAAAACGCCTGGAACTGCGTCTGGTACGGGTGATCGCTCACATCGCCGCTATCGAGCATCTTCATGGAGAGCTGGCTCCACGCGTGTTTGTTGAGGCCGCCGAGTTTCTGCGAGTGGAACTTGTTGTCGAGGATCGAGCCCTCGCTGCCGACCAGGTGCGTGTGAAAATAGTACGGCTGCAGGCAATCCACGATCGCGGCGCATTTGCCGATTGCGCCATTGCCGAATTTCAGGATCGTGGTGGCGCTGGTGGGGTACTCGTACGCGGCGAAATCGGGGTTCGCGCTCTGCGCTGGAGTAGGTGGTGACTTCCTCGACGTCGTCGCCCATGCAGAGCAGCAGCGCATCGAGCGCGTGGCAGCCGGCGGTGAGGAGCGCGCTGCCGCCAAGCTCGCGCTTCGTGTTCCAGCGGTACTGCCCGTACCACGGCCCGATGCCGTGATAGTAATCGACCTCGCCGTAGTGGAGCTTGCCGACAAGCCCCGCATCGATCACGCTCTTCGTGGCCAGGAATTGCGACGACCAGCGGCACTCGAAGCAGACGCACACTTTCACGCCGGACTCCGCCGCCGCGCGCTTCATCTCCAGGATCTCGCTCCACTCGATGGCGAGCGGCTTTTCCACGATGATGTGCTTGCCCGCGCGCGCCGCGTCGATGAACTGCCGCGCGTGCTGGTTCGGGTAGCTGGTGATATCGACCACCTGGATGCTCGGGTCCGCGAGCATCGCGGCGAGATCGCTGTAGGCCTTAATCGTGCCGCCGTGCTTCGCGCTCAGCTCGGCGGAATCGAGCGGGCGCGAGCTCCAGACAGCGGTGACCTGCCCGCGTGTGGTGGCATTGATCGCGGCGATGTGGGCGGTGGCCGCCCAGCCGTAGCCGATGACGGCGACATTGAGTTTGCTCATAAAGGGGAGAGAAGGAGATGAGGGATCGGGGGTCTTTTGTAAACCCGTGAAGCCGGGAGCATTTAGAATTTAGGATTTGGCGCCGCACCGGGCGCAGTCGCAATTCTGTTCGCGCGCGGCGTCGAGCTGCCGATACGTTCGCGGGGTGAAAGCGATTCTTCTTCCCTTCCTCTTCGTGCTCGCGGCGCTCTCCGGGCCGGCGTTTGGCGAAACCATTTACGTGGGCACGTACACCAAGCCCGGCGGCTCGGAGGGGATTTACCGGATCGATTTCAATACGGAAACCGGCGCGCTCAAAGGGCTCGGCCTTGCGGCGAAGACCGAAAACCCCAGCTTTCTCGCGCTGCATCCCGGCGGAAAATTTCTCTACACGGTGAACGAAGTCGCCCCCGGCAGTGTGACCGCCTTTGCCATCCAACCGGACGGCACGCTCAAGGAACTTAACCGAGAATCGACCCTCGGGGGCGGCGCAACCCACCTGACTCTCGACCGCGAAGGCAAGAATGCGCTCGCGGCGAATTACGGCGGCGGCAGCGTGGCGGTGCTCCCGATCGGCGACGACGGCCGCGTGCAAAAAACCACAGGTTTCGTGCAGCACACCGGCCGTGGACCGACGCCGCGTCAAAAGGGGCCGAACGCCCACAGCGTATACGTTGAGCGCTCCAACAAACGCGCGCTCGTCTGCGATCTCGGGCTCGACCGCGTCTTTCAGTATCAGTTCGATTCCGCCGGCGGAAAACTCTCGCCCGCCACGCCGGCCTTCGCCGAAATGCCACCCGGCGCCGGCCCGCGCCACCTCGCGATCAGCGAGAAGGAGTTCGTCTACGTCCTCTGCGAAATGGGAAACATCGTCGCCGTCTTCGCGCGCGAGGGAGACAGCCTCAAGCAGGTGCAGACCATCACCACGCTCCCCGATGGCTTCACCGGCAAAAACTCGACCGCGGAAATTTTCCTGCACCCGAATGGCCGCTTCCTCTACGCCTCCAATCGCGGCGACGACAGCATCGCGGTATTCGGCGTCGACGAGGGTGATGGAAAACTGAAGGCGCTCGGCCACACGAAAACGGGCGGCGAGATGCCGCGCTTTTTCGGCGTCCACCCAAGTGGCAAGTGGCTGCTGGCGGCCAACCAGAAAACCGGCAATGTGGTGGTCTTCAAAGTGGATGCTCAAACCGGCGCGCTCACGCCCACCGGCGTGGAGGTGAAAGTGCCGGAGGCGGTGTGCGTATTATTTACCGGGAAGTGAGCCGATGTCTGGAAGGCGCGCTACGCCTTCACACTCTTCTCGATCCGCTTCACGATCGGGTGAAGCTCGTTCACCACCTTGTGCTCCTCTTTCGAGAGCTGCCGCACGGTCTCCGTTTCCTTCTCCAGTTTCTTGAGGAGCTTCGTCTGGCGCGTGGAGATCTGGTGCATCCACCAAAAGCAGACCGGCCAGCAGGCGGCATTGAAAATCGCCAGCGCATCGAGAAACGTGGAACTCACAGTGGAGTTTCGGTTGTGGAGCACTCTGCGGTCTCGTGTGGAGTTTTTGCAGTCGCCACCCAGCCGCACTCCGTCTCCGTATAGGGCATGCGCGCGTTTCTCCTCCTGCTCCTGCTCGCGATCCCGGCCGTGGCGGCCGATCCCAAGCCCAATATCGTCCTCATGCTCATCGACGACATGGGCCAGACGGACCTCGGCTGCTACGGCAGCAAATTCTATCAGACGCCACACATCGATCAGCTTGCCCGCGACGGCATGCGCTTCACGCAGGCGTACTCCGCCTGCACCGTCTGCTCCCCCACCCGCGCGGCCCTGCTCACCGGCAAGACTCCTGCGGCGCTGCGCGTCACCGATTGGATCGCAGGCCAGGAGCGGCCCTTCGCCAAGCTGCGGATTCCCGAGTGGCGCAAGGAATTGAATCCCGCGGAGGAGACGCTCGCGGAGGCCTTGCACCGTGCCGGGTACGTCTCGGCGCAAATGGGCAAATGGCATCTCGGCGAAGCGCCGGCGACCGCGCACGGCTTCGATTTCACGATCGGCGACAATGGCCGCGGCTCTCCGGCCAGCTATCTTTCGCCGTACAAAAACCCGCAACTGCCGGACGGCCCGCCCGGCGAGCACCTGAGCGATCGGCTCACCAGCGAAGCCATCGGTTTCATCGAGCAAAACAAAGAGCGCCCCTTCTTCCTCTACCTGCCGCATTACGCGGTCCACACACCGCTCGGCGGCAAGCCGGAGGTCATCGCCAAATACCAAAAACGCGCGCGTCCCGAGGAGCCGCAACACAATGCCGTTTTCGCCTCCATGGTTGAGAGCGTGGACGACAGCGTCGGGCGCCTGCGCGCCAAGCTGGCCGAGCTGAAGCTCACCGAGCGCACCATTTTCATCTTCACCTCGGACAACGGCGGCTGGCTCCCCATCACCAGCAATCTCGGCCTGCGCGCCGGCAAAGGCTCCACCTACGAAGGCGGCGTGCGCGTGCCGCTCATCGTGAGCTGGCCGGGCATCACCAAGCCCGGCTCCGAAACCAAAACGCCCGCGATCAGCTACGATTTTTTCCCGACGCTCCTCGCGGCCACGGGCGCAAAAAGCGCCGCCGTGCCCGAGGGTCAAAGCCTGGAACCGGTGCTGAAAGGAGGCGATCTGCCAACGCGGCCGCTGTACTGGCACTATCCGCATTACCACGCCGGCGGCGCCACGCCGTACTCCGCCGTGCGCGAAGGCGATTGGAAGCTGATCGAGTTTTTCGAAGACGGCCGCGTCGAGCTCTACCACCTCTCCGAGGATCCGCGCGAAGAGCGCGACCTCGCCGCGAGCGAGCCGGCGAATACCGCCGCCCTCCGCGCGCGCCTCGACACCTGGCGCAAGGGCGTGGGCGCGCAGCTTCCGACACCGAATCCAGATTTCGATCCGGCGCGCGAGAATGAGCCGCGCAAGCGAATGAAGCCTTGAGCCGCCGCCGCCGCACTTTTTCCACAAATCTGCATTTCCTCTGAACGCCGGACGCTTGCGCACCCTCTTATTACACGCCAAGTTGCTTCAGTTTCCGAAACCCTTTAGGGCTTGGTTACTCGCGGGAGCCACCCGGTCCCTTAGAAAATGATGAATAATTTCACACCACGCGCCCAGCAGGTCCTGGCTCTCGCCCGCAAGGAGGCCGACCGGTTCAACCACAACTACGTGGGCACCGAGCACCTCCTGCTCGGCCTGATCAAGCTGGGCCAGGGCGTCGCCGTGAACGTGCTCCAAAAGATGGGCCTCGATCTCGAGACCGTCCGCATGGAGGTCGAGAAGCAGGTCGGCACCGGTCCCGAGACCAAGATGGTCGGGAACATTCCCTACACTCCGCGCGTGAAGAAGGTGCTCGCGCTCGCGGGCAAGGAGGCGAAGTCGCTCAACCATTCGTACGTCGGCACCGAGCACATCCTGCTCGGCCTGCTGCGCGAAGGCGAAGGCGTCGCCGCCCGCGTGCTGAAGAATCTCGAGGTCGATATCGAGCGCACCCGCAACGAAATCCTCAAGGAACTCGACCCGAATTTCACCCCGCCGGAAAGCGAAGCAGGAGCAGCCGCAGGAACAGTCTGTCCGGCAGCGGCAAGAAGGACGTGCAAGACGCCCGCCTTGCGCGCCTTCGGCCGCGACCTCACCGAGCTGGCGAAGAAGGGCGAGATGGATCCGGTGATCGGCCGCGCAAGCGAAATCGAGCGCGTCATCCAGGTGCTCTGCCGCCGCACGAAGAACAATCCCGTGCTCATCGGCGAAGCCGGCGTCGGCAAGACCGCCATCGTCGAAGGCCTCGCGCAGGAAATCGCCAGCGGCAACGTGCCGGAGCTGCTCCGCGACAAGACGCGTCATCACGCTCGACCTCGCCCTCATGGTCGCCGGCACGAAGTACCGCGGCCAGTTCGAGGAGCGCATCAAGGCGGTGATGGACGAGATCCGCCGCACGAAGAACGTCATCCTCTTCATCGACGAGCTGCACACCATCGTCGGCGCCGGCTCGGCCGAAGGCGCGATGGACGCCAGTCGAACATCATCAAGCCCGCGCTCAGCCGCGGCGAGCTGCAGTGCGTCGGCGCGACCACGCTCAACGAGTACCGCAAGTACATCGAGAAGGACGCCGCGCTCGAGCGCCGCTTCCAGCAGGTGAAAGTCGAAGCGCCGAGCGTCGAGCGAGACCATCCTGATCCTCAAAGGGCTGCGCGCGAAGTACGAGGCAGCACCACAAGGCGACGCTACACCGACGAGGCGCTCGAGCCGGCCGCGAAGCTCTCCGACCGCTATCTCACCGGCCGTTTCCTGCCCGACAAGGCGATCGACGTCATGGACGAAGCCGGCGCCCGCGCCCGCATCGGCTCCATGACCCGCCCGCCGGACGTGAAGGACATCGAGAAGGAGATCGAAGAGATCCGCGCGCAGAAGGAAGCGCGCGATCAAGGCGCAGGACTTCGAAAAAGCCGCCGCCCTCCGCGACACCGAAAAGCAGGCCAAGGAGAAGCTCGAGCGCATCCTCACCGAATGGCGCGAGCAGCGCGAAGAGAAGCGAAGTCGTGGTCACCGAGGACGACATCATGCACGTCGTCTCGCAAGTGGACCGGCGTTCCGCTCAAGCGCATGGAGCAGGCCGAAACGCGAGAAGCTGCTCACGCATGGAAGCCGAGCTGCAAGGGCAAGGTCATCGGCCAGGACGAAGCCGTCATCGCGATCTCCAAGGCGCTGCGCCGCTCGCGCGCCGACCTCAAGGATCCGCGCCGCCCGATCGGCTCGTTCATCTTCCTCGGCCCGACCGGCGTCGGCAAAACCTTCCTCGCGCAGACGCTCGCCGAATTCATGTTCGGCGACCGCGACGCGCTCATCCAGATCGACATGTCGGAGTACATGGAGAAGTTCACCGCCTCGCGCCTGATCGGCTCGCCTCCCGGCTACGTCGGCTACGAGGAAGGCGGCCAGCTCTCCGAGGCCGTGCGCCGCCGCCCGTACTCGCGTGGTGCTCTTCGACGAAATCGAAAAGGCGCACCCCGACGTGATGCACCTGCTCCTGCAGATCCTGGAGGAGGGCAAGCTCACCGATTCGCTCGGCCGCAAGATCGACTTCCGCAACACGATCATCATCATGACCTCGAACATCGGCGCGGAGCTGATCAAGAAGCAAGCGTGATGGGCTTCGGCGCCGCCAACAAGGACGAGCAGCGACTACGACGTCGATGAAGGACAAGATCCTCGAGGAAGCCAAGCGCGTCCTGAAGCCGGAGTTCCTCAACCGTCTCGACGACCTCATCGTCTTCCACACGCTGGGCAAGCCCGAGCTCGCTCCAGATCGTCGATCTCGAGATCGACAAGGTCACCGAGCGCATCAAGACCAAGGACATCCACCTCGTCCTCGACGACAAGGCCAAGGACTTCCTCATCGAGAAAGGCTACGACCCGCAATACGGCGCGCGTCCGATGCGCCGCGCCGTCGAGCGCTACCTCGAAGACCCGATGGCCGAGGAAATCCTCCGCGGCGAACATCAAGCCCGGCGACACCGCCCACGTGAGCGCCGATGGCGGCAAGCTCACTTTCACCGTCCCCACGCCGCCCACCGCGGCCGAGGCGCCGGCCGAAGTGTAAGCCGCGCGAGCGCAACGCTGAGCCTCAACTCACCGCGATCCGATCGAAATCCATCGCCGCGGCGGCCACCTCTTCATCGGATAACCCGGCCGCGCGGTGGATTGTCGCGCGGCTGACCTGGCCGGCGACTTCGGTGAGGACCTCGAGCACCTGATCTTCGGTGTAGCGGTAGGTGAGCGAGACAGGGGTGCCTTTGGGCATGCTCGCGGGGAGGATTGCGTCGCATTCGCCGAGCGGGGTGCACTCGTCGGGCAGGGTGCTTTCGCCTTCGACGACCCAGACGGAGATTTGCTCGAGACCGTCTTTGGAGAGGGAAAAGTTGCGCGTGACGCTGGCGGGCATGGCGCTGCCGCGCTGGATCATCGGGCTCACCAAGGCCTGTCCGGCGGCCTCGTCCCATAAGACGACGCCGAGGGTGTGGGTCGCGATATTCGTCACCTTGATGAGCTCGCCGCGCGAGGTGGAAAACTGCTCCCGCAGCGCCTCCGAAGCCACCTTCGCCACCGATCCATTCGCATTCTGCAAAAGGAGCAGCGACGCTTGCAAGGCAGCGCCGCGCGCGACCACCTCATCGGGATTAGCAAACTCCGCCAGGCGCACTCCCGGCGCGAGGCTGTCGAGCATCGCGAGGACGGAGGGGGTGCGCGTCATGCCGCCCACGAGCAGGATGCAATCGAGGTTTTCGGGCTTCAATTGCGCCTCCTCCAACACGATCTCGGAGATCATCTTGCAGCGATCCGTGAGATGCCGCGCGCGCCGCTCGAATTCTTCGCGCGTGAGCTCCAGGCGCAGGCTATTGCCATTGTAGCTGTGCACGAGCGTGGTGCTTTCCCGCGTCGAAAGCTGGATCTTCGCGGTCACCGAGCGGCTGTGCAGATCCTGGTAGCTGGCGAGATCGAGAAGCGGGTCTTCGCCGAATTTCGCGTCGAATTCCTCCGCGGCCCACATCGTGATCACATCGTCCCAATCCTTGCCGCCGAGGCGGTGGTCGCCGTTGCTGGCGAGCATCCGGATTTCCTCGTTTTCCACGCGCATGATCGTGACGTCGAAGGTGCCGCCGCCGAGGTCGAAGACGAAAATCGTCTGGTTCTTCTTGAGATTCTGAAAGCCGTACGCCAGCGCGGCCGCGGTCGGCTCGTTGATCACGTTGAGCACGTTCAGCCCCGCGAGCTGCCCGGCGTGCAGCGTGGCGGTGCGCTCGGCGTCATTGAAGTACGCGGGCACCGTGATCACGGCATCGGTCACCGGCTGGCCGAGGAAATACTCCGCGTCCAGTTTCAGTTTCTTCAGGATGAGCGCGGAAAGCTCCTCGGCGGAAAATTTCCGCCCGCCAAATTCGCGATGAAACTGCTCCATCCCCTTCCCCATTTCGCGCTTCACGAAATCGACGATCTTCTCGGGATCCGACATCGCATTCTGGTGCGCCACCGTGCCCACCACGGCCGCTTCGCCATCGAACAGAATCACCGAGGGCGTGAGCCGCTCGTTTTCGCGATTGGGGATGACCTGCTGCCTCCCGTGGTGATCCACACAGGCAATCGCGCTGAAGGTGGTGCCGAGATCGATTCCGACCGCCAGCCATGGGTTGCCGTCTTCCGTTTTCATAGTTCGTTGATCGCGGAAGAATCGCTTCTCTCCGCCGGCGCGGCGGCGAGCGACGCGCGATTGCGTTGGATGGCGCGCGCGATGGCGGTGCGCAGGGCCTGTTGGTTGATCGGTTTTCCCACGACGTGATCGAGACCTGCCGGCAGGTATTCGGCTTCGACCAATTCCGTGCTCCCGGTGAGGAGCAGAATCGCGGGATTTCCGCGTTTTTTCAGGCTCACCGCAAGCTGGCAGCCATTGATGCCCGGCATGGCGTGATCGGTGATCACCACGTCGAAAGTGCGCGTGTCGAATTTGAGCGAGGCGTCATAGGCGTCCACGGCCACCTCCACGTGATGTCCGTCTGCCGAGAGATAACGGCTGAGAATATCGCGGGGAAGCTCTTCGTCGTCCACGGCCAGAATTTGCAGCGGCTGTCCAAGCACGTCCTCCGGCGCGTCGAGCGTGCCTTGCTCGGCTAGCGTCGCGCTCAGGCGAATCCAGAATGTCGTGCCTTTGCCCGCTTCGCTTTCGATTTCCACGGTCCCCTCGTGCCGCTTCACGATGCCGAAAACCATCGCCAGCCCGAGGCCGGTTCCTTTCTCGCCCTTCGTGGAAAAGAATGGCTCCATGCAGCGCTGCCGCACCTCCTCGGACATGCCCATCCCGGTATCGCTCACGCCGAGGCAGACGAACGATCCCTCCGTGCGCGTGCGCAGCGTAATCGTGCCGCCCTCCGGCATCGCGTCCACCGCGTTGAAAACGAGGTTCACCAGCGTTTCCCGAATCTCCGGCGCGTTGCAGGCGATCTGCGGAATCTCGCCAAGCTCCAGCTTCACCTCGATCACGCACCCGTCGTTGAGCGCCTGGTTTTTCCACTTCGGTTGGGTCAGCGGCACCACCTCTTCCATCAGTTTGTGGAGGTCGGTGGGCGTGAAGACATCCGCCTCCTCGCGCGGCCGGTAAAAGTTGCGCAGCCGACCGACGATCTTCGAGGCGTCGTTGCCCGCCGTGTTCATGGTCCGCAGAAACTTCTCCACCATCGGTCCCGCGCCGAGCACCTTTTTGTCGTTCAGCAAAAGCTCGGTGTAGCCGATCACGCACATCAGCACGTTGTTGAAATCGTGTGCGATGCCGCCGGCCAGCTCGCCAAACGCGCGGAACCGCTCCTGCTGCACCACCTGCTTTTGCGTGCCGCGCAGCTCCGCCAGCGTCTCCTCCAGCTCCGCGGTGCGCTCGGAGAGGCTCTTCGTCCGGGCGGCCACGCGGTACTCCAGCACGCGGTTCTGCTCGCGCAAGTTCTCGTGGTAATTGTGCACCAGCAGCACATTGCGAATCCGCAATACGAACTCCGACCACTCGAAGGGCTTCGCCAGAAACTCGGTCACGCCCGCGGCAAAGGCGCGGCTCCGGATTTCCGGATCGGCATTCTCCGAAATCGCCAGCACGGGGACCCACTCCTGGCGCGGCACGTTCGTGCGCGTTTGCTTGATCGCGGCCAGGCCCGCTTCGGCTAGCGCCGGCAGCGTGAGCACGATCAGGTTCGCGCCGCCCTCGGCAGTGGCGCTGGCGATCTCCGCGAAATCGCGATGGCCCGTGAGATCGCGATAGCCGACGCGGTTCAAAATATTGCGCAGGAGGCTGAGGCTCCCCACGTCCTCGTCGAAGACGAAGATGCGCGACGAGCGAAGTTTATCGTGCTCCATCGGTGAGCGCCTCCAGGGCAAAATGGGTGCGGATGTCGCCTCCCTTGCCCGCGGTGGGGCGGGCCGGATAGACGATATCGCTCTCGTTCTCGGTGTCGGTGAAGCGGGCGAGGCGCTGCTCGAGCGAGGCGATCAATTCCGCCTGCGCCTGCAAATCCTCTTCCATCCATTTCTTTTCCTGCGTGAGCTCGCGCGCCGTGCCGGCCGCCGCGGCCAGGCTCTCCTTCTCCGCCACAAGCTGATCGCGCTGCTTCAGCACTGTCTTGATCCGGCTGCGATAGGTCTCCACTTCGCCTTCGAGCTCGGCGATCAGGCGATCTTTCCACACGAGCTGATTCTCCTTTTCCGCGAGCGCCGCCAGCGCTGCAGCGGAACCGGGATCGGCAGCGGCGAGGGCGCGATCGCGTTCCTCCGCCAGCGCGGTGATGGCCTTCTCCCACTGATCGCCGGCGTCTGCCAAATCGGTGCGGAAATCGTCCTTCATCGCCGCCGCCTCCGCGTTGACTTCCTCGATTCGCGCGGCAAGCGAACGGCGCAAATTTTCCTGCCCACCCGCAAACTCCGCCGCGCGCTGGGCGCGCTCGCCTGCAGCCTCCGCCATGGCTTTGTCGTGATTGCTTTCCAGCTCCCGGATTCGCGCCTCGAATTGCTGGCGCTCCGCGTCCCAACGGTGAGTCAGCTCGGAAAGTTTTCTTGCGGCTTCCACGTGCGCCTCTTCCAGCGCGTGCGCGTGCTCGCTTTTCAAAGTGGCAATCGCCTCGGCATCCTGGCCGCGCGCGGCGTTGAGCTCCGCCAGCGCGGCTCCGTGCTCCCCACGCAACTTGGCGATCTCGCTTTCGTGCTGCGCCATGATCAAGCCGACGCACGTCTCCTGCTCCCTCTGCAAGTGATCGCGCTCCCGCGCGGCGGCGTCAGTTTCTCCGGCGAGACGCGAAACCGCCGCGTCACGCTCGGCATTCAGCCGGGCCAGCTCCTCCTCATTGCCATGCGCCGGCGGCGCGCTTGGTGCGTCCACCGGCCGCGAATCTTCGGGAGCCGGCGCGGCGGCCAGCTTGAGATCCGGCATAGCCGCTGGATGGGGTGGTGGCACCGGCGCATCCGTCTTCGCGGGGCTGAGATCGGACATCGAAAACGCTCTCGCCGCCGCTGGAACCGGCGGCGCCGCCTGCTTCTTCACGGCTTGGAGCGGAGCCTTCGCGGCCGGCGCGACCGGCGCCTTCTCAGTGCGGCCCGTCTCCACCTGTGCCGAAAACCACGACACTTGCGCGTCGAGGGCTTTTCGCCCGTTCACCAAGCGCTTCGGACCCGGCACCACGCCGCGCGCTTTCGCCGGCGGCGCTTCCGCGGTCGCGGCAGCGTTTTCCAGCGACTTCTGAAGCGCCTGGGCCTGCTTGAGCTGCTGGAGCGCCTTGGCGAGACTCGCCGACAGCCCTTCACCCGGCGGCGATTCCTGCAAAAGCTGCAGAATTCTCCGCCACGGATAGCGGATTTCCATTTGCCCATCCGGCGGCGCCGCCTCCACGAAGATGTCCGGCGCGGCGCGATAGATCGCGGCCAACGGCGTGGTGCTCCGGCCATCCGCGAGGCACTTGGCGAGCTCGGAAATATCCACGGTCAAGGGTCGCGCGGGGTCGGGCTTACCGTCCTTGAGCAGATGCGCGGGAATGCGCGTGAGGATGTCTCCAAGCTCGAACGTGACCTTCTCGCCTTCCGGCGCCGCCACCGGCACGGGCTCACTCGTGCGCTCCGTCGCGGGAGCCATCGCGAGGTCCGGCATGCCAGGTCCGGGGAATGCCGGGTGGGTTTTCCCGAGCCAGCCGGGCGTTTCAGCCGACGACCCATCCGCCGCGCTTGGCGGCCCTCCGGTCTTCTTTCGCCTTAAGCCTTCGAAAATTGATTTCATGGGTATCCGACCTCTTAGCAGGCGGCAGGCCAGAAAACGTTACATCGTGTTTACGTCCCCCGCCCCCCTAGGACCGCGCGGCAAAACGGCGGCAAAAAATTCAGACCACGCGCCGCATGGCGAGCGAACCCTCTCCGCCACATTTCCACTAACGAAAGTGCCGCCCCGTAAATTTAATACGTACAAGTACGATTGACATCCCTCCTCCGCTCGCTCATACCTTTTCTCCCTCTCCTCCCAGTCGGCTCAACGCTTCCCTCTCTCTCATGAAGGCCCGTCTCTTCTTTCCTCTCGCCGCTTCCCTCTCTCTGCTCACCGTCCCGTCCTTCGCCGCCAAGAAAGGCGCCAAGCCCGACAAACCGGGGAAGCCCGAAACCTCGGCCGCTGCCACCGCGGGCACCGCCGCCGGCTGGCTGAGCTGGCGCGGCCCGGACCAAAACGGCACCTCGCGCGAAAAAGGGCTTCCGGAGAAAATCGACGCGAAGGCGGCGCTCTGGACGGCTGATTTCCCCGGCCAATCCGCCCCGGTGATCGCCAACGGCAAGCTCTACATCAATGGCTACCAGGGCGATGGCCCGGAGCTCCAGGAGGTGATCGCCTGCTTCAATGCCGAAACCGGCGAAAAAGTGTGGGAGCACCGTTTCAACGATTTCCTCAGCGACACGATCTATCTCCGCTACGCCACCTCCAGCCCGACGGTCGATGCGGAGACCGGCAATGTCTACATGATGGGCACGCAGGGCATTTTCGCCTGCTTCACCGCCGAAGGCAAAAAACTGTGGGAGCACTCGATGATGGAGGAATTCGGCCGCCTCACTTTCCCCAATTCGCGCACCGCCACTCCGGTCATCGACCAGGAACTGGTGATCACCCGCGGCATCACCTCGAACTGGGGCGCTTCCGGCCCGGCCGGCGACCGCTTCTACGCCTTCGACAAGAAAACCGGCGAGCTCGTCTGGTCCTCCTCGCCGGCGGAGCGGCCGCAGGACAACACGTTCTCCCCGCCATACCTCACCTGGATCGAGGGTAAACGGGTGCTCATCTCGGCCGCGGGGGACTCGTCGGTGATCGGGCTGAACGCGCGCACGGGCGATCCGCTGTTCCGTTTCCCCGCTGCGAAAGCCGGCGCGAAGGGCGGCATCAATGCAGGCGTGCTCCGCTACAAAGACTCTCTGCTCGTCATTCACGAGTCGGAGAACCTCGATTCCTCCGAAGTGGGCCGGAGCGCCGCGTTTAAGCTGCCGCAGACTTTCAAGATCACCGAGCCGGGCAAGCCCGAGCTGCTCGATCCAAAGAAGCTCGAGCTTTGGCGCAATCCTTCGGGTAACCTTGCCAGCTCGCCCGCGCTCGTCGGGAATCGCCTGTATGAAGTGAACGGGGTCGGCGAGGTGGTGGCGATCGATGCGGATAAAGGCACGATCCTCTGGAAGAAGAAGCTCGCGCCGGAGCAGCGGCAAAGCTCGCCGTTTTACGCCGATGGCAAACTCTACGTGGCGATGTACACCGTGACGGGCGGGCAGGAAGGCGCCGGCGGCGGCGGCAATGGGGAGCTTTACGTGTTGAAGCCGGGCGAGAAAGACGCGGAAATCCTTTCGCGGACGCCGCTGGCCGGCCGCTGCTACGGCTCGCCCATCGCCTTCAATGGAAAAGTGTACGTGCAGACCGACCAGAAGCTCTACTGCTTCGGCACGAAGGGGAATAACAAGGGCCTCGCGCCAGCGCCGGCCTCAGAAAAGTGGCCCCAGCCCGGCCCAGCCGCGCGTCTGCAGGTGATCCCGAATGAGGTCTTTCTCATCTCGGGCCAGTCTGCGCCGCTCCGCGTGCGCGCGCTCGACGCGAACGGCTTCACCGTCGAGGAAAACGTCGATCTCAAGAAGGTGAAGGTGGAGCCCTACATCCCGCCCACCGCCTTGGTGAAGGCCTCCATGAAAGGGACCTACGCCGACGGCAAACTCGTCGCCGACCCGGAGCTCGCGCCGAGCGCCGGCGCGTTCATGGCGAGCTTGGGCGAGTCGAAAGGGGTCTTCCGCGGGCGCGTCCTCAGCGGGCTGCCGATCAAGCAGGACTTCGAGAAATTCGAGCTCACCTTCAAGACCGGCCCTGGGCCGGGCGGCGTTCCCGCTTCGGTCGATGCGCCTTCCCCGGCCACCCCCGCGGTGCCAGTCGCGCCGAGCGCCGCCACCGCTCCTCCGCCTCCGGGCCCCACGAATTGGAACGTCATCGAGCCGCCCACGCCGTTCAATTACCCGCCGCTCCCGTGGAACGGCGCGCGCTTCCGTTTCGAAATCCGCAAAGCGCCCGGTGAAGGCGAAAACAAAGCGCTCTGCAAGAGCATCGATAACAAACTCTTCCAGCGCGGCCAGGTCTTCATCGGTCATCCGGAATCGAGCAATTACACCGTCGAGGCCGACGTCCTGACCGAAGGCAACAAGCGCAAAATGAGCGAAGTGGGCGTCATCAACCAGCGCTACCTCATCACCCTCAAAGGCAACGCGCAAAAGATCGAAGTGAGCTCCAACCAGGAGCGCCTCATCGTCTCCGCCCCCTTCAAGTGGTCCCCGAATGAGTGGTACCACCTGAAAGCCCGCGTCGACGTCGCCGCCGACGGGTCCGGCACCATCCGGGGCAAAGCGTGGAAAAAAGGCGACGCAGAACCGGAAGCCTGGAGCATCGAAGTCCCACATAAGAATGCGAATACGCACGGCTGCCCTGGGTTCTTTGCGTTTACGCCGCAGGAACAGCGTGCGTGGATCGATAATATTTCGGTGACGAAGAATGAGGGGGGGAAGACGGCGGCCCAGTAACGCCAGGCGCGAGCGCGTTCGCAGTCTTAATCTTAGTCATAGTCATAGTCTAAACCGGCAGCCTTCTCATGAAGCTTTACTTTGGTCACGAACGCCTAAACGTCTACCAAGCCTCCATTCGCTTCGTCGCCTGGGCCTCTCCACTCCTCGAAACGCTTCCAAAACGTCTCTCCGTCACTGATCAACTCGACCGCGCCTCGACTTCGATCCCGCTCAATATCGCCGAGGGCAACGGCAAATTCACTGCTGCCGATCGATGCCGATTCCTGGATATCGCGCGAGGCTCCACTCTCGAATCTGCCGCATGTCTGGACGTGCTGCTGGCCAAGCAGTTGATCACTGAGGAGGCAGCGGATGCAGGGAAGGAGATCCACAGCCAAATCGTTTCGATGCTGATTGGGCTGATTCAATCCATTGACAGTTCGCGAGTGGCGGAGGATCCAGGACTCGGCGGGTATGGTGGAGAGATAACTCCAGCTGAATGAGAGCAATTTTTTGACTAAGACTACGACTACGACTACGACTATGACTAAGAATCTCCCCTTCCACGCGCTCGCGACCTCGATCGCGCTTCTGGCCAGCGCCGCCTTTAGCAGCGCCGAAGACTGGCCCCGCTGGGGCGGCGCAGACCCCGGCCGCAACATGTACTCTGCCGCGAAAGGCTTCCCCGCCCAATTCGACCCAGGCAAATTCATCAAGGGCTCCGAAGACATCGATCTCGCCACTACGAAAAACGTAAAGTGGGTCGCCAAGCTCGGCTCGCAGAGCTACGGCAATCCCGTCGTAAGCAGCGGTAAAGTTTTGGTCGGCACCAACAACGCCACGCCTCGCGACGAGCGCTTTACCGACGACCGTTCCATCCTCCTGGCGCTCGATGAATACAGCGGCGGCTTCCTCTGGCAGCTCGTCGTTCCAAAGCTGGCTAGCGGCAAGGTGAATGACTGGGAGTATCTGGGCATCCTCTCTTCGCCCGATGTGCAGGGCGACCGCGTCTATCTGGTCACCAGCCGCTGCGACGTGCTCGCGCTCGATCTCAATGGCCAGACCAATGGCAACCAGGGGAGCTTCATGGACGAAGGCCAATACATCTCCGGGCCGGGCAAACCGGCGGCGAAAGTCACCGAGAAGGACGCCGACATCCTCTGGAAGTACGACATGATGGATGAGCTGGGCGTCTTCCCGCACAACGCCTCGAATTGCTCGGTCATCTCGATCGGCGACAACCTCTTCACCTGCACCTCGAACGGCCAGGATTGGACCCACGTCAATATCCCGTCGCCGCAGTCGCCCAGCTTCATCTCGCTCAACAAGCAAACCGGCGAGTTTCTGGCCGAGGACGACGCCGCCATCGGGCCGAATATCAAGCATGGCCAGTGGAGCTCTCCGTCGGTCGGCGAAGTGAATGGCAAGAAGCAGGTCTACTTCGGCGGCGGCGACGGCATCCTCTACGCCTTCGGCCCGGAGCCCGTTAAAGACGGCGACTCGAGCTTTCTCAAGAAGATCTGGTGGTTCGATTGCGTGCCCGAAGAATACAAGAAAGACTCAAGCGGCAAGCCGATCAAATACCCCGCCGCGGAAGGCCCGAGCGAGATCAACGCCACCCCGGTCTTTTACAAGAATCGCGTCTATGTCCCAATCGGCCAGGACCCCGAGCATGGCGAAGGCGTCGGCCGCCTGGTCTGCGTCGATGCCACCAAGACCGGCGATGTCACCAAGAGCGCGCTCATTTGGGACTTCAAGGAAATCCACCGCTCCATCTCCACCGTCTCCATCGATCCCGAGAGCGGGCTCCTCTTCATTTGTGACTTCTCCGGCTTCGTCTACTGCCTCGATGCAGAGACCGGCAAGAAATATTGGGAGCACGACATGCAGGCCCACATGTGGGGCTCCACCTTTGTGGTCGATGGCAAAGTCTACGTCGGCGATGAAGATGGTGACTTGGTCGTCTTCGCCGTGAACAAGGAGAAAAAGGTCCTCAGCGAAGTGAACATGGCCGCCCCGGTCCTCTCCACTCCGATCGTCGCCAACGGCACCCTCTACATCACCACCCAGACCCACCTCTACGCTATTGGCGAAGGCGCCAAGCCCGTCGCGCCGAAGCCTTCCGCCGATGCCGCAAAGCCGGCGAACCCGGTCGCGGCCAAATAGCCAGCGTCCTATCGTCTCTCAGCTCTCGTGCCCAAACTCAGTTTGGCACGCACTGGCCAGCGAAACTCTGTTTCGCGAAGCCTTCCTAACGTTGCACACCTTCTCCCTCCCGCAAAACACACCCTCCATCCGAAATAGAGTTTCGGTCCTTAGTGCGTGCCCAAACAGAGTTTGGGCACGAGCGAGCCGAGAGAGCGCGTTGCCCACGCTGCCTTCCCTTTCCTGTATCTAGTGGATCAAAATTCCTAGCAGTCCCACCTCATGTCCACCCCCGCCTCCTCGCGCCTCACCACCACGCACTGGCTGATCATCATCATCGCCAGCATCGGCTTCCTCTTCGATACCTACGAGCTGCTGATGACGCCCCTGGTGGCGCCCGCGGCCATCGCGGAGCTGCTCCGCGTGCCGCAAAACAATCCCCTCGTGAACGAGTGGGTGGGCCGGCTGCTCTGGATCGCGGCGCTGTGCGGCGGCGTGTTCGGCCTGCTCGGCGGCTGGCTGGTGGATAAATTCGGCCGCAAGCGCGTGATGGCCCTGAGCATCTTCGTCTACTCGCTCTCGCCCTTTTGCGCGGCGTATGCCACTTCGCTGCCGGTCTTCGTCTTCTTCCGCTGCACCACCTTCATCGGCGTCTGCGTGGAATTCATCGCCGCGATCACCTGGCTGGCCGAGGTCTTCGAGGATAGGAAACAGCGGGAGAAATGGCTCGGCATCACCCAGGCCTTCGCCTCGCTCGGCGGTGTGCTGGTTACCTTGGTCAGCATCTGGATTTCCTCACACGGCAAGAGCCTCGCGCACATGGGCCTCCCGCTTGGCCTTGGCTCCACCGACCCCGGCGCGTGGCGCTACCTCCTGATGACCGGCCTCCTCCCCGCGATCCCGATCGCGCTCATGCTCCCCTTCGTGCCCGAGTCGCGCGTGTGGAAAGAGCGCAAGGCGGCCGGGTCGCTCAAGCGCCCCAGCTTCGGCGCGCTCTTCGCCCCGGAGTTGCGTCGCGTCACGCTGGTCACGGCCATCCTCTCCGCCTGCGCCTACGGCATTGCGTTCGGCGCGCTGCAAGTCACCGTCGCACGCGTCACGCCTGGCCTGCCCGAGCTCAAGCCGCAAGCCGCCGCGCTCGCTCCGCTCCGCAAGGAAGGCGAGACCCTCAACCGCCAACTCAACGCCCTCCCGCCCAACGATGCCGCCCGCCAGCCGCTCCTCGGCCAGATCAAGGAAAACTTCGTCAAACAGAAGCCGATCAACGACCAGGTAAAACAGATGGCCGACAAATTGCAGTTCCGCCAGGAAATGGGCGGGCTCCTCGGCCGGATTTTGCTGGCCGTGCTGTTGATCGTCGGCATGGGCCGCGTCGCGATGCTGCGCGTATTCCAGGTGCCGGCGCTCATCATCATGCCGCTCACCTTCTTCAATTTCTTCCACCAAGGCGGCGAGCTTTTCCTCTGGGCCTATTTCTTTTGCGGACTGCTCACCGTGGCGCAATTCAGCTACTTCGGCGAATACCTCCCGAAAGTCTTCCCGCTGCATCTGCGCGGCACCGGCGGCAGCTTCGCCACCAACGTCGGCGGCCGCATGATCGGCACCAGCATGGCCACCCTCAACACCAGTTGGCTCGCCCCCCTGTTTGCCGGCGGAGTCCTAGCCGTCAAGCCAATGCACGTCGCCCTCGCCGCCGGCACCATCGCCACCTCCATGGCCGTAATCGCCTTCCTGGTCAGCTTCTTCCTCCCCGAGCCCAAGCTCCTCGACGAAGAAAAAGCCGCCGAGCCCCTCACCGGCCCCGCGCAAAACCCCGGCGCCGCCCCCGCCGCCGACGCCCCTCGCTCGTAGCCCTCACGACGTTACCGCCTCCTGCGAGATCATAGCCGCGGCTGCGGAGGCCCATAGCAGCCTCGCTCGTCGCAATCCACCCACTTCGCTCCGCTTACAAAAACTCCACCTCATCCCCTGGCAGCAGCTTCGGGTTCTGGTTCGCGTCCTTGTCCTTTTTGCGCAGGTTCACCATCCAGCTCTTCCCCTCCCGCGTAATCTTGATCTTGGTGTCTCTGCCCCATTCGTCCAAGCCACCTACTCGCATCAACCCCTGCGAAAGAGTGAGATCAGGCGACCATGGCACCACGCCGGGCGCGCGCACTCCGCCGCCGATCGTCACGAAGCTCGATTGCGTTTGCAGGAGAATCAGCGCGGTCGGCTGGGTGAAAATCTTCTCCGCCACCAGGCGGCGTTCGATGGTCCGCGCCACGTCGGTGGGGCTGTGGCCGCCCGCTTGCACGTCGCCGATGTAGGGAATCTTCACCCGCCCACTATCATCGACCGCATACTGGAACATGAATTCGCTGGCCGTCTCGGCCGGCATGCCGCTGAGGCGCAGGTCGAAGACGTCACCCTTGCGAATGAGTGCCTGGGCATAACCAGCCGGAGCGAGCAGGGCGAACCCGGCAAGGACAAGCAGATAGAATTTCATAACGTTCTGAAGTTCAGATTTCCGCGAAAAGCCGCGGCACGTCAGCGCCTCTCCCCTACAGCACCTCTACCTCATCCCCCGGCAACAGCTTCGGATTCTGATTCGGATCCTTGGCCGCTTTGCGCAGGTTCACCATCCAGCTTTTCCCCTCGCGGGTGATCTTGATCTTCTTGTCGCTGCCCCATTCGCCGAGGCCGCCCACGCGCTTCAGCGCCTGCGAAAGCGTAAGATCCGGCGACCATGGCACCACGCCGGGCCCGCGCACTTCCCCGCCGATCGTCACGAAGCGCGATTGCGTCTGCAAAAGGATCACCGCCGTCGGTTGCGTGAAGATCTTCTCCGCGACCAATCGTTTTTCGATCGACCGCGCCACGTCAGTCGTGTTGAGGCCGCCAGCCTGCACGTCGCCGATGTAGGGAATCTTCACCCGGCCAGTATCGTCGACGGTGTACTGGAGCATGAATTCGCTGGCCGTTTCCGCGGGCATGCCGCTGAGTCGGAGGTCGAAGACGTCGCCCTTGCGGATGACGGCTTGCGAATAGCCCGCGGGCGCCAGCAAGGCGAAGACCGTGATGAGTAAGAGGCAGAATTTCATGGCGTGCGAAAGGTTTGCTTAGTAGTCGCTGCCGTCCCCATTGGTATGGCGGGCGGCCGGCGCGGCGGCGATGGTGCGGCGCGGCGCGGGCGCGCGCAGGGCGGGCGTCTCGCGGCGCGGGGCGGCGTAGTAATCCTGATAGGCGTTGTAGTAGGCGTAACCTTCGTCCTGGCGCGTATCGACGTTGTTCAGCACGACGCCGATCATCGCTCCACCTACCTGCTCCACCGCTTGCTTCACCCGCAGCAGCATGGCGCGCGGGAAGCGGCGGTGCTGCACCACCATCACCGTCATGTCCATTTCGCTCGCGAGCACCGAGCCGTCGCTCACGCCGAGGATCGGCGGGGAATCGAAAAAGATTAGGTCGTACTGGCTTTTCACTTTTTCGATGAGCTGATTCATCGGCTCGCTATTCAGGATGCCGACCGCGTCCGGGGGAAGCTGCCCGCTCGGGATGAAGGAAAGGTTGTCGATCTTCGTCGTGCGGGTGATCGCATCGATCGAGGCGGTGCCCGTGAGAAAATCCACCAAGCCCAGCGCGTTGTCCGTGTCGAAGAACGTGTGCTGCGTGGGCCGGCGCAAATCCGCATCGACCACCAGCACGTTGTAGCCGCCCTTCGCGCACGTGTAAGCGAGGTTGTTCAGCGTCGTCGATTTGCCTTCGCCAGGCCCCGCCGAAATCACCGTGATCGACTTGGCATCGGGCGATGGCTTGTTGAACTCGATGTTGGCCCGCAGGATGCGGTAGGCCTCAGCGTCAGGGTGCTCTCCCTTGATCTTCACCAGCATCGGAATCCCCTTGGGGATCACCGCCAGCACGGAGCACTTCAGGAACCGCTCTACGTCGTCGATCGTCTTCACGCTCGTGTCGAGGTACTCGATGAAGAAGGCGAGCAGCACGCCCATCACCAAGCCCATGAAAGCGGCGAAAACGAGGTACTGCTTCACGGGCGGGCTATCCGGCCCGAGTGGCGGCATCGCCCGCTCCCAGATGCGCACCGGATCGATATCGACCCTCTGCTCCATCCGTGCCGTGGAAAGGCGCATTTCGGCGGCTTCCAGGATGCGCTTCGCATTCAGATACTTGGCCTTCGCTTCCACGTAGGCGCTCTTGTTGCCGGTCTTCGCCACCGCTTCCTTGATCGTGTCCTCGAGCCGCTTTTCCAGCGTCAAAAGCGTCTCCTCCGCGATTTGCAGTTTGGTCGCCTCCGAGCGGCGTATGCCTTGCAGCGCCTCGCTCAGGATGCTGTTGTACTCGATGATCTTGGCCCGCAGCGCCTTGATCCGCGGGTGGTTCACGCCCAAGCCCGAGTTGAGCAGGTTGATCTCTTCCACCCGCGATTGGAGCAAAAGAGCGACATTGGTCGAAACGGTCGCATCCTCTACTCCCAAGTTCCGCAACGCTTCCTTCAACTCTTCCGGCTTCAGTGTCTCCATCCGCGCCAGGTTCGTCCGGAGCGCGGTCACGCGAATCCGCTGATCGTTCACCGCCCCTTCGGCGGCGACTGGCTGGCGATCGCTGGTGGCGAGCAGCGCTGCGGCGTTCTCCGGATCGGGATCGGTAATGCCATCGCGCTCGCGCACCTTGGACGCCTCCAGCAAATAGTCCTCCACCACCTTGCGCTGCTTCGATACTTCGTCCTGGAACTGCGCCAGCCCACGATTGGTCGCCTGCTCCAGATTCTCCAAGCGATTGTTCCGGTACACCACCGCGATCGTATTCGCGATATCCGCCGCCACCTGCCGGTCGGTATGCCACGCGCCGATCTCGATCAGGCCGGTATTGCGCACCTCCTGCATCTCCAGCGAGCGCACCAGGATCGAAAACGCTGCATCTCGAGCCGCGGCCCGTCCGCCGAATACGACTTGAGAGGTCCACTGCTCGATCACCGGCTGCGAAATCTCCGACTTCCGCAAAATCTGGAACTGCGTGGCGACGAATTGCGGATCGTATGGCCGCCCGCGCCCCTCGAAATCGGCGTCAGCTTGTAATCGTCCGACCGGATTTCCATCGTCACCTTCGCGAGGTACTTCCGCGGCATGAAATAGGTCGTGATGCCGGCAGTCACCATCACCAGCAGGAAAACGAGCGTGATCAGCCCCGCCCGCTGCTTGATCACTTTCCAGTAGTCGAGAAAGTGGAGTTTGACTTCGCTGGTTTCAGTCATAAATGGAGGAAGGCTCCGGTGAGAGCTGATAAAATACTCAATTTTTTCGATTCGCAACGGCCAGCGCCGGATTTGGACATTCTCCAGAGTCGCCCGTTCAAAAAGCGTATTGCACGCCGAAGAAGAGCTGATTTCTAAGGTAGTCCCCAGCCGGACGGAGGAGATCGTGCCGGTGAAGCTGTAGTTGGCGGTGAGCGTGGTTGCCGCTCCAGGAATACTGCATCCCGGCATCGATCGAGAAAGAAATGTCACCGCGTCCAGATCTTCAAGGTCTTCGACGTGACGACCGGTGCGCTGGCGAATCCGGCCGTCCCGCGCAACCGGGCGCTGAACGCCTGCCCCAAATTGATGCCGTGCGGAACACCTGCACCGAGGATTGCGCATTCGGCGGCTCCTCGAACCCGAACCGGGTGGCCCAGGTGAGCTGCCCCGCGGGATGGTAGCGCCAGGTCAGCGCCGTCTCGCCGAAGGGGCCCATCGCGGATTCCTCGGTTTCGGTAAAGGTCCGGATTTGCACCCCGAGCCGGGCCGAGGCGGTGATCTTCGGGAAAGGACGAACTCCATCCCCCCGATCAGGTAGAGCGAGGTGGAGTCGCGCAGGGGATCGATTTGGTAAGTGACCATGCCATAGCGGAGTTCGCCTAGCAGGGTCGTGCGCGGGTGTAACGGTAGCGCCCCTCCGTCCCCAGCAGCGCTTCGAAAAAATTGCCGCGCTCCTGTGCCACGCCGCTGTAGATGGTCGTATTGAGCGAAAAGCAGGTCAGGTGGAGGAGAGCGCCTCGTCAACCGATAGGTCAGATCCATCTTGAAGTGCCGGAAAGATAGTCGCCCACATTGGTGGTGGGCGCATTCACCCGGCTGATGTCCGGCTGGGAAAGGTAGGCGATATTGGCCGACGACGAAAACTGCACTCGCGGGGTGATGCGTCAGGTACGAAAGGTGAGGCAGCCGTTGAAGTCCGTTTGGTCGCCCGGCCGGGTCGAGTAAAAGCTCGCGCTCCCGTTCGAATCCATGGTGAAGACGGTGCGCCGCGTGGCAAATTGCGCCTCGAACCCGGCGTTCGCCCGCCCCA